>NZ_JAJMLW010000001.1 GCF_022669055.1 Adlercreutzia faecimuris
CGCGGCGGCGTCGGCGACGGCGGGGTCGGGGGCCTCGGGGGCCTCGTAGCCGGCGAGCTCGCGCACGGCGTAGCGGCGCGCCCGGGGCGGCACCGTCGCGGCGCCCGCGGGGCGCGCGGCGCCGGCGGCCCGGGCGCGCAGGCGCGGGTTGTTGGCCCCGCCGGCCGCCTCGGCCCGCTCCTCCTCGACGTACTCGGCCAGGTCGTCGAAGGTGAGCAGCATCGCGCCCGACTGCGACGGGCTCGACTGCATGCGCCGCCTGGGGCGCGCGGGGGCGACGCTCTCGGACGCCCCCGTAACGGCGGCGACGTCGAGCAAGTCTTCCGGATCGGCTGCCATGGCGGTGCTAGGCGCCAAGATCCTTCCCTATTCCCTTGTCAGCTGGTTTTTTTGACAATCCCCAGTCCTACTTTTGCCTCTAACGTTCTGCCGAACATCTCGATTTCCAGATACGCTAAGCGCTTATGGCGGTTGATCTTCTTGATCCAGGCCTCGTGATGGCGCAGCGGGCCCTTGGTGATGCGGACTTGGTCGCCCTCGATGATGCCCTCGGACATCTCGATCACGCGGTCGCCGTGCTCGGTGAAGGCGGCGATCCAGTCGATCTCCTCGGGCGAGAGCGGCAGGAACGCATCGCCGCTGGCCAGAAGCTTGGTGAAGGCCGGCACCTTACGCAGCTCGGCCTCCAGCGCGTCGATGTCATTGGTCACCACTATCACGTAACCCGGGAACAGCTTGGCGGTGCACAGGCGCCATTCCCCGCGAAAGCTCTTCATCAGCTCGTAGCGGGGCACGAAGCACTCCTGGAGCACCCCGTCGTCGACGAAGCGCCGGATCATCGCCTCGGCGTTGGTCTCGCGGCCGGCGGCCACCTGCACGACATACCACACATCAATCACGTCCTTCGCGCGGCATGAGGGTAGGCGTCGCCCCGGGACGACGGCCCCGCGGCTCCCAGCCGGCACGCCGACGGCAAGGGAGCGCATCACGCTCCCCCGCTGCCAGCGCGTAGACGCCTGCGCGCCCGGCCATGGCTTCGCCCCTTGCTCACGCAAGAAGAAATAAGCGCTCTTCATCCGCCCGATCTTACGAAGCGCGCGCGTGGCGTCGTCTCCGCTCCTTCGAGCTATGTCCGGGATGGCATTTGGAAGCGCGGCGCAAGACTTGCTCCCACCGTGCCACCCGCCCCCTGCGGGACGTCATGCCTCCCGATGAACCGGGCGCTTGCAAGCCGGCTGCGTTGAAGCGCAATCTACTGCTGGCAGGCGTCCAATACGCAAACAATGATAACACGTCGCCCTAGGTGCGGTGGGCAGGAGCGCCCGTCGCGGGGCGAAACGCGGCTTCGTGCGCACCTCTTACGGCTTTTCGGGAACGACAGGTGAAAACAGGTGATTGACCAGGCCATATAGATGCCACTCGCCGACAAAGTTGTGGAAGCCCTGTGATGACGCCGCCACAGAATGCGCACAACCAGACGCCCCGGCGTATCCCCAGGTAAACGTCGACTTTACTGCGCAACGAAAAAGGCCGCGCCCCGCAGGGCCCCCGACGCCCGCCTACCCCCGCCAAACGCCGGCAGGGACAAACGCTACTCCCAGCGCAACCGCTCCGGGCTCCAGACGCGCCCGACGCAATCCCCCGATAGGGCGGGATCAAGGCAGCGAGCCACCATGCCTCTCGCATACTCGACATCAAAGCACGCCTTGGGCAGGCGCGCCTCCTTCGCCAGCTTCTGATAGCCCTTAAGCAGCTCCCTACCCCATGAATCGGGAATAGAGAACGCCTCCGGTATCGCAGCTCCCCGCAGGCAAAACTCAGAACGCACCGCCTCGTGCAGACGATCGCCGATCAGCTCTTCGCTAAGAATGTATCTGACCAGATCCACAAGATCCTTCACGCGACTCGATCGCGAGCCATTCGGATAGGGAAGCATCGTGGCAACCACTTTGTCGGCAATGGAGTTCACAACGGGAAATACCAGATAGCGTGGCGTATCGATCCCCTTAACGGCAAGACTGTTCACAGGATCCACCACATCGGGGCAGATGACTACCGCAGGATCCACCACAAGATCGATGACCACGTGCGGGCGTATCTCCTTTGTTCCACCCAGAACAGGAGTAAAACGGAGGCGCTTCCCACTCCGATAGCCCTGTTCCTCCACGATCACCTCAATGGACTCCAGCCGATAAGTCAGGAAATCGCCCAGCTCCTTACCGCCCAGCCTAACGAGCTCGTCGACAGCCTCCCCAATGTCGTCGCCAGAATAGAAAATGTCCGTGTCTCTCGTCCGCCGAACATCTACCAACCGAGCGAGCATCCCTCGGCCGCCCTTGAGAATGAAGCGCGGATCATCCTCGCTGAAGATGCGCGAAAGAAAGCGGTCATGATAGTAATCGAGAAGAGCTTGGTTGGTGTCTTGGGAAGATGCCTTGGCGGCAGCCTTCACCGCCATCTCCATCGCATCGGGCGTCTTGTATCTGCTATTTGTCATCCACAGCCCTCTCGTCCAGCTCCTCCATACGGTTCTTCGAGTAGCGAGGGAGAATGATGTTTCGGCTACGATCCGCCGCGTCAAGGAGAGATTTGCCTGTTAGATAGAGCTCCAGCGCGTCCTCGCCTAACCCCTCTTTTCCCTTCATCCAGTCTAGAAAGGACAGTGCTCCCAAGAAGTTCTCACGTTGGGCTTCGAACGCGCTTCCCCTGAGGAGCGTCCGGGCAAAATCATCTGCATCATTGCCCTCGGTAAGTAGAGACTCGAGCAAATGGGCGAGCCTTTCAACATTAAATTCATGCCTGCTTCGAACAGCATCTTTCGCCACCTGCCCGAGAAGGGTCGGATCCTCCCCCTCTCGGATCAGGTCGGCGATAGTCTTTTCCACTGACGTTACCGGCAGCGAGTCGACGAAAACGATATCCTGCGGATCCACCTCTTCGAGGAGGCAGTGGATGTTATCCCTGCGCGTCTGCCGCCGCTTGCTGACCGCAAACGAGAACGGCGTCGGATAGAAATCGCCCAGATCATGGAGAAATGCCGCCGTACGCCCCCGCACCACCGCATCGAGTGGTTGCTCGGTCATTCTCTCGTACGCGGTCTTCTTCGGGTAAAGCGACAGCCATGCGGCCTTCAAGTCAGTATGGCTCGCCTCGTAGCCAGACGAGAATCGATAGACTCCGTAGTCAACCGATTCGACTAGCCCGCGCTTTGCGAGGCGGGCTACTTGATTTCGCTGGATGCCAAGCTCCCGCGCTTGGGCGGCCGTGAAGAGCCCCCATTGGGAGGCGGCGAGACTTTGAAGCTCTTCTTTCCACGATGAGTTATTCATACTGCGATTGTATACGATTTTGTATACAATCGCAGTATGAATGGAAAATTAACTCCAATCACTTTCGAATATAAAGCTGCGTTTGTATACGTATTTGTATACAAACGCAGCTTCCAGGAAGTTGCGGGCTTCTGCGCTCTCCTACCGGCGGGAGCGCTTGGGGGTGGCGGCTTTGAGGCGCTCCATGGAGGTCTTGGACTCGCTGGTCTTGCGGGCGCGGGCGCTGCGGCTGCCGCGGCCGGCGCGGGTGCCGGCAGACGTCGGGGGCTCCACCATGACGAAGCCCATCACCTTGGCCGACGCGATGTCCAGCTGGTTGGCCACCTCGGCCAGCTCGGCCGTGGGCGTCTCGAACTCGGCCAGGGCCAGCACGGTATTGCCCACCGCATGCGCGATGTAGGCGAAGTCCGCATGCCGCGTCGGCTCGGACGTGTTCACCACCACCAGGCTGTAGTGCTCCTTGGCCTCGTTGACGAACTTCTCGAAGGCCGACGACCCCAGCATGGTCACCGGGTTCACGAGCGGGCTGCCCGCCGGCAGGTAGTCCACCGACGGCGCGAAGGGAACGACGCACTTGTCCAGCTGGGCCCGCTTCGACACGACGTCCGCCAGGCCGGCGGCGCGGCGTCCGCCCTGGTCGCCACGCATGGCGTCGAGCGCGCCCTCGGCCAGGTCCCCCTCGATGAGCAGCGTCTTCACCTTCGCCTGGCTGGCCGCCTGGGCCAGCTCAAGGCACGTGAGCACCGAGTTGCGCGTGTCGCCCACCGGCACGACGCACAGCGCGCGCTCGCCCTCGCCCGCGAACCTCACGTTGGCCAGCAGCGCCTCGCGCGCATGCTCGGGCGTGGGGAACGGCAGGTCGCCCAGCTGGCGGATCTTGAGCCCCTCCTCAACCTCCTCGGCGCTGTGCACGGGCGCGCGGCGCATGTCCAGCAGCACGACGATGCACACCGCCACGAACAGGCCGGCCAGGAAGGCGACGGCCGAGTACTTGACCAGGCTCGGCGACACATCCGCTGCCGCCGACGCGTTGGTGACCTGCACCTGCACGTTGGGGAAGAGCGTCGCCGCCTGCGTCTTCAAGTTGCCGGCCACCTCGTTGACCGTGTTGACGCAGCTCTGGCCGTTCACGTCCTCCGCCGTGATGGCGACGGTCTTGTTGGTGGTGTTGGCCTTGGCGGTGACCTCGAGCTTGCCCGAGCTCTTCTCCTTCGCCAGCCCCTCGGCGATGCCGCCGATACCGCCCGGCTCGCCCGACACCGCCACGCTCGCCGTGGCGGAGTACGTCTTCGGCATGATAGTCAGCACCGCCGCGCACACCAGCATGCACGCGACCGGCAGCGCGACGACCATCTTCCAGTTGCGCTTCAGCAGCTTCAGCAAATCCATCAGGGTCATGAGTCCAACCTTGCCTTCGGCTCCGACGGGCGGAGGCTCCACCAACGACGCACGCCGCGCCCGGCAGCGTACAGCCTTTCAGTATAAGGCAACGGATGGGCGCCGCTGCGGTTATTCATGGCGTCCACACGGGCAGTTTGTCATGGTGAGGAGGGAAAAGGCGCGCTTGGCGCAGACGATGCCAAGCAGATGCCGCGGCGCCTCCCGCAAAACCCGCCCGCCCTCGGCGCGGCCCCGTCCGCGGCCCCGCACCGCGACCGCCCGCCACTCGTCCCGAGCGCCTGCGACCGCGCGCCGCGGCGGGCGTCCTACGTCAGATCCCCCGAGTCAGCCAGGCTGACGGGCCCGGTCTCGGCGGCAGACTCCACGGGAGCCTGGAGAACCGTGTTGAAGAAGTCCTTGGTGCGCGCCACGGCCTCGCGGATGCTGTAGGCGCGCTGGTTGTCGTAGGCGCCGTGGTCGCTGGCCACGCCGCGCGTCTCCATCCCCAGCCCCTGAGCGGCGAACATGGCGCGGTAGAGATGGTACGCCTGCGTGGTGACGATGACGCGCTCGGCGCCGAATACGTGGCGCGCCCGGTACATCGACTCGTAGGTGGAGTAGCCGGCATGATCCTCGTAGACGTCCTCGCTGGGCACGCCGAGCGACACGCAGTAGGCCTTCATGGCCGCGGACTCGTTGTAATGGCTCGTGCGGTTGTCGCCGCTCACGATGATGGCGCCGGCGGCTCCCGCGCGATAGAGCGACACGGCCGTATCCAGCCGGTCGCGCAGCATGTCGCTCGGCGTCCCGTCGGGCTTGACCGACGCACCCAGTACCACCACGGCATCGGCGTCGAAATCGGCCAGGTCGGAGACGGTGTGCACGTTGTCCCGCGTGGTCGCCACGGTGATGAGGTTCGTCCCGCCCACGACCACGATCACCGCCAGCAGGCATCCGATCGCCACCTTGAGGACGAGCCCGACAAGGCTGCGCACGGGTCCTTTTGAGCGGCGAGACATGGGCGGCGGCACTTCCTCTTGCGGATTGGGGCGGGATCGCGCTGCCGCAGGGGCGGCGCATAAGGCCCGACGATCATAGCAGAAGGCCCCCGCGCCAGGCAGGGGCCTCCAAAAGGGCTTCAGATGAAGGACACAGAAGCGCGCTACAGCGCCCCGATGTTGTCCTGCACGGCCTCGATGCGCTCGCCGCCGGGGCCGCGGAAGAACATGATCTTCAGCTTGGCGCCGCCGTCGCCGTAGACGGTGAACACGTCGGAGTCGGCCTCGCCCAGCGGGCGGTCGAAGGGGCACAGGGCGTCGAAGGGCCCCGCCTCGATGGCCACGCCCCGCTCGTTGAGCCGGGCCACGATCTCGTCCATGTCCGGCACGCGCACGGCAAAGTGGTTCAGGCAGGCCCGAGCCGCCGCCACGGTGGCCTTGTCCTCCTGCTCCAGCAGCTCGATGACGACGCCGTCATCGCTCTTCACCCACGCCATCTTGAGCGGCTTGTCGCCCTCCATGGTCTCGGTGGAGAAGAGGTGGCGAAATCCCAGCACGTCAACGTAGAAGTCGATGGACTCCTCGATGTCGTTGCAGTAGGCGCCGATGTGATGAGGTGCGATCTTCATGCTCCCAACCCCTTTCTCGGGAATGCGGGCGCCCGGCGCGGGGAGTCGTCCCTCCCCTGCGCCCGGCGCCCATGCTCCGTCACGCTAGGCGCGATAGAGCGCGATGGTGTCGACGTTGAGGTCCTTCTCCTTGGTGGAGATGAAGTCCTCCACGTGGCGCGGCAGGTAGCCGTCGTAGGTCACGTCCAGCGCGTAGTCGGCCGCGGCGATCTGCTTGAACCAGAAGTCGCCGAACTCATCGGTCTCGGTGGTCAGCTGCTCGCCGGTCTCGAGGTTGGTCAGCACCACCTTGGCGCCGATTAGCACCTCCTCGGCCTCAAGATCGGCCACCTCGCCCGCCAGGAAGCGCTTGGGCAGGTTCAGGTAGCGCACGCGCGGACGGGTGCCAGCCTGGGGCTTGAGCTCCTCGCACTGGTCGAGGATGTCGGCGAAGTCCTCCTCGTCGCCGAAGCGCAGCGCGTCGTGGGCGCAGGCGTCGACGCAGCGCGGGACCTTCCAGCCGTCGTCGAGCAGGTGCGCGCAGCCGGTGCACTTCTGCGGGATGGAGAGCGCCTCGTTCCAGTACACCACGCCGTAGGGGCACGCCTCCATGATGGCGCGCTGGTCCTTGGCCTTGGCCGGGTCGATGATGACCAGGCCGTCGTCGCGCCGGTACACCGCGCCGTCCTTGGCCGCCTTCATGCAGGGGGCGTCCTCGCAGTGCTGGCAGGGCACGGGCGTGTAGGTCACGCGCACCTTCGGGGTCTGGCCGCGCTCCTTCTCCTTCACGTTCATCCAGAACTGGCCGGTATCGGGCTGCGGGGCGGCGTAGGGCATCCAGTCGTTGTCGCAGTGCTCGTCCTTGCAGACCAGCTGGCAGCTGCGGCAGCCGATGCAGCGGTCGATGTCAATGATGAAAGTCTTCATGCTCTTAGGCTCCTTCCACGATCTTGTCGATGGCGATCTGGCCGGTCTCAGCCTCGTAGGCGTGGTCGAAGGCCTCCGGATACTGCCTGGCGAGCTCGAACACGTCCACCTTCTCGAGATTCACCAGGAAGCTGTTGGTGACCTCGCCGGGTGCGTTCTTGGAAGTGGTGTTAGACGGGCAGATGAGGTTGTTGGCGCCGGCGCGGTCAAGCTCGCCCAGCACGATGGTGTCGACGCGCGCGCCGTGATCCTGGTAGATGGCGTGCGGGATGACGCGCTCGGAGAGGCGGATGCCGCCGAGCACCGCGCCGCGCTCGTTGTACATCTTCACGATGTCGCCGTCCTTGAGCCCCAGGACGACCGCATCCTTCGGGTTCACCCAGATGGGCTCGTACATATAGCCATCCGGACCCTTGACCTTGCAGGTCTCGATCTCGCGGCACCAGGTGTTGTCGTCGTTCTGCGCGTGCACGCGCCAACGCGGGTGGTTGGTGACGAGCAGGAACGGGTACTCCTCGGCGCGCGGGTGCAGCAGGCTCTCGGAGTGGGACTCGCCGTAGGGAACGAAGTGCGGTACCGGCGGGCGCTCCTCGTCATCCGGGAAGAACTGCTCGAGCAGCGTCGACTTGAACTCGATGAGGCCCGTGGGGGTCAGCAGCGGGTTGGCCTGCGGGTCGTCGTAGAACGGGCGCATGCCGCGCGGGTCGTCCTCCCAGTCCTCGGCGGTGGGGACCACGTAGTAGCCCTTCTCCATGAACTCCTCGTAGGACACCATGTCCTGGACGCCCGAGTTGTCGAAGCCCTTCCTGATGAGCTCGTCCTCGGTGCCGCCCACGTACTCCTCGTACAGGCCGAGCTTCTTGGCGACCTCGCCCACGGCCTCGAAGTCCGACAGCGACTCGCCGACGTGCGGGATGGCCTGCTCCTCGTGCATGAGCATGTTGTACTGGCCGCTGAACAGGTCGGCGGAGATGTCGCGCACCTCCAGCTTGGTGGTGGTGGGCAGGATGATGTCGGCGAACAGGCAGTCGTTCTCCAGCCACGGATGCTGGGCCAGGATGAACTCGAGGTTGGGATGCTGCAGGGCGCGCTGCATCTCGTAGCCGCCGTTCCAGCAGGTCTGCCAGCAGGGGCTGTCGGTCCAGATCATGTGGAGCTCGTAGTCGCCGTCATGCGGGAAGTCCCACTCCACCACCTGGTCCTCGGCGGGGAGGCCGGCGATGACGTGGCCGCCGCGCCACTTGACGGGCGGGTTCATGATGGCCTGGGGAATGAGGGTCTTGGGGATGAAGTTCACCGGGTAGGTGAGCATGGCCCAGCCGTTGTAGATGGAGGACAGGTCGGGCTGGCAGGCGGAGCGGGGCAGCGGGTAGATCTCGTCGATGCCGAACAGGCCCCAGTCCATGAAGTTGATCTGGCCGGCGCCGGGCTTGCCGAGGCCCTGCATGGCCAGCAGCGCCACCTCGAGGCGAGCCGGCTCGCTTGAGTAGGCCGCGCGGATGAGGCCGCCGCCCGCGCAGTGCGCGATGGAGACCACGTGCTTGGCCCAGTAGCGCGCCAGCGCCTTGATCTGGCGCTCGGTGATGCCGGTGATGGGGGCAGCCCACTTCGGCGTCTTCGGGACGCCGTCCTCGCCGCCCATGATGTAGTTCTTGAAGTCCTCGAATCCCACGGAGTGCGTGGCGAGGTAGTCCTTGTCGTAGGTGTCCTCCTTGATCCACACGTAGGCGATGGCGCAGTGCAGCGCGGCATCGGTGTTGGGGAGGATGGGAATCCATTTGCCTTCGTGGGCGGCGCCGGTGTAGTTGAGGTCCGGGGAGATGAAGATGGACTTCAGGCCCACGTCATGGAGCCAGCGCACGAGGCGGCCGGGCTGCATGCCGCCCCAGCCCCAGGGAGTGGTCTCGGGGTCGGCGCCCCAGTACAGCACCGCGTCGCCGTTCTCGGCGATGTCCTGGAACAGGTTCTGGACGTTGCCCTGCTTGCCCACGGGATCCATGCCCCAGATGTGCTTGGCGCCCCAGGTCCAGCCCTCCCAGCTGTCAGGCTGGCGCGCCTGCAGGGTGTAGCCGCCCATCAGGTCGAGCAGCTTGCCCGGGCAGCCGTGGGCCGCGTGGATGATCTTGGACTCGCCGTGGCCGTCCACCTGGGCGAGCACGGCCAAAGGACCGTACTGCGCGTGGATGCGCTTGAGCTCGGAGGCGATGATGTCGGTGGCCTCGTCCCAGCTGATGCGCTCGTACTTGGAGATGCCGCGGGTCTCCGGGTGACGGTCGCCGTTCGGATCCCAGTCGACGCGCTTCAGGGGGTAGGGGATGCGGTTCTTGGAGTACACGCGCTTCTTGTAGGCGTACTGGAGAGGCGTGGGCATCGTCTTGTCCTTGGGCTCCAGCACCGCGCCGTTGACCTCGATGCGCCAGGGCCTCATGTCCTCGATGTCGTAGGCGTCGTCGTAGTGCATCGGGCGGATGCGGAGGATCTTCCCGTCCTTCACGTCCACCGCCGCGGAGTTGGACCCCAAGCCAAATCCGCACAAGCCGAGCGACTTGTAGACAGTTTTCACGTCGTTTGCCATTCTCGCTCCTCTTTCCTTCGTGATCGATCTACCACTTTCTGGAATTAGCCACGAAAAGTACTTGCGCTCCTCCTGTCCTTCGATAAAATCCCCGTTGTCATCCTGCTTTGCACGTTCAGCTTCTTGCCAAGTCGAAGCTACCCAGTACTCTAGTGCCCTCGGGCCCTCAGGGTAATCGCGTGGGGTGTCTGATTTCCTCGGCGAAACCAGATCACCGACCGTGGAAACCCCTCAGACCCGGAGTAATAGAACGCAGAAAAAACCTGATTTGAACTGGTGATTCGGCAAGGAGGTTCTGGGGGGAACCTTGATGGGGGAAGGGGTTTGGCAGATGAACGATTCCGCTGTCGCGAGCAGCGAGCGCCCAGGACGGCTCTTCAGCCCCACCCTGAGCCTCGTCGGCTTCGGAGTGCTCCTCGGATGGCACTTCATCATCTTGTACCAGCCGCTCCCCCTCGCCGAGGGCTTCGCTCCCTCGGAGTTCCTCTTGGCGCGCCAGGTGATCCTCAACGCGTCGCTCGGGCTCGCCTTCGCGCTGGGGGGCCGCCTCCTCTCGAACCTCCCGCAGGGCGTGACCGCCCGCTCGAGCGCCGTCGCCTACGCCGCCATAGCCGTGGGCACCGCGGGGAACATCGCGCTGGTGGCGGGCTCTGCCCTCAACATGGCCTGGATCATGGTGGCCGTGGTCCTCATCGGGGCGGCGGAGGCCGTCCTCACGCTGCTCTGGCTGCGCTTCTACTCCGAGACGTCGGAGAACTACTCGGGGCAGAGCCTCGGGGCCTCCGCCATCATAGCGGCGCTCATCTGCTTCTTCTCCCATTATCTGGCCTTCGAGGCGTCGGCCCTCGTGCTGATCGCGCTGCCCGTCCTCTCGGGGACCTTGCTGGTGACGGCCGCCCGGGGCATCCCCCTGCGCAAGAACGATCCCCTGGGGGCCGGCGTCCCCGACTGGGAGAGCGCGCGGCGGCCCTACGCGAAGACGACGGCCCAGCTCATGGCGATGGCGCTGTTCTTCGGCATGGCCCAGGGCTGCCACTCGCCCAGCAAGACGCTGCTGGGCATCGCCGACCCGCCCACCATCCTGGGCGCGGCGCTCGCCGGCGCGGTCATCTTCGCCCTGTATGCCCGCTCGACGCTCCTCCCCAACCTCAGCCCCATCGTCAACACGGCCACGCTGCTCTTCCTCGGCGGCATGATGGCGCTGCCCTTCTGCGCCGGCTTCCTCTCCCAGGTGGCCGCCGTCCTCATCATGACGGGATTCATCTTCTACTTCGCGCTGACGCTCATCTTCGTCATCGACCTCGTGCGCACCTTCGACCTGAACCTGACTCGGGCGCTCGGCGCCAACCAGGCGCTTGAGTACGCCATGTTCGCGATCGGGGTGATATCCGGCAGCGCGCTCTGGTCCGCCTATGAGAACAGCCCCGTGTTCCCGTTCCTCATCTCCTACGCGGCCATCTTCGTGCTCATCGTCATCACGCTCTTCTTCACCACCGAGCGCCCCCCGTGGGAGGCCGACCGCTACAAGCCGCGTTCCCTCGAGACGTCCTGCGGCCCCCTCGCCGAGGAATCGCCCGAGGAGTGCCTCGAGCCCGAGGAGAGCGCCTCGGACGTTCTCTGCCAGCGCTTCTGCCTCACCCCGCGCGAGGCCGAGGTGTTCGCGCTGCTGTCGAAGGGACGCAACGCCGAGTTCATCCAGAACGCGCTGTTCATCTCCAACCACACCGTGAAGACGCACATCTACAACATCTACCGGAAGATGGGCATCCACTCGCTTCAGGAGCTCCTCGATCTCCTGGATGCCGAGGAGGACGCCCGGTCGGAGGGCCGAAGGGCGCGAGCCTTGGGGGATGAGACGCGGTAATCCGGCGTCTACCGGGGAGTTTTCCGCCAATATCAGACTTCCGTGGGGATGTGGGACGGCGGGCGCCCCTGCTAGTCTGACGGTGCCAAGTCACAGAACGGCCGGCGCGCCCCGCCACAGGCGCCCTGCCCCCCGCTGAAATCCTGCCCGCTGAAACTCACTGCCTTCGCAGGGGATAGTAAGGGGTACTTATGACTAGTTCATCTAGCGCGCAGTTTTCCATGAGCAGGCGATGGGTGATCTTCTGCTCAGTGTTCTTCCTGGGGATCCTGACTTCCTTCGGCATGTTCAAGGCCCCCACGATGTTCACCACCGAGTTCACCGCCGAGCTGGGCTTCACCGAGTCCAACATCGGCTGGGTCATGTCCATGTTCACCCTGATCGGCGCGGTGCTGGCCTTTCCCGCCGGGGGCATCCTGGCCAAGCTGGGGGCGAAGAAGAGCCTCATCATAACCGCCGTCAGCCTCATCGTCGGCGCAGCCGGCGGCGCCGTGGCCCCCAACGCCACCGTCATGCTGGCGACGCGCTTCGTCGAGGGCATCGGCATGGGCCTCATCTCGGTAGTCGGCCCCGCCGCCGTCGCCTCCATCATCCCGGCCCGCAAGCAGGGCCTGGCCATGGGCATCTGGAGCGTCTGGTTCCCCGCCGGCGTGGTGCTGGCGTTCAACGTGACGCCGTTCGTCTACTCGATCAGCCACACCTGGCGGGCGAACTGGTGGCTCTCCGCCATCCTCGCCGTCGTCGCGCTCGTGTTCATCATAGCGGTGTACGCCACGCCGCCGCAGGAGGGCGACGACGCCGAGCGCGCCGGGGGCGAGGGCGCCGCGCCGCTCAAGCTCAAGCCCGACTTCTTCAGCATCGTCATGATCGCCCTGGCCTTCGGGTGCTGGAACGTCTTCAACGCCGGCGCCATCGGCGGCTTCTACCCGTCGTACCTGGCTGACGTCCACCAGCTCGACAACCAGCTCTCGGGCACCGTGTCGAGCATCACCAACATCCTGGTGCTGGCCCTCGGCCCCATTTCGGGCATCGTCGCCGACAAGCGCAACATCCACAAGGGCTTCATCGTCTTCGGCCTGTTCGGCGCCGCCATCCTGCTGACGTTCGCCTTCGGCGACAGCATGACGCTCGTCTGGGTGTTCGTGATCGCCATGAGCCTGTTCTCCGCCTGCTGTTCCACCGGCGTGTTCTCGAGCGTGCCCCTGTACGCCAAGGACCCGGCGAAGGTCGGGCTCGGCATGGCCGTGGTGGCCTTCTTCCAGAACCTCGGCGGCCTCATCGGCTCCGCGGCGTTCGGCACCCTGGCCGTGTCGCTCGGGTGGAACACGGCCTCGCTCGTGTTCTGCGTGCCCATCGCCATCGCGGGCGGCGTCTGCGCGCTGCTTATCCGCAACCGCAAGAAGGACTAGGGAGTCCAACCGGCGGCCCGCCCGCGGGCGGGCCGCCGCCCCAAGACGGACGAGGGGCCGCCCGCGGGCGGCCCCTCGATTTCCGTATTCTGGCCGATCGGCTACTTCGCCACGATGTTGACCAGGCGGCCGGGCACGACGACGACCTTCTTCACGTCCCTGCCTTCCAGCACGCGGCTCACGGCGGCCAGGGCGGCGGCGCGCACGGCCTCCTCGGACGCGTCGGCGGCCACGGTGACCTTGGCCTTCACCTTGCCGTTCACCTGGACGGCAAGCTCCGCCTCGTCGGCCTTGGCGGCCTCGGGGTCGAACGCGGGCCACGGCTGCGCGTGCACCGACGAGCCGGGATGCCCGAGCACCGTCTGCCACAGCTCATCGGCCCAGTGCGGGGCGATGGGGGCCATCAGCTTCACGAGCACCTCGGCCACCTCGGCGTCGAGCGCCTGGTGGTCCGGACACGCGGCGCGCGCCTCGGGCGAGAACGCGCGCAGGTACTCGCCCGTCGCGTTGGACAGCTCCATGATGGCGGCGATGGCGGTGTTGAAGTTGTTGCGGTCGAAGTCGTCGCTCACCTTCCCCACCACGCGATGGCGCTCGCGCACGAGCTTCTGGGCCACCTTCACGGCAGCCTCGGGGTCGGGCGCGGCCTCGAACAGCGACTCCTCCCCCGCGACGCCGGCCAGGTCGTTCACCTGGCGCCACAGGCGGCTGAGGAACTTGGCCATGCCGGCCAGGCCGTCCTCGTTCCACAGCTTCTCCTTGTCGGGCGGGCCCATGAACAGCATGGCCGCGCGCACCGAGTCGGCGCCGTAGTCGCGGACCATCTCCTCGGGCGACACCACGTTGCCCTTGGACTTGCTCATGACCTCGCCGTTGGCGTCGAGCACCATGCCCTGGCACAGCAGGTTGGTGAACGGCTCGTCGAAGTCGAGCATGCCGCAGTCGCGCAGCACCTTGGTGAAGAAGCGGCTGTAGAGCAGGTGCAGGATGGCGTGCTCGATGCCGCCGATGTACTGGTCGACGGGCATCCAGGCGTTGGCCCTGGCCGGGTCGAAGGGAGCCTGGTCGTTGTGCGGGTCGGTGTAGCGCATGTAGTACCAGCTGGAGCACGTGAAGGTGTCCATGGTGTCGGTCTCGCGCTTGGCCGGGCCGCCGCAGACGGGGCACGTGGTGTTCACGAAGCCCTCGTGGGTGGCGAGCGTCTCGCCGGCGGCCAGGTCGATGTCCTCGGGCAGGCGCACCGGCAGCTGGTCCTCGGGCACGGGCACCACGCCGCAGTCGGGGCAGTGCACGGCGGGGATGGGGTTGCCCCAGTAGCGCTGGCGCGAGATGAGCCAGTCGCGCAGGCGGAACTCCACGGTGCGCTTGCCGCGGCCCATCTCCTCGAGGGCGGCCACCACGGCCTCCTCGCCCGGGGAGTGCTTGCCGCCCGCCAGGCCCGTGTAGGGGCCCGACTGCACGAGGATGCCCTCGGCGGCGTAGGCCTTGTCCCAGTCCACCTCGGTCACCACGCGGCCCTGCTCGTCCTTGAGCTGCGGGTACAGCGGGTCGTCCTCGCCCAGGATGATGGGGACGATGGGCAGGTCGTACTTGCGCGCGAACTCGAAGTCGCGCTGGTCGCCGCAGGGCACGGCCATGACGGCGCCGGTGCCGTAGTCGGCCACCACGTAGTCGGCCACCCAGACGGGCACCTTCTCGCCGTTGATGGGGTTCACCACGTAGCGGCCGGTGAACACGCCGTGCTTCTCGCGGTCGCCCATGGCGCGCTCCACGGCGCTCACCTTCTTCGACGCCTCCACGAGCTCGCGCACGGGGGCCTCGTAGTCGGTGCCGGCCACGAGCGCGTCAAGCCCGGCGTACTCGGGGGCCAGCACGAAGAAGCTGCAGCCGAACAGCGTGTCGGCACGCGTGGTGAACACGGTGATGATGTCGTCGGCGCCCGGCTCGGCCGGCGCGTTGCCCTCGGCGTCGCACAGGATGAAGTCGACGTTGGCGCCCTCGGAGCGGCCGATCCAGTTGGCCTGCTGCTGCTTCACGCGCTCCGGCCAGCCCTCCAGCTGATCCAGGTCGTCCAGCAGCTCCTGGGCGTAGTCGGTGATCTTGTAGTACCACTGGGTGAGGTCGCGCTTCTCCACCTCGGAGTCGCATCTCCAGCAGCGCCCCTCGATGACCTGCTCGTTGGCAAGGACTGTCCCACAATCAGGACACCAGTTGACCGGGCTGTTGCGACGCTCCACCAGGCCGCGCTCCCAGAACTTCAGGAAGATCCACTGGCCCCAGCGGTAGTACTCGGGGTCGCACGCCACCACGGTGCGGTCCCAGTCGTAGGAGAAGCCCATGCGCTTGAAGCTGGCGCGCTGGGTGTCGATGTTCTGATACGTCCATGTGGCCGGATGGCTGTGGTGCTTGATGGCTGCGTTCTCAGCCGGCAGGCCGAAGGCATCCCAGCCCATGGGATGCAGCACGTCGAAGCCGCGCATCGTGGAGTAGCGCGCCACCACATCGCCGTAGGTGTAGTTGCTCACGTGGCCCATGTGGATGTCGCCCGAGGGGTACGGGAACATCTCGAGCACGTACTTCTTCGGACGGGGCGAGTCCTCGACGACGGCGTAGGCGTCATCGGCCTCCCATTGGGCTTGGAGGCGCGGCTCTATCTCGTGGGGGTTATAAGGCTTCATGGGGCTCCTCGCGATCACGGATGCGGGCACCCGCGCCGACGCGGACGCCCGTTTTTCAGCAGCTTCCCATTATAGGGCTATCGCGCGGCGCTGGGGAGATGAGGCGGGGAAGGAACGGGGCGCCCGGGCACCGCCAGACGCCGGACGCAAGCCCGCCGACGCCGGGCGGCGCGGCTCGCAGAACCCCATGCCGCCGGTTCGGCCCAATCATCAGGCCCGATGCCCGTCTCGGCCAGCAGAGTCCTCGGCGCGCCTACGAAGCGCCGCGGCCCTCGCCAGCGGAACCTTCGCTGAGCGCCCCCCCCCAGGCGGGTTTTTCGCGGGTCGCTCGTTGATGAGCATGACGGTGGTGCGGAACCAGCAGTCGCCCTCAGCCTCGGCCTTGAACGATCCGCCGTAGCGGCAGGCCAGGCTTCGCAGGATCTGGAGGCCCCAGCCGTGGGACGCCACGGGCAGCTCGCGGTCGGCGAAGGCCACGCGGGGGCGGAGCTCCTCGGCGGAGGCGTCGCCCTCCCCCTCCGCGACCCGGCCGTTCAGCAGGTCGACCATGAGAACGCCCGACACCAGGCACGCCTTGATGGTGATGCGCCGGCACGGCCCCTCCACGACGCGGCAGCTGCGGATGGCGTTGTCCATGAGGTTGGAGAACACGGCGCACAGGTCCACGTCCAAGATGGCCAGATCCTCGGGGACGACGATCTGGCAGTCCACGGGGATGTCCGCGTCCGCGCAGGCGCGCAGCTTCATGGCCATGAGCGCGCCCACCGCGCGGTTCTCGCAGCAGTACTCGTCGGCGGAGTCCATGTTGTCCGCAGCGCGCCGGATCCGCTCAGCCGCCTCGTCCGCCCGGCCCTCCGCAAGCAGCCGCTCCAGGTCGCACAGCACGGCCACGATGTCCTCGCGCATGCCGCGCGCCTCCTCCAGGCCGCTGCGCAGGCGTTCGTAGTACACGCGCTGCAGCTCGCGCTGCTCCTCCAGCAGGCGCACGCGCTCGGCCGCCAGCTCGGACTCGTCGATGGCGGACAGGGCCCGGAACAGCATGACGTCGGCGACGATGCACAGCGCCGCGACCACCCCCACGGCCACAAGCACCCACAGCGGCGGCTGATAGGCCACCGCGTACCACACGAGGAACGAGAGCACGACCAGCTGGCTGAGCGGGAACACGAGCGAGATGAGCGCGCGCCGGCGCGGCGTGCGCAGCACGGCCGCCGTCGGGCGGGCCGGCTTGCGGCGCCACGACACGTCGTCCAAGGCAGAGGCTGCCGGGCCATCGTCCGCATCCCCACCGGCACGCCGCGCCGCCGTGCCGGTGCCCACATCCTCGGCGCCCCGCGCTTCCACGGCCAGCACACCCTCCGCGTCGGCAGCCGCCTCTCCCTCCAGCCCAACGATCTCCACCACGCGCCCCAGCAGCTCGCACACGAAGGCATGCGCCTTGTCCACGGCACCCTGCGCGATGAGCATGAGCGCCACGTTCGCCTGGTTCCTCAGATCATGCCGCACGCGAGCGACAGCGCTTACCTCGCGCTCGACCTCACGATAGCGCGCCAGGTAGTGCGACAGCTCAAGGGCGAGCACCTGGGCGCGCTCGTCCTCACGCACCTTCAGGTTGTAGCGCTCCATGAGCGGGAAGAGGAACGCGTCGGCCACCACGCACGCCGCCGCCACGATCAGGTTGCCCAGCACGATGGGACGGCTCACGTCGCCGGTGACCTCCATGATGCCCACGCTGAACGCGATGAGCAGGTACTGCACCACGATGAACCCGATGAACTGCGCGATGCCGTTGCGCGTGCTGGTGGATCGCAGCCAGCGCTCCACGGCCTCCAAGACCACGAGCAGCCCCATGAGCACCACCAAGTGCAGCAGGTGCGAGGCGATGAAGAAGTCGAGGTTCACGCCTGCTGCGGGCTTCACGGCCAGGTCGGACCCGATGACGTGGCTCCACAGGAACGTGGGCGGTATCTCGGCGATGACGACGACCAGCATGATGAGCACGGAGACGAACAGGCGACGCGGCAGCGGATCGCGGGCGAACACAAGCCAGGGAACCATCATCCCCGCCGTGCCCAGCAGCATCCGCGCCGGCTGCCTCAGAACATCCTGGGCCACGAGGAACGGCAGCACGACAAGCAGGCTTACCAGCCAGTACCAGCCCTTGCGCGGGATGTCCAGCAGGCGCGTGGCGGCATAGATCAGCACCAGCTGACAGGGCAGACCGGTGAGGAAGTTGATGAGGTTCTCTGGCATACGCTCGCTCGACGGAGGGACGATGCCCCTAGCCTACAGCCTTTCCTTCAGGAAGTCCATGAAGGCCTCGCGCGTAGGGCGCGAGCGCTTCTGGCTGATGGGAATGGTGGCGCCGGAGAGCAGGTCGATCTGGTCGCTGCGCATCTCGGCGATCTTCTCCATGTTGACGAGGAAGCTCTTGTGGCACTGCACGAAGGTGCCGGGCAGCTTGCGGGAGATGCCGCCCAGGGACTCGTAGGCCTCGATCACCTGGTCGGCCAGGTGGATGCGCACCTTGCGCCGGTCGCTCTCCACGAACTCGATGTCAGCCGGCAGTACGCGCATGATGCGGCCGCCCACCTTCACGCCGAAGGGACGCGCGATGCGCTCCTCCAGGTTCTCGATGGCCTTGTCGAGCGCATCGGTGAAGTCCTCGGGCTGGAGGGGCTTGGTGAGGAAGTAGACGTGGCTCGTGCGGTAGACCCGCGTGCAATACTCGACGTGGCCCGTGACGTAGATGACCTGGACGCCGGGGCACTGCTGAAGCAGCTTCTGCACGGCGGTGATGCCGTTGCCAGCAGATCCGGCGGAATCCTCGAGCACGACGTCCATGAACACGATGTCCGGAGAGAAGCCGCGGCGCAGACGCTCGTCAAGAGCGGTGAGGCTGGTACAGATCTCCACCTCGAAGGTCTTATGGGTAGGATACTGCTCAAGCATGCGCTCGAGCGCATGCGCTTGCTCTCTGTCGTCATCGACGACCAAGACGCTTACCGTGTTCATACGTTGCTACTCCTGGTGCGACATCCCTTGGGGTACGAAGGCTCTCCCCGCAGGTTCTCCCGATTGTGTCGCCGCCGAGGGCCCCGATTCCCCCGTCTTATTCGACGCGCTGTCCTCTATTGTAGCCAAGCACGAGAAAATGAGTGCGAGACCTGGTTTTGGATGTAACAATCAAGTTCTAAAATGCACTTTCCTACGGCCCTTTGCTGCCCAGCGGCACTGAAAAGCGCATACCCCCCCCCGTACCCTTTTCACGGCAGGTCAGGTAGCCGGGCGCCGCGCTTCGCCTACTCGCCGACTGCCCGGGAAATGAGGGCGCGCAGCTCCTCGATGCCGCCGCCCTTCTCGGCAGAGGTGACCACCACCGGCGTCCCCTTCGGCAGGTCGAGCGCCTTCACGATGACAGCGCGCTGCTTGGCCGCCTGCTGCTTCGAGAGCTTGTCCGCCTTGGTGAGCGCGATGGCGAAGGGGAGCTCGGCCTCCTTCAAGAAGCCCACCATGCCGCGGTCGAGCGCCGAGGGCTCGTGGCGGATGTCGATGAGCGAGACCACCAAGGCGAAGGCGCGCTCCTGGTTGAAGTAGCCGTCGATCAGCTCAGACCAGCGCCCCTTCTCGGACTTGGAGACCTTCGCGTAGCCGTAGCCGGGCAGATCGACCAGGTCGGCGCCGTCCACGTCGTAGAAGTTGATGGTGGCGGTCTTGCCCGGCGTGGACGACACCTTCGCCAGGCCCTTGCGGTACATGAGCTTGTTGAGCAGCGACGACTTGCCCACGTTGGAGCGGCCGGCGAAGGAGACCTCGGGGCCGTTGGAGGGCGGCAGCTGCGCTGAGGTGCCGTAGGCGGCCAGGAAGCGGGCGTTGTGGAAGTTCATGGGGGCTCCTTCGCGAAGGGGTTCGTCGGGCCATTGTACCAACAAACGCGAGGCGGCCCGCGAGCAGGTTCGCGGGCCGCCTCCTATGACAGCGGGCAGGAGCGGGGGATCCCGCCCTCGGGATTAGTTCTCGAAGTTCTCGGCGAAGCGGGCGTTCATCTGCGACTCCTGCACCACGGCAGCAGCCTGCGGATGTTCCACGCGCTCGTAGAAGAAGCGCACGTAGTGGCCGAGCACGAACAGCACCATGATAGCCGCGAACGCCGTCTCCAGGCCGATGAGCACCTGAAGCGCCTCGGGGAAGGGCAGCGCCACGCCAGCGCCGGTCAGGAAGGCCACGCCCTTGGAGAGCGCCGTGGCCGAGATGACGAAGGGGAACGTCATCGCCGCGAAGCTGGGGTAGAACTTGAGGGCCACCAGCTTGGGCAGGCGCGTCAGCACCATCGCGAACAGCGCCTGGGCCAGCACCATGAGCACGCCCACGAACACCGGGTTGGGGTTGGGCGAGGTGGACAGGTAGCCCACGAGCGACAGGCTCATCGGCGCCGCGTAAATGCAGAACAGCGGACGAGCAGGCTCGGGGATCTCATGGCGCAGGTAGCGAAGGGTGACCACAGCCAGCAGCACGGCATAGCAGGCAAAGCCCAGCCAGAACAGGCCGTAGCCCAGCGACTCCATGCTGAACGCCGGAGAGGTGACCGACGCCACGATGATGCCCACGTAGCAGATGAAGTAGGTGGGAAACACCTCATGCAGCTTGAAGCGGCGAATGAAGCGGAAGCTGAACCACACCATGAGAGACAGGTGCGCCGCCACCGCGCAGATCCACAGCCCGAAGGCGGGAACGATGGCCACGGGCGCCAGGTAGCCCGCCAGCTGCATGAGGGCCATGAACAGGGTGGCCGACACGCTGGCCAGGATGGAGTTGTGCAGGTCATCGCGGATCATCGAGGGAAACAGCACGATCTTCGCCGCCAGCAGGCTCACCAGGGCCAGGGCCAGCAGGCCGCACACGCCATGGGCAATCTCGGTGTAGGGCTGGAGCAGGTTGCCCAGGGCCGCCAGGCCAAGGGCCACGCCCGCCGTGGGGATGGGGACCTTCTTTATCAGCTCGCGCATTGGCCGCCTTTCATACGGGTATAGACAAGCGTTCAGACCACGCGCCGCCGGTGGAGGACGCAGCGGCGCGCAGGAGCGTGGTGAAGTCATTCTGCCATCCAGTATACCAAATGAAAACTAATGAGTTTTTATCTATCGATAAGATAGTTTTATGATACGGTGACGACGGCCAGGAGAACGAGAAGGGAGGCGCCCGTGCAGGACTTCCGCGTAAGGACCTTCCTCACGGTGTGCCGCACCCTCAACTACACGCGCGCCGCCGAGGAGCTCCACATCACCCAGCCCGCCGTCTCCCAGCACATCGCCTACCTCGAGAAGGAATACGGCGCCGACCTGTTCACCTATCGGCGCAAGAAGCTCGAGCTGACGAAGGCCGGCCTCGTGCTGCGTGACGCGCTCTCCACCATGGCCCACGACGAGTCCATGCTCCGCGAGCGCGTGAGCGCCTTGGCGTCGGGCTCGGCCGTGGAGCTGAGCATCGGGATGACGCTCACGGCTGGCGAGTATCTGGCCGCCGCCCCCCTGGCGGAGTACCTGGCCGCGCGGCCCGACATCCGCGCCACCGTGCGCTCGGGCGGCACGCGCCGTCTCATCGAGCTGCTCGACGCCGGCACGGTGGACTGCGCCTTTGTGGAGGGCCTCTTCGACAAGAGCGCGTATGAGTGGGACGTATTCCGCACCGAGCGGCTCATCTGCGTCTGCGCCGCCGGCCACCGGTTCGCCCGGGAGCCGCAGACAGTGGAGGACCTGCTGGGCGAGCGCCTCGTCACCCGCGAGCCGGGCTCGGGCACCCGCGCCGTGCTCGACCACGCCCTGGCCGCGCGCAACCTCTCCATCGAGGGGTTCGCCGACACGCTCATCGCCGAGAGCCTGGGCGTCATCAAGGTGATGGTCGCCCACGACCTGGGCGTGGCGTTCCTTTACGAGGCCGCCGTGCAGCGCGAGCTGCAGGAGGGCTCGCTCAAGGAGGTGCCCCTGGCCGGCCCGCCCATCCAGCACGACATCGCCTTCATCCGCCTGAAGGGCAGCGCCTTCGAACCCGAGCTCCAAGCGCTCTTCGACGCCCTGCGGGAACGCTCCTAGCCCCCCCAGACGCAAGAGGGGCCCGACCAGACGGCCGGGCCCCTCGCATCAGCGATGCCTTGGCGTCGCGCTACTCGTCCACGCTCATGGTCAGGGACAGCAGGGCGTCATGGGCAGCCGCCTGCTCGACCAGATCGCGGGTGAGAATGACGCCGCGGGCAGCGGCGAACACGCCGTCGGCGCTGGCCACGTCCTCAGTGAGGGTCTTGCCGATGAGGAATTCCACCAGCTGCGCATCCTCCTCGGAGAGCTCGAGGGCCTCCTCCGCAACGGCGGCCTCCGCGAAGTCCTCCACGATCTCGTCCTCGACCGCCAGGGCAGCCACGTCGTCGGCCAGCAGCACGTCGTCGGCCACCGGCTCGTCAGCCGCGACCGCGGCCGCAGGCTCGCCGCTCTCGCGCAGCTCGGCAGCCGTCTTGGCGCCGTCGTCGACGAAGACGAACTCGGGGGCGAAGAACACGAAGGCATCAGCCGCGAACACCGTGCCATCGTCGAGGGTGAGGCTGGTGACGGTGCCGTACACCGGGTCGAAGGCGTAGGTGGCCACGACGCCCAGCTTGTTGCCGGTGCGGGTGTAGGCCTCGGCGCCGATGAGCGCGAAGCCGTCGCCGATGAGGGCCTGGGCCTGCGGGTCGGACGCCGCCAGGAAGTCCTCGCGCGACTGGACGGTGATGAACGTGTCGCCGACGGCGATCACGTTGGCGAAGGGCAGCACAAGCGGGGTGTTGGTGGTGGCGTTGGAGACGATGTAGTGGCCGACGGCCAGGGTATCGCAGTCAACGCGCAGCTCGCGCATCTTGCCGAGCACCTTGCGGTCATCCAGGCCGACGATGCTGCGAGTGAGTATGGATTCGTTGGTTTCCATGGTGGCTCTTTCTCCCAATGATGGACGACGGTGGCCGCAGGCGCGGCGTTGGTGCCCGCATTTCGCGCGCTTGGCCCATTGTATACGAAACGATGCCCGCCCGGGGAGGGAAGCAGCGCTATTTGCTGGGCTCCACGCTTCCCTCGGCGAGGGTGACCGTGGAGGAGTCGTCCACCAGGTAGATGTCGCTTGAGAGCAGGTCACGCGTGGTGCGCACGCCGTCCTGGTAGTACACGCGGAACGACTCGGAGATGTAGTACTGGCGCAGCTCGCCCTCGGCGTCCTTCTTCTCATAGCGATCCACCACGCGCGAGGTGGCATCCACGGTGACGCCCTCGGGCAGCGGGTCGCCGACGATGGTCACGTCCACCGTCTGGCCGACGGCCTTGGCGTAGATGGTGATGTCGTGCTCGGTGTTGTTGCGGATGCGCAGGTCGATCTGGCCGTAGACGATGGTGGCGTCCAGGCCGATGGGCGCGTAGTCCGACACGACGGAATGGGGATGACGCTCGACGATGTCCAGGTCGGCCTTGACGGCCGCGATGTAGAGGGCGGTGGACACCTGGCAGATGCCGCCGCCATCGCCGACGGCCACCTTGCCGTTGCGGATGACGGGAGCCTCCTGGTAGCCGCGCTCGGCGGAGCTGTCGCCCACCACCTCGTTGAACGAGAAGACGCCGCCGGGCTCGATGACCACGCCGTCGATGGCGTCGGCCGCCAGGCGGATGTTCTGGGCCCGCGCCGCGTCCTCGCTCTGGGAGATGGCCTGGTACTGGCCGATGATCTGCTGCTCGGGGGCCTCAGGCTCCTCCGGGGCATCGGGAGCGGGCGCGGGAGCCTCCTCCGGCGGCGCAGCGGCAAGGGCCTCGGCGGCCTGGTCGTTAGTCATCCACAGCACCGGGTTGCCGAAGGCCATGCAGGCCGAGACGGCCAGGGAGCAGAGCACCACCACGGGCAGCGCCGCCCAAGAGGCCCGGTAGGACGGAGGCATCTCAGGACGGCGGCGCGGAGCGGGCGCCCGCCGGTCAACGCGCTGATCGGGGCGGGCGTGGGCTGCCATGGCCTACCCCATCCTCTCGACTGCGTCCAGCTTCATGCGCTCGACGCGGGTGAGCACGCTCGATTGGCGCAGCTCCGCGGCGACTGCACGGGCCTTGTCCCCATCGCCTGCCTTGACGTAGCAGGCCAGCTCGTCGAAGCGGGCGCGGCGGGCCTCTTCGGGCGTCGGCGCCGCGGCGGCGGCCTCTGCGAAGAGGCGCGCGGCAATGGGGTACACGCCGCGCTCGCGCAGCGACTGCGCCTTAGCGCAGAAGCCGTCGTAGGACGAGGACGCGGCAGGGGTCGGCTCGGGGGTCGCGGCGGGCGCCGCGATGACGGCCGACTCGGGCATGGGAACCGCGATGGCAGCCGGCTCGGGCATGGGCATGGGCACGGGCTCGGGCGCGGGCACGGCGACCGGCTCAAGCTCAGGGGTCGCAGCGGGCTCCGGCTCGGGGGCGGGAACGGGCTCCGGCTCGGGGGCGGGAACGAACGCCGGCTCGGGGGCGGGAACGAACGCCGGCTCGGGCTCCAGAGCGAGCTCAGGCTCAGGCACCACGATAGGCTCGGGCTCGGCGATGCCGGCGGGCTCCGAAACGAAGGCGGGCTCCACGGCAGGCGCCTCCTCCGGCGTGCGGGCGACCGCGAATTCCGGCTCGGGCTCAGAGGCAGGCTCCACCTCAGGCGCGAACGAGAATGCCTCCCACGTCGACTCGGAAGGCATCGCGGGCTCCGGCTCGGGGGTAGGGACGAACGCCGGCTCGGGCTCGCGCACCGGCTCGGGCTCGAATGCGATGACGGGCTCCGCCAGCTCGAGCTCCTCTTCCTCCGGCTCAGCATCAACCGGCACGAAGGGCGAGGCCACGAACGGGATCCCCTCCGCGGCCTCGAGCTCTGCGGCCTCCGGGGCAGCAGCCTCCTCCAGGGCGCGGCGACGCTCCTCCTGCTCCTCGGCGAGCGGGCGCAGGTCGATCATGTTGACCTTCTCCGCCGGAACCACCTTGGTGGTGGTGAGGTCGGCAAAGGGAAGCGATATCGTGGCGGGCGTGGGCTTGCCGTGGGCGGGCTTCGAGGGCTTGGTCGCCTTAGGGGCGGTGCGCTTAGTGGGCCTCTTCGGCTCGACCACCGGCTTGACCAGCGGCTCGACCGCCTCTTCCGTGGCAGATTCCTCCGCAGCGCGGGCCTTGGCGGCCTCGTCTGCGCGCTTGCGGCGACGCGTCTTGTCAGCCGCCTCGGTCATCCCCACGTAGACGGCCACGGGGACGACGATGCAGGCCACGGCGAACAGCGGGGCGGTCCACCGCTGCGAGAACGCGATGGCAACCAGAAAGAACAGGATCACCACAAGGGTCACGCCGCCGAGCGATCCGATGACGGCACGGCGCTGGGAGCCAGGCGGGCTCAGACGAATGCCCACCACCAGGCCGATGACCACGACCAGGGCCATCAGCGCGATGCCGATCCACGAGTTCTGCATGTCACCTCCCCACACGAAAAAGAGCAGACTGAAGCAATTATCCTATCGAAACCTGGAGTATACCACCAAGGCCCCGTTCGCAAGGGGTGATCAGGGCATCTCACGGCTTCTCACCAGCAAAACGCACAGTTTTCTCCCCAAGACGCAGGAAGGGCCCCGTCACCGGGGCCCTTCGGAAGCGCGACCGTGCCGCGGGGCACACCGTCAGGCGCGCTCCGCCCTCCTGCGCTAGCGCGTGTTGGAGACGTAGGGCGTCTTGTCCTTCAGCAGGACGTCGTGGGCGCCGCCCTCCACGATGGACGTAGCGCTGACCAGGGTCAGCTTCGCCTTGTCCTGGAACTCGGGGATGGTGAGCGCGCCGCAGTTGCACATGGTGGACTTCAGCTTGAGCAGCGTCACGTCCACGTTGTCCTTGAGGCTGCCGGCGTAGGGCACGTAGGAGTCCACGCCCTCCTCGAAGGTGAGGGCCTTCTTCTTGCCGCCCAGGTCGTAGCGGGCCCAGTTGCGGGCGCGGGCGCTTCCCTCGCCCCAGTATTCCTTCATGTAGGTGCCGTTCACCATCACCTTGTTGGACGGGCTCTCGTCGAAGCGGGCGAAGTAGCGGCCCAGCATCACGAAGTCGGCGCCCATGGCCAGGGCGAGCGAGATGTGGTGGTCGTACACGATGCCGCCGTCGGAGCAGATGGGCACGTAGATGCCGGTCTCGCGGAAGTACTCGTCGCGGGCCTTCGCCACCTCGATGGTGGCTGTGGCCTGGCCGCGGCCGATGCCCTTGGTCTCGCGGGTGATGCAGATGGAGCCGCCGCCGATGCCGATCTTGATGAAGTCGGCGCCCGCGTCAGCCAGGAAGCGGAAGCCCTCGGCATCCACCACGTTGCCCGCGCCGATCTTCACCGCGTCGCCGTAGTGCTCGCGCACCCACTCGATGGTCATCTTCTGCCAGTCGGAGAAGCCCTCGGAGCTGTCGATGCACAGGATGTCAGCGCCGGCCTCCACGAGCGCGGGGATGCGCTCGGCGTAGTCGCGCGAGTTGATGCCGGCGCCCACCATGTAGCGCTTATGGCCGTCGAGCATCTCGTTGGGATTGGACTTGTGGGAGTCGTAATCCTTGCGGAACACGAGGCTGACCAGGCGATCGTCGGCGTCCACCACCGGCAGGGAGTTGAGCTTGTGCTCCCAGATGATGTCGTTGGCGTCCTTGAGGGACACGCCGTCCTGGGCCACGATGAGCTTCTCGCGCGGGGTCATGAAGTCGGCCACCTTCTCGGTGAGCTCCATGCGGGAAAGGCGGTAGTCGCGCTCGGTCACCACGCCGAGCAGCTTGCCGTGGGCCGTGCCATCCTCGGTGACGGGCATGGTGGAGTGACCGTGCTCGTCCTTGAGGCGCACCACGTCATCCAGGGTCATGTCGGGCGAGAGGTTGGCGTCGGAGGTGACGAAGCCGGCCTTGAAGTCCTTGACGCGGGCCACCATGGCCGCCTCGTCGGCGATGGACTGGTTGCCGTAGATGAACGAGAGGCCGCCCTCGGTGGCCAGGGCCACGGCCATGCGGTCGTCAGAGACAGCCGCCATGATGGCGGACACCATGGGGATGTTGAGGGAAAGCGGGCACTCCTCCTCGCCCTTGCGGTACTTCACCAGGGGCGTCTTCAGGCTCACCGCGGCCGGCACGCAATCGGCGGGCGTGTGCCCGGGCACCAGCAGGTACTCGTTGAACGTACGGGACGGCTCGTCGAAATAGAATGCCATGCGTGCTCTCCTTCTTTCCTTCTTGTGGCCTCTGACCCGCCGAAACGCTCGTCGGGGGCGCGCGGCGCGATAGGTTGAGTGCATTATAGTCGGCGAAACCCCAGGTCGCCCGTTATATCAGAAAAACGGCGGAATCTGCCGGCCTCCCGCGCGGCGGCCGCCCGCCGCGGCGGTGGAGGGCGGCGACGCGGCGGGAGGCGACAGTGGGCGGCAGCCAGCGGCGCCCCCTAGGCGTTGCGCAGGAAGGCCTCGTAGCCGCGGCGTGCCTCGTACACGTCGGCCTTGCTCGTGACCTCCCACGGCGCGTGCATCGACAGCACCGGCACGCCCGAGTCGATGACGTCCATGCCGTACTTGGCGGGGATGTAGGCGATGGTCCCGCCGCCGCCCGCGTCCACCTTCCCCAGCTCGGCGGTCTGGAAGCTGACGCCGGCGTCGTCCATCACGCGGCGCACCCGGGCCATGTACTCGGCGCGCGCGTCGTTCGATCCGCTCTTGCCGCGGGCGCCCGTGTACTTGTTGAAGACGAGGCCGCGGCCGAGGAAGGCGGCGTTCTTGGCCTCGAAGACGCTGGCGTAGGCGGGGTCGAAGCCGGCGGACACGTCCGAGGACAGCATCGACGAGGCGGCCAGCGCGCGGCGCAGGGGCAGCGCGCCCTCCTCGCCGGCGAGCGCCATGGCCTCGGCGACGGTGTTCTCGAAGAACTGCGACGCCATGCCCGTGGCGCCGACCGAGCCGATCTCCTCCTTGTCGACCAGCACGGTGACGGCCGCCTTCGACGGCACCTCGTCGGCGAGCGCCAGCTGGGCCACGAGCGACGTGTAGGCGCAGACGCGGTCGTCCTGGCCGTAGCCGATGATCATGGAGCGGTCGAAGCCCAGGTCGCGGGCGCGACCGGCGGGCACGACCTCCAGCTCGGCAGAGAGGAAGTCCTCCTCGGCGATGCCGTACTTGTCGGCCAGCAGGCCCAGAACGAGCTGCTTGACGGGCTCCTTGGCGGGCGTGGCGGGAGCGCCGGCGGGGACGGGGGCGCTCGCGTCAGCGGCCGGGGCGGCGTCTGTCAGGGGGCGGTTGCCGACGAGAACGTCGAGGTCCTCGCCCTCGACCACCTTCGCCCCCTTCTTGTCCATCTGCTGCGACCCCAAATGCGGCAGCAGGTCGGTCACGCAGAAGACGGGATCGGCTGGGTCCTCACCGATGTTCACGTCCACCACCGTGCCGTCGGTCTTGGCCACCACGCCGTGCAGCGCCAGGGGCAGCGCCGTCCACTGGTAGTTCTTGATGCCGCCGTAGTAGTGGGTGTCGAGCAGCGCGAAGTCGTGCGCCTCGTAGAGCGGGTTCTGCTTGATGTCGAGGCGCGGCGAGTCGACGTGCGCGCCCAGGATCCGCATGCCGGCGGAGATCGGCTGCTCGCCCAGCTGCATCAGGATGAGCGCCTTGCCGTGGGCGTCGGCCCACACCTTGTCGCCGGCCGCGAGCGCGCGGCCCTCGGCCACGGCCTCGGCCAGCGGGCGGTAGCCGGCCGCCTCGGCCAGGGCGATGGAGGCCGCCACGCACTCGCGCTCGGTCTTGTTGTCGGATATGAAGTCGATGTAGTCGGCGGCCAGGGCCTCGACGGCCTCGCGGTCGGCCTCGGCGTACTTCTTCCAGGCGGATTCTCGTTCCATGGGTGCCTTCCTCTCGTCGCCCGGCGGCGCCCTCGGCAGCCGCCTCGTCGTTCGCCGACCATTATCCCTATCTCTGTGCGGGTTTTGTCAACAAATGGAAAAAGCACCCGGGGCACGCGTTCCCCGGCGGCGGGGGCGCGCCTATAATAGTCGATCGTACGCGATGCGACGGCCGCCCGGCCGCCGCGCGTTTTCCGGAGAACGAAGGAGTTCCGTCATGACCATGAAGATCCGCGCTGAGATCCCCACCCCCGCGAACAGCACCAACTTCGACATCGTGCCCGACAGCGTCACCGAGGTCGGCTCCACGCTCGACAACCTGAAGGCCGCCGTCATGGGCGAGACCGGCGCGTCCGCCAAGTACGCCGCCTTCGCCGAGGCCGCCCGTGCCCAGGGCTACGAGCAGATCGCCCGCCAGTTCGAGGCCACCTCGGCCGCCGAGCAGATCCACATCGGGCTGGAGGCCGCGCTCATCCAGGCCGTCGAGCCGGATTACGTGCGTCCCGAGGCCCCGCAGATGGAGGGCATCCAGACCGACCTGAACCTCATCTCCGGCGCGCTGGGCGAGATCTACGAGACCTCCGACATGTACCCGTCCTTCATCGTGAAGGCCCAGGAGGAGGGCGAGACCAAGGCCGTGCAGGTGTTCACCCGCGCCAAGCTGGCCGAGTCGGTGCACGCCGAGCTGTACCTGGACGCCTACAACAACATCGACGCCGAGGACGACCGCGCCTTCTACCTGTGCCCCATCTGCGGCTACATCCACAAGGGCGACGACTTCGAGAAGTGCCCCATCTGCTTCTGCCCGAAGGATAAGTTCCAGGTCTTCTAAGCCGCTGCGAACAACCGCGAGAAGCTGCGAGCAACTGCAACGCGCCGAGAGCCGCCCCCAGGGGCGGCTCTCTTGCTGTTTGGCGAGGTCGAGTGCGGTAGTTTGCTTAGGGAAACTTTTGTGCCGCGAAAGAACGACCTGCGGGAAGAGAGCGGGAGAAGAGAGGGAGCGCGAGAGGGGCGTGCGCGGAAGCGCGCGACGGAAACCGTGCGAAAACGCGGAACAAATGTTTCACGTGAAACATTTTGCAGGGGGCAACCGCCAGGCTGAGCACGCAGAAGCATAACCCGCGGAGGCTGGCGAAAGACAGGCGCGCGAGCGCCAGGCGGAAAGCGTCTGAACGCGCAGAACAAATGTTTCACGTGAAACATTCTGTGGCGGACAAGGTACGAACAGAGCCCGCGAAAACGGCGCCGCAATCGAAAAGCCAGCGGGCTACGGGCGGGGCGGGGGCCACTCGAGGAGGCTCTCGCCCTCCAGCGACTCGATGCGGGCGTCGAGGATGCGGCCGTCATCGACGCGCACCCGCGCGATGGCGCGCGGGAAGCCGCCGCGCGGGCGAAAGGCCGACCCGGGGCACAGCAGCAGCGTGGCGGGGCGCACGTCCCTCCCCCACTCCAGCTTCGGCACGTGGGTGTGGCCGTGGATGCAGAGGTCGGGCAGCGGATCCCCCGGCGCGAGCGCGGCGCTGCCGGCCGCCGTGACGCGCACGTCGCGCGGGTAGTGCGCCACGAGGAGGCGTACCCCCTCGATAGAGGGCCGCGCGAAGCGACCCACCGTCTCGCCGTATTCCGGGAAGTCGTTGTTGCCCAGCACGGCCGTCACCGGGGCGAGCGTCTCCAGCTCGCGCAGGATGGCAGGGTCGCCGATGTCGCCCGCGTGAACGATATGGTCCACGTCCGCCAGCGCCGCGTAGGCGCGCGGGTCGAGCCGCCCGTGGGTATCCGATATGATGCCGATCGTCTTCATGGCTCCATAGTAGCAAAACCCACCCCCACGCCCAAACCCACTCGCGCGCACGCCCCTGCGCCCAGGGCGCCCCACAACGTGCGCCCTGCCGTGTGTGCCGCGCCCCACACGCACCCCCTCCACGCCGCACCCTCGCACGCCCCGCGCCTTGTGGCGGGCGCAAAATGTTTCACGTGAAACATTCGTACTTGTTTTTGCCGGGATGACACCGGATTCCGCGCGTTTTTCAACTCCCCGGTTACATGCGTGACGCTGAAATAATGAAAAGGTGACGCAGGGGTAACTGCGCGGCCGTGCGGCTGGCGTCCTCGCGCGGGGCTCGTATACTGCTAATCAGCAGATGACAAGAGAACAAAAACACTTTCCTTTCCTCCTTCTCTCCTGCGAGCGCCGGGCCTCCCCTTACCGGCACTCAACCGAATCGGCGGCTCCCCCCAGGCCGCCCTTTCGGCGTTTACGGCGCCTTTCGCAGATCGGCAGAGCGGAGGACGCACGATAGGAGTCACCATGGAAAACAACAGCGCCGACCAGAGGAAATCGCCAAATCTGCCCCAATTTCGGGACATACAGATGGTCAGCGACGGCTGGATCAAGAAGTACCTGCTGACCTACGAGATGCCTGACGGCTCGGAGTACCGCTACGAGAGCGTCTCGCGCAAGGGAATCGACGCCTACCGCGCGCAGCTGCTGGGCAACGCCGCGGGCGAGGCGCCCGAGCCGGACGCCGTCTGCATCGTGCCCGTGCTGCCCGACGACAGCCTGCTGCTCATCCGCGAGTTCCGCTATCCCGTGAATGCCCAGGTCATCGCCTTCCCCGCCGGGCTCATCGAGCCGAGCGAGACGCTCGCGGCCTGCGTCGACCGCGAGCTGCGCGAGGAAACCGGCTACCGCCTGCGCCGCAACTTCGACCGCGACCCGCTCATGCCGCTGCCGCAGTCAGGCTACTCGTCGGTCGGCATGGCCGAGGAAAACGTGCGCGTGGTCATCGCCTACGTCGAGCCCGACGGCGACGCCCAGCCGGGCGAGACGGAGTTCATCGAGCGCTTCACGCTCACCCGCGACGAGGTGGGGCCGTTCCTCGACACCAACCGCGAGCTCATCGGCACGCGCTGCCAGCTGCTCCTGGAGGCGGTGCGGCGCACCAACGTCCTGCGCAAGCGCCTCGCCCTGATGCAGAACCCCCTGCGCAGCGAGGATTTCGCCTAAGAGATTAAGGGGAAGGGTGGCGCCCCGCACCGGCCGGCCGCGCGAGTGCGCCGGACGGCCGCCACGGACAAGCACGTCCTCGGCCGGCTTCCGAGAGCGGGAGCCGAGCCGGAGGGCAGAGGTGCAAGGGATACACGGCCGCGGGCCCGATGTTTCACGTGAAACATCGGGCCCGCTTGGTTGATTGCTTGGTCGCCGGCTGCGCCGGGTTAGCGGGTGGCCTTTAGCTGGGCGAGGGTTTGACGGGCGGCGTTGAGCTGGGCTTCGACGTCGGTGCCCACCACGTCGAGGTTCTCGGCGGCGGCGAAGCGCGTCTCGGGGATGCCGAACATGCGGGCAATGCCGCAGAGGTAGTCGTAGCCCAGATTGGCGCCGGCCACGCTGCCGCCGCAGGTGGTGATGTAGGTGAGGTGGCGCGCCCGGCAGGTGCCCTCGCAGCGCGCGTCATCGGTATAGTGGAACGTGACGTCGCACACGCTCACGTGCTCGATGTAGACCTTGAGCGCCGCGGGGAACGACAGGTCCCAGTAGGGCGCGCCGATGACGATCTCGTCGGCCTCGGCGAACTGCTTGGACAGATCGAAGATCGGGTCATCGAAGACGCCAGCCTTCTCCAGCTGGGCGCGGTAGGCCACCGACTCGGCGTAGAACGGCTCGAGGCGCAGCTGGCCCAGGTTCACCTCCTGCACGTCGTCGATGCCCTCCAGGTACTCGCGGCACAGCTCGAGGGTGCGCGACTCGTCATCGCGCAGGCAGGCGTTCACGAACAGCACGGTCATGGGGTTCTCCTTCGGTCGGGACGCCACGCGAGGGGCGCGGCGACGGAATGCGGGTGGTACGGACGGCGCGGCGCGAGCGCGAGTGCGCAGCGGGGCGCGGGCAGGCTAGTCGGCTTCCAGCACGTCGAGGGCGGCGCGGTAGCCGCCGCTGCCGTAGCTCAGGCACTTGGACACGCGCGCGATGGTGGTGGCCGACGCGCCGGTCAGCTCCTCGATGGCGGCGTAGGACTTCCCCGCCGCCAGCAGGCGGGCCACGGCCAGGCGCTGGGAGGTCTCGCGGATCTCGCGGATGGTGAAGAGGTCTTCCAGCAGGGCGAACACGGTGTCCTCGTCGTCGAGGGAGGCCAGTACCCTCAGCAGGTCGTCAACGTCCTTCGTGCGAATGTCGCTCATGGCAGGTCACTCCTCGGAGGTAGCGGGACGGGCGGAATCGGCGGCGGCCGGGGCGGCAGCTGCGCCAGCAGACGCGGGAGGCGCGGCGGGTGCGGCAGCCGGGCAGGCGGCCGAGCCGGCGGGCGCGGCGGGCCCGGCGGCGCGGCGGGCAGCGCGCACGAGGCCGTACTCGATGGAATCGACGAGCGCGTTCCACGACGCCTCGATCACGTTCTCGGACACGCCCACCGTGCCCCAGGTGCCAAAGGCGTCGGCGGAGGTGATGGTCACGCGGGTGATGGCGTCGGTGCCCTGGCTCTCGTCGAGCAGGCGCACCTTGTAGTCGACCAGATCCATGGCCGCCACCTGGGGGTACGACTCGATGATGGTGGGGCGCAGCGCGTTGTCGAGCGCGCCGACGGGGCCGGCGCCCTCGCCGGTGGACACGAAGCGCCGCTCGCCCACGTGGATCTTCACGGTGGCCTCGGACATGGCGTCCTTGGCCAGCGCGCCGGTGTCCTCATGGTCGTCCACGATGACCCGGAAGCTCTCGAGCGTGAAGGCGGGGCGGTAGTCGCCCAGATGCCGCATGAGCAGCAGCGCGAGCGAGCCGTCGGCCACCTCGTAGGAGTAGCCGGCCGCCTCGCGGCGCTTGATGTCGTCGAGCACGGCCTGCACGTCCACCGCGGCGCCCTCTAGGTCGAACCCGAGCGAGGCCGCCTTCTGCACGAGCGACGCCTTCCCCGCCAGCTCGCTCACGAGCATGCGGGCGCGGTTGCCCACCGCCTCGGGCCGCGCGTGCTCGTAGGCCTCGGGGAAGCGCGCGATGGCACTGGCGTGCAGCCCGCCCTTGTGGGCGAAGGCCGACGCCCCGGTGTAGGGGTGATGCGCCGGCAGCGACACGTTGCAGAGCTCGGCCACGTACTGGGCGACGCCCGTCAGGTCGCGCAGGCGCTCGGGCCCCACGCAGCGGGCGCCCATCTTCAGCTCCAGATCGGCGATGGCAGTGAGCAGATCGGTGTTGCCCACGCGCTCGCCGATGCCGTTGACGGTGCCCTGTACCTGAGTGACGCCGGCGCGCACGGCCGCCAGGGTGTTGGCCACCGCGCAGCCGGAGTCGTTATGGCAGTGGATGCCGAGCGCCTGGCCCGGCAGGGCGGCCGCGACGGCGCGCACGGCCTCCTCCACCTCGAAGGGCAGCGCGCCGCCGTTGGTCTCGCACAGGTCGAGCGAGTCGGCGCCGGCCTCCGAGGCGGCACGCAGGCACGCCAGGGCGTAGGCGGAGTTGGCCTTGTAGCCGTCGAAGAAGTGCTCGGCGTCGAAGACGACGTGGCGGCCGGCGGCCTTCAGGTAGGCCACCGAGTCGGCGATCATGCGCAGGTTCTCGTCAAGCGAGGTCTGCAGCGCGCGCGTGACCTGGGCATCCCACGTCTTCCCCACGATGGTCACCACGGGAGCGCCGCAGGCCAGCAGGTCGGCCAGCCCCGCGTCGTCAGCCGCGGCGACGCCCTTCTTGCAGGTCGATCCGAAGGCGGCTATCCGCGCGTGGGCCAGGGGCATCGCGCTCACCTGGCGGAAGAACGCGATGTCCTTGGGGTTGGACGCGGGGAAGCCGCCCTCGATGAAGTCGATGCCGAAGGCGTCGAGCCGCTCGACGATGCGCAGCTTGTCCTCGAGCGAGAGCGCGATGCCCTCGCACTGCTCGCCGTCGCGCAGCGTGCTGTCGTAGGTGTAGATGCGCAATCCCATGCATTCCTTCCTGCATCTTCTGCCTTGTTCGCCCAAGGAAGTCAGCGAGAGCCCGTACGGTGCCTGGGATAGCCCCGGCGCGCGGCTGAGCGTACTCCGTACGCGAGGGAAAGCGCGCAAGGGGCTAGGCCAGGTGCCGTACGGGCTCGGAGCGTCGAGTCGTCCGTCGTTGCGTCAGCAACGGCGGAACAGGCTAGATCTCGGTCAGCCAGTCGGCGTATTCCTCGACCCGGCCGTAGGCCACGTCGAAGAAGCGGTCCTGCAGGGCGCGGGTGACCGGGCCGGGCTTGCCCACCTCGCGGCCGTCGACCGCCCCGATGGGGGTGAGCTCGGCGGCGGATCCGGTCATGAACACCTCGTCGGCGATGTAGAGGTCGGAACGCGTCAGGCTCTCCTCGATGGCCGGGATCTCCAGGTCCTCGGCCAGGCAGAGCACCGTGTCGCGGGTGATGCCCTCGAGCAGGCCGTCGGACAGCGGCGGCGTGGACAGCACGCCGTCACGCACGATGAACAGGTTCTCGCCGGTACCCTCGCACACCAGGCCGGCCTCGTTGAGCATGATGGCCTCAGCATAGCCGTGCTGCTTGGCCTCCAGCTTGGCCAGGATGGAGTTCATGTAGGACGCGGTGGCCTTCACCGCCGGCGGGATGGCGTTGTTGGAGCGCTGGCGCCAGGACGACACGCCCACGGACACGCCGTTGGCGAGCGCCTCGGGGCCCAGGTAGGCGTCCCACGGCCACACGGCGATGACCACGTCGGTCGGCGCGCCGGTGGGATCGACGCCCATGACGCCGTAGCCGCGGTACACGAGCGGGCGGATGTAGCAGGCCGGCAGATTGTTCGCGCGGATGACCTCCACCGTGGCGTCGCACAGCTCGTCCACGGAGTAGGGCAGGTCGATCATCGCGATCTTGCAGCTGCGGTGCAGGCGCTCCATGTGGTCGCGCAGGCGGAAGACGAAGCTCTTGTCGGACGCGGGATCCTTGTAGCAGCGGATGCCCTCGAACACGCCGGAGCCGTAGTGCAGCGAATGGGACAGCACGTGCGTCGTGGCCTCGGCCCACGGCACCAGCTCCCCGTTCTTCCAAATGTAGTCCACTTCAGTGATGTCAGCCATCTTCTGCTTCCTTCCTCGGACCCTCTTCCAGATGACACCGCATTTTACTCCAACCGGCTAAAGTCCGCAGGGCTTTCCGCCGAAAGGAGGGCATTTCCGCGCGCCGCGCGTGCCGCCGCGAGCCCCCTCCCCCGCAACGCCGGCCTCCCGCGCTGACATCCGGCCGCAAGCGCATCGCCGCGCCAGGATATGAAAGGGCCCCGCCTGTTCGCCGAGTGAACTAAGCGGGGCCCGATGCCGCGTCCGCGGGGGAGGAGCGGCCAGGATGATCAGCGGCTAGGAGAGGAACTGCGCCAGGCGCTGCAGGGGCTGCGACATGAGCTTCGCGGAGCCCTTGTCCTTGCCCAGCGAGAACAGCTCGCCGGCCGGGGTCAGCGGATCCTCCACCAGGTCGGTGACGAGCTGGTCGGTCACCGGGCGCGTCTCGATAACGCGCTTGGCGAAGGTGGGCATCTGGTCTTCCATGGCGGTGACCTTCACCACGTCGCCGGTATGCGGCGCCTGGATGTAGTAGCCGTCGCCCAGGTACATGGCCACATGCCCCACGCCGTCGGAGGCGCGGTCGAAGAACAGCAGGTCGCCCATGTGCAGATCCTCGAAGTCGACGTCCTCGCCCACCAGGCACTGGAAGTAGGTGGTGCGGGGGATCTCGACGCCCAGGACCTCACGGTAGCAGTACTGCACCAGGCCCGAGCAGTCGAAGCCGTCCGGCGTCACGCCGCCCCACAGATACGGGGTGCCCAGGTGCGAGGTGGCCTCAGCCACGAGGTCGGCGAGGGTGCGCTGCTCCATGACTACCTCGCCGGTGATCGGGTCGAGCACCTCCTTACCGGTCTCCTCGTCGATGACGGGGAACTCGAAGGTCGAGACGGTCTCGTAGTCGAGCGGCTCGTCGAAGCGGGTCAGGTCGTAGGTGGCGATGATGTCCTGGAGCTTCTCGGAGTACTGGGTGTCGGTGGCGTAGCGGCCCTCGAGATAGTCCGTCGCGTCTACGAAGGTAGGCGCGTTGGACTTCCACACCGGCGCGTAGAACCCGTTGAGACCCTCGCACATGAGGTCGGCGTAGTCGTTGAGGGAGTCCTTCACCGTGTCGTACTTGCGGAAGTCGGACAGGATGAAGTAGATGAGGCCGGTGCCGTCGTCCTCGGCGGTGCGCATGAGGACGCTCTCACCGTTGTAGGTGCCCTTGATGCCGAAGAGGTTGTTGTTCGGCGCCTTGGCCAGCAGCGAGTTGCCGGAGGCGGACTCGAGGATGGCCTGGGCGATCATGACCGACGCGTACAGGTCGCGCTCCTGGCCGATCTCACGCGCCTGCTCGCCGATGACGGCGATGAACTTCTCGGTGGTGAGGTCGTGGCTGTAGTGCTTCGGCGTGTAGGCCGTGTTGCCGTTGTAGGACCAGGACGGGTAGGACGGGTTCTGGGCCGCCGGCGGGTCGGCCGGGGTCACGGGCGCCGGAGGCGTCGGGATGGTGGGAGCCACAGGCTCGGCCGGGGCGGCGGGCTCGTCGGCGGGCGCCTCAGGCTCGGCCGGCGTGCTCGGGTCGGCCGCGTCGGGATCCTTCGGATCGGCGGGATCGGCCGGCTTGGCGTCATCCGCGGGATCCTTGGGGTCGGTCGCGTCGGGGTCGGCCGGCTTGGACGGATCAGTGGGCTCGGCGGGCTTGGACGGATCGGCGGGGTCGACCGGATCCTTCGGATCCTCGGCGTCGCCGGGGTCGGTGGGATCGGTCGGATCCTCGCCCTCGCCGGGCTCGGAGGGATCGACGGGCTCGGCCGGATCGGTTGGGTCGACGGGATCGACGGGGTCGGTCGGATCGGCGGGGTCGACCGGATCCTCGCCCTCACCGGGCTCGGTGGGATCGACGGCATCCGGATCCTTGGAGTCGGGGCCCACGATGGGCGCCGGGTTGTCGGGGTCAGGATCGACCGTCTCGCCCTTGGCAGCGGCCTCCTCCTGCGCCTTCTTGTCGGCCTCGGCCTTGGCGGCGGCCTCCTCGGCGGCCTTCTTCTTGGCAGCCTCCTCCTGGGCCTTCTTCTCGGCCGCGGCGGCCTGGGCCTTCGCCTTGGCGCTGGCGATGTTGTCGGCCGTAGCGGGATCGATGCTGCGCAGCGCGCCCAGGTCGATGGTGTTGAGCTCCTCCAGGCTGAGGGATCCGCCGTTGAGGTACTTCACCACGGCGGAAGCGCCGGCGATGCGGGCGTTCTGCACCTTCTCGATGACGGCGGCGGCGCCCTCCTTGCCGCCGAAGGCCTCGCCGTCGGCCAGGGTGAGCCCCGCGATGGGAGTGACCGCGAGCGCGGTGGCGACCACGACCGCGGTGGCGCCCTTCATGCGATTCCGGCGCGCCTTCTTGTCCTTGCCACTGTTCTTACGCATGAGAACCTGCTTTCAGAGTAATGCGCTGCAAGCAGGAAAGCGGTAGACCTTGCCTGTGGTACCGTGCGCCAGCGTGCATGCGCGTCTTCTGTTTTCAACGCCCATCGCCCCCGCAACGGCGTCGATCCTCTTCTCAGATGCCTGTGAATTTAGCACAGTCGCAAGGCGATCTCAAGGCAAAGGTGTCATTTTCGTAACAGTTATGCACCGCTTTCAGGGAAAAATCAAAGTACGTTGCTCAGCATAAATCCGGCCCGGCGCCAGCCTCGGCACCGGGGCCCGCCGTTCCTAAGCGGTAACCACTCCCTTGCCGTCCGGACGATCGCCGCCCCGCTCAGCGCGGGGATCGCGACTGCCCCCGGCACCCGGGTCCGCGCCATCGGAGGAGCCGTCGCCCGGGGCGTTCCACGAGCCCGCGCCCCTGCCTCCCCGGCCGCTGCCCCCGGCGCTGGGGCCGAAGCCGGCGGCGTTGGACGAGCCGTCGGTGGCGACCGTGGCCTCGACGGCCGTGCCGCCGCTCACCGCGTCGCCCGTCACGGTGCCGCCGACCACCACGCGGCACGAGGCGCCGTCGGCCAGGCCGGACGCGGACACCACGACCGACTGGAAGGCGGCCTCGGGGGTGAACGAGGCGAGCACCCGCCCCGCGTCGTCGGTGAGCGCCACGACGTCGCCCGCGCTGCCGCTGACCGCCACCAGGGCGGAGGGCTGGGTGCCGCCCGTGAAGCCGACGGCCATGCCCAGCGAGCCGGCCGCGAGGACGGTGCCGCCGTTGATGGTGGCGCCCAGCTCGTAGTCGAGGGCGCCATCGGCACCGCTCGTGGGCCCCGTGACCAGGATGGTGCCGCCGTTGACCTCGATCGAGCCGTTGCTGTCGATGCCGTCGCCGCCGGCGACGATGACGAGGGAGCCGCCGTTCACCTGGATGAGGCAGTCCTCGCTGGCGGCGGCCATCCCCCCGGGGCCGCCCATGGCGCCGCCCCGGCCGCCGCCGAAGCCGCGGTCGCTCGCGTCGTCGGCCGGGAAGCTGCCCTCGGGAGCCTGCGCGCCGTCGGGCAGCGCCGGGGGCTCGGCGCCGTCGACGGAACGCTCGCCGCCCCGGCCCGCGCCGGGGTCGGGCGCCTGGCCGTCCGTACCCGCGCCGTCCGGCAGCGCCGGGGGCTCGCCAGTCGGAGCCTGCGCGCCGTCGGGTAGCGCCGGGGGCTCGCCAGTCGGAGCCTGCGCACCGTCGGACAGCGCCGGGGGCTCGCCAGTCGGGGCCTGCGCGCCGTCGGGCAGCGCCGGGGGCTCGGCGCCGTCCGGGGCGGCGTCCGCGGGCGCCCCCTCCCCCGCCGTCGCCTCCGCGTCGGACGCCTCCTCGTGGGTCGAGGCGTTCACCGCGTCGTCGGACGCCACGATGCGCGTGGAGCCGCCGTTGACGTAGATCTTCTCGGACTCGTAGCCCTCGTAGCAGGCGGTCACGTCCACCTCGCCGTCGTCGATGGCCAGCTCGTATTCCGTGTGGAAGGCGTCGTCGCCGGCCGACACCGTCAGGGCACCTCCGGCGATGCGGCCGAGCACCTCGGAGTGGAAGGCGTCATCCGCCGCGTCGACCGTCACGGTTCCGCCCGTCACGCGGAACAGCGTGTGGGCGTCCACCCCGTCGTCGCCGGCCGTGAGGTCGAGCGTGCCGCCGTCGATGGTGACGAAGCCGCGCGCCGCATCCTCGTCGTTGTTGGACTTCACCGCGTCGCCGCCGGCGTCCACCGTGAGGGCGCCGTCAGCCACCTTCACGCAGTCGCGGCCGCGCAGGCCGTCCTCCGCCGCGGTCACCGCGTAGGTACCCCCGGTGATGACGAGGTCGTCCTTGGACACGATGCCGTGGCGGTAGGACGCCTGCACCGTGAGCGCGCCCGTGCCGTTGAAGATGAGGTCGTCCTTGCTGAAGACGACGCCGTTGGGCTCGTCCTCGCCCTCCTCCAGCGCGTAGGCCGCGCCGTCGGACAGGGTGTTGGCGCTGCCCTCGGCCAAGGTGACGAACACCTTGTCGGCGGACTTCACATAGAGGGCCGGGCCCGACTCGTTGCGCACGGCGACGCCGTCCAGCACCAGCTGCACCTTGTCGGCGTCCTTGTCCGCGTCGACGACCACCTGGCCCTGGGCGAGGGCGCCCGTCACCACGTAGGTTCCCGCGGCGTCGATGGTGAGCGTGCCGGTGGCGGGGTCGAAGGCGGCGCCGTCGCCCTCCACCGTGCCGGCGGCGAGGTCCACCTTGACGGCGGCCGCGTCGTCGTAGGACGGGTCGGCGTCGCGCTTGCTGTACGCGAAGTCCATGGCCTCCACGTCGGCGAGGGCCGCGAGGTCGGCGGACGAGGCGGACGCGGTGGCCGCCCCGCCGTCCGTCGCCGCATCCGCGTCGGCGGCGCCGGGCTGCTGCCCGCCCGCGCAGCCGGCCAGGCCCAGCGCGAGCGCGCCGGTCAGGGCGACGCCGAGCGCGCGGCGGCCGAGGGGCGTCCGGGCATCGGGGCGCGGGGGCGCGCCCGCCGCCGGACGCGGGGTGATGAGGGGGTCTCTTCTCACGGGTTCTCCTTCTGGGGATCATGCGCGTTTATTCGCGCAGACTCTTACTTATATATATGTGGATGCATTTTCTTTCTGGACCACAAGATGCTGTGGCCGCCGCGCGGCGCGACTAGAGCGACTCGCGCGCCTGGGGCGTGCGGCCGAGCGAGATCTTGAGGTTGCCGTTGAGGCAGCGCAGATCGTCGATGAGCGCCTTCTCGAGCCCCGGCTCGCGCATCCGCAGCTGGTACTGGAGCTGGAAGAGGCTGCCCATGTTGGTGGTCTGCACCTCCACGAGCTCGCATTCCGCCGCGTAGCGGCCGAGCACCTCGTCGAACACGCCGTCGTATTCCAGGTCTTCGGGGATAGTGACCTTGAGGGTCTTGCCCGGCTCGCGCGGGCGTCCGAAGGGCGTGAGTACGAACAGGAGGTTCACCACCGCCACGATGACCGTGAAGACGACCGCCAGCCCCAGGTAGCCCATGCCCGTGGCCAGGCCGACGGCCATGGCCAGAAACACGCTGCCGATGTCCTTCGCGCTGCCGGGGATGGAGCGGAACCGCACGAGGTTGAACACGCCCATGACCGCGATGCCCGCGCCCAGGTTGCCGTTGACCAGCGTGATGACCATCTGGACGATGAGCGGCAGCAAGGCCAGCGTGACGACGAAGTTCTTCGAGTAGCTGTGGCGGAACATGTAGACGCCCGCGCAGGCCATGCCCAGCACGATGGACGCCAGGCAGCAGACGAGGAACTCGCCGGCGGAGACGGCCGACACGAGCGAGTCGGCCGTGCCGAAGATAGAGGTGAACGCCGCATCAAGCACAGCGGCCTCCTTTCAGGGGTGGGGTGACCAGGCGGTAGGCGGTGCCGTACTTGGAGAACGACGCCGGGTAGGCGCGGGCCTGCGCGAGGAGGTCGGCGAGCCAGCGCGGGTAGGGGCCGACGCTCTTGACCTCCATGACGGCGTCGGCCGGCGGGATGACGGGACGCCAGGAGAGCGCGGGGGCCATCAGGTCGAGGAAGGCCAGGCGATCGTCGAAGGTGACGCGCAGGCCGGCCGCGGCGGGCGCGTCCGGGTCGGCGGGCGCCCAGGCCACGCGCTCGCAGGCGATGGCCATGGACGGCACGAGGCGGCCGTGGCGCGCGAGCGCGGCGTCCAGCTCGCGGGCGATCTGGCGGCTGCGCGGCGAGAGCGACCGCGCCTGGAGCGTCGGGTCGGCCAGCGGGTGCGCCGCGCAGGCGTCCCCGTAGGGCGCGCCGCCCAGGTAGGCGACGGCGGCACCCAGCGACAGCGCGACGCGCCGCTTGTAGACGACGCCGCGGAGCTTCTTCTTGATCTCGAGGAACACCGGGGTGGAGGATGCCGCCGCGGGGTCGGGGGACGAGGGCGCGGCGGCGGGACGGGGCGCGGCGGGCGCGGCGCCCGGCGCGAAGGCGGCGGCCAGGGCGGCGCCGGCCTCGGGGCCGTAGGCGCGCAGGCGCAGCTTCTCCTTGTAGGTCGGCTTCTCGAGCGAGCGGTCGATGAGCGCGCGATCCGGCGTGTCCAGGTACAGGCTCGTCACACGCGAGCGCCCGTAGGCGTCGGGCGCCAGGGCCGCGCCCAGGCCGGCCTCCAGCAGCGCGCGCTGGGCGGCGTCGACGCGGTACTTCTTCTCGATACGCTGGAACACCTCGGCATAGCCGGGCATGGGGCCTCCTCTCGGGACGGATCGGTCGGGCGGTCAGGGGCCGGCGGGGCGGAAGGGCCCCGCCGGACGGGAGGGGATGCCGCCGCGCCGGCCAGACGCGAGCGACGCGGCGGCTCGCGCGACGCGGCCCCGTCAGACGAACGGGGCACGCCGCAGCGGGTGTCGGGGAACACCGCGCCGCATCCTACGGAAGGCCGCTGAAAACTTCCTGAAACGCCCGCCGTTCCCTTTCAGGAAGTTTTCAGCCGGCCCGCTACAATGGGGTCATCCGAGAGCTGGGCGCCCCCGCGCAGGCGGCCCGGACGCCGACGCCCCGCGCGACAGGAGGCCCCGTGCGCATACTCATCGTGGAAGACGACGCCAGCCTGGCCGCCGCGCTCGCGCGCATCCTGGAGGACAACGGCTACGACGTGGACGTCGTGCATGACGGAAACGCGGGCGTGACCTGGGGCGAGAGCGGGCTCTACGACGTGATCGTTCTGGACGTGATGCTGCCGGGGCGCGACGGGTTCAGCGTGGCGCGGGCCCTGCGCCGCGCGGCGGTGAGCACGCCCATCCTGCTGCTGACGGCGCGCGACGCCACCGCCGACAAGATCACCGGCCTGGACGCGGGCGCCGACGACTATATGACCAAGCCGTTCTCCCCCGCCGAGCTGATGGCGCACCTGCGCGCGCTCACGCGCCGACAGGGCGACGTGGTGTTCGAGCGGCTGGCCGCCGGCGATCTGGCCCTCGACCTGGAGTCAATGGACCTGGCCTGCGGCGGCAAGACGCTGCACCTGTCGGCCAAGGAGTTCGCGCTCATGCGGCTGTTCCTGGGCAACGTGGGCCAGGTGCTTTCGAAGGACACGCTCATCGAGCGCGCCTGGGACGCCGGGTCGAACGCCGGCGACAACAACGTCGAGGCCTACGTGTCGTTCCTGCGCAAGAAGCTGCGGCACCTGGGGTCGGCCGCGCAGATAGAGACGATCCGCGGTGCCGGGTATCGCCTGCTGGCCGACGGCGATGCGGAGAAGGCGGGCTCGTGACGGCGGGCGGGCGCGATAGGCGGAAGGCGAACGGCGCGCCCTTCCCCATGTTGCGGCGCCTGCGGGTGAAGTTCGTGGCGCTTTCCATGACGGTGGTCACGCTGGCCCTGGTGATGGCGCTCTTCGCCATCGGGTACCTGGACTACCGGCAGAGCGTCGACGACGTGTACGGCGAGCTGCGCCAGACGCTGAGCGTGGCCGCGTCGATGGACGCCGGGCGCCACGGCGACTACCCCTTCGGCGGGTCGGCGCTCATCCCCGACCGCCGCGGTCCGTTCGGCGGCAAGGCCCCGGACGACGCCGGGTGGGACGGCGAGCCGGACGCCGGGGAGGCGCCCGCCGAGGGCGGCGACCAGGGCGAGGCGCCCCAGCCGCCGGAGATCGGCCGCGGCGACGGGCAGGGGCTCATGCCCGTGGCCGTCTACCGCATCGACCCCACCGGCACGGTGGCGGCGGTGGGCCGGCTCACCACCGCCTCGGTGGCGCCCGAGCTGCTGCCCAACGTGCTCGACGCCGTTCTGACCGGCGAGGAATCTCAGGGCTACCTGCCCGATCCCGGGCTGTTCTACGCCAAGCGGCGCACCGTCGACGGCACGCTGGTGGCCTTCGCCGACCAGGGCGCCGCGTCGTCGTGGCAGAGCCTCGCCCTGACCCTGGCCGGGGTGGGCGCCGGCGCGCTGCTGGCCTTCCTGGCCGTGAGCATCCTGTTCGCGCGCTGGGCGCTGCGGCCGATCGAGCGCGCCTGGAGCCAGCAGCAGCGCTTCGTCGCCGACGCGTCCCACGAGCTGAAGACGCCGCTCACGGTGATCCTGGCGAACCTGGCCATCGTGCGCGGGCGCCCCGGCGAGACGGTGGCGTCCCAGGAGCAGTGGCTGGCCGGCACCGAGACCGAGGCGCGGCGCATGCAGGGGCTCGTGGGCGACCTGCTCGACCTGGCACGGATGCCCGACCCGGCGGCGCTGCGCGCCGGGTTCGCGCCGGTCGACCTGACCGACCTGGTGGAAGGCGAGGCGCTCCAGTTCGACTCGGTGGCGCTCGACCGCGGCGTCGCCATCGAATGCGACCTGGCGCCGGCACTGCGCGTGGAGGGCGACGCCGCGCGGCTCGAGCGGCTGGTGGGCGTCCTCGTCGACAACGCGTGCAAGTACGCCGAGGAGGGCTCGACGGTGGAGGTGCGGCTGGCCGCGGAGGGCCGCGAGGCGGTGCTGGCGGTGGCGAACCGCGGGCCGCTCATCGCGCCGGAGGACCTGGCGCACGTGTTCGACCGCTTCTTCCGCGTGGACGCGGCGCGCACCCGCGCGGACGCGCCCGACGACGGGCAGCCGGCAGCCGGCGGCTGGGGCCTCGGGCTCGCCATCGCCCGCGAGATAGCCCGCGACCACGGCGGCGCCATAGCCGCCGCCAGCATCCCCGAGCCCGGGACGGAGACGGCCCGCACCACGTTCACCGTCCGCCTGCCCCGCGCGTAGGACGGCCGCGTAGGCAGGAGCTTCCGCCCGCTGGGGAGAGCGATGGTACCGCGCGGACGCCCCCCCGGCACGCGCGCACCCGACGCGCAAACGAGGGAGGGCGGAAGCGCGTAGCCCCCCTAGGCGCACCTCCCCGGGGGCGGCGGGAGGGGCTTGCCGCAGGTGGCGCAGCGACGGTCTTCCGCCTTGTTCTGGGTGCCGCAGAACGCGCAGTAGCCGGCGGGGCGCACCTTGGCGTCGGACGCCGGCGGCCCGCACTTCCCGCAGTGGATGCACGCGAAGCAGCGCGGCATGGCCCACCTCCTCCAACAAACGTCCTACCTGAGAAAAACGCCCCTCCGCTGCAAATTCGGACGGTTTTGCACCCGACAAACCCCTCGCAGCGAAGCCCGGACAGCAAAGACCAAAAGCCGACCAGGGGTTTTGCCCCCGACGGCAGCCCCGTCCCGCTCGCAGCGGCGCAGCCAGAGTGCAAAACCGTCCGGATTTGCAGAAACCGCCCCGCCGCCGGAGTTCGGCCCCAAGACAAGCGCGCCCCACGGCCGGGGGGCCGCGGGGCGCGCGTCCTTTCCTACTCGCAGGGAGCCCAGAGCACCTGCTTAGGCTTGCGGGCCAGCTCGGCGGCCATCTCCTCGATGGTGCCGAAGCGGATCACGTCAGCCAGGCAGTTGTGCATGCAGATGGGCTCGCGGCCGGCGGCCAGGCGGTCGGCGCACAGGTCGCACAGATCGGTGGGCACGGGGATCTTGTTCCAGTTGAAGCAGCTCCCCTCGTCCTTGGCGTCGTCCTTCTGCCAGGGGCCGTCGTCCAGGACGCGGATCCCCCACTTGCCCACGGGGAAGTGGTGCTCCTCCTTGCAGCTGACCTCGCACGACTGGCAGCCCGTGCAGAACTCGTAATCGATAAGCAGTCCGTACTGGGGCATGATCTACACCAACTTTCCGAATCTCTCGCCGAACGCCTCCATGTCGACGTCGTAGCTTTCCTTCAGGGGCACCACGTTGCAGCAGGCGCTCTTGTAGGGCGCGCCCAGGCCGAGGGCGTTGTTGTGATGCTCGGGGATGAGGTCGTTGCAGTTGGACTGCCACACGCCGAACAGGCTGGGCTCGCTGCCGTCCTGCTCGGGGAACCACCAGCCGTGGTCGACCTCGACGTGGCCCTCGTGCACGGTGGGCATGACGCGGGCCTTGAACTTGGCGCTGCCGAACATGTTGGAGATCTCGCACCACTGGCCGTCGGACACGCCGATGCGCTCGGCGTCCTTGGGGTTGATCTCGATCATCGGGTTCGGGTCGATCTCGCGCAGGATGGCCACCTGACGGTGCTCGCTGTGGAACGACGAGTAGCGGCGGTGCCCCGTGGACATGATGAACGGGTACTTTTCGATGATCTCCTCGTGCGGCAGATCGCGCTCGTGCCACTGGGCGTCGAGCTCCTCGGGGACGAGCGGGTTGCGCTTGAGCTCCAGGTCCTCGGCGGTCTTCTCGGGGATGCGCGGCGACAGGTCGGGCTCGTAGTAGTAGGGCAGCGGGTCCATGCCGTTGTTGGCGAAGGCCGACGACCACAGCTCCACGCGGCCGGTCGGGGTGAGGAACCCGGGCTGGCCGTCGGGGCGCAGCTTGCCGGTCTCGTACTTCTTGTAGTACACCTTGCGCTTGAACTTGACCAGCTCGCGCACCTCGTTGAAGGCGTGGCGGCCCTCCAGGCGATTCTTCTCCAGGTAGTCGTGGTAGTCGGGGTACTTCTCGTAGGCGAAGCGGGCCTTGGGGTCATCCGGGAACATCTCGGCCATGCGCTTGGCGAGCATGCAGTAGATCTCCAGGTCGGACTTGGCCTCGCCCACCGTGATGGCCTTGTTGCCGCAGCCGGTGGTGATGGACGCCGCGCCGTAGTGGGTGCGGTTGACGCCGTCATGCTCGGCCACGGTGGAAAGCGGCAGGAACACGTCGCAGACCGCCTGGATGGTCGGCGTGATGAAGCAGTCGGTGCCGAAGGCGAAGTCGATGGAGCGCTGGAAGGCGGCGTGCCAGCGGGTGGGCTCGGCGGAGTTGGTGGGCGCCAGCAGGTTGGTGTTGGCGATCCACGCCATGCGGATGGGGTACGGCTCGTCGGTCTCGAGCGTGTCGAGCACGCAGTCGGCCTGAGCGCCGGTGATCTGGTTGCAGTAGAGCGGGTACTTGTCCATGCCGATGCAGCGGTCGCGCTCCTCGTCGGTCATCTGGTACCAGCCCTCGGTGATGAAGGCGCGGGTGTCGGTGTTGTGCGCCGACTGGCCGGCGGCCGCGTCGCCCGTGAGGTCCTCGGGCATGGACAGGTCGGCCACGATGTTGCCGCCCGGCACGTCCAGGTTGCCGCACATGCAGATCATGGCGAGCACGCACTGGCCGGCCTGCATGCCGTTGGTGTTCTGGTCGAAGGCCAGGCCCCAGGCGATGGAGGCGGGGTGCGCCGCGGCGTACATGCGGGCCACGGTGTAGATGTCCTCGACGGGGATCTCGCAGATGCGGGCCGCGTCCTCGGGCTTCATGTAGGCCACGCGCTCCTTGAACTCGTCGAAGCCGTAGGTCCACTTCTCCACAAACTCGTGGTCGTAGAGATCCTCGGAGATGATGATGTTGCACATGGCCATGGCCAGCGCCGCGTCGGTGCCGTTGCGCAGGCGCAGCTGGATGACGGAGCGGGTGGCCAGCCAGTTGACGCGCGGATCGATGGTCACGAGCTTGGCGCCGCGCTTCATCAGGTCGATGACCGCGTGGCCGAAGAAGCCGTCGGGGTTGGACGCCAGCGGCATCTTGCCCCACAGGATCATGAGCTCGGGCACGCAGTACTCGGGGTCGTCGTAGCCGCCCTCCAGGCCGCCGGCGTAGTCCAGCTCGGGGTAGAGCGCGCCGAGCACCATCTGCGACGACATCATGCGCGGCTGGTAGCAGGCGTAGCCGGACTGGGTGTAGGCCAGGTTGGGCGTGCGGAAGATGGACAGCTGGAAGTCCTGGGACAGCATGCCGTCGCGGCCGGTGCCCACGAAGATGGCCAGCGTCTCGCGGCCGTACTCATCGGTGAGGCGGCGCCAGTTGTCCATGATGAGGTCGAGCGCCTCATCCCAGGTGCAGCGCTCCCAGGCCTCCGCGTTGCCGCGCTGGTCGCGGGCGCGCTTCTGGGGGTAGATCACGCGCGTGGGGTTGTAGATGTAGTCCTTGAGCGCCACGCACCGCGGGCACAGGCGGCCGTGGGTGATCGGGTCGTTCTCGTCGCCCTCGACGTGGTCGAGGCGGCCGTCCTTGTCGACGTAGAGCTTGATGCCACACCCCACCGGATGGCACCCCGGAGGCGACCACACCGACGAGCGGATCACGGTGAAGTCCCCGTCCTGGAACTTCCACGGCTTTCCGAGATCGTTCTTGAATTCCATCTGCTTCCTCTCTTTCCTCGGTTGCTTGCTATCGGAACGGATTGGGAATGGCTGAGTTGAGAGCCGGCCGACGCGCGGGCTTCGCGGCGGGCGCCGGCCGGGCGGGGCGGCCTAGGCGCGCTTGGCGTCGCGGGCCTTGATGACCGCCAGGAGCGCCACCGCGCCCACGACGAGCACCGCGCCCACGCCGGTGAGCAGCCCCGTGCAGGCGCCCCAGCCGGCGCTCGAGACGATGACGCCCACCAGGCCGAACAGGATGCCGCCGACGCACTGGCCGCAGCTCATGAGCGAGGAGGAGATGCCCGCCAGCTCGGGGCGCGGGGCTATCTCGGCCACCATGGTGAAGAAGACGGCCGGCACCACGCCGTTGGACAGGCCGAACACGATGAGCCACGGCACGAGCATGGCCTCGCCGATGCTGTAGGCCATCGAGAACGACACGCCGAGCACCACCGACGCCACCACCAGGATGATCAGGCGCTGCAGGTTGCCGTGTACCAGGTTCATCACCACGCCGATGGCGATGCCGCCCACCACCACGGCGATGTTGGCGACGTTCATCATGGCGTTGGCCTGGAGCTGGTCCATGCCCATGGTCTGCACCATGAACAGGGTCTCGAAGTTCATGACGCACGCCGTGCCCAGCGAGAACGCGGCGAAGGCCACCATGGATATCCAGCAGGACAGGCTCTTGAAGCCCTCGGACATCTTGGGCTTGGGGGCGGAGGGGTCGGCCTCCTCCAGGTAGGACACCTTGGGGTCACGCACGGCGGCCACCCAGGCCACGGTGACCACCACCAGCAGCACCACGACGAACCAGAACACCGCGTGGTAGCTCTGCGGGTCGCCCACGTTGAAGAAGAAGCCGGACGTGCCCATGATGAACATCGACCCCAGCGGCACCCACACGCTGAACAGGCCCATGGGGACGCCGCGCTTGGAGGGCGGGAACCACTCGGAGATGATGACCGGCACCACCGACCCGATGCAGGCATAGCCGACGCCCTCGATGAGGCGGCCGATGACCAGCACCAGCACGTCGGTGGCCAGCGCGCTGATGACGGCGCCGACCACGGCGCACGCCAGCACGAGGGTGGTGGCGCGCCGGGCGCCGAACCGCATGATGATGGCGGCCACGACGAACGTCATGATGAGGCCGACGTAGCCGTTGAGCGACATGATGTTGGCGGCCATGCCGGTGTCGATCCCCAGCGCCGGGATCACCAGCGACATGGTGGCCGGGAGCTTGTTGCAGTTGACCGAGATCAGGATGGACGCGATGATGGCCACGCAGGCCACGATCCACGCCCGGCCCGTCTGGACGACCTCGGCTCTCTTCTCTTCCTTGGTCATGGTGGGACTTCCCCTCCTTTCCGCGCGGGCGGGCCCGCGCTATCGGCTGCTCTGATCGGCGCGGCTGTCGCGCGCCCTATGAACCTTCCCGGCCAGACCGAGCTCGGGAGCGATCATCATGATTGCGCCGGCGATGATGACCGACACGCCGCACAGGACGAAGTAGGCGGGCATGCTGCCGCCCGACAGCGGCACGAACACGAACGACGGGATGACGAACGCCGCCAGGTTCTGGAAGAACGTCTGGATGCCGCCGGCCGTGCCCAGGTAGCGCGGCTCGATGTCGGGGATCATGCCGACCGAGCCCTTGATGAGGGCGACGTTGCCCCACACCACGATGGCGCCGGCCAGGAACAGCGGCAGCGACCACGGGCCCACGGGCAGCGACCACGCCGTGATGAGCAGGGCCGACCCGCCGAAGGCCGACACGGCCATGACCGGCTTGATGCGGCGCAGCTTGTCGGCGATGGGGCCGGCTATCCAGTTCGACGGCATGCCGAACAGGTTGATGAGCGACGCCCACGCGGCCGCGGTGGCGGGGTCGAGCCCCTTGCCCGCCAGGCCCATGGGGACGTTGCCGGAATAGGCGGCCATCGACGCCATGGAGAACACCATGGCCGCGCTGACCAGCAGGAGCGTGCGGTTCTTGAGGACGGCGCGCACGGCGGCCAGGCTGTAGTCGTCGCGCTCGACCGCGGCGCCCCGGGGCATGCGGGCCAGCGCGAACCACACCACGCAGGCCACGGCGAAGGCCGCCGACGCGCCTACGAACGCCGTGTGCACGCTGGGCACCTCGGCCGCGATGCCCATGGCCGCGGTCACGCCGATGCCGGCACCCGACACGTAGAGCGTCATGGCGGTGGTAAGCTGGCGCGTGCCGAACCAGGCGCGCAGGAACTTGACGGAGTTGGAGTTGAGCCCGGCCAAGCCGATGCCCATGACGAAGCAGCTCGCGTAGAGCGGCCAGTAGCTGGTGCAGAACACGCGCGCCAGCGACGCGACGAGCGAGATGACCATGCCGGCGCCGAGCACGCGGGTGACGCCGAAGCGGTCGGCCAGCATCCCCATGGGGATGGAGAACACCGCGCCCGTGAGGAAGCCGATCATGGTGAGCTGGACGAACATCTCCTGGGACACGCCCCAGCCGCCGATGAAGGTGTCGGCGTAGGCGCCGGGCACCATGAGCACGCCCATGAGCGCCGCGTGCATGAGGCCGATGCAGGCCACCGCGACCCAGCGGCGGGGCGAGAGCTCCTCGCCCGTCTTCCGACCTGCCTCGCTCGATCCCATGGCAACCCCCTCATCTCGCGGCCCCTCGCGGGGCCCCAGGCGATGACCTTCTCGATGACAGGGTCAAGATAGGCGGCGAGCGGCTGCCTCCTCAAGGAGCGGAGAAGGGGCTTTGTTCCACGTTGGGAACTAAGGCGGGGGTTTCGGCTCGCACGATTGGACGTCTGATGACGATCGTACTATGATTTCGCCGTGTTCTGGGAGTTGGACGCCTAGCATTGAGGGGGATCTATGGCAAGTCGGGCCGATCAGGACCAGCGGGTGTACTCGCGCTCGTACCTCACCAAGCTGCGCGTGGCCGAGGCGATGGATCGGCTGTGCGCCGCCATGCCCTTCGCGCGGGTGCGCATCGAGGACATCGTGCGCGAGTCGGGCGTGAGCCGGTCGAACTTCTACCACAACTTCAGCGACAAGAACGCCGTGGTCACTTGGATCGCCGAGCAGTGCCACGCTAACGGGATCTTCCGCATCGGGCGCGACCTGACGTGGTTCGAGGGGCACATGATAACCACGCGCGACATGGCGCGATTCCGCACGCTGTTCAACAGCGCCGCCGGCAGCACCGAGTACGCCGCCGCCGAGCCGTACTTCGTGCGCGCCCGCCAGCACAACCTCGTCGAGACGCTGACCGACTACCAGCACCGCGCCATCGACGAGCAGCTGGCGTTCCAGATAGAGGCGTGGCCCCACTGCGAGCTGGTGATGGCGGGCAAGTTCCGCGCCGGCGCGCTGCCCTACGGGCTGAAGGCCTTCTGCAACTACCTGGTGGCCATGACGCCCCGCGAGCTCTACGAGGCCCTCGAGCACCCCGTGGCCAACGCCGCCCCCGGCGAGCTCGCCGAGCTGCGATAGGGGGCACGCCCGCTCTCCCTCCCCCGCGTGCTGCCGGGCACGTGTGGTATCAACCGCCTTCCAAATTCTCGTCGAACGCCTTACAACTGCGCCAAACTCGTCTGTGGCCAGGGAAAACGTGGCCAGAATGGGAGAATCCCCCTGTTCGGACGCGAGAAGGCGAGGCCCTATGGAACTTCCCGATATCAGCAGGCGTACCTTCGTGGCCACCACGGCGGTGGCAGCCGGCGGCGCGGCCGTCGGGCTGGGCGTCGCCGCAGGCGCGCAGCCGGCCGACGCGCTCACGCCGGCCGAGCCCCTCGGGGGCAGCTGGGTGCGCACCACCTGCTCCCCCAACTGCACCGGCGCCTGCGGCATCGAGGCGTGGGCCGAGGACGGCCAGGTGCGCCTCGTGCGCCAGGCCGCCGACTACCCCTACGAGCACTACAACCCGCGCGGATGCCTGAAGGGGCTCTCCTTCAACACCATCCAGCACGGGCCCGACCGGCTGACCACGCCTCTCATCCGCGACGAGGCCGGCAACCAGGTCGAGGCCGACTGGGACACCGCGCTCGACGACGCCGCCGGCCGGCTACGCGCCATCATGGACAAGTACGGCCCCAACTCCGTCGGCGTCATCTACCAGGTGCAGGGCACCGGCCACATCCAGAAGGGCGCGCTGGTGCGCATCGCCAACACCTTCGGCTGGTCGGTCATCGGCGGCTACGAGCTCAACGGCGACCTGCCCATGTTCTGGCCCGAGACCTTCGGCTGCCAGAGCGAGGAACTGGAGTCCTACTGCTGGGAGGACTCGCGCCTGACGCTCATCTTCGGCTCGAACATCATGGTCACGCGCATGCCCGACGCCCACTTCCTCACCTATTCCCAGGAAGCCGGCGGCAAGGTCATCTACTTCGACCCGAACTACTCGGCCTCGGCCGAGAAGGCCGACGAGTGGGTGCGCATCGCGCCGGACTCCGACGGCGCCTTCGCGCTGGCCATGGCCAAGGTCATCATCGACGAGAACCTCTACGACGCCCACTTCATGGCCACCTACACCGATTCCCCCCTGCTCATCAACGGGGAAACCGGCAAGCGCATCCTGGCCGACGACGTGGCCGGGCTCTCCGCCACGCCCGGCATCCCCGACTACCGGTCGAGCTTCGTCGCCTTCGACGAGGCCGCCGGGGCGCTCGCGGCCGTCACGCCGCTCGAGCTGCCCGACAACAGCTTCGCGCTCACCGGCACCTACGACGTGCCCCTCAAGGACGGCACCACCGTCCAGGCCAAGACCGGCTTCCAGCTCCTGGTCGAGCGGCTGGCCGACTACACCCCCGAGGCCGCGGCCGAGATCTGCGGCATCGACGCCGACGACATCGTCCGCATCGCCCGCGAGGCCGCCACGGTGAAGCCGATGCACATCATCTTCGGCGGCGGCACCCAGCAGTGGTACCACGGCGACCTGAAGGGCCGCGCCTGCGCGCTGGTGGCGTGCCTGACGGGCAACATCGGCCAGCTCGGCGGCGGCATATCCACCTACGTCGGCCAGTACAAGACGCGCTTCAACACCGCCAGCTGGATGGTGCCGCCCGACGCCGTCAAGGCATCGTGCCCCTTCCACTACGCGGTGAACGGCCCCACGCCGCTCATGAAGGCCACCTACCCCAAGGACGGCTTCAAGGCCCTCGTCGTGGGCTGGGGCAACCCGCTCGAGCAGCACAACGTGGCCAACTGGCTGCGCGAGGCCCTGGCCAGCAACGACATCGAGTGCCTCGTGTGCCTGGACTTCCAGCGCACCCTCACCGTGGCCGAGGCGACCGTGGCGCTGCCCTGCGCCAGCTGGTACGAGAAGACCGAGCTCACCACCACGCCGCTGCATCCCTGGGTGCAGCTCCAGCAGCGCGTGGTCGACCCGCCGGGCCAGGCGCGCGAGGAGATATGGATCCTCACCGAGCTGGCCGACCGCATCGACCCGGCCAAGGAGGCCGTCTGGCCGCGGTTCGCCCCCGAGGACTCGGAGGCCAAGGCCGACGAGGTGCTGGCCCTGCTGCTGCGCGAGGGCGGCCCCACCATCAACCACCTCACCCCCGAGATGCTACGCGAGGGCCCGGGCAAGCTGGCCCACGCCAACCCCGGCGAGAAGCGCATCCCCTTCTGGGAGCAGGTCAACGAGCGCATCCCCTTCCCCACCGTGTCGCGCCCCAACCCCCTGGACGTCACGTCCAAGTTCGTGCGGTCCGGCCGCATCGAGTTCTACCGCGACGAGGACGTCTTCCTGGAGCTCGACGAGCAGCTCCCCCGCTACAAGCCGCCCTTCGAGGACACCGAGTACGCCGCCGACCCCGCCGCGCGCGAGCTCTACCCGCTCGGCTACACCACGCGCAACAGCGCCTTCCGCGTCCACGCCACCTACGTGAACGACCCGTTCATGCTGGAAATGCAGGACAACACGCCCAAGGTGTGGCTCAACCCCGCCACCGCCGCCGAGCGCAACCTCAAGAACGGCGACTGGGTGGAGGTCTACAACAGCCGCGGCACCGTGCAGGGCCAGCTCGTCGAGGATCCGGGCGTCTATCCGACCCAGTGCATCTTCGACCAGGGCTGGTGGTCGCACTACGACAACGGCACCAGCTACAACTCGCTCATCTGGCCGTGGATCAACCCCACCAACGAGGTGTACTACCTGGTGAGCGTCTGGTCGCCCAACATGGCGTGGAACGAGACGGCCTGCAACGTGCGCCTGTGCGAGGGCGGGCGGCCCCAGGTGGTGACCGACACCGGCAAGAGCATCCTGGGAGATGGCGCCGGCGCGGCGTCGCCCATCGAGTACGGGAAGGAGGCGTAAGGTCATGCGATACGCCATGGCGATCGACCCCGACCGCTGCATCGGGTGCCGCACCTGCGCGGTGGTCTGCAAGAACTTCAACGCCCAGCCGCAGGGCATCTGGTGGAACCGCGTCTTCACCAGCGGCACCCCGGAATACGACGTGGCCGTGAAGGTGGACGACCAGCTGCGCATGGAGTTCGTCCCCATCAGCTGCCAGCACTGCACTAACGCCCCCTGCGTCACGGCATGCCCCACCCAGGCATCCTACGTGGACGCCGACACCGGCACCGTGCTCGTCGACTACGAGCGCTGCATCGGGTGCCGCATGTGCGCGAGCGCCTGCCCCTACGGCGTGCGCCAGTACAACTGGGGCAAGCCCGCCCAGATGGCGGGGCTGGACGACACCGTCTACGCCTACGGCTACCCGCGCGAGTACCGCGACGACGGCCACCTGGTGTACGCGCCCGAGCGCCCCGAGGGCGTCATGGAGAAGTGTACCTTCTGCGCCCAGCTGACCTCCCAGGGCCTCGACCCCGCCTGCTGCACGGCCTGCCCGGGCAACGCGCGCATCTTCGGCGACATGGACGACGCCGACTCGGCCATCCGGACATACCTGGACGGCGCCGACCGCGAGCCGTTCACCCTGGGCGACGAGTACCACACCGAGCCCAACGTCTTCTACCTGGCATCTCATGAGGTGTCGCAGGTGAACCCGCTGGAAGACGCGGCCGACGAGAAGGGGGCGTAGGGCCATGGAGAAGTCAACGCGCATCGTGGGCATCGTGGGCGCCGTGCTGCTGGTCGCCGGCGCCGTCGGCTGGGGCATCCAGCTCTCGGGGGGCCTGCTCGCCCACTCGGGCATGACCAACATCTTCCTGTGGGGCGTCATGATAGCCATGTTCGCCTTCCTGGTGGGCTTCGGCGCCGGCTCGCAGCTGGTGGCCAGCGCCATCTGGCTGACCGGCCGCGAGGACCTGCGGCCACTGGCGCGCACGGCCGCCACGTGGGGGCTCGCCTGCGTGGCCGGCGCCGGCGTGGCCATCCTGGCCGACCTGGGCGCCCTGCGCAACATCCTGGCCATGATCGTGGGGCTGAACCTGCGCTCGCCTCTGGCCTGGGACATGATCGCCATGACGGCGTTCATCGTGCTGGCCGTCATCGAGCTGGTGGCCATGGCCCGGCAGTCGCCGCGCACCCAGCTGTGGGCGGTGCTGGCCGGCGTGGCCGCGGTGGCGCTCCAGGTGGTGGAGGGGCTGCTGTTCTCCACGCAGAGCGCGCACAGCTGGTGGGCTACGCCCATCATGCCGGTGGACTTCCTGGCCGTGGCCTTCGTCAGCGGCTCGGCGCTGATGCTGCTCATCGCGTGCGCGAGCGGCCGGCTGCGGAAGGAGGGCGCGGCCGAGGCCCCCAGGGCCGACCACGCCGCCCCCGCCGAGGACGCGGGAGCCGTCCCGTGGCTGGCGCGCTTCTGCGCCTGGGCCATCGCGGCGCACCTGGTGCTCGCCCTGGCCGACCTGGCCCTGGTGGCCGCCGAGGGCACCCCGCAGGCCGGCGGCGTGCTGGCTGTGCTGGGCGCCTACGCGCCGCTGTACGCGAGCGAGCTGGTGCTTCCCGCCGTGGCCATGGTGATCCTGTTCTCCGTGGGCCGCAGGGGCAACCGGCCCTGGTGCGTGACGGCGGCCGTGCTCACCATGGCGGGCATCCTCGCCCACCGGATGATGCTGCTGTACCCGGCGTACAACGCGCCGTCGCTGTACCTCCAGCTGTCGGGGACGCCCTACACCACGGGGCCCTACCCCATCTCGACTGGGCGCTACCTCGACTGGGACGCCACCTTCGGGCTGGCCACGGCCTACGTCCCCGCGCCGGCCGAGCTGCTGGCCACGCTGCTGCCCGTGGGCGTCGCCCTGCTGGCGGCCGCCGTGCTCACCTGGATAGTGCGCCGCGCCGCCTGCCCCGGCGCCCACGCCAACTGTGACCTGTAGGCGGGGCGTCCGTCGCACCCCAACGCAAGAGGGGCCCCGGCGCCATCTGGCACCGGGGCCCCTCCTCGTTCGCCGCGCGTCTTACGCGTAGAACAGGATCTCGTTGTAGGTGGGCACCGGCCAGTACTCGTGGGCGACGATGATCTCCATGGCGTCGACGGCCTCGCGCAGGTCGTCCATGACGGGGATGATCTGGTGCGCGTTCATGGTGGCACGCTCCTGCTGGTCGGCTATCTCAAGCGACGCGTAGTGCAGCTCGTGCAGCTTCTCGAGCAGCGTGTTGACACGGGCCGCGCCATCGGTCAGCTGGCGCAGGCGCGCCTCCTGCGGGCTCAGGTCGGCGTCGGCCATGACGCCGCGCACCTGGAAGATGTTGCGCGCGACCTCGGCCGCGTAGCTGTTGATGGCCGGCAGGTAGTCGCGGCGGACGAGGCGCTTCATCGTGCGGATCTCGATGTTCATGATCTTGTTGTACTTCTCGAGCTTGACCTCGTAGCGGCTGCGCACCTCGGGCTCGGTGAGGACGCCGAACTCCTCGAACAGCGCGATGGACTTGGGATCGACCAGGCACGGCAGCGCATCGGCCGTGGTGCGGTTGTTCGCCAGGCCGCGGCGGGCGGCCTCCAGCGGCCACTCGTCGGAGTAGCCGTCGCCGTTGAAGATGATGCGCTGGTGGTCGGTGAGCGTGCGCTTGATGTAGTCGATGGCGGCCGCCTCGAACTGCTCGGCCGGCACCTCCTCCATGGCGTCGGCGAACTCCTTGAGCGACTTGGCCATGGCGGTGTTGAGGATCATGTTGCAGTCTGACAGGTTCTGCGCGCTGCCGGGCATGCGGAACTCGAACTTGTTGCCGGTGAAGGCGAAGGGGCTCGTGCGGTTGCGGTCGGTGTTGTCCTTCAGGAAGTTGGGCAGCACGTCGACGCCCAGGTCCATGGACACGCGGTCGGCCGAGGTGTAGTCGTGGTCGCCGATGAGCGCGTCGACGACGGCGCCCAGCTCGTCGCCCAGGAAGATGGACACGATGGCCGGCGGCGCCTCGTTGGCGCCCAGGCGGTGGTCGTTGCCCGCGCTGGCGGCCGACATGCGCAGCAGCTCCTGGTACTCGTCGACGGCCTGGATGACGCCGGTGAGGAACACGAGGAAGCGCAGGTTCTCCATGGGATTCTCGCCCGGGTCGAGCAGGTTCTTCTTACCCGCGGCGATGGACCAGTTGTTGTGCTTGCCGCTGCCGTTGATCGACTCGAACGGCTTCTCGTGCTGGAGGCACACCAGGCCGTAGTGGCTGGCCAGAAGACGCATCTCCTCCATGGTGAGCAGGTTCTCGTCGATGGCGCGGTTGCTCTCGGCGAAGATGGGCGCCAGCTCGTGCTGGGCCGGGGCCACCTCGTTGTGCTTGGTCTTGGCCGACACGCCCAGCTTCCACAGCTCGTCGTCGAGCTCCTTCATGAAGTTGTTGACCGTGGGGCGGATGGCGCCGAAGTAGTGCTCCTCGAGCTCCTGGCCCTTGCACGGCGGGTAGCCGAACAGGGTGCGGCCGGTGAGCATGAGGTCGAGGCGCTTCTCGTAGTCCTTCTCGGAGATGAGGAAGTACTCCTGCTCGGCGCCCAGCGTGGTGACCACGCGGTCGGCGCCCTCGCCGAACAGCTCGAGCACGCGGTGCGCCTGGTTCTCGATGGCGCGCATCGAGCGCAGGAGCGGCGTCTTCTTGTCAAGCGCCTCGCCGGTGTAGGAGCAGAAGGCGGTGGGGATGCAGAGCACCTCGTCCTTGATGAAGGCGTAGGAGGTGGGATCCCACGCCGTGTAGCCGCGGGCCTCGAAGGTGGCGCGCAGGCCGCCGGAGGGGAAGCTGGACGCGTCGGGCTCGCCCTGGATGAGCTCCTTGCCCGAGAACGTCATGATGGCGCGGCCGTCGTCGGTGGGGTCGATGAAGCTGTCGTGCTTCTCGGAGGTGATGCCGGTGAGGGGCTGGAACCAGTGGGTGTAGTGGGTGGCGCCCTTCTCGATGGCCCACTCCTTCATGGCGTGGGCGACGACGTTGGCCACGTCGATGTCGAGCGGCGTGCCGTCCTTGATGGTGCGCATGAGCTGCTTGTAGGTAGCCTTGGGCAGGCGCTCCTGCATCGTGTGCTCGTTGAACACCATGGATCCGTAGATGTCTGAGACTCTGGCCATTTCGGGTACGCTCCTCACTCGTCTCCGTGTCCCGGGCGGCCCCGTGCCCGCCGCGGACGCGTATCTGGAAAAGATACCACGCGGGCCTGGGGAACCTCCCCCTCAACTGCCGTCTATCAAGCTAAAGGCCGAATGTTTCCAGGAGTTTTCTAGGGAGGGAAGGTTGTGTTGCGCGCAGGGGCAGAGACGCGCGGCGCGATGCAGCCGCGGCGGGGCGGAGCGACGGGCGCGGATGCATCCCCGCCGAGGGAGAAGGTGAAATTGGTACTTGACTTATATTGGCTATAGTCTAATATAGGTATCGGTCTGAAGCACAGGAGAAGCCGGGATCTCACCCCCTAGAGATCCCGGCTTCTCCCGTTCTGGGCGCAGCGAATGTTTCACGTGAAACATTTGTTTCTGTCGGCGCCAGCGCAGGCGTCCCAATTCGGGGCGACGCGCGCTTCCTGGGGCGTCGCCGGGCGCCCGCGCGGGCGCTACCAGGCTTCCCGAGGCTTTTTCTGTTAGCTTCGCCGAACTTGGCGGGTGCGGGGGCGCTGGCGGGTGTATCCTTCTCGCGCAAGCAGCCGGAGACGCAGGGAGGGGCCGCCGCCGACCGCAACGCATCACGCAGCGCAAGGCGACAGCGCAGCGCAGGGCACGCGCTCGACGCGCCGCAGCGCGGACGCCGGCATGAGGAACGTGCCCGGGTTCGCCGCAGCGCGGGACGAGCACCGGGCGCTCACCGCAGCGCGGACGCTGCCACGTCGAAGGGAAGGCCCCATGGTCGAGAAGCACCGCCATCGCGAGTTCATCGGGTACCAGGTGTACTCCACCCAGCGATCCCTCGCCCGCTCGCTCGAGCAGTGCCTGGCGCCCTTCGGCATCACCACCGGCCAGTACAACGCGCTCAACCAGCTGGAAGAGCACGGCGCCATGACGCAGAAGAGCCTGGCCGAGCTGCTGAAGAAGGAGCAGGCCACCGTCGCGCGGTCGCTCGAGCGCCTGGTGCAGCGCGGGCTGGTGACGCGCACGCCCGACCCTAAGGACCGCCGCGCCAACATCGTCGAGGTCACGGCCGAGGCCAGCCGCCTGCTCTCCGAGATCGAGCCCGTCGTGGCGCGACGCCAGCAGCAGGTGGCCGAGGGCATCTCCGAGGAGGACCTCGACGTGTTCTTCGACGTCCTCGCCCAAGTGGAGGCCAACGCCACCCGCGCCGCCAACTCTGACGATTAGCGCCCGCGCCCGCGCCGCGACACGCGCCCGTGCGGCATCACGCGCACTCCGCCCCCCGCAGCATCACGCGCACTCCGCCCCCGCGCGGCATCGCGCGCACTCCGCCCCCCGCGGCACCACACGCACTCCACGCTCGTACGCCGCGCCCGACCACCGCGTCACGCGCGAGCGCGCTTGCGCGAAACGCGCACAAAATGTTTCACGTGAAACATTCGTTCCCCTTTTAGTCAACCGCCACGCTGCCCGCCCCGGGTGTTTCACGTGAAACACCCGGGGCGCTCACATTTGGGGACACTTACGTACGGCGCGACGCGCCTTCCCCCTCTCTCCTCTATCTCCCCAGTTCACGCAGCTATTTCCTCGGATTTGTTGCCAAATCTCTTGTTGGTGTGTATTATTGCCAACATCAATAGTTGCATAGCTAATTATTTACTAGCTAAGTAACTATGAGGAAGCTCCTCAGCGAATGGCTGCGGGGCGCGCCCCACGGTCCGGACGGGGGCGCGGCACCCGCCGCACGGCATCGCCCGCCGCACGGCACCCGCCCTGCAGCGGCACCCGCCGCACGCCGAGGAGGCAGGGGGAATCGAATACACACAGAGGAGGAGAGAACCATGTCTTTGAAGCTGAGCCGCCGCGACTTCGTCAAGGCCTCGGCCGTGGCTTCGGCATCGGCCATGCTGCTGGGAGCGGCGCCGGCCTACGCCGACGACGCGCCGGGCGCGACCGCGGGCGCCGACGACGTCAAGGTCATCCCCAGCGCGTGCCGCCAGTGCTACGGCCGCTGCGCGCTCTTCGGCACCGTCGAGAACGGGCGCCTGACCAAGATCGAGGGCAACCCCGACCTGTTCAGCGAGGGCACCCTGTGCGGGCGTGCCTTCGCCATCCCGCAGGAGCTCTACAACCCCACCCGCGTGCGCTATCCCCAGCGCCGCGTGGGCGAGAAGGGCTCGGGCCAGTGGAAGCGCATCACCTGGGAGGAGGCCTACCAGGAGGCCGCCGAGCAGTTCACCAAGATCGGCGAGGAGTACGGCTGGCACACCATCGCCCACCAGTACGGCACCGGCCGCGACATGCTCCAGTTCCAGGCCATCAACAAGCTGTGGCTGGAGCTGGGCTCCACCGCCACCTTCGGCGTGGGCAACCTGTGCTGGGTGGGCAGCTACTTCACCAGCCAGCGCCTCTACGGCGATGAGACCCAGTACACCGGCTGGGACGGCAACAACACCGACGCCATCATCATCTGGTGCCGCCAGGAGCGCAGCCGCGGCTACTACGACTGGCTCACCGTCAAGCGCGCGCAGGAGCGCGGCGCGAAGGTGGTCTGCGTCGACCCGCGCTTCACCTGCACCGCGTCCAAGGCCGACCTGTGGCTGCCCATCCGCCCCGGCTCGGACATGGCGCTCGTGCTGGCCTTCATCAACGAGATCATGCACTCCGAGAAGTGTGCCACCGACTTCGCACGCCAGTACACCAACGCGCCGTTCTTCATCGACGAGGAGGGCACCGGCTACCAGCTGCGCCAGTCGATGATGCGCGAGGGCGGCAACGTCGAGCTGTACCCCGCCTGGGACGAGGCCCACGACCAGCTCATCTACTGGTCCGGCGACTGGCAGAACACCGCCGGCGTGGGCGGCCCGCGCGCCTTCCAGTGGCTCAACGAGGCCGGCGAGATCGTGCCCGACGCCGTGCCCGCGCTGACCACGCCCGACGGGAAGGGCCGCGAGATCGACGGCAAGACCTACCGCACCAGCTGGGACATCCTGCTCGAGCACGTCACCCCGTGGACCGTCGAGCGCGCCGCCGAGTTCTGCGAGCTGCCCGAGGACAAGATCCGCGAGGCCATCGCCATCTACATCGACGCGAGCCCGCACGCCTGCTTCACCCGCGGCCAGAAGGTGGAGTTCTCCATCAACACCTCCGGCATCTCCCAGGCCTTCACCATCATGATGGCGCTGGCCGGCAACTTCGACAGCAAGGGCGGCCAGAACATCGGCCGCGAGCCTGCCACCGGCTACGACTCCTTCATGTTCGACGTGGTGCCGAACAAGGAGGGCCGCATGGGCGCCCGCCGCAAGCAGACGGCCATGAACATCAAGAAGCTGTCCGTGTGCCAGAACACCGGCTACCAGCCCATCCTCCAGGCCGACGACGCCACCGGCGAGCTGCGCGAGGTGACGCAGAACTCCGGCGGCCAGGTCATCTACGGCCAGCAGGGCGGCTTCGGCGCCGTGACCACCAAGGCCATGGCCAAGGGCGAGCCGTTCCAGATCCACGGCTACTGGCAGCAGACGAGCGAGCCGATCCTGTCCATCGAGGGCGGCAAGGAGATCATCGAGGGCTTCAAGAACCTGGACTTCTTCGTGAACGTCGACATCTTCATGACCCCCTCCGGCGAGCTGGCCGACATCATCCTGCCCGCCGCGCACCCCAACGAGGTCGACCGCGTGGAGTGGGCCCATTCCGGCCACGGCTACCCCACCAGCCACACCTACCTCATCCGCCAGCCCTTCCACGCGCCGCTCGGCGAGGCGAAGGACGACATGGACATTTGCTTCGAGTTCGCCAAGTACATGGACGTCGACATGTACTGGAAGGACAAGTACGAGTTCTTCGACTACATGGTGAAGGGCCCCGAGACGCTGCCGCCGCAGCTGTCGTGCGCCAACTTCGAGGAGTTCCGCAACCGCATCAGCGTCACCGGCGTCGAGATGGCCACCGTGCGCAACGCCCCGAAGTACGAGACGGGCTTCATGCGCAAGACGAGCGACTTCCGCCCCGGCTTCAACACCATGTACCGCGGCAACAAGATGGGCAGCGTGTACCGCTTCCCCGGCACCACCACGCCCGACGGCAAGGTGATCCCGGCGCATCCGCAGTCGGACAACGGCAAGATGGAGCTGTGGAGCGAGGACCTGCTGCTGTACGGCAACGGCCCGCTTCCCATGTACATCGAGCCGCCCATCACCAAGGTGTCGCGCACCGACCTCACCGAGGAGTACCCCTACACGCTCATCACCGGCGGCCGCAGCCACGCCTTCTTCCACACCGAGTACCGCAACTCGCCGTGGATGCGCGAGGTGCACATGTTCCCCACCATGGACATCAACCCCGCCACCGCCGCCGAGCTGGGCATCGAGCAGGACGACTGGTGCTGGATCGAGACCTACGTCGACCGCATCCGCCAGCGCGCGAACCTGACCGAGGCCATCAAGCCCGACACCATCCACGTCGAGCACGACTGGTGGTTCCCCGAGCGCGCCGCCACCGACGACCTGCACGGGGCGCTCGACGCCAACTGCAACATCCTGTTCGAGAACAACGGCCCCTACGACCCCGCCGTGGGCACCGACAACTTCGGCGGCCTGTGCAAGGTGTACAAGGCCGAGGAGGGCGCGCCCGACAACATCTGCATGACGGCCGAGGACCTGCGCATCTTCCTGCCGCTGACCCGCGAGCAGCTGGCTCAGGACGGCCAGGACGACGGCGTGGCCATGCCCACCGTGGCCGCCGCGAAGGGAGGCAAGTAACATGACCCGCTACACGATGGCCATCGACCTGGACAGCTGCATCGGCTGCCACTCCTGCGCCGTGGTGTGCAAGCAGGAGAACAACGTCGGGCTCGGCACCTTCTACAGCAAGGTGCTGACCATCGGCCCCTCCGGCTCCTACCCCGACCTGGAGATGTACTACCTGCCCGTCGCGTGCCAGCACTGCGAGAACCCCCAGTGCGTGAGCGTGTGCCCCACCGGCGCCAGCTACAAGCGCGAGGACGGCATCGTGCTGGTCGACCACGCCAAGTGCGTCGGCTGCCAGTACTGCGTGATGGCGTGCCCCTACGGCGTGCGCACCTACGACGAGTCCAAGGACAAGGGCGTCATCGAGAAGTGCACCCTGTGCGCGCACCTGGTGGACGACGGCAAGACGCCGGCCTGCGTGCGGCACTGCCCGGGCCAGGCGCGCTTCTTCGGCGACGCCGACGACCCCGAAAGCGACGTGAGCAAGATGATCGCACGCAAGCAGACCCACAAGCTCACCGACGTGGGCAACAAGCCCTCGGTGACCTTCGGCCTGGACAAGTGCGAGTGGAAGGGCGGTGAGTAAGCCATGGCAGTGCAGTGGCCCCTACTGGTGTTCAGCGTTCTGCTGGGCGCCTCCTGCGGAACCTTGGTGTTTCTGGGGATAGGCGAGATCAAGGGCGTGTTCAAGAAGGTGCGCTTCCCGCTGGCAGTGTGCGCGCTGGTGCTGCTGGCCGTGGGCGGCTGCGCCTCGGCGATGCACCTGGGGCACATCGACCGCGCCTTCTACATCCTGGGCAACATGGCCTCGGGCCTGTCCAAGGAGCTGTTCGCCGTGGGCTTCGCCGGCGTGGTGACGCTGGTGTACGCGGTGCTGGCCCGCAAGGACTACCCCGGCGCCTCGAAGGTGCTCGGCGTGCTGGCGCTGATCGCCGGCGTCGTGCTGCCGCTGGTGGCCGGCGCGTCCTACATGATGCCGGCGCGCCCGGCATGGGACAGCTTCACGCTGCCGCTGATGTACCTGGGCACCGGCCTGGGCCTGGGCTTCGTGCTGAGCGCCGCCGTCGTGTGCCTGCGCGGTGAGGGCGACGACGCCTCGCTGGCGCTCAAGCTGGCCCTGGTCGGCGTGGCCGCGTCGGTGGTGACGATGCTCGCCTATGTGGCGTGGATCGCCCTGGCGCCGTTCCCGGTGGAGAGCCGCTCCATCGGCCGGCTGCTGACCGGCAGCCTGGCGCTTGAGTTCTGGGCGGGCGTCGTGGTGCTGGGCATCGTGGCGCCGGCGGCGCTGGCGTGGCTGGCGCTGCGCAAGGCCGACGACGGCGCGGGCGCGGGCGCTGCTGGCGCGGGCGCTGCCCCGGCGGTGGCTGCGGCCGGCACCGATGGCGGGGCTGCGGCGGGTGCCACGACGGCCGAGGCGGCCGGCGTGCGCTCGGCAGCCGGGATGCTGTGGGGCGCGCTCGCGTGCCTCGTGGTGGGCAACGTGGCGCTGCGCATCATCATGTACGCGGTGGCCACATCCGTCGAGTCGCTGATCTACTAGCACGAGCCGCTGCGGTGGCGGCGCGCCAGGCGCGCGCCGCCACCGGGCATGGCCGCTGGATGAGCGCCGGCGGATCCGGCTGCTGCCGCCGCCGGGCACGGCCGCCCGGTACCGCCGCCGAATTCGGTCGCTGGCCGCGCTCGCCGGACACCGCCGCCGGGCGTAGCGGCCGGATGCGCGCCGCCAAACGCGGGCGCTGGCAGCGATTTGCGGAAGTCATATCCATTTCGTCGAGTTTTCCGAGCCTTGCAAGCGCCATCGCGGCGAGGCCTGTCACGTTTCCCCAGGTCACGAAAAATCGTTGGCGCGATTTGCGGGGAATTCGCCCCTCCAACGCCCCTTGAGCCTCGGAAAACTCGACGAAATGGATACGAAACGGCCTTCTTGCTGCAGCAGGCAGCCGAGGCGGGCCGAAGCACCAGGCGAAAGGAGCCTCTCATGTCCGACAACGCACCGAACGCGGCCGCCGCGACCGACGGCATGGCCGCCGCCGAGCCGCTCGACCCGCAGACCCGCGCGGCGCTGGCCGACCTGATGGCCAGCCGCGCCAACGTCTACCGCCTGCTGTCCCGCTGCTTCCGCGGCGAGGTGGACGCCGCGCTGGCCCGCGAGCTGGCCGGCGACTTCGCCTTCGCCAGCGACGACGCGGCCCTGACCGCCCACCTGGACGCCCTGCGCGCCGCGGTGGCCGACGCCGACGAGGCGGCCCTCGAGCTGCTGGCCGTCACCTTCGACCGCGTGTTCTTCGGCATGGGCCCGCTGACGGCGCGCCATGCCTTCCCCTACGAGTCGGTGTACACGAGCGACCGCGGCATCATGATGCAGGACGCCTACGCCCAGGTGGCGCGCGCCTACCGCGAGCAGCACCTGGCCAAGGACGCGTCCTTCACCGAGCCCGAGGACCACGTGGCCGTCGAGCTGGCCTTCATGGCCACGCTGGCCGACCGCGCGCGCACCTTCCTGGAGGCCGGCGACGCCGCGGGCGACGAGGCGGCGGACGAGACCGTGCGCCAATCACTCGCGTTCGCCCAGGCGCACCTGCTGAACTGGGTCGACCGCTTCTGCGCCGACCTGGACGCCGCGGCGTCGTCCGACGGGGCCGCGGGCTTCTACCCGTCGCTCGCGCGCTTCACCGACGCCTTCGTGCGCGAGGACGTGGCGCTGCTGGAGGACATGCTGGACTGACGCGACCGCTGCTCGGCGCCGCCCCTCCCCTCCCAGGCGGCGCCGAGCACGTCTGCGCGACCGCACCCGGGTGGTGCCGCCGCGCAGACGAGGGAACGTGAGAGCAAGAGGAACCCGAGGGGGAAGGCCATGCAGGGGATGAAGGAGAAGAGCAGCGGGCAGGCGACTGCCGGCAGCGGCGCGGCGGCGCCCTTGGGCGCATCGGCGGCCGACGGCGCCACGCGCGCCGACGACGCGACGAGAAGCGGCAGGCGGCCGGCCGGGATGAGCCGGCGCCAGTTCGTGATGGCCGGGGCCGCGGGCGCGGTGCTGGTGGGCGCCGGGGGCCTGGGGGCCTTCGCGCGCGACACGGCACAGGCGGCCTACCTGCGGCCTCCCGGGGCCGAGGACGAGGCACACCTGCTGGCGCGCTGCGACCGCTGCCAGCGCTGCGTGCAGGCGTGCCCCTACGACCTGGTGCAGCCGCGGCCGCTGACCTGGGACTTCCCCGCGGTGGGGACGCCCGAGCTCATCTATAAGGACGGCTACTGCGACTTCTGCATGAAGTGCGTCGAGGCGTGCCCGACCGGCGCGCTCAGCTGGGATGCGCCCAGCGCCGCCAACATCGGCGTGGCGAAGGTGGTGAGCGACGCGTGCGTGGCCTGGGACTGGGGCGGCTGCACGGTGTGCGCCGACCGCTGCCCCGTCGAGGGCGCCATCACGCTGGACGACCGGGGCCGACCGCACGTGGACGAGGTCCTCTGCGACGGCTGCGGGCTGTGCGAGATGGTGTGCCCGGCGCCCTCGCTGCGCGCCTACGACGCGTCCACGGCCGAGAAGGGGATCTACGTGGTGAGCCGCCAGAGCGCGGCGGCGGCCGTGCCGGGCGCGCTGACCTCGGCCGAGCTCGAGGAGCTGTGCCGGACGCGCCGCACCGACGCGGGCACGGGCACGACAGCGGGCGCGGGCGCCGCAGGCTCGCGGGAGAAGGGAGGCAGCCGTGAATAAAATGCGCTACCTTCGCATCGGCGTGGCCCTGGCCGTGCTGGCGGCGGTGCTGGCCTGCACCTTCGCCCACGTGCCGGCAGGGACGCTCTGCGCGCTGTGCCCGGTGGGATTCGCCGAGATCGCGGTCGCCAGCGGCTCGGTGCCGTGGGCGCTCTTGCCCGGCGTGCTGGCGCTGCTGGCCGTGGTGGCCCTGCTCGGCCGCGTGTTCTGCTCGTGGGTGTGCCCCACGTCGCTGACCCGGAACCTGTTCGGCGGACGCACGCCGCGCGGCCTGACGGGCCGCACCGGCACGTGCGCCGGCTGCGCGACCGGCGCCGGCAGCGCCGCCGGCGACCCCAACGCCGCGCGCACCCGCAGCAGCCTGGCGGCCCAGGGCATCGTGCTGGCCGTGCTGCTGGCGGTGTCGCTGGTGGTGCACTTCCCCGTGTTCTGCCTGTTCTGTCCCATCGGGCTGGCCTTCGGGACGCTCTTCGCGGCGAGCCGCCTGCTCATCACCTGGCAGCCGGGCTGGGAGCTCATCGTCTTCCCGGCCATGCTGCTGGCCGAGGTGTTCCTGCTGCGCCGTTGGTGCGCGGCCATCTGTCCCCTCGGGTTCTTCTTCGGGCTGGCCGCCAAGCTGCACGTGCGCCTGCCGTTCGCGCCCAAGCCGCGCGCCGACGCCGCGACGTGCCTCTACGCCGAGGGCTGCCGCACCTGCGCCACCGTCTGCCCCGAGGACATCTGCGACGCCACCGCCACCCCGCGCGACCTGGAGGACTGCACCGGCTGCCTCGACTGCAAGGAGCACTGCCCCACCAAGGCCGTCAAGCTGACGGGGAAGTAGCGGCGCGGCGAGCGCCATCCGACGCGCCGACGCGAAGGGGCCCGCTCACCCGAGCGGGCCCCTTTCATGCGATCAGGCCGCCCTCTAGGCGCAGGCCGGCGCCCCCAGCGCCCTCGCCCGCACGCCTAGCGCCCCGCCAGCACGCGCTTGTCGAAGGCCTTGCTCAGCACCGTGTAGAGCACCAGCGTGAACGCGAACGCCACCACGGGCGACACGAAGAAGTTGGCCATCAGGCACAGCTGCCCCACCGCGCCGCCGGCGAGCCAGCACACCAGGGCCACCGGGTTGAAGCCGATGCCCGCCTTCGAGTTCTTGACGAAGCAGTACTCGGCGATGATGAGCGCCGGCACCGGCGCCAGCAGCACCGACAGGAACTGGATGACGGGCAAGAGGAAGCTGAGCGCCCCGCAGGCCGCGAAGATGGCCGCCGCCACGGTGATGGACAGCGCGATCCAGCAGTGCCGCACCTTGCCGGCCAGCGGCGTCTCGGCCAGGATGTTCTGCATGGCCAGGCCCGCGCCGTAGATGTTGTTGTCCTGGGTGGTGCACAGGCACACGAAGGTGCACACCAGCACCACCCCGCCGAGCCCCAGCGCCGCCGTGGCGGCCGAGAAGTCGGGGTCGACGGCGATCTGGGCCACCACGCAGCCCACGAACTGGAGGCAGAACAGCCCCAGGAAGGACGCCGACGTGCCGGCGCCGACGACGCCCTTGCGGCTGCGGGCGAAGCGCGCCGCGTCGGGCGTGATGAGGCAGCCGAACACCCAGCTGCCCACGATGGACGCCGACGCCTCGGTGAACGACATGGTGTTGGCCGGGTCGGGCGCGTAGGCCAGCACGGCGCCGTAGCCGTTGTTGCTCATGCCCACCATGACGAAGCAGATGACCGCCATGGCCGTGGCGATGGGCACGCCGATCCACGACACGATCTCGAGCCCGCGGTAGCCGCGCATGGCCGATATCGACCACAGGAGGATGATGGCCGCGGACGTGGCAGCCGTCGGCAGCGGCCACCAGGGGAAGTTCACCGCCACCATCGACGCGAAGGTGTCGCCGTTGATGCCCACCCACACGGCCGACGACAGCACCAGCAGAAGCGAGAAGATGGTCGACCCGCGCCGCCCGAAGGCGATGCGCGACAGAAACGACGTGGAAAGCCCCGTCTTGAAGGCGATGAGCCCCGTGGACACCGCGATGAAGATGAGAAAGGCGTCGGCCGTCAGCATGGCGATGACCGCGTCGATAAACGTCATGCGGAACCCGATGGCCGCGCCCGTCACGAAGTTGGACACCGCGATGGGGTATCCCGCCAGCACCATGAACAGGCTGAGCCCGCTCGTGCGCTCGGAATCGGGCACCGCCTCGAACGCGTACTCGTACTCGCCGCCCGGAGCGGCGGCCTTCGTTGCTTCACCACTCATGGAAATCCCCTCGTCTCAGCCAGTCGGCCAGCCCCGCACCCCGCGCCCGCGCACCCGCCGGGGTGCGCGGGCGCGGACGCGGGCCGGAATCCCGGGGCGCCGGGCCTGGGCCGGCGGCGCCCCGGAGCTGGGGTTCTAGCCCCAGCGGTACTCGACGCCCTTGGTGGGCCCCGGGTAGTTCCAGTGGTCTAGGATGGTCGTGCCGCACAGGATCCGGCAGGTGCCGCATTCCAGGCACCCCGCGTAGTCGAAGGACGTGCGGCCATCGGCATCGCGCTTGTACAGGCCCGCCGGGCAGGCCAGCACGAGCTTGTCGAACTCCCGGTCGAAGTCGGGGGCGGCGTCGGGCTCCTTCAGCTCGATGTGGGCCGCCTCCTCGTCGACGTCGTAGCGGTTGAGGGACAGCTTCGCGTCGACGTTGACGGTGATGTCCTTGATCATAGCGCCGTCACCCCTCCCTTAGCGTCCTTGAGCACGTTCATGATCCCGACCGTCTTCACCGGGTCCATGAGCTTGCGCCTCAGGGGCACGCACGGCTCGCCGTCGACGATGAACAGGTTGTTCATCATGTCGCGGACCATGGCCGGGTACTCGTTGAAGATGCGCTTGGTGCTCTCCATGAAATGCGGGAACTTCTGGAACTGCCGCAGGTCCTTCATCACGTAGGACCCGTCGAGCAGCTGGGTGTAGCGGGCGAGCTTGGCGGCGCTCACGTCGCCGGCGTCCAGGGCCTCGATGGCGGCCTGGGCGGCGAAGTCGCCCGAGGTCACCGCGAAGTCCATGCCGCGGACGCAGTAGCCCAGGTTGATGCAGAGCATGCCGGCGTCGCCCGTCACCAGGCAGCCGTCGGTCACCAGCTTGGGCACCATGGCGTAGCCGCCCTCGGGCACCATGTGGCCCGAGTACTCCACCACCTTGCCGCCCTTGACGGGCGGGGCGACGGCCGGGTGCTGCTTGAAGTCCTCGAACATCTGGTAGACCGGCGTGTCGGCCGTCACCAGGTCGGACAGCGTGGCCACCAGGCCCAGCGAGATGGAGTCCTTGTTGGTGTACATGAACGCTCCGCCCACGTGCCCGTGGGTGGCGTCGCCGGCGAACAACCATGCCGCGCCCTCGCCGGGGGCCAGCAGCAGCCGGTCCTCGATGACCTCGGCCGGCAGCTCGATGAGCTCCTTCAGGCCCACAGCCATCTGGTGCGGCTGCGGCGTGGGGGCGCCGACGGCCTTGGCGGTGAGCAGCGAGTTCACGCCGTCCGCCAGGATGACGATGTCGGCGGTCAGCGTGTCCTCGCCGGCCACCACGCCCTTCACGGCGCCGTCCTCCGTCACCAGGTCGTCCACGGGGATGCCGTAGATGCACTCGGCGCCCGCGTCCTCGGCCTGCTGGGCGAGCCACTGGTCGAAGGGGCCGCGCAGCACCGTCCAGGAATCCTCCCCCGGCGTGTGCATCTTGTCGGAGGTGAAGTCGATGGTGAAGTTGGCCTCCGGGTCGATGAGCGAGATGCGCTCATGGGTGACCCGGCGCTCCAGCGGCGCCTCCTCCTCGAAGTCGGGGAAGACCTTCTTCAGCGAATGGGAGTAGATGCGCCCGCCGGTCATGTTCTTGGCTCCGGCGTAGTTGCCGCGCTCGATCATGAGCACGCTCTTCCCCGCCTTCGCCAGCTGGTAGGCGGCCACCGATCCGGCGCACCCCGCTCCTACCACGATAACGTCAAAGTCAGCCATAGCGCTCACACTCCCGTCCTAGAGCTCCGCGTTGATCTTGGGGAGCACGTCGGCGATGTCGCCCGCCAGGCCGTAGTCCACCTGCTGGAAGATAGGCGCGTTCTTGTCCTTGTTGATGGCGAAGCTCACCTTGGCGCGGTCGACGCCCACCATGTGCTGCATCTGGCCCGACACGCCGATGCCGACGTACACCTCGGGGTTGAGGATGAGGCCGGACACGCCGATGTAGGCCTCGCGCGGGAACCAGGTCTCGCTCTCGGTCAGCGGACGCGTGCAACCCAGCTCGGCGCCGATCTTCTGGCAGAAGTCGCGGGCCAGGCCCAGCTGCTCCTCGGCGGCGAAGCCGCGGCCGGCGGCCACCACGCGCTCGGCCGCCGTCAGGTCGACCTCGGCCGGCGGCAGGTCCTCGCGGGCCACCAGGGTCAGCGGGACGGCCGGCTCGACGAACGCGACGGCCTCGGCGGCGTCGGTGCCGCTGGGCTCGGCGTCGGCGAAGGTGCCGGGGGCCACGGTCACGAAGGTGACGGGCGTGGCGGCCTTGGCGGTGCGGACGCCCACGCCGCCGAAGTACATGCTCGTGGCCACGCCGTCGGCCAGGGCCATCGCGTCGGTGATGACGCTGGCGCCCTCGCGAGCGGCGATGCGCCCGGCGATGGTCTTCAGGCGGCGGGTGGGCTCCACCAGCACGATGTCGGGCTGCACGTCCTGGTACACCTGGTAGAACGTCTCCAGCGCGTCCTCCTTGGGATGCCCCTCGGGGACGGTGACGGTCACCACGCGGTCGGCCACGCCGGCCACGGGATCATCGAACGTGACGAGGGTGACCTCGTCGGCGAGCGTGCGGGCCCCGGCGGACAGCTCGCGGGCCGCGGGCTCGGATTCGGCGAAAACGAGTGCCTTCATCTTGTGCCTCCCTTCTACAGCGCGCCCTTGAGGGCGGCCACGAACGCGTCCAGCTCGCCGTCCTGGGCGGCGTCGAACAGCTCCTTCTTGCGCGCCGCGGGCTCGGGCGCGCTCACGTCGATGACCTCGACGGCCGCCGGGGCCAGCTCGCCCAGGTCGCCCGCCGCGTACATGGTCACCGGCTTCTTACCGGCCGCCAGGATGTCCTTCATGCCGGCTATGCGCGGCACGGCGATGTCGGGGCTCACCGACAGCACGGCGGGCAGCGGCAGCGTCACCGTCTCGCGCTCGTTCTCGAGCACGCGCTCGACGGTCACCGTGCCGTCGCCGGCGGTGATGGCCGTCACGCCGTTGAGCGACGGCCAGCCGAGCGCCTCGGCCAGCTGGACGTCCACCTGCTGGGCGTACAGGTCGGCCGACCCGTCGCCGCAGATGACGAGGTCGATGCCGTCGGCCTGGTTCACCATGGCCGCCAGGGCCTGGGCCGTCTGGCGTGCGTCCATGTCGGCCAGCGCGTCGTCGGCCGCCATGGCCAGCGCGTCGATGCCGCGGGACAGGATGTTCTTCTTGGTCTTGGAGTCATCGACGCTCGCCGGCCCCGCCACGATGGCGGTGGTGGCGGCGCCGGTGTCGGCGGCCAGCAGCGCGGCCGCCTCGATGGCGTTGAGGTCATAGGTGCTCACGACGGGCTTCGCCTTCGACGCGTCGAGCTTGCGGTCGGCGGTGACGACGATGTCCTGATCGTCCGGGAGCACCTTCACCATAACTGCGATATTCACGATCTGCTCCTTTTCGCTTCGCTCGGGCACGGGCTACAACAGGTCGGCGGCGTACTTCTTGACCACCTGGCGACCGGCGATGTGAACCATGATCTCCTCGGTGCCGCCCGCGAAGGAGTCGCCGCGGCAGTCCTCCCAGATACGGCCGATGCGGCACTCGGTGGTGTAGCCGATGCCGCCGAAGATCTGCATGGCGTCAGAGGCGACCTTCGTGCACATCGAAGACAGGTAGCGCTTGCACAGCGCGCTGTCGAGGCGCACGGACATGCCCTGGTCGAATTCCCAGGCCGTCTTGTACAGCAGGTTGCGCATGTTCTGGACGGTGGTCTCCATGTCGGTCAGCTTCTCCTGGATCAGCTGGTGCATGTAGAGCGGCTTGCCGAAGGTCATGCGCTGGGCGGCGTAGCGGGCGGCGTCCTCGAGGGCGGCCTGCGCCAGGCCCAGGCTGTGGGCGGCCAGCATGATGCGCTCGAGCTCGAAGTTCTTCATGAGCTGCTTGAAGCCCTCGCCCTTCTTGCCGAGCAGCATGTCCTGGGGCACCACGACGTTGTCGAAGTAGATCTCGTCGAAGTTGGTGATGGTCTGGCCGATCTTGTGCAGCGGGGCCATCTTGACGCCCTCGGCGTCCTTCGGGATGAGGAACATCGACATGGACTTGTTGTCGTGGGACGGATCCTCGTCCTTGCCGATGAACATGATGAACGGGGCCGTCTCGGCATGGCTGACCATGGTCTTGGTGCCGTTGAGGACGCAGGTGCCGTCATCGTTCCAGTGGACGGTGGCCGTCATGGACATGTTGTCGGATCCGGCGCCGGGCTCGGAAAGCGCCAGCGAGAAGCACTGCTCGCCGGTCTTCTGGTAGGCTTCCATGCCCATCTTCACCTGCTCGGGGCTGCCGAACTCGGCCAGGTCGAACATGGCCAGGCCGTAGGACATGAAGGACATCGTGGCGCCGGTGCAGCGCATGAGCTCCTCCACCACCAGCGCCAGGGTCACGGCGTCGCTGGGGATGCCGCCGTATTCCTCGGGGAGGAACAGGTAGCCGAAGCCGGCGTCGAGGTAGGCCTTGCACACCTCGGGCTCGACGCGACGATCCTTGTACCACTTCTGGATGCGCTCCTCGGTGATCTCGCGGGCGCAGAACTCGCGAAGGTTGTCGAGCATCAGTTCTTGCTCATCGGTGATCTTGAAATCCATGGCACACTCCGTTCTTCGATCGTCTTGCTTTCCAGGTCTATGCTTGAGCGGCCACGGGCGCCCTCCCCCCTGGTGGCGGGAGGATGCCCGTTTCCGCTGGCTGCCTCAGGGGCGGCGGCGGGCCGCCTCGCGGGCCCGCAGCGCCCGCTTGTCGGGCTTGCCCAGGTGCGTGGTGGGGATGCGGTCGATGAACTCCACGTACTTGGGGCATTTGTAGGCCAGCAGGTGCTCGTGGCAGTAGGCGATGGCCTCCTGCTCGGTCAGCTGCGCGCCCGGGTGCAGCACGACGAAGCTCTTGGGGCGCTCGACCGACCGCTCGTCGGGGACGCCCACCGTGCACGCCTCGGCCACCGCCGGGTGCGCGAACAGCACCTCGTCGATCTCGCGCGGGAACACGCTGAACCCGCCGACGCAGATCACGTCCTTGATGCGGTCGACCACGAACAGGCAGCCGGACTCGTCGAAGTAGCCCACGTCCCCGCTGTAGATCCAGTCGCCGCGGAAGGCCTTGGCCGTCTCCTCGGGCACATGCCAGTACTCCTTGATGACCTGCGGCCCGCGGAAGATGACCTCGCCGTGCTCGCCGAACCCGAGCGGGCGCTCGCCCGTCTCCAGGTCGACCACCAGCACGTCGGTGTCGATGCAGGGCACCCCCACGCTGCCGGCGGAGGCGCCGCGCAGCACCGGGGTGAGGGTGACCGGGCCGGCGGTCTCGGTCATGCCGTAGTCCTCGACCACGGCCACATCGGGATGCAGCCGCTCGAAGCGCCGCATGATCTCGCCGGACGTGGCGGCGCAGCTGACCACCACGGCCCGCAGCGACGACACGTCCCGGCTCTCCCGCTCCTCGGCCGAGCAGAAGTCGTTGAGCAGCGTGGGCACCGCGCCCCATACCGTGGGACGGTGGCGCTCCACCAACGCGGCGAGGGACGGGCCGTCCAGGTGCTCGGCCAGCACCACGGGGCCGCCCGCTACGAACCCCCAGTTCACGCCGAAGTTCATGCCGTAGGCGTGAGTCATGGGACTCGTGACCAGGCTCGTCATGGCGCGGCCCTCGCCCAGCAGCGGCTCAAGGTCGCGGAAGAACAGGCGCTGGGCCTGCAGCAGCATCCGGTTGGTGAGGGGGCAGCCCTTGCTCACGCCCGTGGTGCCGCCGGTGTAGATGATCATGGCCGGGTCGTCAGGGGCGGGCGGGTCGGCCGGCTCGGGGGCCGGGCCGTCGGCCGCCACGCGGGCGAAGGAGGCCACGGGGACGGGAGGCTCGGTCGGCAGCGCGGCGGGGATGGCGGGCGCCTCCGCGGCCTCGGGGGCGTCGTCGGCCACCGCCAGCACGATCCGCGGGGCCGCGCCGGCGCGCTCCGCGGCCGCCGCCAGGTCGTCCAGCCGCCCGGCAGGGGCCACCACGGCCGCCGGGGCGCAGTCGGCCAGGTTCGCCGCCATCTCGTCCACGGTCGAGCGCGGGTTCACGCCCACCACCACGTAGCCGGCCTTGTAGCAGGCCATGTACGCCTCGATCAGCTCGGGCACGTTGCCCAGCATCACGACCACGCGGTCACCCCGCGTGACGCCGGCCGCGGCCAGCGCGGCCGCCACGCGGCACGCCGCCTCGTTGGTCTGACGGTAGGTGAGCGCCTCGTCGCGGTAGGCCGCGTGCACGGCGTCGGGCCGATCCGCCACCGTCGCGGCGATGCAGTCGGCCATGGTGACGTCGGGCAGGGGGTCGTGGCGAGGAACGCCGGCGTCGTAGGCGGCCTGCCAGAGGGGCTCCAGCTCGGCGACCTTGCGGTCGAACCGCGCCTCCCACGTCTCGGATGCCATGGTTCCTCCCTTCATCGTTCGTATCGTTTCGTATCGGTTCGTTTCGTCTTGCCTGTTTCGTTCGTTTCGTTCGTTCCGTTCGTCTCGCCCGCCGCCGGCCTCGCCGCCTCGCGGGGCGGCCGGCGGCGGCTGGGCGGCGGGTGCGCCGCGCGCCACGCCCTGCGGCGCGCCCGCCTGGGTTCCCTACTTCACGTCCGGGTTCTCAGCGGCCCAGGCCCACAGCCCCTTACGGGTCTTGAGCGCCACGAGGAGGGCCAGCAGGGCCAGCACGCCGATCACCATGTCGATGATGAAGGCGCCGCTGTAGGATCCGGTGATGTCGTAGATCCAGCCCCAGAAGGTGGATCCGACGGCCGCGCACAGCGGCATCACGACGGCCACGTAGGCGAAGATGCGGTCGTAGGACACGTTGCCGAACAGCTTGCGGGCCACCTGCGGCACGTTGGTGGGCTGCACCGCGAAGAAGATGCCGAAGCAGACGGCGCCCACGTACAGCCAGATGACGCTGTCGCCGCCGAAGAGCATCATGCAGGCCAGGCCGACGATCATGGGCACGATGCCGACGATGTTGGACAGCACGATGGAGTAGTCGTTCAGGAAGCCCAGGATGAGCTTGCCGAACAGCGAGGACAGCATGATGGTCGAGGCCACGAGCGCGCCGGTGGCGGCGTCATAGCCGATGGAGGTCGTGAAGGACGGGAAGAAGTAGTTCATGGTCAGGCCGATGTTGGCCAGGCCGGCGAAGATGCAGCACAGCACGAAGGTCGAGGGCTTCTTGAGGGCCTGCTTGAGGGTGATGCCGTCGGTCTTGGTGGCCGCGGCCTTCTCGGCGGCCTGCACCTCGGGGTCGTCCCAGCCCAGCGGCTTGAGGCCCTTGTCCTCGGGGCGGCTGCGCACCACGATCAGCGCGAGCGGGATGCAGATGACCAGCACGAGGATGGCCTGGTACAGGTAGGCGGTACGCCAGCCGGCCGACTGGATGATGCTCGAGAACACGGGCGCCAGCAGCGTGCCCGATATGGACGTGCACGCCATGCCCACGCCGATGAGCAGGCCGATGCGCTTCTTGAACCAGCGGCCCACCACCACGGGCACGATCAGCCACAGGAGCCACGCGTTGCCGATGCCCATGAGCACGCCGGCCACGTAGAACCACTCGATGGATGGGGCGTAGGACATCAGCAGCAGCGCCACGCCCACCAGCGCGCAGGCGATGGACAGGATGATGCGCAGGTCCACCTTCTGCAGCAGCGGGCCGGCCCAGAACAGGTTGGCGACGCAGGCGGTGGCGTAGACGAGCGTCATGTAGAAGCCGACGTTGGCGCGGCCCACGCCGAAGGCGGTGGCCACCGACTCGTAGTAGATGCTCGCGGTGTTGAAGGTGAACGCGCACGCCAGGAACATGCAGATGCACACGGCGATGTAAACGTACCACCCGTAGTAGACCTTGCCCGATTTCGCGGGCGCTTCGGCGGTTTTAGGTTGCGAGGTCATAGGGTCCCCCTTTCTGCGGAGAGCCTTGGTCGGATTTGGCTTTGGAGCCTCTTCGGTTGTGACGGTGTCCTAGCGGGAGTGGATCAGCTCCGGATCGTTGTTGATGACGCCCTTGGCGTAGAGCTCGTCGATCTCGGCGGGGGTGTAGCCGAGCTCGCCCATGATCTCCTCGTTGTGCTGGCCGAAGGCGGGGCAGGGCCCCCACACCTTCGCCGGGTGGTTCTTGAACTTGGGATAGGGCGCTACGGCGCGGATCTTCGTCCCCTTCACGGACTCCCATTCGATGATGTCCTCGCGGGCCTGGACGTGCGGATCAACCTCCACCTCGGCGAAGGTGTTGATGCGCGACACGGGGATGTTGTGCTCGAGCATGATCTGCTCGGCCTCCTCCACCGTGCGCTCGGCGAGCCACGCCTCCAGGGCGGCGAGGAAGGTCTTGCCGGCCTCCGTCTCGATGCTCCACGTCGCGGAGCCCTCGGGGAACACGTCGGTGCCGTAGGGCAGGCCCAGAAGCTCGTTGCCGCGCTTCATGACGGCCGCGCCGTTGAAGCAGCAGAACAGGTAGCCGTCCTTGCACTGGTAGGCGCCCCAGCCGGCGTTGATGTTCTGCTCGCCCGCCGTCGGGAAGGTCTTGTGGTTGGTGAACCAGTCGATGGAGTAGATGCTCGTGCGCAGCATGCACTCGTACTGGCTGGCGTCGATGGAGTCGCCGACGCCCGTGCGCTCGGCCTGGTGCCACGCGGCCAGCAGCGCGATGCACGCGTAGAGGGCCGTGGTGTAGTCGCTGGCGAACTGGCCGACGGCATAGGGCGGCGAGAAGGGGTTCTCGTTCTCGTGCAGGTAGCCCGAGAAGGCCTGGCCGATGGCGTCGAAGGAGGGGCGCTTGACGTACTCCGGCACGCCGGTCTGCCCGAAGCCCGAGATGTGGCCGATGACCAGCTTGGGATTGCGCTCCCACAGCACGTCATCGGACAAGCCCAGGCGATCGAACTGGCCGCCCTTGGACGACTCGATGAAGATGTCGGCGTCCTCGATGAGCTTGAGCATGAGCTCGCGGCCCTCGTCGCTCTTCATGCGCACGGCCATCGCGCGGCAGTTGCGGCGCTCGCCCTCGCACTACCAGTTGGGGGTGCCGCGGGTGAAGTCGGGGGCGTCCGCGTTCTCGACCCAGATCACGTCGGCGCCGTACTCAGCCAGCACCGTGGCGATGAAGGGACCCGCGAGCGAGGACGAGGCGCTCACCACCTTGAGATCCGACAGCGTGCCGAATTCCGGCTTGTTTTTGTTACGCCACATCGTTCCTCCTTGGTCTTGGGGGTATGTTTCCAGGTCAAACCACGGCCTTATGAACGATTGAGGGCAGTACCTGCTTGAAGCACGGTGGAACAAGGTGAAGCGGAAACGCAAACGGCTCCTCGTGGTAGCGGGAAGAACCATCCCTGATGAGGAGCGTTAGCGTTAGAGTAGTACTTCGGCAGAGTTTTGGAATTTAAATGGATTCACTGTAAAAACGCTGCCCCATCCTTGTTTCCTTTCTGTAAACCGATCATGACCTTTCCGCACATCTTTACCCCGCTAAAGCACGCCAACACAGCGCGATGCCACGCGAACCGCGCTTTCCCTTGACTGCTTCGCAGCGACTCCTTAGTATGTAATACACGTAATACGAAAGGAGGCGCCATGGAATCCGTGCTCACCGTGCGGCTCGACGCGCAGATGAAGGAACGGGGCTCCCGGGTCATGCGCCAGGCGGGCCTCACGCCCTCCCAGGCGGTTCGCCAGCTCTTCGACTACGCCTCCCGCAACGACGCGCTCCCCTTCCCCGCCGCGCCCAAGCCCGGCAAGGAGGAGGTCGCCCGGCGCATTGCCGCGTTCGACCGCTGCCATACCAAGCGCCCGCTGACGCTCACCGACGACGAGCTGCGCGAGGAGAGGATGAGGGAGCGCTATGGTCTTGATGCTTGATGCCAACATCGTGATCGACCACATCGGGCGACGCGAGCCCTTCTACGAGCTGTCGCGGCGGGTCTGCCTTCTGGGGATAACGGGCGAGGCCGCCACCTACATCTCCACCAATATGGCCACCGACATCTACTACCTGCTGCGCAAGGACTACGGCAGCCAGGAGGCCCAGCGCATGATCGAGGAGGACCTCTCCTTCCTGGCCCTGGTGGGCGTCGACCCGCAGGACGTGCACGAGGCCCTGGCGCTGCGATGGGGCGACTTCGAGGACTGCCTGGTGGCCCAGTGCGCCCGGAAGATCGGCGCCGACTACATCATCACCCGAAACACGCGCGACTTCACCCGCTCCAGCATAAAGGCCCTCACCCCCGAGCAGCTCTTCGAGGAACTAGCCGCCCGCGGCCTCGTCTACGAGGAGATAGACTGGTAGCCCCTAAAGAGAAGGAGGCGCTTCGAGGTAGCCCTCGACATCATCATGGCATCGGAATCCGCGTAACCCTCGCCGCCTAGGTGTTAAGCGTTTAACAGCTAAGGTGCGAAATACTCCTGACTGAGTTAAAAATCACGCGATTTTTAACTCAGTCATCCCTCATAACTCTCTACTGAGTTAAAATATCACTAGTATTTAACTCAATCAGGAGCACTCAGCCATGGCCTACAAGGACTTCCGTAAACTCTTTCACGACCCCACATCCAACGCAGATGCCGTCTATGAGAGCCGGCTCAGCGATCCGCGCACCCTTCACCTCGGCACGACGGTCGCCGGGGCCCCCGCCTTCGTCTTCATGGCCCCCGAGCTATACGACGCCCTCCTCGAGGCAGCCCGGCTTGACAAGGAAATCCTCAAGCTGGAGCTGTCGCTGCCCGGCCGAGCCCTCGACAGCTACCGCGACAGCTGCCTCATCGACGAGATCGTGCTCACCAACGAGATCGAGGGTGTCCGCTCCACCCGCCGTGAGATCGGCGAGGTGCTCGAGCGCCTGCGTGAGAACGACCGTCACGGCCGCTTCCTCGGTATCGTGCAGAAGTACGCCCTGCTGGAAAGCCGACCCGACATCGCGGTGAGCACCTGCGACGACATTCGCGCCATCTACGACGACCTCGTCCTCGCCGAGGTGAGCGCCGCCACGCCCGAATGCGTCCCCGACGGCCGCTGGTTCCGCACCAAGATCGTCCACGTCGTCGACCAGGCAGGCATTCCCATCCACGATGGCCTCGAGCCCGAGAGTCGCATCATCGACGAGATGAACAACGCGCTGGGCCTCCTCAACGACGATGGCATCGACCTGCTCGTCAGGGTGGCGCTGTTTCACTTCCTCTTCGGCTACATCCACCCCTTCTATGACGGAAACGGCCGCACCAACCGCTTCATCAGCAGCTATCTCATCTCGCAAGAATACGAGCCTATCGTGGGGCTGGGCATCTCCTACGCCGTGAAGAACGACATCAACAAGTACTACAAGGCGTTCACCACCTGCGAGCACACCCTCAACCGCGGCGACCTGACCCCCTTCGTCATCGCCTTCTGCGAGATTATCGTCCAGGCCATGCGTAACCTCCGTGACTCCCTCGCCGAGAAGCGCACCGCTTTCGAGCAGCACCTGGAAACGACCGATCGCCTGCTGCCCCCCGAGAGCCGCGACGTTGCCGAAGTCCTCGTCACAGCGACGCTATTCTCGTTCGAGGGCATCGGCACCGCCGCCATGGCGCGCGTGCTTGGGATATCCCGGCAGACGCTCTACAAGCGCCTGGAGCCCCTGAGGAAGCTGGGGCTGATCGAGTCGTTCAAGATCGGACGCAAGACGCATTACGCCCTCAACCGGGAGCGCCTCGCCGAGCTTGCCGAACGGTAAGACGGCCGCCTAGGTGTTAAGCGCTTAACTGCTAAGCCGTGAAACGTTGCTGACTGAGTTAAAAATCACGTGATTTTTAACTCAGTCATAGGCAAAACCACCCGTAGGTGTTAAACGCTTAACAGCTAAGGACGTTCGGCGCGGTTGATTCTGGCGGACAGGTGCTTCGCGTGAAACGCCTCGCGCGAGCAGTCGCGCAGCGTGCGCGAGGCCTGACGCAAAAGAGGGGCCCGCTCCTTCGAGCGGGCCCCTCTTCCATGCGGTATCGCAGTCGCGAGACTAGCGCTTGGAGAACTGCGGGCGCTTGCGGGCCTTCTTCAGGCCGTACTTCTTGCGCTCCACCATACGGGCGTCGCGGGTCAGGAAGCCAGCCTTCTTCAGCTCGGCGCGGTAGTCGCCGGCCTCCAGCAGGGCGCGGGAGATGCCGTGGCGCAGGGCGCCGGCCTGGCCGGACACGCCGCCACCGGTGATGTTGGCGATCACGTCGAAGTGACCCTGGGTGTCGGTCACCTTGAACGGCGTCTTCGCGTAGTTGAGCAGAGCCTCACGACCGAAGTACTCCTCGCCATCGCGGCCGTTGACGGTCACCTTGCCGGTGCCGGGAACCAGGCGCACGCGGGCGACGGCGTTCTTGCGACGGCCGGTGCCGTAGTACAGAGCTTCACCTGCCATGATTAACCCTCCATCTCAATCTTGCGGGGCTGCTGGGCCATGTGCGGATGCTCCGCACCGGCGTAGACCTTGAGCTTCTTGCCCATGGCGCGGCCGAGCGTGTTCTTCGGCAGCATGCCCTTGACGGCATGCTCGATCACGCGCTCCGGATGCTTGGCCATGGCCTCGGTGAAGGTCTCGGACTTCAGCCCGCCGGGGAAACCACTGTGGCGGTAGTAGCTCTTGGACGCGGCCTTCGTGCCCGTCACGCGGATCTTGTCCGCGTTGATGATGACGACGAAGTCGCCGGTGTCCACATGGGGGGTGTACTGCGGCTTGTGCTTGCCCTTGAGGATCTGAGCGGCCTTGGTGGCCACGCGACCGAGCACCTGATCAGTGGCGTCGATCAGCACCCACTCGCGCTCGACCTCGCCGGGCTTTGCATGATACGTCTTCACTTACGTTCCTCCAATTAGCTTGCAGGTCCTGCCTGGCGGTTGAAGCGTCCGTCACACGGGGTCGCGCGTGGCCACAGAGCCGCGCCCTCGCCCGCGGGCGGAACCCACCTCGCAGGGGTGTTTGTTTTCAAAAGTGCAGATGAACCCGGATGCCGGTTTCCTACGCCAGCGCACGCGGTGTGGGCCTGGACTCCCTCTTGCGTGCTTCCGAACCCTTCCTGCTGTTACGGGGCTTTTGAAAGCGAACTTTTGCATTGTATATACGCGCGCGCGGCAAAGTCAACGACAAGCAGGTAAAGCTGACGAAAATTCCCAGGTAGAGCACGGGAAGAGGCGCGGAGACCCGAGAAGTTATCCAAGGGTTACGCTTTGGCCGCACGGGGGCTTGAAGGCGCCTCCGGGGAAAATCACCAGTATTATATATGGGTAACTTTTTTCGCTTCCGCCCGCGCGGCGCCCAGCCGCCGCCCTAGAGAGATGGTCCTGCCCATGGAGTCGATGGATCCGTTCTGGTTCGTAACGCTGGTCACCCTGCTCGCCGGAGCGGGCGGCACCGGCCTCGGCGGCCTGGTGGGCGCCCTGTTCAAGAGCGAGTCCAACCGCACGGTCAGTCTGCTTCTGGCCTTCGCCGGCGGCGTGATGACCGCCATGGTGTGCTTCGACCTGCTCGCCGAGGCCGTCGAGGCGTCCCAGGCCATCCACAGCGAGGGCGTCTTCATCGTGGTGGCCGCCGTCGCGCTGGGCGTCGCGGTGGTCTACGGGCTCAACTACGTCATCGACCGACGCACCCACCACGAGGTGCCCCACGTCGCCCAGGACGACCACCCCGCCACCCACGACGACATCGACGAGCTCATCCACGCCGACCACTACAACGAGCACAAGCGCAACCACGACTCGCGCGCCTCGCTGGTGGTAGCCGGCGTCGTCATGGCCTGCGCCATCGCGCTGCACAACGTCCCCGAAGGCATGACCATCGGCGCCAGCTTCGCCGTGTCAGACAACCTCATGTGGGGAACCGGCATGATCATGGCCGTGCTCATCGGCCTGCACAACATCCCCGAGGGCATGGCCGTGGCCGTGCCGCTCATCAGCGGCGGCATGGGGCGCGTGCGCGCCACGCTGCTCACGGCGGCCTGCGGCGCCCCCACCCTGCTGGGCGCGTGGCTCGGCTTCTGGCTGGGCGACATCGGGCCCCTCGGGCTGTGCCTGTCGCTCGGGTTCGCGTCCGGCGCCATGCTCTACGTCGTGTTCGGCGAGATCCTGCCCGAGGCCTACCTCATCTGCCGCTCGAAGGTGCCCGCCTTCGCCGTCATGGCCGGTCTGGCGCTCGGCCTAATCATGATCTTCGTCTAGAAAAAGGCGTTTCATATCCATTTTGGCGAGTTTCCCGAGGCTTGAGACGCCCGATCTATCGTGCTGCCCGGCGTTTCCCCAGGTCAGCATTTTTTCCAGCGCCTCTGAGAGGCCAAACAGGCGGGAATTCGCCGTTTGAGCCTCGGAAAACTCAACGAAATGGATATGAAACGCCGAATTTGCTGCAGACCGGATGTTTCACGTGAAACATCCGGTCTGCTCGCGTTAGGAGGACGCTCGAGGGCGGGGCGAAGGGAGGGTGCCGAGGCGCGGCGCGCGGAAGGACGCCAGGTCGCGGCGCGCGAGGTGCCGAGGTGCGGCGCGCAGAGGAGCGCCAGGTCGCGCTGCGCCGGGCCACGCCGGGCTGGGTCGCGTCACGCCGCGCAGGGCTCCCCCCCCTACTCCCCCGCCAGGGCCTGGTCGAGATCGGCGATGAGGTCGGCGGCGTCCTCGATGCCGCAGGACAGGCGCACCAGGTCGGGCCCGATGCCGGCGGCCGCCAGCTCCTCGTCAGTCATCTGGCGGTGCGTGCTCGCCGCCGGATGCAGCACGCAGGTGCGCGCGTCGGCCACGTGGGTGGCGATCTGCGCCAGGCGCAGGCGCGCCATGACCGCCTCGGCCGCCTCCCGGCCGCCAGCCACGCCGAAGCTCACCACGCCGCAGCTCCCGTCGGGCAGGTACTTGGCCGCGCGCCCGTATTCCGCGTCGCCGGGAAGCGACGGATGGCGCACCCAGGCCACCCGCGGGTGGTCGCGCAGGAACTCGGCGACCGCCAGGCCGTTGGCCGCATGGCGCGCCATGCGCAGGTGCAGGCTCTCGAGCCCCATGTTCAGCAGGAACGCGTTCTGCGGGCTCTGGCAGCAGCCCAGATCGCGCATGAGCTGGGCCGTCGCCTTCGTGATGAACGCGCCGCCCTGCCCGAAGCGCTCGGCGTACACCACGCCGTGGTAGCTCTCGTCAGGCTCGGTGAGGCCGGGGAACCGGTCAGCGTGCGCCTGCCAGTCGAAGCAGCCGCCGTCCACGATGACGCCGCCCACCGTGGCGCCATGGCCGTCCATGTACTTGGTGGTGGAGTGCGTCACAATGTCGGCGCCCCACTCGAGGGGCCGGCACAGCACCGGCGTGGGGAACGTGTTGTCCACGATCAGCGGCACCCCGTGGGCGTGGGCCGCGACGGCGAAGCGCTCGATGTCGAGCACGGTGAGCGCCGGGTTGGCGATGGCCTCGCCGAACACGAGCTTGGTGTTGGGGCGGAAGGCCGCCTCCAGGTCCTCGTCGGTGCAGTCGGGGTCGACGAACGTGCACTCCACGCCCATGCGCCGCAGCGTGTGCGCCAGCAGGTTGTAGGTGCCGCCGTAGATGGACGCCGACGACACGATGTGGTCGCCCGCGCCGGCCAGGTTGAGCACGGCCAGGAAGTTGGCCGCCTGGCCCGACGACGTGAGCATGGCCGCGGTGCCGCCCTCCAGCTCGGCGATCTTGGCCGCCACCGCGTCGCACGTGGGGTTGGCCAGGCGCGTGTAGAAGTAGCCGGAATCCTCCAGGTCGAACAGGCGGCCCATGGCCTCGCTCGTGCCGTACTTCCACGTGGTGTTCTGGTAGATGGGCACCTGGCGCGGGTCGCCGTCGCCGGGGCGCCAGCCGCCCTGCACGCAGGTGGTGCCGATGGTCTCGCTCATGGGGTTGCCTTTCGTCGTGCCGATGAAACGCCGCCTATTGTACGACGCGGCGCCCGGGACGCTCCCCTCGCATTCGATATAGCCAGCTACCCGATAAACGAATAAGCCGATAGCCAACCCGCTGCCTCCGCTCGTGCGGGCTTCTTATATAGTAGGGTGGCACCGCTGCGGGCACGCGCCCGCGCGTCCACCGCGCAACGCGCCTACGCGACGCGCGACCCATCCGCGGCCCGCAGCGCACTTGCGCGCCGCACGCCACACGCACGCACCGCACCACCCGCACCACCGAAGGAGCCGCCATGCCCATCCGCATCCCCGACTCGCTGCCCGCCACCCAGGCCCTCGAGAGCGAGAACATCTTCGTCATGACGGAGTTCCGCGCCATGCACCAGGACATCCGCCCGCTCAAGCTGCTGCTGCTCAACCTCATGCCCACCAAGATCACCACCGAGACGCAGATCCTGCGCAAGCTTTCCAACACTCCGCTGCAGGTGGAGGTCGAGCTGCTCCAGACCGCCAGCCACGACGCCAAGAACACGGCCGCCGAGCACCTCGAGGCCTTCTACACCACCTTCGACCAGGTGCGCGACCGCCACTTCGACGGCATGATCATCACCGGCGCGCCCGTCGAGCTGCTCGACTTCGAGGACGTGGACTACTGGGACGAGCTGTGCGACATCATGGCGTGGTCGGCCACGAACGTGCACTCCACGCTGCACATCTGCTGGGGTGCCCAGGCCGGCATCTACTTCCACTACGGCGTGCCCAAGCGCGAGCTGCCGCGCAAGATGTTCGGGGTGTTCGAACATCGGCTGGTCAAGCGCACGTCGCCGCTCGTGCGCGGATTCGACGACGACTTCTGGGCGCCGCACTCGCGCTACACCGAGGTGCGCGCCGCCGACATCGAGGCCTGCCCGCAGCTCGAGCTGATCGCCGTGTCCGACGAGGCCGGCGTCTACATCGCCAAGTCCACCGACAGCCGCAACTTCTTCGTCTTCGGCCACCCCGAGTACGACCGTGGGACCCTCCTCGCCGAGTACGACCGCGACATCGCGAAGGGCCTGGACATGGCCGTGCCCGCGCACTACTTCCCCGACGACGACCCCGCCGCCAAGCCCCTGTCGCGCTGGCGCTCCCACGCCCAGCTGCTCTACACCAACTGGCTCAACTACTACGTCTACCAGACGACCCCCTACGACATCGACGCCATCGGCGCCGACGAGGCGGGGAATACGGAAGCGGAAGGCGCGGCAGCGGGCGCCGACGAGGGCGTGAATGTTTCACGTGAAACATTCTCCGTCCGCGAAGGCTCAGGTGCCGACACGGAAGGCGCGGCGACAGATGCGGCCACGGAAGGCGGCCGATGATGGCGATCGACCCGCGCACCGACCCCAACGCGACGCTGGTCACGACGCCGCTGCCCAGCCAGCTGGCCCGCGAGAAGGCCGCGCGCGCCGCGGCGGCCGACGGGACGGATGCCGAGCGCGTGGCGAATGCGCCAGCCGACGGCGCGGCGACCGACGGCGCGGCCGGCGCCAAGGCGCCCGACCCCTTCCGCCGCCCCGCCAACGAGGACGACGACGGCTACGACCCCTACTCCGACCGCCCCGCCGACAACCCCCTCTTCGAACGCGACCCCTGGAGCTAGCGCCGTGCAGGCTCCCCCACCCCCCTGCCCCCTCCCCCAGGGGAGGGGAACAAGTAGGGGGAAGGAACCCCCTCCGAGGCGACAGACGAGAAGCGATCCACCCCCCCCCGAACAAGCGGGGGAAGCTACCCCGGGGACGCAGCGCGCTAGCGCCCTACTTCCCGCCGCGGACGGCGTCGTCGGGATGGATGCTCATGGACTGGAAGCGGTGCTCCATGTAGGCGTTGTCGAAGTGCTTGTCGTAGAAGCCCTGGATAGGCGTGTCGGCCGGGCTGCCTGACAGGCGCTCGTACCAGCAGTCGAGCGACTGAAGCGTCATGATGGCGTCGGCCAGCATGAGCGTAGCGCATACCGTCGTCACCACGTAGCGCCAGTTCCACGGGATCAGGTTCACGATGCGCAGCATCACCGGCAGCAGCAGCTTGATCCACACGACGCCCAGCACGCCCCACATCACCATGAAGATGCCGCAGGTGCGCCCGCCGATAGACAGCCACATTCCCGTGTAATCCCAGGCCACAGCGCCAAACGCGTACTGCATGAACACGCTGGTGAAGTACTCGAACGCGCCGCCGATCACCGCGCTCACGAAGAAGATGAGGATGACGTTCTTCTTGTGGAACCGGTTGAGGAACACCGTCATCAGCACCGCGCCGATGCCGTAGATGGGCGAGAACGGCCCGAACAGCAGCCCCGCGCGATCTTGGTACTGGCCCGGGTCGACTACCAGGAAGTGGTAGACCGTCTCGATGCCCAGGCCCAGGATGGAGCAGACCACGAAGATCCAGAACAGGTTGAAGAAGTTGAGCGTGATGTAGCCGTGGCCCGTCTCGTCCAGGCCCAGCGTGCCGGCCTCGGCCTCGTCGCGCAGGTCCATGTCACGCAGCTTGCGGCGCAGCTCGCGCTCCTCGGCCAGCGACGGGTCGAGGTAGGACTGCATGGCCACAGCCAGCACCAGCAGCACGCCGTAGCCGATGAGGTAGTAGCCGATGCCCTGGAGCATGACCGAGCACAGCACGCCGACCACCAGCAGGATGAAGATGAGGTCGAGCGTGAGGGCCGCCAGGCGCCGCCGGTTGCGCAGCAGACGCACCCCGAAGAAGGCGAACGCCGCCAGCAGCAGCGCGTAGTCCACGGTCATGACTATCTGCACCACCAGGGTGGATATGCCCAGGCTCTCGATGCTCTCGGGCTGGAACAGGCGCACCGACTCGATGACGCCCCAGACCACGCCGGCCAGGTTGTACACGCCGGATATCAGGCACAGCACGCCGAGCACCTTCATGGCCAGCGGCAGCTTCTTCTTGTCGGAGGGCCCCTCGGTCTCGCTGATGATGCGCTGGCCGGCTTCCTCGATGGCCTCGCGCCTCTGCTCGACGGCGCGCTTGGCCGCCTCCAGCTCGCGGGAGGGATGGGTCAGGTCGTCGGCGATCCGCTCCACCTTGGACGCCTCGCGGACCACGGCGGCCGCCACGTCCTCGCGCAGCTCGTTGGGGTGGGCCAGCGCCTCGGCCGCCTTGTGGAGGGACGCCTCCCTGCGGCGGGCGTAGCGCTCGGCGTCCGCGCGATCCATCTCCAGCTCATGGTGCGTGGACGAGGCGCCCTCGGCCAGCCCCTCCTTGAACTCGGCCCCCGCCTCCTCCACGTCGTGCTCCACGGCAGCCTCGGCCTTGCGGGCGTCCGCGCTCACGGCGCGCTCGATCTTCGCGGCCTCCTCGCTCAGACGCTCCTCGGCCTTGGGGGCGTGATGGCGTTCGGTCATGGGGAACAACTCCTCGGAAACGGGAAAGGGTGCAAGTTCTTCGATTATAGGCGAGCGGCCGCGCGGCCCATGAAATCGTCAGGATTCAGTTGCCGGAAGTCGCGGATGACCAGGTCAGCCTCGGCAGCCAGGTCGTCGTAGGACCCGGCCAGGTCGTTGTCGTAGACGCCCACCGTGCCATAGCCCGCCGCCGCCAACGTGCGCACGGCGTACAGGGCGTCCTCGAAGCCCCACGTCTGGGCGCGCGTGGTGCCCAGCGCCTCGCGGGCCAGGTCGTACACCGCCGGCTCGCGCTTGGACGCGCCCGCGTCGTCCACCGACACGATGGCCGCCATATAGGGCGCGAAGCCCGCATGCGCCAGCCCCGCCTCCAGAAGCGGCCGGGGCGTGGACGACGCCACGGCCTGGGGCACGCCGCGCTCGGCCAGCGCCCGCACGAAGTCGAGCGCGCCGGGGCGCCCCTCGGCGCGGGTGCGGTAGTAGTCCATCATGAACTCGTCGATCATCGCCTTCACCGCGGCACCCGACGCGCCCAAGCCGAACTTCTCATGGAAGAAGTCGCCGCACTCGGGAATGGTGAGCGTGGTGATGTGGTCGGTGTCGGCCTTGGTCAGCGTGAACCCGCCGCGCGCCGCCAGCTCGTCCTCCAGCTCGCGCCACACCCGCATCGAGTCCACCAGCGTCCCGTCGCAGTCGTAGATGACGCCTATCTTCTTTCCCACCATCGAGAACCTCGCCTTCCCCATAACGCAAAGCGGGCGGCCCGCAAGCCGCCCGCCGGGCTCTTTCCCTCGCGCCTCGCGCTACTCTTCCACCCGGATGACCGACGGGTCGGCGTGCAGCACGTCGTCCAACGCGGCGATCTCGGCGATGACGGCGCGGATGGCGCGCTCCCGGGCGGTGTGGGTGACGTACACCACGTCCACCACGCCGTTCGTGCCCTTGCCGCGCTGCACCACGGAGTGCACGCTGACGTTGTGCTGGGCGAACACGCCGGTCATGGCCGCCAGCACGCCGGGGCGGTCGGACACGCTGAAGCGGATGTAGTACTTCATCTCCAGCTCCTCCACCGGCAGGATAGGCAGGTTGTCGGTGCAGGTGCAGCCGACGATGGGGCCCACGCCCTGCTCGATGTGGCGCGCCACCTCCAGCACGTCGCCCATGACGGCGCTCGCGGCCGGGCCCGAGCCCGCGCCGGCGCCGAAAAACATCGTCTCGCCCACGGCGTCGCCCACCACGTAGATGGCGTTCATCACGCCGTTCACGGTGGCCAGCTGGTGCGTGTCGGGGATCATGGTGGGATGCACGCGCACGTCGATGCCCTCGGGGCGGCGATGCGCGATGGCCAGCAGCTTCACGACGTAGCCCATGTCACGGGCGGCCTCCAGGTCGACGGGGCTGATGGCGGTGATGCCGTCGGTGTGCACCTGGTCCATGACCACGCGCGAGTTGAAGGCGATGGACGCCAGGATGGCGATCTTGGCCGCCGCGTCGAAGCCGTCCACGTCGGCAGAGGGGTCGGCCTCGGCGAACCCGGCGGCCTGGGCCTCGGCCAGCGCCTCGGCGTAGTCCATGCCGTCGTCGGCCATGCGGGTGAGCATGTAGTTGGTCGTGCCGTTGACGATGCCCATGACCGACGTGATCTCGTTGGCGATGAGCGAGTGCTTCAGCGGGTCGATGATGGGAATGCCGCCGCCCACGCTGGCCTCGAAGGCGATCTCCTTGCCGGCGGCCGCCGCGGCGTCCATGACCTCCTCGCCGTGGGTGGCCATGAGCGCCTTGTTGGCGGTGACCACGTTCTTGCCGGCGGCCAGCGCCCCCAGCACCACGGTGCGCGCGAAGGTGGTGCCGCCGATCAGCTCCACCACCAGGTCGATGTCCGGGTCGTTGATGACCTCGTTGAAGTCGTTGGTGAACAGGTGCCCCACGCCGTGGGCCTCGGCCTCGGCCGGGCTGAGCGAGCACACGCGCGCCAGCTCCACGTCGATGCCGTAGTGGCGCTTGAAGTCGTCCTTGTGGGCCTGCAGGATGTCGATGCAGCCACCGCCCACGGTGCCCGTGCCGACCAATCCGATACGTACCGTCATGGGTTCTCTCCCCTTCTCGCCGGGCCGGTGCCCGGTCGTCTCACTCGAATGCGCGCCGCGCGGGCGCGGGGCGGGCGGCCTCCTCTTCGCCGCCTTCCCCCTCATCGGCGGAGCGTGGCGCCCCAGCCGCTAGATGTCCCTCGCGTAGAGGTCATTATACGTCTCGCGACGCGTGACCACGCGGGCCTGGCCGTCGCGCACGAAGACCACCGCCGGGCGGGGCTGGCCGTTGTAGTTGCTAGCCATGGTCATGTTGTAGGCGCCGGTGCCGAACACGCACACGATGTCGCCCAGGTCCGGGTGCTGCAGCGGCATGTCGATGACCACGGCGTCGCCGCTCTCGCAGTGCTTGCCGCACAGGGTGACGATCTCGGTGCGCGGCTGGCCGGCCTTGTTGGCGATAACCGGCTCGTATTCCGCATGGTAGAGCGCCGTGCGGATGTTGTCGGACATGCCGCCGTCCACGGCCACGTACTTGCGGATGCCGGGCAGCGTCTTCAGGATGCCCACGGTGTACAGGGTGACGCCCGCGTTGGCCACCAGGCTGCGGCCCGGCTCCACCAGGAGGCGCGGCAGCGGCAGGTCGTGCTCGCCGCAGAAGTCGCGCACCGCCGCGCAGGTGACCTCGGCGAAGTCGTCGATGGAGGACGGCTCGTGGTCGGCCGTGTAGGCGATGCCCAGGCCGCCGCCCAGGTCGAGCTCCTCGATGAGGTAGCCGTAGCCGTCGCGGATGCGCGCCATGAACTCCACCATGACCTGCGCCGCCTCGCGGAAGGAGTGCAGCGCGAAGATCTGCGAGCCGATGTGGCAGTGCAGGCCCGCCAGGCGCACGTTCGGCGCGGCCAGCACGTCGGTCACGCACTTGTAGGCGAAGTCCTCCAGCATGGTGAAACCGAACTTCGAGTCCTCGCAGCCGGTGCGGATGTACTCGTGGGTGTCGGCCTCCACGCCCGGGGTGATGCGCATGTAGATGTCCTGCGTGACGCCCAGGCGCCCCGCTATCTCGGACACGCGCGCCAGCTCGATGCGGCTGTCGACGATGATACGGCCCACGCCGGCGGAGATGGCCTCCTCCAGCTCCTGCGGGGTCTTGTTGTTGCCGTGGACGAACACGCGCTCGGCGGGGAACCCGACGCTCTGGGCGCAGGCCAGCTCGCCGCCGCCCGACACGTCCAGGCACAGCCCCTCGCGCTCGGCCAGGCGCACGACCTCCTTGTTGAGGAACGCCTTGGACGCGTAGATGACGTCCGAGTTCTCGTAGCGGCTGCGGAAGGCGTCGCGGTACGCCTCCATGCGGCCCACCAGGTCGGCCTCGTCGAAGACGTAGAGTGCCGTGCCCTGCTCGCGGGCCAGCTCCACCATGTCGACGCCACCGATGAACAGGTGGTCGTCGCGCACCTCGGCGGTGCAGGGCAGCACCGCGCCCAGGTCCATGGTGGTGCGCTGGTCGGGCTGCTTGGTGAGGTCGGAGGCTGGGAGTGACATAGGGGCCCTTCTCTCGTAGCGCGGCGTCGCGCGCTGTGCCGCGCCGCGGCCGCCGCCGTGTCAAACCGATGTCCGCCCATGGTACCAAGGCCAATGTTTCAAGCGTCGAACAAGCAGGGCTTTCCGTATAATATTCGCGATAAACGTCCCCTGAACGCGCCTGACCCCGCGCACCGCGCGCCCCAGGCGGGAAGGAAGGAATACCATGGCGAAGACCGAACCCTCCGTCGACCAGTGGCTCAAGGAGGCCAAGGCCGATCCGGCGGCGGCCCAGTGCGGCATGTTCCTCACCCATAACGGCGTCGTGCGCATCACGCCCAAGAAGCAGGTGCGCGAGGGCGTCGAGGGCCTGGGCGATGTGGTAGCCGTCGAGTTCTCCTACGACGCCGAGGGCCTGGCCGCGGCCGAGGCCGAGGCGCTCACCTGGCCGGGCGTCTACTATGTGCGCACCTGGCTCAACGAGGGCCGCTGCGAGGTGGGCGACTCGCTCATGTACGTGCTCATCGGCGCCGACATCCGCCCCAACTGCATCGACGCGCTGCAGAAGCTGGTCGGCCACATCAAGAACGAGCTGGTGGTGGAGAAGGAGATCTTCGCCGACTAGCCGCCCACGCCGGCGCCCGCACGCGCACACGCACACGCTTGCCCGCACCCACGAGGGGCCCCGCGCCGCCAGCCGGCGCGGGGCCCCTCGCTTCTACCAGCCGGCGACGATGAGGCCGCGCTCGGCCGCCAGGTCGTTCACCGCGCGAATCTGGCGCGCGACCTGGCGCTGGACGGCGGCGATGAAACGCTCGTCGAGCGCGGGGTTCCACCCCAGCACCTCGGCGATGTCCTCCTCGAACCCGTCAAGCACCCCCGGGTCGTACCAGGAGAGGTCGTCGACCAGGGCCAGCTGCTGCGACGGGTACTCGCGGAAGGGATTGCTCTCCCACTGGTAGGGCCGCGCCTCCAGCTCGGCCGTGGTCGCGCGGCTGAAGAAGCCGCAGCCGTGGTCGTAGAGGGGGGCCACCCGGTAGCCGTCCAGGCTCTCCGCCGAGCGGATCAGCCCGAAGTTATGGGTGTGTCGATCGAAGTTGGCCATCAGGAAGTCGGCCACGATCATCTTGTCCACGGCGAGCTGGGCATCGGAAACGCCCAGCTCGCCGAGCGCTCGCAGGTATGCGCCGTGGAAGTCCCGCCCGCCGCTGATGCCGAACGCCGTGCGCACGTCCTCGGCAGCGATGAGCTCCTCGTCGGACGCGATCATGGTCGCGCACAGAGAGAAGGCACGGCCGCCCCGCTCCGTCAGCTCATAGGCCACGAAATCCCCTGACCCGAGCAGCCTTCCGAGCAGCCGCGTGGCCAGCACCTCGTTGTATGGCTCGCGGTTCTCGTTACCCGATCCCGCCTTCATCAGGCAGTCGACGCCGTCGCGACGCACCCAGGCCTTCCCCAGCATGCCGTTGGTGGCCGCATCGGGCGAGAACGTCGGCTTCGCGCCGACCGCCGGCGGAAGGCCGGCCAGCAGCGCATCGCCGAACGCCTCCTCGTAGCCGTTCTCGAAGTAGTTCACCTCGCGCCAATCCACGTCGGCATCCCGTGGCTTGAGCCAATACTGATCGGACAGGCTGAGGCCGAGCGACTCGAACATGAGATCGGAGGCTGACCGGGCGCCGAGGGCACGCAGGGCCGTCGCCAAGTTGGGGCGCACCGCGGGGATGGAGCGCGCCGCCAGCCAGGCGGCCAGATCGTAGCGGTTGGGCTTCCGGTCGATGCGCCCGACGCCGAGGGGGCGCCAGGCGATGCCCTCACGTTCCACCAGGTCGGCCGTCTCGCCCGTGCGATGGTTGTAGGTGAAGTCGAGCACCGCGTGATCACGGCTCATCAGCGTGTAGGCGCCCAGGTTGCCCGCGTCGCGCTCCCCCATCTTGGGGCGCCCCGCGTGCGTCGGCGCCGCCTGACGGCGCGCCACCGAGGCCTCGTCCACCATCCACGCACGGCCGAACTTCTCGGCCTTGAGCTGGCCTTCCGCTATGAGGGCGCCCACGCGCCGAGGGCTTACCCCCAGCCGTCGCGCCGCCTCCTGGGTGGTTATCAACGCCGCCTCCTCCTCGCAGACCTCCATCGTCTCGCCCAGTTTATCATTCTGAATACGGAATAGTTTATATCTTTGTAACTATAGAAAATTATTCCTTATGAGGAATGGTTTCTCGCGCATCCACATACGCGGAGGCCCGCGCCGCCAGCCGGCGCGGGGCCCCTCCGCGTTTGCCCGCCGGTGCAGGCGCTAGGCGGTCATCAGACTGGTGAGGCGGATGATGTCGGGGGACGCGTCCAGGCTACGGACGGCGGCGACCAGCGCGCGGGCCTGTTCGTCGGGGACGCAGCCCCGCTCAAGGTCGAGGAACTTCTCGATGGTGCCATCCCATCCGATGGGGTTGCCCAGGGTGCCGCGCGCGTTGTTCACCGTCTCCTGGTACACGGTGCCGTCCTTGAGGGTCACGGTCACGCGCGCCGGCGCAGCGCTCCCCGCCAGGTACGTGTCGTCCTCGTCTACCTCCCAGATGATGTTGCGACACAGCTCGCGCACGGCGGGGTCGCCCACCGCCTCCATCGTGTAGTCGTAGAAGCCGTTAGAGCCCCGCACCAGGCGCAGCGCGACGCCGAACTGGGCGCTGAACTGGGCTTGGGTGATGTCCTGCGGCTCGACGGTCCCGCCGATGTCGCGCGTCTCCCGCGGGCGCATCATCACGGCGACGGACGCGATGTCGTCAGCGGTGACGCCTCGCCGCCTTATCTTCTCGGCCGCGTCGATGGCCCCGTGCATGCCCGCGCAGCAGCAGTAGGGCTTCATGCCCACCTGCATGATCTTGTAGTCCGCGCCCAGCCCCTCGACGAGCTTGGCAGGGTCGCACTCCTCGTCGTCGGCGAAGGCGCGGATCCAGCCCTTCCTGCCCTCCAGCGCCTCAGTCGGCCCGGTGATGCCGAGCTGCGCGAGCAGCGCGGCGCGGACGCCGTTGCTGGCCGCCAAACCTGCGTTGACGCGCTTGACCGACCCGCCCGTGCAGGTGTGCTCGGTGATGCCGCTCGACTCGCTGGCGGCGATGCCCAGGGCGTTCGCCACCTGGTCTGCGGAAAGTCCCAGCAGCTTTGCCGCAGCCGCCGTCGCCCCGAAGGTGCCGGCGGCGGCCGTCTCGTGGAAGTGGCGCTCGTGCATCTTGCGGGCGGCATGGGCGCAGCGGATCATGACGTCGTAGCCGACGATGATGGCGCCGAGGACATCCTGCCCGCTCGCCAGCACGCGCTCGCCAACCGCCAGGGCCGCGGGGATGACGCACACGCCCGGGTGGCTGGTGGACGACTCGTCGTCATCGTCCATCTCGAACCCATGGCCGAACAGGCCGTTCGCGAACGCCGCCTTCTCCATGGAAGTCCGCGCGCCGTAGTACGCGATGGTGCTGTCGCCGCGCGCGCCGTCGGCCAGGGCGTAGCGGCAGGCGGCCTTCCCCCACGGCAGCGTCGCGAACGCCATCTGGCAGCCGATCTGGTCGAGCAGGTGCAGCTTCGCCTTGTCGATGACCTCGGCGGGCACCTCCGCCACGTCGAAGTCGGCGATGTAGTCCGCAAGCTGGCGCGTCTCGTTCATGGGATCCCCCTCCTCGTCGGTCGTAACACGCCCATTGTGCCGCGCCGCCCCGCCCCCGTCATGCGCCCGAGAGTATGAACCCGCGCTGCTGCCCCCCCATCGCGCCTCCGCTCGAAGGCTATAATCTCCCCATCCGTCCCCACCTCTGTCCTGCGGCTTTCGTTGGAATTCAGGTGATGCCTGTGACTCGCCAGCTCTCACCCCTCGCCGGGGGCGTCGCCCTCGTCGCGCTCGGGGGCATGATCGTCGCGGCCGCGCGCCATGCGGCGCGTGACGAGGAGGACGCAGCCGAACGCCGACGCGACGGATTGCCGCCCCGGCGACGCGCCGTCGACTGGCCGCCCGAGCCAGGGGACGACGAGCCCCCGCGCCACTGACCCCCCCCCACCGCGCATATCTCCGAATGCGTGCTTCGCGTTACGGTCTGCTGACTGGTGCGGGGCGGGCGGGGGCGCGGCGGGCGGGGCGCTTACACTGGGAAGCTGAGAGAATCGGTCAGCTTCCCGTGAATGCGAGTTCCCGCCATGCCCTATCTGCTCGACTACCTGGACACCCAGTTCGCCACCTTCGAGCGCGAGCCCTTCAACCCGCTCGACGCCGCCGCGCTCACCCAGTTCGCCATGGTGCGCGGCAAGGGCGTCATCCCCGCCCTCCACGAGCGCGCCGACTTCGCCGACGTACGCACCGTCGTCCGCAACGCTCTGGGCCCGCGGCGGCGCCCGGCTCACTTCTGCGACCTGCTGCGCGCCGAGGACTTCCCCACCATGTTCACCGGCCTCGACCCCGACCGCCTCAAGCAGAACCTCTTCGCCCTGGCCGCGAGCCCCCGGTTCCGCGCCATGACGGCGTCGGCCTACCTGAGCCTGTTCGACGTCGAGCGCGAGACGCAGTTCGCCGCCGTCACGCTCACCTACAAGCGCGACTTCGCCTTCATCGGCTTCCGCGGCACCGACACGTCGCGCACCGGCTGGAAGGAGGACTTCAACATGACGTTCTCCGCCCCGGTGCCGGCCCAGGAGCAGGCCCTGCGTTACCTGGAGACCATGGCGCCGCACCTGCCGCGGCGCATCTACCTGGGCGGCCATTCCAAGGGCGGCAACCTGGCCGAGTACGCCGCGCTCAAGGCCAGCCCCGCCGTGCAGGAGCGGCTGGAGCGCGTGTTCATCCTGGACGGCCCCGGCTTCAAGGACGGCCTGTTCACGGCCGAGGACTACGCGCCGGTGCTGGGGAAGCTGCACAAGGTGGTGCCCGAGAGCTCGCTGGTGGGCATCCTGCTGGACTCCCAGGCGCCCCTGCGAGTGGCGCCCAGCAGCGCCAAGGGCATCGCGCAGCACTCGGTGTTCACCTGGGAGGTCGACGACGGCGACCACGACTTCCGCTATCTGGACGACCTGCCCGACGCCACCAAGGACACCGCCGCCACGCTGCGGGTGTGGCTCTCGCGCTACGACGACGCCGAGCGCCAGCAGGTGGTCGAGGCGCTGTTCCGCGCCATCGACGCGTCGGGGGCCGAGGACGCCCTGGACTTCCTGGCCGGCGGCCCGCACGCGCTGGGCCTGCTGACCAACGCCGCGCTGCGGGTGGACGGCGCCGACCGCGCGGTGGTCTTCGACGCGGTGCGCAGCTACGTGGAGGTGTCGGCCAACGTCGCCGCCGCCAACGCCGGCCGGGCCGCGCAGGGCGCCGCCATCACCGCCCAGGCCGTCGGCGAGGTGGTGGGAGAGATGATCGGCGAGGCCGTGGGCGGCGCCCTCGATCGGGTACAATCAGGTAGATCCCCCAAGGAACGGAGGCTGCCGTGATAACCCTTATCGTCATCGTCGTCCTGCTCGCCCTGCTCGGCTGGATGAGCCTGTTCATCGTTCCCCAGCAGAAGGCGGTCATCATCGAGCGCCTGGGCAAGTTCAACCGCGTCACCGGCGCGGGCCTGCGGGTGAAGATTCCGCTCATCGAGGTCATCGCCGCCCGCGTCGACCTGCGCACCCGCCAGGAGGAGTTCGCCATCGACGCCAAGACGCGCGACAACGTGACCGTCACCATGGCCATCGCCGCGCAGTACCGCGTGAGCACAGCGCCCGGCGCCACGCCGCAGCAGTCCGGCATCTACCGCAGCTACTACATGCTGGCCAACCCCGTGTCGCAGATGCGGTCGTACCTGATCGACGCGCTGCGCTCGTCGGTGCCGCAGTACACGCTCGACGAGGTGTTCGACAAGAAGGACGCCATCGCGTCGGACGTGAACCGCACCGTGTCCGACCTCATGGTCGACTACGGCTACGATGTGGTGTCCACCCTCATCACGTCCATCGACCTGCCCGCCGACGTGGAGCAGTCGATGAACCGCATCAACTCCGCCCAGCGTGAGAAGGAGGCGGCCCAGTCGCTCGCCGAGGCCGAGCGCATCAAGGTGGTCACCGAGGCCCGCGCCCGCGCCGAGGCCATGGAGCAGGCCGGCCGCGGCATCGCCGCCCAGCGCAAGGCCATCGCCGACGGCATCTCCGAGTCGCTGGCCGTCATCAAGAGCTCGGGCGTGTCGGCCGCCGAGGCCAACCAGCTGTTCATCTTCACGCAGTGGACCGACATGATGAGCGAGTTCGCCCGCAACGGCCGCCAGGCCACCGTCGTGCTGCCGAGCGACTTCTCGCAGACGGCGTCCATGTTCGAGCAGATGCTCGTCGCCCAGAAGACCGAGGACGAAGCCGAGTTCGTCATCGTGGAGGAAGAGGCCTAGGGGCCGCCCCCTCCCCTGCCGCCAGGCGCCCGGCCGGCGCGCTGCGCGCTGTGCCTGGCGGGCGCCGGCCGCGCCGGCCAGCGCCGCGCAAACACGAGGGCCCCGCAAGCCGAGCTTGCGGGGCCCTCTCACGTCAGACGGAAAGCGGGCGCTACTTGGCGTCGGCCGGCTCGGCGTCGGCGTCAGCGGCGTTCTCGGCGGCGGCCTTCTCGGCCTTCTTCGCAGCTTTCTCGGCGGCGCGCTCGGCCTTCTCGGCGGCCTTCTCCTCGTTCATCTTCTCACGATTCGACAGGCGGAACCCGCTGCCGAACAGCCCGCGGCGCTTGGGCTTGTCGTCGCCCTCGGCCTTGGCCTCCTCCTCGGCCGCGGCAGCCTCGGCGGCATGGGCCTCGGCGGCCGCCTGCTGCACCTTGGGGTTGCGGCTCGCCTTCTTGCCCGAGCCCTTCTTGGCCTGAGCCGCCTGGGACGCGGCGCGGGCGGCGGCGCGCTCCTCCTTCTTCTGCTTCGCCTCCAGGGCCACCATGCGCTCCTGGTACTTGCGGCGCTCCTTGCGGATCTTGGAGAAGTCGACGTAGAACGCGGCGATGATCAGCGCGTACGCAACCAGGATGATGGCCATGGACGCGCCGTCGCCCAGCGGCTCGCGCAGGAAGAACGACGACGCCGTGCAGACGATGGCGCCGGCCAGCAGGCCCCACCACAGGCGGCGCAGGCGCTTGTACTCCTTGGTGTCGGGGTTGTAGTACTTGCGGTCGAGCTGGCGCTGCTCGTCCTGGGCCTTGCGGCGCGCGGCCTTGGCCTCGGCCTTCTTCTGCTGCGGCGTCTTGGTGGAGGCCTGCACCACCACCGAGGCCGCGGCCTTGCTCTTGGGCTTGGCCGACGCGGCGCTCTTACGCGTCTTGCCCTGGTGATCCTCGGACTGGTAACGCTCGTTCATCGGGTTTCGCTGGGACATGATTCTCCTTGGGTCTATCGCTCGAAGGCGCGGCCGGTTATCGCCTCGTAGGCCTGAATGTACTTCTCGGACGTGGCGTCGATGACGTCCTGGGGCAGGCGCGGCGGCGCGCCGGTCCTATCCCAGTTGGCGTTCAGCCAGTCGCGGACGAACTGCTTGTCGAAGCTGGGCTGGTCGACGCCCTCCTCGTAGGTGGCGGCGGGCCAGAAGCGCGACGAGTCGGGCGTGAGCGCCTCGTCGGCCAGGACGATCTTGCCGTCGACGACACCGAACTCGAACTTGGTGTCGGCGATGATGACGCCCCTCTCGGCGGCGCGCTCGGCGGCGGCCTGGTACACGCGCACGGCCAGGTCACGCAGGGCGGTCGCCTCGTCGGTGCCGATCAGCTCGGCGCAGCGCTCGAAGCTGATGGGCTCGTCGTGGTCGCCGACCGCGGCCTTGGTCGAGGGCGTGAAGAGGGGCTCGGGCAGCTTCGCCGCATTGGCCAGGCCCTGCGGCACCTCGATGCCGCAGACGGTTCCCTCGCGCTGGTACTCGTCCCAGCCGCTGCCGGCCAGGTAGCCGCGCACGACGCACTCGATGGGGAACATCTTCGCCTTGCGCACCAGCATGAAGCGGCCCCGCAGATAGTCGGCGTAGGGCTGGAACTCCTCGGGCAGGTCGGCCACGTCGGCGGAGATGAGGTGGTTGTCCACCACGTCACCCAAAAGGTCGAACCAGAAGCACGACAGCTGCGTGAGCACCTGGCCCTTGTGGGGGATCTCATCGTCGAGGATGTAGTCGAACGCCGATATGCGGTCCGAGGCGACCAGCAAGAGCCTGTCGCCCAGATCGTACAGATCGCGAACCTTGCCCTGGGCATCGGGCTTGATGTCGACTCCCGCCATGATGGACCTTCCCTCTCGGCTCCTATGCTGCGCGCACGCGCAAAAAGTCATTATCGCGCAAGAAGCCCGGGGGAGCGGCACAATGCCGGTATTTTTCGCAAGAGATGCGAGGAAGGGGCGATGAGCGCGGGAGGCGGGGGCAAGGCGCGGGGCGCGCAGCTCCGCACGCACCGCCTCCCGCGCTAGCCGATCTTGCCGCTGTTGTGGGCCTTGGCCTTTCCCTGCTTGGCGGCGCGGGCCTGCTTGGCGGCCTCCTTGGCCTGGGCCTTCTCGCGGGTGCGGGCGCGCTCCTCGTCGTAGAGGGGGATGTGGATGGTGAAGCAGGCGCCCTTGCCCTTCTCGCCCTCCACCTGCACCCAGCCGCCGTGCCGGTCGACGATCTCCTTCACCACGGCCAGGCCCACGCCCAAGCCGCCACTCTCGCGGGTGCGGCCGGCGTCGGCGCGCCAGAAGCGCGAGAACACCATCTTCGCCTCCTCGCGCGACAGCCCGATGCCGGTGTCCTGCACCGCGATGGACGCCATGATGTCGCCCTTGCGCACGCGCACGTCGATGGAGCCGCCCTCGGGGGTGTAGCGAACGGCGTTGGAGATGAGGTTGGCCGTGGCCTGGCGGATCATGTCGGGGTCGCCCATCACGTACACGTCGGGCTGCGCCTCGTAGTTCAGGGTGAGGCCGGAATCGGCCACGAACATCTCGTGGGTGACGACGATGCCCTCGATGAGCTCGCCGACGTTGACGACCTCCTCCTTCATGGGGTTGGCGCGGTTCTCGAGCCGCGACAGGCGCAGCAGCGCGTCGACCAGGCGCGACAGGCGCTGAACCTCGGAGTTCACCGTCACCAGGCGCTCCTCGTCGGCCTCGTAGACGCCGTCGACCATCGCCTCGACCGTGGCCTGGATGGCCATGAGGGGCGTGCGCAGCTCGTGGGCCACGTCGGTGGTGAGGCGCCGCTCGAGCATGCGATCCTTCTCCACCGAGTCGGCCATGGCGTCGAACGTCTCGCCCAGGCGCGCGATCTCGTCCTCGCCGTGCAGCTCGGTGCGGGCCGACAGGTCGCCCTCCTTGATGGCGCGGGCCGTGGTGGTCATGCGGTTGATGGGCGCCACCAGGTTGCGCGCGAAGAGGAAGCCGATGCACGAGGCCAGGCCGATGGCGACCAGGGCGGCGATGCCCATGGCCTGGTACGAGTTGTCGCGGAACTCCTGGTCAGGCTGGCGCATGAGCGTATCAGACCCGTACACCCAGATGCGCACCGAGCCCACCACCACGTTGTCCACCTCGATGTTGGCCATGGCGATCTGCGAGGCGTCGGTCGGCTCGAACGAGCGCTGGATGCCGTCGGCTTCCTCGTTGATGACGATGGACGAGTCGAACGGCGTGCCGCCGCCCGCGTCGATAACCTTCACGCCCACGCCCGTGGTCATCTCCACCACCTGGGCGGCGGGCTTGGTGGTCTCGGGGTTCCACAGGTCCCCCGTGCGCTTGTAGATGGTCGCGATGCGCTGGGCCGTGAGATGGGCCGTGTTGCGCATGTTGTCGGTGGTGTAGGTCTGGAAGTGCTGCTCCCACACGAATGACACCACGCCGATGGCCACGAGCGCCGTCATGGCGGCGATCAGAGCGAACGCCAGCGTGACACGCGTGGTGTAGGAGAAGCTCGACCAGGCGAACTTCCGCTTGCCTTCCACGGGGCCGCCTTACGAGGCGCTCTTGGTGGGATCCTCGAAGCGGTAGCCGACGCCGTGGACGGTGTGCAGCCACTTGGGGCTGCGCGGGTTGTCGCCGATCTTCGCGCGGAGGTTCTTCACGTGCGAGTCGATGGTGCGCTCGTAGCCCTCGAAGTCGTAGCCGAGCACCTTCTCGACCAGCTCCATGCGGGAATAGACGCGACCCGGGTAGCGCGACAGCGTGGTAAGCAGCTTGAACTCGCTGGCCGTGAGGTCGATCTCCTCACCGGAGACGAGCACCTTGTGGCCGGATACGTCGATGGTGAGCTCGCCGAACTCGAGCACCTCGCGCTGAGGCTCGGAATCGGCGTGCACGCGGCGCAGCAGCGCGCGGGCGCGGGCCACCAGCTCGCGGGGGCTGAAGGGCTTCACCAGGTAGTCGTCGGCGCCCAGCTCCAGGCCGATGATGCGGTCTTCCACCTCGCCCTTGGCCGTGAGCATGATGATCGGCACGTCGGAGGTGTCGCGGATGACGCGGCAGACGCGCTCGCCCGGCACGCGGGGCAGCATGAGGTCGAGGATGACCAGGTCGAAGTGGTGCTTCTGGAATTCCTCCAGCGCCTCCTGCCCGTCGCCGACGGCGGTGACCCAGTAGTTCTCGCGCTCGAGGTAGGCGGTGACGGCGTCACGGATGGCCTTCTCATCCTCCACGAGGAGGATGCGGCGGGTTTCGTTGCTCATGGTGATATGCTCTCCTCAGGTTCTCGTCCGGGCTCATGGCAGCTGCCCCGCGAGCACCGCGGAGCGGCGTAAGTTACCAGTAAGGTCGTGTTTGCGTTTATTGTAGCAATTGCCCGGAAGGGGCCTGGCACCTGTGCGTGAAATGACACAATAGCGCCATGCCACAGAAGAGGACCAAGCACGTGCGCGCGTCGGCCTCGCCCTCCCGCCGCTCCGCCGGCACCAGGCCCCGCGCCGCGTCTGCCGCCCCCCGGGGCGGCCATAGCAAAAACCCCATAGCCGCCGGCCCCAGCGCCGCCCGCGCCAGCCGCTCCCGCGCGGCCCATCGCACTGCGCCCAAGGCGGCCCCCCAGCGCCGCAACGCGGCGGACGGCTCCGCCGGCGAGGGCGCGCACGTCACCCTGCCCGGCGGCCGCGAGGTGCTGCTGACGCGCCGCCACTTCCTCTACGGCGCCGCCGGCCTGGCGGCCCTAGCCGTCTTGGGCGGCGGAGGCTACGCGGCGTCCAAGGCCGCGTCGTCGAGCGGCGGCGGGGTGTCCACGCTGAAGGTGCCCGAGAGCGCTGTCTTCACGTCCGAGGACTGCGAGCAGATCGAGGATTCCGCCACCGTCATGGGCCTCATGGTCGCCAAGGAGCTGCCCTACGGCAGCCTGGTGTGGGCCAGCGACGACACGGTGGCCGCCTGCCTCATGCCCACCGACCAGGGCCGCCCGCTGTCCACCGTCGGGCTGCTGTCCCTGACATCGGGCACCGTGAGCACCGTGCTCAAGCAGGCCGTCGGCCAGGACGAGGGCTTCGAGGTGTATGACGTGCGCGCCTGCGCCCGCGGCATGGTGTGGGCCGAGGCCGACATCCTCGACGGGCTGTGGCGCGTCTACGCCGCCCCGGGCGACGGCGCCTCCATCGGCACCCCCGTGCTGCTGGAGGAGGGCACCACCGACTGGGAGATGCCCACGCTGGCCGCCTCCGGCGACTACGCTTGGTGGCAGGTGCTCCCGCGGCTCGACGGGCCCAAGAAGACCGAGGCGTCGCTCCTCAAGCGGGCGGCCTTCGGCAGCTCCCAGGTCGAGGAGGCCTACTCGTCCAACGGCCGCATGTGCGCGCCCCCCTGCGCGGTGGAAGGCGGCGTTGTCATCACGCCACGCGCCGACACGAACGGCACGTACTACCAGCTCACGCGCCTGGACGCCGCCACCGCCGAGGTCACCGACGCCGTGGTGCTCCCCTCCTCCATGCGCCCGCTCGAGGCCGGCTACGGGCCCACCGGGTTCAGCTTCGCCTTCGACGCCATCTACAACTACGGCGACGGCATCAAGAACCTGGGCACCTACGTGCCGGCGTCCCCCGTCACCGTGAGCGCGCCCGCCGCGCCCGAGGACGACGACGGGAAGGCCGACACCTCGCCGCTGCGCGCCCTGGACGCCGCCGGCGCGGCCGCCTACGGCGATGCGCCATGGTTCCGCTTCCCGCGCACCCCCACTGCGCCGCCGGCGTGGTGCGGCAAGTGGTTCATGGTGAAGTCGACGCGCGCCGTGTGCGGCATCGACCCCGCCACCAAGCGCTACTTCACGCTGGACGTGAAGAACGGCACCGACGACTACGGCGACTACCTGGCCTCCACCGGCAGCGGCAGCCGCGTGGTCACCTTCTCGAACATCGACTACACCCCCCTCGAGGGCGACCCCCAGAAGCACTGCCTCGTCCGCGTCTGGTCCCCCGTCGAATAGCCCCGGAGCGCCCCAACGCCACACCCTGTCACACCGCGCCCCGCTCGACGACACGATGGGGCGCAGCTTCACGTTGCAAAATGGCCGGAATCGACGGTTTGACGACAGCAGGTCTTGCGCTCGCTGGGCGGGAATCGGCGTATCCCCAGGTCACGGGCTTCAGCCTCGGCGCTGTTGGCGGCGGGGCGGCCCGGAAGGGGCCCTTTTCGGCCCCAAAGCGTCGTCAAACCGTCGATTCCGGCCATTTTAGAAAGAAGTGCTGCACAAAAAAGGAGGGCCGGCGGATGCCGGCCCTCCTCTGGGTGCGGGGTGCGCGGGGGATTAGAACTCCAGCCCCTCCAGCCTCTGGAAGACCGTGTCGATGCGGGTGAGGAAGTCCCAGGGGTCGAAGATCTCGTCGAGCTTGGCGGGGGGCAGCAGCGCGGCGGCCTCGTCGTCGGCCTCGAGGCGCTCGCGGTAGGTGGGGCCGTCGACGGCGTTCTGGATGTCCTCCCACACCTTCATGGCGTTGCGCTGCACGATGACGTAGGCGTCCTCGCGCGTGAGCCCGGCGTCCACCAGGGCCAGCAGCACCTTCGAGCTGAAGATGAGGCCCTTGGTGCGCCACAGGTTGTGCTCCATCTTGGCCGGGTAGACCTGGAGCCCGTCGAGCATCCACTGCATCTTGCCGAACATGTAGTCGAGCGCCGTGAAGCTGTCGGCCAGGGCCACGCGCTCGGCGCCGCTGTGCGAGATGTCGCGCTCGTACCACAGCGCCACGTCGTCGAAGGCCACCTGCGCGTTGGCCTTCACCACGCGGGCCAGGCCGCAGACGCGCTCGGCCGTGATGGGGTTGCGCTTGTGCGGCATGGCCGAGGAGCCCTTCTGCCCCTTGGCGAAGGGCTCCTCGGCCTCGATCACGTCGGACTGCTGGAGCAGGCGCACCTGCAGCGCGATGGACTCAAGGGTGGAGGCCGTCACCGCCAGGGCCGCCATGACCTGGGCGTGGCGGTCGCGGGCGAGCACCTGGGTGGACAGCGGGTCGGAGGTGAGGCCCATCTTCTCGCACACGTACTGCTCGACGTAGGGGTCGATGGACGAGTAGGTGCCCACCGCGCCGGAGATGGCGCCCGTCGCGGCCACCTCGCGCGCCTGCTCCATGCGCGTGAGGGCGCGCTTGAGGGCCCAGGCCCAGCTGCCGAACTTCATGCCGAAGGTCATGGGCTCGGCGTGGATGCCGTGGGTGCGGCCCACGCACAGCGTGTCCTTGAACTCGAAGGCGCGGCGCCTGCACGTCTCGCCGAGGGCGCGGATGTCCTCGATGATGAGGTCGCACGCCTGCGTGACCTGGTAGGACAGCGCCGTGTCGCCCAGGTCGGACGAGGTCATGCCGTAGTGGACCCAGCGGCTCGGCTTGTCCCGCCCCTCCGGCACGTCGGCGTCGATGTAGCCGGCCATGCAGGTGGTGAAGGCGATGACGTCGTGGTTGGTGACCTTCTCGATCTCGTCGATCTCCTCGACGGTGAAGTCGGCGTGGTCGCGGATCCACTGCGCCTCCTCGCGCGTGATGCCCGCCTGGCCCAGCTCTGCCTGGGCCTCGCAGGCCAGCACCTCGATCTCCTTCCAGATGGCGAACTTGTTCTGAAGCTCCCAGATGCGGCCCATCTCCGGGCGGGTGTAGCGGTTGATCATGCGGAGGCGATCCCTTCTCTTGCTTGCCGGCGGGGAAAGAGTACCACGTCAGAGCCCGCGGAACATGGCGCGGACGTCGTCGAGGACGTCGTTGTCGGCCACGACGATGGCCTTGTCACCCGGATAGAGCACCAGGTCCTCGCTGGCCACCTCCACGTCGTCCTTGGTGGCGACGGCGGCGATGAGCGAGCCCTCGGGCATGGGGATGGAGTCGAGCACGATGCCGGCCTCGTTGGAGTGGTGCCTCATGCGCGGCACCACCACCTCGGTGAGCGCCACGTTGCCGTGGGTGAGCGATGACACGACGCTGACCGACCCGAGCAGGGCCTCCTCCTCGACGAGGTTGGCGATGAGGGTGGTGGACGACACGCACTCGATGCCCACCTCGCGGAAGATGCGCAGGTTCTTCGGGTTGTTCACGCGGGCGATGCAGCGCGGCACGTTGAACACGCGCTGGGCGATCTCGCACGACACCAGGTTGTTGTCGTCCTGGCCGGTGGTGGCCACGAACACGTCGGCCTGGCGGATGCCCGCGTCCTCCTGGTAGCGCGAGTCGCAGCCGTCGCCGTGGATGACCAGGTAGCTGCCCTCCAGCTCCACCGACAGGCGGTCGGCCGTGGCCAGCTTCTCCTCGATGACGGCCACCTCGTTGCCGCTGCGCAGCAGCACCGTGGCCAAGTACGACCCGATCTTGCCGCCGCCGGAGATAACGATGTACATGGGGGCTCCTCCCGATGGGGCCCTGCGAGGCGGCCCGCCGCGCGCGGGCGCCCGCCGGGCCTAGTCCTGGATATACTTGCTGAACGCGCCGATGAGGTCGTGGTGGACGCAAGCGAGCACCGTGTCGCCGGCATAGAGCACCGAGTCGGGCGTGGGGATGGACGACGCCGACCCGTCGGCGCGCTCGAAGGCGACGATGCACACCTCGTGGTCGCGCTCCATCTCGGACACGCGGATGGTCTTGGAGTTCTCGCGCCAGGACAGGTCGAGCGAGAAGCGCAGCACCTCGAACTCGCCGAACGTCTCGATATGGGCTCCGTGGCCCGAGACGATCTTGCTGAACACGTCCTCGGCCACCAGCGACGTGCCGCACACGTAGTCGATGCCGAGCTGCATGTAGGCGCGCTCGTGGTCGGGGTTGTACAGGCGCGCGATGACGTGGGGCACGTCGAACAGGCGGCTGGCCACCTCGGCGCACATGAGGTTGGCGTTGTCGAACTGGGTGACGGCGGCCAGCACGTCGCATTCCTCGACGCCGGCGCGCATCAGCACGTCCTCGTCGAAGCCGACGCCCTGGATGGTCGAGCCGTTGAAGTTGCGGCCCAGGTTGGCGAAGGCGTCGGCCGAGCGGTCGATCACGCACACGTTGCTGCCGTTATCGGACAGCATGTTGGCCAGCTGCGAGCCCACGCGCCCGCATCCGATGACGATGACGTTGCTCATTCGCATCCTCTTCCACGAAAAAAGAGCTCGGAATCATCCGAGCCCCCTCAGTATAGTGCCCCGTTGCGCGCGAGCCTAGATCTTGCCCATCTCGTTGCGGGTGTCACGGTACCAGTTGTCGTAGTTCGGCGGGCAGTACTTCATGGCGTTGGCGTAGCTGATGGTGTAGCCGTAGCCGTTGGCCAGGCCCTTCACGTGCGCGCGGATGGCGGAATCCCAGTCAGACCACGCGGACTGGCCCCAGCCCCAGGCGTTGTAGGGGCTGAAGCACACCGAGCCGCGAGTGCTCTCGGTGTTGGAGATGGCGGGCGACCAGCGGGGATCCACCCCATAGTCCCACGCGGCGGTGGCGAAGGTCTCGCCGTGGCCGGCCAGGGGGAACCCGGCCAGGTAGTCGTTGATGCGGTCGGTCCATTCGGCGATGAAGGCGTCGCGGCCCATGGAGAAGTCGACGTCGGCGACGGGCAGGCTGCCGTAGCGGGCCAGGTAGGCGGCCTTGGCGTCGGCGACCTGCTGCAGGCACGCCTTCTCCTTGGCGATGCGCTCCTGCTCGGCCGCGATGCGCGCGGCCTCTTCCTCGGCCTCAATCTCCTGGTAACCCTGGGACACGTCGCGCTGGGCGCCGGACTGGATGGCGAGCCCCTCGGACACGGCGGGCGCGGCCGCCTGGGTGGGGGCGTCGCTCACCTGGAGGACGACGGCGTCGCTCGTGCCGCCCAGGCCGAAGGAGGTGGCGTCGGCCCCGGCGCTGCCGGCCGACGCGATGCCGAAGCCGAAGCAGCCGGCGGCGAACAGCGAGGCGCAGGCGACCGCGGCGAACACGCCGACGAAGCCCCTCCCCGTGTTTTTACGCCTAGCGACCATTCGCCTCAGCCTCTCCCTTTCCCTAAACCTAAGCGCACACGACCAACCGCCCGTGGGCGGTGACAGCGTGTTAGGTTGGGTGTGGGTGTGCTGCCGAACGGCTCGATATGCGTTTTTCAGTACTCCGTATTCTACCGTAGGAGGGCGCCCGGGGCCAAAACCTGATGGTAACGATTCATGTTTTGTTCGCTTGACAAACGCAGTCGGCTAAGAGTGCGCAGGTGAGAGCGCCACGGTTTTCGCGGCCTGCGAACGCGTCTCCACAACTTTCCCGCAGGGCGCCGCCAGTCGCCGTCGGCGAGCGGCGGCGGGGGCGCACTAGCGCTTGGTGACGCGGATGGTCGAGATGCGCGAGCGGCGCATCTTCTCTATCTTGAAGGAGAAGCCGTCCACCTCGAACTCGTCGCCGGTCTTGGGCACGAAGTCGAGCGTGTCCATGAGCCAGCCGGCGATGGTCTCGTAGTCGTCGGACTCGGCCACCGGCCAGCCCAGCTCGAGCGCGTCGTCCACCGGCAGGCCACCGTCGGCGCGCCAGCTGCCGGGGCCCAGCAGCGTCACCGGGTCGCGGTCGCGGTCGGTCTCGTCGATGATCTCGCCGACGATCTCCTCCACGATGTCCTCCACCGTGATGAGGCCGTCGGTGCCGCCGTACTCGTCCACCACGATGGCCATCTGCTGGCGCTGCTCCTGCATCTCGGAGAGCAGCGGGATGACGTCCTTGGTCTCGGGCACGAACATGGGCTCGTACATGAACTTGGTCACCGGGTCGTCGATGCGGCCGTCCATGAGCGGGCCGATGAGATCCTTGTAGTGCACGATGCCCACGATGGCGTCCATGTCGTCGTGGTACACCGGCAGCCGCGAATAACCGGTTCCGCGCATGCGCTCCAGGGCGGCGCGGCCCGTCTCGGCGTCCTCCACCAAGATCATGTCGACGCGGGGCTTCATGATCTCGCGGGCCGTCAGGTCGCGCAGGTCGAGGATGTCGTGGATCATGCGCTTCTCGTCATCGAGCAGCTCGCCCGCGCCGGCCACCATGTCCTTGATCTCCTCCTCGGACACGGGCTGGTGGCGCCCGACGCCGAAGAAGTCGAGGAATCCCCTCTTGTCAGCGGTCTTTTCCGTTGCCTTGTCTTTGTCCATGGTCGCCTTTTCGCTAGATCACAAACAGGATGATGGAGAGGAACTGCAGCACGCTGCCCGCCAGCACGAAGACGTGGAAGACGGAGTGCATGTAGGGAACCTTCTTCAGCACGTAGAAGACGGCGCCCACGGTGTAGCTGATGCCGCCCGCCGCCAGGAGCCAGAAGCCCGGCGCGGCCAAAAGCTCCCACAGCTGCGGGAGGAAGAACACGACGCTCCAGCCCAGCAGCACGTAGAGCAGCGCCGACACCCAGCGGGGCCGAAACGTCCAGAACGCCTCGCAGGCGATGCCCGCGATGGTGACCGCCCACACGAACACGGCCAGCCACACGCCGCCGACCTGACCGAGCGTGACCAGGCAGAAGGGCGTGTAGGAACCGGCGATGAGCAGGTAGATGCAGCTGTGGTCGAGCACCTTGAACACGCGCTTGGCGCCCTCGTGGGCGATGGCGTGGTAGAGGGTGGACATGAGGTACTCGAGCAGAAGCGAGATGCCGTAGACGAGCGCCGCGAACAGGAGGATGCCGCCGCCGTCCATGACCGACTTGACGATGAGCACCACGAGGGCCGCCACGGCCAGGCAGGCGCCGATGCCGTGGGTGACGGAGTTGGCGATCTCCTCGCCGAGGGTGTACTCGCGCGCGCTGCGCTTGGCGCGCCGGCCGCCCGTCGCGGGAGCCGGCACCGAGCCGCCCGACGCGGGGGCGCCGGCGGGGGCCACCGTCAGGTAGGCCTTGGACGAGCGGCTACTTCGGCCGCCCGCCTTATCCGCGGAAGATTTGCTCATGGGGGCTACTGTAGCACATTTCCCCCCGGTTTGAGCCATGCGAGCCAGGCGCGGGCGTCTTCCTCCCCCACGTCGATCAGGCGGATGGTGGTGCCGCCCACGCCCGCGGCGGTGCGGGCCGAGAGGGTGGCCGTGCGGGCCAGGCGCTGGAAGGGATTGGTCTTGGTCGTGCCGAACTGGATCTTCTGCCGCGGGAAGCTGACCGTCTCACGCGAGATGCCGCCGTTGGACACCTGCATGAAGCGCTCGTTCACGGCGAAGCTCGACTCGCGGAACCACAGCACGGTGCCCACCGCGTCGACGACGAGCAGCACGAGCGCGAACAGGTAGCCCACGAGGCAGCCGCCGTCGAGGTAGGGCAGCGCCCAGGCCTCCTCCGGCGCCTCGGTCGCGATGAGCAGGTGCAGCCCCACCTGGCAGATGAGCACGACGACCGCCAGCCAGAAGCCCGAGCCCTGCCACAGGCAGCGGCGGATAAGGCCGCGGCGCAGGGCCACGGGGGCCACGCGATGGGCGTCGGTGGGCAGGCCCGAGAACTCGGGCACCAGGCCGGTGAGGATGTCGGGCACGCGGGACGTCTTCACGAAGGGGTGGATGACCAGGACGCCCTGGTTGACCGAGTTCTGGTTGCTATCGCCCTCGGCCATGGCGTCGATCTTGCCGAGCGACACCTCGCAGCAGCCCATGAGGCGCCGGACGAAGCCCTGCTTGATGATGACCGACTGCACGCGGTCGATGCTCACGCCCTGGAACTGGTGCTGGAGCAGGCCGCGCTCCACCTCGATGCGGTCGTCGCGCCGGCGGGCGTGGAAGCCGCCGTAGGACAGGCACGAGCCGAGAGCCGACAGCAGCCACAGGACGAGCGAGCCGCCGATGAACGCGGCGAAGATCACCGCCGCCAGGCCGCCGGCCGCCGGACCCGACGCCGCGGACACCACGGCGTCCACCGCCGCGTCGCCCGAGCCGGGGATGAGGTCGAACAGCACGTCGGCGAACTGCCCGACGGCGCCCATGATGGCCACGATGACCACCACGAAGGCCGTGTTGTTGGAGAAGCCGGTGAGCAGCAGCTCCTTGTTGGTGAGGCCGTACTCGTAGGTGACGCGGCCGGTGTCGACGGCGGTGCCAGCGAACAGGCCTCCCACGTCGTCCCACACGCCGGCCGGCATGTCGAGCACGTTGCCGGGCTGGGCGCCGGGGGCCTGGGGCGCGGCGGCCGCGGCGGGGTAGGCGCCAGCGGCGGCCGGGTAGGCGGGCTGGGCGCCGGGCGCGGCGGGCGCGCCGGGCACCGGGCGCGCGACGGGCATGGCGGCCGCGACGGCCTGAGCCGGGAAGGCGGCCGGGTCGCCCCCGGCGGCGAGCCACTGCTTACGGGCGAACAGCCCCGCGCGCAGGACCTCGGCCTGCTGCTTGGCCAGGTAGGGCACGATGACGGCCTTGTTGTTGGCGCCGCCGGCCGTGTCGATGGACACGGTGCACACGCCGAAGACGCGCTGGAGCAGCGTCGCCTTCTGGTCGACCGACTGGATGCGCTGGTAGGGCACGTGGACGCGCTTCTTCGAGATCACGCCGCTGTAGAGGTTGAACTCCTCGGGGCCCAGCTGGTACCACAGGTTGCGGTACGCGAGCCAGTGGATGAGGAAGATGACGGCCATGACCGCCACGAAGCCGCCCGCGGCCACGGCGATGGCCACGAAGACGCCGAACCCGAAGTCCACGCCGGCGGTCGCGCGCTGGATGCCGGAGATGAGGCTGGCGATGGACGAGAACGCCGAGACGGCTATCGCGAACAGCACGGCCACGCCCGCGCGCAGGCCGCCCAGCCAGATGTAGCTGTGGTGCACGTGCTGCCGCGGCTCCTCGCCGGCGGGCGCGGGGGCCGGCTGCGCGAGCGCGGGCGGCTGCACGGGCGCGGGCGCGGCGGTCGGAGCAGCGGCGGACCGCACGGACGCGGCGGGCGCGGCCACCGGAGCGGGCGCGGGCGCGGCGGTCGGAGCAGCGGCAGACCGCACAGGCGCAGGCTGCACGGGCGCGGCCGGCGGCTCGGCGGCGGAGCCCCCGAAGGCGCGCTTGGAGTTGTTCTCCGCCATCACACGTCCTCCCGGGCCAGGCGGGCCAGCTCGGCGGCGCGGTCGCGCAGCTCGTCGGCCGCGGCCACGTCCAGGCCGGGAATCTCATGGGCGCCGGCAGCGGTGGACACGGTCACGCTCGACAGGCCGAAGGCCCGCATGATGGGGCCCTGCTTGGTGTCGGTGTTCTGCACGCGGATGAACGGGATGATGAAGCGCTTGCGCCACACGATGCCGCGCGCGATGTCGAGGTACTCGGGCGAGAGCTCGTAGCGCCAGCGCATGTAGCGGATGGGCGGCAGCACCACGACGAACAGGATGAGCAGCACCGCGAAGGCGATGGCGATGCCGGCGAGCACCATGAGCAGCCAGGGCTCGGGCTCGACGAGCGTGGCGATGCCGAAGGGAACGAAGCAGCACAGGAACACGACGGCGATCCAGATGGCGTCGTTGATGCGCCACACGTTCTTTATGCGCGGGTCCAGCTGGTTGGAGGGAAGCTCTCTCATCCCCGGTTCCTTTCCTCGGAAAAACTTCGGGAACCATAGTAAGCGTCTTTGGCGGGCGCGCAACCAACCTTAAAGGTTTCTTCAGGGCGCGGGGGCGGCCGGGCGCCCCCGCGAGCGCGCGCGACAGCCGCCGCGGACGAGCGTGTCCTCGGCGCGCTTTCGAGGGAGAGGGCGGGCCGAGGGGCGCGGGGCGGAGGCGGGGCTTACTTTTGCGTAAGGTTCGCGGGGACGCGGGGCGGCAGGGTACAATGGGCGCGATCGGAGGGAGGGGCCGTGAGCCGCATCTACATCATCGAGGACGACGAGGCGCTGCGCACCGAGCTGGCGCACCTGCTGGAGCTGCAGGGGTTCTCGGTGGCGTGCTGCACCTCCTTCGGCACCGCGGCGGCCCAGGCCCTGGCCGCAGGCCCCGACTGCGTGGTGCTCGACCTCAAGCTGCCCGGCACCGACGGCCACGGCATCTGCCGCGACATCCGCGCGAGAAGCGACGTGCCCATCATCATGCTCACCTCGTCCGAGAGCGAGTTCGACGAGGTCATGGGCATGAACCTGGGCGCCGACGACTACGTGACCAAGCCCTACTCCCCCGCCGTGCTCATCGCGCGCATCCAGTCGGTCATCCGCCGCAGCTCGGCCGGGCGCGACGAGCTGGTCATCGAGCATGGCGGCGTGCGGCTCGACGTCGGCGCCGGCGCCGTGTCCTTCGGCGGCCGCACGACCGAGCTCACGCGCAACGAGCTGCGGATCCTCCACATCCTCATGCGCAACCCCGGGATGGTCATCAGCCGCCAGGAGATCATGTGCGAGCTGTGGGAATCCGACGCCTTCATCGACGACAACACCCTCACCGTGAACGTGAACCGCCTGCGCAAGAAGCTCGGGTCGCTCGGCGTGCCCGAGGACTTCCTCGCCACCCGCCGCGGCCAGGGATACCAGGTATGAGCGACGCGCAGGACGCCCGCGGCGCCCGTCTGCCCTGGCGCCGCGCCGACGAGGACGACCTCGCGTCAGGCCCCGACCGCTTCGGCCCCGGCGCCTACCTCGTCGACCGCGCGGCGACCCTGGGCATCCTCGCGTTCTGCCTGCTGGGCACCGCCTGCATGCTGCTGCCCCTGGGCGTGAGCGTGCAGGGGACGCTGCTGGTGGTGGGGTTCATCGCCCTGTGCGCCGGCACCGCCCTCACCCTGGACTACCGCCGGCGCGCCCGGTTCTACCGCGAGGCCGCCGACCTGGTGCGCGAGCTGCGCAGCGCCGGCCACTTCCCCGCGCTCATCGCCGAGCCGCCCTTCCTGGAGGGCCGCATCGCCTACCAGGTGGCCGGGGGAATCGCGCAGCTGGCCAACGCCGAGACGGGCGACGCCCAGGCCAGCGCCCAGAACTACCGCGAGTACGTGGAGCTGTGGATCCACGAGACGAAGACGCCCATCGCCGCAGCCAAGCTGATGCTGGCCAGCATGCACGGCGCCCAGGCCGCCAAGCTCTCGCGCGAGCTGGAGCGCATCGAGTCCCAGGTGGAGCAGGCGCTCTACTACGCGCGATCCACGTCGCTGTCCAACGACTACGCCATCCGCGAGGTGTGCCTGGCCGCCGCCGTGCGCGAGGCGTGCAAGAAGAACGCGCGCTTCCTCATCGAGCGATCGGTGGCGCCCGACATCGACATCCCCGAGGCGCGCCGCGTGCTGGCCGACGAGCCGTGGCTCGTGTTCATCCTGGGCCAGGTGGTGGTGAACGCGGCGAAGTACGGCGCGTCGACCATCGCCTTCACCGCGCGGGTGGAAGAGGAGGGCACGCCGCACGAGCGCACGGTGCTGGAGGTGCGCGACGACGGCCGCGGCATCCCGGCGGCGGACGTGCCGCGCGTGTTCGAGCGGGGCTTCACCGGCGCCAACGGGCGCGACCAGGGCTCGGCCACCGGCATGGGGCTGTACCTGGTGGCGCTCATGTGCGAGCGCATGGGGCTCGGCGTGGGCCTGGCCAGCGAGGAGGGCACCGGCACCCGCGTGCTGCTGTCGTTCCCCCACGACCGCCGCCGGGCGATGACGCCCCCCCCCCCCGTCCGCCGTTGACGCGATGACCAGCCCCGATGCCGGCGACGCGGCGCGCACGGCCAACCTGACAAAGTCGTAAGCCAGGCGTAAGCGGCTTCGATGGCAAGCGCAACCGACGCCCCGTAGCATGGGATCGTAAGCTTCGCAGCCACGAACACAGCAGGAGGAACCATGACCGAAGTCTACGCGACCCCCACGCCCGGCGTGTACGCCGGCGCCGTGCCCTACGGGGCCCATGCGTCCCAACCCATCCTGAGCGTCCGCCAGATCGAGAAGGTCTTCGGCAGCCGCGACTCCGTGACCCACGCCCTGGCCGGCGTCAGCTTCGACGTGGCGGCCGGCGAGTTCGTGGGCATCATGGGGCCGTCGGGCTCGGGCAAGACGACGCTGCTCAACTGCATCTCCACCATCGACGCCGTGACCAGCGGCCACATCCTGGTGGGCGGCCGCGACATCACGACCATGTCCAAGCGCCAGCTGGCGAAGTTCCGCCGCGACGACCTGGGCTTCATCTTCCAGGACTCCAACCTGCTCGACACGCTCAACGGCTACGAGAACATCGCGCTGGCCCTCACCATCAAGCGCGAGAGCCCGGCGCGCATCCCCCAGATGGTGGAGGACATGGCGCGCACCCTCGGCGTGGGCGACGTGCTCAAGAAGTACCCCTACCAGATGTCCGGCGGCCAGAAGCAGCGCGTGGCGGCGGCCCGCGCCATGGTGAGCGACCCCAAGCTCATCCTGGCCGACGAGCCCACCGGCGCGCTCGACTCGCGCAGCGCCGCCGTCATGCTGGAGATGCTGGAGATGATGAACCACCAGCTCGGCGCCACCATCATGATGGTCACCCACGACGCCTTCGCCGCCTCGTTCACCAACCGCGTGCTGTTCATCAAGGACGGCTCGGTGTTCAACGAGCTGCGCCGCGGCGACGCCTCCCGCGACGAGTTCTTCGCGCGCATCATGGAAGTGGTGTCGTTCCTGGGAGGCGAGGCCGGCCATGTTGCTTAAGCTCGCCCTGCGCAACATCCGCCGATCCGTCCGCGACTACGCCGTCTACTTCATCACGCTGCTCTTCGGCGTGGCGGTGTTCTACGCGTTCAACTCCATCGGCAGCCAGCAGATCCTCTTCGACATGGAGGCCACGGCGTCCGCGAGCGTGTTCTCCACCACCGTGTACATGCTTGGCATGTTCTCAGTGGTGGTGGCCTGCGTGCTGGGCTTCCTCATCCTGTACGCGAACCAGTTCCTCATCCGGCGCCGCAAGCGCGAGTTCGGCACCTACCTGGTGCTGGGCATGACGCCGGGCCACGTGTCGCGCATCGTGCTGTACGAGACGGTGATCGTGGGCCTGGTGTCCCTGGCCGTGGGCCTCATCTGCGGCGTGATGCTATCCCAAGCGCTGTCCTTCGTGACGGCCAGCCTGTTCGGCGCCACCATGACCAACTACCAGTTCGTGTTCTCATCGGATGCCTTCCTCGTCACGCTGGGGTGCTTCGCGGGCATCTACCTGGTGGTATCGGTGTTCAACACGCTCACCGTCAGCCGCTGCAAGCTCATCGACCTCATCCGCGCCGACGTGAAGAACGAGCGCGCCGGCGTGCGCAACCCCTGGGTGTGCCTGGTGGTGTTCATCGCGTCCATCGCCGTGCTGGCCTACGCCTACGAGCAGCTCATCGAGAACGGGCTGGTGATGCTCGACGCGCCGGAGTTCGCCCGCGCCACCGTCGGCATGCTGGTGGGCACGCTCATGTTCTTCTGGTCGCTGGCCGGGTTCGCCATCGCCGTGCTCACGCGGCTGCGCGGGGTGTACCTGCGCAAGCTGAACCTGTTCACCGTGCGCCAGATAGCCAGCAAGGTGAACACGGCGTTCCTGTCGCTGTGGGCCGTGTGCGTGCTGCTGTTCTTCTCCATCACCGTGTTTTCCTCCGGCATGGGCCTGGTGGAGGTGTTCGTGGGAGGCGTGGAGAAGGCGAACCCGTATTCCGCCACCCTGACCGCCGGCGTGTGGTACGGCCCCGACGGCACCGCGTCCTCGTCGGGCGGCCCGCGCGACCGCGCCGCCGAGATGGCGGCCGAGGCGCCCGAGCGGTTCGCCGCCGCCGAGTCCCACGGCTGGTCCATGGCCGCCGCGCTGCAGGAGGCCGCGCCCGAGCAGTGGGCCGAGACGGTCGGCGCCTGGGCCCAGGTGAGCATCTTCTCCGACCCCGACTCCACCTACGCGCCGCTCATCGACGCCGCGCAGGCCGTGGCCAGCGCCGACGCGATGCGCCTGGACGACCTCGGTCGCGTACGCGACACCAACCTGAGCCTGGTGGCGCTTTCCGACTTCAACGCCGCCCGCGCCCTGCAGGGCCAGGATCCGGTGGAGCTGGCCCCGGGAACCTGCCGCCTGACAAGCAACATGGACATGCTGCGCCCCCTGGCTGAGGCCGTGGCGAAGAGCGAGCCCGTCGTGGCCGTAGCGGGTGAGAATCTCTCCCTCACCGGCCCCGTCATCGGCGATACCCAGCTGGAGGACAACACCATGGCGGCCACGGCCCTCGTCCTCGTCGTGCCCGACGAGACGATCGCCGACCTGCGCGCCGAGGGCTGCATCCCCGACACGCAGATGCTCGACATCCAGTACGCCGACAACGGCAGGTCCGCGGCCGAGAACGACGCGGCCCTGCAGGCGATCGTAGCCGCGCTGCAGCCGCGTGACATGGGCGGCTTCGATAAGGGCACCGTCGGGGCGCGCGACTCCTACGCGAGCCTGCTGTGGCCGGTCACGCGCATCGTCACCGCCCACGAGATGATCGCCCAATCCGCCGGCCTGAAGCTGATGATCACGTACCTGGCGCTCTACATCGGCTTCGTGTTCCTGGTGTCCACGGCCGCCATCCTGGCCATCCAGCAGCTGTCCCAGGCATCCGACTCGGCCCCGCGCTACCGCACCCTGTGGAAGCTCGGCTGCGACCAGGGGATGATCTACCGCTCGCTCCTGGCCCAGGTGATGGTGTACTTCCTGCTACCGCTGGGGCTGGCGGTGTGCCATTCGGTGTGCGCCGTGGGAGTGCTCTCCGACTCGCTGCTGAGCGCCATCGGCTCGAGCTCGTTCGCGCCCATCATGATGGCCGGCGCGCTGGTGCTGGTGATCTACGGCGGGTACATGCTGGTGACCTACCTGGCGAGCCGCTCCCTCGTGGCGGGCGTGCTGCGCGAGGGGTAGGGCGCCGGGCGGGGCACCAGCCGCCGGGTGCCGGGCGCGAGGGCGACCGCTAGGCGCGCGAGGCGGAGCAGGGCGCCGACCGCCGGGGTGCCGGATACCCGGCGAGCCCGCCGCCCGGCGCCCCCAACGCAAGGAGGGCCCGCGGCTCGAGTGCCGCGGGCCCTCCCCTTCTCGCTGCGACGGGGCGGCTAGACCAGCCCGAAGAGGTAGTCCATCTCCTGGGTCCAGTCGTCCTCGTTGAGCATCCAGGTGCCGTTCTCCAGGGTGCAGTTGATGGTGGCGTAGTCGTCCTGCGTCTCGGTGGTCTCCTCGACCGCGGCCATCAGCAGCTCGCCGAGCTTCTGGTTCACCTGCTCCTCGGTCATGCCGTTGGCGGCGCCGCTGGCGTCGTATTCGTCCACCTTCTCGTTGAACAGGTCGAGCACGGCGAAGATGTCGCGACAGGTCACGTCCACGCTCACCCAGCCGGTGCCCTGCTTGTCGTTGACGACCACCAGGTCGACCTCGTAGGTGAGGTCGTCGGTCATGAGGCGCGCGTAGTTCACGGGGTCGATGCCGCACTCCTCCATGGTGACGCCCGTGGCGTCCTCGAAGCCCTCGGCCGCGATGGAGGCGATCGACTGCATCATCTCGGCCTCGCCGCCCTCGAGGGCGTCGAACTGGGCGCTCACCAGGTCGAGGATGGTCTGCTCGTCCTCGTCGTAGACCGAGTTGGTCGAGCTGCTCGACGACCCGGAGCCGCTGGAGCTGGAGCTGCCGGAGCCGGAGCCGAGCGACGCGGAGGGCGTGCTGCCCACGTGAGGCGTGTTCTCGACCTGGTTGTAGGCCCACAGGACGGTGCCGATGGCGAACACCCACAGCAGCACCGACAGGATGATGCCGACGATGCCGCAGATGCGGCCGGCCTTGGCCTTGCCGTCGGAGCCGAACGTCTTAAGGTAGCCGCCGGCCATCACGATGGCGACGATGCCGAGCACGATGCCGACAATCGGCGCCGCGCACAGCACGATGGCCAGGATGCCGCAGATGAGCGCGCCGGTGGCCTTGCCGGACCCGGCGGCCGGGGCCTGGGCGGGCGGAACCGCGCCGTAGGGCGAGGCCGGCGGGACGGGCGCGCCGGGCTGGGCGCCGTAGGGCGCCGCCGGCTGCGCGTAGGGGCTCGCCGGCTGCTGCGGCGGGACGGCGCCGGCACCGGGCTGCTGGGCACCTGCCGCACCCACCGCGTAGGGGGCGGCAGCACCGGGCTGCTGCGGGGCCGCGGCGTCGGGCGCGGGGGCCGGCGCGTAGGACTTGGTGCCGGTCACCTTGTTGGTCATCTTGTCGTCCGCGGCGGCCGGGGCCGCGGCGGGCGCGGGCTCGACGGCCGGCTCGGACGCGGACGTCGCCACCGGCTCGGCGGGGATCACCGCCTGATCCGCGACGGGCTCGGCGGGCGTCACCGCCTGATCCGCCACAGGCTCCGTCGGCTCGACGGGCGCGCCGGACGCCTCGGGGGCCGCGTCCTGCGCGCCTCCCAGGGTATCCCTGCTCTGATCTTCCATGGGCTTGCCTTTCCCTAAATCTGCCATAGCTGGTCAGCATTATACGCCCAACCTCGGCAAGGACAGGGCGGCCGGCCGCGGAGGTCCCTCCCCCGCGGCCGGCCGCCTCGCCTCGCTCTGTCGGGCCCGAGCGCCTAGTGCGCCAGGTCCTCCGGGCTCACGCGGCCGCGGAACGTGCGGTAGATCACCACGTGGTATACCAGCACCAGCGGCAGGCCGATGCACAGGATGACGGTCATCCAGAACAGCGACAGCTCCGACGACGCGGCGTTCATGATGGTGATGGTCGGCCCGACGCTGTCGGCCGAGGCCACCACCAGGCACGGGAACATCGAGCACGCCAGCAGCCCCACCAGCGAGAACGCGCCCGCGCTCTGGCCCAGGAAGGCGCCCAGATCGGCCTTGGGGCAGCCGCGGCGCTCTCCCACACGGCCGACCACCATCGACCCCACCACCGTCACCAGGAACAGCCCGGCGAACAGCCAGCGGAAGATGCCCAGCTCAGGCGCCATGTCCGGCGCGTAGAAGAAGTGGCCGAGCACCGACACGACCACGAACAGCGCCACGGCCGCCGCCTGCAGCGGCAGGCGCAGCTTCTGGGCGCGGGCGCGCAGGCCGCTTTCCAGCGGGGCCTTGAGCGCCGTCCACGTGGCGCCGGCCGCCAGGAACATGGCCAACCCCAGCAGGCCCGTGAGCAGCGTGAACGGGGTGATGAGCCCCAACAGCGGCACGCCCATGTAGTCGCCGTTGGCGTCCATCGGGATGCCCGCGTAGATGTTGCCCACGGCCACGCCGAACAGCAGCGCCGGCAGGAGCGACCCCACGAAGAAGCACACGTCCCACACCTTGGCCCAGCCCGGGTCGCCCGCGCGGAACTCGAAGGACACCGCGCGCACGATCAGGCCGAACAGCACCAGCATCACGGCCAGGTAGAAGCCGGAAAACGTGGTGGCGTAGGCGTCGGGGAACGCCGCGAACAGCGCGCCGCCGGCCGTCAACAGCCACACCTCGTTGCCGTCCCACACCGGTCCGATGACCCGGCGCATGACGGCCTTGTCCTCCTCGCTCTTCGCCAGGAAGGGGAACAGCACGCCCACGCCCAGGTCGAAGCCGTCGAGGATGAAGTAGCCGGCGATCAGCACGAAGATGAGGAAGAACCACAGCACGCCGAGAACGGTCATGGTCATCATGGCTACTCACCGTCCTTTCCCGAGGCGGCCGGGCGCGTGGCGTCATCGGCCTCCACGGCGACGCCCTCGGCAACGACCGCGTCGCCTTCCGCGTCCTCTTCCACGGTCACGACCGCGGCCGCGGCCTCGAGGGGGACGGCCGGCTCATCGCCGTCGAACGGCACCTCGGCGCCGCCCACGGCAGAGGCGCCCTCCTGCAGCGACGGGCCCTCCTTGATGAAGCGCGCGATCACGCGGGCCCAGCCGACGAGCAGCAGCACGTAGACGAGCACGAACAGCGCGAGCGTGGTCAGCAGCTCCGGGGCGCTCACCGACATCGAGATGGCGTTGTCGGTGAGCAGCTCGACGCCGTCGGGGCCGGTCACGGACGGGTAGACCACCCACGGCTGGCGGCCCACCTCGGCGGTGATCCAGCCGGTGTTGATGGCGATGAACGGGAACAGCGGCGATATGAGCAGCAGCTTCTGCAGCCAGCGCATCTTCCGCACGCGCCCGCCCTTGAAGGTGAAGATGATGGCCAGGATGGCGGCCAGCATGATGAGGCCGTACATCGCCACCATGATGTGGTAGCTCTGGAACACGAAGTTCACCGGCAGGTCGGCCGGGTCCATCGCGCCGTACTTCTCGGTCTCGGCCAGGTCGTTCAGGCCCGGGTACTCGGTGTCCCACGTGCCGGTAGCCAGGAAGCTAGTGCCGCCGGGGATGGCGAACGGCGTGATGACCTCGCCCGCTTCCTCGTCGACCCAGCCGAAGGCGTACAGCGGGGGCGCCTCGGTCTCGTACTGGCCCTCCATCATCGCCAGCTTGGTGGGCTGCTCCTCCCACACCACGACGGCCGACGCGTGGGCGAACACGATCATGATGCAGCTGGTGATGATGCCCACCACGGCGCCGGTGCGCATGATCTTCATGGCGAAGTCGGTGTGCTTGCCCTTGAGCAGGTACCAGGCCGCCACGGCCATGGCCACGAAGGCGCCCATGATGAGCAGCGCGTCCACCGTGTGGGTGTAGCGCGCGAAGATGGACGGGTTGAAGGCGGCGGCCAGGAAGTCAGTGATGAGCGCCTCGTCGCCCGCGGCGTTGAGCGCGGCGCCGGCCGGCGTCTGCATCCACGAGTTGGCGATGAGGATCCACAGCGCGCTCAGGCACGAGCCGAACCACACGAGCCACGCCGACACCATGTAGGCGCGCGGGCTGACGCGCTTGCGGCCGAACAGCAGCACGCCCAGGAACACCGATTCCAGGAAGAACGCGAACAGCGCCTCGGCGGCCAGCGGCGCGCCGAAGATGTCGCCGACGAACCGCGAGTAGTTGGCCCAGTTGGTGCCGAACGAGAACTCCATCGTGATGCCCGTCGCCACGCCGATGGCGAACGTGGCGGTGAAGATCTTCACCCAGAAGTGGGTGGCCGCCGCGTCACGCGGGTCGCGGCTGCGGTAGTAGCGCGTCTCGCAGATGGCCAGGATGAGCCCCAGGCCGATAGAGAGCGGGACGAACAGGAAATGGTACGCCACGGTCAACGCGAACTGGATGCGCGACAACAAGGCGACGTCGGTGAAGACTTCCATCTCACACCTCCTCTTGCTAGATCGCTTGTCCTGGAGAAAACGATGACGGCGCCGCGTTCCCCCGCGCGCACCGCATCCGGCTTCTCCAGACCCAAGCCCGATAAAACAGCATGATGATACTCAACTTATGGTGCCCTTGTGAACCAGGCGCACATGCAGCCGCGGATTATTACCGAACCGAAACCTGCGCCCCTGCGCCCCCAGGAAGGCGCGCGGGCGTGGGGCGGGGCGCGCACGAGACGCGAGGCGCGCACGAGACGCGAGGCGCGAAGCGGGGGGTGCGAGGCGCACGGGCGTGGGACGCAGGGCATTCCCCTCCCCTCGAAAGCCGGCCGACGACTCGCGGGCCGGCCGAGCCATCCGGCGCACCAGGGAGACTCGCGGAACGACGGAAGCGTTGCCAGAAAATGCGAGATATCACACGAAAAAACGCCCTCTTCGCAAGCCCGAACCCTTGAAAGACAACGTTTCCCCAGGTCAGATTTCCCGCACCCCAGCAAATCATCCGCCATGCCCCCTTCTCCCGTGTGATATCTCGCCTTTTCTGGCACCCCGATGTGACATCTCACGTTTTCTGGCAATTCCAGCCGAAAAAAGCCGACATATCACACGCCGCAGAAAAAACGTCAAGGAGACGGTGCGGGGGTGCGGGGGTGCGGGGGTGCGGGGGTGCGGGGGTGCGGGGGTGCGGGGGTGCGGGGGTGCGGGGGGGCTCCCTCCCCTACCCGAGGATGGGTGCGAGGGCTTCTTCTAGGGAGGTGCGTGCGGCCCTTGCGAGCAGGGCGTCCTTCTCGTCGCGGGTGAGCTGCTTGAAGCGATACTCGGCATGCATGGCGTCGTGCTTGGTGGCGAATCCCGCATAGGCCAGCAGCGTCACGGGCCGACGGGCGCGCGTGTACTTGGCGCCGCGGCCGGCGTTGTGCGCGTCCAGGCGCCGCCGCACGTCCACGGCATAGCCCGTGTAGAGCGACCCGTCCACGCACTCGAGAACGTACATGAAGTGCGCCGACACCTCCACAGCGTCACCCTCAGGAGAGGAGGGCTTCCTCGTATCGCAGGCGTCCGAGGCGTCAACGCCCTCGCCCGCGGCGGACAGTTGAGCCGGCCGGGCTCGGCGCGCATGACGGCCATCGGCGCCCGCGCCCGCGACGGGCGGGCACGCGGCGGCGTCGCCTTTCGCATCCGCGGCGAGCAGGCACGCGGCGGCACTCTCACCCGCGGCGGTGCGCACCTCCTCGTCACAGGACTGATCGTTGTTTTCCGCACTGTTGTCCATGGGGAGAATTATAGTGGTGGGCGACGCGCGGCGCGTGGGGCATCGCACGTCTTGCGCCGAGGAGGCCGCCCATGTGTCATCGCTTCACCCTGCTCTCGTCCGACGAGGTCGACCGTGTGCTCGCGCACCTGCGCACGGTCGCCCGCCTCATGGATGAGGGCGCGCTCGGCGGCGGCCACGCCGAGGCCGGCGCTCTGCCTCCGCTGCGAATCCCCCGCGACATCGCCGACATCGACGCCTTCCCCGGCTCACCATGCCCCGTGATCGTGGCGACGAGCGCGAACGCCGCGCCGGCAGGGGCGGTCTCGACGCACGTCGGCGCAACGCGCCCGATGCCGGATGCCGGAGTGTTTCACGTGAAACACTCTCTCCCCGACGACAAACCCTCCCCTGCAAACCCACGCGAAGACGCCCAGAACAAAATGTTTCACGTGAAACACTCTGCGCCGCGGAAGAGCGCCTGGACGTTCGGGGCAGGCGCCGCACCAGACGCAGACGCGAACGACGCCGCGAGCACGGACACCGCGGCCCTCAGTACGCTGGCAGGCGAGAACGTGAACACGAATGCCGCACCCCTCGACACGCTGGCGGGCGAGAACGCGGGTGCGGGCGGCGCGATGGCGGGCGAAAACGCGGATGCGGACGCTACGCCCCTCGGCGTGCTGGCGAGCGGGCTGGCGCGCGTCGACCTCACCTGGGGGATCGAGGTCTCGTGGAAGACGGGGCTCGTGTTCAACACGCGCCTCGAGTCGGCGCTCGAGGGCCGCGCGATGTGGCGCGACGCCCTGGCACGCGGGCGCTGCCTCGTGCCCGTGCGCGCCTTCTTCGAGACGCGCAACGTCGAGCCGCCCGCCGACGAGCTGCCCCTGGGCACGGGCGGCGCGGGGCGCGGCGGGCGCAAGGCGCAGTTCCGGTTCGCGGGGCCCGGCGACGGCGCGCTGCTGCTGGCGGGACTGCGCGAGGGCGACCGCTTCACCATCGTCACCACCGAGCCCAACGTCGCCGTCGCGCCCGTCCACAGCCGCATGCCGGTGGCGTTGACGCCCGTCGAGGCGCTGACCTGGCTCTTCGGCACGCCGGCGGATCTGGCCGCGCTAGCCGACCGCAGCCGCATCACCCTCGAGCGCAGCGAGGCGCCTGCCCCGTCCCACGCGACGCGCCGTCCCGATCCCGACCAGCTCTCGCTGTTCTAGGCGCCAAGGGAAAGGGTCGCGCCTTCGCGTCCCCCGAAAAATGGCCAAAATGGGCGCGAATTCCGCAAATCGACGGCCCCTTTCCGGAAGCCAGCGTACGTTTGCCCAGGTCGTAAACAGCTAAGCGGCGCCCGGGCCGGTGAAACTGCGGAATTCGTGCCCATTTTGGCCAGAAACTCGCCCGCGGCGTGCACACGCGACGCGCGGGACGCCCGCAGGCCGCGCGCGCCACGCGAACGCCCCGTGGATTGCGCGTCACACCCGGCTGCACGCCCCGCGCGAGGCGCCTAGTAGTAGCGGAAGTATGCCGCGCAGCTGCCCTCGCTGGACACCATGCAGGGGCCGACCGGGTTCTCCGGGGTGCAGACCGTGCGGAACAGCGGGCAGTCTGATGGAGCCATGATGCCGCGCAGCACGTCGCCGCAGCGGCAGCCGCGGTGCTCCACCGTGGGCTCGATAGCGGGCGCGAAGCGGCGCATCGCGTCGAAGTCGGCGAACTCCTCGCGGATGCGGTAGCCCGATCCGGGGATGTCGCCCAGGCCGCGCCAGGTGGCCGTGCACGTCTCGAACACCTCGTCGATGGCGGCCATGGCCACGGGGTTGCCCTCGGCCATGACGCCGCGCGCGTAGGCGATCTCGATGTCGGCACGCCCCTCGTGCAGCTGGCGCATGATCATCGCGATGCCCTGGAGCACGTCCACCGGCTCGAAGCCGGTGATGACGCCGGGGATGCCGTACTTCTCGGCCAGGAAGCGGTAGGGTTCCACGCCGATGATGGTGCTCACGTGGCCCGGCAGGATGAGCGCGTCCACCTTGAGCTGCGGGTCGTTGATGATGGCCTCGAGCGCGCCGGGCATGTTCTTGTGCGCGCCGTAGACGGTGAAGTTGCGCAGGCCGGCCGCCTTCGCGCGCTTGACGGCCATGGCCACCAGCGGCGTGGTGGTCTCGAAGCCGACTCCGACGAACACCACCTGGCGATCGGGGTTGTCCTGGGCCAGGCGCAGAGCGTCGAGCGGGGAGTAGACGATCTCGACCGAGCGGCCAGCCGCCTGCTCGGCCAGCAGGCTGGACGTCGAGCCGGGCACGCGCGTCATGTCGCCGAAGGTGGCGATGGTCACGCCGGGAACGCGCGCGAGCGCGATCACCTTGTCGATGTCGTGGTTGGACGTGACGCACACGGGGCAGCCGGGGCCGGACGCCAGGCGCACGCCCTCGGGCATGAGGCCGCGGATGCCGTTGCGCGCGATGGCCACGGTGTGGGTGCCGCACACCTCCATGAGGGTGGCGCTCTCGGGCGCCCAGGCGCGGACGGACTCGACGAGCCCGCGGGCGAGCGCGGGATCCTTGAACGCCTTGAGCTCTTCGGTGAGGTCGCCCATGGCTAGTCCTCGGCCAGGGCGGCCCACACCGACGCCGTCCCCGTCGCGTCGGACGCGGGCGCGGCGGCAGGCGCGGAAGCGGCCGGAGCGCCGCTGGCGGGCGGGATGTCCTCGCCGGCCAGCTCGGGGAACTGGCGGATGAGGTCGATGGTCTCCTGGGCGAACTGCTCGTCGACCACCTCGATGGCGAAGCCCGCGTGCACGAGCACGTAGCTTCCCACCTGGGCAGACGGCGTCAGGTCGACGGATATCTCGCGGGTGACGCCCAGGATGTCGACGGTGGCGAGGCCGCCGTCTCCCATCTCGGTCACGCGCGCGGGGATGGCAAGGCACATGGTCAATCGCTCTTTCTCTCGCTGGGGAGGCCGGCCGCGCGGGCCGCCGGCACCGCGTCAGGCCCGAGCCGGCGGGCGCCGCCTCGGGCGCCCGCATCGGGCGGGCGCTACGAGGCCGCGGGGACGCTCCCCTCCGTGGTTTGCGCCCATGCTACCACAGCCTGGCCGAGCGAAATGCACCCGTCGTTGGGCGGCAGGTCGCGGTTGACCGCGGTGGTGAAGCCGGCGGCCTCCAGCTCGGCCAGCACCTTCTCCACCAGGTAGCGGTTCATGAACACGCCGCCGGAAAGCGCCACCACGTCGATGCCGTAGAGCGCGCGCACCAGCTCGGCCGCCATGACGACGGCACTCGCCACGGCGTCGTGGAAGCGGCGCGCGATGACGGGCACGGGCACCCCGGTGGCGAAGTCGTCGAGCAGGGCGGTGAAGGTGGGCGCGGCGTCGAAGAGCACCACCGACGTGTCCTGGGCCGTGCTGGCCTCGGTGGCCACGTTTTTGGTGACGGTGACGGCGTAGCGCTCGGCGGCCGCCAGGTCGTCGGCGGCCTCGTCGCGGGCGGCCGGGGCGGCGCCCTCGTCGACGCGCGCCGCGGCGGCGGCCCGGTCGGCCTCGCGCGGCGGCACCACGCGCGGGCGGTCGGCGAAGGCCGAAGGCACGCGGCCCTCCAGCGCCGCCTCCAGCAGGATGGCGCCCTCGCCCTCGTAGGCCGGTTCCAGGCACAGGCCCAGAAGCGCGCTCGCCGCGTCGAAGAGGCGCCCGACCGACGAGGTCATGGGCGTGTTGAGGCCGCGCTCGATCATCTGGTCGCACAGGCCGGCCGCCTCGGCGCCCAAGGCGTCCAGGGCCGGCGCCGCGCCGGGATGCTCCAGCAGGTCGAAGGCCCACAGCACGCCGTAGGCCATCCGCAGCGGGTGCTTGATGGCCGCCGCGCCGCCGGGCATCGGCACGTAGGCGAAGTTGCCGAAGCGCTCGAAGGCCGACGGGTTGGCCAGCAGCGCCTCGCCGCCCCAGATGGCGCCGTCGGGCCCGTAGCCGGTGCCGTCGAAGGCGATGCCGCACACCGCGTCGGCCAGCCCGTGCTCGGCCATGACCGACACGACGTGGGCGTGGTGGTGCTGCACGCGGATGACGGGAATGTCCTGGTCGGCCGCCCACTTCGACGTGAGGTACTCCGGGTGCAGGTCGCAGGCGATGAGGCCCGGCCGCACCTCGAACAGCCCCTCGAAGCGGGCCTTCGCCGCCAGCCACGCGTCGTAGACGTCGGCGTTCTCCATGTCGCCGATGTGCTGGGACACGAAGGCCTCGTCGCCGCGCAGCAGCGCGAAGGTGTTCTTCTGCTCGGGGCCGGTGGCGAAGATGTCGGGCGTCGCGGAGGCGGGCGCATCGGGGGCGGCCGCGGCGCGGGCCTCCTCGGCCGCCCTCACCAGGGGCACCTCGATGGGCAGCGGCGCGAAGCCGCGCGCCCGGCGGATGACCTGCACCGCGTCGCCGGCGCTGCCCGCGCGGATGACGCGCACCACCGAGTCATCGAAGCGCGTGAGGATGGGGCGGTCGTTGCCGAGGAAGCCGTCGGCCACCGCGGCCAGGCGCGCATAGGCGTCCTCGTCGTCGATGACGATGGGCTCGTCGTGCAGGTTGCCCGAGGTCATCACCAGGAGCGGCGGGTTGGCCGCCAGCGCGGCGGCGTCCGCGCCCGGCGTGCCCGGCACCCCCGACGTGCCCGCGGCGCCCCCGGCCGCCTCGCCGCCCGTGCCCGGCGCACCCGCGGCGTCCTCCCCCGCCGCGGCCCGCGCGCGGCGCGCCTCGGCGAAGTCGTGCATCAGCAGGTGCTGCACCGGCGTGTAGGGCAGCATGACGCCCAGCTCGGGCAGCTTGTCGGCCAGCCCCGCCGCGAACACGGCGCCGGCGCGCTTGCGCAGCAGCACGATGGGCCGCGCCGATCCGGCCAGCACGGCCTCCTCGGCGTCGCCCACCTCGCACACGGCGCGCGCCGCGTCGGCGTCGGCAGCCATCACGGCGAACGCCTTGCCCTCGCGGCGCTTCCGCTCCCGCAGCAGCGCCACGGCGTCCGGGTTGTTCGCGTCGCACACCAGGTGGAACCCGCCGAGCCCCTTCACCGCCAGAATCTTGCCCGCCAGCAGCATCTCCACCGCCGCCGCGAACACGGCGTCGGACTCCTCGCGCGTGGCTCCCCACGCGACGTCCCCCTCGGCGCCCTCGCGCCACGAGACATGGGGCCCGCAGTCGAAGCAGGCGTCGGGCTGCGCGTGGAAGCGGCGGTCGAGCGGGTCGGCGTACTCGGCGGCGCAGCGCTCGCACATCGGGAAGGCCTTCATCGACGTCTTCGGGCGGTCGTAGGGCAACCGATCGATGATGGTGAAGCGCGGGCCGCAGTTGGTGCAGTTGATGAAGGGGTAGCGGAAGCGCCGGTCGTTGGGGTTGAACAGCTCGGCCACGCAGTCGTCGCAGGTGGCGAGCTCCGGCGAGACGAGGGTGGTCTTGTCCACCGCGCCCTCGTCCGAGAAGCGTATCTCGAAGGTGTCGAAGCCCTCCAGCGGCACCTCGCGCAGGTCGATCTCGGTCACCTGGGCGGCGGCCGGCGCGTTGTCCGAGAGCTCCATCACGAATTCGTCGAGCAGCTTCGACTCGCCTTCCGCGTGGATGGTCACGCCGTCAGCCGCGTTCAGCACCCAGCCGCTTATCAGGTACTTCTTGGCCATCCGGTACACGAAGGGGCGGAACCCCACCCCCTGCACGATGCCGCGCACCCGAATATCCAACGCCTCGACCATGAGGGCTTCCTTCCGTCGGCGAAACAGTCTCGGCCCAGTGTAACCGAAACGCCCCCGCCCGCCGCGCGCGGCGCGCCCAGACGCGAAGGCGCCCCGGGGGGAGGGATCCCGGGGCGCCGAGGGAGGGCCGCAGACGGGCCCGGCGCAGTTCAAGTCAGCCAGCAGGGCTCATCGCCCGCCGGCCAGGCCAGCCGGCAGCACGCCACCCGCAGGCCGAATCAGCCGGCAGCACGCCGCCCAGCAGTTCGAACCAGCCGGCAACGCGCATCGCCCGCCGACCGCACCGCCCGCAGCCGGCCACGCCCAACGGCGCGAACCGGCCAGGCGGCGCCTACAGCCAGGCCAGGCCGGCCGACAGGAACACGCCGTAGAAGTCGACGCGCATGAGGGCCAGGCCCACCAGCACGCAGACCGCCGCCACGCAGGCCAGGGCCGCGCGGTCGCGGCTGCACGCCCACAGGGCGTAGCCGGCGGCGCACAGCACGACGCAGCCGATGCCCGCCGACGCGTAGTCGACCATCACGGCAGCCGGCAGGCCGCCCAGCGACCCGGCGGCCGCGCCGGCGACGGCGCCCTGGCCGATCAGGACGGCGGCCACGGCCACCAGCCCGACGGCGCCGCAGCCCAGCAGCAGGCAGCGGGCGCGCTTGTCCAGCTCATAGCCGGCCACGGCCAGGCTGGCGCCCGCCAGCACGGCGCCGCCGAGCAGGGCCAGGCCCAGCTGGCCCACCCAGTTGTACGGGGTGTCCCACGTGGGGATGGTGGGCATGGAGTAGGCCGTGCCCGTGAACACGGCGCAGGCCACGGCCGCCACCAGCAGCACGATGCCGAACGCCTTGTGGCCACCGGCGTTAAGCCCCTTGGCCAGGCAGATCACCCAGTAGACCACGCCGATGACGATGGCGATGGCGGCCACGATGATCTCGTTGGAGAGCGGCGAGTGGCCCAGGCCGGCCATCATGCCGAACACGTGGGCCGGGGCGCCCAGGTGGAAGAACGAGCACACGAGTCCGGCGATCATGACCACGGCCGGCAGGGTGGCCAGGCGGTCGGCCGCGCGCGCCGCGGCGCCGTCGACGGCGAGGAACCCGCGCGTGCAGGCCATGAGGGCCAGTGCCATCACGCCCACGGGAACCAGCAGGGTGAACAGGAGCAGCGCCAGCTCGGCAGAGGCATTCTCGAACAGCATTTACCTAACCTCCTTCGGATTGGCCAGCGTGCCCTCGTGGGTACCGCCGGGGCGCGAGTTCTTGGCCGCGCTCATGATGGTGGTGGGCTTGGTGTAGTCCGGGGACGGCAGGGGCGCCAGCCACACGCCGTCGCCGTGCTTCTTGCGCATCTCCTCCTCGGTGCCGAAGTCCAGGGCGTACAGCGGGCAGGCGTCCACGCAGATGGGCGTCTCGCCCGCGGCCACGCGCTCGCTGCAGCCGTCGCACTTGCGCATCTGGCCCAGCTCGGCGTCGTAGGAGGGCACGTTGTAGGGGCAGGCCATCTCGCAGTACTTGCAGCCCACGCAGCGGTCATGGTCGACGGACACGAAGCCTTGGTCGTCGCGGTGCATGGCGCCGGTCGGGCACACCTCCACGCAGGCCGGGTTCTCGCAGTGGTTGCAGTTCATGGATACGTAGGTCGTCCACACGTTGTTGGTGAGGCAGCCCTTCTCGTCCCGCACGAAGCCGCCGCCGGCGTACTCGTAGACGCGGCGGAACGTCACCTCGGGCGACAGGTCGTGGTAGTCCTTGCACGCGAGGTTGCACGTCTTGCAGCCCGTGCACCGCGCGGCATCGAAAGCGAAAGCGTACTTGGTCATGACTGGTCCTCCTTAGCCGATCTTCCGCACGCCGGCGATGTTGGAGTGCTGCGGGTTGCCCTTGGCAAGCGGCGAGGGGTGCATGGTGGCCAGCGTGTTGATGCAGCCGCCCTTGTCGATGCGGTCGCCGTCCATGTCGGCGTCGCGCCACGCGCCCTGCGGAATGGCCAGGGAGCCGGGGATGATGCGCGGCGTCACCTTCGCCTGGATGTGCACCTCGCCGTAGTTGTTGAAGACGCTTACCGTCTCGCCGTTCTCGATGCCCAGCTCGGCGGCATCCTCGGTGTTGATCCACACCTCCTGCGGGCACGCCTGCTTGATGACCTCGACGTTGCCCCAGCTGGAATGGGTGCGGCTCTTGTAGTGGAAGCCGGTCAGCGTGAAGGGCAGCTCGTCGGTGCACTCCTCGTAGCTCTCGGCGCCGGGGGTGTACAGCGGGATGGGGGCGATGACGTCGCGCGGATCGGGCAGCTCCCACGTCTCGGCGATCTTCTGCAGCTTCTCGGAGAACACCTCGATCTTGCCGGAGGGGGTCTTCAGCGGGTTGGCGACCGGATCCTCGGCGAAGGCCTTCAGGGCCGGGGTGTAGCCGTCGGGGTTGCGGTAGTGGAACTCGCCCACCTCGTAGCCCTCCTCGTAGCTGGGCATGCGCGGATCCTTGGCGGCGGCGCCGTCGTAGATCGACTTCGTCCACTCCTCCTGGGTCTTGCCCTCGGTGAACTCGTCACGCACGCCCATGGCCTCGGCGATGTCGGCGCACACGTCGTAGGAGGTGCGGCGCTCGAAGCGCTCGCCGGTGTGCACGGGGCTGCCGAAGGTGAGCGAGGCCACGTCGCCCGACCAGCCGTCGTTGATGACGCTCATCTGCTCGGCGCGCATGATGTCGGGCAGCAGGATGTCGGCGTACTTGGCGGCGTCGTTCATGAGCGTCTCGAACACCAGGATGAACTCGCACTTGGACTCATCCACTAGGATGTCGTGGGCCAGGTTGGACTGGCTGTGCTGGTTGGTGAAGCAGTTGCCGCCGTACTCGACCAAGAACTTGATGCCCGTGGACAGCTTGTCGGCACCCACCACGCCGTCGGCCAGCGCGGTCATCCTCTCGCCATGGTCGATGGCATCGGCCCAGCTGAAGATGGAGATCTGGGTCTTGCAGGGGTTGGTGCCGCCGATCCACGGCAGGCTGAAGGAGTAGGCCCCCACGTCCAGGCCGGTGGAGGTGCCGGGCTTGCCGATGGCGCCCACCATCACCGGCAGCAGGCTCACGGCCATGGAGGACAGCTCGCCGTTGGAGCGGCGCTGGATGCCGTAGTACTGGCCGACGAAGGGAGCCTTCGCCTCGGCCAGCTCGTGGGCCAGCTTGACGATGCGCTCCTCGGGGATCAGCGTGATCTCGGCGGCCCAGGCGGGCGTCTTCTCCACCTTGTCGTAGCCCAGCCCCATGACGTAGTCGTGGTAGGACATGTTCTTGCCCTGGTAGGCCTCAGGCATGGTGTGCTCGTCGAAGCCCACGGTATGGGTGTCGAGGAACTCCTGGTCGAGCAGGCCCTCGGTGATGAGCACGTGCGCGATGGCGGCCACCAGCGCCGCGTCGGTGCCGGGGCGGATGGGGATCCACTCGTCATCGGTGTTGGCGATGGTGTCGTTGTAGCGCGGGTCGATGTGAATGTACTTGGCCTCGGGGTTCACCTCATGCGCCCAGTTGTAGCCGTGCTTGGACATGCCGGTGGAGCCCATCATGGAATCGGACGGCGACCAGCCCATGCACAGCACCAGGTCGGAATCCTGGATGGCCGCCGGGGTGGACGCGGTCTTGGTGCCCCACACGAACGGGGCGACCTTGGTGATCTGGGCGGCCGAGTAGGTGCCGTAGTAGCCCAGGTAGCCGCCGGTGCAGCCGAGCAGGCGGCCGATGGGGCGGCCCGTCACGGCGTAGACGCCGGAACCCAGCGTCCAGTACACGGCCTCGGGGCCGTAGTTGTCATAGGTGTACTTGAGCTTGTCGGCGATGGTCTGGATGGCCTCATCCCAGCTGATGCGCTCGAACTTGCCCTCGCCGCGCTTGCCGACGCGCTTCATGGGATAGCTCAGGCGGTCTGGGTCGTTGATCCAGCGGCGCACCGAGCGGCCGCGCAGGCACGCGCGGAACTTGCTCTCGGGAACCTCGGGATCCCACTCCTTCTTCTCGGACTGGATCCACTGGATCTCGTCATCCTTCACATGGAACCACAGCGGGCAGCGGCTGGCGCAGTTGCAGGAGCAGTAGCCCTGCACCACCTTCTCGCCCTCTCCCTCCTGGTTCGCCTCGGTCGCGTTGGCGATCTCCGCATGCCCGAACAGGTCGTCGAGCGCCACGCTGCCGGCAGCGGCCAGGGCCGCGGTCGTGGCCGTCGCCCCCTTGACGAAGCCTCGCCGCGACACGGTGGCCTTAGGCGTGTCCATGCCCATGCTTCTCTCCTTCCCTCTCTTACCGGGTTATCCTCACCCGGCTCCCTGAGTATAGAAAGCCCAGGTGGGAGGAAGGTCACACCAATAATGTGATATTGCGGCCACCCGGCAGGGTATGATGGGGGCAAGGGAAGGGAACCGACGCGCAGGGGGTGCGGCGAACGTGAGACTGGTGACCGAGGCCGACGCCGCGCGCGTCGGCGACCCCGCCTGGCGCGGGTACCTGGCGCGGTTCGCCGGGGTGTCGGCCGACCTGCTGGCCACCATGGAGGGCTTCGGCGTGCCCGTCGAGAGCGCGCCCGGGCCCCGCGCCCGCCGAGGCCGCCTGGCCGCCCTGCGGGACGGGCTCGTCGCACGCGGGGCCCGGGCGCGCAACGACGGCAAGTCGCTGGCCTGGGGAGCCATCTCCCCCGCCTGCGCCCGCTGCCGCACGGGGGTGCGCAGCGTGTCGACCTTCCTCTCCCTGGCCTGCGACCGCAGCTGCTGGTTCTGCTTCAACCCCAACCAGCACGACTACGACCGGTTCCGCGACGCGCCCAAGGACTGGCGCGCCGAGCTCGAGGAGCTCCACCGCCGCCTGGGCGGCCTGGACTGCGTGGCCCTGACCGGCGGCGAGCCGCTGCTGTTCCCCGAGGAGGCGGTCGCGTTCGTGCGCACCGCCCGCGCGCTGGCCCCTAACGCCCACCTGCGCCTGTACACCTCCGGCGCACGCGCCGACGCCGCGCTGATGGGGCGGCTGGCAGAGGCCGGCCTGGACGAGGTGCGCTTCAGCGTCAAGCTGGACGAGGACGCCGCCCGGCAGCAGGCCGTCCTCGACCTGATGGGCGCCGCGGCCGCGGTGATCCCCGCCGTCATGGTGGAGATGCCCGTCGTGCCCGGCACGGGCGCCGCCATGGAGCGGCTGCTGGCCGATCTGGATGCCCGCGGCGTCCGCGGCGTCAACCTGCTGGAGCTGTGCTTCCCCCTCCACAACGCCGCGGCGTTTCGCGAGCGCGGGCTCAAGCTGGTGCGCGAGCCCTACCTCGTCCCCTACTCCTACGGCTACGCCGGCGCCCTGCCCGTGGCGGGCAGCGAGGAGCTGGCGCTCGAGCTCATGGCGGGCGCCATCGACCGCGGCACGGGCCTCGGCCTGCACTGGTGCTCGCTCGAGAACAAGAACACCGCCCAGATATACGGGCAGAACGACGGCGGGGCGCTGGATATCCCGCCGTACCGGTTCTCGCCGCGCAGCTTCTTCTACGAGGCGGTGCGCGCCTTCGGGGACGACGCGGCGTTCTGCCTGGCCCGGCTGGAGGGAAGCGACGTGGCCCGGGAGGCCGACGAGGCGGGCGGCGCGGTCGCCTTCGACCCGCGCGGCCTGGCCCTCTTCGCGCCCGATGACGCCGCCGGCCACCGCCTGTGGCTCGCCTCCGCCGTCATCGAGGACGGCGCGGAGGGGCGGCGCTTCCGCGAGGTGGGCGTGGGGCTCGTCGAGCCGGACGACCTGGCCGCAGGGCGCCTGACCGCGCAGCCCGCGCCCGACCCGGAGGATCCCGGCGCCGACGCGCGCGCCGCGAGCCCGGAGGCCGCACGATGACGCCCCTGGCGCAGCAGGCCCTGGCCGAGGGCGCGAGCCAGATCTCGCTCGTCCTGTTCACCACGGCCACGCCGGCCGGCATCGTGGCCTGCGTGGCCATCACCTGCTACGTGCTGGCGCGGCGCCGCCCGCCCGCCGACTGCGCCCGGTTGCAGCGGTTCCTCATCATCCCGCTGGCCGCCGTCATCCTCGGCCTCATCGCCTCCACCAACCACCTGGGACGCCCGAGCAACACGCTCTACGTGCTCATGGGCGTCGGGCGCTCGCCGCTGTCCAACGAGGTGGTGGCCGTGGTGGTGTTCACGGGCCTGGCGTGGCTGGGCTGGCTCCTGAGCTTCGCGCGGGGACGCGGCCTGCGGGCGGCGCGCGTCCTGCTGGCGCTGTCGCTGCCGGCGGCGGTCTTCGCGCTGGCGCGCATCGCCGGCGCCTACTCCATCGCCACCGTCATCACCTGGTCGCTCCCCTACACGCCGGCGAACCTGGTGCTGGCGGCGCTCACGGGCGGCCCGGTGCTGGCGCTCTGCGTCTTCTCCGCCGCCAAGGTCGACCCGGGGCGGGCCGCCGCGGCCGCGCTGGCGACGGGCATCATCGCCGGCATCGCCCTCACCGCGTCGGAGTGCCTCCAGTACGCGGCGCTCCAGTCGCTGCAGAGCGGGCTCTACCGCGCTGCCGACCTCGTGCCGTTCTACCCGGGGTGCATCGCCGGATCCGCGGCGCTCATCGCCTGCGGGCTGGCGGCCCTGGCCGTGCCCCTCGCACGCCGCGTGCCCCTATCGACCGCGCGCTGCGCGGGCTGCGCGGCCCTCGTCCTGGCCGGCCTGGCCGTGGCGCGCTTCGCATTCTACTGCCTGCGCCTGACCGCGGGGTTCTAGATGGCGGCGACGACCAGGCACCCGCACCCGCCGCGGCCGGCCGCCCGGTGCGCCCGCCCGTGGACGCGCTGGATCCAGCCCAACGTGTCCGTGCTGGGCTACGCCCTGTACCTGGCCATCAACGCCACCTCGCTCTGGGGCGGCGTGTTCCCCTTCTTCCCCGACGAGTTCCGCACGTCGCAGGTGACCTTCTCGTTCATGATCTCCCAGTCGCTGTCGTTCCTGTTCATGTTCCTGAGCAGCATGGCCAGCTCCTACTGGGGGCACGGCACCTTCGCGCGGGTGCTGCCGCTGGGGAGCACCGCCGCCTCGTTCGTCGGATCGGCCCTGCTCATCGCCGCGCTGTACCTGAGCGACGTGCAGATAGGGCTCGTGGTGCTGGCCGGCATCTTCCTCGGCGTGGGCGCGGCCGGGTTCGCCCTGACGTGGCAGCGCTACTTCTCGTCGCTGTCGGCGTCCTTCGGCTACTACTTCCTGCTGCTGGCCACGGCCTGCGGCTCGATCGTGTTCTTCGTGCTGTACCTGGTGCCCATCGCCGTGACGGTGTACCTGGTGCCCCTGGTGCTCGTGCCGCTCTGCGGGCTGTGCGCCGTCCTCTCCGACCGCGCCGTCGACCTGGGCCAACCCCTCTTCGAGGACGTGCCCGCCGAGAACCACCGCACCTACATCCAGGTGATCCGCGACTACTGGCGCGGCGCCGTGGCCATCGGGTCGCTCGGGTTCATATCCGGGCTCATCCGGGCCATCCTGCTGTCGAACGCCGCGCTGGGCAATCTCATCATCGTCATCTCGATGCTCGGCGCGCTGCTGGCGTCGGGCGTGCTGCTGTGGATATGGGGGCGCGGGACGTTCGTGCTGGACATGCGCACGGTGTTCCTGGTGCTGTTCCCCCTCACCGCCGCTGGACTCTTGGCGTTCCCGTTTCTGGCGGGCAGCCTGTCGCCGGTGCTGGCGGGGGCGCTCTACGCGGTGTTCACCTTCGCGAGCCTGGTCATGCTGCTGCAGTGCATGCAGGTGTCGCGCGACCGCGGCATCAACCCGCTGTTCGTGTACGGGTTCTTCGGGAGCATCATCTACCTGATGCAGGACGTGGGCCTCACCCTGGGCTACGCCACCAACATCACCCTCATGCTGGGAACCCAGGCGTTTCTGGTGGTGGCGCTGGCCGGCATGTTCGTGCTGGCCATGGCGCTGTACCTCATGCGCGGCGACGCGCGGCTGCGCCCCACCGCCCACACCGTGGAGAAGGTGGAGTTCATCGGCACGCCCGTGCGGGCGAGGGACGACGCGGGTGAAGGTGCGAAGGAGGGCGCGGGTGCTGCGGCGGAGGGGGCCGGCACGGAAGACGACGACGCCGAGCGCTGCCGGCGGATCCAGAAGCGCTACCTGCTCACCAACCGCGAGACCGAGATCATGGAGCTGTTCGCCCACGGCTACAGCATGCCCCACATCGCCGAGCTGCTGGTGGTGTCCGAGAACACGGTGCGCACCCACTCCAAGCACCTCTACGCCAAGCTGGGCATCCACAAGCGCCAGGAGCTCATCGAGCTGCTCGAGCAGGCGTAGCGCGACGCGCCCGAACGCGAAGGAGCCGCCCGGAGGCGGCTCCCTGGGAATTGGCGTTGGCCGGCGTTGCGCGGCGCGCCCCTAGGCCTCCGCGGGGGCCTCCGCGGGGACGTCGTCGGCCTCGAGCGCGCGGTCGACTAGCAGGTCGGCGATGACCTCGTTCACCACCTCGGCCAGGCAGCGCAGGGTGACGCCCGAGTTGTCGGGCAGGTGCAGGTGCACGCAGCGCCGGCCGCGATCGGCCAGGGTGATGAGGTCGCCGGACGCCTGGGCCTTGGCCAGGGCGCCCAGGCTCTCGGCCTCGCGGGCCAGGGGCACGTCCTTCAGCTCGTCGGCCGACAGGATGAGGAACACGCCCATGTTGGGGCCGCCCTTCTGCAGCTGGCCGGTGGAGTGCAGGTAGCGCGGGCCCACCTCCAGGCACGACACCACGCCGAAGGACTCGGCCACGTCGTGGCGGATGGCCTCGAGCGCCTCGCGGCGCCCCTCGCCGGTAAACGGCAGAAACGCGTTGAGCGCGAAGAAGTCGCCCGGCTTGACGCTGCCCAGAAGCGCCTTCAGGGCGGCGCGCACGTCGGTGCAGTCGGCGAACATCGGCGCCAGGCGCACCTCCACCTCGCCCATGCGCACCTCGTCGATGAAGTCCTGGGTGAAGTCGGGCGCGGGCTGGCCGTCGCGCAGGATGTCGAGCACCACGGCCTTGGCCGAGGCGACGTCGGGCTGGTCGAAGGGGCACACCTTCATGAGGTAGCCGCACATGGCGATGGCGTACTCCCACATGATGAAGTGCTCGGCCAGCTCCTCCACCGAGTCGATGCGGTAGTGCTGGCGCGGGATGGCGGGGTCGATGTAGGCGAGCGACATCTCGAAGTTCTTGGACTCGTCCCAGAGGTCGGCCTTCGTCTGGTACATGATGACGCTGCGGTCGCCCGGGTCGGAGGTGAGCAGCAGGGTGTCGATCTCGATGTTGGGCAGGATGCCCTGTCCGTCCTTGCCGAGTGACTCGGCCACCAGCTGCTCTATCCACAGGCCCAGCACGCGACCGCGCTTGGGCGTGAGGAACGAGAACTTGTTGCGGCCCTTCAGGTAGTTGTCGAAGAGGAACGCGGCCAGGTTGATGGCCGGGTTGTCGATGGCGTCCTCGCTGCAGAGGCGCTCGGCCTCGACGGCATGGTCCATGAGGGCGCGCAGATCGATGCCGGCGAGCGCGGCGGGCAGCAGCCCGAACACGGAGAGCGCCGAGAAGCGGCCGCCCACGGTGGGCTCGCCCGAGAACACGGCGCGCCATCCCTCCTCGCCGGCTTGGCGCTCCAGCTCGGAGCCGGGGTCGGTGACGGCCACCAGATGCCGCGCCAGCTCGTCGGCGGGAAGGGTCTGGCTGAAGGCGTCGCGCAGGGCCGAGAGCACGAGGCGCGGCTCGATGGTGCCGCCGCTCTTCGACGAGATGATCACCAGCGTGGTGCGCGGGTCGGCCGTGGCCAGCACCTCGCGCAGGCGCACCGGCGAGTCGGAGTCGAGCGTGCGGAACTCGACGCGGTTGTGGTCCTGCTTGTTGTACTTGGTGATGGTCATGGGCGCCTGGGTCGAGCCGCCCTGCCCGATGAGCACCACGGTCTCGATGCCGTCCGCCACCGCCTTGTCGGCGAACTCCTGGATGTGCTCGAGCGAGCAGGCGGGGTGGCTGGCCAGATCCGTCCAGCCCATGAAGTTCTCGGCGCAGGCGCGAGCCTCGTCGGAGAAGTCGTACAGCGTGGCGTCCTTGCCGTGGATGCGGCTGGCCACGCAGTCCTTCACGAGGGTCTTCGCGGAGGGATAGAGCTTCTCCATGTCACCGGTGATCATAGGGTTCCTTCTCTCAGGGTATGTTTCGAACAGTTTACCAAAGCCTGGTCAAAGGCACTATTCACCGTCCTCTTCATATGGCGTTTGTGTGAACGGCGAACATCGTCGCGGCTGCGGAGGGTCGTCGGGAGGAGCGAGGATGGGACGGGGGCGGACCCCGCTCGCCCCCAGGCGGCCCCGGCGCCCCAACGCAAGGGCGGCCCGCGCGTGATGCGCGGGCCGCCCTGCGAGCGCGGGCCCCCGGGGAGGAGCCGCGCGGCCTTCGTCCCCCGAGCCTACTCGGCCAGGATCTCCGGCGCGTTCTTCCCGTTGGCGCTCATCTTGTGCAGCACGAGCACGGCTGCCACGATCAGCACCACGCCGACGCCCAGGGAAATCCAGGGGCTCTTCGTGAAGCCGGCGATGATGTAGCCGATGAGGCACACGATCATGACGAGCGTCGCGTACGGGATCTGGGTCGACACATGGCGCAGGTGGTTGCACTTGGCGCCGGCCGACGACAGGATGGTGGTATCGGAGATGGGCGAGATGTGGTCGCCGTAGACGGCGCCGGCGAGCGTGGCGCCGATGGCCACCAGGAACAGCGGGTCGCTCGGCTCGAACACGCCGATGACGATGGGCAGGATGAGCGCGACGGTGCCCCAGGAGGTGCCCATGGCGAACCCGATGAACGCCGCCACCACGAACACGACGGCCGGCAGGAAGTCAAGCCCCACGCCCAAGCCGTTCAGGAAGCCGGACACGAACTCGCCGGTGCCCAGCAGGTAGCGGCACACGCCGCCGAGCGACCAGGCGAGCACGAGGATCATGATGGCGCCCACCATGGAGCGCACGCCCTCGGACACCGCGTCCATGAAGCCGCCGAGCGTGGTCAGCTTGCGCGGCAGGAACTGCGCGGCTGCCCACACGAGCGCCACGCACACGCCGATGCACAGGCCCATGACCGGGTTCTCGCCCACGGCCGTGGCGAAGTCGACGCCCTCGAAGAAGCCGCCCACGTAGAGCATGCCGGCGATGGAGAACACGATGAGCACGAGGATGGGGAGCACCAGGTCGACGACGCGTCCCTTCTCGGATATGTCGAGCCCCTTGTACTCCTCGAGGGTGCCGGAGGCGGCCTCCTCGAAGTCCGCGCGCTCGGTCACCTGCGGCTCAAGCTGGGAGACGTCGATGGCCGCGCCCCTCAGCAGCGCGTCCTCCGCGCGGGCGGCCTCGGCCTCGAGGCGCTCCTCCTCCAAGGCGTCCTCGGCGGGAACGAGGTTGCGCTGCGACGCCGCCTCGGCGGCGCGCATGGGCCCGAAGTCGGCGTTGAGCGCCAGCATGAAGAACACGAAGAAGATGGTCAGCAGCGCGTAGAAGTTGTACGGGATGGAGGCGACGAAGGTGTTGAAGCCGTCCTCGCCCATGTAGCCGCCCACGGCCACGGCCCACGACGACACCGGCGCGATGATGCACACCGGAGCGGCGGTGGAGTCGATGATCCAGGCCAGCTTCTCGTGGCTGATGCGGAACCGGTCGGTGACCGGGCGCATGACGGCACCGACCGTCAGGCAGTTGAAGTAGTCGTCCACGAAGATGATGATGCCGAGCACTGCGGTGAGGATCTGCGCCATCTTCGCGTTCTTGATGTGCGTGGACACCCACTCGGCGTAGGCGCGGGAGCCGCCCGACACGGCGATGACCACCGTGAGCGCCCCCAGCAGGGCAAGGAAGAGCAACAGCGCCCCGTTGCCCGCTATCTGTTCCGCCATCATCTGCGGAACCATGGTGAACGACGCGATCAGCTGCTCGCCGCCGGCGCCGTTCAGCGTGAACTGGTAGATGATCATGCCCACGAACACGCCCACGGTCAGCGACGAGTACACCTCTTTGGTGATGAGCGCCAGACCCAGGGCCAGAAGCGGGGGCACGATCGACCAGATGCCACTGCTGATCAGTTCAAACCCTTCCATGTCTTCCCCTCTGTCGATTGGATACGACGCGGCCGCCCTCGGCCGCGGGGCTGCGACACACGGGCCGCAGGCACCGTGATCCTGCCTGCCGCCCGCGAATCGCAGACGGGCACAAGTATACCTAAAACGCTAAGGGAATCCCCGCACACGGGCAGAACAGCGGCCCGCGAGGGGCGCGATGAGCGTCACGTGGCGCAAAACTTCTGCGCAAAAAAGAGGGGAGCCGCGCGGTGGGCGCGACCCCCTCTTGGGTGCTTGGCGGGGCAGGACGGGGCTACACGTCGGCGGCGGCTCCGGCGGCGGCGCTGGCCAGCTCCTCCTGCTCGAGCTCGCGCTCGAACTCGCGGTCGATGGCGCCCTCGGCCGACGGCGGGTTGATCTCGAAGGGCACCGCCTTCGTGAACAGGCTCACCAACGGCACCACCGCCAGCGACAGCAGCATGCACAGCGCGCCGCAGTTGATGGGGCTCGCAATGAGCGGCGTACCCGCGAAGCCCATCACCATGTTCACGGCCGTGAGCCCCACGCCGATGGCGAACGAGCACCACACGGCCGCCTTGGAGATGCGCCCGGAGTACAGGCCCCACAGGAACGGCCCCAAAAACGCGCCGGCCAGCGCGCCCCACGAGTAGCCCATGAGCTGGGCGATGAACACGATGGACGAGTGGTACTGCAGAAGCGCGATGGCCGCCGACACCACCACGAACGCCACCAGCAGCACGCGCATGTAGCCGATCTGCTGCTTCTCGCTCATGTTCTTCACCAGGTTGCCCTTGATGAGGTCGATGGTGAGCGTCGACGACGACGTGAGCACCAGCGACGACAGCGTCGACATCGAAGCGGATAGCACCAGCACGATGACCAGGCCGATCAGCACGTCAGGCAGGGTCGACAGCATGGTGGGGATGATGGAGTCGTAGATGGGCGTGCCGTTGGCGGCGTACTCGATCTGCCCGGAGTACAGGCGCCCGAAGCCGCCCAGGAAGTACGACCCGCCAGCCACCACGAAGGCGAACACGGTGGAGATGATGGCGCCCTGCTTGACGGCCGGGCCGCTCTTGATGGCGTAGAACTTCTGCACCATCTGCGGCAGGCCCCAGGTACCCAGCGACGTGAGGATGACCACGCCCAGCAGGTTGAACAGGTCGGGGCCGAAGAAGCTGATGAAGGCGCCTTGCATGGGCGTGCCCTCGGCGGGGATCTGCGACAGCGAGATGACCGCCTCGGAGAAGCCGCCGTTGTTCAGGATGACCGCCACGATGACCGCGATGATGCCCAGCAGCATGACGATGCCCTGGATGAAGTCGTTCATGACCGTGGCCATATAGCCGCCCAGCACTACGTAGATGCAGGTCACGATGGCCATGCCGATGACGCACACGTCGTAGGGCAGCGCAAAGGCCATGCCGAACAGGCGCGACAGGCCGTTGTAGACGCTGGCGGTGTAGGGGATGAGGAAGACGAAGATGATGGCCGCCGCCGCGATGCGCAGGGCCTTGGAGCCGTAGCGCTTGCCGAAGAACTCGGGCATGGTGGCGGCGCCCAGGCGGTGGGTGATCTCGCGGGTGCGCGGGCCGAGCACCCACCAGGCCAGCAGGCTGCCGATGATGGCGTTGCCGATGCCGGCCCACGTGGCCGCCAAGCCGTACTTGAAGCCGAACTGGCCCGCGTAGCCCACGAACACCACCGCGCTGAAGTAGCTGGTGCCGTAGGCGAAGGCGCTCATCCACGGGCCGACCTTGCGGCCGCCCAGGATGAAGCCGTCGACGGTGCTGGTGGACTTGCGGCAGTAGATGCCCACGCCCACCGCCACGGCAATGAAGAGCAGGACGAGAATTACTTTGATTACCATGGTGATTCCTAACCGAAGGTGCGTGCAACGCCCCGCAACGGGGCCCGATCGTAGGCGCACACGACCTCTCGTCCGGGGCTACAAAAAAATAGCCACGGGCAAGAACCCGTGTGCTACTGGTATCGATACGTAAATTGCGGGGAGACGGCGCGCTGGGACTGCTGGGCCAGGTGCTCGCTCATGACGGCACGAGCGGCCTCGCCGCAACACTTCTGGGCGAAGTGCTCGCTCATCAGAGCGCGCTCCTCCGTGCCGAGAATGCCGATATGTCCCTGCTTGCCAGCCATGGCCGTTACTTTAGCACAATAAAGCGATGCTGCAAGTAATAATTCGCGGAAGCCACGTGGGCGGCGAAGAAAGCTCGCACGACACCGCCCGTCACCCACGTGCGCGGGCAGCGGCGGGAGAAACGAAGGGGGGGCGCCGGATGGCGCCCCCCCTTGCTCTTGCCTTTAGAACAGCCACTCCTGGAGGGTCTTCACCAGGGCCTCTATCTCCATGGGCTTGGACATGTGGGCGTTCATGCCGGCGGCGTGGGCGCGGCGGATGTCCTCGGCGAAGGCGTCGGCCGTGAGCGCGATGATGGGGATCTTCGCCAGGTCGGGACGGCCCTCCTGGGCGGCGGCGCGGATGGCCTCGGTGGCCTCGTAGCCGTTCATGAGGGGCATCTGGATGTCCATCAGCACCAGGTCGTAGTAGCCGGGCTCGTGCTCGGTGGCCATCTTCACCGCCTGGCGCCCGTTCTCGGCACGCTCCACCTCGACGCCGGTCATGGCCAGGATGTCCTCGGCGATGGCGGCGGCCAGGCTGTTGTCCTCGGTCAGCAGGATGCGGCGCCCCGCGCAGTCGCAGGACTGCAGCACGGCCGCCTCGTCGAGGATCTCCTCCTCGGAATCGGTCAGGAGGTCCTGCATCACATGGACCAGGCGCGAGCGGAACAGCGGCTTGGATATGAAGGCGTCGACGCCGGTGCGCCGGGCCTCCTGCTCGATGACCGACCAGTCGTAGGCCGACAGGATGATGATGGGCAGGTCGTCGGACGCCACCTCGCGGATGCGCTTGGCCGTCTCCACCCCGCTCATGCCCGGCATCTTCCAGTCGAGGATGACGGCCGCGAAGCCGTGCCCCTCATCCACGGACTCGCGCACGCGGTCGACCGCCTCCTGCCCGCTCGTCACGAACTCGGGCTCCATGCCGATCTGCTCGAGCACGTTGCAGGCGCTCTGGCAGGCGTCGAGGTCGTTGTCGGCCACGAGGACGCTGAGCCCGGCCAGGTGGCTGAGGTCCTGGGCCTCGGTGGTGCGCAGCTTGAGGTAGATGGTCACGACGAAGGTGGTGCCCTCGCCCAGCGTGCTCTCCACCTCGATGGTGCCGTTCATCAGGCTCACGATGCTCTTCACGATGGACATGCCCAGCCCGGTGCCCTCGGTGTTGGTCACGCGGTTGTCGCGTGCGCGGGTGAAGGGCTCGAAGATGCGCTGGACGAACTCCTCGTCCATGCCGCAGCCGGTGTCGGCAAACGTGAACTCGTAGCAGCCGCAGCCCTGGATGCGCGAGGGCTTCTCGGCGATGTGCAGGCTGATGGTGCCGCCCTCGGGGGTGAACTTGATGGAGTTGCCCATGATGTTGACGAACACCTGCTGCAGGCGCATGGAGTCGCCCACCACGTGCTCGTGGGAGATGTCGGCGATGTCCACCTTCAGGTGCTGCTGCTTGTCCTCGATCTGCGGGTTGACGATGGTCAGCAGGTTCTCGACGGCTTCGGGCAGATCGAAGTCCTCCTCGTTGAGGGCGATCTTGCCGCTCTCGATCTTGGCCATGTCGAGCACCTCGTTGATGAGGCCCAGCAGGTGACGGCTCGCCACGGTGATCTTGCCCAGGCAGTCCTTCACGCGATCGGTGTCGTCGATGTGCATGGCCGCGATGGCCGTCAGCCCCATGATGGAGTTCATGGGCGTGCGGATGTCGTGCGACATGCTGTTGAGGAAGTCGCTCTTGGCCTTGGAGGCCTGGTCGGCAGCGCGGTAGGCCTCCTCCAGCGCCTCGCGGCTGGCCTGCTCGCGACGCTTGACGTCGGTGATGTCCTGCACGACGTAGAGCACGCCCAGGGGCTTGCCCTCCTCGTCGCGGCGCAGGCAGAGGGTGGACGCCTGGATCCACACCACATCGCCGTCCTGCTTGATGCGGTACTCGTGCTGGAGGAACGGCACCTCCGTCGTGAGCTCCTCGCGGATGGCCTCGACGCTGATGGCCTTGCCGAGGCTCTCGGCGTCCTCGCCGTCGAGGGCGCGTCCCTTCCAGTACTCCTGGAAGGCCTCGAGCGAACCCTGGGGAGGCAGGCTGTTGCGGATGCCGTCAGCCTTGAGGTACTCGTAGGTATGCGCGTTCAGGTCGATGACAACGAATCGCTTGAACAGGTTGATGGAGGTGTCGATGATGCGCGTGGCCTCCTTGTTCTCCAGCAGGAGCTGCTGCTTCTGCTGGCGCGCCTGCACGAGCAGGATGGCGATGAACACCACGAAGGACACCACGATGCCGATGATGAGGTTCACGCCGGCGGCGTTGGCGCGGTTCACCATGGCGCTCGTGATCGACTCGGGGAACGCGCGCAGCAGCATGAGATCGGCGGCTTCGAGCGGCGCGGCGTAGGCGGTGCCCACACCCGAGGACGACTCGTAGGTGAAGCCGAGGGCCCGCCCATCGGAGAAGGCGGCCTTCATGTCGTCGAAGCTGATGTCGTTGGACTCGCCGCTGTACAGCTCGAAGGCGTTCCCCACCTTGACGGAGAAGTTGCTTGAGCGCGCCAGGATGTTGCCCTGGGAATCGCACAGGTAGCTGGAGGTCTGCTCGCCGAAGAAGTAGGTGGTGAGCAGGTTGGACAGGGTCGCCTCGGTGTAGACGCCCGACATGACGCCGATTATCCTCCCGTCATAGCGCAGCGGCGAGTAGAACACGAGGGCGTTCTCCTCGCCGGAGTCCGACCCGAACACCAGGCATGCGCCGGACTTGCCCGCCATGCCCTGCTGGTAGTACTCGTGAGCCGCCCCGTCGACCCCCTTCCCCTCGATGTTGGAGACGCTGCCCTCGGCGTTGGCGAACATGATGTAGTCGAAGGACGTCTCGACGGAGATGTCGGCCAGGACGCCCTCGGTCACCTCGGGGGACGACAGCGTCAGCTCGAAGATGCGCGAGACCGTGTCGATGTTGTCCTGCGCGTTGTCGAACAGCTCGTTGAGGCGACGCGCCGTCTGCTCGGTGGAGCCTTCGACGTAGCGCCCGTTCTGCTCGACGATACGGTCGAGGTTGGCGTTCATGAAGGCGATGAAGGCCGCGATGATCAGGGCCAGCACGACGAGCGCGGCGATGATGCGGTTGCGGGTGACGTTGGTTGCGGGGGTCGTCATGGCGTCGACCTTTCTCGCGGGCAGGCGCGGATGGAGCAAGGACACGAGGGCGCGACGAGCCCAGGCGCCAGGACGGCGGGACTCGTCGGCAGGGGGGCTAGAGGGCGGACACGGCCTCGACGGTGCGCTGGTAGGCCTCCTCCGTGGCGCGGAGCAGCCCGGGCACGTTCTCGAGGGCGCTCGGCACGCCGGCGTCATCGGGGCGCAGCGCGTCGGACAGCGCGCTCGAGGCCTCGAACAGGGGCGTGAACCCCAGGTCGCGGCTGATTCCCTTCATGGTGTGGGCAGCGCGGAAGGCCTCGGCCATGTTCCCCTCCTCGAGGGCGGCTCCCAGGTTCTCGAAGCTCTTGTCCTCCAGGAAGATGGCCGCGAACTTCCGGATGCGCTCGTCGGTCAGCAGACGGCCGCGCACTCCCTCCAGGTCGCCGCCCATGGCTGCATAGCAGGATTCCAGGGACATCTTCTACTCCTTCTCGTCAGGCTCGCTGCCGTCGATGGCAGAGATAACCGTTTTGCCGTCCTCTTGGGTGCTCATGTCGCTGAAGACGTAGCCGCCGCGGCCGCCGCGCTTCTTGTCGTAGAGCGCCGCGTCCGCGTTGCGGAACAGCTCGTCATAGCCGTACTGGCCGCCGGCGGTGCACGCCACGCCCATGCTCACCGACAGCTCGAAGCCCTCGTACTCGCCGATGATCGACTGGTACACGCGCCCGACCAGGCGCTCGGGGTCGGTGTGGCAGTCCACCAGGCAGATGAGGAACTCGTCTCCGCCCACGCGGGCAACGATGTCGCGGTCGCGCACGCTCGCCATGAGGCGGCGGGCGAAGTGGCGCAGCAGCTCGTCGCCGAACTGGTGGCCGCGGGTGTCGTTGGCCGTCTTGAAGTAATCGAGGTCGAGGATCATGAACACGAAGTTTCCCTCGGGGATCGCCTCCATGCGCTCGATGACGGCCTGGCGCGCGGAGGGGTGGTTCAGCAGGCCCGTCAGCGGGTCGTGGCTGGCCTTGTACTGGAGCTCCATCAGGCGCTCGCGCGTCTCGTGGATGTCGACGATCTTGCCGATGGAGCCGTGGTAGACCGGTACCTCGTCGTCGCTCCAGATGGCGCGCGACACGGAATGGAACCAGCGCGGCGCGCCGTCCACCATCACCTGGATATCGCGCTCGATCACCGGGTTCTCCGGCGTGGTGGCGTGCAGGGCCGCCTCCATGGCATCGAGCACGTCGCCGCCGAAGGCCCTGCGCAGGCGCTCGTCGTGGAGGGGATCCATGATGATCTCGTCCAGGGCCAGCTGCGAGCGGCCCCAGTCCGACACGGTGAGCATCGGCGGATCCAGGGTGAACTCGTACTGGATCTCGTTGGACATCGAGGCGAAGAACCGGTACTTCATGCGCTCGTAGTCCAGCAGCTCCAGCGTGCGGCTGGAGGCGGCGTCGGGGCGCATCGCGCTGTCGACGATCTTGCCGATCTCGCGGTCGGTGCGGTCGGAGAGCGACGCCACCTCCAGCTCCTCCTGCACCTGGTCGGCCACCTCAGCGAGGCATTCCAACAGGAAGGGGTTGAAGGCGCCGCATTCCCCGTTCATGATCATGTCGATGGCCTTCTCGTGCGAGTAGGCGTCCTTGTACACGCGCTTGGACGTGAGGGCGTCGTACACGTCGGCCAGGGCCACCACCTGCGCGGCGATGGGGATGTCGTCGCCCGCCAGGCCGTCGGGGTAGCCGCGGCCGTCGTAGCGCTCGTGATGCCAGCGGGTGATCTGGTAGGCCACGCGCACCAGCGGCTCGTCGTGGTGCGTGGGCAGGTCGTCGAGCATCTCGGCGCCGATGACGGTGTGCTTCTTCATCAGGTCGAATTCCTCGTCCGTGAGGCGGCCCGGCTTGTTCAGCACCTCGTCGGGGATGGAGATCTTGCCGATGTCGTGCAGGCTCGACGCCATGGCGATGAGCGAGATATCCGACGGCGTTATCTGGTAGCGGTCGGTCTTCTGGATGATGTGGTTCAGCAGGAGCTCGGTCATGGCGCTCACGTGCAGCACGTGCAGGCCGCTCTCGCCGTTGCGGAACTCGACGATGTGGCTCAGGATGGCCACCATCAGGCTGTTGCCCTTCTCGCGCTCGTAGATCTGGTCGGCGACCATGCCGATGAGCGCCTTCTGCTTGGCGTAGAGCGTCAGCGTGTTGACCACGCGGCGACGCACGATGTTGGCGTCGAAGGGGCGGCTGATGAAGTCGGTGACGCCCAGGCCGTAGGCGCGCTCGATGTAGGTGGAGGCGCTCTCGGACGACACCATGATGACGGGGATGTCCTTGATCCAGCCGTGGCGGTTCATGACGGCCAGCACGTCGAAGCCGTCCATCTCGGGCATGACGATGTCGAGCAGCACGAGCGATATCTGGGTGCCGAGGGCCTGCATCTGGCCGATGCCCTGCAGGCCGTTTTCCGCCTCGAGTATCTCGTAGTCGTCGCCGATCATGTCAGCCAGGAGCGCTCGGTTCATGGCCGAGTCGTCCACGATCAGGATGGTCTGCTTCTTCTTGGTAGATGGGGCCTCCACCGGGTACCTCTTTTCTTGCTGCGGGGGCGCCTAGTAACGGCTGTCGAAGATGCGCTTGGTCTTCTTCTCCGACCGGGGCAGCTCGCCCATGGGCACGCCCTTGGCCTCGGGCGTGCAGCCGAGCTTCGCCTTGAAGATGAGCGCCAGCTCCTCCTCGCAGCGGGTGAGCGCGTCACCGGTGAGCGGCGTCTCGAACAGCACCGTCAGCACGTCGCGGCCGTTGACGGCCTCGATCATCACCTGGTATTCCGAGCTGGTGCCGTCGGTGGCCTTGATGACCTCCTCCACCTGGGCGGGGAACATGTTGCAGCCCTTCACCTTGAACATGTCGTCGGTGCGGCCGGTGAGCGTGTCGATGCGCGGGTGGCGGCTGCCACAGGGGCAGTCGCCCGGCATGATGCGGGTGAGGTCGTGGGTGCGGTAGCGGATGAGCGGGGCGCCCTGCTTGCGCAGGGTGGTGAGCACCAGCTCGCCCACCTCGCCGTCGGGCAGCGGCGCGCCCGTGGCGGGGTCGACCACCTCGATGTAGACGAAGTCGTCCCAGATGTGCATGCCTGCGTGGGCGTCGCAGGAGATGCCGATGCCGGGGCCGTAGACCTCGGTGAGGCCGTAGATGTCGTAGATCTCGATGCCGAGCTCGTTCTGGATGCGGTTGCGCATCTTCTCGCCCCAGCGCTCGGAGCCGATGACGCCCTTCCTCAGGTGGATCTTGTCGCGCAGGTCGCGCTTGCTGATCTCCTCGGCCAGCAGAAGCGCGTAGGAGCTGGTGGCGGTGATGACGGTGGCCTTGAGGTCCTGCATCATCTGGAGCTGCTTGTCGGTGTTGCCCGGCCCCATGGGGATGGCCATGGCGCCCAGGCGCTCGGCGCCCAGCTGGAAGCCGATGCCGGCGGTCCACAGGCCGTAGCCCGGGGTGATCTGGATGCGGTCGAGGGGCGTGACCCCCGCCATCTCATAGCAGCGCGCGAACTGGGTGGCCCAGTCGATGACGTCCTGCTGGGTGTAGGGGATGATGACCGGCGTGCCGGTGGTGCCCGAGGAGCTGTGGATGCGGACGACCTCCTCGTCGGGCACGGCCTGGAGCCCCAGCGGGTAGGCGGCGCGCAGGTCGTCCTTCTCGGAGAAGGGCAGCTTCTCGAAGTCGGCCTGGGTGCGAACGTCCGTCAGGTCGATGCCCTCGAACTTCTTGGCGTAGAAGGCCGAGCGGTCCTTGAGGGTGGCGAGCTGGGCGGTGATGAGCTCCAGCTGCTCGGGGGTCATATGCATGGCGCGCTCTTTCCGTTTGCGGCTACTTGGCAATAGTAACCATTTTATGACAAAGCGCGCCGCAAGGGGGCGAGGAACCGCCCCCTTTGGGGAAAAGCTGGAGGTTGCTTCAGGGCCGGGCGGCCCCTAGGCCATACGGGCGGCAGCCAGGTCGACGGCGGCCAGGTTCAGGGGCACGAAGGCCGGCTTGACGCAGGCCTCGATGGCGCCGCGCAGGTCGTCGAGGGTGAGGGGCAGCCGCCCGGTGGCCAGGGCCGACGCCAGCAGCACCGTGTTGAGGGCGCGGCGGTTGCCCAGCTCGGCCAGGATGGCGGCGTCGTCGACGGGCACGAGGCGGGCGGGGGTGGGGGCGGCTGGCGCGCCGAGCGCCGGGGCGACCGGCGCGGGGGCGGCGGGGGCCTCGGCGGCGGCGAAGGCGGCCTCGAGCGCGGCCAGCACGTCGGCGGCGCGGTAGGGCGCGCCCGCCAGCGCGGCCGTCACCGGCTGGACGGCCGTGGTGGCCGTGACCAGGGTGCCGCCCGGCGCGAGGTAGGGCAGGCTGCGCGCCGCCTCGCCGGGCTCGAAGGCGACGATGAGGTCGGCTGAGGCGCGGGACACGAGCGGCGCGTCGACGAGCTCGCCGGCGTCGCCCATGCGCACGTGGGACGTGACCGAGCCGCCGCGCTGGGCCATGCCGATGGTCTCGGCGGTACGCACGTGCCAGCCCTTGGACTGGGCCGCCTGGGCCAGCACCTTGGCGGCGAGCACCGTGCCCTGGCCGCCGACGCCGCACAGCAGGACGTTAATCACGGGAGCCTCCCTTCTCCGGCGCGGGTGCGCCCTCCCCCGCCGGCGCGCCCAGCGCGTCGAACGGGCAGATCTGCGCGCACAGCCCGCAGCCGTTGCACAGGCTCGCGTCGACGAAGGCCTGGCCGCGCGCGCCGCTCTTGGGGCCGACGGCGTCGGGCGAGAAGCCGATGCCCGGGCAGCCGATCTCGGTGATGCACTTCTTGCAGCCGGTGCAGCGGTCGGCGTCCACCGCCAGGGCCGGCGCCGGCTTGGTCAGCTGGATGCAGGGCGAGCGGAAGATGACCGCCGAGGGGCCCTCGAAGTCGATGGCCTCGGCCGCGGCGGCCTGGGCGGCGGCGCGGTCGAGCGGGTCGGCCACGGTGATACAGCGCACGCCCAGGGCGCGCAGGACGCCCTCGATGTCGATGGGGTCGCGCCGCGGCCCCATGAGCGTGACGCCCGTGCCGGGATGCGGCTGCGAGCCGGTCATGGCCGTGGTGGCGTTGTCGAGCGCGGCCACGGTGATGTCGTGGCCGTTGTAGACGGCATTGGCGATGCCGGTGAGCCCGCTCGCGAAGAAGGTGGAGTCGCCGACGAAGGCGACGGCCTTCTTGGCCGGGTCGGCCACGGCCATGCCCTGGGCGATGGTGATGCCGGCGCCCATGCACAGGCACGTGTCCACCGCGTCGAGCGGCGCGGCGTTGCCCAGCGTGTAGCAGCCGATGTCGCCGCAGAGGACGGCGGGGCGCTTGCCGAGGGCGCGCTTGACCGCGTAGAAGCTGCCCCGGTGCGGGCAGCCGGCGCACAGCACCGGCGGGCGCACGGGCAGGGGCCCGTCGTAGGCCGGGGCGCCGGCGGGGGCCAGGGCGGCCTCCACCAGGTCGACGAGCGCAGGGCGGCCGTCGGGGGCGCCGGCCGCGCGGGCGGCGGCCTCGTCCAGCAGGCGCGCCAGGCGGCGGGCGATGTCCTCGGCGTCGTTCTCGCCGCGGTCGCGCGCGTCGCCGGTCAGGCGGCCGCGCACGCGCCAGGCGGCGTGGTCACGGCCGGCCAGCGCCAGCAGGCCCTCCTCGAGCACCGAGTCGAGCTCCTCGAAGACGACGATCTCGTCGAGCCCCTCGGCGAAGGCGCGGGCGACGTCGGCCGGGAACGGGTAGGGCGTGCCCACCTGCATAAGGCGCCATGGCGGCATGGGCACGCCGGCACAGGCGGCCTCGCGCGCGATGAGCGCCAGGGCCTCGCGCGTGTAGGCGGCCGACACGCCGCCGGCCACGATGCCGAGGGGCGCGGACGCGCCGGACGCGCCGGTCTGCGCGTCGCCGCCCTCCTCCACCGGGTTGAACGCGGCCAGCACCGGGTCGGTGCCGTAGTCGCGCGCGATGGCGTCCAGGCGTCGGTTGATCTCGCCGTGGGCCTCCCAGGCGCGCTTGGGGAAGATGACCCAGCGCGGGTCGCGGTCGAAGCCGCCCTCGGGTACGGGGCGCGCCTCGGTCTGGTCGGGCACGTCGAAGAACGCCGAGGCGTGGGAGATGCGCGTGGTGGGGCGCACGATGACGGGCGTGCCGTAGCGCTCGGACAAGTCGAAGGCCGCCTTCATCATCGCGTAGCCCTGCTCGGGCGTGGCCGGGTCGAGCACCGGCACCTTGGCGAAGGCGCCGAAGCGGCGCGTGTCCTGCTCAGTCTGCGACGATATGGGGCCCGGGTCGTCGGCGACGAACAGCACCGTGCCGCCGCGCACGCCCACGTAGTTGAGGCTGAGCAGCGCGTCGCTCGCCACGTTGAGGCCCACCATCTTGCAGGTGAACAGCGTGCGCGCGCCGCAGTAGGCCGCGCCGGCCAGCACCTCCAGCGCCGCCTTCTCGTTGGTCGACCATTCCACGTGGACGCCCCGGGCCGCGCCCTGGGCGTGGCGCTTGGCCACCGTCTCCACCAGCTCGGAGGAGGGCGTGCCGGGATACCCGGCCACCACGCGCACCCCCGCCTCGAGGGCCGCGTGGGCGAACGCCTCGTTCCCCATCAGCAGCTGCTTCATATGTCTCCCGTCTTCCCGCCCGCTCGTCACGGGCCCCTGCGCGCGTCCGCGGCCGTCGCACCTGTTTGTCGCGGCCTCTCGCGCTGGGCGCGTCGTGGCCGCGGCTGCCGCGTCCGCTCATCGCCACGCGGCGGCCGCGCGCCGTCGCACGCGGCGCCCGCGCCGTTCCCGCCAGGCGCCTAGGCCTCGGCCATCTCGCGCTTGAAATCGATGATCTTCTGCTGCAGGGCCGCGTCGCCCGTGCCCATGATCTGCGTGGCCAGGATGGCCGCGTTCTTCGCGCCGTTGATGGCCACGCAGGCCACCGGCACGCCCGAGGGCATCTGCACCATGGACAGCAGCGAGTCCAGGCCGCCCAGGTCGCTCGTCTTCATGGGCACGGCGATGACCGGCAGCGGCGTGTAGGCCGCCACCACGCCGCCCAGGTGAGCCGCCTTGCCCGCCGCCGCCACGATGACGCGCATCCCGCGCTCGTGGGCGCCGGACGCCCAGTCGTGCACCTCGGCCGGCTTGCGGTGGGCGCTGGCCACCTTCACCTCGTAGGGGATCCCCCATGCGTCCAGCTGCTCCATGCACGGCTCCATGGCCGGCATGTCCGACTTCGACCCCATGATGATGCCGACCAGCGGCGTCTCCTGCGACATGGCTCCTCCTCGTGACCTTCGTTCCCGCGGGCTGCGCGGCCGCGCGCCCCGCCCACCGCTCGCACGCCGCCGCGCTCAACGCGCAAGCCGCGCGCCAGCGCCCGGCGCCAAACCCATAAGCCGCGCGGTCAAGCGCCCGACAGCGTTCCGTCATCCCGCTATTCTATCCCACCATCCCCCGCCACCCCCGCACGCATCGCCGACCGATCAGCGCCGCGGTGCGGAGACGGAAAACCGTTTTTTCTTTCATAGTCGATGAAACTTTCGAAATATAGGTTTTATCGATTATGAAAGATAAAATTCTTTACATCATAGTTTTCTCTTCTATACTCGACAAAACCAACCGAGAGAAGGAGTCCCTCGTGATCCCCCGCCAGCGCTACCTCTCGCGCATCATCCCCTTCATTGACAAGGATGTCATAAAGGTGCTCGTCGGCATGCGCCGCAGCGGGAAGAGCACCCTGCTCGAAGAGGTGCAGACCGTGCTCCTCAGCCGGGGAGTGCCGCCCGAGAACATCATCGCCCTGAACTTCGAGTCCATGCGCTGGGGGCAGGCTGCGGCCTCGCCCGAGGCGTTCTACCAGGAGGTGATGGCGCTTGCCAACCACCTTGAGGGACGCGTTTACCTATTCTTCGACGAAATCCAGACCGTCGAGCACTGGGAGCGCCCGGTCAATTCCTTCCGCGTCGACCTCGACTGCGACATCTACCTGACGGGATCCAACTCGACGCTGCTCTCCAGCGAGTTGGCGACGCTCATCGCGGGACGCTACGTGTCGTTCGAGGTGCAGCCCTTCTCGCTGCGCGAGCTTGTCGACGCCACCGAGCTCAATCCCGCCGAGGCCTTCGAGGCCTACCGCGTGCTCGGCGGACTGCCCTTCCTCTCGCACGTGAGCTACGATCGCGACACCTCGGTGTCGTACCTGCGCGATGTGTTCAACTCCATCGTCCTCAAGGACGTGGTGCAGCACCGCAACTTCCGCGACGCCGACCAGCTGGAGCGCATCCTCGCCTACTTCCTGTCTGAGATCGGCACCACCTACTCGGTAGACAACATCGTGAACATGCTCAAGCAGGAAAGGCGCCGTCTCTCGAACGACACCGTCTACAACTACCTGCAGGCGGCCGAGGAGGCCTTTCTCATCAGCCGGGTGAGGCGCTTCGACATCAAGGGGAAGGCCCTGCTGCGCGGCAGCGAGAAGGTGTACGTGACCGACATCGGGCTGCGCGAGGCGCTGCTGGGCACCAACGCCAGCCGCGTCGACCTCGTCTTGGAGAACCTGGTGTTCAACGAGCTGCGGCGACGCGGCTACACCGTCCATGTCGGAAAGCTGGGCACGCGGGAGATCGACTTCGTGGCTGAGCGCGACGGCGGACGCCTCTACATCCAGGTGGCCTACCTGCTCGAGCTCGAGTCCACGCGCGAACGCGAGTTCTCCGCGTTCGACGGCATCGCCGACGGCTATCCGCGCCTCGTCGTCAGCGCCGATACGGCCGACTGGTCGCGCAACGGATGCCGGCACTGGAACATCATCGACTTCCTCCTGGCCGACGCCTGGTAGCGGGTCACGGCGCGGCGACCCGCGCACATGGCGCAGCCGGCGGGAAAGCCCACCGAGCGCGCCTATGAAAAAAGGCCTCCTTGCGGAGGCCTTTCGAGTTGTGGTGGTCGGAGGGGGACTTGAACCCTCGGCACGCGGATTTTCAGTCCGCTGCTCTACCAACTGAGCTACCCGACCGGATGCGCGCGGGAACGCGGTGGTTCCCGAAGCGGGTATACATTCTATAGGGGACGCACCGCGAGCGCAAGGATTAATCCGAGAAAATCCCGCGGTGGGCGCCTGTGGACAAAAACTGGCGATCTCGCATCTCGGTGGACAAAAATCGGCGATCTCGCAGCCAGAATCGGTGAGATCGGCTGATTTTGTCCATTCTTGGGACAAAAAACCGCGATCTCGCGGTTTTGCGATGCGAGATCGCCGATTTTTGTCCACCGCCGCCCACCGGCATGCCCGCGCACGCGCCCGCCGGCCCCGCGCGCCCACCGGCGCGCCCGCCGGCCCCGCGCGCCCACCGGCTCCGCACGCCCCGGCACCCGCGCGCCCTCGCCGCGCCTTCCGACGCCCCGGCACCCGCGTGCCCGCCCGTGCCCGCGCTCCCCGCCGGCCCCGCAGGCGCCCCGCCGCCAGAACGAGCGCGGCCGCCCTTCCAGGCGGCCGCGACGGGAGGGAGCCTCGGGCAGCGCTACGCGGCCTCGGCCAGGGCCTCGACGGATTCCGCCGCCAGGGCCACGAGCCGCGCGTAGAAGTCATCCTCGATGCGCGCCGCGTAACCGGCGGCGCGTCCGAACCAGCGGGCGGCATGGTCGCCGGCGAAGCGGGCGAGCAGCCGCTGGGCTGCCTCTCGCTCCTCCTCCGTGGCGCCGTCGCAGGCGGCCTGGGCCAGCGACGCCATGAACTCCAGCTCGCAGGCCAGGGCGTCGGGCTTGAGGCCCCGGGCCACCACGCCGCGGGCGCCCCAATCCCCGTGGTCGAACCGCACCGAGCGGTAGCAGGCGAGCACGTGGTCGGAGTGCTTCGAGCGCAGCGGCCCGTAGCGCAGGACGCCGTCCTCCTCGTAGGCCTCGCGCACGCTGCCTTCCACCAGGGGAAGGTAGTAGGGGCTCGAGGTCACCACGAAGCGGTTGAAGAACCGCTGGTCAAGCTCGTCGCCCGGCCGCACGTCCGCGAAGCGGTCGTCGCCGAGCGCGTCGGCCACGCGCTGCACCGCGCCCACGACCTCCACGTCGGGCTGCTGGGCCAGGGCCCGGGCGACGACGTCGGCCACCAGGGCGAACCCCCGCAGCTGAGCGGGCTCGAGGGTCGGGGTGTTATCAGACATGGCACGTCCTTTCCTATGACCAGGGAAGGCGCGGGCGCCGATGGCCGAAGCCGCCGACGGCCGCGCGAAGGCGGGGCGCCCAACAGCCACGCAGCCGCCAGGACGCCCCGCGCAAGGGGGTTACATGAAGGCCACGGGCAGCGCGGCCATCACCACCAGGTAGCGCAGCATGAAGCCGCCCACCAGCACGCCGGCGTCGCCGACGAGGGCGAGCGTCTTGCCGGAGCCGTCGTGGGCCACGTCGGCGCCCACCGAGCGCTCCGGGGCCGCGGCGCCCTTGCGGGCGCGCACCAGCTCCAGCGCGAAGGGCAGCGCCAGGCCGACCACCACGAAGCCCAGCCAGAAGGCCACGGCGTAGGGGCCCGACACGAGCGCGGCCACCGAGGCCTGCCCGGCGGCGGCCGCCGAGCCGGGGGCGCCGGCCGTCACGGCCAGCAGCACGATCACGAGCGCGCCCTCCACCAGCGGCAGCACCAGGCCGGCCCGCTTGAGCAGGGCCACGCGGCCCACCTCGGCCGGGGCCAGCAGGTGGGTCGCCAGCGCCACCACGGCGATGCCGGTGGACGCGGCGGACACCACGAACAGCACGGGCAGCACGGCCATGTTCCACAGCGGGAAGGCCGCGCCGGCGTCGCCCAGCAGCACGCCCGTGTAGGCGGCCACGCACAGGGCCAGCGCCACGCCGATGCCGTCGAGCCACTTCGGCGTCTCCTTCTTGACCAGCAGCAGCGCCAGGTCGATGACGGCCACCACCAGGAAGACGGACAAGATGATCACGCCCCACGCCATGACGGAGTTGAGGTTGGTGATGAGGTAGAAGAACCGCAGCGGGTTCTGCAGGCCGGCGTGGGCGTCCACCACCAGCAGCAGCGTGCCCACGGCCACGGCCACCGGCCCCACGATGAAGCCGACCTTCTTCATGGTCAGCGCCGGGTCCTTGCCCCAGCCCGCGATGGCGCCCAGGGCGAAGGCCCCGGCCCCCATGCCGGCCAGGAACAGGTAGCAGGCGATCAGAGCATCCCAGATCATGCGTTCCCCTCCTCACGACGACGCAGGACGTTGCCGCCCTTGTGGACGGCCGAGAGCTGCTCGGCGCCCAGCGTCTCGTCGAGGCCGATGTAGTAGACGCGCGGCTCCATGCCCCGGTCCTCCATCAGGCCCTTGGCCTTGTCACCGGCCGCCGCCAGCTTCTTGGAGATGTCGCTGTCGGGGTCGTTGAGGTCGCCGAACATGCGCGACGTGGTGACGCAGGTGCTCACGCACGCGGGCAGCAGGCCCTCGGTGGTGCGGTGGTGGCAGAAGGTGCACTTGTCCACCTCGCCGGACTCCAGCTGGTAGCGCACCTGGTAGGGGCACGCGGCCATGCAGTACTTGCAGCCGATGCAGCGCTCGGGGTCGACCTGGACGGTGCCGTCCTCGGCCTGGTAGCTGGCGCCCGTCGGGCACACCTTCACGCAGGCGGGGTTGGCGCAGTGGTTGCACAGCTTCGGCAGGTTCGCGCGGGTCACGCGACCGTCGATGCCGGCATCCCAGCTCTCCACCCAGGTGTTGAACTTGGTCAGGGGCGTCTCGTTCTCCTGCCGGCAGGCCACGGTGCAGGCATTGCACCCGATGCAGACGGACAGGTCGATCAGCATTCCCAATCTCTTGTCACTCATGGTCTCACCCCCTACGCCTTCTCGATCTTGAACATGCCGCCGCAGCGGCCCGGGCTGGACGCGTCGGTATCGGCGATGATGCCCATGCCGCCGTGCTCAGCCACGACCGGGTCGAGCATCATGTGGATGCGCGTGCCCGCGGCGATGGCCGGGTCGCCCTTGACCAGCTTGCCGTCGATCTCGACGTCCTGGGCGCCGTAGGCGAGGTGCTCGTAGCCGAACTCGATGGAGAACGCGCCCTTCACCTGGCCGTCGCGAACCATGGCCTCACCCTCGGTCACGTCGCCGCGCGGGGTGATGGCGCGGATGATGTCGCCATCCTTGATGCCCAGCTCAGCGGCGTCCTCGGTGTTGATCTCCATGTAGTTATGGGCGCAGATGTCACGCATGATGGGGCTGTTGGCCAGCATGGTGACCGAGCGGAACTTCGGCTTGTGCTCGCTGCACAGGAACGGGTACTCCTCGGCGGAGTAGTGATCCGTCATGAGCGACAGGTCGGCGAACATCTGCGGGTTGTAGTTGAGCGTCGGCGACAGGCGCTTGCCCGAGTACGGGTTGGTCATGAGGGCGCGCTTCTCGTTGTAGACGTAGGTCTCCTTGGCCTTGAGGCCCTTGAAGCGGCCGTCGGCGCCGCGCTTGTAGTCCATCGGCCAGTAGCGGCCGCCGCGCGAGAGCACCTTGAGGACCTTCGGCCACTCCTCGGCGGTGACGGCCTTCTTCCAGTTGTCGCCCAGCTCGTCGAGGCCCTGCATGTGGGCCTCCTCGGGCGTGATGTCCTCGACCGGCTCCACGGCGTAGGCCAGGTTGGCGACGCCCTTCAGGTAGTAGTCGTAGGCGTCGTTGAAGGGGTGCATCTGGCCGTTGACGTCGGGGATGGCGTTCTCGCCCCAGCCGGGCAGCTCGCAGGCCTTCGCCACGTCGATGAGGAAGGTCTCCCAGCAGATGGGGCGGCCGTCCTCGGTCTTGGCGGTCTCGGGGGCCTTGGCCTCCCAGCGGATGGTGGTGCCGAAGCCGCCGATCATGCTCACGGTGGGCAGGCCGAAGCTCTCGTACTGCGTCACGTCGGGGACGATGTAGTCGGCGTACTGCGCCATCTCGCCCACCACGATGTCGCACACGATGTGCAGCGGCAGGACGGAGGTGTCCTTCAGCTTCTCGATGGCCTCATCGCGCATGGCGCCCGGGGTGGCCTGGATGACGTTGCACATCCAGGTCATGAGGATCTTGCACTGGTAGGGGTACTGGTTGACGATCGACATGATGGCCTGAGCATCGGACTGCGGGGCGTTGGTGTACCACGGAAGCATCGGCTTCGGGTCCTTCTCGCCCGCGGCGACGCGGTTCTTGTACTCGTCGGTCTTCTCCCACGCCTTGCCGCCGCGCGAGATCATGGCCGCGTTCTTGGCGGACACGTTGGGCAGCCCGGCGATGGTGGTCAGGTCGTAGCAGGCGCCCTTGCCCTCGGTGACGGGGGACTGGCCGGACGGGAAGCTGCCGCCGGTCATCTGGTTGGAGCCCATCATGGCCTTGAGCAGCTCGCGGCCGGCCGGGGTGTCGAAGCCGACGACCGAGGCGGTCGAGGCCGCGGCGGCCTGGACGGACACCTTGTAGCCGTGGGAGCCGAACTCCTTGCCCATGCGCTCGATCTCGCTGGCGGGGATGCCGGTGATCTCGGCGTACTCGTCGATGGTGCGCTCGTTGACCGAGTCGCGCAGCATGCTGAAGCCGGTGCGCACCTTCACGCCGTTGACCTCGCCCTCGAAGAAGAGATCGCCCTTGGCCGCGTCGGTGTGGAGCGCCGGCGCGCCGGTGGCGGCGTCGATGACGACGTAGTAGGTCGGCTGCGTGGTGGCGGCGGGGTCGGCCGGCGGCTCCTCGAGCCCGGCGTCGGCCGCGCGCATCAGCTTGCGGTAGTTGGGGTGGTTCTCATCGGTGATGACCAGGTAGGTCGCGTTGGTGTAGCCACCGTAGCCGGCAGCCTCGGCGGCCTTCTGCGTGGGGCACGCCATGGCGACCGCGTCGAAGGTGTTGTCACGGATGAGGATCTGCGCGATGGCAGAGTAGAAGGCGCCGTTGGTGGCGGGCTTGATGGGCACCCAGTTGATGCCCTCGGAAGCCGGCGTGATGACGCCGTTGGCCAGCGTGGGATCGAGCACGTCGATCTTCAGCTTACCGGTGCGCAGCGCATTGGCCGTCTCGCGGCCGATGTACTGGAAGTTAGAGCCGTTGCCGCCCGGGAACGCGCCCGACCAGAGAACGTACTCGACCCCGCCGATGGTGTCGGGGGTGGTGCCAGAACCGGATGAATAGAGCGAACTCGCTCCGCCTGCAGCGCCTCAACTGGAGTTGTGGCTGAAGTTGTTCAGGGTTCCGAACGTGGTGGCGAAGCGCGTGTTGAGCTGGCGGCGACCGTCAGCGCGCGTGTTCATGACCGCGATCTGGTTGGACTTGGGGCCCAGGTCGGGCTGCTCGGGGTTGAGCGGGGTGACCGTGTCGTGGACCTCCTTGAAGCCCTCGACGTGCTGATCCTCGCCCAGCTCGGCGAAGATCTTGCCGCCCTCGGTGACCTCGGTGATGAGCTGGTCCCAGCTGATGGGCTTCCACTTGCCCTCGCCGCGCTTGCCGGCGCGCTTGAGCGGGACGGTGATGCGGTCGGGCTGGCTCACGCCGTCGAGCGTGCCGTTGCCGCGGCCGCAGATGGTGCCGTGGGTGATGGCGCCGTGGCCGTTGGCGTAGCTCATGGAGCGGTACGCGTCCTCGAGCGGCGCCTCGAAGTCGAGCTTGTTGCCCGCGCAGGCGGGGTTGTAGGGGTTGCCGCCCACGCCGATGACGCGCCCGGAGGCGCGGTCGAGCTTGATGCGGTTGCCGCAGGTGCTGTAGCAGCCCACGCAGCTTGAGTAACGGACGATGACGTCGTCGTTGATCTTGACGTCTCCCGTCTTGGGATCGACGCTCGCCTCGATGGGCTTGCCCTTCTTGGGCACGGGGAACTCGGCGTCAGCGGCAACGGCCAGATCGGGTGTGAGGGCAGAGCCCGCACCTCCCGCCAGCGACGCTGCGCCCAAGACACCCATGGCCCCGAGGAAGCGACGTCGATCAATGTTCAAAGAAGGCATTGATCTCTCCTATGGTTCTTTCGGCGGTTCCTTTTGCTGGACGGCGCGTGCCGCCCCCTCCCTCCGCCGAAGGCCGATGGACACCCCTTGGGGCAGATGTGTTCCCCCGCAACCGGTTGCGCGTCCGGTCGGCAGGGGCAGACCCGCGGGAAGTCCCTCTTGCGTGTGTGCGATCTTTGGCCAAATGCACGGCTAGACACTGTAACGTGTCGGTTTGGTAACGTAAATGATGAATTATTGCTCATCATTTGGCGGCAAGCGGGTTTTCAGGACTGGCAAACGGTAGTTAGTTTGGAGAAACTGTGGCTTTGAGCGGGGGGGGGGTAAATCTGTTACGAGCCGTTGCCGAGCTGTGCGATTGGTGGAAAAGGGCGTTCACAGAAAAACCATGGAGAGCAGGGCCATGCCAGCGCCCACGGCAATTCCCGGCCCAAACGGAACCGCTCCCAGAGCGTTGCGCTCCGAAGACGGCGCGCCGCCAGCAGGGTGCGAAGCGTCAGATACCGGGTGGGGGTATGTTTCACGTGAAACATCTGTTTCACGCCCATCGAACGAGGAATCCGGCCGAGAGGCAGACGCGCGAGCCGTGGGGGTGGGGCCCGCGGGGGTGGGCGCTGCGGGGATGGGGCTGGCGGGGATCGCGGGCGCGGGCGCGGGGCTCGCCGGGGTGGGGGCCGCCGGGGTGGGGATCGCGGGCGCGAGCACCTCGGGCGCGGGGCTCGCCGGAACGGACGGCGCAGACGCGGAGCTCGCGGGGGCGGGAGCCACGGGCGCGGGGGCCGCGGGGGTGGGCGCGGGGGCCGCCGGGGCGGGGATCGCGGGCGTGGGGGCCGCGGGGGCGGGACGTGGGGCCCAGCCGAGACGCGGGAGGAGGAGCGCGAGCAGCAGGGAGATGAGGCAGGCCGTCAGCAGGCAGACCAGACCGCCTTCGATGCCGAGGAAGAGCCCCACAGCGGCCATCAGCTTCACGTCCCCGCCTCCCATGGCGCGACGCCCCGCCAGCGCTTCGAAGGCAAGCGTGACCGCCAGCAGCCCTCCTCCGAGCACCAACGCCCCCAGCAGACCATCGGCAACCGACAGAGCAGGAACGAGAGCACCCTCAGGATGCGTTGCCGCCAACGCGATACGCCAGACGATCCACACAGCCGCCAAAGCCGCCACGATGCCGTTGGGAATCCGCAGCTCGCGCAGATCATCCCCTGCCGCCACCACCAGCAGCAGCATGAACGACCCATAGGCCAGCAGTGTGACTATCATGGAGGCCTCCTCTCCCCCTCAAGGGCATCATCCCATGATACGCAAGCCCGCGCGCCCTGACGCAGGACGCGCCCAAACCACATCCTCCCTTGATTTCTCACCCAAACTTAGAAGAACTTAGAGGAACTTAGAGGCTGCCGATGAGAAGAGAGAACCCCTTCACCCCGAGCTTCGGCGAGATACCCGCGCGCCTCGCCGGCCGCGACCAGATACTCTATGACGTGACGAGGGCCCTTGAGTCCGAGCGCCGGCGCCCCGATCTCACCATCATATTCTCCGGGGCGCGCGGAACGGGAAAGACGGCCCTGCTCGCCCTCAACGCAGAGGAGGCGGAGCGGCGCGGGTGGGTGGCCGTGTCGACCACCGCATTGCCGGGAATGCTCGAGGACATCGAGATTCGAGCGCGACGGAAGGCCGCGCAGTACCGCAAGCGCCTGCTCGACGCCGGCGTGATCGGCGAGAGATGTCGCGGCGTCATCGGGTTCGACCTCCCGTTCTTCCGTGACTACCTAAGCGAGAAGAAGGCGGAAGGGTCGCTGGGGATATAAGCGCGCCTGCCCCCTCCAGGGGCGTGGGCAGGCGCGCAATCGCAGACCTAGCCGAAGATCAGCTCGCGCTCCTCGCCGGTGAGGGCTGCGCGGGCTTGGTCGCGCAGGTTGTTCACGCCGATGAAGAACTGGCGCATCATCACCACGGTCAGGTAGCGGCCCTTCGGGGTGAGCGTCAGCTCGTCGGCGTTGTTGGTAGCGAACGCGCCGGCAGCCGTCATGAACGCCATCTCCACCGGCAGGCCCACTTCCACCGACACGCCGAAGTCCTCCTTGAACTTCCGCTTGTCCAGACGCAGGCCGAATAGCTGCATCATGAAGCGGTAGCGCATGCGATCGTGCTTGGAGAAGGTGGTCTTGCCCATCATGGACATGCGGCCCTCCTCGATAGCGCGGTTGTAGTCCACCACCGAGAACGTGTTCACGTAGAGGTTGGCGCCCAGGTAGGTGATGCCGCCCGAGCCGATGGCCGGGTACTCCTCGTAGTCCACCACGTACTCGTCGATCATGGCATCGTCGCCGACCATGCCGCGGCGGTTGAACGTCCACGCGCTGCCGAAGTCGAACAGGCCGCGCTCGCCGTGGGGGCCGGGCGCGCCGGTGTCCACGCCGGGCAGCGCGTCGGTCAGAAGCGCGCAGATGATCTCGTAGAAGCGCTGCTCGCGGTCGTAGTCCACCTTTCCCACCGTGCGCGCGAGCGACTTCTCCACCGACGGCGACGCCATGAGCGGGTAGAAGGTGGTCTGGCTGGCGCCAGACTCGATGACGCGCTCGATGTCACGCACGAGGATGTCCTCGGTCTGCGCCGGGAAGTTGAAGATCATATCGGCGTTGAGCGAGGTGAAGTAGGGGCTCGCCTCCTGGATGCGCTCGAGGATCTCCTGGCCGCTGCCGTACTTGTCGTAGCGGTCCATCTGGCGCAGCAGCCCGTCGTCGAAGGACTGAACGCCCACGGACAGCCGCTGCACGCGGCCCTGGAGCTTCTCGAGGTAGCTCGGTATCAGGTGGTTGGGGTTGGTCTCGCTGGAGACCTCCTTGATGGAGAAGGTGTCGCGCGCCAGGTCGATGGTCTCGCACAGCTCGTCGAGCATGATGGTGGGCGTGCCGCCGCCGATGTAGATGCTGTCGAAGTCGTAGCCCAGATCGCGCAGCATGAGCATCTCCTTGCGCATGTTGGCGAAGTAGGGCCGCGCCCGGTCTTCCGCGAAGGGAAAGCGGTTGAACGAGCAGTACGGGCACAGCCGCTCGCAGAACGGCACGTGCAGGTAGAGCATGTAGCGCTGCCCCGGCACGGGCGCCGGCATCACGCGCTCTTCGGCGGGCTTGAGCTTGAGGTAGCTCCTGGTGCACTCCCGCACCACCGTGGAAAGCATCCGTTCGGAAAGCATGGGCTACTCCCAAGCGCTACGGCCCTGCAGGGCCCTCTTGCCGATGTCGTTGCGCAGCTGCTTACCCTCGAAGTTGATGAGGTCGCAAGCCTCGTAGGCGCGCTCGCGGGCCTCCTCGAAGCTGTCGCCCAGGGCCACCACGTTGAGCACGCGCCCGCCGGCGGTCACCAGCTCGCCATCGGCGTTCACGCGGGTGCCCGCGTGGAACACGGTGACGCCGGGGATGTCCTCAGCCTCCTCGATTCCCAGGATGACCTTGCCCTTCTCGTAGGAGCCGGGGTAGCCCTCGCTGGCCAGCACCACGCACACGGCCCAGGTGTCCGACCACTCCAAGCTCACGTCCTGGGGGCGCCCCTCGGCCACGGCGGCCATGACGTCCACCAGGTCGGTCTTGAGGCGCGGCAGCACCACCTGGGTCTCCGGGTCGCCGAAGCGCACGTTGAACTCAACGATCTTCGGGCCCTCGGGGGTGAGCATGAACCCGCCGTAGAGCGTGCCGCGGTAATCGGTGGCGAAGGGCTCGGCCGCCGTGGCCGCCGCCGCCTTCTCCATGATGGCCACCATGGCGGCCATCTCGTCGTCGGTGACGATGGGCACGGGCGAGTAGACGCCCATGCCGCCGGTGTTGGGGCCCATGTCGCCGTCGTAGGCGCGCTTGTGATCCTGGGCCGGGGCCATGGGCAGCGACTTGCCGCCGCTGACGAAGGACAGCAGCGAGCACTCGGGGCCGGTCATGCACTCCTCGATGACGACGGTCTTGCCCGCGTCGCCGAAGGCGCCCTCGAAGCAGTCGCGCACGGCCTCTTCCGCGTCCTCGAGCGTCTCGGCCACTACGACGCCCTTGCCCGCCGCCAGGCCATCGGCCTTGATGACGATAGGCGCGCCCTGCTCGCGCACGTAGGCAAGCGCCGGCTCGCACGCGTCGAAGCGCGCGTAGGCGGCGGTGGGGATGCCGTTGGCCTCCATGAACGCCTTGGAGTAGGCTTTCGAGCCCTCCAGCTGGGCACCCTCGGCGTTGGGGCCGAACACGGCCACGCCGGCCGCGCGCAGGCCGTCGGCCACGCCGGCGACGAGCGGAGCCTCCGGGCCGATGACCACCAGGCCGATCTTGCGCTCCACGACGAAGCGCAGCACGGCGTCGGCGTCCATCACGTCCAGGTCGGCGACGTTCTCCGCGATATCGGCCGTGCCGCCGTTGCCCGGCGCCACGTACAGCACGTCGGTGCGCGGCGACTTCGCCAGCGCCCAGGCGATGGCGTGCTCACGGCCGCCGGAGCCCAAAACCAGAATGTTCACAGCAGTTCCTTTCCGAAGACCCGCGCCGCAGGCAGTGCGACGCGGTGCGGGGAGACGTGCGCGCCACGGGGACGCGCCTCGCGGGCGGGGCGCGCTGGGCACGTCGGGGCGCCCGGCACGGCGCCCGGGCAGCGCCCGGGCGGAGCCCTCCCCTACCAGCCTCGCATGATGGTCTGATCTCTGTCCGGGCCCACCGAGACGATGCTCGCGGGGACGCCGGTTATCTCCTCGATGTACTCCACGTACTTGCGCGCGTTCTCCGGCAGCTCCTCGTAGGAGCGGCAGCCGGTGATGTCAACGTCCTTCCAGCCCGGCAGCTCCACGTAGATGGGCTTGGCATGGAACAGAACCGATTGCTGCATGGGGAAGTAGTCGTAGCGCTCGCCGTCGCACTCGTAGGCCACGCACACCTTGAGCGTGTCGAAGGCCGAGAGCACGTCCAGCTTGGTGAGGGCCACGTCGGTAAGCCCGTTCACATCGGCGGCGTAGCGCGCGATGACCGCGTCAAACCAGCCGCAGCGACGCTTGCGCCCGGTGGTCACGCCGAACTCGTGGCCGATGGTGCCCAGGGTCTGGCCGTCAAGAGCGTCCTGGCCCACGCCGCCCTCGTCGGCGGTCTTGAGCTCGGTCGGGAAGGGGCCGCCGCCCACGCGCGTGACGTAGGCCTTCTGGATGCCGAGCACGCGATCCATGCGCGCCGGGCCCACGCCCGTGCCCGTAGCCGCGCCGCCTGCGCAGCACGACGAGGACGTGACGTAGGGATACGTGCCGTGGTCGATGTCGAGCAGCGTGCCCTGGGCGCCCTCGAACAGGATGGACGCGCCGTCACGCAGGGCGGTGTTGAGCATGTACGCCGTCTCGGTCATGAACGGCTTGAGGATGCGCGCGTAGGGCAGGTACTCCTCGCAGATCTCGTCCACGGTGTAGGTGTGCAGACCGTAGATCTTCTCGAGGATGGGATTCTTCTGGGCAAGCACCGTCTCCAGCTTCAGGCGGAAGATGCGCTCGTCCATGAGGTCCTGGATGCGGATGCCCTTGCGGCCCATCTTGTCCTGGTAGCACGGGCCGATGCCGCGCTTGGTGGTGCCTATCTGGTTGGAGCCGAGGCGCTTCTCGTCCGCGCCGTCGAGATCCTTGTGATACGGCATGATGACATGGGCGTCGCAGCTGATCTTGAGGTTCTTGCAGGAGACGCCCTCGGCCTCCAGCATGGCCATCTCCTTCACCAGCACGCCGGGATCCACCACCACGCCGTTGCCGATGACGGGCACGGCGTTCTCGTACATGACGCCGGAGGGCATGAGGTGCAGAGCCAGCTCCTTGTCACCGTGGATGACCGTGTGACCGGCGTTGTTGCCGCCCTGGAACCGCACGACGTAATCATAGTCGCCGGCGATGAGGTCGGTGATCTTACCCTTGCCTTCGTCACCCCACTGGGCACCGACGAGCACTGTACTGGGCATGTGTTTCGCTCCCTCTCTTCGGCCGCGGGCCTCCGCGGACGGCAGATTCTCTCGCAACCTCCGAATTATAGTATAGGGAGCGCGCGCAGGCCGCAGAAGGACGGCTAACCGGGGGCAAACTCCCCTATCCAGCGTGGGAAGCTGCGAACACTGGGCAAAACCTGCTAAAAAGCGCTGCTGCACTGCAAATTCGGACGGTTTTGCACTCCCCGCAGAGTGGCTGCGCCTCGGCAAAGGCTTGCGAGGCATTTGCGACCTGGCCTTTTCCTTGTTGGCCACAGGAAAAAGGCGTGGACAGCCGTGAAGGCCGGGTGCAAAACCGACTGAATTTGCAGCGCAGCCCAAAAAACCGGAGGGCGACCCACGAGCACGCGACACGAGCCGCCGGGGGGGCGGGGAGCCTGTGCGAGCCGCGGGGCCTGCACGAGCCGCAGGGCCTGTGCGAGCCGTGGAGCCCGCACGAGCCGTGGGGCCTGTGCGGGGAGGTGGGCGCCTGGTGGAGCCGCTCGGGCGGGAAACAGCAGGGAGAGGGGGATACCCGGTGGGGGTATGTTTCACGTGAAACATTTGTTTCACGCCCTCGCCAAGGAGGCGCCGCCGGTGAAGCCCACGGACGCATGTCGCGCAGAAACGGCGGCCGCGACGCGAGCTGCGGCGCCGCGGGTGCGGGGGGGCAAGCCGCGAGGGTCCCGCATAGGGGGCGAGCCGAGGGGCTCGCAAGCTGCGGGGCCGGCGCATGGGGCCGCGGGCCGCGAGGGGCCCGCAAGCCGCGGGCGCGGGCGCGGGAGGCCGCAAGCCACATAGCCCCCTGCACAGGGGGGCGAGCGCGGGGCCCGTACGAGCCGTGGGGCCCGCAAGCCATGGATCCCCGCACGAGCCGCGAGGAGTCCATGCGGGACCAGCGCTGGGGGGCGAGGTCGTCGGGGGGCGACCCGCAAGAACAAGCGCGGGAGGCCGCGGGTGCGGGGGCAAGCCGCGAGGGCCCCGCATAGGGGGCGAGCCGCGGGGCCCGCAAGCCGCGAGGGCCCCGCATGGGGGGGGGCGAGTCGCGGGGCCGGCAAGCCGTGGGGCCCGCACATGGGGCCGCGGGTGCGGGTGCGGGAGGCCGCAGGGTCGGGGCGCTACAGGTCGATGCGCGTGGCGTCTGGGGCGGCTTCACGGAGGGCGGCGACTACCTCCTCGTGGCAGGTGAAGAGGATCACCTGGCGCGTGGCGGCCAGCTCGGCCAGGGCGCGAGCGGCCCCGCGGCGACGCTCGGCGTCGAAGTTCACCAGGATGTCGTCGGCCAGAATGGGGATGGCGCGACCCACGTTGTCGGCTGTCAGCAGCAGCGCCATGCGCATGGCCAGGTACAGCTGTTGGCACGTGCCGAGCGACAGGTGCACCGGCTCGAGCGTGGTGAGCGCCCGGTCGGTTACCCGCAACACGCCCTCGGACGAGAGCGACACGCTTGTCCAGCGGCCGTCGGTCATTACCGCGAGCAGGCGACTGGCCTGGCGGTACACCTCCGGCTGGCTCTTGGATTCCCAGGTGGCGATGGCCGCCTGAAGCATGCGCTCGGCCAGCAGCAGCCGCTCGAAGTCGGCGGTGGCCTCGGCCAGGCGCGTGCGCACCGCCTGGTAGCGGATCTTCAGCTCGTCGAAGGAGCGCAGCGTGCCCGCCTGCGCCAGCAGCTGGCGAAGCTCGCCATGACGGCGATTGAGCTGCTCCGACGCCTCCAGCAACCCCTCGCGCTGAAGCGTGCGGCGCGAGACGGCCTCGTCCACGGCGGACAGTGGCGCGCCCGGCTCCATGCCGGCGCGCTCGTAGAGCTGATCGCGTTGAAGCGCTATGTCGCCCAGGCGCCGCTCGGCCTCGGTCAGGCGCGCCGTGGCCGCCTGCTGTCGCTGCTGGGCAAGCGCCATCTCGGCCCGCACGTCCTTCGCTTCGTCGAGCAGGGAGCGCGCCCGACGCAGCGACCCTTCCGCCTCGGCAAGCCCCGCCCCGTCCAGCTCGGCGTGGATGGACGCTGCCAGCTCCTCCTCGTCGGCCAGGCACGACGCGAGCTTCTTCTCGTCCTGGCGCATCACCCACTGCGCATCGCGCAGGCGCTCCTTGCGCGCGTCGGCGTTCTTGTCGGGACGCACGAGCATCACGAAGGCCGCCGCGGCCATCAGCAACGCGAAGGCGGTGATCACCAGCCCGAGCGACATGTACGTGAGGCTGCCGCGGGCGCGCCCGAGGGCGAACAGCGGCAGGCCGCCCATCAGCATGACCACCGGCAGCGCGGCAGCCAGAGCCAGTCGCATGCGGCGCGTGGCGGCCTCATGCGCGCGTTCTGCCTGGTCGTCGCCAGACTCCAGCACCACCTCGTAAGCGGCCTTGGAGGCTGCGAAGTTGCCGCGCGCCCGGTCGACGGCGTGGGCCTGGCGCTCCTCCTTGGCGCCCAGGGCGTCCAGCCGGTCACGCAAGGCGCGGTCCTCCGCGCTGGAGAGCCGCGCGAGCCGTCGGCCCACCGTACCCTCCAAGGCGCGCCGATCGGCCACGGCCTGGCGCTCCTCCTCGCGCAGGCGCTCGCACTCGGCCTCGAGCATGCGCGCCTCGGCCTCGAGGCCCTCGGTGCCGGCGCGGCAGGCCGAGAGCGCCTCAAGCGCCGCATTGGTGTCGGCCACACGCTCGGCCATGGCCTGGCGCTGACCCTCCAGCTGGTGAAACTCGGCGTCCTGCTTGCGATAGGCGTCCATCTCGTCGGCAGCCGCATGCAGCTGCGCGCGCAGGTCGCTGCGTTCGGCCGTCAGCTTGACGAGAGAGCCCTCGGCGCTGGCAGCGCGCGACGTGCACGCGGCCAGGCGCTCCTGCACTACGGACAGCGCATGGGCCGGCGAGGCCCCCGTGCCCGACCCCGCCGTCAGCAGCTTGGCCGTCACGTCCGGCGTGTTGCGCAGCGAGCGCAGCTCGTCGCTGTTGAGCGAGAACATGGTGCGGAAGGTGTCGCGGTCGATGTCGGCCGCCACCGCCACGTCGCCCTGCAGCCCGTCGGCGTTGCGCGCCCGAAAGACCACGAGGTCGGGCGCATCGACGCACGCCGCGGAGCCCCCGTCGAAGGCGCGCCCTCCCGCGAGGCCCTCTCGCAGGACGCCGTCGGGGCCGATGGAGGCATCGCCAGCGCCCTCCTCCCGAAGGCCCTCCCCCGGCGAGGCCCCGAGGCCCCCGAGGCCGTCGGGCGCACCAGGCCCGGTCAGTTGGCCGAAGACAAGCGCACCTGCACGCTCGGCGTTCTGCGGCTTGTAGGTGTTGCGCGTGCCACGCGCTTCCTCCCAGCCGAACAGCACGCCGTCCACGAACGACGACAGCGTGGTCTTGCCCGCCTCGTTGCGCCCGAACACCACGTTGAGCCCTGGCGATAACGGCCCCACCACGCGATTACTCAACGCGCCGAAGCTCGTCACCTTCAGAAACTTGAGGTACGCGCCGCGCCGCGCGTCGCACGCCCTCGCGGCAGTCCAAGCCGCCTCCGCGTGCCGCCCCTCCGCACCCCGCACGTCTTCGGCGCCTTCCGCGCGCCGTCCCTCCGCGCCCATCACTTCTCCTCCTGGGTGAGCAGGTCGAGCACGAGCTCCTGGGCCTCGGCCGCCAGCTTGTCAAGCTGGCCCGAAGGCGCCGAGGGCAGCGCGATGCCACGGCGCAGGAACTCCTCCTGCAGGTAGGCGCGCTCCTCGTCTGAATCGGCGCGCAGGGTCTCGGCGGCGCGTAGGAACACGGCCGGGAACAGGCCTTCCGCCAGCAGCGCCTCCCTATCACGAGGACGCGTGGTCTCGTCTATGAGCGCATCGCAGAAGAACTCCGGATACGAGTCGTTGACGCTCGTGCGCACGTCCTCCAGCACGCCGGGGCGGCCGAGCACCTCGTGGAGGTCGGTCGCACCCGTCAGCGTGATGCGCGTCACCATCTCCTCGCACGACGAGCGGCCATTCACAGCGAACAGCTCGCGCATCACCTTTTCCACCAGGGCTGGCAGCGTCGGGCTGTCCGACGCGTCCACCGCCACCTGCTGCCAGACGATGCTCGCCGTGGGGATGAACTCGACACGGTTAGGCGCGCCCTTCTCCAGCGTGATCAGGCTTACGCCGCGCCGGCCCGTCTCGCGGATGTCGCGTCCCTGGATGCAGCCGGAGAACACGAGACGCGGGTTCGCCGGGTCGTCCTCCCAATGGCGGTGGATATGCCCGAGCGCCCAGTAGTCAAAGCCGGCGGCTCGCAACGCGTACGGGCTGGTGGGGGCCTTCACCGGATCGAGGTCGAGCCCGGTGTGGAGCACGCCCACGCCGAAGAGCGCCTCGGTCGCGCGCGGGCCGAGCGCCTGCTCGGCGGCTGTGCGGGTGATGCCCGCGGCGATGTCCTCGTCATCGGCCCATACCTTGTTGGGGTAGCCGCGACCGGCGATGACGCACAGCGGACGCCCGTCGCGCTCGTGCAGCGCGAAGCTGGGCCGATCGGCGGCGAGCATGACCGCGTGCGCGGGCAACGAGAAGAAGTCCTGCTGCCAGGTGGCGTAGGGGTCGTGGTTGCCCGTGCACAGGTAGCTGGCGATACCCGCCTCCTCCAGCCGCTCGAGGCCGCGGAAGAAGTGCAGGTAGTCGCGATAGGAGGCGCGTGCCGTGTCGAAGATGTCGCCGGCGATGACCACGAAGTCCACGTCATTGCGCACGGCGGCGTCCACCACGCGGTCCCATGCCTGCGGGATGGCGTCCATCAGCCGATCGGCCCACCGCGGAGAGAGCGCCCGCAACCCACGGAAAGGCGCGCCGATATGCAGGTCAGCCGCATGGATGAACCTGAGCGTATCCCCCACCGCGTCTCCTTCCGCCATCGCCGCCACGCCGCCACTGCGCATAGCATACCCGAAAGGGCCCACGCTTCCCCGCGCGTCCCGCCCGCAACCACATTTCGCGGCTTTGATGGCACAGATCCGGAGTTTGGTACGGTGGCAGACCCTCGCGAGACGCCCTCTGAAAAAGCCGACCTGGGGTTTTGCCTCTCGGACCCCCGCGAAACAGGGCTATCAAGCTGTTTTCGCGTCTCGCCACCGTACCAAACTCCGGATCTGTGCCACGTTTCCGCAGAAACGTGGCAGCGAGGGAGGGGGGGGGCAGCAGCCGGAGGTTGCCGACGCCACGGTGCGCACGGAGGGCAGGGGCCAAAACGGCGGCGGCGCAAAAAACGCCCCCTAGGGGCGCAGTGCTCGATGGTGGAGGAATGGCCGCCCGCAGGGCGCTGCCGGGTCTTGGCAAGCCGGGTCGGGAACCCGAAGACCGGTGGTATATCCGGATGCGCGGGTGGTCGTCGGAACTAACGGGCGGCAATTTCCCATCCAACGGGCCGCAGACCGGGTACCTCTTCGAAGCGGGTGGCAGCCCTCTTCTTAGACAGCGCCGGGGCGTGAGTAATGCAGGTAAAAAATACTACAAGCGCAGTGTGGAGCCTTGCGGCCCTAAAGTAAAGCCAAAAACCGTAAATACCTGGAATATGTGCGATTTTCTCAGGTTTTCCTACATATAGCCGGCCACACGCGAGTCGTCGATGAAGTCCATGAAGCGCGTGTACTCCGGGTTGAACGCCAGGTCGATGTCGCGGGTGGCGCCATTGCGGTGCTTGGCCACGATGAGCTGGGCCTGCCCCAGGTCGGGCCGATCCTCGCTCTCGGCCTCCATCTCGTCCATGGAGCGGTCGATGAACATGACGATGTCGGCGTCCTGCTCGATGGAGCCCGACTCGCGCAGGTCGGAGAGCATCGGGCGCTTCTTGCCGCGCATCTCCACCGCGCGTGACAGCTGCGACAGCGCGATGACCGGCATGTCCATCTCCTTGCCGAGGATCTTGAGGCCTCGGGAGATCTCGCCGACCTCGACGGCGCGGTTGCCGTCGCGGCGCGACTGCGGCGGCTGCATCAGCTGGAGGTAGTCGACGATGATGAGACCCTTGCCCTGGCCGGAGGCGTGGCGCAGCTCGCGGCGCGCCTTAGCACGGGCCTCCAGGATGGAGAGGCCGGGCGAGTCGTCGATGTAGATCTCCAGCTTGGAAAGGGTGTTGGACGCGTCAGCGATGGCGCCCCAGTCGCCCTCGGCGATCTGGCCGCTGCGGATCTTGGACAGGTTGACGCGGGCCTCGGCGCACAGGATACGCTGCACCAGCTGGCCCGCGCTCATCTCGAGCGAGAAGAAGGCCACCGCCGCGCCGGACTTCGCCGCGTTCACGGCCAGGTTGAGCGCGAAGGAGGTCTTACCCACGCCGGGACGGGCGGCCAAGATGACCAGGTCGCCGCCGCGGAAGCCGTGGAACAGGTCGTCCACGTCCCTGAAGCCGGTGGGCACGCCGGCCATCGAGGTCTTCTGCTCGGCCAACTTCGTGATCTCCTCGAAGGCATCGGTGATGAGCGTGTCCATCTTGACGAAGCTTGAGGAGACGCGCTTCTCCGTGACGTTGAACAGGGTCTTCTCCGCCTCCTCGACTACCTCGTTCAGGTCGTCGGGGGCGTCGTAGGCCAGCGCGTTGATATCGGCGGCCGCGTAGACCAGCTCGCGCAGGATGGCGTTGCGCTTGACGATGTCGACGTGGCGCTGCCAGTTGGTGAGCGCGAAGGTGTTGTCCGCCAGCTCCACCAGGTAGGCCTTGCCGCCCACGGCCTCCAGCTGGCCCTTGGCCTGGAGCGTGTCGGCCAGCGCGATGGGGTCCACGGGAATGCGGCGCACCGTCAGGTCGTAGACGGCCTCGAAGATGATGCGATGGGCCGGGCGGAAGAAGTTCTCCGGCTTGAGGCGCAGGATGATCTCCTCCACCGCCTCGCCGTTGAGCAGGCACGCCGACAGAACCGACTGCTCGGCCTCGATGTTCTGCGGCAGCGACGCGCGCTTGGCCGGGTCGAGGGTGTCGGCGGTGGTGTGGGAGTTCTGCAGCGGTCCGGGCATGGCAATCCTTCGGGTCAACGGGCAACCTCCCTATGGTACTCCAAGCAGGCCCCGGCGAGCGCCCGCGCCGCGCGTCCCCATCAAAAGAAAGCGGGCGGCCGCATTCACGCGACCGCCCGCTCGGGAAGGCTAGGCTTCCTCTTCCTCCCTGCGGCGCCCGAAGAGGAGCGCCAGGAAGATGAGGGCCACCGAAACCCCTGCCGCCGTGAGCACCAGGTAGATCCAGCTCACGTCGTCGCCCGTCTGGGGAAGTCCCAGCAGTACCGGGTGCTTGGGGTCGCGCGGCAGCCGGTCGGGCGTCAGCGGATTGCGCGGGTCATCGGGACTCGGCGGATTATCGGGATCCTCCGGGTCGATGGGCGTGTGAAGGCCCAGGTCAACCGGATTACCCGTGCCGTCCTCGTGCCGCGCCCAGCTGGCCGGCGCGAAGGTCGCGTAGGTCAGGCCGTAGGCGTTGGGGCCCGAGGCCTTGCGGCCCAGCGGCGCCAGCACGTCGGTGACGCCCTCGTGCTCCGGCACGCGCTGGCCCACCAGGTTCAGGTGCGCCCACTCGTTGTCGAGGGCGTCGCTGTCGCCGACGTTCAGCGGCACGTACTCGGTGCCGTCAGGCTTGTCCATGCGCAGGCGGTACTGGTAGGGCTTGCCCTGGGCGTCCACCACCGGCACGACGAAGCGATAGCAGCCGTCCTCGTCGGTTACCGTCTGGCCGGCCTTCTCCCACGTGCCCTCCGAGAGGATGCCGTCGAACTCGACGCGCTCGTTCGGGTCGATGACCTCCTCCGGATCGTCGTCGGCGTCGTTCTTGTCGGAGGCGTCGGCGTCGTCCTTGCCGCCCGCAGAGCCCTCGGCCGCCAGACGCGCGCGAACCATGGCCAGCAGGGGCTCGTCCATCACCAGGCGGCCATCCTCGGCGGCGGCCGCATCGGGGAAGCCGGGCTCGTCGCCCTCGGCGTCCGGCGCATCGGGGCCGTCCGGGCCATCCGGGCCGTCGTCCGGGCCGGGCTCCGGATCGGCCGGGCCGTCGGGCCCGCCCGGCTCCTCGGGCTTGTTCGGCTCATCCGGATCGGTCGGGCCGTCGGGGCCCTCGGCCGGGCCGAGGTCGAACCACTCGATGGTGCGCGGGGCCTTCTCCAGCGGCTCGCCGCTCAGATCGAGGTGGCTGCCCTTCACGCCGTCGGTGGTGCGGCTGTGCCAGCCGTCGGCCACCGCGTCGGCCAGCGACGTGGAGCGCCGCTCGAGCGTGACGACCATGCCGGGGTACTTCACGTCGGAGAGGTCCTCCAGCTGGATGCCGTCCTTGTCGGCGTCCTCCCAAACCCAGCCGCTGATGAGGGCCGAAGAGAAGGGCGCGACGCCGGCGTCGTTATGCTCGCTCTCCTTCACCGTGGCCGTCGACCACTTGGCGCCCTGCGGGCCCTCGATGAGTACCTCGGCCGCCTCGCCCGGCTGCTCGCGCACGGCCAGCAGGATCAGACCGTCCACCGGCTCGTCGGGGATGAGGCGCGTGGTGGCGTCGTCGAGGTCGGAATCGACCGTCGCGTCGCCGCCCCGGTCACGCGGGGTGGCGTCGTAGCCCGCCGGCAGCTCCACCAGGTTCACGCGGTAGCCGTAGACCACCTGGATCTCCTCGCCGCCGACCACCTGGAGGCCTGTGGCCGGCAGGTCGTCGAAGCGGTAGGTGCCGTCGGCCTCCACCACGCGCTCGCGGTCGGGGTAGGCGTCCTCGCCCTCGCCGTTGAACGCGCGGTCGTAGACCCACAGCGGCTCGGGCCCGAAGGCCTCCTCCTCGTCGGCGCCATCGCCAGCGGCCGGGCCGTCGGCGCCATCGCCGCCACCGGCGCCCGGGCCGGCATCCGGATCGTCGTCGCCCGTGCCGCCGGCACCGTCGCCGGCATCCGGGTTGCCGCCAGCATCCGGCCCCGTTCCGTCCGCGCCGCCGTCACCGGCACCCGGGCCGGCATCCGCAGCCGCGTCCCGCGTCGTGGGGCCGTCGGGCGCGCCGGCATCGGGGTCTCCCCCATCGGGCGTCCCGGCATCGGGTGCCTCCGAGGTCACGCCCTCCGGCTTGTACCAGTAGCGGGTCAGGCGCACGACGGCCTGGCCGGCATGGCCGCGCTCGCCCGTCTGGCGGATGCCGTCGTGGTTGAGGTCGTCCCACACGATGCCGGAGACGTGGGTGGTCGAGACCTCCTTCACGCCGGCATCGCCGCCGCGCTGGGTTGCCAGCGCCTTGGGGGTGTCATAGGTGACGCTCTTGTAGGCGTCCTCATACTGATGGCCGTCGCCAGCCGCGGCCTCCACGCTCGTCAGCACGTAGCCGTCCTTGCGCGCCAGCTTAGCCGCGCCGTCCAGGAAATGCTCGGCCAGCACGAGGCGGCCGCCCTCGTCGCGGGTGAGGTCGGAGTCGTAGCGCTGGTCGTCCGCGCCTGCCTTGGGCACGTCGTAGCGGCTGGGCGCGAACCCGGGCTTCAGCTCGCCCAGGGACACCCGGTACGCCACGAGGCACACGTCGTCAGCGGCGCCGCGCTCCTCATGGGCAACCGGATTGCCCGCGGCATCCAGCTGGAGGTAGCTCGGCAGCCCCTCGAAGGCGTAGATGCCCTGGGCGTCGGTGGTGGACGCCTTGGCCCCCAAGGGCGCCGGCGTCACCGACGGCTGAGGCGTGGTTGTGCCGTTGGGAACGTAGCCCACCGAGGAGCCCGCGCCCTCCGGCAGCGTGACGACCGTCACCGGCGCCAGCGGCGGCCCCGGCGGCACGGCCTCGCCGCTGCCGTCTCCGTCGCCCGAGCCGTCACCCGAGCCGTCGCCCGAGCCATCGCCCGAGCCGTCCGCGTCACCGGCGCCGGCATCGCCGTCGCCAGCGCCATCCGCACCCGCGCGGCCGGCCGGCTCGCCGCCGTCGCCCGCAGTTCCAGCGTCGCCGCCGGCGCCCCCGTCCGGATCGGTGCCCGAATCGCCCGGGCCATCCGGGCCGTCCGGCCCCGGACCCGGCTCGGGCTCGTCGGTGCCGGGCCCTTCGGTACCCGGGCCCTCCACGGCCTCCTTGCCGCGGGCGCGCGCCGTCACCGCGTAAGAGCGGCCGCTCTCAAGCCCGTCGAACACGACGCGGCCCGCCTCGTCGCCCGCCACCCACACGGCATCGGGGCTCGTCGGGTCGTCGGCCAGCGTGTACTCCCAGCCGTAGGGCGCGTCACCCGCCGGCGGGGCCGTCACCTCCAGGGAGTCGGCCGACACGCGCACGGTGCCCGAGGGCCCCGTCACGGTGGCGGCGCCCAGGGTCATGACCATCATCGGCGTCTCGCACAGCTCGTCGCGGGCGGCCACGTGGCGGCAGATCACCGCGTACTCGACGGCCGGGTCGAGCCCCTCGAACACGCCCTCCTTGCCCGGCCACGGGTTGGCCGCGCCGTCATCGCCGTACCACGTGAGCGTGGTCAGGTCGGGCAACGCACCCGGCGCCAGGCCGGCGGTCGGGTAGATGGCGTACTCCGTGCCGTCGACGACGCGCTTGACCGTCACCGAGGTGTCGGTGGCAGTCAAGTCGCCCACCTCGGGCAGCTTGGAGCCGAAGTTCTTGTTGAGCGTCCACTCGCCCGTCACGGGATGCTGGTACCACTGGGTCAGGAACACGCGCTGACCCGGAACCGGCTGCTCCTCCTGGTCGATCACCGACACCGGCGGGGTGGTTCCCTCGGCGTCGATGAGCGGGTTGCGGAAGTTGCGCAGGCCGTCGTAGTTCTCGTCGTTCCACACGATGCCGCGGATGACGGTGGTCTGGAACGGCCCGAAGCCCGCGTTCAGGCGCAGCTCGTCGCGGCCCTCGGAGATGTCGAAGCCGCCGGCCGTCGTCTCGCGGTAGTACAGGTCGGTCGCCTCGGCCTTGGTCGTGGGCGCCGCGATGACGATGCGGCCGTCCACCACCGAGAAGCCGCCGTCGGAATCGGCCGCCACGCGCGCCGTGCCGGAGAAGTCGGGCTCCTCGAAGTGGTTGGGCTCGCCCCAGGCGAGCGGGTAGTTGCCCGCGCCGTAGGCCAGCGGGGTGACGATGTCCTTGCTCAGCGAGGCATCACCGGGGCGATGGGCCTTCGAGTTGACCTCGTCGGCCTGGGCCTGCGCGTCGGCCGCGTCGTCCGTCGCCTCGTCGGCATCGGCCTTCGCCGGCTGCGCCAGCAGGCGCGTGACCGGCAGGCCCGTCACGCCGGCGTCGCCCTCGCCCTGCACCTCAAGGGTGTAGCCCATGAGGAACTGCTTGTCGGGATCGTAGTTCTGCCCGTCCGGGTCGTCCGGATCGTAGTTGGTGCACACCGGGCTGTCGCGGAACTCGTAGTAGCCCGGCTTGCCCGCCTCGTAGCCCGGATCGCCCGGCTGCGGGTCGGCGGGGCCCGAGCCGCTCAGGGCCGCGCCCGTCATGAACTCGATACTCTCGCTCTCGGGCATCTCGTTCCACTTGCCGTTGGCCCACACCCACGGCCGCAGGATGACGCGCTTGCCGTCGAGCATCTGCTCGCCCTCGTCGATGAGGCCGTTGTAGTTGCGGTCATTCCACACGTAGCCGGAGATGACCTGGCTCTGGGGCATGCGCACGCCGCCGTCGTTGTAGGCGCGGTCAGAGCCCTTCGCGGCGTCGTAGGTGAGCACCGGCTCGGTGGGCGCGGTGTCACGCGGGGCAGCCGGCTCGCCCAGGGCCGCCAGGGCCCGGGCCGCCTCAGCCGGGCGCTCGATGAGCCCCAGGTTCCAGTTGTCGTTGTACGAGTTGCCGGCCTGGACCTTGTTGCTGGCCACCGACGAGCCGTCGGCCACGTCCAGCAGCACGGTGTACTCGCCCGACGACGAGCCGTCCACCTTCATGAGGTAGGCGTCGTGGTAGTTGAGGTTGGAGTCGAGCGTCGGGTCGTCGCCGCGCTCGTACTTGGCCGTCAGGAAGCCGCGGGTCTTGTAGCGCGGCTCGGTGACGCGCATCCGATAGGCGTACACGCGCACCTCGCCGTCCACCCGCGTCTGGGTGGGCAGGTCGTTCCAGCGGTACACGCCGTCGCTCAGCTCGCCGTCGGCCGCCTCGCGCTTGGCCGTCTGCTGGTTGTGGCCGCGGTCAGACGCGCCCAGACCGTTGGTGTAGTTGGCGCGGTAGGCGTCCCACTCGTCCTGGGTGGCCCAGGTCAGGTCGTCCTCCCAGCCGCCGGCGCCGTCGGAGACGTAGCGCTCCAGCGTCACCTGGATGCCGTTCACGCCCGGCTCAAGCAGCTTGGGCTTGCCGTCGTCGCCCATCACGAGCGCGCCGTTCTCGTCGCGCTCGAACTCGTCGGACTGGATGCCGTCGTTCACCACGTCGTCCCAGATGACGCCTACGATGTCACGCACCGGGGACGGCAGCTGGCCCACGTCGCCGCCGTCGACGGCCTCGTCCTCGCCCACGCGGGTGGTCAGCCAGTCGAAGGCGCGCGCCTCCTCGTCGGACACGAGCACCTCGCCCGCGCCCAGCTGCACGTGGGAGTCGCGCCACTGCTCGTAGCCGCCGGCATCCACCTCGCCCGCCAGGATGATCTGGCCGTCATGGGCTCGGGTGCCGAAGGCCGCGCTGTCGGCGCTGAACGCCTCGCGGCCCTGCACCACCATGTTCACGAGCGACTCCACCGAATCGGGCACGTCGGAGTCGAGGCCCGTCGACGCGGCGGCGCCCTCCTCGTCGGCGGCGTCGGAGTCGGTCGCATGGTAGCGCGACAGCAGCCAGTAGTTGTCGTTGCCGTTGGCGTCCACGCTGTGGTTGAGCTCGGCCAGGCGCACGCGGTAGCCCGCCAGGAAGTGGGCGCCCTGCGGATCGGTGTAGGCCGTCGGCAGGTTGTCGAAGGCGTAGGTGCCGTCCTCGCCGGTGCGCACGCTCACCACGCCGTTGGCGGCCGTGCCGCCCGTCACCACGGGCCCGGCCCACACGGGGTTGCCGTCAGCATCCTCCTGCGGCACGCCGTTCTCGTCCACGGCGCGCACGCCGGTGCGGTCATCCGCGCCGAAGGCCTCGTTGCGGAACCAGTGGCTGCCCCCGTCGTCGGGGTTGGTGCGGGCCGGGTCGTAGAACCACTGGGTCAGCGTGACCACCTGCCCCGGCACGCCGGGCTCCACCAGCACCGGGTTGCCCTCGGCGTCCGTCACCTCGTTGCCGTCCTCGTCGACCTCTGCCTCGAAGGACTGGATGCCGTCATAGTCCTCGTCCTGCCACACGCGGCCGGTCACCGTGGAGCGCGGAACCTCCACCAGGCCCGCGTCCCAGTGATCCACGCGCACCGCCGCCGCCAGGTCATAGCGGGTGAAGCGGCTGCCCTCGCCCACCAGCACGGAGTTCTCGGGGAGCGATGTGCCCTCCTGGTACCGGTCGGCCACCACGATCATGCCGTCCGGCGCCACGTCCTTGTCGGCAACCGTGCTGCCGGCCCCCTCGTTCAGGTAGTAGGAGAAGGCGTTGTCCGCCGCGAAGGGCGCCGGCGTGAGCGTCTGCTGGTGCGCGGGGATGGCGCGCACGGTGCTGCTCGCATCGGAGTCCAGGTTCTCGTCGGGGTTGCCGTCCTCGTCGAGCGCGCGGTTGCGCAGCGAGAGCGCCCAGTCGGCCGAGAGCCCCCGCAGAAGCTCGCGGTCGATGCGCAGACGATAGCCCGCCAGGTACTTCTTCTTGTCCTCGTCCTTGATGTTGGGCGAGGCCTCCGGGTCGGGCACGTAGGTGGGGATGCCCTTGAACATGTAGCTGCCGGAAGGCGTGGTGGTCTGGGTGAGGCTGGCCTTCAGGCGCTCGCTCATGCGATCCTCGGGCACGGGAACCCATGCGCCGTCGATGCCGTCGGTGCCGGTCTCGTGGCCGTTGGGGCGCCACCAGTACTGCTCGAGGGTCACCTTCACGCCGGCGATGCCCGTCTCGGTGCCGTTCTGCACGCCGTTGTAGTTCTCGTCGTTCCACACGTAGTCGCCCAGGTAGCCCTTGGTGCCGTCCACCCAGCCCAGGGCGAACTTGCGATAGTGCTTGAAGCCGAGCCACTGCTGGCCCGCGTTCTCGTACACCGCATGGCCCGCATCGTCCACGGGCACCTTCAGCTCGAAGGGCGCGGTCTGGTTGACGCCGCCTACGATCTTCAGGTCGTTGTCCCACACGCCGTTGGCGCCCGGCATCTCCAGCGGGCCGCCGTTGGCCCAGGTGTACACCGTGGGCTTGAGCAGGCGCTGGCGGTTGTCCTCGCAGGTGATGACGTAGTGGCGGTCGGGAATGAGGCGGAACTCGAAGCGTCCCTGGGCGTCGGTGTTGAAGGCCGCCGCCACGCCGTCGGCCGTGATGGCCGGCTCGGGGTCGTAGGTGTCCGTCTCCGGATCGTACTCGTGCACCACCACGCGCATGTTCTGGAGGCGCAGCTCCTTCTGCTCGGTGCCCGAGGCCATCAGCTCCTCGGTGGTCAGCTTGTCGGCATTGTCCCAGTCGGCGCCCACCCAGTCGAGAACGCCGTTGATGTCGTCGGGATCCTCCTCGGTGAGGTCTTCCAGCATGTCGTCGCGGAAGGCCACGCCGTTGATGGTCACCGGACGCGCCAGGCCCACGTCGTAGCTGGTCATGCGCGCGTCGTAGCGCTCATGCACCGGATCGGGCTCGCCGGCGGCGAACTTGTCCTTGTCGTAGGCCACGGCCTCCACGTCGATGGCCTTGGTGGTGGTGGCGATCATCTGGTTGTTCTTGCGCTCCACCGAAAGCGGGTTGCGTGCGTCATCCGGGCCGATGGACTGCGTGGTCAGCGAGAACCACGCGTACTCCTGCGGGAACGTGAAGCGCAGCTTGTACTTGCCGGGCTTCAGGTTGGACAGGATGTAGTAGCCCTTGTTGTCGTAGTAGTCGCTCTCGGTGACGTAGGAGTACGGCTCGCCGTTGTCGGCGCTGATGTAGCCGTCCAGGTCGCTGCGCAGGGGCACGCCCGTCTGCGGGTCGGCCACCACCCAGCGGTCCTCGAAGCCGGTCTTGTCGTCGTTGCGCAGCACGGCCACCTCGCCGTCGCGGTTGCACGGCCAGCCGTACTCGTTGAGCAGCTCCACCTTCACGCCGTTGACGCCCGGATCCTCCGCCACGCCGTCGAAGTTCACGTCCTTGAACAGCGCCGAGGTGGGCTGGCCGTTGCCGTAGAGGCCCGTCCACACGCCCGTCTGGGGGTCGATCTCCTTGTCGGTGGACAGGAGGAAGCGGCCGTTGTCGGCCTTGTGGTAGGTGGTCGAGCGGCCCAGCCCGTCGGTGGTCAGCTCGCCCAGGGTGTCGTCCTGCAGGCCGTTCCAGTCGGTGTCCAGCCACACGTAGTCGCCGATGTAGCCGCGACCCTCGGGGGCGTCCACGAACACGCCGGCCATGACCTCTTCCTTGAGCGAGGTGCTGCCCGACGCGCCGCCGGTGGTCTGGCGCTGGGCGTAGGTGTTCCACTGCGTCACCTCGGCCAGGCGCGCGGCCAGGCCCGGGTTGGCGTCAGGCTGGCCGTCCACCTCGTTCATGTCGAAGTCGCGGTCGCCCGTCAGGGTGCCGTTGTACTTGGGCAGGTTGAGCGGGGTGCGCAGGTCGTAGCTCAGGCGGATGTAGCCTTGGCACGGCAGGTTGGAGTTGTCGTTGACCACGCGCATCCACACGAAGCGGATGGCCTTCTTCAGCTTCTCGGCCTCGTCGGGATGATCCTCCACGTACTGCTTGAGGGTGTTGAGGTTCACCATGTTGATGGAGGCCATGCCCGCGTCATCCTGGGAGATGGCGTCCATCCACTCGATGATGTACTGGTCTTCCTGGGTCTCACCGGACTGGGCGTAGGGCGACGTGATCCCCGACTCGGGCAGCGGCACCAGCTTGCCGCCGCGCGTGGCGATGGGGCCCACCCACAGCTTTGCCTCGAGGTCGCGCTCGGCGCCCTCGGTCACCATGACGCGGCCGTTGGGGTTGTCCTCGTCCAGCGGATCCATCATCACGAGCTTCACGGAGTCCAGATCGTCCAGCCAGCCGTTCCACTGCGACTTGCGGCCCACCGGCTCGCCGTCCATGAGCTGCTTGACCTTGGTATCACCCTCGTAGGGCAGGATGTCCATGAAGGCGGTGCGGATGTAGCCCTTGGCCTTCTCGGCGTCGGCGCCCACGTTGAGCGCGGAGATCTCGTAGGTGTAGCTGGAGCCCTCAGGCGCGGCCGCCGGGCCGTTGACCGCCTCGTTGAACATGGAGTTGAGGTCGGTGGTGGACTCCTTCTTCTGGCTGATGGTCTCGCTCGACACGAAGCCGAGGGCGGCCAGCTGCATGCACACCATCTTCTGGTCGGTCTTGCCGTCCAGGTTCACGTCGCGCGAGTCGCGCTCGAGCGCGATGCGGTCGGCCGTGGTCTGGATGGCCGGCACGTAGCCGTTGAAGTTGCCGTCCTTGTAGGCGTAGCTGGACGCCATCAGCAGATCGCGGCTCACCGCGGAGCTGGCGTCCGAGCGGATGGGCATGAGGATGTCCACGATGACGGCCTGGCCCATGTCCAGACTGCCCTTGCGCAGGGTGCCGTCGCCGTAGGGCGCGCCGGTGAAGCGCCAGTTCATGAACTTGCGCTGGGTCTTCACCGTGGCCGAGCCGGCCTTGTCCTCGATGAGCAGGCTGCCGCCGATGCGCGGGTCAGACAGGCGCACGTCGTTCACGCCAGAGGCGTCGGCAGGCGTGGTGGTGGTCAGATCGTCGGACACGTCCACCACGCGGTAGGTCCACATGGGCTTGACGGCGTTCAGGTTCTGGGCAGGCGTGACCACCACGGTGTCCATCTCCACGAGCCACACCGGGTTGCCGTCCTCGTCAAACACCGGGTTGCCGTCCTCGTCGGTCTTCTGGATCTTGTTCCCGTCCCCATCCAAGATGTAGACGGGGTTGCCGTCCTTGTCCAGGATGGGCTCGTCGCGGGTGACGGCCACGCTCTTGTAGGCCATGTTCAGCGGGTGCGTCGGCTTGGCCGCCTCCGAGGCGGGCACGTAGCGGAAGTCCGCGTCGCTGAGCGCCGTGGCCGCGCCGTAGCCCTCGATGAAGGGCAGCAGCATGGATATCTGCGGGTTGGAGCAGTAGTCCACCTTGGCCGCGCCCGTCACGCCCAGGGCGGCGAGCTGCTCGGCGCTCAAGTTGGTGAGCTGGACGGAGTAGCGCATCATGCGCGATCCGCCGGGGTCGATGGCGGGGGTGCCGGTGCTCCAGGAGTACTCGGTGCGGTAGTTGCCCGAGAAGTACGACTGGCTCATGTCGATCTTGATGTAGGGGAACTCCGGGTCGCGGTAGAAGCCGGCGCGGTCGCGCTCGGCCTCCACGAACTTGGTGTCGTCGTAGCGCGGCACGGCGCTCACGAAGTGGTTGATGTGGGACGCGGTGGTGGCGCCGGTCACGTCGCCCTCGGCCAGCACGGAGATGCCGTCGTCCACGCCAGTGGCCAGCAGGTGGGTGCCCTTGCGCATCTTCTCGTACAGGGGGATGGGCCGCTGCTGGATGGTGGGGTCCTCGCTCACGCGGGTATGGCTCAGCACGCCGGCCGCGTTGCTGGTGATGGTGGTCGGCATGTCGGTGCCGTTCTTGAGCATCTTCTCGCCGTCGGCGTTGAGCAGGTAGTCGCCGTTGGACATGGTGTACCACTGCCAGCCGATGTTGTTGCGGTTCGGGTCGATGTCGTCGGCCTCCTGGGCGCCCTTGGTGGCCGCCTCCTTCTCGGGGGTGGACAGGTCGTCGGGCATGGCGTCCACCGCCAGGCGGAACCCATGGGGCACCGGCGTCACGTGCGACTCGTAGTCGCTCGACACGTCGCCGTCCTCGCCCACGGCCTTGATGACCCAGCGCACCTGGCGCACGTCCTCGTTGCCGGCCGAGTTGATGGGGATGGCGGTGTTCTGCTTGTCGGAGACGGCATAGCCCGCGCGGCTGCCCACCAGCTGCCAGGTGCCCCGCTTGCCGTCGGCGGTGTTGAAGTCGTCGGCGTCGTCCTCGCCGTAGAAGTAGTCGCGGTCGGCATCGGTGCCGGGCAGCGCGAAGTTCTCATGATCGATGTAGGCCGCGCCGTTCTGCTCGTCGTAGCCGTTCAGGGCGGCGGAGGGGTCGTTGGGAGCCTTGCGGACGTACACGAACACCCGCAGCTTGCTCTCGGTCTCGGCCTCCTCGTTGGCCGGCACGCGCCGGGCGCCCGGCGTGCTGGCGTCCACCTCGGCCCCGGCGGCATCCACGTACTTGTACGCGGCGCCCGGAACCTCCCACACGCCCGTGTTGACGCGCGCGATGCTCGGCTCGATGCGGCCGATGGGCGTCGTCTTGCTCTGGAACGGCGCATCGGTGATGGTGGAGTCGCCCGTGGACCACCACGGCACCTGCCAGTCGACGATGAAGCTGTTCACCGCGCCGCCGGTGTTGATGGCCTGGGTCAGGTAGAACTGGTTGTTGCCGCCGTCATGGCCGTCGTCGGCCAAGGTGACGGTGGTGAAATCGGGGTCGGTGATCTGGCGGCGCAGCACCGCGGTGTCGGCGCGCACGCTGGCCATGGGCTTGCGCACGCGGAACCAGCCCGCCTGGGCGCCCACGTACACGTCGTCGTACTCGCCGTCGCAGTCCAGGTCGATGGCGGGCATCTCGTCGCCCGTCACCTGGTCGACGTAGGCAGGGCTGTCCTGGGCCTTCGTGCCGCTCAGGAAGAAGCGCACCGGTGACTGCGCGGCGAAGTCATCCACGCCGAAGTCGGCCAGCGGGTCGTCGGGGCGCACCGGCTTGGAGGCAGTGGTGCCCGCCTTGTCGCCCGCCGTGTAGGTGTGATCCCAGTCGTCGCCCTGCATCCACTGGAGCTGGCGCTCCTCGGTGGTGTAGTAGGCCTGGCAGCTCTCGCCGTCCCACGAGCGGATGGTGTCCATCTGCTCCTTGTAGCCCACGGGGCGGCCGTCCACCAGCATGCCGTCGGTAGCAGACTCCTCCGAGCCCAGGCTGTCGACGCGCGTGCGCACCTTGAGGGTCACCACGTCCTGGTAGCCCAGGTAGCCATCGGGATGCACGCCGCCCCAGTAGGCCGCCAGCAGGCTGTCGTACTTGTCGAACTCCTCGTCGGAGGCGTCGTCGGGCGGGGCCAGCTCGAACACCACCACCTCGCCCTCGTGGGCCTTGGGCTTGACCGTGGGGTCATCCGGAGCATCGGTCGGGTCGTCGGCGTCCGGCTTGCCGTAGTCGGGGTCGGTGAAGTTGTTCTCGTCGTAGGCGGGCTGGGTGGTCACGTTGACCGTCCAGCCGCGCGCCACCAGCTGCTTGGGGGTGAGCTTCTCGTGGGTGACGGCGTTGCCGTTGTGGCGGTCCTTATAGGTGCGCTCCACGTAGAACGCGTAGTCGTCCCCCTCGTAGTCGGCCAGGTAGCGCTCGAAGGCGCCCGTCGCGTCGTCCTCGGCGTTCACCAGCTTGTCGTGGTCGTAGAAGGTCACGAAGTCGGGCAGGTACAGGGCGAACACGAGCTTGCCGTGGTTGAGCGCGCCGCGGCCGCCCACGCTGGCGGTGCCGTCGGGGTTGGCGCAGCGCAGGGTGGCGGCGAACCAGGGGGTGTCGGCGTACTCGAAGGGCTTGTCCGGGTCGCCGGCGGCGCTCACCGTGCCGTCGTTGTTGAGCACGTTCGTGCCCTGGGCGCCCTTGCCCGTGGACGTCGAAGCCCCCGACCACGTGGCCGGGTCGTCGTCGCGCGGCCGGTCGGCCGGCTCCAGCTCCGCCTCGTAGGACGAGCTGAACGTGGGCGACACGAAGCGCAGCTTGAGCGTGGCGTAGACGCCCGCATCGGTGTGGGTGCGCGGCGCGTCAGCCGTCTTGGCCTGGAACTTCTCGGTCACCTCGGCCGCATCGTTGCCGTTGAGGCCCTGGGTGGTGGCCGACGAGAGCGCGTACTGGCGCCGGAAGGTGTAGTCCGACGCGTTGAGGCCCTTGTCGCCCTCGGGGCCGGCCAGCGCCACCGACTTCAGGCCGGCGCCGTAGGTGCCGTCTGTCTCGGTGTACTTGCCGAAGTAGCCCGTGAGCGGGCTCTTCTGCACGCCCTCGCGCGTCTGGGTGCCGTCGTTGTAGTAGTTGCGCGGCAGGGCGCCGGTTTCCATGAAGCGTACCCAGCGCTTGTAGTAGTCGCTCTGATCCTGGTAGTCGGCAGGACGGTGGGAGTCCTTCTCATAGGTGTCGGAGATGCGCGGCGTGGTGTCGTTGTGGCGGCCCTCGGAAGAGGAGTCATCGCGCCATGTGGTCAGGTACGACTCCACCGGCGCGTCCAGGCGCTTGTCGAAGTAGCGATCCACCACGTGGTGGTTGTCTCCAACGCTCGTCTCGCCGCGGTAGCGCGCCGGCGCGCCCACGGTGAAGGGGTTGTTGGCTATGTCGTTGTCGGTGAGGAACTGGTACCCCGTCATCTTGGAGGTGACGTAGGTGCGGATGTTCTCGTTGGCGCGGCCCGCCTCCAGGTGATCGGGCTCCTCCGGCCACTCCGGCTCCTCCACCAGGGAGATGTCGAACTTGAACGTGTCCATGCCCAGCGCGGGGATGCGCTGCTCGGCATCCTCGGCATGGTCGAGGTCGTCGCCCTTCGCGGTGAAGCGCACCACGAAGCGGTACTGCGGCTCGTCATCGTCATAGGAGGTCTCGGGGTTCACCTGCTCGTAGGTGACCGTGGCGCGGAAGTTGGCGCCCTTCCAGTCGTTCGCCTCGTTGGCCGTCACCTCGGCGGTGTTGCCGGCGTAGGCGTTGTAGGAGTAGGCCACGTCCCAGTCGGCCAGATCCATCTCCTGCTCCACGCCAGGCCACTCGCCGTAGGGCTTGCGCGTGCCCCGGTGCACGGGAGCCATGCCCTCGGGCAGCACCGTGGTCACCACGGGCAGGATGAGGTCGCCCTTCTGGCCGCCGTTGGTGGTGTAGTTGGCCGTGCGCTGCTCCTGCACCCAGTTGTACCAGGAGTAGCGGGCGTACTGATCCCACCAGTAGCGGTTCTCCACGTGGATGTTGAGCTGACGCGTGTCGGTCTCGGCCGCCAGGTAGTAGTCGGTGGAATCGCCGGACACACCGTTCTCGCCGATGGTGTTCCACACGCGCACGAGCGGCTTGCGCTGCACGGCGCGGGTGCCCGTCTGGGCGTATACCACCGCGTCGGCTCCCACGGCCGCGTCGCCGCCCTTGTAGGCCTTGCTCCAGAAGCCGTCGAAGCCGTCGTTGCGCGCCACCGACCCCATGGCGTTGCCCTCATCGGTGCGCACGGTGGCGTTCTGGATGGTGTAGCCGTTGATGGACGGCATGTTGGGCGAGCCGTAGAGCTGCTGGTAGGTCTGCTCGCCGAGCCAGCGCGTGTTGATGGTCTCCTTCCAGTCCATGCCGTAGACCTGCATATGCTTCTGGCCCTCATGGTGGCCGCCCTCGAAGTGATCGACGTCCATCACCTGGTAGTAGGCGCTCGACTTGCTCGGCTCCTGGCCGGCGGCCGTGTCGTCGCCTGCGGGCTTCACGTCCACCGGGCGCGTGAGCAAACGGTCGTACCAGGCGCCGTCCTCGTTGCTGCCGAACACGTGCGAGGCCAGGTTGACCGCTATCTGGTAGCCGTTGTCGCCATACTCGTCCGGGTCGGCCGTGTTGGCGTCCGTGCCGTCGATGGCGCGGCCGTACCACTTGCCCAGGTCGTGCTCGACCGTCACGCGGATGACCCAGGGCTGGGAGCTGTCGCGGTACTCGGCGCTGTGGGCGTTCGCGCTGTCCGAGGGCACGCTCGTGTAGGTGGACTTCTCGGTATCGGCCGAGAGGTCGGCCACCGTGGGCGTGGCGCCGCTGCGGTAGACGCCCGGATCCTGGGCGGCGCTCGGGGCGTCGTAGCCGGCATAGGCGCTCGCCGGCGACTGGAGCACCTCGATCCTCACCTTGGCCTGGTCGATGGGATCCCACGTCTTATCAGACACATGGGGGTCGTACTGCTGATCCTGCGGCGTGCCGCGGTTCGTCATCACGTAGGCCTTGGCCGTGGCCTCATCGTTCAAGAGGGCCGAGAGCGCCGCCAGGTCGCCCATGTCGATGCCGTCGGCCGCCGCGTTGTCCGCGAACTTGGGCTCCACGCCGCGCGGCATGACGTAGGTGAACTCTACGCCGTCGAGCGTGCGGTCGCCGTAGTTGTAGGCGATGAGCTGGCTCGTGAAGTCCTGGTTGTACTCGAGGGCCGTCACGTAGTGGCCGTTCATGAGGCCGGAGCGGTCACGCAGCCGCTGGCCGGCGTAGTCGGTATCGCCCACGCGCCACCAGTAGCGGCTGTCCACGCCGCTCGGGTACTTGCGCGACGCCTTGGCATCGCTGTCCTGATCGGTGATGAAGTCGCTTGACGTGGCGAGCCACGCCTTCTGCATGTGCACGCGGGTCTCGCTCCACACGAGCGGCACGGTGCTCCCCCACCGCTCGGTCTGGCTGTCCATGTCGCCCTGGGTACGCGCCTTGGTCACAAACGAGTAGTAGTCGCGCACGTAGCGGTTGGTGAGCGACGAGCCGTTGTCGTTGGCCTGGGCCGTACCGCCCGTGTTGGCGCTGCCGCTGTCCCACCAGCCCTCGTAGCGGGTGCTGGAGGGCAGCAGTCCCTTGGCGTCGCCCACGGTGTCGGCGTAGGGGCGCGGCGTGTAGCGCACGCGCTGCTTGTTGCGCGCGGTGCGCACGTCCTCGTCGAGGAAGATGCCGCGCGAGCCCTCCACGCCCCAGTTGTTCACGTCCCACCAGTTGTAATAGGGCTGGTGGGTGGTCTCCACGCCGGGAATCCACGTGAGCGAGCCGTCGAACATCTCCCACACGTCGGTCTGCTCGGCCTTGTCGCCCGAGAACGCGGAGTCCAGCAGCAGGGAGTCCAGGTCCATGAGGTTGCTGGCCGTGTTCACGTACACCGGGCTGCCCATCTCATGGGTGCCGTCGAAGATGGTGCCGTTCATCTGGTTGATGCGGCCCGAGGCGCTATTGCCATAGGCGTAGGGATAGTAGTAGTACTCGCCCATGCGCGGGAAGTACGCCGGCTCCACGCCCGCGTTGCCCGTGAGGGCGCCCGTCGCGCCCAGGTCCAGGTACACCTGGGGCAGGCCGTCCACCGCCGCGCGCACCGGGAACCACACCTCGATGAGGTCGCCCACCTCCATGCGGGAGTTGCCCGGCGTGGCCACGTCCACCGGACGGCTGGCCGCATCATCAGGGTCGACCTCGCTGCCGGCGTCGTCGCCGTCAGCCACCCAGGATATCTTGAGCAGCGTGAACTCGGTCGGCCGGCTGGCGTTCGCCGCCGTGGGGTTCAGGTCGGTGAAGGCGCGGTACCCTGCGTGGCCTCGCGTGGCCGCGGCGCGCGCATAGGTCATGGCCCCGCCGTAGTCGAGCGCCTCGCCGCTGCCCTCAGCCACCGCCTCCACCTTCAGGCGCATGCCCTTCAGGCGGGCGGCGGACACGTCGTCGCCGTCACGGTCGGTCCAACGCACCTGCAGCACGCTCTCCAGGTAGGCGGCGTCTATCTGGCCGCCGTCCGTCGTCTTCAGGTAGTCGGAGGGGATACGCTCGTAGAGCACGGGGTTGTACAGATCGCCCTCCAGCTCGCGAATGCCGGGGTTGGTCCCCTTGGGCACGTTCTTGAGCGAGTTCTTGTACCAGAACTGCTCGCCGGGCACGTAGCCGAGCTTCTGGGCGGCGTTCACGTCCCAGGCCGCCTCGGCCATGGCCTCGGTCTGGAACACCTGGCCCTGGAACTGCATCACCGGCGTGCGGCGGTACACCTTGAGGGTGCGCGTGGCGCCCTCGTCCTGCTTGGTGAGCCACTGGCCGTGCTCGACCGCCGCGCCAGGAGCGGCCGGGGCAGGGGCCGCGCCGGCTACCGGGTCGTCGTAGAAGTCGAGGACGGTGGACTCATTGTGGTAGTGAGTCAGCGCCAGATCGGCGGCGTCGGTGGGGGTCCAGCTGTTGGCCTGCTCGCTGCTGGGCAGCTGAGCCGAGAGGGCGCGCAGGTCCGCGTAGCGGCCCACGCCCACCAGGGCCACGTCCTCCAGCTCGTAGGGCGCCGCGCCGTCCTTGGTGGCCGGCACGTCGTAGTAGGTCCAGCGCACGCCGGTGACCTTGCGGAAGAGGTTGCCGTTGGCCGAGTGCCCCTCGTCAGTCGCATCCGGCGTGGCGGTGCCGTAGCGTGCCACCAGCTCGGCGTAGCTCACCCACTTGCCCGGCGCCGAGGCAGCACGCGCCAGATCGGTGCCGGTCATGAGGGCCGCCGGCTGCAGGGCGTAGGCGGCGGGATCGGCCGTGGCCGCGGGATAGCCGGAGTCGAAGTACTCCACCTTGATGGCGGGACGGCCGGGCACGAGGGCGCCGTCCTCCCCCTCCGCCGGGCCCACGCCGTTAGCCGGCATGTCCTTCGGATAGCGCAGGTCAACTACGGCGCCGCCCTCGGTGAGCACCGTCTTGTTGGACGCGGCTATCTTGGGCGTCTCGGTCAGCTCGAAGAGCACCTTGCCCGAGGGATCGCCGCCCACGTTGCCGTCGGTGAAGCGCACGGTCACCTGCAGGTCGTTGGTGTGGCGCGTGTAGTTCTCGATGTCGCTCACCGTCAGCTGGGCCGGGTTGCCGTCACCGTCGGCCGTCACGGCCGAGTTGGAGGGCGTGTTCGTGGTGAACTGGGCGTCCAGCTTGATGACATCGTCTTTGTGGTAGTGGAAGCGGATGTTGGAGTAGTCGCGAGCCGCCAGCTGCCCCTTGCCGTCGTAGCGCAGGGCGATGTCGTTCACCGACGCGTAGCGGATGGGCTCGAGCGCGCTGCCCGGGCTCGTGGAATCCGTCGCATAGCCGGTCTTGTTCTCCCAGTCCAGACCGCCCTTGCCGTGGCTCAGGCTCGTGGCGCGGTACTGCGTGTAGCCGTGCTTCGGGCGCGCCACGGCGTAGAAGTTCGACTCCACCGTCTGGTTCTGGTAGCTGGGGTTGTCGTCCTCGTAGGCCGTGTTGCCGTCGTCGTGGTAGTCCGGATCGTCGTTGAGCTCGTCGGTCGCCTGGGTGATGACGCGCAGCCACAGGCCCTTGCCCGGAGCGATGCCCGAGGCGTCGGGGTCGGCCGCATCGTACTCGCCAATTTGGAACAGCAGGTCGCGGTTTTGGCTCAGGCCCTCGGCGCCGGCGTCGAGGGACAGGTCGGTCTTCTCGGGCGCAGGACGCTGGGCCGAGCCGTCGTCGGCGGAGATGAAGGCCTTCACGTCCAGGCCGGTGGCGTTGCCGTTGACCCACGTGCCGTCGGCCTTCTGCACCTTGGCTACCTCCCAGCCCACCACGCGCTGGCCGGGAGCCGTGTCGAAGCGGGCGTCCACCTGCTCGAGCGGCAGCGAGGGCTCCTTGGCGGCCTCGTCCAGCCACTCGTCGGTGCCCACGTAGAGCAGGTACTCGATGTAGTCGCCGGCGTACACGTCGCCGTTGGGGATGTCCGACACCTCGCCCGAGGCGGGGTCGTAGCTCACCGGCGTGGTGATGGAGCGGTCATCGAAGTCGTAGGCGAACACGGTCTGGGCCCCCGCGTCGGTCTGCACCGTCTTGCCGCGGGTGAGCGAGGTCTCCATGATGGCCAGCCGGTGCGACAGCAGGTAGTTGGCCGTAGGGGCCGCCGTATTCTTCGACTGGTCGGCCAGGGCCTTGAAGTTGGGATCCTTGGTGGCCACCTGGTCCACCACCAGCTTGTTCGGCAGCTTCCAGGTGTCGAAGTCGTTGCCGTCCTTGCAGAAGGTGGGCGTGGAGGTGTAGTCCCAGCGGCCCGCCTCCAGGTCGGTGGCCGTGGTGGCCGTGGCGGCCTTGAAGTTTTCGACGGTGCGATCCACGTACACGCCGTCGAAGGCGTAGGTGTAGTGGGGCTGGGTGCCCGCGGGCAGCGCCTTTCCGTCGCGGTCGACCAGCTGGGAGGTCGCGCCCGCCGAGGCGGTCAGGTTGCGCTCCCGCAGCGGCGAGAGGTACTCGCCCGAGTCGAGCATGGTCTCGGGCTTGGCGCGGTCGGCGTTGGGCGAGTCGAACTCGAAGGACACCTTGGCCACTGCGGGCTTGGCATAGGTGAGGTCCACCGTCGCGTCGCCCTTGAAGCCGGGAATGGTGTTGGTGGCGTCGACTGCCTGATAGGACAGCGTCAGCTCGTCGGCATGGTCGCGCAGGTACTTCTCCACGTCAATCACGTAGTCGCCCGCATGATCGCCCGAGGCCAGGGGCGCGTCGGAGAGGATGCCGGCGTCGCGCATATCCTTCCAGGTGAGCACGACGTCCTTGGTGAGCGTGGTCGTCCCCACCGTGTTGCGGATGGTCAGAGTGAACTTGTTGGCCTGGAACCACGTGACGTCGTGACCCGTGTGATCGGGCACGAACTCGGCGGGCACGTACACCTTCTGCAGGCGGAAGGTGTCGTGCAGCTCGCTCGTCAGCCGCGCGTGGCTGATGTGCGCGATGCGGTTGGGGCCGTCGGGACGCGCATCCAACGCGAGGCCCATGTCCTCGTCCTCCGAGTTCCAGAAGCGCGCCTCGAACTCGGCCAGGTTGGGCGTCTTGTTGTCGCGCGCGTAGTCGTACATCGACACGTCCGAGGCGTTGTTGTTCTTGGCGTTGAGGCTGTAGTTGTCCTTGAACGGGATGAGGTAGCCCAGGTAGTAGCCCCGGTCGGACTCCTGGTGCTCCACGCCGGCGTTGGAGCTGGCCTTCCAGCCGCCCGAGGCCAGGGGCTTGAGCGGGTCGGCGTAGCGGTAGTAGCGCGCGTTGAACGAGTTGGTGGCGTCGGCCTTGTCGCTCACGCTGCCGGTGAGCGGGTTCTTCTCACCCTTGTAGATGTAGGGGCGGCCCAGCAGGTAGAAGTCGGTGGCCGCGTCCGCCGCGTCGCGGTCGACGGGATTGCCCGCTATCTCGGACGTGGAGTCGCCGTTGCCGTAGTAGGGCCCCAGGTCCATCACGTAGGAGGTGACGAACTCGTTTTCTTTGAGCGGCACGGTGGCCGGCTCGGCGCCCGTGCGGTTATAGTCCTCGGTGCCATCCGGGTTGGTGGTGTAGGTGCCGTAGGCGTTGGCGATGACCGCCGCCTCGCGCTCGTCGGGGCGCCCGAACTTCAGGAAGCCGTCGCCGGTGGAGCCGGGGTTGGCCACCATATAGTCGAGGCCTTGGTCGTTGAGCTTAGTCTGGCCGGTGACGGCGCCGCTGCCGTCGTAGGTCACCTCGTACTGGCCGTCGCGACGCACCACGATGGTGCGCGCGGCGCCCTCGGCGTAGCTGTCGCCCGCCGCATCCCACTGGCGGGTGGTCAGCGTGATGGAGGCGTTCTCGTAGTCGGACAGGTGCTTCCACACGCCCGAGTCCTTGAGGAAGTGGAAGCCGGTGGAGAGGTAGCCGTAGTACTCCAGGTCGCTGTCGGGGATGCACTTGGGCAGTGTGTCGTGCAGCGTGATGCGGTCGGCGAACGAGGCGTAGGTGTCGTACCAGTCGTCGCCGGAGCGGTAGTCGGTGCTGTTGTAGAACCAGCGGATGTTCTTGCGGTAGAACGACATGGCGTAGTGGTAGTCGTCCGCGAAGCGCGCGTCCTCGTAGCCGTAGTTGCCCAGGCGGTTGCCGTAGGCGCCGGAGGCGTTGGTCACCGTGTCCTTGCGCACGTAGTTGCCGTCCTCGTGGACGATGAGGTGCTGGTTGGTCACCAGATGGCGCATGCGGCCTTCCATGTGGTGATGGCTCCAGTAGCTGTCATGGCAGATGTAGTCTTGGTAGGACCAGTTGCTCTTGATGTCGGAGGAGTTGGGGCCCTTGGGGGCGTTATAACGCGTGACGGCTTTGTGCTGCGGGCGCACGTTGCCCGACAGGTCGCCGCCCACCTCCATGGTCACGCTCGACTGCACGTTCACGCCGTCGCCGCCGGTCACGGCGTAGGTGCGGCCCGTCGTCTCGAAGGCCATCTTGTTGAGCCAGTCGGCCCAATCGCCGTTGCTCACACCGTACCAGGTGCCGTAGTCGGGCTGGCCTGCGCTCTGCCAGGCATCTCCGCTCGCCTCGAAGGTGCCGTCGGCGAACAGGTTGGCGGCAGTGGCGAACTGGCCCTGGTTGATGGACACGTCGTAGGTGATGCTCGTCACCGGGTTGCCCGGCTCGCCCACGCTCTGGTAGTCGGCGATGCCGTCCTTGCGGGCGTACTGGTCGGCCTCGGCCGAGCTGCCGAAGCTGGCCTCGGGCTGGCCGGCGGCGTTGGTCTTGAGCAGGTTCAGGCGGAAGTACTTCTGGCCGTCCACGTCCGCCTGCTTGGAGAACGCCTCGCCGCTCGCCCAGGCGTCGCGGATCTCCTGCTCGCTCACGTACAGCTTGTCGCCGTTCTTGTAGGTGACGGTGATGCCCTTGAGGTAGGGCACGGCGGCGCTGCGCACCTTCACGTAGTAGGCGTCGAAATAGCCGGCCGGCATGGTCTGGGTCAGGTGGATGAGCGCGCCGGAGTTGTAGGTGAGGGCTCCCACGTAGGAGGCGCCGCCCTGCTCGGTGTGGCACGACCACTCGGGCGCGTAGGACTGGGCGCCCGGCCCGCTGTTCACCTGGCGGAAGTCGGCGAGCAGCGATACCTGGGCCTTATAGCCCGCATCGAGGGCGCCGTTGCTCTCGCCGCCGGCGGTGTAGCTGTCCGCCTTCCAATGGGTGGAATCCCACGAGCCATCGGTACCCTGGTTGAACCGGTCGGTGCCGGCGGTGCCGGTACCGTTGTCCCAGAAGCCCGAGCGGCTTACCGTGTCGAAGTACATCTTCGACACGTACACGTCGGAGCCGTCGCGACGCAGAACCTCATAGTCGCTGCCGAGCGGGGCCTCTCGGATGCCGTTGAGGTGGTTGGTGGCCGTGGTGGTCATCCGCTCAGTGGTGGCGAAGTTCGCGTCGGTGTAGCCGTCGAAGGTGAAGGTCTGCGCCTCCTTGCCGGCGGCGCTGTGCTCCCAGTCCATGTTCTTCCAGCTGTGCAGCTCAGCACTCGCCAGGTTGGCGATGCCCCAGAAGTACAGGAACTCCTCGCCGATCACCAGGCCGTCATCGGTCACCGCCAGCTCGGAGAGGCGCGCGTAGTCAGGGTCGGACGCATCCGGCGTCACGGTGCTGCTCTTCACCACGAACTTCGTGGGCAGCTTGCCGGCGCCAGGCACGTAGTCGTCGGCCGGCTCCAGCACGACCTCGCGCGCGGTCGTCCCGTCATCGTCGACGTAGCCCTTGAGCACCACAGTGCCCACCAGACCCTCGTCCTCGAAGCACTCGAGGAAGGGGTGCGCCACGGTGATCTTGGTGGTGTGGAAGCCCGTCCATGCGCTCACCGTGGAGCCGTCGGCCTGGGCAATGCCCGTCTCCCACTTGAGCGGCAGCGTGGTCTTCACGTCCACGTCGTCGAGGGTGGAGTAGCCGCGCTGGTTCCACAGGCGCGTAAACAGCTTGAAGTCGCGGTCGTAGGGCACCGTGGTGAGGGTGCGGCTGCCGTCCATGCTGGCGCCATCGTCCGTGGTGTGCGTGTCGGTGTAGTCCCACTCGCCGTACTGGCCGAAGGTGTGCAGCTCCAGCGCGGGGCGGAACACCTGCAGGGCAGACGCCTTGTCGAAGGAGCCCTTGGTGTCCAGCGCGCCCTGCTGGATGACGCGGGCGCGGGCGTCCAGGTTGTCGTAGTCCTTCCCGTTCACGCGCTTGTACCACCAGTTGGCGGTGCCGTGGGTGGTGACGGTGACCTCCTTGCCGGCAGCCACGGGGTCGATGCCGGCGTACTCGATCTCCACGCGCTCCAGGTAGCGGTCCTTGAAGGCGGCGAACGCGCCCGTGGCCAGGTCGATGGTGAACGAGCCTGGGGTGGCGCTCGCATCCAGCAGCGCCTTGAGCTCGGCCGCCGTGAGCGTCACGTCCACCGCCGTGCCCATGTTCGCCGTGCCGGAGGCCGGACGGAAGAAGAAGCGCATCTCCTTGAGCGCCGAGGCCTCGGAGCCGTCGGCCTGGGCCACGGTTCCCAGGGAGAACAGCCCCTCGGTGAAGGTGAGCGTGCGCGTCTTGTAGCCCATCACGCGGCTCACCGGCGCGGGCAGCAGGCCGCTCAGGCTCTCGATGTCCAGGGTGACCATGGACTTGTCCGACCGCGCCTGCTGGCGGTTGGCCACCACGAAGCGGTAGCCCACGTCCTCGGAGTAGTTGGCCACCTCAAGCGGCGCGGCCTGATCGACGGCGTTGGCCTCGTTGGGACGCACCCCCACCGGCTTGTGGGCGTAGGCCTCCACGGTGGCGGCGAAGGGCTTGATGACCATGACCTTGTGGGCCTTGGGGCGCACCTCCGACCCCGTTCCGTACTCGGCCGTGGTGGGGTAGGCGGCGCAATCGGTGCTCACGCGCTCGTCGAGGTTGGTGCCGTGGGTGTCGGCGCGGCCCAGGATGAGGGCCCGCACCGCCGTGCCGTTGGAAGCCAGGGCGCGCTTGCGCACGGCGCCGAAGTGGATGCGCACCGACTTCACCGTCTGGCCGTCCAGCCCCTCGTCCAAGGGCAGCTTGAGGGTGGAGGTGCCGTCGCCCGCATCTTCCAGATAGGGCTCCAGCTCCGCCATCGACCAGCGCTTGAGGGGCACGAGGCCCTCGTCCTTGGCAGGATCGAACTGGAGCGTGTCGGAGAGGCCGAACACCTCGATGTACTCCACGCTGCCCTCGCCTTGCTGAAGCCAGCCCTCCTCGCCCGTCGCGGCGTCCACCACCCCGCGGTGGAATCCGGCCAGCCGCAGCTCCTCAGGAACGAAGCCGCGCACGACCGTCTGGTTGCCGTTATCCGGATCGGCGGTCTCGGCCAGGTCGTTCACCACCATGTCCAGGTTGTAGTCGCGCATGAGGTAGTCGGAGTCGTTCTCCAGCGTGTAGGAGTACCACGCCTCCTCGCCGTCGCCATCGCCCCAGCGGTAGGGCACCTTCTCCGGCGCGCTCGCGCTGTCCCAATGGTCGGCCGTGCCGTCGTTCCAACCGAAGCTCGGCGTGATGCGCGGCTTGATGGGCACGTACATGCTGCGCAGCGTGGCCGTGTCGGTGTAGGACTGGTTGACCGGGTTCGGCACGTGGTAGTCGGTAGCGAACACCGCCGTCACAGGGATGTCCTGCACGCGCGTGGGCGTGCCGTTGATGTCGACGAAGGCGTCCTCGCCCGCGCCGGGCGCGCTGCCCTCGAAGGAGTCCATGACCACCTCGACCTGCGAGAGGTAGCCGTTGGCCCAGCGGCTCAGGGGGATGACGGCATGCTCGTAGTCGGGGTTGGGCTGCGCCACGCCGTCCACGGTGATGGTGGGGTTGTTGTCCACGAGGGCCTTCACCTGGTCGCCCGTGAGCGTCACCGTCTGGGGCAGGGCGCCTATCTGCCACGACCCGCCCACGTTCTCGCGCGGGTAGTACGTGATCTTAACCTCGCTGATCTCGGCATTGGCCAGCAGGTCCTTGCTCAGCACCACCTTCTTCGCGGTGAAGTCGTCGCGCTTGCCCGTGAGCGTGTCCTGCGAGCAGAGGCCCGTTATGGTCAGCTTGGCCGGCTCCATCTTGGAGACGGCGGAGTTGGACACATGGAAGCGCCAGCCGGCATCCGGCTCGCGCACGAGCGCCTCCTTGGTCTTCTTCTCGTACACGCCGCCGGTCACATCGCCGCCGTAGGTGCTGTAGGCGCCGGCGACCACCTTCGGCGAGGTGCTGATGGGCTTGAAGGTGGCGCTCGCGTCGTTGGAGGTCAAAGGCAGGCTCTCGTAGGCCTCCTTCGGCGCGGCCAGCCAGCGCTTCTGGCCGTAGAGGATGGAGGCGTCGTTGACGTAGTTCTGGTTGGACTTGTGCATGGTGCCCGTCACCTTCACGCTGCTGGCGACGGCGACGTTCTTAGGAAGCGGGCTCTTGAACAGCACGCGGAACTGCCCGGTGAACGTGCGCGAGGGCTGCTGGCCGGGGGCGTACTGCTTCTGCGGGATGGCGGCGATGCCCTGGGCCTCCAGGATCTCCGCGATGCCCGTGCCCGGCACCTTGTCGGCCTCGGCGTCGCTGATGCCCAGACGATAGGTGACGCTCGTGGGGGTGCTGGCCGTCTGCTGCGGCGTGCCCACGTTCACCCACGAGGTGGCACCGGAGGCGTCTGCCACCTCCACCTGCACCATCTGGGCGGCGTTGGCGTAGTACCAGTCGGTCAGCTGGGGGCCGACGGCCGGATCGCTCTCGTCTGACTGGTTGACGGTGAACACGAGCGACTGGAGCTCGAAGCCGTCGGGGAGCGTGTCGCGCAGCTCGGCGCCGACGCGCTGGGACTCGTCCACGTCCAGCTGCAGGTCGCGCCCGTACAGCGGCACGTTGGAGCCGGCGGTGGTCATGCCGTCCAGAATGTAGCTCACCGGATAGCCCAGAGGGCCGCTCGCCGTCATGGTGGCGCGGTTGGTGGCAGGGTCGATGACGTACTTCGACACCTCCATGTTCAACTTGGCCGCCTTGAACTCCGAGGTGATGCCCGTCTGCTTGGTCCAGCCGTAGTCGTTGTTCTCACCGCGGCCGCCGAACCACACGGTGGGCGACGCCTTCATCTCCACGGCCGGGTAGCGCTTGCCGCCTTCCGCCGAGGGATCGAGCTCCGCCGTGAAGTTGGTGGTGTAGGGCATGGCGATGACGAGCTTCTTCTCGTCGTGCACCTGATCGGCCGGCGTGTCGGGGCCGGGCGCGCGCAGGGGCCCGCCCATCTGGTTCTCGTGGACGATGAGCGACATCATGCCGTCCTGACCGCCCGTCGAGTAGTACAGGGGCTGAAGCCCCAGCTCCTCGGCGTTGGAGAACGTGTCCAGGTCGAGCTCGGCGTACTCCTCGTCCTTGTCGGTGACGTCGTAGATGAGGATGCCGCCCTGCCCCGGCTTGCCGATGAGCGTGTGCCCGTCGGAGATGCTCGCGCCCTCCAGCTTGGTGGTGGCGCCGGTGTCCGGGTCGTAGGACCACGCGCACACGTCCTTGGTGATCATGCCCTGACCATCCTGGACGTAGTTGGGGAAGTTGAAGAAGAACGACAGGTAGTCGATGAGGCTGTCAGTGCTCTCGGACACGTTCTTGACCGTGGCCTCGTACACCATGTAGTTGTAGCGATCCCAGAGGATGGGAGTGCCCACGCACTTCATGTCGTACTCCCAGTCCAGGTTGGTCTTGATGAACGTGGCGGTGCGCATGGTGCCCGACGTGGAGTCGGAGCCCGTGCCTATGTAGACGGGCACTGAGGACGTGGTGGTGTTGCCCTTGGAGTCGGTATAGGAGTTGTACTGGGCGCCGTAGAGGATGGAGCCGCCCGTGTTCTCCGGCACCGCGCCTTGGAACTTGACGTTGAGCGAGAGGCGCTTGAAGCCCCTCTCCATGCGGTAGTTGCCATCGCTGCCGGTGTAGACGAAGCGGAACTTGCCGGTGAGGCCCTGCGGGTAGTTGGACGCATACGACGACTGGGTGAGCTTGACGTCGCCGCGGTTGATGTCGTAGACCTCCCACTCGTCCCACACGTCCGAGGGCAGCGACGCGGTGAGGCGCTGCCCCTCGTTGCCGTTCTTGCCCTGGGCGTCATTCCACGTAGCGTGGTCATAGGTCTCCTGCATGACGCCGTTGCTGTCGTAGTAGAGGAAGGGGATGTCCAGGAGCAGCTGAACGGCGGAATCCGCCTGCTCTTTCTTGTTGTCGCTCGAGGTGCCCAGGTAACCGCCGGACGTGAGCGAGAAGTTGCCGTCCATGGTGATGGACGGGGTGTCGGCGTCCTTCACCATGTAGGTATTGCCGCCCAGCTCCTGGCCGCCGCCGGCCTTGGCCGTCAGGTTGGGGTCGAAGAGCTTCGAGCTCAGCTCCCCCAGGGCGCGCGTGCTGTAGAGCGCCAGGGACGGCATGATGCCGGGGTTGGTGCGCGCGATGGGGCCGCTGGGCAGGTCGGCCTCGTAGCCGGAGGGCTCGGGCAGCGGGTCGGCCTCGGGGGCGCCGTCGGGCGCGGGGGCCGGGTCGGCGGCCGCGGGCGGCTCCGGATCGTCGGACGCGGGGTCGTCAGCCGCGGGCGGCTCCGGGTTGTCAGTCGCGGCGTCCGGATCGACCGCAGGGGCCTGGGGCTCGCGCTGGAAGGCGGCGCTCAGCACCGCGTGCTGGGCGATGGCCACCGTCGAGCCCTTGGCAATGGCGGTGACCTGCGCATCCACCACGACCTCCACTGGCTCGAACGCAGCGGGATCGTCAGCCGACGCGTCGAGCGCGGCCTCCGCGTAGGGAGCCGCTACGTAGAGGACGCGCTGGCCCTCGGGCTCCACCGTCGCGTCGCTCCCCTCCAGGAGCACCTGGATGCGGCCGTCCTCGGCCACGGCGTAGGGCAGCGGGGACACGCCCAGCGCCTCCAGGGTGCCGGCGTCGGCGGGGTCGAGCGTCGCACGCTGCTCGTCGGTGAGCGCGGTCACGTCGAGCACGACGGCGCCGCCCTTCCCCGGCACGCCCACGAAGCGCGCGTCGGTGCGCGTCGCGTCAGAGGTGTCCACCGCGCCGGCCTCGTCGCGGTTCTCGACGGTAGCGCCCAGGTCATCGAGGCGATAGGCCATGAGCGCGTCCAGCGGCACGCCGTGGCGGCCCTCGTTATCGGCAGGATAGGCGGCGCTCACCGCCACCGTGCGAACCGTCGGCGCGTCCTTAGGGACGGACACGCGAATCAGGCTAGCGAGATACCCCCCCCCGTCAGCTATTTTCGGCTGGGAAGCCAGCTCGGCCTCAAGAGATGCCTTCGCCGTGGTCTCATCGTTGACCAGGGTGAACGAACCCGCCGCCTTGCGCAGGGCGTCGCCGCGCTGCACGGCGGGAGCCGGGTCGGCCTCCGTGGCGCGCGGGGTGAAGCTGTGAGCCTCGTAGCCGTAGGTGACGGTGGCGCGCGCCGAGGCGTCTACGACACCCACCAGGCCAAACTCCAGGTTGGGAATGGGAGTCGACGCGTCCAGCTTGCCGCCGTTGCCGTCCCAGCGCGCCACGATGCGGCCCGAGACGCCCTCCTTGAGCGCGTCGGCGCTCAGACGCAGGTAGCCGTCTCCGTGCTGCTGCCAGAACGACCAGCCCTCCGGCTCGCCCTCGGCGAACAGGGCCGCGCGCTGGCCGCCGCGATCGAGGGCGCCCGGGCGCGTGATGCCGCGGCGGGCCTTCCACTCCTCCTGGGAGAGCGTCGTGCGCAGGCTGCCGTCGGCGGCCTCGTAGAGGTACGGCACGTCGAAGGTGAGCACCACGGCGTCGCCCTCCTCGCTGCCGCCCAGGTAGCCGCCCTCGAGCAGGGCCGACAGGTTGCCCAGCTCGTAGGCGCCCTTGAGGCGCTGGCCCTTCACGAGGAACGCGCCGTTGGAGGCGAGGGGCGCGCCGTAGAGCGTCAGTGCGGGGCTCAGGCGGCGCAGCACGTCGTCCGTGCCGCCCTTGACCTGGGGCAGAACCTCATCCGCCGCCGTCAGGCCGGTCGGCATGAGCGCCTTGACGACCTCCTCGTCCACGACGTCCTGCTCGGCGGAGTCCGCGGCGGCGTCGCTGGCGGACGGGGCAGCGCCCGCGGCGTCGGAAGAGGACTCGTCGCCCGAGCTGGCGGGATCGGATGATCCGGCAGGGGCGGCGTCGGCAGCGGAGTCGTCCGAGGGGGTGGCCGCATCGCCGGCGTCCTCGCCGGTGGCAGCGGGCTGGGCCAGCGCGCCCGCCGGGGCAGACGGCGCAGCTGCGGCGTCCTGGACGAGCGGAGCCAGCCCCGTCGTGTCGAACACGGTGACGGCCAGCAGCACCGCCATGGCCGCGGACACCGCCTTCACCCACGGACGCTCCCGGAAGGAGCGGCGATCCCTCACGCGCGCGCCCGCGCGTATACGAGGAGACGCCGCGGCGCGCGAACGACCGCGAGCGTCAAGGCGCTCGGACGCATGCGGGGAGGCGCCGCCCGAAAGCGTGCGCTCCGCTTCCGGCACGTCGGAACGCGCCGGCTGGCTATGGACATGACAAGAGGCTGAGAACTTCTGCTCGCTCATGTTCGATCCCTTTTGTTCAGTTGCGTTTCCACCGCGCCGCTTGCCCGACGGCGCCGGTCAATACGGCGAAAAAGCCTGGTTACCGGCGTAATTGTAATGGCTTTGATACCCTCCGGCAACTTTTTTGGCAAAGCGCCCGCAAGGCGGGCACGGAATGTAACTGATCGTTTACATTTCTTCCTCACGCTCTTCATTTTTTGACAAAAAAAGCCCCTGACTCGAAAGTCAGGGGCTTGGCGCTTGAAGCTCTTCGGAGCCTTGGCGGGAGCGGCGAGCGGCTACTCCTCGACCTCGGTGACCTCAGCCTCGACGGTGCCGTCCTCGGACACCTGGGCGTCGATCTCCACCATCTCGTCCGCCGGAGACTCGGCGATGTCGATGGCCTCCTCCAGCGCGTCGATGGCGTCCTCGGCCTCCACGTCCTCGCGGCCCACGACCACCTGAACGGTAGCCTTGATGTCGCGGTAGAGGGAGACGGTCACAGGATGCACGCCGGCAACCTTGATCGGCTTGCCCAGCTCGACGCGACGCTTGTCGATCTCGGCATCCACGGCGGCCTGGATGGCGTCGGCGACCATGACGGAGGTGACGGAGCCGAACAGCTGCCCCTCCTCGCCCACCTGGGCGTCCACGGTGACCTTCAGGTCGTCCAGCTTCGCCTTGAGCGCCTCGGCGTTGGCGATGCGGGTCTCCTCGCGCTTGGCGATGTTGTGCTTGCGCTGCTCCAGCTGCTTCAGATTGCCCTTAGTGGCCAGAACGGCATAGCCCTGGGTGAGCAGGTAGTTGTTGGCGAAGCCGCGGGCCACGTCGATGACGTCGCCTTCGCCGCCCTTGCCCTTGAGCTCCTTCAGAAGAATAACTTTCATGGGGACCTCCTAGCCTAGCGGTTGCGGCGGTCGCCACGGCCGCTGACAGCGGGAACCGCATACGGCATCAGGGCCATCTCGCGAGCACGCTTCACGGCGTTCGCGACATCACGCTGGTGCTGGGTGCAGGCGCCCGTCACGCGGCGGGGCTTGATCTTACCGCGGTCGGTAACATACTTGCGCAGCATCTGGGTATCTTTGTAGTCGATGTACTCCACGTCGTCCTTGCAGAACTGGCAGTACTTGCGACGAGGCTGCTTTGCATAATCGGCCATTGCATTAACCTCTTTCGTTTCGCTTAGAACGGGATGTCTTCGTCATAGACCGAAGAAGAGGCGTCGATGACCGGGGCCGCCGGCGCGTTGTACGCCGGAGCCGGGGCCGAGTAGGCCGGGGCGTCGTAGCCGCCGGACTGCTGAGCACCGCTGTTGCGGCTCGACATGAACTCGAGCTCGTCGACGATCACCTCGATCTTGCTGCGCTTCTGCCCGTCGCGCTCCCACTGGCTCCAGCGGAGCTTGCCCTCGATGGACACCTTGGTGCCCTTGCTCAGGTACTGGGAGAGGCTCTGGGCGCGCGTGCCGAACATGGTGCAGTCGATGAAGTTCGGGTAGTCCTCCCACTCGCCGGTCTGCTGGTTCTTGCGGCGGTCGTTGACCGCCACGCCGAAGCCGAGCACCGGCATACCCGAGGCCGTAGAGCGCAGCTCGGGATCGCGGGTAAGGTTGCCGCTGATGATAACGCGGTTGATGCTCATTTCCACCTCTTCTCAAGCCGGGGGCGCCGCAGGGGCGCCACCCTGATTTCACTACTAATCGCGGTCGGTGCGGGCGACGATCATGTGACGCACCACGGCATCGGTGATGCGCAGCACGCGATCGAGCTCGGCGATGGACTGGGGATCAGCGTGGAAATCAATGAGGGTGTAATCACCGTCGGTGAGACCATTGATCTCATAAGCGAGTTTGCGCTTGCCCCACGCCTCGACGTTGTCGACCTTGCCCTCGCCAGCGGCGATGGCGGTCTCGATGCGCTTCATGACACCAGCGCGATTCTCTTCGTCGATAGTGGGAGCGACAATGAACAGCAGTTCGTAAGCCTTCATCAGCTCACCTCCTTTGGACTGTACGGCCCCGGGCTGATGAAGGCACGACCGGGGCAGGAAATAGCCTGCCTATTCTAGCAAACCCGGTCACGTGCCCCAAACAAGACACGCCAACTCCACATTTGCCACCCGCGACGACGAGGGGAGGGTCGGGGCGGGGGGCGGAGGCGCGGGCGGGCTGGACGCGCGGCGGGGCTGGGACGCGAGAACGGGGGCGGGGCCGAGGCTGGCGGCGCCTACGGCGAGGGGGCGGCCCGGACTGGCGGCAGGAGCTGGCCCCGACGGCGCTGCGCCAGGTGCCGGCGGCGGGCGCGGGGCCGGCGGGCTGGACACGGGCGGAGGGGCGGCGCTACGCCAGGCTCCGGGGGGCTCGGCGCGGACGGAGGCGGGGCGCGGGCTTCGGCCGCATTGGGTCGCCGATACCCCGTGCCATCAGCGCGGGTCGGGCGCCTCCCCGCCTCCTGGGCGGAAAGGCGCCCGACTCGTTGTGAAGCGCCGGACGCGGATGCTAGAAGGGAATCCGCTCGTCGTAGACGCCTGACGACGGAGGCTCGCCGCAAGGAGCGCCGTCGTCGGGAGCGGGGATGGGAGCTGGGGCGGGAGGAGCCGAATCGGGGGCAGGGGCAGGGTCGGACGCGGGGACGGGAGCGGAGGGGACAGAAGCGGATACGGGGGCGGGAACGAAGTCGTCGCGGCGGGGCGAGAGAAACTCCAGCTCGTCGACTACCACTTCCAGCTTGGAGCGGCGCGCGCCTTCCTTCTCCCATGAGCTCCAGCGGAGACGGCCCCTCAGACATACCTTCGTGCCCTTGCGAAGGTGCCGGTGAAGCGCAGCCGCGCGGTTTCCGAACAGGATGCAGTCGACGAAGTTGGGGTACTCCTCCCAGTCGCCGGTCTCGCGGCTCAGGCGGTAGTCGTTGACCGCCACGCCGAAGCCGAGCACCTTCCAGTCGCTCTGGGTGACGCGCAGCTCTGCGTCACGCGTCAGGTTGCCGCTGATGATTACGTTGTTGATGCCCATGTCGTGCCTCTTTCCGCGCCGCGCGCGGGGCCGGCGCCTCGTCGTGCGCCCGCGGGCGCGTCTGCGTGGAGCCCCCGAGCAGACGGGAGACGGAGCATCTGACACGAGGCCCGGCTCCGCCTCCCTGCGGGGGCTGCGCCTCTGGCGGGGCGGTCAGGATCCGGCTCTCCGTCATTTGCCTTCGTCATCCGTCGATCCGCCGCCATCCGCTGAGGCTCCTGCCACCCTAACCGCCCCCGCCGACGCCAGGACGGCGAGACGTCCTCGTCCTCATCCGCGCGAAACCGCTGCCCTGTCCCGCCCCGCTACGTCCGGTCGCCCCCTCGCGCCGCCACTCCTCCCCCACCCCCGCCCCCGTCGCCACCCCGCCGGCCCGACCGCACGGCCCGCCGCACCGCGAGCCCCGCCCTGCCACGGCAGGCGTCCCCCGCCGACGCCGCCTCGTCGGGTCGGGCGTCCGCCCCGTCATCGCCCTGCCGTCGCGGCGGCACCCCCCCCTGTCGCTGCCCCGTCGGGTCGAGCGCCTTCCCGTCGCGGCGGCACGGCGGCACGGCCCATCGCTGCCTCGTCGGGTCGGGAGCCTTTCCCGTTGCCGCCTCGTCGTGGCGAGCCGCCGTATCGTCGCAGCGGCAGCCCCTTTCGTCGCCACTCGCGATGCCGGGCCGTCCGTCCGTATCTCCGCCCTTCGCCGGCGCTGCTGCGCTCTGCTCCCGGCTGGCGCCTCCATCACCCGTCGCGACGGCCGTCCTCCGTCGTCGCCTCCGTCGTCGTCGCCCGTCGAGTCGAGCACCCGGGGCGGCGGGCGGGGGTTCTTGCGGTGCTTTCCGAGATGTTTCACGTGAAACATTCGTTCCCCGCGCTTGGGCACAAAAAAACGCCGGCGCGGGGCCGACGTTTTCGTGGGTGCTGGGAGCGTATCTGGCGAGCAGGGGCTACAGCGCCTCGGGCTCCGGTTCGTCCTCGGGGGCGTCTTCCAGGTACTTCTCGTCGATCTCATCATCGCCATATTCGGAAGCATCCTTAAGGGAGCCCATGAAGTTGGGAGCCGCGCCGATGAACACCGGCTCGTCCTCAAACACCGGCTCCTCGCCCTCGATGGCGTAGAGGAAGCCCACGGCGAAGCCCTCGTCCTCGCCCGGGACGCCTCCCTCCGCGATGAGCGCGTCCTTCTGCCCATCGTCGGTATCAATGTAGCCGTCGTAGCACAGCGCGTAGGCGTCGGCCCCACGCGCGCCCTTCACCGTGTGCTCGGCGAAGTTGAAGCACTCCTCGGCGGTCTCGCCGGGATGCGACTCGATGAAGAGGTTGTCCTTGACCACCAGGGCCGTGAACGGGATGACCTCGGCGCCTTGGGACATCTTCTCCTTCGCCTCATCGAGGGAGAACAGCAGCACCTTCTCGAGAATCTCGGGAATCTCGGGGACTTCCTGGGAGTCGTTTTCGATCTCACGATCGGCCATGGCGGCCTCCTTTCTCGACGCGGACCCGCTACGCGGCCGCGCCCACTCGCCCACAGAGGGCAATCGCGCGCGGCCCGCAGGCAACACGCGCTCCGTCGCTGTGCAGCAGTTTACTGGTTTCCCGCACGCAGGCCACCGCGAAGAGGATGTTTCACGTGAAACACTCCCCCGGCGGCCGCGCGAGGAGCGGCGGGGAGCCGCCCCGCCCCGCGGGCCCCGCCGGAGGCGCGGGGGGGGCGAGCGGGGGGCGCCGGGCCGTGGGCAAGCGTAGGGGGGGCGGGGGCGCACGCCGTGGGCGGGGGCGGGTGCCGCGGGCTGGGAGAGGCAGGGGGGGGGCGTGGACGGTCGTGAGGCGAGCGCGGGGCGGGCGGGTGGCCTGCTCTAGTACGGCAGGCCGTTGGGGAAGGGATTCACGGTGATGTCGGCGCGGGCACGCAGGTCGGCAATCCAGGCGAGTGCCGCCTGGGTGCGCGCGGACTCGAGGGCGGCCTCGTCCTGCACGGCATCGCCGGCGCCGGACGCGGCGTCGCCCACCTTGTCGTAGGCGCTGTCGTCCGTGTCGCGTGTGGCCTCGTAGGCGAGCGAGGGATCCTCGGCGAGAGCCTGCGTCACCTTGGCGGAGAGCAGGTCCAGCTCGGTCTCCTCGCGGAAGGACTTCTCGTCCAGGCCGGCGGCAGCCAGGGCCGCGCGCCACTGCTCGTCGGACTCGTAGGTGCGGCGCTTCACGGCCACCGCCTCGTCCAGCTCTTCGCCCGTCACGCGCACGCCCAGCTCAGAGGCGCCCTGGCGCATGATCTCGCGCGAGACCAGCACGTCGATCACCTGGTCGCGAACGCCCTCCGATGTCTGGCCGCTGTCTTCCAGGTACGCCTTCCACGCAGCACCGTCCTCAAGCCCCTGCGCTGCGCGCAGGCTCTGCACGTAGTCGGTCACGGCCTGCTCGGGAATGGCCGTCCCGTTGACCGTCGCAGCCGTCCCGTTGGCACCAGAGCATCCCACGCACGTCACCGCCAGCGCCATCGCCGCCAGGACGGCCAGCAAACGCGACGGGAGGCGCGCCGAAAAGAAGGGGCGACCCGAGAAACGGAATGTTTCACGTGAAACACTTTGCCCCGCCGCACAGGCACGACCCGCCCGTGGGAAGACAGCCCGCAGGAAGACAGCCTTCAGAGCGCTCGCCTCGCGCGCACGCCAACCCGCACGACCGGCGCCACCGTCCTCGCGCGCCTCAGGGAGCACGGGCGCGCCGCCCGCGGAACACGCAGACGCACTATCGCGACTCCCCGCCGGAGCCGGAGGAACAACGCCTTTGCACGCAGACGAAACCGCGGGAATAGCGTTCTCACGTACTCGAAAGAGCGCCAGAGGGACGCCTTCGAATGTCTCGGAGGGTGCGGGAACGGCGCCGTCGCGACTCCCCGCCGAAACCGAAGGAGCGGCGCTCTCTTTCGCCCCAAGAGAAACGGGGGCGGCGGCTGCGAGGGCCGCGGGGGCCGAAAGGGCGGTGGCCTTGCGCGCTGCGGAGAGCGCGAATGCCTCACCGCAGCGCGTCGCGGGAGCAGAGGGGGCGCCGTTTTCGGGCGCTGCGGAGGGTGCGGGGCTGCTGGGTGCGGCGGTGGGGATGGGGGGTGGGAACATGGGGGCTCCTGTTCGGGAAAGGGAGGGGCCGCTTTCTCAGGCGGCCCCTCGGGTTAGTCTTGCTGGTCGGCGGCCTTGCGGCGGCGACGCGCCAGCAGGGCCAGGCACAAGGCGAGCAGCGCCGTGGCCGCTGCTGCCAGCAGCATCAGCCCGTCGCCCGTCTTGGGCAGGGCCAGGCGCCACGGGTGCAGGGGGTCGCGCCCGCCCTCGTCCTCGTAGGCGAGGCCGAGGTCGACGGAGCGCTGCTCCTCGCTCGTCCAGTTCTCGGGCTCGTGCATGCGCCACGTCTGGCCGTAGGCGTTCACGTGGCTCGCCGAGGCCGATCCGCCAGCCGCCGTGCCACCGGTCGTCCCGGCGGCCGCACGACTCGCGGCCCCGCCCTCAACGGCGTCAGCCTGAGCGGCGGGATCGGCCGGCGTCGGGTTGGCGGACTTGGCCACCTCGCGCAGGACGGAGACCTTGAGCGGGTTGGTGACGCCCTTGACGTCGCCCTCCTTCTCCGGACCCCAGTCGTTGTCGACGTTGTCGTCTCCGCCGACGTTCACCGGCACGTACTTGGCCTCGGCCGGCTTGTCCATCACCACGCGGTAGACGTAGGCACGGCCGTACTCATCCTCCAGGGGCAGGTTGTTGAAGCTGTAGAAGCCCTCCTCGTCGGTCTGCTTCGAGGCCACCTGCGCCCACTCGTTCTTCTTGGGCACCACCGCGTTGGCCGCGTCCTTGCTGCTCAGCCCGTAGGTCTCGTAGGGCTTGTCGGGCTTCGCGGCGGGCTTGGACGGCTTGGCGGGCTCGTCCTTGTCGCCAGCATCGCCCTTGTCGCCCGCGCCCTCGATGGCGTCACCCGCGGCATCTGCCGAGGCGGCACCGTCGGCAGCCGCCTGCATCGCCGAGGCGGCGGTGGCGGCCACGGCGGAGAAGGTGCGCGTCACGCGGTCGGCCACGGAATGCGCAGCCTCGCCAGCAGCCAGGGAGGCCAGAGCCGGCGCCTCGACCTCCGGATTGAGCAGCGTCATGATCTCTTCGGCCACCAGCGGATCCATGGCGGCCAGCACCAGCGCCACCTGAGCCGCGTCCACCTGGGCCAGCACGGCGGCCGCCACCGGGCGGTCAACGGCGGCCAGGGCCTCGGCGGCCGGAGCCGGGGTCATGGCATCCACCATGGCCGCAGCCACAGACGGATCGAGGGAGAACATGACGCCCGCGGCCAGCGCGACGTCCATGACGTCAGCCACGGCCGCAGCGTCGGCCGGGTCAAGCAGCGCCATGATGGCCGCCGCGTCGCCGACGTTCAGCTCGGCCAGGGCCAGGGCAGCCGCAGCCGGGTCGGCATCCGCCACCACGAGGGCGGCATCCGCCGGGTCGAGCGCGCCCAGGTCGGCCAGCGGGTCGTCTGGGTCGGGCGTGTCGATGCCGGGGGCGTCCGGGTCGGTCGGCTTGCTCGGGTCGTCCGGATCGCCGCCGGGGCCGGGGGCGTCCGGGTTATCCGGGTCGGTCGGCCCCTCCGGGTCGTCCGGCTCGCCCGGCACGCCGGGATCGTCCGGATCCACCGGGCCGGTCGGCTCGTCGGGCTCCTCCTCGCCGTAGCCCTTGACCGGCACCCGCACCTGGCCGCGCTCCGCCTTCTCGAGCGGGTCGCCCGGCGTGGTGAGGTCGCTGCCCGCCGCACCGTCGGTCAGGTACTGGCCGCGACCAGCGGGAACGTCGGCCGGCTCGTCATCCACCAGCTTGCGCTCCAGGCGGACGGTCATGCCGGGCAGGATCTCGTCACCCTCCTGGCGCAGGCCGTCCTCGTCGGCGTCGTTCCACGCCACGCCGCTGATGACGGCGTTCTGGTAGGGAACGAGGCCGCTGTCGTTCTCCAGGCTGTCATAGCCCACGGCCAGCGAGCGGGGCACGCCGCCGGGGCCGTCCTTCACCAGCGACAGCTTGTCCTCGGTGCCGTCGGAGCCCTTGGCGGGAACCACCAGGCCGAAGGCGCCGCCGTCGGCCAGGTCGGGCACGAGGCGCGTGTTGGCCTCGTCCAGGCTCGAGTCCACCGTGCGGTCGTCGCCGACGCGCAGCGCGGCCACCTCGTAGTCCTCGGGCAGCACCGGCACGTTGACGCGGTAGCCGTAGACCACGCGGTGCTGCTCGCCGTCGATGGTCACCACGCCGGTGGTGGGCAGGCCGTCGAACTCCCAGTAGCCGTCCTCATCAGACCACGTGCAGGGCACGCCGTCCAGAGGACCGGTCACGTTGAAGGCCTCGTCGTAGACCCACTGGCCCTTGCCGAGGTCGTAGCGGTCGTAGTTCGGATCGGTATCGGGCTCCGGCTCCGGCTCGAGCGCCTCGCCGTCAACCGTGCCCGCCACAGCGTCCGCAGCGGCGCCCATGAGCGGCTCCTGGAAGAAGGCCAGGGCCACCAGGACGGGATCGCCCTCGGACACGATGGGATCGATGGGATCGGTCACCTCGGGGCCCGTCGTCCCGGCGTCGGGGTCTCCCCCATCCGGGCCGGCGTCGCCGTCCGCGTCGGGGTCGGTCGCATCAGGGCCGGCATCCGGGTCACCCGCATCAGGGTCGGTCGCGTCAGGGTCACCCGCATCGGGATCGGTCGCATCGGGATCGCCCGCGTCGCCGCCAGCATCGGGATCGCCGGCATCCGGGCCATCCGCATCCGGGTCGCCCGTGCCGTCGCCCACGCCCGGCGCCTCGGGCTCGTCGCCCGCATCGGGGGCGTCCGGGCCCTCCGGCTTGTCCAGCTCGTCGGGATCGAAGGCCGTGAATTCCTCGGGGAGGAAGTAGTAGCGGCGCAGCTCGACGTAGACGTCCTCGATGCCGTCCTCGGTGTAGTCACGCTCGTAGCTCGGCTCCGCGTCCTCGGGGGCACCCTCCTCAGGCGCCACCTCCTTCAGCTCGTAGTTGCGCAGGTCGTCGTGGTCGGCGTCCTCCCACACCGTGCCGGCAATCTTGACGGTCGGCGGGTAGGTGAAGCCGAAGTCGACGGAACTGCCCGTGGGGTTGCCGTCCTCGTCCTCCTCGTCCTGATGGTTGATGGGACGGTGGGCCTGCCACAGCTGGCCGTAGGCGTTCACCGTGTTGCCGAACAGCGGCTTCACCACCTCGTAGGCCTGCGTGGTGCCCATGAGGGGCGACAGGTCGACCGTCGGGTTCTCGGGCTCCACCACGGGGAACCAGTCGTTGTCCACGTCGTCGTTGTCGCCCATGTCGAGCGGCGCGTAGAACGTGCCGTCCGGCTTCTCGTAGCGCAGGCGGTAGCGATAGGACTTGCCCTCGTCGTTCACCAGGTCAAGGCCGGCGAACGCATAGCGGCCGTCCGCGCCGATCTTACGCTGGGAGATGGTGACCCACTCGCTGCCATCGCCCTCATCCGGCACGGTCGCATCGCCGTCGCCCGAGCCGTCGCCGTCCGCGCCCGCATCCGGGTTGCCCGCATCGGGATCGCCCGCGTCAGGCGCACCCGCGTCGGGGTCGCCCGCATCGGGGTCGACGCCATCCGCCGGCGCCACGGCATCCGCCAGCACGTCCAGCGGCGCGGCCAGGCCAGCGCGCGCGGCGGCCGCGCGGGTCTTCGGCGGTATGCGATCGGCCTTCACCAGCGGCTCGCCGGTCACGCCGTCCAGGTTCGAGCCGGCCGCGCCGTCCGTCAGCGTCCAGCCCTGCAGGGCCAGCACGTCAGGATCGACGGGAGCCTCCGCCTCCGGCACCAGCATCCGCTCCAGGTACACCGTGCCCAGCGGCAGCGGCTCCTCTGAGGCGTCCTGGATGCCGTCCAGGTTGTTGTCGTTCCACACCATGCCGGCGATGACCGCGCCCGCGTAGGGCACCAGGCCGGCATCGTTGTGGTAGCTGCTCTCAACGTTGGCCTGAGACCACAGGCCCACGTGATCGGGGTTCTCCCACGTGCTCTCCGCAGGACCGGCGATGAGCGTGGCCATGTCCTCGTCGGCCTCGGCCTCCTGCATGGGAACGAACAGGCCGTTTTGCGGGTCGTCGGGCAGGATGCGCGTGGTGGTCTCGTCCAGGTCGGAGTCCACCGTGGCGTCGCCGACGTTCGGGTCGGTCACCGCGTACTCGTCGGGAACCGACGGGATGTTCACGCGGTAGCCGAACACCACGGGGCGCGACTCCTCGTCGGCAGGTAAAAGCCCGCTGTCCTCGGTGAGCACCTCGAAGGCCGGGAGCTTCTCGAAGATCCAGTTGCCCTCCGCGTCGGTGGTGGTCTCGGCCACGCCGCCGTTAGCCGGGTTCAGGCGCTTGTCGAAGATCCACGTGTGCGTCTTCACGTCGTACCAGTAGCGGCGCAGCTCCACCTTCTGGCCGGGCAGGCCGCGCTCGGCGTAGAGCGGGTTGCCGTCCTCGTCCGCCTCGGGCGTGCCATCCTCGGCCGTCTGGTAGTTGCGGATGCCGTCGCCGTCCGCGTCCACCCACACCGTGCCGGCAATCTCCACCGGCGAGGGCACCTTGAAGCCGGCGTCGCCGCCGCGGTAGTCCACCATCGGGTCGAGCGGATCGTACTCGCCGCCGTTGGCCACTACCTTGTACTGCGAGGCGCGCTGGTCGCTGCGCGGCTTGGCCACGATGATGAGGCCCTCGCTGCGCTGGCCGTTCTCGGTGCCGTCGGGCAGCACGATGGGGTACGTCTCGAACAGGTGATAGTTGCTCGAGGTGTCAGCCGTCACGTCGTCGATGTCGGTAGCCAGGTCGGAGTCGGTGCGGATGGTGGCATCCTCCACGTGGAAGCGCGTGACCACGCTCGAAGACGTGACGTTGTCACGCACGACCTCCATGTGGTAGGCCGCCAGGTAGAACTCGTCCTTGTCCTTGCCGGTGCCCTTGGGCACGAAGCCGGGCAGCTCGTTGAACTCGTACACGCCGTCGGCGCCCGTCCGCGCGTACACGGCCGGGTCGTTCGGGTCGGCGCCGTTGGCGTACATCTCGGCGTCGGTGCCCGTGCTGTTCGCGATCTCCTCCGCGAAATCGGTCGCGAAGTTGCCGTCCGGCGTCCACTTCCCGTCGATGAGCAGCCGGCGGGTCAGGCGCATCTCGATGCCCGCCAGGCCGGCCTCGCCGATGACCACGTCATCGGCGTCGATCGGGTCGTCGCCCAGGCGGTCGGCCGCGTACTCGCGGATGCCGTTGTAGTTGACGTCGTTCCACACCACGCCCCGCAGGGTGGTGGTCTGGAAGTTGCCGAAGCCGGCGTTCATGTGGATGCGGTCGGCCGGGCTGGTGATGTCGTAGCCGCGGACGATGTACTCCTCCTCGGTGCCGCTGCCCTCCACCGCCGGGTTGCACAGCACCAGGCGGCCGTCCACCACCGGCGCCCCGGCGTCCACGGCCAGGTTGTAGGTGATGGGATAGTTGTTCTCCAGGTCGTAGAGGGCCTTGTCGGACGCCGGGACGTTCACCGGGCGCACCGCCTTGGAGTTGACCTTCTCATCGTCGCCCGGGTTGTCCGGGTCGTTGACCTGCTGCCACAGGGTGACTGGGCGGCCGCCCACGCCCGTAGGCTCGTTCTCGCGGCCGTCGATCTCCAGCGTGTAGCCCTGCAAATACCAGCGCTCGGTGTCGTCGACGCGCATGGACACGGGCATGTTCTCGAACAGGAAGTGGCCGTCCGCGTCGGTCTGCATGGTGCGCACCGCATCGAAGCCGGCGTCGGCGCCGGGCTTCTTCCACTGCCCGTCGGCCGGGTCGTAGTACCAGCGGTGCAGGGTGATGGTCTTGTTCTCGAAACGCTCCTCGTCCTCGTCGATCAGGCCGTCGTAGTCCTGGTCGTTCCACACGTAGCCGGCGATGTCGGCCGACGGCGGAATCTCCACGCCGCCGTCGTTGGAATCGCGGCTGGAGGACATGGCCAGGTCGTAGTTGTAGGTGAGGGGGCTCGCCGCGCGCGCCAGGCGCATCACGCGGCCGAGGGCGTTGGCCGCGGCCACGGCCGGGCCGTCGCCCTGGTTGGGGTTGTTGGACGGGGCGGCCTTCACCACGTTGTCGGCGAAGGACTCGGGCACGCGCTTGTCCAGCAGCACGTCGTACTCGTCCACCGTCAGGTTCATGAGGTAGGAGTCGTCGTAGCGCAGGTCGGAGTCCACCGTGTAGTCGTCGCCCTGCTGGTACTTGGCGATGAACAGGGTGTAGCGCACGTCGGGCGCCGCCTTCACCCACGCGCGGTAGGCGAAGATGGTGGTGGAGCCGTCGGCCTCGCGACGCTGGGAGGGCAGGTCCTCGAAGCAGAACCAGCCGCCCTTGCCCGGGTACTCCAGGCGCGGGGTCCAGCTGGGATCGGGGCTCCAGCCGTCGGGCGCGTCAGCATCGGGCACGAAGCGCAGCAGCTCGATCTGGATGAGCGTGCTGGCATAGCCCGGCTCGCCGGCGTCCTGGATGCCGTTGGAGTTGACGTCGTTCCACACCACGCCGGAGATGTCGCGGCGCGGCGCGGGCAGCTGGCCGGCGTCGCCGCCGCGGAACACGATCAGCTGGGACGTGGTGCCGTCGTCGGCCTCCACCTCGCGGATCTCCACGTCGTCGCCGTCCTTGCGGATGGTCAGCCAGTCGTAGGCCGCCGGCGCGCCCTCGGTCAGCTGGCTGGCCGGCACGCGCACATGGCTCTCGTGGCTGCCGTCGGGCGTGGCCACCGGCGCCGCCAGGATGACCTGGCCGTCGTTCACGCGGGTGTAGCGGTCGCGGTCGGTCGCGTCCACGGCGTCGCGATCCTCGATGGCCAGGGTGACCGAGGACAGCACGTCGGAGTCGATGGTCAGATCCTCGCCGATGTGGGACTTGGTGAGCAGCCAGTAGTTGTCGTCATCCGGGTTGCCGGTGCCGCCGGGGCCGGTACCGTCATAGTCCACGTGGGTCTCGTAGAGCTTCACGCGGTAGGACGCCAGGTAGTGCGCGCCCTCGGCATCGGTGTAGGCGGTCGGCAGGTTGTCGAAGAGGTACTCGCCGTTCTCGTCGGTGTAGACGCCCACCTCGCCGTCGCCGAGCTTGCCCCACTCGCCGGCGTCGAAGGAGCCGTCCACCAGGCTATCCCAGGCAGACTGGTTCAGGGCGGCCTCGAGCAGGGCGCCCACCTTGTCCGTATCCACCGTGCCATCCAGGCCGTACTTCCAGTTCACCACGTCCTTGGACACGCCGCCCGTGACGTTAGGCACACGCATCTCGAAGTCGACGGTGATCTTCTCCTCCGGCGGGGTGGTCTCCAGGCCGGTGCCCGGGTAGTCCGGGTTGTTGATGGTCACGGGGACGCTGCCCACCACGTGCGAGGTGCGCAGGTCAGATCCGAAGGTGAGGTTCTGCTTCCAGGCCCCCACGCCGCCGGTATCGTTGACGGCCGCCGGATCCCAGTACCACTGGGTCAGCACCACCTTCTCGCCCGGCATGGGCTTGTCGTGCTTCTCGACCTCGGGGATCTCCGGCTTCTCCACCGCGCCCGGGTTGTCCGGGTCGACGGGCTCGTCGCCGCCGTCGCCGTCGCCGCCGTCGCCGTCGCCCGCGTCGGGGTCAGTCGGGTCAGTCGGGTCGGTCGCACCCGCGTCGGGGTCGGTCGCGTCGGGGTCGGTCGCCCCCGCATCGAGATCGGTCGGGTCGGTCGCCCCCGCGTCGGGGTCGGTCGGGTCGGTCGGGTTCTCGTCAATCTTGCGAATGCCGTCGTAGTCGGCGTCCTCCCACAGCACGCCGGAGATGGCGCCCTCGGGCACGGCCACCAGGCCGGCGTCCCAGTTCTCGAAGCGCTGGGCGTTGGTGAAGTCGTAGGTGTAGGAGATGCCGGCGGACGGACGCACCGTCACCGTGTTCTCCAGCAGGGTCTCCTCGGTGGGCGCGCCGGCCAGCACGATCATCGAGTCGGTACCCAGGCCCATCTCCACGTCGGGGCGCAGCCCGTCGGTGGGGGCGTTGAGGTAGTACACCGGCACGGTGACGATGGCCCCGCTCGTCGGGTCCTTGGTGGCGCCGTCCAGCGGGCCGTTCATGACGGTGGTCTTGAGGTCGGAATCCTGCTCGTCGGCCGGGTCGTCGGTGGTGTTCGTGGTGTTGCGGAAGGTGAAGCCCCAGTTGGTGCCCAGGGTCAGCAGGTTCTTGCGGTCGATGCGCAGACGGTAGCCGGCCAGGTACTTGACCTTGTCCTCGTCCATCTTGTCCAGGTCGTCGTCAAGCGGGTCGGGCACGTAGGTGGGCAGGCCGGCGAACACGTACTGGCCGGCGTTGTTGGTCACGCGGGTGGAATGCTCCTTGGGAGCCCACTCCCACTCCTGCGTCTGCTTGTTGAACTTACGCGTGCGCTCCACCAGCTGCCAGGCGCCCTTGCCCTTGGCGATGGCGTCCGGGTTCCACCAGTACTGCTCAAGCGTCACCCGCACGTTGGGCACGCCGGGCTCCAGCAGGTCCTGCACGCCGTTGTAGTTGAGGTCGTTCCACACGTAGTTGCCCAGGTAGCCCTTGGTGGCGTCCACGTAGCCCAGGCCGAACTTGCGGTAGACCTTGAAGCCCTTCCACTCCTCGTTGTCCTCGTAGATGGCGTGGCCGTCCTCGTCGGTGGGAATGGCGGCGAAGATGGGATAGCACTCGCCCTTGACCGCCTTCTTGGTGCGGCTGTTGCTCTCGGACTCGGGGTAGCGGTCGTCAAAGTCGGGGTTGGGCACCACGTAGGTCTTCAGGTACAGGTCGTTGTCCCAGATGCCGCACGGGTCGGTCTTGTACTTGGCCTCGGCCGCGGCAAGCTGGGCGTCCGTCAGGTCGCTCAGATGCGTGGGCGCGGCGGTCAGCCCCAGGTCGGCCCAGTGGGCCACGATGAAGTCGAGCAGGCTGTTGTGCTCGGGCGCCTCCAGCGGGTCTTTGGTGTAGAGGTAGGGCGTCGGCTTGATGAGGCGCGTGCCCAGGGCGTCCTCGGAGCGCAGCAGGTAGTAGCGATCCGGCTTCATGTTGAAGCTGAACGTGCCGTCCTCGCCGGTCAGCAACGTGGCCGGCTTATCCTCGGCGTCGAGCGCCACCTCGTTGGACACCTCGCCGGTCTCTGGGTTGTACTCGTAGAGCGACACCTGCATGTTGGCCAGGCGCTGCTCCTTCTGGTACTGGAGCGCCGAGTCGGGGTCGTTCTGGTCCTTCTGGCGGTCGAGGTAGCCGTCGATGAGGTCGATGTTGTCGTCGCTCGGATCCTCCGGGTCGTCCATGGGGATGCCGCCGTCGTACATGTCGTCGCGGAAGGTGACGCCTTCCACGGTGACGGGCGCGCTGATGCCCACCTGGTAGCTGGTCATCTCGGCGTCGTAGGCGCGGTGGATGCGCTCCGGGTTCTCGAACACGTCGGTGTTGGCCGGATCGAGGAAGTAGTCCTTGTCGTAGGCCACCGGGCGAATCTCGAACGCCTCGGCCGTGGTGGCCACGAGCGCCGTCTCGTCCACGTCCGGGGTGTCCGGGTCGTCGGCGCGGTGCTCGATGTCCATCACGTAGTCAGCCTCGCCGTCGCCGTCCTTGTCCGGGCCGATGGCCAGGGTGGTCAGGGTATAGCCGGAGTACTTCTTGGGGAAGGTGAAGCGCAGCTTGTACTTGCCGGGAATGATGTTCGACATGATCCAGTAGCCCTGGTTGCCGTAGTAGTCGCTCTCGGTGGTATAGGTGTAGGGGCCGCCCGCGTCGGCGTTGATGTAGCCGCCGCCGGCGTTGAGCAGAGGCTCGCCGGTCACCGGGTCGCACTGGATCCAGCGGCCGGTGCCATCGCCCGCCGCGCCCTCGAGCCACAGGGGAACCTGGCCGTCGCGGTTGACGGGGAAGCCGTTCTCGTTGAGCAGCTCCACCACCACGCCGTTGACGCCGGGGTCGTTGGTCTCGCCGTCGAAGTCCAGGTCCTTCAGCATATCGTCGCTGCGCAACGTGGCCGGGTTGCCGTCCTCGTCGGTGCCCTCGTAGACGCCCTTCCACGTGCCCGTGGCCTCGTCGTACTCGGTGTCGGTCGCCAGCATGTAGCGGCCGTTCGGGCCCTTGTGGTAGGTGGTCGGGCGACCCTGGGCGTCGGTGGTCTCGGGCAGGCCGGCCTTGGTGTCGTTCTTCAGCTTGTCCCAGTTGAGGTCGATCCACACGTAGTCGCCCACGTAGCCGCGCTCGTCGGGCGCAGCCACCACGGCGCCGGCCTGGCGGTTCTCCACCAGGCGGGCCGACGCGTCGCCCAGGGCGTCCGCGCCGGTGACGTTGACGCGCTGCGCGAAGCTGTTCCACTGGGTCACCTCGGCCAGGCGGGCAGCGCCGTTCGGGTTCAGGTTGGGGTCGGTGATGTCGAGGTTCATGTCGAACAGCGCGTCGCCGGTGGTCGAGCCCAGGTACTTGGGCAGGTTCAGCGGCGTATGCATGTCGTAGGCCAGCGAGATGTAGCCGGTGGGCGGCAGGTACACGCTGTCCTTCTCGGCCTGCACCCAGAAGCCGCGCAGGGCGTGGCGCAGGTTGAGCGACTCGTCCGGATGCGCCTCCACGTAGGCCTTGAGCTCCTCGAGCGGCATGAGGCCCGCCTCGCGCAGGCGCATGCCAGTCGGGTCCTCGCGCATCTCGTTGATGGCCTGGAGCTGGAGCGCCTGGCTCGGCTGCTTCCAAAGCGCCGGCAGCGCGTCAGCCTCCAGGGCCTTCACGTGGGTCACGTTGCCCTTGGCGTCGCGGGTCACCTCATAGGGGCCGGCCCACACGCTCACCTCGCGGCTCGGGCCCTCGCTGATCAGCTCGCGGCCGTTGGGGTGATCGGCGTCGCGCGGGTCGAAGCTCATCACCTTCACGGAATCCAGGTCCTCCACCCAGCCGTGCCAGGTGGACTTGCGGGGCACCGCCACGCGCTCCGGCTCGCCGGCCTCGTTGTACTCGAAGCCGCCGTCGAGCACCTTCGGGTCGCCCTCGTAGGGCAGCACGTCGAAGAGCACGGCATGGACGTACTGCTTGGCGATGGCATCGCTCGCGCCCAGGTTCTCGGCGCGGGACAGGTAGTCGTAGTTGCCTCCCTCGCCCACCATGACCGGGCCGTTGACGGCCTGGGTGTAGAGGGTGCCCAGGTCAGACGACGAGAACTTCGACTGGGCCTGAGCCGTGTTGGCCACGAAGCCCGCGCCCTCCAGCTGCAGGGAGAGCAGCATCTCGTTGGTGTTGTTGTCCAGGTTCACGTCGCGGGTGTCAAGGATGAAGCCCGTCTTGTTGTTGCCCTGCTGGGTGGGGATATAGGGGTTGTAGTTGCCCGACTTGTAGGCATAGCCGGTGGTGGTCATGAGGTCGGAGCTGATGGAGGAGTTGGCGTCCGCGCGGATGGGCATCATCATCTCGATGATGACGGCCTCGCCCTGCTGGAGCGTGCCGCGGATGTTGCCGCCCGCCGCCGACGTGAAGCGCCAGTTCATGAACTTGCGGTTGTAGCCCGAGCTCACCGAGCCCAGCTTGTCGGCGGTGGTGAGGCTGCCGCCCACGGTGGGCTGGGTCAACGTGACGTTGGGGTTCTCCACCACGCCCTGGGACACGAAGCTGTCGTCGAGCTTCTCGACGTGCCACGTCCACAGCGGCGTCTTGCCGTCCAGGTTCTGGGCGTATCGGTCGTAGACGACCTCCTGGTAGACGTTGCCGTTCTCGTCCTCGAGCGGTTTGCCGTTCTCATCCAGGATGTCCACCATGTGCGTCTCCGCCTCATCGTGGTAGCCGATGTTGAGCGGGCTCAGCGGCTTGCCCAAGGCATCGGTCTTGAGGCTCTCCGCATAGGGCACGTACTGGAACGACTTGCCCGACATGGTGGACGCCGCGCCGAAGCCCTCGATGAAGGGCAGCACGATGGACAGGTCGGGGTTCGAGCAGAAGTCGCCCTGCTGGCCCACCACGCCGAGGGCCTTGAGCTGGGCGGTGCTCAGGTTGGTGAGCGTGATCTTGTAGCGCATCATGAGCGATGCGGCCGGGTCGATGGCCGGGCGGCCCACCACCCACTCGTAGCGCTCGGACGCGTTGCCGTTGTAGTAGGCCTGCTCCATGTCCAGCTTGAGCGTGGGGTACTCGGCCACGCGGTAGAAGCCCACGCGGTCGCGCTCGGGGTTGGCGTACTTCGTGTCGTCGTAGCGCAGCACGGTGGACACGAAGTGGTTCAGGTGGGCTTCCTTCGACACCTGGGTGGTGCCGCCGTCGCCCGAGCCGCTGCCATCGCCCGCGCCGCCGGTGCCGTCGCCGTCGGCCTGGGCCAGCGGGCCGTCGGCCAGCGTGCGGATGCCCATGGTGGAAAGCGTGAAGTCCTCCAGCACGAAGGTGTGGCACATGACGCCGGCCGCGTTGGAGTAGAGCGACTGCGGGATCTGCGCCTTGGTCTGGAGCTTCTTGCGCTTGCCGTCGCTGGTCATGACGTACTTGCCCGTGGAGGCGTCGCGCTCCCACGCCCAGCCCACGTTCAGGCGCTGCGGGTCGAGGAAGTCGGCCTCCTGCTTGCCGACGGTGTCGCGGTAGTCGTTGAGCCCGTCGTCGGCGGGGCTGCCCGGCACGATGTCGGGCACGGCGTCCACGTCCAGGCGGAAGCCGCGCGGCACCGGGTTGCGCTGGGCCACGGAGTCGTCCAGGATGGCGTCCCAGCCGGACTTCACCGGGTTGCCGGCGTCGTCGTGCTCCACGGCCTTGACCACCCAGCGGATCTGGCGGATGTCGAAGTAGCCCGCCTGGTTGAACTGCGTGGTGTCGATGCGGGTATTGGTCTTGTCGCGCACGGCATAGCCGGCCGGATCGCCCAGGATGACCCAGGTGCCCGCGCTGGTGCCGCCCCAGGTGCTGGGGTCGCGGCCGTCGGCGGTGTTGCCGTCGGGGAACTGGGCGCTGCCGCGGTCGTCCTCGCCGAAGAAGTAGTCGCGGTCGGCGTCGGTGCCGGGCAGGGCGTAGTTCTCGCGGTCGTTGGGCGTGGGCCCGTTCTGCTCGCCGAACACCGACTTGGGCTTGTCGGCATCCTGGGTGGACGTGTTGACGATGCGCGCCAGCACGTACACGCGCAGCTTGTCCTCCCGCTTGGCGGCGTCGTTGAGAGGCTGGTCGTAGACCTCCTTGAACTTCGGCTTCTCCTTGAACTTGGCCACGAAGACGGTGTCCTGGTAGTAGATGCCGAAGTCGGGGCTGGTCTTGTGGTTCAGGTGGTTGGCCACGTGGTCGACGCTGAGGGAGCCGGTGCCGGTGATCTCGTCGAAGGTGACCTCGATCTTCTCGTCGCGGTAGTCGGTCACCGTGATGACGGTGCCGTCGGAAAGGGTCTCCTCGCGCTCGAACTCCACGCGCTTGTACCAGCCCTCGAAGATGTAGCCATCTTCGGGGATGGCCTTGGCACCGGATATGCCGTGGCTGTTGTCGCGGTACATGATATCCAGGTTGTAGGGGGTGTCCACGGTGCCGTGGACGTTCTTGTCCACGTCGGGATCCAGCGGCTCGGCCAGGTAGTAGATGTCGTAGGTGATGGGCTTGAAGTGCGCGGTGAACGTCGTGGCATGGTAGGTCACGTCCCCGGTGGGCTTGCCGTCCACGTCGAGCACGTCTTCCTTGTTGAGGTAGGTCTTCACGATGTCAGGAGTCAGCGTGCAGGTGCCGTCCTCGGCCACCGGCACCTCCATCTCCATCTCGATGTCCTTGCCGTCCATGCCGCCGCCGACCACGGTCACTGTCCAGCCGGCGAACTCGTAGTGCTGGTTAGGCGTGGCCTTCGACCCGGTGATGCCGTCGACGGTGCCCTGGGGGATGTTGAAGTCGTTCAGGTTGGACACCTTGCCGTTCAGGCCGTCAGCCTGGTACTTGACGGAGTACACCGGCCCCTCGGGCACGGCAGGTCCGTCGCCCTCGCCGCCGTCGCCCTCGCCGTCGGCGGCGGGCTCGTCGGCGTAGGCCGCGATGCCCTCGTCGGCCATCGGCCCGTCGGCGTAGGCGGCGATGCCCGGGTCGGCTGCCGGCCCGTAGGCCGGGACATCGGCGCTCGCAGCCGAGGCTGCGGCCGCCTTGCTGGTGCTGGGGATCTGGACCATCTTGGTGGACCACTGCGCGCCCGGAACCTCCCACACGCCGGTCTGCACGTAGCTCACGTAGGGGTAGGTGCGCACCACGGGCTGGCTCGGGTCGGAGAGCGGCGCGTCGTAGGACAGCGCGTTCAAGGTGCCGTAGTAGGGCACCTGCCAGTCGACGATGAAGCTGTTCACCGCCGAGCCGGTGTTGACGGCCTGGGTGACCAGAAGCTCGTTGTCGCCGGCCTGGTGCGAGTCGTCGGCCAGGTTGATGTCGAAGTCCTGGTCGGTCATGAGCGCGCGCTGGACGAAGGTGTCGCCGCGCACGCTGGAGCTGGGCTTCAGGATCTTGAAGAAGCCCGACTTGTCGTAGATGTAGCTGTCGGTGAGGTCGCCGTCGCGGTCGTAGTCCTTGGCGGGGATCTCCTCGCCCGTCACCGGGTCGATCTTGGCCACCTCGTCGTTGATGAGGCGCACGTAGCCGTTGTAGCGGCCCCAGCGAATGAAGCGGCTCATCTTCTGCTCGTTGAAGTCATAGGGCTTCTGGCCCGGCTCCGTGGCGGTAGGCGTCACGGACTTGGTGGCCTGGGTGCCGGCCGGCGTGACGGCGCCGGTGTCGGGATCAGTCCAGTCGTTCTCGTAGACGTGCGTCCAGCCCGGGCCGCCGTTGGCCTGCTGGAGCCAGCGCAGGTTGGTGTCGTGCACCGTGGCGTACATGGTGGAGTTGCCGCCGTTCCACGTGCGGAGCTCCTTGAGCTGGTCGGCGTAGCTCGTGTGCATGCCCGTGAGCGCGCTCTCCGCGTCGCCCAGGTTGTCGATGCGCGTGCGCACCTTGAGCGTGATGGCGTCGCCGATGAACATGTGGCCATCGGGATGCACGCCGCCCCACTGCGCCTGGAGCAGGCTGTCGTACTCGTCGAACTCCTCATCGGTGGCATCATCCGGCGGCGCCAGCTCGAAGACGACCACCTCCTCGTCGTGCGAGGCGGACTTGATGTTGTCGGGCGCCAGGTCATCAGGCTGGTCGGCGTCGGGCTTGCCGTAGTCGCTGCCGCCCTGGGTGGCATCGTAGTTGTTCGACGTGTAGTTGGGCTGGTCGACCACCTTCACCGTCCAGCCGTTGGCCACCAGCTGCTTGGGCGTGAGGTGCTCGGTCACGAACGTCTTCTTGTGGCGATCCCAGTGGTACCACTCCACCAGGAACTGGTAGTCATCGCCCACGTAGTCGTCGATGAGCTTGTAGCCGGCGTCCCGGGCCGCAAGGGCCGGGTCGTCGGTCAGCATCTTGTCGGTGTAGAACGTCACCTGCTTGGGCAGGTGCATCGCGAACACGATCTTGGCGTGCATGAGGCGGCCCGACTGCGCGTAGCCGTTGTTCAGGTTGGAGAACTTGGCCTGGTACCACAGCGTGTCGCCGTACTGGAAGGCGTTGGCGTCGGGGATGGTGTCGCGCTGCACGGCGCCGTCGCGGCCGAGCCAGTAGTAGAAGTTGTTGCGGTAGTCGCGGTTGCCGTAACGATAGAGGCTCTGATCCCAGTACGCGCCGCTGCCCATGGCCGTGGGGTTGGCGCCGTTGTCGCCCGTGCCGCGGACTACCTCGTATTCCGCCTTCACGGTGGGGTACGAGCAGCGCAGCTTCAGGCCGGTCATGAGGCCCTGGTCGTCGCGCACATCGGCCTTGCCGGTGCGGTTGCGCTTGAAGTTATCGGCCGTGCGCACGGCCTCGTTGGCGTTCAGGCGGTAGGTGCCCTGGGCGTCGAGCGCATAGCTCTCGCGGAAGCGGTAGTCCTCGACGATCATGCCGTCATTGCCCGCCGGCGTCACGCTGTCAAGGCCGTGCTGGCTCTCGGCGTAGCGCTTCGTGAAGCCGGGCAGGAAGTTCACGGCCGGCTCGTTGTTGCGGGTGTAGCTGCCGTCGTCGATGGAGTTCTTCGGCAGGACGCCCACGGTGGTGACGTTGTAGGGGTACGTGGTGGCGTTGTAGTCATCAGTGTAGTCGTGGGTATCCCAGAAGTAGTAGTTGTAGCCGTCGCGCTTGGACGTGCGGTAGGTGGCCTGGCGCGCGTCGAGGCGCGTGTCCTCCCGCACCGCGCCCCAGCGGCGGTACTGCGGCGGGTTGCCCACCTGGTAGGGGTTGCCGGATATGTTGGAGTCGGCCAGGAACTGGTAGCCCGGCATCTTCGACGACACGAAGCTGCGGATGTTCTCGTAGCTGCGCCACGTCTCGGGGTAGGCCCCCTCGTCCGCGTCGGAGCGACTGGCGCCGGTGGTCATGATGGTGAACTTGAAGGTGTCCATGTCATAGGCGCGGATGCGCTGCTCGCCGTTGGCGTTGCCGTTGCGCGTGGACTCGTGCGACCCGCGGTAGCGGTCGCCGTTCCAGGCGCCCTCGACGGCCACGTCGTCGGGGTTGAAGCCCCACTTATAGTCGGCCGCCGTCTCGCCGGAGGTGTCCACGTCGCCGCGGGCCTCGAAGCGGATGACGAAGCGGTACTGGTCGACCGGCGGCTTGGCCGGCACGTTGCCCACGGCCGGCGTGCCCAGGTCGGCCACGTTCTCGTAGGTCACCGTGGCCTTGAAGTCGCGCCAGGCCTCCTTCGCGTCCATGTTGTTGTCCAGCTTGGCCTTGGAGTTGGCGGTGGCGTCGTGGGCGTAGTTCACCGACCAGTCCTCGGCGGCGAAGCCCTGCTCCACGTCGGGCAGGCGGTCGTAGGGCAGGCCGTTGGAGCGCAGCGGCACGATGTTCTCGGGCAGCACCACGGTCACCACGGGCAGGGGCAGGTCGCCCATCTGGCCGCCGTCGACGGAGTAGGTGTGCCACAGGCGCTCCCACCAGCCGGGCTCGTAGTACCAGCTGGTCGACCCCTTGGTGTTGGTGTTCTGGGCCAGCGAATCCCACCAGTAGCGGTTCTCAACGTGGACGTTGAGCTGGCGGCGCGCGCCCTCGCTTTCCAGGTAGTACTCGTTCAGGGCGCCGGTCACGCCGTCGTAGCCGACGGTGTTCCACGTGCGCACGACGGGCTTGCGCATCTGGACGCGGGTGCCCGTCTGGGCGTACAGGTTAGGCGAGCCCTCGTCGCCGTAGTTCTTGTAGGCCGCATGCCAGTTGCCGGCCGACGTGGTGTCGGTCACCTTGACGCCGGCGGGCACGGCCTGACCGGTGTCGTGCCAGGTGCCGTCGGCGGCCTTCTCCCAGCGGGTGAGCGTGACGGTGTTGTTCTGCACCAGGCGGCCGTCCACCGAGGGCATGTTGGGCGAGCCGTAGGACTGGTCGTAGACGTACGGGATGTTCCACGAGCTGTCGTTGTTGCGCGAGCGCGCCGTCCACACGTAGTCCATGCCGAAGGGCTGGCTGTTGTTGGTGTCGCCGTCGCTCTTGTTGCCGTCGTTCTCCCAGGCGGTGCGGCCCTCGAAGTGCTCGATGTCGTAGAGCTGGTAGTAGGCCGACGCCTTGGAGGGCAGCTCGCCGGACGCCGTGTCCGACCCAGTCACCTCGCGGGTGTCGATGGGGCGCGTGAGCACGCGGTCGTACCAGTAGCCCGACGTGTTGGTGCTGAAGAGGTGCGAGCTGACGTCGACGATCATCTTGTAGCCCTGGTTGCCGCCGTAGTTGTCGCGGTCGGCGGTGTTGGCGCCGTTGCCGTCGATGTCACGGCCGAACCACTTGCCCAGCGGCTGGCGCACGGTGATCTTGAGCACCCACGGCTGCGAGCTGTTGACGTAGTCGTCGCCGTGCTGCTTGCTGTCGCCGCCGCGCACCGCCTCGTAGCTGGACTGCGCCGGATCCACCGACAGGTCGGTGGAATGGCGCGTCAGGCCGTTGCGGTAGTCGGCCGGGTTCTGCGAGTCGGAGGGCGCGTCGTAGCCCATGTAGTCGCCGTAGGGCGTCTGCACCACCTCGACGCTCACCTTGGAGGGGTCGATGCCCGCCCAGCGGTCGCCCAGGGTGGCGTTCCAGCTGTAGCCGTTCGGGCCGTCGGTGCCGTTCAGGTAGTAGGCGTTGACCTTGGGCTTGCCGTCCACCATCACGGGCTCGGCGCCGCGCGGGTAGATGTAGGTGAACTCGACGGCGTCCAGGTTGCGGTCGCCGTAGTTGAGCGCCTGCAGGCGCGCGGTGTAGGACTGGTTGTACTGCATGGTGGTGTTGTACTGGTTGTACAGCACGCCGCGCTGGTCGCGGATGGTCTTCTTCCACAGGCCGTCGTAGGTGTAGTCGCTCTCGTACCACCACTCATGGGCGTCGCGGCCGCTCAGGTACTGGCGCTGCGACTCGTAGGAGGCGGTGGTGCCCCACGGGTTGCTCGGGATGGAGGGGGCGTCGTCGGACGCGATCATCTGCGACGACGTGGCCAGCCACGCCTTCTGCAGGTGGACGCGGGTCTGCGACCAGATGAGCGGCGTGTCCGACCCCCACTGCGTGGCCAGGCCGATGGGATTGCCGTCATCGTCCTTCTGGGGCGCCTTGTTGCCCGCCCACGTGCGACGGATGGTGACGAAGTTGTCGTAGTCGCGCCAGTAGCTGAAGCGGTAGTCGTAGCGCGAGTCGGTGCGCTCGTTGACGCGCACCACGTTGTCGTTCCACCCCGACCCGTGGCCGTTCACCAGGTAGCGCGTGGTCGGCAGCGCGTTCTTATGGAGCGCCGCCTGGCTCGCCGCGCTGAAGGGGCGCTTGGGCGTGTAGCGGGTCCACTGCACGTAGTTCTGCGTCTTGACGTCGGTGTCAAGGAACGTGCCGCGGAACCCGTCCTGGCCATATAGGGTGTTGGGCTGGCTGTTGTAGTTGTAGTTGTAGTTGTAGTCGGCGTTCTGGTTGGTGGCCTCGCCGGGGATGAAGGTGAGCGAGCCGTCCCACATCTCCCAGCGGTCGGTGTTCTTGGGCTTGTCCGCCGTGAAGGCCGACTCGTGCAGCAGCGAGTCCATGTCCATGAGCACGCTGCCGTTGTTCACGTAGCTGGCTCCCACGCCGGGGCGCGACGCGCCGAAGCTGCCGCCGGACAGCGGGTTGACGTAGACGCGGCCGGTGCAGTAGTTCATATAGCCGGTGTTGCCGTTGGAATGCCAGTACTCGCCGATGCGCGGGAAGTAGGCGGGCTCCTTGCCCGTGGTGGTGGAGGCGTAGGTGCGGGCGTTGTCGCCGTAGACCTGGGGCAGACCGTCGATGGCCGCGGTCACGTCGAACCACAGCTCGATGGTGTCGCCCACCTCGACGCACACGTTGCCGGGCTCCACCAGGTCGACCGGCGATATCTCGGCGCGGTTGTCCGGCACCACCGAGCCGGGCTCGGACGCGTTGGGGTCGGGCACCCACTCGATGCGGAACAGGGCGAACCGGGTGTTCTCGGTGGCGCCCGCGGTCGTGGGATTCAGGTCGTTGAACGGCTTGCCACCCATGTCGCGCGTGCTGTAGCCCACGGCGGAGTTGTTGTAGTTCATCATGCCGCCGTAGTCGCGGGCCGTCTCGGGCGCATCCTCCTCGGCCACGCGGGTGATCTGCATCTTCATGCCGTTCAGGCGCTTGGCCTTCACGTCAGACCCGTAGATGTCGTACCAGCGGATGTTGGTCTGCAGGCGGCTGGCCAGGTAGTCGGCGTCGATCTCCTTGCCGTCGGCCGTCTTCAGGTAGTCGAGCGGTATGCGCTCGTAGAAGACGGGGTTGTACAGCTCGCCTTCCACGTCCATGTAGGAGTTGGTGTTGCGCGGCACGTTCCACAGGGTGTCCTTGTACCAGAACTTCTCCCCGGGGATGTAGCCGGTCTTCTGGGCGGCGTTCCAGCTCTTGGCGCCCGTGCCCTTGGCCTGGGCCTCGGTCTGGAACACCTGGTTCTGGAACCGGATGACGGGCGTGCGGCGGTACACCGTGAAGTCGGTGGCCTTGCCGCTGTCCTGCTTGGTCTGGAGCACGCTCTTGGCCACGCCCTCCTCCGTCTTCTGGAAGTGGTCGATGGCAGGGTCGGTCAGGATGAGGCCGCCGGCCTGGCCGGGAGCGGTCTCGCGGTAGAAGTCCAGCTGGGTCTTCTCGGCATGGCGATGGGTGTAGCCCAGGTCGACGGGGATCTTCTGACCCATCCACCACTCGTAGAGCTCGCCGGAGCCGTTGCGGTGGTCCTGATAGCGGGCGACGCCCACCAGGGCCACGTCGTCCAGGTGATACGGCGTCATGCCGTCGTTGGACATGGTGGCGGGCAGGTCGTAGTAGGTCCAGCGCACCTGGGTGACGTAGCGGAACTTGTTGGAGTTCTTGTAGTAGCCCTCATCGGCCACGGTGGGCACGCGGTCGGGCTGCTTGGCCAGGGCGTCCAGCTCGTCGATGGTGATCCACTTGCCACTGTAGGTGCCGTCGGCGTTCTTGATGGCGCGGGTGTCCCAATACTCGATGAGGATGGGATCGCGGTCGCCCAGGGTCTCGGGCTGGCTGACGGACTCCTTGCTCAGGTCCTCCTTCACGGCCTTCTTCTGGAACTTGGCGATGAAGAGGGTGTCGATGCACAGCCCCGTGTCGTCCTTCTGGATCCAGGACTGGGCCTCCCACGCGGTGAGCGTGAGGCCGGCGCCGTCGATCTTCTTGTCCACCTGCTGCGCCTGGATGACGCCGTTGGCATCGGGCACGTACTCGGTGGTGCGCACGAACCAGCCGACGAACTCGAAGCCGGCGTTGGGCGTGGCCGTGGAGCCGGTGACGTCGACGGTGCTGGTGGCGTCCAGCGGGCCGTTGACCGTGGTGTCCACGGTGCCGTCGACGGCGGTATAGGTGACGGTGTAGGGGTTGAGGTCCTCGTCGGGGTCGCTGGCGCCCTTCTCGGCGAACTTGCACACCAGGGTCAGGTCGGCGTACAGGCCGTTGGCGTCCTTGCCCTTCTCCAGCTGGGCGACCACCAGGTCCTTGGTGAGGGACGCGCGGGCACCGGGGATGGGCTCGTCGTGCGGAACGCGGACGGTCTCGTAGACCTGGTTGCCGTTCTCGTCCTTCTTGTCCTGCATCTTGGGCTCGGTGACCGGGTCGCCGTTCTCGTCCTTGACGGGGTTGCCCTCGTTGTCGAGCACGGGCACCATGACCGGCTGCAGGACGGGGTTGCCGTCCTCGTCGACGACCAGGTGGGTCTCCGGCTTGGTGATGGGGTTGCCGAAGTCGTCGTACATCTGGTAGCCGTCCTCGTCGAGCACGGGCACCTGCACGGTCTCGTACTTCTCCTCCATCACCGGCTCCTGCGCCTTCTGCTGCTCCTCGACGTAGGTGCGCACGAACCAGCCGGCGAACTTGTAGCCGGTGCCGGGCAGGGCCACCGATCCGGTGACGCCGTCGGTGCTGAGCACCTGCAGGTTGGCGTTGGCGGCCGTCTCCACGTCGCCGTTCTCATCGGCCAGGTAGGTGACGGTGTAGGTGCGCGAGCCCTCGGGCTGGAACTTGGCGATGAGCACGGTGTCCTCGTAGAGGCCGTCGGCGTCCTTGGCCAGGACGGCGCGCACCTCGTCGGCGGTGAGCGTCGTGTTCTCGCTGATCTTGGTGTCGGTGTAGGTAGGCGCGTCGCCGTCGGCCCGGGCGGCGCGGGCGGCGCGGGCGGCGGCCGGCTCGTCGAAGACGCGCAGGAACCAGCCGACGAACTCGTAGCCCGGCTTGGCCGCGGCGGTCGAGCCGGTCACCTTGGCGGTGCTCAGCTGCTGGTCGGTGTTCGCGGTCGTCGACACGCTGCCGCCCGTGGTGGGGTTGTAGGCCACCGTGTAGGTGAGCGCCGGGTTCGGCTTGAACTTGGCGGTGAAGGTGGTGTCCACGTAGACGGTCTCGCCCGGATGCTCCACGTCGTCCACCACGGTGACGATGTGGGTCTTCTCGGTGCCGTCCTCGTTGAGCTGCGGGATCTTGACGGTCTCCATGACCGGGTTGCCCTCGCCGTCGAGCACGGGCACCTGGATGATCTCCATCACCGGGTTGCCCTCGTCGTCGAGCACAGGCTCCATCACCGGGTTGCCCTCGTCGTCGAAGACGGGCTCCATCACCTGGTTGCCCTCGTCGTCGAGGACGGGATCGCCGTTATCGTCCACCTTGGGCTCGGTGGACTGGACCATCTTGGGGTTGGATACCTCCTCGGTCTTCGGGCGGGTCACCTCGTCGTAGATGACCTGCTCCTCCTGGCGGGTGATGTGCTCCACCCAGCCGATCTTGTTGAGCGACTTGGCGGCCAGCGCAGCCGAGAGCTCGGGGTCGGTGCCGATGCGCGTCTCGGTGACGGTGCCGTCGGCGGCCTTCAGGTTGACGTACCAGCCGTCGAAGGCGTAGCCGGGCTTGCCCTGGGCCTTGGCGCCGGTGACGCCGTCGGTGATGAGGGCCACGATGCCGGCGTTGGTGGCGCTGGCTCCCCACGACCCGGCGCCCTGCTCCTCGCCGTCCTCGCCCGGGGTGCCCAGGGTGCGCACCTCGCCGTTGCCGTCGGATGCGTAGGTGACGGTGTAGCGCTGGGTGGTCTTGGGGCTGAACTTGGCCACGAAGGTCACGTCCGCCTCCAGCTGGCAGCCCTGCTCCTCCTCGGTGAACAGGCCGGTGATGGTCTCGCGCGTGAGGGTCGGGTCGGTGGTGACCTCCTCCTCGGTGGTGCTGCCGTCCTCGGCGGTGGTCACCAGGAACCAGCCGTCGCACTGGTAGCCCTCGGCCGGCTGCGCGTTGGCGCCGGTGATGGCCGAGCCGTCGCGCGGCACCTTGAGATTGGCCGCGCTCTTGCCCCACTCGCCGGGCTGGACGGTGGTGGCGGAATCGCCCTCGCCCACCGTGTAGCCGGCGGTGCGCACCTGGCCCTCGCCGCTGGCGGCGTAGGCCACGGTGAACTTGCGCTGCGACTCGTCGACGAACTTGGCGACGAAGGTGGCGTCGGTGTAGAGCCCCTCGTCGTTCACGAACCGCTCGTCGAGCACCTCGATGACCTCGGCGGCGGTCAGCTGGAGGCCCTCAGTCACCAGAACGTCCACCACCTCGCCGGAATCGCCGCGGGTGCGGACGTACCAGCCGTCGAAGATGAAGCCGTCCTTCGCGGAGGCGGTCGAGCCGGTCACCCGGTCGGTGCCGAGCGCCTGCATGGCGATGTCGCCCTCGTTGGTGATGGCGCCCTGGTCCTTGTCGGAGACCTCGTAGGTGACGGAGTACTTGCGCTTGTCGTCGGGCACGAACTTGGCCACGAAGGTGGTGTCGTCGTAGATGGTGGCCGACCCAGTGCTCGGCGGGGTGGTCCCGCCGGAGCTGCCGCCGTCGCTGGAATCGCTGCCGGAATCGCCGCTGCCCGCGTCGCCGGAGCTGTCGCCGCTGTCCGCGCCGGGGCCGGGCTGGGCCGGCTTCTCGGTGTCGACGGCGGCCTTGGTGTTGAGGTTGGCCGCGATGAGCGCCGCGGTCAGCTCGGGCAGGGCGCCCTCGATCTTGGTGTCGGTGAAGGTGCCGTCATCGTTCTTGACGCGCTTGTACCAGCCCTCGAAAGCGTAGCCGGGCTTGGCCTCGGCCTTGGCGCCCTTGATGTCACCCTCGGCGTAGGCCGAGTTGGCCGGCAGCTTGCCCGCCATGGACGCGTCGGTGCCCGGGTCGACGTCGGGGTCGACCGTGCCGCCGGAGCCCGCCAGGTAGCTCACCTGGTAGGTGGGCACGGTGGAGGGCGGCACGTCCACGCTTCCGCCGCCGATGCCGCCGCCGGCCGTACCGATGGAGCTCACGACGTCGTTCAGCACGCTGTCGCGGCTGAGCAGGTTCAGGCTCGGCGGGATGTTGGTCGGGTAGCGCAGGTTGATCATCTTGCCCTGGTCGGGGCCGGCAGCCGTGATGCGCTGCACGGCGTTCGTGCCGTTGGCCAGCTTGGGCGTGTCGGTCAGCTCGAACACCTGCCGCCCGCTGCCGTACTGGTCGAGCAGGCTCACCGTCACCGTCAGGTCGGTGGTGTGGTAGGTCGGGTTCATGATGTTCTGGATGGTCAGCTGCGCCGTGTCGCCGTCCGCGCGCGGACGGGAATGCAGCAGCGTGGCCGGATCCTGGCCGGTGTAGGCCATGGTGATCGTCGGGTCGTTGTAGCGGTCGGCGCCGCCGCGCGGTCGGTCGGCCCGGTGGTTGTAGAACCGCACGTAGTTGTACACGCGCGAGCCGAACTGGCTGTGCACGCCGTCGGTGGTGTACAGGCCGCGCTGGTGCGCCGTGGTGTACCACGCGTTCGCCCCGTTGTTGATGGTGCGCAGGCCCGTATCGTTGGAGTAGCCCCACACGTCGTGGTTGTTGTCGCCGCCGCCAGGCACGATGTACTGCAGGTAGCCGTGCATGGGCGCGCTGGCCGCGTAGAAGTCGGCCCGCAGGGCCACGTCGCGGTAGGACGGCACGTCGCCGGCGTTGTTGAAGCGGCCCGTGTTGTTCTCGGACTCGTGGTAGACGTCGGTACCGCGCTCGCCCGTCAGCTGGGTGATGATGCGGATGGCCACGTACTCGCCGGGGGCCACCTGGCGGTCGGCCTGCGGGGTCATGACGTCCTCGAACATCGGCTGGCCCTGATCGTTAAGAACCGGGTTATTGTCAGCGTCGAGCAGCGGCTGCTTCTCCCACTTGTCGCGGCCCAGCTTGATCATGAGCACGCGGTTCTGGGCGTAGGACTCCACGCCGTTGAGCAGCGACAGGTCCACCTGCTGGGGCGCGTCGCGCAGCGCCGCCAGGCTCGTGTCGCCGATCTCGGCGGTGACGGGCAGGCCGGTGGTGTTGTCGGCCACCCAGGTGCCGTCGGCCTGCTTGACCTTCTGCACCTCCCAGCCGACGATGCGCTGGCCCGCCTCCACCTGGAAGCGGGCGTCCACCGACTCCAGGGGCACGTCGTACTTGCTGCCCGCGCTCGCCGCCTTGTTGCCCACGCGCACCACGTATTCCACGTAGTCGCCGGCGTACAGGCCGCCGTCGGGGATGTTGGCGCCCTTGGCCGCCGACTCGGGGCTGTAGGACACGGGCGACTCGATGTCGTTGTTCGAGTTGTCGTAGCCGAAGATGGTGGTCGTCGCCCCGTTGAGCGTCACCTGCTTGCCGCGGATACTGGACGTCTCCAGCTGCGCCAGGCGGTGCCACAGGATGTTGTCGGCGTAGGGGTCGTGGTGGAACCCGTCGTTGCCGGACTGCACGTAGGTGCGGTCGTTCACGGCGCAGTGGTTGGGGTCGCGCGTCTGGGTGCTGGCGACGGTCAGGGTCTCGCGGCAGTTGATGTCGGGGTAGGCCATGCCCTGCTTGTTGCCCGTGGGCGTGGCGAACTCGTTCCAGTTGCCCGCAGTCAGGTTGGCGTAGGTGGTCTCCTGGGCGGTCAGGAAGTCGTCGAGCGTGCGGTCGACGTACACGCCGTCGTAGGCGAAGGCGTAGTTGTACGGGTCGGACGCGCTGGTGGTCCGGTTGCCCGACAGGTACTGGCCCGAGTCGAGCATGGTCTGGGGCGTCTTGCGGTGCGCCGTCGGCGAGTAGTAGTCGATGTACAGGTCGCTGATGCGGCTGTTGATGTAGGTGCGGTTGACCGTGGTCAGGTCGGCCGCGTAGCCGGGGATGAGGTTGGTCTTCTGCACGGCGGTGTAGGTGACCGGGCGGATGCCGTCGGCGCCGTTGCTCGCGTACCACAGGTTGAACTGCTCGCGCAGGTACTTCTCCAGGTCCACCTCGTAGCAGTTGGCGTAGGTGCCGCTGGAAAGCGGCGCGGCCGACACGATGCCCATGCCCTGGAGCGTGGGCCAGTCGACGGCGATGGTCTTGCCGTTGTAGACGAAGGTGAACTTGCGCACGGCCAGCCACAGCGGGTTGCCGTCAGCGTCCTTGGCGCAGCTGGCGTCGGTGGGCACCAGCTCCTTGGGCACGTACACCTTCTGCAGGCGGAAGTCGCCCGACGTGGTGGCGCGCAGCGTCACCTGGTTGATGTGGGACACGCGGCCGTCGTTGTCGGGGTCGGGGTCGCTCGGCCAGCGGTCCTTGATGTTCCAGAAGCGCGCCTCGAAGGAGTCGTAGGCCGGCGAGGGGTTGTCGCTGGCCGCGAAGTAGGGCATCGACCCCTGCGAGCTGTTGTTGCCGCGGCGCTGGATGCTGAAGTTGTAGCCGTAGGGGATGAGGTAGCCCAGCAGGAAGGCGTTGTCGGTGTTGACGAAGTCGTCCGAGGTGTTGGACGTGTTAAGCCCGTCGGTGCCGTGCCAGTACTCCTGCTTGCCGGCGCCCAGCTCGGTGCCGTAGCGGCGGGTGAAGGTCTGCGACGTGTTGTTGGCGTCGGAGTTCACCGTGGGGGTCTGGTTCACGTAGGCGTAGGGTCGCCCGTAGACGCGCACGTCGGCGTTGCCGCGGTCCATGTTGTCCTGGGCGCCGTGCTTGCGCCCCACCTCCTGGGAATGGTCACCCGCGCCGCCGAAGTTCTGCAGCACGATGTCGTAGCTGTCGACGAACTCCTCGGCGCCCAGGGACAGCTTGTAGCAGTTGCCGCTGTCCACGGCCTGGCCGAAGTCGTCGGTCTTGCCGCCGCTCTTCTCCGGCACGTCCTCCTTGATGTTGCCGGCCTTCGGGCGGTCGAAGTAGATGTAGACGCCCCTGTTGGCGGCCACGGCCGCGTCCACGCCCAGGTCGGCCCGGCTCACCGTGACCGAGCGCGTACCGATGACGGCGCCGGCGGCGTCGTACTGCTCCAGGCGGAAGATGATCTCCTTCACGTGGGGCAGGATGTTCTCGTAGTTGGCCTTGTCCCTGCCGAGGATCTGCATGCCGGTGGACAGGAAGCCGTAGTAGTCCATCTCGGCGTCGGGCCGGCACACGGGCATGACGTCGCGCAGCACCGCCTCGTCGGTGAACGAGAGCTTGTTGCTCCACTGGTTGTACTGGGCCGATCCGTAGTGGCGCTGGAACGACACCGAGAAGTACTGGTCGCTGCCGAAGCGCACCGCGTTGGGACGCACGCCGCCGGCGATGCCGTCGCGGCCGTTCTCCAGCGAGCTCCAGTGGCCCTTGCGCGTGTAGGCGCCGGCCTCCACCACCACCGCGCGGGCGCGCGTCCACAGGTGGCGCATCTTGTAGGGGACGTGCCCGTGGTGGCCGCTCGGCACGTAGTCCTGGTACGACCAGTTCGACCGGTAGTTCTGGGTGGCGTTGCGGTCGCCCGAGTCGTAGCGCACCTGGGCCTTGTGGTAGGGGCGCGTGGCGCTGTTGCCGTTGCCCGAGGCGTCGGCCGCCTGGGTGTTGCCGATGCGCATCTTCACGTTGGTGGTGGAGTAGATCTCGCCCTTCACCTTGAAGAAGCGGCCCGTCACCTCGAAGGCGTCGTAGTTGGGGTTGTTCCACTGGTACCAGGTGCCGAAGTCCACCTGGTTGGCCACGTTCTTGTTGGCATCGGTGTACTGGTTCTGGTTGATGGACACGTTGTAGACGATCTTGGTCACGCGGTCGTTCGCCGCCGGGTCGGACGAGTTCCAGTAGCCGGAGTAGGCGTCCTTGAAGAACTTCGTCTCGTCGTTGGTGTCGAAGTCGGCCACGTGCTTGCCGCTGGCGTCCTTGGCCAGCAGGTTCAGGCGGAAGTACTTCTGGCCGTCCGTGCCCGTGCCGCGGGCGTTATGGCGATGGGCCTGGATGGCGGCCTTGTCCACCACGAAGGACGAGCCGTCGGCGTAGTAGACGGTGATGGAGTTGAGGTAGGGCACCGCGGCGTCGCGCACGCGCACGTAGTAGGCGTCGAAGGCGTCGCTCGGGATGGTCTGCTCGAAGTCGAGCACGGCCGCCGTGTTGTAGGTGCGCCCGTCGATGGTGCTCACGTGGTTGCCGGCACGGCCCTCGGAGCACCAGTAGTTGCTGCCGGCGTACTGGCCGTGGTCGCGGCACCACTGGTCGTAGTGGCACGCCTTCTCGATGCCGTTCGTTCCCCTCAGCTGGCGGAAGTCCAGCGTGTAGGATCCGAGCGCCTTGTAGCCCAGCTCCAGCTGCTGATCGATCTCGGTGCCGCCCCAACCCCAGTAGCTGTTCCAGTAGTCGTGGTCCTCGTCGAAGGCGTAGGACCACTGCTGGTAGGCGCGGTTCTCATCGCTCTCGTCGTTGTAGGCCACGCGCGTGTTGGCGTCGAAGAACATCTTCGACATGCGGATCTCGGTGCGGTCGTTGCGCTTCACCTGATAGTAGTAGTTGTCGTCCACCTGGGCGTTCTGGCGGATGTTGTTCAGGTACACCGTGGTGCGGGCGTCGATGCCGTTGATGGTCTCGCCCAGGTTGCGGTCGCTGAAGCCCTCGAAGTAGATGCGCTGCACGTTCGCGCCGCCGGAGGCCTGGTAGGTGCGGCGCTCCATCTCGCGCCAGTCGAGCAACTTGACGAAGGTGAGCTCGTCGATGCCCAGGTCGATGATCTGCTTCTCGGTCAGCACGAAGCTGCCGTCGGCCTCCAGCGGGAAGGTGGTCGAGCCGCTCTTGAAGCCCAGCAGGTCGCCGGTGGTGGCGTCCACCTGGGCCTCGAGCGTGGCCTTGAGCGACGCCGCGCCCTCGGACGAGCGCGCGCCCGTCAGCTGGATCTTGCCCGGCGTCCCCCACTGCTCGAGGTACTGGGCCGTGATGGTCATCTTGGTGGTGTGGAAGCCGGTCCACGCCGTGGTGGGCGCCACCGTCGGATTGGAGCCCGGCGGCGTGACGATGCCGCTCTCGCGGTACAGGCCCAGGTACAGGTCGACGTCGGCGCCGTCGATGGTGTTGTAGGCGTGGCTGTTCTCGAACTGCGCCCACAGCAGCAGGTCGCGGTCGTAGGGAGCCGATATGCGGGTGATGTTGCCGTCGCTCGTGGCGCTGCTGCTGTAGGCGCCCTCGCCCATGTCCACGTACCGGCCGTGGGTGGTCACGTCGAGCGCCGGGCGGCCCGTCAGCAGGCTCGGATCCTGGCGCGTGGCCCGCGCGACGTAGTTGCCGCCGGGGAACCCGGTGCCCGTCTGCGCCGCACCCATGACGCCGTCCATGTGGACGGTGGTGTTGTAGTTGGAGTACCAGGTGGTCTGGCCCTTGAAGTCCACCTCCATCAGCTTGTTGAAGTAGGACGGGTCGAGCACGTCGTAGCTGACGGTCACCTTGCGCAGGTACTTGGTCGCGTGCGCGGTGAACTCGGCGCCGGCCGTCTGGGTGGCGTCGGTGTGCACGGGAATCTTGTAGCTGCCGTTGGGCTGCTTGTACTTCTGCAGGTCGGCCAGGGTCAGCTTGACGTCCGGGGTGGCGGGCGCCGCGCCGGTGACGGAGTCGGCGAAGAAGAAGTTGACGGTCTTCAGCGTCGACTCGCCCTGGCGCGAGGCGCCGGCGGCGTTGGGCAGCTCATCCCAGTAGTGGCCCGACTCCCCCACCGCCGCGTTCAGCGTGACCTCCTTGGTGAGGAACCCGTACACCTCACCCGGGTTCGCCACGGACAGCTTGTTGGACACCGACGTCAGGTCGAAGGTGAGGGCGTTGTAGTCCGACCTCGACAGCGTGTTGTTCTTCACGCGGAAGTGGTAGCCCGAGCCGTCGGCGTTGTGGACGACCTCCACCGGGTCGCCCGTGGCGGCGTTCATGAGCGGGGAGGTGTGGCCCGGCGCCGTGTAGGCGTCACGGTAGGCCCAGGCGTCCGACCACCAGTCGAACCAGCCGATGTAGCTGCGCCAGCTGGTGGACCGGCCGATAGTGTGGTTACCGTTCGCGTCGTTGTAGCGCCGGTCCAGCGGGCCAAACGAGCAGGCGCCCGTGGTGTAGCGGTACTGGTACATGGGGTCGGGCGGCACGTAGTGGCGGGAGCTGCCCGATCCGGTCCAGTAGCCGTTGGCGTTGTTCATGGCCGCGCCGTGGGTCTCCATCATGCCGTAGATGGTGGCGGTCATGGTGTTGGCGCCCACGACCCACTCGTTGAGGGTCTTGTAGCGCAGCTGCACCGTCTTCACGCCGACGTTGACCACGTCGCCGGTGGTCGGGTCCTTCACCTTGAAGGGCAGCGTGAGGGTGCCGCCGCTGATGAAGGGCACCAGGTCTGCCATGGTCAGGCTCATCACCTTGGCGTTCGTGTAGTCGTACACGTCGATGCCGTGGAGCGTGCCCGAGGTGTGCACCCACTCGCCCTTGGCGTTCTGGCTAAAGCCGGCGATGACCAGCTCGCGCCCGACGAAGCCGCGGAACTCGCCGCGGTTCTTGTCCGTGTCGGCGGATATCTCGTTGATGTTCAGGTTGAGGTACACCTCGTCGCCGGAGCACTCGGTGTTGTTGGTCAGCTGGTACTGGAACCACGCCTTCTCGCGGGCGGGGTTCTCGCCCCAACGGTAGGGCACCACGTTGCTGCGCACGTCCTTGCCGTTGCGGTCGACGTTGTTGTACACGCCGGAGTCGTGGCCGGCGCCGTCCAGCGACCACCCCGCGCTCATGGCGAGCTGCGGGTTGATGGTGTTGGCCGTCAGGCTGGCCGTGTAGGTGGCCGACTTGTCCTTGGTGTCGTTGTCGGACTGGTTGCCCAGATGCACCGTGCGGAACGTGCCCGACAGGGGCCGCGTGCCCATCTGGCTGGGCGCGCCGTAGACGATGACGGCCGTGTCGTCGGGGCTGCCCGTGCTCGTGGCGGTCACGTTGGGGCTGTAGCGGTCGAAGTACACCTCCACGCGGGCGAAGTACTCGTTGTTCCACACCGAGGCGGGCAGCACGATGCTGCCCACGGCGTCGGCGCCGTACTGGGTGGCCTCGGCGCTGCCGGCCGCCACCAGGTAGTTCTGCAGGTTGTCGGGCGCGCCAGCGCTGGCATCCCAGGGGATCTCTATATAGCTGTCGGCCAAGGCCGCGTCGGAGTAGTACAGGCGCACCTTGTCGATGGTGCCCTTGGCCAGCAGGCCGCGGGTCAGCGTGACCGAGGACGTCTCGAAGCCGCGCTTGTCGCCGTCTATGACCTGGTAGGTCATGTTAGACGTGCTGAAGACGCCCGGGTCGACGTAGGAGTCGCTGGTGTTGCGCAGGCGGAAGTACCAGCCCGACCGCTTGGAGTTGAGCGGGGCCGACTGGGTGCCGCCGTTGCCGCTGAACTTGGAGCTCTTCTTCACGTCGAAGGCGTAGGCGTCCACCACCGGGCTGGCGTTGTAGGGCGCCAGGATGGAGGTGCACGGGTAGCCGTCGATCCACTTCCCGTTGACGTCCTTGCCGATGCTGCTGACGTTCATGGTGTCGTCGACCTGCTCGACGCCGTCGTCGTCCAGGTAGGTGTACCAGCTGCGCAGCTCGCCCTGCACCCGCAGCTGATTGGCCAGCCACGTGGTCATGCCGTGGATCTGCACGCGCGGGCCAGTGCCATAGCCGGTGGGCGCGGCGGACACGTTGGCCTGCATCTCGTCGAAGCGCACCTCGATGCGGCTGAAGTAGTTCTTCCCCCAGTCGGCCGGGGTCAGCCGCACGCTGCCGTCCGCCGCCTTGAGCGGGGTGATCTGGTCGACGCCGTCGCCCTTCTTCCAGGTGTAGGTGACCTCGTTGTTGTCGGGATCGAGCGCCGTGACGATGATCTCGTTGATGGTGTTGTTGGTGCAGTCGAAGGTCTCCTTCGACAGGTACACCCAGTCGGTCTCGAAGCCGCGGCGGGCGCCGTCGTGCATCTCGTAGGGCATGGCCGAGGTGAGGAACCGGCCGGGCTCCAGCACGGTGGGGCTGTAGTTGCCCCAGTGGAACGCGAAGCCCGAGCGGTTGCGCAGCAGCGCCGAGGCGCGCTCGGCGTTCCAGCCGCTCCAGCCGATGCTGTCCTCCCACGCGTTGGCGTAGACGCGCGGCTGGGCCGGGTTGACGTTGAGCGTGCCGCTGCCCTGGGACTGCACGGTCGCCCCGCCCAGCGAGTAGGAGGTGGAGAAGGTGCCGGTCACCTTGTACTGGCCGGTGTAGCTGGTGGTGCCGCGCAGGATGACGGCGGGAGACCCGGCCGCGCCGGGGCTCGAGGCGTTGGCCACATCGCTGTTGAAGGTGTCGAAGGTTATCTCCAGGCGCAGGAAGTAGTAGTTGTTCCAGCCGGTGCCGCTCCAGGCGCTCTTGGGGATGGCCACGCTGCCGTCGGATCGCAGGTAGTGGGAGATGATGTCCTGGCGGCTGAACCAGGTGGACTGGGTGTCGGCGCCGGAGGTTCCGAAGGTGTGGTTGGGGCTCTTGTACCACACGCGCACGCCAGATATGTTGGACTTGGACCACAGGGCGGCGTTGAGCTCGATGGAGCTCGTGTCGAAGCCGCGGTACTCGTAGATGCCGTTGCGGCCGGAGTACGCGCCGGTGAAGCGCTTGTCGCCGATGCGCATGTCGGTGGTGACGAACTTGCCCGGCTCGATCATCGACGTGGAGGCGTTGCCCAGGTGGAACACGTAGCCCGAGCGCGACTCGTTGAGCGGCGCGTTCTCGGTGCCGTCCCACGCGCTGTAGTTGGGCGTGGCGGCGCCGGTGGGCAGGTCGAAGGCCGCGCCGCCCACCCAGGGCCGCACGCCGCTCTCGGGCAGCAGGCTCGCCTGGGACGTGGCGCCGTAGTACTTGGCCGTGTCGTACTTCTGGGTGGGCACGACCCACTGCTTGCGGCCGAACTCGGCGTCGATGGTGTTGGTGTAGCGGCCGTCGGCGCCGTTGCTGACGGGTGATCGCATGATGCCGTTGATGGTGATATCCACGGGCAGGGAGGTGCCCTTGGGCAGCTCCTGCGCCATGAGGAAGCGCATCTTGCCGGTGAAGGCCATGGACGTGGCGGTGCCGGTCACCGTCGAGTTGCGCGGCTTGGCGGCGATGCCCCTGGCCTCCAGCAGCGCGGCGATGCCGTCGTTGGTGGTCGTGCCGCCCACGCGGTAGATGTCGTAGGCCGGGTTCTCCGGGTCGGGCCCCACGTACTGGGGGCTGCCCGTCAGGGTCACCCACTGGCGCGGCGCGGCCGATCCCGGGCGGTCGGCGCCGGTGCGCACCTCGAACTGCACGGCGTTCGCCGGATCCGGCGTCGCGCCGGATCCCGTGTACACGTAGTCGGACAGGTCGTAGGGGACGGGGTTGCCGGCCACCTGGTGCTCGCGCTTCATGCGGAACTCGATGCTCAGCATCTCGTAGTTGCTGGGCATGGTGTCGTTGATGACCGGGCCGTAGGGCAGCGTCAGGTCATTGGCCGACACGGGCATGTTGCCGGTGGTGGTGATGCCGCTGATGCGGTAGCGGGTGGAGTACCCCAGGCGGTCGCGCGCGTCGCCCGTCCAGTTGCGGCCGAGGCGGTTCCACGCCGTCTTGGTGTACTCGAACCCGTTCTTGGCCTCCTTGAACGAGTCGGAGTTGTAGAGGGTCTTGGTCCAGGAGTAGTCGTCCGATCCGCGGCCGCCGAAGTAGACGGTGGTCGTGGTGTCCAGCGACACGTTGGGATACACCTTGACGCCGTTCATGGTGAAGGGCGTGAAGTTGTTGGTGTAGGGCAGCGCCAGCAGGATGACGACGCGGTCGTCGTCGGTCTGGGGGATGAGCGTTCCGCCCTCTCCCTCGCCGATGCGGAACGTCACGCGCGAGGGCTGGCCGCCGGTCATGTACTCCAGCTGTCGCACCAGGGGCTTGCCGCTGGTCGCGTCGGTCAGGTCGAGGAAGTCCTGGATGTTGGAGAACTTGTCCAGGTCCAGGCCGCCGTTGTCCACGCTGTTCCAGATGACGTCGTCCACCTGGGTCACGTCGTAGATGAGGACGCCGCCCTCTCCCGGCTTGCCGATGAGGGCGGAGTTGCCGTTGGGCCCCACGGCGCTCGGGTTGCTGCTGACGCCGGGGGCGACCTTCGAACCATCCTCGGCCCAGAAGGCCATGACGTCCTCCTGGCGCATTCCACCGCCGCCGTTCTGGTCGCCGGGGAACAGGAAGGAGTGCCCCAGGTAGTCGATGAGGGTGTCCTTCTCCTTCGAGGTGTTCACCGTCTCGACGCGATAGACCATGTAGTTGAACCGATCCCACATGGCCGGGCTCCACATGTTGGTGACGGTGGTGCGCCACTGCAGGTTGGTCTTGATGAAGGTCATCGTGCGGTTGTGGATGTCGCCGGCCTCCATCTTGCCGGGGTCGCGATGGAAGTTGCCGGTGTGCTTGGTGACCATGTCGTTGAATAGCGTCGCATCGCCGCCCACCATGATGGTGGCGCCGGTGTTCTCGGGGATGGTGCCGATGAACTGCACCTGGAACTCAGGGCGCTTGAAGTTGGGATCCATCTCGCCACGGGCGTTGAGGCCCTTGTACGAGAACGTGAACGAGCCCACCAGGCCGTCCTTGTAGTAGGCGTTGTAGCTGGTGGCCGTGATGGAGCGGTTGCGGTCGTCCTTGACGTCCCACTGGGTGAAGAAGCTCGTGTCGGGGACGAGCCGCAGGCTCATGGCGTTGTTGACGTTGTAGGCGTAGTACTTCTTGATGGCGGCCTGGTACTCCTCGTAGGTGTAGGCCGGCCACACAGCGTTCTTGTCGTCGAAGTACAGGTAGGGGATGTTGACGGTGAACTTGGTCTTGTTCTGCTGGTCGCCCAGGTAGCCCAGGCTGAAGGCGAAGTCGGCCGTCAGGTTGATGCGGGTGATCTCGGACGTGCCCTTGATGAGCCAGGTGTTCACGGTGCCCGGCAGCGCCTCGTTCTCGGTGAGGAGCGTGGCGTACGGGTCCATGATGTTGTTCCAGTCGATGGCCGCGGCGCGCGGGGCGGCGGCGCGCAGCGGGGCGCGCATGATGGTGAAACTGCCGCCCACGCCCAGCAGGTTCTCAGGCGTGCCGGCCATCGGGATGGACGGGCCGTCGGGCAGGTCGATGGCCGGGCCGCTCGGCGGGATGACGCCGTTCTCGTCCGGCTCGGCCGGGGCGGCGGGCTCGTCGTCGGCGTCGGGCTCGTCGGCGTCCGGGTCGTCGGCGCCGGGCTCGTCGTCGGGGACGGCGGGGGCCTCGGGCGCGTCGACGCGCTTGAAGGTGGCGGCCAGGTCGGCCACCTCGGTCAGGTAGACGGGCTCGCCGTTGTCCACCGATCCGGCCTGCATCCCGAAGGTGGCCGTGACGGGCGCGTAGTCGGGCGTGGCGTCGGCCGGCGCGCCCTCGGGCAGCGGCGCGTCGGTGAGGGCGGCCTCGTCGAAGGGCGCGGCCACCAGCAGCTTGCGCTGGGCGCCGGGCTCGACGCGGCCGGCGGAGCGGTCGCGCAGCACGCGGACGGTGCCGTCGGTGGAAAGCTCGTAGGCTATGGGCTCCAGGCCGAGCGCCTCGATGGTGGCCGGGTCGGCCGCGTCGATGGAGGCGATCTGGGCGTCGGTCAGGTCGGTCACGTCCAGCACGACGGCGCCGCCCTGGCCGGGCACGCCGATGTAGGTGTTGTCGGCCAGCGTCTCGGCCGCGACGTCGACCTCCCCGCCGGCCGCGGCCGCCAGGGCGAGCTGGTCGATGCGGCCGTCCTCGGCCTCCTCGTCGTCCTTCGCCACGCGGAAGCGGGCGAGCGAGCTGGTGGGGATGCCGTTCTTGCCCTGCCAGTCGGCGCGCCACTGGGCCGACAGCCCGACGGTGCTGGCGGCCACCACGTCGCGCGGCACCGCGAAGGTGGCCAGCGCGTGCCACCAGCCCGCGCCCGCGCCGCCGGCCTGCGGCATCTCGGGCGTGCCGAGGGTGGCGACGGTGAGCTCGGCCTTGGCCTTGGAGTCGGCGTTGGTCAGCGTGACGGCGCCCGATGCCTTGCGCAGGGCCTTCCCGACGGTGACGGTGGGCTGCGCCTCGGGCGCGGCGGGATCCTTCTCCGCGGCGGCCGCCTGCTCCTCGGTGAGGGGCGCGGTATAGCTGTGCAGCTCGAAGCCGTAGGACACGGTGACCGACTCGTCCTCGGGCACGGCCCCGGCGAAGCCCAGCTCGAAGGAGGGGCTGGCCGCGGCGGCGTCGGCGGCGGAGAGCTGGCCCGGGCGCTCGGCGTCGGTGCCCTCCCAGCGCAGGATCAGGCGGCCGGACGCGCCGGCGCGCACGTCGGCGTCGGCCAGCTGGACGTAGCGGCCGTCATGCTCCTGCCACACCGACCAGCCAGCCGGCACGGCGTCGGCGAACAGGGCGACGCGCGGGGCGCGGGCCACGTCGTCGGGGTTGCCGGCGCGGGACGCGGCCGCGGTGGCGACGGCGTCGTAGCCGGACGCGGCGGCGCCGGCCTTGTTGGCCTCGGCCCACAGGGCGGTGCGCAGGCGCCACTCCTCCTGCGACAGCGTGGCGACCAGCCCGTCGTCGGACACGCGGGCCAGGTAGGGCAGGTCGATCATCGCCACCAGGGCGTCGCCCTCGGCCGATCCGGCGACGTAGCCGCCCTCCAGCAGCTCGCCCAGGTTGCCCAGGTCGAGACGGGCCTTAGCCCGGCCGGACTTCACAGAGAACGAAGAGCCTCCCATGAGCGGTTTCCCCCACACGTCGATGAAGGGGTTGATCCGGGATGCCACCGCGGCGGCGTCCTTGGCGTCGTCGGTGAGGTGGGGAAGCACGGCGTCAGCGTCCGTCAGGTTGGCGGGCATGAGCGCGGCCAGGGCGTCGGCGGAAAGCGGCTCGTCGGCCACCTGCTGCAGCAGCGCCGCCTTCGCGGCGGCGGGATCCTGGGGCTCGTCGGCGTTCGCGTCGGCGGCGTCGGGGTCGGTCGCGTCGCCGGCGGGGGCGTCGGAGTCGGCGTCCGCGGCATCGCCCTCGGCGGCGTCGACGGCATCTGCGTCGGCCGGCGCGTCGGCGGCCAGGTCGCCCAGGTCCTCCTTCGCGTCCTTCACGCCCTCGGCCTCGGTGGCCGCGGTGGCGTCGTCGCCGCTCACGTCGAACATCAGCGGGCGCAGGCCGGTCACGTCGAACAGCGTGACCGCCAGGAGCACTGCCATCACCGTGGAGACGGCCTTCACCCAAGGACGGGTGCGGAACGAGCGAATTACCTGGTCAGCAGCGTTTTCCGAACCCTCGCTAGTAACGCGCGCGCGTGCGGCCGCGCGTGCGCGAGCGCGCTCGGCCCGCGCCAGGGCGCGACGGGACGCACGGGACTCCGTGGATCGCGCTGCTACGTACGCCTCGTATGCCTCCTCGCGGGTAGCCTCGTCGCGAGGAGGGGTTCCCGAGGCAGAATGTAACTGCTCGTTTACATGCGCGCGTATACGCGCCGACTCATGGTCGGAGTGGTTACGGGGGTCGTTTTGTCCGTTCATAGCACTCGCCTTACTTCGCCCAGAAGAGCGTGTCTTTGCGGCAGAAAAGCCGCTTGACCTTGCTATTCAGTTGTTTTCAGGAAGACTTTGCCGAGCCTTCCCCTTCTCAGGAGCGGAGCCGTCTTGCCCAGGGCTCCGGTAACGCACGAACGGGAGGCAAGATGCCATGCCTCCAATTTCCGATTGTAAACTTCCCGTTACTTGAATGCAATGAAAACGACTCCTGCCGTCCGTAAAAGTTTCACCTCACCAACTCCCTTTTCGCCACGTCCGCAAGAGCCCACTTCTCCCACCCGAAAGCGCTCCTCCCTCCCCCGCTCGAAAGCGCGAATCCCCCTAGAGCGCACTCCGAAATGTTTCACGTGAAACATTCGTTCCGCCCCTCCAGCCGCTCCTCCCTCCCCCCCCAGACGCAAAAAAATCGCGCCCCCTTCGGGGCGCGATTTTCCTTGCATGGCCGACTATCTATCAGCCATCTATTGATTTCGCACGCAGCGACTAGTTGGTGCTCGCCTGGCCGGTGCCGTCGGTCGGGGCCTCGGTGGCGGCGGCGTCGGCTGCGCCCGGATCCTCGGTCACCTCGGGCGTCGCGGCCTCGTACTGCGACAGATCCACCGCGTAGGGCAGCTTCTCCGGCATGGGGTTGATGTCCAGCTCGGCGGCGTCGCGGTACTCGCTGTACCAGGAGTAGAACGAGGTGCTGCCCGTGCTGGCCGCCATGTTGGTGCGCACGGTCTCGACGATCTCCTCGGGCACCTGGCCCAGGTCGTTGATGCCGCCCTCGGGCACGTTGTACACGTCGGTGCACTTGATGATGTGGATGCCGTAGTCGCTCTCGACCAGGTCGCTCACCTGATCCTTCTCCAGACCGGTCAGCGCGCTCTGGTAGCCGGTCACGAAGGAGGAGGTGACATCCCAGCCCACGTCGCCGCCGTCCGCGGCGCTGCCGCTGTCGGCGGAGTACTGCTTGGCGGCCTCGGCGAAGTCGAGCTCGCCGGACTTGATGCGGGCGAGCACCTGCTCGGCGGTCTCGCGATCCTCGGCGTTGAAGAGGATGTGGCTCGAGCGCTTGGCGCCGTCGAGCAGCGCCGTGCTGTCCTGCAGGTAGGCCAGCAGCTCGTCATCGGACGCGCCGTTGCCCTCCTCGGAGGCGAGGGCGTCCTGGAGCTTCTGCTGCAGGAGGTTGGTGCGGATGACCTCCTCGATGTAGTCTTCCTCGGTCATGCCGCTCTGCTCGAGGGCCTCCTTCCACTTCTCCTCGTCCTCGAACATGGCCTTGGCCTGCTCGAGCTGCTCGTCGATCTCGCTCTGCTCGATCTTGATGCCCTTCTCCTCGCCGGCCTGCTTCAGCAGCAGCTTGTCGGCGTAGAAGTTGATGACCTCCTCGCGGACGGACTCGGGCGTGTAGCCGTTCGACACCATCCACTGGGCCCAGGCGTCGTCGTCGGTGAGCTGGGCGGTCTCGCGGAAGTCGGCGATGTAGTCGGTGACGGGCTTCTCGCCGATGGGCTTGCCGTTGAGCGTGGCGGCGGTGCCCTGCGAGGTGTCGGAGATGCCGTCGCCGCCGCCGGAGCAGCCGGCCATGGTGGCGACGAGGGCCGCGCTGACGGCGAAGACGCCGAGGCGCTTGAGGTGCGATAGTTTAAGCATCGTTTCTGTAACCTTCCTGTTACGTCCTGAAAGCTGCCCCATTTTAGTCACTGCAACCTGAAAAAAGGCTGAAAGAACCCCGAAACCGCCGCCCGCCCCCCAACTCTCCACACCATCCACGAAACCCCACCAACCCGATGATCTTCCTAGTCATTGAAAAGCGGGGATAAAGAGGCGCGGGACGGGCGTGAGAGGATGCGGCGTGGGACGCGGGGCGTCGGGCGGCGCGCAGGCGACGGGCGTTAGGCGGGCATCACCTTGAAGGCGATGGTCTCGCCGTTGATGAGGGCGGCCTCGTGGCGGAAGAAGACCGTGCCGGCGACGGGGGCGCGCAGGGTCTCGATCACCTCGCAGTCCTCGGTGCTGAGGATGCGCGCCAGGGCATCACCCTCCTCCACGCGCTGGCCGATGGCGGCGACGCGCTTGAAGAACCCCGCGCGCGAGGTGCGCACGTTCACCAGCGCGTCCTCGCGACAGAACGCCGTCTCGTAGGGCCCCCGCGGCGATACCTCCCACCCCGTGCGCATGCCGGTGCGCAACGGCGCGGGCGCGGCGCCTTCCCCGTTTCCCGCTGTTTCACGTGAAACATCTTGGGCGCCGGCGGGCGCGACGGGCGCCTCGGGCACGGCGGGAGCTTCGCACGGCGCGGGCGCGTCTGCTGGCGGCGCGGGCGCGAGCTCGGGGCGGATGGCGCCGATGCCCTCGAGGAAGCGCATGATGCAGTCGACCACGAAGTCGGCCGGGCCGGCGCTGATGCGGTCGACCACCGAGCTGAACAGCGAGAACGCGCGCACGCCCCACACCTGCCAGTTGTAGTTGAGCGTGGTGGTGTCGAAGGGCGCCGGCTGCTTGAGCAGCGCGTAGGGGAACCCGAACAGGTCGGCCAAACGGCGCGTCTCGGCCAGGTCGACGACGCCGGTGTCGGTGATGCGCACGTGGGGCTCGAACTCGCCGGGCAGGTAGTAGCTGGCCAGCTGGATGCCGTAGGTGGCGTCCTTGATGACGTCGAACAGCCCCGCTGCGATGCGTTGGGTGGTCTCGCCGGCGTCGTAGCCGGGGAACATGCGGTTGATGTCGGTGTTGTCCATCGGCCAGAAGCGGTGCGCGATGTTCATCGAGAACGAGTTGACCACGGGGATGACCAGGATCCCCACGTCCGCGAGCGCGCCGGCGTCCTCCAGCGCGCGCAGGCGCTTCACCACGTTGGCGCAGATGAAGGCCTGCTGCATCTCGTTGCCGCGCAGAGCGCCGACGATGGCGACGCTCGCGCGGGCGTCGGCGGCAGCCGGCCCGAAGGCGAAGCCCTCGACGACCAGCGTCTCGCGGTAGGGGGTTTCCAGGCGGAAGAGCTCGATGGTACGCATGGGAGGGTTCCTAGCTTCTCGTCAGGGGATCAGGGGCGAACGCGGGGCACAGTCATTCCGAGAGCACCCGGGCGAGGAGCGAGCCGGGGTAGACCACCGGGTACTCGCGCAGGGTGAACAGAAGGCCGCTGGCGGGGCAGGTGACGCGCTCGCGCACCTCGCCGGTCAGCGGGTCGACGATCACGCCGATGAGCTCGCCCTTCCCCACGCGCCGCCCGTGGGCGGCCTTGGGGAGGAACACGCCCGCCGCGCCGGCGTTCAGGAAGCTGACCGCCTGGTCGGCGCTGATGAGGGGCGCGCCGTGCTCCTCGAAGGGGCCGCTCCAGATGCCCAGGTGCGCGGCCAGGCACAACATCCCCTCAGTCAGGCGCATCACCTCGCTCGGCGTGATCCTCATGCCCACGCCGGTCTCGACCACCAGCGTGCGCGTCCCCAGCGCATTGAGCGCGTAGGCGAGCGTCGACTGGAGCACCGTCGCCGAGGCGTGAACCCACACGAAGTCGATGTTGAGCAGGGGCGCCAGGGGCAGCAGCTCGTCGGCTGACAGCTCGTTGATGCGGATCTGCGGCATCTCGCGCAGGAAGATGTTGCTGGCGTGGATGTCGACGCACGCGGCGGCGCCGGCGATGTCGGCCACCACGGCCGCGGCCAGGGCCTCGGTCAGCGGGCCGTCTGCGTCGCCGGGGAAGATGCGGTTGAGGTCGAGGTCGTAGCCGGGGACTCCGCGCTCGATGGCGTTGATCCCCAGCGGGTTGATGGCAGGGTAGATGTCGACGATGCCGTGCACCTGGTCGCGATGCTCGTTCAGGCGGCGGGCCAGCTCGAAGGCGACGTACTGGCCCTCCAGCTCGTCACCGTGGATGCCCGTGACCACCGCCAGCCGCGGGGCCGCGTCCAGCAGCGCCCGCTGCGCGTCGTTGAGCGCGGGCGCGGCGTGGGCGCCCGAGCCCGCGTCAGGCGCGAGGCGCTCCTCCTCCCGTGCGAATGTTTCACGTGAAACATTCCCGCGCGGCCCGGGCGCGGCGGGCGCGTCGTCGTCCGCGGCGGCGTCCAGCGCGGCGGCCAGGTCGGCGCCGATGATGCGGTTCTTCTGCACGAGCAGGTGCTCGCGCACGGGAAGCTCGGCGGAGAAGACGGTCTCGATCATGAGGCGCCCCTAGCCCAGCGCGCGCACGAGCCCGAGAGCCGGGGCGTCATCGGACTCGTTGTCGGTGAGCGACGCTGACACCGCCTGGGTCTGCGCCGCGCTGCCGCGGAACACGCCGCGCTCGATGGGGCAGTCGCCGAAGTCGCGGCCGGTGGCGAACAGCAGGTAGCGGTCGTCCACGGCGCGGTCGTGCGTCGGGTCGGCGCCGCGCCAGCGCACGCCGTCGTGCACCTCCACCCACGCGTGGGTGGCGCCCTCGCCCACCATCAGCCCCGTCACGTAGCGCGCGGGAATGCCCGCGCAGCGGCACAGCGCGATCAGCACGTGCGCGTAGTCCTGGCACACGCCGCGACCCAGCGCCAGCGCGGCGGCGGCCGTCGTCGCGGTGCTCGTCGCGCCCGGCTCGTAGGCGAACTGCGCGTGCACGGCCGCCATCAGCGCCACCGCGTCCTCCCACGCCCCGCGCGCCGAGTCGCCGGCGTCAGTCGGCGCGCCCGCGACATCCGCCGCGCCGCTCGCGTTCCCCATCCCGCCTGTTTCACGTGAAACACCGGCGGCTGGCGCCGCCCCGCGCTTCCCTTCCCCGCGCTCTCCCAGCACCTCGCGGGCCAGGGCGCGCAGGGCGTCGTCGGGCACCGTCAGCGCCGAAGGCTGAAGGAACACCGGGTGCGCCGGCGTGGGGCCCGCCAGCTCGTTGGACACCATGGCCTGCCCCGTCGCGTAGAAGTCGAAGCTTTTGTGGCGCTGCGGGCAGTAACCCGACACGATGCGGTTGCCGAACCCGTCCACCTGCTCGCTCAGCGTCAGGCGCGGGAACGTGAACAGCTGCGACTCCATCACCTTCTGGGTGTTCGTCGACTTGGGCAGACAGCGCAGCACGAAGCTGTGGTCGGCCACCGGCTCGCTGAACCGCAGCGCCGTCTCGAAGACGTAGGTGAGAATCCTCATGCGAAAACCTTCCGAAAAGCCATCGGCCTAGAATACCCGAGCGATCAGCTCCAGCATGACGCCGAGTTCCTCATAGGTGGTTTTCTCCGGGAAGCGCGGGCTGAACACCGCGTCGATGAGCTCCTTGAACGCCGCGCGGTCGTAGGGCAGCCCGGTGCGGTCGATGCGGCTGGCCAGCTTCTGCGTCTCGCGACGCAGGTCGCCCAGCTGGTAGCTCAGGCGGGTGTACAGGTCCATGCGCTCGATGGAAAAGCCGCACTTGATGATGTTGCGCGCAGCGTCGTTGACCACGTAGTCGTCGCAGCTTCCCTTGAACGCCAGGATGCAGTCGATGACCGTCTGCAGGTCGAGCAGCGGCGCGTCGGAGTGCTCGGCGCGCTCGATGTCGTTGAGCGCCATCTGCACGTAGGCCACCGACTCCGACCCGATCACGTCGCGCAGCACCACGGCGTTGTCGTAGGCCGCCGACATGGAGTAGTAGATGGAAGCCGTCAGCTCGCGGCTGAACAGGCACTCGCGGAAGAAGGCGATGGGATCGTCGTTCTCCTGGTCGAAGCCGAGCTCCTCGAGCTGGCCCTTCCAGTTGCCCTCCACCGAGTCCAGCGCGGCGTCGTAGGTGGCCAGGATGAACTGGAGCGTCGTGTAGCTGCGCTCGACGTAGCGGCCCAGCCACAGCAGCCGCCCGACGCGCTCTAGCGAGAGAGAACCCATGTGTCCTTGAACCCCCCTCCTTGGGACGAGTTGACGACACACGATCCGGCCTCGCGCGCGTAGCGGGTCAGCCCGCTCGGCCAGACGGTGGTCTTGCGGCCCGACAGCACGAAGGCGCGCAGGTCGGCCTTGCGCGGCACCATCTCACCGCCGATCCACGTGTCGAGGCACTTGAAGTCGACCACCTCCTGGGCGATGAAGCGCCGCGGCTCGGCGCGCACCTTGTCCAGCAGCTCGGCCAACGCCTCGGGAGCCAGCTCGCTGCCGAACACGACGCCGTAGCCGCCCGCCTCGGCCACGTCCTTGATGACGAGCCGCTCGGCGTTGGCCAGCACGTATTCCAAGTCCTCGGGGTAGTAGGGAAGGTAGGTCGGCGCGTTCTTGAGGATGGGCTCCTCGCCCAGGTAGTAGCGGATCATCTGCGGGACGAAGTAGTAGATGCCCTTGTCGTCGGCCGCGCCGTTGCCCGGGGCGTTCAGGATGGCGACGTTGCCCGCGCGATAGGCGGCCATCAGGTTGGGCACGCCGATCAGGCTCTCGGGCAGGAAGCACAGCGGGTCGAGGAACTCGTCGGACAGCCGGCGGTACACCGCGCCCACCCGCGTGTTGCGCGTGGCGTCGCGGTAGTAGAGCACCTCGTCCTCGACGAACAGCTCGCCGGCCTCGGCCAGCACCGCGCCGATCTGCTCGGCCAGGTAGGCGTGCTCGAAGTACGCCGAGTTGTAGCGGCCCGGCGTCAGCACCACGTTGATGCCGCCGCAGTTCACGTAGTCGACCACCTCGCGCAGCCGCGCGCCGTAGTCGCGGTTGTCCACCAGCGGCGCGTTGCGGAAGGTGTCCGCGTCGCAGCGGCGGCAGAGCCCCCGCGCCACCAGCGGATACGACGCGCCGGAGGGGATGCGCAGGTTGTCCTCGAGCACGTACCACTCGCCGTCCTCGCCCTCCACCAGGTCGATGCCGGAGATGTGCGAGTAGATGCCCTTGGGCGGCATGATGTGCTCGCACTGCGGCAGGTAGCCCGACGACGCGTAGGCGAAGTGCTCGGGGATGACGCCGTCGCGGATGATGCGCGCGTCGGAGTGCAGGTCGCGCAGGTAGGCGTTGAGGGCGTCGACGCGCTGGACGAGCCCGCGCTCGAGCTGCGCCCACTGCTCGGCCCCGATGACGCGCGGAACCGCGTCGAAGGGGAACAGCCGCTCGTCGAAGCGGCCGTCCTTGTAGATGCCGAACTTCACGCCGTAGCGTGCGAGCTGCTGGTTGATCTTGTCGGTCTGCCCGACGAGCTTCGAGTACATGGCGTCCTTTCCTAGGAGGCGGGCAAGCGGTGACGCAGATGGAGCAGGCGCGCGGGCGCGGGACGCGGGATGCGCGCTGCGTCCGCGCTCGGCCCAGCGGCGGAACAGGGCGGCGCGAGAGCGCAGCGCAACGTTGCCATTGTATGCCTTCTGAAGGCGCTGTGGAGACGAAACTACAACTCGATAACACCCGCATGCACGATGTCCCGCGACGCGCCCGAAACGCGCCTCGCACCTCCCCCGCCGGTCGGGAAAATCCCGCTTGTGAGCGCGGGGCGGCTCCGCTATACTACGTATTTGCTGCATCGGCGTTTGCGCCGGTCGGCCTGTAAGCAGCGGAGAGGTGTCCGAGCTGGCCGAAGGAGCACGATTGGAAATCGTGTATGCGCCAAAAGCGTATCCGGGGTTCGAATCCCCGCCTCTCCGCCACTGAACTTACGCAGCCATTCCCTTCCGATGTTTCACGTGAAACACTTCCCCGAGGAAGCAGCCATGTGGAATATCACGGAAGCCGGAAGGGCGAATGACGATAGCGCCCGACGCATCGGGCGCACACCCCAAGCGGAGGGGTGGCAGAGTGGTTGAATGCGGCGGTCTCGAAAACCGTTTCACCGGTAACCCCGGTGACGAGGGTTCGAATCCCTCCTCCTCCGCCAGAAACGACGAGGGGCCCGTGCTCAAGGCACGGGCCCCTTCTTTTTCACACCCCGCCGTGGCGTCCGCTGCGATGCGCTCGCGCTGCCCTCCGCACCGCACCCCAACGCAAGAGGGCCCGCGCTCCTCGTGGGAGCACGGGCCCTCGGCAGGTCGCGGAAGCGGGTGCTGCGCTACTGCTGCGCGCTGCCCTGGCTCGCGGTGTCGGACGAGCCGGTCGCGCCGTCGCCCTCGGTCGGCTGGTCGCCGGTCGCATCACCGGCGTCCGGGGTCACGCCCTCAGGCGTCACGGGGGTCTCGCCGGTGCCGTCACCCTCGGTCGCGTTCTCGTCCGCCGTCTCGAACTGCGTCATGTCGACGTAGTACGGCAGCCCCTCGGGCATCGGGTTCACCACCACGTCGGCGGCCTCGCGCTGCTCAGTCAGCCACGTGTTGTAGTTCTGCGAGCTCTGGCTCTGGGTGAGCATGGTGCGGATGGACTCGACGAACTCCTCGGGGAGCTGGTCGGTGCTCGTCACCTCGCCCGGCGCGGCGAACACGTCGGTGCACTCAATGATGTGGATGCCGAACTGGCTGGGCACCAGCCCGCTCACGGCGCCCTTGTCCAGGCCGTCGAGCGCGTCCTGATACTCGTCGACGAACGTGGTCAGCTTGTCCCAGCCCACGTCACCGCCGCGGGCGGCGCTGCCGGTGTCCTTCGAGTACTGCGTGGCAGCCTCGGCGAAGTCCAGCTCGCCGGCGTTGATCTTCTCGAGCACCTCCTGGGCCGTGGCCTCGTCGCCCGAGTCGAACAGGATGTGGCTCGAGCGCTTGGCGCCGTCATAGGAGGACGCGAACATCTGCGCGTAGGTCAGCATATCCTCCTCGGCCGGCTCCGTCTCGGTGTCGACGGTCTCCATCAGGCGGTTGGACAGCAGCGACAGCTCGATGTTCTCGCGGTACTCCTCCTCGGTGAGGCCCGCCTGCTCGAGCGCCGTCTTCCACTGCTCGTCGGTCTCGTAGCGCGAGCGCATGTCGTCCACGTAGGAGTCGACCTCGGACGACTCGACCACGATCTCCTTGTCCTTGGACACCTGGCGGATGAGCTCCTGGTTCACCAGGCCGTCGATGACCTGCTCGCGGACGCTCTCGGGGGTGAAGCCGTTCTGGGCCATCCACTCGCCCCAGGCCTGCTCGTCGGTGAGCGACATGCGCTCGCGGATGGCCTGGATCTCCAGCGTGACGTCGTCCTCGGGGATCTCCGTGCCGTTGACGGTGGCGGCAGTGCCCCCCGTCAGCTTGACGCCGTTGACGGTCTTGCCGCCGGAGCAGCCGACGACGCCCCACACGCAGGCGAGCGCCAGGGCCGAGACGCAGACGGTCTTTGCGACAGATAGCTTCTTCATAAGCGCCTTTCTCTATCATGAAGACCGGGGTTTGACGCCGGGTTTTGGGCATCGGCCTCCATGGTCATTTCGCGTGTATTCTTACACACGGGCGCGAGGGCGCGGGACGGTTCACGATATGACCACTTTCGTTTCACAGCCGATAAACAGCGCCAGTAGTCTGCAGCGTGCTTTTCAGCGCTCACCTGCAGAAAGAAGACCCTTTCGGTAATGGTTCAGACGCTAGGAGCTGGAAAGAAAGGACCCGGGATGTTTCACGTGAAACATCCCGGGTCCGAGAAAGCGGGGAACGCCGGCGGCGGAAGCGGCAGGCGCCCTACGCGCGCTTCGCGGCCTTCTTGCGGTCGGTGGCCGACAGCAGGCGCTTGCGCAGGCGGATCGACTGCGGCGTCACCTCCACCAGCTCGTCATCCTCGATGTACTCGAGCGCCTCCTCCAGCGTGAACGTGATCGGCGGCGTCAGCTGGATGGCCTTGTCGGCGGTGCTGGAGCGCTGGTTGCCCAGGTTCTTCGTCTTCTCGACGTTAACCACCATGTCGCCTTCCTTGGCGGACTCGCCCACGATCATGCCCTCGTAGCACTCGTCGCCCGGGCCGACGAACAGCCGCCCGCGCTCCTGCAGCGTGTCGAGCGCGTAAGCCACGGCCTTGCCCGTGGACATGGCGATCATGCCGCCGTTCTTGCGCCCGGCCATCTCGCCGGTGAAGGGGCCGTACTCCTTGAAGTGGTGGAACAGCACGGCCTCGCCGCGCGACACGTTGAGCACGCGCGTCTTCAGGCCCATGGTGCCGCGGGAGGGGATGCGGAAGGTGAGGTGCGTCATGGTCTCGTCGGACGCCATGTCCTCCATGATGCCGCCGGCGGTGCCCATGACCTCGATGACCTTGCCCGCGTACTCGTTGGGCACGTCGACCGTGGCCTCCTCGATGGGCTCCAGGCGGCTGCCGTCCTCGGCCTTCTTGTACACCACGCGCGGGCGGCCCACCTGGAACTCGAAGCCCTCGCGGCGCATGGTCTCCATCAGCACCGACAGGTGCAGCACGCCGCGGCCGGCCACCTCGATGCCGGACTTGTCCTCCAGCTCAGTGATGCGCATGGATATGTTGCTCTCCTTCTCGCGCAGCAGGCGCTCCTTGAGCTGGCGGCCGCCGACGATATCGCCCTCGCGACCGACGAGCGGGCTGGTGGATGCCTCGAATACGACGGCCATGGTGGGCTCCTCCACGGCGATGGCCGGCAGCTCCACCGGGTTATCGGGGCTGGTGAGGATGTCGCCGATGTCGGCGTCCTCGATGCCGATGACCGCCACGATGTCGCCGGCGTGGGCCTCGGGGACCTCCACCTTCCCCAGGTTCTCGAAGGTGTACACCTTGCGGACCTGGGCGGTGCGCTCGGCGCCGTCGGCCTTCACCACCAGCACGTTCTCCTTCTCGTGCAGGGTGCCGCTGTGCAGGCGCCCCACGCCGATGCGGCCCTCATAGCTGGAGTGGTCGACCGTGCACACCTGCAGCGCCACCGCGCCGTCGGGGTCGACGTCGGGCGCGGGGATCTCCGCGAGGATGGTGTCGAGCAGCGGCACCATGTCCATGTTGCCGTCCTCGGGGTCCTTGCGCGCGTAGCCGTTGACGGCCGAGGCGTACACCACGGGGAAGTCGAGCTGCTCGTCGGTGGCGCCCAGCTCCACCATCAGGTCGAACACCTTATCGACGGCCGCCTCGGGGTTGGCGTTGGGGCGGTCGATCTTGTTCACGACCACGACGATGCGCAGGCCGCGCTCGAGCGCGTGGGACAGCACGAAGCGCGTCTGCGGCTTGGGGCCCTCGTAGGCGTCGACGATGAGCAGCGCGCCGTCGGCCATGTTGAGCACGCGCTCGACCTCACCGCCGAAGTCGGCGTGGCCCGGCGTGTCGATGACGTTGATCTTGACGCCCTTGTAGGTGATGGAGATGTTCTTGGACAGGATGGTGATGCCGCGCTCGCGCTCCTGGTCGTTGGAGTCGAGCACGCGCTCGGCCACCTGCTGGTTCTCGCGGAAGACGTGGGACGCCCACAGCAGGCGATCGACCAGCGTGGTCTTGCCGTGGTCGACGTGGGCGATGATGGCGACGTTGCGGATGTTCTCTTGCAGCATGGGTACGGGGTTCTCTTTTCTCTTGCGATGGCTGCGCGCGGGGAATGCGACGCGGAAGGCGCCCTGGCCGCGGCGTTCATGGTGCGGGCGTATTATACGCGCGGCAGGCGGCACCCGCGGATGTTTCACGTGAAACACGCGGATGACGAGGCGAAAACGCCCGCGAGAGCCCGCGGGGGGGGTGCGTGCGGCGCGCGGGGACGATGAGCGCGCTGTGCGGGGCGCGCGGGAGACAGCGGAATGTTTCACGTGAAACATTCCCGGCGAGGAGGGCGCGCGGCGGCTACTCGTCGAGGAGGCGCTCGTATTCCCGGCGCTGCTCGGCGAGCTCGGCCAGGTGGGCGTTGATCGACGTGAGGTTGCGCTGCGACGACACCACCTGGACGACGCCCCACACCGTGGCCGCCGAAGCCGCCGCAGCGATGACGCCCAGGATGCCGATGGGGCGGCGCGCGGTGAGCAGCGCGAGCACCGCGCCGATGGCGGCCATGACGGCGCCGTTGCGGCGCTCGTCGATAAGCGCGTCGCGTTGAGCGACCATCTGCACGCGCGCCGCGGCGATGCCGGCCAGCCGCGCGCGGATCTCCGCGTCGGTGACGTACTCGACCTCGTTGCCGTCCTCGTCCACCTCGACGTGCGCCCGCGCAGCGCCTGCCGACGCCCATGCGGCCGCGGCCGCTGGCCCCGCCGCGTCGGATCCGCCCGCGCTGCCTGCGCGGGACGCCCCGCGCCCGCCCGTCGCTGCGCCGCCCGACGCGCCCGTCGCGCCGCGGGCCCGTCCGCGCGCGGCGGCGCGCCCCTCCTCGCGGCGGAGGAGGTCGTAGGCCTCCTGGAGGTTCTTGAACTGCTCGGTCGCACGATCCTGGAGCTTCCGGTTGCCGGCGAAGCGGTCGGGGTGCAGGATCTGCGCCGTCTCCTTGTAGGCGACGCGGATGTCCTCGGCCGTCGCATCGGCGTCGAGCCCCAGCGTGCGCAGCGCCTCGTTGCGGTTCACGGCTCCTCCCCTCCGCGTCCTTCAGTCCTGATCGTCGTCGTATGGTAGCACGCCGCGGGCCATCGCCCGCCATGCCAGCGCCGCCGGACACAGCAGAACCACGACGCTCGCGCCAAGCGCGGCCCACTCCGCGGGAGACGCGCATATATAGGTAAGGGGGAAGGCACCCGTCGCCAGCACGCTGGGCCCGAAGTACAGCAGGTCGAAGGCACCGTGGACGGCGATGGGCGCCCCCAGGCCGCCGGACTCCAGCCGCAGGCCCGCCATCGCGATGGCGAAGAGCAGCGCCTGGCTCACCTTGAGGGCGATGGACGCCCACGCCAGGCCGTCCGCCGGCCACGGCATGCCCGGCGCCGGCAGCCCGTGGAGCAGCGCGAACGCCGCCGAGCTGAGCACGGCGGCCGCCAGCACCGGCGCGCGCCATCCGCGCCGCCGGCCCAGGCGAGCGATCCAGCCCAGCAGCAGTCCGCGGAACAGCAGCTCCTCCACCACGGCCGCCAACGCGCACGTGATCACCAGCTCGCCCACGCGCCCGGCCAGGGCGCCGGCCTCTGCATTGGCGGGAATCGCCGAGGCTGATCCCGCGGCGGACGCGCCATCGGGGAGCCCCAAGGCCGATCCCGCGGGCGACGAGCCGTCGGGAAGCGCCGCGGCCGCTGCCCCCTCGGGATGTTTCACGTGAAACATCCCGAGGGCCAGGATGACGCACGCGAGCAGGGCGGCAGCCAGCACGAGCCCCGCCACCACCGCCAGTCGCCTTCGCCTCGTGCGCCCGTCGTCCAACGCTCCCCCTGTCGTCACGTCGCCACACCGCCACGCCGCCGTCACCGTCGCCGGCGACGGCGGCTGCCCCGTTGCAAAATGCAGAATCTGCCGCTCAGTTTAGCGTCACTCCCTTACCATGGGCCCATGGAAAACACGCGGGCGGGCATATCGTCGTTCTGGCTGAAGGTGGCGGCCATCGTCGCCATGACCTGCAACCACGTGGCGAACGCCTTCGCGGGGATGCTGCCACTGTCGGCCGTCCTGGCGCTCTACTCCCTCGGCGGCGTCACGTTCCCCGTCATGGCGTTCCTGCTGACCGAGGGCTACGTCCACACCTCGAACCTCCGGCGCTACGCGCTGCGCCTCGCGGCGTTCGCCCTGGTGGCGCAAGTCCCCTACTCGCTTCTGTGGGGCGCGGTGCCCAACGTGCTGTTCACGCTGCTGCTCTCGCTCGGCGTGCTGTGGGCGCGCGACCGCCTGGGCACGCGGCCGGCCTTCGTCGCGGTGATGCTGGCGGCGGTGGTCGTGACGCTCCCCTTCGACTGGGGAAGCGTCGGCGTGGTGATGGTCTTCCTGTTCCGCACGGTTCCCGGTCGCCGCGGCATCTTGGGTGGCATCCTGCTCGCCTTCGCGCTGCTCGGGCTGCCAGCCATCGCCGACCTGGCGTCTGCCCCGCCGGGCGTCATCACCAGCTTCTCCGGCTATCCGCCCGACCCCCTCATCGCCGGCTCGATGGCGCCGGGCCTCGCGAACACCATCCTCCAGGCCGGCCCCCTGGCCACCACGTGGGGCGATGCCCTCTATGCGGCTGTCGGCTTCACCATCGCCACCGTGCTCATCCTCGCCTACGACGGTCGACGCGGGCGCTCGCTCAAGTGGTTCTTCTACGCCTACTACCCGGCCCATCTGCTCGTCATCTGGGCGATCAAGGCGCTCGTCTCCTAGCGCGGCTCGCAGGGCACGCCCGCCCTACAGCGCGGTGCCCTTCTTCGGCACGTACAGACCGGCCATGTCCACGCCCTCGTGCTCGAGCAGCCACGTCTTGCGCGCCAGGCCGCCCGCGTAGCCGGTCAAGCTGCCATCCGACCCTACCACGCGATGGCAGGGGATGATGATGCTGATGGGGTTGTGCCCCACCGCGCCGCCCACGGCCAGGGGCGCGGTGCGCCGGCCGCCGCGCTCGCGCGCTACCTGATCGGCGAGCGCGCCGTAGGTCGTCACCTCGCCGTAGGGGATCTCCGTGAGCAGCCGCCACACCAGGCGCTGGAACTCGCTGCCGATGGGCGCGAGCGGAACATCGGCGATGGCCGGACGCTCGCCGGCGAAGTAGGCGTCGAGCCATCGGCGCAGCTCGCCGAATCCGGGCGCGTCATCGTCGCGCTCCATGGCGGCGGGGATGGTGGCGCCATGGTACTTCTGCCCGTCGAGCCACAGCCCGCAGACGGCCTTCCCATCGCTTGCCAGCGTGAGCGTGCCCACCGGCGATTCGTATTCGGTCGAGTAGTACATGAGCTTCCTCTCGTCAGTCGCCGCTAAGCGAGTTCCACAGGCATACGTTGACGTAGCTGCGCCAGGGGCGCCACCGCTCGGCCAGCGCCGCGCGCTCGCGCGGGCTCAGGTCGGGCAGCGCATGGGCCACACCCGCGTCGGTCTCCATGAAGGCGTCGGGATGGCAGAGCGTGCGCATGGCCAGGTAGTTCGCCGACCACGGGCCGATGCCGCGCACCGCCAGCAGCCGCCGCATCTCGTCTTCCACCACGGCCCCGGCGCCCAACGTCACTTCGCCAGCCTCGATCAGCCGCGCGAGCTCGACGATGGTGCGCGACCGCGAGCGGATGACCCCGAGCACGCCGAACGCCTCCTCCACATCATCGAGGGCCAGCACCTCGGCTGGGGAGGGGAAGGCGAGCGAGAGCCCCTCCACCCCGTTGTCGATCGGCGCGCCGTAGGTCGCGGCGATGCGCCCCGCGAAGCGGTTGGCGGCGACCACCGTCACCTGCTGGCCGAGCACCGCGCGACAGGCCGTTTCGAAGGAATCGAAGCATCCGGGGACGCGCGTGCCCGCCACCGCGGCGCCGGGCACCACCTCGTCGAGCGAGCGTATCCCCTCGTAGATCGCCTGCGGGTCGCTGTCGAGATCGAACTGCCGCCGAATGCGCGCGCATACCTGGGGGACGCATTCAATGAGCGTATCGCTCATGGTAACGACGAGGGAGTGCCTCTGCGGATCATCAGAGACGCGTACCCACCCGCGGGCCTCGCCGCCGTCGGGCAGCGGGATGCGCGCCGTGCGGGCGTAAGACGACCCGTCGACCAGCTCGACGCCCTCCAGCTGGCGCATCGCGAAGAACCGCAGCAGCAGGTCGAACCGATACGGCGCCCGATACCCCAGCCGAACCGTGATTCCCTCCCCCTCGGACGCGGGCGCGCGGCGGCGCTTGCGCAGGTCGGTCGGAGTCATGCGGTACTGCTCGCGGAACACCTGGTTGAATCGGCGCACGCTGCCGAACCCCGCAGCGCGGGCCACCTGCGCCACCGGAAGGCGCGAGTCGGTCAGCAGGGACTTCGCCAGGAGAAGCCGGCAGGTGCGCACGTACTGGGCGGGTGTGACGTGAAACTCCCGCTCGAAGGCGCGACGCAGATGTCGGTCGGTATAGCCGAGGCGCGCGGCAAGGCGAGGCAGGCCGTCCCCTGCGGCGCATTCCACGCGGAGCAGGTCCGCCGCCCGACGGGCCAGGCTCGCCTGGGCGTCCACGGGCGCATGGCACGGGGCCACCTCCGGACGGCAGATCATGCAGGGACGGAACCCTGCCTCCTCGGCCTCGGCGGGCGTTCGGTAGAAGGTGCAGTTCTCGAACTTGGGCATGCGCGCCGAGCAGACGCTGCGGCAGTAGACCCCCGTCGACGACACGCCGACGAACACCTGGCCGTCGAACCGCGCATCACCTGCGGCGAAGGCCGCGTAGAGGGCGCGGCGGCGGGCCTCATCGGCGTTGAGGCTTCCCCCATCGATCTCCGGCAGCAGCTCGACAGCCGCTCGGTCATCCATCCGCCTCGTCTCCTCTCGTTCCCTAGGCGCTTCCGCTCGCTACCAACTATAGCGCGGCGCCGGCCATAGGATAGCCGGATTCGGACATCTGCATCCCCACGCCGCAGACGCGGCAGCGCGAATGTTTCACGTGAAACATTCGCGCTGCGAGAAGAGGCGGGGAATGAACGGAGGGGTGCGGGGGGGTGCGGGGGGGTGCGGGGGGGTGCGGGGGGGGGTGCGGGGGGCACCACCGCACCCCCCCGTGCCCGCAGCAAAAAAAGAAGGCCAGCAAACACTGACCTTCTCGCTAATATTTGGTGGAGCATAGGGGGATCGAACCCCTGACCTCAGGCTTGCAAAGCCCGCGCTCTCCCAGCTGAGCTAATGCCCCTCGTCTGCCGCCGCGGCACCCGCGCCGCGCGGCCCTTCCCGCCGGGCCCTACCTTCTTCGCCACCTGTCCGCATAAGAGTGTTTCACGTGAAACATCTGCTGCAGAACGGGGCGGAAGCAGGCGGAACTCGCCGAGAAAATAATAAACGCTCCACCGGCTAACTCGGCTCACGGTGGAGCGTTTATCGCAAAAAATGGTGGGCCCGAATGGATTTGAACCAGCGACCTCACGCTTATCAGGCGTGCGCTCTAACCAACTGAGCTACGGGCCCTTGAAAAAGTGCTTGACTACTTTATACCAACTGATGACAGACGGTCAAGGGATTTTTCCTGGTAATTGCGATAAAGTTTGCCTGAGGCATTTCCGTCCGTCCCACCGACAGGAGCAGCCATGGTTCCCCTTCGCGTCCTCACCCTCATCGTCACCGGGCCCACGCAGCCCTCCATCCTGGTGCTCGAGCCCGTCGAGGACTCGCCTGAGGGGAAGTCGCGCATCATCCCCATCTGGATAGGCACCCAGGAGGCCACGCAGCTCGGCATCGCCATCGAGCATCTGAAGCTGCCGCGGCCGACCACCCACGACCTGTTCCTCGATGCGGTGACCAACCTCGACGCCCGCGTCGACCACGTGCTCATCAGCGGCGTGAAGGGCGCCACCTTCTTCGCGAAGCTCTACCTGCGCCAGGCCGGCCGCCTCATCGAGCTCGACGCGAGGCCCACCGACGCGCTGGCCCTCGCCATCCGCCAGGAGGTGCCGTTCTACGTCGACGAGGCCGTGCTCGAGCGCGCGTCGTTCCCCTACGTCTTCCGCAAGCGTCCCGACGACGAGGCCGTCATGCAGGAGTTCCGCACCTTCCTCGACACCCTCGCCCCCGACGACTTCGCCACCGGCGACGACGCCCCCCTCGAAAGCTAGCGCGCCCACCAAAAGGCAGGGCCCCGAAGCACACGCCTCGGGGCCCTGCCTGCGTCTTTCCCACGCGCTACCGCTCAGCGCTACTCGTCCAGGTCGTCCAGGTCGTCCTCGCCCAGGACGCCCGTCTCGGACTCGGCCTCCAGCAGCGCCATCTGGTCCTCGTCCACCTCGACGCCCGGCTTCGCCTTGCGCTTCTTGCCGGTGCTCGATATGGCCACGGCCGTCACGCGGTCCTTGTCGGCCACGCGCATGACCATGACGCCCTGGGTCGAGCGGCCCAGCTCGGAGATGCCCTTCACCGGGGTGCGCACCACGACGCCCTCCTCGGAGATGATCATGATCTCGTCGTCCGGCCCCACGATCTTCATCACCGACAGCAGGCCCTTCTTCTGAGTCATCGTGATGGTGTAGACGCCCTGGCCGCCGCGGTGGTGCTCCGGGTACTCCGCGATGGGAGTGCGCTTGCCGAAGCCCTTCTCGGTGATGACGAACAGGTCGGTGCCGGGACGGGCGATCTCCATGCCCAGCACGTGGGCGTCGGCCGGCACGTTCATGCCGCGCACGCCCATGGTGTCGCGGCCCATGGCACGCACCTCGTCCTCGGCCCACATGATGGCCTTGCCGGCGCTCGACACCATGATGACGCGCTCGTCCTTGGCCACGCGGCGCACGGCGATCAGCTCGTCATCGTCCTTCAGGTTGATGGCGATGAGCCCGTCGCGGCGCGTGCGGTCGTACAGGTCCATCGACGTCTTCTTCACCATGCCCTGGGCCGTGGCGAACATGAGGAACTCGTCCTTCGGGAACTCCTTGGTGGCGATGACGGCCGAGATGGTCTCGCCCTTGTCCAGCGGCAGCAGGTTCACGATGGCCGTGCCGCGGGCGTGGCGCGACGCCTCGGGGATGTCGTACACCTTCAGGCGGTACACCTTGCCAGCCGTGGAGAAGAACAGCATGTAGGAATGGGTGGACGCCACGAACAGGTGCTCCACGAAGTCGGAGTCCTTGAGGTTCACCCCCTGCATGCCCTTGCCGCCGCGCTTCTGCTGGCGGTAGGTGGTGACGGGCAGGCGCTTGATGTAGCCGGCCTTGGTCATGGTGACCACCATGTTCTCGTCGGCGATGAGGTCCTCCACCTCGATGTCCTTGGCCTCGCCGGTGATGCGGGTGCGGCGCACGTTGCCGAAGCGCTTCTTCACGTCGCGCAGCTCCTCCTTGATGATCTCGCGTACCAGCGAGTCATCGGACAGTACGCGCTTGTAGTAGGCGATCTTCTCGCGCAGCTCGGCCAGCTCCTCCTCGATCTTGGTGCGCTCCAGGCCGGTCAGGCGGCGCAGGCGCATCTCGAGGATGGCGTCGGTCTGCTTCTTCGACAGGCCGAAGCGCTCGGACAGCCGCTTGGCGGCCTCCTTGTCGGTCTGCGACGAGCGGATGATGGAGATGACCTCATCGATGTTGTCGAGCGCGATGATGTAGCCCTCGAGGATGTGGGCCTTCTCCTCGGCGCGCGCCAGCTCGTAGCGCGTGCGGCGGATGATGACGTCCTTCTGGTGCTCGATGTAGTAGAACAGGATCTCCTTGAGCGAGAGCACCCGCGGGCTGTTGTCGACTAGCGCCAGCAGGTTGATGCCGAAGCCCACCTGGAGCTGCGTGTGCTTGAACAGCTTGTTCAGCACCACCTGCGGGATGGCGTTCTGCTTCAGGTCGATGATGATGTCGATGCCGTGGCGGTCGGCGGCGTCGTGGATGTTGCTGATCTCGGGCAGCTTCTTGTCGCGCACCAGCTCGCCGAGCTTCTCCAGCAGGCGCTTGCGGTTCACCTGGTAGGGAATCTCCTTCACCACGATGGACGCGCGGCCGTTCTTCTTCTCCTCGATCTCGCACTTGGCGCGCACGGTGATGTTGCCGTGGCCCGTCTCGTAGGCGTCGATGATGCCCTTCTTGCCCATGATGATGCCGCCGGTGGGGAAGTCCGGGCCGGGCAGCGCCTCCATCAGCTCCTCGGTGGTGATGTCGGGGTTGTCGAGCATGAGGCAGGTGGCCTCGACCGTCTCGCCCAGGTTGTGCGGCGGGATGTTGGTGGCCATGCCGACGGCGATGCCGTTGGAGCCGTTGACCAGCAGGTTGGGGAAGCGGGCCGGCAGGACCTTGGGCTCCTGCAGCGACTCGTCGTAGTTCGGCTGGAAGTCGACGGTCTCCTTGTCCAGGTCGCGCAGGAGCTCCATGGCGGCCTTGTCCAGGCGTGCCTCGGTGTAGCGCATGGCGGCGGCGGAGTCGCCGTCGATGGAGCCGAAGTTGCCGTGGCCGTCGATCAGGGGCAGGCGCAGGCTGAACGGCTGGGCCAGGCGCACCATGGTGTCGTACACCGCCGAGTCACCGTGCGGGTGGTACTTGCCGATCACGTCGCCGACCGTACGGGCCGACTTCATGTGGGGCTTGTTAGGCGTGTAGCCCGACTCGTTCATGGCGTACAGGATGCGGCGGTGCACCGGCTTCAGGCCGTCGCGCACGTCCGGCAGGGCGCGCGAGACGATGACGCTCATGGAGTACTCCAGGAACGAGGTCTGCATCTCCTTGCCCAGGTAGGCCGCGCGCACCGTGGTGCCCTCGCCGCCGTTGGCGCCCTCGATGATGGAGCCGTGCGGGTTGGGCATGTCCACGATCATGGAACGGGCGCGCTCCTCCTCGGATATCGCGTGCTCCTCGTCGAGGGTGGAAGACGCGCTGGCCAGCTCGGCGTCCTCGTCGCCCTCCAGCTCCTCGTCGTCCTCGGCGTCGTAGTCCTCCTCGGCGCGCTCGATCAGCCGATCCAGGCTGTCGTCGCCGTCGAGGAAGCCGTCGTTCTCGTTCATCTCGTCAGACACGGGGCCTCCTTAGATGTCCAGGAAGCGCACGTCGCGCGCGTGCTTCTGAATGAATTCCTTGCGGGGCTCCACCTGGTCGCCCATGAGCTCGCTCACCACGCGCTCGGCCTCCACGGCGTCGTCGATGTTCACCTGGAGAAGCGTGCGGGTGGCCGGCTCCATCGTCGTCTCCCACAGCTGCTCGGGATCCATCTCGCCGAGGCCCTTGTAGCGCTGCACGTCGTACTTGCTCGGGTCGTCGTACTCGGCGAGCGTGGCCGACAGCGCCTTCTCGTCGTAGATGTAGCGCTCGATCTTGGGGTTGCGCGAGTTCTTCTTCTTGATGCCGAAGATGGGCGGCTGGGCGATGTAGATGTAGCCGCGGTTGATGAGCTCGGGCATGTAGCGGTAGAAGAAGGTGAGCAGCAGGCAGCGGATGTGCGCGCCGTCGACGTCGGCATCGGTCATGATGATGATGCGGTGGTAGCGCGCCTTGTCGGCGTCGAAGTCCTCGCCGATGTTGGTGCCGATGGCCGTGATGAGAGAGCTGATCGTCTCGGACGACAGCGAGCGGTGCAGGCCGGCGCGCTCGACGTTGAGGATCTTGCCGCGCAGGGGCAGGATGGCCTGGAACTTGCGGTCGCGGGCCTGCTTGGCCGAGCCGCCTGCGGAATCGCCCTCTACGATGAAGATCTCGGAGAGCGAGGCCTCCTTCGACGAGCAGTCCGCCAGCTTGCCCGGCAGCGCGAAGGAGTCGAGCACGTTCTTGCGGCGCGTCATCTCGCGCGCCTTGCGGGCGGCCTCGCGGGCCTTGAGCGCCTGGGTCGCCTTGCCGACGATGCGCTTGGCCGGCGTCGGGTTCTCCTCCAGGTACTCGGCAAGCCCCCGGGTGACCGCGTTCTGCACGAGCGGACGGATCTCGGTGTTGCCGAGCTTTGTCTTGGTCTGGCCCTCGAACTGCGGGTCGTGCAGCTTCACCGAGATGATGGCGGCCAGGCCCTCGCGCGCGTCCTCGCCGGAGAGGTTGGAGTCCTTCTCCTTGAGCAGGCCCTTCGCGCGGGCGTAGTCGTTGATGGTGCGGGTGATGGCCTGCTTGAAGCCGTCGAGGTGCGTGCCGCCCTCGTGGGTGTTGATGTTGTTGGCGAAGGCCATCACCGATGTGGTGGAGTAGGACGTGGACCACTGGAGGGCCACCTCCACCGTGCCGTCCTCGTTCTCGGCCTCGAAGTAGATGGGCTTGTTGAGTGTCTCCTTGCCCTCGTTGAGGAACTTGACGAAGTCGACGATGCCGCCCGTGGCGTGGAACACCTCGGTGCGCGGGTTGCCGTCGGCGTCGGTGACGCGCTCATCGTGGAAGATGATCTTCAGGCCGCGGTTGAGGAAGGCCATCTCGCGGAAGCGGCTGGCGAGCGTATCGTAGTCGTAGACAGTGGTCTCGGTGAAGATGTCGGGGTCGGGCCAGAACGTGGTCTTGGTGCCGGTGCCCTTCGCCTTGCCGATCTCATGGAGCTTGGTGGCCGTCTTGCCGTGGTCGAAGTCGATGGCGTATTCCTTGCCGTCGCGCTTGACGCACACCTCGACGCGGGTGGACAGCGCGTTCACCACCGACACGCCCACGCCGTGCAGGCCGCCGGACACCTTATATCCCTCGCCGCCGAACTTGCCGCCGGCGTGCAGGATGGTCAGGACCACTTCGACGGTCGGGATCTTCTCCTTGGGGTGCTTGTCCACGGGGATGCCGCGGCCGTTGTCCGCGACGGTGATGGAGTTGTCCGGGTGGATCCACACCTCGATGGTGTCGCAGTAGCCCGCGAGGGCCTCGTCGACGGAGTTGTCGACCACCTCGTACACCAGGTGGTGCAGGCCGCGGGGGCCGGTCGATCCGATGTACATGCCCGGACGCTTGCGGACGGCCTCGAGTCCTTCGAGGACCTGGATGTCTGAACCGTCATAGTGATCTGGTTTGCTCGCCACTGACACGCTCCTTTTCCAGATTGAGGGCTTTCAGGCGCCTTGGAACCTCGGGGATGCGTCCCCTCTAGCTATTATCTAAGGCGGAATCTGATCAATTCTACCATAGAGATGTTAGGAAAAGTTGCTTCAACCGCTCATAGGGCTTGTTTTAAGCCGTTCTAAGGCGTGCTCTTGCCTTTTTTCGAGTCAGATACTGATTCATAATAAAAACAAGTGCTTAAATCGGCGCTTATTCGGCAAGGGGAAGCTGGATGACGCGGGCCGCGGAGAGCATGGCCTGGTCGAAGTAGGCGAGGTTCGCCGTGGTGATGAAGGTCTGGACATCGTCGGATATGTAGGATACGAGCGCCGCGCGGCGTGCCTCGTCCAGCTCGCTCATGACGTCGTCGAGCAAAAGCACCGGCTTCTGGTCGAGCATCTCCTCGATGACCGCCGCCTCGGCCAGCTTCCAGGCGAGCACCACCGAGCGCTGCTGCCCCTGGCTGCCGTAGAGCGTGGCGTCCATGCCGTCGATGGCGAAGGCGATGGCGTCGCCCTGGGGGCCGACGACCGCGCGGCGGCGGGCCCGCTCCTCGGCGCGGCGCCCAGCGAGTGCGGCCTCGAGCGCCTCGCGGGCGGCGTCGCGGGTGAGGGGCGCGAGCGCCGGGGCGGCGTCGGCGGCAGACTCGGACGCGGCGGGCGCCCCGGCCTCCCAGCACGGGCGGTAGGCGCACGCCAGGGCCTCGCCCCGGCCGGCGATCTCGCCGTAGCGGCGCGCGACCTGCGGGACCAGCCGCTCGAACAGCGACGCCCGGTAGCAGGCGAGCTGGGCGCCCACCGTCACCAGCATCTCGTCGATGCTGTCGATCATCACGTCCGACGCCTCCTCCTTGAGCAGGCGGTTCTTGTACTGGAGTACCTTCTCGTAGTCCTTGAGGATGAGGTAGTAGTTCGCGTTGAGCTGCGACCCCAGCGCGTCGAGGGCCTTGCGGCGCGTGCCGTGCGAGCCCTTCACCAGGTCGAGGTCGTCCGGCGTGAACGTCACCGACGGCACGAGCCCCTTCAGGTCGGCCGTGCGCTTCGCCTTCCCGTTGAGCGCGTAGCGCTTGGCGTGGCCCTCCATCCGCAGCTCGACGTCGAGCTCGCGGTTGCCGTCGCTCACGTGTGCGCCGAGGAAGGCGCGCTCGGCGCCGCGGCGCACCATCTGCTCGATGGTCGGATGGCGAAACGACGTGAGCGCCGTCAGGAGCTGGATGCCCTCGACGATGTTGGTCTTCCCCACCGCGTTGGGCCCCACGAGCACGGTGAGCGGGCCGATGCCCTCAAGGCACAGCCGGCCGTAGCTGCGGAAGTCCCGCAGCTCGATGCTCTGGATGCTCAGCGTCACGCGGGCTCCCCGCCGTCTCGCCGTGGCGCGCTAGGAGAGGCGCACGGGCATGACCAGGTACAGGAAGTTCTCAGGCGCCTCGGCGCGGAAGATGCCGGGCTTGAGCGACGACTGCACCTCCAGGAACACCCGCTCGGTGGTCACCGACTGCAGGCCGTCCAGCACGTAGGCGTAGTTGAACGCGATCTCCACGTCCTCTCCCTCTATCTCGCAGGGCAGCGTCTCCTGGGCGGATCCCACGTCCTGCGACGCCGCCGATATCTGGGCGGTCTGCGACGCCATGTTCAGGTCGAAGCGCACCGGGGACGCGGTCGACCCCAGGATGGAGGCGCGCTTCACGCCGGCGATCAGGCGGTCGACCTCCAGGGTCGCGCGGGTCGTGTAGGCATCGGGGAGCAGCTGCTTGTAGTTGGGGAAGTTGCCCTCGATGCGGCGATTGATGAAGACGGTATCCTCGCAGGTCACGACGATCTGGTTCTCGGCCAGGGCGAGCGTGACCGGCGACTCGGTCTTGGGCAGCGAGGCGATCTCCTGGAGGAACGAGCCCGCGATGACCGCCTGGAACGGGTCGGCCGACGCGTCCCCGAGCACGGCCTCGGTGATGGCCAGGCGGTACGAGTCGGTGGCCACCATCCGCAGCAGCCCCTCCTCCAGCGTGATGAGCACGCCGGTGAGGATGGCGCGGCTCTCGTCCTTCGACACCACGCGCGCCACGCGGCGCACCATGGCGGCGAACTGGGCGAAGGGGATCTCTATGCGCTGGGTCACGTCCACGGCGGGGAACCCGGGGAAGTCCTCGGAGTTGAGCGCCTTGATCGAGAACGACGACGTGTCACAGGTGATGAACGCCTGATCCTCGCCGGCGTCCACATGCACGGCCGCGTCGGGCAGGTTCTTCACGATATCGGAGAACAGCTTGCCCGGCACCACCGCCTTGCCCTCCTCCTCGACGAGCGCGGCGACCGAGTACTGGATGGACAGCTCCAGGTCGGTGGCCTGCAGGGTGAGCTTGTCGCCGTGGGCCTCCAGCAGGATGCCCGACAGCACGGGCAGGGTGGATCGGGTGGACACGCCCTTCAAGACGATGGAGATGGCGTTCTGTAGCTCCGTGCGGTTGATGCTGAATTTCAAGGCGTCCCTCTTCCCTCGCGCGCCGGATGACCGCCCCCTCCCTCGGCCAGGGCGCGGGAAGGGGTGGAAAGCCGGTGATTATTCTTCTGAACCAGGGCCATTATAGGCGAGGCGGGCCCCTCCTGACGCGGCGGGGCAAGGCTCCTTCCCTACCGTTCGGCGGGATGTCAGGTGCTTTTCCACTTTTTTCTCCCACCGGTTTGTGGAAAATGTTGAAAACTTCGCCGAAAAGGCATCTAAACGGGCGTTTCTCTGAAAACCATGGTGCAAATCTTAGAACTGGCCATGACTAACAGTTTTCGCCATGTCATCTTCCCTTATGAGGTCGATCTTAAGAAAATACCGTTTGAACAGGCATTATGTAATAAATTATCCTATTGATGATCGTTTCCATCCCCTTTTTCCACGACGATGGCGAACAAAAGGGCGTTTATATCCCGAGGGCGCGTCCTCAACCTGCAGAAACCCTACTAAGGGTAAAAGTCAAGGAAATTCTTCCCTAGTTTTTCACATCGGCTTCCCGTTTTCCCTCTTTTCCGATTCACGGTTTTCAGCGTTTTCCACTTTCTATGAATAAATTGTTGATAACTTCGAAAACAGCAGGTCACAACCGTTCATAATTCATGAATCGTCGAATATCCTGCTTTTCAACCGACGAAAGCGCAGGTGGGCTAGATTTAGGTCGGTGAATAACGGTAAAATGCCCTTGGAATTTCCTGAAAACGCTGAATAATCGAAGAAAAACTGGAATGACCTTGAATAACGCTGAACCACATACCCTCGCCGAGCCTCCCGCAGGCGAGGATCCCTACGCCTTCGACTTCACCTTCGTCCCCACCACCGCGCGCATCGCCCTCTACGACGATCTGCTCAGCGCGCCGCGGGTCATCGAGGTCAAGCCGGCCGAGACCACCCAGTACATCGAGAGCCTGGCCTCGACCGTCTACGAGCAGGCGCGCCAGGCCGGCGGGTCGATCCCCTACACGGTCATCCGCGAGGTGTCGGAGAACTTCATCCACGCGCGGTTCCGCGAGATCATCGTCTCGGTGCTCGACGCGGGCAACACCATCCGCTTCGCCGACCAGGGTCCCGGCATCCCCTACAAGGATCAGGCGCAGAAGCCCGGGTTCTCCTCGGCCGTCGAGCCCATGAAGAAGTACATCCGCGGCGTGGGGTCGGGGCTGCCTATCGTGCGCGACTACCTGGACGTGTCCCACGGCAACATCACCATCGAGGACAACCTCGGGCGCGGGTCGGTGGTCACCATCAGCGTGACGCCGCACCCCTCGGCGCCGCCGGCAGGCGCGATGGCCGCGGGCTACCAGCCCCAGGTCGCACCGGGCACCACCGGCTACCCCGTCGGCGGGGCGACGAGCGCGATGCAGCCGAACAGCGCCTACGGGGCGCAGCCGACGATGGCCGGCTACGGCGCCGACCCCCGCCAGCAGGCCTATCCGCAGGCCATGGCGTTCGACGCCTACGGCAACGCCATCCCCGCCGGGGCGGCCGGGATGCCCGCGGCGGCCTATGGGGCACCGAGCTCCTACCCCGTTGCCAGCGTCCCCGCGCAGGCCCAGCCCTGGGGAACGCCCGCCGCGGCCGCGCCGGCGCGCGTCCAGTCACTCGCCCCCCACCTGTCCGAACGGGAGCAGGACGTCCTGCGCCTCCTCTACCAGGATGGCGAGCTCGGCGTCACCGAGATCAGCCACATCCTCGAGGCGGCCCCGTCAAGCGTGCACAACGCGCTCAAAAAGCTCGAGCAGGCCGCACTCGTCATGAGCGGCCAGAACAAGAAGCGCCGCCTGACCGACCTCGGCGTGGCCGTGGCCCAGACCATCTAGCCTCGGCGCGCTTTGCCGGCGCGCCCCACTTATATACAATAGGCCCCGGGCCCCAAGCAGCCGGGGCGCCGGGGAGCGCCGCGGGTTCGGCGCCCATGCGGGAAGAGGAAAGCCTATGGACAGCGGAAAGCTCAACGAGAACTGGAACGAGGTCTGCAACCTCGTCTGCGGCTATGAGGGCGTGGAGCCCTCCCAGTTCAAGGCCTTCTTCTACCGCCTGCAGCCCCAGGCCATGAGCGAGGGCTTCCTCATGCTCACGACCGACAACGAGTTCATCAAGACCTGGGTGGAGCGCCACTACATCGAGCTCATCCGCCGTGCGCTTTCCCAGCTGCACCAGGGCGTGCCGTTCATGGTGGCCATCGAGGTCGACCCCTCGGCCGCCGCCGCGGCCGGTGCCGTGGCGGCTCCCCAGCCCTCCGCCGCGAGCCCGTTCCCGGCGCCGGTGGTCTCCCAGCCGATCCAGCCGGCCGTCCCGGCCGCCGCACCTGTCGCCGCCCAGCCCGACGCCTACCAGCCCACGGACTCGCCGATGCCGGCTGCTCCCGTTGCCGAGGAGCCGCGGTCGTTCCCGCCGCTCGACTTCCCCACCCCCGGCGTCACCGCCGCGCACGCCCCGATCCCCGAAGGCCCGTCGAGCGCGCTCACCTTCGAGAACTTCGTCATCGGCGACTCCAACCGCATGGCCTACTCCATGGCCGTCAACGTCGCCGAGCAGCCAGGCTCCACGCCGCTCAACCCCCTGTTCATCTACGGCAAGAGCGGGCTGGGGAAAACCCATCTCATGTTCGCGATCCAGAACTACATCCGCGAGACGCAGCCTCAGCTGCGCACCGTCTACGTCGACTCGTCCGACCTGCTCGCCGACTACATGGAGGCCGGCGCGGCGCACGACAAAGAGAAGTCGAGCTACAAGAACTTCAAGACGCGCTATGAGGAGGCCGACGTTCTCCTCATCGACGATATCCAGTACCTCCAGGGCAAGAAGCAGACCCTCGACATCGTCTTCCAGATATTCAACAGCCTCATCGGCCAACGCAAGCAGATCATCCTGTCGGCCGACCGCGCGCCGAAGAACATCGACATCGACGAGCGCTACCACTCCCGATTCAGCCAGGGCGGTACCGTCGACATCCAGCCGCCCGAGATCGAGACGAAGCTGGGGATCGTAAAGTCGTTCATCGACGAGTACAAGCGCAACGAGGGCCTCGACCACTTCGAGGTGCCGCAGGACATCCAGATGTTCATCGCCGAGAGCTCCAGCTCCAACATCCGCGAGCTCAAGGGAGCCGTGACCAAGGTCATCTACCAGATGACCGTCTTCCAGCAGACCGACCTCACCGTCAACGACGTGCGCACCCTGCTCGAGAACCACTTCTCGGGCGGCGCATCGCGCAACCTCTCCATCGAGGACATCCAGAAGGAGGTAGAGGCATTCTACAAGGTCAAGCACTCTGAGATGGTGAGTAAGAGCCGCGCACGGAGCATCGCCTACCCGCGCCAGATCGCCATGTACCTGTGCCGGCAGTTCCTCGACATGCCCTTCGCCGCTATCGGGAAGAAGTTCGACCGCGACCACAGCACGGTCATGCACTCGGTGGCCCAGATCGAGAAGATGATGCAGCAGAACCGCGACGTGCAGGAGGAGGTCGAGAACCTCAAGCAGATCATCCGCGAGATCTAGCGGCCGACGGGCGTCGATTCCCGGCGGACAACCCGCTCAAAACCGCCGTTTTTTTCCACTGCCTGTGTGCAATGATAAAACCGGCGATAAAACCCTGTGGAAGACGCCTACTCTCCTTCAACCGTCTGCCATCACATCTTTTCAGAACCCATCAGGCCCTTTCCTTCTTTTCCACCATTCAACCGAGCTTATTATTACCATTATTCCTTTCTCTTCTTATCTTAGGCATTGAGGAAGGTGCCATCCCCTCAGTGGAATCCCTCTTCGTTTTCACCGTCGAGCCATAAATTGCCCGTTGACACCCCACTTCCCGGGTATATAATTTGGAAGTTACTCTTTGAATATGAAAGGGAAAATACGATGAAACGCACCTACCAGCCCAACACCCGCAAGCGCGCCAAGTGCCACGGCTTCCGCGCCCGCATGTCCACCAAGGCCGGCCGTGCCGTCCTCTCTGCCCGTCGTGCGAAGGGCCGCAAGCGTCTCTGCGTCTAACCGGAGGCTGTCCGTTGGATACCATAAAATCCAGCGCTGACATATCCCACCTCTTCTCCACGGGGAGGCGCCAAAAGACCCCCTACCTCACACTCATCATCGGTGAGGGGCCGAAGGAGGCATCGCGACACGACCGCCCGGGTCGTGTCGCTTTTATTGCGGGGAAGAAGCTGGGTAACGCCGTGTGGCGCAACGCGGCCAAACGGCGCATGAGGGAGGTCTGCCGCGCGCTCGGCGGCCCCTGGCCCGGCTACGATGTGATATTTCTCGCGAAGTCATCCCTTACCGACGCGTCTTATAGTAAAGTGCTAAAGGCGTGTGACAAGGCGGTCGCCGGGTCGTGTCTCGGTGAGGCGGAGGAAGGGCGTGGATAAGGTGCGCGGGGCCCTCGTTCGGGTTCCCTCCCTGATGGCCATCGGGTTCATCCTGTTCTATCGGGCGGCCATATCGCCGCTATTCCCCTCCTGCTGTCGCTTCGTTCCCACGTGCTCGGAATACGGACTCACCGCCTTCCGCCGCTACGGGTTCCGCAAGGGGCTCGTCCTCACGGTGAAGAGGCTGATGAAGTGCCATCCGGGTGGGCCGCACGGCTACGACCCCGTTCCCTAGGGGCCGCAGGCGTCTCCCCTCCCCGCGATGTAGAAGGGAATGTTCATGTGGGAAGTATTTAAGGACTGGATATTCAACGCTATCGAGTTCTTCTACAACTTCTGCGGTGACTGGGGCCTGGCCATCATCATCGTCACCATCATCTTCCGCGTCATCCTGGCTCCGCTCATGCACAAGCAGGCGAAGTCGAACTACCAGATGCAGAAGATCCAGCCGAAGATCGCGGCGATCCAGCAGAAGTACGCCGACGATCAGGTTCGCCAGTCCCAGGAGATGCAGAAGCTCTACGCCGAGGCCAAGTTCAACCCGCTGGCCGGCTGCGTGCCCATGCTTCTCCAGATGCCCATCTTCATCGCGCTGTTCCAGACGCTGCGCGAGATGGGCTCCCGCCCCGAAGTGGCGGGCGACTTCACCTTCTATAACATCGTACCTAACCTCACGATGACCCCTGCTGATGCTTTTGCCGGGGGTTTTGGAACGTTTGTTCCTTATTTGGTGCTGATGATCATCTTCGCCGGCGCCACCTTCCTCCCCATGGTTCTCATGCAGATGAAGAGCGAGAACACCCAGCAGAAGAACCAGACCCTGATGATGGCCGGCGTCATGAGCATCTTCATGCTGTGGATCTCCTGGACGTCTCCCGCCGGCGTGCTCCTCTTCTGGGGTACCTCCTCGCTGATCGGCATCGCCCAGCAGCAGGGCAGCCTGGCGATCTGCCGCCGTGCCGATGCCCGTGCCGCCGAGGCCGAGGTCATCGAGGTCAAGCCGGTTGAGGTCAACGTCACCCGCAAGGTGAAGAAGCCCCGCCCGACCAAGAAGCGCTAGCGCCCAACCTTGTAGAACGGAGGAGTGTTTCACGTGAAACACTCCTTTTGTTTTATCCAGAATGTTTCACGTGAAACATTCTGGATCCGGAAGCTCCGATTCAATCTAAAGGAGAGACCATGGAAGAGGAACTGGAAGTGACTCCCGTCGAGGAAACCGAGGCCGTTGAGGCCGACACTGCGTCCGACGCGCCCTCTGAGGCTGCCGCATCGGCCGCTGCCGCCGACGGCGAGCAGGAGATCACCGATGAGATGCTCGACAACATCGCCGACACTGCCATCGCCGCGCTGCAGGACATCCTGAAGTACTTCAACGTCGGCGAGGTCACCATCGACGAGTACGAGGGTGATGAAGGCGAGCTGATCCTCGACATCACCGGCGATGACCTGGCCGTGCTGATCGGCCGCCACGGCAAGACACTCGATGCCCTGCAGTTCCTGGTGTCCGCCATCACGGTGCGCACCATCGGCTTCCGCTACCCGGTGGTCATTGACGTCGAGGGCTACAAGAGCCGCCAGCGTCAGAAGCTGGAGTCTATCGCCCGCACGAGTGCGAACCGCGCCGCCAGCCAGCACCGCAGCATCAAGCTGCGTCCGATGACCCCCTACGAGCGCCGTATCGTCCACATCGCCCTGCGCGATGACGATCGCGTCGAGACCGCATCCGAAGGCGAGGGCAGCGCCCGCCACGTCGTGGTGATTCCCCTCTAGGCAAAACCGCCATCAAAGCAAAGCAAAGCAGGGCCAGAAAGTGAATTCCTGGCCCTGCTTTTTTTTTTTCTGCGGAATGTTTCACGTGAAACATTCAGGCCTGTTGGTATCCCTCCCTTGTACCTTCCCCTCTTCTCATGCGCTAGAAATGTTTCACGTGAAACATTCCGTTTGTCGATCTCGCTCGTATGTGCTTCAAAATGTTTCACGTGAAACATTTTCTTTCCGAAGAGCCGTTAGAATGTTTCACGTGAAACATTCTGCCTCCCTTAGAGCGTATGAAATGTTTCACGTGAAACATTTCGAAGGAGGAATCCGTGGAAAACGCTGAGCTGATCGATCGCTACCTTGATCTCATCCTGGAAGAGAACAAGACTACCAATCTGACGCGAATCGATTCTAAGGAAAAGGCCCGCATCCTCCATATTGAAGACTCTCTCGTTGCTCTGCCGGAGGTGAACCGGGCGCCCGAGGGGCTCTACGGGGATCTCGGCACCGGCGGAGGATTCCCTGGATTTCCCATCGCCGTGGAGACGGGCCGCAAGGCTATCCTCGTCGATTCAGTGAAGAAGAAGACGGCAATTGTCGAAAGATGTGTTGATAAGCTCGGAATGAGCGATCGAATATCCACTTTCAGTGGAAGGATAGAGGATTTAGCCCGAGAAATGCCCGGTAAGTTCTCTGTTCTCACCGCTCGGGCGCTTTCCCAGCTTCCCTCCCTGCTGGAACTGGCCTCTCCTCTCTTGAAAAAGGGAGGCCTTTTCGTGTGCTACAAGGGAGAGGCATCGCCTGAGGAGGAAGAAGCCGCCAAGAAGGTGGCGAAGAAGGTGGGGATGACCCTCGTATCTAAGAGATCTCTGATCCTCAGCGACGGAGAAACTCACCGTGAGATCTTCCTTTATGAGAAAACCGGTAAGCCTACGGTAAAGCTTCCTCGTCGCGTTGGTATGGCGCAGCATAAGCCCCTGATCGACTGAAAAATGTTTCACGTGAAACATTTTCCACACCTGATTGTTTCACGTGAAACAGTCACTCGAGAGCGCTGTTTCCTGGGATGTTTCACGTGAAACACTCCGAATAGGGCTTTAAAGCAGCTTTCATGCTGCCCCCACGCGTCTTTCGTGACGCTCAGGAGGGGCGGGGGCGACGCTTTCTACCCGTCATGACCCGTAGGGGGCCTGGAAATGCTGTAATGGGGGCACCATAGCTGCACCGCTCTGCGAGCGCTCTCGCGTCGCTGGGCGCGATTATGATCTTCTTGTTGCCATGGAGAGGAGACCATAATGACGAAGAACCGTAGACAGGTGTTGGCAGAGCGCGCCCAGCGGATGCGGCGTGAGATGACACGTCAGGAACGGAAGCTGTGGTATCAGTTCCTTAAAACTTATGAGTTCTCCTTCGTCACGCAGAAGGTGATGGGAAACTATATCCTCGACTTCTACTGTAAGAAGCTCCACCTCAGCATTGAGCTTGACGGATCCCAGCATTTCGAGCCGCGGGCGCTGCGCTATGACCAAATCAGAACTACTTTCCTGGAGACAGAGGGAATCAAGGAGTTGCGCTTCACCAACCGTGACATCGATGAGAGCTTCGAGGGGGTGTGCGAGATCATCCATCAGGAGGCCCAGAAGAGACGCCCGGATGCGCGACAGTTCCAGTTTGACTTCATGAGGCTGCTGGAAAAGAGCTGATTTCCCTTCGATGTCTGCTACTCGTCGTGAAAATGTTTCACGTGAAACATTTTCACGCGTAGCTCGTCTATAATCACTGATCAATTCCACGTTGAGGTGCCAGAATGTTTCACGTGAAACATTCTGCGGCCATTTTCTCGCCTTCATTCTTCTGATAGGAACACCAAAATGTTTCACGTGAAACATTTTGCTATACTCTGAGCGATTTGAGAAAGGGGTTAGACGTGGGCTTGTTAGACGGTCTGAAGCGGGAGAAGCCCGAGGAGGAGGCGCCTGTTCCCAGCGTTGCCTCGTCTCCTGACGACTTTGACGTAGAAAATGCGGAGGTGCTGGTGAGAGAGCCGGCTCCCATGGTGGTTGACCAGGCGGACAAGAAGCCGATCAAATCCTATAAGGACAAGGCTCCGGTGCGCCATGTGGTCGGACAGACCAAGGTGGCGGCGATCATCAATCAGAAGGGTGGCGTGGGGAAGTCCACCACGGCCATCAACCTCTCGGCGGCGTTGGGGGCCATGGGGAAGCAGGTGCTCCTCGTCGACCTTGATCCTCAGGGCAATTCATCCAGTGGTCTGGGCATTGAGAAGGCGAACGTCGAGAACTGCATCTACGACGTGCTCTTGAATGATGTCCCCATTGAGGAAGTCATTATCCCCGACGTGTGCCCCGGCTTGGATGTGGCTCCTGCTACCATCAACCTAGCCGGCGCCGAGGTCGAGCTGGTATCTGAGATGGCGCGTGAGAACCGCCTGAAGGACGCGGTGGGCACCATGCGGGGCAAGTATGACTTCATCTTCATCGACTGCCCACCCTCCCTGGGCCTTCTGACAGTCAACGCGCTGGTCGCGGCTGATAAGCTGCTCATTCCCATCCAGTGCGAGTTCTACGCACTCGAGGGCGTGACAAAACTTCTCGATTCGATGAAACGTGTCAAAACGCGCCTTAATCCCACGCTGGATATCTATGGCGTGCTTCTCACCATGTACGACGGCCGCACCAACCTGTCCTTGCAGGTGGCTGAGGAGGTGCGGAACTACTTCGGCCGTGCCGTGTTCAAGACGGAGATCCCGCGCACGGTCAAGCTTTCCGAGGCTCCGAGCTTTGGACAGCCTATTACCGAGTATGAACCCAAGGGCAAGGGTGCTATTGCCTACATTGAGCTTGCGAAGGAAGTGATAAGCCGTGGCTAAAGCGACGAAGGGCGGCCTGGGCCGTGGACTGAACTCCCTCTTGGGAGACTCTTACGATGAGGGAACCCCGGCACCTGCCCCGGCGCGTCCTGCTCGTCAGCGTGTGGTAGTGGAACCGGGTGAGATTCCGCAGTACGACCCCATTCTGGAGCCGCGAGATGTTTCACGTGAAACATTTTCCCCTGAGAAGGAGGAGCCGACGCCTGTTGAGCGTGAGGAGGCTTCTTCCGAGCACATCACCATCAAGGGGATCGTGTCCCGTAACGTGGATGAAGTGCCGATCGAGTGGGTGACCCCCAACCCGGATCAGCCGCGCACCCACTTCAAGCGCGAGGAGATCGAGGAGCTTGCGGCGTCAATCGAGAAGGACGGCCTGCTGCAGCCCATCCTCGTGCGCACGATGGGGAAAAACGACTACCAGATCATCGCTGGCGAGCGTCGTTGGCAGGCTTGCAAGCTGCTCGGTGTCGAGAAGATTCCTGTGCGCATCAAGGATGTCGACGACGATCGTGCCCTCGAGCTGGCCCTAGTTGAGAACGTGCAGCGTTCCGACCTCAACCCCATCGAGGAGGCCTACGGCTATCGCCGCCTGATGGAGCGCAAGAACATGACGCAGTCGGATGTGGCCCAGGCCATGTCGAAGGGCCGCTCTACTGTCGCCAATGCTCTTCGTCTGCTCGATCTGCCGCAGGATGCCCAGCAGCTGCTTTTCGAGGAGAAGATCACCGCTGGTCATGCTCGCGCTATCCTCTCCATCCCCAATAGCGAGGGCCGCGAGAAGCTCACCAGCAAGCTGATGGAGGAACGCCTCAACGTCCGTGAGACGGAGCAGCTGGCTCGCCTGCTGTCCGGTCGTCCCAAGGGTGAGGAAGCGCCGGTTCGCCAGCCGATGCCGGTCACTTACAAGCGCGTCGCCAAGGCCCTGCGTGATGTCCTCAAGACTAATGTGCGCGTGAGAACCAAGGGCGGGAAGAACAAGATTGAGATTGAGTTCCAAGATGAGGCGGAGCTGACCCGTCTTTTCGAGGAACTGCTTGCCTCGATTTCCTAGTAACGCATAAAGAAAGGGCCCCGGCTTTGGTCGGGGCCCTTTCTTTATGCAGGGGAATGTTTCACGTGAAACATTTCAGATTGTTTCACGTGAAACATTTTGGAGTGAGTTCTTCAGCTGTCCGCAGGCGCCGGCGATGTCCGAGCCGCGGGATCGTCTCATTGTGGCCTCGATGTGATGTTTACCAAGTGTGCTAATCCAGTGATCGGCGATGTAGCGAGGAGACGGCTGGAAGGGAGAGCCGGCGATTTTGTTCATGGGGAGCAGGTTCACGTGGCAGAGGAGTCCGTCGCAGAAGTCTAGCAGCGCCTGGAGGTCTTCCTCCCCATCATTGACACCCTTAATGAGGAGATATTCGAAGGACACGCGGCGGTTGGTCTTCTCGACGTAGTGTTTGAGGCTCTTCTTGAGAGAAGGAAGCGGCTGGTGAGAGACGCGGGGCATCAGCTGATCTCTCTTCTCCTGGATAGCCGAGTGCAGGGAAATGGCGAGGGTGAACTGCTCGGGCTCTTCGGCCAGCTGGTCAATCCCCGGGATAATGCCGCAGGTGGACACGGTGATATGCCGTGCGCCGATATTGAACGAGTCAGCGGAGTTCGCCATGCGAAGGGCCTCGATGAGCGCATCGTAGTTGAGAAAGGGCTCACCTTGTCCCATGGCAACGAGATTAGTCACCCTGCGGCCGAAGTCACGCTCGACGAGGGATACCTGCTCCGTCATCTCATTGGCGGTGAGGTTGCGGCAGAAGCCCTCGCGACCTGTCGCACAGAACGCGCATTCCATGGCGCATCCCACCTGGGTGGAGAAACATACGGTCAGACGCTCGTCGTTCTCACCTGTCGGCATGGCGACGGTCTCGACCATACAGCCGTCATGGAAACACACTACGTACTTCCTGGTTCCATCCTTGGAGACCTGGCGGTCGATCACCTCGCAGGTTGCGAGGGGGTAGTCTTGTGCGAGCTGAGCTCGGAAATCCTTAGGGAGGTTGGTCATCTCGTCATACGAGATGGCATGTTTTCCCACCAGCCACTCGTAGAGCTGCTTGGCACGGAATTTCGGCTGGCCATATCGTGAGGTCAGATCTTCAAGTTGGCTGAGGTTGTAGGTCTTTATCTCATTCATCATGCCGCCATTATAGGCGACGGTGTGAGAGGAAAATGTTTCACGTGAAACATTTGAACTTCAGAATGGGAAAAGCGCTCGCAAAATGTTTCACGTGAAACATTTTGCCCTGGTACAAGTGGAGGAAGTGGCCTAAGAATGTTTCACGTGAAACATTCTTCATAGGCAAATGCTATACTTGCGGCCGCTTATCTTAGTTCATGGAAAGGTGGGGAACGTATGTTCGAATCCTTTGATCCATCATCGTGTAAGGTTGTCATTCTGGCCGGCGGCTCCAGCGGGGAGAGGGAGATTTCCCTGGCCTCGGGTGAGGGTGCCCGCTCGGCGTTGGTCGAGGCAGGGTTTGAGGTCAGCGTGCTTGATCCAGCGAACCGCGGGGATCTAGAGGTTCTTCTGGGGGGCAGCTTCGACGTGGCCTTCCTCTGCCTTCACGGCAAGGGAGGCGAGGATGGGTCGATCCAGGGGTTCCTGGAGACCATCGGACTTCCCTATACCGGCTCGGGCGTGTGGGCGAGCGCGCTGGCCATCGACAAGGAGAAGGCCAAGGTGTTCTACCGTGCGGCCGGCATCCCCACTCCGGAATCGCTGGTGGTGACGCGCGATGAGCTGGTCTCCGTGGCCCAGATAGTCGCTGAGCTGGGGGAACGGTGCGTGGTGAAGCCTAATACCGAGGGGAGCTCGCTCGGCGTCTTCATCGTCGAGTCCGCCGAGGAGCTGGAGGGGGCCATCGATCAGGCCTTCCAGGTGGGCGAGAGGCTTCTGGTGGAGCGCTACGTCAAGGGCACCGAGCTGACGGTGGCCGTGGTAGGCAACGACGATCCGACGGCGCTGCCGATCATCGAGATCATCCCGCAGAGCGCCTCCTACGACTTCGAGTCGAAGTACGCGCCCGGCGGATCGCAGCACATCTGCCCCGCCCGTCTGCCTGAGGATATCGCCGCCCGCATCCGGGAGCAGGCCGTCGCCGCGCACCGGGTGCTCGGCTGCGCGGGGATGTCCCGCTCTGACTTCCTCCTGGACGAGGACGGGGTGGCGTGGATCCTCGAGACGAACACCATCCCCGGCATGACGGCCACGTCGCTTCTCCCCGACGCGGCACGAGCGGCGGGCATCAGCTTCCCCGACCTGTGCACGCAACTCATCGGCTTCGCCCTGGAGGATGCGCGGCGTTAGGTTCCCGGATCAAGGGGTAACACGAAAACAGGGCCCGGAATGTTTCACGTGAAACATTCCGGGCCCTGTTCGTTGGAATGGGTGGGTTACGAGGGGCAACGTGATGCGGCTCACCGCAGGGAAGTCGGCGTCATCGCGCCAGGACACGCCGTGGCGAGCCTCGTAAACGCTAGAACAGCCCGCAGGACTTGAGGGCGAACATAGCGCCGGCCACTAGTGCCAGAAGGAAGGCCCAGCTGATGATATAGCAGCCCTTATTGCCCTTGCGCCCCTGCTCGATGGCCTTCTCACTGAGGGAACGGCGGCTCTTCATGACCACCGTGCCCTTCTCCTTGGCGGGCATGGGAACGGTCTGGTCGGGCAGCCAGGTGCCGTTGCTCTCGATGACGCGCGTTACTCCCTCGTCGCTGAGGGTCACGTTCACGCGCACGCCGTCCTGCATGCGCAGCGCCACGTTCTGCACAAAAGCTTCGAACGCGTCAGCCTGGTGGGGGTCGTAGGCCATGACGGCCATCTCGCCCCAGTAATGGCCCGGCTCGGGGGCCTCGGTGAAGGCGATGAACGACAGCACGGCCGTGAGGGTGAGTCCGCGCGCGGAGAGGATGCTCAGGTCGCGCGAGAACTCGGGGTCGAAGAAGCCGATGCGCTGGTCGAACCGGCTGACGAGCCACGCCTTGTGGTCGGCGCCGTCCATGGTGCACTCGATGCGGTATGCGTCGCCGACGAGGTTGTCGGCGCCGAGCAGCCGCCCGGCGTCCTTCTTCGACTCAGTCTCGAAGCGATGATATGTACCGAAATACTGATTCATGGGGCTCTCCGTTCCGCGGGGTACGGTGGGGTTGTTACAATAGCGGGACGCGCAGCCGCCGGAAGGCGCCCTCTTCTGTTGTCGGGTCATTCTCCCTTGTTTTCGCCTTGAGAGGAACCCCTCACCTGCAAACGGCCGGCCATGCGCGGGAGAGAGGCGCGGAATTCACCTATCCAATGGGATTCGAGGAACGCATGAGTGACAAGCTCGTTGAGGATACTGCGGAGGAGACCGCCAGCGCGGCGCCCCAGGGCGTCGAGAATGTTTCACGTGAAACATTCTGCGCGGGAGAAGGAGCGGAAGGCGCCGAGCTGCCGGGGGAGCTGGCGCGGTTCATCAGCGACGGGACGTGCGCGGATGTGGTGGCGCGCTACGCCGCGCTTCCCGCGCAGGCCGCGGCGGCGGACTACGGCGAGCTCGACCGCAACATCGTGGTCATCGACACCGAGACGACCGGCTTCTCGCTCAGCCATGACGAGCTGACGCAGATCGCCGCCGCGCGCATGGAGCGCGGGGAGATAGTCGACTGGTTCATCACGTTTGTTAACCCTGGTAAACCTATTCCGGATGACGTCGCCCATCTGACGAACATCCATGATGAGGACGTAGCGGACGCGCCGCTTCCGGCGGAGGCGCTCGCCCAGCTGGTGGAGTTCGTGGGGGACGCCAAGGTGGTCGCCCACAACGCGGAGTTCGACCGTAACTTCACCACGAAGCACCCGGCGGGCTATCCACTGCTGGAGAACCAGTGGCTCGACTCGCTCGACCTGGCGCGCATCGCGCTGCCGCGCATGAAGTCCCACCGGCTGATCGATCTGGTGCGCGCGTTCGGCGCGCCGCTGTCGACCCATCGCGCGGACGAGGACGTGGCCGCCACCTGCGCGCTGTTCCGCATCCTGCTGGCCGGCGTCGACGCCATGCCCGAGCCGCTGGTGCGCGAGATCGCGAAGATGGCGCCGGCGGATCAGTGGCCCACGGTGGCCGTATTCGACTACTTCGCCCGGCGTAAGGCCCAGGAGGGCCTCGAGATAGCGCCCGACCTGCTGGAGGGCGCGCCCGCCACTGCGGATGTTTCACGTGAAATACCCGGCGTCACGCAGAAGGGGGACACCGCGCAAGGAGAAGGCGTGCTGCAGGGTGAGGGCGCCGTGCAAGGCGCGTCCATCGGGTCGCCCGCCGCCGCGCCGCGCGATGAGTTCGACGTGATGTTCGGCGTGCCTCCCGCGGCGCCCGCCGCAACGGCCGGCACCCAGCTGTCGGCGTTCGCCCCGGCGGCGGAGCGGTTCTCGCTCCGGGCGATGCGGCGTGAGCGGCTGCGCGGCGACGAGCGGCGCGCCAAGCTGGATGCCGACGCCATCGCCGAGGATCCCTATCGCGATCTACGCTTTCCGACGCAGCAGGACGTCGCCGAGGCCTTCACCGCCGAGGGCCTGGTCGGCGGTCTCTACGACGACTACGTGCCGCGCGAGGAGCAGCGCGTCATGGCCGAGGCCGTGCGCCATGCCTTCGACAGCTCGCGCAACCTGATGGTGGAGGCGGGCACGGGCGTCGGCAAGTCCATGGCCTACCTGGTTCCCGCTACCATGACCTCCTTAATCAATAATGTGACCGTCGGCGTGGCCACCAAGACGAACGCCCTGCTCGACCAGCTGGTGCATCACGAGCTGCCGGCCCTGGCCGAGGCGCTGGCGGCGCGCGGGCAGGAGCTCACCTTCACGTCGCTCAAGGGCTTCTCGCATTACCCGTGCCTGCGCCGCATCGAGCGCATCGTGGAAGAGGGCCCGCGCCTGCGCACGGTCGGCAACAAGGAGTACCCGCAGGCCCCGGCGCTCGCCGCGCTGCTCTCGTTCATCGAGCAGACCGACTACGACGACCTGGACGGCCTGAAGATCGACTACCGCGTGCTGCCGCGGCGCAGCGTCACCACCACGAGCCACGACTGCCTGCGCCGCAAGTGCCCCTTCTACGGCACCAGCTGCTTCGTGCACGGCGCGCGTCGCCGCGCCGAGACTGCCAACGTGGTGGTCACCAACCACAGCCTGCTCTTCTGTGACCTGGCCGCCGACAACGGGCTTCTGCCCCCCATCCGCTACTGGGTGGTCGACGAGGCCCATGGCGCCGAGAACGAGGCGCGCCGCGCGTTCTCCATCGAGATGCCCGCCGACGACATCCGCTTCCTCGCGCGCCGCGTGGCCGGCGACGAGTCATCGCGCAACGTCTTCTCGCGCGCCGAGCGCGCGGCGGTCATCCCCGGCCGCGAGGAGGGCGCCGCCCTGTTCTACGCCCTGGCCAACAAGGCGCGCAGCGCCGGCCAGGCTTTCGCCGAGGCCGCCGAGCCGTTCTGCGAGGCCCTGCGCGGCTTGCTGTTCTTCGACACGAACCGCCGCGGCAAGGGCTACGAGGTGGTGGAGCTGTGGATCAACGCGGACATCCGCTCGTCGGCCACCTGGGCCGACGTGGTGGAGAAGGGCCGCGCCATGGCGGATCGGGCCGAGAAGCTGGTCACGGCGTGCCAGGAGATGGTGGCGCTGCTCGAGGACGCCGAGGGCGCCGCGGTGGTGCAGCGGGAGATCGCCTCCATCGCGCTGGAGCTCAAGGACATCATGCGCGCGGTCGAGGTCATCCTCGTCACCGCGCCCGACACCTACGTCTATGCCGCCACGCTCAGCCGCAAGGGGGATCGCCCGGTCGACCAGCTGACGGCGATGCCGTTCAACGTGGGCGCCGCGCTTGACGAGATGCTCTACGCGAACACGCACTCGGTGGTGTTCGCCTCAGCCACGCTCACGGTGGGAGATTCCTTCGCGGCCTTCGAGGGGGCGATGGGACTCAACACGAGCGAGGCGTCGGCGTGCGACACGCTGCTGCTGGCGTCAAGCTATGACTTCGACGCCCACATGCACGTGTTCGTGGCCAGCGACATGCCCGAGCCCAACGACCCGCGCTACCTGGAGGTGCTCGAGCGGCTCCTCGTCGGCACCCACCGCGCCCAGCGCGGCAGCATGCTCACGCTGTTCACCAACCGCCGCGAGATGGAGAAGAGCTTCGAGGCCGTCCAGCCGGCCCTCAAGGAGGACGACCTGCGGCTGGTGTGCCAGAAGTGGGGCGTGTCGGTGAAGGGCCTGCGCGACGACTTCCTGGCCGACGAGCACCTGTCGCTGTTCGCCCTCAAGAGCTTCTGGGAGGGCTTCGACGCGCCGGGCGCCACGCTCAAGGGCGTGATCATCCCGAAGCTGCCCTTCGCCAAGCCCACCGATCCGCTGTCCTGTGAGCGCGGGGCCCGCGACGACGCGGCGTGGCGCCGCTACGTGCTGCCCGCCGCCGTCATGGAGACCAAGCAGGCCGCCGGCCGCCTCATCCGCAAGGCCGATGACGAGGGAGTCCTCATCCTGGCGGACAAGCGGCTGGTGACCAAGGGCTACGGCAAGTCGTTCCTCAAGTCGCTGCCGAGCCGCAACATCACGGTGTGCACCATCGACGAGATCATCGCCGCGCTCGAGCAGGCGTCCTAGGAGGCGCGGAAGGCGAGCGATGGCGAAACGGGGCCACAAGATAACCCACGCGGCGCACGTGAAGCGCGCGACCCAGGGCACCTCCAATGAGCTGTCCTTCAGCGTGCTCGACGCGGCGCGCGAGTCGCTCGACGACGCGCAGGATCGCACGCGCGGGGGCCGGGGCGGGCGCGTGAAGTCACGCGGTCGCTCGGCGGCGGGCGCGCCTAAGGCCCCGGGCGGCGGTGCCCTGCGGAAGCTGGGCGCCATCCCGCTGTTCACCTTAGGTGGGCGCCGCAAGCCTCCCAGCACCCCGGCCCGCGAGCGCGGGATCACGCTGCCCTCGGGAGAGTTCGTGTCGACCGAGGGCGACTACGCGCCCGTCGCGGGCCCGGTGCACGCCGCTCCCCGCACGGGCACGCGCGGCGGGGCCCCGCGCGCTCAGGGCCGCACCTCCTGGCAGGCGCCTCCCGAGGAGGTGGCGCGCCGCAAGTCGCTGCGCAAGCGCCGCCGCCTGGCCGTGTTCGCCGTGGGCGCCGCCGCGGCCCTGGTCGTCGCCGGGGTGCTCGGCAGCGTGGGGTACTCGTTCATCCAGGCGCAGAAGGTGCTGCGCGGCGACCTGTCGGTGGCGCTCGAGGACATCCAGCGCGCCGACGAGGCCATCCTCCCCATGGACGAGCTGGTGACCGCCCGCGTCAACGAGGGCATCACCCAGGGGGACGCCTCCCAGCAGGCCGCCGACTGGGAGGCGATGCAGCCGGCCCTCGACGCGGCGCTCGCCGACCTCGCCACGGCGCGGGCCGACGTGCTGGCCGTGCAGCCCAAGCTGGTCGACGCCCGCGACAAGGAGGTCGCCAACCGCGCGCTCGCCTCCATCAACGCCCGCGAGAACATGATCGCAGCGGGACGCGCCCTCATGGCCGAGGCCCTGCCCGCGCGCCAGGCCCAGCAGGCCGCCGTCACGTCGTGGGACAAGACTCTCGAGGCCGACGGCCTGGCCCGGGACGCCGCGGCCAAGCTGGCCACCATGTCGAAGGCAACGGTGGGCGAGTCCATGGCCATAAGCGAGCAGGCCCTCGCCGCGTTCACCGAGGCGCGCGACGGGCTGGACGCCGCCGCGGCCGCCTACCCGCGGGCCGACTTCTCCGCCTTCCGCGACTACCTTACCCTGCGCATCGACGCCCAGTACGCGGCCATCGCCTCGGATAAGGCCTACCTTGCGCGCAACAAGCAGGAGATGGCCGACCAGAATGCCCGCTACAACGACCTGGACGCCCAGGCAGTCGAGGCAGCGCATGCGCTCACGGGCGACCCGACGGGCATCGTCGGCCCGCTCTACGCGGCCGCGGCGACGGACACGGCGGCGTCGTACTCCGCCGAGCGGCTCCAGGCTGGCGATGCAGACGCATTTCTGCGGGATTACTTGGGCAGCCTGGGGAAATAGCTTATACTAGCGGTAATTGTGCCCTGGTTGTTCCTTGGCATCGAAACGGAAAACCGAAAGGCTCCTTACATGGCCGCTATACAAGAGCACGTCGCGTACCTATCGCAGACCATCGGGCCGCGCCCTGCGGGCACCGAGGAGGAGCAGCAGGCCGCGCTCTACATCACCGAGCAGCTGCAGACCGACGCGGGCCTTCCCGCCTCCATCGAGGACTTCAGCTGTAACCCGGACGCCGACCTTCCCCGCGCCATCTGCAGCGCCGTCGTCGCCCTGGCAGCCGTGGTGGCCATCTTCGTGTCGGCGCTGGTGATCCCCGCGCTCGTCCTGACCGTCGTGGCCGGCGCCGTGTACGTCGCCGAGGCGCTGGGCAAGCCCGTCGTGTCCCGCTTCCTCAACCGCGGCGTCAGCCAGAACGTCATCGCCAAGTACGAGCCCGACTTCTCGCCCGAGGCCGGCTCGGGCCGCCGCCGCAAGATCGTGCTGGTGGCCCACTACGACAGCGGCAAGGTGCAGGTGGAGGCGAACCCGCCGCTGCTGTCGGCCCTGCCCATCCTGAACTGGGCGGCCATCGGCGGCATCGTCGTCTCGGCCGTCATCCTGGCCGTGCGCTGCCTTACCACCCTCGAGGGGACGGCGGCCGTCGCGCTCAACGTCGTGGCCGTCATCGCGCTGCTCGCCGCCGCGTGGCCGCTGCTGCTGGCCATCCTGCACCGCTCCGCCTCGTACAACGAGGGCGCCAACTGCAACGCCGCCGGCGTGGCCGTGCTCATGGACGTGGCCTCCCGCGTGGGCCGCGGCCGACTGTCCGCCGCCGAGCTGGAGCGCCTGCGCGACGGCGATGCCGTGATCCACGGGGCGGACGCCGCGCGTGCCGCCGGTGCGGCCCCCGACGGGGCCGAGCTCGTCTACGAGACGGGCACCCCCGCGCCGCGCGAGGAGAGCGCCGCCGAGCGCCTGCTGTCGGCGAAGGCCGCCGTCGCCGCCCTCACCGGAAAGCCCGTGAGCGAGACCATCAGCATCGACCTGCCCGAGCCCGAGCCCGAGCCGCTGCCCGAGGAGGAACCGGCCGCCCTGGCAGCCGCCGATGGCGAGGCCGCGCAGGACGCCGCCCCGGACGGCGCCGCGCCCGAGGTCGACGAGCCCATCGAGATCGAGCCGGAGGAGCGCGACGAGCCCTCCGTTCCCGACTGGTTCAAGGCCGCGCAGCAGAAGGCGAAGAAGGCCGACGACCGCGAGGCCCCCGTGCAGCGGTCACGCTACGCCGAGGCCCTCGACGCCGCGCTGGCCGAGCAGCGCCCCAACCGCTTCAGCGCGCCGGCCGAGACCGGCATCTCCGAGACGGAGCAGCGCCTCCAGCAGATGCGCGAGAGCATCATGGAGGTGAAGGCGCCCGGGTTCCGCCGCGCCGAGGACACCGAGGCCCCGGCTGCCGTCCCTGCCGTGGACGCCGCCGAAGCCGCGTCTGCGCCCGCGCCCGCCCCGGCCGATGCCACGCCCGCCGCGCCCCAGGACGCCGACGAGCCGGCCGGCGGCGCTACCATCGCCTTCCGTCCCGTGCCCCTGGACATCCCGACCCCCGCGGCTCCCGATGTGCTGGGGGCGGAGCGCCGTGAGACCCCGGCGGCCATCTTCGACGACGCCGTCGAGGAGGTGCGCGCCCAGGAGGTCACCTTCCGCGAGCCGCGTCCGCTGACCGGTTCCGCCGAGGCCACGCCGGTCGACCGTGCCGCCGTGGCTGAGAGCCTGGCCGCCGCCATCCCCTCCATCCAGACCCCCGCGGCCGCCCTGGCCGATGCCGTTCCCGCGGTGGGCGCCGCCGGCAAGAAGCCGACGAAGCGCAAGCGCCGCGCCATCTCGCTGCCCTCCATCGGCGCCGAGGCCGACGCGCTCACCCCGCTCGACGAGCTGAGCAAGCAGCCCGCGCCCCTGGCCGAGGAGCGCCAGCCCGCCACGGGCCGCGTGCAGGACCTGCGCTCGGTGCTGCCCTCCATCGCTAACGCCCCCGCGGCCGAGCCCGCGCTCTCCGCTGCATCGCTTCCCTCGCTCTCCGGCGCGATGGCCCCCGCGGCCGTTGTCGAGGAGGAGTCCTTCGAGGCGACGAGCGTCAGCCGGGCAGGCGCCTTCGCCGTGGCCGGCTCCACCGGCGCCTTCGCCCCGGTGGGCGACGAGCTGCTCGACGACGTGGATCCCGACGACATGTACGTCGACGATGCCGACGACTCCGACTACGAGGAGGTCATCACCGAGACCGGCGCGTTCTCGGGGCCCGGCTACGTCGACATGCCCAAGTCGCGCGCGTCCCGCTTCCTCGGGAAGTTCGGCTTCGGCCGGAAGAAGGCCCAGGAGGAGACGACCCCGCAGGAGTGGCTCGACGTCGACGACGAGTTCGAGGCCCAGGCGGCCGGCGCCGCGCGCGGCGGCTGGGAGAGCTTCCGCGAGGATGCCGACGGCTACGACGACGGCTATGATGACGATGGCTACTACGACGAGGCCGACGATGAGGACGGGGGCGAGGTGTACGAGGCCCTCTACGAGGAGCAGGACGAGCCCGCCGGCCGCACCCGGCGCTGGCACGGCGGCGGATTCTCGCGCGAGCAGCTCGGTCGCGTGTCGACCCTGTCCGAGGACGTGCGCCCCGAGCAGCCCGCTGAGCTGCCGGACGAGGGCGTCGGCGTGGAGGATATCGTCCGCTTCCGCAACCCCGACATCAACACCGAGGTGTGGTTCGTGGCCCTGGGCGCCGAGCTGGCGGGCAACGGCGGCATGAACGCGTTCCTCGACGAGCACGCGCAGGACATGCGCGGCGCCATCATCATCGACCTGGACGCCCTGGGCGCCGGCGACCTCACGCTCATCGAGAAGGAGGGCGCCTACCTGCCGCGTCAGGCGTCGTCGCGCATGAGGCGCCTGGTGAAGAAGGCCTCGGGAGCCGTCGGCCTGACGGTGGGCTCCGGCTCGATGACCTGGATGGACAGCGCGGCCGCCTGCGCCATGCGCCGCGGCTGCCAGACCATGCACCTGGCCGGCATGGAGGGCGGCAAGCCCGCCTACTTCGGCCAGAGCGACGATGTGGTGGAGAACGTGTCGGCTGACAAGATGGCCGTCAACGCCGACTTCGTCATGGAGCTGCTGAAGAGCATCTAGCCGCGCGCCCGACCGCGAGGACGACGGCGCGAAAAGGAGAGGGCCCCCGACGGGATATCGGGGGCCCTCTTGCGTGTAGGGTCGGGCGCGCGGCGCGGCCCCACACGCGTTACCCCAGGTACTCGCGCAGGTTGCGCTCCAGCTCGGCCAGGTTGATGGGCTTGGCCATGAAGCCGTCCATGCCGGCCGCCAGCGCGCGGGAGCGATCCTCGTTGAAGGCGTTGGCCGTCATCGCCACGATGGGCACGTGCGCGCGCCCGGCCTCGCGCTCCTGGGCGATGATCGCCTCGGTGGCCTCGATGCCGTCCATGCGGGGCATCTGCCAGTCCATGAAGATCAGCTGGTAGCGGCCCTCCTCGGCGCGGGCTGCCATGTCCACGGCCTCCTGGCCGTCGCAGGCGCACTCGACCGACGCGCCCAGCTGCTCGATGAGCTCGGTCGCGATCTCGCGGTTAAGCTCGTTGTCCTCCACCAGCAGCACGCGCCCCGACACCGGGCGGCGCGACGACCCGGCCACCAACGCCTCCTCGGGCGCGCCGTCGACGCATACCGACCGGAGCACGTGGAACAGGCGCGAGCGGAACAGCGGCTTGGACACGAAGGCCGACACCCCCACCTCGCGCGCCTCCTCCTCGATCTCCGTCCAGTCGTAGGCGCTCATCAGCACGATGGGCATGGCGTCGCCCACCTCGCGGCGGATCTGGCGGATGGTGGCCAGCCCGTCCATCCCCGGCATGATCCAGTCGACAATGACGGCGCGGTAGTCGTCCCTCTCCTCGTGGGCGGCCTTCGTCAGCGCCACCGCCTCGAGCCCCGACGCCGAGCACTCGCCGCGCACGCCGAAGCCGCGCAGCACCGCGCGGGTGTTCTCCAGCACGTCGCGGTCGTCGTCGACCACCAGCACGCGCAGCCCCTCCAGGCAGTCGTCGCTCAGATCCTCCTCGTCGTCGGCGATGGGGCGCATCGGCACGATCACGGTGAAGGTCGATCCGACGCCCGGCTGGCTCTCCACCGTGATGGTGCCGCCCATGAGGTCGACGATGTTCTTCGTGATGGCCATGCCCAGGCCCGTGCCCTCGGTGAAGCGCGTCTTCTCGTTGCCCTCACGCTCGAACGGGTCGAAGATGTGCTCGAGGAACTCCGGCTCCATGCCGATGCCCGTGTCGTGCACGACGAAGCGGTAGTTGCTGTAGCCAGGGCGCAGCGTGGGCTCCTCGGTGACCGAGATGCGCACGGAATCGCCCTCCTCGGTGTACTTCACGGCGTTGCCCGCCAGGTTCATGAGCACCTGGTTCACGCGCATGGCGTCGCCGATCACCATCTCGCTGGCGATGTTGCCCACCACCACGTCGAAGTGCAGCTTCTTCGCCTTGGCCTGGGGCTGCACGATGGTGACGAACTCGCCGATGAGGTCGGGGAACGAGAAGGGATCCTCGTTGAGCGACATCTTGCCGCTCTCGATCTTTCCCATGTCGAGCACGTCGTTGATGAGCCCGAGCAGGTGGCGCGACGAGGTGGCGATGCGCGCGAGGCACTCCTTGACGCGGATGGGGTCGTCCAGGTGAGAGTCGGCGATGGCGGTCAGCCCGACGATGGCGTTCATCGGCGTGCGGATGTCGTGGGACATGTTGGAGAGGAACGACGACTTGGCCGCATTGGCGCTCTGGGCCAGCTCGAGCGCCTCCTCCAGGCTCTCGCGCAGCTGGTTCTCGCGGTCGGACTTGCGCCGCAGGATGGTCAGGTAGACGGTGAGAGAGAACACGACGGCGGCCATGAGCGCGCAGGACACGATGAGCGTCTGGTGTCCGGCGGCGGTGACCGTCGTGTACATGGCGTCCACCGCGTCGGTGGACTCGTCCAGGATGGCGATGTCGATGGCCAGCAGGTTCTCGATCTGCGGGAAGATGGTGCCCTCGGCGTAGGCGCGGATGGCCTCGTCGGATATGGCGGGGTTGGACACCATGCCCAGGTAGTAGCGCACGTCCCCTGCGAGCTCGCGGTAGCCCTCGGAGAGCTCCTCGGCGGCGGAGGGGTCGCTCACGTGGTTGTCGGCGATGAAGTCCAGCTGGGCGGCGAGCCCCGCGTCGATCCCCTGGAACGACGAGCGTAGGCTCTGGGCCACCTCGGCGTTGCGCACGTAGGCCGGCCGCTCGGATATGGTGCGCAGCTGGACGAGCAGCGTCTCGACGCGGCCCGCCGCCACCGACACGGGGTAGGGCCCCTGCCTCACGGTCTGCACCTGGCCGTTGATGGTGACGGTGTTGTTCAGCGTGACCCCGAAGAAGGCCAGGAGGAACAGCGCGAGGATGACGGCGGTCAGCCGTGACAGGATGTCGGATCGCACGCTCGCGCGACGGTTCAGATCGGCGGAACTTGGCATGGCGGCTTCTCTTCCCGGTTAGGTGGGGCGATGGGTATTTAGATTCAGGATACCGTTTCCTGCCGGCACCTCGATGCTGGGCGGGGAAAATTATCCGGATGGGCCGCCAGGGGCGCGGGAATCCGCCCCTAGCGCAGGCACTCGTCGACGGTGGGGTTGCGCGCGATCACCTCGCGCAGGGCGTCGATGTAGCGCACGAGCAGCTCGCTCGGCTTGCGCTCGTCGTGCATGAGGTAGCCGACCTCCATGGTGGCGTCGGTGTCGAGGGGGATCGACGCGATGCCGGAGTGCATCTCCTCGGACAGCACGCCGGTGGACAGGGTGAAGCCGCTGTGATGGGTGAGCAGGTTGGTGAGCGTGCCGCGGTCGGATATGCGGATGACCTTCTTATGAGGCAGGAAGCTGAAGGGCTCCTCGGCGTAGTAGAACGAGTTGTCCGCGCCCTGCTCGAAGGAGTAGCGCGGGTAGGGCTCCAAGTCCTCCGGCGTCAGCACGGCGCGCCCGGCCAGTGGGTGGCGCTCGCTCAGGAAGACGTGGACTCCGGCGCGGAAGAGGGGGTAGAACGACACGCCCGCCTCGGCGAAGGCGCGCTCGAGCACGCGGCGGTTGAAGTCGTCGACGTAGAGGATGCCGGCCTCGCTGCGGAAGGAGCGCACGTCGTCGATGATCTGGCCGGTGGCGCACTCGCGCAGGATGAAGTCGTACTCGTCGCCCTGGAACTCGTCGGCCACCTGCATGAACGCCTGCACGCTGAAGTAGTAGTGCTGGGTGGACACGGCCAGCCGCGCGTGGGGCGCATCGCCGGCGTAGCGTGCCTCGAGCATGTCGGCCTGCTCGACCACCTGGCGCGCGTAGCCCAGAAGCTCGGTGCCGTCGTTGGTGAGCGTGACGCCGCGGTTGCTGCGCGTGAAGATGGTGATGCCGAGCTCGCGCTCGAGCTCCTTGACGGCCGTCGACAGGTTCGACTGCGACGCGTAGAGCCGCGCCGCCGCCGCGTTGATGGATCCCTGCTCCGCGATGGCGATCAGGTACCGAAGCTGCTGCAAGGTCATGCCGGCTCTCCCTTCGAATGCCGAGGCGCGCGCCGTCTCGCCGCGGCGGCGCGAGAATGTTTCACGTGAAACATTCTCCCCTATAATTCTCTTCCCAATGCTAAGCCAGGTTATCGTTTTTTCCTATAGCATTCCATCAGAACATCGAATCATCGGGAGCCTTGCCCGCGCGCGCGAACAGTGGTTTCATACGACGTGCTGGTTTTTCCGGCGCACGACCCCAGAAGCGAAGGAGCCCCCATGGCCAAGGACATTCCCTACGATCAGAAGTACTACGATCCGGAGATCGAGTGCATGCCGCGCCCCGAGCTCGAGGCGATGCAGCTCGAGCGCCTGAAGGCCATGGTCGCCTACGCCTACGAGAACACCGTCTACTACAAGCGCAGCTTCGACGAGGCCGGGGTTCATCCCGACGACATCACCTGCCTGAAGGACATCGAGAAGTTCCCCTTCATCGACAAGAAGACCGAGCGCGACACCCAGCACGTCGGCAGCTTCTTCGGCGAGATGTGCTCGGTGCCCGAGGAGGAGGTCGTCTTCATGGCCACCTCGTCCGGCTCGACCGGCGTCCCCACGGTGAGCCCCTTCACCCAGGAGGACTTCGACCTGTGGCAGGACACTGAGGCGCGCCTGTTCTGGCAGGCCGGCATGCGCCCCAACGACCGCTACGTCCACGGACTGAACTTTGCCCTGTACGTCGGCGGCCCCGACGTCATCGGCGCGCAGCGCCTGGGCGCGCTGGCCATCTGGGTGGGCGCCGTGCCCTCCGACCGCCTGCTGTTCGTGCTCAAGCAGTACCAGCCCACCGTCATCTGGACGAGCCCGTCGTACGCCTGGCAGCTGGGCGAGAAGGCGAAGGAGAAGGGCTTCGACCCGCGCGAGGACTTCTCCATCCACACCATCATCGTGGCCGGCGAGCCGGGCGGCTCCATCAAGTCCACGCGCGAGGCCATCGAGAACCTGTGGGGCGCGAAGGTGGTCGACTTCTTCGGCCTGTCCGACATCTACGGCGCCTGCGCGGCCATGTGCGAGGCGAAGGACGGCCTGCACATCGTCGAGGACCAGATCCTCGTGGAGACGGTCGACCCCGCCACCGGCGAGGTGCTCGAGCCGGGCGAGCAGGGCGAGCTGGTGTACACCACGCTCATGAAGAAGGCGCGCCCGATGATCCGCTTCCGCACCGGCGACATCGGCTACGTGTCCACCGAGAAGTGCGAGTGCGGCCGCACGCTGGCCCGCATCCACGTCACCGGCCGCAAGGACGAGATGTTCATCGTCGGCGCCGTGAACGTGTTCCCCACCGACATCGAGTACGTCGTGCGCGCTGAGCAGGGCCTGACCGGCGAGTACTCCATCCGCGTGTACGACCAGGACTTCACCACCAAGTACGAGGTGTCCGTCGAGCGCGCCCAGGGATCCGAGGAGCCCTACGATGAGGTGGCGCGCCGCGTTGAGAACGCGCTGAAGACGCACACCGGCGTGCGGCCCGCCAAGGTCATCGTGTATGATGCGGGCAGGCTCGGCACGTCGTCGGAGCACAAGGCGTCGCGCTTCGTCGACGAGCGCACGTCCGCCAAGTAGAAAGGAGCCGTCGTGGCCAAGACCTTCTCCGTTTCCGGTCAGCACTACCTCTTCGACGTGCAGACCTTCGCCCAGGTGGTGCTCACCGCCGGCGGCGACGAGTTCCACTACGCGCTGTACGACCGCACGACCCAGGGCGTCATCGACGACGTGGTGTCGGGCAAGAGCGACCTGGGCGTCATCTTCCAGACCACCGAGACGGCCGACGACCTGAACGCCGCCCTGGCCGCCGCCGGGCTCGAGTTCCACGAGCTCATCCGCAGCGCGCCGCGCGTGGCCCTGCCGGCGAGCCACCCCATGGTGAACGCCGACAAGCTGACGCTCGACGCCATGGCCGACTATCCCTACATCTACTTCGACCAGGGCGACGACGCGCCGGAGAGCTTCTTCGAGGAGGCGCTGGCCACGGTGCCGCGCGCCAAGACCATCGCGTGCACCGACCGCGCGTCGCTCTCCGAGCTGATCGTCGCGCTCAACGGCTACACGGTGACCAGCGGCATCCTGGTGGGCATCTCCGACGGCGCGTCGCTCAAGACCGTGCCGCTCGACACCGACGTGCAGCTGTACCTGGGCTACGTCACGCGCCAGGGCGCCCAGCTGAGCGAGCTGGAGCAGCGCTTCGTCGAGAAGCTGGAGAAGAACCTGGAGAAGTACGCGCGGTTCTAGCGCGTGGAGCCCGCGAGTGCGCGACGCGTGCTAGAGCGTGGCGCGAGCAAGTGCGCGGCGCGGGAGGGCGAGTGGCGCAGCCGGACGCGCGGTGCGAGCAAGAGTAGGGCGCCCCCTATGTTTCACATGAAACATAGGGGGCGTTTTTTCTTTTGATAATACGGATCGCCCTTGGGAAATGTCACAGCGCCCGCTGAGAATGTTTCACGTGAAACACTTAGCTATGGTTAACTCTCTTGTCATGCTCCATCTGAGGCATGCTCCCAGTGTTTCACGTGAAACATCTGCGCGATTCGAGAAGCTCTGGCGGAACGGGGGGCGCTGCGCCGGTGGGGCTGCTAGGCGGAGGCGAATGGGTGTCATGCCGGCGATGTTTCACGTGAAACATTCTCAGGGGGAATCAGAGGTGCCGGGAACAGAATGCTGGGACAGCAGGGTCGTCGGGAAGGAGGGGGTGGGATGCAGGGCGGGACGCGATGTGCCGGGGCGGGGGCGCCGGGGGTGGGGAGGAAGCGTGCGGATGGGGAAGTCGCCCGGGGGCGGCGCGGCGGGTTTCCCTATACTGGGGGGATGAAGAGAAGGGACTCACCTATGATCGAAGTTCTGTGGCACGGCCGCGGCGGGCAGGGCGCGTTCACGGCGGCGCGGCTGCTGGGCGCGGCAGCGTCGATGGACGAGGACGCCTACGCGCTGGCGTTCCCGTCGTTCGGGCCCGAGCGCCGCGGCGCCCCCATGCGTGCGTTCACCAAGATGTCCGATGCGCCCATTGGCGACCGCAGCGCCATCACGCGGGCCGACTACGTGGTGTACCTGGACGACACGCTGCTGGCCGGCGGCTGGGAGGATGAGCTGAAGCCCGGCGGCGTCGCGCTTGTGAACAGCGCGAAGGCTGCGGACGCGCTGCTGGCTGCCGTCGGCGGAAGTCCCGAGGCGGCGGGCAGGCTGCTCGTGATCGACGCCAACGGCATCTCGGAGGCGCTGCTCGGGCGGCCCATCCCCAACACGGTGTTCCTGGGGGCGCTGTCGATCCTGTGCGACCGGGTGACGGTCGAGGCGGTGGCCGAGGCCGTGCGCCAGTACATGGCCCCCAAGCTGCATGAGAAGAACCTGGCCATCGTCGCCGAGGCGCGCCATGCCACGGCCCAGGCCCTCGTCGCCCGCGCCGAGGCGCGTCGCGCTCGGGGGGAAGGCGCGGGAGGCGCGGAAGGCACGCGGGCGGCCGCTGGGGTGGGTGCGCGTGCTGTGAGTGGAGCGAGCGTTTCACGTGAAACATCGGCTGGCGGGAATCCGCCGACGCCTGTCGCGGAGCATCCGGCGGCGGAAGCCCCGGCGTCTGCGGAGCTGCGCGGCGGCGCTGCCCCCGCGTCTCCGGCGCCCTGTGGCGGCGTTGCCCTGGCGGCGTCTGCGCCCCTTCGGGACGGCGCCGTCGCCATTCCCCGGCTTCGCGAGGAGATCGCGGCGACCGGCTCCGGCGACGCCGACGCGCCCACCCTCCCGAGCCTCGACCCGCGGGACTTCGCGCGATCCACGTGCTACCAGGCGGGGCACCTGGTGACGCGCAACGCCGGATGGCGCAACGAGCGCCCGCTGCTGGCCCCCGCGCTGTGCACCGGCTGCCTCCAGTGCTATCTCTACTGCCCGGACGGCGCCATCGTCCGGACGCACGCGACCAAGGATCAGCTCTCCGCGTCCGATTCCGCCATCGCCGCCGTCGCCTTCGACTACGGCTTCTGCAAGGGCTGCGGTGTCTGCGTCAAGGCCTGCCGCTTCGACGCCATCACGATGATCCCCGAGGAATCCGCCCTGGCCGTCGAGCGCCAGGTTGCCGCCGAGCGTGCCGCCGCTTCTGCCACGCCCGTCGGGTCGCCTGTGCCCGCCGGCGCACCCGCCGGGTCGCCCGCGGCCGGCCCCGGCGCGGCTTCCGGCTCCGCTCCCGCCGCCGGCGAGCGGCTGGCCGGCGCCTTCCTGTCCGACTACGAGAGCGAGGGTGGTGCCCGATGAAGCGCTTCCTTTCCGGCGACGAGGCCCTGGCCGAGGGCGTGCGCCTCGCGCGCCCGCAGGTGATATCGGCCTATCCCATCACGCCGCAGACCGTGGTGGTCGAGCGCCTGTCCGAGATGGTGGAGTCCGGCGCGCTGGCTGCCGAGTACGTCCACGTCGAGTCCGAGCACTCGGCTCTGTCCTGCGCCATGGGCGCGTCGGCCACCGGCGCGCGCACGTTCACAGCCACGTCGAGTCAGGGCCTGCTGTACATGGCCGAGGTGCTGACCTACGCCGCGGGCGGCCGCTTTCCCATCGTGATGATGAACGCGAACCGCTCCACCGCGCTGCCGTGGAACATCTACGGAGATCAGCGCGACTCGCTGGCGCTGCTCGACCACGGCTGGATCCAGGCCTACGCCGAGAGCAACCAGGAAGCGCTCGACCTGGCGCTCATGGCCTACGCCATCGCCGAGGACCCGCGCGTCAGCACGCCGTTCATGGTGAACCTGGACGGCTTCGCGCTGACGCACACCTACGAGAACGTGGACATTCCCGACCCCGAGCAGGCCGATGCGTTCCTGCCGCCCTACCGGACGGCCAACCGCTTCGACTTCGGGAATCCCGTGAACATGGGGTACTCGGCCGGCCTGGAGTACAACCGCTACTTCAAGTACTGGGAGCATCGCGACATGGCCGCCGCGCCCGCGGTGATCGCCGAGGTGGAGGATCGCTTCGCCGCCGTGTTCGGGCGGCGCTACCCGGGGATGGTCGAGGCGTACCGCGCCGAGGACGCGGACGTGGTGCTGGTGACGCTCGGGTCGGTCGCGGGGCTCGTGCGCGAGGTGGTCGACCGCCTGCGCGCGGCGGGGCTGCGCGCCGGGCTCGTGCGCATCCGCTACATGAGGCCGTTCCCGGCCGCGGCGCTGGCCGGGCTGCTGTCCGGCGCGCGGGCGGCGGGCGTGCTGGAGAAGGACGTGTCGTTCGGCGCGGAGGGGACGGTCTTCACGAACGTGAACTCGGCGCTGCAGCAGGCGGCGCTCACGGTGCCTACGATGGACTTCATCGGCGGACTCGGCGGCGACGACATCTCTGCCGAGCAGGTGGAGGAGGCGTTCTTCGAGCTGGCGGCCCTGGCCGAGGTGGCGGCGGAGGATCCGCGCGCCGCCGCGGCGGTGGATCGCGTGCGCTTCCTGGGCATCGAGGATAGCGAGCCCGCGGTCCCGGCGGACTGCGGCGCAGAAGGCGGTGAGTAGGATGACCCAGGAGCGATGGTCCGAGGTGCTCTTCGGCGCCGGGGTGGACGCCCCGGTGGAGGCGCCCTCCGGTGAGCCCGGCGTGGCCGGGCGCCTGTCCGCCGCCACCCCCCGTGGCCGCCATGCCGCGCCCGAGCGCCGCCCCGGTGACGCGGCAGACCCGGCGACGCGTCGCCCCGGCGATGCGAGCGCCGCGCCCGAGCGCCGCCCCGCGGCTGCCGATGCGTCCGCCGAGCGCCGCCCCGGTGACGCGGGAGCGCCTGCCCCGCGCCCGAGCGCGCGCACCATTCCCGACGACGAGCTCTTCTTCGGCCACAAGGCCTGCGCTGGCTGCGGCGGCAGCCTGGCCGTCCGCGCCGCGCTCAAGGTGCTGGGCCCCCACGCGGTCTGCGCCCTGCCGGCCGGCTGCATGAGCGCCGTCGGCTTCAACTTCCCGCAGCTTTGCTTCGCCAACAACGCGATGATCACCCCTTTTGCCGCCACGGCCGCGGTGCTGACCGGCATTGAGGCGGGGCTGCGCGCCCAGGGGATCAAGCCCGAGGACTGCACGGTGGTCGGTTTCGCCGGCGACGGCGGCACGGCCGACATCGGGCTGCAGGCGCTCTCCGGCGCCATCGACCGCGACGACGACATCCTCTACATCTGCTACGACAACGAGGCGTACATGAACACGGGTATCCAGAAGAGCTCGCTGACCCCGTTCGGCGCCAAGACCACCACCACGCCGGCGGGCCGCAACGCCCACGGCTGCCTCACGCAGAAGAAGAGCCTGTTCGAGATCGTGGCCGCGCACGGCATCCCCTACGCCGCCACCGCGTCCATCGGCTACCTGCCGGACTTCATGGCGAAGGTGCAGAAGGCGGCCTCCATCCGCGGGACGAAGTACATCCACGTGATGGCACCGTGCCCGACCGGCTGGGGCTGCGGCGTGGACGAGGCGGTGGAGCTGGCGAAGGAGGTCGTCGACTGCGGCCTGTGGTACCTGGCCGAGTACGAGGGGCCGGCCGTCAGCGGCCGCCCGGGCGGCACGTTCTCGCTCACCCGCAACCCGCGCAGCTTCACGAGCGTCGAGGCCTACCTGCGTCGCCAGGGCCGCTTCCGCGCGCTGACCGATGAGGAGGTGGCCTCCGTCGTGGTGGGCCGCGACCAGAAGTGGGAGGCGCTCCGGCGCGACTGGGCCTAGCCTCTTACTTATATATAAGTAAGAGAATGGAGGATAGACGGCTCGCGCTGATCCGTCCTCTTCGTCCGCCGCGGTTGGCCTCCTGAGGCTGTCCGCGGCGGACGGCTTTATATCTATGGTGAACGGTTATATAGTTGACAATCGTCGAATCGATAGTATTTATTCTTTATTCTGTCAAATATTCATTCATCTTAGTCAAAAATTATAAAACTCCTGTTCACTAACGGTGTTTTCCATAGCTTATTTGCTGAGTGAATTAGTGAAAAATGATTCATCAACTTAGTGAAGAAGAGAAAAGAGTGCCTTTCCGGCCAGAATTCGACTCTCTCATTGGTTAGTTTTACAATTAAAGTGAACGAACGACATAAAAAATGTAATGAACGAAAACAGGGCGAAAAATCACTCCCGTCCGCTCTTGAGAGTGCCGTTTTCTCCTGGCTAATATGGCCCTGTCGTCAGCGGGAGAGCAACCGCGGCGGCGACGTTGAAAACCTACCGGCCGTCGGATTCTGGCAATCGCGCGCCGCGCGCCCTCGGAAAGAGGCGTCGCGAAGGCAGCGCAAACCCGAGGGCTCGCGATATCCGCACGAGGCTTCCCTGCACGGCCGTCAGGGAACGCCCGGTGCGAAGAAGAGGGGAGGCGTCCCGGCAAAGCCGCCTCCCTCCTTACGATTCTCAGGCAAAGGCGCCTGGAACGCTGGCACGTGCCCCCGCTGTGCCGGCGTTCCAGGCGCCTTTGCTGCGTTCAGGCGAAAAATGTTTCACGTGAAACATTCCGAGCACTTCGAGGAAGCGCGTGCGCGCGTAGGGGTGCGCGTCTGAGCGTAGCGCGCAAAAGGAGGGGGGCGTGTGTTCAACGCTCGCGTGGGGGGGGCAGATCGGACGATCCGCGAATTGTTTCACGTGAAACATTTCGGGCGCGTCGAGTGGGCGCGGCGCGTAGGTGGCGTGCGCTAGGCGAGGGGGTGCCAGAAGCCGGTCTTGGTGGAGCCGATGCGCTCGATGAGGCGCAGCTGGGTGAGGCGGCGGAGGGATCGCCGCACGGTGCTGTCGCTCACGGCGAGGTCGGCTGCCAGGACGGCGGCGGTGGGGCGGTCGTCGGCGCGCAGGCGCTCGAGCACGCGGCGATCCACGCGCGACAGGCGCAGGTCGGCCAGGGGGTCGGGCGGCGCGGGCTCGAGCGGCAGCGTCACCGCGACCTCGTCGGCGCCCAGCGCGAAGCGCGGCGCGGGAAGGCCGGCCTCGGCGCAGGCCGCGGCCATCAGCACGCAGCCCCCGCCCCAGGCGCCCACGGCGCCGAGCCGCCCCAGGGCCGCGGTCAGCGCGGGGTTGGCCGGCCGGGCGGAGTGGGGCGCGCCCAGGGTCTCGGCCGTCCACGCGGCAGGCGGCCGCCCGACGTTGACGACGGTCATGCGATCGGGCATCACGCTCACCTGCACCGGCGCCCCGCTGGCGTAGTCCTTGTGGGCGAGCGCGTTCAGCAGCGCCTCGCGCAGGGCGCCGGCGGGCAGCGACCCGGCCACGACGCGGTCGCCGCGCCGCGGCCCCAGCACCGCATCGACCACCTGGTCGGCCTGGGAGGGGAGGGTCCCGCGCGCCTCCAAGCGCTGAGCGGGTCGCGGGCTGGCGTCATCGTCGAAGAACCCCACGCGCACGAACGCGCCGTCGATCACCTGGTCGGGGGAGCGGTGCGCCAGCAGCACGCCCGCATGGTTGAGGAACCCGGTCGCCTCGTCGGCCAGGCCCGCAGCTGCCAGGCAGCGCACGACGGCCGGTGCGCTGCGCAGGTCGTCCTCGGGCACGCCCAGCCGCGCGAGCATCGCGGGATCTAGGTCGTCGAGCCGCGCGCCCGGCACGGGGCGGCGCTCCCAGGGCGCCTCCTCCTCGGTGTCGCGCCCGCGCAAAAAGCGCACCAGGTCGGCACCCACCAGCAGGGCCGTCTCGCCGTCGCGCCGCTGGAAGAAGCGCCCCTCGCAGCTGACGGGCGCCGCGCTCGGCAGCACCGTCACCTCCACGCCCATGCGCCCGCCGACCATCACCAGGTTCACCTCGCAGGTGATCCCCAGCTCCTCGTAGATGCGCACGGGCAGCCACTCGAGCGTCTCCAGCGACGACGACTTGCCGCGCCGCGACTCGGGAACCTCCACCAGGAGCGACCCGCCGTGGCCGTTCGCGAACGCGCACACGGTCTCCAGCCACGCCCCCTGGCGCAGGTCGGCCTGCTCGATGACTTCCTGATCCACGGCGGTTCCCCTCTGGTCTCTCTAGGGGGATTCTAGCAAAACCAAGATGGGGAAGGGGGCGGCGGGCGCGCTCCGCGCGGGACGGGTGCGCGCGACATCCCCCACGGACGAGCGCGTCGTCGGCGCGCTGCCGAGGGAGGGTGGGGAAGGGGCCGGGCGCGGCGGGCGCGGCGCGCGGCGGGTCTGATAGAATGGCGGCTTGCAAAGGGGATCGGCCGGGCCTTCCGGTCGGGATATCGCGAAGGAGGAGGGGCCCATGGGAGACCTGACGGAGCTCAATGACCTGCTCATCGCCGTCACGGGCGAGATCGACGGGTTCATGTACACCTACATCCTGGTGTTTCTGCTGGTAGCCGTCGGCATCTGGTTCACCGTGCGCACCAAGTGCGTGCAGATCCGCTACCTCAAGGACATGTTCACCCAGCTGACCGAGAAGAAGCACGTTCAGGGAGAGCGCTCCATCTCGTCGTTCCAGGCGCTCATGGTGTCCACCGCCTCGCGTGTGGGTACGGGCAACATCGCCGGCATCGCCACGGCCATCGCCACCGGCGGCCCGGGCGCGGTGTTCTGGATGTGGGTCATGTCCATCGTGGGCGCGGCCTCGGCGTTCATCGAGTCGACCCTCGCGCAGATCTGGAAGGTGCGCGGCGCCGACGGCGAGTTCCGCGGCGGCCCGGCCTACTACATCCAGCAGGGCCTGGGCAAGCGCTGGCTCGGCATCGTCTTCGCCATCGCCCTCATCCTGTGCTTCGCCTTCGGCTTCAACGGGCTCCAGGCCTACAACATGACCTCGGCGCTGGAGTACTACATCCCCGACTACGCCACCAACGGCACCGCCATCGCCGTGGGCCTCGTGACCATCGTGTTCACCGCCTTCGTCATCTTCGGCGGCGCCAAGCGCATCTCCATCATCACGTCCATCGTTGTGCCCGTCATGGCCATCGCCTACATCGCGCTGGCCGTGTGGACGACGGTCGCCAACCTCGGCGAGATCCCCGCCGTGTTCGCGCTCATCTTCGCGTCGGCCTTCGACTTCCAGGCCATCTTCGGCGGCTTCGCCGGGTCGGTGGTCATGCTCGGCATCAAGCGCGGCCTGTTCTCCAACGAGGCCGGCATGGGCTCGGCCCCCAACGCCGCCGCCACCGCCAGCGTGTCGCACCCCTGCAAGCAGGGCCTGGTGCAGAGCCTGTCGGTGTACATCGACACGCTGCTCATCTGCACCTGCTCGGCCATGATGGTGCTCATCTTCTACGTGCAGAACCCCGAGGCCGCCCAGGCGCTCAACGGCATGCCGCTCGTGCAGATGGCCGTGAACAACTCGGTGGGCGAGATGGGCATCCACTTCATCACGTTCGCCATCTTCGCCTTCGCGTTCTCCAGCCTCATCGGCAACTACTTCTACGCCGAGAGCAACATCCGCTTCATCGTCAACAACAAGTGGGTGCTGCTGGTGTTCCGCGTGCTGTGCCTGGCCGCCATCATGTACGGCTGCCTGAACAGCTTCGACCTGGCGTGGAACCTGGCCGACATCTTCATGGGCTTCATGGCCATCATCAACCTGGTGGCCATCCTGCTGCTGGGGAAGTGGGCGCTGCGGGCGCTCGACGACTACACGGCCCAGCGCCGCGCCGGCAAGGACCCCGTCTTCGTGGCGTCGAGCATCGACGGGATGCCCCCCACCGAGTGCTGGCACGAGGACGAGCTGCAGGACTTCGGCGCGCCGCCTATCAAGGAGTACCTGGACGAGGCGCTCGACGCGGACGCGCCCGCGCTCAAGTAGCCCGCGTCTGCCTGGCGTCCGCCGCGCTTGCGCCCGCCGCACCCGCGCCCGCGCGCGACGCACGCTGACCGCCTTCGAGCCCCCGGCCCCGCTGCCGGGGGCTTCTCTTTTCCGCCGCGGCGTCCTCGCCGCTTTTCGTGGCGGCGTCGCCGTCGTTCGTTACGGCGGCGACGTAGCTCGTTCGCCGCCGCGCTAGAATAGGGTTTTCGATTCCTGAGAAGCAGCCAGCCGGCCGACGTGCCGGCCCGGTGCGGGGGCCCGGGAGCGAAGAGACCGACGCGACGGGAAGGAAGCAACGCCCATGACCGTGTTCCATCGACTCTCCAAGGGCGCCGACGGCGAGATGAACGAGGAGGTCGTCAACGCCGAGGTATCCCGCGAGTTCCTCGAGCGCATCCCCGGCGGCCTGTTCCGCTACCGCGCCGAGGGCGAGCGCGCGGGCCAGATCGACTACGTCAGCAAGGACCTGCTGACGATGTTCGGCTGCGAGACCTACGACGAGTTCGTCGCCCTCACCGGCTGTTTGTTCTCCGGCATAGTGCACCCTGACGACCGCGCCCGCGTCGACCGCGAGATCGACGAGCAGATAGCCCGCGGCGACGTGGACCAGGTGACCTACCGCCTGAACCGCGTCGACGGGGAGACGGTGTGGGTGGACGACCGCGGCCGCTTCGTGCGCGACTCCGACGGCACCGCATGGTTCTACGTGACGCTCGTCGACATCACCGAGAAGGTGAGCTACCAGCACCAGATGGAGCGCGGCAACGAGCGCCTGGAGATACTCACCGCCCTCAGCAACGACGTCGTGTTCGACGTGGACTGCCCGTCGGGCGCCACCGAGGTGTTTGGCGACTTCGAGGGCCGCTTCGGCCGCAAGCCCCAGATGCCCGACCTCGTGCTGCGCCGCCGCTGCCAGGGCGAGTGCTGCCTGGACATATCCTGCTTCGACATCGAGCCCATGATGCAGCGCGTCACCCAGGGTAGCTTCGTGGAGTGCGAGACGTCCATCCTCGACTCCGACGAGCAGCCCATCTGGTTCCGCTACCAGTCGTTCGTCCAGTTCGACGAGAACGGCAACCCCGTGCGCCACGTGGGGCGCCTGCTCGACACCCACGAGATGGTGCTGCGCGAGAATCAGTTCCGCCGCAAGGCCGAGCACGACAGCCTCACCCAGCTCTACAACCGCGAGGCCGCCACGACGCGCATCGAGGAGTTCCTGGCCGAGGAAGAGGGCCCGTGCAGCTTCTTCATCATCGACGTGGACGACTTCAAGCACATCAACGACCGCTTCGGGCATCCCGAGGGCGACCGCGTGCTGCGCGAGATCGGGTCGTTCCTCGGCAAGGTCATGCGCAAGGAGGACGTCGTGGCGCGCTTCGGCGGCGACGAGTTCACCATCTTCGCGAAGGGCCTGGGGCCCGGGCCTGCCATCGAGAACATCCTGGCGCGCATCGCGAAGGGGCCGTCCGTCGGCGACGGCGACGGCGACGCCTGCGGCTGCGTGATGCCGACGCTCTCCATCGGCGCCGTGACCTGCCCCACGCCGGGCAAGACCTTCGATGAGATCTACCAGGCCGCCGACGAGACGCTCTACGAGGCCAAGCGCGCCGGCAAGGCCCAGGCGAAGCTCCGCGTCCTGGAGTAGCGCGGCCCGCACCCTTCCCCCGATCGACCGAGCAGGATGTTTCACGTGAAACATCCTGCTCTTTTTATGTAGGCGAGTCTACCTCAGCTGGCGCTCTTCCGGGGCCGGTATCGTTCCCCGCTGCCCTGGCGTGACCGCTGCGGGCGTTTTGTGGGGAAATAGGGGAGCCGCCTGCGTCGACGCCGGCTTTCACTTGAATTAGTGTACCGAATTTGGTACAACTGTTCCCACAAAACCTAGTAAGTAACTAGACTTTATGAACACCCCTTCCGCCCATGCGGGAGGATCCCGATGAAGACCAGAGGATGGAGGCATCCCTTGAGCAAGAAGACCAACGTGCGTGCCGCCGGGCCCCTGCCCGGGCTGCGAGGCAAGCTCGTCATCGCCGCGCTGGCCCTGGCCCTGGCGCTGGCCCCCGTGGGCACCTACGCCGGCCTGGCCGACGCCGCTGCCGTGCCCGATGCCGCTGTGGGCGGCGCCGCCGACGCGCCTGACGCTGCCACGACCGCGTCCCTGACCGCCGACGACGCCGCGCAGGACGCCCCCGCCGCGCCGGAGCCTGCCGATATCGCGGCCCCGCCCCGCTTCGCCGATGAGGAGACGCGCCCCAATCCGCCCGTCGACGGCGACAGCGCCGCCGACCACACCATGACGTTCTACTACTGCGAGCCCATGGGCTACGAGGATCCCGACTACAGCCATCCCAGCGGCATCCGCCTGCTGAAGAAGCGCGTGGTCACGGGCCTCAAGGCCGGCCAGGAGCTCGACACCTGGGACTACGTCGAGCAGATCGAGGGGCACGTGTTCTTCGACGCCTACCCCTCCAAGCCGGTGGTGTCTTCCGACGAGTCGAAGAACTACGTCGAGCTGGTGTACTTCAAGACCATGAATAGCGCCTGCACGGTGAACTACTTCGAGGTGAAGGGCACTCCGGGGGCCGTGGTGGGCTCTAACGACATCGCCATCGAGAAGATGGGCGAGTTCACCATCGAGAACCAGCGCTACGACCAGAAGATCGAGGGGCGCCAGGTGGCCGTCCCGATCGACGAGATGATCTACCTGGACAGCTACCCCCAGTCCATCCGCCTGAAGTCCGACCCGGCGGACAACGTGATCAACGTCTTCTACGCCGACACGCTGGCGACGCTGCCCGACGCCACGCCCGTGCCGGACGCCGGCGCCGCGCCCGACCCGGACGCGCCGGTCACGCCCGGCCCGGATGCCCCGACCACGCCCGGCGACGGCTCGGGCTCGGGTGACGCCGACGGCTCCGGCAAGCCCGAGGTCGTCCCGCCCGCGGACGGCGCCGTGCCCCCGGCCGGCGATGACGCCGACAAGCCCGCCGGCGACGGCGGCGCGAGCGGCGGCGCGGGCGACGCCACGCCCCCGGCCGGCGACGGCGCCAAGCCCGAGGGCGGCTCCGGCGCGGAGGCTCCCGCCGCGCCGGCTCCCACGCCGGCCGACCCGCCCGCCGCGTCCGGCTCCGACGCCGCCGGCGCCCCTGCGCCGAAGGCCGCGTCCGAGCTGCCCCAGACCGGCGACGCCCTGCCCGCGGCCATCGTCGGCTCGCTCGCCGCAGCCGCCGCGGCCGGCGCAGCGCTCCTGACGGCCAGCCGCCGCCTGCGCGCCACGCGCGGCTAGCGCACCGGGCGACCCGCTCGCGGCCGGCTCCTCGCCTGGTCGCTCGCACCCGCACTCATCGCCCCGCTTCTCCCTCCCCATCGCGAAAAGGGGCCCCTCCGCTCGGAGGGGCCCCTTTTCTATTCAGCGTCCCCTCTCATCGTTGATCGGAAGGCTCATGCCTTACGCCCCGGCGACGCGCCGTCCCAGCGAGGGTAACGCATGACGTTCCCGCTCGGGGATTCTTCTTCGCAGGCTGTACCTTCAGGGCACCCTATCAATTGTGTCAGGACGTGTGCTGAGGGGCACGCATTCTAGCACCGGCAAAAGAAAGGAGAGCGAGCATGAGCGCATCACAGAAGGCGCCTGTGGCGACCACGCCGGCATCCGGGTCGGCGTCGCCGCTCAAGACGCTCGGGTTCTTCGGCTTCTTCGCCATCACCGCGTCCATGGTGATGACGGTGTACGCCTACCCGAATTTCGCTTCCTCCGGCATGCACCTCATCTTCTTCCTGATTCTGGGAGGTGTCTTCTGGTTCCTTCCCGTCGCGTTGTGCGCGGCCGAGATGGCAACCGTGAAGGGATGGGAGTCCGGCGGAATCTTCGCCTGGGTGGGTAACACCCTGGGCAAGCGCTGGGGCTTCGCCGCGCTGTTCTATCAATGGTTCCAGATCACGGTTGGTTTCGTGACCATGGCGTTCTTCGTCCTGGCCGCCATTTCCTTCATCGTGGGCTGGGACGCCCTCTATGACAACCCGCTCGTCATGTTCATCGGCGTCGCCATCATCGTGTGGGGCCTCACCCTCACGCAGCTGGGCGGCACGAAGCTGACGGCCCGCATCGCCAAGATCGGCTTCTTCGGAGGCGTGCTCGTTCCCGCCGTGCTGCTGCTGGTGGGCCTGGTGGCCTACCTGGCCACGGGCGGCGTCTCCCAGATCGACCTGGCCACCGCGAGCTATGTGCCTGACTTCACCAAGACCGGCACCCTCGTCATCTTCGCATCGTTCATCTTGGCCTTCGCCGGCGTCGAGGCATCGGCCTCTCACGTCAACGAGCTCAAGAACCCCGGTAAGATCTACCCGCTCGTCATGATCGTGCTGTGCGTGCTCACCATCGTGCTCGATACCCTGGGCGGCATGGCCGTGGCCATGACCATCCCGCTGGAGCAGCTCGAGGGCAACATGAGCGACGGCGTCATCGCCGCGTTCGCCGCCATCTTCGAGACCCACTTCCATGCTGGCTGGCTCGTCTACGTCATCGCCTTCCTGCTGGCCGCCGGCGTGCTGGCCGAGATCTCGTCCTGGATCGTCGGCCCGTCGCGCGCCCTGCTCGAGACTGCTAACGACGGCATCATCCCGAAGTCCTTCGCCAAGACCAACAAGCACGGTGTGAGCGTGAAGACGGTCGTCATCCAGGGCATCATCGTCACCATCTGGGACGCGGTGCTCTGCGGGTCGATGGCGCTTTCCGGCGGCTCCAGCTCGTCGGTGGCGTACCTGACCGCTGTCGGCCTGACCGTGGTCATCTACCTGGTCGGCTACGTGCTCTTCTTCCTGGGCTACTTCAACCTGGCCCTGAAGAAGAAGGACCTGCCCCGCGTGTTCCACGTGTTCGGCAAGAGCACCGTCGGCAAGTGCATCATGGCCGGCGTCGGTCTGGCCGTGACGCTGTTCGCCCTCATCATCTCGTTCTTCCCCTCCAGCGAGCTGTCCGCGCAGGCCAACATCGTCTACGTGATCACGCTTATCGTCTGCTGGGTCGTGTCCGTGGCCATCCCGTTCGTCATCTACGGGCTGCGCCATCACTGGGACGGCACGAAGAAGCCGGCTACGCCTGCTCCCAAGCCCACCCATCACAGCGGCACCCACGCGCCGCACCCCGCGGGCTAGCCCCGCGTAACGCGCCCGGGCCTGGCACGGCGCCGGCCCGGGCGCCCCACTGGCTCCAGGCGACGGGCTTCGATGCGCCGCTGGAACATAGATCGACCTGTAAACACAGCGTCGCCGAACACCGACGTCGCCCAACCAAGTAAGGAGAAAACGTCATGACCGTCAAAGACGTGAAGCTCGTTTCGACCGAGGAACTCGGCGAGATGGACTCCCAGACCTCGTACACCTCCCCGATCTTCGGCAGCTACGCCTCGGACGTCGAGATGCCCGAGACTAAGCTGAACAAGATGCCCATCGAGCCGCGCATCGCCAGCGAGATGATCCGCGAGTACATCGGCACCGAGGGCAACGCCCATCAGAACCTGTGCACCTTCGTCCAGACCTACATGGAGCCTGAGGCTGCCGAGCTGATGAAGGACACGCTCGAGAAGAACGCCATCGATAAGGACGAGTACCCGATGACGGCTGACCTCGAGAACCGCTGCGTGAAGATCATCCAGAACCTCTGGCACGCTGACCAGGACGAGGAGCCCATGGGCACCTCGACCGTCGGTTCGTCCGAGGCCTGCATGCTGGGTGGCCTGGCCGCCCTGTTCCGCTGGAAGGCCCTGGCCAAGAAGGCCGGCATCGACATCTACAGCTCCCATCGCCCCAACCTGGTCATCACCTCTGGCTACCAGGTCTGCTGGGAGAAGTTCTGCCGCTACTGGGATATCGAGATGCGCCTCGTCCCGATGGACGCCGAGCACCTCTATATGACGCCTGAGTCCTGCATGCCCTTCGTCGACGACCACACCATCTGCGTCGTGGCCCTCCTCGGCATCACCTACACCGGCTGCTACGACGACGTCAAGGGCATCGACGCGGCGCTGACCGAGTACAACAAGACGGCTGCGGTGCCTGTCCGCATCCACGTCGACGGCGCCTCCGGCGCTATGGTCGCCCCGTTCATCGAGCCTGAGCTCGAGTGGGACTTCCGCCTTCCCAACGTCTGGTCGATCTCGACGTCCGGCCATAAGTACGGCCTGGTCTACCCGGGCATCGGCTGGGTCATGTGGCGCTCCAAGGAGGCCCTGCCTGAGGACCTGATCTTCTGGGTGAGCTACCTGGGCGGCCAGGAGGCCACCATGGCCATCAACTTCAGCCGCTCGGCCTCGCAGATCATCGGTCAGTACTACGTCTTCATGCGCAACGGCTTCGAGGGCTACAAGGAAATCCAGAAGCGCACCCTCGACGTGGCGCATCACCTGGTCCAGGGCATCAAGGACCTCGGCATCTTCATCATGTACGAGGAGGCCACCGAGATCCCGATCCTGTGCTGGAGCCTCGACCCCGCCGCCGGCAAGAAGTGGACGCTGTACGACCTGGACGACCGTCTGCGCATGCACGGCTGGCAGATCCCGGCCTACCCGCTGCCGGCGAACATGCAGGACATCACCTGCCAGCGCATTGTGACCCGCGCCGACCTGTCCATGACCATGGCCGACAAGTTCCTGAAGGACATGAAGGCCGAGATCGCGAACCTCGACAACGCGACGGTGATCGGCTCCGCCGATACCAACATCGCCCCCAAGAAGTCGTTCGACCACAGCGGCCGCTAGTTCGCGGATAGCAGGGCTGAATGAGCGGGGCGCCTCCGGGCGCCCCGCTTTTTTGTGCGTGGGGCGGGTGCGCGGCGGTGCGGCGGCGTGTGGTGGGGGGCGCGGCGGCGTGGGGGGCGTGTGAGAAGTCCCGGTTTCTGGCAGGATCTGCCAGAAAAGGCGAGATATCACATCGAGGTGCCAGAAAATGCGAGATATCACACGGGAAGCGACCCTCTGTGGGCATCGCGGCAAGCTGTGACCTGGGGAAACGCGGAACCTCCGCTCGTGCGAGCCTCTCCGGACGCCCGAAAACGTCTCGAAGTCGTGTGATATCTCGCATTTTCTGACAGCGGTGCGGCGGCGTGGGGTGGGGGGCGCGGGCGCGCGGCGGGGGCGGGGCGCGCGGCGTGCGGCGGGGGCGGGCGCGCGGCGTGTGGTGGCTTGGGCGTGTGGTGCGGGGCGCTTCCCTACTTCGCGGCCTTCTTGGCAACCCAGCGGCGGTGCATCGCGCGGGCGAAGGCCACCGACGCGATGCCGGCGACGACGGCCACGCCCAGCTCGATGAGGAGCGTGTGGGCGAACCCGGCTGCGTAGGCGTCGGCCTTCGTGGCGCCGTGGGCGAGCAGCTGCCCAGCGTCCGCCGCCATGACGCCGACGAACAGGGCCGACGCGAACGACGAGGTGATCTGCGAGAGCGTCGAGTGGATGGACGACGCGCTGGACGTGAGCGTCGGGGGAACCGCGTCCAGGTCGCGTGACTTGGACGGCGCGTAGAGGAGCCCCACGCCCCCGTAGACGACGGCCGCGCAGACGAGCACGGGCACCGTCATCTGGCGTGCGGAGGCGGTCTCCATGCCGAGGAACCCGGCGATGACCAGCGCGAACCCGACGGGTACGAGCGGCCAGATGCCATGGGCGTCCTCGATGCGCCCGCCCAGGTACGTGGCGACGACGTAGGCGAGGATGGGGCCGGCCAGGTAGCAGCCGGCGACGAACGGCGTGCAGCCGATGGTGCCCTCCAGGTACAGCGGCACGAGCAGGCTCAGGTAGAGCGAGCCCATGAACCCGAGCATCGCGATGGCCTCGCCGAGGGTGAACGCCCCATGCCGCAGCGGCGTCAGGTCGAGCAGCGGGTCTTCCAGGCGGTGCTGGCGCACGGCGAACGCCGCCAGCGCGCCCGCCCCGGCGGCCATCAGCGCGAGGGAGGGCAGCGGCGCCTTCCCCACCTCGTTGACGCCGTAGATGAAGGCGGTCAGCCCGGCGAAGCCGAGGAGGACGCTCGGGATGTCGATGCGGCAGGCGGCGCGCGGCTCGATGTCATGGATGACGCGCGGGCCGACGATGAGCAGGACGACGGCCAGGACAGTGGGCGCCAGGAACACGGCGCGCAGATTGACGTAGGTGATGAACAGGCCCGATATCAGCGGTACGAAGGCGAGCCCGGCGCCGATGACCGCGCTGTTGAGCGACAGCAGCGTGGCCGAGCGGCCCTTGGGCGCGATGGCGAGGATCGCCGTCGACACGATGGGGAAGAACAGGCCCGCCGTGATCGCCTGCATCGCGCGGGCCGCCAGCATCGAGGGGAGATCCCACGACAGGAGCCCCAGCACCCCGCCGGCGACGGACAGCGCGTAGCCGGCGGTCATCACCCGGTGCAGGCCCAGGCGTCGCAGCACCGAGGCGGCGGCGATGATGGTGGAGCCGGCGACGATGGAGAACGTGAGCACCACCCAGTTGGCCAGGGCCAGGTCGACGTGGAACGAGGTGGCCACCGCGTCGAGGGCGACGTTCATCATCGACTGGTTGAGCGAGGCGAGCAGGTTGCTGACCAGCAGCACGACGAGCATGGCGCGGTTCGAGGCTCCGCCGGCGGGCGGGTTCGCGGCGGCGCGCTCGGCGTCACGGGGTGGGTGATGGGATGACGTGGCCATGGGAACCTCGGCAGGTGGAGTGGGCAGGGAAAGCGCTCCCCCAGCGTAGCGCGCCCCGTCGCCCCGCCGCCTCGGGCCGCGAACTCGTAAGCCCCATGAGGCCAAGGCGAAACGCCCCCGCTTCCGCGCGGCGCGCCTCGCCTTCTGCCCCTACCCCTGCGCGACGAGCCGCGAGCCCTGCCCCGCGGGCTCGAGGCGCCAGCGGATGGTCGTCGCCCGATCCAGCAGACGCGCATCGTGGGACACCAGCAGCAGCGCGCCGGGGTAGGCGCCCAGCAGCTGCTCGAGCGCCTCGACCGAGTGGAGGTCGAGGTGGTTGGTCGGCTCGTCCATGACGATGAGCGCTGGCGCGTCCAGGATGCCGAGCGCCAGCATGAGCTTGCGCATCTCTCCGGGGCTCGTGCGGCTGCCCTCCAGGATGCGGTCGGGGTCGGAGTTGAGGCGCGCCACCACGCCGAGCGCCCGCCCGCGGCTGGCCGCATCGAGCGCCGCGAGCCGCTCGAGCGCCTGCCGCTGCTGGGCCGGCGAGGGCTCCTGCGGAAGGTAGGCGCAGGGGATGTCGGGCGGCAGCGCGGCCATCGCCGCGCGGACGAGCGTCGTCTTGCCCGCCCCGTTGCGCCCGGTCAGCGCGATGTGGTCGGCGTTCCCCACGTATAGGTCGGGGATCGCCACGCCCGCCGGCGTGCCCTCCATCCCCGCTTCCGCGCCATCCCCGCCGAAGGGGATGACGCCGGCTGCCAACCGGCAGAGCACCTTGCGCGCGCTCGGCTGCGCGTCCATCCAGATGTCGGCGTCGTAGCGCTTCTCGACGGTGATGGCGTCCGCCTCCTGTCGGGCGCGCGAGGCCCGCGCGTCCATGCGGGCGCTCAGCTTCCCCGCCACGCCGTCCTTGCCGGTGTAGATGGCCAGCTTGACGCGGCCGCGGCCGTCGCTGTCGTGCCGGTCGAGCCCACGGCAGCTGCGCTTGGCGGCGGCCTTCGCGGCCTCTTGCCGCCGGCGCTGGGCCTCCTCCTCCAGCTTCCGCGCCCGTCTTCGCGCGTTCTCCCTCCGCGTCGTTGTGGTCTTGCGCTCGAGCGCGGCCTGCTCGGCGCCCTGGCTGTAGCCGCCCGGCCGCATGACCGCGCGGCCGCCGCCCATGAACAGGCACTGGCCGCAGATCCGGTCGAGCAGCGCGCGGTCGTGGGATATCAGCAGGCCGATGCCGCGGAAGTCCTCGAGCGGGGCGGCGAGGGCGGCCCGCGTCTCGGCGTCGACGTGGTTGGTCGGCTCGTCGACCACCAGCACGTCCGGGTCGGCCCATAGCGCGCAGGCCAGCTGCAGGCGCTTCTGCTGCCCGCAGGAGAGCTCGCCGAAGCGCCACTCCCAGCCATCGCCGATGGCCAGGTCGCGCCGCAGCCGCACGGCGCGCTCGTCCCAGGCCATCGCGAAGTCCGCCAGCGCGGGCGGCTCGAGTGTGGGATCCTGCTCGCAGAAGGCACAGAACAGGCGCGGCGTCACCGTGCCGCCGTCGGGCGTTAGCAGGCCGCCGGCGATGCGCGCCAGGGTGGTCTTCCCGCAGCCGTTGTCGCCGACGATGCCCGTCCAGCCGGCGGGGAAGGTGGCCGAGACGCCGTCGAGCACGGGCTCGGCGGCCTGCGGGTAGGTATAGGAGATATCGTTCAGGTTGAGTTGCATGGGGCCTCCTTGGGGAGGCCGCGCCCGCGATGCGCGAGGTTCGCGTGAAGTAAAGATGATCGATTAGGTCATGATATCTAGCGATGCGTCACCGACGGGCACGGCCTGCGGTCGTGTCGTTCTCGTCGTGGGCGCCCCGATGGGGCATCGCTAGTTCTCCATGCACCGATCCTCTCTCGCGCCGGCGCTTGCCAAAGGCCCCGGCTGTCAGACAGTGCGCCCAGTGTAGCACAGGGAGCGGAGGCGGCGCGAGGGGCGCGGCCGTGCGGGAATGTACGGAAAGCGGGCGTACGAATGTTTCACGTGAAACATTTTCGCGTGGAATGCGGGCCGGCGCGAGGGCGCGGGCGCCCCGCCGCGCCCGACGCGCGGAAAGAGGGCGCCCCGCAGCACCCTCGTGCTAGCGCACCTCGATCAGGTGGTAGGCGCGCGTGCCGGCGCCCAGCTCCTCGGCGTGCTGGAGGCAGAGGGCCCAGTCGGAGTCGGGGCTCACCGCGCGCAGGTTGTCGGCATCCGGCGTGGCGGCGCGCAGGTCGTCGAGCGGCCCGCCGGGCAGCGCGTCCTGGCGGCAGATGGCGTCGGCCATCGCCTGGTCGAGGGCCACGGGGTCGGCGGATGCGAACAGCCCGACGTTGGGAACCATGGGCGCGTCGCAGCCGGCGAAGCAGTCGCAGCCGGGCGTGATGTCGATGGCCGCCGCCACGTGGAGGCACGGCTTCGCAGCCACGACGGTCGCCGCGTACTCGGCCATCTTTCGCTGCAGGTCCGCGCCGGCGGTTCCCGACCCGCCGATGGCGGCCCGGGGGCAGTACGACACGCAGTGGCCGCAGCCGACGCACCGGTCGTTGACGTGCGCCTTCCCCTCCCTGATCTCCAGGGCGCCCTGCCCGCAGCCCTCCAGGCACACGCCGCAGCCGACGCAGTGGTCCTTCACGGCGGGCCGCCCGCTGGAGTGCATGACCATCTTCCCCGCGCGCGAGGCGCAGCCCATGGCCAGGTTCTTCAGCACGCCGCCGAAGGACGACGCCTTGCATCCCTTCCCGTGGGCGAGGGTGATGATGACGTCGGCGTCCATGAGGGTGCGGCCGATGAGCGCGTGGCCGAGCGCCGCGCCGGGCGGCGTGGGGACGGCCACCTCGTCCTCGCCGCGCAGGCCGTCGGCGATGATGACGGGGCAGCCGCACGAGAGCTGGCCGAACCCGTTGAGCGCGGCGCATTCCAGGTGCGACACCGCGTTCCAGCGCATGCCGGGGTAGAGCGTGTTGCAGTCGGTGACGAAGGGAATGCCGCCCAGGGCCCGTACCTCGGCGACGAGCGTGCGCGCGTAGGCGGGCTTGAGGTGGGTCACGTTGCCGAACTCTCCGAAGTGGGTCTTGATGGCGGTCATCTTCTGGTCGAGCCCCAAACGCTCGATGCCGGCTGCGCGCACGAGGCGCGCGAGCTTGGCAGGCACGCTGTCGTCGGGCGCCACCCGAAGGCTGGCGAAGAACACGTCGGATCGCTCCATGGCCGGGATTCCTTCCCCCTCGCGCCGCGCCGCGGCGTCTCCCTGGGAAGATGATAGCGCTTGCCGCGCCCGCCTGCGGCGCGCATCCGCCGGCGGGTTCCGTGTCCCGCGCCCGCCTGCATGCCCCGCGTCAGAGGAAGTCGACGACGCCGCAGTGGGTGTGGTAGATGGCGCCGGCTATGCGCAGGTCGCCGGCCTGCTCGAGGGCGGCGAGCTCGGGGACGGCGCGCAGCTCGGCGATGGCGGCCTCGGTGTTGAGGACGCTCGCGCGGTAGGGATCGTCCTCGCCGGCGATGGCCGCGGCCACGCGCTCGGTGACCGGCGCGACCGCGCCCGCCTCGCCGTCGATCGCCGCCTTGATGGCGCCGCAGTGGGTGTGCCCCAGCACCAGCAGCAGGCGCGTGTGCAGGTGCGCGCAGGCGTAGACCGCGCTGGCCGCCTCCACCGGGCCAACCACGTTGCCGGCCACGCGCACCACGAACAGCTCGCCGAGCCCGGCCATGAACGCGTGCTCGGGCACGACGCGCGAGTCGGCGCAGGTGATGATGGTGGCGAAGGGGCGCTGGCCGTTCTCGAACAGCTCGCGGATGCGCGCGGGCGACAGGTCGCGCTTGTGGTCGAGCGCCTCCATGTAGATGCGGTTGCCCTCGGCCAGCCGCCGCAGCGCCTCGTCCGGCGCCACCCGGGAATCGCCGTCGAAGTCGTCCGCCGTGTATCGCATGCCCATGTTCGCCCCGCCTTCCGCAGCAGAATGTTTCACGTGAAACATTCGTACGCGACGAGAGAGGCGCGCCCCGGCCTTCTCGCCGCTCGACTCCCGCTTCCCGCGGCTCGCCAAGTGCCTGTCGTTCGTCCTCCACCGACGCGAAGTGTTTCACGTGAAACATTCTCGCGCGTGCGGGCTGCGGCGGGGGCGCCTATTCCGCGAACGTGCCGCGTATCTGCTCGAGGAAGCGCTCGGCGATGGGGCTCATCACGCGGCTGCGCTTCCACACCAGGTAGAGCTTCGTCTCGAGCGGCGGCGTGAGCGGGCGGAAGGCGAGCCCGCTGCCGGGGCTCGTGTCCACCAGGCGGTCGAACGACAGCAGGTAGCCCAGCCCCTCGCGCGCGAAGACCGACCCGTTGTACGACAGCCCGAACGACCCGGCCAGCGTGAGCCGCCCCATGCGCCGTCGCCCGCACCAGCGCGGGATGTCGTTGCGCCAGCCCTGGTCGGAGCAGAGCAGCGGCAGGCCCACCAGGTCGTCGAAGGACACCGCCTCGCGCCGCGCCAGGTCGCAGCCCTCCGGCATGATGACGCCCCAGCGGTCGACCTCGGGGAAGGGCAGCGCGTGGTAGCGCGCGGGGTCGGGCCGCTCGGCCAGCACGGTGAAGTCGAGGATGCCCTTGTCCAGGCGGTCGAGCACCTGCTCGGTGGTGCCGCTCACGATGTGGTAGCGCCGGCAGGGCAGCGCTGCCCGAGGAGCTGCGCGACGGGGACTGATGGGCGCCCGCCCTGTGGAGGGTGGGGGCGAAAAGGGAAGAGAGAGGAAGAGGAAGCGCGATGGAGAAAGTGATGGGGAAGATGTCTCGGCGGATGTTCTGCAAGGTGGCGTTGGCGGCGGGGTCGGTCGCGCTGCTGGGGACGGCGGGGTGCGCGGCGCCCTCGGGATCGCGCGAGGGCGCGTCGGGTGCGGCGGGTGCGGCCGGCGCATCCGGGAGCGCCGCCGATGACGCGCGGGACGGCGCCGCTGGCACGCAGGGCGGCGCGGGGACGGACGCGGCGCCCGCGTCCGAGGCAGGCGGCAACGAGGCCACGGGCGCCCAGTCGCCCGGCGCGGGCTCGGCCGCGGTCGTCTTCTTCTCGTGCACCGGCAACACGCGTGCCGTGGCCGAGAAGATCGCCCAGGGCGCCGGCGCGCCGCTTCTCGAGATCGTTCCCCAGGAGCCCTACACCGCGGCCGACCTGAACTACAACGCCGACTGCCGCGCCAACGCCGAGCAGAACGGCGACGTGGAGCCCCCGGTCCTGGCGCGGCCGATCCCGGACGTGGCTGCCTTCGACACGGTGTTTCTGGGCTACCCCATCTGGTGGGGACGTGCCCCGCGCGCCGTCCTCGCGTTCGTCGAGGCCGCGGGCCTGGCGGGCAAGGCGGTCGTGCCGTTCTGCACGTCGGGCAGCAGCGGCATCGAGGGGAGCCTGGCCGAGCTCGAGGCCGCCGCGCCCGACGCCGACTGGCGCCCCAGCCGTCGCTTCGACGCCGGCGTCTCCCAGTCCGACGTAGACGCCTGGCTGGCCGACGCGTCCTAGCGTCCGCCCGCGGGCCTTGCGTCGGGTCGCCCGCCGCGCTGCGAACCGCCCGCCCGCCGTGCGTTGTCCGCCCGTGCCGACCGGCGCCCGCCCGCCCGTGTGCGGCGCGGGCGGAGTGTTTCACGTGAAACGCTCCGTGTCTTGCGATTCGCGCGACGCAGCTTCCCGGCTTCCCGCCGGAATCGCAAGATGGAAAGATGAGAGGAGAGACCTATGGCCGAGAACATCGCCGGCGCCGCCGTCGCCGACGGGCCCGCATCCTGCCTGTTCGGGATGGGGGAGCCGAACGAGGCGTTCGCGCGGTACTTCGTCGGCGCGTCGTATCTGAACCCGCTGACCGACCCGGCCGAGACGCAGTTCATCGCCAACGTCACCTTCGAGCCGGGCTGCCGCAACAACTGGCACGTCCACCATGCCGAGGAGGGCGGCGGCCAGATCCTGCTCGTCACCGACGGCCGTGGCTGGTTCCAGGCATGGGGCGAGGAACCCCGTGCCCTGCGCCCGGGCGACGTCGTGTTCATCCCTGCCGGCGTGAAGCACTGGCACGGCGCCGCCCGCGACAGCTGGTTCTCGCACGTCGCCTTCGAGGCTCCCGGCCGCGGCTGCGCGAACGAGTGGCTCGAGCCCGTCGACGCCGCCGCCTACGACGCCCTGCCCTAGCCCCCCCGCGTCGCGTCCCGCGCATCCGCACGCGCGCCGCGAATGTTTCACGTGAAACACTTGCGGCTTTCTTCTCGCGCGCGGGAACATACGCTATAATCTCCGATGCGCATGCGGGCGTAGTTCAATGGTAGAACAGGAGCTTCCCAAGCTTCTAACGCGGGTTCGATTCCCGTCGCCCGCTCCAGCGAGACCTCACAGCCCCGCCGAATCCGGCGGGGCTGCTTTGTTTGGCGCGGCATGCGAGCCGCGGAAGGCGGGCGGAAGGCGAGCCGCGGAAGGCGAACGCAAGGCGAGCCGCCGCCCACGCGGCGCATGGCGAAGGCGAAAGGAGCCACGATGTCCCTAGAGCGTGCGAAGGCCCACCTGGCGCGGTTCGGTCGCGAGGGCGATGTGATGGAGTTCGACGTGTCCAGCGCGACGGTCGACCTGGCGGCCGAGGCGGTGGGCTGCGAGCCGGCGCGCATCGCCAAGACGCTGTCGTTCGACCTGGGCGAGCGCGTGGCCCTGGTGGTGTGCGCCGGCGACGCGCGCATCGCCAACCCCAAGTTCAAGGCGCGGTTCGGGAAGAAGCCGCGGATGCTCGCGGCCGACGTGGCCGAGCAGCGCATCGGGCACGCCGTCGGCGGCGTGTGCCCCTTCGGCGTGAACGCTGAATGCGACGTGTTCCTGGACGAGTCGCTGCGCCGCTTCGACGTGGTGTATCCCGCCTGCGGCACCGCCAGCAGCGCCGTGCGCATCACCCCCGATGACCTGGCGCAGGTCGTCCCCGGCAGCGAGTGGGTCGACGTGTGCAAGCTCCCGGAGGAAGGTGCGGGGAAGGAAGGCGGCGCGCAGAATATTTCACATGAAACATTCGTACGCGATGAATCGTCCGCGCCGCAGCCGCCGTTCGACGCGTTCGTGTTCGACCTGGACGGCACGCTGCTCGACACGCTGCCCGACCTGACGGTCATCACGAATCGCGCGCTCGAGCTGGAGGGATACCCGCCGCGCACCCAGGACGAGATCCACAGCTTCGTGGGCAACGGCCTCATGGCGCTCATGTACCAGGCGGTGCCGGAGGGCACCGGCCCCGAGGCCGCCGAGCGCGCGATGGAGCGATGGAAGGCCCTCTTCCCCACGTACGCCAACGACCTGACCGTCCCCTACCCGGGCGTGCGCGAGACCGTGACCGAGCTGCGCCGCCGCGGCTGCAAGCTGGGGGTGCTCTCCAACAAGTTCGACGCGGGCGTGCAGCAGGTGATGGAGCAGAAGCTGCCCGGGCTCTTCGACGTCATGCATGGCGAGTGCGCCGAGATCCCGCGCAAGCCCGACCCGACGGGGCTGCTGCGCACCATCCGCGAGCTGGGCTCGACGCCCGCGCGCACCGTCTACGTCGGCGACTCTCCCGGTGACGTGCGCACCGCCCGCGCCGCCGGAACCTACGCCGTCGGCGCCGCCTGGGGCTACCATGACGAGGCCGACTTCGACGCCGAGCACGCCGAGCCCGACCTCATGGTTCACGCCTTCGCCGACCTGATCGCTCTGGCGCCGGAAGCCGCCGAGGGAGTTGGGGGAGAGGGCGCGGAAGGAGCGGAAGGCGCGCGGAATGTTTCACGTGAAACACCGGGAGCCGGCGCTGGCGACGGGACGCGGATTGGCGCCGATGCCACCGTCCCCGCCGCCCCTGCCGACGCCGTCGACACTCCCGCCGTCGCCGAAGGAGGGCGCGTGTGACGGGCGTGCGGGGCTTTCTCGCGGCGCACTGGCAGGGCGTTTCCTGGGCGCTCGTCGCGCTGTGGGCGGTCGTGATCTTCCTCATGTCGGCCAACACGGGCGATGACCTCACCTCAGGCGACGGATTGGTCGCCCAGGTGCGGGCGCTGCTCATGGCCGTGCAGGTCGAGTGGCTGGGGATCGCCGAGGGCGTCGACCTCGTGTCGCCCCTCGCGCACTTCTGCGAGTACGCGCTGTTCGGGTTCCTCATCCAGAACGCCCTCGGCTGCACGCTGCCGGCCCGGCGCGCGGCCCTGCTCGCCGTCGTCATCGCGAGCGCCTACGGCGTCACCGACGAGCTTCACCAGCTGTTCGTCCCCGGCCGCGCCTGCGACCCCGTTGATTGGCTCGTCGACACCGCCGGCGCCACCCTCGGCGCCCTCATAGCCTGGCGCGCCCTGCGCCGCATCCAGTCGCGCGGCTGAGTACAGATTCCCCATTTCCCCAGGTCACATAGCAAACGTAAACGCGCGTTTACGTTTGTCACAGAACGCACGAAGGCGCGGCCGGGTTCCCGGGCCGCGCCTCTTCGGAAAGGCTAGCGGTTGTCGAACGGGCTCCGCTGCCGCGAGCGTCGGTAGAAGTCGCCGCCCACGTCGTCGAAGGGCGGCTCGAGGAGCTCGTCCACCTTCACGTTCAGGACGAAGGCCAGCCGCTTGAGTAGGTCGAGGCGCGGGTTGCTCTCGCCTCGCTCGATCTTGTCCAGCATCGGCCGGCTGATCCCCACCAGCTCGCAGAAGCGCACCTTGCTGAGCTTCGCGGCCTTGCGCTTGATCTCCACGTTCAGCCCCAGGATGCAGCCCTGCTCCGACCCGAGCGGCACGTGCGGCGGCAGCGCCTCGTCAGCGCCTGCGAACGACCCCATCAGCAGCACGTTCCCGTCGGTCAGCGCCTCCTCAGGAAATCGGCTCGGCGGGATCGCGGGGCTTTCCGCGTCGCCTTCCTCGTCAAAGTATGTTCGGTTGGTTTTCATCAGGCTAGGGTACTGGCGCATGTCAGCGAGCCTGTAAACGGGCGTTTACGTTTTGGCAAGAATGCTCAAAAACTACGCAAATCAAGCGGGTGAACAGGGGAAAAGGTAAACGCACGTTTACATCTCCTTCGATTCGGGCGACGGTGGCGCCAACGGAAGAAAGGCGTCCCGAGGCCGCAAGAAAGGCTCGGGACGCGAAGCCGACGAAAGGGAGGGGACGAAAAGTGGAGGAAGGGAGGAGGGAGGGGGGTGCCGCCGGCGCCGGATGGAGGAACGGCGCGGACGGCCGGGAGCCCGGCGCCACGCGGGCGGGGCGCCGGGCAGGCAGCGGCGAACCCCGCCGCGCCCGCCTCTTCGCCCGGCGCTACTTAGCGCTCGCGTAGCCGTCCGGGTTACCGGACTGCCAGCGCCAGCTGTCGGCGCACATGCGCTCGAGGTCGTACTCGGCAACCCAGCCCAGCTCCTCGCGCGCCTTGTCGCACGCGGCGTAGTTCTCGGCGATGTCACCCGCGCGCCGCGGCTTGATCTCGTAGGCCAGCTCGTGGCCGCAGGCCTTCTCGAACGCGTGGATGACGTCGAGCACGCTCGACCCCTTCCCCGTGCCCAGGTTGAAGATGCCCACGCCACGACGGCTGCCGTCGGCCGCTGGCTCGCCGGCGATGGAGCCGAGCCCGCGCGCCTTCCCGTCGCCGACGCGCCCGCCCATCCACTCGAGTGCCGCCACGTGCCCGCGCGCGAGGTCGACCACGTGGATGTAGTCGCGCACGCCGGTGCCGTCGGGCGTGGGGTAGTCGTCGCCGAACACGCCGACGCTCGGCAGCTTCCCGACCGCCACCTGGGCCACGTAGGGCAGCAGGTTGTTCGGGATGCCCTTCGGATCCTCGCCGATCAGTCCGCTCTCGTGCGCGCCGATGGGGTTGAAGTAGCGCAGCAGCACGACGTTCCACTCGCCGTCGCCGACGTAGAGGTCGGTCAGGATCTGCTCGAGCATCGACTTCGTCTGCCCGTAGGGGTTGGTGGCGTCGTGCTTGGGGCAGTCCTCGGTGATGGGGATGAACTCGGGCTCGCCGTAGACGGTCGCGCTCGACGAGAACACGATGTTCTTCACGCCGTGCTCGCGCGCCACCTCGCACAGCACCAGCGTGCCGGCGATGTTGTTCCAGTAGTACTCGAGCGGCTTGGCGACGCTCTCGCCGACGGCCTTGAAGCCGGCGAAGTGGATGATGACGTCCACGTCGTTCTCGTCGAAGATGCGCTCGAGCGTGTCGCGGTCAAGGATGCTGGCCTCGTAGAAGCGCAGGCGGTCGCGCGCCGGGCCCTCGTCAGTGCCGGTGATGGTGCGCACACGGTCGAGCGCCACCTCGCTCGAGTTGCTCAGGTCGTCGACGACCACGACGGAGTAGCCGCGGTCGAGCAGCTCGATGCAGGTGTGGCTGCCGATGAAGCCGGCGCCGCCGGTGACCAGCACGGACAGGTCGGAGGGGTTCTTCGCGAGGGATTTGTTCGTCATGGGGGTGCTTCCTTTCACGGGTTGCCGCCCGGGCTCCGGCGGCGGTCGGCCGCCAGGCGTCGTTCGGCGGGCTCAGGTTCCCGCCTATGGTAGCAGTCGCGCGCCGGCGCCGCCAACTCCGGGGCTCTGCGGCATGAGAAAGCCACCGGTTCGGAAGCCGCCGACGCGGGTTCACATGAAGCGGGGGTATAGGGAGGGTGCCGGCTCCCCCGCCTACGCCAGCAGCTCGCGTGCGGCGGCGTCGAGGCGGGCCAGCAGCTCGTCGGCCTCCTCGGCGGTGGGGCAGGCGGCGAACAGGTACGCCTTGATCTTGGGCTCCGTGCCGCTCGGGCGCACGATGAGCTTGCTGCCGCCGGCCAGCTGCATCTCGAACACGTCGGCGGCGGGCAGCGTCTGCGGCGCGTCGGGGGCGTCCACCGGGCCGGCCGACCCGGTCATCGGCATGGTCACGCCTTCGCGGTAGTTCACCGTGCGCAGCACGTCCAGCCCGGCGATGGCCGCGGGCGGCTCGGCCTCCAGGCGCGCCATGATGGCGGCCATCTTCTCGGCGCCGGCCGCGCCGGGGTACTCCAGGCTGATGGTGGCGTTACGGTGGTAGCCGTAGCGGCGGTAGAGGTCTTCGAGCGCCTCCACCAGGTCGACCCCGCGCGCCTTGTAGTCGCGCGCCATCTGGCAGATGAGCATGCTGGCCACCACGGCGTCCTTGTCGCGCACGTGGGTGCCGGCCAGGTAGCCGTAGCTCTCCTCGAAGCCGAAGATGAAGCGCTCGGGCGTGCCGGCGGCCTCCAGCAGGCCGATCTGCTCGCCGATGTACTTGAAGCCGGTCAGCACGCGGCGCAGCTGGATGCCGTGGTCGGCGGCCAGCGCGTCCACGAGCGCGGTCGACACGATGGTGGTCACGGCCACCTTGTCGGCCAGGTCCTCGCCGCGCGCCGCGCGGGCGCGGCAGAGGTAGTCGAGCAGCAGCACGCCCATCTCGTTGCCGCTGATGAGGCGGTATTCACCGTCGTGCAGCGCGGCGATGCCCACGCGGTCGGCGTCCGGGTCGGTGGCCAGCAGCAGGTCGGGGCGCACCTCCTCGCACAGCGCCAGGCCGCGCTCGAGCGCCTCGCGGATCTCGGGGTTGGGATAGGGGCAGGTGGGGAAGTCGCCGTCGGGCTCGCACTGCTCCTCGACCAGCGTCACGTCGCTCACGCCCGTGCGCTCGAGGATGCGCGTGACGCATTCCAGGCCGGTGCCGTTGAGCGGCGTGTAGACGACCTTCACGTCGTCCGCGCCCACCGCGCCCGTGTCGCCCGCGGCCACCGCCGGCGCGACCGACTGCTCGGCCACCGCGTCGATGAAGCGGTCGAGCGTGTCCTCGCCGATGTAGCTCGCCATCCCCGCCTCGACCGCCTCGGAAAACGGCATCGCCCGCACGTCGTCGAAGACGTCCACCGCGTTGATGGCGGCCTGGATGTCGCGGGCGGCCTGCGTGGTGATCTGGCAGCCGTCGGGGCCGTAGGCCTTGTAGCCGTTGTAGGGCGCGGGGTTGTGGCTGGCGGTCATGCAGATGCCGGCCGAGCAGCCCAGGTTGCGCACGGCGAAGCTGAGCGCGGGCGTCGGCTCGATGCGCGGGTAGAGGAACGCGCGGATGCCGTTGGCTGCCAGCACGCCGGCCGCCACCTCGACGAACTCGCGCCCCTTGTGGCGGCTGTCGCGCGCGATGGCGACGCTCGGCTCGGCGAAGTTCGCGTTCAGGTAGTCGGCGAGCCCCTGGGTGGCCTTGGCCACGGTGTAGACGTTCATGCGGTTGGGGCCCGCGCCGACGATGCCGCGCAGGCCGCCGGTGCCGAAGGCGAGGTCCTGGTAGAAGGCGTCGCGCACGGCGGTCTCGTCGCCCGCGCGCAGCTCCTGGAGCTGCCGCTGCACCTCCGGGTCGTCCGCGTTCGCGATCCAGCGGTCGAGCAGCGTCATCATGTCCTCCATGGCGGTTCCTTTCCGAGGTTGAGGGGCAGCGCCCGCGGGCGCGGCGTGGCGGGCGTGGGCGGTCGGTTGGCGCGTCAGCCGCGACAGGTTGGCGTGCCTGCGGCCGACGCGCGGGTCGCGCGAGCGCGGCGCCGACGACGTGCCCGCGGCGTTCGCCGTACCCGGCTCGCGCGACCCGCGCGTGTTGCTAGCGGCTATTGTACCCATGACCGCCCCGCCGTCGTCGCCAAACGCCCTCGTCCCGCGAATGTTTCACGTGAAACGCCCGCTCGTGTCTCGTTCCTCCCCGCGCTCCTTCCCATCCGCATCCCTCCCCGATATCGCACGAAACGGCTAGTGCCGCAGCGTCGCGGCGCGCCCGCCTTAGGGCGAATAGGGAATAACGTCGAATGGCGGCCTGCCTTCCGCTTCCTATGATCGGGGTGCGCGTCGCCTGGCGCGCGGAAGACGGAAGGGGATGGTGCGAATGAACCAGCGCGAGAACATGATGGCGATTCTTGAGGGGCGGCAGCCGGACTACTACGGGAACTTCTTCAACGCCGTGAAGATAGTGTCCGACCCGATCCGCATGGCTGACGTGTGCCCCGCCGACGGCCGGGAGCACCGCGACTCGTGGGGCACGACGTGCGTCCGGCTGCCCGATGCGCCGGGCAAGCACCCTCACATCACCGACGAGAACAAGGTGGTGTCCGACATCGAGCGGTGGCGCGAGCAGCTGGTCGTCCCGCCGGTCGAGGGGCTGGATTGGTCGCAGGCCAAGGCCGAGGTCGAGGCGCTCGACCGCGACGAGACCTTCGTCATGTTCTGGTCAGCCCAGGGGCTGTTCGAGCGCTCTCATTTCCTGATGGGGATGGAGGACGCATTCTGCGCCTACCTCGAGGAGCCCGAGGAGATGGCCGCTATGCTGCGCGCCATCGCCGACTTCAAGATCGCTTCCATCCGCGAGGCCCACGCGCAGATCCGGCCCGACATCGTGTACTTCCACGATGACTGGGGTTCCAAGCAGAACCTGTTCCTTCCGCCGGACGTGTGGCGCGAGGTCATCAAGCCGCTGCACGCCGAGATCGTCCAGGCTACTCACGACTTGGGGATGATGTTCATCCACCATGCCGACTGCATCTGCGAGCCTTTGGTCGACGACATGGTGGAGATGGGGATCGACGCGTGGCAGGGCGTCATCCCCCAGAACGACATCGTGGCCATCCAGCGGCGCACGGGCGGGAGACTGCCGATGATCGGCGGCGTGGACAGCGCGGCCATCGACACCGAGGAGGCGACGGAGGAGGAGATTCGCGCGGAGGTGCGCCGCTGCATCGACGCGTACTGCCCGGCTGGGCGCTTCTTCCCCGCGCTCACGTCGCACCTCTTCCACGAGCGCAACAGCAGAATCGCCCTCGACGAGCTCGAGCGCTACGGCCGCCAGTGGGCCGCCGAGCACCCCGTCGCCTAGCCACCTGAGAGAAAGGAACCCACCATGACCATCCTCGACGACATCTCCTCGGCGGTGCAGCGCGGCAAGCGCAAGGAGGTCGCGCCGCTCGTGCAGCAGGCGCTCGACGAGGGGCTCGACCCCGTCGCCATCCTGAACGACGGCCTCGTGCCCGCCATGTCCGTGATCGGCGAGAAGTTCAGCGCCGGCGAGGCCTTCGTGCCCGAGATGCTCGTGGCCGCCCGCGCCATGGCCGCCGGCACCGAGGTCCTGAAGCCCCGCCTGGCCGAGGCGGGCGCCGAGCCGCTCGGCAAGGCCGTCATCGGCACCGTGCGCGGCGACATGCACGACATCGGCAAGAACCTCGTGCGCATGATGATCGAGTCGAAGGGCTTCGAGGTGACCGACCTGGGCGTCGACGTGGCCCCCGAGCAGTTCGTCACGTTCATCCAGGAGAACGACGACGTCGACATCGTGTGCTGCTCGGCGCTGCTCACCACCACGATGCCCGAGATCGGCGCCACCATCCGCGCCATCGAGGAGGCGGGCCTGCGCGACCGCGTGAAGGTCATGATCGGCGGGGCTCCCGTCACCCAGGCCTTCGCCGACGAGGTGGGCGCCGACGCCTACACCGTCGACGCCGGCGCCGCGGCCGTGCGCGCCGTCGAGCTCGTGCGCGGCTAGCCGCCGGCTCCCGCGCTCGCGTCGCGCTCCGCGTCCGAGCTTGCTGGTCGCCCGGCTCCCGGCGCCGCTGCCCCGCGTCCCGCGCCCGCTCTGCGTCGGGCCTGCTTCGCGCCCTGCGTCACCGGGCAAGGCGCGCGAGTCCTGCCGTCCCCCCCCCGCTCGCGCCGTCCCGCATGTCGCGCTGCCGGCGCGAGGCGCGGGACGATTCCTACTTATATATAAGTACACACCCGATGTTTCACGTGAAACATGCACCCGTGGCTAACTTTTGCGAGGGCGGCTGCCGCGTGTGACGCTACGCCGCGCTGAACGATCCTTAGTCGCTCGGCCGGCCGGCCCTTCCGCCTGCGCTAGCTGATCTTGGGCAGCTTCTTGAGGAGGGCCCAGGCGCGCTGCTTGTCCTCGGGGGTCGCGAGCAGGGCGGGGAAGTCGCGGAAGGCGACGACGGGGCGGCCCATCAGGCGGCACGCGTCGTCGTCGGGGACGTCATGGCGGTAGGCCACGGCCAGCAGTGCGGACGAGGCGGCGTCGGCGGACACCAGGCACAGCGGGTCGAGCCCCTCGACGACGGTCAGCAGGTCTTGCGCGCCCAACGCCCCGCAGGCGGCCGTCGCCAGGGCGTCGCGCCCGTACCCGAGCGCCTCGAGCGAGGCGGACAGCGCCCCCCGCGCATCGTCCGGCAGGGGCTCGGCGCTCAGGGCCAGCACCGTCTCGGCGCCGGTTCCCTCCACCAGCGACCCGTAGACGGCCAGCACGCCCTCGGCGGTCACCTCGTACATGTTACTGTTGGCAGGTTTTTTCACACCGATCCTTGATGTCGCGGGCCATCCCCTCTATAACTACGCATAGTATCAGCAAAGCGGAAGACGCGCGCGCCGCCTGGCGCAAAAGGCGCACGAATGTTTCACGTGAAACATTTGCAGCGATCTGCGTGCGACGTCGCGTGCGACGGGACTCGTGCGGCGGCGGGTGCGCGGGCGGTGACACCCGCGTGCGAACGCCGCCGGCGCGCCACGCGCCGGCGCGGCTCGCCCGCGTTCCGCATCCGGCCCCGCGCCACATCGACCAAGGAGGATTTCGCCATGTGCACCAACGGAGTGAACACCGGCCAGTTCGAGCAGATGATCGACCAGGTCGACGACCACCTGAAGCTCGAGCGCCGCTGGGCCCACAACCTGGCCCACCAGGCCGCCGACGCCGGCTTCGCCACCACGGCCGAGAAGCTGCACGCCGCCCAGGCCCTGCTCGACGATGCCCGCGCCCTGCTCGACGAGGCGAAGGACGCGCTGGAGGAGGACGCCGACGGCGCCTCGGGCGTCACCGTCAGCCTGGTCTAGCCCGCGCGAGGCGCAGCCATGAGCAACGATCTCATGCGGTTCTCGGTGGCGATGCCCGAGGAGCTGCTCGTGCGCTTCGACCGCCTGGTGGCGCGCCGCGGCCTCGCCAAGAACCGCAGCGAGGTGGTGCGCGACCTGGTGCGCGACGCCCTGGTCGAGGACGAGTGCGCGAGCCCCGGCATCGAGGTGATGGGCACGCTCACCATCGTCTTCGACCACCACGCGAGCGACCTGCAGGAGAAGCTCCACAGCATCCAGCACGACTGCTTCGAGAACATCATCTCGTCCATGCACGTGCACGTTGACGAGCACACCTGCCTGGAGGTCATCGTCATCCGCGGCGAGACGGGCGTGGTGCAGGACATCGCGAACCTCATCCTGGGCACCAAGGGCGTCCAGAACGGCCGCCTGGTCCTCACCACCACCGGCCAGCACGTCTAGGCGCGCGGCGCTCGCGTTCGGGCGCCGGATGTTTCACGTGAAACACTCCCCGGGCGGCTGGGCGCCGGCCGGGGATCCCGCCGACGGGGGCGGGGAGTCAAGGAGGAAGGCCCCATGATCCAGAACGAAACGGTGATGCTCGGCCACGGAAGCGGCGGATCGATGATGAAGCGCATCATCGACGAGGTGTTCTTCGCCGCCTATGGCACCGACGAGCTGCTGCGCGGCGATGACGCGGCGGTGCTGCCGGCGCCGGCGCCCGGCGAGCGCATCGCGTTCTCCACCGACAGCTTCGTGGTGACGCCCCACTTCTTCCCCGGCGGCGACATCGGCAAGCTGGCCGTCTGCGGCACCGTCAACGACGTGGCCACCAGCGGCGCCCGCCCGCTCTACCTCAGCTGCGGCTTCGTCCTGGAGGAGGGCTTCCCCATGGACGACCTGCGCCGCATCTGCCAGACGATGGCCGACACGGCGGCGGAGGCCGGCGTCAAGCTGGTCACGGGCGACACCAAGGTGGTCAACCGCGGCCACGGCGACGGCATCTACATCAACACGAGCGGCATCGGGCTGGTGGCCCCCGGCGTCGAGCTCGGCGGCGCGCAGTGCCGCCCCGGCGACAAGGTGCTCGTGACCGGCACGCTGGGCGACCATGGCATCACCATCATGAGCTGCCGCGAGGGGCTCGGGTTCTCCGCCGGTATCGAGAGCGACGCCGCGCCGCTCAACCACCTGATCGCCGACGTGCTGGCGGCCGCGCCCGCCACGCGCTGCTTCCGCGATCCCACCCGCGGCGGCCTGGCCTCCACGCTCAACGAGCTGGCGGCCCAGTCGAGCACCGACATCGTGGTGGAGGAGGACGCCGTACCCGTGCGCGACGCCGTGCGCGGCGCCTGCGAGATGCTCGGCTACGATGTGCTGCAGGTGGCCAACGAGGGGAAGATGGTGTGCGTCGTCGCCGCCGACCAGGCCGACGCGGCGCTGGCCGCCATGCGCGCCAACCGCTACGGCGCCGACGCGGCCATCATCGGCGAGGTGGCCGAAGCGCAGCCCGACCGCGGCCCGAAGGTGTTCCTGCAGACGTCCTTCGGCGGTCGCCGCATCCTCGACATGCTGGTGGGCGAGCAGCTCCCCCGCATCTGCTAGCGCCCCGCTTCCTCCCCTTGCGCTCGTAAGGCGCGCGAAATGTTTCACGTGAAACATTCGTGCGCCTTTTTCGTTGTGCGGCGGGGGCTCGTTACGCCCGGAAAACGGCGCCGCGCCGCATTATTCACGTTTTCCGCCGCAGCCTGGAAAATCTTCGATTCCACTTGCACCCCGTGGGAATAATGGTATCTTGCACACGAAAGTTATTGGGAAACCCCAAGGGGAGCTTTCGACCGAGAAGGAGTTGCTATGTCACACCCGATTATTGAGGCCGATGAGTGCATCGGTTGCGGCATTTGCGTTGACGCGTGCCCGCAGGAGGTTCTCGAGGTCGTCAACGGCACGGCCGAGGTCGTCAACGAGGATGCTTGCATCGCTTGCGGCGACTGCGTCGAAGAGTGCCCGATGGGCGCCATCCCGGAGGTCGTCGAGGACTAATCCCTCCCTTGCCCAAAGCTCAGCTGAGGAAGGCGCTCGCGCGTGGCGGGCGCCTTCCTTGCGTTTTCGGCGCCGAGAATGTTTCACGTGAAACATTCGTACGTGATTTACGCGCTTGCGACGGTTTTCGCGCCGTTGCCGTAAGGCGTGTCCCGCTGCGGATAAAAGGCGCCGTCCTGCCGGTGCCGCCGCGCGGATGTGGGTCTATAATGCACGTGAAAGCGCCTCGACAGAGGTTTGGGAGACGGAGATTCACGCATGCGCAAGAGCAACTGGATAATCGTGGCCATCCTGGTGGCTGCCTCGGCCTTCTTCCTGTGGCTGTGGTACTACCTCAACTTCAACCTCGTGGACAACCCCGTCGACCTTTTGTTCACCATCGTGTGGTGGGCCGTCATCATCGCCGCGTGCGCGGGCATCCACCTGGCCGAGAAGAAGCGCAGGGAGCGGGTGCGCACGGCCTTTCTGGCGCCGGGTATGATCTACAACAGCGAGGCCGGCGTCGTGCGGCTGGAGCCCGACGAGTCGATGACCGACGCGCTGCAGCGGATGCTGGCCAACCTGGACTACGGGTTCGAGATGGCCGCGGTGCCGGAGAAGTCGCGCGTGCGGTTCCTCCAGATCGTGCGCACCTCCAAGTTCGAGAACGGCGGCGCCACGTGGGAGGGCGAGGTCGTGCGCGTCGCGCGCCCCGACGACCCGCGCCCCTTCTCCGGCAAGGATGAGCTGCGCGCCCTCATCGAGAGGTAGCGTCCGCGCCGGATAGCCGCGCATGGCGCCCGCGCAGGTTCGCGCCAGCAAGAAGGCCCCGCCTCGGCGGGGCCTTCTTGTTGGCGGGGCGGGTGTTTCGCGTGGAACATCGGCGAGCGCGGGCGAGGGAACTCGCACGGCCCGGAGAGAGCTACCGATGCGCGCGGCGACCGCCGCAATCCGGCAAGCATTCGGCGCGCTTTCGAGAAGAAGAGAAAAGCGGCGCGTGACAAGCGGATGGGCAAACGGGGGATGGCCGTTGCGGTTCTGTCGCCTGGAGTGGGCAAATCTGCGTTCGTAACGCTTAGATTTCATGCTTGCATTCATATAACCTCCACATTCCGCAGGGTGTCGCTGAGTGGGGGCATCAGCTTGTCGCTTCCAGCATTCGCCCAGGTAACGGGCAGGTTTTTCCCTCGTAACAAACGACCTCGACCCCCTGCGCGCCCGCGTGGGGCGTCTATCTTGGGCCGTGGTGAGCTTAATTCACCGCAGAGCATTAAAGAAACTTGACAACATAAGACTTAGATTTTATATTGGCAAATAACAAATGCTAACTATCAGTCAACCTGTGAAAGTGAGGAACTAGCAATGGCTAAGATTCTCGGTATCGATCTGGGCACCACCAACTCCGCCATGGCCGTCATGGAGGGCACGGAGCCCGAAATCCTGGTGAACGCCGAGGGCGACCGCACCACCCCGTCCGTCGAGGGCTTCCGTAAGGACGGCGAGCGCGTGGTCGGCAAGGCCGCCAAGAACCAGGCCGTCACCAACCCGGAGAACACCGTCGCCTCCGTCAAGCGCTTCATCGGCCGCTCCTACAACGAGACGGGCGAGGAGCAGAAGACCGTCAGCTACAAGGTCGAGGCCGGCAAGGACGGCCGCGCCGTGATCGACATCGACGGCAAGGACTACACCCCCGAGGAGATCTCCGCCATGGTGCTTCAGAAGCTGAAGACCGACGCGGAGAAGCAGGTGGGCTCGCCCATCACCCAGGCGGTCATCACCGTCCCCGCGTACTTCAACGACGCGCAGCGCCAGGCCACCAAGGACGCTGGCAAGATCGCCGGCCTCGAGGTCCTGCGCATCATCAACGAGCCGACCGCCGCGGCTCTGGCCTACGGCCTGGACAAGGTCGACCATGACGAGAAGATCCTCGTCTTCGACCTGGGCGGCGGCACCTTCGACGTGTCGGTGCTCGAGCTCGGCGACGGCGTGTTCGAGGTCGCGTCCACCGCGGGCGACAACCACCTGGGCGGCGACGACTGGGATCAGCGCGTCATCGACTGGCTGGCCGACAAGTTCAAGGCCGACAACGGCATCGACCTGCGCCAGGACAAGATGGCCCTGCAGCGCCTGAAGGAGGCCGCGGAGAAGGCGAAGATGGAGCTGTCCTCCACCACGCAGACCAACATCAACCTGCCCTTCATCACCGCCGACGCCTCCGGCCCGAAGCACCTGGACTACACGCTGACCCGCGCGGAGTTCGAGCGCATCACCAAGGACCTGCTGGATCGCTGCAAGAAGCCCGTCGAGCAGGCGCTCAAGGACGCCGGCCTGAAGATGGGCGAGGTCGACGAGGTCATCCTGGTCGGCGGCTCCACCCGTATGCCCGCCGTGCAGGAGCTCGTGAAGCAGCTCACCGGCAAGTCCCCGAACATGTCGGTTAACCCCGACGAGGTCGTGGCCATGGGCGCGGCCGTCCAGGGCGGCGTGCTCGCCGGCGACGTGCAGGGCATCCTGCTGCTCGACGTCACCCCGCTGTCGCTGGGCGTCGAGACCATGGGCGGCGTGATGACCAAGATGATTGAGCGCAACACCACCATCCCGACCCGCAAGACCGAGATCTACTCCACGGCCGCCGACAACCAGACCTCCGTCGAGGTGCACGTCCTGCAGGGCGAGCGCGACATGGCCGCCGGCAACAAGACGCTGGGCCGCTTCCAGCTGACCGGCATCCCGGCTGCCCGCCGCGGCGTGCCGCAGATCGAGGTCACCTTCGACATCGACGCCAACGGCATCGTGAACGTGTCCGCTAAGGACCTGGGCACCGGCAAGCAGCAGCAGATCACCATCTCCGGCTCCACCGCGCTGTCCGACGACGAGGTCGACCGCATGGTGAAGGACGCCGAGCAGCATGCCGAGGAGGACAAGCTCCGCAAGGAGGAAGTCGAGATCCGCAACAACGCCGACGCCCTGGTGAACGCCACGCAGCAGACCCTCGACGAGCTGGGCGACAAGGTTCCGGCCGACGCCAAGACCCAGGCCGAGGAGGCCATCGCCGAGGTCAAGACCGCCCTTGAGGGCACCGACCTGGACGCCATCAAGGCGGCCACCGAGAAGATCCAGCAGGCCGGCTACAAGCTCGCCGAGGTCGTGTACTCCACCGAGGGCGCGGCCGCGGGCGCCCAGGCCGCCGCTGCCGAGACGGTTCCCGCCGACGACACCATCGAGGCTGACTACGAGGTCGTCGACGACGAGAACGAGAGGAAGTAAACACCATGACGACGCCCGAAAAGGACCAAGTCTTGGAAACTCCCGCTGACACCCAGACCGCCGGCTCCCCGGAGCCGGCGGCTCCCGCCGAGGTCGTCGAGGCCGAGGTGATCGCCGAGGGCGACGCCCCCGCCGAGGCGGCCGATCCGGCCGACGCGGTGGCCCAGGCCAAGGCCGAGGCCGCCGAGTGGCAGGACAAGTACCTGCGCCTGCATGCTGAGTGGGACACCTACCGCCGGCGTACCAACGAGCAGCGTGCCCAGGAGAAGGCCCGCGCCACCGAGAAGCTGGTGGAGAGCCTGCTCCCCGTGCTCGACGACTTCGAGCGCACCATCGACTACGCCACGTCGAACGGCGAGTCGGGGCTGCTCGGCGGCGTCGAGGCCGTCCACTCCAAGCTCGTGAGCGTGCTGGAGAAGGACGGCGTCGAGGTCATCAGCCCCGAGGGGCAGGCCTTCGACGCGCTGGAGGCCCAGGCCGTCGCCACCGTGGACGACCCGAGCGTGCCCGACGAGACGGTGGCCCAGGTCTACCAGAAGGGCTACCGGATGGGAACGAAGGTGCTGCGGCCAGCCATGGTGACCGTCACCACCGGCGGGCCGAAGCGCGAGGCCGAGGAGGCCCCGGCAGAGTAACCAAGCGAAAGGGCGGGCAGGATTGTCCGCCCTTTCTTCAAGAATGACGATTTGGAGGTGGAACGTATGGCGGCATCGCCAGACTACTACAAGACGCTAGGCGTTCCACGCACCGCCTCCGCGGACGAGATCAAGAAGGCGTTCCGCAAGCTGGCCCGCAAGCATCACCCCGACGCGGGCGGCGACGAGGCGAAGTTCAAGGAGATCAACGAGGCCTACGAGGTCTTGAGCGACGATAAGAAGCGCGAGCTGTACGACCAGTACGGCACCGCGAACGAGAACGAGATCCCCCGCGGATGGGGCGGTGGCGGAAACGTCAGCGTCGAGGACATCTTCGGCGGCTCGGGCTACGGCGGCGGCAGCGGCTTCAGCGGCGGCTGGGCTGATATCTTTGACAGCATTCGCCACGGCGAAGGTGCGTTTGGAACGGATTGGGACTTCGGCGGGTTCGGCGGGCAGCCGATGCCGCGGAAGGGCCAGGACATGAACGTGACGCTCGAGGTCACGTTCGACGAGGCCTTCAAGGGCACCGAGAAGCGCGTGACCGTGCGCATCCCGGGCAAGCCCGAGGCCGACACGCTGACCGTCAAGGTGCCTGCGGGCGCCGTGGACGGCGGCAGGCTGCGCTTCAAGGGCAAGGGCGGCCTGGGCGAGGAAGGCGGCGAGGCCGGCGACCTGCTCATCACCACGAAGATCGGCGAGCACCCCTACTACTCGCGCGACAAGGCCAACGTCATCGTAGACGTCCCCGTCACGGTGGCCGAGGCGGCGCTGGGCGCGTCGGTCGTGGTTCCCGCGCCCGACGGCACGAAGGTGCGCGTGAAGGTGCCCGCGGGCACCCAGGACGGCACGATGCTCAACGTCAAGGGCAAGGGCGCCCCCGACCTCAAGAAGAAGGGCAGCGTGGGCGACCTGAAGATCCGCGTCGACGTGAAGGTGCCCGTGGACATGAACGAGGATCAGAAGAAGGCCATGGAGGACTTCCTGGCGGCGACGAAGGAAGACGTGAGAACATGGCAGTAAACGACCGCAACCGCCCCGTGTACATGATCAGCGTGGCCGCCCAGCTGGCCGGCGTGCACCCCCAGACGCTGCGCACCTACGAGCAGAAGGGGCTGGTCACGCCCCAGCGCACCAGCGGCAACACGCGCATGTACTCCCAGGCCGACATCGAGCGGCTCGAGCTCATCGGCGAGCTGACGAGCGAGGGCATCAACCTGGCCGGCGTCATCCGCATCCTGGACTTGCAGGGGCGCCTCGACGAGCGGGACCAGGAGCTCGACGACCTGCACAAGCGCGTGCGGCGCCTGGCCGACCGCGTGCACGAGCTGGAGACGCGCGAGAACGTGAAGTCCCTCGTGCGCGCCCGCGACCTGCCGCCCGTGCTGCGCAGGTTGCCCTAACGAGAACCGACCCGCGCCGGCCGACGCGCCCGGCGCGACCAGATAGAAACCAAGCAAGGAGAAACACCTCATGAGACTAGACAAGCTGGCTCTGACGGCACAGGAGGCCTTCCAAGGCGCCATGGGCGTGGCGAGCGAGGCCGAATCCGCCATCATCGAGCCGATCCACCTGCTCAAGGCGCTTCTCGATGCCGACGAGAACAACCTCGCGGCCATCATCAAGCGCATCGGGGCCGACCCGGTCTGGCTGTCCCAGAACGTGGCCGACGACATCGCCAAGATGCCCAAGCAGTCCGGCACCGCTCCCATGCCCATCCCGGGCCAGGACCTCATCAAGGTCATCGACGGCGCCGTGAAGATAGCCGAGAAGCTCGGCGACTCCTACGCCACGAGCGAGCACCTGCTCATCGCCCTGTCTGAGGACAAGGGCGCCGCGGGCCGGCTGCTCTCCACGGCGGGCATCACCCGCAAGAACATCGAGGAGGCCTACGAGGCCCTGCGCGGCAACACCCGCGTGACCTCCCAGACCGAGAAGACCCAGTTCGAGGCCCTGGAGCAGTACGGCCAGAACCTCACTCAGCAGGCCCGCGAGGGCAAGCTCGACCCGGTCATCGGCCGCAACGAGGAGATTCGCCGCACCGTCCAGGTGCTCAGCCGCCGCACGAAGAACAACCCCGTGCTCATCGGCGAGCCGGGCACCGGCAAGACGGCCATCGTCGAGGGCCTGGCCCAGCGCATCGTCGCCGGCGACGTGCCCTCCAGCCTGAAGGACCGTGAGATCGTCTCGCTCGACCTGGGCGCGATGATGGCCGGCGCGAAGTACCGCGGCGAGTTCGAGGATCGCCTGAAGGCCGTCCTGCGCGAGGTCAAGGACGCCGACGGGCAGGTCATCCTGTTCATCGACGAGCTCCACACCATCGTGGGCGCGGGCGCGGGCGGCGACAGCTCGCTCGACGCCGGCAACATGCTCAAGCCGGCGCTCGCCCGCGGCGAGCTGCGCGCCATCGGCGCCACCACGCTCGACGAGTACCGCAAGTACATCGAGAAGGACGCCGCGCTCGAGCGCCGCTTCCAGCCGGTCATGGTCAACGAGCCGACGGTGGAGGACACCATCGCCATCCTGCGCGGCCTGAAGGAGAAGTACGAGATCCACCACGGCGTGCGCATCACCGACGGCGCCATCGTGAGCGCCGCCGAGCTCTCCGACCGCTACATCACCGACCGCTTCCTGCCCGACAAGGCCATCGACCTCATGGACGAGGCCGCCAGCCGCCTGCGCATCGAGATCGACTCGATGCCCGAGGAGGTCGACGCCGCCGAGCGCAAGCTCATCCAGATGCAGATCGAGGAGCAGGCCCTCATGAAGGAGACCGACGCCGCCTCGGCCGAGCGCCTGGAGAAGCTGCGCCAGGACATCGCCACCGCGCGCGAGGCCCTCGACCACCAGAAGGCCGTGTGGCAGAACGAGAAGGACTCCATCGTCAGCGTCCAGAACCTGAAGGCCCAGCTCGAGAGCGCGCAGCTCGACGAGGAGAAGGCCACCCGCGAGGGCGACCTGGTGCTGGCCTCCGAGATCCGCTACGCCCGCATCCCCGAGCTGCAGCGCCAGCTCCAGCAGGCCGAGGAGGCCGTCAAGGCCAAGCAGGAGGACGGCGCCATCCTGAAGGAGGAGGTCACCGACGAGGAGATCGCCGCCGTCGTGGCCACCTGGACGGGCATCCCCGTGTCCAAGATGATGCAGGGCGAGCTGGAGAAGCTGGCCGACCTGGACGAGCGCCTGGAGGAGCGCGTCATCGGCCAGGACGACGCGGTGCACGTGGTGGCCGGCGCCATCCGCCGCAACCGCGCCGGGCTCTCCGACCCGAACAAGCCCATCGGATCCTTCCTGTTCCTGGGCCCCACCGGCGTCGGCAAGACCGAGCTGGCCAAGACGCTCGCCGAGTACCTGTTCGACTCCGAGAAGGCCATGGTGCGCATCGACATGTCCGAGTACATGGAGAAGTTCTCCGTCCAGCGCCTGATCGGGGCGCCTCCGGGGTACGTGGGCTATGACGAGGGCGGCCAGCTGACCGAGGCCGTGCGGCGCCACCCGTACTGCGTCATCCTGCTGGACGAGATCGAGAAGGCCCACCCGGACGTGTTCAACATCCTGCTGCAGGTGCTCGACGACGGCCGCCTGACCGACGGCCAGGGCCGCGTGGTGAACTTCAAGAACACCATCATCATCATCATGACCTCGAACATCGGCTCGCAGCTCATCCGCGAGCACTCGGCCGAGCAGAACGAGACCATGGGCGACATGCTCAACGGCATGGCCGAGATGACGCCGGAGGCGGCTGCCAAGCGCATGGCCGACTTCGCCAACAAGATGCAGGACGCCCTGCGTAACACGTTCCGCCCCGAGTTCCTCAACCGCATCGACGACATCATCACGTTCAACGAGCTCAACATCAACGTGATCGAGTCCATCGTGAACCTGCAGCTCGAGGAGGTGCGCGCCCGCCTGGCCGACCGCCGCGTCACGCTCGACGTCACCCCGGCGGCCATGGAGCACCTGTCCATCGACGGCTTCGACCCGGTCTACGGCGCCCGCCCGCTCAAGCGGCTCATCCAGCGCCAGATCGTGGACCGCATCGCCGAGAAGATCATCGCCGGCGAGGTGCACGACGGCAGCCACGTGCTGATCGACATCGACGCCGAGGGCGAGTACGCCTGCACGGTCGAGGGGCCGCTCGACTTCGATGGGCTGCTCGAGGGCTAGCCCGCCCCGCGGCGGGACGCCCCGCGCCCGCGCCGCTCGCGGCCGGCGGCGGCCGCTGCCCGCGCCGCAACCTGACGGCACGACCCCAAGGGGGCCCATCCGCTGGATGGGCCCCCTTCCTTTGTACTAGAATACGCCCTATGCCTTCCTGCCGGGACATATCCGCCGTGTGCGCCGACCCTTGGGGGCGGTGCTGAGCCATGGGCCAGACCTTCCGGCAGCTGCTCTCCGAGTTCTTCGTGGCGGGCCACGGGGTGATCCTCGTGATCCTGTCCCTCGTGTGCTTCATCGTGGCGCTCGGCATCCTCATGACCCTCGTGCGTGTGGTGATGGGCTAGCCTATGTGGCAGCGCTTCACACTCTATGACCTGCGGGTCATCGGCCATTACCTGGGCACGCTCATCCTGTTCTCGGCGCTGACGATGGTCGTCCCGCTGCTGACGGCGCTCGTCTTCCAGGAATGGGAGCCCGCCGCGCGCTACCTGTTCGCCGCGGGGCTGGCGCTCACGGCCGGCGCGCTCCTGCGGTTTCTGCGCATCGAGCCCGGCCGCCTCAGCCGGCGCCAGGCGCTGGCCGTCACGGGCACCGCGTGGATCATCCTCGCCCTGTTCGCGTCGGTGCCGCTGTACTTCTCGGGCCACTACGCCACCTACCTCGACGCGCTGTTCGACGGCGTGTCGGGCCTCACCACCACCGGCGCCACGGTCATCCAGGACCTCAACCACCTGTCCAACGCCGACAACATGCTGCGCTTCATGATGCACCTGCTGGGCGGCCTGGGGCTCATCGTGGTGGCGCTGTCCATCGGGCTGTTCGGCAAGCGCGCCGGCGCCTCGCTCTACACCTCGGAGGGCCGCAGCGAGCACGTGGTGCCCAACGTCGTGCAGACCACCCAGTTCATCGCTGGCATCACGGTGGAGATCGTCGCCGTGGCGACCGTGGTCATCGGGTCGATGTGCCTTGTGGCCGGCATGGAGCCCTCGCGCGCGTTCCTCCAGGCGCTGTGGCTGTCCATCTCGGGCTTCGTCACGGGCGGCTTCGCGCCCATGAGCCAGTCGATCATGTACTACCACTCGGCCGTCATCGAGTTCGTGCTGATGGTCCTCATGCTGCTGGGCTCCATCAGCTTCGTGCTGTACGCCGAGGTGTGGAAGGGGCGCGTGGGGATGTTCTTCCGCGACATCGAGACGCGCACGATGCTCCTGTGGATCGGCGTCATGACCGTGGTGATGACCGCGGCGCTGTCGGCCGGCCCGCTGTTCTCCGACCTGCCGGCGCTCCTGCGCCGCGGGCTGTTCATGGTGGTGTCGGCCTTCACCACCACGGGCTTCCAGGTGGTCACGAGCAACCAGCTGACCACGGCCTTCACCTCCGGTGCCTTCCTCACGCTGGCGCTCATCATGGCGGTGGGCGGCTCGGCCGGGTCCACCTCGGGCGGCATCAAGTTCAGCCGCGTGGGCATCATCTTCAAGTCGATGGTGGCCACCATCAAGGAGGCGCTCGCGCCCGACTCGGCTCGCGTGGTGGTGGCCTACAACCATATCGGCCGCCGCGTGCTCACGCCCGAGATCGTGAAGGAGGCCATGACGGTGTTCATCCTGTTCGTGGTCACCTACGTCATCGGCGCGCTCGTGGGCATCGCGCACGGCTACGAGGCCACCCAGGCCATCTTCGAGTCGGTGGCCATGACGTCCAACGGCGGCATCACCACGGGCCTGGCCACGTCGGGCATGCCCATGTCGCTGGAGCTGTTCTACATCTTCCAGATGTGGGCCGGCCGTCTCGAGTTCGTGACGCTGCTGGCGCTGGTGGTCGAGGTGGCGGCGTCGTTCATCCCGCGGCGGAAGGAGACGTCGTGAGGCGCGCGGGACGCGGCGCGACGGGTGGCGCGGCGGGTGCGGTGGCGCGCGGCGCGGAGGCCGCGGCGCGAGCGACGCGTGCGGCGGACGGGATGCGCTGGGCCGCGGTGGCCCTGCTGCTGGCGGCGGCCCTGCTGCTGGCGGGGATGCCGGCATGGGCGGCCGAGGGCGACGAGGCCGGCCCCGGCGACAACGCGGTGAACCCCCAGCAGATGCCTGACAGCTCCTTCATCTACGACACGTCCATCGCCGATCTGTACAGCGCCGACTCCTACCTGAACAACCAGACGGTGCAGGTGGTGGGCGAGGTCATCGGCGATCGCATCAACGCCGAGTTCAACGCGCCCAACTGCTGGATAGCCCTCCAGGCCGTCGACGGCTCGGGCGCCGACATCCCCGTGTTCACCACGAAGGTGGCCACCAAGGCCATCGACCGCTACGGCGCCTACGGCGTGCGCGGCACCACGGTGCAGGTGCGCGGCACCTTCCACCTCACCTGTCCCGAGCATGAGGGACTGACCGACCTGCACGCCGACCACCTGAGCGTCGTGAAGAAGGGCGAGGACCTGCCCGACGAGCTCGACCCGACCCGGTTCATCCCCGGCGCCGTGATGGTGGGGCTGGGGCTCGTGCTCATCCTCGTGTTCTACCGCCTGTGGGAAAGCCAGCGCTAGGGGGCCGCCGTGGAGGAGATGCGCCGCGATGACCTTCTCGCGCCCGACGGGCGCGAGCCGCGCCCCGGGGAGGGCGCCGACGCGCCGTGCCCGGGCTCGGGCTCGGGTGCCGAGGATGCGCGGGAGGCGCCCGTCGCCCGCGACGCCGGCGCCGCGGGCGCGCCCCTGGCGGGCGAGGTGGTGAAGCTGGACCGGGGGTTCCCGCTCGTGCGGCTGGCCGACGGGCGCGAGCTGCGCTGCGAGCACGCGACGGCGCTGGTCAAGGGCGAGAAGGTACGCGCCGTCATCGGCGACCGCGTGGAGGTGTCGGCCCCCGACGAGCACGACATGGGCATCATCGAGGCCATCCTCCCGCGTGAGCGCGCCTTCGTGCGCAAGGACCCGACCGAGCGCGCCGTGCCCCAGGTGCTGGCCGCCAACTTCGACCGCGTCATCGTCGCGCAGCCCCTGGCCGAGGTGAACCGGCGCCGGCTCGAGCGCGAGCTGGTGCTGGCCTACGAGACGGGCGCCGCCGTGACCGTCGTGCTGACCAAGGCCGACCTCGCCGCCGACGACGACCAGGTGCGCGCCGTGAGCGACCAGGTGCGGGCCATCGCCGGGCCCGACGTGCAGACGATCGTCGTGTCGTCGGCCGACCCGTCCAGCGCCGAGGCGGTGCGCGCCCTCGTCCCCGCCGGGTCGATGGCGGTGCTCATCGGCCGCAGCGGGGTGGGGAAGTCGAGCCTGGTGAACCTGCTTCTGGGCGAGGAGGTGCAGGAGACGGCGGCCGTGCGCGAGGGCGACGGCAAGGGACGCCACACCACCGTCAGCCGCGAGGTCATCGAGCTGCCCGGCGGCGGCCGCATCGTCGACATGCCCGGCGTGCGCGGCCTGGGGCTGTGGGACGCCGACGCCGGCATCGGCGCCGCCTTCGCCGACGTGGAGGCGCTGGCCGAGGGCTGCCGCTTCCGCGACTGCCGCCACGGCGACGAGCCCGGATGCGCCGTGCGCGCCGCCGTCGAGGCCGGCGAGCTGGCGCCCGAGCGCCTCGCGTCCTACCAGGCGCTGCGCCAAGAGACGGCCGACATCCGCGAGCGCCGCGAGCAGGCGCGCTGGGCCCAGGGCGAGAAGGCGTCCCACGTGCGCATATCCAAGGCGCGCAAGGCCTACCAGAAGTCCGGCCACGCCAAGAGGGGCCGCCGCGCGGGGCGTTGATGCGGGCTCCACAAATGATGGGTACAATACGAAGGTTATCTGTCACGAACGACCACGACCAAGCACGGGGAAGGAGCTGCATGCAGCCCGTCGTCATCATCCCGACGTTCATCGCGGGGCGCCGCCATCGCCCCGGCTCCAACGCCATCGCCACCTACGACCACGTGACGCCGCTGGGCGACCCCGGCGAGCTGGGCCGCTGCCTGGCGTCGCTCGAGAAGGTGCGCGGGCTGGGCCTGGTGGTGGTGCTCGTGGCCGCCGAGTCGCCCTTCGAGGCCCAGGCGGCTGAGAAGGTGCAGGCTGTGGTCGACCAGCACCCGGCGCTGAACGTGCTGGTCATCGGCGCGGCCGAGCTGGCGCTCGTGCGCCAGCGCATGGAGCAGCTCAAGATCGGCAAGCTCAGCCGCGAGGTGGGGCTGTCGGGCTACGGCGCCGTGCGCAACCTGGGCCTGGTGGTGGCCAACGCGTTCGGCTTCGACGCGGTGGTGTTCCTGGACGACGACGAGGTGGTCGACGACCCCGACTTCCTCAAGCGCGCCATGTACGGCCTGGGCAAGCTCACCAAGAAGGGCATCCCCATCCTGGCCAAGACCGGCTACTACCTCAACGACCAGGGGTCGTACCTGTCGAAGTGGGAAGACGCCTGGTACAACCGCTTCTGGCAGCAGGGCCGCGCCTTCAACGAGTGGATCAGCAAGGCGATGAGGGGCCCGCGTCTGTCGCGGTCGAACCACGTGTGCGGCGGCTGCCTGGCCGTCCACAAGGAGGCGTTCCGCCGTCTGGCCTTCGACCCGTGGATCACCCGCGGCGAGGATCTGGACTACATGCTCGACCTGCGCATGTACGGATCGGACATCTGGTTCGACAACGACTGGGTGCTGCGCCACCTGCCGCCCAAGTCCTCGAGCGAGGGCGACCGCTTCCGCCAGGACATCTTCCGCTGGATCTACGAGTACCGCAAGCTGGAGTACAGCCGCGCGCTCATCGACCTGCAGCAGGTGAAGCCCAAGTCGCTCGAGCCCTACCCGGGGCCGTTTCTGGAGGCGGGGCTCACGCGCCGCATCCGCATCACCGCGTTTCTGCGCAGCTTGGTGCTGCCCGACAAGAAGGCCTACCGCCGCGCCGCGAAGGCGGCCCGCAAGGAGGCGCAGACCTACGCCGAGCGCAACTGCGCCAAGTACTTCGAGTTCCAGTACACCTGGCCCGAGGCTATGGCGCGCCTGGAGGGCGACGAGGCGCTGAGCGAGGCGCTTCTGCGGTCGGCCCTGCACAACGCGGCCGTGGCGGCCGGGGCGGATGCGGCCGGCGACGCCGCGCGCGGGGCGCGGCCCGAGTCGTTCGACCCGGGCATGACCAGCGAGATCCGCCTGAACATCGCGGAGTAGCGCGCCGTGGACCCGCTCATCACGCTGCTGGCGTCGCTCGCGGTCGGCCTGGCGGTCGGCGTGCTGTCGGGGCTTCTGGGCATCGGCGGCGGCACCATCTTGGTGCCGCTGTTCAAGCTCGGCTACGCGCTCGAGCCCATTGTCAGCACGGCCACGTCGCTGGTGACCATCATCCCCACGTCCATATCGGGCGCCATCGGGCACATCCGCCGCAAGACCTGCGTGCCGGCCCTCGGCGTGGCGGCGGGCCTGGGCGGCGCGCTCACCTCGCCGGTGGGCGTGTGGCTGGCGACGGTGTCGCCCGACTGGGCCATCATGGTGGCCGCGGCCACCGTCATCGCGTACTCGGCCATCACCATGTTCAAGAAGGCGATCAAGGCCCCCAAGGAGGGGAAGGCGGCGGCTGCGGGTGCGAGCGCCGCGGTGCCGAGCGTGCCGCGGATGACGCGGCGCCAGCTGGCGCTGGGGGTCGGCGTGGGCGCGATAGCCGGCGTGGCCTCGGGCTACGTGGGGCTGGGCGGCGGCTTCGTCATGGTTCCGCTCATGGTGTCGCTGTTCCGCATCCCTATGAAGCTGACCTCGGGCACGTCGCTCATCGCCGTGGCGCTGCTGGCCGCGCCGGCCGCCGTCACCCAGGCGCTCTACGGCAACGTCGAGTGGATGGTCGCCGCGGCCGTGGCCGTGGGCTCGGTTCCCGGCGCGCTCTGGGGCGCGCGCCTCATCCCCCACGTCCCCGAGCGCGCGCTGCGCTTCATCTTCAGCGGCTTTCTCCTGGTGGGCGCCGTCATGCTCGTCCTCAACCAGGCCGGCGCCCTCTAGCGGCTCCTCGCCGCGTGCGCTTTTGCTATAGTGGCGGAAACGCGCGCGAGCGCCTCGTCGCGCTGCATTAAGCACCGTCCGCGTCGCCTCGCCCCCGTGAGCGCGGCGCGCCCCGACCCTCCCGAGGAGTGAGCCATGGCCACCCTGAAAGACGCCTCCGGCGAGGCGGCCAACAACCAGTACCGCTACCCGCGGCTGTTCAACCTGGAGATGCTCGCCTTCACGCTGGCGGCGCTCTCAGCGCTGGCCATGCTGTGGACGGTGCTGTCGCCCAACGTGTCGGTCGTGGTGATGATCGTGGCGGGCATGGTGTTCACCCTGTCCATCGTGACGGTCATCCGCCTGCTGATGGATCCCGACTCGGTGCGTGCCCACCAGTCCGACGACATGCTCCAACTGGCCAGCCAGTTCCTCGACCTGATGAAGGAGGGCATGACCCCCTACGCCGCCCAGCGCATCTGCGCGCTGCTGCTGCCGAGCACCGCCGCGGTGGCCGTCGCCATCACCGACACCGACCGCATCCTGGGCTACGCCGGCTTCCAGGAGGCCGACAACCCGGCCGGCAGCATCATCCGCACCCAGGCCACCCACGAGGCCATGGCCGACGCCACCATGCACGTGCTCTACACGGCCGAGGACATCGGGTTCCCGCCTAACGCCACCATCAAGGCCGCCATCATCGTGCCGCTGCTCGTCGGCGACAAGGTGGAGGGCAGCCTCAAGTTCTACTACCGCAACGGGAAGAAGATCACCGAGACGCAGAAGTCCATCGCCCAGGGGTTCGGTCGCCTGCTGTCCACCCAGATGGCCGCCGTCGAGATGGAGACGCAGCGCAAGCTGGCCACGTCCATGGAGCTGAAGATGCTCCAGAGCCAGATCAACCCGCATTTCCTGTTCAACACCATCAACACCATCGCCTCGCTCATCCGCACCGACCCGGCCAAGGCGCGCACGATGCTGCGCGAGTTCGCCGTGTTCTACCGCCGCACGCTGGAGGACTCGACCGACCGCATCATGCTCTCGCGCGAGATCGAGCAGACCATGCGCTACTTCTCGTTCGAGGTGGCGCGCTTCGGCGAGGATCGCGTGGCGCTCTATGTCGGCGCCGGGCCCGAGCTGCAGGACATGCTGGTGCCGCCGTTCATCATCCAGCCCATCGTCGAGAACGCGGTGAAGCACGCCATGCCGCTGGAGGGGAAGCTGACCGTGTCGATCCTGGCCGAGGTGGACGGCGACGACGTGGTGGTGGAGGTGCGCGACGACGGCGTGGGCATGAGCGAGCAGGCGTGCCAGAACATCATGCACCCCGAGTCGCAGACCGGCTTGGGCATCGCCGTGAAGAACGTGCACGACCGCATGAAGGGCTTCTTCGGGCCCAACGCCTGCATGGAGGTGGAAAGCGAGCTGGGGAAGGGGACGCGCGTGATGCTGAGGTTCCCCGAGTGCGCGAAGAACCATGCGGCGATGCTGGGCGGCGAGGCGCCGACGGCCGCCGTGGCCGACGCGGCCGGGGCCGTGGCCGCCGCCGTGGCCGACGTGGCCCCGGTGGCCGTGGCCGACCCGGCGGTCGCGCGTGCCGCGACCCGCGCCCGCGTAGCCGCCGACGTGTCGGGTGCCGGTGTGGCCCCCGGCACGCCGAGCAGCGCCGCGGCGGGTGCGCCGAGTGGCGCGGGCGCCGCCGGGGCGGGCGCGGCGAGCGGTGCTGGTGCCGCCGGGGCGGGTGCGCCGAGTGGTGCGCGTGCCGCCGGGGCGGGTGCTATGAGTGGCGCGGGCGCCGCCGGGGCGAGCACGGCGGCTGCCGCGGGAGGCGCGGGGGCCGGCATGGCCGGGGCGGCCGTGATGCCGCCGGCGCGCGCGGCGGACGACGATCCGCTGCCCGTGGGACGCATCCGCGTGGTGGAGGGCCGGGTGGCGCGCTCGCGCCGCGTCGCCGAGGAGTCCGCGGAGACGGAGGGCGGCGCCGACGTGCTCGTCCGCGGCATCCAGGGCATCGAGGACGTGGAGGCGCAGGTGGCCGCCCGCATCGCCGAGGGCCGCGCCGCCGCGCGCAAGCCCAAGCTCGTCTGGCCCGACGACGCCGACGACCCCCAAGAAGCCGGCGCCTAGCGCCTTCGCGTCTGCCCCCCTCGCAAGCGCGCCGGGGGCTTGCCGGGTCGTGACGGATATCGCGCGCATCGGTAGCGCCCTCCTGCTCGTGCGAGCCCCTCCGGGGCGCCGCGCAAAATGTTTCACGTGAAACATTCCCGCGCCGCGCGCGGACGCGAGGGCCCGTGTCGCACTCGCGTGCGAGGATCCCGCGTCGCGCGCCCGCCCCTCTCCCTCTTCCTCCTCTTCCCTCTCTTCCCTTCCTTCTCTTGTGCGGCATTCCTACGGGATATTCACGGAGACTCTGTGCGCAGCTTGCGTTCTCCCTGGTAAATGCTATTCTCGCCGGGAAATATACGGAACGGGCGAGCGCCTGCGGAAGGAGTTTCCATGATTAGAAGGATCATCGAAATAGACGAGGAGAAGTGCACGGGCTGCCGCCTGTGCGTGGATGCGTGCCACGAGGGTGCCATCGGGATGGTCGACGGGAAGGCGCGGCTGCTGCGCGACGACTACTGCGACGGGCTGGGCGACTGCCTACCCGCGTGCCCGACCGACGCCATCACCTTCATCGAGCGCGAGGCCGACGCCTACGACGAGGCCGCGGTCGTCGCGCACCTGGCCGCGCGCCAGGCGGCCGAGCTGCGCGTCGAGGACGCCGCCGATGCCGCGTCCGCCCGACCGGCTGCGGGCGGCTGCCCCGGGTCGCGCGCCCGCGAGCTGGGCGGCGGCATGGGCGCCTCCCCGTCTGCGCCGGCGGCCTCCGAGCGTGTGGTCGCCGTCCCGGCCGAGGCGACGGGCTTCCAGCTCGACCAGCTGCCGAGTCGCCTCATGCAGTGGCCCGCCCAGATCAAGCTGGTGCCCGTCCAGGCGCCGTACTACGAGGGCCGCGGCCTGCTCATCGCCGCCGACTGCACCGCGTTCGCCTGCGCGTCCTTCCACGAGCGCCTCATGCGCGGCAAGGTGACCATCATCGGCTGCCCCAAGCTGGACGAGGGCAGCTACGTCGACAAGCTGGCCGCCATCATCGAGGCCAACCTCATCACCAGCGTCACGGTGGCGCGCATGGAGGTCCCGTGCTGCGGCGGCCTGGAGCGCGCGGCGGCCGAGGCGCTGGCGCGCAGCGGGAAGGACCTGCCGTTCGAGGTGGTCACGTTCTCCGTGAACGGGGATGTCCTGGCCTGATTAAGCCCCCTGCCGCCCAAGACGGTCATGGACAAGGAACCGCCGGTTGGCTATGATTTTCGGAGGTTTGTCATCCCATAGAGTGGAGCATCTGTGTCCTCATTCCTGTCCTCGCTCAACCTCTCGCCGTTCGCGCTGGTGGCCATCGGCCTGCTCGTGCTGGCCGTCATCATCGTCATCCTGGTGGGGTGGATCATCGCCATCGACCGGCGCACCCGTGGCGTGGTCGACGGGCTCGAGGTCGAGCGCCGCAAGGTGGCGGAGATGCAGGTGATAGTGAGCCAGCGCGTCGCCCAGGGCGGCGGCCCCCGTCGCGGGGCCGGGCGGCCCGGGCCGGGCGGAGCGGGTGGCCCGGGAGCGGGCGCCGGTCGTGGTGCGCCGGGCGGCGCCCCGGGCCGCGGGCAGCAGAACCCCGGCGCGGCGCGCGTGGGCGTGCCCCAGAACGCCGAGATGGGCTCGCATCGCGTTCGCGCGGCCCAGCCGGCGGCGGGTGCGGGCGCTGTCGGGATGCCGGGTGCCGGCGCTGGGGCGCGCGGCGCCGGCGCGGCGGGTGGTGCTGCCGGGCGTCCTGCGGGACAGCCGAGCCCCGCGGCCGAGGAGGAGCAGGCCTTCGCCGCCTGGGTGCAGGAGCGTGCCCAGGCCATGGAGCAGGGGAGGAAGCGCCCCCTGCGCGGCCGTGCCCCGCGCGATGCCCAGAGCGCACATGAGATAAGCGTTCCCCGCGGCATGGACAAGACCGGCGGGGTTCCCATGGAGCAGTGGACGGGGCCGGTGGGTCGCGGCGCCCGCGGCCAGCGCGGCCAGGTGGCCCGCCAGGCCACGGCGGCCGCCCAGGCCCAGGCGCGCCAGGCCGCGGCGCAGGGCGCGGCCGCGGGGGATCCCCGCGTGGCCCGTCGCGGCGCCCAGGCGGGCGATCCCCGTGCCAGCCGGCAGGGCGGGCAGCAGGATGCGGCCCGCATGCAGGCGCAGGCGGGCCGCTCCGGCCAGCCCCAGCGCGAGGGCGGCCGCCCGGGACGCGACCCGCGGGCCGGCCATCCGGCTGGCGACGGACGCGGAGGCCAGCGGGCCGCGCAGGCGGCGGGCGACTCGCGTGCCCAGCGTGCCGCGCAGGCAGCCCGGGCTCCCCGCGCCGGCGATGCGCGACCCTGGCAGAACCCCCGCGCGAACGGCCGCCAGTCGTCGCAGCCCCGCGGCGGGCGCGGCGGCAACCCCGCAAACTCGGGCTACGTGCAGGTGGACGCCTCTGTGGCGCGCCAGCCCCACAGCTACGCGCAGGGCAACCCGTCCTCGCCGCTGCAGCCCCGTGCCGGCCACCGCCCAATGACCCAGCCGAACGCCGCCGCGCGTCCGGTCGACGAGGAGCCCATCCCCGTCCAGGTGGAGGCCGCCTCGTCCACGGGCCTCTTCCGCCACAAGAAGAAGGCCGCCGAATCCCCCCGCGGCAAGCACGCCCGCTAGTCCGCCGCCCGGCACCGGGCGACCCGGGCGCCGCTCCGCGCGTCGCCTCAAGCGTCGCCTCGAAGGCTCGAAGGCTCGTCGCGCAAATCCCGATACGCAAGAAGGCCCCGCCCAACTCAGGCGAGCCTTTGCATGCGCGGAATGTTTCACGTGAAACACTCCGCATGCCGTGCCGCTCGTGCCCTTGCGAGCGCCCGCGCTTGCGTCCCGCGGCGACCACGCTTGCGTCCCCCGGCACCCGCACTTGCGTCCCGCGGTGGACGCGGTGTCCGTGTTCCCTTTGTCGTGCGAGATTGCTCGAACCCTCTACTTTGTCGCAATGTCACGCACAATCGCACAAATGTTTCACGTGAAACATTTCGCGCGCTGCGCTGCTATCGCCCGCGCGAGCGCTCGCGCTTGCGTTCCGCGGCGCCCGCGCCCTCGCGAGCGCCCGCGCTTGCTCCCCGCGGCGCTCGCGTGGGCGTTCCCCGCTGTGCCGGTGCCGCTGGCTCGGCCGGGAGGGCCGCCGACCTTGACCGGGGGGGGGGCGCCTGTTTGCTATCATCAGGGGCGGCCCCGAAGAGATGAGGGAGAGAACCATGACCCAGGCCGTCGGCGTCCCGCGCGCCCGCATTCTGCTTATCGAGGACGACGCCTCCATCAACGAGATCGTCGCCGACCACCTGGCGCGCCGCGGCTTCGGCTGCACGCGCGCGTTCTCGGGAACCGAGGCGCGGCTGCTGCTGGAACGCGACCGCTTCGACCTGGTGGTGACCGACCTCATGCTGCCGGGGATGCCGGGCGATGAGCTGGTGGCGCTCATCCGCGCGTCGGACGCGGCGACGCCCATCATCGTCGTGTCGGCGCGCACCGCCCCGGCCGACAAGGTCGACCTGCTCAAGCTGGGCGCGGACGACTACCTCTCCAAGCCCTTCGACCTCGACGAGCTGTCCGCGCGCATCGAGGTGCAGCTGCGCCACCGCGCCGCGCGCTGCGAGGCCGCCGCGCGCGCCGCCGGGGAGGGCGCCCCCGGCGTGTCCGCGACGCCTGCGACCGGCGCCCCCGCCGCGTCTGCGACGCTCGGCTTCTTCGCCCCCGCCGCGTCTGCGCCTGTCGGCGGCGCTGCCCCGTCCGCTGCGGGGCGCTCCGCCGCGCCCGCCCCCGTCGCCGACGGCCGCATCCTGCGCCTCGGCCGCTGGCAGGTCGACCGCGCCGCGCGCACGCTCGAGGTCGATGGCGCCGACGTGCCCCTCACGCGCACCGAGTTCAACATCCTGGAGCTGCTCGCCAGCCATCCCAAACGCGTCTTCACCAAGCAGGAGCTGTTCGAGACGGTCTGGGGCGAGCCCTACGCCACCGAGGACAGCACCGTCAACGTCCACGTCTCCAACCTGCGCCACAAGCTGCGGCCTTCCGGCACCGACGCCTACATCCAGACCGTCTGGGGTCTCGGCTTCAAGATCACGCTCTAGGAGCCCGCTCGCGGAAATCGCGGTCGACTGCGCCGAGTGTTTCACGTGAAACACTCGGTGGGGAAGGGGTGGTTGCGCGAGGGGAGGCTCGCCCGAACCGGAGAGCGCTACCGCTGCGCGCGGCGGCCGTCACGGGCGCGGCGGCCCTTCGATCCTCAAGGTTTCTTAATGATTACCCACGAGGTTCTTAATTTCTCTCGGCGATACTCGTTAGGGTAAGAGGTAGGCGAGAGGAGAGGCATGAGCGTGATCGAGGTGCGCGGCCTGGCCAAGGAGTACCGCGGCCGGCGCGTGGTCGACCGGTTCGACATGACCGTCGCGCGGGGCGACATCTACGGGTTCGTCGGGAAGAACGGCGCGGGCAAGTCAACCGTCATGAAGATGATCTGCGGCGTGGTGACGCCCACGGCCGGCGAGGTGCGGCTGTTCGCGGACGAGGCGCCCGTCGGCGAGGCGGCCACCGGCGTGGCGACGAACGACCTGGGGCGCCGCGTGGGCGCGCTCATCGAGGAACCGGCGTTGCTTCCCAACCTGTCCGCCTACGACAACCTGATGGCCAAGGCGCTCGCCATCGGCATCGTGGACGCGCCCGAGCGCTGCCACGAGGTGCTGCGCCTGGTGGGCCTCGACTACGCCGAGCGCAAGAAGGCCCGGGGTCTCTCGCTCGGCATGAAGCAGCGGCTCGGGCTGGCCCTGGCGCTGCTGGGCAGCCCCGACGTGCTGCTGCTCGACGAGCCGTTCAACGGCTTGGATCCCGAGGGCACGCGATCCCTGCGCAAGCTGCTCGTGCGCCTGAACGAGGTGTTCGGCGTCACCATGGTGGTCAGCTCGCACGTGCTCGACCAGCTCGACCGCATGGCCACGCGCTACGGCGTCATCGCCGACGGCACGATGGTGCGCGAGATGACGGCCGAGCAGGTGCAGGCGGAATGCGGCGAGAGCCTGCGCGTGCGCACGACCGATCCGGCGCGCACCCTGGCGTGGCTCCAGGAGGCGCTGCCCGCGGCGACCTACCGCGTCGAGCCCGACCAGGCCATCATCGTGTCCGGCGACTACGACACCGAGGCCGTGGCCCAGGCGCTCAAGGCGACGGGCCAGGTCATCTTGGAGTTCTCGCCCCGCCGGCGCGACCTGGAGGAGTATTTCGTCGAGCTGATGGAGGGGAGGCACCGTGCTTAACCTGCTGAGATCCGACCTGTTCCGCCTCATCCGCGGCAAGGCGCTGTGGGTTATGACGGCGGTGCTGGTGGCATGCATGGCCCTGTCGGCCGCGATGCTGAACTGGGTGTCGCAGCCGGAGTTCCTGGCGTTCTACGCCCAAACCGAGCAGATGACGGCTGACGAGGTGCGCGACGAGATGCGCTTCGAGGAAACGTCCACGGGCCTCGTCACCGTCGGCGCAGACGACGGCGCCGTCCTCGGCGCGAGTCCCGACGGCACGCTCGTCGCAGTGGCCGGCGCGGCGCCCACGCCCGAGGACTTCGAGGCGGTGACGGCCGAGATGCGCCGGTTCTCCGGCGTGACGGCCCTGTTCGGCTCGTTCATGGCCGGCGGCCTGCTCCTCGTCGTCACATCGCTGATCACGGCGCTGTTCCTCGCGTCCGACTTCGAGACGCGCTTCGTTCGCAACCTCCCGATGGGCCGCCGCGGCCGCACGGCCTACTACGTCGAGAAGCTGCTGCTGGTCGCGCTGGTGGCGCTCTGGTTCCTGGCGGTGCTGGCGACGTCGTGCGCGGCCTCCTTCGCGGTGGCGGGCTTCAGCTTCCCGCTTTCGGAGGGCATCGGCGGCCTGCTGGCGTGGCTGCTGCTGACGTGGATGGCGGCCACGGCCTACGGGTGGCTGACCGCGCTCACCGTGTGGGTCACGCGCAGCAAGGGCGCCGCCATCGCCGAGGCGCTCGTGGTGTCGTCCACCTTCCTCGCGGCGCTGGTCATCCAGCTGCTGGGGTACTTCGCGCGTGTGATCCCCTGGCTGGGGGCCGTGCCGGAATGGCTGCCCTCGAGCGCCGTGGAGATGCTGGGCCGCGGCGCCGATGCCCTGGCCGCGCCCGGTGGCGCCCTCGGCTTCGCCGGCGTCTCGGGCGGCGCGTCGGCGCTGCTGGTGCTGGCGCTGTGGCTGGCTGTCTGCGCGACGGTGGCGCTGGCTGCCTGTCGCAGACGCGACCTGTAGAATAGGGAAGGGAAGCGGTCGTCCCGCATGAACGCCGGGAACAGGGGCAGATGTTTCACGTGAAACATCGCGAGCCGCCAGGCGCTTGCGCGCGGGTCGCGAGGCGCGGCGGCACGGCGCGTCGTGGCGCGCGCGGGATGCGGCGGATGATGGGGGAGGTGGCGGATGATCGGGTTGGCGCTGGCGCTGGCGGGGCTGGCCGCGTGCGGGCTGGCCGTGGCGGCTGCCTACGGGCATGAGGTGCACCGGATGGCGTCGTTCCTGCGGACGCGCGGCCCGCGCTCCAACGCGCGCCTGACCACCGAGATGCCGGGCCGCCCGTTCGCGGAGCTGGCCCGCGCCGTGAACGCCGAGCTCGACCGCGCCGACCAGGAGCGTCGCGACGCCCAGGCGTCCCAGCGCGACTTCCAGCGCGACCTGGCCAGCCTCTCCCATGACATCCGCACGCCGCTCATGGGGGCGAAGGGCTACGCGCAGCTGGCCGCCGAGGAGCCCGACGCCGCTCGCCGCGCGTACTACCTGGAGGCCGCCGCCGCGCGCCTGGACGACATGGGCGCGCTGCTCGACCAGCTCTTCGCCTACGCGCGTGCCAACGATCCGGACGTCGACCTCGACCTGCGGCCCGTCAAGGCGCATCCGCTGCTGGCCGGCATCCTGGCGGGGCACTTCCCAGCCTTCGAGGAGCGCGGCTGGGATCCCGTCGTCAGCTTCGAGGACGAGGGCGTCACCCTGGAGGCCGACCCCGACGCCCTGGCGCGCATCTTCGAGAACCTGGTGTCCAACGCCTTGCGCTACGGCGTCGCCGCGCCCTCCATCCGCCAGCGGGGGCGCGCCATCACGTTCGAGAACGCCGTGGCCGACCCGGAAGCCATCGATGCTGCCCGCCTGTTCGAGCGCTTCTACCGGGCCGATGACGCCCGTGGCGACCGCGGCGCCGGCCTGGGCCTGGCCGTGGTGGCCAGCCTCGCCCGGGCCATGGAGATGGAGGTCGCGGCGGCCGTCCGCGAAGACCGCCTGAGCATCACGCTGCGCTGGTAGAGCGCGGTGCCGGCGCGGCGCGCAAACAAAAAGAGCCCGGTTTCCCGGGCTCTTCTCATCTCAAGTGGTGCGGGTGAAAGGACTTGAACCTTCATGGGGTTGCCCCCATACGGACCTGAACCGTACGCGTCTGCCAATTCCGCCACACCCGCACTGGGTGGCCTCGGCTTGCGCCGAAAGCGAAGGATATGTTACCCCAGCGCCCGACCCCGCGCAAGGGGGAATTTCGGCGAATACCTCCTTGCGCGGGGTCGCAGCGCGCCGAAGCCGATGTTTCACGTGAAACACTCCGAGCCGGCGAGGCCCCGGGGCGCGCCCGCGCCGCACCTCGGGGCGGCCTGCGGGTATGTCTGCGCCGTCCGCGTCGCGCCCGCGCCTCGTCCGCGCCCGCTTCTCGCTTGCGCCCGTGCCTCACCCGGGCCTGTGGGCATTCGGCGCGCCCGCGTCGTGCGGCCCGGCGGGGGCGGCCGCGGTGTGATAGGATGCAGCCTATCGAAACCACGCCCGGAAGCGGGCGGAAACGCAGCAGATACGCAACAGGGAAGGCAGGCCGCCCCATGGCGCGCCAGAAGCTCATACTTGACCGGTACCGCATCATCGAGAAGGCCGGATCCGGCGGATACGGCACGGTGCAGCACGCCTACGACACGCGCCTCAAGCGCGACGTGGCCATCAAGTGCATCGAGCTGTCCGAGGCGGACGTGGCCCGCGCGCGCCTGCTGGCCATGGAGGCCAAGATGGCCGACGCCCTGGCGTCCGCCGAGGAGGCTGCGGAAGACGCAGGCGAAGACGTCGCGCCCGCGTTGCCGGACGCCCCGCGGGGCGCCGCCTCGGCTGCACGGGCGGACGTCGCGGCGGTGCGCGCCGTGGGGCCCGAGGACGTGGCGCCGTGGGAGGATCTCCCCGCGGATGACGCGTGGGACGACGCGGGCGCGGACGCCGCCGCCGACGCCGGTGCGCGCGATGACGGCTGGGACGACACCGCCGATGCCGACGACTGGGACGACGAGGACGACTGGGTGCCGCGCGGCGCCCATGCGAGCCGGGAGCTGCGCGCCGACGACGCGCCGCGGGCGCGGTCGGGTCGACGCGGATCCCATGCGCGGCATGCGGCCCCGTCACTGGGAGGCGACTTCACCGCCGACGACTTCGACGACCTCGAGGAAGAGGACGAACCCGCCGCAGATGCGCCGCGGCTGCGGGTCATCGGCGCGGCCGCCGGTGAGGACGCCGCCGCCCGCCCGCCCGCCACGCTCGAGGCCGACGAGGACGCCGACGCCGAGCCGGAGCTCGAGGACGACGACCTCTTCGACCACATCCCCGGGCTGGAGGAGGCGCGCACGGCGGCGCACCTGTCCGACGCCAACATCGTCACCGTCTACGACTGCGAGGTCCACGACGGCGTGGCCTACGTCATCATGGAGTACATCGAGGGCAAGACCCTCGCGCGCATCATGCGCGAGCAGGGCGACGACATCACCCTCGACATCATCGCCGCCGTGTTCACCTCCATCGCCCACGCGCTCAAGGCCGCCCACGGCAACGAGGTGCTGCACCTGGACGTGAAGCCCGACAACGTCATCGTCAACCGGCAGGGCCAGGTGAAGGTGACCGACTTCGGCCTGGCCACCCTCATGGACGCCAGCGGCCAGGGCACGGCCGGCGGCGGCACCATCGGCTACATGCCGCTCGAGCAGATGCGCCAGGAGCCCCTCGATGAGCGCACCGACGAGTGGGCGCTCGCCAGCCTCACCTACGAGATGCTCTCCGGCGACAACCCCTTCTTCGCCCGCGACCTGGACGAGGCCGAGGAGGCCATCGAGGAAGCCGAGCTCGTCCTGCCGTCGCTGTGCTGGGACGACCTCGACCAGCAGGCCGACGACATCATGTTCCGCGCCCTCGACCCCGACCCCGACGAGCGCTACGACACGGTGGAGGAACTCGCCGACGAGCTGGAGCCGCTGCTGGGCAGCGCGCGCCGCGGCAAGCGGCAGCTCGCCGACATCGTGTGCGAGGTGGAGCCCGACGAGCCCGAGGAGCCCCCGGCGCCGCGGCCCCCGGCCGTCCCGCTGGTCGACCGCCTGGGCCCGCGCGGCGGCTCGGTCATCGCGCGGGTGCTCTCGGCCGGCGCGGCCGCGCTCGTGGTGGCGCTGGCCCTGGCCAACGTGCGCCTGGGCGCGCCGGATGCGGCCTACGGGCTGGCGACCTCCTGCGCGCCGCTGTTCTGGGGCCTCGTCGCCGCGGGTGCCCTGGCTGCGGCCATCCGCCCGCACCTGGCGGCGCTGGGAGCCTTCGTGCTGCTGGGCGCGGCGCTCTTCCTGAGCGGGGCGTTTTTGCTGGGCCTGGCCGTGATCGCGCTGAGCATCGTGTGGTGGCGCGGCCTGGGCCGCGAGGGCGAGCCCCCGGCGCTCTGCGCTCTCGTCCAGCCGCTCGCCGGCGCGGCGGGCTTCGCGGGAATGGCGCCTGTGCTGGCCGGCGCGCTGCTGCCCCTCGGCCAGGCCCTGCTCTCCAGCCTGTTCAGCGTGTTCACGGCGCTCGCTCTGGCGAGCCTGGGATCATGCGACCTGTCGGGGTGGAACCCGTGGGTGAACCTGCGCTTCGCCGGGTTCGATCCCCAGGCCTCGCTCGTCACGACGCTCGCGATGCCGCAGACCTGGTGCGTCGCGGCCAGCTGGGTGCTGTCAGCCGGCGCCTACAGCCTGCTGTGCGTGCGCGGCACGCGCGCCTTCGACATCCTGGGCGCGGTGGCCGCCGCCGCCATCCTGGTGACGGGCGCGTGCGTGGCCGCCGGCCTGGCCAGCGGCGGCGCCTCGTGGCTGCCCGAGCCGACGGCGTTCACCGGCGCGCTCCTGCCCGGCTGCGTCGGCATCGTGCTGGCGCTCATGGGCGTGCCCGACCGTGCTCGCTGGGCCCCCGAGGAATGGGACGCGCTGGAGGAGGACGCCGCGCCCGCCGCCGAGTAGCGCTCCCCTCGCACGCAAAAAGGGCCCCGGCAGTGCGCCGGGGCCCTTCGCGTCACGCGTCAGCCGCGCCTACAGCAGCGCGGTCACCTTGCCCAGCAGCGGCTCGAAGCTCACGCCGCGCTCCTGGAAGTGCGGCTGCTCGGCCGACACGATCATCGCGTCGTGCACGAAGTCGCCGGCGAAGGCCACGGCCTCGGCCAGCGTGCGCCCGGCCATGAGCGCCGCCAGCAGGCACGACGCGTACACGTCGCCCGTGCCGTGCAGCAGGTAGGGCAGGTACTCGTTGGAGACCTCCACGATCTCGTCGGTTCCCTGGCTGCCCACGAAGTTGCGCACCACGTCCTCGCCCTGGCGCTTGACGCCCTTCAGCACCACGTGCTTGGCGCCCTTGGCCAGCAGCGCGCGCACCAGGCGGTGGGCCTCCTCGTCGGGGATGTCGGTGCCGCCCCAGTCGTCGCCGATGGGCTCGCCCAGGATGATGGCGGCCTCGGTCAGGTTGGGGGTGAGCACGTCGGCACCGCAGGCCAGCTCGGCCATGGCGTCGCACAGCTCGGGCGTGTAGGTGGGGTACACCTTGCCGTGGTCGGCCATCACCGGGTCGACCACGCGCAGGGCGCCGGGGTACGTCTCGTACAGGCTGCGGATGATGTCGACCTGCTCGGGCGCGCCGAGGAAGCCGGAGTACACCGCGTCGATGTCCACGTCGATGCCGCGCCACGCGGCCAGGTAGTCGGCCAGGATGTCGGTGGTGTCGTGCATGTACCAGCCGGGGAAGGCGGTGTGCGACGAGAACAGCCCCGTCGGCACGGGGCACACGTCGCAGCCGGCGGCCGACAGCACGGGGATGGCGACGCCCAGCGAGCACTTTCCGTAGCCGCACAGGTCGTGCACGGCGGCCACGCGCGGGATGTAGGCGCCCTCGCGCTCGTACAGGCGCAGGCCGGCGCCCTCGGCCGAGGCGCCCTCGGTGCCCTCGCAGGCAGGGGATTCAGCGGTCATGCTAGTTCTCCTCCTCATCATCGTCGTCGAACAGCGACCAGTCGTCTTCCGTCTTCTCGTGGTTCTTGAACTGCTTGCGCGTGCGGCGCTCCATGATGACGCACGCGATGACGCTCAGCACCAGGCCGGCCCCGATCAGGCAGCCGATGCCCGGCATCGTCTCGAAGAGGAAGTGGTAGATCTCGCCCATGTCCATGTAAACATCCTCGTTACGTTAGAAGAATGACAACTTCCCGAAGTACGCGCGACGCTAACCTTGAGATTGTTTAGCGAACGTGCCTGAAAAGTATACCCTTTGAAACGGGCACGCCGGCGCCTTTTTACCTCCGTGAAGAAGCGGTGAACTGGCGCGGTCGATTTCGCGCGCCGGCGGGCGCGTCGCGGGGGAGAACGGCTGGTGGGCTCGACGATGATAAAGGGGAAGGGAAGCGCCTTCATATACGGTGGGGTGGCCATGCTGGTTCTGCTCGCCGTCGCGCTCGGCTCCCTCTCCGGCTACATCGACGACAAGCTGCGCCAGAACGGCGAGCAGCAGGCCACCACCTTCACCGAGCAGGTCGGCTCCTTCGTCGGCGAGAAGGCCGAGGACATCCAGGACGCCATCGGCGCCTTCACCGTGCAAAGCGACGACCCGGCCCTCGTGCGGCCGGCCCTCGCGGAGCTCAGGAACCGCTTCGGGTTCGCCGAGGTGGCCTTCGCGCGCATGGACGGCCGGGGCATCACCGCCGCGGGCGGCCCCTTCGACGTGGCCGACCTCGAGGTGCCCGAGACGGCCATCTCGCGCGCCGCGCCCAGCTACTCTGAGAGCTTCGTGGACGCCGAGGGCGCCTACGCGCGCCTGGCCCAGGAGCCGCTCTACATCGGCGACGCCCAGGTGGGCGCCCTGTACGTGACCATCCCCATGGGGGTGTTCTCCACCGACACGGCCGCCGTGACCAAGGGCGTCATCGGCGACACGCTGCTGTTCGACGGCCGCACCGGCGAGGTGCTGCTGAACTTCGGCGACGGCACCACGGCCGACGAGGGCACGTCCGTCTACGCGTTCATCGAGCGGGCCCTGCGCTCCTCCGCGTCCGTGCCGGGGCAGAACTCGCAGGCCCCCGCCGAGGAGCTGGCCGCCCTGCGCGCCGCCGTGGAGAACGGAACCTCGGCGCTCGCGGTGGGCAACGTCGCCGGCCGCGAGTCGTACCTGTGCGTGTCGCCGACTGGGCGCGGGTCGTGGTACGTGTGCAACGTCATCTCGGTGGAAGCCGTGCGCGCCGAGGCCAGCGTCGTGTCGGCCGTCTTCCCCGTGGTGTTCGCCCTGAGCGGCGCCTGCGTGCTGCTGGGCGCGGGCGTGGCCATGGTGCTCTACCGCCGCCAGGTGCGCGAGCGCGACGTGGAGATGAAGCGCCACCTCTACCAGGCGCTCTCCGACAGCCTGGACTTCGGCGTCATGCTGTACTCGCCCTCCGACGGCGAGGTGTCGCCCATCGTGGCCAAGAGCGCCAACATCTTCGGCGTGAGCTTCGGCGAGCTGATCAGCGATCCCCAGAAGGCCCAGGAGATGGGCATGTCCGAGCAGGGCTGCGCGCTGCTGCGGCGCATCCAGGCCGACGAGGTGCGCTTCTTCGAGCGCGGCGAGTTCTTCTTCATGAGCCCGACGAGCACCCGCACCCGCTACGTGGAATACACCGTGCGCCCCCTGCGCTACGAGAACAAGCAGCAGGTGCTGGTCATCATACGCGACGTGACCGAGGCGAGCCTCATCCAGCTGTCGATGCGCGAGGCCATGGAGTCGGCCGAGGCCGCCAACCGCGCGAAGTCCGAGTTCCTCTCGCGCATGAGCCACGAGATCCGCACCCCCATGAACGTCATCATCGGCAAGCTGCACCTGGCGCGCAAGTACCGCGACGACCCGGCGCGCATGGCCCGCAGCCTCGACGACATCGAGCACGCCTCCGACCACCTGCTCGAGCTCATCAACGGCGTGCTGGACATTTCCAAGATAGAGAGCGGGAAGGTGAACTTCAGCGACGGGCCCTTCAACCTGGCCCGGCTGCTGCAGTCCATCGACGACGTGATCGAGCCGCAGTGCGCCGAGAAGCACCAGGAATACGTCCGCCGCACCGAGGGCCCGGTCGACGCGCTGTTCCTGGGCGACGCCGTGCGCATGCGCCAGCTGCTGGTGAACCTGCTGACCAACGCGGTGAAGTACACCGACGAGGGCGGCCGCGTCTCGCTGGAGGTGAAGGTGGAGCCCAGCCTGGCCGCCGGCTACGAGAGCCTGACCTTCGTGGTGTCGGACAACGGCATCGGCATGACGCCCGAGTTCGTGGAGCACCTGTTCGAGCCGTTCGTGATGGAGGGCCGCTCGCGGTCGGAGGGCACGGGCCTGGGCATGCCCATCGTCAAGCACATCGTGAACTCCATGGGCGGCGACATCCACGTCGAGACGGAGGTGGGGAAGGGAACGACCTACACCGTCGTCGTGAACAAGAAGATGCTGTCGCCGGAGGGCGAGGAGGCGCTGGCCAGCGGGGGCGTCGTCGGCGAGGACGGCGTCGTGTGGGGCGGGGGTTTCGCGGGCGCGGCCCCGGCGCCCGGCGCGGACGCGGACACGGGCGCCGCCGGGCGGGAGGGCGCCGCCGCGGACGGGCGTGCCGCCGCGGGCGCGGCGCCGGCCGACGGGGACGCCGATGGGGCGGCCGCCATCATGGCGCGTTCCGCGCACCCGGCCGTGGATGCCGACGCCGAGCCCTACGACTTCCACGGCGTGCGCGTGCTGCTGGCCGAGGACGGCGACCTCAACGCCGAGATAGCCTCCGAGCTCCTGTCCGAGGAGGGCATGACGGTGGACTGGGCCGAGGACGGGCAGGTGGCCTGCGACCTGTTCGCCGCGTCGGCTCCCGGCTACTACGACGTGGTGCTCATGGACGTGCGGATGCCGCGCAAGACCGGCCTGGAGGCCACGGCCGCCATCCGCGCCATGGATCGGCCGGACGCGTCGAGCGTGCCCATCATCGCGATGTCGGCCAACGCCTTCGCCGACGACGTGCTGGCCTCGCTCAAGAGCGGCATGAACGCGCACCTGTCCAAGCCCATCAACATGGCCGAGGTCCTGACGACCCTGGCCCGCGAGCTCCGCGCCCGTCCCTAGGGAGCGCGCGGACAACGGGGACGTAGGATGTTGTCCCGCTTTCCGCGTGGGAGGCGCGCCGGCGGCGGAAACGCCGGCACGCTCGCCTGCTTCTTCGGACGGTCGCGCGCGGTGCGCTATACTTGTCACCCTTGGAGCAATGTTGGAACAGAAGGAGCCCTTCAATGCTAGACATCAAGTTCGTCCGCGAAAACCAGGACGCCGTGCGCGAGGCCATGGAGAACCGCAACGCCTCGTGGGACGCGGCCCGCTTCTCCGAGCTTGACGAGTCGCGCCGCGAGGCCATCCAGCAGGAAGAGGCGCTCCAGGCCGAACGTAACACGCTGTCCAAGGAGATCGGCAAGATGATGGGCGCCGGCCAGAAGGACGAGGCCGAGGCCGTCAAGGAGCGCGTGCGCGCCATCAACGACGAGCTGTCGGGCGTGAGCGCCCGCCGCGAGGCCGTCGACGGCGAGCTGCGCGCCATGCTGATGTCCGTCCCCAACATGCCCGACGCCACCACGCCCGTCGGCGCCGACGAGAACGACAACCCCGAGGTGCGCCGCTGGGGCACCCCGCGCGACTTCGCCGCCGAGGGCTTCGAGCCCAAGGCCCACTGGGACCTGGGCCCCGAGCTCGACATCATCGACTTCGACCGCGGCGTCAAGCTGGCCGAGAGCCGCTTCTACGTGCTGGGCGGCCTGGGCGCCCGCCTGGAGCGCGCGCTCATCAGCTTCATGCTCGACCAGCACGTGGCCCGCGGCTACAAGGAGTGGTGGGTGCCCGCGCTGGCCAACGCCGCCACGCTCACCGGCACCGCCCAGCTGCCCAAATTCGAGGGCGACCTGTTCAAGACGACGGGCGGCCTGTACCTCATCCCCACGGCCGAGGTGCAGCTGACTAACCTGCACGCCGGCGAGGTGCTCGACGCCAGCCAGCTGCCGCTCAAGTACTGCGCCTTCACCCCTTGCTTCCGCGAGGAGGCGGGCAGCGCCGGCCGCGACACCCGCGGCATCATCCGCGTGCACCAGTTCTCCAAGGTGGAGATGGTGAAGTACGCCACCCCCGAGACCGGCTTCGCCGAGCTGGAGGCGATGGTCGAGGACGCCGAGAACATCCTGCAGAAGCTGGAGCTGCCCTACCGCGTCATCAGCCTGTGCACCGGCGACATCGGGTTCTCGTCCGCCAAGACCTACGACCTGGAGGTCTGGCTGCCCTGCTACAACGACTACAAGGAGATCAGCTCCTGCTCGTGCTGCACCGACTTCCAGGCGCGCCGCGCCAACATCAAGTACCGCGACCCCGACAGCTTCAAGGGCTCGCGCTACCTGTACACGCTCAACGGCTCGGGCCTGGCCGTGGGCCGCACCATGGCCGCGGTCATCGAGAACTACCAGCAGCCTGACGGCACCATCCGCGTGCCCGACGCGCTGGTGCCCTACATGGGCGGCGTGACCGTCATCGAGCCGGAAGCCGTCGTCACCGCCTAGCGCGCGCCGGGGCCGCGCCGCCCCGCCACGAGCCAGCACGACGCCGAAGCAGACGAAGCCATGAGAACCGAAGACGACCGCTCGCCCCTCGACCCGATGGGGGGCCCGACTCCCGCTGACATCATCGCGGACGCGAAGGGCGTCCTGGGGGCCGACGATGCGCGTGGCCGCGCCGAGCAGGCCGTGGCCGGGCGCGGGGGCCCCGGGCGGGGAGGCCGCGGCGTCAGCGCGCCGCCGGCGGACGGGCGAGGCGCGCGGGCCGCGCAGCGCAGCGGCTCGACCGGCCCCATCCCCGAGACCGCGCCGCGCACCTTCGAGGAGCACATCAAGGAAGCCACGGGCCAGTTCCCCACGGTCGACGGCCGCGAGATCGACCCGGCCGAGGCCCAGACGTCCCACGCGCGCCGCGGCACCCAGGCCCGCGGCGGCGCGAGCGCGGGCGCAGGCGACGGGGACGGCCAGGGTCGTGCGGGTCTGGACGCCGCCCGCCGCCGGGCGGCCCGGGGCGGCCAGCGCGCCGGCGCCGAGGGCGCCCGCCGCAGCCGCGCCGCCGAGGACGCCCGGGCCGAGGCCCGCCGCCAGGTGCGCGCCCGCCGCTGGCTGGTCGCGCGCATCGTGCTGATCGCGGTAGCCGTCGTGCTGGTCGGCGTCGCGGCGGCGTTCTCGTGCTTCCGCTGGCTGGGCGGCAACGACGCGGCCGACATCCAGGGCACGTGGTACGTCAACGGCACCGACGCGCCCATCACCGTCACCGCCGACGACATCGTGCTCACCGACGAGGTGTCCTACCGCTACGAGCTCGACCCCGAGTCGAAGACCATCGCGTTCAGCTTCTCCAAGCTGGACGGCAGCGGGCACTACCGCTTCTCGCTCGACCGCAGCACGGTCGCCATCATCGACGGCGACTTCACCTGGTGGGACACGCTGACCTCGGACTTCGGCTGGACGGTCGAGGCGCTGCTGGCCCAGCTCCGCGGCGAGGCGCTGCCCCCCGCGTCGGGCAAGAACGTCACGCTGCTGTCGCGCACCTCGGCGACGGTGCGCCAGGCCATCCGCGACGAGCAGGCGCGTCGGGCCGCCGACGCCCAGGCGCAGGCCGAGGCCGAGGGCGGCCTGCTAGCCGGCCAGGCGCAGGACGCCGCGGCCCCCGCTCCGGACGCCGGCGCCGCGCCCGATGACGGCGCCCCCGCGCAGGGCGATGCCGCCGGTGCCGACGGCGATGCCGCCTCCGCGCCCGCCGACGACCCCGTCTACGACCCGGACAAGCCCCTCGAGCCCGGCGGCAACGCCGTGGACGCCGCCGGCCCCGGCGCGGCGTGACGCCCGTGACGCCGCGCCCCCGCATCGCCGGCGAGGCGCCCCCGCCCCGTCCGGACGCCCTCGCGCCGGCGCCCCCGGCGCCCGCCGACGCCCCCGCTGCGCGCCCCCGCATCGCCGTCGAGCGCGTGACGGTGCGCCCCGATCGGCTCTCGGCGCTCGTGCGCGTGGCCCCCGGCGCCCCGCGGCGCACCGACGCGGCCCTGGCCGAGCGCGCCCGCGCCGCCTTCCCCGACCTTCCCCACCACACCTGCGTGAACGAGGCCGGCCCCACCTTCGCCGCCGTCATGGCCGACACGCCGCTTCCCCACCTTCTGGAGCACCTCGTCATCAGCCTCATGCTGCGCGACGAGGCCACCCCGGCGTGCGCAGCCCATGTAGGTACGACCGAATGGCTCAACGAGGACGAGGGCCTGGCCCGCGTTGAGGTAACCTATACCGACGACATCGTGGCGCTGCGGGCCCTCCGCCGTGCCGCGGCGTTCCTCAACGACGAAGGGAGGGAATGCGCGCGCCATGCCATCAGCACACATCACATTCGACCAGACCGGTGACAAGATAGCCGGCCGCATCCGGAAGATGCGCCCGAGCGCCGTGCGCAGCCTGTTCGCGGCGGCCGTGCGCCCTGACATCATCTCGCTGTCGGGCGGCATGCCCGACGTGTCGCTGCTGCCGGAGGAGTCCATCCGCGACGCCACCCGCGCCGCCATCGAGGACGAGCGCGCCGTGGCCCTGCAGTACGGCGGCACCGACGGGCGGCTCGAGACGCGCCAGGTGGTCTGCGGCCTCATGCGCGACCTGGGCGTGCGCTGCAAGCCCGACGAGGTGATGCTCACCACGGGCGCCCAGTCGGCGCTCGACCTCATCGCCAAGACCTTTATCGACCCGGGCGACATCGTCCTGGCCGAGGGCCCCACCTACCTGGGCGCGCTCCAGGCCTTCAGCGCCTATGAGCCCGACGTGCGCTGCATCCCCTTCGACGACGAGGGCATGCGCATGGATCTGCTCGAGGCCGAGCTCGAGCGCATCGGCAAGGGCAACCCGCGCCTCAAGTTCTGCTACGTCATCCCCAACTTCCAGAACCCCGGCGGCGTCACCATGGTGCCCGAGCGCCGCAAGCGCCTGCTAGAGCTGTCCCACGAGTACGGCTTCATGGTGGTGGAGGACGACCCCTACGGGCGCCTGCGCTACGACGGCGGCCACATGATCCCGCTCAAGGCGCTCGACGCGCGCGTGGTCTACCTGGGCACCATATCCAAGATCTTCGCGCCGGGTCTGCGCACCGGCTGGATCGTGGCGCCCAAGGACGTGCTGGCCCGCATCAACCTGGCGAAGCAGGGCACCGACCTGTGCGGCAGCTCGTTCGACCAGATCGTGGTGGAGCACTACTTCACCGACACGCCCTGGGAGCGCACGCTGCAGCGGTTCCTCAGCGTCTATCGCGAGCGCCGCGACGCCATGCTGGGCGCGCTGGACGAGTTCTTCCCGCCCGAGGCGCGCTGGACGCATCCGGAGGGCGGCCTGTTCGTATGGGTCACGCTGCCCGACTACGTCGACACCGGCTCGATGCTGGGCGCCGCGCTGGACGCCGGCGTCACCTACGTGCCGGGCGACAGCTTCTACCCCGACGGCGTGACCGGCCGAAACTGCATGCGCATCAACTTCAGCTATGAGACGCCCGAGAACATCGTGGAGGCCGTGCGGCGCCTGGCGAAGGTGATCGAGGAGCGCCTGGAGCTCTACCGCGTATTCATCGCCGCGGGCGCCATCAAGGCCCCTGAGGAGGCTGAGGCCTCGGAAAATGCGACGGCTTGCGCAAATTCGGACGGTTCTGCACCGGTCGATCAGTCGAGATGATGAGGGCCAGCGGCCTCGCGGCGAAGAACCCGCAGGTCGGCGGCAGGGAGGGGGCGAGCGTCCCCCTTGATGGAAGGGAACTCGGGTGCAAAACCGTGCGAATTTGCAGCACGGGTTCGCTTTTCCGAGGTTTAGGAACAGGAGGCAGGAAGTGAAAGTAGCCGTTCTGATGGGAGGCAGCTCCTTCGAGCGCGAGTTCTCGCTGGCCAGCGGGAAGAACGTGTGCGCGGCGCTGGAGGAGGCGGGCCACAAGGTGGTGCCGCTGGACACCAACGACGCGCTGGTGCCCACCCTGCGCAGCGAGCGCCCGGACGTGGTGTACAACGCCCTGCACGGCAAGCACGGCGAGGACGGCACCATCCAGAGCCTGCTGGAGTTTCTGGGCCTGCCCTTCGTCGGCTCGCCGGCGAGCGTGTGCCACCGCACGTGGAACAAGGACTCGCTGCACTCGTCGCTGGCGAAGTACCGCGACAACACCGGCGAGGATGCCGTGGCCAGCTGGCCCCAGGGCGTCTACATCGCGCGCGACGCCTTCAAGTCGATGGGCGCCGCCACGGCGCTCGACCTGGTGGGGGAGCGCGTCATCGGCGGCTACCCCGTGTGCGTGAAGCCGGCCCACGGCGGCTCGGCCCTCGGCGTGCACCGGGTCGACAGCCAAGACGAGCTGGGCGAGGCGGTGCTTGACGCGCTGTCCTACGACGACGCCGTCAACATCGAGCAGTGGGTCGAGGGCGTGGAGCTGTCCGTCGCCATCCTCGGCACCGGGTGGGACGCCCACGCGCTGCCGCCGGTGGAGATCGTCGCGCGCGAGGGCTTCTTCGACGCCGAGGCGCGCATGCACGACGACCGCGTCGACTTCTTCTGCCCCGTGCGCATGGAGTCGCTGTCGCCCGACGAGGCGACGGCCCAGGCCATCCGCGCCGAGATCGAGCGCGCCGCGCTGGAGGTCTACCGTGCCTACGGCGTGCGCGACCTGGGACGCGTCGACATGATCTGGGACGGTAGCCAGGCGCGCTGCTTCGAGTTGGATGTGTCGCCCGGCATGACCGACCACTCTCTGTTCCCCATGGCCCTGCGCGCCGCCGGCCTCACGCTGCCCGGCGTGGTCGACGCCCTGGTGACCGCCGCCGAGGGCCGCACCGCCTTCTAGAAGCCAGCCGAAGCGGGGCGCCCCAAGCGCCCCGCTTCTTTCTTTTCCGTCCTTCCCCGTAATGTTTCACGTGAAACATTTACTTACCTTTCCGCTCATATACACGTAGGCGGTGACGAATGGGCAACCAAACGTAGAACCATCGTGTTTTCTGGAAGGTGCGCAGGTAGCTGGGCCTATAATGAGCGAACCGATCAGCACGATTTAGGAGGCAGTTATGGCCAATAAGTTCGGAGTGTTCGTCTTTGGCGGCCTGGTGGGCGCCATCGCCGCCCTGCTGTGCGCCCCCCGTTCCGGCGAGGAGACCCGCGCCATGGTGGCCGACAAGGCCAACACCGTCTGGGGCGAGGCCCAGGAATGGGGCACCCAGGCCGGCGCCAACGCCCAGCAGGCCTATCAGCAGGCTGCGGCCAAGGGCCAGGAGGTCGTCGCCGACGTGACGGCCAAGGGCCAGGCCATCGCCAACGACGTGGCCGAGAAGAGCCAGGCCATCGCCAACGAGGTCGCCACCAAGGGCCAGAACGTCTACGAGGCCGCCAGCGCCAAGGTGCAGGAGGCCGCCGGCAACATGAAGCCCGTCTTCTCCGAGAAGAACGACGAGCTGCGCGAGAAGATCGACGCCGCGCGCCAGCGCATCGCCGCCCAGGTCGCCAAGAACGCCGAGGAGACCTCCGCCACCGTGGCCGCCGAGATCCCCGTGGCCGCCGAGAAGGCCGAGAGCGCCATCGACCAGGCCGCTGACGCGGTGCAGGATACCGCGGCCCAGGTGGCCGACGCCGCGAAGGACGCGGCCGCCGACGCCCAGTAGGCGCCGCGCGTCGACCGGGGCATGACGCCCCGCCTACCGCAACGAGAGGCGGCCGGGAAGCCCGAGGGCACGCCCGGCCGCCTTCCTGTTAGCGGCCCCCGTGAGAGCCCGCGGCGCCCCGCCGGCGTCCGGCTTCGCGCGGCCGCGCCCGACCAGAACCAGGGGGACCCATGGCTGACCACCTGATCAGCACCAAGGAGCTCACGGGCCTGCGCGTGCTGACGGCCAAGAAGAGCAAGAAGGATCCGGAGGCCACGCGCCGCCTGGGGAAGGTGCGCGCCTGCGTGTTCCACCCCAAGGAGAAGCGCTGCGTCGGCTTTCTGGTGAAGCGTCCCGACGCGGCGCTCATGTTCCACCGCAAGGACGTGTTCGTGGCCTACGACGGCTACGACTTCGTGGACGGGCGCATCGTCGTGCGCGACGACCCCGCCGCCACCGACAAGGATGCCTGCAAGGCCCTGGGCATCAGCTGGGACGAGTGCGTGCTGTGGGTGGGGCTGCCCGTCATGTGCCAGGACGGCACGGAGTTCGGCCTGGTGGGAGACGTCGTCTTCGACGCGGAGACCGGCGCGGTGCGCACGCTGGAGGTAACCGCCGGCGCCGCAGCCAACACGCTGCTGGGCCGCCGCCAGGTGCCGGCCGAGCTCATCCGCGGCTTCCGCTACGGCATGGGCGCGGCCCTCAACCTGGCCGACACCGAGGAGGAGACCGTCCGCGGCGCCATCCTGGTGGACGACGCCGTGAAGCAGATCGCGGCCGAGGGCGGCCTGGCCGAGAAGGCCGGCGAGGCCACGGCCGTGGTGGCCGACAAGGCCCAGGGCGCCATCGACGCCGCCAAGCCCGTGGTGAGCGAGGCCGCCGCCGCGGCCGGCGCCGCCGTGAACAAGGGCGCCTACGCCACCGGTCGCCAGATCAGCCGCGCGAAGGGCATGTTCTCGGGCTTCAAGGAGGAGTACGACAAGGCGTCCGGCAAGGACGACGCGGACGCGGCCGCCGCAGGCGCCCTCGCGTCCGGTGCCGCCAATCTTGAAGATTCCCTTAATGATGATGTAGAATACGTGTATGTGGATGAAGACGGCAACGTGATAGACGAAGATGACGTGGAGGTCGTCTACGTCGACGAGCACGGCAACGTCGTCGACGCGTCCGAGGTGGACGACCCGGACGCCGCGCCGCACGCCGCGGCCGGCGCGACCCGGTCCGTCGCCAAGCCGGCGCCCAGCGCCGCCGAGGGGGCGGCCCGTGCCGTGGGCTCGCATCTCAAGAAGGCCGGCGGCATGTTCGACGCGTTCAAGGAAGAATACGACAAGGCCCGCAAATGACCAAAGACAAGCAGACCGACAAGCCCGCTCGCCTAGACACCCTGCGCGAGAAGGCCCACGAGCCCGCCACCGTCCACGGCCACACCATGGACACCGCTAACATCTTCAAGTTCGCGGGGCTCATCGCGTTCTTCGCCATCATGGTCGTCATCGTGGTGCTCATATGGCCCTACATCGGCGGCCTGTTCGAGCCCGGCGGCCTGGAGCGCATGCTCCACGACATCCGCGAGGCCGGCCCCGTGGGCTTTCTGCTGGTGCTCGCCATCCAGTTCCTCCAGATAGTGGTCGCCTTCATCCCCGGCGAGGTGGTGCAGGTGGCGGCCGGCATGATCTACGGGCCGTGGCTGGGCGCGTTCATCATCTGGCTGGGCTGCGTCATATCGAGCGCATTCGTCTTCCTGCTGGTCAACAAGCTGGGCGCGCCGTTCGTGCGCGCGATGGTGCCCGCCAAGTACATGGGCAAGTTCGAGGCGTTCGAGCAGTCCGGCAAGCTGACCACGGTCGTGTTCGTCCTGTTCCTGATCCCCGGCATGCCCAAGGACGTGTTCACCTACCTGGTGCCGCTCACGTCCATGCCGCTCAAGACGTTCCTCATCGCGTCCAACGTGGCGCGCATCCCCGGCATCATCGTGTCGACTTACGCCGCGTCGGGCCTGGTGGAGGGCCGCATCGGCGAGAGCATCGTCATCTTCCTGGTAGCCGCCGCCATCGCCGTGCTCGGCATCGTCTTCTACGACCGCATCATGAAGGCGCTGGAGAAGCACACCTCCAAGAAATAGGGGAGGGAAGGGAAGCGCGCCGGTAGATTTTCTCTGAACCGGCGCCGGCGGCTGGGCGGCTTTCGCTACAATAGACGCGCTGCAAGGCGCGCGACCCGCGCCTGACCGGGGCGCCGCGAGCGCCTGACCGAGGGCGGCCCGCGCCGCCACCCGAGAATCCTTAAAGGAGGATTGCCATGCCCAAGATCACCCCTGACCAGGTGCGTGTTCCCGCCGACGTCATGCCTGATGCGCGTGACACCTACGTCGACAACTATATGAAGGCCACCCGTGGCACGGGCCGCCTGATGCTGTTCGCCTGCGATCAGAAGATCGAGCACATGAACAAGGACTTCTACGGCGAGGGCATCGACATCGCCGACGCCGAGCCGGAGCACCTGTTCCAGATCGGCAAGCAGGGCGTCTGCGGCGTGCTCGCCGGCCAGCGCGGCCTGGTGGCGCAGTATGCGAACGACTACCCGGAGATCAACTACCTCATCAAGATGAACTCCAAGACCAACCTGGTGGGCGTCAAGCAGGACGACCCCTACTCCCCGCAGCTGACCGACCTGGACGCCGTGCTGGCCATGCGCGACGCGGGCGTGAACATCGTGGGCCTGGGCTACACCATCTACCTGGGTAGCGAGTACGAGTCCACCATGATGGCCGAGGCCGGCGAGCTCATCGCCCAGGCCCACGCCAACGGCCTGCTGGTGGTGCTGTGGATCTACCCGCGCGGCAAGGCCGTCACGGCCGAGAAGGACCCCGACCTCATCGCCGGCGCCGCCGGCGTGGCCCTGTGCCTGGGCGCCGACTTCGTGAAGGTGAACCCGCCCAAGCCCGAGGACGGCCGCACCCCGGCCGAGGCCTTGAAGGTCGCCGCCATGGCGGCCGGCCGCACCGGCCTGGTGTGCGCGGGCGGCTCGACGGTCGACGCCGAGACCTTCCTCACCCAGCTCTACGATCAGATCCACATCGGCGGCGCCTGTGGTAACGCCACCGGCCGCAACATCCACCAGCGCTCGCTGGACGAGGCCGTCCGCCTGACCAAGGCCATCAGCGCCGTCACCCTGGCCGACTGGTCCGTAGCCGACGCCCTGGCCGTCTTCAACGGCGACAAGGACTTCACCCTCGAGATGATCTAGTCGCGACGCGCACCCAAGCCCGTCAGTCCGAAGGCCCCTTCCGCGGAAGGGGCCTTCTCTTTTGGCGTCGCCTGCGCGTGCGGCTCGTGAGAACGGGGGAGCGCTCGAAATGTTTCACGTGAAACATTCGGATGGCGAGGTGCGACGAAAAAGCGCCCCGAGGGGCGCTTTCGAACGAGGGAGCTTGGTTGTGCTCGAATCCCGCAGGGGGGCTTCCAAACGAGAGGGGCCTTGGTTGTTGGAGGGGTTTCGATAAGAAGTGGTGCCCGGAGCGGGATTCGAACCCGCACACCTTTCGGTAGCGGTTTTTGAGACCGCCGCGTCTGCCATTCCGCCACCCGGGCGCATCGCCAAAGTATAGCGGAAGGGACGACGGCTGGGCAACAAAACGCCGGCGGCGCCATCGGGGGCGCGAGCCCGGCCAGATAATGACGGGTAACCATCGAGCCCGCAGGGCCGAGGTTGGCGCGCGCCGAACCTGAGGGGGACGGCCGACGGCCCCGGCGCGGGCTTTCCAAGCGGAAGGCGGAAGGAGCCACCCATGGATGACAAGACCTTCAACGAGACCATCGACCTCTACATCGAGGACCACTGGGGCGAGATCGTCGACGACATAGCGCGCATGGTGGAGGTGCCCAGCTTCGAGGAGCTGGATGACGCCGCCCCGAACGCGCCGTTCGGTCCCGGCCCGCGCGCCGCGCTGTCGCAGATCCTCGCCATCGCCGACCGCATGGGCTTCGCGACCACCGACGTCGACGGCTACATGGGCTTCGCCGACTTCAAGGGCGCCTCCGACACGCAGATCGGCATCATCGGCCACGTCGACGTGGTGCCCGCCGGCCCCGGCTGGCACTTCGACCCCTTCACCGTCACGCTGAAGGACGGCTACCTCATGGGCCGCGGCACGCTGGACGACAAGGGCCCGGTGGTTGTGACGCTGTGGGCGATGAAGTTCTGGAAGGATCTGGGCGTCACGTTCCCCTATACCATACGATTCCTGTTCGGCGCGAACGAGGAGACGGGGATGAACGACGTGCCCTACTATCGCGAGCGCTACGCCGACCCGGCGTTCCTGTTCACGCCGGACGCCGAGTTCCCCGTGTGCTACGGCGAGAAGGGCGGCTTCGACGCCACCATCACCAGCAAGCCCATCGAGGGCGGCCTGATCGTGGAGCTGTCGGGTGGCGCGGCCACCAACGCCGTGCCCGGCACCGCCACCGCGCTCGTGCGCGCGGACGCCGCGAGCCTGCCGGCGGCCGACCGCATCACGGTGACGCCCGAGGCCGAGGGCCTGGTGCGCATCGACGCCCAGGGCAAGAGCGCGCATGCCGCCACGCCTGAGACCGGCGTCAACGCCATCGGCGTGCTGGTGGACTACCTGCTGGCCAACGACCTGTGCAGCCCCGACGAGCGCGCCTTCCTGGAATTCGACCAGAAGCTGCTCAGCCACACCGACGGCTCGGGCGTGGGCATCGCCTGCTCGGACGACTACTTCGGGCCGCTGACCGTCATCGGCGGCACCGTCGCGCTGGAGGACGGCCACATCGTCCAGACCATGGACAGCCGCTGGCCCACGTCCATCACGCCCGAAGGCATCACGAAGGCCATCACCATGCTGACCGACCCCATCGGCGCGACGTTCGAGAACACGCTGCTGATGGATCCGTTCCTGGTGAAGCCGGACTCGCCGGAGATCCAGGCGCTCCAGGGCGCCTACCGCGAGGTGACCGGCGACGACGAGCACAAGCCCTTCACCATCGGCGGCGGCACCTACGCCCGCGAGTTCACGAGCGGCGCCAGCTTCGGCCCCGAGCGCACGTGGCAGACCCAGCCCGACTGGGTGGGCGGCATGCACGGCCCTGACGAGGGCATCAGCGAGGACGACCTGAAGACGGCCATGAAGATATACGCCCTGGCCCTCGACAAGCTGAACGCCCTCACGTTCTAGCACCCGCCCCAACTGCCCTCATGCCCGCGGAATGTTTCACGTGAAACATTCCGCGGCGCTGCTTTCTGCGCCTTTTTCGCGCGTCCGCCCCGGCTGGAGCGGGCGCGTTTTCGCGTGGGCGAAACTCCCCGGAGAATTCGGCGCTTTCCGCGGGAACCCCTCGAGGGTGCTATATAATGGGTCGGAATGACTGTCTGTTTTTCGAGTTTGGAGGCAACCGTGCTGAAAGCGATCATCGTAGATGACGAGGCGCCCGCGCGCTCCGAGCTGCGGTTCCTCCTGAACGAGGTCGGCGGGGTCGATGTGGTGGCCGAGGCCGCGAGCGTGCGCGAGGCTATCGAGAAGCTCAAGGAGTACCCCTGCGACGTCATGTTCCTGGACGTGAACATGCCGGAGGCCACCGGCCTGCAGCTGGCCGAGGCGCTGCGCCACCTGAAGTTCCCGCCTGCCGTGGTGTTCGTCACCGCCTACAGCGAGCACGCGCTGGACGCGTTCAAGGTGAACGCCATCGACTACCTGGTGAAGCCCGTCGAGACCGAGCGCCTGGCCCAGGCCATCGCGCGCGTGCGCGAGCAGGTCGCGCTGCACCTGCAGGCGCAGAAGTCCGAGCGCATCCCGGTGGAGAAGGGCGGCAAGAAGATCCTCATCGGCATCGACAAGATCCGCTTCGTCATGGCGCGCGACGACTACGCCTACCTGCAGACCGACGCCGACCGCTACTTCAGCACGGTCAGCCTGGCCCAGCTGGAGAAGCGCCTGGACGGCCACGGGTTCTTCCGCGTGCACCGCGGCTACCTGGTGAACCTGTCCATGGTGGAGGAGATCGAGTCCGTCTCGGGCGGCACGCTGCTGCTGACTCTCAACGGCGTTGAGGAGAAGATCCCCGTGTCCCGCCGCCGCGTGAGCGCCCTTAAGAAGGCCCTCGGCCTCTAGCGCGTCGCGCCCCCGCGTGCGTGCGCCCGCGCGCGATGCGCCCTATCCCGCGTCCCGAAGGCGCCCGGTTCCGCCGGGCGCCTTTTTCACGCGCACAAATGTTTCACGTGAAACATGCGCACATGGCTAACTTTTCTTCGCTGCGTTATTTGTTCTATCTGTTATAGTATAACTAGAACAAACACAGAGCGAAGAAGGAGAAGCCATGGAAGCCGCCCGCCCCGCCCCAAGCGCCCAACCCGCACCCGCCCGCACCCCGATGCTGGAGGTGCGCGGCTTCTCGAAGAGCTACGGCGGCCGCCCGGCGGTGCGCGACGTGTCGCTCGCCGTCATGCCGCGGCGCATCTTCGGGTTCGTCGGCCCCAACGGCGCCGGCAAGACCACGCTCATCCGCGCCATCGTCGGCGCCCAGGACTTCGACGCCGGCGACATCCGCATCGCCGGCATGTCGGTGCGCCGCCGCCCCGTCGAGTGCAAGCAGCTCACCGCCTACGTTCCCGACAACCCCGACGTCTACGGGTTCCTCACCGGCGCGCAGTACCTCAGCTACCTGGCCGACCTCTTCGAGGTGCCCGCCGACCTGCGCGCCGAGCGCATCCGCCGCTACGGCGACCTGCTGGGCATGACCGGCCGCCTGGGCGAACTGACCAGCGGCTACTCCCACGGCATGCGCCAGAAGCTGGTGCTCATGGGCGCGCTCGTCCACGAGCCCAAGCTGCTCGTGCTCGACGAGCCCTTCGTCGGCCTCGACCCGCAGGCGTCCTACAACCTCAAGCAGATCATGGCCGACCTCACGGCCCGCGGCTCGGCCATCTTCTTCAGCAGCCACGTTCTCGAGGTGGTCGAGAAGCTCTGCGACGAGGTGGCCATCATCCGCGACGGCGCCATCGTGCGCAGCGGCCCCACCGCCGAGGTCTGCGGCGACGCCGGGCTCGAGGAGGTCTTCCTCGACCTGGCGCGTGAGGGGGAAGGCGGAAAGGGAAGAGAAGAGAAGGAAGGGGAGGGGGAAGGCGCTGCGGAAGGGAAGGCGCCGGCGGCGAGGGGCGCGCGCCGGAGGGGTGGTCGCCATGCGTAAGCTGGGACTGCTGCTGAAGGTGCAGCTGCTGGGGATGTTCGGGCTGAACCGCGTCATCCACGCGGGATCGGCGCGCGACAAGGCGCGCCTGGCCGGCCTGGGCATGGTGTTTGCGCTGGTCGGCGTGCTGGCCGTCGCCTACGCCTATGGAACCGGAGCGGGCCTGGTGATGCTGGGCGCGGCCGAGGCGGTGCCGGTGCTGGCCGTGGTGGCCGGGTCGCTCGTCGGGGTGCTCGTGACGTTCCTCAAGGCCAACGGCCTGCTGTTCGGCTTCAAGGACTTCGACCTGACGATGTCGCTACCCGTGCCGCTGTGGCAGGTGGCGGTGTCGCGCGTGGCGGCGCTCTACGGCATGAACCTGCTGTGGGCGGCGCTGCTGATGGTGCCCCTGTTCGCGGCGGCCTTACCCGCGCTGGGGCTCGGCGCCGGCGCGTGGGCGGCCGCGCTGGCGACGGTGGCGCTGGCCCCGCTGGCCCCCATGGCCCTTACCGTGGCGCTGGCCTTCGGGCTGGCGGCCGCGGCCTCGCGGGCGCGCCACGGGCGCATGGCCGCGGGCGTCATCGGCATCGTGGCGACGTTGGCCCTGGTGGTGGCCATCGCCGCAGCCGCCGGCGCGACCGGCACGCCGCCCGCCGCGGGCGCGCCCTCCGGCCTGGCCGAGGACGTGGCGGCCCTCGGGCAGATCGGCGCGCTCGTGTCGGAGTCCGCCGCCGCGCTGTGGCCGCCGGCGGCCTGGGCGGCTGCGGCCATCGTGGCCGGCAGCCCCGCTGCGCTGGCCGCCTTCGCCGCGCTCTCACTCGGCGCCATGGCCGCCTGCATCGCGCTGCTGGCGCGCTTCCTCGTGCCCATCAACTCGCTGCTGGCCGGCGGCGCCCGCGCCCGCGCGGCCCGCGCCCGCCGCGAGGCCCCGCGTTCGCCCTTGCGCGCCCTCGTGCAGAAGGAGCTGCGTGCGGTGGCGAGCACGCCCGTCTGGCTGATGAACACGGCCATCGGCCCGGTGCTCGCGCTGGTGGCGGGCGTCGCGTTCCTGGTCGTGGGACCGGACGCGACCGCGCTGCTGGCCGCCGCCGTCCACGTGCCCGGCGTGTCCGCCGCCGACGTGGAGCCGCTGGTCGCCGGCGCCCTGATGGCGCTCGTCCCCTGGGTGCTCGCGTTCTGCGCGGCCATGGCGCCCATGAGCGCGTCGGCGCTCTCGCTGGAAGGCGATGCGCGCTGGATCATGCAGACCGCCCCGCAGCCGCCGGCGGCCATCATGGGCGCGAAGATCCTGGCCAACGTGGTGCTGGCCGCGCCGGCCGTCGCCCTGGCGGGCGCCTTGGCGGCCATCGGCCTGCGCGCGACCCCGCTGGAGGCGGCGGCCCTGGTCGCGCTGCCCGTGGCCGCGGCGCTGCTCACGTCCGCGCTGGGCGCGTTCCTCAACGGCCGTATGCCGCGCTACGACTGGACGAGCGAGTACGAGCCCGTCAAGCGCTCCGTCCCCGTCATGGCCACCATCTTCATCGGCCTGGCCCTCGCGGCCCTCGGCGCCCTGGCCACCCTGGCCGCCGCCAGCGCCGCAGCCGGCGTGGCCGCGGCTCCCGCCGGCACCGCCGCGGCTGCGGCCAGCATCGCCGCGGGCGCCAGTGCGGCTGCGGCCGACGCGGGTGCGATATCCGCGCCCGCCGCGCCCCTCGTCCAGCTAGCCTTCGCCCTCCTCCTCACTGCAGCCGCCATCCTCCTCTCCCGCCAAGCCGCCCGCGCCAACCTCAAGGGCTAGCCTCCCGCCGAACCACCGTCGGCCCCCTCCCCGCCCTGCACCCCTGACGCCTCCGGCACCCCCACACCCCCTCGTCTCAGCCTCATATTCCCCGTTTATCCTTAGGAAAATCGCCACAAATGGCGAAAACAGGTACATAAAATAGCCATCCATGGTTATTATCCTAAGGATAAACGAATCAATAAAGGAGGCCGCATGCAACGCGATCTCATGCGAGAGCTTGAAAAGTGGGGGTCGTCCCCCCGCCGTAAGCCCGTTATCGTCAACGGCGCTCGGCAGGTAGGCAAAACTTGGCTGCTCAAGGAGCTTGGTCGCACGCGGTTCAAGAACGTCGCCTACGTCAACTTCGATAACAACACGCCGATGAAGGAGCTGTTCGAGGCGGGATACGATATCCCTCGGCTGCTGGTGGGCATTCAGGCGGAAACCGGCGAGCGCATCATTGAGGGCGAGACGCTCGTCATCTTCGATGAGATCCAGGAATGCCCCAAGGCTCTTACCTCGCTCAAGTACTTTCATGAGGGCATGCCGGGGCTCCACCTGGCGGCGGCCGGCTCTCTCCTGGGGCTTACCATCCATACGGGAACCGGCTATCCCGTTGGAAACGTCACCACGCTCGATCTCTATCCGCTCAGCTTCGGGGAGTTTCTCGACGCAACGGGAAGCGGTGCCCTTCGCGATCTTGTGGCGTCCGGCGACGTTCCCGGCATTTCAGCCTTTGCGTCCAAGCTCGCCCCCCTTTTGCGGCAGTACTACTTCGTCGGAGGCATGCCCGAGGCGGTCGAGGCCTTCGCGCGGGAGGGCGCTCTCTCTGCCGCGCGCGAGGTGCAGCGCCAGATCCTCTCCGACTACCAGCTCGACATGTCCAAGCACCTCAGTCCTCTGGAGGTGGAGCGCGTCCTTGCGGTATGGGGATCCATACCGCGGCACCTGGGGAGGGAGAACAAGAAGTTCGTCTTCGGGCAGATCAGGGATGGGGCGCGGGCGCGCGACTATCGCAGCGCCATTACCTGGCTGGCGCAAGCCGGCCTGGCGATCCCCGTGCGGAGGATCGCGAAGCCGGGCATTCCCCTCGCAGCCTATGCCGAGGAAGCGGCGTTCAAGCTGTTCCTGGTAGACGTAGGGTTGCTGGGGGCCCTGTCTGACCTCCCGGAACGGGTGGTGCTGGAGGGCAGCACCATTTTCACCGAGTTCAAGGGGGCTTTGACAGAGCAGTACGTGTGCCAGCAGTTGGTTTCGGCCTGCGGGCTCACGCCCTATTACTGGTCGGCGGAGAACACGGCTAGCGAGGTCGACTTTGTAGTCCAGTACGATGGCGAGGTCTATCCCATCGAGGTAAAGGCCGAGGAAAACCTGAGGTCGCGGAGCTTGCGCGCCTTCGCAGAGCGCTACCCCGCGACGCGCCCCCTGCGATTCTCGATGTCGAAGCCGCGCGTGGAATCATGGATGCGAAACATTCCCCTCTATGCCCTGCAGAACATGGATTTGTGGCGCTAGCGTTTATTGACTTGCCGGCCATTGGCGGGCAAGTCGGGACGTGAACGGGCATGCTCCGGTCACGTCTCTGGCATCTGGGCGGCCAGCCTCGATTTTTCAGCAAAACACGCTCGAATTTTCAGTAAATCATCCTCGATTTTTCAGTTGCATGCCTCGGAATGCGTCTATGTGCTCTCGTTTCTAGCCCCTCCGCGCGCAGCCCGCAGCTCCGTGCCTCTGGCGTTTCCCGCGCCCCTCGGGCCGCCCGGCGAACGACTTGAAAAGTGTGCTGTTCGCAACTACACGTAAACAAGTCGTAATTCTCCTTTAACCAGGGCGTATATTTGCGTCACAATCGACAACCGCCGGTGGTTTTCTTGTCATCTGCGAATGTGAAGAAGCTATGATGAAGTTTGGAGTGCGCCGGCGCAATTGGCAAGTTGCGTACAGGCCCCCATCCGAACCCTCGGGGGAGGTGCCGACTGGCAAGAAACGGCGCGCTGCACGACAAAAAGAGGTATCAAGCACAGACGTGTTGGAAGGGGCGACCCGTCGTCCCAAGAGAAGGAATTGGTGGTGGAGATGAGTGTGCTAGGGCGGTTGGTTGACGCCAGGAACACGGTGGAGGGCAAGGTCCTCTCGGTGTTCATGGCGGCGCTGCTGATCGTGTCGACGTTCAACGTGTCGGCATGGGCAGCGGAAAAGAGCCAGGAATCCTCTGAGACGCTGGTGACGGAGGTGAACGACAAGCAGGCCCCCGAGCAGCCCAAGGCTGAGCCCGAGAAGCCGGCCGCGCAGCCCGAGGCTGACGAGCCCGCGACCGAGCCCGAGGTGGAGAAGACCACCGCGCAGCTCGAGAACGCGACGCCGCGCCCCGAGGCTGAGGCGCCCGCGCAGGCGCCGGCCGCTCCCGTGGAGGAGAAGGCCGCCGACGTGGCGCTCAAGCTGAAGGTGCAGGACGCGACGCTCACCTACGACGGCAAGGCCGTCGCAGCTGACGCGAAGGAGCTGACGGTTCCGGCTGGTAAGGACGTCAAGTTCACCGTCGCCGCTGCCGATGGCTTCCAGCTGGGCGCCAAGGCCGTGAAGCTGGTCAACGCCGCCGGCGTCGAGTGCGAGCTGGCCGCGAACGCCGCCGGCGAGTACACCGTGCCCGCCGAGAAGCTGGAGGCCGGCGCCACCATCCAGGTAACCGCCGAGCCTGTCGCTGCCGAGGAGCCCGCTGCCCCGACGCAGCCCGCGACCCCGGTCGTCCCGGCCGACGATCCGACCGAGCCGTCCGACGAGCCCGCCACCCCCGAGGTTCCCGAGGCCCCGTCCGACTCCGCCACCACCGAGCCGGGCACCATCCTCGACGACTTCCTCGACATCTTCGGCGGCGGTTCGACGCTGAGCATTAACGGTGGCAAGGACATCACTCTTGAGGTTGGCGCGAGCAAGACCGTGAGCTCCAACAATGGCGATCATTCGTTGGTGAAGAACCACAGCTGGACATCGAGCGATGGAAAAATCGCAACGGTGAACGGGAATGGACCTTCAGCGACAGTGAAGGGCGTTTCTGCGGGTGTCGTGACAGTTACGCATTCCTATGAGTATTGGACTCTTAAAAATGGGTATAAGAAGGCCAGCGAGAAAATTACCGTTACGGTAAAAGCAACCAGTGCTCCCGTTGTCACATATAAAGCCAACGGCGGTCAGGGCTCTGATGTGTCCGTTGAGGCCACATGGGGCAGTCAGCTTCAGCGCTACGCTGTTACCCTGCCTGATCCTGCCGACATCGGTATCTCGAAGGAAGGTGCGGTCTTCATCGGCTGGTCGACGGCCGACTCGGGTGCCGGCACCAATAACGTCGCGAATACCGAGTTCACGGTGACCGAGAACACGACGCTCTACGCCATCTGGTTGGACGAGTCTGCCGAGAGCAGCCGTACCAATACGGCCTACTTTTATATCAGGAAGAACGGCGAGATCCAGAAGGAGCCCGCAGGATATCCTTCTGCAGACTATTACCCGACGAATTCAGCTATGACGCTGCGGGGCTCTCTGCGTCAGCCCATTGCTGTCAACAACAACGATTTAGCCGTGCTGGCCAATCTGAAGACGGTTCCTACCGATACCCAGATTCAACAGATGCTTCGGGGATATGGCGTCGCCTTTGATCCTGCGACGCAGTATGTTCACTGGTATGTCATCAAATCTCGCGACACTAAAGATAACACCTGGAATGTTGACGGCGTTATTCTCAGCAAAAGCGCTCACTTGGTTACTTATGATGCCAATGGTGGCGTAGCCAATATAGTGCCGGCGGGTAGAGAGTATATGAAAGACGTCACCGTCAATGTGGACTTCTCGGTGATTCCCGAGCGCACTGACCACGTCTTCTTGGGTTGGGATCGGAGCTCCTCTGCGATTACTCCCGAGTACCCTAAGGATCAAGCTGCCTCATTTACGATGCCCGATGAGGCGGTAACCCTGTACGCCATTTGGCGCTCCCGCTCGTCCGTTTTCTACACTTATACACCTTCGCCCGAAGAAGGCGGCTCTGTAACGCTGTCGAGCGAATTGGTGAAGCCCGAGTCTGGCAACGCTGAGGGCTCGACGGCTGAAGCGGGGACGGGCTACAAGTTTGACGGCTGGTATACCGGTGAAACGCTTCTTACCGAAGAAAACGCTGCTGCCAATAACGTGTTGCTGAGCACCGATGGCAAGACGATCATCCCCCAGAAGAACAGCAGCGGCCTCTATACTGGCGGTGATTTCGTAGCAAGGTTCTCTGCCGACCCGGAGGTGACCAAGTCCCTCGCGGCCACCGTCGACTACAAGCTGGGCGACGAGGTGCAGCAGGCCGACCGCGTCGACCTCAAGGCCACCGTCCAGTGGCTCGAGCCCGACACCCTGTCCACCGAGGGCGTGGCGGCCAAGGAGTACAAGGGCTGGAAGCTCGGCTCCATCACCGTCAACGGCACCGAGGTCGAGGCCCTGCCCGCCACCGTCAACAACGGCGACGCGGTGGTCTACAACTACGTGGCTCGCGACGATACCAAGTACACGGTCGAGTACTACACGCGTGGGCTTGGCTATGAGGGATATTCGCTTTACGGAACTCCGGAGGAGCATGAGGGCACGACCGGCTCCACGGCTACGGCTGACATCAAGAACATCGAGGGCTTCTATTACGTGAGCGGAGCTACCTCGGGCATTATTGCTGCCGATGGCTCCCTCGTTTTGAGGCTCTACTACGATCGTGAGACGTACGTCCTCACCTATGACTACGGCGAGGCGCCGGCCGGTGCGAGCTCCCTGCCGTTTAGGCAGGTGGCCCAGTACGGCCAGACCGTTGAAGTGGCTCCTAACGCCAGCGCACCTGGCTGGACCTTCTCCGGCTGGGATCGCCAGGGCGAGTTCACGATGCCCGCGGGTGACGTGACGATCAAGGGCTCCTGGACGGCCGATTTCTCTGCCATCGCTGCCACTCCTTATGAGGGCGTGTACGATGCTGCTGTTCACTACCCGACGGTGAGCGGGGCGCTTGACAGCGACGTTATCACCTACTCGGCCGACCTTCGCAACGTGACCAATGGCGCTGCTCCGGTCGAGATCACGATCACTCGCGGCACTGCCGTTCATAAGGTTGAGAGCACCGTTACCATCACCCCGCGTCCGGTCGTGGTCGCGGCTGACGACAACAGCAAGATTTACGGCACCGCTGATCCGGAGCTGACGGCCAACGCTCATGCTATTGCCGGCAACGCCGATTCCGGCCTGCTGAACAACGACACGGTTGACTATGAGGTGACTCGTGCTGCGGGCGAGGAGGCTGGCACCTACGCCATCACCCCGGCTGGCGATGCCATTCAGGGCAACTACACCGTGACCTACGAGCCGGCTGTCTTCACCATCACGCCTGCTGGTGGCAACGTGATCGAGGGCATCAACATCGCCGGCGGCGAGGGCATGACCAAGGTTTACGACGGCCAGGGTGCCACGATTGAGGCTACGGCGCTTCGCGAGGGCTCCACCATCCTGTACTCGCTGGATGGCGTGAACTTCTCCGAGGAGAACCCGCTGACCTCCGCCAACGTCGGCAGCTATGACGTGTACGTGATGGCCACCAACCCGAACTACGCCGACACGCCGGTCATTCGCAGGACTGTTACCATCACCCCGGCCCAGGTGACCGTCACCGCGGTCACGGGGCTGACCAAGGTCGCCGGCACGGCTGACCCGACCTTCACGGCTGACGTTGAGGGCCTGGTGAACGGCGAGTCCGCTGACCTCATCAGCTACACGGTCAGCCGCGAGGCTGGCGAGGCGGCCGGCAGCTATGCCGTCACCGCCACCGGCGCTGCCCTTCAGGGCAACTACGCGGTTCGCTACATCCCGGGCGCCTTCACCATCACGCCCGTCCCGGTGCCGCCGGCGCCGGTCACCCCGGTCACTCCGACCCCGGCCCCGGCCGGCCCGGCCGCTCCCGCCGCGGCTGCGCCCGCGCCGGTTGCCGCCGCCGTGGTTCCCGCCGCTGCTGCCGCCGTGCCCGCGGCCGAGACCATCCTCGAGGACCTGACCCCGCTGGCTGAAACTCCCGGCACCCCGGAGGTCATCGCCGACGACGAGACCCCCATGGCCGCGTTCGACCACCCGCACTGCTGGGTGCACTACTGGATCTTCCTGGGCATCTTCCTCACGCTGGTCTACGCCGCCGTGGTCATCGCCCGCCGTATGAACTACGTGCGCAAGATCGATAAGTACGAGGACAACCTGACCGGCGGTCAGAAGACGGGCGACGCCCGCGTGACCAAGCCCGTGGCCGGCGGAATGGAGGCTTAGCATGCGCAAGAGCAACTGGATCATCGTGGCCATTCTGGCCGCGGCCTCGGCCTTCTTCCTGTGGCTGTGGTACTACCTGAGCTTCAACCTGGTGGACAACCCGGTTGACCTGGCCTTCACCATCGTGTGGTGGGTGGCCATCATCGGCGCCTGCATCGGCATCCACGTTGCCGAGCGCCGCCGCCAGGAGCGCGTGCGTACCGCGTTCCTGGCCCCCGGCCTCATCTACAACTGCGAGGCCGGCATGGTGCGGGTGGAGGCCGGCGCCTCCCCCGTGGACGCGCTGCAGCAGACGCTGACCGACCTGAGCTACAGCTTCGACCTGCAGGACGAGCCCGACAACAAGCGCATCAGCTTCAGCCATATCGTGCGCTCGGCCAAGTTCGCCGACGACGGCGACACCTGGGAGGGCGAGGTCGTGTCGGTGACCTACCCCAACGCCAAGCCCCGCCCCTTCTCCAGCCGCGAGGAGCTGCTGGCCATAGTGGAGGGCGCCCCGGCGTAACCACCTGGGAAGAGGCAACAAGCAACAAGGGGGCGGCCCATCGGCCGCCCCCTTGCTTTCAGCAAGAACCATCCTAGTTCGCGCGAACCGCTGCACGTCTCGGAGAAGCTAGGCGCCAAGGCAGGTCAGGGGAACAACGAGGACTCCGCTGGGCATCTTGTAGGCGAACTGCCCTACGCCGACGAGAGCCAGGAGAAAAGAGGGATTAGGGTTACGCGCTGTGGGGTTCCCCGCAATCTTGCGTTGCAGCCGCAAGAGACTTCTCTCGGCGTCCTCCGCCTTGTTTGCCCCGAGTTTGATCTCGATCGCTCCCCAGCGGCCATCGCGCAACTCGATGATCGCGTCAACTTCCAGTCCATCGGCATCCCGGTAATAATGAAGTGAGTCGGGTTTGGTCTTTGAGAGGGCAGAAGTGTAGACACGCAGATCCCTCAGGCACATCTGCTCGAATAGCTGACCGAAAAGCTGGAAATTGCCAAGGAGCGAGCGCTCGTCTACACCAAGGAGGGCCGCCGGTATTGAGGGATCGGCGAAGTCGTAGCGAGGGCGGGAGCGTAGCCTCTGTGGTGACTTGATGGGCGCCTCCCATCCGCGCAACTCGTCAACAACGAATCTGCTTGTGAAATAGGCAAGCAAGTCCCTCGTGCGCCGCCTTCCCGTCTCGGTGACTTTGCCGTCAGTGAGATACCCCATATCTGCGGTCAATGTGTCTACCTTAGGGGCGCTTCCCATGTTTCGGGCGAGCGATTGGAGGAAGCGTCTCAGATCGCTTTCTGGCTCAGGAGCTACGGCATCCTGGGATGCAACGAGAGCATCTACATATTGCGTAGCGACGAGAGCGGCAAGGTCGCGATCGAGGCTAAGGGCCGCCGGCCATCCACCGCAACAGACCAACTCAGCCAGCCTGGCCGGGCTGGTCTCATTTGATGCGGGCTGGAACTCTCCCTCAAATAATGCGGAAAGCGATACCTTTGCGGAGGAGGCTCCGGATTCTTGAAGCGACATGGGCCACATGCGCAGGCGGGATATGCGCCCCGATCCCGTATGCATGGTCGAGCTTTTTGCCGGACGCGAAGACCCTGTTAGGATGTAAAGCCCGCGCTCGTGCGGAGCAGCATCGACACGCCTGCGTACCGCGTCCCAAAGTGGCGGGACGATCTGCCATTCGTCGATGACACGAGGAGTCTCCCCTGACAGAATCGAGTCGGGAGCCATCTCGGCTAACGCCCTTGTTTCAGGGTCGTCGAGATTGCACTCGCTGCTTCCATGCTCGAGGGAGGTTCGAGTTTTCCCCGACCACATGGTGCCGGCTATCTCGACGGCGCCAAAGGCTTTCAGATGAGTTTGAACGGTAGTGTCCAGTATTCGCGGAATATAGGAATTGCCGACGGGAATCATATGTCCTCCTATCTGGTGTTGGGCAAATAGTAGCGTAAAAATGGGCAAAAAGTAGTGATAAAAGAGGGCAAAAGGTAGCGAATCCTTGAAGCTGAGGAGTGAATGCGTCGCGAGTTTGGCCGTAGTTGCCGCAGAGCGGGGCTGACGGGGGCTTTCTGCTACTTTCGTTGGATTTTGGGGTGCATGAAGTATGGAGAAAATGTAGCGAATGACGTAAATGTCACTGGTTTGCGGCATTAGGGCTATCCGTGGGCAAACCGTTACCTTTAAGATACTAATTGGATAACCCTCTATGGCAAACGGGGGGTTTCGTCTTGCGTCCGTCTGCAGGCAAACAGCCGGGCCCGGGACAGAGTTTCAATGCGAAGGAGGGGCGGCGCCGTCGCCCCTGAAGCAGGAAAGACCGGTGGTGAAAAATGAGCGTGTTGAGGAGACTCGCCGACGCCCGGAACACCGTTGAGGGGAAGTTCCTCGCGGTGCTGATGGCGGCGGTGCTGGCCGTGTCGATGTGCGGCATGCCGGCATGGGCCGACACCAAGGCCGACGCAGGGCAGACCTCCGCAGCAGCGGAGAAGCCCGCGAACCCCGTGATATCCCTCAGCCTGGGCAACGGCTACCTCGTCTACGGGGCGGGGCAGATCGTGAAGGCCCCGGCCACGAAGGTGACCGCGGTGGCCGGCAGGGACTTCAAGTTCGTGCCCGAGGCCGACAAGGGCTACAAGGTGGCGTCGGTGTCGCTGAGCGTCCAGGGCACGCAGCTCGACCTCTACCCCAACTCCTTTGGCGAGTACGTCATCCCCGCGGCCAAGCTGGCGGGCGGCGCGCACCTGACGCTGGTGACCGAGAAGGTGTCCACGTCCTCTTCCAGCGCGCCGAGCACCACTCTTAACAGCCAGAGCACGATGACCCCGGAGAATCCTGGCGCGCCGGTGTCCGAGGCCATCAGCCAGTCGGGTGAGATCACCCAGCAGTTCGTGACGGAGAACCTGGCCGAGGGCGCCGAGCAGCCCGCCGGCGCCACCGGCACCGCTTCGACCAAGCCCGCGCCTGTCGACAACGGCGCCGTGGAGGTGGCCGTCAACGACGCCGTGACGCTGAACTCCGACCGCGGCGACTTCGCCCATGCCTGGACTTCCTCGAACAAGGACGTGGCCGTGGTGGCCGGCGAGCGCGGCGTCGCGCTGGTCAACAGCATGGCCGAGGGCACGGCCGTCATCACGCACACCTACGCCGCCTACGGCGAGGACGGCCACAAGTGGAAGACCCAGTCCGAGACGTGGACGGTGAAGAGCGTCGCCAGCCAGGCACTGGCCGTGACCGCGCCGGCGACCGACCCGGCCGACGCGACCGACCCGGCGGGCGACCAGCCGACCGACGGCCAGCAGAAGCCGGCTGACGAGGCGACCCCCGGCTCGCAGCAGGTCCCGGCCGCCGAGCCCGAGCCGCAGGACGGCGGCGACGAGGGCGACTGGCCCATGCCGAAGCAGCCCACCATCACCATCACCTATGCCTTCCACAATAATGAGGGTGCCCCGCTCGACGAGCTGCCCGAGCCCTATGTGGCCACCGGCAAGGAGGGCATGTCGCTCGTGCCCAGCTCCTATGTCAAGCCCATCGAGGGCTACGTGGTCGTGGACGTTCCCGAGTCGGTCGAGTTCGGCACCGAGGACGTCACCCTCACCGTCACCTACCACCGTGACGCCAACGGCAACGGCACGCCCGACTGCCGCGAGTACGGCGCCTCGGTGCGGCTCGACAGCTGGACTTACGGCGACACGTCCAACAGCCCGGTTGCCGCCATCGTCCCCTCGGCGGCCTTCACGGAGGTGACCGCGGCCGACTTCCCCGGCAAGCCGGCCATCGCCTATCGCGATCGCAGCGCCGCCGCCGCGGAGTGGGTCGAGGACAAGCCCCACGATGCCGGCGAGTACGAGGTGCGCGCCACCTGGCAGTCCGAGAAGTACGGCGAGGTGACCGCTACCCAGCAGTTCTCCATCTACCCGCGCGCCATCACGCTGACTAGCGCGAGCGACGCGAAGGAATACGACGGCACCGAGCTCTCCAAGCCCGAGGTGAACGTGACCGAGGGAAGCTGGGCGTACAGCGAGGGCGCCGACTATGACGTGACCGGCAGCATCACCGAGGTCGGCGAGGTCGAGAACGCCTTCACCTACACGCTGAAGGACAACACCAAGGCGAGCAACTACACCATCACCTGCGTCAACGGCAAGCTGACCGTGACCAAGGCCGGCACCGCGGCCGGCAAGCTGACCGTGTTCGCCGCCTCGGCGCAGAAGTACTACGACGGCACGCCGCTCACGGCGGGCTACGCCTACGAGGGCCCCCTGGCCGAGGGCGACACCCTGGAGGTGGCCACCGAGGGCACCATCACCAACGTCGGCACCGCCGAGAACAAGATCACCAGCCTGAGCGTGGTGAACGCCGACGGCGCAGACGTGACCGCCAACTACAACATCGAGGCCTCGTCTACGCCCGGCACGCTCACGGTCGTCCCGCGCGAGGTTGTCCTGGCCAGCGCGAGCGACTACAAGATCTACGACGGCGAGCCCCTCACCAACCACGACGTGACCGTCGGCGGCAAGGGCTGGCCCGAGGGCGAGGGTGCCACGGTCGAGGTGACCGGCACCCAGACCGAGGTGGGATCGTCCGAGAACACGATCACCTACACCCTGAACGAGGGCATGAGCGCCGACAACTATCGTATCACCCTGAAGCCCGGCACCCTGACCGTCGGCAGCGCCGACGCCGTGCACGAGGTGTCCGTCGTGGCCAAGAGCAGCGCGGTCACCTACGACGGCCGCACCCAGGTGGTCGAGGGTTTCGAGGGCTGCGAGGGCACGGCCGCCCCGACCTTCACCATCGAGGGCGAGACCTACACCGTGTCGGGGCTGACCGCCCAGGCCAGCGGCACCGACGCCGGCGAGTACGCGGTGAACGTCATGGGCACGCCCCAGGTCACCGACAGCCAGGGCGACGACGTGACGGCGCAGTTCAACGTGAAGACCGTGAACGGCACGCTCTCCATCGCCAAGCGCCACGTCGTCTTGGTGAGCGCCGACGCTGTGAAGAACTACGATGGCGAGCCGCTTGTCAACGCTACCGTGCGCGACGAGGGCGACGGCTGGGCATGGAACGACGGCGCCACCTACCAGGTGACGGGCGCGCAGACCGCCGTCGGCTCGTCTGACAACGCCTTCACCTACACGCTGAACGCCAACACGAAGGCGTCCAACTACGACATCGAGTGCCTCTTTGGCACGCTGACCGTCAACGCGGCCGACACCGAGTCCGTCGTCACGCTGATCGCCAAGTCCGAGACGGTGAAGTACGACGGCACGGCTCACGAGGTGACGGGCTTCCGCGTGAAGGGCAGCGACGACGCCACCTTCGTCGTCGACGGCAAGACCTACACGGTCGAGGCGACCGTCGGCGCCGCCGGCACCGACGCGGGCACCTACCCGGCCAAGCTGACCGGCACCCCCAAGATCACCGACGCCGACGGCAACGACGCGACCGGCCGCTTCGCCGTGGCCCTGGCGCCCGGCGCCGGCCTGACCATCGAGAAGCGCTCTATCACGCTGAAGGCCGTTAACCAGGAGAAGGTCTACGACGGTACGCCGCTCGTCAACACCAACCTGATGCCTGCCCTGGACGGTGACGGCTGGGCCGCCGGCGAGGGCGCCACGTATGCCTTCACCGGCTCCCAGACGCTGGTGGGCACGTCGCCCCTCACCTTCACCTACACGCTGAACGCCAGCACGAAGGCGTCCAACTACGACATCACGACCTATCCGGCCAGCCTGACGGTGCTCAACCGCGACGCCCGGTTCGATGTGAACGTGGCGGCTGCCTCCAAGACCGTGACCTACGACGGCGCGGATCAGGCAGTGACCAGCCTGGCCGGCGAGCAGGACTACACGATCGGCGCGGGCGATTCCGTCCGCACGGTGCGCGCCGTCGAGGTGCGCCCTGGTGGCGTGCCGTTCTACGTGACCGGGCTTACGGTCGAGGGCCACGGCAAGGACGTCGGCCGGTACGCGATCGGCGTCACCGGCGCCGCCGTTGTCTACGACGCCCAGGGCAACGACGTGACCGAGCAGTTCGCCGTGACCACGACGGCCGGCGAGCTCGTCATCGACAAGCGTCCGCTGGCCCTGGTGTCTGCCGGAATCGAGAAGCCCTATGACGGCTCGCCCCTGACCAACGGCGACACGCCGCTGCTCATCGAGGAGGGCTGGGCCGCCGGCGAGGGCGCTACGTACGTGTTCTCCGGATCGGCCACGCGCGTGAACGAGACGGTGACCAACGCCTTCGAGATCGTCCCCGACGCGGGCACGAACCTGGACAACTACCTCCTCACGAAGCAGGAGGGCGACCTGCGCATCGTCAACCCCGCGGCGCCTCACACCCTGGTCGTCGCGGCCAATTCCGCCACCTTCACCTATGACGGCGAGGAGCACTCCGTCGGCGGGTTCCCCGGCGAGTTCGTCGACCAGCTTGGCCGCACCGTCGTGCCCGCACAGCTCGGCGAGGGCGGTGCCACCTTCTACGTGACCGGCCTGCATGCGCCCGCCATCACGGCCACGAATGCGACGGAAGGGCGCACCGGCGTCGTCGAGACGGACGCCAACGTCGTCGTCTACGACGCGGACGGCCAGGTGGTCACCGAGATGTTCAACGTCAAGCCCGAGCCGGGCAAGCTGGTGATCAACCCGCGCCCCGTCACCTTCGAGTCGCCCAGCATCGACAAGCCCTACGACGGCACGCCGCTCGTCGGCGACGCCGCGGCCATGATCATCGGCGGCGAGGGCCTGGTGGCCGGCCAGGAGGTCGAGTTCACGATGACCGGCTCCCAGACGCTGGCGGGCTCGTCCGACAACTCCTTCACCTACGTCTGGAAGGACGGCACCAACGCCGCCGCCGACAACTACGCCGTCACCCTCAAGACCGGTACGCTGACCGTGACGAAGGAGGGCGCCACGAGCGTCGTCACCCTGACCATCGGGTCGGCCGACGCCACCTACGACGGCCAGCCCCACGGCCCCGAGGGCTTCGAGGGCGAGCGCGGCAGCGTGTCGGTGCCCGCCGCCGGCGACCGCCCGGCCTACGAGGCGGAGGGCATCTGGGCCACGTCCGGCAACGTCCGCTTCCTGGTGAACGTGGACGGCTACCGCCTGGGCGACTTCCCCGTGAACGCGGGCGTGTACCAGGTGGGCGCCACGGGCGCGGCCGTCGTCTTCGACGAGAACGGCAACGACGTGACCGATGTGGTCGGCGTCATCGTGAAGCCGGGCGCCGTCACCATCGCCCCGCGCGAGGTGAGCCTGGAAAGCAACAGCGACGCCAAGGTCTACGACGGCACGGCCCTCACGGGCACGAGCGTGGCCGACGTGTCCGCCGAGGGCGCGGGCTGGGTCGAGGGCGAGGAGGCCACGTTCCTCTTCACCTCGTCGCAGACCAACGTCGGCAGCGTCGAGAACCGCTTCGACTGCCTGCCGAACGCCGCGACCCGCATCAGCAACTACAGCATCGCCTCCAAGGCCGGCACGCTGACCATCGTGCCCCAGAGCATCGACCCGGCGGCGCCGACCGAGATCAATCCCGACGACCTGACCCAGGCCGTCTACACCGGCGCCGAGGCGCTGCCCATGCCGACGCTCACCTATGCCGGCCAGGCCCAGGAGCCGGTGCCGACCATCGTCACCGCCAACGGCCAGGTGCTGCGCCAGGGCGCCGACTTCGCGCTGGCCTATGAGGGCAACACTACCAACGTAGGCACTGCGAAGGCTGTGGCGACGGCCAACCCCGCCGGCAACTTCCGCGGCACCGTGGCATGCGAGTTCGAGATCGTGCCCGCCCCGGCCCGCATCATCGTCAACCCGGCCGCCAAGTTCTTCGGCGACGACGACCCGGCCGCGTACGGCGGCTACGCCGTGGACGGCCTGTTCGGCAGCGACGTGCTGGGCACCGTCACCCTCACCCGCCTGGGCGACGCCGAGGAGGCCGGCACCTACCCCGGCGTCATCGACGCCACCGTCGCCCAGCAGAACGGCAACTACGTGGTGACCGGCGTCGAGCGCGGCGCCTTCACCATCGCGCCCGTCGAGGGCAACGCGCTGCTGCTGCAGAACGTGGCCGGCGCCGACAGCTTCTCGAAGACCTACGACGGCCGCCCGGCCGTGGTGCGCGCCACCGCCCTTCAGCCGAACTCCACCATCTGGTTCTCGGCCGACGGGACGCTGGACAACTGGACCACCGACATGCCCGACTTCGTGAACGCCGGCACCTACCAGGTGTACGTCCAGGCTACCCACAACAACTTCGAGCCCACCGCGCCCGTGCTGGCCACGGTGGTCATCAACCCGGCCATCGCCACCGTCGCGGTGGACAACGCCACCAAGGTGGCCGGCGACAACGACCCCGACTTCACCGGTACCGTTACCGGCCTGGTGGCCGGCGACGAGCTGGAGGACCTGGCCTACGTCCGCACCATCGACGACGAGGCCATCGGCACCTACCCCGACGCGCTGACCGCCACCTACTACCCGAACCCGAACTACAGCGTGCGCGTGGTGGACGGCGACTTCGCCATCACCGCGCCGGCTGCGCCGCTGCTGCCCAACGCACTGGGCTCCGGCCCCACCCCGGGCGTTGCGCCCGACGACGGCCCGATGGCGTCGCTGGCCGGCATCCTGGGCAGCCCCTTCGAGATGTTCGTGGGGGATGACGAGACCCCGCTGGCCGAGACCTCCATCGAGGACGACGCCACGCCGCAGGCCGCGTTCGACCATCCGATGTGCTGGGTGCACTTCTATATGTTCCTGGGCATCGCGGTGACGGCGATCTACGGGGCCGTGTGCATCGCGCTGCGCCTGCGCGGCGCCCGCGAGATCACCGACCTGGAGAACGACCTGACCGCCGGTGGCCGTCGTCCGCGGCGCGCGACGCGCCCGGTGCGGCCCGGCGCTGACGGGGCCGAGGCCTAGCGGCCGCCCCGTCATCCGCTTAGACGCAGGGAGGCGCCCCACCCGGGGCGCCTGAGAGAGACAGGGGCGCCCGCGTGGGAGCCCGAGGCACGCAGGGAGGCGCCCCAAATGGGGCGCTTCCCTTGCGTTTGGGGCGGCCGTTTCGGACGGCGGCGTGTCGCACCCTGTTTACCTCATTTGTAAGGTCATTGTTACTTTCGCCCAACTTCTGCGCACGAGGAACCCCGCCCATGTCACGAGCGCGGGCGCGGCCCATTTCGATGCCGTGCCGCGGCGCGAAAGGTCTACCATGGTTTACCTGTGAGGCCGGGAAGGCCCGGGTCATTACGCGCTCGACGCTCGACGCCGGCGCGGTCGCCGAGGATGCGCAAGGGACGCCGATACGCCTCGGAGAAGGGGAACCATGAGATCCGGCAACTGGATCATACCGATCATCCTGGTAGGAGCGGCGCTCTTCTACCTGATCATCTGCGCGTCCATGGGCCCGACCCTGCTCAACTCCCCCTCGGGCCTGGTGCTTTCCGCCATCTGGTGGGTGGCGGTGGTGGTTGCCTGCGTGGGCATCCGCGCCAGCGGGCTTCGCCAGTAGGCGCCCGCGTTCGCGTCCGCCGCGCCGGGCACGCGCTGCGTCCGCCGGGCCGGGCCTCCGCCCCGCCCGATCCCCCCGCCTGCCGGCCCTTTTCGCGCCGTTGCGCTTCGTGCGGGAACGTTACTCCCAGGTGGGCATTCGTTACCAGGTAAAGCCGCGAATGTGGCCTGCCCTCGTGTGCGCTCCAGCGGTATGCGGGTATAATGGCACCCAGGATTCACGGGGGCCCTGCCCGCGCTTCGAGGGAGTTTCTTGAGTACGCTTCACCATAGAGTTCATCGCGTTCTCGGCGCCGTCCTGGGGACGGCGCTTCTGGTGGCGTGCCTGGCCCTCGCCGGCTGCGGGGGCGGCGGAGGCGGGGGAACCGCCTCGGCATCGCCCGCCACGCCCGCGCCCTCCGGCCCGAGCGGGTCGGGCGGCGGCGGATCGAACAGCGGCGAGACGTCCGGCCCGGCCTACATCGAGCCCGACCCCATCGCGATGTCCAGCTTCAACGAGTCCGCAGCCGTCAAGGGCCAGGGCGGATCCATCGACGTGTCGTCGGCATCCAAGGGCTACGTGGGCGCTTCGGCCGTCAGCAGCAGCCGCCTGAAGTTCCAGGTGGTGTGCGGCGAGCGCAGCTACAACTACGACCTCCCCGGCGACGGCACGCCCATCATCTGCCCCCTCAACATGGGCAACGGCTCCTACACCTTCCGCATCATGCAGAACACGAGCGGGTCGAGCTACGTCGAGGTGGCCTCGACCACGGCCGACGTGACGCTCGAGAGCGAGTTCGCGCCCTACCTGGTGCCCAACGTCTTCTGCAACTACACGCCGTCCAGCACGGCGGTGACCCAGGCCCGCGCGCTGGCGGCCGACGCCCAGAACGAGGGCGACGTGGTGAAGGCCGTCTACGACTGGATGACCAGCACGGTCACCTATGACAAGGGCAAGGCGGCCCAGCTGGCCGACGCGACGGGCTACGTGCCCAGCCCCGACGCCACGCTGGCGGCGAAGACCGGCATCTGCTTCGACTACGCGTCGCTGGCCGCGGCCATGTTCCGCAGCCTGGGCATACCCTGCCAGATAGTGACGGGCTACGTGTCGCCCGACAACATCTACCACGCGTGGAACATGATCTACATCGACGGGAAGTGGGTGTCGGCCCACCTCACCGTCAACCCCGACACGTGGACGCGCGTCGACCTGACCTTCGCGGCGGCCGGCGCGGGAAGCACCATCGGGGACGGAACGACCTACACCGACCGCTACGTCTACTAGGGGGACGCGCGGCCAGGCGATAACGTAAGGCCCCGCCCAGGCGGGGGAGAGGCGAAGGAGCAAGGGAATGAGCAAGTCTTTGCTGGAAAGCAGCGCGCTGAGCGCTTTCTGCGAGAGCGTCGCGCTCATGCTGTCGGCGGGCATCCAGACCGACGAGGCCGTGTCGATGCTGTCCGAGAACATGGAGGACAGCGCCTTCAAGCGCGCCTGCAACCGGGTGTACGCGGGGCTCATCAGCGGGGCCACGCTCTCCCAGGCCATGGAGGAGTCGGGCGCCTTCCCGCGCTACGCCGTGGACATGGTGGGCGTGGGCGAGACGGCGGGCCGTCTGGAGGAGGTGCTGCGCTCGCTGGGCGTCTACTACGACGAGGAGGATCGCCTGTTCGCGAAGATCCGCTCGTCCATCGGCTACCCGGCCGCGCTGCTGTGCCTGATGAGCATCATCCTGGCGTTCACCGTGGCGGTCATCCTGCCGGTGTTCGTCGGCGTGTACGACAACCTGGCCGGCGGCCTGACCACCGGGTCGTTCAACGCGGTGGCCGTGTCCATCGGCATCGGCTGGGTGGCCCTGGCGGTGACGCTGGTGTGCACGGTGGCGGCCCTGGCGGGGCTCGTCGCCAGCCGCAGCGAGGGTGGTCGCCAGTCCATCATGCGCCTGCTCGAGAAGGTGCCCGTCACGCGCCAGGCCATGTACCAGCTGGCGCTGTCGCGCTTCACGTCGGCCGTGGCCATCTACACCGCGTCGGGCGTGAACACCGACGACGCCATGAAGGAGGCCCTGTCCACCGTCGAGCACGGCGTGCTGCGCGAGAAGGTGGCCGCCGCCTACGAGGCCATGATCAGCCCCGTCACCGCCAAGAGCCTGGCCCAGGCCATCGGCGACCACGGCGTGTTCGAGCCCGTGTACGCGCGTATGCTGACCATCGGCTCGCGATCCGGCAGCCTGGACGCCGTGCTCGACCGCCTGTCCGGCACCTTCTTCGACGATGCCGTCATCCAGATCGACCGCGTGATCGACGCCACGGAGCCGGCCCTGGCCGCGTTCCTCACCGTGGCGGTGGGGGCCACCCTCATCTCGGTCATGCTGCCGCTCATCGGCATCATGGGATCCATCGGGTAGGCAGCCATGTACCACGAGCAGACAATCCGAGACCTCCGGCGACGCCGGCGCAACCGCCTGCTGGCGGCGCTGCTGGCGTGCGTGCTGGCGGTGGCCGTGGGCATCGGCTTCTCGGCGGTGAGCGATTCCCTGCGCGAGCAGGGGGCCGCGGCCGTGCGGGACGCGGTGCTCGACTCGGCCATGCAGTGCTGCGCCATCGAGGGGTCGTACCCGTCGTCGCTGGACTACCTTGAGCGCGAGTACGGGCTGCAGGTCAACCACGACGACTACGTCATCACCTACGAGGCGTTCGCGGGCAACGTGATGCCCAGCGTGGTGGTGGTGCCGCGATGAGCTACCAAGACCGGCAGACCGAGCGCGACGCCCAGTTCATGAACGCCGTCCAGGGCGGCCTGACCTCGGCCATCGACCGCGGGTCGGGGCGCACGCGGGAATACGGCCGCGTGTTCACCGCCCTTCTGTTCGCGCTGTTCATCATCACGCTGCTCATGGCCATCATGGCCGGCACGCGGGTGTACAGCGCCCTTTCCGACATGCGCGACCAGACCGACCAGAGCCGCCTGGCCATGGGGCTGCTGGTGAACAGCGTGCGCGCCGACGACGCCATCGACGCCATATCGGTGGGCGCCGGCCCCGAGGGGCGATCCCTCGTGCTGACCGAGCGCCTCAACAGCGGCACCTACGAGACGCGCATCTACCTGTACCAGGGCCAGGTGGTGGAGGAGTACTCCGTCGCCGGCACGCCCTACACCCCCGAGAAGGCCACGCCCGTCGTGCCTACCGACACCTTCGACTTCAGCTACGCCGACGGCCTGCTGACCATCATCACCGACGAGGGCCGCGCCGACGTGGCCCTGCGCAGCGTGAGGGGAGGTGCCTGATATGCCCCGGGGATTCGCCGATCATTCCGTGCGGCGGCGCACCTCGTCCGACCGCGCCGTGTGGGCCGGCGCCGCCTTCGTGGTGGAGGCCCTCATCCTGCTGGCGTTTCTGGCCGGCTGCCTGGCCGTGTTCATGCAGCTGTTCGGCGATGCCAGCGAGACGGGGCGCCAGAACGTGCGGCTGGAGCGCGCCGTGGAGGCGGCGTCGAACCGCGCCGAGCAGTTCGCGGCCAACCCGCTGGCCGGCGACGTGACGCCCGGCGAGGGCGGCGCCTACGTGAGCCGCGACGACGCGGGCGACGGCCTGGTGGTCGAGTGCTCCATCGTGCCCGAGCCGCTGGAGGCGGGCATGCTGTACCGCGCGACCATCGTCGTGACCGACGGCGGCGAGGCGGTCTACGACCTGGCGACCGCGCGCTACGTGCCCGCGTCGGACGGCGCGAGCGCCGGCAGCGCGCCGGGCGCCAACGCCGGCACCGCGGCGGCAGGTGGCGCCACGACGGGCGCCGCGCAGGGAGGTGGCGCCAATGGCTAAGAGCCACGGATCGGTGCGCATGGGCCCCATCAGCCTGTTCGCCCTCATCATCATCTTGTGCCTGGCGGTCATGGCGGTGCTTGCCGTCACCACCGCCCAGGCGACCTACGCGCTCACGCAGCGCCAGGGCACCGCGGCTGCGGAGGCCTATCAGGCCGAGACGGCCGCCCAGCGCTTCATGGGCGCCCTCGACGCCGAGCTGGCCGCCGTGCACGCCGCCGACCTGCCGCCGAACCAGACGCTGGCGGCGGTGGAGCAGGCGCTCCCGGGCCTGTGCGAGGAGGCCGTCGCCGCCACGGCGGACGCCGATGGCGCCCCGGTGGCGATCGAGGCCGAGGCGAGCATCATCACCACCGACAAGGCGGCCAACCTGGCCGGCATCGTCGGCGTCGGCCGCACGGGCGACCCGCTGCGCGACGGGACGCCCGTCGAGGGCATGACCCCGCTGCTCGACGACAAGCTGGGCGCCGTGCACGCCGCCTTCGTCACCGACGGCGGCCATGCGCTCGACGTCATCGCGGCCCTCTGCGATGACGGCACCTACGAGATTCTTTCCTGGAAGGCAACGACGTTGTGGAACGAGGAGGGCGCGGGCGAGACCCTGTGGTCGGGATCGCCTTCCCTCGGATAGGAGAACCGATGAACCTGCAGCAGCTTCTCAAGGACATGGTGGACGCCAAGGCCTCCGACGTGTACATCATCGCGGGCCTGCCGCTCACCTACCAGGTGAGCGGGCGCCAGGTGCGCCTGGGCGACCAGCCCCTCATGCCCGCCGACACCGACGCGCTCGTGCGCGCCATCTACGCCGAGGCGCATCGCTCCATGGCGCCCTTCGACGAGTCGCGCAACCACGACGACGACTTCTCGTTCGCCATCGGCGGCATCGGCCGCTTCCGCGTGAACGTGTTCCGCCAGCGCGGGTCGCTGGCCGCCGTCATCCGCGTCATCCCCTTCACGCTGCCCAACCCGGCCGACTTCAACATCCCCGACGCCGTCATGGACTGCGCCGAGTTCCAGAAGGGCCTCGTGCTGGTGACCGGCCCGGCCGGCGCCGGCAAGTCCACCACCCTGGCGTGCATCATCGATCGCCTCAACAACGAGCGGACGGGCCACATCATCACGATGGAGGATCCCATCGAGTACGTGCATCGCCACGGCAGCTGCATCGTGACCCAGCGCGAGGTGCCCACCGACGTGGCCACCTACGCCGAGGCGCTGCGCTCGGCCATGCGCGAGTCACCCGACGTCATCCTGCTGGGCGAGATGCGCGACCAGGAGACCATCGGCACGGCCGTGACCGCCGCCGAGATGGCGCAGCTGCTGTTCTCGACCCTGCACACCACCGGCGCGGCCAACACCGTCGACCGCATCATCGACGCGTTCCCGGCCAACCAGCAGCGCCAGATCCGCATCCAGCTTTCGATGGTGCTGCAGGCCGTCGTGAGCCAGCAGCTCGTGCCCACCGTGGACGGCGGCGTGGTGCCGGCCTTCGAGATCATGATCGCCAACACCGCCATCCGCAACCTCATCCGCGAGGCCAAGACGCACCAGATGGACTCGGTCATCGCCGCCGGCGCCGCCGAGGGCATGCGCACCATGGACCAGAGCCTGTTCGAGCTGGTGGCCTCCGGGCTGGTCGAGCGCGAGGTGGCCCTCCAGTGCAGCATCCACCAGGAGGCCCTCGCCAAGCGCCTCGACACCGAGGGGCTGTAGGGTTCGACGATACGACGCGAAAGGGAAGGGGTCCTCTTCGGAGGGCCCCTTTTTTCGTGCGAACGGCCCGCTTGAGGCCGTCTTTTCCCTGACCTTCGCAGTCATCTTTAGTGACCTATTTTTGGTATACTTACGCCCCAAGTGGGGTATATTTTAGAGTTAACTCGAACTAAAAGTATACAAACCGGCAACATATGCACATCGCAACGCTCATCGTTCGGTACTTCCCTTGTATTAAGGAAGATGCCGTCGGTACACTGCTGGTACTGGAGAAATCCAGGAATGCGGCTCTTAAGCGGAATGGAGCGCATAACGGTACCCGATTCCGCCGGCCGCGAAATTCTACGATCCTGCGCTACCGCGCCAGACGCCCGAGATTCTGCGCCTTCCCCGGCGAGTTCACATCGTAGACGTTAGGTTAGGAGGCTGCAGTGCAACTCAAGGCATCAACAGACTATGGACTGCGCGCCGTCCTGTATCTGGCCGAGCAGGACACCACCTGCTCTTCCAAGGATATCGCCCACGACATGTCCATACCCCGCGACTATCTGATCCAACTGGCCCAGCTGCTCAGGAACGCCGGCATCATCGAGGCGCGCCCGGGCAAGCACGGGGGCTACCGGCTTGCGCGCGACCCCGAGGACATATCGCTCCTCCAGGTCATCAGCGCCATCGACGAGGACGCCAAGGACACCACGCGCGCCCGCCGCGAGGATCGCAAGAACGCGGCCATGGTGGGCAACGTGAAGAAGGCCTACGACCTGGTCATGGAAAGCTACGACGCCTACCTCGACTCCATCACGCTGGCCATGCTGCTCGACTGCGCGAAGGACGCGGGCCGCGGACGCGAGTACCTGGCCGAGCGCCTGGGCGACGAGTCCAAGCGCCTGCTCATCCCCGAGGCCAAGATAGCCTAGGCGCCCGGCGCCTGGCACGGACGGAAGAGAAGGGGCGGCGCCTCCTGCGGGAGCGCGCCGCCCCTTTGCGTGCGCACGAGGGCCGGGGCCGGGTGCGGGTGGGCCGGGGCGCGGGTGCGCGCGGGCGCGCTACCCCAGCCCGAGCACCTGCATCGCCAGCAGCGCGACGGTGAGCACGGCCACTACGGCCACGGTCGCCCACACGAGCACGCGCGACACCACGCGCGAGCGGTACGCGCCCATGACGCGCTTGTCCGCCGCGATGATGGCCATGAACGCCAGCAGCACCGGCAGGATGATGCCGTTGACGAACTGCGCCGTCAGCATCACCGACAGCAGGTTGATGCCCGGGATGAGCACGACCGCCGCCGAGAACGCGATGACGAACGTGAAGATGCCCTTGAAGGTGGGCGCCTCCTTCCACTTGAAGGACACGCCGGCCTCCCACCCGAAGGCCTCGCAGATGACGAACGCCGTGGTCAGCGGCAGCACGCACGCGGCCAGAAACGACGCCGCCACCAGCCCGATGGCGAACAGCGCCTCGGCGTACTGCCCGGCGAAGGGCGCCAGCGCCCGCGCCGCGTCGGCCGCGCTGTTGATGGCGATGCCCTGGGGGTGCAGCACCGCGCCGGTGGTGACGATGATGAACCACGCCACCAGGCACGCGGCGATGGTGCCCGACACTGCGTCGACCCGCTGCAGCGGCAAGTCCTTGGGCGTGAGGCCCTTCTCCACCACGTTGGATTGCGTGAAGAACATCATCCACGGCGCGATGGTGGTGCCGATCATGGCGATGACGAGCGCGATGAACGCCGGATCGCCGTCTACCTGGGGCACGACGGTGTGCTCGATCGCCTGGCCCCAGTCCGGGTCGGCCAGGAACGCCGCGATGATGTAGGTGACGAACACGAACGATAGCGCCAGGAACACGCCCTGCACGCGCTTGTAGGACCCGCCCACCACCAGCAGCCACACGGCCAGCGCCGCCACGGGCACCGACACGTACTTCGACACGCCGAACATCTCCATGCCGCTGGCGATGCCCGCGAACTCCGAGAACGTGGTGGCCACGTTGCCGATGAGCAGCGCCAGCATGGCGAGCGCCGTCAGGCGGATGCCGAAGCGCTCGCGGATGAGCGCCGCGAACCCCTTGCCGGTGACCGCGCCCATGCGCCCGGCCGTGGTCTCCACCACCGCCAGCAGCACGCACATGATGGGGATGACCCACAGGGTGCCGAACCCGAACTGCGCGCCGGCCGTGGAGTAGGTGGATATGCCGCCGGCGTCGTTGCCGGCCATGGCCGTGACGATGCCCGGCCCCATGGCCGCCAGCACCAGCAGCATCTTGTTGGGCTTTCTCGCCGGAGCGTCCTCGCGCTGGAGCTCGGCCTCGCGGGCCGCCAGGTCGCGCCTGTCCCTTCCGAACCTCATGGCGACCGCCCGCTAGTCGGAGAACCCGTGGAAGCCGGTGGCGTCCAGTATCTGCAGCAGCACGAGTGTGTACAGGGCCAGCACCAGGATGCCGGCCATCACGATGCCGAGCACCTTGCCCACGGTGGCGCGCGTTCTCTCGCCGGACACGTCGTCCTCGATGGCGTCCCAGGCGTCGTCGACGGTGACGATGCCCAGCAGGGCGCCGCGCTCGTCCACCACGGGCATGGCGGGGATGTCGTACTTGAAGATGTCGGCGGCCACGTCCTCCTCGGTCTCGGCCGGGGTGACGCTGATGACGTCGTCGTACATCACGTCGCCGATGACGCGGCTGTCCTCGGTCAGCACCAGCGTGCGCAGCGACACCACGCCCACCAGCTTGCCGTAGTCGTCGGTGACGTAGACGTAGTGGACGGTGGGGTGGTCGTCGTCCAGCTCGCGCAGCACCTCGATGGTCTCGCCGACCGTCTTGTCGCGCTCGACGGCGACGAACTGGGTGGTCATCATGCCGCCCGCGGTGCCGTCCTTGTAGCCGAGCAGCCGGCGGATCTCGGCCGCGTCCTCGACGCCCATCAGGCGCAGGAGCGTCTCGGCCTTCTCGTAGGGCAGGTCGCGCACGATGTCGGCGGCGTCGTCCGGGTCCATGTCGCCGATGAGGCGCGCGGCGCGCACGTCGTCCAAATCGTCGATGAACTCGGCCTGGTACTCGTCCTCCATCTCGGATATAGCCTCGGTGGCCTGGGCGTCGTCCAGGTGCTCGAACACGGCGGCGCGCTGCTGCGGGTCGAGCTGCTCCAGGATGTCGGCCACGTCGGCGGGATGCAGCTCGTCCAGGCGCCGGTGGGTCACCGACAGCTGCACCTCGGACAGGTCGCGGTCGAGCAGGTCCATGTAGTTCCACGCGATGATCTGCTCGTCGATCTTGTGGTTGACGGCGCGGCCCACGGCCACCGCCGCCTTCTCCACCCAGGGGTGCAGGCCGCGCAGGATGCCGCGCATGCCCACCTCGGCGCCGAGCAGGCGCAGCTGGGTGCCCGACTGCGACAGCTTGAGGTCGTTCACGCGCACGACCTTCATGCCCTGGGTGTCCACGATCTGGCGGTTGAGCAGGTCGCGGGCCAGCAGCACCTCGTCGGGCTGCAGGTAGCTGAAGCGGATGTCATGGGCCGGCACGGCCAGCGTGATGCCGTCCTCGTCGAACAGGTCGACGTACTTGCGCCAGGAGATCATGAACGGCACCTTCCCCGGCCCCTGGAAGGCCAGGCTGGTGATGCGCGGAAAGACCTCGCCCGTGGATATGGCCAGGTCGGATATGGTGCCGATCTTCTCACCCGTGGCGTCGACCACGGGCTTGCCCAGCATTTGCGATAGATAGAGCATAGGCGTATCCCTTACGTCGTCGCGCATCGCGCGTCCGCGGGGACGGGGCGGCGGTCACGCGCGGGGCGTGGCGGGCCGGAGGGTCAGTTGTGCATGCGGGCGCAGATTCGATGCGTCACAGCCGTCTTCCGGCTGCCGACGCAGGGAGGGGAGCCGGAAGGTTACATACTGTGAGGTTTCGATTTTCGAACCTTCAAGTACGTTCCTTTCCCTAGACAACAAAAAACCGCACGTGCTGTTGCCAGTCGTTGCGGATCTCAGGTGCTGAAGTGGTGCGCCGTGAGGGATTCGAACCCCCGACGTACTGATTCGTAGTCAGTCCCTCTATCCAGCTGAGGTAACGGCGCACATCCGAACAGCGAAGCCTATTTAACCATGGCCCCCCGGGGCTGTCAATGAGAATTTCCCGAAACTCGGAAAGTTTTGCCGCGGGCCGCGGAGGCCCTTCGGCGGGTCGGCGGGCAGGGTATCATAGGCGGACGATAGACGAGAAGGGAACCCCCGCATGGCCGATCTCACGCCCATCAGCATCGCCAACCCCCAGTCGCCCGAGGCGGGCCGCCCCGCGGCCTACGACCCCACGCTGGACGTCGACACGCGCGCCTTCGACGCGAGCATCGACGCTGACGAGGCTCTTCCCATCGACGAGGAGGAGGCCCGCAAGGTCGCCCTGTTCGGGCGGTTCCACAGCGTGAACGCCATCCCGGCCGAGCAGTACGAGCGCTACGACGTGAAGCGCGGCCTGCGCAACGCCGACGGCACCGGCGTCATCGTGGGCATGACCAACATATCCAACGTCCACGGCTACACGGTGTCCGACGACGGCCGCAAGATAGCCGACGACGGCTCGCTGCTGCTGCGCGGCTACGAGCTGTACGACCTGCTCGGCGACGTGTCGCCCGCGCGCCGCTTCGCCTACGAGGAGGTGGCCTACCTGCTGCTGATGGGCGAGCTGCCCACCCAGGCCCAGCTCGACCGCTTCGTGGAGGTCGTCGACTCGCAGCGCGAGCTGCCCGACGGCTTCACCGCGTCGATGCTCATGCGCCACACGCCGCCCGACATCATGAACGTGCTGGCGCGCTCGGTGCTGCAGCTCTACGCCTACGACGACTTCGCCGAGGACCGCTCGCCCGAGCACGAGATCCACACCGCGCTGTCGCTCATATCGCGGCTGCCGCGCATCATGGTGCTCACCTACTACTCCAAGCGCGCCCGCTACGAGCACGAGTCCATGATCATGCACCGCTTCATCCCCGGTCAGTCCACGGCCGAGACCATCCTCTCCATGCTGCGCCCCGACCGGCAGTTCACGCCGGAGGAGGCGCGGATGCTCGACATCATGCTGTGCCTGCACGCCGAGCACGGCGGCGGCAACAACTCCACGTTCACCGCGCGCGTGCTGACCTCGTCCGACACCGACCCGTATTCCACCTACGCGGGGGCCATCGGGTCGCTCAAGGGCCACCGCCACGGCGGCGCGAACCACCAGGTGCTGGGGATGCAGGCCGAGCTCAAGGCCGCCGTGGGCAACTGGGAGGACGACGACGAGGTGGCCGACTACCTGGCGCGCATCGTCAACAAGCAGGCCTACGACAAGACGGGCCTGGTCTACGGCATGGGGCACGCGGTGTACACGCTGTCCGATCCGCGCGCGGTCATCTGCAAGCGCTTCGCCGAGGAGCTTGCCCGCGGCACCGAGTTCGAGGCGGAGTTCAACCTGCTGCAGTCCATCGAGCGCCTGGCCCCCGAGGTCATCCTGCGTGAGAAGGGCACCAAGAAGGACATGTGCGCCAACGTGGACATGTACTCGGGCTTCGTGTACTCGATGATGGGCATCCCGCAAGACCTGTTCACACCGCTGTTCGCCTGCGCGCGTCTGGCCGGCTGGGCCGCGCACCGCTTCGAGGAAATCGGCTCGGGCAAGCGCATCATCCGCCCCGCCTACAAGACGGCCCGCCCCGGCCGTCGCGACTACCTGCCCATCGCCGACCGCTAGGCGCTCGTCGCGCGCGGCGGATGTGGCGGGCGGTCGTTTGGGCGCCCGTGGACACTTTTTCGGGTCGGCGTGGCAATCCATGGAGGTTTGGCATACTCGGAGGTGCGCTTTTCGGGGAGCGCAAGCGGTTTAGCGTGCAAAATCCCAGGTCGCGTTTTCCTCGGTTCGGCCGCTGCGGCGCGGGCGGGCGGTAAGGGTATGCCAAACCTCGATGGATTGCCATTCGAGGGGCGAATTCGCGGAAATGGACCCTCTGGTACGACGCGTCGGGCGCGCGGGTTGGTAGAGTGCGCGCAAAACGGGGCGCGGGCGCGTGGGCGTCGCGCCGGGACGAGGAGGGCGTGATGGACGAGACGAGGCGGCCGCCGGCGCCGCGCGGGCGGATGCGCATGCTGACCGACGAGGTGCTGGACGGGTTCGAGCTGGGGCAGATGCGCTGCCTGTCGTGCAGCGGCTACGGCAACTGCGGCTACAAGAGCTACTTCCTGAATCCGGCCGAGGGCGGCGTGGCGTCGGTGTGCATGCGCCGGCGCAAGCAGCTCCAGTGTCGCCGCGACGGCATCGAGTACAGCGACGACCTGCTGGCCGAGACGCTGTAGCGCCCCACGGCAAGAGCCCTCCCGGGGTGCCGCGGCCCTTCCCCGATAGGGCCCCACGGCCTCTGGTGCAGGCAGGCCCCCGTCCTCCTTCGGGAGGGCGGGGGCCATCAGCTTCTGGCGGAGGTAGTAGGATTTGAACCCACGAGACCTTGCGGCCTAACAGTTTTCAAGACTGCCGCCTTCAACCACTCGGCCATACCTCCGGGTAGGCAGCCGGCGCCTCGGCGTCGGCACGGCGGGCGCGGCGTGGCGCGGGCCGCCCGTCAGGGCGGACCGCCCGGCGCTCCCTCGGCGCGGCGGGCTCCCGACCAGCGGGAGGGCCGGCTGCGCGGGGCGCCCATCCGCGGGTAAGGATACCATAGTTTCGCGGGGCGGCCGGATGCCCGCGCGGGCGCATCTCCTATAATGGTCGCCATGACTGACGAGGACTACATGCAGCTGGCCATCGACGAGGCCCGCGCCGCCGGCGAAGCGGGCGAGGTGCCCATCGGCGCGGTGGTGGTGTACCAGCCCATCGACCGCGGAACGCGGCGTCCCCTGGCCGAGCCTCGGGTGATCGCTCGCGCCCACAACCGCCGCGAGACCGATCGCGACCCGGCCGGCCATGCGGAGTTCCTGGCCATGGAGGAGGCATCCCGCGTGCTGGACGCGTGGCGCCTGACCGACTGCACCGTCTACGTCACGCTGGAGCCCTGCATCATGTGCGCCGGGCTCATGCACCAGGCGCGCGTCAGCCGCTGCGTCTACGGTGCGCCCGACCAGAAGGCCGGCGCGCTGGGCACCCTGTATGCCATCCACCAGGATGAGCGGCTGAACCACCAGTTCTCGGTGACGCCCGGCGTGCGCCAGGAGGAATGCGCCGCGCTGCTGAGGGACTTCTTCGCGAGCAGGAGAAAGAAGTGAGCGACCAGGCCATGAGGGTAGACATGATAGGCGCCGCCCGCGACGCCCAGTGGAACGCGCTGACGTTTCTGGGCCCGGGCAGCGTGCGCGTGATGGCGCCGGCCAAGGTGAACCTGTTCCTGGCGGTGGGGGATCGTCGCGCCGACGGGCGCCACGACGTGACCACCGTGATGCATGCCCTGGCGCTGCACGACGTGCTGCATGTGCAGGTGCGCGCCGTCGACGAGGTGCTGGCGCCCGACGAGCTGCCCGAGGACGGGGGCGCGCAGGCCGCGGCCCCCGCCGCGCCGGACGGCGCTGCCGGCGCGAATCGGCTGCCCACCGAGCACGTCATCGTGCCCGAGCCCGCCTATCGGCTGCCCGCCCACATCGCCATCGGCGGCCCGGCGCGCAACCTGCGCGTCAGCATCGACGTGGCGGACAAGGGCACGGGCGACGCCCTCAGCATCCCCGCGCGCGACAACATCGTGTTCAAGGCGGCCGACGTGCTGGCCCGCGTCCTGGGCTTCGAGGAGCGGTGCGCCATCGACGTGCGGCTGGAGAAGTCCATCCCGCACCAGGCCGGCCTGGGCGGCGGGTCGTCCGACGCGGCGGCCCTGCTGCTGGCGCTGGCGAAGGCGTGGAGCTGGCCGGCCGACGACCCGCGGCTCGAGATAGCCGCGACGGTGCTCGGCGCGGACGTGGCGTTCTTCCTGCACGGCGGCTGCGCGCTCCTGGACGGGGAGGGCGAGCATCTGGTGCGGACGATGCCGCCTTTGCACCAGTCCGTCGTGGTGGTGAAGCCGCCCGTGGGCGTGCCGACCGGTGCGGCCTACGCGGCCTTCGACGAGGCACCCGTGCCCGTCGACCCGGCGCTGCTGCGCGCCGTCGAGGACGCGCCGGACGCCGCCGCGATGCCCCTGGTCAACAACCTGGCGCCGGCGGCCGAGGCCCTGGTGCCCGAGCTCGCCGAGGCGCGGGCGTGGGCACTCGCCCAGCCGGGCGCGCGGGACGTCCTGCTCTGCGGCAGCGGGGCTGCCACCTTCGCGGTGATGGACGGCTTCGACGCCGCCGTGCGCGCCGCCGCCGAGGCCCAGCGCCGCGGCTGGTGGGCACGCGCCACCACCTTCTCGGGGGTGCGCGCCGCGCTGCTGCCGTCGTAGGGACATTACCGCGTTCGTCAACGTTTTGCGAACTCGGCCGCGCGCGGGCGCCCGATGCGGGCCCGTCGCGGTAGACTGGTCGGGAAGCCGAGGTCGAGGAGGGCCCCATGGTCGTAGGAATCATCATCGCCGTCATCGTCATCATCGTGGTGGCGGTCGTCGCGCTGTACAACAATCTGGTCAAGCTGCGCAACCGCGTGGACAACGCGTGGGCGCAGGTCGACGTCCAGATGCAGCGCCGCCAGGACCTCATCCCCAACCTCGTCGAGACGGTCAAGGGCTACGCCGCGCACGAGTCGGGCACGCTTTCCGCGGTCACCGAGGCGCGCGCCGCCGTGACCCAGGCCGCCACGCCCCAGGCCAAGATGGCGGCCGAGAACGCGCTGACCGGCGCGCTCAAGAGCCTGTTCGCCGTGGCCGAGGCGTACCCCGACCTCAAGGCGAACGCCAACTTCCAGCAGCTCCAGGCGCAGCTCGCCGACACCGAGGACAAGATCAGCTACATGCGCCAGAGCTACAACGACACGGTGATGGCCTACAACACGGCCATCCAGACCTTCCCGGCCGTCCTGCTGGCCGGCGCCTTCGGCTTCACGGCGCGGCCGAGCTTCGACGCGGCCGCCGGCGCCGAGGTGGCGCCGCAGGTGCAGTTCTAGCGGGGAAGGCGGCCGTCGCGCGGCGCCTGCGGGCGTGGCGCGGCGAGGAGGACGCGGGGCGCGCGGGCGCCCGCGGCATGAGAGGAAGGCGGTGATCCCATGGGCTTGGTAGCGCGGCTCTCGCGCGTGGTTCCGCTGGTCATCGCGCTGGCCGTCGTCGCGGCCGTCATCTACCTGGTGGTCACCTACCGCCATTCGCCGGCGCGCGCCAAGGAGGTGCTCATCCGGGTGTTCACGTGGATCACGGGCATCCTGTCGGCGTTCTTCGGGCTGGTGACGCTCTATGCGCTGCTCGAGCGCAACGACGGCGTCATCGACCTGGGCGCGAGCTTTCTGGTGGTGGCGCTGATCGGCCTGGCCGTCACCCGCTGGTGCAACCACGTCTTCCTGAAGAATCACCCCAGCTACAAGAAGAAGCCCGTCCGCGCCACCGTCAAGCGCCGCTGGCCCTGGCAGAGGTAGGACGGCTCGAATCCCCGCAGGGGTTGGGCGGTTGATGGAAACAAAAAGACCCCCGGAATCGGGGGTCTGCTTTTACTGGCGGAGAAGCGGGGATTCGAACCCCGGAAGCCCTTGTGGGGCTTACTCACTTAGCAGGCGAGCACCTTCGGCCTCTCGGTCACTTCTCCAATAGCAAGAATGAATCATACCCGACTTGGACGCCCCGCGCAACGGCCATCTTCGCGGCTGACCCCGCTTCCGGAACGTACAGTATAATGGTGAGAATTTCACCGATGACCGGGCCTGCCGCCAGCGCTCGCCGCGCCGCGCGGGCCCTCGCGAAGGAGATCCCGTGGCCCCACGTTGCCAGCTTCGCCCCTCTGCCGTGCCTGTGGCGGTGTTCGCCGCCCTCGTCCTGGTGGCTGCCCTCTCGCTGGTGGCGCTGCCGTCCTTCGTCCCGTCCTTGGGCGCCGGCATCGCCGAGGCCAAGTCCTACGAGTGCCCGCGGGTGGACACCACAGCCCAGGCGCAGACGGACGGGTCGCTGCACGTGGTGGAGCAGCGCAGCTTCGACTTCGACGGCTCCTTCACTGCCGTGTGGTGGACGTTCGAGGACCTGCCCACCAACGCGGAGGTGCAGGTCAACGGCATGCGCATGGCGCAGGTTGACGGCGAGGGCAACGTGGTGGGCGATTGGGTGCCGCTGCAGGAGGTCACCTTCCAGCTGGCCTGGCGTGACGCCGGCGGCCCGGGCATCGACGCGTGGTCATTCGACGAGCCGCAGGACACCGTGTACGCGTTCTTCGATGTGGAGGACGCGCAGATGATCTTCGAGCTGGACTACGTGGTGGTGAACGGCGTGCAGGCCTACGAGGACGTGGCCGAGGTGTACTGGAAGTACGTGCCCGAGGGCTGGGCGGTGGACTCGCGCGACGTGAGCGTCACCATCGCGCTGCCGCTGCCGGCCGATGCGGTGGTGGGTGCCCCCGGCAACGAGGCCGGCAGCTGGGCCGAGGGCACGAGTCCTCAGGCCGGCGCCGGCGACGTGCGCGCCTGGGGTCACGGCCCGCTCGACGGCGTGGTGTCGGTGAACGCCGACGGCACCGTGTCCTACGAGGTGCCGCTCGTGCGCGCCGGGCAGTTCGCCGAGGCGCGCGTGGTGTTCCCCTCCGAGTGGCTCACCAACCTGCCCGCCGACGCGCGCCGCGCCCACCAGGGCGTCTTCAGGCTGGAGACGGTGCTTTCCCAGGAGCAGACCTGGGCCGACCAGGCCAACGCCCAGCGCGCCCGCGCGCTCGCCCTCATCGTGGGGGTGGCCGTCGCCTGCGCGGTGCTGCTGCTGGCGGCCATCGCGCTGTTTCTGCGCTACGGCCGCGAGTATAAGCCCGACTTCACCGACGAGTACTGGCGCGACGTGCCCGCGCGCGACCTGCAGCCGGCCGTGATCGGCCGCCTGTGGCGCTGGAACCGCGAGAGTCCCGACGACTTCACGGCCACGCTCATGCACCTGGCCCACGTGGGGGCCGTGCGCATCGACAAGGGCCAGTACCTCGACCTGAAGGGGCGCCTCGTCGACGACTACTACCTGACCATCGACTACGCGGTGGCCGACCGGCTGACCGACCCGGTGGACACGGCGACGCTGTCGCTGCTGTTCCGGCGCGTCGCGGAGGGTCGCCCGTCGCTGTGGCTGGGGTCGATCCGCGAGTACGGCCGCAAGCACCCCGAGGACTTCGTCCTCGCCATGAAGACGTGGCAGGCCACGCTCGACGAGCAGGTGGGCGCCCACGACTTCTTCGAGCGACGCAGCAAGCGCCTGGCGACGGCCATGGGCATGGCGGCCTTCCTGGTCATTTTCGCCGGGGTCTTCCTGGGCGTGGCGACCGAGAACTTCATCCCGCCCATCCTGATGGTGCCCACGGGAATCGCGCTGCTGGTCATCGCCAACTACATGCCGCGGCGCACGCGCCTCGGCAACGACCTGACGGCACGCTGCAAGGCCCTGCGCAACTGGCTGCGCGACTTCTCGAGCCTGGACGAGCGGCCCCCGACTGACGTTAAGGTGTGGGGCGAGTTCATGGTCTACGCCTACCTGTTCGGCGTGGCCGAGCGCGTGATGAGCGAGCTGCGCGACACGGTGCCCGAGGTGTTCGAGCCGGACGCCGGCACCGGCATGAGCGGCTACGTGCCGTGGTACGTGTGGTACTCCGCCGGGCGCGGGGTGGGCGGCTCGCCCATGCCGAGCGTGTCCGACCTGATGCAGACGGCGGTGTCCAACACGCTGTCCTCCGCCCAGATGGCGATCTCGGCCTCGAGCGGCGGGTCGTCGGGCGGCGGGTTCGGCGGCGGCTTCTCCGGCGGCGGGGGCGGCGGCTTCGGCGGAGGCGGTGGCGCGCGCTAGGGGAGCGCCCCGCCTGCGCGCGGCCCGTCCGCCGCGCCGTGCCCGCCCGCCGCGCTCTGCCTGCGCCCGCCCGCGCCCGTCCCGCCCGCCGCGCCTGCCCCACCCGCCGCGTGTCAGGGGAGCGCCCCGCCTGCGCGCGGCCCGTCCGTCCGCCGCGCTCCGCCCGCCCGCGCGCGGCCCGTCCGCCGCGCTCTGCCTGCACCCGCCGCGTCGCGCCCGCGCAGTTTTCGCGGCATCTGCAAATTCGGCCGGTTTTGCACTGCGCAACGCGCCGGGATCAGCGCGTCCAAGGGGACGCCGCTTGCGTTTGCCCAGGTCGCCGAAAACGCCGGCTCCCGTGAGCGCCTCCAGAGCGGCAAGTCCCAGTGCAAAACCGACCGAATTTGCAATCTGACGCCTTTTTTCGAAGGTCTCGCTTGCCGCCTAGGTGCTTCCCGCGCACTCCTGCGTCTATAATGCTGCCCCATGACCCCGTCGCGCGACATACCCGTCTTCGCCTACAAGCTGCTGATCGTCCTGGCCACCGTCATCTGGGGCCTGAGCTTCGTGGTGATGAAGGACGCCGTGGACGTGATGGAGCCTGCGTGGCTCATCGGCGTGCGCTTCCTCATAACGGCAGCGCTGCTCACCGCGGTGCTGTGGCGCCACGTGCGCCCGGCGCTCACCCGCCGCCAGCTGGCGTGCGGCGGCATCCTCGGGCTGTTGCTGTTCCTGGCCTACTGGACGCAGACCATCGGGCTCGCCTTCACCACGCCGGGGAAGAACGCGTTTCTCACGGCCACCTACTGCGTGATGGTGCCGTTCATGTTCTGGGCCGCCGCGGGCAAGCGCCCGACAGCGTTCAACCTGGCGGCGGCCGTGCTGTGCGTGACCGGCATGGGGCTGGTGTCGCTGGCGCCGGGCACCCAGGCGGTGGAGTTCGGCGACGTGATGACGCTGGTGTGCGCCGTGTTCTTCGGCCTGCACATCGTGTGCGTGAGCCGCTTCTCGCAGGGCTGCGACGTGCTGGCCATCACCGTGTTCCAGTTCTGGGTGATGGGCGTCTGCGGCGTCGTCGTCGGCGCGCTGACCGAGGCGCCTCCCAACGCCGCGGCCGTGAGCCCCGAGTTCCTGTTCAACATGGCCTACCTCATCGTGCTGGCGTCGTGCGTGGCGCTGGTCATCCAGAACGTGGCGCTGGCCCACGTGCCGCCGGCCCAGGCGTCGCTGCTGTTGTCGCTGGAGGCCGTGTTCGGTGTGCTGTTCTCGGTGCTGCTCTACGGCGAGGTGCTGACGCTGCGCCTGGCGGGCGGCTTCGCGCTCATCTTCGCCGCCGTCGTCCTGAGCGAGGCGTTCCCGCTCAGGGGCCGGCGTCAACAGCCCGAAGACATACCGGCCGCCGCGGCTGCCGCCGACGCGCTGATGGGCGACAATGAGGCCGCCGGTGATTTGGAAGAGGTCCTGGAAGGAAGGAACTGAGATGCGAGAGAAGCGGGAAGAGCCCGGGCGCGACAACGTCATCCTGATCGGCATGCCCGGCGCGGGCAAGTCGACGCTGGGCATTGTGCTGGCGAAGATCATGAACTACAACTTCGTCGACGCCGACCTGCTCATCCAGAACCAGTGCGACCGCACGCTGCAGAAGCTGCTGGATGCCTGCGGTCCCGACGGGTTCATCGAGGTGGAGAACCAGGTGCTGTCCGACTTGGAATGCGAGCGCACCATCGTGTCCACCGGTGGCTCGGCGGTGTACTCCGACGCGGCCATGGAGCATCTCGGCCAGATCGGGCGCATCGTCTACCTCCAGATCAGCTACGACGAGCTGAAGAACCGCCTGTCCGACTTGCAGGAACGCGGCGTGGTGCTGAAGGGCGGCATATCCATGAGCCTGCGCGACCTGTACGACGAGCGCAAGCCGCTCTACGAGAAGTACGCCGACATCGTGGTGGACGTGAACGACCTGTCGATCACCGCCGCCGCGCGCAAGGTGGCCGCGGCCCTGGCGTAGGGCGCGGGGAGCGGCGCGTGCTCGCCAGGCACGCCGTCGCGCGCATCCGACCGCGCGTCACGCCCACATCCGCCACGCGCCATCGCACACGCAAAAAAAAGAGGGGCGACCCCGCCGGGGGTCGCCCCTCTCGCATTCCGCGGTCGGGCCGCTACAGGCTCGGCTCGAGCTCCAGGTCGTCGTCGAGCCCCGCCGGCGCCGCCGCGCCGGGATCCTTCGGGGCCTTCCAGTCGGCCGCGTCGTCGGGGCGCGGCGCCATGTTCGCCTCCACGCCGTCGGCCGCCTTGAGGCGCGCGAAGTAGCTGCGCGTCTCCTTCACGACCACGCCGGACAGCGCGATCAGGGCCACCATGTTGGGCAGCGCCATGCAGGCGTTGAAGATGTCGGCGATGGTCCACACGGCGCTCACGGTCATGTAGGGGCCGATGAACACGGCGGCAATGTAGAGCCAGCGGTAGGCCTTCACGGCCTTCATGTTGCCGTTGCTGAAGTACTCCAGGCAGCGCTCGCCGTAGTAGTCCCAGCCCAGGATGGTGGTGAAGCCGAACAGCACCAGGCACAGCATCAGGATGAACGCCGTGACTTCGTTGGGCAGGAAGGGCAGGCCGGCCTGGAACGCGGCGGTGGTGACGGCCGCGCCCTCCAGCCCGGGCACGTTGTAGGCGCCGGTCATGACGATGGCTAGGCCCGTCATCGAGCACACCACGATGGTGTCGAGGAAGGTGCCGGTCATGGACACGAGGCCCTGGCGCACCGGCTCCTTGGTCTGGGCAGCCGCGGCGGCGATGGGGGCCGAGCCCAGGCCGGCCTCGTTCGAGAAGATGCCGCGGGCGATGCCCTTCTGCATGGCGATGATGATGGCGCCCAGCATGCCGCCGGCCGCCGCCTGGAACCCGAAGGCGCTCTGCACGATGGTCACGAGCGCGGTGGGCAGCATCTGGATGTTGGCGATGATGAGCACCAGCGAGAAGCCCACGTACACCACCACCATGGCGGGGATGATGCGCTCGGACACGCTGGCGATGCGGCGCAGGCCGCCGATGACCACCAGGCCCACCACCACGGCCAGGATGAGCGAGGCCACCACGGTGGCGATGGAGTAGTCCATGCCGAACAGCGAGAAGGCGACGGCGGACTTATCCGGGTCGAAGAAGCCGGTGATGGCGCCGGAGATGGAGTTGACCTGGGTGAACGTGCCGATGCCGAACAGGCCCACGCACATGCCGAAGAAGGCGAACAGCTTGGCCAGCCAGCGCCAGTTCATGCCCATGCCGCGCTCGATGTAGTAGAACGGGCCGCCCAGCACGTGGCCGTCCTCGCGGATGGTGCGGTACTTCACGGCCAGCAGGCCCTCGGAGAACTTGGTGGCCATGCCGAACAGGGCCGCCAGCCACATCCAGAACAGGGCGCCCGGGCCGCCGGCCACGATGGCCGTGGCCACGCCCACGATGTTACCGGTGCCGATGGTGGCCGACAGCGCCGTGCACAGGGCGCCGAAGCTGGTGACCTCGCCCTTGCCGTCGTCCTCGTTCTTGATCATGTAGCGCAGGGCGCGCGGCAGCTGGCTGAACTGCAGGCCCTTCAGGCGCACGGTCAGCAGCAGGCCGCCGATGAGGATGAGCGCCATCAGGGGCACGCCCCAGATGAAGTCATCGATGATGCCCAAGATGTTGTTGATGGGCGCGAGCACGTCGTCCACGGAAATCTCCTCCTTCTCTTGTGGGCGATGTCCGCCGGGGAAGGAGGCTCTGGGGAAGCACGCTATGCGGGGGAAGACGGAAGAGCGCTAAGCCAAGCGCCCTCTGTCCTTTTGCCTGAGAGTTTCAACGTCGGCCGTGGCCGGCGCCTTGCACCTTCGGCACCCGTATTCGGGATTCTCCAGAGGCCCCTCCGCGCTCTGTCTCCTGCGGGATTCAGAGCGTTTCAGCGGGGTACGCTATGTGATTGCGCTGCAAATTATAGGACCGGCCTTCGGCTTGTCAATGGAAGCACGCGGCGAAATGGTAGAATCTGGGTCGCCGGTCGAGCGGACGGCCCCAAGCGGGCTCCCACCGGCACGTCAGCGCGCCCCTGTAGCTCAGCGGATAGAGCGTCGGTTTCCTAAACCGTGCGTCGGAGGTTCGAGTCCTCTCAGGGGCGCCAGCTTCTTTCCCCATTCCTTCAGTGAATCCTCCGACCTCGGGCGTTTCCCCGCTGAGAGGCCTCGTTCGTTACGGGGGAATCCTACTTGGTGGGCTGGTCTTGAATGTGATATTGCAACGCACGAGGGTCGACATTAGAATGTAACGATATTATTACGTTTTGATGGAGAACTATCCGCCTTTCGGCAATCTGGGGCCAGTCGTTCTGACTAATCGGCTCCAGAGGCGGTAGTGGCCCAGCTGCGCGGCGCCCGGCGAGGAGCGCGTGAAAGCGCAGTTCGTAACGTTGTTGCGTGACCCCGGCGCGCGTCGTCGGGAGGGAGCCATGGGGCTCGTGGCGCCTAGGCAGAGGAGGTCGGGCGGTGCGGTGCCAGGGGAGGATGTTCTGCCAGTTGGAGATGCGGCCGCGTGCGGCCGGTCTGACAACGAGGGAGGATAGCCATGGGTGGCTCGCAGGACAACCCGACGCGAGCCGCAGCGTCGAAAGACCACGCCTGGGGAAAGAAACGCGCACACGTGATCATCGGCGCCATCGCCGCATGCGCCGCGCTGTCGCTGACCGGAATCGCCTTCGCGGCGGCCGGCGGCAACCAGACCATCAGCTGGACGGCCATGGAGAAGGAGCAGCCGCCCGTTCCCATCGAGCAGGCCGACAAGCCCGCCGACCAGGAGCCCCTGGCTGCGACCGGCGACGGCGAGGACGCCGCCGCGGCCGCCGATCCCAAGGCCGACCCGGCCACGCCCGCCGACCCCGCCGCCCCGGGTGGCGAGGCGAAGGCCGCCGCCGGCAAGGCCGCCGGGGATCCCGCCGGTTCCTCGGAGGCCGACCCGAAGGCCGCCGACCCCGCGACGGCCGACCCCAAGGCCGACCCCGCGGACGACCCGGCCAAGCCCTCCGATCCCGCCGCGACCGAGCCCGAGCCCGAGGCGCCGGTGGCGGAGGACCCCGCCGCGCAGGCGGAGGAGCCGGCTCCCGCGGTGGCCACCGTCAAGTTCGCCATCGAGCCGGCCGACCAGGGCGCCGTCTCCTACAACGGCACGCTCTACCGCAACGGCGACGCCGTCGAGGCCGAGGCCCCGGCGACCTTCGCCTTTACCGTCCAGCCTGCCGAGGGCTACGAGGTGGACTCCGTCACCGTCATCCGCACGGCCGCCCCGCTCGAGGGCGAGGGCGCCGCCCAGCCGGGCACCGGCACGGCCGAGGCCCTCGAGGCCGTCGACGGCGCCTACACGGTGGCCGCCGACGAGGAGGCGGCCGTCTACCAGGTGACCGTGAAGGTGGCCGACGCGCGCATCAACAGCCACGCCAACCTCGCCAAGGCCCTCGCGGCCGGCGGCGCCGTCAAGCTGGAGGGCGACATCGCGGCCGAGGGCCCGCTGGCCATCGCCGCGGGCACGGAGGTCGTGCTCGACCTGGCCGGCCACACGCTCTCGCTCGCCGAGGGCCAGTCGGCGGCCAGCCTCATCACGGTGGAGCCCGGCGCCAAGCTGACCGTCACCGATTCCACGGCCGCGCCCCTCACGTCCCAGTGCCGCGCCGAGGAGCACGGCTTCCCGGCCTCCCGTGCCGGCGAGCTGGCCGTCTACGACGCGGGCTCGCACGAGCTCACCTACTACGTGACCACCACCAAGGCCAACCGCTCGTCCGGCACCACCTCCGAGACGCGCCATAAGGAGCAGGTGAACCTGGGCTCCGCCGGCGCCATCGAAGTGGCGGGCCTTACCGCCGCCATCGAGGTGCAGGACGGCGCCGCGTTCGCCATGGACGGCGGCCGCCTGACCAACGCGGGTGGCGCCCACGGCGTGAAGGCCGGCAACGCCACGGTGACCATCACCGGCAATGCGGCCATCGCCGGCAGCGGCAGCGCCGGCGCGACCGGCGACGACGCCAACGGCGCCGGCATCTACCAGGCCGACGGCGCGCTGGAGGTGTCCGGCAACGCGGCCATCGCCGGCAACCGGGCCGCCAACAGCGGCGGCGGCATCTACCTGGCGGCCGGCAGCGCGACCATCACCGGCGACGCCGTGGTGGCCGGCAACGCGGCCTCCGAGGGCGACGCGGTGGACGACAAGGCCAACGAGCATGCTCCCAGCTATGACGGAGGCGGCGTCTACGTGGCCAAGGCCGCGGCGCTCACCATGGAGGGAGAGGCCGTCGTCTCGGGCAACGTCGCCCGTCGCGACGGCGGCGGCATCTACGTCGAGCCCCAGCCGAAGAACTCGCTGCTCGCCCGCAACCGCCTCGTCATCACGGGCGGCACCATCACCAACAACCGCTCCCACGCGCTCAAGACCGGCGGCTTCTACGTGTCCGGCGGCGGTGGCATCTTCTCGATGGGCGACACCTCCATCGACGGCGCCGTCATCACGTCCAACTGGTCGGAGGATGCCGGCGGCGGCCTGTGCATGCCCGGCGAGGACAAGTACCAGATGCCCCTGCTCGCCATGACCAACACGGTGGTGGCAGCCAACCGCGCGGGCGCGAGCGAGGGCGGCGGCATGTTCTGCATGACGGCCGGCCACAAGGACGCGGACAAGGCCGCGGGCCGCATCAGCTACGTCACCACCGGCACCTACATCACCAACAACCGCACCGACACCGAGTTCGACTACGGCGGAGGCGGCCTGTTCGTGCCGTCCGACGGCTTCCTGAACGTGGTGTACCCCGTGGTCACCGGCAACGACGCCAGCGGCTTCGGCGGCGGCGTGGCCGCGTGCAGCAACAGCACCGTCATCACCCAGGACGCGGCCATCTTCGACAACAAGGCCCTGGGCGAGAACTCCACCACCAACCCCAACGAGTACGGCGACCGCTGGGCTCGCTTCACCGAGGGCGAGGGCCCGGGGCCGAAGGGGAGCAACCCGGGCGACAACGCCTGGAGCCGCCCGTTCGATCCGTCCGAGGTGGTGAAGGGAGCCTACGACCAGTACGATACCTACAACGACCATCGTATGCTCAAGCACGTGGCCTGGCAGAACGAGGACGGCTCCACCGAGCCGCTGGAGGCCAACGACTTCTTCAGCGCGAACCGCGCCACCGTCTACGGCACGATGCTCGGCGGCCACGGCGCCGACTGCACCGACGGGTGCACGGACAGCCACCGCGCCGAGTACAACTGGACGGGCTGGATGAGCGCGAGCCCCACCCAGGGCAGCGCGCTGGTGGAGTACCGTGGCTGGAATAAGGGCGCGACGGTGACGCTTTCCTCCGGTGAGACTGTCGAGGCCTTCTCCGGCGGCGCGCGTGCAAATGATCTGGGCTGGTACCTGTGGGTCAACAAGAGCGACTTCACTGAGGAAGAGGCTGAGGAGCTCGCCCGCAGCCTTGACGGCGTGAGCGTGGAGTTCTCTTCGCCCTCAGCCTCCTTCACCTCCTCGATGGCCGGCTTCTACGCCGCTAATCTTCAGACCGAGAACGATAAGATCTGCCTCGACTTCAAGCGCTACGCCGATGGCGGCTTCATGGAGAACGCCGACGGCACCTCCGCCAACGACGGCCTCCACCTGAAGGCTGACGACACGAAGCTCGCCCCGCGCGAGCTCGAGGCCGCGACGCGCACCGAGCCTCTGGCCTACTACCGCGTCTACCACATCGACGAGTTCCCCGCGGGCAACGGCTTCGCCCAAGCCAACCGCATCATGGCGCTCGACGCCCACCCGACCGCCGAGGCCAAGGTGTCGGCTCGCAGCACAGCCTGCGTCTTCGTCACGGGCAACTTCTCCAACACCAACGGCGGCGGCATCGGCTGCAACGGCTTCATCAACATCGGCAAGCCGAACGGCTCGGTGCCCGACGAGCCGACCGCCCCCGAGAGCCCGACGCACTTCGGCAGCTTCCAGATCACCAAGACGCTGGCCGACCTGCCTGCGGCTGAGGAGGGCGCCCAGGCCGTTCGCGCCACCGTGGTGTTCCACGTGATGGGCTACCAGGACGAGGCGTCCGCGAACGCCGGCGAGGGTCACAACGTCATCTACGACGCCTACCACGCCATGGAGTTCGCCCCCGGCGATGATCAGCAGGTCATCACCCTGGGCCGCTTCCCCGAGGGCTCCTACTTCACGGTGACCGAGGTGTCCTACAGCGGCGCCAACTACGAGATCTCCGACGGCGGGGCCGCCACGCGCGCCGTCACCGTGACGGCGAACGACCCGGCTGACGAGGGCGCGGTCATCCCGCTGGTCAACTTCGTCAACCGGTACAAGGATGACGGCCACCACAGCACCGGCGTGGTGAACACCTACACCAAGCAGGACGGCAGCTACACCGTCACCCAGAAGTGGAGCAAGACCGAGGTCGTCGTGCCCGCGCCCGACGAGGGCGGCGAGCAGGGCGACGACCCGCAGACCCCGGCCGAGGCCTAGGCGAGGAAAGTGATGAGGATGAAGAGAACCTTCCTGACAAGGCGGACGGCGCTTGCCGTGCTGGCCGTGGCCCTGGGCATGGGCATCATGGTCGGCCCCACGCTCGCCTACTATACCGACACCACCCAGGCGAACGGGTCGCTGCCGTTCTCCTACAGCCCCGAGACGCCGCCTCCGCCCGAGGAACCCGAGGAGCCGACGCCGCCTCCGGAGGAACCCGAGGAGCCCACGCCCCCGCCGCCGCCCGAGACGGAGATCCGCGAGGAGATCGAGGGCACTAACAAGGTCATCCGCGTCGAGAACGTGGGCGAGACCGCCGCGGTAGTGCGCGTGCGTGCCTTCTACGGCACGGCGAACGCCACGGTGTCCTTCGCCGGCGACGGCTGGGGCACGCGCGCCGACGGCGAGGAGGGCTGGCTGTACTGCGCGGCTGTGCTCGAGCCCGGTGATGTGAGCGAGCCCCTCTATATAAATGTGGAGCCGGTCAAGAACGCCGCGGTCGACTCCTTCGATATTGCCATCGTGCAGCAGTGCGTGGCGCCGGACGAGGCGGCCGAGGGCGAGGAGCCCGGCTCGGCCACCTTCGCCGACGGCACCGTGGTGCTGGGCGAGCTGACGCGGCTGGCCGCCCAGGCGGCCGGCGACGAGGCCGAGAATCCCGACGCCGGCGACGAGGCCGACGATCCCGCGGCGCGGCTCTCGGGCGGCGCGGCGGCGGCCGAGGTATTCGAGGGCCTGGCGCCGGTGGCCGAGCAGGCCGCCGATCTGTTGGACACGACGGCCCCCGCGGCCGACCGAGCCTAAGGAGGGAGGGCCATGAGCAACGCGAAGAGCACATCCCCCCGCACGTTGTGGATGATGGTGCTGGCGGCGGCCCTGCTGCTGGTGCTGGGCGGCGTGGGCGTGGTGCAGGCCACCCAGGCGCAGCTCGTCTTCTACAGCGAGGACTACGTCGCCGAGTTCGCGCAGACCCACATCGGGGTGGCGCTGACCGAGAACGACGTCATCGTCGAGGGCGATGACGCCCTGCTCCAGGATGCGGGCGCCCTGCTGGGCGGCGACGCGCAGATGATCCCGGGCAAGGCCTATCCCGAGCGCCTGTCGGCGGTCAACACCACCGACATGGGCGAGTACGTGCGCCTGACCGTGCGCAAGTTCTGGGCCGACGCCGACGGGCAGAAGAACCCGCTGCTCGACCCGGCGCTCATCCAGCTGGGCTATGACGACGAGCACTGGGTGCTCAACCCGGCCGAGTGCACCGACGAGCGCCTGGTGCTCTACTACCGCCACCTGCTGGACGGCGATGAGGCGGCCGCGGGCCCGGCGGTGACCACCATCGCCATCGATCCGGCCGTGGCCACCGCGCCCGGCGACTTCACCGACTGCCGCGTGGCGCTGGCTGCGCAGGTCGATTCCGTCCAGGTCAACTACGCGGATGACGCTGCGGGCAGCGCCTGGGGCGTTGACGTGGAGGCCCTCGGCCTCGACTGGAGCGAGGGGGTCGCGCGATGAGCCTGGCAACCCTGACGAGAACGGCGCGCCGCGGGCTGGCCGCGGTCGTCCTGGCGGCCGGCCTGGCCCTGGGCGGCACGGCGGCGGCCTGGGCCGTCGAGACCGGCTGGACGGTGGCGTTCGACGGCAAGGCGATGAAGTCCGACGGCACGGCCGATATGCTCGCCCAGGTGAGCAAGCTGCAGCCGGGCGACTCGGTCGTCTTCAACATCGATTTGTTCAACGACTTCGACCAGGCGGCCGACTGGTACATGAAGACCGAGGTGCTGCGCACCATGGAGGAGCTGGCCGACAACGGCGGCGGCTCCTACGCCTACGACCTCACCTACACGAGCCCCGCGGGCGAGAAGCGCGTCATCTACACCAACGACACCGTCTCCGGCGACAGCGACAAGGACGACACCAACGGCCTGTTCGACGCCACCGGCGCCATGCGGGAGATGTTCTTCCTGGACACGCTGCCCGCCGACAGCCACGCGGCCATCGTCATGAGCGTGAGCCTGGATCCCGAGTCTCACGGCAACAGCTACTTCGACACCGCGGCGAAGCTGCAGATATCCTTCGCGGCCGAGCCCAAGGCGTCCAACAACGTGCCGCCGACCGAGACGAAGACCGACAACCCGCCCAAGGCCGATGATCCGGCCGATCAGCCCAAGAAGGACGAGCCGACCGATCTGCTGTCGCGCCTCGCCCAGACCGGCGACGCCGTCATGATCGCTGTCGTGGGCCTGGCGGCGGTGGCCGTCGTCGCTGTGGGCCTGCTGTGCGTCGCGCGCCGACGCTCCCATGCCAAGGAGGAAGGTGAGACGCGATGAAGTCCCTGACTGCCCGCTGCGCCTCGGTTGCCGCCGCTGCGCTGCTGTCCGTATCCCTGCTGGCCGTCCCGGCCCTGGCTGCGCCCGAGGAGGCGGCCGCCGGTGACGCCGTGGCCGCGCCGACCGCCCCGGCCGAGCCCACCACCTACACCGTGCGCCTGTACGCGGGTAACCGCGGCCTGGTCAACGACGGCGCCTACTGCGAGTGGTCGGGCGTGCCCTACGGCTCCGACCTGGACTTCAGCGGCGCCCGCATCGCCGTGACCGACCCGAAGTACTACGTGAAGGGCATCCGCCTGGCTGGCCTCGACAACGTGAAGGACGTGCGCTACGTCGGCCAGCTCGATGAGCGCAACTTCGCCTCCGGCACCGTGCGCGTGACCGAGGACGCCGACTACGTGCTGGCCTACGGCATCATGGCCAACCGCGTGGCCTACACGGTGCGCTACGTTGACGCCGACGGCTACACGGTGGCCCCGACCGACACCTTCTACGGCGACGTGGGCGACACCCCGGCGACCGCCGCCGTGTACGTGGACGGCTACGTTCCCAACGCCTACGAGATCACCAAGACGCTCGCGGACGAGCCGGACGACAACGTCATTACGTTCACCTACACGCGCGTGGCCCCCGGCTACGCCACCGCGCCCGGCGAGGACGGCACCACCAACATCGTGACGCCCGACGGCGAGAACGTTCCGGCCCGCCAGCCGCAGCAGCCTGCGGGCGAGGCCGGCGCGCCCGCCGTGGGCGAGGGCGCTGGCGACGCTGCGGGCGAGCAGGCGGACGACGCGCCCGTCCCGCTGGCCACCGCGGCCGGCGAGGAGCTCATCGGCGACGACGGCAACCCGCTCATGGCGCCGCGTGATTCCATGAGCATCGACGACGACGCCGTGCCCATGGCGGCGCGCGGCGGCTACGGCGAGGGCGCCGAGGCGCCGGACGGCGGCTTCCCGCTGGCGGCGAGCCCTCTGTCCATCGCGTTTCTGGCCGGCGGGCTGATCCTGCTGGTAGGGGCGCTCGTGCTGTGGCTGAGGCGCCGCAAGGCCGCGCAGGAAGACTAGCGGGTAAGGAGGCCGCTCATGACGCAGGATGCCGCGAAGCCGCGGAAGAAGAACCGGTCGGCGGCCTCTCTCGCCCTGGGGGGCCTGGGCATGGCCGTACTGGCGTGCTGCGCCATCGTGTGCGTGATCATCGTGGCGCCGCGCCTGTTCGGCATCGTCCCCTACGCGGTGGCGACCGGCTCGATGGAGCCGTCCCTGTCGGTCGGTTCGCTCGTCTACGCGCAGGAGGTCGATCCGGCCGAGCTGGAGCCGGGCGACGTGGTCACGTTCTCCCAGGGACACCAGCGCAGCGTGCCCGTCACCCACCGCGTGGTGTCCAATGACCCGATGGAGCGCGAGCTGGTGACCCAGGGCGACGCGAACGCCAGCCCCGATCCCGAGCCGGTGCCCTACTCGCGGGTGCGCGGCGAGGTGGTGCTGTCGGTGCCCCTGCTGGGGTTCATCGCCACCGGGCTGTCGATGGACGGCGGGAAGCTGGCGCTGGTCGCCGTCATCGGCGCGTCGCTGGCCCTGTGCTTCGTGGCCGATCGGCTGCGGGAATAGGGGCGTGCCAGGCGCCGGGCGCCGGCGCGTGGGGCGCGCGGGCGTGGGGCGCGCGGGTGCCGGCGCGTGGAACGCGTTGAGCGCTGGGTGCGAGGGCGCTGGGCGCGTCGAAGAGCGCTCGCCTTGTCGGAGGGGGTTGCCTGCGGGCGGCCCCCTCTTCTTTATGCGCGGGGCGGTGGAAAAGAATTGGCCCCGGTCGAAGAGGGGTGCTTCGCCGGGGCCCAGGAGGGGGATGATGCGACGCGTCACGCGCCGCATTCTGCTTTTGGAAAAGCAGGGCCCGCTGATGAGGAGGGGTGCCTTTTCAGCGGCCGGGGATCATTATAGGGAAGGGGGCCGCCCGAGGGCCCTCCCTGGGGAACGGAGCGGCAGTTTTTCGCCGGTGAACTGCGCGAACGTCGAAATTAGCCACCGCTTACCCTCCCGAGCCCGCCGTTCGCCCCGCAACGGCCCGCCAAACCCCACGCCCCCGGGAGTGTCCAACCCCCGCCTTGCCGTTTCCCGCTCCGCCGTTGCGCTATCATGGGGCGTGCCGTCGTCGAAGGGATTCCCCATGCCTGACATCCAACTCCGCTTCCGCAAGGACATGCTGGTGCTTTCCGCCCCCGTATCCGCCGCCCTAGCCCGCGATGGGCTGGACGTGGCCCGCGACCTGGAATTCACCCTGCTCTTCGAACCGGACGTGGTGGAGGAGGCGTGCCGCTTGGAATCCATCGCCGGCGCCCAGTGCCTGGTGGCGCCCACCGCCGGCGTGACGCCCGCGCGCCTGGCCGCCGCGGCGATGGACGGCCGTGGGCCGGACGTGGTGTGCGCCGCCCTGGCGGTGGTGCGGTCCCTGCGCCCGCAGCACGTCCTGGCGGCCATCGGGCCGTGCGGGCTGCCCCTCGACGGGTCGTCCAAGGCGTCGATGACCGAGAACCGCGAGCAGTACGCCCGCGCGGCGCGCCTGTTCGCCGGCGAGGAGGTCGACGGGTTTCTGCTGGAGGGCTTCGCCGGCTGCGCCGACCTGATGTGCGCCCTGGCGGGGCTGCGCAAGGTGACCGACGCGCCTATCCTCGCGTCGGTGGACGTGGATGGGGAGGGGATGCTCGCCAACGGGCGCGACACCCTGGAGGCGGCCTGCGCCGTCATGGCCGACTTCGAGGCCTCCGTGGCCGGGTTCGCCACCGCCGCCGGCCAGGACGAGGCCTGCGCCCTCGCGCGCCGCGCGGGCGCGGCCTGCGACCTGCCGCTGATGGCGTCGCTCGTGGTCGGCCGGCGCGATGCGCGCCAGCAGGGCCCCACGCCCGAGAACCCCTACTACTGCCCCGACACCATGGTGGCTGCCGCCGACGCCCTGCGCGCCGCGGGCGTCCAGTTCCTGCGCGCCGCCGGTGACGCCACCCCGGCCTACACCGGTGCGCTGGTGGCGACCACGGTGGGCCTTGACGTGCGCGGCCCTGCGCCCGAGGCCCCGGCCGGCCTCGCGCGGCAAGAGGCCCTCGACGACCTGGCCGCCTCGATGCGCGAGCGCGTGTCCGCCGCCCTCGGCACCCTCGCCGCCGAGGCCGACGCAGCCGCCGCCACCCTCACCCCCGAGGAGCGCCGCGCCGGGGAAGGGGAGTAGCATGCCCCGCGACCACTATGGCAGCAACCGCGATCAGAGCGAGTACTACGGCGCGCTGCAGAACCTGGTGGACAGCCTGTTCCCTGACGACTGGGACGAGCTGGGGGACGAGGCCGGCGCTGCGACGTCCGGCGCGGACGCGGCGACCTCGGGCGCGTCGGGCGCGGCCGACGCCGCAGATGGCGTAGCGGCGGGTACCGCGGTGGCAGGCGCATCGGGTGCGGCCGATGCCGCGGCGGCCTTCGGGGTGTCGGAGCGCGCGGCCGGGCTGCTGGGACTGGCGGCGCTCGTGCCCGATGCGGCCGACGCCGAGCCCGCGGCGGAGGCGGCCGGCCCTACCGTGCGGCGCCTCGACGCCATCCTGGCGGCCGAGGCGGCCGACCTGCCCGACGACCTCATCCGCATCGTCAAGCTGCTGCCGCCCGGCGACTACACCCGCGCACGCCTCTGCACCCAGCTCAACTCCGCCCTCGCCGGCCATGCCTGGGGCCAAGTCTACGGCACCGTGGAGTAGAGCCTAATAAGGAAAGAAAATCGCGATTTTCTTTCCTTAGCGCCATCCGAAGGCCTCGTAAGGTAAAGAAGTTTTCCTTAGCCGCGACACCAGGCGCCCGAAGGAAAGAAAACGGCGGTTTTCTTTCCTTCGGGCTTTTGACCTAGTCAGTCCCCACTTCCAGGATGTCCATGTATTCCTTGAACACGTAGGTTTTGCCGCGGGCCATGTCGGGCGAGGCGTCTACGAGCACGGCGAAATCGTTCATGAAGCGGTCGATGAGCGCCGCCGCCGTTGGCCTGCTGATACCCAGCCGGTCGGCAGCTCCGACGCGTGTGATGGTTGGCGTGATGAGCAGCAGGTCGAGGAACTTTCGGGCATTTGCGGCTGATGCTCCGCCGACTGAGTCGATCAGGGCGACCTTCGTCTCACGAAGCCGGTTGATGCGAGTGGCTGATTCCGACGACTCCTCGGATATCTCGATGATTCCCCGAAGGAAGAACTTCACCCACTCCTCCCATTCGCCCTTATGTCGTATGGCCATCAGCCGGTCGTAGTACTCGGTGCGGTTTCTCTTGAAGTAGTAACTCAGATAGAGCAGAGGTCGACTCAGGATGTTCTGCTGGCAGAGCCAGAACGTTATGAGCAGGCGTCCCATGCGGCCGTTTCCATCGATGAAGGGGTGGATGGTCTCGAACTGCGCGTGGATGAGCGCGATTTTGATCAGCGGAGGCAGGCCGTCGTCTTCGTGGATGTAGCGCTCCAGGTCGCCGAGGGCATCAGTCAGATCGTCAACGCAGGGAGGCACGTACGCGGCATTCGCCAAGGTGCACCCGGCCCCGCCGATCCAGTTCTGCGAGGTGCGGAACTCACCGGGATGCCGGTTGCTTCCGCGCCCCGAGGCCAGCAGCTTCCCGTGAATCTCGCGAATGAGCCGCAGGCTCATGGGGAAGTCGCGCAGGCGCTCGATGCCGTAGTTCATGGCGTTGACGTAGTTGGTTACCTCGCGCGCATCCTGGGTCTGACGCTCTTCTGCCACCAGTACTTCGGCGAGGGATGCCTGGGTGCCCTCGATTTGGGAGCTGAGGAGGGCCTCCTTCTTCACGTACATCGACACGAACAGGTCGGGGTTCGGGAGCGTTTGGGTAATGCCGTCGAGTCTGCCGAGTGCCCGGTCGGCCGCTGAGAGTAGCTGTATCATCTCGCCGTCGAACTCCAGCGGGGGCTCGGGAGGAAGCGGGGCGGGCTTGAATGACGAGTAGCCTGTCGGTTGGTGAATGTAGCGTCCAGCGCGGCCTTCCATGGCATGCTCCCTTCTAGAAGTGCCTGAATTATAGGCGACAAGATGGCGCTAAGGAAAGAAAATCGTGATTTTCTTTCCTTAGCGCCATCCGAAGGCCTCGTAAAGTAAAGAAGTTTTCCTTAGCCGCGACACCACGCGTTCGAAAGAAAGAAAACGGCGGTTTTCTTTCTCTAGAGCCGACAGAGAAGGGGGCGTTTCTTCTTTGCGGGGGGGGGCGCATGCCGGGAGGGCGGCCGGAGGCGTTGGGGGCTTTTCGCTCGGGCGCTCTGTTCGTCTTTGGCTAACGGGTTGGCGTCAAGTTGGAAAATGATTTCTGTAGTTTTCAGCCGCCCAAAAACACAACTTGTTCGCTTGCAGTCGAACAAGGGCCCATGTACTATATCTACTTGCTAGGAAACGTATTAAACACAACATATTGTGTGCAAGTCGGAGCAAAAGCGGTGGAAATCCTGTTGATGAAACAAGCGATTCCCCACTTCGGCGCGATGAACCTCGCAAGCGTTGAATAATGCGGAAACTCCGAACGAAGCACAGCATTTTGTGCTTGCCGCCCTGCGCTGCCGCGCGGGGCGACGTTGTGAATGGCCGCGGCAGCAGAAAGGAAAACGGCACGCCATGGTAGAGACCATCATCAAGCGCGACGGGCGCACGACCACCTTCAACCGGGAGAAGATCGTCGGGGCAGTGGAGAAGGCCTTCCAGGCCTGCGCCGCCATGCAGGATCGCGCGGTGGCCGAGGAGATCGCCGACACCGTCATCGCCAAGCTCGATCAGGGCGCCATCGAGGGCACCCCCACGGTCGAGGGCGTTCAGGATCTGGTGGAGGAGACCCTCATCGAGGCCGGCTTCGTCCAGACGGCGAAGGCCTACATCCTCTATCGCGCCGAGCGCAACCGCGTCCGCGACGTCAACTCCCGCCTCATCAAGACGCTGAAGGACATCACCTTCTCCAAGGCGTCCGAGTCGGACATGAAGCGCGAGAACGCCAACATCGACGCCGACACCGCCATGGGCACCATGCTGAAGTACGGCTCCGAGTCGGCCAAGCAGTTCTACGAGATGTGCGTCATCAACCCGAAGTTCGCCCGCGCCCATCGCGAGGGCGACATCCACATCCATGACATGGACTTCTACACGCTGACCACCACCTGCTGCCAGATCGAGCTGCGCAAGCTCTTCAAGGGCGGCTTCTCCACCGGTCACGGCGTGCTGCGCGAGCCCAACGACATCTCCAGCTACGCGGCCCTGGCCTGCATCGCCATCCAGTCGAACCAGAACGACCAGCACGGCGGCCAGTCGGTGTGCGACTTCGACTACGGCCTGGCCGAGGGCGTGCGCAAGACTTTCCGCCGCCTGTTCAAGAAGCACACGGCCGAGGCCGTCGACCTGCTGACCGACATCGCCGACGACCGCGAGTTCGCCGAGAAGATGCTGGCCGACGTCGAGGCCGAGACGGGCGCCATCGCCTCGCTGGACATGGATCCGGCCTTCCGCGCGGGCGTCATCGCTGGCCTGACCGGGGCGGGCATTGACGAGGCTACGGCCAACCGCGTGGTCGACTACGCGGTGAAGAACGCCACGCGCGACACCGATCGCCAGACCTTCCAGGCCATGGAGGCGCTGGTGCACAACCTCAACACCATGCACTCCCGCGCCGGCGCGCAGACGCCGTTCAGCTCGGTGAACTACGGCATGGACACCTCCCCCGAGGGCCGCATGGTCATCAAGAACATGCTGCTGGCCACCGAGGAGGGCCTGGGCTCCGGCGAGACCCCCATCTTCCCCGTGCAGATCTTCCGCGTGAAGGAGGGCGTCAACTACAACCCGGAGGATCCGAACTACGACCTGTTCAAGCTGGCCATGCACTGCTCGGCCAAGCGCCTGTTCCCCAACTTCTCCTTCCTGGACGCGCCGTTCAACGCGCAGTACTACAAGGGCACGCCCGAGACGGAGATCGCCTACATGGGCTGCCGCACCCGCGTCATGGGCAACGTCTACGACCCCGACCGCGAGGTGACGCCCGGCCGCGGCAACCTGTCGTTCACGTCGATCAACCTGCCGCGCCTAGCCATTCGCTCCAAGGGCGACCTGGACCTGTTCTTCGACCTGCTCGACTCCAAGCTGGCGCTGGTCACCGCGCAGCTCGACGAGCGCTTCGAGATCCAGGCCCGCAAGAAGGTGTACAACGCCCCGTTCCTGATGGGCCAGGGCGTGTGGATCGACTCCGAGAAGCTCAAGCCCACCGACGAGCAGCGCGAGGTGCTCAAGCACGGCACGCTGACCACCGGCTTCATCGGCCTGGCCGAGTGCCTGGTGGCGCTGACCGGCAAGCACCACGGCGAGTCGGCCGAGGCGCAGCGCCTGGGCCTGGAGATCGTGGGCCACATGCGCTCCTACTGCGACCGCGTGTCGCGTGAGCGTGGCATGAACTACACGCTCATCGCCACGCCCGCCGAGGGCCTGTCCGGCCGCTTCGTGCGCGTCGACCGCGAGCGCTACGGCTCCATCCCCGGCGTGACCGACCGCGACTACTACACCAACGGCTTCCACGTGCCGGTGTACTACGACATCTCCGCGTTCGACAAGATCGCCATCGAGGCGCCCTACCACGCGCTGACCAACGGCGGCCACATCTCCTACATCGAGCTGGACGGCGACCCGACGGACAACCTGGAGGCCTTCGAGAGCGTCATCCGCTACATGAAGGACTGCGGCATGGGCTACGGCTCGGTCAACCACCCGGTCGACCGCGACCCGGTGTGCGGCTACAACGGCATCATTGAGGACGTGTGCCCCAAGTGCGGCCGCACCGAGGCCGAGCACGACATGCCCTTCGAGCGCATCCGCCGCATCACCGGCTACCTGGTGGGCACCCTCGACCGCTTCAACGACGCCAAGCGCGCCGAGGAGCACGACCGCGTCAAGCACGACGTGAGCCGCATCGAGGAAGTCGAGGAGCGCTAGGCTTCGGCTGGTAAACGCCATCGTGAAGGGGGCGCCCCGCCGGCCGAAGGGTCGGCGGGGCGCTCTTATAATGGAGGCATGAAGATGGATGAGGACATAACGGGCGCGGAAGGCGCTGCGGCGGACGCGGGCGCGCCGACGCGTGCCGCGGCGGATGCGACGCGAGACGCGGGCGTGATTGGCGCTGCGGCGCGAAGCGCGAGTGCGACCGGCGCAGCGGCGGACGCGGGCGCGCCGACCCATATTCGGCTGTACGGGACGGCACCGGACTCCATCGTGGACGGGCCGGGGCTGCGCTACGCCGTGTTCGTGCAGGGGTGCTCGCACGGGTGCCCGGGGTGCCACAACCCCGACAGCCATCCCGCCGACGGCGGGACGCTCACGAGCATCGACGCGCTCATGGCCGACATCCGATCCAACGGGCTCATCCACGACGTGACGCTCTCGGGCGGCGACCCCTTCGAGCAGCCCGAGGCGAGCGCCGAGGTGGCGCGCCGCCTCAAGGCCGAGGGCTACGGGCTGTGGGCCTACACGGGCTACCTCTACGAGGACCTGCTGCGCCAGGTCGAGCAGGGTGCGGCGGCCGTCGGCGCGGTTGCGGCGGACGAGGACGCCGAATCGGCGGCAGCGCGTGCGGCTGCCATCGGCGCGCTGCTAGCGACGGTGGACGTGCTGGTGGACGGGCCCTTCGTCGAGGCGCGCAAGTCGCTCGGCCTCAAGTGGCGCGGGTCGTCCAATCAGCGTCTCATCGACCTGGCGGCTACGCGCCGCGCCGGGCGCGTCGTCGAGTGGCGACCGCCCAGCTTCGACGTGGAGAAGCCCTCCAACTGGTAGCCGCCGCACCTGGCGCGCCCTCTCGCCTCACGTCCGCGCCTTTTCGCTGCGCAAAATGTTTCACGTGAAACACTTGTTCTAATATCGCACGACATTGCGACAAGGGCGCGAGGTGCGCGCCACGAGGGGAGGGCGCTTGCGGCGACAAGGGCGCGCCACGCGATGCGCCGCGAGGGAGGGCGCTTGTGGTGACAAGGACGTGACGCGCGCCGTGGAAGCCGGCGCGGCTTTACCAAAGCTTTACGTTCCCTTTACCGCCACCGCATGGGGCGCTCGTAGCATGTCCCCAACGTGCAATCAGACGAGAAGGCGGGGAATGTGAACGAGATCATGGCGACGGGGCTGGGGCTGCTGGGCGGCCTGGCGCTGTTCCTGTACGGGATGAACCTCATGAGCGGCAGCCTCCAGGAGGTCGCGGGCGAGCGGATGCGCGCCATCCTGGCGGCGATCACGCGCAACCCGGTGGTGGGCGTGCTGGCCGGCGCGCTGGCGACGGCGGCGCTGCAGAGCTCGAGCGCCACCACGGTGATGGTGATCGGCTTCGTAAGCGCCGGCCTCATGCGCCTGCCCCAGGCCATCCCCATCATCATGGGCGCCAACATCGGCACCACCATCACGGCCCAGATCATCGCGTTCAAGCTGTCCGACTACGTGCTGGCCTTCGTCTTCGCCGGCTTCATCCTCATGACCCTGGCGAAGGGCGAGCGCGCGAAGCTGGGCGGCCGCGCGGTGTTCGGGTTCGGCCTGCTGTTCCTGGGCATCGACACCATGGGCGCGGCCATGAAGCCCCTGGCGGCCAACCCCGTGTTCACCGACCTCATCGCCCAGGTGGCCAGCGTGCCGGTGCTCGGCGTGGTGGTGGGCACCGCGATGACCCTCATCGTCCAGAGCTCGAGCGCCACCATCGCCGTGCTGCAGAACTTCGCCGCGCAGGCTGGCCCCGACGGTGTGAGCAGCGTCATCGGCCTGGAGGGCGCCATCCCCATCCTGCTGGGCGACAACCTGGGCACCACGGTGACGGCGCTGTTGGCGGCGGTCGGCCAGTCGCGCGACGCCAAGCGGGTGGCGCTCTCGCACTGCGTGTTCAACCTGTCGGGTTGCCTGCTCTTCGTCGGCCTGGTGGGGCCCTTCGCCTCCTTCGTGGCGATGATCCCGCCCGTGGGGCCCGAGGTGGAGGTCATCGCGCGGCAGATCGCCAACGCGCACACCTGCTTCAACGTGGCCATGACGCTCATCTGGCTGCCGATGGTGTCGGTGATGGTGCGGATAGTGATGGCGGCGCTGCCCGACGAGCCGCGCCGTCCGCGCCGCGGCCGCGTGGCCGGCCCCCGGTGGGAGGCACCCGCCCCGGGCGCGCCGGCGGCCTAGCCCTGGGCCTGCGCCGACTTGGAAACGATGAAGGCGCCGCCGCGGCTCGGTGGCGCCGACTCGCCTACAATAGACGCGCCGCGACACGCCGGGGGAGTTGCCCCCGGCGCGTCCTCGTCCTCGGCGGAAGGAGCCGGGGCGCCTCGAGCCGATGCGGAAGGGAGGGCCATGGCCGGCCAGCAGCTCATCTACTACGTGGAGGACGACGCGCACATCCGCGACCTCACCCGCTACGCCCTGGAGAAGGCGGGCTTCGAGGCCCGCTGCTTCCCGGACGCCGACGGCTTCTTCGCCGCCCTGGCCGACCGCGTGCCCGCGCTCATCCTGCTGGACATCATGCTGCCGGGCATCGACGGTCTGGAGATCCTGCGCCGGCTGCGTGACGACGCCACGACGGAGGGCATCCCCGTCATGATGCTCACGGCGAAGGGGACGGAATACGACACCGTGGTGGGGCTGGACGCCGGCGCGGACGACTACCTGGCCAAGCCCTTCGGGATGATGGAGCTGGTCTCGCGCGTGAACGCCCTGCTGCGTCGTGCCGAGCGCGAGGCGGCGGCCCCCGCGACGCCGGCGGCGGAGGGGCCCATCGCCCTGGATGCCGAGGCGCATATGGTCACCGCGGGCGGGGTTCCCGTGAGCCTCACCCTTAAGGAGTTCGAGCTGCTGCGCGTGCTCATGGCCAACGAGGGGCGCGTCCTCACCCGCGACCAGCTGCTCGACCAGGTGTGGGACATGGCCTTCGCCGGCGGCACGCGCACGGTGGACGCCCACGTCACCACGCTGCGCCAGAAGCTGGCCGCGGCGTGCCCCGGCGCCGAGGCGCTGGTGGTCACCGTGCGCGGCGTGGGCTACGGCTACCGCCGCGGGGACGACGGGCGATGACCGAGCGCCCCGCACCGTCCGCACCCGCGTCCGCCGCCTCCGAGCTCCGCGCCTCGGGGGACGCCGCCGCGCCGTCTGCGCCGTCTGCGCCCGCCGCGTCCGCCCCGCGTCCCCGCAGCCTGTCGCGGCGCATCTTCGCCAGCGTGCTGGGCTTCACCCTGGCCGTGATGGTCGTGTTCTCGGTGGCCCTCACCTCCATCTACTACGTCACCTACGAGCAGGACGCCGAGCGCCTGCTCATCGTGCAGGCCCGCGATGCGGCCGCGCGGCTCGATGCCGCGCCCGCCGACGAGCGCGTCGCCGTGCTGGCCGAGCAGTTCTCGGGCCTGGTGCGCTACACCCTGGTCGCGCCCGACGGGGAGGTGCTCTTCGACACGGCGCCCGCCATATCGGGATCGGCCGACAACCACGCCGACCGTCCCGAGGTGCGCGACGCCGCGGCCGCCGGCGAGGCGGCCGTCTCGCGCTACTCCGCCACCCTGAGCAGCGACACGGTCTACGCCGCGGTGCGCCTGGCCGACGGCGCGGTGCTGCGGCTGGCCGAGACCCGCGAGTCGCTGCTGTCGTTCCTCGGCGGCCTGACCGTGCCGGTGCTCGGTGCCCTGGCGGTGGCCGTGCTGCTGGTGCTGCTGCTCTCCCGCGCGCTCACCCGCGGCATCCTGCGTCCCTTGGACGACCTGGATGTGGCCAACCCCCTCGCCGCGCCGGTCTACGCCGAGATGGCGCCGCTGCTCGAGCGCATCGACTCGCAGCAGCGCCAGCTCCGGCAGCAGAACCGCGCGCTCGCCCGGGCCGAGGGGGCGCGCCGCGACTTCTCGGCCAACGTGTCCCACGAGATGAAGACGCCCCTGCAGGTGATCGCCGGCTACGCCGAGCTCATCGAGGGGGGCGTGGCCGACGGCGAGGACGCCCGGCAGTTCGCCGGCATCATCCACCAGGAGTCCCAGGCTATGCGCGCCCTCATCGACGACGTGCTCACGCTGTCGCGCCTGGACGAGGTGCAGCCCGACGCGGTGTCGGCCGCGCCTGTGGAGGTACGCTCGGTGGCCGAGCGGGCCGCCCGGCGTCTCGACCACCTGGCGCGCCAGGAGGGCGTGGCGGTAAGCGTGGAGGGCGATCCGGCGTGGATCATGGGCAGCGAGGCCCTGATGGAGCAGGTCGTCTACAACCTCATCCAGAACGGCATCCGCTACAACGAGCCCGGCGGGTCGGTGACGGTGGCGGTGGCGACTGAGGCGGCGTCCGCGCCTGCCATCCCCGGCGCGGTTGCCCCCACCTCCGCCTTCGCCTTCGCTCCCGGCACGGCCGCCCCCGCCCCCGCGGCAGGGGAGGGCGCGCCCGCCGCCCAGGTGGTCATCCGCGTGGCCGACACCGGCCCGGGCGTGCCCGAAGACAAGCGCGAGAAGATCTTCGAGCGCTTCTACCGCCTGGAGAAGAGCCGCTCGAAGGAGACCGGCGGCACGGGCCTGGGACTCGCCATCGTGAAGCATGGCGTGATGCGCCACGGCGGCTCCATCGAGGTGGGCGGCCGCGAGGGCGAGGGCGCCGAGTTCATCCTGCGCCTGCCTGCCGCCCTCGCGCCTTCGGGGGCCGCCGCTTCGGCCGCCGCCCCGCCTGCGCCCGGCAGCTCCGCGCCCGCCGTGCCGCCGGCCGCGGGCCCCATAACGAACCGATGAAGATGCGCGCCGGCGACGGTGCGCGCCGGGCGCTCCTCCTATAATGGGGCCATGGAAAAGCTCTACGACATGTTCGACCGGTTCGTCCACTCGGACTGGCTGGCCACCGCGCTCGGGGTCGTCCTCATCCTGGGCGTCACGGCCGTGCTCTCCCGCGCCGCCATCACCCTCACGCGCAAGATGCTCCGCCGAGGCTCGCTGCTGCCCACCAGCTCCATCTTCGTCAACGTCATCCGCGTGGGTATCTGGCTCGTGGGCATCAGCTTCATGCTATCCACCTGCTTCAACGTGGACGTGAGCGCCATCGTCACGGGCCTGGGCGTCGTCGGCATCGCCGTGTCGCTCGGCTTCCAGGACACCATATCCAACCTCATCGGCGGCCTGCAGGTGAGCGTGTCGCGCACCGTCGAGCCGGGCGACAACATCAAGCTGGGCGTCAGCGGCGTGAGCGGCGTGGTGCGCGACGTGACCTGGCGCTACACCACGGTCGACAACCCCGCCGGCACGCGCATCGTCATCCCCAACTCGCTCATGAACACCACGGCCCTCATCAAGCTCGCCGGCCCGGAGAACGTGACCGTCCCCCTCGTGGTCACCGACAGCGAGCAGCGCCTGACCGCGGTCGCCCACCACATGGAGGAAGCCGCCGCCAAGGCGCTCAAGCGCGTCGACAAGGTGAAGAAGGGACCGTCGGTGTCGTTCTCGGAGGTGACGGCCCAGGGGTTCAAGGGCTCGCTCTCCTTCACGCTGGCCGACGTGAGCAAGGTGTCGGCGGCCACCGACGCGGCCATCCGCGCCATCGCCCCCTACTGTCACCCGCATCCCGTCGAGCAGATGCTCGGCACCGTCGAGGGCGCGCTGCTCGAGAAACAGGGCCTGCCGAAGGAGAAGGCCGAGGCCACGGTGTCCGCCGACCTCACGGCCACCCAGGTCGTGCCCACGGCTGACGCGTCTGATCCCGATGTCGCCGCGCCGGCCGCGCCGGCCGATGTTGCCGACAAGTAAGCTCATCTTTACGCAGATTTGACCGACGCAGAACGCGTCCTTTACCCATCCTCCCCATCATGGTTAGTGCTTTGAGCGGCATGAGACCAAGCGAGACGTCGAAGGCGCCTCGGAGAGAAAGGGAGGAAAAATGAAGAAGTTGACGAGGGCGCTTGCCCTCTGCGTTGTCCTGGCTCTGGGGGCCTGCGCGCTGACGGGCTGCGCCCCGTCGCCCGGCTCATCGGGAGGCGCCTCGGCGGGAGGGGCGTCCTCAGACGCATCTGCCCCTTCCGGCCCCATATCCGTCTACGCGCGTGAGGACGGCTCTGGTACGCGCGGGGCCTTCATCGAGCTGTTCGGCATCGAGCAGAAGGACGCCTCGGGCCAGAAGGTCGACCTGACCATCCCGTCCGCGGCCATTACCAACTCCACCGCCGTCATGATGACCTCGGTTGCCAGCGACCCCAACGCCATCGGCTACCTGTCCCTCGGCTCGCTCGACGACACGGTGAGGGCCCTCTCCATCGACGGCGCCGAGCCCACGGCGGCCAACGTGAAGAGCGGGGTCTATCAGATCGCCCGTCCCTTCAATATCGTGATGACCGAGGACGCCTCCCCGGCGGCCCGGGATCTCGCTGCCTTCATCATGAGCGCCGAGGGCCAGGCCATCGTCGAGGAGAACGGCTATGTGAGCGTGGCGGAGGGAGACTCCTATGTGCCGTCCGGGATGGAGGGCAAGGTCGTCGTGGCCGGCTCGTCCTCGGTGACTCCGGTGATGGAGAAGCTGGCCGAGGCGTACCGGGCGGCCAACCCCGGCATGACGGTGGAGGTGCAGCAATCCGACTCGACGACCGGCGTGAACATGGCGCTTGAGGGAACGTGTGACATCGGCATGGCCTCACGCGACCTGAAGGACGAGGAGAAGGGCGCGGGCGCCCAGGCCACGGTCATCGCCCAGGACGGCATCGCAGTCATCGTTTCGCAGGAGTCCTCGATTGACGACCTCTCGACCGAGCAGGTCATGGAGATATACACCGGCGCCATCACCAACTGGGACGATCTGATCTAGGGCTGAGGGGGGACGCGTGAACTCATCGGCTCTGCGTGAGGGGACGGCCCGGGTGCTCTTCAGCGCGGCCGCGGCCGTCTCCGTGGTGGCGGTGGTCCTGATCTGCCTGTTCCTGTTCGTCAACGGCGTGCCGGCCATGGCGGAGATCGGGGTGCCGGAGTTCCTGCTGGGCGCCATCTGGCGCCCAGCCAACGGCCTGTACGGCATCTTCCCCATGATCGTGGGGAGCATCTACGTCACGGTAGGGGCGGTCATCGTGGGCGTGCCCGCGGGGCTGCTGTGCGCGATATTCCTCTCGCGTTTCGCCGGCGCCCGCATGGCGATGCTACTGGCCCCGGGCGTCGAGCTGCTGGCGGGCATTCCCTCGGTGGTCTACGGCTTCTTCGGCCTCATCATCATGGTGCCGATCATTCGGGGCCTCGCGCCCGGGCACGGCCCGTCGCTGCTGGTGGCGGCGCTGCTGCTGGGCATCATGATCCTGCCCACCGTCATCACCGTGGCGCGCAACGCGCTTGACGCCGTGCCGCGGCGCTACTACGAGGGAGCGCTTGCCCTCGGTGCCGACCATGAGCGCGCCGTGTTCTGCGTGGTAGTGCCGGCTGCGGCCTCGGGCCTGCTGGCTGCGGTGGTGCTGGCGGTGGGACGGGCCATCGGCGAGACGATGGCGGTCATCATGGTGGCGGGTAACCAGCCCGTCATCCCCGGCTCGCTCCTCGATGGCGTGCGCACCCTGACGGCCAACATCGCGCTCGAGATGGGGTATGCGGCCGGACTCCACCGCGAGGCGCTCGTTGCCACGGGCGTGGTGCTGTTCGTGTTGATTCTGCTCATCACGCTGTTCCTGAACGCAGCGCGGAAGAGGGGAGGCAGGTGATGAGGCGGCTCTCGCGCGTGTTGCGCTGGCTCGTGTACGCCGGCGCGGCGCTCACGGCGGCGGTGCTGCTGGCGATAACGGGGTTCGTGCTGATCAACGGGATTCCCCATCTGACGCCGAGCTTGTTCGAGTGGACGTATACCTCCGACAATGTCTCGCTTATGCCCGCGCTGGTCGGCACCCTGCTGATGGCCGCCCTCGCGCTGCTGATGGCGGTGCCCGTGGGGGTGGGAGCGGCTATCTACCTGGTGGAATACGCCCCGCGGGGCAGCCGCTTCGTGCGGGCCGTGCGGATGACCTCCGAGACGCTGCAGGGCATCCCCTCCATAATCTACGGCCTGTTCGGGATGCTGCTCTTCGTGACGGCGCTCGGCTGGGGGCTGTCGCTGCTGGCAGGCGCGTGCACCTTGGCCGTCATGGTGCTGCCCGTGGTCGTGCGCACCACGGAGGAGGCGCTGATGGCGGTGCCCGACGGCTACCGGGAGGGCGGCTTCGCGCTGGGAGCGGGGCGCCTGCGCGTGGTGGCGCGCTGCGCGCTGCCCTCGGCAGCGCCGGGCATCCTGGGTGGCGTGGTGCTGGCGCTTGGGCGCTGCGTCGGCGAGGTGGCGGCGCTGCTGTTTACGGCGGGCACGGTGGCGCAGGTGCCCGACCTGCTGGGGGCGGGGCCGGCCGGCCTCTTCGACTCGTGCCGCACCCTCGCGGTGCACTTGTACGTGCTGGCCTCGGAGGGCTTGCACATCGACGAGGCCTATGCGACGGCGGTGGTGCTGCTCGCGGTAGTGATGGTGCTTAACGGTGTCGCCGCCTTGGCGACGCGGATGATGGAGGTGAGGGATCGTGGCTGAGATGGCCAGTGTGGCGGAGCGCGTGACGGAGGAGGGGAAAGCACCGGCGATGGCGGCATCGACTGTCGATCTTGCCCCTGCGAAGATGGCCGTGGCGCACCTCGGCCTGCGCTACGGTGACTTCTCCGCCCTGCGCGATGTGAACCTGGTGTTTCCCGAGCGGCAGGTGACAGCGCTCATCGGGCCGTCGGGCTGCGGCAAGTCGACGCTCCTGCGGTGCCTGAACCGCATGAACGACCTGGTGGCGGGCTGTCGCGTGACGGGATCGGTGCTGCTTGACGGACAGGACGCGTACCGGTTCGTCGACGTCAACGATCTGCGGAGGCGCGTGGGCATGGTGTTCCAGCAGCCCAACCCCTTCCCCATGAGCATCTACGACAACGTGGCCTTCGGCCCGCGCACCCACGGCGTCAAGCGTCGAGCCGACCTGGACGAGATAGTCGAGCGCTCGCTGCGCGATGCCGCTATCTGGGATGAGCTGAAGGATCGCCTGCGCAAGAACGCGCTGGGGCTGTCCGGTGGCCAACAGCAGCGCCTGTGCATCGCCCGCGCGCTGGCCGTGCGCCCCGAGGTGCTGCTGATGGACGAGTCGACGAGCGCGCTCGACCCCATCTCGACGGCCAAGATCGAGGAGCTGGTGCGACAGCTGCGGGAGCGGTATACGGTGGTGATGGTGACCCACAACATGCTCCAGGCCCTGCGCGTGTCCGACCGGACGGCGTTCTTCCTGATGGGGGAGGTTGTGGAGGCGGGCCCCACCGACGACGTGTTCACCCATCCGCGCGATGGGCGCACGGCCGACTACGTGGCCGGACGCTTCGGGTAGAGCCCCCGAAACGAGAAACCCCGGGCCAGGCGGCCGCGGGGTTTCGTAGGAGCCCTGTCCCCCGTCAGAAGGATGAACCCACCTCGGAAAGGTGGGTGCTCGCAGCTGGCTTCCTGGCTTTCGCGTCAACGGACGCGAATCTCCATTCCACCCGCTATCTTGAGCTCCCTCGTGCTATAACGTCGGTCCATCGCGAATATGACAGGAACAGGACCTGGCCCTAGTATAGGGGAAGAAGCTTCCAGGAAAAGACTTGACAGGGAATGTAATCGTTTTGTTCGGAAGGGTCCTCCGAGTTGGGGCGGCGCCGACTTCGCGCGATGGGCGCGGCGTTGCGGACGCCGACCGGGGCTTCGCGCGGGGGAGGGCGGCAGCGGCGCCGGCCGGGGCGGGTGCCCTCTCGTCAACGAAAAGGGGCCGCTTGCGCGACCCCTGGTGCCTACTCGCTGGCGGGCTTGGCGGTGTTGTCGGTTCCGGTGTTGGAGCCGCTGCTGGTTCCGCCGCCGTCGCCCCCGGTGTTTCCGCCGGAGTTGCCGCCGTTGTTGCCGTTGTTGCCCCCGCTGGGGTTGTTGTTCGGGTTGTCGTCGCCCTCGTTGCCGCCGGGGGTGCTCGGCTTGGGGTCGGGCTCAGGCTCCGGCTCGGGCTTGGGGCCCTGGCTGATGGTGATAGTCACCGTGGAGCCCTTGTCCTCCTTGCCCGTGGGATCCTGGCTCATGACCGTGCCCTCGGGGTAGTTGCTGTGGCCGCCCTGCACGACGTTCACCTTGAAGCCGGCGCTCTCCAGCTCGCTCGTGGCCGAGGACTTGCTCTTGCCCACGACGTCGGGCACGGGCACCGTCTCGATGCCGAGCGACAGCACGTAGGTCACCGTGGAGCCCTTGGCCACCTTGGTGCCGGCCGACGGGTTCTGGCTGACGATGCGGTCCTTGTCCACCTTGTCGGAGTACTCGGCGGGACCGGCCGTCAGCTTCAGGCCGTACTCGTCGGCGTACTTCTGCGCGTCGGCGGCGGTCATCTCGTAGAAGTTGGGCACGGGCACCTGCTCGGTGCCCTGCGATACGAAGACGTTCACCCTCGTGCCTTCGGGCTTCTTCGTTCCGGCCTCGGGGTCCTGCTTGACGATGGTGCCCTCGGGCGCCTTCTCGTCGTAGACGTAGTTGGTGGTGCCTATCTCGAAGCCGTCGTTCTCCAGCGTGGAGGTGGCGGCCTCGATGGTCATGCCGTTGAGGTTGGGCACCGCCTTCTCGTCGGCCCCGCCGTTGCCCAGCAGGGCGAAGGCGATGGCGCCCACGATGACGAGCGCGACGATGGCCGCCACGGCGATGACGATGTTGCGCTTGGACTTGGGCGGCTCCTCGACGCGGTAGCCCTTGCCGGAGAGCGCGGGGTTGGTGACGGGGCTCACGGCGCCGACGCCGGGCATCGCCTGGGTGGCGTCCACGGGGGCCATCGGCGGCACCGCGGGCGGCACCGTGCCGATGACGCGGGTGCTGGCGCTGGTGAAATCGGACGCGCCGCCCAGGTTGACAGGGCGGCCGGCCAGGTAGTCGTTGAGGGCCAGGCGCATGTCGTTGGCCGTGGCGAAGCGGTCGGCCGGCGACTTGGCCATGGCGCACAGGATGATGTCCTCGAGCGCCGGGTCGATGTTGGGGTTGATGGCGCTGGGGGGCAGGGGCTCGTCCTGCACCTGCATCATGGCGACGCTGACGGCATCCGGCCCGTCGAAGGGCAGCTTGCCGGTGGTGGCCTCGTACATGACCACGCCGAGCGAGTAGATGTCGCTGGCGGCCGTGAGTTCCTTGCCCTGGGCCTGCTCCGGCGAGATGTAGTGGGCGGTGCCCAGCACCGCGGAGGTCTTCTGCTTGACGGAGTTCTTCGCCCGCGCGATGCCGAAGTCCATCACCTTCACGTTGCCGTCGGGCTGGACCATGATGTTCTGCGGCTTGATGTCGCGGTGGATGATGTCCTGGTTGTGGGCCACGGTGAGGGCCTGGCACACCTGGGAGCCGATCTCGGCCACCTTGCGCTGGTTGATGGCGCCACGCTGGTTGATGGCGGTCTTGAGGTCGGATCCGCGGACGAACTCCATGACGATGAAGTAGGTGCCCTCGTCCTGGCCCCAGTCGTAGACGTTGACGATGTAGGGGCTCTGGAGGTTGGCCGCCGCCGCGGCTTCCTGGCGGAAGCGGCGCGTGAACTCGGCGTCGGCGGCGTACTGGGGGAGCATCACCTTGACGGCCACGACGCGGCCCAGGACGTTGTCCTGCGCCTGGTAGACCTCGGCCATGCCGCCGATGCCGATGCGATCCCGCACCTCATAGCGGCCGCTGAGGGTGCGCCCCGTCATTGAATCCTGTCCGGTCACCTTGGGAACTCCTTTTTACTCACATCTGCTGCGTATCTGGTTCGTGTATGCGGTAAGGCAAATCTACTTCATTGTACTAAATGACCGCGCCTTCTCGCATCCTCTCACCAAAAGTCGTAACTACATCATTGCCATTTATCCCGCGATCGGCCGCGCCGATGCCGCGCCTATGCCAGGCCCTGCACCTGCAGGGCCGTCTCGAGCACCCCGCGGGCCGCGCCGGCGCCTGCCCCCGACTCGCCCTTCTCGATGACGACAGCCACCACCACGCGCGGGTTGTCCGCCGGCGCCATGCCGACGAACCAGCTGTTGGAGGTGCCGTCGCCGCGCTCGGCCGTGCCCGTCTTGCCGGCCACGTCCACGCCGTTGATGCGCGCGGCCGTGCCGGTGCCGTCGGTCACGACGCCGCGCAGCACGGTGAGCACGCGGTCGGCCGTGGCCTTCCCCACGGCCTGCCCCAGCTTCGCCGGCTGGGCCGTGAAGCTGCGCTTGCCGCTGGCGTTGTAGATGCCGTCGACCAGGTAGGGCTGCATGATGGTGCCGTCGTTGGCGATGGCGCAGCCGGCGAGCGCCATCTCGAGCACCGTGGCCTGGGGGCCGGCGGGGCTCTCGTGCTCGCCGACGGGCTCGCCGCAGGCGGCCCACGCCGTCTCCCACTCGGTCATCTCCGAGGGCTTGGGCATGAGCGACTTGGCCAGGGGCAGGTCGAAGCTGACGTCCTGGTTGAACTCGAACTTCTCGGCCCCGGCCACCAGCCGGTCGGGCCCTATCTGCACGCCGAGCTGGCCGAAGACGGTGTTGGCGGACACCTCGGTGGCCCGTGCCAGGGTGACGCGGCCGTAGTCCACGTCCTTGGCGTTGGTCACCGGCGCGTTGCCGATGTCCATGGTGCCGGGCGCGTCGTACATCGTGTTCTCGTCGGCCACGCCGTTTTCCAGGGCGGTGGCCAGCGTGATCATCTTGAAGGTGGAGCCGGGCGCGTAGAGGGCCTGGGTGGCGCGGTTGAACAGCACCGACGAGTCGGTCGAGGCTGCCGCGCCGCTCCCGGCCGCGCCGGCGATGATGTCCTCCACGTCGGCGGCGTCGTAGGTGGGGGCGCTGGCGAGCGCCAGCACGGCGCCGGTCTCGGGGTCGATGGCGACGCAGGCGCCCACGCGCCCGTTGAGCGCGTCCTGGGCCGCCTGCTGGATCTTCGAGTTGACGGTGAGGGTCACGTCGTTGCCGGGTGCGTTGACGCCGGCCAGCGAGTTGAGCGCGTCAGACCAGGTGGCGAAGTTCTCCTGACCCTTGAGGGCCGTGTTGTAGGCGGCCTCGATGCCGCTGGTTCCGTACTTCTCGGACGCATAGCCGACGATATGGGCTGCCAGCGTGCCGGCGGGGTAGACCCGCTCGTAGGACCCGTTCTCGTTTTGGACGCTCTGGGCCAGCACCACGCCGTCGTAGGTGGATATGGTGCCGCGCTCGGTCTTGGCCTCGCGGGCCATGGTGTGGCCGTTGCCGGGCAGGTTCTGGTAGTAGTCGGCCTGGATGACCATGATGAAGGTGAGGTTGGCCACCAGCACGGCGAACAGCGCCGAGAACATGATCATGGTGCCGGTCAGGCGCTTGCCCAGGGCCACGCGGCCCAGCACGCTGTTGGCGGACAGCGCCGTGGTGGCCTGCTTGACCTCCTCGCCGACGCCGGTGCCCTCGTCGCCGCAGCGCAGAAGGCAGCCCACGATGACGAAGCTGGCGATGAGCGACGAGCCGCCCTGGCTGATGAAGGGCAGGGTGATGCCGGTCAGGGGGATGACCCGCGTGACGCCGCCCACGATGATGAAGGCCTGGAGCACGATGATGGATGTGAGGCCCACGGCGATGAACGAGCTGACGTCGGACTTCGCGCGGGCCGCCGTCACCATGCCGCGGATGGCGAAGCACAGGTACAGCAGCAGCACGCCGGCTGCACCGAGCAGGCCGACCTCCTCGGCGATGACGGGGAAGATGAAGTCGCTCTCAGCCACGGGGATGACGCTGGCGCCCATGCCGCGTCCGATGCCCGTGCCGAACAGGTCGCCGTCGGCCATGGAGTAGATCGACTGCACCAGCTGCAGGCCCTTGTTCTGGGCGTCGGCGAAGGGGTCGAGCCAGATGCTCACGCGCGTCTGGACGTGGCCCATCATGAAGTACAGGGCCACGGCCGCCACGGCCGCCAGCCCCAGGGACACCACCAGGTAGAACTTCTTGCCCGTGGCCACGTAGAGCATGACCACGAACACGGCGAACAGCACGAGCGCCAGGCCGAGATCCTTCTCGAGCACCACGACGAGGAACGCGAGCGCCCACATGACGATGAGCGGCAGCAGGGTGGGAAGCGACGGCAGGCGGAAGGGCCCGACATCCCAGGTGAACACCGACAGCATCTCGCGGTTGGCTGCCAGGTAGCCGGCCAGGAAGACGACGATGAGTATCTTGGCCAGCTCGCCGGGCTGGAAGCTGAAGGAGCCCACCCGCAGCCACAGCTGGCCGCCGCCCGACTCGGACCCGATGCCCGGCAGAAGCGGCGAGAGCAGCAGCAGGATGCCCACCACCATGAGGGTGTACTTGTAGTTGGCTACCTTGTCGAGGTTGCGGATGAACGCCAGCACCAGCACCATGAGCGCGATGCCCGCGTAGAGCCACATGAGCTGGCGCACGGCCAGGTCGGGCACGATGCGGGTGACGAACGCGATGCCGATGCCCGACAGCGCGAAGGAGATGGGCAGGATGGCCGGGTCGGCGCCCGGGGCGAAGCGGCGCACGGCCAGGTGCGCGATGACGAAGGCCACGAAGATGCCGATGGGCACGCCCAGGGTGTTGAAGGTGAGCTCCTGGCCGCCGTTGACCACCATCATGCCGAACAGCACGATGACGATGGGCGCGGCGATGCAGAGGAGCAGCAGCTCGAGGTTGCGGCGGGTCATGGCCCTACGCTCCCTCGGCCGGGTCGGACGTGCCCGCCGGGTCGGCGGCGTCGTGGGCCTGGCGCGCGGCTATCTCGTCGCGGTAGCCCTGCACCAGGTCCTGGGCGTCCTCCACGCTGTCGGTCTTGATGCCGTCGGCGCGCAGGCGGTTGGCCAGGCCCGGCTGCAGGTCGTCCACCGCCACGTCGGTGACCTCCACCAGCTCGGAGGTGGACAGCCCGAACACGTCGCCCTGGAGCCCGCGGTAGACGGCCACGTAGCCGTCGTCGTCGGCCAGGTAGGCCGAGTTCGAGGTGAGGAAGTTGAAGATGCCCACGGCGCCGGCCACGATGGCGGCCAGGAGCAGCACCAGCAGCGCGGCGGTCACCTTCGTCTTGCGGGCCACCTTGCGGCGGCGCGCCTCGGCGAAGCCGGTCACGTCGGCCACCACCACGGTCACGTTGTCGTAGCCGCCGTTGGCGATGGCCTCGTTCACGAGCAGCGCGGCGCAGCGCTGGGGGTCGGCCGTGCGCGCCATGATGGACTCGATGTCGGCGTCCTCCACCATGCCCGACAGGCCGTCGGAGCACAGCAGCAAGCGGTCGCCCGTCTCGACGTTGATCTCGAAGAGGTCGGGGACGGTGCGCGGGTCGCTGCCGAGCGCGCGGGTGATGACCGAGCGCTGGGGGTGGACGCGCGCCTCCTCCGGGGTGATCTTGCCGGCCTCGATGAGGTCGGTCATGAGCGAGTGGTCGCGGGTGAGCTGCTGGAGGCGCCCGTTGTGCAGCAGGTAGGCGCGCGAGTCGCCCACCTGGGCGATGACCAGGCGTTCGTTTTCCAGCAGCGCGGCGGTGCAGGTGGTGCCCATGCCCTCGCGACCGGCGCCCTCGCGGGCGGCGCGGATGATGGCCAGGTTGGCCTCCTCGACCGCCTGGCCCAGGGCCTCGGCGTCGGGATGAGCCGGCGCGCGGCTGGCGATGACGTCCACCGCTATCTCGGACGCCACCTCGCCGGCGGCATGGCCGCCCATGCCGTCGCAGACGGCGAACAGCGGGGGCGCCACCACCAGCGAGTCCTCGTTGTGGTCGCGCACGCAGCCGATGTCGGTGCGGCTCCCGAAGGTGGAGCTGGCCTTGCGGCCGCCGCGGGCGGTCATCACAGGTACCTCACGCGGATGGCCACGTCGCCGATGGTGACTACGTCTTTGTTGCGCAGGGCCGTGGGCTCGGTGATGAGGCGACCGTTGACGTAGGTGCCGTTGGTGGATCCCAGGTCCTCGACGAACAGGTTCTGGCCCATCAGCTGGAACCGCGCGTGGCGCCCCGACACGAAGCCGGCGCCGATGACGATGTCAGCCCCGGGCGAGCGGCCCACGATGACGGGGCCGTGGACGGCGATGGACACGCCGCGCAGCTCCTTGGGGCCCTTCTCGACCGAGAGGTTCCAGGTGTGCTCCTTCTTGCGCTGGCCGCGCACCAGGCCGATGCCCGTGCGCATGATGGCGAATAGGAAGAGGTAGAGCAGCGCGACGAACAGCAGGCGCGCTATGAGCAGGACGACGTCGATCACTGGATTGTCCCTTTCGCGGTTTCCCGGCCTCCGGCGCCTAGATCAGCTGGAACTCGACGCTGGTGGTGCCCAGGGTCAGCCGGTCGGCGTCCTGGAGGGGGGCCGACTTGATCTGGCGGCCATTGACGAAGGTGCCGTTGGTGGAGCCCAGGTCGGATATGACCCAGGCGCCCGTGGCCTCGCGGCGGATCTCGGCGTGCTGGCGCGACACGTTGATGTCGGGGATGACGATGTCGTTGCGCGACTCGCGGCCGATGATCATGACACGGCCGTCGAGCGGGAAGGCACGGTCGTTGGTGATGTCGTAGAGGTAGGCCTGCTTCTGCGGCTGGCCGGCCGCCGCGCCGCCGTTGGGGTCGAAGACCATGGTCTGGGGTGCGTCGCCGTAGCCATCGGCGGGGTTCTCGTAGAAGCCGTCCTCGCCGTAGGACTGGCCGTAGGCGCCGTCGCCGGCGTAGGCGTCGCGCTCGTCGTAGCCGTAGCCGCCGGCCGCGGGCGCCGGCGCGGCGGCCGGGGCGGAGGGGCGGTAGCCCACGCCGCGGGCATTGGGCGAGCCGGCCAGGCCGTAGCGCTCCATCTCCTCCTGGCGCAGCTGGGCGATGAGGGGGGCGGCCACCATCTCGGCGATGACCTCGAACTTGCCGTGGCGCAGCTCCTCGTCGACGATGAAGCGCACAAGCGGCTGGCCGTCCATGATGAGGCCGTGCTCGCTGGCCTTGGCGGCCAGGTACGTCTCGGTCTCGCCCGCGAGGGTGGGGTAGTAGCCGAAGAGGCGCTCGTCGTCGTCGGCGTTGACGAGCACGGTGTAGAGGGTGGGGGCGTACTGCTTGCCCGCGCCCACCATCTTCTCGCGGCGCATCTGCTTCTCGGCCTTCTTGGCTATCTGGACGGGGGAGAGGGGCGTGCCCCCCATGCGGTCGGCGGCACCTTCCACGGTGTCCTCCATCTTGCCCTCGACCTTTGAAAAGAAGCCCATGGGTACTCCTCTGACTCGCGGCTGTTCCTACGCCTGAACATGGTAAGTCTCCATCTTGCCATAAACGCTGAGCAGCCTGCTGTTTCTTTACGCAACTAACAAAATGCCGTAACGCGGGGCCAGGACCCCGCGCAGGGGAGGGCGAAACCCCGAGCAGCCCCGTGGAGGGGGGCGACCTCGTAAATCCGGGCGCCAACTGCAAATTGGGACGGTTTTGCACCCGGGCACTCTCATCGAAGGCAGCAAAGAGGCCCGAAAACGCGGGATTTCAGCCCTAAATCGGCCCCTGAGGCGAAAAGCACCCTGCGTCAGAGTGCAAAACCGTCCCAATTTGCAGCTGGCGCCCGAAAACACAGGGCGGAGGCTATTGACGGGGCGAGTGTGAGCTTTTGACCAGGGGATACGAGGACGCCTTATCTGTTTTGGCTAGGTGGGGAGCCTAGGCAAGACTATCATCCCCCCAGTCTTAATTGGTCGCTTTCTCCTGATGAACGATCTCCCGCTTCGCCGTACGTTGTCGGCAGCGCGAGGTGGTGGCGCCCCGGCGCTGCCCGAGGGCATCCCCCACGCCGGGGCACCGCCTCCTCGCGATCCGGACAGGACAAGGGAAAGAGGAGAGGAAGGAGAGAGGTATGCACAAAGACTTGCCAACAACGTGGGAAGAAGACGGCTACGTCGTCACCCGCACGACGGCATGGTCCGCGCCGGGCTGCCATTCCGGCTGCGGCATCATCTGCTACGTGAACAAGGAGACCGGCAAGCTTGAGAAGGTCGAGGGCGATCCTGAGCATCCCTACAACCAGGGTCACATCTGCCCGCGCTGCGCCGCGCTGCCCGACGTGGTGAACAGCGAGGAGCGCCTGCTCTACCCCATGAAGCGCGACCCCGAGCGCCGCGGCGACCCGGACGCGTGGGAGCGCATCAGCTGGGATGAGGCGCTCGACCTGGTGTACGACACCATGACCGCGCTGGGCGATCAGTACGGCAAGCACACGCTTCAGACGTTCTGCGGCACCGGCCGCGACATCCTGTGGCAGTCGCAGCGCCTGGCCTACTCGATGGGTACCCCGCACGTCGAGAGCTACTCCTCGGGCCTGGCCTGCTGGATGCCGCGCCTCATGTCCTACAACGTGAGCACCGGCGGCTACATGATGCCGGACTGCTCCGAGTGCCACGAGGACCGCTACGACAACCCCGAGTACAAGGATCCCGAGGTCATCGTCGTGTGGGGCAACAACTGCGTCGCCTCCAACTCCGATGGCTTCTTCGGGCAGTGGGTGGTCGAGGTGGTCAAGCGCGGTGCCAAGATGATCGTGGTCGACCCGCGCCTCACCTGGATGGCCGCCCGCGCCGACCTGTGGATCCAGCCGCGCCCCGCGGTCGACTCCGCGGTGGCCATGGCCATGCTCAAGGTCATCATCGAGGAGGACCTCTACGACCATGACTTCGTCGACCGCTGGACCTACGGCTTCGAGGCCCTGGTCGAGCGCTCCCGTGAGTACGACTTCGACGAGCTGTGCGAGCGCGCCTGGGTCGATCCCGAGAAGATCCGCAAGGCCGCCCGCATGATCGCCGCCGGCAACCACACCGCCGTGCAGCTGGGCCTGGCCGTCGACATGCAGCGCAACGGCATCGGCGCCGTGCGCTCCATCATCGCCATGCTCGCCATCTGCGGCGACATCGACCAGCCGGGCGGGCAGATCTTCACGCCCGAGCCCTATGACTTCCACTACTTCAGCTGGGGCTTCAAGGAGCTCCCCGAGGACGTGCAGAAGATGGTCGTCGGCTATGACGAGTACCCCTTCATCCGCATGGGCATGGTGCTTGACCAGCCCGACCTGGCCGTCGTCCAGGCCGAGACCGAGGAGCCCTACGGCTTCACCGGCGCCATCATGATGGGCACCAACCCGCTGTGCTGCATGAGCAACGCCGACCTCAACCGCGTCTACCCCGTGCTGCAGAAGCTGAAGTTCATCTGCGTCTGCGACTGGCGCATCACCCCCACCATCCAGGCGCTGGCCGACGTGGCGCTGCCCGTGGCCATGTGCGTGGAGAAGACGGGCATGATCGCCAAGCGCACCGGCGCCTGCGCGATGTCGCCCATCGCCGGCCTGGACATCCAGGGCGAGCCCAAGTCCGACGCCGAGATCACGCTGCTTCTGGGCAAGCGCTTCAACCCCGAGATGTTCCCCTGGGACACCGTCGAGGAGATCTACGACTTCCTGGTGAAGGACTCCGGCTGGTCGTGGCAGGACATCCGCAAGATGAACTGGGCGTGGCCCGGCCAGGAGTACCGCCGCTACGAGAAGGGCCTGCTGCGCGCCGACGGGCAGCCCGGCTTCAACACCTCCACCGGCCGCATCGAGCTGTACTCCCCGTTCGCGGAGAGCATCGGCGAGAACGTGCTGCCCTACTACGACGAGCCCTACTACGGCCCCTACACCACGCCGGAGCTGTATAAGGAGTACCCCGTCATCACCATGACCGGCTCGCGCAACATCCAGTTCTTCCACAGCGAGCACCGCGACGTGAAGAAGCTGCGCGAGATCCAGCCCGACCCGCTGGTGGAGATCAACGACGTGTGGGCCAAGGAGCAGGGCTTCGAGGACGGCGACTGGCTGTGGGTCGAGGACAAGATCGGCCGCATCAAGCACCGCGCCAAGTGCACGCCCATCGTCAAGTACGGCATGGCCAACGTCAACTCGGGCTGGTGGTTCCCCGAGACCGATCCGCACGAGGATCCGATGTACGGCTGCTGGGACGTGAACCCCAACGTCCTGAGCGAGCTCGGCCAGCAGGGCCCGACCGGCTTCGGCGCCGACGTCAAGGCCCTTCTCTGCAAGATCTACAAGTGCGACGAGGAGGATGCAAATGTCAAAGCAAGCACTGCTCATTGATTATGAGTTCTGCTCCAACTGCCACACCTGCGAGGTGGAGTGCAAGATGGAGCACGGCTTTCCCGAGGGGGCCGCGAACGGCATCAAGGTGTTCGAGGTAGGCCCCTGGCAGATCGAGGGCGACCGGTGGCAGCTCACCTACCTGCCGACGCCCACCGACATGTGCGACCTGTGCGCCGAGCGCACGGCCAAGGGCAAGCTGCCGGCCTGCGTGCACAGCTGCTACACCGGCTGCATGAAGTTCGGCACGGTGGAGGAGCTCTCCGCCGAGCTCGAGCGCAAGAGCCGCCAGGTGCTCTTCGTTCCGCTGCAGGAAGACTAGGGGGCCGGGCGCGCGCCGCGTCGGCGGATGACCGCCCGGCGCGCCCGCGCGCCCGTGCTCAGACACCGTTATCTCGAAAGGAAAGGGGGACGCAATGGGTGCTGAATCCGAGAAGAAGGGGATTCACTACGCGTGGTTCATTCTCGTGGCCTGCTGCTTCATGTTCGCGGGCTCGATGGCGCTCATCAACTCCATCATCAGCGTGTACGTCCTGCCCGTGACCGAGGCTCTGGGCTGCAAGCGCGGCGACTTCACGTTCATGCTGACCACCCAGGCCATCTCCATCGTTCTGACGATGCCCCTGTGGGGGAACATCTTCAACAACGAGAAGATCAACATCAACCTGGCGCTCACGCTGGGCGCGCTGTGCATGATCGCCTGCCCGCTGCTGTGCTCGTTCGCCACCGACCTCATCCTGTTCTACGTGGCCGGCTTCATCGGCGGCGTGGGCATCGCGGCCTGCTTCACCATGGCGACGCCGGTCCTGTGCGGCAACTGGTTCGCCAAGAAGTACCGCGGCAAGATGATCGGCATCGCGTCGGCCTTCGCCGGCGTGTCGACCATCTTCTGGGCCCCGCTGTTCCGCTGGGTCATCGCCGAGTACGGTTGGCAGACCTCCTATATGATCAACGCCGTCCTCATGGCCGTGCTCATCCTGCCCTGGACGCTCTTCGTCATCAAGCGCCAGCCTTCCGACAAGGGCTTGCAGCCCTTCGGCTACGACCCGAACGAGCAGGATGCCGTCGCGTCCAACCAGAGCTTCGGCGTGAAGGCCGCCGACGCCCTCAAGACCCCCGCGTTCTGGATCATCATCGCCGGCGTCATGCTGACCGCCCTGGGCATGGGCTGGAACAACAGCCAGTCCGGCATCGCCAAGGAGCTTCTGGCCGGCACGCCCGACGAGGCGAACGCCGCCGTCGTGGGCGCCACCATGGTGTCCGCCGCGGCCCTGGGCAACCTGCTCTCCAAGCTGAGCATGGGCGCGATGATCGACAAGTTCAAGCTCAACGTCACCTTCATCACCTTCCAGGTGGTGTGGCTGCTCGCCTTCGTCATGTGGTACTTCTTCGGGACCACCCCCGCCGTCCTGGTGGCCGGCGGCTTCTGCCTCGGCTTCTGCAACGCGCCGTCCCGCGTCGGCTGGCCGATGGCCATCCGCAAGATCTTCGGCAACGCCGACTACTCCAAGATCTGGGGCTACATCGCCACCGGGTCCTCCATCATCGGCGGCATCTCGACCTCCCTCATGGGCTGGTGCTACGACTACCTGGGATCCTATACCCCGACGCTCATCATCGGCATGGTCGTCGTGGTGCTGATCGCCGTCCTGGCCGTCGTATCCTCTACCTATGTGGGCAAGTACGAGTGGAAGGACATCGAGCCGACCAAGTAGCGAGGCTCGCCAACGTGCGGGCGTGGCGCGGGCCGAGGGGCGTGCGCCACGCCCCGGCATTTCGAAACACCGGCGTGTATCCCCCGCCTCCCCGTTGGTCGGGAGGCCCAGTCGATACCTGAAAGGCCTCGAAATGATTACCTTTGCTATGGTCGTCGGCTACCTGGCCGTGACCCTGACCGTCGGCCTGGTGATGAGGCGCCGCGCCGGCAGGGACAAGACGGTGCGCAACTTCTTCGTGGCGAACGGGCGCATGCCGCTGTTCGCGGTGACGACGATGCTCTTCGCCGACCTGATCGCCGCCTCCACCACCACGGGCACGGCGGGCACCGGCTACAGCACCGGGCTGGCCGCGCTCTGGGGCATCTGGAGCTCGAGCTTCGGGTGCATCCTGTTCAGCGTGTGCTTCTGTCGCTTCTTCTTCGAGATGCGGCGCACCGGCGCCATCACGGGGCCGGAGGCGTTCGGCATCCGCTTCAGCCAGAAGATCCGCTACCTGGTGCTCGTCTTCACGCTCATCCCCCTGTTCATCGTGTTCTCGGCGCAGATCACCGCGGCCAGCATGTACCTGGCCAGCATGCTCGGCATCGACGAGGGCGTGGCGACCATCGCGGTGTTCGCCCTGTTCCTGGCCATGGCGCTTCTGGGCATCACGGGCATCGCGGAGATGAACAAGGTGCACGCCTTCGTCCTGCTGTTCGGGCTGACCTTCGCCGCCATCGTGTGCCTGAACCACGTGGGCGGGCCCCAGGCGCTCGTCGAGCGGCTGCCCGCCGACCACCTCAACCTGTTCTCCATCGGGCTGCCCACGGTGCTCGCGCAGTTCGTGGGCGGGGCGCTCGGGTTCTCGATATCGGTGACGTCCATCAACATCGGCTACTGCGCCAAGGACATCAAGACCGCCGAGCGCAGCCACGTCATCGTCGCCGTCATCAGCGCCCTGTTCGCGTTCGCGCCCGCCATCATCGGCCTGTGCGCCGCCGTGTCGCTCGACGGCATCCGCAACGACAGCGCCCTGTTCGCCATGACGAGCGCCATATCGCCCGAGCTGGCCGGCATCGCCGTCATGGCCGTGTTCGCCGCCATCTTCTCCACCGGCCCGTGGTTTCTGCTGGCCACGGCCAAGCTCGTCGTCCAGGAGCTCTACGTGCCGATCGGCGCGCGCCTGGGCAGGGAGGTGTCCGACCGGGCGGCGCTGCGCATGTCGCGCGCCGTCATCGTGGCGACGCTCGTGCTGGCGGTCCTTGCCAGCGGCACCAACGTGTCGCTGCTCAACTCGCTCATGAGCGCCTCGCAGATCAAGTCCATCGCGGTCATCCTGCTCTTGTTCGGCATCTACTGGAAGCGCACCTCCAACGCCGCGGGCTTCGTCGGGCTGCTGGTGGGCGGCACCCTGTCGACGGCCTGGTACGTGCTGGGCAGCCCCCTGGGCGTCCAGCCGTTCTGGCCCGGCGTCGTGTCGTCGGTCGCCATCATCGTGGTGGGCAGCCTCATAGCCGGGCACGGGCCGGTGTCCGACGACTACGTCGCCTACGAGCAGAGGCTGGCCGCCGCCCAGGAGGAGTTCGCCGAGCGCCGGCGCGCCTACGACGAGCAGGCCGCGCGCGAGGCCGCCGGGTGAGGAGGGTGGCTTAGAATACGGGGACACGTTTCGACGAAGGGGGAGAGCTAAGGTGGCCGAACCGCGTGCTGTGACGGAAGTTGACGGAGGCGCGGCGCCCTGCGCCGCGACGGAGGCCGGGGGAGCCCGGGAGGCCGGGCGCCCCCTGATCGCCCACGCGAGCGACGGCTGGGGCATCGCCGGGTTCGGGCTGTGCCTGGCATGGGTCTACCTGATGATGACGTGCTCGGTCGCCGACGGCACGCGCATCCCCCAGTTCACGGCGACGCTGCTGGTGGTCGTGTTCCTGGTCGGCGAGGCCGCCGCGGCGGCGCTGGTGGCGTCGAGCGCCTCCCGCCTGGCGAGCCACCGGGCCATCCGTACCCTCTCGTGGGTGGCCGCCCTGCTCCTCACGCTGCCGGGGCTGGCGGCCCTGGTGCCCCTCTCCGAGACGCTCCTGTTCGCCGCCTGGTTCCTCTCGGGGTTCGGGTCGATGCTCCTGCTGTCGCTGTGGGGGTTCTTCCTGGCCCGGCTGGCCCACAGCTACGCGCCCTTCTACACGGCGCTTTCCGCGCTTCTGGGCGCCGCGCTGCTGGTGCTGGTGCGCGTCTGCCTGAAGGAGGACGTGTTCCCCTTCGCCAACATCGTCATCGGCATCCTGTCGGTGGTGCTGTTCGCCGTGTGGTCGCGCCACCTGCGGGCCGAGGGCAACTTCGCCTTCCCCGAGAAGACGCGCCCGCCCGACCTGTTCGCCCTGCTGCACTCGGCGGTGGCGATGGTGGCGAACAACTTCCTGCTGGGCTTCGGGTTCTACGCCGTTGCCGTGTCCACCGGGCTGGTGGGCGGGGGCGGCCTCATCGTCTGCGGGCTGGTCGTCGCGGCCCTCTACAAGGTCATCGACACGCGGACGCGGCTGATCTACCAGGTGGACGTCATCGTCAAGGTCATCGCGCCGGTGGCGGCCATCTGCATCCTGCTTCTGCCCTTCGTGTCGGTGCCCGTGCGCTACGGGCTGCTGTTCTGCCTCATCGTCATCGCCATGATCGACGAGATCGTCTGCTGGTCGGCTGTCGCGGAGTACATGTACATCCACCAGGTGCAGCCCTTCGCCAACATGACGTTCGGGCGCTTCGGCGAGATCGTGGGGCTCCTGCTCGGCTTCTGCTCGGGCGGCGTCATCTTCGGCGCCTCGCTCGACGGGCCGGTGGAGCCGAGCCTGTTCGCCAGCTGCGTCGTCATCGCCTTCATCTGCATCCAGGCGTTCTTCTTCCGGGATAACTACACGCCCTTCGTCGAGCACCGCGAGATGGACGAGGAGCTTTCCGTCCCCTCCGTCGACGACGCGGCCCCGCGCGAGGAGCGCGGGTCGTGGGAGGCGAGCTGCCGGGGGTTCGCCGAGCACTACGGCCTGACGCCGCGCCAGACCGAGGTGCTGCTGCTCCTGACGAAGGGGTACTCCATGGGCGCCATCGAGCAGCAGCTCGTCGTGTCCATCCATACCGTGAAGGCTCACGTCTACGGCATCTACCAGAAGGCCGACGTACACTCGCGCCAGGAGCTCATCGAGAAGATCAAAGCCGAGGAGGACGCCCCCGCGCCGCTCGCGTCGTAGGGGCGGGGGATTTCCCGTGGAGGGGTCGACGGGTTTTCGGTTGCCACGGTACAATCTCGGGGAGCGCGGCGCGCGGCGTCGCGGCTCTGCGGAATGGCGCTGTAGGTAAGTGAGGAACCGCGATGACGATGGGTGGGAAGGCTGCTGCCGCGGCGATGCCGCGCGGCGCCCGCGTGCGCGCCGGGCTGGCGCGCCTGCTCGCAGCCGGCCTGGTGGCCGGCGTCCTCGCGCTGGCGCCGATTGCGCCCATCGTCTTGGGCGCTGGCGCGGCGGGTTCTGCTTCCGCCGGCGCTTCCGCCCCCGCGCCGGATGCCTTCGCGGCTGCGGCCTGGGCCGCCCCGGCCAAGGGGGCCGACCAGGAGGAGGCGCCCTACTGGGTGAGCGTCACCTACCAGGGCGACGGCTCGGCCGAGGCGTCCGCCCGCGTCGAGCCCTACGACAACCACACCGTGCACTGGAAGGCCGACCCCGGCGCCGAGGTGGTGTCGGTGCAGGTGGACGGCCGGGACCGCCCCGACCTGGTGGCCGACGGGCAGGCCGGCCACGTCGACTTCTCCGGCATCACGGCCGATCATTCCGTCGACATCCGCTTCTCGGCGGCCGACCCGGCCGCGACCGGCATCCTCTACGCCATCGACACCGCGATCGAGGGCGGCCCCGGCTGGATCACGGGCGCGGGGATGGTGCCCAAGGGCGGCAGCCGCGTGGTGTCGTGGGAGGCCGAGGAGGGCTGGTCGGTGGCGGCCGTCATCGTGGACGGCACCGCGCGCAACGACCTCATCGGCGCCGGCTCCACCATCTTCCAGCGCATGGGCGGCAACCACTCGGTCACCGTGGTGGTGAGCCCCGACGAGGCCGCGGCCGCCGCCTCCGGCGCCGACGCCGAGGGCGACGCCCGCGAGGCCACCCTGTTCGCCCAGCGCAAGGCCGTCTCGCCCACGAGCCCCTTCCCCGAGCCGGAGGGCGGTGCCCCGCGGCTCGTCTACGATCTGGTGTCCGCCGTGCACGGCGGGGGCATCGTGTCGCTGGTCGTCGGCGTGGTGGCGTTCGCGGCGCTCATGGCCGGGGCCCACGTGATATCCGACCGGCGCCGCTACTACGAGGAAGACCGCCAGGAGGCCGAGGAGGCCGCCGCGGCCGAGCGCGCCGAGAAGGAGGCCGAGGCCGACGCCTACCTGGCCGGCTACTACGATGCCTGCCTGGCCGCCCGCGGCGAGGACGCGTCCGACGACGACTCCGCGCGCTAGGCGAGCGCCCCGCGCCCGCCCCGCGTCCCGCGCCACGCCCTGCGCCGGTCGCCCCGCTTCCGCCCGCGGCGAGGAGGGAAACGGCTCGTCATCATCCCAGCTCTGACCTGCGCGGTCTGCTTTTCCCGCTGCTAGCATGGAGGGACGCCGGGCCCGAGGGCGCCCGCCGTGCGAGCGGAAGGAGGAGCCGATGCCCACGTTCAGGGAGTTCCTGCGCGTCGCGGAGATCACCGCGAAGGACAAGACGTCCTCCAAGCGCATGGGCGAGATCGTGTCCATCATGCGCCGCTACCACGTGGCCCGCGGCCTCACCCCCGAGAAGGCGGTGGCCGTGCTCGAGGCGCTCGGCCCCACCTACGTGAAGATCGGCCAGCTGGCCTCGAGCCGATCCGACCTGCTGCCGAAGGCCTATTGCGACGCGTTCGAGCAGCTGCACGACCACGTGGCGCCGCTGCCCTACGCCGAGGTGCTGGGCTGCATCGACGACGCCTACGGCGTGCCGTGGACGACCGTGTTCTCCTCCATCGACGAGGAGCCGCTCGGCGCCGCGTCCATCGCCCAGGTGCACCGCGCGACGCTTCTGGACGGCACGGTGGTGGCCGTGAAGGTGCGCCGCCCCGGCATCGTCGAGCAGATGGCCGAGGACATCACCCTCATGAAGCACCTGCTGGCCCTGGCCGAGCTCACCACCACGTCGCACCAGACCATCATGCTGAGCCTGGACAACGCCCTGGAGGAGCTGGAGCGCACCACCGCCAACGAGGTGGACTTCACCGTCGAGCTGCGCAACCTCGAGCGCTTCCAACAGGAGCTGGCCGACCAGGAGGGCGTCACGTCGCCCATGCCCTACCCGGCCCACTCCACCGACTCGGTGCTGGTGATGGAATACGTCGAGGGCGTCGAGATCGACGACGTGGCGGCGCTGCGGGCGCGCGGCGTCGACCCGGCCGCGCTAGCCGGGCGGCTGGTGCAGAGCTACGTCACCCAGGTGCTCGACGACGGCTTCTTCCATGCCGACCCGCACCCGGGCAACATCCTGGTGCGTGACGGCGAGATCGTCTGGATCGACCTGGGGATGACGGGTAGCCTCACCGCCAGCCAGCGGATGCTGGTGGGGCGGATGTTCCGCGCCGTGGCCACGAACAACGCCTACGACCTGAAGGAGGCCGTGCTGGGGCTGTCCACCGTGCGCGGCGAGGTCGACCACGGGGCGCTGCTCTCCCAGATGAGCAGCCTGCTGGAGGAGTACGGCACGGCGGATCTGAGCGACATCAACATGGGCGCCGTGTTCCAGGAGCTGGTCGAGGTGCTGCGCACGCAGAACCTCATCATGGCGCCGTCGGTGACGATGCTGGCCCGCGGCGTGGTGACCCTTGAGGGCGTCATGGCCGCCATCGACCCCGGCGCCAACGTGGTGCAGATCGTGTCCAAGCACGTGGTGCGCCAGTCGCTGTCGCCGCACCACATCGAGGAGCGCGTCGTGTCGCTGCTCACCGCGTCGGCGGAATCGGCCGAGGCGATGACGCGGCTGCCGCGCCAGGTATCCAACGCGGTGGAGATGCTCAACCGCGGCGAGCTGTCGGTGACGGCCGACATGAAGGTGCCGGCTAACGCGCTGGCGACGCTCTATGCCGTCTGCGGGCGCATCGCGCTGGCGATGATATCCGCCGGGCTGTTCATGGGGTCGTCCATCCTGTGCACGACCAACATGGAGCCGCGCATCCTGGAGGTGCCGGTGCTCGGCGCGCTGGGATATCTGGGCGCGCTGGTGCTGGGCGTGTACGTGATCTACCGCACGCTGGCGAGCCGCCACCGGATGCGCAACGACGAGGAGCTGCGGTAGGGCCGCGGACGAGGAAGCGAGGAGAGCGTGCTAGCCGAGAAGATATGCGACGAGCCCGAGGTGTGGCAGCTGCGGGTGCCCTTCGCCAACGTCGTGACCACCGAGACCAACGTCTACGTGGTGCGCGACGGCGACGACGTGCTGGTGGTGGACGCCGGCGCCCCGACGGAGGGCGCGGCGCTCTACTTCGCCACGGCGCTCGAGGAGCTGGGGGTCGACCGGCACCGGGCGCGCTACTTCCTCACGCACCTGCACTACGACCACGCCGGGCTCGTGGGCGGCTTCGTCCCCGACGACGCCACGGTCTATGTGTCCCGCGGCGAGCTGGAGGCGGCGTCCCCCGACTTCAGCGAGCGGAGCGCCCACTACTCCTGCGAGCGCTTCCAGGAGGAGGGCCTGCCGCAGGCCGCGGCCCTGCGCGCCCATGCCCCGCTGCGGGTGGCCACGCCCATCGACGTGGAGCGCCGCCCGGTCGTGGTGGTGGGCGAGGGCGACGAGGTGGCCGTGGGACGGCACCGCTTCCGCGTGGTGGAGGTGCCCGGCCACACCCGCGGGCACGTGGCGCTGCTGCACCCCGACACGGGCGCCTGCTTCACGGGCGACCACGTGCTGTTCATCATATCGCCCGGGCTTTCGCTGTTCCTGGATGGGACGGACTCGCTGCGCGCCTACATCGACAGCCTGGACAAGCTGGCGGGGCTCGGGTGCTCGCGGCTGTTCATCTCGCACGGGGACAACCGTCCCGACTTCCCCGAGCGCATCGAGGCGCTCAAGGCGCACCACGCCAAGCGCCTGGACGCCATGGTGCGCGAGGTGGCCGACGCTGCCGCGCGGGGCGAGGAGCCGACCGGCGTCCAGATCATCCGCGGGCTGCGCTGGCGCGTGCCCTTCGCCAGCATCGACGAGTGCGAGCCGCTGCAGCAGTGGAGCATCTACACGCTGGGGATCGTGCTGCTCGACCACCTGGTGGGCGAGGGGCGCCTGGAGCGCCGGGTCGACAGCGAGGGCGTGCACCGCTACCGCCTGGGCGCGGCGGGCTATAATGGAGGAGACGCGCCGGAATGCGCGTCTGATCAGGCCATCGGTTAGGAGGGCATGATGTACAAGAAGGTACTGGTTCCCTACGACAAGTCCGATCCGTCGCGGCGGGCGCTGGCCCAGGCGCTCGAGCTGGTGGCCGGCGTGCCCGACGCCGAGATCACCGTCCTCACCGTGGTGGACTGGCACGACTTCAACGCCGAGACCTTCAAGATCGCCTCGCGCATGTCCGGCGTGATGGGCGACTCCGTCGACATGATCGCCATCGCCGACGTGGGCGAGCAGGCTGCTCGCGAGGAAAGCGAGCGCGTGGCCGAAGACATAGCGGACGTGATCGGCGACGCCGACATCGTGTCCATCGCCATCGTGAACGGCTCGCCGCACGACTCGATCACCGCCTACGCGGACGAGGGCGGCTACGACTGCATCGTCATGGGCCACCGCGGCCTGGGCGCCATGCGCGGCATGCTCGGCAGCGTCTGCTACTCGGTGCTGCACAAGACGTGCATGCCGGTGCTCGTGGTGAAGTAGGGCGCGCGGCACCCAGCACGCAAGCGGCGCCCCCGGTCGTCTGACCGGGGGCGCCGCGTTCTTCCCGCTGCTCTTCTCGTCGGGCGCCTACTGGATGCCCATCTCGGCCTTCATGCGCGCCAGCTCGTCGTCGACGGCGGCGGTCGATCCGGCCTCCTCGTACTTCTTCTCCAGCTCGGCGGCGGGGTCGGCCGGCTTGGCGCTCAGCTCGGCCATGGCGTTGGAGCGGTCGAGCATCTCGTCGGCCTTGGCCTCCATGCGGTTGAAGGCGCCGATGGCATCGGCCGCGCTGTCGCCGGCGGAGGTGAGGTCGTTCACCTTGTCCTGGGTCTTGGCGACGGCCACCTTCGCCTTGATGGACTGGCGGCGGCCCTGGAGCGTCTCGATGTCGCTGACCAGCTTGTCGTGCATCTGGCGCATCTTCTCGGCGTTGTCCTTGGCCGCGTTGTAGGCGATCATCAGGCCCTCGTTGTGGGCCTCGAGCTGCTGCTTCTTGGCCAGGAAGGTGCGGGCGTCGGCCTCGCTGCCGGCCTCGAGGGCCTTGCGGGCCAGCCCGTCGTAGCGGTCGATCTCGGCCTGGTTCTCGTCGACGACGCGCTTGCAGCGGGCCTCCTCGGCCATGACGCCGGCGGTGGCCTCGCGCACCTCGGCCAGGCTCTCCGTCAGCTCGCGCAGGTACTGGTCGACCATCTTCTCGGGGTCTTCCGCCCGGTCGAGCAGGTCGTTGATGTTGGCCTTGATGATGGAGGTGAAGCGATCGAGGATTCCGCTCATGGGTTCTCTCCTGTCTGGCCCGCGGGCCGGTCGTGTTCCCGCGCGTGCGGGGATTGCGTTGCCTGAAGGGGCGCGCTTAGGCGTCGGGCCCCTTGGTGCCGGGGGTGGGGGCGCCCGCGTCGGGCGTCGGGGTAGCGCCGCCGGGTGCTTGCGCGGCGGCCGGGGCGGGCGCGTCGGGCGTCGGGGCGGTCGGCGTCGGCGTCGCCGGGGCCGCGGCGCTGGCGCCGGTGCTGGGCGTCGGGGTCGCGGCGTTGGCGGCGGTGCTGGGCGCCGGGGCGGACTCGTACTTGGCGGCGAGGTCCTCGGCCGCCGTGTCGCCGAACTTCTCCAGCGGCGTGTTGAGGATCTGCTCCATGCGGCGCGACTCGCGCTCGCGCTGGTCGCGGTTGCGCTTGACGATGATGACGACGGCCGCGATGGCGATGATGACGACCGCCGCGATGGCCAGCGGCACGACGGGCGACTTCGTTACCGTCATGATGCGCTCGCCGGTGTCGGCGAAGGCCCGCGAGAAGATCTGCTCCTCGGAGAGGGACTGGTCCTGGTAGTAGCGGTCGAGGTAGTCGGCCAGCACGGCCACGGCCTCGTCGTCCATGATCGTCTTGGCCTGGCTTCCCACGGCGTAGCCGGCGTTGAACGAGCCGTCGCCGTCGTCGCAGAACACCAGCAGGAAGTGGGCCTCGTCGTCGAAGAGCTCGCCGTAGAGCCGGTCGGCCATCTGGGCCAGCTGCTCGGTGGAGGCGGCGGTGCCGTTGGGCAGGATGTAGACGTAGGGCCACACGCCCGTCTCGTCGTGGAACTGGCGCAGGCCGTCCTCCAGCGCGTGCGGCGTGCGGATCCAGTCGCCGTCCTCGTCGGTGTAGTAGGGGGTGACGAGCGCCGCGTCGGCGGGGAGCGCCTCGCGCTCGACCGAGGATCGCGTGATGGAGTCGGCCGAGCAGCCGCCGCCGAACGCGCCGAAGATGAGCAGAGCGAGCGCGATGGCGGCCACGATGATGAAGGCGACGCCGCAGCCGGACTTGCTGGCGCTGCCGGCGCCCGGGCTGCCGGGGCTTGCGGGGCCGTTGGGGCCGCTGGGTGTGCCGTAGCCGGCGGGGTTGGCGCCGGGCGTTGCGTTGGCGGGGGCGCCGTAGCCGGCGCCCGCAGGATTGGCGGGGCTGCCGGGAGCGCCGGCCTGCGGGTCGGCGGCGTAGGGCGCGCCGTCCGCGTAGGGGGTGGCGTAGGGAGACTGGCCGGCGCCGGGCTGCTGGGGGTAGGGCTGCTGCGCCGGGGGCGCGGTCGTGCCGCCGCCGATGTTGATGCGCGGCGCGAAGATGGTGGGGAACCCGCCGAACAGGCCGCCGAAGCCGCCGCCGCGGTAGGGGGATCCGCCGCGCGGGCTGCTCCCCAGGCTGCGGCCGCCGCTGCGGCGCCCGCCGGAGAACCCGCCGGACGACCGCCCGCCGCCGGAGAACCCGCCGAAGCCCCCGCCCCCGCTTCGCCCTCCGCCGCTCGATCTGCCCATAGGAGCTCCTTCCCGATCCCAGCGCATCCAACCACGCCGCGCGTTCGCAAGCGCCATGTGCTCGCGTGCCGAAGCGCGCCGCTTCCGCCTATTATGAGGGAGTTGCCCAGCATTCCCCGCGTGCCCGCGCGCTTGACGCGAAACCGATAAGTTCGCCCGCTCCCCCCGCGTCTTTCCCTGGCTGCTTCCTTCCGCCCCCCCTCATCCCCGCCCCCGCTTCCACTCCCCCCCCCGCTTCCACCCCCCCCATCCATCCCCCCCCATCCATCCCCCCCCATCCATCCCCCCCCATCCATCCCCCCCCATCCATCCCCCCCCATCCATCCCCCCCATCCATCCCCCCCATCCATCCCCCCCCACCTCTGCCCCCCCATCTGTCCTTCGTTCCCGGCCCTCTCCTTCCCTCTCTTCTCCCGCATTTCGGCAAAATGTTTCACGCGAAACACTCTGGAGCTAGATCAAAATTCAGGGTGCTACGAAATTTCGTAGCACCCTGAAGGGAGGTACCCATGTAGCGGGCGTTGCCGGTTGTGGGGACACGAGGCGGGGATGCGTCCCCGCGGCTAGTCGAAGGGCGGGATCCAGGTGGGGGAGCGGTGGGCCTCGAGGCACAGGCGGATCTGCTCCTCGGTGTTCTTCCCGGCCGAGAGCTCGGGCAGCTCGTCGAGGGCGAAGTAGCGGGCGTCGGTGGTCTCGCTGTTCGGCGTGAACGCGCCCCCGAGCGCGGTGCACTCGACGAACGCCTTCGTCACGCCGTAGGCCGACCGGGGGTGGTTGCGCCGCCCGCCGTCGTGGAGAGCGATGAGGCGCTCGGCGCGCACGTCGAGCCCGGCCTCCTCCTTTGCCTCCTTCACCGTGTTCTCGCCGATGGAGAGGTTCACGTCGCACCAGCCGCCCGGGAGCGACCAGCGGCCGTCCCTCTCGCGCACCAGCAGGATGCGGTCGCCGTCGAAGATGGCCGCCCGCGTGTCGAGCTTGGGGGTCTGGTAGCCGGTCTCGTTGCAGAAGAGGCCGCGCACCGTGGCGATGGGGAGGTCGGACAAGGCGGCCATCATCTCGGCGGCGATGGTGCGGATGCGCTCGTAGCGCTCCAGGTCGAAGTCGTCGCGCCCGTAGAAGAGCCCGGCCTGCGCGAGGCTCTGTAGCTCCACCGTCCAATCGAGCCAGGGGTTGTCGCTCATGGCCGCTCCTTTCCGTCACGTCCAACATAGCACGCAGGACCGTTGTGGCGATAGGCGGGGAGTGTTTCACGTGAAACATCCGGGGCGAGAGATGCGCGCGGAGCGAGGGACGTATGCGTGGCGCGCGGCGACGGAGGGGTGGCGCGACGGGAACGCTAGTTTTGCGGCGGGACGCCCTTCTCCTGCTCGATGAGGCGATGGGCCTCGAGGATGCCGTTCTTCACCGCGGCCTTCACGAGGAAGTAGCCGATCACTAGCAGAATCGCGATCGGGATCAGGTACACGAGCAGCACAAAGACGTCCACGACGCTAAGCCCCATGATTTTCACGAGTTCCTCCTCAATCTCTGCGAAGCCTTTCCCTTTTTCGACAACCTACCATGCCGCGCAGGCCGAAATGAGCACGGAGCCAGGAAATTCCCCCCCCGGGGGGGGGGGGCTCATTTGCCTTCCTCAGCGGCGTCACGCGGCGATTGGGCACCCAGGCCCAACTGCCGCGCGCGGGCGGTGCGCGAGGGCGTCCGCGACGACATGCCGACAAACTGCCGCAATCCGCCAACCAAACGAATGTTTCACGTGAAACATTTTGAACGCGTGCGGCGCGTGGGAGGGCGTGCGAGGCGCGCGGCGCGTGGCGGTGAGAGGGGCCCGAAGGGAACGCGGGATGGGCATGCGCGTGGGGAAGGTGCGGGAGGGTGTGCGGGATGCGCGGAGCGGAGTGCGGGGTGCGCGTGCAGCATGAAGCACGTATGGTGCGGGGCGAGGTTTGGGGGTGAATGCGAAGCGGCCCCCAGATGGGGGCCGCTTGGTTTCGTGGAGCCAACGAGCGGACTCGAACCGCTGACCTGCGCATTACGAGTCACCAAAACACCAGATCAGATAGGGTTTTTATAGTGATCTGCGCTCGCAAGATGCCCTATTGATAGTGATCTGCGGTGATTCGCAATCGTCCGTAATCGTGCGCATTCGCAGACGATTCGCAGATGCTTTTTGGCTCCGGAGTGCTTACCTTGAAAGGTGGTTGGATGATCGCAGAGAATGAAGGGCTGTGTACCCGAGAGGACTTCCGCGACGAGCTGGAGCACGGAGGAGGGGCGCAGTACGCAACTGGGATGTTGGAACAGGCCGACGAGCTGGCGCTGCTAATCTCCGTAGGGCTCGACAAGGCGGCGTACGACTCAAACAAGGAAGATATGTGGAAGCTCACCGCCATATGCTCGCGGCTGGCATTCGAGGCCCACAGATCGCTTCAGGTGGCTGCCGACCTGCTGGCTGACCTATAGGCGAAACCTCCCCAAAGCCTCACCATTGCAAAGGCCCCGGCACGATGCCGGGGCCTTGGTGTTTTACGCGGCGCCTTCCATGGTGGCTCGCTCGGATTCACGCCGTCCCTCAAACTCCCGTACCTTGGCGGCTATGCGCTCCTTGCGCTTCTGCGCGGCCTTCAGCTTCCGGCGTGCTTTCCTTGCCTCCCACTCGCTGCGGGATGCGAGATAGGCCGTCTGGAGGGCCACGGCGGCCCTAGGAGGGGCGTTGAGGGTATCGGGTGGGGTCGGGGCGGGTTCGTGCCTTGCGGAGCCCCTCTCGGCCTCCCTGGTGGCATAGTCCTCAACTTTGTCCCACGGCAGCCGCTTCAGCAGGGCGGCAGTCCTCGCCTCGACTTGCTGGAGCTGCCGGCGATAGGCGCACTTCCAGCACATGCCGGAGGGGTGCAGGCGCCCGGTGAGGCTCGCGCACTCGTCGCACCACCAGAGCGGGGTGCCCAGAAACACGATGGGCACCCCGAGCCTTCCGGCCTCGCTGGCCACCTCGCGCCAATCGCGGTGAAGGTGCTCGGCTATGACCGACAAGGGAAGCGCCCCGGCCCAGTCCCTCACGTAGAGCGTTTCCCTCAGCGTCCAGTCGCGCCCCATGTCCGTCCCTTCCCTCGTTAGTGGCTTGTCTTCTGCCTGGCCTGGCCTTAGCGGAGTCTTAGCGGTGCCGTGAGGCAGCGAGTCGCCTTTCCTCCGTCGGTTTGACCTTGCCCGAAACCCGTATCCCCCAGGGAGCGCCTTGCGGAAACCTTGGGCAGTGCCGCCGAGCTTACTCCGCCCCGAACCGCTCCACGGCGGCCTCGGCGTCCCGAAACACGTCCCACACCCGCTCCATGTCAAGCACGGTGAAGTAGTTGCCGCTCACGTTGCCGCTGTGGAGGTCGATAACACCATAGCGCCGGATGTTCAGGGCGGTTGCCTTGCGGTACTCCTCCAGGCCGTCGGCGATATCCTGGAGGGGCGGCATGGGTGCACCAGCGTTCAGCGGCGCGTCGGCTATGCCGTGCTTCCCCGCGAGGTCGCGCAGCGCAGAAAGGGCAACGGCGTTCCCCGCCATGACCTTCTCGGCCGCCTGGATGTCCCCTGGCGTCAGCGAGGACTTCAGGGACAGCGTTTGCAGGTACGCGAGCTGGTCACTTGATGGCGGCTCCGTCACGACCTTCTCCACCTCGGCCAGCAGGTCGGCGAACAGCCGGGCCTCGGCCTCCACGGCCTCCTCGTGGCGGGCGCTGATGCGCGACCGGTAACGCTCCACAATTTCCGGCATGCGCTGCGCCCGCACGGGTTGCACGAGGTTCAGGGCCTCGTCGCGCTCGCGCTCGAACTGGGCCACGATGGCGTCAACGTCCCTCACCATGGCATCCTCCACGGCCTTCTTACGGTCTATCCACTTTCCCATTTGCTTTCGTCCTTTCTTCCTGGCGGCTTTGCCTCGCTTGCCGCCTACTCACTAACAAGGTTGACCCCCTCGCCTTCTTCACTGCCGGCCCTTCCTCTGGGTTCTGCCTCTGGGTATTATGGGTAGTGCAAAAGGTGCCCAGTTCAGAGGGGTTGAGGTGTGTACCAATCAGGCCCCAACTGTGTACTAATCTTCCGAAACTGTGTACTAATCGAGGGCCGATGGGTACACGAAAAGGCGGCTTTCTGTGTATCTATTACGGGGGCGCCAGGGGCTCGACGACGTATACGGAGGAATGGCCGCGCCAGCCCTTCACGGCTCGCGTTAGGATGCCCCCGACCTCCCAGGCGGATATGGCTCGGGTGACGGCCTCCCTGTGGCCCAGGATGTCCACGAGGTCGCCGTAGTTGGGTTGAACCACCTGCACGTCTTCCAGCTCAACGTCGCGCATGCCCTTGCCGTCTAGCCACTCGCGCAGCGCCAGGGCCTCCTTGTGGGCCAGGTTGCCCCCGCTGGTCATGTTCGTGACCAGGTAGGGGAGTAGGGCGGTGAACCACCCCTGGCTCCTGCCCGCCTCCAACGCCTGGGCCATGAGGGCGGCGGTGGAGCCTCGCAGCATGCCCCATCGCTCGCAGCCGCGCCATCTCTCGGGGTCTATGCTCGGCACCCTAGTCGGCCTCGTCCACCATCGAGCGGCGCAGCGTCACGAAGGGCCGCATTCCCGGATGCTTGCGCACCAGGGCGCGGGCGATGGCCGGCGCTATAACGTTGTTGATCTTGGTTCCCCTGCCCGCCCGGTCGGCGAAGTCCTTCTTGCGGGCCTCCTCCAGCAGAAGGCGCACGGAGAAGCGGCGTTTCGCCGCGGCCTCCTCCAGGGCGCGGCGCTCTATGTAGCGCATGGCGTCCGGGTTGTCGCGCATCCACGCTGTAGCCATGGCCTCGATCTCGGCCCCCCGCCCTTTGCGAAGCTCGGCGAAGGCTGCCCGAATTTCAGCCATTCCGCACGCTATTTCGGCGCGAGTGACTTGCTGCGCGTTCGCTTGGACACCTGCTGCAGCATTGCCCAAGGGAAGGCTTTCGCCGGCCTTCCGAACCTCGGGTGTGGTACCATCGCGGTGCCCGATCAGGGCGGGGGCGGCCGCTGCGCTCGCCAAAGTCTGGCGGTCTGCCCCTTCTCTATGCTGCATCGCCCAGCCCCCTCTCGATGAACTTAACAAGCTCGCTCTTCGGCGTGTACCAGCGCCTGCCGATGGGGCAGGCGGGTATCTCCCCGTGTGCCATGAGCCGGCGCACGGTCTGGGCGCTCTGCTGGATGATCTCTGCAACGTCCCTGGTGGTCAGGAGGTCGCCGTAGTCCTCAAACCACGTCGGCGGCTGCGGGGCAGCGGGAGCCTCCACGATCTTGCAGCCCGGCGGGAGCTGCACCGCCTGGGCGCTCATGCGGCATCAACCTCTTCGAAAAGCTCCATAGGATCGCCCTTCCAGCCCACGGCATCCGCGATACGACGCGCGCGGAGGGGCCAGGGCGGTTCCTTTCCCGCTTCGATGCGGCTAATGGAAGAGGGGTTCGCGCCGATTTTTCGAGCCAGTGCCGCCTGGGACAGTCCGAGCCTTCGGCGCTCCTGGACTACTGCCATCACTTTTCATCACCCTGCCTTTCAGTATTGACTTCATGAACGATGACCCCTATAGTTTGCCTCGTCGATGGTCATCAATCACAGTATTTTTTGGGGTGACATTATGAAAAGCAATTTGGAATGGTTGGACGAGCCTCTTTTCAGCGAACGCCAAATTGTCAAAGTCTTTAACATGCCAGAAGACGACGCCGAAACACAGGTATGCGCGCTCCCTCTCGCGTGGGTTGCAGGAAGGACAAAGGAAGATGACAAGGGTTTTTTGCTGTGGCCAGAAAGGCGCATTTCTTCGATTCCGGTAGAGTTCTGGAATCATCAGCTAATGGAATTCCCGCTAGATGACCCTTCAGCTTTAGCTGAATTTGTGAGCACCTGGGGTATCCCGTATCACCCTTTCCGCAACCTTTCATATCTATCTGGAGATATGCGCGAGTTTTGCGGAATTAAGGCGACTGAAGAGGATGCGCGGCTTTATATCCCGAGGCCGCATTCCGAGGAGGTGGGAGCGGGGTACTTCTTCACATCCGGTGGCAGCCCGCGTCTCAGCTTCATATCTGCGGAAGAGCTGCGTCACTCGATCAAAGTTCTTCGGACGTGTGTAAGCGTCCTCGTCCGAGGGGAAGACTTTGGGATGCCTGCGCTTGTCGCAGACGTTTTGCGGGTGGTGAACTCCGCATCGTGTAATCCTGGGCGATTGGCTCTCTGCAACTTCGCGGATTCCGTCATGTGGGACAAACAAGGGGAAACGCTTGAAGCCCGCGGGCTCCTTACGTCTGCAATAAGCAACCAACTGGTTTCAGCGTTTGCGGATGATGCGGAATGGAAGGTGTGCGCCTGCGAAGGATGCGGGCGAGTGTTCAAGCGCAAGCAGCCCGACTCAATGGTAACGAGGCCGGATAGCGATTCGAAATACTGCTGCACGAAGTGCAAAAATCGTCAGGCAAAACGCAACCAACGGGAAGCGGCGAAAAACCGCACGCAACATTAGCCAAACTCGCCCGCTAGGGCGTTTGGGATAGATGCGAGCGCAGAGCGATTAAGGAGGTGAGTTGATTATGGCGAAAGGCGATGGAACCATCATCGAGAAGGCGCGGGGCGTCTACGAGGTGCAGGTGTCTCTGGGGCGCGACCCCATCACGGGGCGGTACCGGCGCAAATCGCGTACCGTGCATGGCACCAAGGCCGACGCCAGGAAGGCCCGTGACCAGATCAGGCGCGAGCTTGAGGACGGGCTGAGGCCGGACGGGGACAAGATGACCTTCATGGACTTTGTCCCGCTCTACTCGGAGGCCCGGCGGGCCGCAGGAAGGGCCTCGGAGGCCCGCATAGTCCAGGACGAGAAGCGGCTGCGGTTCGTGGGCGGCATCTTGGGCGACCCGCCGCTATGCAAGGTGGACGCCCAGGCCCTGGAGGCCCTCTATCCGGAGATTCGGCGGCGCAGGCTGTCCCAGGGCATCAGCTGCGGGAACACCACCCTTCACGCCTACCACGTCATGCTGAAGGCGTTCTTCCAGAAGGCAGCGGACTACGACTTCATAGCCCGCAACCCCTGCAACCGCGCGGAGGCTCCCAGGCCGAACAGGCCCGAGCGCCGGGCGCTGTCCGTAGACGAGGTGCGGCGCCTGTCAGCCTTCGCGGACGAGGAGGAGAAGCGGGTGCTTGGGGAGCTGGTGGCGAAGGAGCGCCGGCAAGCCGAGTGGGGCGTGGCCGAGGAGCGCGATTCGCTGCTGGGGATGCGCGAGGTATGCCACGTGCTGGCCGTCAGGCTGGGAATAGCCACCGGTATGCGCCAAGGCGAGGTGCTGGCCCTCACGTGGGGCGCAGTCGATTTCCGGAACGGGGTGCTGACCGTGGTCCAGTCCCTGGGAAACGATGGGAGGCCGAAGGAGCCGAAGACGGCCGCCGGCAAGCGAGCCGTTGCGGTTGACGCGGTGACCATGGCGCACCTGAAAGCCTGGAAGGCGCTCCAGACGGAGCTTCTGGATACGCTGTGCATAGACGTTGACGAGGCAACCCCGGTGCTGTGCTCGGCCACGGGCGGCTGGCTCGGCAAGGCGAACTTCGGGCACTGGTGGCGGCGCTTCCGCGAGCGCGCGGGGTTCCCCGGCCTCCGTTTCCACGAGCTGCGCCACACCCAGGCCACCCAGCTTCTGGCCCAGGGCGTGGACGTGAAGACGGTTCAGGCCCGCCTGGGGCACTCGGATGCGTCGCTTACGCTGAACTGGTACGCCCATGCGGTGCCCGAGAACGACCGGGCCGCCGCCGACCTCGTGGGACAGATGTTCCGCGAGGAGCCGGCGCCGTGCCGAATCGTCGAGCTGAAAACGGCGTGATTTTCGGGCATTCGCAGACGATTCGCAGATTTAGGAATGAAGGAACGTTGAAAAGAAAACAGGCCAGCAAGCTTTATACCTGCTGACCTGCCGATACTCTGGAGCCAACGAGCGGACTCGAACCGCTGACCTGCGCATTACGAGTGCGCTGCTCTACCAACTGAGCCACGTTGGCGTGGTGCTTCTCGCGAAGCGAAACCGTAGTATAGCGAATCGCCCCGTCGCGCGCAAGGAGCAGCGTGGCGTCGTCCCGCATGGGGTGGACACTGCGATCGCTGCGCCGGGCGGGGACGCTTTTGTGCCCTTGGATGGCAAGATAGCGAGGTTTGGCATACTCGTGAGCGTGCTTGTGCGATAAAAAGTTAGTTTAGGGGAACCTTGACCTGGGAAAACAGCGTCGCTCTAGTCGATGGCGAGCTGAGAAGGGCGTTTCCAGGGGCACGAGAGTATGCCAAACCTCGCTATCTTGCCATCGCGCCTCCCCAAAGTGTCCGCGGGCGCCCGCTGCGTCGCCTCGCCGCGCCCGTCGCCGCCCTGCGTCGCCTCGCCCGTCCCGCCCGTCGTGCGCCCGCCGCGTCGGCGCGTCGGCGCTAGGCGGGCGGGAAGCGGAGGGCCAGGTAGGCGGCGGCTAAGGCCACCGACAGCAGCATGAGGGGGAAGCCCACCCGCAGGTACTGGGCGAAGGTGATCTCGTGGCCGTTCTTGCGGCTGATGTCGGACAGCACCACGTTGGCGCTCGCCCCGATGAGGGTGCCGTTGCCGCCCAGGCACGCGCCGAGCGACACCGCCCACCACAGCGGCGTCACGTCGATCCCCGCCGAGCCCATCGACAGCAGGATGGGGATCATGGTGGCCACGAAGGGAATGTTGTCCAGGAAGCTGGATATGAGCGCCGACCCCACCAGCAGCACCATCATGGTGAGGAACACGTCGCCGCCGGTGGCCCCGACCAGGGCGTTGGCCAGCATCCCGATGACGCCCGTCTCGGTGAGCGCGCCCACGATGACGAACAGCCCCAGGAAGAACGTGAGCGTCGTCCACTCCACCTCGGCCAGCGCGCGCTCGATGCTCTGCCTCGACACCAGCAGGATGAGGCCGGCGGCGCCCAGCGCGATGACGCAGGACTCCAGCCCCAGCGCCGCGTGGAACATGAACCCCGCCACCACCAGCGCCGTCATCACGGCGCTCACGGCCAGCAGCCGGCGATCCTTCACGTAGCTGGCCGGCTCGAGCGCCATCACCGCCGCGCGAGCCTCGGGCGACACGGCCATCTTCCGGCCGTAGAGCAGGTAGAACGCCCCCAGCACGGCCGCGAGGATGACCGCCACGGCCGGTGCGTCGTAGGCGAGGAAGTCAGCGAAGCTGAGCCCCGCCGCCGAGCCGATCATGATGTTGGGCGGGTCGCCGATGAGCGTGGCGGTGCCGCCGATGTTGGACGCCATGATCTCGGCGAGGAAGAACGGCACGGGGCCCACCTCCAGCAGCCGGCACAGGGTGAGCGTCATGGGGCCGACGAGCAGCACCGTCGTGACGTTGTCCAGGAACGCCGACAGCAGCGCCGTCAGCAGCACCAGCAGCAGCATGATGCGCCACGGGTCGCCCTTGGCCAGCCGCGCGCACGCGACGGCCAGGTACTCGAAGACGCCCGACAGCTTCACCACCGAGACGAACATCATCATGCCGAGCAGCACGCCCAGGGTGTTGAAGTCGACGTGGCCGACCGCCTGCTCGAAGGTGACCACGTGCGCCGCCAGCAGGATGACGGCGCCCACGAGCGCCACCAGGGCGCGGTGCACCTTCTCGGACATGATGAGGCCCAGCGCGACGACGAAGACGGCGACGGATATGATCTGACTTGCGTCCATGGGCCTCCCGCCGGGCGCGCCACGCAGCAGCCGGGCGCGCCTTCTGATAATTGGGTGATTATAGTATGCGCGCGAAGGCGGACGGTATACTGAACGGCTGGTAAAGCGAAACGGAACCGACGACGAGCGCCGTGTCATCCCAGATGGGAAGGGCGCTCGGGAAGAGAAGGTGCGCGTCATGAGCTTGCGGCTGACGATGGCGAAGGCGGTTGGGAACACGCTCACGTGGGGGCTGCAGAAGGTGGCGCACCGTCCGGGCGGCACCATCCCGGGGAAGGTGGGGCTGCGCATCGACCCGCAGCTGATCGCTGATCTGCGTGGGAAGGTGGGCGCCGGCAGCGTCGTGGTGGTGGGCACCAACGGCAAGACCTCGGTGACGAACCTGATCGCGGACGCCTTCGAGGCCGATGGGCGCAGCGTTATCTGCAACCGCACGGGCGCCAACATGGGGCCCGGCGTGGCCTCGGCGCTTCTGCAGGCGCGCCCCGCGCAGTGGGGCGTCTTCGAGAGCGACGAGCTGTGGCTGGCCCGCATCCTGCCCCAGCTGCGCGCCGACTACGTGCTGCTGCTCAACCTCTTCCGCGACCAGCTCGACCGCTGCGGCGAGATCAGCCGCATCCAGGAGAGCATCGCGGGCGCGCTGGCGTCGTCGCCGGACACGACGCTGGTCTACAACGCCGACGACCCGCTGTGCGAGGCCATCGCGCGGAAGGTGCCCAACCGCGTGGTGCCCTTCGGCGTGGCCGAGGACATGGGCCTGGCCCAGAACACGGTGGCCGACGCGCAGATGTGCCAGGAGTGCTCGGGCATGGTGGAGTACGGCTACCGGCAGTACGGCCAGCTGGGCGACTACCGCTGCCCGGCCTGCGGCTTCGCGCGGCCCGCGCTGGAGTTCGCCGCCACTGACGTGAGACTGGACGCGCGCGGCGCCTCGTTCGAGGTGACCGGCAGCGCCACGGGACGCGTCGACCGCGTGTCCACGGGCCAGCCGACGCCGTACCTGGTGTACAACCTGCTGGCCGCCGACGCGATCATGCAGCTCACCGGCGTGGACGGGGCCGTCTTCCAGCGTGCCGTCGACGCCTTCGACCCCCGCAACGGGCGCCTCCAGCGCTACGTCATCGACGGGTACCCCGTGCTGCTGAACCTGGCGAAGAACCCGACGGGCTTCAACCAGAACCTCAAGATCATCGAGCGCGACGCCGGCCCGAAGGCCATCGCCTTCTTCGTGAACGACTACGAGGGCGACGGGCGCGACATCTCGTGGATCTGGGACATCGACTTCGAGGAGCTGGCCGGCCACGGCCCCCTGGTCGTCTTTTCCGGCGGCACGCGCTCCTACGACCTGCGGGTGCGCCTGAAGTACGCGGGCATCGACGCGCGCCTCATCGAGGGCGTGGAGGACGTGTTCGCCGCGCTGCCGGGGCTCGTCGCCGAGGGGGCGCTGCCGGCGGACGCGGGCGTGTACGCCATCGCCAACTACACGGCGCTGCCGCCGGTGCATGCGGCCCTCGACCGCCTGGCGGCGACGCGGGGCGGGGCAGGCGCGGCGTTGGGGGAGAGCGCGCCGGCGCCGGCCGCCGGCGGGGCGGATGCGAGCGCGGTGCCGGGTGCGGCGCTGGCGGCCGGCGAGGCGGATGCGGAAGGCGCGGCGCCGGACGCCGGTGGCCCCACGCCCACGGGCGTCCCCACTCCCGCCCCGGCCTCCGACCAGCCGCCCGTGGTGATCGCGCACCTGTTCCCCGACCTGCTCAACCTGTACGGCGACGGCGGCAACGTGCGCGTGCTGGAGCAGCGCCTGGCGTGGCGCGGCATCCCCGTCGAGATCCGCCGCGTCCACTACGGCGACGTGGCCGACCTGGCCGCGGCCGACCTCGTGTTCCTGGGCGGCGGCCCCGATCGCGAGCAGAAGCTCGCGAGCGAGAAGCTGGCCGAGATGCGCGAGGAGCTGGCCGCCTACGTGGCCGACGACGGCCCGCTGCTGGCCATCTGCGGCGGCTACCAGATCCTCGGCAGGCAGTGGCTGTGGGGCGACGAGCTGGTGCCCGGCCTGGGCATCATCGACGCGGAGACGCGCCGCCCCGGCACCTCGGCCGACCGCCTCACCGACAACCTGGCGCTGCGGTCCCCCCTGGCCAGCCACCCGGTGGTGGGCTACGAGAACCACGCCGGGCGCACCTATCTGGGCCCGAGCGTCGAGCCTCTGGGCGCGGTGGCGTCGAAGGCCGGCCACGGCAACAACGAGGACGACCGCGCCGACGGCGTGCGCTTCCGCAACGTGGTGGGCACCTACTCCCACGGCCCGCTGCTCTCCAAGAACCCCGAGGTGGCCGACTGGCTGCTCGCGCGCGCCCTGGAGCGCCGCGCCCGCCGCGCCGGCGTCGAGCCGGCCCCGCTCGTCCAGCTCGACGACGCCGTCGAACTGGCCGCCAACGCCTGGATGGCCGAGAAGCTGGGAGTCGCGAGCTAGGGGGTAGGTGCGAGTCCGTGGGGAACTTGTGGAGCAGATGGCGACGTCCTGTGGCTTTTGAATGGGTTGGCTGCGGCGTTTGTTGCCAACGAAACAGCGGCCTATCAGAATGAAGCTTCGTGAACAGTGTAATCGTCGCTGGCCATAGCGCTCGGGATACGAGGAACGGAGTCTCGCACCATGGCTAAATCGTACAACCGGAACTCCTACGGCTCGGGCGCGCGCTCGGGCAGCTCGCGTTCCCGCTACTCCACCTCCAGCTTCTCGCCGGTGGGGTCGCACATGAAGTCGGCCCGCGCCCACGAGCGCCAGCGCACCGAGCAGGGCTACGCGCCCGCATCCGGGCGCTCCGGCGCGCCGGGCTACCCGGCCGGTCCCACCAACCCCTACTCGCGCGGCTCGCACAGCGAGACCTACCAGGTGGGCAAGGCGAAGAAGCGCAAGCGCAAGAAGATCGCCCTCATCTCGCTCATCGTGGTGCTGGTGTTGGCCCTGGGCGGCGCTGGCGCGGCCTTCGCTTACGTGAGCAGCATCCAGTCCAACATGCAGCGCAACGTCGATCCCGAGATGATGAAGGTCTTGGAGCAGACCACCCCGCCGGGCGACCCGTTCTACATGGTGCTCATGGGCACCGACGGCTCGGCCGAGCGCGACGCGTCGGCGGAGTACGCCGGCGACAACTACCGCACCGACAGCCTCATGCTCGTGCGCGTCGACCCCAAGCAGAAGAAGGTCACGCTCGTCTCGCTCATGCGCGATACCAAGATCGACATGGGCAAGCACGGCATCCAGAAGCTCAACGCGGCCCACGCCATCGGCGGCGCGCCCATGACGGTGCAGACGGTGTCGCAGCTGGCCGGCGTGCCCATCACCCACTACGCCGAGATCAACTTCGACGGCTTCAAGGAGGTCGTGGACGCCCTCGGCGGCATTGAGGTGGACGTGCCGGTGAAGATCGCCGACCCGCGCGCCGGCTACCTGGAGGCCGGCCCGCAGCTGCTCGACGGCGACGGCGCCCTGGTGCTGTGCCGCTCGCGCCACACCTACGACGACCTGGGCGACGGCGACGGCTACCGCGCCGCCAACCAGCGCATGGTCATCAGCGCCATCGGCAAGAAGATCCTCAACAGCGACCCGGCCACCATGGCCGCCACCATCGAGGCGCTGTCGAAGTACGTGACCACCGACATGGGCGTCATGGACATCATCAGCCTGGCCACCAACCTGCGCGGCATGAACATGGAGACCGACTTCTACACCGCCGTCGAGCCCACCACCTCGGAGTACAGCAACAACGTCTGGTGGGAGATCCTCAACAAGAACGAGTGGAAGAAGATGATGGACCGCATCAACCAGGGCCTGCCGCCCACCGAGGAGGACATCGTCGACGAGGCCACCGGCATCGTCATCGCCAGCGCCGGCGGCGGGGCCATGTCCGACGACGAGGGCAACACGGCGCGGTCGCGGGCGAAGCGGTCGGGCACCGTGTCGGTGCGCAACGGCTGCGGCGTGGCCGGCGTGGGCGCCGAGGCGGCCGAGGCCATCACCGAGCTGGGCTACAAGACCGAGGCCGGCAACGCCAACCACAGCGACTACACCGAGACGGTCGTCGTCTACGGCAAGGACGAGCAGCAGCAGGACGCGCAGGAGATCGCCGATCTGCTGGGCAAGGGCCGCATCGTCAAGAACAACAACGAGTACATCTACAGCAGCGACTTCCTCGTGGTCATCGGCAAGGACTGGGTGGAGTAGCGCGCGGCCGCCCCGCGGCGGCTGCGGTGAGTGAAGACGAGGGGGCGCCGCCGGGCGCCCCCTTTCCGTGGAAGGGGGGGGAGCGCCGTGCGGATTACTGTCGTGGCGGTGGGCAAGCTCAAGGAGCGCTTCTGGGCCGACGCCTGCGCCGAGTACCTCAAGCGCTTGGGCGCCTACGCCAAGGTGGGCGTCGTGGAGGTGGCCGACGTCGACCCGGGCCGCGCGGGCGGTGTCGACGCGGCGCGCGCCAAGGAGGGCGACGCCATCCTGGCGGCCCTGCCCGCCGGCGCCCACGTGGTGCTCATGGCCATCGAGGGGCGGCAGCGCTCGAGCGAGGCGCTCTCCCGCCGCATCGACGACCTGGCGCTTTCTGGCACGAGCGACATCGCCTTCGTCATCGGCGGCAGCGACGGGGTGAGCCGCGCCGTCTACGACCGTGCCGACGAGACGCTGTCGTTCGGGCCCATCACGCTGCCCCACAACCTGGCGCGCGTGGTGCTGCTCGAGCAGGTCTACCGCGCCTTCAAGATATCCCGCGGCGAGCCCTACCATAAGTAAGGAGGCCGTTTCGAGCCGTCGCCCCCGGAATGCGCGCCTGATTTGCAAATTCGGACGGTTTTGCACCCCCACTCGAGCGCCGTCGCCGACAATGGGCACCGCTGCTCTCGTAGATCCCCAGGTCACGGTAGCGCGATGCAGGCGCGGCACCGTCGCGGCGGAGCACAAGGGCCGGTGGAAGAGTGCAAAACCGTCCGAATTTGCAAAGGAAGGCCGATTCGGGGAGATTTAAGCCGATTCGCGAGCGAGGATCGGCTTCTCTGCTACGCTTGCTCATGCTGAAAATACGGAAAGGAGCCCCATGCGCCTCATATCGTGGAACGTCAACGGCCTGCGCGCCGTGCTGAAGAAGGGCTTCCTGGAGACCTTCGATGAGTTCGGCGCCGACGTGTTCGCGCTGCAGGAGACCAAGCTGCAGCCAGGCCAGGTCGACCTGGACCTGCCGGGCTACTGCCAGTTCTGGAGCTACGCCCAGAAGAAGGGCTACTCGGGCACGGCCGTGTTCTGCAAGGAGCGCCCGCGCCAGGTGCTCCACGGGCTGGGCGACGACTACCTCGACGCCGAGGGGCGCATCGTGGCGGCGGAGTTCGCCGACTTCTGGTTCGTGGACGTGTACACCCCCAACGCTCAGGACCAGCTGGCGCGCATCGACCACCGCATGCAGTGGGACGACGCCTTCCGCGACTTCTGCAAGGGGCTCGAGGACGGCGTGCTGCCGGCGGGGGTGCCCGTGGAGCGCGACGGCGACGAGGGCTTCGGCGTGGGCCATGCCGCCGACGACCTGCCGCTCACCCAGCCGGGCGAGACGGCCGACCCCAAGCCGGTGGTGATGTGCGGCGACTTCAACGTGGCGCACGAGGACATCGACCTCAAGAACCCGGGCCCCAACCGGGGCAACGCCGGCTTCTCCGACGAGGAGCGCGGCAAGCTCACCGAGCTCATCGACGCGGGTTTCACCGACACGTTCCGCCTGCTGCATCCCGACGTGGCGGGCGCCTACTCCTGGTGGAGCTACCGGTTCAAGGCGCGGCAGAACAACGCGGGGTGGCGCATCGACTACTTCCTGGTGAGTGACGAGCTGCGCGACGCCGTGGAGGGCGCGTCCATCTACAGCGAGGTGATGGGCAGCGATCACTGCCCGGTCGGCATCGAGCTCGATCTGGGCTGACGCCGGCGCGGCGCGCGGGCCCTCCCGACCTGGCGCGGCCGTGGTAAGATAGGCGCCGCTCGCTGCGGCGGGCCTTTCGCGGGCGCGCGTCGCGCATCCCGCGACCAACTTGAAGGAGCGAAGAGGTGGACAAGCAGAAGATAGAGGAGGGCGTGCGCCTGATCCTGGAGGGCGTGGGCGAGGATCCGGATCGCGAGGGGCTGCTGGAGACGCCGGCCCGCGTGGCGCGGATGTACGAGGAGATCTTCGCCGGCCTGACCGAGGATCCTGCGCGGCACTTCGAGACCACCTTCGACGAGCATCACGACGGCATGGTGCTCGTGCGCGACATCCCGTTCTACTCGATGTGCGAGCACCACCTGGTGCCCTTCTTCGGGCGCGCGCACGTGGCCTACATCCCCGGCGCCGACGGGCGCGTGTGCGGGCTCTCCAAGCTGGCGCGCCTGGTGGACGCCTTCGCCAAGCGCCCGCAGGTGCAGGAGCGCCTGACCACCCAGGTGGCCGACACGCTGGTGGCCGAGCTCAACCCCCAGGGCGTCATCGTGGTGATGGAGGCCGAGCACATGTGCATGTCGATGCGCGGCGTGCGCAAGCCCGGCGCCAAGACGGTCACGAGCGTCATGCGCGGCGTCTTCGAGGACGCCGCCACTCGCGCCGAGGCCATGGCGCTCATCATGCGCGACTAGCGGATGCGAGCGCGCTACCCCTTGTGGGCGGCGTAGTACGCCTGGAAGCGGGCGATGTCCTTCTCGTACATGACGAGGTCGGCCTTGGGCTCCTCCAGGTAGAAGGGGACGTCGGCCAGCGCCGGGTGCACGGTCAGGGCCGCCAGGGCCTCGAAGCCGATCTGGCCCTCGCCGATGGGCGCGTGGCGGTCGGCGTCGGAGCCGAGCGCCTCCTTGATGTCGTTGAGGTGCACGGCCTTCAGGCGGTCGAGCCCGATGGCCTGGTCGAACTTGCCTAGCACGCCGTCCAGGTCGTTCTTGAGGTCGTAGCCGGCGGCATAGGCCGACGAGGCGTCCAGCAGCACGCCGACGGGCGCGTCCTTGCCGATGCCGTCCAGGATGGCGGCCAGCTCCTCGAAGGTCGAGCCGATCTGCGTGCCCTCGCCGGGCATGTTCGCCAGCAGCAGCGGCACGTCGCGGCGGGTCTCCAGCACGTGGCGGAAGGCGGCCGAGGCGTTGGCGATCCCCTGGTCGCGCGGGGTGTCGCCGATGGATCCGGGGCGCACCAGGTAGCGCGACCCGGGCATGAGTGCCAGGCGCTCCAGGTCTTCCAGCATCACCATGCGGGCGAAGTCCTGCTTGGCCACGTCTCCCTCGCCGGGATCCACGTCGTAGGGCGCGTAGCCCATGACGTCGCGCACGCCGTGGGCGGCCGCGTAGGCGTTGAAGGCGTCGACGTCCTTCTGGTCGAGGGCCCGCTGGGCCCCGCCGCGCGGATTGCGGGTGAAGTACTGGAAGGTGCTGCCCTTGATGGAGACGGTCTCCTCCGCCATGCGGAGGTAGCCGTAGTGGGTGGAGAGGTGGCTGCCGATGGTGAGCATGGGTTCTCCCTTCGATTGGATGCGCGCCGGGGCGCGCCGGCCGGGCGCCCGATGGCCGCGGTGGTGCGGCGGCGCTCGTCCGTCCATCGTAGGCGCGCCGGAAAGCGCCGCCTAAGCCGCGCCCGCATCCGTGGGCGATCCGTTGAGCTAGAATTACCTTCGTAACGAACCGATGCCCGCAGCCGCCCGGCCGAGCCGTCGCCGGCGGCGCGACGACCCCCAAGGAGAACCCCATGAAGTGCGTTATCTCGGTACTCGGCAAGGACCGCAGCGGCATCGTGGCCGCCATCGCCACCACCCTGGCGGAGTGCAGCGCCAACATCGACGACATCAGCCAGACCATCCTCGGCCAGGGCGACATCTTCTCGATGACCATGCTCACCACGCTGGCCCCCGAGGCCTGCGACTTCAACACCGTCCAGGAGAAGCTCGAGAAGGTGGGCGCCGACCTCGGCGTCCAGATCATCATCCAGCGCGAGGACGTCTTCCAGATGATGTACAAGATCTAGTCTGTTCCGCCGTTGCTGACGCAACGGTGGCGAACTCGACGCTGCGAGGCCCTGGGACGCCTGCCCTTGGCGCTTTTGCGCTTGCCCTCACGCACCGAAGTGCGTTCGGCCGCGCAACGCGCCAATGACAGGCACCCCAGGGCCTCTCGCTGTCTTCCTTGGGCGAACCGGTGAGAAAAACGCGGACGCTTCCTACTGCCCGGGCGCCTTGGGGGCCGGGGGCATGCCGGGCGCCGCGGGGGCACCGGGAGCGCCGGGGGCCGCGGGAGCGCCGGGCGCGCCGGCGCCGGGCACCGCGTAGGGGCTCGCCTCGGGCAGCTCGGCGCCGCAGGCGGGGCAGGCCGTGGCGTCCGCCGGGCACTTCCCGCCGCATTCCGGGCAGCTTCTCTCGATCTCAACCGCTGCTGGTCTGAAGCACATGGAAACCTCCTCAGGGTCGTGGGCCAGGGGGCCGCGCACGCGCCCCCGCCGGCACTATAAGCGGCGTCGCCCGCTCAGGGGAAGCGCCGTTTTCGCGACGCCGGCGTGTCGCGTCCGGACACAGCGGCCGGACGCATCTTCCCCGCGTAGGGCCTGAAAACCTGTTTCCGTTTTGGACACAGGAATAACGCCTCTTCGTTGATTCCCTTTCCCTCCTCCGCTCCGTATCGTGTGCCGTAGGGTGCACCCCCTGATACCGCTCAGGCAGCCGGGCGGAAACGGAAAGAGGAGGAAGAATGGAATTCAAGGACGATTTGGGCAAGCCTTGGCGCTATGAGGACGACGGCCTCACGGTGACCCGTTCCTGCGTGTGGTCGCCTCCGGGGTGCCATCCCGTGGGATGCGGCGTGAAGTTCTACGCCGACGAGGACGGCACGCTGGTCAAGGTCGAGGGCGACGAGAACCAGCCCGTCACCAAGGGGCGCCTCTGCCCGCGGTGCCTGACCCTGAAGGACTACGTCAACCATCCTGACCGCATCAAGTACCCCATGAAGCGCGACCCGAAGTACCGCGGCCAGGCCGACAAGTGGGAGCGCATCACCTGGGAGGAGGCCTTCGACCTCATCGAGTCGGAGTGGAAGCGCATCACCGCCAAGTACGGCCCCACCTCGGTGGCCGTGTGGGCCGGTACCGGTCGCGAGGGCGGCACGTTCATGCCCTACGCCGCGGCCATCTTCGCCACCCCCAACTACTGCTACACCCAGTCGGGCTACGCATGCTACCTGCCCCGCATGGCCGCGAGCGCCTATGTCCTGGGCGCCGTCTACCCGGAGATCGACTTCGCCGGCGGCCTGGAGGGCACCTACGACAACCCCGAGTTCAAGGTTCCCGAGGTCATCATGCTGGTGGGCAAGGACCCGCTGCCGTCTAACCCCGACGGCTTCTTCGGCCACTCGGTGGTCGACCTCATGAGGCGCGGCGCCAAGCTCATCACCATCGACCCGCGCACCAACTGGGTGTCCACCCGCGCCGCGTACAACCTGCGCCTGCGCCCCGGCACCGACACGGCCCTGCTCATGGCCATGCTCAACGTCATCATCAACGAGGATCTCTACGACCACGACTTCGTGGAGAAGTGGACCTACGGCTTCGACCAGCTGGCCGAGCGCGTGCAGGCCATCCCGCCGGCCAAGGCGGCCGTCATCTGCGACGTGCCCGAGGAGGACATCATCGCGGCGGCTCGCATGTACGCCAACGCCAAGCCGGCGTCCATCGCCTGGGGCCTGGCCACCGACCAGAAGGCCAACGGCCAGCAGATGGCCCACTGCGTGATGGCGCTCATGGCCATCACCGGCAACATCGACATCCCCGGCGGCAACATCATCGGCGGCTTCGCCGACTCGCTGAACGAGCCCGGCTTCGGCTTCTCCACCATGACCGACGAGACGAAGGACGCCCTGCTCGGCCTGCACGAGTACCCGGCCTACTGCGGCATGCTGCTCAACGCCCACGCCGACCTCATGCTCAAGGCGCTCGAGACCGAGGAGCCCTATCCCATCAAGATGGGCCTCTACGCCGGCAACAACCTGCTGGCCGGCACCTGCGCCGCCGAGCCGCGCCGCTGGCACGACGCCATGATCAAGAGCCTGGAGTTCAACATCGGCTTCGACGTGTGGATGACCCCGTCCACGCAGTCGACCTGCGACCTCATGCTGCCCCTGACCACGGTGGCCGAGCGCGACGGCGTGGTGTTCACCCACTACAGCTCGCTGCCGGTGACCTACGGCATCATGACCCCGGCCATCAAGCGCATCGGCGAGACGAAGTCGGACATGGAGCTCGGCTGGGAGCTGGGCCGTCGCCTGCAGCCGGAGTTCTGGTCGCAGTACACCGACTTCGAGGACTTCGTTTCCAAGTTCCGCCTGATGGGCAAGATGTCCCTGTCCGAGGCGCGCGAGAAGGTGTGCATCCAGCGCGGCCACACCTACCGCAAGTACGAGAAGGGCCTGCTGCGCGGCGACGGCCAGCTGGGCTTCAACACCCCCACCGGCCGCGTCGAGCTGTGGTCGACCATGTTCCAGCGCTTCGGCGACGACCCGCTGCCCTACTACGAGGAGCCGCAGTACAGCCCCGTGTCCACCCCGGGCCTGCTCGACGAGTTCCCCTTCGTGCTGACCACGGGCGCCCGCCGCTACGAGTACTTCCACTCCGAGGGCAAGCAGATCCCCTACCTGCGCGAGATCCACCCCGAGCCCACCTTCGACATCAACCCCGCCGACGCCGAGGCCCTGGGCATCGCCCAGAACGATATGTGCGTGCTGCGCAATCAGTTCGGCGTGTGCGAGCTGCGCGCCAACGTGTCGCCCATCGTCAAGCCGGGCGTCGTCCAGGCCGATCACGGCTGGTGGTATCCCGAGGAGGATCCCAACGAGCCGCACCTCTACGGCGTGTGGCGATCCAACATCAACAGCCTCATCCCCAACTTCCACACGGGGAAGATGGGCTTCGGCGCCCCCTTCAAGTGCATCCTGTGCAGTGTGAAGAAGGGCAGCCTCGCTGACGAGATGAGCCACGAGGAGCTCATCGCCGGCGGCTACGACCGCCCGGCCCACCTGGATTGGAAGGAGGGGCGCAATGCCTAGCTACGGACTCCTGATCGACTACGAGTACTGCTCGGGCTGCCATGCCTGCGAGGTGGCCTGCAAGGAGGAGCACGGCTTCCCCGTCGGCAAGTTCGGCATCCGCGTGTACAGCGACGGCCCCTGGCAGATCAACAACCGTCAGACCAACTGGAACAAGGTGCCCGTGCCCACCGACCTGTGCGACCTGTGCGCCGACCGCGTGGCGGCCGGCCGCAAGCCCACCTGCGTCCACCACTGCCTGGCCAACGTGATGAAGTTCGGCACCATCGACGAGCTGGCCGAGGACCTCAAGCGCAAGGACAAGCAGGTGCTGTTCGTGCCGCGTCCCGGCGGCGACCTGGACTGGCGCGAGGAGATCGACACGACGAGCGTCGTCGACAAGCTGCGCGGCGCCGACATCGCGCTCGAGTACTCCGTCGCCGACGACTCCGCCCTCGACGGCGCGTCCAACGCGAGCTTCAAGCTGGCCCTCCAGCGCGAGGAGCACAAGCTGGACGACCGCCAGAAGGTCGACTAAGGGGGAGCCATGACCGTCGTGACGTTTCACTACCAGGGCCGCACCGCCGACGGCGAGGTGTTCTATGACAGCCGCAAGGGCGAACCGTTCGAGCTCACGCTGGGCACGCACATGGTGATGCCCAAGCTGGAGGAGGGCCTGGCCGGCCTGGCCGCCGGGGATCGCTGCTCCATCCCGGTGGGGATGGCCTACGGCGAGCGCGACGAGGGCGCCGTCCAGACGCGTATCTTGAAGGAGACGATCGAGGACGGCGAGCACCTGGAGGAGGGGATGGAGGTCATGTGGACGAGTCCGCGCAACCCCCACAAGCCCATTCCGGCCAAGATCGTTCGCGCCGACGACCGTTCCTTCGACATCGACTTCAACCATCCGCTCGCGGGCGAGGAGATCGTCTACGACGTGGAAGTGCTCTCGGTGTCCTAGGGGGCGGCCACCGTGTGCTGGGGTTGCAATCCGCTGTGCGGGGGCTGCCGGCCCCCGCGCCAGAAGGCCGTGCAATGCCCGGCGCGCGGGTGGTATAACGTCTTCGACGTGCAGTGCAAGGGAAGGCCCCGTGAGGTCGGATGCGTCCGGTGCCATCATGACCTCACGGAGCAGTCCGTGTCCCAGGCGGCGATGTGCGAGCGCTTCGGCGTCGCCTGCGCCAACCCGTGCGGCCTGGCCTCCCAGGTGGAGGCGGGCCGCGACCTGGGGCGCTGCCAGAACCGGGTGGAGCCGGATGAGTGGCACGCCCTGCGAGACGCCGTCTGAGGATGCTTCGGGACGCGCCGCCGCCGGCGGCAGAGGGGATGGTCGTGGCATGGAGATCCAGTGGCTTCGGGAATACGTCCAGCTCTGCAAGACGCTCAACTACCGGAAGGCGGCCGAGCAGCTGTTCATCACGCCCTCCACGCTGAGCAAGCACGTCATCCTCATCGAGAAGGAACTTGATGCCCAGCTCCTCGTCCGCGATACCCGCTCGGTGTCGCTCACCGAGAGCGGCCGGCTGTTCCGCGACAGCGCCGTCAACGTCCTGCGCGAGCTCGACATGGTGTCGAGCCAGCTGAGCCGCGGGTCCTCCGTCCAGGGGGAGCTGCGGATCGGGGGCGGGCTGCGCTTCACCAAGCTCAACGAGATCATCTACCCCATGGTGTCCCATTTCGAGAAGAAGTATCCGGATGTCAACCTCTACGTGGAGGACATCCAGTATCACGACTATCGGGAAGACCTGATGAAGAACGCGTTCGACATCGTGTTCTCGCTGCGGCTTCCCACCATGAACGAGGAGGGGCTGGTCTACCACGACCTGTTCACGCTGCCGCTGTGCGCCTGGGTCGCGGGCGGCAACCGCTATGCCGACGCCGAGTCCGTGACGCTCGCCCAGCTGTCGGAGCAGCGGTTGCGCATCCTCGAGGAGGAGCGCTGCCCCGCCTACGCCGCCTACCTGCGCGACCTGTTCGCCGCCCGCGGGCTGCCCCTGCGGGTGGGGAAGTCGCTCAACCAGGCCATGGCGCTCGACGGCGATTCCTTCGGGATCACCCCCGAGTTCGTGCCGACCAGCCACTTCGGGTTCGGCATGGGGTCGATCCCCATAGCCGACGGCGAGGACGTGCTGTTCAGCCTGGTGAGGCGCAGCGGGAACCCCAACCCGATAGTCGACCTGTTCTACGAGGAGTTTACGCACGCCTACGGGTGACGGGTCCGTCGCCCCGGGCTGAAGAGGAGGATGCATGAAATTCGTCTGGGGAGTTATCGTCAACCTTGTCCTGTCCTTCGTGCTGTCCCTGACGGTGGGCATCGCCACCACGGCGTTCAACGGGATGCCGGTGAACTGGGACACCATATCGATGCCGCTGCTCTACGGCACCATCATCGGCACCATCACCACCACCGTCATCCCGGTCAACGTGCTGGGGATGAAGTTCGCCGCCTTCAACAACGCGCCGCAGGGGACGGCCCTGTGCGCCATCTACAAGAACTTCGTCATCCTGGCCATCATGATTCCCATCATGAACTTCTTCGTCACGGGGCTGATGATCGGGTTCTTCACCCAGGAGTTCGTCAACGGGTGGCTCTACCCCATTCCCGCGGTGTACCCCGTGGGCTACGTGACCGCGCTGCTGTTCGAGCCGGTGGCCATGGGCGTGGCGAGCTTCGTCACCCGCTTCAAGCCGACTCCCGCGGTGGCCGAGGACGCCCTGGCCGTGTAGCGCGCGGTGGGCGCCGGGCGCGGGGAGGGCGTGACGCGCGGAGTTGCGCGCGGGCGCTGCGCGGGGGGCTGCGCGTGGAACGCGGGCGTTGCGCGGAAGGTGCCCGCTGGGCGTGGGCCGCAGGTGTCACGGTTTTCTGACTTCCTGGAAACGTGAGGTTCTGTGTCCACATATTGTGGTAGTATGTGCGAACCTTACAAGATATGGTGACGTGCCAAAAGGCGCGGCGCTGCGGATGATAGGAGTCACCCATGGAGAACATGATGACCGTCGACGGCGTGAAGGTGCAGGTCAACTACGCGCACAAGGACGACGCGCCCCTGACCGATCCCGAGGTGCAGGCCTACATCAAGCGCGCCTACGACAAGTACCCGCACGGCAAGCTCGAGTCGCTCGTTCTGGACGTCGACGGCGAGGACGTGGGCATCCACTACGGCCTGGCGCCCGTCAAGTTCGACCGCATCCGCCGCATCACCGGCTACCTGGTGGGCACCCTCGACCGCTTCAACGACGCCAAGCGCGCCGAGGAGCACGACCGCGTCAAGCACCAGGTCTGCTGCTAGCCCGCGCTAAACGAAGCAAGCAGCGGGGCCCTCTCGTCGAGAGAGGGCCCCGTTTTTTATACGTGCGATCGCGTTGGGCTTGCTGCCGCTACTCCGCGGGGGTGAAGGTGGGGGTGGCGGGGGCGGGGAGCTCGGCGGCGCAGTGGGGGCAGCGGGTGGCTCCCTCGCGCACCTCCTCCAGGCAGAAGGGGCACTCCGGCGCCTTCTCGTCCATCACCTCGCCGTTCTTGCCGCGCACCTTCGAGCCGGCGTCCTTCATCTTGTTGAACGCCTTCACGATGAGGAACACCACCCACGCCACGATGAGGAAGTTGATGATGGCGCTGATGAACGCCCCGAAGTCGATGCCGTTCTCGGTGCCGGCGACGGGGATGGTGAGGCCGGCCACCTCGGTGCCGTTGCCGCCGGTGATGAGCTTGATGAACGGGTTGATGATGTCGCTGGTGAGGGACGTGACGATGGCGGTGAAGGCGGCGCCGATGATGACGCCGACGGCCATGTCCATCACGTTGCCGCGGTTGATGAACTCGCGGAACTCGCTGATCAGGTTCTTCATGAGCGCTCCTTCTCGATGCTTCCAGCGCGCCTGCCGCGGGCGCCGGGCGGCGCACCCGGGGCCGCGCGGGCCGTTGGTACGGGAAGCAGTATAGGGCCGTGCTAGAATGCACGACGAGTTATGCCTCATTTGATGATTAGCCGATTACTTCGATTTCCCGAGGTTGCCATGACCAGGATCCACTCGTTCACCGTGCCCGTCGATGCGGATATCGTCGATGCGTTCTGCCTGATGCAGAAGGGGTTCACCGACCAGTTCGTCTACTACGCCAAGGATCGTCCTGTGCGCTACCTGGGGCTGGGGCGCTGCATCGCGCTGCCGGCGCTGGAGGACGCGGAATGCGAGTACGACGGTCCCGTGCGCGAGGAGGCGGTGTTCTTCTCATTCAACCGCTTCGATGCCGAGAACCCCGCGCCGGCCGACGAGCTGTTCAGCTCGTTCCCGCGGCTGCGCTTCATGCTGCCTGAGATCGTGCTTCTGGAAAACGAGCGCGGGCGGTTCCTGCAGGTGAACTCGCTGGGGCCGGTGTACCCCGGGCGCGTCGAGCGGTTCCTGCGGCTGTGCGCCCAGGCGCCGGCGCGCACGCGCGAGACCATCCCGTACCGGCTGGAGGACGACTCGCGCGAGGAGTGGCGCCGCGCCATGGGGGCCGCCACGGCGGCCATCGAGGCGGGGCGCGTGCAGAAGGTGGTGCTCTCGCGGCGCAAGCGGCTGGTGGCCGAGCGCCCGTTCTCGTCGAAGGACCTGCTGGTGAACCTCATCGACGGCGACGCGCGCGGCACGGTCATCCTGTACCGCTACGCCGACGTGTTCTTCTGCGGCTGCACGCCCGAGCTTCTGGTGCGCAAGCGCGGCCAGCGGGTGGAGAGCATGTGCCTGGCGGGCACGTGCCCCGCCGGCGCCGACGAGGCCGAGCGCGCCCGCCTGGCGGCGGAGCTGATGGCCGACGAGAAGAACCGCGCCGAGCACGACTACGTGGTGCGCTTCGTGCGCGAGGTGTTCAACCGCGTGTGCTACGACGTGGACGTGCCGGCCGAGCCCGAGATCATGAGCCTGGCGCACGTGCAGCACCTGCACACGCCGGCCACCGCTCAGGTGCTGGAGGGCGTGGAGCTGTGGGACCTGGTGGGCGACCTGCACCCCACGCCGGCCACCGCCGGGCTGCCCGTCGGCGAGGCGATGATGCTCATCCGCTCCATCGAGGCCTACAACCGCGGCTTCTACGTGGGGGCGGCCGGGTTCGTGGACGCGGCGGGGGACGGCGAGTTCTCCGTGGCGCTGCGCACCGGCGTCTTCGACGGCGAGGTCGGCTGGGTGTACGCCGGCTGCGGCATCGTCGGCGCGAGCGACGCCGATGCGGAGTTCGACGAGATCGACCTGAAGCTGAAGACGGTGCTGTCGGCCTTCGAGGGCGCGTAGCGCGCGGACGTGCGGCTGCTGGCCGTTGGCGTGCGGGGCGTGCGGCGGCCGCGAGTGGCGCGCGGGGCACGCCGACGTGCAAGCGCGCCCGTGCGGGCGCGTGGGCGTAGGAAGCCCTCCAATATAAGACTGGCCTTCCCGCAGACGGCGGTTGAGAATGGAGCGAGGACGGGCGAGGAAAGGACGGAACCATGGCGGAACAGGAGCTGACCCACGCGCAGAAGACGGCGCGGTATCTGGGGGCGTTCTTCGACGAGCTGGTGCGCTGTGGCGTGCGCGACGTGGTGGTGAGCCCCGGGTCGCGGTCGACGGGCCTGGCGATGACCGCCTTCGAGCTGAGCTGCCGCCGTCCCGATGAGCTGCGCGTGCACGTGGACGTGGACGAGCGCGGCGCGTCGTTCGTGGCGCTGGGGCTGGCGAAGGCGACGGGGCGCCCGGCGGCGCTCGTCTGCACGTCGGGCACCGCGCCGGCGAACTACTTCCCGACCGTGCTGGAGGCGCAGACCTCGCGCATCCCGCTGCTGGTGCTGTCGAGCGACCGTCCCGTCATGCTGCTGGGCCTGGGCGCCCCGCAGACGACTGACCAGGTGAAGCTGTTCGGCGACGCCGTGCGCCTGTTCCGCCAGATGCCCGAGCCCGAGGGGACGCCCAAGGCGGTCGCCTTCGCGCGCCAGGCCGCCCGCGAGGCGTGCATCGCTGCGCTCGGTCGCGGGCGCGGGGCGGCGCCGGACGCCGCGCCGGATGACGGGGCGTTTCCCGTGGCGGCGCGCGGGTGCGCGCAGGACTGCGCGCCGGTGCACCTCAACTTCCCGCTGGACGAGCCGCTCAAGCCCGACTTCGCGGTGGAGGGGCTGTTCGACGCCGGCCTGAGCCCGCTGGCGGCCCTGCCGGCCGACCCCGCCGCGCCCGGCCCCCTCGTCGGCGCCCGCGCGGTGCCCGACGCGCGGGCCCTCGACGCGCTGGCGGCCCTCATCGCCCAGGGCGGCGTGGCCGTCGCGGCGGGCGAGGGCACCTGCGAGACGCTGGCCGAGGCGCGCGAGGTGGCCGCGTGGGCCGAGCGCTGGCGCCTGCCGCTTCTGGCCGACCCGCTCTCGGGCCTGCGCTGCCTGGACGCGGCCTGCGTCATCGACAGCTACGACAACCTCTTCGCGCGCGAGGACTGCCCGCTGCCCCGCGCCCTCATCCGCTTCGGGCGTTGGCCGCTCTCCAAGCGCGCCTTCAACGGGCTGGCCGCCGCGCGGCCCGTCCAGGTGGTGGTCGACGCCGCCGAGACGCGCGACTTCAACCTGATGACCGACCTGTTCGTCCCCTGCACGCCCCTCGACCTGGTGCGCGCCATGGGCGACGTGCCCGCGCTCGCCACGAACGCGCAGGGCGCGCAAGAGGGGGAGGGCGCGCCCCACGCCGCGGCGCAGGTGGCCCCCGCCCCCGTGTCCGCCATGGGCGCGCAGGACGCGTACCTGGCGCGATGGGTGGCGCTCAACGAGGCGGAGCGCCCGCGCATCGAGGCGGCGCGCGACGCCGGCGACGGCTTCGAGGGCGCCTACCTGAGCGCGCTTCTGGCGCGCGTGCCGGCCGGCTCACTCCTCTTCTCGGCCAACTCGCTGTCCGTCCGCGCACTGGACACGTTTTTGCTCAAGCCCGCGCCCGGCACGGGCGACCGCCCGCTGGCGGTGCTAGCCAACCGCGGCCAGAACGGCATCGACGGCGTCACGTCCACGGCCATCGGCGCCGCGTGGGCCTTCCCGCGGGCGACCTTCGTCACAGGCGACCTGACGTTTTTGCACGACCTGAACGCGCTGCACCTCCAGCGCGAGCTGCTGCACGCGGCGCCGCGTCCGGACGGCACGGTGCCCTCGCTCACCATCGTGCTGCTCAACAACAACGGGGGAGGCCTGTTCGACATGCTGCCGCAGCAGTCGGAGGAGCCCTACTTCGAGCGGCTGTTCCTGGTGCCGCACGACGCCCGCTTCGGGCACGCGGCCGACGCCTTCGCCGTGCCCTACCGGGCCGTGGAGCGTGTCGAGGACCTGGTGGCCGCCTACGACGAGCTGTCGGGCACCCCGGGCCTCAGCCTCATCGAGGTGACCGTCCCGCTCGCGGGCGTGAAGGCACGCTACGCCCCCTACCAAGGATAGTAAGGAGGGGCAGGGGGCGCAGCGCCGGTCGAGGGGGGACGAGGTGATCGCCCCCGCGGCTGCCGGCTCGGGCCGGGCGCGCGTCGTGCGTTTCCCAGCTCAGCGCGGCAGTCGCGGGGGCGGCCCCCGGCGCGCGCGGCTGCCGCGCACCCGGGGGCCGAAACGCCCTAGCGCTCGTAGACGACGGTGCCGCCCAGGATGGTCTTCTCGGGCGTCACGGTGCGGTAGCGCTCGACGTCGCCCGTGATGAAGTCCTCGTCGAACAGGCACAGATCGGCGAAGTTCCCCACTTCCACCGAGCCCATCTTGTCGTCATCGTGGCTGAAGAACGCGGCGTTCTTCGTGTACATGATGAGGGCCTGGATGGGAGTGACCTTCGACTCGTCGCCCTTGGAGAGGATCTTGCCCGTGGTCTCGTCCAGGCGGGTGATGGCGTAGTACATGCCCAGCATCGGGTTGGGGGTCACCACCGGGCTGTCGGAGCTGCCGCCGGCGAGGATGCCCTCGCGGAACATGAGGCCCGGCGACTGGAAGCGCTCGGCCTGCTCGGGCCAGAACAGAGGCTCCTCGCCCATCTGGGCGACGATGGTCGGCTGGAGGCACACGCCCACGCCCAGCTCGCGCATGATCGGCCACTGATCCTCGTAGGGCAGCTGGTAGTGGATGAGGTAGTGGCGCAGCTCCTTCACCGGGCGGATCTTGTTGGCCTCCTGGAAGGCGTGCAGCGCGCGGTCCTCGCTGGCGTCGCCGATGGTGTGGATGCCGAACTGCCAGCCGAGCTCGGTGGCCTTGCACACCAGCGCGTCGATCTCCTCCTGGCTGTAGATGGTGTCGCCGTAGAAGCCGGGGCGCTGGCGATACTCGCGGCGGCTCATGGCGGCCGTGAAGGCGGCGGTGATGCCGTCGAGGGTCACCTTGCAGCCGTTGAGCTTGAGCATCTCGTCGCCGAAGCCGGTGACGCAGTCCATCTCGTCGAGGCGGCGCAGGTTGTCCTCGAACGACCCGAACTGCGGATCCAGGTAGAACATGAGGTTGGCGCGGTAGCTCAGGCGCTTCTGGCGGTGCGCCTCGTTGTACATGTGCATCTGCTTGTAGTTGAGGTTCGCGTCGATGACGCTGGTGATGCCGAAGGCGTTGAGCTTCTGGCCGATGAGCTCGATGGACTGGAGGTGCTGCTCGTCGGTGAGGGCGGGCTTGGTCTTGAGCATGGGCTGCAGCGCGCCGTTCTCCCACAGCAGGCCGTTGAGCTCGCCGTCGTCGTAGTGGCCGATCTCGGCGCCCTCGGGCTGCGGGGTGTCCTTGGTGTAGCCCACGGCCTCGAGGGCCAGCGAGTTGGCGGCGATGGTGTGCACGGTCATGTGCAGCAGGAACACGGGGTTGTTCGGGGCCACGGCGTCCAGGTCGCGGCGGGTGATGAGCTCCTGGCTGTCCTCCCAGATGAGCTCGTTCCAGCCGTCGCCCTCGATCCACTCGCCGGGCTCGGCCTGGGCGGCCTTCTCGGCGATGGCGTCGAGGATGGCCTGGCGGCTCTTGACGCCCATGAAGTCGAGGTTGAGCAGGTTCTCGCCCGTCCACTTCGCGTGCATGTGGCACTCGACGAAGCCGGGGGTGAGGATCTTGCCCGTCGCGTCGATGACCTGGGTGTGCTCGCCGATGAGGGGCGCCACCTCATCGGCGGTGCCCACGGCGATGATCTTGCCGTCCTTGGCGGCCACGCCGCCGTTCTCGATGATGGGGAAGTCGGTCTTGCCGGCCTTGACCTCGTCGCAGGTGAGGGCGACGGTGTAGATCTTCGCATGCTGGATGACCAGGTCGGCCTCGGGATACCACGTGTTCATAGCTGCTCTCCTTTTCCGGTGCGTAGTCGTGCGCGGAAAAGAGCGGAGGATCCCGGCCGGCGCGGCAGGCCCCAAGGCCCGCGTCCGTCGGCGGATTCCGTGGCGTATCGTATCATCCCGATCCCCACGATACGCCCCGCGCGGCGGCATCGGTATCGGCCGGATGGGGGATATCGCGGCGCGTTATCATCCTTTCGGCCGATACCGGACGGCCGCGGCCGTGGGGTAGGATGGCCGCATTCCAAACCTTCCTCGGAAAACTTCATAGGGCAGCCCGCGAGGGGCGGCCGCGACGCGCCGGGTCGGCGCGCGGGTCGCGAGGGGCCTCGCCGGGCGCTGCCGCCATCTACGGCAAGAGAGAAGGTGTCACCATGGAAAACACGTTCCTCGACGAGGACATGGACAAGCAGGTCTACGAATCCGACGCGGGCGGTGCGGCCGCCCAGGCGGTGTCGCGCCGCGAGATCATGCCGGCGTTCATCGGCACGGTCGTCTTCGCCATCGCGCTGTACGCGCTCATGACCACCGTGCAGCCGATGCTCATGGGCAACGATTTCATCTACGACTTCGGCGCCATGATGGCCGGGTGCATGGAGGGCGATCCCCTCTACTACGTGGCCTGGTTCTTCGCCGACCTGACCGAGGGCTCGTTCATCGCGGCGCTGCCGGCGTCCATCGGCATGATCGTCATGGGCTTCGTGGCGGCGGCGCTCGAGCGGCGCGGGTCGCCCTGGGCCGGCACGGGCGTGGCGGGCAACGGGAAGATCTTCACCGTCATGTTCGTGACGACGTGCCTGTCGCTCATCCTGGGGCAGGTGCTCTACGACGGCCTGTTCGCCAGCGGCTGGATCCCCACCTTCGCCACCGTGCTCACGGTGCAGGTGTTCGTCATCTTCTACGGCCCCGAGCTGAAGAAGGTGGCCACCTCGCTCGTCGTGGGGACCATCGTGACGTGCCCGGTGTGCTACGCGCTGCTCTACGGCATCGTGTCTCCGCTGGGGCTGCCGCTGTTCATCGCGGTGTCCGTCGGCGTGGCCATCGTCGTGCCGGTGTGCTCGCTGCTGTTCCGCCTGATGCCGTGGATGACCATCCCGGCGCCGGCCGAGGGCGCCAACCCCACCGACCAGCCCAAGGGCCGTTTCTTCGTGGGCCAGGTGCTCGGCGACATTGGGCAGCTGACCATCTGGGGCAGCACGTGGGCGACCGTCGGCATGTACGTGGGCGGCATCATCTCGTGGGTGATGAACCCGCTGTCCCCCGCCTACGGGTCGGGCAACTTTCCGCTGCTCATCATGGTGCAGCTGGTCACCGGCGCGCTGGCCATCCTCATCTGGTATCCCAAGTGGAAGAAGACGGGCATGGCGTTCACGTTCGCGGGCATCGTGTTCGCGTCGGCCATCGTGAGCACCTATCCGCCGAGCTGGGCCATCGTCATCCCCACCATCCTCATCGGCGCCGTGGTGTTCGCGCCGCTGGTGGAGTGGGTGTTCAAGGTGTTCCGCTTCAAGGGCGCCTACCACCCCATCTGCCTCATCCAGCTCGCCATCTTCACCGTCTGCACCGCCTGGTCGTTCATAGTGATGTACGGCGTGATGCCCCTGCTGGGGTAGAAGCGCGAAGCAAAGGCGCCCCGGGGATCCGGGGCGCCTTTTTGCGTGGGGGTGGAAGCGCTCCCGTTACGCCACGGCGTGGAGGAGGGCCACGAGGGCGGTTCGGTTGGGGACGCCGGCCTTGGCGTAGATGCTCTGGAGGTGGGTCTTCACCGTGGAGCGGCAGATGTAGAGCCGCCCCGCCACCTGGTCGTTGGTGAGGCCCTCGGCGATGAGCGCTGCCACCTCGCGCTCGCGGGCCGTGAGGGCGGCCAGGGCGGCGGCAGCGACGGGGGTGGTGGAGGCGGTGGGAGCAGCGGCGCGGCGGTGATCGCTCGCGCCCGCGGCGGCCTCGAGGGGCTCGGGCAGCGGGATGACGCGGACGGTGAAGGCGCAGGCGTCGACGGGGTCGTCCTCGACCTGGAGGCGGAAGCGCTGCCCCTGGGCGTTGGCGAAGTCCAGGTGGCGGCCGGTTCCGCGAGCGGGAGCCTGGGTGGTCATGACGATGGCGCCTCCCTTCGGAATGGGCGCTCCCCCTGCGGGAGCGACCCGGAGGGGGAGCGGTGGGATGATGCGCAGCCTTCGCTCTTCACGCGAGATTGCGTTGGTTCTGATGCGTCCGGGCCCTGCGTTCCCCCTCCTCACCTCCTTGTCGCGTCCTTCCTCGGAATGCCGGGGCGGTCGCATGTGCTGGCTCCATCATGGGCCCTTAGGCGGCCGCGCGCCATCCTTCACCCGAGGTGGTTTGGAGGAAAGCCGCCATCTCACCCCGGTGGGATTAGACGACTCACCCCAGGGTTCGGTATACTCGATCCCAGCAAGAGGGATCACGGGGCCGGTGGGGGCCGGCGCCGTGAGGTTGCACGCTTTGCTCGAAGACCCGACGAGTAAGGTGGATGACATGAACATCGAGGTCACCCGGCGCAACGGCCTGCGACAGGTCGCCCATGACGTGCGCCGCCAGCCAGCGCCCTTCCTGCTCTTTACCGCGTACAAGACCTTCGCCGTCCTGCTGTTTCTGCAGGGCTTCTTCTTCGGCGGCACGTTCGAGGTGGCGGGAGTGGCCCTGCCGTTGCTCGCCGTGTTCCTGCTGGCTTGCGCGGGCGTGTTTCTGTTCTTCGCCCTCTGCTTCAAGCGGATCACGGTGGTCGACAAGGACGGCTACCTGTGGGCCCTTGCCGCCAGCATGACGCTCGGCGTGTTCTTCCTGTATGTGGGAGGCCACGGCGGCATGATCGACGAGGGAGTGCGCGCGGCCACGCTGGGGCTGGGCATGGCGATGCTGGCCGGCGGGACGGTGGGCGTCCACGTCGAGCTGGGGCGCCTCTTCGGGATGCTGGGGATGACGCCCACGATGACCTACGGGATAGCGTCGGCGCTGGCCACGGGCGTGCTGTCCCTGGCGGTGGCGCTCATGAGCCCGGAAGCGCGCTGGGCGCTGGCCTTCGTGATGCCGGCGGTCATCGTGCTGGCGTTCTGCCGAGCCCGCGCGAGCGCCTTCCCCGATCGGCGGGCGCTCTACCGCGACTCGACCATCGAGCTGCTCATCCCGTACCGCTTCCTGGCCACCTCCGTCACCCAGGGCCTGGCGCTGGGGGTGCCGCTCGGGTTCATGAGCCTGTCGGGCGTCCTGTCGCAGGAGCCGGACTCGGTCGGCTACGTGCTGGCGGCGCTGCTGGCGCTTCTGGCCGTGCTGGTGCTTCAGATGGACTTCAACCGCTCCATCTACCAGATCGGGTTCCCCCTGGCCGCCGGCGGACTCCTGGCCGCGGGCCTGCTGGGCCCGGCGTCGCCGGTGGCGGCGCTCCTGCAGGTGACGGGGTTCCTCTACCTGGACCTGGTGCTGTGGGGGCTCGGGTCCTACCTCATCAAGAACTGCGACCAGCCGGCCACGTGGCTGTCGTCGTGTCCGAGCGCGGCGCTCATGACGGGGCGCGCCCTCGGCATCGTGGCGGGCAGCGTGGCGCTGCAGGTGCTGGTGGGCTCGGCGGAGGTCATGGCGTTCTTCTGCGTGCTGGCCTTCTTGATGCTGATGGCGGCGCTGCTGCTGACCAACGGCGCGAACCTGCGCACCGGCTGGGGATTCGTGCGCCCCGGCGGCCCGGACGAGGCGACGGGCAGCGCGCGCACCTGCGAGGTCATCGCCCAGGAGTTCGGGCTGACCCAGCGCGAGGGAGAGATCATGCACAGCATCATCCGCGGCAAGTCACGCAAGGAGATCGCCGAGGACCTGTTCGTCACCCCCAACACCATCAAGACGCACCTGCACAACCTCTACGGCAAGCTCGACATCCACTCCGAGGCCGACCTGAAGGCCTTCGTGGCCAAACGCGAGCGCATGTTCTCCACCCCCGAGGACTCCCGCCCCCTCCCGCCCGAGTAGCCGCGCGCCCCGACACCGTCGTGCGGAGGGGCGGCGCGGGCGAGGGGGCGTCGCGCGCCCCGGCGCTGCCGCGCGGCGTGGGCGCGAGACGCGCTCCGCTTTCGTGTGGGAGGGCGCCCCCCTCGGCGCTGCCAGGCGGCGCGGGTGACGCGAGCGGGGAGTGCCCACACCGACGCCGTCGCACGGAGGAGCGGCGCGGGCGAGGAGGCATCGCGCGCCCCGGTGTCGTCGCGCGGGGGAGCGGCGCGGACGCCAGGCGAAAAGCAGCGCTTGCGCCCCTCTCGCGCGCATGAAGGCTTCACCCCCCCCCCTCGCGCGCACGAGGGCGCCCCCTGCGCCGTGCGGAGGGCATCGGAAGGAGCTACACGAACTGGATGACCAGCTTCTTGCCCATGCCGTCGGCGAGCTGTTGCAGCGTCTTGAGGGTGGGGCTGGTCTTGCCCGTCTCCAGCCGGCTGAGGGCGCTCTGCTTCATGCCGCAGCGCGCCGCCAGCTCGCTCTGGGTGATGCCGAGCTCCTGCTGCGCGTCCAAGATGGCGTTGATAACGGCATACTCCGGCTCCAGCCGCTCCCATTCCCGAGCGAACTCCGGATCCTTCATCTGCTCGGCAAGATGTTCGTCGAAAGTAGTCATCGGCATTGCCTCCGTTCCCAGTCTCTTTTATAGCGAAGCGCCCGGCGTAATTCTCTCGGGGGTGTCTTTTGACTCTTCTTGACGAATCCGTTGGTCAGGATGATCTTGCCCTCCGAGAAGAAGAAATAGAACACCCGCGTGCTGTCGCCCGCTGTCTGGATCCTAAGCTCGAAGAGGCCGTCTGTCAGATGCTTGGAGACGGGTCCCCTGAGCTCGGGGCCTCGCTCGCGGAGGAGGTTCACGTCGCGAAATCCCTTTGCTCTCAAGGGGTCGGGAAGCGAGTCGAGGAACTCCTTTGCGGGCTCTCTTCCATTGGTCTTTTGGTAGTACACGATCTCGAACGCGGCCATGGACCCTCCTTCATGATATAACAAAATTGTTATATGTCAACAACCCTCACGGAGGGTGTCGGAGGATCTTGCGGGCGTTGGGTGTCCGATGCGTCTCGCTGATGGCGAGCGATGGGCTGTAGCGCCTTTGGGAGGCGCCCCCGCACTGGCTCTATAAGTTAGTATAGGGAACAAATGTTTCAATAAAAGTATTGACTTTTGAAATGGCGAGTTTCCGTCGAAATCTGCGAGAATCGGGGGACGAACTGAGGAGGGGCGATGGAGGATCGAGCTGAGGGCACGGCGCGCGGCGCGGCCGGGGAGCGCGACGGCATGGGCGCGACGTGTGGTGCGGTTGGGATGCGCGATGGCGCGGCCGCTGAGCGCGATGCCGGCGTGCTGGATGGTGGCGTGCCTGGCCCATTGATGGGCGCGAATGCGGCGTCCGATACGGGCGCGGACGCGGAGCGCGAGGTGGTCCTGCTGCACGGGTTCGGGCAGAGCGCGCGGACGTGGGACGAGGTCGTGGCGTTGCTGGGAGCGCGCGGCGTGGCGGCGCGCGTCCTGGACTGGCCCGGGTTCGGCGCGCGGCGCGGATGCCGTGACGCGCGGGCGTTCTCGCTTGAGGGGATGGGCTCGCTGCTGGCCGACGAGGTGCGGGCATCTGCCGCGCGCACGGGCACGGCGCCGGTGGTCGTCGGGTACTCGATGGGCGGCCGCGTCGCGTTGGAGGCGCTCGTGCGCGGGCTGATCGTGCCGTCGTGGCGCAGGGGCGGGGAGCGCGCCTCCTCGGGCGTGACCGAAGGCGCGCCGAGGCCGGCGGGTGTCGTGGGGCTGGTGCTTGAGGGCGCGGGACTCGGGCCGGCGGACGCCGCTGCGCGCACGACGCTGGCCAGGCGCAACGCCGCGTGGGCCGCTGACGTGCGGGAGCGCGGCGTCGCGGCCTTCATGGACGACTGGGCGCGCCTGCCGCTGTTCGCCAGCCAGCGCGCGCTGCCGCCGGACGTCCGCGCCCGGCTGGCGGAGGGGCGCGCGGCCAACGACGCCGAGGCGCTCGCCCGGTCGCTAGAGGGCGCCGGGGCGCACCGGCAGGCCGACGAGGCGCGCTCGCTCGCCGCGCTGGCGGCCGCCGCCGAGGTTGGGCTGCCCGTGCTCTACGTGGCGGGGGAGCTGGACGCCAAGTACGCAGCCGTCGCCGCCCGCGCCGCCGAGGCGGGGTGCGCGACGCGCGTCGTCCCCGGCGCGGGGCACAGCGTCCACCTGGAGCGCCCGGCCGCCTTCGCAGACGCGGTGGTCGCCCTCGCATGGACAAAAAACCGCGATCTCGCAGGTTTTTAAGCTTCGTAACGGCCCCGCTTCGCTTCACGTTTTAAGAAACCCCAGGTCAAAGCCGCGCGCTTCTAAAGAGGCCGGCGAAGGCATCGGTGAGATCGCCGGTTTTTGTCCACCGAAATGCGAGATCGCGGTTTTTTGTCCACGCGCCGCCCTACCCGCCCGCGCCCGTCCGCGCCGCCCCGCCCGCCGGTCGCCCGCCGGCCGCCCTGCACGCCCGCGCCCGCGCCCCGCTCCCTCGCGCGTTCGCCACCCGCGCCGCCCGCCGCCCGCGCCCGCGCCCCGCGTGCTTGCGCACGCGCTCAGCGCACCCACATTCGCGTAGACTCCAAGAAAAAGCCGCGAAAATGGCCCTCTGCCGGGGTTTCGTGGCGAAAAGCGCGTTACTATAGTGCAATCAACACAACCAGTGGTATTTCGCCCGTGCACGGCCCACAACCTGTCGGTCGCGAAACGGCATCGTGCGGCATGCGCCGCGGAAGGGGACCCATGGAGGACATCGTCTGGCAGCCGGGCAAGCCGTACCGGGAGATCATCTACGAGACCTGCGACGGCGTGGCCAAGATTACCATCAACCGGCCCGAGCGGCGCAACGCCTTCACCCCCCTCACCGTCAACGAGATGTACGACGCCTTCACGGTGGCGCGCGACGACGCCTCCATCGGGGTCATCATCCTCACGGGCGCCAATCACGGTGGCCGCCACGAGGACGAGGCCTTCTGCTCCGGCGGCGACCAGAAGATCCGCGGCAACGGCGGCTACGTCGGCGAGGACTCCATCCCGCGCCTGAACGTGCTCGACCTGCAGCGGCTCATCCGCGTGGTGCCCAAGCCGGTCATCGCCATGGTCAACGGCTACGCCATCGGCGGCGGGCACGTGCTCCACATCCTGTGCGACCTCTCCATCGCCGCCGAGACGGCGAAGTTCGGCCAGACCGGGCCGCGCGTCGGCAGCTTCGACGCCGGCTACGGCGCAGGCTACCTGGCCGCCATGGTGGGCCAGAAGAAGGCCCGCGAGATCTGGTACCTCTGCCGCCAGTACACCGCGGCCGAGGCCGAGGCCATGGGCATGGTGAACAAGGTCGTCCCCTTCGAGGACTTGGAGGCCGAGTGCATGGCCTGGGCTCGCGAGATGCTGGCCATGAGCCCCACGGCCCTGCGCTTCATGAAGGCGTCCTTCAACGCCGCGACTGACGGGCTGGCGGGCATCCAGCAGCTGGCCGGCGACGCGACGCTGCTCTACTACACCACCGACGAGGCCAAGGAGGGCCGCGACGCGTTCAAGGAGAAGCGCACCCCCGACTTCGACCAGTTCCCGAAGTTTCCCTGATAGCCGCCTCGCCGATGATCGACGTCTTCGAAAGCACTGCGAGAACCTATCCCGATAAGGTGTTCCTCACCTTCGTCGACGCGGAGGGCGGCGAGGTCAGCTACACCTACCGCCAGGCGCGGATGCTGGCGGCTGCCGTGGCGCGCCGTCTCATGGACAAGGGCGTGCGGCGCGGCGACTACGTCTCCACCGACCTGCCCAACTGCCCGGAATACGTCTTTCTGGCCCTGGCCGCCGGCTACGGGTCGTTCGCGCTGGTGTGTCTGAACCACCGCCTGACAGCGACGGAGAAGCTCACGCGCCTGCTCGAGCTGGAGCGCGAGGGAATGCGCGTGGCGTGCCGGGTGGACGAGGCCCGGGCCGCGCGGCTGATGGACTTCGCCGGCGCCGTGCTGGAGATGGGCGAGCAGGAGGCCGAGGCGGTGGCCGACGACGGGCTGGGGCCCGCGGCCGGCGCCCGGCGGCGCCAGCGCAGCGGCGTCATCATGGGCGCGCGCCAGGATGCCATCGAGGACACCATCCACTTCGCCGAGCGCGAGGCGCACCTGTTCGACGAGAAACAGCCGGCGCTCGTCATGTTCACGTCGGGCACCACCGGTAAGCCCAAGGCCGTCGCCCTCACCTGGCAGCAGCTGATGGGCGCGGCCGGCGCGTCGAACCGCGTGCTGAGCCAGCGCGGGTCGGGCCTGTGGCAGGCCGTCCTGCCGCTGTTCCACATCGGCGGGTTCCAGGTGCTCGTGCGCAGCGTGCTCAACCGCACGCCGCTGCGGCTCTACGCGCGCTTCGACGCCGCCCGCGTGCTGCGTGACGGCGAGAACCGCCGGGTCACGCACCTGTCGGTGGTGGACAAGATGCTCCAGGACCTGCTGGCGGCCGACACGCGCGGCGCGCTGGCGGGGTACCGCTGCATCCTTCTGGGCGGCGGGCCGCTCAACGCCAGCACCATCGGGCGGGCCCTGGCCGCCGGCGTGCGCGTCTACGCCAGCTACGGCATGACCGAGACGTCCAGCCAGATAGCGAACACCCTGGTCACGGCCGACTTCACGGGCGGGCTGAAGCTGCTGCCCGGCTATTCCGCGCGCATCGTCGACCCCGACGACGCCGGCTTCGGGCGCCTGGCCGTGCGCGGCCCCGGCGTGTTCTCGGGCTACCTCAACGCCCATGGGGCCTTCACCGTGGACGGCTACTTCCTCACCGGCGACACCGCGGCGCTCTACGACGGCGCCATCTACGTGCGCGAGCGCACCGACGACATGTTCGTCTCGGGCGGCGAGAACGTCTACCCGGTGGAGATCGCCGACGCGCTGCGGCAGCTGCCCGGCGTGGCGGACGCCTACGTCTTCGGCGTGCCCGACGCCAGCTGGGGCCGACGCCCCGTGGCGCTGGTGGAGCGTGGGAAGGCGCCGCGCGGTTCCCACTCCTCCGCCTCCCCCAGAGGAGGGGGGAACGAGGGAAGGGGAGCGGAAGCCGCCGCGTCCATGGGCGCCGCCGCGCTGCGGCGGGGGCTCGCGGGGCGGCTCTCGCGCATCTACCAGCCCAAGCACCTGTGCGTGGCCGACGAGCTGCCGCGCACCCAGCTGGGCAAGATCGACCGCGCCGCCACCGAGGCGCTCTACGAGCGGCGCCTGGAGGTGAGCCGCGTGGTGCTCTACCACGTGCGACTGCCCTTCAAGAGCCCCTTCCGCACGGCCAAGGCCACGCTCAAGAACCGCGACTTGCTCATCGTCGAGGTAGTCGACCACGCGGGCCGCACCGGCCTGGGCGAGTGCACCTCGTTCTCGACCGACTGGTACCTGCCCGAGACGCTCGGCCAGGACGCGCGCGCCCTGCAGCGCACCCTCATCCCCGCCGTGCTGGAGGAGGCGTTCCTTCACCCGCGCGACGCGGCCGACGCCTTCGGCGCCCTGCCCGAGGGGGCCGACAGCCCCATGGCCTGCTCGGCGCTGGAGATGGCGCTGTGGGACCTCTACGGCAAGATCGAGGGCAAGCCGCTCTGGCAGCTGCTGGCCGCCGAGCGCGAGCGCATCACGGGCGGCGGGGCCCACGGCCCCAGCACCGCGCTGAAGTCGGACGTGATGGCCCAGGTGGCCGCCGGCGCCGTGGTGGGCCTGGGCACCCCGGCCGAGACGGTCGAGGCCGTGCGGTCGTGCGTTGACGCCGGCTACTGCCGCGTGAAGATCAAGGTGTCGCCCGGCCAGGGGCTCGCCTGCGTGCGGGCCGTGCGCGAGGCCTTCCCCGATCTCATCATCACGCTGGACGCCAACCAGAGCTTCAGCCCGCGCGACGTGGAGGAGCTGCGCGCCTACGACGGCCTGGGCATCGGCTGGATCGAGGAGCCCCTGGCGGTCGACCGTGCCCTCGGCGGCTGCGAGCGCGCCTTCCGCCGCCTGGCCAGCCTCCAGCGCACGCTGGCGACGCCCATCTGCCTGGACGAGTCCTTCGTCAACGGCGAGGAGGCCGCCCGCGCGCTCGCCTACCCCGAGCTGCGCTGCGTCACCGTCAAGATCGGGAAGTTCGGCGGCATCCAGCGGGCGCTCGAGTTCACGTGCCGCGCCCAGGCCCTCGGGCGCGAGGTGTGGATGGGCGGCATGTACGACACGGGCATCTCGCGGCGCGTGCACGCGGCCTTCCAGACGCTGCCCGGCATCATCATGCCCGGCGACATCGGGGGCACGGGGCGCTACTTCCCCACGGACGTGACCACGCCGGCCTACGGGGTCGACCGCGGCCACATCACGCTGAACGGCGCCGGCCGCCGCGTCGGCATCGGCTGCGACCTCAACCGCGACGCTCTGGCGAAGGTGCTGGTCAAGCGCGTGTCCTACGGCGCCTAGCGCGCCTGGGCCCGCGTCGCCGCGCCCCTCGCCGGTCGTCGTGCCCCGCACCCCGCCCCGCGCGCCCCGCGCGTCGCACCTCGTCCTCACACGTTTCTCGCCGCGCGCCGCCCGCCGCTCCGCCCGCCCTCCTCCCTCGTGACCGCCCCGCCAACCGTCGCGCGTTTCATGTCATCAACGCAGCGCTGACAGCTGCCCCGCGGCACGGGCGGCCTCAGGAGGCGTGCCTATCATGGTTCCCAAAGCACCTCTGGAAGGCAAGTCAGGGCTGAAGAGAGGATCACCATGAGCGCTTCCACCACCTCGGCCGCCGCGCGCGCGTCGGCTGGGCCCGTCGCTCCCACCGCGCCGGCCAACAGCACGTCTGCCATCGACAACCCCCAGGGCCTCGGCCTGTTCCGCCTGGTCACCACCGTCATCACGCTCATCGTGGGCGGCGGCGTGTTCACCCTGGCGGGCGACCAGGCGGCCGGCGGCGCCTCGGGCGCGGCCATCCTCACCGCGTGGTCCATCTCGGGCATCGGCGTGTTCTGCCTGGTCATGACGTTCTACGCCCTGTCGCGCGTCAAGCCCGACATGCGCGGTGGCATCTACTCCTACGCGTCGGCTGGCTTCGGCGACTTCCTCGGCTTCAACAGCGCCTGGGGCTACTGGATCAGCGCGCTTCTGTGCACGGTCAGCTTCTCGGCGCTGCTGTTCGGCGCGCTCGCGTACTTCTTCCCCATCTTCGGGCGCGGGACCGACCTCTACGCCGTCATCGCCGCGTCGGCCCTCATCTGGTTCTACGCGTGGCTCGTCAGCCGCGGCATCAAGGAGGTGTCGGCGATCAACGCCATCATCACCATCTCCAAGATCGTGCCCATCTTTGTGGCCATCGCCGCCATCATCTTCGCCAGCAAGTTCAACCCCGACATCTTCTGGGCCAACCTGCACACCGGCGCCGATCCGGCGCTCACCTTCAGCGACCAGGTGAAGTCGGCCATGATGGTCACCATCTGGGTGTTCGTCGGCGTCGAGGGCGCCGTGGCCATCTCGGGCCGCGCGCGCCGCAGCCATGACGTGGGCCGCGCCACCATCATCGCGTTCGTCTGCGTGCTGTCCATCTACCTGATGGTGTCGGTGCTGTCGATGGGCGTCATGCCGCTGTCCGAGCTGGCCACGCTCGAGAACCCGGCGCTCGCCGGCGTCATGGAGCACGCCGTGGGGCCGTGGGGCGCGTTCCTCATCAACTTCGGCGTGGCGTTGTCGCTCATCGGCGCCATGCTCGGCTACACGGTGCTCGCCAGCGAGTCGCCCTACGAGGCGGCCGAGGGCGGCGTGTTCATCAAGCAGTTCGCGAAGGTGAACAAGAACGGCGCGCCGGTGGTGACGCTGGTGGTGACGAACCTGCTCATCGAGGCGTTCCTCATCTCGATGCTGTTCTCGGACAGCTCGTACCAGTTCTTCTACACGCTGTCGGCCGGCATGATCCTGCTGCCGTACCTGCTCTCGGCGGCCTACTTCGCCAAGCTCACGTTCACCGAGAAGGACGCCTTCAAGGGCCGGCTGAACGCGCCCATCTGGTTCTGGCGCGTGCTGGGCATCGTGGGCGTGCTGTACAGCTTCTTCCTGGCCTACGCGTCGGGCGCGGTGGGGCTGACGCTCATGAGCCTGCTGTACCTGCCCGGCATCCCCGTCTACATCTGGGGGAAGCGCCAGCGCGGCGAGAAGTACCTGGAAAGCGCCGTAGACAAGGTGGTGGTCGCCATCATCGTCGCAGCGTCCGTCCTCTCGATCTGGCTCCTCGCCACCGGCGCCGTGACGGTCTAGCGGGCCAGCTCCGCAAGGCGTCGCCGCCAGCGAAGCGCCCCGCTACTCCTCGCAGGCGCCCTCGTCTTCGCCGTCGCCGCAGAGGACTACCTCGTCGGGGCGATGGTCCAGGTAGGCTTGCATCGAGTACTGGGTGATGTCGCTTCGGTTGATGATGCCGACGATGACGTCGCCTTCCATGACCGGCACCTTCTTCAGGTGGTTCTCGGCCAGCACGCGGCAGACCTCCGGCAGCGACGCGTGGATGCTCACGCCGATGGACCGGCGCGCGCCGATCTCGCTGACGGGCGCCGCCATCAGCTGCTCGAGGCGCTCGTTGTAGTCGCGCTCGTCGTAGGCCGAGTTCATGATCATCACGATGGGATCGATCACCTGGCCGCCGCGGGGCGACAGGCGCTTCAGGATGTCGCCGTCGGATATGAAGCCCACGGGCCGCCCCTCGCCGTCCACCACGGGCGCGGCGCTGATCCCCTTGTCCACGAACAGGCGCATGGCGTCGGCGACGGTGGCTGTCTGGGCCACGGCGTAGACGTCGGTCTTCATGATGGACTCCAGGAGCGAGCGGCGCTCGCCGGCGCGATCCTCGCTGGCCTCGTCGGCCGGGCGGTCCTTCACCAGCGCGATGGTGAGCGCGGCGCCGATCAGGCACAGGAAGGCGCACACGGCGAAGGCCACGTCGATGCCCAGCAGCTGCGCGTCGGCCCAGCTCATCGACTGCTCGGCCACGTGGCTCGTCATCGACGACACCGAGATGATGACGGCGGTGCCCAGCGCGCCCGCCACCTGGCGCAGCGTGTTGTTGACCGAGGTGCCGTGGTTCATCAGCTTGTTGTCCAGCGCGTTCATGCCCCAGGTGGTGATGGGCATGTTCACCAGCGCCATCGAGAACATGCGCACGGTGTAGAGCACCGCGATGAACCAGATGGGCGTCGCGAACGTCAGCAGGGCGAACCCGCAGGTGGTGATCGTCAGCAGCACCATGCCGATGACGCCCAGCTTGCGCGGGCCGTGCTTGTCGAACAGCTTGCCGGCGATGGGGTTCATGATGCCCATGAGCACGGCGCCGGGCATGAGCACCAGGCCCGATACGGTGGCCGAGTAGCCCATGAGCGTCTGGATGTAGATGGGCATGAGGATGCCGGCGGCCAGAAGCGCGCCCTGCACCAGCATGCCGATGACGGTGGCCACGAGGAAGCGGCGGTTGCGCAGCACCTCCACCCGCAGCATGGGGCGCTCGAGGCGCGTCTGCCGCACGAAGAACCATACGACGCCGACGATGCCCACCACGGTGCATGCGGCGTTGAGCAGCGTCAGCCCCTGCGATCCCACGACGCTGAAGCCGTAGAGCATGAGCCCGAAGCCCAGGGTGGAAAGCGCCACCGACAGCGGGTCGAGCTGCGCGTCGCCCTTGTTCGCCGGCGGGCGGTCCTCCATGAGGAACAGGGCGGCCACGATGACCACCACGGCGAAGAAGGTGACGATGAAGAACATGATGTGCCAGTCGAGCCGGTCGATGATGATGCCGGCGATGGTGGGGCCGATGGCCGGCGCGAAGGCGATGACCAGGCCGAACAGGCCCATGGCCGAGCCGCGCTTGTCGGTGGGGAAGGTGACCAGCAGCACCGTCATCGTCATCGGCATGAGCATGCCGGCGCCCGCGGCCTGCAGAAGGCGCCCCGACAGCATGACGGGGAAGGTGGTCGCGAAGCCGGTCATGGCCGAGCCCACGGCGAACAGCGCCATGCACACCAGGAACAGCCGGCGCCGCGGGAACCGATCCTGCAGGTAGGCGGTGATGGGGATCATGATGGCGTTGACCAGGGTGAATCCGGTGGTGAGCCACTGGGCGGTCGCGGCGTCGACCGCCATCTCCGTCATGATGGAGGGGATGGCCGGCGTGACCAGCGTCTGGTTGAGGACGGTGGTGAACGATCCGGTGACGAGCACTATCAGCATCAGCCACTGCTTGCGTGACAAACCCACGGCGAGACCTTCTTCCGGGTGAACGAGAATGGGAGGGAGTATAAGTTTTCGGCTTATTTAATACCGAAAATAGCAAAATTCGCCTGATTGTGCTACCGCCGCGCCCCCTCCGTGGCGGAACTGTCAGGCGAAGCCGCCGTTTGGGGCTGCGGACGGTGCGCGGGCGGGAAGGGCCGCGCGGCGGGCGGCGCCCTGGCGCCCGCGGGCGGCGGCCGGCCGGTTCGTCGCCCCATGAACGCCGTGCCTACGGAGGGGAAACGCCGGCCCCGGGCGGCGCCTCGGCGTGGGGGCGTCTTCCTATACTGGCGGTTGCAAGACTTCCGCGCGCCGTCCCTCCGGCGCGTCTTCCCCGACCGACCGCACGAGAAACGAGGACAGGCCATGGGCTTTCTAGTGGGCAAGACCGCCATCATCACCGGAGCCGGGTTCTCCCAGCTGGAGAACGGCCGCCCCGGCTCCATCGGCTACGGCACCGCCGTGGCCTACGCGCGGGAGGGCGCCAACCTCGTCATCACCGGGCGTGACGTGGCCAAGCTCGAGCGCGCGCGGGAGGAGCTGGAGGCGTCCTACCCCGTGAAGGTGGTGCCGGTGCGCGCCGACATCTCGTCCCGCGCCGACAACGAGGCCGTGGTGCAGAACGTGGTCGACCGCGCGGTGGGGGAGTTCGGGCGCATCGACGTGCTGGTCAACGTGGCGCAGTCGTCGGCCTGTGGGGTGGCGCTGACCGAGCATACGCGCGACCAGTTCGAGGCGGCGCTGTACTCGGGCCTCTTCGCCACCTTCTACTACATGCGCGCGTGCCACCCCTACCTCAAGGAGGTGAAGGGGACGGTCATCAACTTCGGGTCGGGCGCGGCCCTGGCCGGCGATTTTGGGCAGGCGTCCTACGCCGCGGCCAAGGAGGGCATCCGCGGGCTGTCGCGCGTGGCGGCCACCGAGTGGGCCGCCGACGGCATCAACGTGAACGTCGTGTGCCCGCTGGCCTGGACGTCCCAGCTCGAGCAGTTCCAGAAGGCGCACCCCGACGCCTTCGCCGTCAACGTCCAGGTGCTCCCGGCCGGCCGCTTCGGCGACGCCGAGGCCGACATCGGCCGCATCTGCGTGGCCCTGGCGGGGCCCGACTTCAAGTTCATGACCGGCGAGACCATCACCGTCGAGGGCGGCCTGGGCCTGCGACCCTGAGAAAACAGGGGCGGGCTGCAAATTCAGACGGTTTTGCACCCGCCGGAGACGGTTGCCGCAGCCCGTGTGTGGAAAAGGCCTGGTAACGCATGAGCGCCGTTTTCCGAATCGCGTTATTGGGCGCTAATCGGCAGCTTACAGAGTACAAAACCGCCTGAATTTGCAGCCAGCGGCTGAAAAACCGTGGCGGCGTGCGAATAATGTAGCGATTCGGCTGCCCGGCGGCGTAATCCGCTAGGATTGCAAGTTGGTTTTAGGTGAGGCACGCCATCGGGGCGCGCCCGAATTCGGCAAAAGGGGTAGACGGCTTCCATGATGACCGCGATTAACCTGCTCTTGGTCGTAGTGTTCCTGATGATGAACGCGTTCTTCGTCGTGGCGGAGTTCGCGCTGGTGCGCGTGCGCCGCAGCCAGATCGACATGGCGGTGGCCGAGAAGCGCCGCGGCGCCGAGGCCGCCCGCGACGTGACCACGCACATCAACGCCTACCTGTCGGCCTGCCAGCTGGGCATCACGCTGGCGTCGCTGGCCATCGGCTGGCTCGGCGAGCCGGCGGTGTCGGCCGTGCTGGAGGAGCCGCTGCTGGCGGCGGGCCTGCCCGAGGCGGCCATCCACCCCGTCTGCGTGGCCGTGGGCTTCTTCGTCATCACCACCCTGCACGTGGTGGTGGGCGAGCTCATCCCCAAGTCGTTCGCCATCTTCTCCACCGAGAAGTACGCCCTGCACACCGCCGGGCCCCTGCGCGTGTTCTACAAGGTCACCTACCCCATCATGGTCATCTTCAACGGCATCACCAACGGCGTGATGCGCCTGTTCGGCCATGACCCGGCCGACGAGCACGAGGTGTACACCGGCGACGAGATCAAGCTGCTCATCGACGAGTCCACCGAGAGCGGGCTCATCGACCCCGAGCAGAACGAGTTCGTGGACAACATCTTCGATCTGGGCGACAAGGACGCCGAGGCCATCATGACCCCGCGCACCGAGCTGATCGTGCTCGACGAGGAGGACGACCTCGCCGAGAACCTGGAGACCATCCGCCAGTACAAGTACACGCGCTACCCCGTGTGCCGCGGCAGCAAGGACCACATCGTGGGCTTCGTGCACGTGAAGGACCTCTACGGCATGCCGGATGACACGCCCATGGACGAGTGGCCCATCCGCGATATCCCCGCGGTGCCCGAGACGGCGCCCATCGCGCGCCTGCTCGAGACGCTGCAGGAGAAGCGCACCGAGATCACCGTCGTGGTCGATGAGCACGGCGGCACGGCCGGCATCGTCACCATGAGCGACATCATGGAGCAGATCGTCGGCCGCATCGACGACGAGTACCTGCACCCCAGCGAGGACGAGGTGGTCACGCTGCCCGATGGCACGTTCCTCATCGACGGGTCGCTCGCCATCGGCGAGGTGGAGGAGCTCATCGGCTTCGAGCCCGAGGAGGCCGCGGAATGCGAGACCGCTGGCGGCCTGCTGCTGTCGCTGTTCGACCGCATCCCCGACACGGGCGACACGGTGGTGCTGGAGAACCGCGGCGTCAAGGTGACCTTCCGCGTGGTGGACATGGACCGGCTGCGCATCGACAAGATATCCGTCGCCATCGAGAAACCGGGGGACGCCGACGCCGACTAGGTGCCGCCGCACCGGGCGGCCATCGCGCCGCGTGATCGTGAAGGAGAGGGGGCGCGTCCCAGGCGGGCGCGCCCCCTCCCTTTTCGCGTGCTAGGCCACCGGGAAGCCGAGGAAGCGCTCGGCGTTGCGGTGGAACAAGTGCTCCTTCTCGTCGTCGGTGAAGGGGAGCGCGTCGTACATCCGGAACTCCTCGGCGGGGCTCCACATGGGGTAGTCCGAGCCGAACATGAGGCGGTCGGTGCCGTAGAGCTTGGTGAGCTCGTAGGTGCGCCGCGGCCCCAGGAAGGCCTGGGCGCTCGACATGTCCAGGAAGCAGCGCTCGTCTTCCAGGAACTCCACCGCCAGGTCGTAGACCGACCAGCCGCCGAAGTGCGCGGCGTCCACCACCAGGTCGGGGAAGGCGTGCAGGATGCGCTTGAGGCGCCGGGGGTGCGAGTAGTCGTAGCGGTAGTCGCCCGTGTGCACGATGAGCGGCAGGCGCCCGGCGATGATCTCGTAGATGGCCATGAGGCGCGGGTCGTCCATGTTCACGCCCTGGGTGTCGGGGTGCAGCTTCAGGCCCTTGAGGCCCAGGCCGATGGCGCGCTCGATCTCGGCGGCGGGGTCGGGGTAGTCCTGGTGCAGGGTGGCGAAGCCGATGAACTGCGGGTGCGCGGCGCACTGGGCGGCGATGAAGTCGTTGATCGACTCCACGTTGGAGGGCTTGGTGGCCACGGAGTGCACGATGTGGTGCGTGATGGGCGTGCCCTCGCACAGCGCCAGCAGCTCGTCGGCGGTGCCGCCGGGGGCGTCCATGGGGATGTTGTAGAAGGCGCCGACGCTCTCGACGGCACGCGCGGCGATCTTCTCGGGGTAGATGTGGCAGTGGCAGTCGATGACGGTCATGGGCCCTCCTTCGCGACATCCGACGGCGGGCGGCGCTGGGTGGCGGGATGGCCACGGAACGGTCGCGGCTGGGGTGCGGGAAGGGGGCGCCCGCGCAACGGATCGGTTGTCGCAGGGCCCGTTTCCGACACGCGAAGGTGACGCCTAACGGAAGCTCTACTTCATGTTTACGCCTGGCATTGTAGAGGTGCGGGCGCGCGTGCGGTACGTAGAATCGGGGACAGCACGGAATTCCCAAGCCCGCGGCCGCCCCTCCTCGCCGGCCCGGCTCGGATCAACCTGGCGCGCGGCCACGGCGTCCGAAGTGGCAGCTTGGATCGGTTAGGAGCAATCATGGCTCAGGTAGCGGAAAAGGGCGTCACCCGGCTGACGCCGCAGCAGGCTCACGATATGATCGAGGGGGAGCACCCGCGCGTCATCGACGTGCGTCCCGCCAGCATGTTCCAGGCGGGGCATCTGGCCGAGGCGGTGGACTACCCGCTGCCCGACATCGACGCCGAGACGGCCGCCGAGGTCATCGGCGACCTGGATACCCCCGTGGTGGTGTACTGCCAGACGGGCGTGCATTCCAACCTGGCTGCCCGCGAGCTGGAGAGCCTCGGCTACACCCACGTCTACGACATGGCCGGCGGCATAACCGCCTGGCCCTACGAGGTGGCCCGCAACTAGCGGCCCCTTCCTCACAAATCCGCGACGGATTCGCCGCGCGGGCGCGCGGGCGATTACCCTTTACCTCAGCGAATGCGTCCGAGGAAAGGGGAAGCCATGCTGTACAAGAGGATCCTGGTGCCCTTCGACGGCTCCGAGCCGGCCAAGAACGCGCTGGAGGTGGCGAAGAAGCTCATCGCCGACGATGCCGACGCCGTGATGCACGTGCTGACCGTGGTGCCCGCGGGCGCCGTGGCCGCCGAGCTGGAGGCGCCGGACGGGCCCGGGTCGGCCACGCCGATGATCTTCCCGGACATGGAGTCCTACGAGCGTGTCATCGCGCGCGCCAAGGAGACGGCCATGGACGAGCTCAACGAGGCGCTGGGTAGCCGCCTGGACGACGTGGCCTGCGACGTGCAGGTGGGCGCCGTCATCAGCGGGAAGGCCGCCGACGGCATCTGCGACTACGCCGAGGCCAACGGCTGCGAGATCATCGTCATGGGCCGCCGCGGCCTGGGCGCCCTGCGCGGTATGCTCGGCAGCGTCAGCTACGCCGTCCTCCACGAGGCCGACCTGCCCGTTCTCACCGTGAAGTAGCGCGCCGCCCCGCCGGCGCGCGTGCGTCGGCGGGGCCGGCGGCCCCCTCCTCGCCGGCGGCTCCCTCTCCTCCTCGAGCGGCGGCCGGAGATGCGCGAGGCGGGGGCGATCCGCCGCAGCGAGGCCAGCGCGCGCTGGGAGCGCCTTTGTGCAGGAATTGTGCCGTTTGCCGGCGATGTCCTGCCAGGGGTTGCGCCGGCGACGCGGCGCGCGTAATATACATCCTTGCCCTTAGGGGCGCACATACATTGCGGGGTGGAGCAGTCTGGTAGCTCGCCGGGCTCATAACCCGGAGGCCGTAGGTTCAAATCCTGCCCCCGCGACCAAAACCACAGCACCCGTCAACCGGGTGCTTTTTTGTTGCCTGGCTTCCCGCGCTTACCTTGCTTCCTACTATTCTTACTATTTCTGCTATATTTGCTAAAATTGCTATTTCCAAGAAGAGAGGATGGGGAATGGCACGGGAGAAGCTGATCAACCCCTTCAAGCCGACGGCGGGCGCCGAGCCGCCCGTGCTGGTGGGTCGCGACAAGGTGCTGGGGGACTTTTCTGACGGCATCGCTGAGGGAGTCGGAGCGCCGGGAAGGCTGATCCGCATCACCGGTCCCCGTGGCTCGGGCAAGACGGTTCTCCTGACCGAGCTAGGCGATATCGCCCGCGAGAGCGGATGGGAGGTCATCGACGAGACGGCGAGCAAGGGGTTCTGCTCCCGTATCGCGGAGGCGGCTGCGGGCGAGAGGCTCGTACCCGGCCTTGAGGTGGATGTCCACCTGGGCGTCTTGGACGTTCGCAGTAAGGGCTCCTCGAGGGAATCCGCCCCCTCTCTCAGGGCGGCGCTGACCGAGAGGGCCGATGCGCTGGGCCGGCAGCATCGCGGCCTCCTCATCACGTTGGACGAGGTACAGGACGCGAGTCCCTCCGAGATGAGGGAGCTGGCGACGGCTGTCCAGCATCTTATCCGGGAGAGAATCGACGTCGCCTTCGCGTTCGCAGGATTGACCACAGGGGTTCTCGACCTGATCAACGGCGAGGCCCTGACGTTCCTCCGCCGCGCGCTCCCCGAGGAGCTCGCGGCGATTCCGGTGGATGAGGTGGCTTGCGCCCTGCGGCAGTCGATAGAGAAGTCGGGTTTAGCCATCACCGACGCCGCGCTGGCGGAAGCAGCACAGAAGACGGTCGGCTACGCCTACCTCATCCAGCTGATCGGCTATCACGTGTGGAGGGCCGGCCGGGCCCACGTCGATGATACGCCAGTGATCGACGAGGAGGACGTTTCGCGGGGAATCGAGCAGGCCATGGGGCGCTTTCATGACGCCGTTCATGAAAGCGCCGTGTCTGACCTGCCCCTGCGTGCGATGGAGTACCTTCTGGCCATGACGGAAGACGAGGGCGTCTCGGCTACGGCGGCCGTCGCCGATCGCCTCGGCCTGCCGGCGACGTCGCTTACCTCCTACCGGCGTCTGCTGGTGCAGCGTCAGATCATCGAGCCCACCGCGCGGGGGTTCGTGGCGTTTTCCATTCCCTACACACGTGAGTACCTGATGCAGAACCGGGAAAGCCTCCTCGCGCGCTATGGCAGATAGCGCCCTTGGGTGTAAGGTGGGCCCTCTTTAGGGCGCCCTACGCGGCGGTGCGGCCCCGTGCTGCGCGCACGTGGTCTTCCAGGAAGGTGAGGATGGCCACGAAGGCCAGGGCGAACAGGACGCCCACCAGGTTGTCGACGATGCGCAGCGCCACCGAGCCGGTCAGCCCGTAGACGCTGGTGGCCAGCAGCAGGGCGCCGAAGCAGTTGAGGACGTTGTTCCAGAAGTACTTCTTCGAGAACCCGATGCAGATGCCCGCCAGCGGCCCGAACAGCACCTGGGCCTGGGGCGGCACGATGGCGGCGAACAGGTTGAACAGCAGCGACCCCACCACGACGCCCCCGATGCGCTGGGCCCCGCGGTGCCGCAGGCCGGCGCGGTCCTCCTCGTAGGGCAGCAGCACCGACATGCACGCGTAGCCCACCCACACGTCGCGCGGCAGCCCCAGCAGGCCGCCGATCCAGATGGCCCCGGCCACGCCGGCGGCCAGGCGCAGCTGCCACAGGCACTTCTCGTCGTCGAGGCTGAAGTCGCGGAAGAGGTGCGCCAGCCGCACGTCGGCGAACTTGGCGCGGTGCTTGTGGTACAGCACCGCCCCGCACAGCGCCACCAGCACCGCCGCCAGCACGATGCGCGCCGCCAGGGCGTCGCCGGAAACGGGCGTCTGGCTGACGAAGAGGTAGCCGAAGACGTAGACGCCGGCGTTGCCCATGGGCGGGTCGTTGGCGACCATCACCAGGATGAGGGCGACGAAGGCGAAGTTGGCCGCCAGCCCCAGCGCCGGCGAGCCCGCGAGGGCCACCACGCCGCCGGCCACCATGAGCGCGAAGGTGAGCGCCAGGGCCAGCAGGCTGTCGCCGATGTGGTAGCCGTAGGGGACGAACTTGATGCCCAGCAGCACGCAGAACCCTGCCACCACCAGCCCGCTGTTCTCCTGGCCGAACACGCCGCCGAGCACGCCGATGAACAGGATGGCGAACGCGACCAGCAGCACGCTGCGCACGGCCATCGCGGCCGCGTAGCGCGCCTTCTCGCGGTCGTCGGAGGCAGCGTGGATGCGCGCCCACAGGCCGTGGGCGTCAAGCTGGAGCAGCTGGTAGAAGGTCGGGCGGATGTCGGCGTCGCGGGATTCCATGGGTCGCTTTCTCGGGGGACGGTGTGCCTCCCATGGTCGCGCGTCCGCCTCGTCCGCGCCCCGGCGCTCCGCCCCCTGTAAGCAGACGGTTGCTCGCCACAGGCGGGCCGTTTTGCTGCCCGCGGGTGGGCGCGCGCCTGGCGCGGGCGCCAACGTGGGTACAATCGTCCTTGAGAAGACGACGGAAGCGTCCCGGCGGCCGGCTGCGGCAGGCCATGGGGCGCGGCGGGCGGAAGGACGAGGCCATGGCACAGCAGGTTGAGCGAACGGACGCGCACGAGGGGCTGCCGGCGTACGAGGACGTGGAGGCCCGCGGGCACCTGATCGACTCGAACATCCTGTCGCGCATCATGGGCGGCGTCGTCGAGCTCGACGGCGAGTTCGAGGTGCTCTCGCTCACCATCGGTCGCGGCAACCAGAACCCCTCCACCGTCACCCTGCGCGTGTTCGGCCGCGACGACGCGCACGTGGCCGAGCTACTGCGCCTGCTTCACGGCCTGGGCGCCGCGCCGGTGCACCCCGACGACGCCGTCACCGAGCCCGCTCCGGCCGACGGCGTGTTCCCCGAGGGCTTTTACGCCACCACCAACCTGGCCACCATGGTGCGCATCGACGGCACCTGGCAGCCGGTCGCGGGCACCGAGATGGACCTGGCCATCCGCATCGACCGCCCCGCCGCCCCCGCCGCGCCCGGCGAGCCCGCCGCCCCTGCCGCGCCCGTCGCCGTCGGCATCCCGGTCTCGGCCGTGCGCGCCGGCGACGCCATCGTCGTGGGTCAGGCGGGCGTGCGCGTGGCGTCCCAGGAGCGCCCGCGCCAGCGCGAGGAGTTCGAGTTCATGAACTCCACCGCCAGCAGCGAGAAGCCGAAAGACCAGATCATTCGCCAGGTCGCCGCGCTGCTGCGCGAGGTGCGCGGCGCCGGCCAGGACATCGTCTTCGTCGTGGGGCCGGCCATCGTGCACACCGGCGCCGCCAAGCACCTCATCCGCCTGGTGCGCGCCGGCTACGTCAGCGTGCTGTTCGGTGGCAACGCCGTGGCCACGCACGACATCGAGTCGGCGCTCTACGGCACGTCGCTCGGCATCGACATGGCCACGGGGCTGCCCGTCCCCGGCGGCCACGAGCACCACCTGCGCGCCATCAACCGCATCCGTGCGGCCGGGTCGGTCGCCCAGGCCGTGGCCGACGGCACCCTCACCGAGGGCCTCATGCACTGCCTGGTCGAGACGGGCACGCCGTACGTGCTGGCCGGCTCGATCCGCGACGACGGCCCGCTGCCCGACGTCATCACCGACACCATGGACGCCCAGGCCGCCATGCGCCCGTGGTGCCAGCGCGCCGGCGCGTGCATCATGATGTCGACCATGCTCCACTCCATCGCCACGGGCAACCTGCTGCCGGCCGCAGTCACCACCGTCTGCGTCGACATCAACCCCGCGGTCGTCACCAAGCTGGCCGACCGCGGCAGCTTCCAGACCATCGGGATCATCACGGATGTGGGCCTGTTCCTCAAGCAACTGGCCGATGAGCTGGGGTGTTAGCCCAATAAGAGCAAGATGGGGAAGGGGGGCGGCGCGCACCTGCCGGCGGCCACAGGTGCGCCGGACACCCCGCACGGACGAGCACGTCCCCGGCCGGCTCCCGAGGGGCGGGGGCGTGACGAGCCGGGGCGCCCGCGGTGTCCGCGGCGACCACCGCGCGTCGGCCGCACGCGCACACCCTCGCGCCCTCGCCGCCACGCGCACGCCCTCGCACCCTCGCCGGCGGCCGCGCGCTCGGCGCGGGGCGGTGGACGTGACGGGAAATAGCGCTATCCGCCGGCGCCCTCGCCGTTTATGCCGTTTTGATGCCGGGGAACGGTATGCTAGGTGGCGAAGGAGGTGCTTTCGTTGCTCCGCATACTCATCGCCGAAGACGAGCGGCCCATCTCGAACCTCATCCGCCTGGCCCTCGCCAAGGAGGACTATGACTGCGTATGCGCGACCGACGGCGCCCAGGCGGCCGACCTGCTGGAGCGCGACAGCTTCGACCTGGTGCTCCTTGACGTGATGCTGCCCAAGGTGGACGGCTTCGCCCTCATGGACTTCATTCGCCCGACGGGGCTGCCCGTCATCTTCCTCACCGCCCGCGGCGGCGTGTCCGACCGCGTGCGCGGCCTGCGCGCCGGCGCCGAGGACTACATCGTCAAGCCCTTCGAGGTGGCCGAGCTGCTGGCCCGCGTCGAGGTGGTCCTGCGCCGCTTCCGCGCCGAGGACGACGTCATCGCCATAGGCGGCCTGGTCATCGACGCGAAGGCGCGGCGCGTCACGCGCGACGGCGCCGCCATCCCCCTCACCAAGACCGAGTACGACCTGCTGATGCTGCTGGTGCGCAACGCCGGCCGCGCCCTCACCCGCGAGTCCATCTACGAGCAGGTGTGGGGCCAGCCGTTCCGCTACGGCACCAAGTGCGTCGACCTCCACATCCAGCGCATGCGTAAGAAGGTGGGCTGGGAAGACCGGGTGGTCGCCGTGAACAGGGTCGGCTATCGCCTCGAGGCCTGAGGCGCACCTGAGCCCATGGCCGCTGCGAGGGAAGAGGCCGTCTCATATCTGGAGGACGTGGTGGAGCGCCAGGCCCGCTTCGTCGGATCCTACGCCCATGAGGCCCGGACGGCCCTCACCTCCATCATCGGCTACGCTGAGCTTTTGTGCCTCGACGCGCTCGACGGCGAGGAGCGCGCCGAGGCCTGCTCCTTCATCCTCACCGAGGGGCGCCGCCTCGAGCGCCTGTCGCAGTCGATTCTCGACCTGATCGCCATGGAGGAACGCCCCCTGCGCCTGACCGCAGTCGACCCGGTGCGCCTGGTGGATGAGCTGGTGGCCAAGATGGTGCCGCTCTACGCCAAGCGCGGCGTGTCCCTGGCCTTTCGCGGCGAGGGGGAGGGGAGCCGCCTGCTCGAGCCCGACCTGGTGGCGTCGCTGGTGGAGAACCTGTGCGAGAACGCGCGCAAGGCCCTGGGCGGCGAGGGGTCGATCGAGGTGCGCTGCTCGATGCTGCCCGACGGGTGCTGCATCTCGGTCGCCGACACGGGGCCCGGCGTGCCGCCCGAGGCGCTCGAGCGGCTGACCGAGGCCTTCTACCGCGTGGAGGGGACGCGGTCGGAGGAGGGCGGCGCGGGCCTGGGGCTGACGCTGTGCCGCCGCATCGCGCTGGCCCACGGCGGCTCGCTCGCCTTCAAGAGCGAGCCGGGGAAGGGCGCCGTGGTGACCGCCGAGCTGCGCGCGGGGGCGGCGTAGGTAACGGTATGGCCATCGTTTGCCCGTGCGGGCCTCCCTCGATGCGGTTTCGATGGCGGACACCGGTAGCGTGCGTCTTTTCCGCGCAGGTTCGAGAGAGGAGCATCCATGGCGCATCATGGTTCCACGACAACGCCGGCGCTCTCGGCGGCGATCCGGGGCAAGGTCGCCGAGGGGCATTCGATGGCCGACGCCCTCGACGTGATGGGGCCCGGCATCCGGGCGCTGAGGAAGGAGCGGGGGCTCACCCAGGAGCAGACGGCCAAGGCGGTGGGTGCCTCGCGCCAGGCGATCAGCCGCTGGGAGGACGGCAGCGTCCTGCCCGACCTGCGCCACGCCTGCGAGCTGGCTCGGGTGCTGGGCGTGGGGCTCGACGAGCTGGTCTTGCACGGCGGCGGGGGTCCGGCCGAGGTGGGGCGCCCCGGGGGCGGCGGGCTGCTCGGCGTAGCCGCGGTGGGCGAGGACGGCCGCGTGGCGCTCTCGCGGGCGGCGGCGGATCGGCTGGGGCTCGGCCTGGGGGACAAGCTGGTGATGCTGTCCTGGGGACGCGATGCGGTGATCCTCCAGGAGCTCGACGCGTTCCTGGGCGACTAGCGCAGCGCGCCTACGCCAGCAGGGCGTCTAGGGCGGCGAAGAGCTTGTCGATCTCGATGGGCTTGGGCAGGTGCCCGTCCATGCCGGCGTCGAGCGCCTTCTGGCGGTCGGTGTCGAAGGCGTCGGCCGTGATGGCCAGGATGGGCACCTCGGCCACGGCAGTGGGCAGCGCGCGGATGGCGCGGGCCGCCTCGTAGCCGTTCATCACCGGCATCTGAATGTCCATGAGCACCAGCTGGAACCGCTCGGCGCCCGGCTCGCTCATCATGTCGACGGCCATCTGCCCGTCGAAGGCGCATTCCACCTCGAACCCGGCGTCCTCCAGAAGCGTCAGCGCGATCTCGCGGTTGAGCAGGTTGTCGTCCACCAGCAGCACGCGGCAGCCCTTGAGGGCCTCCGACGGCATGACGTGGGCGGGCGCCGCCGTGGCTTCCTCCGCGGCGGCATCGGCCTCGCGCAGGGTGAGCGTCACGGTGAAGCGGCTGCCCTCGCCCAGGGTGCTCTCCACCTCGATGGTGCCGCCCATCATGTCCACCAGGTTCTTCGTGATGGCCATGCCCAGGCCGGTGCCCTGGATGCCGCTGATGGTGGACGTGCGCTCGCGCTCGAACGGGTCGAAGATGTGCCCGAGGAAGTCGGGGCTCATCCCGATGCCGGTGTCCTGCACCACCAGGCGGTAGCGGCGGCTGCCCGCGGGCGCCCCGGGCGCCGGCGCGGCGGTGAGCGACACGGTGCCGCCTGCCTCGGTGAACTTGAGGGCGTTGCCCAGCAGGTTGAGGAAGATCTGGTTGATCTTGAGCTTGTCGCAGATGACGGGCACGTCATCGATGGCGCCCGCGTCCACCGTCAGGCGCAGCCCGTTGGCGTCGGCCTCGGGCTGGAGGATGACGCGCAGGTTGTCCACGATCTCGTGGAGGCTCGCGATGCCCTCGTCGAGGGACGCCTTGCCGCTCTCGATGCGGCTCATGTCCAGGATGTCGTTGATGAGGTTGAGCAGGTGGTGGCTGGAGGTCTGGATCTTGCCCAGGTACTCCTCCACGCGCTCGCGCTGGTCGATGTGGTTGGCGGCCAGGGTGGTGAAGCCGACGATGGCGTTCATCGGCGTGCGGATGTCGTGCGACATGTTGGTGAGGAACGCGCTCTTGGCCTCGCTGGCGCGGTTGGCGCGGATGAGCGCCTCCTCCAGCAGCGTCTTCTGCTGCAGCTCCTCGCGGATCTGGTGGTCGACGTTGCGCAGGCCCAGGACGATGCGGCGCCCGTCCGCACCCCACGTGCCGGCGCGCACGATGGTGGCCTGGCGGTACTCGGTCTCGCCTCCGCGGTCGGTGCGCGCGGTGCGGTAGAGGGTGTCCAGGCGGTCGTGCTTCTCGAGTCCGGCCAGGATGCTGGCGGGGTCGAGCACGTCGGCGAGCATGGTGCGGTCGGCCTCGTGGACGCGCGTGCTGATGTAGCGGCGCGTGCTCTCCAGCAGGTCGGGGTGGCCGGTGAACACGTCGGCCAGGCCCAGCGCGGGGTCGGTCGACACGCGCAGCGTCTCGCCCTCGCCGGTATCCAGGTCGTAGGCGCACACCACCAGGTAGTCCTCGCTCAGCGCGCGGATGAGCTCGCCCTGGCGCTGCTCCTTGAGCTCCTCCTCGTGCTTCTGCTCGGTGATGTCGAGCAGGAAGCGCTGGAAGTAGCGCTCGCCGTCCTTCTCCACCAGCTTGATGTTGCCCATGACGTGGACGTCGCTGCCGTCGGGGCGCTCCACGCGGTACTCGGCGCTCACGCTGTCGCCGATGTGGGTGAGGGTGCCGATGAGCTCGCGCAGCATCTGGCGATCCTCGGCGACCACCGACGCGGCCACCATGTCGAAGCCTCCCGCGATCAGCTCCTCCTCGGTGTCGTAGCCCAGGATGTTGAGCGCGGCCTGGTTGATCCCCAGGATGCGCGAGCCGTCGATGCTGTGGGTGAGCACGCCGCATTCCATGGTGGTGAAGATGGTCTCGAGCGTGCGCGTCTTCTCGATCAGGCTGGACTCGTAGGCGCGTTCCTGGGTGATGTCGATGCCGACGCCCACGGTGCCCATGACGGTGCCGTCGGGGTTGTACAGCGGTGACTTGTAGGTGGTGAGCAGGCGCGTGTCGCTGCCGGTCTGGACGCATTCCTCCGACACGCAGGTGCGCTCCGTCTCCATGACGATGCGCTCCGACTCGATGCAGGCGGGGTCGTCCTCCTCCACGTCCCAGATGTAGGCGTGGCGCTGGCCCTGCACCTGCTGCTTGGTCTTGCCGACCGTCTCGCAGAAGCTGTCGTTGACCTTCTCGTGGACGCCGTCGGCGGTCTTGTACCAGATGAGGCACGGGATGGAGTTGATGGTGGCCTCCAGGTACTGCGCCGTCTGCCAGGCGTCGGCGGCGTCCTTGCGGGCGCGCAGCCAGCGGCTTATGCGGAAGGAGAACTCGGCGGGGGAGAGCGGGTCGGGCCACAGGTCGGCCAAATCGTCGCCGAGGGCCAGCAGGTCTTCGGCCAGCTCGCGCGGGGCGAGGGCGATAAGGTCGGCGCCGGGCTTGCGGGCGGCGGCCAGCTCGCGCACGGCGGGGATGCCGGCGGCGTCGGTGACGCGCACGATCAGGCCGTCGGCCTGGACGGCGAGGGCGTCCGCCGCGGGGTCGGCCGCGAGGGCCGGCGCGGAGGTGATGCGGTGCGTGAAGGGGTCAAGGGGCGCGATCTCCTCGACGATGCTGGTCAGGGCGGCGTCGAGGCCGACCAGGTGCAAGTGAAGAAGGCTGTGATACATGGAACGCCCCTAAGACGCGAGGTGAGTTGTGTATTCCTCATTATAACTGTAACCAGTCTGTTACATTCGGGTGGTTTCCGTCAATCAGGACGCGAGGAGGCGCTTTCGGCGACGAGGCGGTCGTGGCGCTTGTAGACGACGCTCACGATGAGCGCGCAGGCCAGCGCGGCCCCGGCGAATAGGGCGTAGCTGATGGCGTAGCTGCCGGTGGCGCCTGCCAGGGCGCCGGGCATCAGGTTGAAGGCGAAGCCGCCGAAGGCGTAGGCCACCTGGAAGTCGCGCACCAGCTGGAGCCGATCGCGCGGGGCCGACAGCTCGAGCGTCCACACCGACACGCCGGTGGTGGCCAGCGCCACGCCCGTGCCCAGGAACAGCGCCGCGAAGAAGCCGTCGGTCGCGCCGCCGGGGCCCACCAGCGCGCACAGCACCAGGCCCACGATGAGCAGCGTGAAGAACCCGAGCGACCCGCTGCGCGCGCCCAGCTGGTCGAACACCCAGCCGCAGACGAACTTGCCCGCGGTGAGCGCGCCGCCCAGGATGGCGGTGAGCAGCGCCGCCGTCTCCAGGCCGATGCCCGACGACGTGAGCAGCACCGAGAAGTACCCGTTGCCCAGGATGGCCACGGCGCCCATCAGCACCATGGCCGCCAGCATGAGGCGCTTGTCGCTGCGCGGCAGGGTGACCGCGCCCACCTGCACGCGCGCGGGGTGGGCGGGGTGCGCGGGCGCGGGGGTGCTCGGCGTGGCGCCCGCGTTCGGGGCGGCGGAGACGGCGGTCGCGCCCGGGGCAGTCGCGCCCGGGGCGACTGGCGCCCCCGCCGGCGCGTCCTCGGAGGCGGGCCGCAGCCCCACGTCCTGGGGCTTCGACCGCAGCAGCGCCACCACCACGGCGCCGAGCCCCAGCGCCAGCAGCGCCTCGGCCAGGAACGCGGCCGACAGCCCCCAGCGCGCGATGACGGCGGCGCTCGCCACGGGCATCACCATGGACGCCGCGCCGCTTCCCATCCCCACCACGCCCGCGATGGTGCCGATGTGGCCGCGGTACCAGTTCCCGATGAGCATGGTGGTGGCCACCACGCCGCCGAACCCGTAGCCGATGCCGGTCAGCACGCTGCCCAGGCACAGCAGCGCCAGGTTGGACGCCGCGGCGTACACGCCGAAGCCGGCCGCCGTGAACAGGGTGGCGATGGCCACGCCGACGCGCAGGCTGAACCGGCGGTAGAACGTGCTCACGAAGAAGATGGCCACCAGCGACACGCCGGCGCGCGTCGTCAGGACGAGCGAGCCGCCCACGTCGCCGACGCCCGGCAGCGCCACCAGGTAGGACTGGAAGACGTTGAAGGACGTGGCCGGAAGCCCCTGGTTGATGAACAGGATGCAGAAGCAGCAGGCGGCGATGATATGGCGGTAGTGGCGGCGCATGCCGCAAGTCTACTCCTTCGGGGCGTCCAGCGCGCGCACCGACTTAAACAGGTAGATGACGGGCCCCAGCGCCAGGCAGGCCAGCCCGTCCGCCACGAAGAACGGCGCGACGCCCACGGCCTCGGCCAGCACCCCGCCCACGGCGACGCCCGCCGGCGTGGCCAGCCCCATGGCCGCGGTGAGCAGGCCCATGGCGCGGCCCATCTTCTCGTCGGGGACGTTGCGCTGGGTGAGCGTGACCAGCGGCCCGTTGAACCACGCGCAGGCCACGGCCATCACCGCCGTCAGCGCCAGGAAGGCGCCGAACCCGTCGGGCGGCAGCAGCCCGCAGGCCGCCGTGGCCGCGCCCACGATGACGGCCGCCACGGCGATGAGCCCGGCCAGCCGCCGGCCGCCGCCCCAGGCCATCAGGATGAGCGAGCCAGCCAGCATCCCCACGCCGAAGGCCGCCTCGGTCAGCGACGCCGCGTAGCCGTCGCCGCCGAAGTGGTCGTAGGTCATCAGCGGGAACAGGGCCGACAGCGGCCCGAAGGTGACCATGCCCAGCGTCACGCCGGCCACCAGGATGAGCAGCCCGCGGTTGGCGGCCACGGCGTGCCAGCCGTCGCGCAGGTTGGCCAGCACATGCTGGCGTTCCGCCTGCTCGTCGACGACGGTGGGGATCTTTGCCAGCAGCAGCCCGGCCACGGCCACGACGGCGCCGGCGAAGTCGAGGAGCATCACCGACGAGAACCCGAGGGTGGTGTACAGGAAGATGCCGAAGGCTGGCGCGCCGATGCCCGCGACCGAGGCGAGCAGCTGGTCGAGGGTGTTGATGCGCAGCAGGTGGCGCTCGGGCACGAGCATGGGCATGGCCGCCATCATGGCGGGCCCGTGGAAGGCCTGGCCCACGGCGCGCGCGATGCACACCACGACGAGCAGCGGCAGCGACACGTCGCCGGCCAGGATGAGCAGGCCCGCGACGAGCGACACCACGCCGATGCCGCCGTCGGCCACGATCATGATGAGCTTGCGGTTGTGCTTGTCGGCCGCCACGCCCCCGAAGGGCGAGACGAGCCCGATGGGCAGCATGGCGCAGATGCTCATGGCCGCCAGCACGAGCGCGCTGCCGGTGGTCTCGGTGACGTACCACACCATGGCGTAGCCGGCGGCGTAGCTGGTGATCATCGAGACGGCCTGGCCGCCCCAGATGAACGCGATGATGGCGAGCCAGTTGCGCGGCAGCGGCAGCCCGGCTGCGCTGAGCAGGGGCGCGTCGGAGGACGCGGCGGGCGCGCCGGGCTCGGCGGGCGTGGCGCCGGGCTTGGCGGGGTTGTGAGGCGCGGGCGCGGCGGCGTCGCGTGCGGGCGCTGCGTCGGGTTCGGCGGGGTCGTGGGGCGCGGGCGCGGCGGCGTCGCGCGAGGCGGGATCGGTCATGGGGCTCCTTCGGGCGAGCGGTCGGTCGCGGCCCAGCATGGGGTAGCGACATTGGTTGCGCCACCGCCTTCGGGTGGCGGCAGCCGAGAGATTCGGTTGCGCGGGGCCGCTACCCGCGGTTGCCGGGGAGCGCCTCGGGGCAGTAGGGCGTCTGCGGCCGCCGCCCGCCGGTGACGGCCAGGTCGGCGGCGTCCTCGGCCAGCAGCGCCTCGAGCTCGCCCACGCTGGCGGGGAAGCAGATGCGGTCGAGCTCGTAGCCGTCGAGGAACCCCTGGTCGACCATGGCGCGCAGCAGCTCCGCCAGCGGGTCGTAGAAGCCGCCGAGGTTGAGCAGGTGGCAGTGCGCCGGCCCCGTCCGCAGGCGGATCTGCGACATGACCTCGGATATCTCCTCCAGCGTGCCCACGCCGCCCGGCAGCGCCACGAAGGCGTCGCCCAGCTCTATCATCATTGCCTTGCGGTGTCCCATCGTCTCCACCACGTGGAGCTCGGTCAGGTCGTGCTGGGCCACGCCGGCGTCGATGAAGAACTGCGGCTCGACTCCCTCCACGCGCCCGCCGGCATCGAGCGCCGCGCGCGAGACCGCGCCCATGAGCCCCACCGAGCTGCCGCCGTAGACCAGGCAGTGCCCGCTCGCGCCGATCCACGTGCCCAGCTCGCGCGCGGCCTCGGCGAACCGGGGGTCGGCCCCGGGGTTGGATCCGCAGTACACCGTGATGTTCATCATGCTGCCTTTCATCGCGCTCGTGCCCGCGCCTGCGCCTCGCGGGGGCGCGGGCGTACTCACGCCAAAACCCGCGTCACGTCCACGCTTGCGCCTGTGCTCGCGTCTGCGCCACGTTTTCTTCCCTATTCGAAGTCCCGATTATACCCATACATCCCTTGCGCTCGGCGCGTGCCCGCCCTGCCGGCCCCATCGCGATGCTCGGGGTGGGGTTGCCTCCTGGACTTGCTCGCTTGCGGCCTGCTCTCGCGTGCCGGAGGCGCCTACTCTCCGGCGCCGAGGACTTTGTTGGCGTAGAAGGCGCGCGCAGCTGCCAGGTCGGCGTCGTCGGGGTGGTGCTTGGCGATGCCGCCGATCAGCCTGAAGAGGCCGAAGGTGTCCCAACCGCGGCAGCCGAACGTGCCCAGGAGGGGGTTGGCCCGCTCGGCGAGCACGCCTCGTATCGCGGAACCGTAGCGCGAGCTCTTGCTGCCGCAAGTGTAGATCAGAAACGCGGGCATGCCGGCGGGGAGGTGCTCGGCGCAAGCGGTCACGGCCTGGGCAAACTCCGAATAGTAGATGCCCGACGCGAAGCCGACGGCATCGTAGGAGCTCAGGTCGATGCCAGAGGCTTTCGACGCCTCGACCAGCTCCACGCCAAATTCCGCTGCCAGCGCGTCGAGCACCTTGCGCGTGTTGCCGTGGTGCGATGAATGGTAGATGATCGCCGCTCTCATGCGGGCTCCCTTCTTGCTGACAGCGTGCGGCCACGCTCCGCGGGATTGGGCACCTCGCGGGACGCGGTCGCGCTAGTAGCCCATCTCGTAGAGGCGGTCGTCGCCGATGCCGAAATAGTGGCCGATCTCGTGGATGACCGTCTTGCCGACCTCCTCGACCACTTCCTCGCGGCTGTCGAAGCAGCGCTCGTGCGGGCCCTTGAAGATGGTGATGACGTCGGGCAGGTCGTCGTCGTAGCCGTCGGCGCGCTCGACCAGCGACAGGCCGTCGAACAGGCCCAGCAGCTCGTCGTCGCAGTAGGATCCCTCGGGGTAGAAGGGCTCGTCGGGGGTGCCCAGGTGGTACTCGTTGGGCTCGTCCTCCATGACGATGGCCACGTTCTGGAGCGCCTGGAGGAACTCGTCGGGCATGGCGTCGAGGGCCTCCTGGATGACCTGCTCGAACTCCTCGTCGCTCATCTCGTACATGGCGGCCCCTTCCCTGCGGCAGGGCGGCGCCCCACGGCGCCGCGCTGGCGACGATTCTACCATGGGCCCGCACGTCGGCGGCCGCTCCCGGACACTTCGGAACGTCTGTGTGGCAAGATACGGAGGTTTGGCATACTGGGAGGCGCTTCAGGCTGCGCTTTGGGGCGGCTGAGCCGACGTCGGCACGGCAAAACCCCAGGTCGGCTTCGGGCGCCGTCTGCGCGTCGAGGCGCCAGAGTATGCCAAACCTCCGTATCTTGCCATGCGGAGGCGGGAAAGTGTCCGCGGGGCTTCCTATAATGGTGCGATCGACGTTGCGGAGGTGTGATCGTGGCAGACGAGATGGAGGAGGGCGCCGTGCGCGTCGCGGCCGACGCGGCCGTGGCCGCGAAGGCGGCGCTGCGGGCGCGGCTGCGCGCGGCCCGCGAGGCGCTGCCGGAGGCGGAGCGCGCACAGGCGGACGCGGCCATCGCGGCGCGCGCCCGCGCGCTGCCCGAGCTGGCGGCGGCTGACCTGGTGTTGGCGTACCTGTCCTTCGGCGCCGAGGTGGACACGCGCGCCCTCATCGCGTGGGCGTGGGACGCGGGCAAGCGCGTGGCGCTGCCCTGCTGCGTGCCGGGTACTCGCGCGCTGGACTGGTACATCACCGACTCGTTCGAGGGCCTGGTCAGGTGCCGGTTCGGCATGGACGAGCCCGCGCCCGACCCGGCGCGGGCCCTCGATCCGTCGCAGGCCGGCCCGCGGGCGGTGGCGCTGGTGCCGGGGCTCGCGTTCGACCGGCACGGCTTCCGCATCGGCTACGGCGGCGGCTTCTACGACCGCTTCCTGGCCGCCTTTCCCGGTGTGTCCGTCGGACTGTGCCGCGACGCCGCCCTGCTGCCCGCGCTGCCCGGCCTGGAGCCGCACGACCAGCCGGTCGCCGCCGTCGTCGCCGAATCCGAGGTGCTGCGCCCGGGTCGCCCTGGCCCGGATGCCCTATAGTGGGGCGATGCCGCGATGCGCCCGCGACGGGCCCGCGGTTCCGCCCGACTGCCTCGAAGGAGACGCCCATGAGCATCGAAGCTGCCGACCTGCAAGCCCTCAAGCCCGACGCTCTGGCGCCCGCGGCCGTCGAGGCCAAGGCCGAGGCCCTCGCCGTCGGCAAGACGAAGCTGGCGCCCGCCAAGTGCTTCGTGCTGGCCATGCTCGCCGGCGCGTTCATCGCCTTCGGGGCCATGTTCTTCTGCACGTTCCTCGGCGACGCGACGCTGCCCTTCGGCGTGCAGCGTGTGGTGGGCGGCCTGTGCTTCTGCCTGGGCCTGGTGCTGGTGCTGTGCTGCGGCGCCGAGCTGTTCACCGGCAACGCGCTCATGGTGACAGCCCTGGCCAGCCGCAAGATCACGCTGGGCGCCATGCTCAAGAACTGGGTCATCGTGTGGTTCGGCAACCTCGTCGGCGCGCTTCTGGTGGTGTTCATCGTGTTCATGGCCCACGTCGCCGACCTGAACGGGGGGAACGTGGGCGCGGTCATGATATCCACGGCCGTGTCGAAGGTGTCCCTGGATTGGGTCACCCTGTTCTTCAAGGGGATCCTGTGCAACATCCTGGTGTGCCTGGCCGTGTGGATCGGGTTCGCGGCGCGCACCATCGTCGACAAGGTCATCGGCATCCTGCTGCCCATCTCGGCGTTCGTGGCGTGCGGGTTCGAGCATTGCGTGGCCAACATGTTCTTCCTGCCCATGGGTTTCGTGCTGAGCGGCGCCGGCTACGCCTCCACCGTGGCCGCCGATCCGCTGACCATCGCGTCCATCCTGTACAACCTGTCGGCCGCCACGCTGGGCAACATCGTCGGCGGCGCCCTCTTCGTGGGCCTGGCCTACTGGTTCGTGTACCACCAGAAGGACACTCAGAACTAGCCGCCGCGCGGCACGCCGCCTGGCTCGTCCGGCGTCGTGCCCGGCCCGCGCGGCACCGCACCCCCCCGTCATGCACGAGGGGGCGCCCCTCGGGACGCCGCCTTCCTCGTTGCCTGACGTTGCGGGCGCTGGCCTACTCCTCGCCGGTCCAGCAGTACGTGCACACCTGCTCGGGATCGATGCCGATGGCGTCGAGCATGCCCTGAAGCGACTGGTAGCGCAGCGAGTCGAAGCCCATGTCCTCGCAGATCTTCCTCAGCAGGCACTTCCCGCGCTCGGTGGACGAGTCGGCGTACTCGCGGAGGTGCCGCACGCCCTCCTCGCCTTCCAGCTCGTGTACGACGCGGCGGCCGATGAGCTCCATGTCCGACTTGCTCGACGAGAAGCTCAGGTACTTGCAGCTGAACATGATGGGCGGGCAGGCGCTGCGCATGTGCACCTCGCGCGCGCCGGACTCGTACAGGAAGTCCACCGTCTCGCGCAGCTGGGTGCCGCGGACGATGGAGTCGTCCACGAACAGCAGCTTCTTGTCGCGGATGAGCTCGGGCACGGGCACCTGCTTCATCTTGGCGACGCGGTTGCGCACGTCCTGGTTGCTCGGCATGAACGAGCGCGGCCAGGTGGGCGTGTACTTGATGAACGGGCGGCCGAAGGGCATGCCGCTCTCGGTGGCGTAGCCGATGGCGTGCGGCACGCCGGAATCGGGCACGCCGGCCACGTAGTCGACCTCGGGCATGCAGCCCTGGGCGCGCTCGTCGCGGGCCATGATCTCGCCGTTGCGGTAGCGCATGACCTCGACGTTCATGCCCTCGTAGTTGGAGTTGGGGTAGCCGTAGTACACCCACAGAAACGCGCAGATCTTCATCTTGTCGCGCGGGGCGGAAAGCGTCTCGATGGTGTCGGCGGTGATGCGCGCGATCTCGCCCGAGCCCAGCTCGTAGGCGTCCTCGTAGCCCAGCTTGTGGTAGGCGAACGACTCGAAGGCGATGCAGTGGCCGTCGCCGTCGCGGCCCACCAGCACCGGGAGGCGCCCCATCTTGTCGCGCGCGGCGATGATCTCGCCGTCCGACGTCATGATGAGCAGCGTGCACGAACCCTCGATGAGGTCCTGCGCGTGACGGATGCCGTCGACGAAGTTGTCCTTCTGGTTGATGAGCGCGGCCACCAGCTCGGTCTGGTTCACCTTCCCCGAGCTCATGGCCATGAACTGCCGGCCCTCGCTCACGAACTGGGATTCCACCAGCTCCTCGTCATTGTTGATGGCGCCCACGGTGGTGATGGCGAAGGTGCCCAGGTGGCTGCGCACCAGCAGCGGCTGCGGGTCGGTGTCGCTGATGCAGCCGATGCCCGTGGTGCCGTGGAACTTGGGCAGGTCGTCCTCGAAGCGGGTGCGGAAGGGGGTGTTCTCGATGGAGTGGATCTGACGCTGGAAGCTGGACCCCTCCTCGTGGAAGATCATGCCGGCGCGACGGGTGCCCAGGTGGGAGTGGTAGTCCACGCCGAAGAAAACGTCCAGAACCACGTCGCGGTGCGAGACCGCGCCAAAGAAGCCGCCCACTATGGTACCTCCGCGGGTTAGGGGGCCCGCCCGCGTCGCCGGGGCGCTCGGGCTGCCGCCGATTGCCTTACGCGAGGAGTATAGACGCTGCCCGCGCGCTGTCGCCGCCGAACGTCCGCTTTTTCGGTTTGTGCCTGATAAATCGACAGGAATTCCCTACACTGTCGGTAGACATTTCGCTGGGGCCGGCGCGGCGGCGCCGCGGGCGGGACGCGCGCGGGCGCCGATCGCGGCGCGCGACGGTTGCCTGCCACGCGCGCCCGCGCTGCCGCTGGCCGCCCGCACGCCCGCCGCGCCGGTCGCGCCGGCCCCAGCCCGCCACCGAAGGAGGAGCCATGTTCGGAGACAACCTCGAGCGCATCGTCGCCGGGATCGAGAAGAACTACGAGGCCGACGAGATCTTCTTCACCAAGCCCGGCCGCCACTTCCCCAGCCGCTCGGCCATCAAGACGCTGCTCAAGGAGACGCGCCGCGTGCTGTTCCCCGGCTACTTCGGCGAGGAGATGCTGTCGCCCTACACGAGCCCGCGGTACTTCATCGGTGACACCCTCATCCAGATCGAGCGCGTGCTGCGTGCCCAGGTCATCACGGCGCTGCGCTACACCGACGACGCCAGCACGCCCGAGCAGATCGAGCAGCGCACCAACGAGATCTGCACCGCCTTCTTCGACGAGCTGCCCGGCGTGCAGCGCGTGCTGCTCACCGACGTGCAGGCGCTCTACGACGGCGATCCGGCGGCCGGCTCGAAGGAGGAGGTCATCTTCACCTATCCGGGCCTGTACGCCATCTACGTGTACCGCATCGCGCACGTGCTGTTCGAGCTGGGCGTGCCCATCATCCCGCGCGTGATGACCGAGCTGGCGCACAGCGGCACGGGCATCGACATCGGCGCCGGCGCGACCATCGGCGAGTACTTCTTCATCGACCACGGCACGGGCGTCGTCATCGGCGAGACCACCGAGATCGGCGACCACGTGAAGATCTACCAGGGCGTCACGCTGGGCGCGCTGTCGACGCGCGGCGGGCAGCGCCTGGCCGGCGTGAAGCGCCACCCCACCATCGAGGACGACGTGACCATCTACTCCAACGCCAGCGTGCTCGGCGGCGAGACCGTGGTGGGGCGCGGCTCGGTCATCGCCGGCTCGACGTTCGTCACCAGCTCGGTGCCGCCGTTCTCGCGCGTGTCGGTGAAGGCGCAGGAAATCACGATGCGCCAGCCCGGCGAGAAGGACTAGCAGCTGCGACGCCTGCGCGCGGCGCGAGCACGGGCGTGGTGCGAGTGCGTGGCGTGCCCACGGGCGCGTGGCGTGCGGGCGCGTGCGCGCGGCGTGCGGGCACGGGCGTGCGCGAGATGTTTCACGTGAAACACCATGGGCGCGCGTGACGCATGGGCATTTGCGCCTGTTTAACGCGCGTGGTTGATATCGGCTCGGAAAGACGGTATAAAGGTGGCAGTGGCGCATCGCGCTGCTGTCAAGCGCCGGGGGCTATCCCCCGGCATTTTTGTTAGGGGAGCATTTGGGCGAGTTGAGCATATTCTGCGATGAATCGGGAATGCAGGAGGGTAGTTCTCGCTTCTATCTTGTCACGCTGGTTTTTCACAACCAGGCCGATGACCTCGAAGCGGCGCTTGATAGCTACCGACTGTCCCTCGCTCGGCGCGGCTTGCCGGATATCCCCTTTCATGCAACGCCACTCAAGCGGGGGCATGACGCGTATCGTGAGATGGATCTGGAGGCGCGGAAGAGGATGTTCGTGTCCTTCGGTGTTTTCGTTCAGCGCCTCCCCGTGCGTTATGCGACTTTTTCTTACAAGAGCAGGGAATTCGGCAACGCCGATCGATTGAGGGCGCTGCTGAAGCGAGATCTCGTGCTGTTTCTCTCCGATCATCTCGAGTATTTTCAGTCTTTCGAAACAGTGAAGGTCTATTACGATAATGGGCAACCTGCCGTGGCGGCGGCTTTGCGGGATGCCATCGGGTTTATGTTGGCCAAGGATGCCTACGTCTACCGAGATGCGAATTATCGTGCGTTTTGCCTGGCGCAGGTGGCCGACTATCTCTGCGACGTAGAGCTTTCGGCGCTCAAATATGAGAGTCACACCGATACCGCCACGGATGTGAGATTCTTCGGAGGCATCGGTGCATTCAAGAGAAACTATCTGAAGCAGGCAAGGAGAAAACGCCTTTAGCTCAGGATGCGAATGGGGCGGGGGCGGAAAAGTGTCTGAGAGGGAGAGGAGCGTGGCGTGCGGGCGACGGAGGAGCAGGTTGGCGCGGAGCTGAGGGCGGTCCTCGGCGACGAGGGCGTGCTGGAGCGCGAGCCGCTGGCCGGGCACACGACGTTTCGCATCGGTGGGCCGGCGCGGTGGCTGGTCATGCCGTCTGGCGAGGACGAGGTGCGCGCCGTGGTGCTGGCGTGTCGCCGCCTCGGCTGGCCGTGGCGCGTGCTGGGGCTCGGGTCCAACGTGCTCGCGGCCGACGAGGGCCTGGACGAGGTGGTGGTGAAGCTCGCCGACCGCTTCTCCCACATCGAGGTGCAGATGGAAGCCGCGGCGTGCGGCGGGGTGGTGTTCGCGGAGGCAGGGGCCACTAACGCGGAGGTGGCCGAGGTCGCGTGCGCGGCGGGGCTGGCCGGGTACGAGTTCGCCAGCGGCATTCCCGGCACCGTCGGGGGCGCGGCGGTCATGAACGCCGGCGCCTATGGCGGCGAGTTCGCGGACGTGGCCGTGGCGGTGCGCTGCCTGACGCCCGAGGGCGACGTGGTGGACGTGCCGGCTGCCGAGGCCGCCTGGGGATACCGGACGAGCCTCATGATGGAGCGCGGCTACGTGGTGCTGGGCGCCACGCTGCGCCTCACGGCCGACGACCCCGCGGCCATCCGCGCGCGCATGGAGGACCTGGCGCGGCGCCGCGAGGAAAAGCAGCCGCTCGACCTGCCGTCGGCCGGCTCGACGTTCAAGCGGCCGGAAGGCCACTTCGCGGGCAAGCTCATCCAGGATGCCGGGCTGCAGGGCGTCTCCGTCGGGGGCGCGCAGGTGTCGACCAAGCACGCGGGCTTCGTCGTGAACGTCGGCGACGCCACGGCTGCCGACGTGCTCGGCCTGATCGCCCAGGTGCGGGAGCGAGTGAGGGAGCAATCTGGCGTCACGCTCGAGCCCGAGGTGCGCCTCTGGAGCCGTGGGGAGTAGCCTGTCCACAGTTGCCGAAATGCGCCCGAGCGACCTCTCCGCTTTCTCTTTCAGTGAGATTAAATAGGTACACTTATATTTAAATGTACTAAATTCAGTACAATAATACATTCAATTTCATAGCGAATTTCGCTGTGCGATAAAGCGCGCGAAAATGTTTCACGTGAAACATTCGTACGCGCTTTTGCCATGGAGGGGATGCGTGGCAGGTTTATTGCGCGGAGGAGTTTGCCATGCGGTGGGGTTGCTGCGCGGCAGGGCCTCCAGGGGGGCGCAAAATGTTTCACGTGAAACATTTGTTTGTCATTTTCGTTCGAGGCGACTTGGCCGCGAGCGGCGGCGGGTTTGGACATCGGGGTTTGCGGAGCGGCGGCGGGTTTGGCTTAGGGGGGGTGGCAAGCGGTGGCGGGTGGGTTTGGGTTTAGTGCTTGGGGGGGGGTGTTTCCGGCGGGAGTTCTTGGGGGTTTGGGAGGCGACGAAAATAGTTAGGTTTTCGAATATATATTTGCGAATTACTAATAATTGTTGAGAGGTTGTTGACTTGCTGTTGAAAGAGGAGCTTGTGGGGTTGACGGGAGCCAGGGGATCCCGAGGGTGGCTGAATGGCCCGATTTAAGGCATCTACTACTGACACGGTCAGTGTTATGCAAGGTGGAGGGCTATATTTGATTTTTTGTTTACTCGCCTAAACACGCTTGATTCTGCTTGGCTTAATGTAACGAAAGGGTTACAATGAAGTAACCTATGGAGGAACTATGCCCATAGGTGGAAATCGGGGCGCTATGCGCGCTCTCTCCCGCGCCGACAGAACTGCCGGCTGAGCTCGAAAAAACGAGGCGGGGGGGGGGTGCTCCGTAGCTCGTCGTTTTCGCTTTGAGAATCGAGGACCGGCCGGTCGGCAGCTGGCTGGTACGGAGGGCATGCGCCGTCAAGGGGACGGCGTGAGGCAAGGGCCCTCTACGGCGTAAGGATTGAAGCGATGAGGCAACAATTCGGAAAAGTGATCTGTGACGCCCTCGCGCGCACGCGCGCGTATAGGGGTGGTTCGGAGGAGGCCGCGGGCAACGCCGCGACCTCGGTTGACACGCGCGACGCCCGCGAGGCGGGCGGCGTGCCGATGGGCGACGCGGCGGCCTTCGCCGGCGCCGGTGCGGGCGTCATCGCCCACACGGCCCCGCGGCAGATGCCGCTGCCCAAGCGCGTGCTGGCGGTGCTGCTGTCGGTGCTGCTCGTGTCCACCATGTGGACGGACGCCTCCATCGCCGAGGCGCGCACCCGCGTGCTCGGCGACACCCCGTCGGCCACCCAGGCCGACAGCAACGACGGCGCTGCCGACGCCGCCGCTGACGACAACGACGCGAAGGACGCGGAAGACGCCGCCGCGACCGACGCCGATGACGCCGACGCCGACAAGGCCGATAGCGACAACGCCGATGCCTCCGGCGACTCCAGCGAGCCCGACTTCGACAGCTTCCTGCCCGAGGGCCTGGTGGAGGCCGACAAGGTGCTCCCCAAGGTGTCGGACAAGCTGCAGCAGGCCAAGCGCGACCACCTGATGACGACCGCCAGCGCCAAGGCCGACGACGTGAAGCGCGCCCTCCAGGAGCGCTTCGCCTTCAGCCTGACCCCGACCGGCGCGCTGCGCGCCTCCGACGACGCCTACCAGCTGGGCGGCGGCGCCGCGCTGAACTTGGCCGCTGACCTGGGCAACCTGGACGTGCTGCTCGACGGCGGCTACCTGGGCGCCGTCGAGGACACCGACGTGGTGGCCCTCACCTTCACCGCCCCCTACGTCTACGCGCTCAACGCCGACGGCACGCCCGCCACGGCCGCGCAGCTGGCGGCCGCCGCCGGCTCCGCCGCGCCCGACGCGCCCGCGGTCAAGCAGACGCTGTCGCAGGAGGAGTGGAAGGCCTACGGCGGCGAGGCGCTGGGCATGCGCGTCATGCTCGCCGCCGACGAGCTGCCGGTGGGCTGGACGGTGTGGACCGAGCACCGCGGCCGCTACCTCAAGCACACCGCGGCCGACCTCAAGGCCGGCCTGTCGGGCACCATCGTCTTCCGCTACGAGGGCGTGCAGGACAAGAACGGCATCACCGTGCCCGAGACGCGCGGCCAGCTGGCCGCCGGCGCGGCCATGCCCCAGCTCGTCGCGCGCATCGCCGGCGACATCCCCGTCGACCAGCGCCTGGACGTCACCGCCGGCTACGCGGTGAGCAGCTTCACCGCCGCGCTGGAGGAGACAGCCGACGGCAAGCAGGAACCGAAGTCCGACACCGTCGTCATGCCGCTCTCCGAGCCCTCCGCGGCGAAGCTCACGCTGACCAGCGCGGCGCCGAAGGTGGGCGTCGCGGCCAGCATCGCGCCGCTTTCCGACCCCACGATGGGCGAGGCCGAGGGCTGGGCGACCTTCGCCGTCACCGTGCGCGCCGCCCAGGGCGACTACGCGCTGAACGGCGTCACCCTGCACCTGGCCGACCTGCCCGACGCCGACGGCAAGGGCGTGCCCAACGCGGCCCGCAGTCTGGCGTTCGACATGACCGACCTCACCGACGAGCAGCGCGCCGAGCTGGCCGCCATCGACCCCTCCGACGCCGAGGCCCTGGCCGCGGCGCTCGAGGAGCTGGACGTGGAGGCCGTCAGCGGCACGCCGGCCGGCGAGGGCGCCGTCAGCATCGCGCTCGACCTGCGTCCGAACGCCGAGGGCGCCGCGCAGCCCCAGGACGGCCCGCGCCAGGACGCCAAGACCGCGCGCACCAAGAAGGACACCGAGCGCGTGATCTACCTGGCCGTCGCCTACGACGCCGACGCGCTGGCGCCTGCCGAGGACGGCACGACGCTCGAGCCCACCGCCCTGGCCGTCAGCCTCACCGCCGCCGTCAAGGCGAAACTGGTGCAGGAGGAGAAGGTGACCGCCCAGGTCAAGGCCGACTCCGACGCCGTGCTGGCCGACGAGGAGGCAGCCCAGGTGCTGGCCCTCGGCGACCAGGCGCTCACGTTCCCGCTGCCGCCGGCGCCCGAGGCCCCCGAGCCCAGCGAGCCCGCCGACGACCCCGCGACCGACCAGCCCGAGCCCGAGGCGCCCGCCGACGAGCCCTCCGACGAGCCGGCCGACCAGCCCGCGACCGACGAGCCGGCCGCCGACGAGCCGGCCGAGCCCTGGACCCCCGACGTCCCCACGCGCCCGAACACCCTGGACGCGCTCGACAGCTTCTGCATCGAGCAGAGCCAGCTCATGCTCGACAACGCGGGCGTGACCACCCTGGACGAGGTGGCCAACCCGATGAACACCCTCAACGGCCAGGACCCGGTGGCAGTGTCGATGGCCGTTATGACCCTGAGCGCCGCGCGCGCCGGCGTCAACGCCAGCTTCCTGTACCCCACCTCGCCCATCGGCGGCGTGCTCGACGAGAACCTGTTCGACCCCAACCTGGTTCCCGAGGGCATGTCCACCAGCCTCGGCAAGGGCATGTACCTGGTCAACGACCAGGACACCCCCACGCTCACGCTGGGCATCCGCTTCCAGAACGCGACGGCCGGCTACTTCGGCGGCTACAGCATGTACGCCGACGACTTCTACGGCTCCGTCGACCTGGACACCGGCGACTACACGCCCGGCTCGGACGCCAAGTCGACGCCCTACGATACTGCCCAGGACGCCATCGACGCAGCCGTGGCCGACGGCCTTGACCTAGGCTGGTACACGAAGGAGCTGGCGGGGGCCACGACCGAGACCGAGAAGCAGTACTGGATGCTCAAGGACTACAACCAGGAGAAGGTGGTGCGCGGCTTCGCGGAGCTAGGCACGTCGCTCACCCTGGAGGTGCCCTACCTCTACGAGAACGAAAACGGCGGCCTCTCGCAGTGCTATGACTACCCGGAGTGGGTGTCTCGCGGCGGCGGCTATGCCGAGGACGGCAGCCCGGCCAACACCGGCAAGGCCCCTCTGTTCGCCATCGACATGAGCACCAACAAGGGCAACATCCTGGCCTACTGGAGCGTCTACCTGGTGATTCCGACCGGCGGCGGCCAGCAGGAGCTGTTCAAGCTCGACGACTACATCAACTACGGCGGTGCCCAGGCCCAGGAGGTCCTGGACAAGCTGGTGGAGAAGTACCCGCAGATGAAGGGCGTCAACTTCAACAAGGGCCTCACCGGCACCCTCAAGTTCGTGTGGCACGGCGAGGCCGTGAGCTACGACTCCAACCCCAGCGGCTTCACCCAGAAGCTGGAGGTGAAGGGCCACCTGACGCGTTCCCCCGTGGTGACCGTGCGCATGCTCGGCGACATCCCCGAGAACGCCGGCGGCGACATCAACTACGGCGGCGACGCGCACCTCTTCTCGACCCTGGTGGGCCCGACGGAGTTCCGCTACTACCCCAACCGCAAGCCGGGCGACAACTTCCACGCCAACCTGGGCGTGGGCACGGCATCGTCCATCCGCAAGGTCACCCTGCTCAAGACCAACCTCACCTGGAAGAGCACCTACGAGGCCATATCCGACAACGTGCTCTTCGACCGCTACAACTACATGGTGTACAAGGTGGACACCGCCAACACCTCCACGGGCTCGGCCGAGATCGACGGCCTCGAGTACTTCATGCGCGTGATGAACACGCAGATGGACAACAACCAGGGCGTCACCGAGCAGGACCTCAAGCAGTGGTTCGAGTATCCGATCGGCTCGGGAAAGCCCTACAAGAACCCGACGGTCGGCGACGGCGCCGCGGGGCTGCCCCCCGACGTATCGATCGGCGATCTGGACAAGGCCAACTACATGGGCGTCCCCAACCAGGGCGGCGTGCTGCTCTACGACACCACCGACTGGCTGCAGCAGGACTACGACGCGCTCGACATGCGCACGTTCGGCAACATCGACTCCATCATGGCACGCGCCCATGCGCGCCAGCGCGTCTACGAGGAGGTCAGGGACGAGGACGGCAAGGTCGTCGGCCAGAAGCTCGTCTACGACGACTCCAAGGACGACCAGCATCCCATCACCTACGCCGAGAAGGACGCCGACGGCCGCTACAAGATAACCACCCCCGTCATCCCCTACCGCACCAACAACGAGTCGGGCCGCGTCGTGTTCCGCGCGGAGATGCGGACGCCCGAGAACGCCGGCGGCATGAACGGCCACCTCTACCCGGAGAACGCGGTGCAAGAGGGGGGGAAGGGCCACTTCACGTTCATCATGGCGGTGCCCTACACCACCAACATCCAGCAGTCGGTGGGCAGCGAGGGCCTGGGCTACTACGTGAGCCTCGACCCGCAGACCACCATCTTCTTCGGCAAGCAGGAGTCCCTCGACAAGGACTACAGCTGGACGGACAGCACGCGCCCCTTCAAGTCGGCCTTCGGCATCCCCGAGGCCACCATGACCGCCACCAAGAGCGCCTTGGAGGAGTATCGGACGCTGGCCAACGGCACCGTGCAGGCGAAGGATCCCGAGCCGGTGATGACCACCACCCAGAGCTACGTGGGCTACCCGGCGAGCTACCTCATCGGCGACTTCGCCACCTCGGGCAACATGCCGCTCTACGGCGAGGACGCCGAGAGCCCGACGGCGGGACCCGAGATATCGGACAGCCTTCCCAACTACTTCCGCCTGTACAACCTTGAGTTCGAGGTGACCACCGACGAGCCGCTCGGCTCCAACGAGAACGAGCCGCTCAGCCGGTACTTCGACACCAACACCGATGACTTCGTGGACAGCCTGGAGGCGGCGAACCGCCACGACAGCAACGTCGTGCAGCTTCAGGTGGCGAGCCCCGCCAACGACCCGGACAACCCGGATGCGGAGGACTACGACTGGGTGAACGTGGGCAAGCCGACGTACGTCGAGACCAAGACGTCCACGGGCACCGATGGCAAGACGAAGTACACGCATATATATAGGCTCGGCGGCACCACGCGCGCCGACAGCCTGGCGGCCAAGCTGGCGGCGCGCGGCATCGCGCCGTTGCCCGGCGTGGCGCCGGCGACGGACCCGGACAACCCGGACGCCGACAACTACAAGTTCACGGGCCAGATGCGCATCGTGTTCTCCACCCCCATCAAGAACAACGTCACGCTGCCGGTGGCCGTCAAGGTCAACGGCGTCATGACCATCCCCCAGAGCGACTACCGCAACACCATGTCGGTGAGCTACGGCAAGCGCACGTGGAACTACGCCTCGCAGAAGTTCTCCGCCAACCTGGAGAGCACCGATCGCGTGATGGGCGGCTTCCTGCAGGCCAAGGCCCCCACTCCCACGGTGCAGGCCACGGCCATCGCCAACGCGGCCACGCTCTACGACGACAAGGCCGCCATCAGCGCCAACGACGGCACGAAGCAGCCCATCCTCAGCCGCGACGGCGCGGGCTGGCGCTTCACCATCGGCAACAGCAACTACTCCAAGCTGGAGCCGGGCACGTTCACGCTGAGCGACATGTACGGGTCTGTCCCGGGCGCCGGCTTCGACGTGCAGAAGATCGGCATCAGCCAGGGCATCCTCGACTCGTCCGAGATCGGCAGCATCGTCCTGCGCTACCGCACCGCGCCCGGCTCGGGCGGCGGCGCGCTCACCACCAAGACGCGCACCATCACCGGCGCCGAGCTGGCGGCCCTCATGCAGAGCCACAAGGAGGTCATCACCAACCCCGACGGCACCACCACGCCCAACGGCATCTCGCTGACCCCCGAGCTGTGGCGCGACTCGCCGCTCCTCCCGGGCTACTTCGTGTCGATGGAGATCGAGTTCGACTCGTTCAACGGCCGCCAGGGCATCCCGGCGGGCGAGAAGATGTGCATCGAGGTGCAGGGCTCGCCCGAGGAGCTGGACACCATGTCGCTGTCCGGCACGTTCACCACGGCCTACGAGGACATATCCGCCAACCTGAAGCGCTACAACGTGTCGGCCCGCGCCACGGCGTCGTTCACGTCGCGCAAGGCGCCCTACAACCTGAAGGTGAAGGTCGAGGGCATGCGCGAGAGCAAGGATCCCGGCGATCCGAAGGCGCTCCAGGGCAACTGGGAGTACAAGCGCGACGACAATGGCAACATCCTGAAGGACGCCAACGGCAAGCCCATCATCGAGAAGGACGATGCCAACCGCGACAAGATCTTCGAGGGCTACATCGGCGACCCCGGCACCGGCTGGCGCATCACCGTGTCCAACGACTCCAACTTCGCCATCGGCAACGCCGTGGTGAAGGGTGGCTGGGTGCTCAAGGAATCCCAGGGCCAGGGCAAGCCGGTACAGAAGACTGACGAGGATCCGCTGAAGATTCCCTTCAAGACCAACGGCCGCACCGACTACGACACCCAGAAGATCGTCATCAGCCCGGCGCTCTACAAGCCGATGACCGTGTCGGTGGACAAGGACGGCAACCGCGTACCCGACGACTCGGCTGACAAGACGGGCACCGAGCAGCGGCTCCAGGGCGGCGTGCTGTCCGACCTGCGGCTGACCTACTGCATGGAATCGGACGCCAACCAGACGGCGCCCACCGAGCGCAACGACTTCATCATCGACGGCGCGCTTTTGCGCGCGGCCACCGGCACGCTGACGGCCGAGGACCAGGCGGCCATCACCGCCGGCACGCTGGACGTGTCGGCCCAGAAGATAGCCGATGCGGGCATCAGCGTGACGGCCGACGGCTTCGTGGTGGTGTCGCTCGAGGACAACGTGCTCTGGACGGACGCGCACTACCTGCGCGGGTTCGAGCAGTTCTTCACCGAGTTCGGCTCGGGCCTCACCCAGGACGACGGCGCCTACATCGACGTCAACGGCACCATCGTCAACCAGGACGTCATGGAGCTGGGCGGCATCTTCAGCACCAACTACGCCAAGGCCGCCTGGAACACGGCCACCGACTCCAAGGGCGTCTTCGAGGGCATGCCCTACCCGGCCGACGGCACGCCGATCATCGACGCCATCGCCAACCTGGCGGCCGACGGCAAGAGCGACGACATCCAAACCACCCGGGGCAGCCGCTCCAAGTTCGCCACCGGCGGCGTGGAGGAGAACGTCTCCGGCTTCGTCCTCAAGAGCCAGAAGGCCTACTACGACTACGACTCCGGCTACCGCGTGACCGTGGCCAACGACACCAAGTACGCCATGAGCCTGGGCGGCACCCTCACCGTGGGCCCGCTGCCCAAGGCCGTGCTCAAGGACGCCCGCGACGAGGCCGCCGTGGACGAGTTCGTCGACTACGAGACGCATCAGGTGGTGCTCTCGCGCGAGCTCTTCGAGGAGAACGCGGCGGGCGGCGTGGCCTCCGGCGCCAAGCAGGCGAGCTACGCCGGCGACATGATGGACGCCTACCTCGAGTACTACGACATCGACGACACCGCCAGCCCGCAGCTCAAGCGCCTGGAGCTGAAGGAGGTCGTGGAGTGGGTCTACGGCCACGGCATCGGCGCGGATGGCAAGGACGACGGCACCGCCGTCACCACGCTGCCCGCCTGGGCCACGGCGAAGGTGCTCGACGAGAAGGGCAACCCCACCGCCGTCGACGTGGTGTCCGTCAACGCGGACGGCGACATCGTCATCGACTGGCAGGCCTGGGGCAACGGCTACCTCGTCGGGCTCGTGCTGGACTACAGCAAGTTCAACGGCTGGGTGAACGAGAAGACGGGCGCCTTCGTGGAGCTGCGCGGCAAGGCCACCAACCGCGGCACGTTCCGCCTGGACGCCAAGTTCAAGACGAAGCAGGCCATCGAGGAGTGGACGCGTTCGTGGACGAGCTCGGTCGCCCTTAACTCGGTGCTGCCCCCCATCCGCCCGAACTCCGCCATCGGCGCCTACGGCAGCGAGACCAACGCGAGTCACCCGCAGGCCGTGGACGGTCAGATCCTCAATCCCGGCACCGCGGACCTGCGGACGCTCCACATCAACCAGGACACCCTCTACGCCAAGGGCACCGAGCGCGAGAGGTTCAACTTCGCGCGCGACTACTACAACCAGTACCCCATCGTCGCGCAGGAGATCCGCGACGACGGCGACAACGAGAAGCCCATCGCCTACCGCGAGGAGCGCAACTCAGGCTACCGCGCCATCGTCACCAACAAGTCGGACTTCCCCCTGTACCTGGGCGCCAAGCTGACCATCGGCAACCTCGTGCCCCGCTGGGACAGCTACGGCCAGGCGCTCGACAAGACGCTGGGCTACCACACCACCGACCTCACGCTCTCCGAGGGCCTGCTGGCCCATTCGCAGATCGACTCGATCACCGTGCGCTACCTGCCCGCGGGCACCAAGGTGACCTCGGGCGCCGGCCGCGGCGTGCTCACCGGCTCGAGCAGCTCGCTCAACTCGTCCACCCAGGTGGGGGATAACCAGGCCCTCATCCCCGGCGGCCTGAGCGTGAAGCTCGACTGGGACACCCAGCTGGCGAAGTACTGGGACAAGGACAACGACGGCACGCTCGACGCCGGCAACGTGTCCATCACCCAGGACGCCTGGAACAACGGCGACGCCTACTACTTCGAGGTGCACTTCAAGCGCATCGACGCCAACGTGACCGAGGCCGACAAGGCCTGGGCCGACCTGTTCGGCTACGCCATCGACTCGTGCAACGTGTCGCTGGCCACCGATCCGTACCATGCCGAGTCGAACGACCGCAACGCCTACGCCAACCAGTACGACATCCTGCACGAGGGCGCCACCCACGGCTGGGGCTGCCTCGGCGGCGGCAACAACGTCCAGCTGCGCTACGAGGGCTACAACGCCTACGTGGGCAACTACTACGTGACCATCCAGGCGGACAGCCGCCTGAAGGCCACCTACCCCGATAGCAGCTGGGACCTGCTGGCCAAGAAGGCCACCACCACCGCGGCGGGCGAGCTCACGTTCTCCGACGACCAGGCCAACCTCTACGCCATCGCCGGCATGCCGCGCACGGGCCTCACGGCCGATGCCTACTTCGACGCCGAGAAGTCCGCCGACGAGGCCATGGCGGCGTCGGGCATCGGCGGCGCGGCCACGCCGGCCAACTACGGCACGGGCGCCAAGGCGTACTGGGGCGAGGACGGCGCGGGCTACCGCTTCCACGTGTACAACGGCGGCGACGACGGCAGCGGCACCAAGGTGCCCGGCCGCAAGATGTTCGAGTCCGAGCTGCAGATAGGCACCGACTCGCAGAAGATCTACACCGACCCGGAGACGGGCAAGGAGACCACCCATCCCTCGGAGAGCCCCTACAACACCGAGATAGCCAACGAGGACGTGCCCGGCCGCGATGACGTGGAGGCCTACGAGAACGCCAAGCGCGGCTACCAGTCCAAGGCCCTCATGATCTCGAAGGGCCTCATGGCCAGCTCCGAGATCAAGGAGGTGGAGGTCACCTACTACCCGCGGGTGGCGGCAGGCGATCCCACCCCGGCCAAGCAGACCAAGGTGATGGCCTACGCCGACCTGCTGGCCGCGGGCTACGTCAACGGCGACGGCAACCTGGTCATCCCGTGGGATGAGTGGGGCCAGGGCTTCCTCACGAGCGCCGTGGTGCGCTTCACGTCCGTGAGCGTGGGCGCCGGCCTCAACGCCGACGACTGCTACGTGGACGTGTGGGGCGAGGCCAACAGCGTGATGGACATGCCGCTGTCGGCCTGGTTCGGCTGCACCTACGCCCAGGACGGGTGGCACTACCGCCTGGACGAGCCGCGCCAGCCCTACGGCGCCAACGTCAAGGGCTACGCCAAGTACAAGTGGGACGGCACGGCCGAGGGCTGCTACGCCTACGGCACGTCAAACCGCTGGAAGGCCGGCTGGCCGAACGTGTGGCCCCAGGGCACCACGACGCCTACCGGCTGGGGCAACGGCTACACCCGCATCGGCGACTTCATCCGCTACGGCTCGGATGGCGGCACGGTTCCCCCCAGCCAGGTGGAGAACCCCGAGAGCTCGTTCGACGCCACCCGCGCGCCGCAGTTCAAGCGCCTCATCGCCCAGTGGAAGAAGTACTGGAAGGGCGCCAACGTGTGGCAGGCCGGCGCCGCCACCGCGTGGGTGTACGGTCGCCCGTACGAGGTGAACGAGCAGCTGACCGCGCAGACGTTCATGCGCTCCGACGGCCCCGCCTCCGACAGCGGCTACGGCAACACCGCGCCCTACAACGGCGACGTCGACCAGAAGAACGGCAACCTCAAGCGCAACGGCACCACCACCGCCTACTGGGAGGAGTCGGGATCGGGCTTCCGCTTCACGCTGGCCAACGACTCCGCCTTCGCCATGCGCAAGGCGTACTTCGCCACCGAGGCGCTGCCCTACAACAAGTACAAGGACGAGCTCGTCAACTTCACCACCGAGTCGGTGGTGGTGGGCAAGGGTATGTTCACCCAAACTAACATGCTTGAGCTCAAGCTGTCCTACCTGGCCTACGACGCCGACGCCGACGTCACCACGCCGGGCAGCGTGACCATCCCCGGCGCCGACCTCCAGTCCTTCGCCAGCGCCTCCGACGCGGCGGCTGCGTCGGCCCTGGTGGGCACCGCCGACTGGTTCGCCGACATCCAGGTGGTCGACGGCTTGCTCACGGCCCATGACGCCGAGGGCAACGTGACGATGTACCGCGACGCCGAGGGCAACGTCGTCATCAACCGGGCGCTGTGGGGCGGCCACTACTTCCGCAACGTGGAGACGCACCTGCGCGACTTCGCGGCCCGCACCGCCGCTGCCGACGGCGCCTGGTTCGAGTTCTGGGGCACCGGCTCGTACCGCTGGCTCGACCGCACCATGCACGGCACGTTCCGCACCGACTGGATCACCCAGTGGTGGAACACCAACAACGCGCAGGACTCCGACCACGACAACTGCTCCAACCACGGCACGCACCTGCTGACCAACGACGCCCGGCGCGCGCTGACCACCGACGCCGACGTGGCGGGCGGCTTCGACAGCACGTACTGGAAGGGCAACGCCTACGTGCAGCCCTACACCTACGCGTCGTCCGGCTACCGATACAACGTGTACAGCGCCAACAAGGGCGTCTCCGCGGCGCCCGACAAGCCCGCCAGCCTGAGCGGCAACGCGCCCTACACCGCCACGGCCGGCGCGCGCCTGAACGTGGCGCTGCCGCCGGTGCGCCCCAAGGTGGAGATGTGGGCCTACAAGAACGCGGCCGCGGCCAACGCCGAGCACAGCCTGCTCACCGACAAGTACGCCACCACGGGCGAGGCCTCCGACACCGCCCGCGACGTGCCGCGTACCCCGGCGCTGACGCCGCGCCGCTCGGTTGACTGGGGCACCGAGCCCCGCGCCTACTGGCAGGACGAGCACGTGGGCTACCGCGCGGTGGTCACCAACGACTCGCTCTACGCCATGCCCCACGGCGCGCGCATCGAGATAGGCCCGCTGCTGCCCGTGTCCGACGAGTCCGCGCCGGCGCTGCTGCAGAACGCGGGCTTCCGCACCACCAAGCTCACGCTGTCCAAGGAGCTGTTCGACGCCGGCGTCGAACATGGCGTTAAGCAGGAGGACGGCACGACGGCCGATGTGAGCAGCATCAAGTCCGTCACGTTCACCTGGTACGCCAAGGACGCCAAGGCCGCCGCGCAGCAGATGACCTCCACGTGGCAGGGCGACGTCCACGCCACGGGCGGCGTTCAGAGCACCGTGACCGGCCGCACCTCGCTCATGGGCAGCGAGCTGCACGCCACCACCTACACGGCCGATCAGGTGGCCGGCTGGTTCCAGGGCAACGACGCGACGCTCTCTGCTGGCGGTGACGCCATCCTCACGAGCGAGAAGTGGCTCGACGGCGACCTGGTGGGCGTGACCATCGACTACGGCTACTTCCAGAACGGCCTCACCGGCACCGACGCCTACGTGGACTTCTTCGGCTACGCCATCGACTCGCCCGACGTGGACAAGCGCCGCGAGATCACCGACACCTGGTGCATCAACGACGGCTGGGAGGCCGATGACGGCTACGGCGTCACCCAGTTCTGGGACTGGTACTACACCGTGGTGCAGCTGCCCACCGAGTTCCGCACCACCTACGACGTGAACGCGTGGAACTACCTGTACCAGAAGATGGACGGCAACAACAACACGGCCATCCGCTCCAACGACTACAACCGCTACGCGCCTAACAGCTACGGCGAGCTCACCAACACGCGTGACTGGGCCGAGCTCTACGCGCACATGCCGGCCTCGAGCCAGCGGGTGACGGCCAAGGCCTACTTCGTGGACGGCGCCACGCCCATGGGGCCGATGGCCCCCGGCGACCTGAAGGACACCGAGACCGCCTACTTCCGCTACTATGGCTCGGGCTGGCGCTTCGGGCTGACCAACTACGCCAACCCCACGGTCGTCATGGCCAACAACAACGTGGCGTCGCTGCCCGGCGGCCACAGCGCGTGGGATCCGGACTCCAACGTCTACGACGGCGACTACGAGATGTTCGACAGCTACGTCCACGTGGGCGTTATGCCCAAGGAGGCCGTGCCCGACGGCACGGCCAGCGGCACCCAGGACGAGCGGCCCGACTACGACAACGCCTGGCGCACCTTCGACGCCAAGTCCATCAGCCTGTCGAAGGGGCTGCTCGACGCGGCCACCTGGGCCAAGCTGGGAACCGACCGCGGCAACGCGGTGAAGACCATCACCATCACCACCTACCCGCGGCCGGCCGCCGGCGGGGACGGCGACGAGGGGGCCGGGGACGCAGACCCCGACCCAGACCCGGGGGCGACCTCCGTCACGGAGACCCTGGCCGACGGCAGCACGCAGGTAACGACCACCCGCGCCGACGGCACCACAGTGGTCACGCACACCGCGCTCGACGGCACGGTGACGGCCACCTACACCTACACGCTGGCCCAGGCCGTCGCGGCCTGCCAGGGCATCACCGGCGCCGGCTACGACGCCGCGGGCAACCTGGTGCTGACCTCCGAGCTATGGGACGGCGGCTACTTCTCTGAGGCGCGCGTCGACTTCGCGCACTTCAACGCCGGCGTGCGCGAGGCCGACAACGCCGCCGTGGACGTGCTCGGCCGCACCGACGTGTCCCAGAAGAACGTGACCCTGACCGGCCAGTTCAACACCTGCTACGGCCAGAACACCGCCATCGAGGGCGGCCTGACCCCGGGTGCCGGCTGGGATCACCGCGACGACCGCTACGGCCGCTGGGGCAACGCCATCAACGGCTCGAGCGTGTCGGGTATGCAGGCCGACAGCGTGGACACCTACTTCAACCACGTGAACCCGGCCCTCACCCAGGACGCGAACGGCAACCAGGCCCTGCCCCACAAGGTGCTGGGCACCTCGCTCTACGGGTCGAGCCGCCTCAACCGCTCCAACGGCATGGACCTGGAGGACAAGGCCACCCTGGTGGCCACGATCGACCCCATCTGGCCCGACGTGATCGGCGAGACGCTGCTGGGCGCCCCGCGCCCCGGCACCGACCGCGCCGCGCTCACCTGGGATGGCAGCGAGAAGCCGGATGACCCGGGCAAGTACTTCGCCGACAAGGAGCTGGAGACCCTCATGGGGTCGCCTACCTCCGGCTGGCGCCTGGGCCTGACCAACACCCCCGGCTACGCCATGGACCACGCGCGCCTGACCGTGGGCCCGGTGTACTCCGAGCTGGTCGACGGCGTGTGGCGCGGCTTCGACGTGACCAACCTGTACCTGAGCGAAGACGCCATGGCCGCCGTCCTGGCCGGCAAGATAGCCGAGAAGAACAACACCGGATTCAGCGACGACTACGAGACCGTGGGCTCCCATGACAAGCCCGCCTTCAACCGCGCCGCCTACCAGGCCCTTTCCGTGGACGACGTGAAGGCGATGCTGGCCGGCTACACCGTCGAGCTCTACACCGTGGGCCGCGAGGACGCCACGGCCGAGGGCACCTCGACTAACGGCAACGGCAGCAAGGCCGCCAAGGTTCCCTCCACGCCCAGCGTGACGGTGAACCTGGCCGACTACGTGGTGGAAGAGGACATCTACGTCGGCGACACCGACACCCCCACCGGCAGCAAGCGCGTCGTCATCAACATCCCCAAGGAGGCGTGGAAGAGCGACGCCGAGGATGCCGACGAGGTGGCGGGCACCCCGGCCCACGCCGGCAACTACCTGCTGAAGGCCGTGTTCCACCTGCCCGGGTTCGCGTCCAACGCCCCCGGCTTCACCACCGATTCCACGGGCAAGCCCGCGGGCAACGACACCTACCTCGACGTGTTCGGCGCGCCTTCCCGCGCGGTGACCATGCGCCTGGACGCCACGTTCAGCACCGAGTACAAGACCGACGGCTGGAACCGCAACGCGTCCACCCGCACCACCGACAACGACTACTCCACCATGCTGCCGCTGACGGCCGAGCCCTCCATCCGCACCACGTTCAACTGGACGGGCGGCGACAGCAACGAGAGCCACCTGGGCATCACCCTGGCCGAGGACGGCTACACCGACGCCGACGACAGGGACATCGACCGCTACGTCTTCAACGCCAACAGCTACGTGCCCTACCGCTGGGGCGAGGGCGCGAAGGTGGACGCCGCCACCGATCCCACCACCCCCACCGAGTGGGCGTGGTACGAGTACATCCTGGAGAACAACACCCGGTCGACGGCCGAGAACGGCTACTTCGACCTGGTCATCAACGGGGTGTCCAACCCCAGCGGCAACGCGCGCGGCTTCATCCTCAAGGAGCTGCAGATGGACGGCTGGCAGCGCTACTCGACCACCGGCCGCCATCCCGTGCTGACCGAGGAGGACTTCGCCAAGGACCCGGACGTCAAGTACAACTGGGGCAACCGCGCCGGCACTATCGGCGAGCTGTGGATCTACGGCTACGACCAGAAGGTCTACCACGACAACGCCACCCACGCCACGCCCGAGGCGCTGCCCATGGCGCGCATCGCGCTGACGAACGACTTCTTGGAGCAGTACCTGGGCAACACCGTCAAGGGCAAGCAGGGCACGCTCATCCTGCCCCTCGACGAGGCCACCATCACGCCGTACCTGGCGGCGGGGGAGAGCTTCCGCCCCATCGGCACCGTGCGCCTGGTGTACAAGTCGATGGCCTCCAACCTGGTATGGAACGCCGACGAGGCCCAGGACACGTCGTTCACCGCGCGCCTCTACGGCGACGTGCGCACCCACGGCGTCCAGAGCAGCGTGACCGACCCGAACAGCTACGACAACCTCATGTCGTCCACGACGGCGTACTTCCCGCTGTCGTCCTACTACGGCAACATCAACCGCACCACCAACTGCCCGGTCAACATCACGCGCTACTACGCCACCTCCACGTCCCAGGCGTTCAAGGGCGCCTCGGCGCGCCCGAACGCGGGCACGGCGGCTAGCAGCTCGTCGGTGGAGGACGTCCAGGCGAGCACCACCGACGGCGGCACGCGCCAGCCGCTGAAGGCCCGCGCCACCAACGGCAACATCGCCGCCCACGGCTACATCTACGACAACACGAGCGCCAACCGCGCCGTGGTGGAGGTGGCCAACAAGGGCGACGACTCGGGCTACCACTTCACCTACCGCAACACCACCCGCGCCCGCTCGGACGCGGCCACCATCACCATGCGCATCGACTCGGTGTCGATGAAGACGCGCCAGATGCTCACGGCCAACGCTGACCCGGCGGACGACCTGGACTTCCAGTACTACTACGACGAGAACGGCGTCCTGCAGAGCGACGGCTACTACACCAACCGCGGCGTGGTGCGCGGCTTCAAGACCAAGCAGCTCGACCTGAGCGCGGCCACCGTGGCCATGGGCCAGTTCCAGTACGCCGACCTGACGTTCCTGCAGCCCAACGGCGTGCGGTTCACCCTGCGCGTGAACCCGACCGAGCTGGCCAAGTACAAGAACGCCGACGGCAGCTACACGCTGGACTTCGCGGGCGCCTGGGGCACCACGCTCGTGCGCGACCTGGTGGGCAGCGCCGATCTGACCGGCAGCCGCTACGCCGCCGCCGACATCACCAACTACAACGTGGCCAAGCAGCGCTACACCATCGCCGACTGCTACCTGTACCAGATCGACCTGCAGTACGGCTCGCTCGAGCCCAGCTGGCGCCCGACCAACCACCTGGAGACGGCCAGCTCCGCCGCCGACGCCAAGGGCCTGCTGGACGTGCGCGCCACGGGCAAGGCCGACTGGTACAACTCCGTGGGCAACGTGGACACCAACAACCACACCCACAACGGTGTCGCCCAGAACCGCTGCCAGGCCCACTACTTCACCACGGGCACCTACTCCAACGGCAGCCGCTGGTGGACGAACTACTACCCGCACGACGACACGCTGCACACCTCGCTGCACCTCACCCAGACCGGCGCCTACGACACGCGCGCCCTGGTGGAGAAGTGCGCGGCCATCAGCGTGCCGCGGCCCCGCATGGAGGTGCACAGCTTCGTGCAGTACGGCCAGGCCGACTACACCGAGCAGAGCCGCTCCGACAGCAGCAACACCGACGCGAACCGCACCGAGGTGACGGTTCCCTACGCCAAGACGTTCACCTTCCAGGCGCAGCTGCGCAACGAGCCCCGCTCGGGCGCGAGCGCGTTCTCGAAGCTGGACGACGCCGACGTGACCATCTCCTACCCGCTGGACTTCGAGACGAACATCGTCACGGGCCCGGGCGCCACCAACAACAAGGTGAGCACGTGGACGGGCTTCCACCCGACGGAGACCACCATCAAGGCCGACTTCATCGCCTGCTTCCCCGAGGAGACGGTGGGCAAGATCCGCATCTACGGCTTCACCCGCAACCAGGTGAACGCCGTCAAGTCGCTTTCCGCGGCCCCCACCGGCGCCAACGCCACCCAGGCCAAGATCGTCCTGCGCCCCTACTACGAGGGTACGGGCGACGACAGGCACCTGGCTGGTTTCGAGGCCGAGGACGTGGCCGCTGGCGCCACCAAGGGCAAGGGCACCCAGATTCCGCTCCAGGCCAACGGTGACTTCGTGCTCACCGAGCAGATGACCTACGACCTGGGCATCGAGGTTCCGAAGAGCTTCCAGCTGTGGTCGTGGAAGAACATGGCCGAAGACCCGGTGAACTACGCCAACCAGAACATCTTCGTCAAGGGCTACACCGACACCTACTTCGAGAAGCAGCGCGTCATTCGCGTGACCACCACCAACCACCTCGACGGGTTCCGCGAGGCGCCGCTCGACCTTCCGCTGTTCACGGCGGGCCAGCCCACCGTGGCCGGCACCGTCTACGGCAACGTTAACACCGCGGCCGACACCTACACCTACACCTACACCGACAGCTCGCTCTACTTCGTGTCGAAGATGTACTACGACGCCGTGAGCCGCGCCGCCTACGCCGACGTGATGAGCGGCCAGAGCGTCACCGACAAGACCGACGCCGACGCCAACAAGAGCCCGCTTGAGCAGGCCGTCAACAAGAAATACGAGCTCACGGCCGACAAGAGCGTGAGCACCACCACCCTGTACTCCTTCGACCCGAAGCTGGTATGCGACGGGCACGTGCCCATCGCCGAGGGCGATTGGGGCAGCTACGTCTACGACGACGACACGCCCGAGGCCGACAAGGTCAAGGTCTACGTGTACCAGGCGCCGGCCAACCCGGACGACCCCGGCACCTACGCGGAGGTCACGCTGGGGCTGGGCGAGCCCGACTCCGACAACAATCCCACCTACACCTACACGGTGGGCGCCGCCACGCTGCCGGCCAAGGGGCTGACCTTCTACACCTACAGCGACGACGCCGTCCACGACGGCTACACGGCCATCCCCGCCGACGGCGTGGACGCCTACCTCACCAACGGCCAGAGCGCCTTCGTGAAGGAGGGCGGCGCCTACCAGCAGGTTCACCTGGTGAAGGGCGAGGAAGAGGAGGACGGCTCCCACGACATCACCTACTGGCTGATGGGGGAGGCGCTGGAGAACGCGCCGGAGGCCGAGAAGGCTACGGCCAAGTGGATCCTGCGCAACGCCAACTACGACATCGTGGTGAAGTACGCCGTCAGCGACCCGAGCAAGGACGAGAACGGCACCGACATCCCGGCCGTGCCCAAGGGCAACGTCATCAGCGCCGTGGAGACGACGGCGCCGGCTGACGGCAAGCGCGGCGTGGTGGAGGTGACCGTCAGCCGCGGCACCACCGAGGAGGCCGCCGGCGAGGCGAGCAACCCCATGCGCGACCTGGTGGGCAAGACCGAGCAGTACGTGCGCGAGCAGATCGCCGGGATGAACGACTACGAGGCCCTCTCCGAGGCCAAGTACGCCTACAGCACGGACGTGGCCCAGGGCAGCGTCATCGCCATCAACCCGGCTCCCGACATGAGCAAGCCCATCCTGGACGACAAGGGCAAGCCCGTCCTGGACGCGGACGGCAATCCGACCTACCAGCCGCTGACCAAGACCGTCGACGACGGCAAGGGCGGCACCATCCTGGTCAACGTCGTCCAGCTGACCGTCTCGCTCGGCGAGTACGTCAAGGGCGAGTTCGAGGACTACCTGACCATGACCCCCGCGGATGCCGAGGCCGCCCTCGCGGCCGCCGGCTACGAGGTGGGCGCCCAGGTGCTGGAGGCCAACGACGACATCAAGCAGGGCGACATCATCCGCATCGTCAAGGACAAGGAGGCCTGGGACGAGACCGTCACCGACCCCGAGGACGGCTCCACTTCCACCGTCCACCACAAGGCGCAGGTGCACCTGGTGGTGTCGAGCGGCCTCACGCCGCAGACGGCCGAGAAGAACCTGTTCGCGTCCTACGTGGGCCAGCCGAGGGATTCTGTCCTGCAGGGCCTGATCGACGCCGGCTACACCATCGACGACGCCGACGTCACCGAGCAGCAGAGCGACGACTACGACGCCGGCATGATCATCAGCATCACCCGCAAGGGCGCCTTCAGCGACGATCCCGACAACCGCGGCGCGCTGGCGGTGGTGGTGTCGAGCGGCTACACGCCGGCCAAGGTGCGCGAGCTGCTGTTCACCAGCTGCATCGGCCTGACCCAGAGCGCGGCCACGACCATCCTCACCGACGGCGGCTACTCCGTGGCCAGCGAGGTGAGCTACGAGGCGAGCGATGACACAACCGACGAGGAGGGCAACGTCATCCCCGCCATCCCGGCGGACCACGTGGTGTGCGTGCACCTGCTGGACGCCAGCGGCAACGAGGTGACCGGCAACGACGCGCCCCTGGGCCTGTCGAAGGTGAAGATCGTGCTTTCCGCCGGCCCGTCCTCGAACGGCAGCGGCAGCGGCAGCATCTCCGGCGCCGTGGTGGGCGGCCCGTCGCATCCCCATGACGCGGACGACCCCGACGTGAGCAAGGGCAACACGGCCCTGGCCCAGGGCACCGCCGAGAACACCCGCTTCTCCAACTACAACTCCGGCTCCAACGACAGCCACCACCAGGGCCATTCCAGCTGCTGGGGCAGCTCGGCCGACGAGGGCTCGGGTGACCTGGCCATCGGCTACAAGGCCCAGGGCTCGTTCCTGGTGGACTTCCGCCAGGTGGATACCACGCCCAACGCGCGCGGCATCGGCAACGTCACGGCCAACTACCCCGAGGGCACCAGCTACATGCAGCAGGGCAACTCGGGCTACTTCACGCGCATCTGCACCTCGTGCAACAACTGGGCCTACCATGACCGGACGTTCCACTGGATCTACGGCAGCCTCGACAACGAGCACACCGGCGGCATGCGCCGCATCTACCACTACAACTACGGTTACTACAACCAGTACCACAGCTGCACCGAGTACGAGGACAACCGCCAGACCAACAACACCAACCCGGCGCTGACCCTCAACGAGCAGGGCGGCAGCCCCAACTACGACGGCCGCACCTACTCGGGCGTCAGCGGCGGCAACCCGCACTACGAGTCGGTGGGGTCGGTGACCTACAACACCGGCGCGCACCTGACCATGACCCAGAAGCTGCAAGGCGACGGCTTCGACGCGTACTACGTCAAGATCAAGCGCCAGGCGCTGCCCTATATCGACAAGGTGACCGTCAACTTCAACAAGGGTAAGGCCCTGGTGGTGACGGGCAAGGAGATCCGCCAGGCCTACTACGACGAGCTGACCACGGCCGGGACGAAGGGCACGTCGGTGCAGCGCGACAGCGACGGCAACTACTACTTCCGCCTGAACCTGCTCAAGCGCGACGCGGCCGGCAACCCGGTGGCGTCCTTCGGCATCAACTCCGACGACGCCTACCGCGACACGTTCAACGACTACACCCAGGGCATGGACATCTACCAGGTGACGTCCATCGTCTACGACATCACCATCAACCAGGGCACCACCGACAGCGCCGGCAACGCGCTGGCGCCCGACTACGGCCAGTGGTTCGACGACCGCCTGACCGACCCGAAGAAGTGGGTCGAGAACATGTCCTTCGAGGTGACGGGCCGCTTCATCAAGGCCGGCACCTACAACGCCGACGGCTCCTACGCGCCGGCCACGGTGACCGCCGTCACCGACACGGGCATGACCATCGGCGGCGAGTACGCCGGCACGGCCACCGTGCACAAGGCGGCCCAGCGCTACGATTCCCCGAGCCAGCGCTACGACAAGTCCGGCGACGACGGCCGCGGCACGTTCTCCTACGCCAACTACCACCGCAACGGCGGCTGCCACAACACCAGCTGGTACCACCAGGGCTGCGGCTGGCACGGCCACCACACCCACTACTACACCTTCGACGAGGGCAAGATGCGCCACCTGCGCACGTCGGTGCGCTTCCTCACCTACGAGAGCCGCAACTACCTGCGCAAGTCGGTCACGCGCAACAGCGGGTCGATGGGCGTGCAGGGCAACAACTACGTGACGTCCAACAACTCCGACCAGCGTGTGTTCGCCGGCGATGAGGCGTACTACCTGTCGATGTACCGCTACCCGGCGGGCTGGAACTCCACCAGCTACTCCGACCACGACTACCGGCCGTGGGCGGGCTACCAGTCGGCGTCGGACAACATCCGCATCACCGACAATCTGCCGCTGGTGTACCCCGACGATGACATCGAGTACTTCGGCTTCGTGGGCACGGGTCTCAAGTTCCTCAAGGGCTCGACCACCCAGGCCAACTCGAGCATCTGGGCGCACCTCAACCCCGACACCAACCTGGCGGCCCACGAGCGCCAGGCCAACTTCGACAAGGTGTTCATCACCCTGCGCACCACCAAGTGGGAGAAGACCGCCGACACGACGAACTGGCCCAACGGCTGGGCGCGCAACGACGCGGCCGGCCAGACCATCCGCATCCGCAAGAACAACATGTACCGGGTGAACGCCGACGGCACCGAGACCATGGTGGACCAGAACCTGGCCACCATCGGGTCGGCCGCGGCTGCCGGCGCGGGCGAGGCGGCCGACGATCCCAACAGCCCGGGCCTGGCCTACCTGTTCTCCAAGGGCCTGAACAAGGATGGCGACGCCATCATCTACTTCCAGCGCCCCTACGACTACACGCCCGAGTTCATGGACGCGGCCAACTGGGCCAGCTGCCCCGAGTACGCCTACGACCACAGCACCAAGACGCTTTCCGAGACGCCGGGCAAAACCGACCACGCGCCCATCACGCTGCACCTGCCCGACGGCGAGTTCGTGACCAGCTACACGCTGGACCTGGGGCCCTACGGCGGCGATGCTGACGCCACGGCCGAGACGGCCCGTGCCTATGACGGCGATGCCGGCGCGCCGGTAGCGGACGGCAACTACGTGTCCGACTACGCCGTGCTCGGCCGCCCCTACATCTACAAGGGGCAGACCAACAAGCTCTACGGCAAGGGCATCGGCGCGGCCAGCTACATCGACAACGCGCTGACCCGCGGCACGGTGACCAACAGCCACTTCTACGATCCGAGCACCCAGGTGGCGTCGCCCAACAAGGCCACCCACTACAACAACTCCTACCGCATCACCAACGGCGGCCTCACCCACGGCACCGTGGCCGACTGGGGCCAGGCGTCGTCCGGCCGCCTGGAGTTCAACAACCTGGGCAGCGCCTCGTACAGCTGGGTGCCGCGCGAGAGCTCGAGCGACACCGCCTGGATGGTGGGCTACCGCGTGGCCTACGGCTACGCGGCCGGCATCCAGACCGAGAACAACGGCGCCCTGACGGCCAACGCCTTCAAGACGTCGAGCGAGCTGTACCGCAACCAGTGGATCAACGACCAGAGCCAGTGGAACTACAACCCGCAGGACAAGAACCTCAACCAGTCGTTCAACACCGACGTGAAGTACGTCTACGACTACGGTGACGGCGCCGCCGACAACACGACCGACGCCAACCTGGCGCCCACCCGCGCCGTGTACGAGGTGCGCTTCCAGAACCGCGCCGACGAGGGCAGCCAGACCAACCAGCGCCGCGCCGCGCACCTGAGCAACATCTCGCTCACGAGCACCTTCGACGAGAACCTCTCGAGCGCCGCGGGCAAGGGCAAGGCCTTCCGCCTGCAGAACCTGTACGTGCCCGCCTACCTGGTGGGCAACGACGGCCACACCTGCGCCGACCACGCCAAGGGCACCTGCATCAGCTACCAGTACACGCCGGTCGTGAAGAACCCCGACGGCTCCTACGTGCCCTACACGGGCGAGCGCCACGTGGTGGACGGCAAGCAGAAGGCCGCCGACGGGAGTCAGATCTACCTGACCGTCACCGGCTCGGCCTACACGGCCAGCGACAACGCCTACATCGAGGCTCTGGCCTGCACCGACGCGGCGGCCGCCACCGCTGTGGACGAGCCCGGCGTGGATTCCCACGCCGCCGTCGGCTGCCAGGTGAACTGCCTGGCCTGTGACGGCCAGTGGTTCAACGCCACCCAGTTCAAGTTCACCTACCTGGACGCCGCCGGCGCGGAGCAGTCCAAGACCACCACGTGGGCGGAGCTTCTGGCCGAGGGCCGCGTGACGGGCCCCTACGCCGTGGGCAAGGACGGCGCCATCGTCTACAAGGCCGACAACACGCCGGTCACCACGGCTGACGGCGACTACACCGTCATCCCCGCCACGGGCGACTCCTACACGGTGAACGCCGCCGACGGCGATTACGTCATCGACATCGAGAGCTACTTCCGCGACGCGCAGCCCGTGACCGGCACCGAGGTGGACGACGAGGGCAACCCCGTCATCACCCACTACGAGAACGCGGCCGTCACCAACGACGCGGGCGATCCCATCAGCTTCCCGCTGTTCAAGGCGTCCGACGCCCAGGAGACCAACACCATCGCCGGGTTCGCCGGGCTCGATACGCCCGAGAACCAGGACTACGCGCGTGCCGTGGTGACCTCGCTCAAGGTGGACTTCGCTGCCATGAACGCCAACCGCCGGTTCCCCAACACCATGCTCGACTCGGGCCAGTGGCTCACCCGTGCCAGCGAGGCCAACCTCAAGGCGGGCAACGCGGTCAACTGGAACCACGCCTACTACGGCTACGACGCCACCAACACCAACTACGCCTTCAAGTACGACGGCGTCTTCGTCGACCGCCCGGCCGACGAGTTCACCAGCGCCACGGCCGCCAGCGCCGCGCTGACCGACCAAAACCTGCTGGTGGGCGACGCCAAGGAAGCCAACGCCGGCAACTGGGACTACGAGTCCACCCCGACGTTCGGCAAGATGGCCAACGGCTACCAGGGCACCGACGCGCGCCATCGCCTGTCGGTGGCCGTCAAGTCGAAGGATCCCAACACCGAGAGCATGGCCGCCTACGTGGACGACACCGCGGCCTACCGCGTGGCCCACAAGATGGGCATCATGGAGACCTCCTATGTGCGCGGCCGCAAGGTCGACCCGGCTATCGACTACGGCGCCGCCAAGAAGGACACGGTGTTCGCCTACGACGCCAGCACGGCTGACATCACCGTGCCGGGCACCACGTCGGCCATCACCCAGGACACCACGTCGGTGACCAACGAGTTCAGCTTCGCCGCGCCCAACGTGGTGAGCGACATCCCCGACGGGGCGCTCTACGCCGGCGACTACCTGGAATACGTGCTGTACGTGGGTGCCGACGACCTGTCGCAGCTGCCGCTGCGCCACGTGGACGCCCGCTTCACCGTCGAGCCCGGCCAGCGCATCGTCGGCTGGGAAGTGGTGCGCGAGGGTGGCAAGGTGCTCAACACCGTGGGCACCACGGCCGCGACCGACGCGGCCAACGCCGTGAGCCCCGGCGTCGTCGACCCCGACGGCAACGCCACCACCGACGGCGCGTGGTACGCGAACGAGTCGAAGTCGGCCCGCGTGACCGCCCAGATGCTCGACGGCGACGGGTTCGTCACCCTGGCCGACGTGGCCCCCTCCACCGACGTGACCAAGGTCTCGCACAAGAAGCGCGTGCCCGTCGTGCCCGTGGATCCCGAGCCCGTCGAGCCGACCGACCCCGACGAGACCGATGGCGAGGACCCGGCGCCCGAGCCGACCGCCCTGGCCGACGAGCAGGCCTACGACGTGGTGGACACGCCTGCGGGCACCGAGCACTACGCCGAGAACCGTGCGCTCGTGTTCTCCGTGGGCAGCAAGGCCCAGCAGGTGGAGAAGGGCGAGGGCGTCTACATCCGCGTCATCACCCAGATGACCGACGAGCTGCAGGCCAACCCCGACGCCGACACCTACAACGCCACGGGCAACGACGCGTTCACCAACGACGCCGACCGTCCGTCCTACAGCGCCGCCCAGGTGCGCGCCTCCTTCACGGCCACGGCCCAGCCGCTGCACGGCTACGCCCAGTACCGCGTGGGCGAGGAGACCAACCTGCCCACCGCCGGCAACTCGGCCGGCGGCGGCGCCGTCGGCACCGGGTCCAACCTGTACAAGACCCTCTACGACGAGGGCCTGGACGGCGTGGACTACTTCCACCGCACCGACATCCAGTCCAACCTGGAGCAGCGCCCGCAGTACGGCGCCCTCATCGACTCGGTGGTGCGCTTCTACAGCCACAGCGCCGACAGCCACGGCGTGCTGGCCTCGGCGGCCGCCAACGCGGCGGGGGTGGTGGCCTCCACCGCCGCCAACCGCGACGGCGAGAACCAGATGACCGGCACGTCCGGCCGTCGCGTCAACGCCAACACCGCCAACACCAACCACCTGCAGGACGTGAAGATCGGCTACAAGTGGATGGGCGAGTCGCTCACCCGCCGCTCCATCGCCAACCAGGACGGCAACCCCCTGCAGCTGACCGTGAGCGGGCTGAAGAACCCCACCTTCCACACCAACGACGTGACGGTGACGGTCAACTTCACCAACAGCTACGACACCGCGGCCCAGGCGCCTGACGGCCGCCGCATCTTCGAGGTGTACGGCCATAACATCGCCTACCCCGACGGCATCCCGGCCAACACTACCAGCTCGGTGAGCTATCCGGATGACGGCGACCCGACCACCCTGGAGGGCGACCCGGCCGTCAAGGGCCCCGAGGCCGCCGAGGGCCGCCGCAACGTGCGCGTGGAGTACTACGTGCCGCTGACGGCCGCCGACCAGGCCGACCTTAACCGCGCCCTGGCCGAGTATCCGGCCGGCGTCACCCTGGCCACCAAGGACGTGACCACCGGCGAGGGCGACGACGCGGTCACCACCACCAAGACGCTCGGCGCCTGGTTCGCCGAGGACCAGGACAACGCGGCGCTCGAGGCCTTCATGCGCGGCCGCACCCACCTGGTGGCCGGCACCGCGGGCACCTTCGACATCAATCTGTACCGCGAGGCCACGGCCATGCGCTGGACCTACTTCGACGTGCCCGCCACCGCCGACGGCGTGGCATCGTTCGCGCTGGACAACGTGGTGCTGGACGGCGTGGGCCGCTTCAACGACACCCGCAGCCTGCTGACCAACTTCCGCGACATCGCCAACTGGTACGAGGGCAAGGTGACCGTGGACGTGGCCTACAACCACTTCCACAACGAGGACACCACGCTCGACTTCGCGGACAACGCCACCCCGGTCGAGCACGGCCTGTGGCGCACCAAGCAGAACGAGTGGAACGTCACCGACACCATCCGCGTGTACCGCCGCAGCCCCAACGCCCAGTTCCAGAACCAGGTGTTCCAGACCCATGACCAGGCGATGGACACCTACAACGAGAACGCCGCCCAGAAGACGGGCTACGTCCCCGGCGAGACGTTCTGGTACAAGGACACCGTGACCACGTCCAAGCTGGCCGTGTCGGCGAGCGCCATCAGCTACACCATGTACGACAACGGCAACTGCGGCAACGCGTGGAGCGGCAACAACTCGAGCGGCTACTTCAGCACCAACCGCGGCCACAGCACCTGGGCCCAGATGCGCATCGACTTCACCGTGTACAGCACCACCACCATATCGTGGCAGCAGTACGTGTCGTCCGAGAGCGCCAGCTACGACTGGCTGCGCTACTACATCTACAAGAACGGCGCGAACATCGGCGAGTACGGCAACTGGGGCGGCTCGGTGGCCTGGCATACCCGCAGCCACACGCTCGACCCGGGCAACTACAGCATCCGCTTCCGCTATCGCAAGGACGGCAGCGTCAGCCGCGGCGACGACCGCGCGGGCATCCGCGACATCCAGATCGCCAACAGCCTGGACTCCCTCGCCGGCGGCACCACCATCGGCAACGGCGAGCCCAACACGATGATGATCCCCACCACCCAGGAGGACGGCGCCGGCGAGGGCGAGATCTACAACCCCGTGTTCTACGAGCGCATCCCGCTGGACTACCTGAAGCAGGCCGCGCCCGAGTCGTTCGGCGGCACGGGCCGCGTGGGCGAGGGCACCGGCATCGACGCGGCGTACCTGGAAAGCGTCCTGAACGCGCGCTACGCCGACGGCAGCTTCCGCAACATCACCTGGCGCGACCGCTACGGCAAGAACGTGACGGACATCCGCACCCGCGGCCTGAAGGCCAAGGTCACCCTCGTGGGCACCACCACCGAGGCCGCCGACTACGGCGGGTCGATGAACTACACGTCCACCGGCGGCACCCTGTGCCCCACCTCGGTCACCGACCAGTGCACCGCCGGCTACCGCACCACCGCCGGCAAGGCCTACAGCGACCTGAACCCGCGGGCCGACGGCGTGTCCAACACCACCACCTTCGGCCTGTTCAAGATCGAGTGGGAGGCCGACCCGAACTGGGCTGACGGCAACGTCGTCATCACCGACCCCGACGAGCGCGTCGCCGCGGGCAAGAACGGCCGCTTCCCGTCCGAGAACGAGATGACCACCGGATCCAAGCTGGACGAGTACAACCTCGCCCTGCGCCCGGTCGACCGCCCGGACTACGACTCCACCGTGCTGGAGGTCGGCGACGTGCTCTCCGTCGCCTTCCCCGTGCGCGCGGCCGAGACGGGGCTCCCGCAGGTGTACAAGAACCTGGACGAGTCCACCACCACGGCCACCAACGCCGACGGCACCACCAACACCGAGGGCCGGAAGCCGGCCTACCTGCCGCGTCTGGGCGAGTACTACTACACCGCCTACCACAACTGCGACAACACCACCTACGGCGCCGGCAACTTCCAGACGCTGCCCGGCGCGGGCAACGCCAACTTCGGGCTGTCCGGCAATCTGTCCACGGCCAGCGCCAACCGCCTCCAGACGCAGAACGTGCTGATGGACATGGACGCGCTGCTGCACGAGTCGGCCTTCACCGCCGACAAGCCCAAGCACGTGGACACCTACGAGATGCTGACCAAGTCGTACTCGTTCATCCCCGGCAGCTCCAACAACTACGCCGGCGACGACTACAACAGCCGCACCCGCGGCAACAACAACATCTTCATGGACGGCGACGCCCTGACGAACGCCTACCGCCAGAAGATCAGCTACATCCTGACCGGCACGCCCACCACGGGCACGGTGAACGACGCCGTGAACGGGCTGCCCACCCAGTACACCTACGTCACCGCGGGCCAGACCTCCACGGGCTACACCCGCGACTACTTCCGCTACGTCACGTCCAGCCGCATCGCCGACGCGCTGTCCACCCTGAGCAGCAACGGCGTGGCCGCGGCCCCGCAGGACGTCAACGTGACCGAGGCCTCCACCGGCACTGTGACGGTGGGCACGGGCGACGCCGCGCATCCCGTGAGCGGCGCCCAGGCCGTGTCGCCCACGCCGCTCATCTGGTCGCAGACGCGCCTGCACATGCAGAAGGCGTGGCTGGCCACCACGAGCGAGATGGTGAGCGACTACGACGACGGCTACGGCGCCGCCAACGCCGGCGACGACTACCAGGCCGCGCGCAAGTACAGCGAGGACGCCACCCTGTTCACGGGGTACAACTCCAACGTGGCCGTCACGCTGCCGGGCGCCGACCCCAACTTCAATGACTACCACAAGATGATCCGCGGTAACGGTCAGAACAACCTGATGAAGAATCAGTACGACTACCGCGAGATGGAGTTCGGCCAGTACGAGGACGCCCTGGAGCTGGGCCAGGAGTACACGAGCCAGCTGACCGCCTACAACTACGGCGACCGCAACCTCGACGGCGTGACGTTCACCTACGTGATGCCGCGCGGCGTGGAGCCGGTGCTCAAGGCTGACGGCACCGTGGACCTGGGCGCCGAGCTGCTCAAGAAGGCCAACAGCGCCTCCAACGGCCGCGGCACCGCGGCCAACGACGGCGCGCCCTACGTGGACGAGACCTACGCGGCCATCGACTCCGGCCTGGTGGACGTGGAGATCGTGCAGACGCCCTACGGCGCCTACCACGGCTACGACGCCCCGAGCGCCATCCAGGATCCGGCCGAGTACCGCACGGGCAACGTCATGACGGCCGAGGCCGACCTGTCCGCCGCGCTCGACCGCTCCACCTACACCAACGTCTCCGGCGCGGCCGCCGGCGGCGCGGGCGACAAGGTGGTCGACGGCGAGATCGTGGCCGACCCGGCGCAGATGCGCGGGGCCGCCTACACCCAGAGCTCGCAGCCGTGGGTCATCAAGGTGACCGTGCGTCAGGACCTGGGCAAGTGGTTCGGCCGTAGCGTCGACGGCACCGCCGTCAACGGCGCCGACCCCGACCCGACGTCGATGGCCGACTGCTACGTGGACGGCGGCTACAAGCTGCGCGTGAACCTGCGCAGCCGCATCTTCGGCAACAACGAGGCCGAGGCGTGGTACGACCGCCTGCTGACCGCCCCGTGGGACGACACCGCCAACACCGGCGGCGTGGACGCCGCCACGCGCGGCACGGCCGGCACCCCGGCCGACCCGGGCACCGGCACCGCCGCGCAGCCCGGCACGCCCGACCGCGAGCCGTTCAACAGCTCGGCCTACTACCAGATCTACGACGTGGACGCCTACGAGGGCGGCGCCGCCATCCCGACGCGCCGCCAGAACGTCCAGCCCTTCGGCATGGACTACACCTGGACGCTCATGCACGGCAACCTGGCCGGCGCCCACGCGCCGCTCTACGCCCAGTTCTACGGCTCGCCCACCATGCCGGCCGTGAACGGCTACACCGTGCTGAACAACTCTGTCGTCACCGACGGGGCCGTGGCCGGCGACAACACCGACCTGGCCTCGCTGGCGAACATGGGCCTGCGCGTCACCGATGCCGATCAGGTCAACTACGCCGACGGCCTCAAGCGCGCGAAGAACGCCGACGACACGCTGGGCGCGCCGGTGACGGTGTACGCCCAGACCGGCACCCACGCCGTCATGCGCAAGCCGATGGTGCGCGTGTGGAACACCGTGAGCCCCTACGAGGAAGAGGTCGGCGTGACCTCCGACGCCGTGCGGGCCGTCAACGAGACCTACTACGTCGACACCGAGGCGGACCGCCGCCAGGTGAACGTGCACATCGAGAACCGCTACTGGCTCAACGACCAGCCCTACCAGTGGGAGCGCGTCAACAACAGCTGGCCCTATGCCTACAACGGCACCGTGTTCGACTCGCGCTACCGTAACAGCTACGCCGTCGACGGCGGCCAGAAGGGCGCGCTCACGCTGCCCGTGGTGACGGTGGTCCTGCCCTACGGCGTGGCCCCCTACTCCAAGGCCACCGGCCAGCCCTACCTGCCCGAGGGCGACAAGGCGGCCAGCGCCGGCCGGCCCGTGGGCTGCAAGGACCTGCGCGTGGAGGACTGGGACCTGTCCGCCGTGACGGGCGCCGACGCCGACAACTACGACAACCTGACGGCCCAGCCCGCCGACCCGTCCGACCCGACGGGCTACCAGACCCTGGCCAGCGTCAACGACAACCTCAGCGACGCCTACAAGGCGGCCAACTGGAACGCCAGCTACGACTACGAGCCCGTGACCACCGACAGCGGCGCCACCGAGTATCGCTACGTCATCCGCTTCGAGCCCAAGGCCGACGGCTACAACGACCCGCGCGACCTGGTGACCCAGATCGTCTCGGGCGGCCTGGACACGTTCAAGATCAACGTGATGACCTACGACGAGCCCAAGGTGGGCATGGAGCCGGCCGTCACCGCGAAGGGCTACGAGAACATCCGCGCCTACGTCACGTCGAAGGTGGACGGCTATCAGTTCCTCACCGACGAGGACATCACCGTGGCCAACGGCACCACGGCCGACCGCATCTCCCAGAGCCTGGGCACGGGCGGCGGCAGCGCGTCGCTGGTCAACACGACGGCCTTCAACCCGTTCACCGTGGGCTCCGAGGCCCAGATGACCCGCGACCAGAAGCTGACCTGGCTCAAGTACCGCGCCGAGCACGACACGTGGACCACCATCAACTCCACCACCTACAGCAACCTGTACCGTGCCACGGGCTGGTATGACGTCGACAAGCGCCTGGACGCCACCCAGTCGACCTACTACACCTACGTCAACCACTGCAGCGCCAGCTGCGGCCACGACTACACGGCCGACCCGCACACCGTGGGCTTCATCCCGGCCAAGTACATCAACTGCGGCGTGCGCACCAACGAGCGCGTGCCCAACAACCACCTGGCGGGCTTCAACGGCACCTACGTGGAGTCCCAGGGCACCACGCGCATCCCCAACGCCATGGGCGCCGCGGGCCCGGCTGCCCGCCCGCTCTACGGCGGCAAGGTCACCGTGGGCATCGACGGCGAGCCCATCGCTGCCGCCGATCAGGTGGACAACGGCAAGGGCCTGCTGGTGGGCGACTACGAGTACGACAACACCAGCTACGGCCTGTCCGCGGCGACGACCGCCGCGCTCAACCGCGCCGGCGACACCGCCACCACCCATGACGAGGCCTTCGTGAGCCGCGCGACCATCGACGCCGACAACCCGGCGGGCGTGGCCGCCACGCATCGGGACGAGGGCGTCTACTCCACGGTGAAGCTGCGCACCAAGGTGCCCACGCTCAACGTGGACTACGAGGTGGAGGCCAACCCGAAGAACCGCCCGAGCGACGACCCGTCCAAGCCCAACGGCAGCGGAAGCGAGCCCGGCACCAACCTCACCGGCAACGGCGCCGGCAAGGACTCCATCCTGAAGACCGACGGCTCGGTCATCTCGGCCCCCGTCACCTCGACGGTGGGCAGCACCACGGTGACCGATCGCGTCATGAAGGACACCGACGGCAACGAGCTCATCCACGTGCGCCGCGAGGTGGGCGCCGACGGCACCACCATCGTCACCATGACCCAGAAGGACTCCGCGGGCAACCTGCTGCGCACCGCGCGCCGCGTGACCTCGGCCGACGGCCGCACCGTCACGCTCACCCTCAAGGAGTACAAGAACAACCAGGTGAAGTGGTCGCTGCAGAAGACCTTCAACCTGTCGCAGCTGACCGGCGAGGTGGACCTCACCAACGCCAAGCTGTGGCAGGGCGACTGCGACGCCGGTGGCACGCACCTCATCACCGAGACCTACCGCCGCACGCGGCGCGTAGTCCACGGCGTGATGCCGGTGACCTACGAGCCCGTTCCCACGGCCGAGCTGCCCCTCTACGTCTACGACAGCTCCATCCCCGACAACCTGCGCACCGCGGTGTACGTGCGTCCGAACCCGGCCGACCCCTACACCAAGGTGACCCTGTCCAAGAAGGCCGACGGCACCCTCCAGTACACCCTGGACGGCGTGACCCTGCCCACCACGGGCGTGACCTTCTACGTCAACGGCGGCGCCACGTCTGCCGTGGGCACCACGTTCTACACCATGGCCTACCGCTACGAGCCGGCCACTATCGACTACACGGGCACCCGCTACCTCAAGCGCCCGATGCTCGACGCCAACAACGACCCGGTCTACGAGGCCGACGGCGTCACGCCCAAGTACGAGTACATCGACGAGGCCGATGCGCTCGCCGTGGATCCTGATGAGACGCGCTACAGCCGCGAGGAGGTCTACACGCCCATCCCGCGCGAGACCAACGCGCTGATCGACGCCATCGCCGCGGCGAAGAAGAACCACGAGAGCCTGTATGTGGGCCAGGGCGACGCCTACGTGAAGGCCACCGTCGAGCGGCTCCCCGACCAGGAGAAGGTGGTTATCGACCCGTACAGCTACTTCGAGTACAAGCCGCAGGCCACCGGCACCTTCGAGGCCACCGGCGCCACCTTCTACACGCTGGACGACACCACCAAGGAGTACAAGGAGGAGAAGATCACCTCCCTGGCCGACCTGCAGTTCTGGGCCACCCCCGGTGCTCCGGCCCTGTACGTGAAGACCCCGATCAACGGCCAGGACGCCTACCTGCGCGCCCGCCTGGCCGACAAGGGCCTCGACCCGCTGCTCGACTACGGCTACCGCGTGAAGGGCGCGTCCAAGCAGGACGACGACGTCATCGGCGTGGACTTCTTCACCCGCACCGAGTCGCAGCAGCAGAAGGTCGACGACGACGGCAACCCGATGTACAAGGAGGGCGAGGACGGCAAGCCCGTCGAGGACGAGAACGGCAACTACATCCCGATCATGGAGACGGTGTACGCCTACCATGCGGCCACCGTGGACATCACCACCATCGACGGCTTCCTGGCCGCCGGCGCCTCCAAGCTCTACGTCAAGACGGGCACCGACACCGACGGCAACGACGTCTACGGCGAGGTGTCCCTGTTCAACCGCAACAAGAACCCGCGCTACAAGTACAGCTACACCATCGACGCCATCGCCCAGACCACGGCCGTGGGCGCGCAGTTCTACACCTGCGAGATGGTGACCACCGACACGCCGATGAAGGACGACGACGGCAACGTCATGACCGACGAGGACGGCAACACCATCTACCAGACCGAGCCCAAGTACACCCCGCTCGCCAAAACCGAGAAGCTGGGTGACTACCTGGAGCCCGAGGCCAACGACCTGTACATCAAGCTCACCGTCAACGGCGGCGACGAGTACGTCATGGTCGACCTCGTCCGCGTGCGCGAGGAGGTGCCCGAGCCCGATCCGGATCCGTACGACCGCTTCCAGTACCGCGTGGAGCAGACCGTCCAGGACATCCGCTTCAACACGGTGCGCAAGGTCATCTTCGAGCAGCCGCTGCGCGACCCCGACCTGGCCACCGACGCGGCAGGCAACCCCCTCTACGTGAACGACTACGTGGTGGACGGCCACACCCTGGCCTGGGCGGCTGCGGAGGATCCGTACTACCAGTACAACTACGCCAACCCCGACCTGCTCGACCTGGGCTACGACCCAAGCATGCTGGAGAGCTTCGGCATGGACAACAACTGGGTGGAGCACGAGACGCTGTTCCTGCCCAGCGACGACAACGACGCGTGGCAGTACGACGACACCCCGTGGTTCTCGGCCACCATCCTCAACTCGGCCGACAAGCTCGACCCGGCCGAGTACACCGACATCGTGGAGGCCCAGGGCAACCTGAAGCACGCCAAGCTGGTGTACGCGCTGCACCTGCCCAGCCAGGTGACGTTCTACGACGGCGCCATGCTGACCGACGACAAGGCCCTGGCCGACAGCAACGCCGCCTACAAGTGGATCGGCGACTACGACGAGGCTGACGCCGACTACGCCTTCTACGTGGAGCGCGTCTACCGCGACCGCCACGCCACCACCGCCGACCTGTCCCGTGAGGAGTGGGTCGTCGACGCCGAGGGCCACAAGATCGACGGCAAGACCACGGCTGACACGGCCCTGGGCGAGGGCGTCATGAAGACCGAGCGCCTGACCCCCAAGCAGCTGCTCGACCGCGGCTGGACGGTGAAGATCACCTACCAGCCCGACTACGGCGACAACACCTTCGCCACCACCGGGTCCACCGCGGGCCGCGGCGGGGCGAACAACGCCCACTACGGCAAGGCCGACGGGGACGATCCGAGCGACACCGTGGACTCCCACGGCCTGATCGTCGACACCCTGGCGGGATCCACCACCCTCAACCAGGGCGTGGGATCCTACGCCACCACCAAGGCCAACCAGCACGACCGCGAGGTGGTCGTGTTCGAGCTGGCCGCGCCCGATGACGCCACCGACGAGGAGTTCGACGAGAACGACAGCCTGCTCGACGCGTTCTACGCCGGCACCCACGCCGACGGCTACCTGGGCTACGGCGACTCGATGACCCTGAAGGTGAAGACCCGCCTGGACAACCTGGGCGAGGTGGGCACCGCCATGGACGACGGCCTGTACGAGGACGGCCAGCTGGTCAGCTACAAGAAGCAGATGGAGACCATCGCCACCTGGGACGGCGACGACTCCCAGGTGTACGCCACCGCGCACGAGACGAAGCTGAACTGGATCGACGACGGCGACGAGCAGGGCTGGGACCACCGCCCCGAGAACGGCGGCGACACGGAGTACAAGCCCAAGACCGACGGCGACGCCGCCAAGACCCTCATCGGCACGTCGTTCCACGGTCAGTCGGTCAACCGCTTCTTCCGCGCCGGCGAGAAGGCGGCCGACCACTTCCGCAACAACCTCAACTACGACCGCGACACCGACTACGACGACCTGTACGTGACGGACACCTCCGGGTGGTTCCGCATCCGCAAGCCGTCCATGTCGGTGCGCGCCGACACCGCCGAGCTGCGCAGCCTCATCTACAACTCCGACATGAACGTCTACACCGGCCAGGACGTGCAGCTGCGCGACGACAACAGCTTCTACATCACGCAGGCCATCAACACCGGCGGCGCGGTGAACAGCTTCATCGTCGACTGGCAGGTGCCCTTCTGGGCCACGGCCAGCGCCAACGTGGGCGGCAACGCCATGACGGTCGAGAACGCCAACTTCGAGAGCAAGGACTACGCGCTCGGCCGCTTCCAGTCGCTGTTCCAGTCGGTGTCCACCGGCATCTGGGAGGTGCCGGGGGCCGAGTACGAGCTGAACGGCAAGAAGGTGACGGCCAACACCGAGGGCGCCAAGCCCGCCAACGAGGCCGCCGAGACCGAGAGCCAGCTGCGCCTGTTCATGTTCGCCCGCGTGGGCAACATGGACGCGGGCGCCGCGTCCAGCGTGTTCAACGAGCAGAACGGCCCGACCTACAACGACTACGAGAACTTCGCGCTGCCCGGCAGCGACGCCGACCGCGACTACTGGTACGGCGAGGACGAGCTCGATCCCATCGTCGGCAGCACCGACGCCAACACCGCCGACGCCCAGGCCTGGGTGCCCATCGGCGAGCGCAACGGCTATGCCATCACCGACAAGAGGAACGTCACCATCGACGACTCCTTCCTGGCGCAGTACGGCGCCGACGCCCAGGTGCGCCAGATCCGCTGGGTCATCAAGGCCGTGCCCGTGACCACGGGCGCCGAGGGCAAGCAGATCGCGCACGTGGAGGACGACACCCTGGCTACCAAGGTGCCCGTGCCCCATGGGTTCCGCCTGGACGTGGACGCCATGCCCGACCGTGCCGCGGACAAGGAGCTGAAGGACACCAACGGCAACATCATCAGCTCGCAGGGCAAGCAGGAGGCCGACGACTTCGACCCGCTGCGCCTGAACGTGGGCTGGGACTACCGCGTCAACAACCGCGGCCTGGTGGACGCCCTGGACGCCGCGGGCAACTACTACCCCGACACCACGGTGAAGATCCACCGCGGCATCACCGACAACGCCCCCATGGTGCGCTTCTCGTCCTCGGTGGGATCCGACCTCATCGTGGGCCTGGGCTCCAAGGACGGCCCGGACATGAGCACCAAGCGCTCCGCCGACACGAGCGAGGTGCACGCGAACCACTTCGTGAGCGCCGTGCCGCGCTACGACGACACCAAGCACGTGCAGACCGAGCGCGCCCGCGCCGGCTTCATCCGCACGCCTGAGAGCCCGGTGCTGGCGCTGACCATCACCCAGGGCTACTTCACCGGCGACGCCAAGCTCTACCAGTGGCGCGACGGCAACAACAAGATCGAGAAGCGCACGTCCCGCATGATGCGCTACAAGATCGTGCTGTCCAACCTGAGCGCCGAGCAGATGGAGGCCCTGGGCTTCGAGGGCTACCAGCCCGACAACTGCGGCAACCCGCAGATATCCCAGATCCTGCCCTTCGTGGAGGGCTACGCCGAGGCCGAGCTGGCCGGGCGCCCGCTCACCTACGTACCCTACGAGAAGGTGACCACCGACAAGCAGTACAACTACTTCGACTGGAACTACATCAGCGAGCAAGAGGGCAAGAAGAACGCCACCAACATCAACGACAAGACGCCCATCTGGACCTACTACCTGGCCGATATGACCGACTACCTGGAGGTCGGCACCGTGCTGGGCACCGGGTCTGCCAGCACGCCGCGCCTGAACGACCCGTCCGTGGGCGGCGACTTCCTCATGCGCGACAAGCCCGGCAGCGTCGATCCCTCCACGGGCGAGCCGGTCATGCCGGAGCGCAAGTTCATGAGCTGGCAGTTCGCCGGCCAGCAGACCACCCACACCAACGAGCAGGGTGAGGAATACGTGGAGACCGCCCGCGGCGTGCTGCGCCCGGGCCAGGGCATCGTGGTCGAGCTGCTCATGCCCATCTCCAGCGAGAACAACGACCTGCTGTCCGAGGACCTGATGATGACGTCGGGCTACGGCTACAAGCCGGGCAACTTCATGCCCTACACGCCGTCCGCGTCGTCCAACGACGGCTCGACCCGCGGCCTGGTGTCCGACACCCGCGACGTGAACATGGACGGCCAGCGCAGCCAGTCGATGATCATGATGCAGCTCAAGGCGCTCGAGTTCGAGGCTGAGGGCTCGCTCAACATCTCCAAGACGGTGACGAGCGACGTCGAGGCGCTGGCCAGCCTGGCGGCGGTGCCCGAGGGCGCCACCTACACCTACCAGTCCAACATCCTCAACAACGACGGCGACTCCAAGAAGGCCGCCAACTTCAACGACATCGTGTTCTACGACATCCTGCCCTACGAGGGCGACCAGCGCGTTCGCGCCGCCAACCAGGACGGCGACGCCTCGCCGCGTAACTCGCGCTGGAACGGCGTCGTGACCGACCTCGACTCCATCGAGATCAAGCAGTTCTCCGCCAGCACCGCCTACGGCCTGCCGACCGACGGCAAGATCCTCGACGACGGCAACGAGGTGGAGGTCTGGGTCGGCCCCTACACCGAGGATGCCAACGGCAACCTGTCGGTGGGCGACATGGACGACCTCATGTGGCTCTACGACAAGACCGAGAAGTACACCTACGGGCCCAACTACCCGCCGGCCGACGAGCTGGCCAAGCCCGACTTCGACTACACGAAGTGGGACATGACCGACTTCACCAAGCGCGAGGACACCGTCTTCGAGTCCATCGAGATGCTACGCAACGGCATGGAGGGCGACGCGGAGAACGGCTTCGCAGGCGCCAAGTCGGCCGAGGAGGTCAAGCGCGAGTACAACCTCATCCCGCTTTCCGAGCTGAAGGAGTACGTGGCCGACCATCCCGAGCGCCGCGATGAGCTGACCTACGCGCTGCGCGCCATCTGGGTTCAGGCGGCCCAGCGCATCGTCGTGCCGCCGCGCGGCTACGTGCGCCTGTCGGTGGACCTGACGGCCCCGCTCAACCTGCCCAAGTACCTGGGCAACAAGGACAAGGACCCGTCGGACATCCTGTCGGACAAGGACGCCACCGAGCAGGCCCGCCAGCAGGCCTACCAGATGCTGTCCGTGCAGCAGATGAACACGTTCCTGCCGCGCGTCAACCGCACGAGCGTCCCCAGCAAGAACGAGACCTACTACGACGAGAGCCCCGAGGCGGCCGCCTTCGTGGACGCCCCCGACGGGCGCGGCTACATCGGCGACTACGTGTGGCTCGACGCCGACTGGTCGCAGACGCCTGAGGACGACGTGGCGGGCTTCACCACCGACAAGAACGGCGACCCGGTCATCGGCGCCGACGGGCACGTGGTGGGCAGCGCCTACCAGAAGAGCGCCAACGGCCGCTACCTCATCCGCGGCGAGAACCGCACCATGGACTCCGCCGGCAACGTGACCACCGAGCGCTTCGACAACTCCGTGGCCACCGTGGACGGCAAGGAGCAGACGCGCCTCGTCGACCTGGACTACGACGGCCAGGTGGAAGACCCCGGCGTCAACGGCGTGAAGGTGGAGCTGCTCAACGAGTACGGCCACCCGGTCAACCGCGACGGCGAGGTGGTCAAGCTGGTCAACAACCAGGGCACCGGCTACCAGAACCGCTGGGTCGTCTGCGATGCCCGCTCCGGCGAGCCGCGCCGCGACGCGTGGGGCAACTACATCAACGCCGACACCGGCGCGCCCTACGTGGTGTACACGCAGACCGACTACTACGGCAACACCGGCCACTTCATCTTCTCCAACCTGGCGCCGGGCAACTACCGCCTGCGCTACACGTTCCCGGAGGAGTACTACAACTTCTCGCCCACGGCCAAGACCATCGGCCAGAAGGACGTCTACGCCAACGAGAAGGACACCGAGCTGACCATCGAGCGCGTGGAGAAGGACGCCCGCGCCGGCATCGACGCCGCGCTCATCCTGACCACGGGCACCGTGAAGGTGGAGGCCGTCGCCTACGACAAGGCCAACTACGGCGCGCCGTCCTATGACGACGCGGTGCACCAGGCCTACGACCAGAAGATGACCTCGCTGAAGCTGGGCATCGCCCAGGGCGTCACCTTCGAGGGCGTCACCTTCCGCGACGACGTCCTGGCCTCGGGCGATTTGGAGGACGTGAACGAGATCAACTCGCTGCTCGACTCCATCAACGTGGGCAAGGGCACCACCGTCGACCAGATGAAGGGCGCCACGGCCGTCGAGGAGAAGCGCCTCGAGGGCATCCGCGTCAACGTCTACGAGTACCACCCGGAGACGGGCGCCATCGACTCGCGCATCGCCACGGACGCCGACGGCAACCTGGCCTCCGTCGTCACCGACGACACCGGCTTCTTCCGGTTCCGCCTGAAGGCCGGCAAGCACTACATCATCAAGACGTCGGACACGGTGCAGAACCGCCTCATCAAGCCGACGCTGAACACCTGGAGCCAGAACGCGCTGGAGTACCCGCAGAAGGGCTTCGCCTACGACGGCACCTCGGCGCTGGTGGCCGACAACGACCTGCGCTACGTGTCCGGGTCGGCCCGCACCTATCCCATCGTGGCCGAGATCCCGCTCGACGAGAACAACATCGCCATCTACGAGGACTACCTCAACCAGTGGATGGGCTACCAGCGCCAGAACAAGCTGGCCCTGGGCTACGTCGACGGCACCAAGGGCTACCTGGGCGACACCGTGTGGAACGACGAGAACTACGACGGCGTGCAGCAGGCCCACGAGCAGGGCATCGGCCAGGGGCCGAAGAACGGCGGCGTGCGCGTCAAGATGGAGACGTGGTACTACGCGCCCAAGGAGTTCTCGGTCGAGTCGGTGCCGAAGGTGGACGAGAACGACGAGATCGTCTTCGAGAAGGATGCCGAGGGCAACATCAAGCTCGACCCGGCCACGAAGGACGAGCCGCCGTACTTCGGCAAGATTCCCGTGATGGAGGACAAGGTCACGGCCAGCGATGAGTACGAGTGGTTCCTGCTGCCCGGCGACGAGCTGCGCGAGGCCTGGACGGGCGACGCGGCCGCGGCCGGCACCTACCTGTTCCGCGACGTGAGCACCTTCGTGGTGGATCCGCGTGACACGCGCGAGATGGAGGAGGACTACAAGACCAAGCGCCTGGCGGGCTACCGCCTGCGCATCGACCAGGACGACCTGGCCAGCCTCGACGAGGACTACGCCGTCACCGTGCGCGACGCCTTCATGCGCGATGAGCACGGCAACCTGCTGGGCAACTCCATCGACTCCGACTCCGACCTGATGACCAAGCCGGTGGAGACCTCCGTGCTGCGCCAGGCCGGCGACGATCAGCTGGAGGACGGCACCAACGCCACGGGCGAGTCGGTGCTCACCTACTACCTGAACGAGCAGGGCTCGCAGCCCGAGGCCGGCTCGTTCGCCGACGAGTACATCGTGCTGTCGAGCATCGGCATGCAGACGTCCGACCCGACCCCCTACACCGAGATGCAGCAGGGTACCCAGCACCAGCGGGTGTCCTACCGCACCACCTACCGCAACGAGTCCGACAAGGCCCAGGACCTCACCATCACCGACCCGTACCCGACGGGCGACGACGTGACGGTGGTGGCCGGCTCGCCGACGTGCAGCTACGCCGGCGCCACGGTCAACGCCAACGCGACCGACGCCGAGGGCAACCCGACGGTCCAGTGGACGAACATCCACCTGAACCCGGGCGAGTCCGTGACGGTGGAGGTCACCTACGACCTGACGGTCACCAAGACCATCGTGCACATCGTGAGCATCCTCGGCGGCGAGGACGGCGAGGTGGAGACCAACCCGGTCAGCCACAAGGTCGTTCGCGACATCGAGGCCCTGAAGCCGCTGCTGCCCGAGCGCATGGGATCGTCGCGCGAGGACCAGGAGGTCAAGGTCTTCGATGAGGACACCGGCTACCTGAAGGAGACCCTCGTCCCCACCATCCCGGTGCCCGCCGTCGAGGGCATGACCCTCGATCAGGCCATCGCGGCCCTCGAGAAGGCCAACACGAGCCCCGATGCCTCCGGCAACGTGCCCGACAAGCAGCTGTACGCGGGCCGCGTGACCTTCGTGGCCGACGCCGGCGGCTACGCCGGCGCCACAGCGGGCACCGTCATCCGCCAGCAGCCGGCCGCCGGCGCCCTCAAGTTCCCCGGTGGCGCCGTCAACCTGACCGTCTACGACCCCGACGGCTCCTTCAAGGCCGCCTACGAGCCGCGCCGCTACGCGGACACCGCGGCCGTGGAGAAGGCCCTCGACACCCTGTACCAGGATGTGAGCACGCTCCTGGCCGCCATCCCGCAGGATCCGGAGGAGCCGCCGACGCCCGAGTCCCTCGACCCGGACGGCGAGAAGTACCACTTCTCCAAGTTCCTGCCCGCGGGCGTGACGGCAGCCAACGCCACCCAGGCCCAGGTCGACCAGGCCAAGACCGATGCCGCGGCCACCTGGTCCAAGGACTGGAGCGCCTTCCTGGGCGAGTGGGGCGACAAGCTGGGCTTCAGCTACTACGACGGCGAGGGCAAGCTCGTGGAGCCCACGCCCTCCAAGAACCCGGCCGCCGACGCCCTGGCGGGCCAGTACGGCCAGCCGTGCCGCGAGTACAACGTGGTGCTGGCCAAGGCCATCGCCGGCACGGGCGAGGGCAGCGACCCCTCGCAGCCCTCGACCAACCGCAGCGACACCAAGGACGCCTGGCAGGCCTACAAGATGGCCTACGTGGGCCCGGACGCGCGTCCGGATGGCTACGAGTTCCTGCTGTCGGGCGGCGGCATCGTCATGAAGCTGCCGGCGGATGAGTTCGTGGGCTACGAGAACATCTACAAGACCATGAGCGTGAACTACGTGGCTGCCACGAAGGCTCACGAGGCTGCCAACTTGGTGTACACGCGCCTCAACACCGACTACACCAACTACAAGGCCGACTACCTCAACTACGTGAGGGAGAAGGCCGAGTACGAGGCCGAGGAGGACTACGGCTCGGGCAAGATGCTCGACGGCAAGCCCATGACCGGCAAAGAGATCGGCCCCATCATCTACGACCTGGGCGACGCGGCGCGCCTGTACAACTGGGATGCGGGCCTGACCGAGGTGCCGCGCTCCACCATCAACGGGTTCATCTGGGATGACTCCTACCACGGCACGCCTGCGGGCGCCGACGAGGCGACCATGCGCGAGCGCGCCTACAACGGCGTGCGCGACCAGGCCATCACCGAGAAGGCCGACGACGACGCCGAGACCGTGGTGGCCGAGGCCGAGCCCGGCCTGGGTGACCAGGTGCTCTACCTGACCCAGTGGTACTACGTGCCCTTCGCCGACGAGGGTGACTTCCACTTCACCACCCGCGACTGGGATGCGATGACCGACGACGAGCAGGCCGCGGCCCTGGCCGCCGCCGGCGTGACCGCCGACCACACGGCGGCCGACTGGGAGCTGGCCACCGACGGCTCGGGCCTGTGGGTGCGCAGCCTGGCCTTCGGCACCGACAAGGCCACGGGCAAGTGGCACCGCGAGATGGTGCCCGCCGTGGACGACATGGGCAACGCCATCTTCAAGCCCGACGGAACCCAGGACACCATGCGCAAGGAGACCCTGATGGGCCCGCGTTCCACCGGCTCGTGGCAGGTGGAGGGCAAGAAGGGCGTCATCGCCGTCAAGTCCGATGGCGTGAAGACCATCGAGACCCCGCGTGTGGACGACGACGACAACCCGGTGCTCGACGACGAGGGCAACCCCATCGTCGACATCACCTACGACAGCTCCACCATCGGCAACTACGCCTTCGATGAGCTGCCGGCGGCCTACACGTCTGCGGGCGGCGAGCACTACCTGGCGTCCTACCGCGTGGAGCTCGGCGAGTTCAACCGCGAGAACACCGCCGGCGACGAGGCTTCCGCGGCCGACGACGAGCAGTGGCTGCTAACCCGCTTCCACCAGGGCACCAACCCCAAGGCCGATTCCGACGCCACGGGCGACGCGGCCAACCCCGGCGTGGGCGGCGGCGTGGCCTTCACCGCGCAGGATGCCGTGGTGACCCTGGCCGGTGCCGAGAAGAACGGCGTGCGCGCCCACAGCGGCCACATCATCGTGGCGGGCGCGAGCAACGACACCCGCAACTCCAACGTCGAGACGGCCACCACCGCCATCGACCTGCAGGCGTCCAAGGTGACCATCCCGATATCCGATGTGATCGCCGGGGCCGCCCCCTCCAAGGCCGCCGACGCGGGCCTGCTGGTGAGCCGCGACGAGTACGTGACCTACGACTGGCTGACCTACCGCCAGACCCTCGATGACGACGATGACCCGGTGCTGGGTGACGACGACAAGCCGCTGCAGGTGGTCCATGGCGGCGACGCCGGCGAGGTCAAGCCGCCCACGCAGTCCATCACCGGCATCGTGTGGAACGACGCCGACAACGACGGCATGCGCGGCGTGAAGGGCGCTGACGGCGCCTGGAGCGGCCTGGCCGACGGCGAGGAGCTGCTCCCCGGCGTCCAGCTGACGCTGGAGCGCTACTACCAGGTGGTCGGCGACCCGCAGGCCACGTGGACCTACGACCCGACGTGGGCGAGCAACGACGCCGCCTACCAGGCGAACCCGACGGTGGGCCTGCTGGGCGACAACCACTACGGCGCCTACACGGCCCCCGCGCCGGCGCCCGACCCGGATGCGCCCGCGACCCGCGAGGGCGAGGGCGACGACGGCGATGAGCCGGTCGAGCCCGAGCAGCCCGTGGCGGCCACCCACAACACGGTGACCGACGAGAACGGCGCCTACCGCTTCGACGACCTGAAGACCCAGGGCTGGCTGGACGTGCCCGTGGCCGCCGCCGGCGACGAGCCCGCGGCCCGCGAGGGCGACGAGCCCGCCACCGAGCGCAAGCGCGTCATCTTCGGCTACAAGGTGCGCGTGACCGACACCGACTGGTGGAACCGCTACTGGGGCACCGCCAAGTACCTGCAGGGCGACAGCTACGCGCTGGCGTCTCAGGACTGGACGGCCGACTCCGACCTCATCCACGCCGACGGCTACCTGATGGCCCATGCCGAGGACGGCACGCCGGAGGAGGTGACGGTGCTGCTCGACGTGGCCACCGGATCGTCCCCGACCGTCAACGACGCGGCGGTGGCCAACGCCAACAACGCCAACCTGAACACGGCCGACCGCTACGGCGCGAACGGCCGCTACGGCACGACGGCCCGCCCGAACGCGGCGTCTGCGGTGCCCGACGTGCTGACCACCAACGCGGCCGCCGCGGCGGGCGTGGCCTTCGAGGCCGCGACCACCTACGACATGGCCCGCGGCGCCGACCGCGCCGGCAACGACGCCGGCTTCCGCGAGCCTGCCTTCGAGTCCGTCGAGGGCATCGTGTGGCACGACGCCGACTACGACGGCATCTACGAGCCCGACCCCGTGACGGCCGACGACAGCACCACGACCGAGGGCGAGCAGGGCATCGCCGGCAAGCGCGTCATCCTCAAGCAGTGGTTCTGGGCTCCCGTGGCCGTGGAGGCCGAAGAGCCCGAGGAGCCGGTCGTGCCGGCCGGCCGCCGGGGCCGCGAGGCCGAGCCCGCGAAGCCGGAGGAGGAGAAGCTGCATGTGCTGACTTCCTCCGAGCTGGCCGCGGCCGACCCGGACACCTATATATGGCAGTGGGTGCGCAACGACGACTTCGGCGCCGACAACTACACCCAGGCCATCGGCGCCACCGCCGTGGGCGACGCCACGCTGCCCCACGCGCTGACGAGCGCTATCCCCCAGGCTACCCATGATGGCAGCCTGGGCGCGGTGTGGACGCTCACCGAGGGAGCCGGCACCGCCGCGATGGCGGGCCGTTACGCCTTCGCCAACCTGCCCGCCCGCTACGTGATGGACCGCCGGGCCGAGGGTGCCGACGTGGCGCATCCCGCCACCGAGTACCTGGCCGGCTACACCATCGAGGTGCTCGGCGGCGCCGAGGCCGAGGACGCCGAGGCCATCTCCGGCCTGCCCGCGACGCTCCTGCAGCAGGGCACGGCCGACGCCGGCAACTCCAAGGCCATAAGCGCGCTTGCGGCCAAGGCCGACAAGCTCAACTTCAACGACTACGAGGACGGCAACTACCCGGTGCGCTGGAACGAGATGACCGTCCAGGTCACCGACGATGACGACGCCACCGTGAAGGCCACCCTCGACGGCAAGCTGATCCTGGCCGCCCAGGCCCTGGCCCAGCCCACGGCCGGCACGCGCAATTTTGCTACCGGCAAGCGTAATGATGCCGGCAGCGACGTGGCGCGCGGCACGCAGAAGCAGTATTACGTGGAGCAGACCCGCTCCGCCGCCACGGCCGGCCAGGCCGCCGGCGCCGAGGTGGCCGCCCACGGCGACCAGACCGTGGTCTACGACTTCAGCCGCGCCCAGTCCGACACCCGCATGAACGCGGGCTTCGGCGAGTACGGCTACACCACCGTGTCCGGCAAGCTGTGGCAGGACCAGAACTTCGACGGCATCCTCAACCCGGGCGAGGTGCTCATCCCGCAGGGCACGCTTTCCATCACCCAGTGGTTCTACGTGCCCAACGGCACGCTGCTCGACAACGGCTCCGACCTGATCGCGGCGCTGCGGGCCGACGCGGCCAGCGCCACGCCGCACTTCGTGCTGGACGAGGCGACCGACCCCGCCCACGGCGTGTGGGTGCGCGCGCTCGACGACCGCACCACCTTCGCCCGCAAGGACGTGACCACCGACGCCACGGGCGCCTACGCCTTCAAGCAGCTGCCGAGCTTCGTCTACGTGAAGGGCGCGGCCACGGTGGCACCGGGCGCCGACGCCGACGACCCGGCCGTCATCACCGGCAACGACTTCAAGGTGCTCCAGCCCAACGACACCACCGGCGTCGAGGAGGCCACCAACGCCAACGAGGCCGACGCCGCCTACATCGACCAGCTGTTCATGACGGCCTACCGCCTGACGCTGGCCGACACCGCGCCGGACTACTCGCTGACCACGGCCCACGTGGGCATCAACGTCGGCGACAAGAACCTGGGCGACCTGAGCTCCATCGTGGTGCCCGGCTCCACCCTGGAGGGCTCGGACTCCGACGGCGTGCGCACCGACGGCGACCGCGTCATCCAGGTGATCCCCGAGTACTTCGACAACTCCTGGAACGCCGAGCACACCTTCGACGAGTACGACAAGAACACCAACGACGCCTACCAGGCCGACGACCGTGACCAGAAGGCCGAGGACGCGGCCGGCAAGCCGAGCACGTGGCGCACCGACGGCTACGTCATCGTGGCCGCCAAGGGCTCCATGCACAACTCCGACACGGTGGGCGACGGCGACGACGCCGTGACCACCGACTACCGCACCTACCAGTACGAGCAGGTGTACAACGGCGTGCGCTACGACGTGCCGCGCCCGATGTTCGCGCAGCAAGGCGGCGACGTGGGCCTCATCAAGATCCCGCGGACGAGCCTGACCGGCAGCGTGTGGGACGACACGGGCAGCCGCGTGTGGGCCGACCCGGCCAAGACCGGCTTCAACGACGCCTTCACCTACGACTACGCCACCGGCTATAACGGCAAGCGCGACGCCGGCGAATCCGGCATCCCGGGCCAGACCATCTACCTGACCCAGTGGTACTGGGTGCCCGACGCCATGACCGCCGGCGCCCAGTCCGGCACGGGGACGTGGGTGCGCAACGAGCAGTTCGGCAGCGACACCTACACCTCCAACAAGTACCGGAAGGCCACCACCGAGGCCCTGGCGCCCTACGTGTTCGACCGCGCCACCGGCAAGCCGCTGGCCTACCAGTCCACGAACGCGGACGGCACCGACGCGTCCGCCGGCATCCTCATGGTGACCACCGACGCCGACGGCCAGTGGACCGTGGACAACCTGCCCACCGTCTACGTGACTGAGGACGACCAGTACTACCTGGCCGCCTACCGCGCCGAGCTGGCCGACCTGTACGGCCAGCCGGGCTCCAACGCCGTGGACGGCACCGACAACGACTGGCTGCTCACCCGCTACCACGACACCGGCGCGGCGGCCGGGCATCCGGCCACCAACGCCGTGGTGAACGGCTCGAACTCCGTCGACGCCGACTCCGACGTGGCGGCCGCGGTGAAGACCGACGGCACTGACGGCACCGCCGGCGGCATGGTCATCGCCAGCCGCGTGGCCGACACCACGGCCGGCGACGCCTCCGACGGTACCGGCGCCGACCCGGCGACCGACGCCAACCGCACCACCCGCAGCCACGACGGCCAGGTCATCCTGGCCCAGGCGGCCCAGGCGGGCAAGAACGTGAACGCCCACATCACCCTGCCTGCGGGCGAGGGCATGGGCCCGCAGGCCGAGACCTATGACTGGATCATGGATCCCGACACCGTGACGGATGAGAACAGCAATGCGGTGGCCGTGCCCGTCCAGGCCGGCGACGTGGGCCAGGTCCAGGCGCCGCGCCAGTCCATCGGCGGCTTCGTCTGGATGGACGGCGACAACGCCGGCAACGGCAACGACGGCCTCTACGACGCCGGCACGCCTTCGGTGCCCGGCGTGGGCGGCGCCGCCGGCACGCCCGCCGTGCCCGGCGAGCCCCCGGTGGAGGGCCTGGCCGTGGCGCTCGAGCGCTACGTCATCACCGCCGAGCAGCAGGCCGACGGCAGCTTCGCCGTGCCCGCGGGCGCCGAGTGGGCCCGCGACGAGGCCTGGGCCGACAACTGGGCGGCCTACGACGCCGACCCGACGGTGGGCCTGAAGAAGGGCGCGCTCGCCCGCACGACGACGACCGCCGCCGACGGCACGTTCAGCTTCGGCGACCTGCCGAGCCACGTCTACGCCGAGGGCGCCACCCGCGAGGTGACCGACACGGTCACGGACGAGGACGACAACGAGCAGACGGTGACCCGCATCGAGCGCGATCCGGACACCATCACCCTGTACGGCTACCGCCTGCGCGTCATCGACCCGAAGTTCTGGGAGCGCAACCTGGGCGTGGCGAAGTACCGCCAGGGCGCCAAGGACGCCAACTTCCAGATCGACTCCGACCTCCTCTACGCCGACGGCTACCTGATGGCCCCGGGCGAGTACGACGTGCTGCTCAACGTGGTGGAGGCCGACAACGCGCCGGCCACCAACCACCTGGCCGCGCCCGGCTCGAACAACTACAACCAGAACTCCGCCGACCGCTACGCGGTGGCGGCCAACCCCGATGCGGCCACCCCGGCCGCGGGCGCCTACACCCCGGCCTCGGGCGTCGTGCGCAACGACGCGCGCACGGCCAACGAGGTGACGGCCGAGGCCCTGCTGGATTGGCACAACGTGACCGCCGACGGCATCACGTCCACCCGCACCCTCGTGTACGACCTGGCGCTCGGCGCCGACCGCGCCTTCAACGACGCCGGCCTGCGCGAGCCGGTGAGCAACGCCATCGCCGGCGTGGTGTTCAACGACACCGACTACGACGGCACCACCCAGCGCGAGGTGACGGCCGATGACGGCGCCGGCAACATCACCACGACCACCGAGGACGAGCCCGGCTACGCCAACAAGAAGGTCATCCTCAAGCAGTGGCTGTGGAACGCCGAGACCAGCGCCTGGGAGCAGAACACGAGCTTCGGCAACGACTACTACACCCAGGCCGGCGCCAACAAGAGCGCCAACGCCGACGCGGCGGTCATCCCGAACGCCACCTACGACGCGGCCCTCGGCGGCGTGTGGGTGCTGACGGACGCCGACGGCGCCTACGACTTCTCCGGCCTGCCGGCACGCCACGTCACGCCGCGCGCCACGACCGACGGCGTGAAGGGCGCCGCCATCGAGCGTCTGGCCGGCTACACGGTGGAGGTGCTCGGCAACGACACCACCGCCGAGCAGTCCATGAACGGCCTGCCGGCCACCCGCATGCAGGTGGATGCCGACGGCAACGAGAGCTGGGCCATCGACCCGGCGACCGACCCGATCAACTCCAACGTGGCCAGCGCCGCGCAGAACGCCGACGCGTCCTACGCCGCCGGCAACTACCCGGTGCGCTGGAACGAGCACACCACCCAGGCCGAGGCCACGGCCGCGGGCGCCGCGAACGCGTTTGCCAAGGCCAGCCTGGAGGGCAAGATCGTCCTGGCCGTGCCCACCACGGCCGACGCCACCGCCGGCGCGATGACCGGCTTCGGCGGCACCCAGGGCCAGTACCGCGTCCAGGCCACCGGCAAGGCCAAGGCCGACGACGCCGCGCCCACGGTGGACGTGGACTTCGACTTCTCCGTCGGGTTCGACCAGCTGGCCATGAACGCCGGCTTCGGCCTGTTCGGCACGACGACCGTCAGCGGCCGCGTGTGGCAGGACGACAACTTCAACGGCATCTTCGACGGCGCCACCGTGGACGGCGCCGGCAACACCGTCGCCGGCGAGCCGCTCATCGACGGCAAGATCGTCACGCTGACGCAGTGGTACTACGTGCCCGACGCCGACGGCCAGAACGACACCTTCGAGCCCGCCGACGGCGAGCGCGTGGTGGCCGGCGCCGCCCAGCGCGAGGTGGTCATCGACGGCAAGGTGGTCGGCGCCTGGATCCAGGTGCCCGGCTACGTGCGCACCGCCACCTCCGGCGCCGACGGCAACCTGGGCCACTACGCCTTCAGCGACCTGACCGGCTTCGTCTACGTCGAGGCCGAGGGCGGCAAGAACGTCGTCCGCCAGCCCGGCGCCAAGGCCGGTACCAACCCGCTCGAGAACGAGCACGAGGTGACCACCGACAAGCTCTACATCACGTCTTACCGCCTGGTGCTGACCGAGATCGCGCCCGAGTTCTCGCTGACGCGCCCCTCGGTGGGCATCAAGGTGGAGACGGCCACGGCCACGACGGCCCCCGACGGCTCGACGGTCATCAACCGCACCGACAAGCCGGCGTCCCAGCCCTCGAAGCCCGACGGCACGGACGGCAAGGGCAACGCCGTGACCGACGGCACGCTCGGCCGCGAGGACCTGGACAGCGACGCCATCCGCAACCCGGACGGCACCATCGAGATCCGCGAGGAGTTCTTCGACGGCGTCCAGGGTCAGTGGCGCACCGACGGCTACGTGCTGGTGTCCGACCATGCCCAGGCGGGCGACGGCCACCAGTACCAGCTGACCTACGGCTCCGGCGCGTCCGGCACCGTGGACTACGACGTGCCCGACCCGATGGGATCCCAGCGCGGCGGCGACGTGGGCCTGTTCCGCGTGCCGCGTGCCTCCATCACCGGCATGCTGTGGAACGACGCGTTCTTCGGCAGCGCCGACGCGCGCACCTACAACGGCATCCGCGACTCCCAGACCGTGGCGCTGCCCGACGGCACCACCGCGGTGGAGGAGGAGCCCGGCATCGCTGGCGAGGCCATCCTCATCACCCAGTGGTACTGGAACGGCGCCGCGTGGGTGCAGAACACCCAGTTCGGCCTCGACCGCTACACCTCCAACCGCGACGACGTGAACCGCGGCGCGGCCCCGGTGGCGCCGATCCTCTACGACGGCAACACCAAGGACGCCCCGGCCGGCAACGCCACGGGTGACACGCTCGCCTACGTCTACGCCGATGCCAAGGGCAACGTCGTGGACGCCAAGGGCACGCTGCACACGGCGGCCACCGCCGGCGCCACGCGCGTCGACGGCGTGCTGGCGCTCACCACGGCCGAGGACGGCACCTACTACTTCGACAACCTGCCGACGGCCTACGTGTCCGAGGACGACCAACACTACCTGGCGGCCTACCGCCTGGAGCTGGCCGACGTGGAGCACCAGGCCAATACCGACGGCAGCGACAACCAGTGGCTGCTCACCCGCTACCACGTGGTCGACAACGCCGGCGCGCCGGTGGACGTGACGGCGGATTCCGACGCGGCCGACGTGACCGCGAAGGGCATCGCCGGCGGCATCGTCATCGGCGGCAGCTACGACGAGTCCGGCATGCAGACGCGCGCCAACGACGGCCAGGTCATCCTCGCCGCTGAGCGCAACCTGCCGGCCGGCGCCATCGCCAACGGCGACGGCTGCGTTGATCTGCCCGCGGGCCAGGCCATGGACACCACGGCCGGCCAGGTCTACGACTGGACCAAGGCCGCCCAGGGCACCGACGTGTTCGGCAACGCCGGCGTGGCCACCGTGCGCGGCGGCGACGTGGGCGAGACCCAGGCCCCCATCCAGCAGATCACGGGCCAGCTGTGGTTCGACGACAGCAACGACGGCATCCGCGACGCGGCCGAGGATCCGGCCGTGGGCCTGGACGTGACGCTCGAGCGCTACTTCATCAAGGCCACGCTCAACGCCGACGGCACCTTCACGCTGCCGGCCGACGCGCAGTGGCTGCGCGACGACAAGTGGAACGCCGCCGACGGCGCCAAGTCCACCTGGGCGAGCGCCGCCCAGTGGGCCGCCTACGACGCCGACCCGGCCGTGGGGCTGGGCGACGACAACCCGGCCGGCTCGGCCAGCGCTGCCGACGCGGACGTGCCGCGCACGGTGCAGACCGACGAGGACGGCACCTACACCTTCCCGAACCTGATGAGCCAGGAGTGGGTGGGCACCGGCGCCGACCGCACGCTGGTCGTGTACGCCTACAAGGCCCGCGTGACCGACCTGGATTGGTGGAACCGCTACTACGGCACCGCCAAGCTCCACGAGGGCACCGACCGCGACGCCGACTCCGACCTGGTGTACGCCGACGGCTACCTCATGGGCGCCGACGAGTACGACGTGCTGCTGCAGCTCTCCGACGGCAAGTGCTCGCCCAAGTCCAACGGCTTCACCGGCCTGAACTCCAAGAACCCGAACAACCGCAAGGACGAGGCCGCGGCCGGCACCGCCGACGTGACCAGCGCCCTGCGCACCTACGACCTGGCCTGGGGCATCGACCGCGACGGCAACGACGGCGGCCTGCGCAAGCCCAAGCTGCAGTCCATCAGCGGCCTTGTGTGGCAGGACGCGAGCGGCAGCGTGACCAACCTGGCCGACACCGACTACAACGGCCTGCGGGATGCGGGCGAGCCCGGCCTGGCCGGCAAGCGCGTCATCCTGAAGCAGTGGTACCTCAAGGACGGCGTGTGGCATCAGAACGTGAACTTCGGCAACGACGCCTACACCGACGCCGCGCTGAAGGACGGCGTGCAGACGCCGACCGACGGCGCCGCCGCCATGAAGGTGATCCCCGGCTCGACCCTCGACGCCACGCACAAGGGCGTCTGGGTGCTCACGGCTGACGGCACGGCCGCCGCCGAGGCCGGCCGCTACACCTTCGCCAACCTGCCGACCCGCTACGCCGAGGCGCACCAGGGCACCCAGCCCGGCGCCGAGTACCTGGCCGGCTACACGGTGGAGCTGTGGGGCGGCAACGCCGCCGACGCCATGCAGGGCGTCCCGGCCACGCTCTACCAGCAGCCCGCCGACGACGCCACGCCCGCGGACGTGGCGGCCGACGTGGTGAACTCCCAGGCCTACAACGGCCAGGACGTCATCGCGGCCGGCACGCTGGCCGACGGCGCGACCACGCCCTACACCGCCAACAACTACCCGCTGCAGTGGCGCGAGCTGGCGGCCCAGGACACCTACGCCGCCGGCACCGGCGACGCGGCGGTCGACTACACCAAGTACACCCTGGACGGCATGATCGTGCTGGCCGGCAAGGCCGAGGCCAACAGCCAGCCGGCCACCACCGTCACCTCGGAGGGCCTGAGCTTCGACTGGACGCTCGGCCGCGACGAGGCCAACCTCAACGGCGGCTTCGGCTTCTACGGCACCGGGCGCGTGGGCGGCTTCGTCTTCCAGGACAAGAACGTGGACGGCTTCTACACCGACGACAGCACGCTGCCGGCGGGGGAGAAGAAGACCGGCGACAAGCTGGTGGCGGGCGAGACGCTCCAGGTGGCCCAGTGGTTCTTCGTGCCCAACGGCACTAAGGCCCCGGACGGCCGCGATATGGTGGAGGCCCTGAAGGCGGCCGGCTACCAGGAGACGGCCGACGCCTACACCAACGACATCGACCGCACCACCAGCGCCGACGGCGTGTGGGTGAGGTCCAAGACGTTCAGCTACCGCACCAACGTGTCCGAGCTGCCCGCCGGCGTGACCGTCGACGGCAGCGGCGGCACGGTGGCTCTCGACAGCCGCACCGTCATCGACGACGCCGGCTACTTCTCGGGCGCCGTGACCGACGGCAACGGCGTCTACGGCTTCGATGAGCTGACCCCCTACGTCTACGTGGATATGCTGACCACGGGCGAGGGCGACGCGGCCACCACCGCGCTGTCCGACATCCAGCCCTACTTCGCGGGCCGCGCGCACGTGAACCTGCCCGTGGGCGACGTGGTCATCGGCGGCGAGGAGCCGACCGAGCCCGAGGAGCCCGCCGAGCCCGTCATCGGCACCGGCGTGATGGTCGACGCCATCGACGGCGACGCCGACCCGCTGCGCACCCAGGCGGCCCAGGTCACCTCCGACAAGCTGTATATGGCGGCCTACCGCGTCATCCTCGACGAGGTGGAGCCCGACTACGCCATCACCTTCCCGCATCAGGGCCTGCTGCCCGACCAGGACGCCGGCCATGACATCACGAACGACTCCGACGCCCTGCGCAAGAGCGGCAACCTCATCAACCTCATCGACGAGGTGGACGGCGAGACGAACGACGACGGCACCACGCCGCGCACGGACGGCTACGCCATCGTGGCCGCCGAGCTGCCGGCCGACGGTGACGGCGACGACCGCGGCCAGTACCAGATGAACACGGCCTGCGCGTCGGCCAACACCACGGCCTTCTACAACGGCAAGCGCTACGACCTGCCGCGGCCCAACGTGGCCGAGGTGCACGGCGGCGACGCCGGCCTGGTGGAGCTGCTGAAGGCCAACATCGCCGGCCGCGTGTGGGACGACCGCAACTACGACGGCATCCAGGCCACCAAGGTGGTCGACGGCAAGACCGTCACCGACAACGACGCCGAGCCCGGCATCGCCGGCAACGAGATGCGCCTGACCCAGTGGATCTACGTCTCGCCCGAGAAGTGGACGCAGTTCGCCGAGGGCCATGCCGACCTGGTGGCCGGCTCGCAGGCCGTGGTGGACGCGGCCGTCGTGCCCGGCTCGGTGGACGCCGACCATCCGCACGGCACGCTCGCCCAGGGCGTGTGGCTGCGCAACCTCCTGTTCGGCGAGGACCGCTACACGGCCTTCACCGGCGAGGACGGCGTGCACCATCCCTACGTGACCGATTCTGAGTACCACGGCAACGGCATCGTGAAGGTGTGGACGTCCGACGGCTCCAACGTCGCCAATGGCGGCCAGGAGCTGGGCGTCTACCTCTTCGACAAGCTGCCCACCGTGTGCGTGGTGCAGTCCAAGACCGGCGAGGCCGACGAGTTCTACCTGGCGGCCTACCGCGTCGAGGTGCCGTTCATGAACCAGACCGCGGCCCTCGACCTGCCGAAGGCCGCCACCGACACCGACCTGGCCGTCGACGGCGTGGCCGGCAGCCGCAATGACACGTGGCTGCTCACCCGCCATCGCGCGCTCGACGCCGCGGGCAACCCGCTCGTGGCCACCGACTCCGACGTGGAGAACCTCACGGCGGCCAACATCGGCGTGGCTGGCGGCTACATCGTGCGCCAGCAGAACTCGCAGAAGCAGAACGACACGAGCGATCGCCAGCTCAACGGCCAGATCATCCTGTCCCAGACGACTGATGAGGCGGGTAACACCACCGAAACGGTCGACAAGAACGAGAACATGTCCTCCGACAAGGTCATTTACGACTGGATGAAGGAGGTGCCCGACGGATCCGGCCTGTACCATGGCGGCGACGTGGGCGAGGTGCTTCCGCCGTACCAGTCCATCTCCGGCAAGGTGTGGCTGGACAAGTCCAACGACGGCATCCAGAACACCTACCCCGACGACGTGGCCGGCCCGACGGCCGAGCCCGGCATCGCCGGCGTGCAGGTGTCGCTCGAGCGCTACTGCTACGTGGCCGACGGCGCCGGCACCTGGCAGTGGGACGACCAGTGGGCTGATCAGGCGCCCGCCCAGTTCCGCGACCAGTACGCGTCGGCGCGCAACGACATGGTGCCCGGCGTGGGCCACTGGGAGCGCGGCGGCGCCTCCGTCGACGGCCAGGGCTTCGCGCTCGATGCCGACGGCTACCATATCTACAACCTGGACGGCTACGGCTACGCCAACGTGCTGACCGACGCCAACGGCGCCTTCACCTTCGGTACGCTGAAGAGCTCTGACCTGCGCTGGGTGAAGGACGGCAAGGTGGTGGCCGAGGGCACCGAGGGCGCGACGCTCAAGGTGGTCGTCTACGGCTACAAGGTGCGCCTGACCGACGAGAAGTTCCGCAGCCGCAACCTGCTGGCCGCCAACATCAAGGTGGACGACCCCGGCGTGGACGGCACCGTGCCCGACTACCAGAACGACTCCGACCTGGTGTACACCACCGGCTACGCCATGGCCGCCGATGAGTACGCCGTCCTGCTGAACGTGGAGGACACCGCGGACTACCTGGCCAGCGCCCAGAACGCCGACCCGACCAAGGTGTCGGTGGTCTCGCAGCCGAGCAACGTCGTGGCCGCCGGCAACTCGTTCAACCCCAACCAGGACGAGTCCGACCGCTACAGCCGCCTGCCCGCTCCCACCGGCATGGATCGCATGACCGCCGAGGCCGCCGGCCACGACGGCCATCCGGCCACGCTGCGCTACGACCGGGCCAAGGGCGCCGACCGCAGCCACAACGACGTGGGCATCATGGAGATCCCGACCCACTTCATCAGCGGCTACGTGTGGGCCGACGCCAACTACGACGGCGTGTACGACACCGCCAATAACAACAAGTTCACCGTGGACGGCAAGCCCTACGAGGAGCAGGGCCTGGTGGGCAAGAAGGTCATCCTCAAGCAGTGGTACTTCAAGCCCGCGACTGGCGCCGACGCCGGCAACGGCGGCACCTGGATCCAGGTGGAGGACTTCACCAACCGCGTCGCCAGCAAGGCGAGCGTGGCCCGCTCCGCGTCGACGGCGGCCCTCACCGCCATGGCCCGCGTGGCCGGCGCCCCGTCGACCCGCGCCGGCGCGGTGGAGTGCTCGACGCTCACCCAGGCCGCCGCGGCCGACGGCTCTACGCTGGACGGCTACTACCTCTTCGATCGCCTGCCCGTCTACGTGGCCGTGGACGGCACCGAGTACCTCGCCGGCTACACGGTGGAGGTGCAGGGCGGCACCGACGCCACCGCGATCAACTTCCCCGTCACCAAGGAGGAGGAGACCGCGACCGGCCAGAACTCGACGGCCCACATCATCGGCACGCAGCTTCAGGCTCCCGCCAAGGTGGCCTACCAGCCCGCTGCCGGCGCCGTGGCCGACAACACCTACGCGAACACGAACTACCCGCTGTTCTGGAACAGCCTGACCGGCCAGGCGCTCATGGACGACACCTACAACGGCGTCGACGCGGCCGGCAACGAGGTGACCGGGGGCGTCAACAACACCTCCAACTCCACGCTGGACGGCATGATCGTGCTGGCCGGCAACGTCACCGCCTACACCCAGGACGACAACTACCGGGTGCTCCAGACGCGCACGGATGCCGACGGCACCACCACGACGGTGGGCTTCGACATGGCCACCGGCCGCGACGAGGATCAGCTGTCGGCCGGTTACGGCTACTTCGGCACCTCCACCGTGGGCGGCACCGTGTGGTTCGACGCCGACTTCGACGGCGCCCAGGAAGTGGGCACCGCCGGCGAGTACGGCATCAACGGCCAGGAAGTCCGCCTGACCCAGTGGTACTACCTCTCCGGCACCGCCAACGCCGGCGAGACCGTGTTCACCGCGGACGCCGTGGCCAACAACAAGGGCCAGCAGCTGCGCCCGACCCGGGACTTCGACGTGAAGGCCGCCGACGGCAGCCTGCTCATCGACGACATCGAGCTGGTGCGCGACGGCGCCGGCAAGGTGACGGGCGCCTGGGTGCGCAACCCGAACTTCGGCGACAAGGTGACGGAGCTCCAGGACGTCGAGGTCAAGGACGAGGACGGCAACGTCATCGCCACCACTCCGCAGCCCGTGGTGGTGGGCTACGCCGGCTATGCCAGCACCCACACCGGCCACGACGCCACGGCCAACCTCGACGGCGTGTACGCCTTCGCCGAGCTTCTGCCCTACGTGCAGTTCGACGCCGACGGCGCGCCGCTCTACCCGGGCGAGGCGGCCGATGAGGCCACCGACGACGTGCTGGCCATCGCCGCGTACCGCGTGACGCTGCCCAGCCTGCCCGAGGGCCACGTGCTGACGGCCTACCACAGCGCCGCCGCCCCGACCGACGACGACTCCGACGCCGCCCGCGACGTGCTGCGCCAGCAGGCGATCACCAGCTACCCGCAGTTCAAGGCGGCGGGCGAGCAGGACGACAACCTCTACGCCCAGTCCACCGGTTTCATCATCACGGCCAACGCCGCCACCCCGGCGGACAACACGCCGTACGTGAAGACCATCGGCGGCGTCCTCTACGACGTGGCCAACCAGGTGACGGGCCGCTCCAACGTCAACAGCGGCCTGTACGTCGTGCCGCAGAAGACCATCGACGGCATGGTGTGGGACGACACCGAGTCCGACGACAACACGGCCTCCGACGGCATCCGCGACGCGGACGAGCCCGGCATCGCCGGCCAGAAGGTGCTCGCCACCCAGTGGTACTACGTGCCCAAGGGCGACGGCACCGCCGACGACCCGATCAACCAGATCCCGGCCGGCTACACGGTCGAGTGGGTGCTGGCCGACGGCTCCGTGGCCGACGCCAAGCCCGCCTCCCTGGCCAACGTCCAGGGCGCGTGGGTGAAGAACGGCGGCTTCGGCAACGACTGGCTGTCCACCGTGCCCGCGGGCGACGGCACCGACGCCCGCGTTCCCGCCCAGACCGGCGGCACGCTGGCGGCTGAGGCCGACGGCACCACCTTCGACGTGGTGTCCGTGCTGACCGGCGACGGCGCCGACGGCACGACGCTGGGCCGCTACGCCTTCGACCACCTGCCCTCCGCGGTCATGAAGACCAACCTGACCACCGGTATCGACCAGTACTTCCTGGCCGGCTACCGCCTGGAGCTGGAGAAGGTCAACGACATCACCGCCGACGGCACCGACCCGTGGCACCTGACCTCCTACCAGCAGGGCGCCAACGCGGCCGTCGACTCCGACGCGTCGCTGGCCAAGCGCGGCTTCACCGTGAAGGACAGCTTCCTCATCGCCAACCGCGACCGCGCCAACGACGGCCAGGTCATCCTGGCCACGCCCGCGGCCGCCGGCGGCACCTCGGCCATCGCCGAGAGCCTGGCCGACATCCCGGCCAAGCACGCCATGGACGCGGCTGGCGCCGTCTGCTACCAGTGGACGCTGCCGGCCGACCGCACGGCGGGCGACGTGGGCGAGATCAAGCCCGCGTACCGCTCCATCGCCGGCTACATCTGGGGCGACAACGACTACCACGACGGCTTCTACACCTACGAGGCGGGCTCCTATCCCGACCCGGTCACGGGCGACGTCATCGACATGGACGGCCCCGAGCAGGGTCGCTTCCCGCGTGACGTGTACCTGCGCCAGTGGTACTGGGATCCCGAGGCCAACGGCGGCAAGGGCGAGTGGAAGCCCACGCCTGCCGGCGGCTACGGCGATGACTACCTGGCGGCCGACTTCTGCTACCGCCACGTGCAGACCGAGGACGCCGACGCCGACCGCGGCACTCTGACCGGCTACTTCGAGTTCGACGACCTGCCGGTGCGCGTGTTCGTGGACGGCAAGGAGCGCCTGGCCGGCTACACCCTGTGCGTCAAGGGCAGCCTGGGCTACAAGCCCACCATCCGCCAGGCCAACGACACCCGGACCGGCGACCCGCACATCACCGCCACCACCTTCGACACGTGGAACTCCAAGAGCCACGAGGTGGTGACCGACACGAGCGCCGCGCAGGTGATCGACCGCTACGGCGAGGGCATGTTCCCGCTGTACCGCAACACGGCCACCTCGTCCGACGGCGACATCCACACGCTCGACTCCATGCTGGTGCTGGCCGGCTCGCAGACCAAGGACGCCACCGACGGCGCCGTGGCCGAGGCCCAGTACCAGATCGACGCGGCCTCCGACGGCGTGACCGCCCAGTTCGACCTGACCTACGGCAAGCGCGAGCACCGCATGAACGGCGGCTTCCTCGTGCCGCCGGCGGCGCCCGTCACCGGCTTCATCTGGAACGACGCCGACTACGACGGCGTGCGCGACGATGACGAGGAGGGCGTGGCCGGCGTGCTCGTCCAGGCCGTCCAGTACTACTGGGGCCCGCTGAGCGACGCCGCGGACGCCGACTACGGCTGGATCGCCACGGGCGAGCCCATCCTGCCCGTCGCCACGTCCGACGGCAAGGTCGACCCCGTCAACAATCCCGACAACCTGAAGAAGGGCCAGTACAAGACCGACGACCTGCCCACCAGCTACCAGCCTGACAAGACCAAGGCGGCCACCTACCTGGCCGGCTACCGCATCGAGGTCGTCAAGCTGCCGGCCGGCGCCACGCTGACGCGCGCCCACGTGGCCGCGGACGCGGACGGCTACGCCACCGAGTCCGACATCTACCGCCCGAGCGGGTCTGCCAACGAGCACCTGCCGCTGGTGAACCGCTTCGACCAGACGGGCAAGCTGGACGAGGGCGAGACGGGCCCGACCACCCGCGCCGACGGCATGGTCATCACGGCCCGCCGCAAGCTGACCGACGTGGATCCGTCCAGCGTGGTCAAGTACGCGGGCATCAGCTACAACCTGACCGCCAGCGAGACCGTCCAGCAGGGCGGCGACGCCGGCCTCATCTACATCCCCAGCACCACCATCAACGGCGTGGTGTGGGACGACAGCTACCATCCGGCGGGCGACCCCGTCACCGACATCGCCGCGCGCAACCGCTCCTACAACGGCATCCGCGACGGCGTCACCTACGACGACTGGGGCAACGTCGCTATCGCCACGCCGGAGCCCGGCCTGGCCAACCGCCTGATGGCGATGACCCAGTGGATCTACGACGACGCGGCCGACCAGTGGAGCCTGGTGGCCGGATCCAAGCGCACGGTGCTGACCTCCGACGGCAAGGTGACCGACGGGCTGGGCAACGAGACCGTGGACGAGACGAAGCGCGGCACCTACGCGTTCAGCGGCGTTCCGTCGGCCATCATGACCACCCGCGGCGACGCCACGGTGTCGGTGGCGCCCACCTACGGCGAGGATCGCAAGGCCAACGCCGCCGAGAGCTTCTTCGGCGACACCTACCACCTGGCCTCCTACCAGGTGGAGCTCATGGGCCTCGACGAGGTGACCTTCGACGAGACCACCGGCCAGCCCGGCGGCGACAACGCCGACGGCACGGCCGACGGCATGTGGATGCTCACGCGCTACCACCAGGGCACCGACATCCGCCGCGACTCCGACGCCGAGAGCTCCGACCGCACCGGCACCGCCGGCGGCATGGTCGTGGGCGACCAGACCACCGTGGCCGGCGAGTCCGGCACCCGCGAGGGCTCCCCGGTGGCCGTGGCCACCGGCGCCGGCGAGGGCGCCCGCATCATCGTGGCGCGCGAGGGCGTGCTGGCGGGCGAGGGCGTGAAGAACCCGACCCACCTGGCCGCGGCCTCCGACTACGCCACCGTGCCCGTGGGCCAGCTGGTGAAGGACGGCACCAACGCCGTGGCGTCCTACGACTGGCTGACCGTGGGCGGCGCCGTGACCGGCGGCAACGTCGGCGCCGTGCGGCCCACCCTCCAGTCCATCGACGGCATCCTGTGGGATGACGGCTACGACGGGCGCTTCGAGGGCGTCGACGACGTGAAGGACGAGTTCGCCCGCGCCCATGCCAACAACGGCATCCAGGACATCCGCGAGCTCGGCCTGAACGGCTACAGCCTCGACCTCGACCGCTACTGGTACAACAGCGACACCGACCAGTGGGTGAAGGACGACGACTACCAGTACCAGACCGTCACCACCGTACCCGACGGCTCGGGTGGCTTCACCACCCAGGCGACCGACGGCGTGGTGACGGGCGAGCATCCGCTCTACCAGATCCTCGACGCCTCGGTCATCCCGGCCCTCACGCTGGGCACGGGCCAGTCCGTCAAGGCCGGCTACGTCATCCAGAACGGCTACTACAAGTTCGAGGACCTGGAGACGGCCGGCATCGAGAAGGTGGACGGCAAGGATCGTCGCGTCGTCTACAGCTACAAGGTGCGCGTCACCGACGAGCGCGTCGTCGACGACAAGATGATGAAGGCCAAGTACCGCGTGAACGATGCCAACGGCGACCCGGTGGACTACCTGGTCAACTCCGACCTGGGCGAGGACGACGCCCTGACCGCCGCCGACGAGTACATCGTGCTGCTGGAGGTCGTGGACAAGCAGGGCGCCACGCCGGACGGCCGCGTGTCCCACGAGTCCAACATCATCTACGCGCCGGCTTCCAACAACCACGACCAGACCAAGCCCGCCAAGCGCGATGCCAACGGCGACATCGTCTACGCCACTGACGAGTACGGCACCAAGACCATCGTCGCCGCCGACGACTTCTCCAACGTGAGGACCTCGGCCGACGGCAAGCTGGTGGCCTACGACCTGATGATGGGCGTCAACCGCACCGGCAACGACGGCGGCCTCATCAAGCCGCCCACCTACGACATCAACGGCTTCGTGTGGGAGGACGCCGACTACGACGGCATCTACAACTACGAGCCCGAGCAGCGCTACGACGCCGACGGCCAGCCGGAGGAGGGCCTGTACTCCGAGCAGGGCTACAGCGGCAAGACGGTCATCCTGCACAAGTGGTACCTCGACGAGACGGGCGCGTGGCAGGCCGACGGCACCGCCGAGGCGCTGACCGACGCCACCGCGCATCCCGACGGCATCACCGGCTGGTTCGAGTTCACCGACCTGCCCACCGCCCGCCTCATCGACGGCGCGTGGCGCCTGGCCGGCTACACGCTGGAGGTCAACGGCCACAACGGCGAGGACGGCATGATGTCGCTGCTCGTCACCGGCTACGAGTGGGATACCACCAAGCGCGACGCCCGCAACAACAAGGCGCATCCGATGGCCCAGGACGGCGAGTTCGCCGCCTACGGCCTGGCCGACGGCAACTTCCCCGTGATGCTGGGTAAGAAGAACCTGCAGACCGGCGCCGAGGCGGACGCCGAGGGCGCCACCGACGGCGACGGCGGCGAGCGCGTGTCCAAGAACGTCATGGACGGCCGCATCGTCCTGGCCGGCGTGGCCGACCAGAGCTTCCCCGGCCAGTTCCTCGACGCCGAGCGCGACGGCCTGAAGATGGCCTTCGACTTCGCCAGCGGCCAGGATCAGACGGCCATGAACGCCGGCTTCGCGCCACCGGACTACACCAACCTCATCGGCCTGGTGTGGTACGACGAGAACTACGACGGCCTGTTCGAGGACGAGGACGGCCTGGAGGACATCCAGGTGGTCCTGGCCCAGTACTACTTCGTGCCGCAGCTGCACGCCGACGGCCACCAGCTGTTCTACGACGAGGAGAGCAACAAGGATCTGACGCCCGAGCAGATCGCGGGCGACGAGTGCCGCAACGTCATGTACTGGGTGGAGGAAGCCGACGGCTCCGCCAGCCTGCACATCGACCGCCGCTACCCGCATCCCGACCTGGCCGAGTCGAACGGCACCGTGTACCTGATCCAGGGTGCCATGATGTATCCCTACGAGCTGCTGGTCGAGCGCGACCTACGCACGATGCGGGCCAAGGGCACGTGGGTGCTCAACAAGAACTATGACGGCAACGGCGGCGAGCCGATCGACCCGAACCCGCCGGTGGATCCGAACCCGCCGGTGGATCCGGACGAGCCGCCGACGCTGACCGACGATGAGAAGGCCGAGATCCTGGCGCTGGCCGACGCTGACGCCATGATGGTCTGGATCGCCGACCCGGCCCGCCAGCTGCACCAGCTGAAGGCGTTCGCCGAGCTGCGCGCCGCCTTCCTCGACGGCACCGAGACCGGCACGCCGGCCACGGCCGTCCAGGCGGCGCTCGACAAGCGCATCGCCGAGCTGGAGGCTCCCGAGCCGATCGACCTGGACGAGGGCGGCGAGACGACCGATCCCGGCGAGGGCGACGGCACCGAGACGGCCCGCTTCGCGATGCGCCGCGCGGCGGCCCGCCCGCTGGCCGACGAGCCCGCCGGCGACGGCGACGCCGACGAGCCGGTCAAGACCGAGGGCTACCACGAGGTCACCTTCACCGACGTCGACGGCAACTACAACTACGAGAACCTGCCGGCCTACGTGCTCATCGACGACGCGGCGGCCGACCCGGCCAACCCCGACAAGGAGCAGATCTACCAGCCGCAGGATCCGAGCCTGCCGGCCCAGACCGACGTGAACTTCGACACCGCGACGCCGTATCTGGCCGGCTACGCCGTGGCCGTGGTGAAGAAGGGCGAGTACCTGGTGTCTCGCTTCCACGTCGACACCGGCGCCGACAAGACCGACTCCGACCTGCGCGAGTTCGACGCCGTGATGACCGGCGACTACAACGAGATGGGCCACCATGACGAGGCCTACGCCGTGGTGGCACGCAAGTCGGACGAGGGCGACCGCGCCACCTTCGCCAACGACCGCTACGAGGTGACCTATCGTGGCACCAAGTACGACATGGCGAACCGCCTGCGCCTCAAGCACGCCGGCGACGCGGGCCTGGTCACCCAGGATCCCGTGCGCGTGGCCGGTCGCGTGTGGAACGACGCCAACGCCGACGGCCTGCAGGACTTCACCGAGGTGGAGGGCCCCGAGGGCGAGCTCATCCAGGTTCCCACCGAGGACGAGCACGGCATCGACGGCGCCTACGTGCGGCTGACCCGCTACTGGTACGACATCACCGGCATCGGCTCGCTCGAGGGCGCACCGGGCGAGGATCACGACGAGGAGCTGACCCCGGACAACTCCGAGCTGTCCGAGGAGGCCATCGAGCGCATCAACGGCCTGAAGGACGCCATCGAGAAGGCGCTGGCCGCCGATGTGGAGGCCGAGCGCGCCCTGAACGAGGCGCAGGATGCCGTCGACGCCGGCGAGCCTGGCGCCGAGGACGCCCTGGCCGAGGCCGAGCTGCGCAAGGCCGAGACCCAGGCCGCCAAGGAGGCGGCGGTGGACGCCGCCGTCGCGTGGATCTGCGAGCCCAAGCCGGGCGTCGACCCCGACGACTGGACGAAGGGCCCGGCCCGCACCTACGAGGAGCTGCTCGGCTTCGAGCAGGTGGCGTGGACCTACCTCTACGGCTTCACGATGGGCCCGGACGGCAACCCGACCGGCGACCCGGTGTTCGAGGAGATGCGCGAGGAGTTCTTCGTCTGCACCTTCGTGGTGAGCCAGGACATGGTGTTCGACGACTCCGAGCGCGGGGTCTGGCGTCGCGACTGGTCGTTCGACCAGGACGACGTGCCCGTGCTGCGCGAGGGCGCCGAGGGCACCTACACCGACTACTACAGCCTGACCGACGCCGACGTGGCGCACCTGTCCGCGTTGCTGCCCGACGACGTGGTGCTCGACGAGCTGGGCAACGTCACGTTCCCCGGCTCGGTGTTCACCACCACCGTGTCGAGCGGCGACTGGGAGTTCTGGGCCAAGGGCACCGGCAACCACTACCTCGAGAAGCGCAACGAGACGGTGAAGGTGCTCTACGGCTACCGCGCCGAGGTCATCAGCTACCCGGATACCGAGGCCTACGTGCCCACCCTGCAGCACGTCGGCACCGGCGACCCGGTGCTGGGGCTCATCGACTCCGACTTCGACGACGCCACCCAGGCCCTGCGCCCGAACGCCGTCGACGTGGTCGACGACGCCAAGAAGGCGCTGACCGACCAGGTGCAGGTGGGCAAGCTCATCGTGCTGGCGCGTCTGGCCGATGACAACGAGGCATCCCGCACCCAGGGCCCCGGCGCCCACTACTCCGAGATGGGCGGCGGCCAGATCACCCCGGCCGACCCGTCCGTCGACGAGGATCCCGAGGAGCCGACGCCCGGGCCTGATCCCGATCCCGACACGCCGGAGAACCCGGGCGAGGGCGGCGACAAGGGCGGCGGCGGCGACGCCGGGACCGGCGGCGACGCTGGCGATGCTGGGACTGGCGGCGATGCCGGCAGCGGCACCCGGGCCGCCGAGCCGCCCGCGCTGGCGCGTGCCGGTGCGGCGGGCCGTGCCGAGAACATCGACGAGTTCGCCGAGATGCTCGAGTGGATCGAGGGCGCCACGCTCACGCAGCTGCGCAACCTCACCGACGAGCAGCGCAAGACCATCGACGAGCAGCCCATGCTGAAGGAGGCCTACGAGGCGCGCCTGGCGTACCTCGAGTCGCTGCTGGGCTCCTCGGGCTGGTCCGACATCAACTGGCACGACAGCCTCGATCACGACTACGGCGTGGTCAAGCTGGCCAAGGCCCACATCGCCGGCGTGGTGTGGCGCGACGACAACTACAACGGCATCCGCGACGCGGGCGAGGGCATCGGCATCGCCAACGTGCCCGTGAAGCTGACCCGCTACTGGTACGGCAAGGACGAGAACGGCCGCATGGCCTGGATCGCCGACGACAAGTACAACGCCAAGCCCGTGTGCCTGACGCGTTCCGCCGCCGACGGCTCGTGGATCTTCGACGAGCTGGACGTGGCCGGCAAGCGCACGGTGGACGGCGTCGAGACGGTCGTGCTCTACGGCTACCAGGTGACGGTGGAGGACCTGCCGCGCGGCTACGGCGTGACCCTGATGAACCAGGGTTCCGACGGCACGGTGGACTCCGACCTGGACGAGATGACCAAGATCCTCGACCCGGCCGACCCGCACGGCGGCATGATCGTGCTGGCGGGCGTGTCCACGCGACCCGACCTGGCCGCGCAGGGGTCGTCGGTGCACCTGGCCGGCCCGGCGGGCACCGCCTGGGTGGTCGGCGAGGGCGTCGACTGCGACTACAACGACACCGGCCTGGTGCCCTACGCGCTGGCCTCCATCGCCGGCATCGTGTTCGAGGACCCGGAGGGCGACGGCCTGAAGGGCGACACCGCCATCGGCCTGTTCGGTCGTCCGGTGTACCTCGACCGCATGGTGCTCGACGTGGATGCCGAGTTCGGCTTCAACGCCCCGGGCTACGTATCCACGGCGCTCAAGGCCATCACCGGCGAGGGCGTCGACGGCGCGGGCACGTGGACCGAGGTGGCGTCCCAGATGACGGGCGCCGACGGGTCGTACCGCTTCGACGGCCTGCCCATGGTGGACGACCAGGATCGCCCGTACATCTACCGGGTGCGCTCGATCCTGCCGGACGGCACCGAGTTCGTGGCCATCAACGTGGGCGGCAACGACAACGACGACAGCGACTGGTGGAACCTGCTCGGCTCGCAGAGCGTGGGCATCACGCCCGGCATGGCCGTGCTCGGCGCCTTCCGCGCCGGCCGCGACGAGCCCAACGCCTACGGCCAGCGCTTCAACTTCCTGGTGCCCTACAACTGGACGCCGGAGGTCGGGCGCGCGGTCGACCTGGGCGTGAAGGTGAAGCCCGAGGAACGCGACCCGAACCGCAACCCGCTGCGGCCCTACAAGCTGGTGTGGGACGAGAAGACCGGCACCTGGAAGATGCTGCCGCAGACCGGCGACAGCACGCTCCTGCTGAACTGCATGGCCCTGGCGAGCCTGGGCGCCCTGCTCATCCTGCTGCTGGCCATCCGCCGCCGCAAGGACGACGAGGAAGAGGAGTAACCGACAAGGCGGCCGCCCACCCGGGCGGCCGCCTTGCGTTAGCGGTAGCGCCCGTCCCAAGCCCCACGGTAGCGCCCGCCTAGTCGTGCGAGCCTCGTTTCCCCAGCTCATCTTTGCGTGTCAAACACCTTGGACACTCCATCGCCCGGCGCGCCCCCTGATGTCAAGGCCCTTAGGTGGTACGATGCCCCACGGCGTGGCACCCTCTACCTCGAAAGGACGGACATGCAGATCGGCCAGCAGATCAAGCGGCACCGGGCACGGCTCGGCCTTTCCCAGGAGGACTTGGCGGCGCGCATCTACGTCTCGCGCCAGACCGTGTCCAACTGGGAGACCGACAAGACCTACCCCGACATCCAGAGCCTGCTTCTGCTGAGCGAGTGCTTCGAGGCGTCCGTCGACGACCTGGTGCGAGAGGACGTGGAGGCCATGCAGGAGATCATCGAGAACGACTGGAAGAGGATGACGCGGCTGTGCGCGTGGGGCTGGGGCATCTTGCTGGTGGGGCTGGCGGCGTTCGCGCTGCTGGCCGGCGAGGGAGGCGGCTCGGCCATCGTGCCCGGCGTGCGCGAGGGCACGCTGCTGGGCGGCGTGGTGTTCGCCGGGTGCTTCGCGGCGGGGCTCGTGTGCCTGCACGCGGTCGAGCGCCTCAAGAAGAAGAACGACCTGGTGACCTACCGCGACCTGGTGGCCTACTCGAAGGGCGAGGCGCCGGCGCGTGACGCGACCGCCTTCGACCGCCGCCATCCGGTGGCCGCGAAGCTGCTCATGGCCGCCGCCGCGGCCGCCGTCGGCCTGGTGGCGGCCTGGCTGGGCATGACCGCCCTCGACGCGCTCGGCCTGCTGTAGCGCCCGCGGCGCCGGGCGCGCCGCGCCGGGGCATCGGGCGCGCGGCGCGTCTCCGCCGCGCCGGGGCAACGCGCCCCGCCAACTGCGCCGCGCCGGGGCAACGCGTCTCGTCAGCCGCGCCGCGGCGGGGGAGGCGCCCCCGAGGCGCCGCGGAACGTCCGGGGCGCAGCTCGCCCGACGCCCGGCAGTCGCAGCCCGGGCGCCTCTGCACCGCCCCCGAGCCATCGGGGCCGCTAAGCTGGCCTCTCGTCCCCCGACGAGAGGCCAGTCCATGTCAGTCTTCCTTACGCACCAGAGTGCGCTCGCCTTTTGGCGTTGGCAGCGCGAATTCGATCATCGTCGCCCCGTGCCCGTGAAGGCGGAGCGCTATCTTGGAAAGGAGCCGACGCGCGCCGAGGTGCGCGACGCCGCGCGACTAGCCCTTCCGGGCGGCAGCGAGGTGCATGTGGCAGTTCCTGAGGGAGCTGCTCGCGTCAATGCGCAGGGGATTAAGTACCACCGGTGGAGCCGCGCAAGCTGCCGTGGCTCCTATATGCGCGTAGGCGAGAGCGTCTATGTGAGCTCGCCTGAGATGCTATTTCTCCAGATGGCGGGCACACTGTGCGTCGAGCATCTGATCGAGCTCGGGTACGAGCTGTGCGGGGCGTTCTGCTATTCGGCGGTCGATGGCGGCCGGCGCTCATGCGAGCCGGTAACGACCCCCTCGGCTCTGGCACACTTCGTCGGCGACGCAACGGGAGCGCATGGGGCTGTTAAGGCGCGATCCGCTGCTGTGCATGTTCTGGCAGCCACGCGCTCTCCTCGTGAGGTGCACTCCTGCATGCTGCTCTCGCTGCCTTGCTATCTTGGGGGTTATGGGTTGCGAGAACCAGAGCCGAACGGCCTGATCGTCTACGACAAGGCCGCTTTCAGGCGCTATCGGGGAGGTCACCTGAGCTGCGATCTTCTTTGGCGCGATGCGCGCTTCGCCGTCGAGTACGAAAGCGACGAGTTCCATGCTGGCGGCGAGGCCTATGTCGCCGATTCGCGACGGCGCAACAAGCTGAGGTCATTGGGGTACGACGTTGTGACGCTGACCAACGACGAGATGAAAGATCCGATGGCTATGGATGGCCTGGCTAAGAGCGTCGCCCGCGCCCTAGAGCAGCGGCTTCGTCCGGCTTGGGGAGACTATGAGGATCGGAAGCGCCGCTTGCGCCGGCTGCTGCTCTCGCCACGTGCTCGCGCCGATGCGGCGCATCTGTCGTTTCCGGCGTCGGGGTGGGGTCTTTAGACCGGCCTGGACACTTTTGTGCTCTTCAATGGCAATCTATTGAGGTTTGGCATACTGCGTGTCTCGCTTAGGGTCGCTTTCTGCCCAAAATGGGTCTCTTTTTGCCGTTATTTGCTCTCAAGGGGCGATTGAAGCGTTGTCGGACTATGCCAAACCTCGATAGATTGCCAACGAGATGGCCGAAAGTGTCCGGAGGGGCACGCCGGCTGGGGCGGCATGCTTGCTGGGATGGCGCCCGGAAAGCAAGCGGGGCCCGCCGGATGGCGGGCCCCGCTTGCTGCGTGCCGCGTGCGGGCGCCTAGGCCTTGAAGTAGGCCACGCCGCCCTCGAAGAGGGGCTGCCACAGGTTGCCGGGAACGTTCTTGTAGACGGCGTCGCCGATGCGCTCGGTGTGGCCCATCTTGCCGAGCACGCGGCCGTCGGGGCTGGTGATGCCCTCGATGGCCAGCATCGAGCCGTTGGGGTTGACGGCCAGGTCCATCGACGGCGTGCCCACGGCGTCCACGTACTGCGTGGCCACCTGGCCGCCGGCGACCAGGGCGTCCAGCACGGCCGGCGGCGCCACGAAGCGGCCCTCGCCGTGGCTGATGGCCACCGTGTGGATGTCGCCCACCTCGCAGGCGCTGAACCACGGCGACAGGTTGGACGCCACGCGCGTGTTCACCAGGCGGCTCTGGTGCCGGCCGATGGCGTTGAACGTGAGCGTGGGGCAGTCGGCGTCCATCGGGCGGATGTCGCCGAAGGGCACGAGGCCCAGCTTCACCAGCGCCTGGAAGCCGTTGCAGATGCCCAGCATCAGGCCGTCGCGGCGCTGGAGCAGGTCGCGCACGGCCTCGGTGACGGCGGGCGCGCGGAAGAACGCCGTGATGAACTTGGCCGAGCCGTCGGGCTCGTCGCCGCCGGAGAAGCCGCCGGGGATCATGACGATCTGCGACTCCCCGATGGCGCGCACCAGGGCCTCGGTGCTCTCGGCGACGGCGGCCGGCGTCAGGTTGTTGACCACCAGCGTGGTGGCGCGGGCGCCGGCGCGCTCGAAGGCGCGGGCCGAGTCGAACTCGCAGTTGTTGCCGGGGAACACGGGGATGACGACGTGGGGCTTGCCCGCGTCGGTGCCCAGGAGCGCGGGGCCGTGGTAGGTCGCGCCCCCGCCGGCCGTGTAGCTGACCTGCGGAACCTCCGGCGCGGCGGCGCGCTCGGCGGCCGGCGTGCGGTAGGGGAAGACGGGCTCCATGCGCGCCTCCCAGGCCTCCTGCAGAGGCGCGAGCGGCACCTCCTCGCCGTTCGCGCGCAGCATGTAGTCAGCCGTCGTCCGGCCGATGACGTCCACTGCCGCATCGGCGCCCACCTCGGGCACCGCGGCGCCGTCGGCCAGCTCCACGAAGAAGCTGCCGTAGGCCGGCGTGAACAGCGCGTCGGCGATGAACGGGGCCGCGAGCTCCACGCCCAGGCCGTTGCCGACGCACATCTTGAACAGGGCCTCCGCGCCGGCGCCGTAGCCCGGGGTGGACACGGCCAGCGCGTCGCCGGCGCCCACCAGCGCCTCCACGGCGTCGAGCACCGCGCGCAGCGACGCGGCGTCGGGCCGCAGGCCGGACGGGTCGTCGGCGGCCGGCGCCGGCGCCAGGCACAGCACGCGGTGGCCGGCGCCCTTGAACTCGGGCGAGGTCACGCGCGACACGGGCCCGACGGCGGTGGCAAAGGACACGAGCGTCGGCGGCACGTCGAGCGTCTCGAACGAGCCGGACATCGAGTCCTTGCCGCCGATGGCGCCCACGCCCAGGTCGATCTGGGCCATCAGCGCGCCGAGCACCGACGCCACGGGCTTACCCCAGCGCGCGGGCTCGTCGCGCAGCTTCTCGAAGTACTCCTGGAAGGTGAGGTAGGCGTCCTCGCGGCGGAACCCCGCGGCCACCAGCTTGGCGATGGACTCGACCACGGCCAGGTAGGCGCCCTCGTACTGGTTGGCGCTGCTCAGGTAGGGGTTGAAGCCCCAGGCCAGGCCCGAGCACGTGGTAGTCTCGCCGTCGACGGGCATCTTGGCGACCATGGCCATGGCCGGCGTCAGCTGGCGCGCGCCGCCGAAGGGCATGAGCACCGTGGCCGCGCCGATGGTGGAGTCGAAGCGCTCGGCCAGGCCCTTGTTCGACGCCACATTGAGGTCGGTCAGCACGGCGGCCAGGCGGTCGGCCAGCGCGTCGCCGGCGCGGCCCCAGGCCGCCGGCGCCTCCCACGCGCCGCCCGCGGCCACGGCCACGTCCTGGGCCTTGGGCGCGCCGTTCGACGCCAGGAAGGCGCGGCTCACGTCCACGATGCGGTCGCCGTTCCAGTCCATACGCACGCGCGGCTCCTCGGTGACCACGGCGATGGGCGTGGCCTCCAGGTTCTCCTCGTGAGCCAGTGCGATGAAGGCGTCCACGTCCTCGGGCGCCAGGGCCACGGCCATGCGCTCCTGACTCTCGGCGATGGCGAGCTCGGTGCCGTCGAGCCCCTCGTACTTCTTGGGCACGGCGTCCAGGTTGATGAGCAGGCCGTCGGCCAGCTCGCCCACGGCCACCGACACGCCGCCGGCGCCGAAGTCGTTGCAGCGCTTGATCATGCGGCAGGCGTCGCCGCGGCGGAAGAGGCGCTGGATCTTGCGCTCGACCGGCGCGTTGCCCTTCTGCACCTCGGCGCCGCACGTCTCCATCGACTCGAGCGTGTGCGACTTGGACGACCCCGTCGCGCCGCCGATGCCGTCGCGGCCGGTGCGGCCGCCTAGCAGCACCACCACGTCGCCCGGGGCGGGCGTCTCGCGGCGCACGTGGTCGGCCGGGGTGGCGCCCACCACGGCGCCGACCTCCATGCGCTTGGCCGCGTAGCCGGGGTGGTACAGCTCGTTGACCTGGCCGGTCGCCAGGCCGATCTGGTTGCCGTAGGACGAGTAGCCCGCCGCCGCGGTGGTCACGAGCTTGCGCTGGGGCAGCTTGCCGGGCAGCGTCTCGGACACGGGCGCCAGGGGGTCGGCCGCGCCGGTGAGGCGCATGGCCTGGTAGACGTAGCTGCGGCCGGAGAGGGGGTCGCGGATGGCGCCGCCCACGCAGGTGGCCGCGCCGCCGAAGGGCTCGATCTCGGTGGGGTGGTTGTGGGTCTCGTTCTTGAACAGGTACAGCCAGTCCTGCTCCTCGCCGTCCACGTCCACCTTTACCTTGACGGTGCAGGCGTTGATCTCCTCGGACTCGTCCAGGCCGGTCATGATGCCGCGCGCCTTCAGCCAGCGCGCGCCGATGGTGCCCATGTCCATGAGGCACACCGGCTTGGCGTCGCGGCCCAGCTCGTGGCGCAGCTCGAGGTAGCGCTCGAAGGCGGCGCGCACGGCGTCGTCGGCGATGGTCACGTTGGTGAGCTCGGTGCCGAAGGTGGTGTGGCGGCAGTGGTCGGACCAGTAGGTGTCGATCATGCGGATCTCGGTGATGGTGGGGTCGCGCTGCTCGTCGGCGAAGTACTCCTGGCAGAAGGCGATGTCGGCCAGGTCCATGGCCAGGCCGCGCTCGGCGATGAAGGAGGCCAGCTCGTCGCGGCTCAGGTCGCGGAAGCCGTCGATGACCTCGACCGGGTCGGGCTGCGGGTAGTCGACGGCCAGCGTGTCGACGGGCTCGAGCGACGCCTCGCGCGCCTCCACCGGGTTGATGACGTAGCGCTTGACGGCGGCCACGTCGTCGTCGGTGAGGGGGCCCTCGAGCATATACACCTTGGCCGAGCGCACCGTCGGCCGCTCGCCCTGGCTGATGAGCTGGATGCACTCGCTGGCCGAGTCGGCGCGCTGGTCGAACTGGCCCGGCAGGAACTCGACGGCGAACACCGCGGCGCCGTCGGCCGCGGGCAGGTCGAAGGCGGCCGTGTCGGACTGCGGCTCGCTGAACACCGTGGGCACGCACGCCTCGAACAGGTCGCGGCCGATGCCCTCCACGTCATAGCGGTTGACCAGGCGCAACCCCTCCAGTCGCTCGATGCCCAGAATGCCGCGCAGCTCGTCGGCCAGCTGGCGCGCCTCGACGTCGAAGCCGGGCCTCTTCTCAACGTACACCCGTGAAACCATGGAACCTGCCTTCCGTTCGTTTTACCTGGGGTACATGATAAAACAAGGGGAGGGGAAGAGGGGCGAGGGGAGAGAAGGGGAGGGCGGGGGAGGGCGCGCGGTGGGCGATCTCATCGTGCGCGGGCGGCGGCGCGACCCGTCCGCCCGGGGGCGCCGGTTGCAGGGCTACGGTCGCCTCCTCGCTGCGGGGCCTTGTGGTGGGATACCACAAGGCCCCTTGCTGCGGGGGTGCTCCCTCCGCCCTGCAACCGGCGCCCCCGGGCTCCATCGGGGCGTTCCCTACAGCAGGTCGTCGAGGAGGGCGAGGAGGCGGGGGAGGTCGATGGGCTTGGAGACGTGGACGGTCATGCCGGCCTCCATGGCGGCGCGGCGGTCTTCCTCGAAGGCGTCGGCCGTCACCGCGATGATGGGCATGACGGCCACGTCGTCGCGGTCGAGCGCGCGGATGGCGCGCGTGGCGGCGGCTCCGTCCAGGCCGGGCATGTGCATGTCCATGAGCAGCGCGTGGTAGGCGAACGGCTCGGACGCCGCCACCTGGGCGAGCGCGGCCGCGCCGTCCTCGGCGGCGTCCACGAAGAAGCCCTGCTCGCGCAGGATCTCCTGGAGGATCTCGCGGGACAGGTCGTCATCGTCGGCCACCAGCACGCGCTTGCCGCGGAACCGGCCCGGGTCGCGCCGCGGCGCGCCGTCGCCCGCCGTCGCGCCCGCCTCGCGCGGCGCCCCAGCCGCGCCGCCGCCCTCCTGCAGGCGCAGCTCGAGGGTCACGACGAACTCCGATCCGACGCCCGGCTCGCTCTCGACGGCGATGGAGCCGCCCATCATGTCCACGAGGTTCTTGGTGATGGGCATGCCCAGGCCCGTTCCCTCCACCTTCGCCGCGCCGGCCACCGTCTCGCGCTCGAAGGGCTCGAAGACGCGGCCGATGAAGTCGGCGCCCATGCCGCGGCCGGTGTCCTTGACGGACAGCTCGTAGGAGCCGTAGCCGGTGGGCGCGCCGCGACGCTGGCGGCCGCGCACGAGGACGGTGCCGCCCGGGTCGGTGAACTTGAGGGCGTTGCCGATGATGTTCACGAGTATCTGGCTGAGGCGCAGGGCGTCGCCGTAGACGTCGGCGTCGGCGATGGCGGAGAAGTCGATGGTCAGGTCGATGTCGCGCTCGTGCGCCTGCGAGTCGAACAGGTCGCGCAGCTCGTCGGCCAGCGCGGCCAGGCTGATCGGCTCCTCGGCGATGGCCACCTTCCCGCTCTCGATGCGGCTCATGTCCAGGATGTCGTTGATGAGGCTCAGCAGGTGGTTGCTGGCGCCGTGGATCTTCTCGAGGCAGTCCTTCACGCGAGCCGGATCGTCCAGGTGCCCCAGGGCGATGTTGGCGAAGCCGGTGATGGCGTTCATGGGCGTGCGGATGTCGTGGCTCATGTTGGCCAGGAAGGTGCTCTTGGCGCTGCTGGCGTGCTGGGCCAGTGCGAGCGCGTCCTGGAGCAGCGCCTTCTGGCGCATCTGCTCGCGGGATTCGGCGCTCACGTCGCGCGCGGCGATGACCACCTCGTCGTTGCGGCTCGACAGGGCCAGGACGCGCATCTGCATGTACTCGGTGTCGTCGGCGAGGATGCGGCGATAGGTGACCGACGCCTCGCCGTCGAGCGCGTCGAGCAGCTGGCGGACGTTGGGCATGAGCAGCGTCGCGCGCACCTGGTCGCGGTCGGCGGGGTGGACGTAGGTGTCGATGTAGCGCGTGAAGCCCTGCTGGTAGCTGCGCGCGTCGGCCAGCATGTAGCGGGCCGTGTCGGGCGCCGACTCGCGGATGCGGTAGGGCTCCATGGTGTCGCGCTCGAGGTTGGCCAGGTACAGGGCGTAGTTCTCGCGGCTGAGCGAGTCGATGATCGTGAGGCGCCGCTCATTGGCGGCCTCGAGCATCTTGTGGTGCGTGATGTCCTCGACGAAGCCGAAGGCGAACATGCTGGAATGGCCCGCGTGGGCCACGCTGATGCGCAGCCAGCGGCCGTCGGCCAGCTCGCCCTCGTAGAACAGGCTGCCCCCGTTGTTGCGGAAGTCGATCATCTGGCGGCGCACGTCGTCGCCGCACGCGGGGCCGAAGTTCTCCTCGCAGAACGACACGACGCTGGCATAGGTGCGCCGCAGCCCGTAGCGCTCGCAGGTGGCGGGCGTCAGCTGCACGGCGCGGGAGTCCATGTCGTAGAAGAACAGGCCGGCCTCGGCGTTTTCCAACGAGGACCGCACCGGCTCCATCCAGTCGGACACGTTTTCCACGACGAAGCCGCAGAGGCCCTCCTCGATGGGGAAGACGACGATGTGCTGGAATTCCTCGAGGATGTCGGACACGGCGTCGAACTCGAGGGGCTGGCCCTCGTAGGCGGTGCGGTAGAAGCGCGGCAGCCAGGTGCGGTCGCCGTCGGGCCACAGGCCGTAGATGGTCTGGCCGGTCAGGTCGTCGGGGCGCTGGCTGGTGAGGTCGGCCATGGCGGCGTTGAGGTAGACGTAGCCGATGTCAGCCGCCCCCGTGCCCTCCTCGTCGAGGTAGACGCGGGCCACGGCGAACGCGACGGGGCTTCGATCGAAGACCCTATGGCAGAACTCCAGCAGCTGCTCCATGATACGACCCTTCAGGATGCGCTGGCGCGCACCGGCGGATGTCAGTCTTGTGCGTTGTCTTGCGTGCGTGGTGCGGCGCGTGTGCGATGCGGTGATTGCGCGGTCTTGCGATAGAGCTTGAAGAGCGGTAGAGCTTGGGGCCATCCCCCCGGGGGATCGTTCCCCCTGACCTTTTAGGTTACAGTTTAATGACGTTGACTTGCAAAGTCCACCTAAAAGCGGTGAATCGGGGAAGATTCGCGCGCCCCCGGCGCGCCGCGCACGCCAGGGGCGCGCGAGGGGGGGAGAGGCGCGAAAGCGCGGGGCGGCGCGCGGGGCGCGGGGCGCGTCGGGGGCGCTGCGCGCTACACCACCTTCGTCTCGGCGAGCTTGCGCAGAACGTAGTCGTTCAGGCGGATGACGGGACGGCGCAGCACCAGGCCCAGCAGCAGCGAGGGGATGAGCAGCGCCAGCAGCAGCCCGATGCTCACCCAGTACTGGTCGCCGTAGATGCCGGCCATGGCGCCCTGCAGCGCCTCCATGGAATGGGTGAAGGGCAGCCACGGGTAGACGGCCTGGAAGAACTCGGCGGACATCTGCACGGGGAAGATGCCGCCCGACCCGGCCAGCTGGAGCACCAGCAGGATGATGGCGCAGGCCTTGCCGATGTTGCCGAACGACACGGTGAGGGTGTACACCAGGTTGGTGAACACGAGCGCGGCGGCCCAGGCGGCCACGTAGTACAGCAGCACGTGCTCGCACTGGACGCCCAGGAAGAAGACGTTGCCCGTGGCCACGATGGTGGCCTGGGCCAGGCCCAGCACCAGGAAGACGCCGTAGCGCCCCAGGTAGAGCTGGCCGGGGGTGGGGTCGTCCAGCTGGGCGCGGCGGCGCGGCCCCACGTTCACCTGCATGAGGGCCACCATGAAGATGGCGCCGATCCACAGCGACAGCGACGTGTAGAACGGCGACATGGCGCTGCCGTTGTTCGCCATGGGCCACACGGCGTGGCGGTCGAGCTGGGTGGGGGCCGACAGGAACTGGGCGATGCGCGCGGGGTCGGACCCGATGATGGCGCGCACCTTGTCCAGGTCGCCCGAGGCCAGCGCGCCGGCCAGCGCCGTGCGGGCGGCGGACAGGTCGTCGGCCGCGCCCTCGAGCACGCCGGCGGTGTCGTCGAGGGAGGCGCGCACGCCGTCGAGGTCGTCGCCGAGCGACGACGACGCGCCGGCCAGGCCCTTGGCGGTGGCGTCCACCTGGCTCGCCAGCTTCTCGGAGGCGTCGCGCACCTGGGCGAGGGTGGCGCCCAGCTGGGCGGCCTCGTCGCGCAGCTTCGCGTCGTAGGAGGAGCGCAGGCCCTGGATGGCGGCGCGCGCCTCGTCGATGCGGGCGGTGACGGCGGCGCGCGCCTCCTCGGCTCGCGCCGCGCCCTGGCCGAGGGCCTCGGAGGCGTCGTCGATGCTGCCCTGGAGGTTGGCGAGCCCTAGGATGGCCTGGTCGATGCGGGGGAGCAGCGGGCTTGACGGGTCGGCCTGGGCGACTGACTCGCGCAGGGCCCGGTAGGCGTCGATGACGCCCTGCACGTCACCGGAGGCCGCGGCGAGGACGCCCTGGGCCGCGGCGGGCGTCTTCTCCAGCGCGTCGAGGGCCTCGTTCACGGCGGCCGACACCTTGTCGAAGGAGGCCTCGGCCTGGGCGAAGGCCTCATCGGCCGTCGACGCGGCGCCGTCCAGGGCGTCCGAGGCGGCGTCGATGCCCTCGCGCGCCTCGCCGAGCAGCGGGGCCGCGGCCGACGCGGCGTCCTCGGTGCCGCCCAGGATGTCGGCCGACGCGCGGGCCAGCGTGGCGGTGGATCCCACCAGGCCGCCGAACGCCCGGGCCTGGGACGCCGCGCCGCTCAGCTCGGCGACGGCCTGGGCCAGGCGCTCGTCCACCGCGGCGCCGTAGGAGGCGATGCCGTCGCCGTTGACGAAGCCGAGGAGGTTAGAGGTGGTGCCCAGGGCCACGTCGCCGACGGTCTTGGAGAACGTCTCATCGATCTCCTGCTCCAGCGTGCTGGCCCCGGCGCCGGTGACGCGCGGCGCGATGGCGTTCTCCTTCTGGTTGACGTAGTAGACGATGTCGGCGTGCTCGACGTGGTCGGTGAAGACGGTCATGAGGTCGCGGCTGAACGACGCGGGGATGACGATGGCGGCGTAGTAGCGGCCCGCCTTGACCCCCTCGACGGCCTCGTCCTCGGTGACGAAGGTCCAGTCGAACTGGTCGTTGGCGCGCAGGGCCGCGGTCACCGACTCGCCGGCGTTCACCTTGACGGGGATGAGGTCGCTCTGGTAGCCCTTGTCGTCGTTGGCGACGGCCACCTTTATCTGGTCGGTGCGGTCGTAGGGATCCCAGAAGCCGGCCGTGGTGAACCACGCGTAGAGCGGCGGCACGATGACGAGCCCCACCACCACGATGGCGGCGATGACGTTGTCGGCGAGGTGCCGCATATCCAGCAGGAAGAGGCGTGCGATGTTCTTCATGGGCGCACCTCCCCGTCGTCGGGGGCGGCGGGCTGGGTGCCCGCCGGGGCCGAGGCGCCCGCCGCGGGCGCCGGCGCGGGGATGGCCGGCACGGCGCCCCCGCCGGATTCCATGTCCTCCTTGGTGGCGCGCAGCAGGTCGTCGCGGTCGAGGCTGGCCAGGCGCAGGCGCGAGTCGAGGCGTGCGTTCACGTACTCCACCACGATGAGGTAGCCGTCCACGGCGATGATGCCGACCACCATGGCCGCCATCAGGATGAGCTTCACGTCGATGTCGGCCCGCAGCAGCACCATGACGGCGAAGGTGGCCAGCGGCTGCGCGATGAGGAGCACCCACCCCACGCGGATGAGCCGCGGGTAGCTGCGGCGGAACCGGTCGATGCGGCGGCTGAGGGCCGCGCGGTAGGCGTCGTCCTGGACGAGCGCGCGCAGCACGGTGCGCAGGCGGAAGCGCTCGCGGCGCGGGCCGCCGGCCACCTCCTCGCTGTCGAGCAGGCCGGTCTGGCCGAGCTTCTCGTCGAACAGCAGGTTCAGGTTGAAGGCGTAGCGCCCGAGCACCAGCCCGGTGAACAGCGCCAGCGGCACGAACAGCAGAAGCGCGCCCAGGTCAGCCCAGTAGTCCAGGCCGTAGAGGCCGCCGATGGCCTCGCGCATGGCGTCGATGGAGTAGGTGAAGGGCAGAAGCGGGTTGAGCGCCCGGAAGAACGGCGGCATCATCTCGACGGGGAACATCCCCGACGACCCGGGTATCTGCACGATGAGCAGGATGACGGCGATGGCCTTCCCGATGTGCTTGAGGGTGTAGGCCAGAGCGAACATGATGTTCACGTCCACCAGCACGGTGACGACGCCGGCCAGCACGAACAGGGCCGGGTTGTCGCACTGGATGCCCAGCAGGAGGTCGCCGATGGTGGCGATGAGGCCCTGGATCAGCCCGAGCGCCATGAACAACAGCCAGCGCCCCAGGTAGGCCTGGGTGATGGTGAGGGGCGGCAGGCCCTCCGGGTCGACGCGGATGCGGACGATGGCCATGAGGATGAACCCGGCCACCCATAGCGCCAGGTTGGTGTAGAAGGGGGTCACGCCCGACCCGTAGTTGCGCACGGGGTACACGTCGACGGTCTTGAGGGACACGGGCGCGGCCATGAAGTCGCCCACGTCCTGGGCGTCCAGGCCGAGGAAGTCGGCCAGCTCGTCGACGGAGAGCGAGCCGTGCAGGGCGTCCAGGTCAGTAAGGACGCCGTCGAGCTGGGACTGGACGGAGGCGAGGGAGTCGCCGGCGGCCTGGGCGGCGCCGTCGGCCTGGCCGAGGGCCTCGTCGAGGGCTTCGAGCGCGGCGCGGGCCTGGGCTATCTCGGGCTCGACGGCCGCCACGACGCCGCGCAGGGTGCCGAGGGCCTGGGACAGCGCGTCCAGGCTGCGGCTCACGTCGGGCAGCACCGAGTCGGTGAGCGAGCGGGAGGTGTCCTCGAGGGTGCCGGCGGCCTCCTGCACCGCCGCGTCGGCGGCGTCGGCGGCTCGGGCGGCCTGGTCGGCGGCGGCGCCGAGGGCCTGGGCCTGCTCTTCCAGGCTGGTGACGGTCTGCTGGAGGCGCGCGCCCTCGTCCCGGGCCCGGGCGAGGGCCTGGGCGATGGCGGGGTAGGCGGCGGCCTCGGGCTCGAGCTGGGCGATGAGGGCGTCGTTGTCGGCGATGAGCTGGCGGGCGGACGAGAGCGCCGTGTCCACCAGGCCTCGGGCCTCGGCGAGCTCGGCGGTGGCCTGGCCGATGGCGCCGTCGGCGGCGATGGCCGCCTTGCCCAGGGCCACGGCGCCCGCGGCCATGCCGGAGGCGAGCTCGGTGCCGTAGGACTGGGCGCTCGTCCGCAGCGCGTCGAGCTGGGCCTGGGCGGACGCCAGGTCGTCGGAGAGCCGGGGCAGCTCGCCCTCCAGCGTGCCGAGGGTGTCGCGGGCGCCGGCCACGGCCTCGCGCGACGACGCCACGGTGGGGCCGACGCCGTCGAGCGTCTCCTGCGTGTCGTCGAGGGCCTTCCGCACGCGCCCCAGGTCGTCGGCGAGCTGCCCGGAGGCCTCGTCGGCGCGCTCCTCCACGGCCGTGCCCGTCTTCTGCGCCATCTCCACCACCGTCTCGCTGACCGTGGTGACGAAGGTGCGGTTGATCTCCTCCTCGATGGCGGTGGCGCCCGAGTCGGTGACCTTGGGGGCTACCGCCGAGAGCTTCTCGTTGACGTAGTAGTCGATGGTGGGCCGGGTGAAGTCGCCGTCGAAGACGCTGGTGAAGTCAGCGCTGAACTGGGGCGGGATGATGATGGCGGCGTAGTACTCGCCGGATTCCACGCCTCGTTTGGCCTGGGTCTCGTCGGTGAACTGCCAGCCGAGCTGGTGGTTGTCGTGCAGCTTGGCCACCACCTGGTCGCCCACCTCCAGGTGGCCCGCCACGGCGCTGTCGGCGCCCTCGTCGAGGTTGGCGACGGCCACCTTGATGGACGCGGTGTTCTGGTAGGGGTCCCAGTTGGCGGCCACGCAGTACCAGGCGTAGAGCGAAGGCATGACGCACACGCCCAGGATGACGATGAGCGCCACGGGGCTGCGCAGGATGCGCTTCGCGTCGCGCGCGAAGACCTGCCAGATGACGGCTATGTTCTCCCTGAGCTTCATGGGCTGCGCGGCGCGCTCCTCTCGGGCCGGGTGCTGCCCTCCAGTATGATGCGCGCGCCGGTCAGGGTTGGCCCCGGCGCGGCGGCGTTGCCCGCCCGTGAAGCGGGGGGAGCCCGGGCGTTAGGCGCGGGCGCGGGCCACGGTGAGTGGTGGGGCCGTGCGGGCGGCGCGTGGGTCGCGGGGTGCGGCGGGGTCGCGTGGCGGGGCCGTGAGGCCGCGGGGTGCGTGGCGGGGCATGCGCGGGTGGGCGGCGCGCTGGCTCGCCAGGGGTGCCGCAGGGCATGCGTGGGGGGCGCTGGCTCGCCAGGGGTGCCGCAGAGCATGCGGGGGGGGGTAACCCTCGAAAAGCCGAGGCTTTCTGCAAATTGCGACGGTTTTGCACTGCCCAAGGCGCCCCTCCGCCTTCGTGGTGCGCCTGCCCTCCGCAAAACCCCAGGTCGCGTCAAACTGGGTGCGCCGTGCGCTTGAAATGCGGCGATTCGTCGGGTGCAAAACCGTCGCAATTTGCAGGCGCCGGCCAGAATGCGCAGGCCGAACCGGGGAGGCGAGCCTGCGCGACGCGAGGCGGAGCTAGCTCGCCCGGGGTTTCGCGGGGCGGACGGAGGGTGGAGAGCGGGGCGCTAGCTTGCCAGGGGCGTCGCAGGGCGGTGCCTGTCATTCGCGGGGCGGACGGCGGGCTTGAGGTAGCCGTAGCCGGCGGCGTCCATCTCGTCGTAGGGGATGAAGCGCAGGGCCGCGCCGTTGATGCAGTAGCGCAGGCCGCCGGCCTCGATCGGGCCGTCCTCGAAGACGTGGCCGAGGTGGCTCTGGCCGATGCGGCTGCGCACCTCGGTGCGGGGCATCCACGACTGCGACGCGTCGTCGTGCTCGGTGACGACCGACGGCGCGATGGGGCGGCTGAACGAGGGCCATCCGCAGCCGGCGTCGAACTTGTCGGCCGACGAAAACAGCGGCTCGCCGGTGACGACGTCCACGTAGATGCCCGGCTCGAACACCTCGTCGAGCGGGTGCGAGAAGGGCTGCTCGGTGGCGCGGTCCTGGGTGATGGCGTATTCGAGCGGCGTGAGCATGCCGCGCAGCTGCACGCGCCCCGGCTTGGCGTAGCCGTGGGCGGCGATGGCGGCGTCGAGGCTGGCGGCGGCGGAGTCGGGAGCGAGGGAGTCGGGGATGAGGGAGACGGGAGTGGGGAAGGGGTAGGCGGGGGCGTTCGGGTCGCCTGGGGCGTCGGGCGCGGCGGGTGTAGGCGAGGCGGACGCGCTCGGGTCACGCGGGTCGCGCGGTGCGTGCGGTGCGCCCGGATCGCGCGGCGTGCGCGGGGCGTCGGGTGCGGCGGGCGCCGCGTCGGCCGTCGTGCGCGGGGCGCCCCCGCGGGGACGGCGGCGGCGCCGACTCGCGCCGAACTGCGCCTCGTGCTCGGCGACGAAGGCGTCGGCGTCGGCCAGGCTCACATGGCAGTAGCCGCCGGGGTTGCGATCCAGGTAGTCCTGGTGGTAGCGCTCGGCTGGCCAGAACCCGCGCAGGGGCTCGGCCTCCACCACCACGGGCTTGGGGCAGCTGCGGCCCAGGTCGTAGAGGGCGTTGGCCACGGCGGGCCCGTCGAAGGGGTCGGTCCAGTAGATGCCGGTGCGGTACTGCTCGCCGCAGTCGTTCCCCTGGCGGTTGAGCGAGGTGGGGTCGATGGTGCGGAAGAACGCCTGCAGCAGCAGGGGCAGCGAGATGACCTCGGCGTTGAAGGTGACCCGCACGCATTCCGCGTGGCCGGTGGCGCCGGAGCACACCTGCTCGTAGGTGGGATGGGGCGTCGCGCCGTTGGCGTAGCCGACCTCGGTCTCGATGACGCCGGGGAGCCTTCGCAGGTAGGCCTCGGTGCCCCAGAAGCAGCCGCCGGCCAGGTATATCTCGTGCAAGTCCATGACGCGTCCTTAGCGATGGGGGAGGGCGGGGACAGCCCGCTCGGGTGTCCCCATGCTAGCAACGGCCCGCTCGGGGCCGGCCGGCGGCCGCGTCATCCGTAACGAGAAGGATGCCGGCGCGAAAGAGAGCGCGAGGCGTGGCGGGACGCGACGCGCGGGGCGGAGCGCGTGGGGTGACGCGTGACGCGCGGCGTGCGGAGCAGGAGCGCGTGGCACGCCGCGAACGACGCGCCACGTGGAGGGGAGGCGGCGGTCGCGTGACGGTTCGGCGACCTTCGGCGCGGCGGCGGGCGCGGGGTCGCGGCGCCGCGCACAATGGACGGAAAGACGCGAGCGCGCCGCCTGCCGGCGCGCGATTCGACGAGGCCCCAGCGGGGCAGAAGGGAGGTGCGCCGTGGCCGGGAGCCGTGACGCCGCGAACACGCGCCCCAGCGTGCTGCGCGGGGTACTGAGCGACCTGTCGCTGCCCCAGGTGGCGGGCACGGCGCTCGCCGCCGTCACCTCCATGCTGCTGGCGTCCTACATCGGCATCGCCGGCTCGATTATCGGCGTGGCGCTGGCGTCGGTGGTGTCCACGGTGTGCGCGTCGCTCTACAAGAACTTCCTGGCCGCCTCGGCCGAGCGCATCCGCGAGATTCCCCAGGCGGTGCACGGGGCGTCGGGAGCGGGCGGTGCCCCGGCCGACGGGGATGCGGATGCGGATGGCGCGCTCGACGGGGGCGCGGCGGGGATCGGGGCCGCGGTGAGCGGCCGTGCGACCGCGGCGACCGCGGCGTGGGGCGGAGCGGCCGCGGGTATCGCCAACCCGCGCGGCGGCGCGCCCGGCGAGACCGCGCCCCTCGACCTGCCCGGCGCCGCGCGGACGGCCGGCCCGGCGACCCGGGTGGCCTCCCCGTGGGGCGGTCTCGCCGCCGGGGGCGCTTCGGGCGCCTCGGCTGCCGACGCGGGGCGGCCGACGGCCACGCCGCGGCTGGGCGACGCGGGCGTCGTGACGCCCGGGGTGGCGGAGGCCCTGCGCGACGAGCAGCGCCGCCGGGCGCGGGCGCGTCGCAGCGTGGTGGCCGTGGCCGTGGCGTCCGCCCTGGTGGCGGTGGCCGTCTCGGGCGGAGCCGTGTGGTTCCTCACCATGGGCCAGGGGCTCGGGGCGAAGCCCGCGCCCGTCCACTTCTCGGCGCCCGCCAAGGAGCAGCCGGCTGACGCGGACGCGAAGGCGGACGATAAGGCGGCGAACCAGGACTCGGATCAGAGCGAGACGCCTGCGGGGACGGATGCCGCCCAGGGGCCTGCGGGCAGCGGAGCCTCCTCGGATGGCGCGAGCGGCGATGGAGGCAAGGACGCGGGATCGACGGCGGGGTCGGACGCCGGCTCGGCTGGCGACGGGACGTCGGGATCGGGCTCGGGCGGGTCGGGCGACGCGTCCGGTTCGGGCCCGGGGTCGGGCTCGGGAGGCGGCAACGCCGCCGCGGGCTCGGGCGACGGCGGGTCGACGGGCGCGGGCTCGGGTACGGGCTCGGGGTCGGGGTCGGGCGCGACGGGCGCGGGCTCGGGATCGGGATCGTCGTCCGGCACGTCGTCGAAGGCTGCCCCGGGCGCCTCGTCCTAGCGCGCCGCGGGACGGCGCGTGGCCCCTAGGCCACGACCGTGCACATGAACAGGCCGAGGGCCAGCACAGCGCCGGCCAGGGCGATGCCCACCAGCTTGTCGGCGACGGACGCGGCCGTGGGGCGCGCCAGCCGCGGGGCGGGGCGTCGCCGCGGCTCGGCGGGATGCGCCGGGCGGCCGGCGCAGGCGGCGCGGGCGCTCATCGCTCGTCCACCTTCGTCACCTTGGGAACCTGCAGGGCGAAGGCCGCCCCCACAGCGCCGATGATGGCCAGGGGCAGCAGGACTTTCACGATCTTGCACATGGGGAACCTCCGTGGTCGGGAACTTCGATGATCCCATCCTACGGGCCCGCGCTTACCCCACCCTTGCGCCCGCCTAACCCTTTTGTCACCTTCGCGCCTGCCTTCCCAGGGGCGTGTCGTTAGGGCTCTAGGAGCCACTTCCAGGCGGGGGTTATGCGGATGAGGCCCTCGGGGACGGGGACCTCGCCCTCCTCCTCGAGGGTGATGATGGCCGCCTCCGCCTTCCCGAAGCGGGCCATCGCCTCTTGGAGGGCGCTCACCTCGCGCTTGCGGGTCGACTCGCGGCCCAGGTCGAGGCAGACCTGGATGAGCGCGGTGGCGTCGTCGAGGGCGGCGTCCCCCTCGATGAAGTCGACCTCCTTGCCTGAGGCCAGCTTGAGCATGGCGATGTCCCCCAGGCGGCCGGTTCGCCGGCGCCGGCGCAGCTCGAGGTAGACGGCCGTCTCGAGCGCGAAGGCGAGACCGTCGTCCGACGCGGGGATGCTGGCCCAGTAGAGGCCGGGGTCGGCCGCGTAGAGCTTGAGGCCGCCCAGGCGGATCTTCTGCGCCGAGTAGCTGAAGTCGTAGGCTTGGTAGGCCAGGTGCGCGTCCTCGAAGGCGTCGAGGATCTCGGCGATCTTGGCGCGGCCGGGGGTGTAGCCCTGGGAGCGCCCTTTGCTGTCGAGGCGGCTGATGGACACGTCGCGCCCGCTCGAGGTGATGGCCGCGCGGGCGAGGCCGCGCACGTAGGCGGCGTGGGAGAACCCGAAGCGCTCAACCACGTCGCGGGCGACGGTGAGCTGGCTGTAGCCCTGGAGGAGCTGGGCGCGTTCCAGGTCGTCGAGGTCCTGGGCCGCCGGGAAGCCACCCTCGACGAGGTAGCGCCTCAGCAGCCCGCGCAGGCGGGAGGCGCGCTCCTTGCTGCGCAGCGCCGCGGGGGAGAGGGGCTCCTCGCCGCGGGCGCGCAGGAACTCGCGGAAGCTGTAGGGAAGCAGCTCGTAGGAGAGGGAGCGGCCGCGGAACTCGGTGGCCACGTCCTCGGAGAGGAGGCGGGAGGAGGATCCCGTGAGGAAGAGGGTCACCTTCTCGGTGTCGAGGATGCGACGCATCGCGACGCCCCAGTCGGGTACGTCCTGCATCTCGTCGAAGAAGAGGTAGGCGCCCTGGCTGCGCGCCTCGGGATGCAGCTCGTAGAAAGTCTCCAGCACCTGGTCGATGAGGTTCTCGTCGTAGGGGCGCAGGCGGTCGTCGTCGAAGTTGAGGTAGCAGATGCGGCCGGGATCTACCCCGTCGGCACGCAGGTCGAGGATCTCCTGGTACAGGCGAAAGGTCTTTCCGGAGCGGCGCATGCCGACGATCACCTTGGCGGTGTTGCCGACCTTGGGCCGCGGCGGTTTGCCGAGGGAGAGGTCGCGGCGGATGGCCTCGTCGGCGAGGGAGGGGAGGATGCTCTGGTGGAAGTCCTCGAGGAGCATGGCGATGGTGGCGCGTGAGGCGGTCATGGTGGGATCCTTTCATGATCTGATAGAAATAGTATCAGTTTTTCGAGAAATCTGTAATTATTTGTTACAGATTGTGCTCTTGAGAAAGAGGCGGCGGGTTGGGTGGGGTGTCGCAATTTGAGACGGGGGTGGGGCGGGGGTTCCTGATACCATAGGCCTGTTGCCCTCGGCGGCCCTCGGGCGGACGAGGCCGGGGCGCCGGGGTCGGAATGCGCGTGTCAGGGGGGACAGGCATGCACCAGGGGCTCATCGTCGAGCAAAGCCAGCGGATACAGCTCACCACCGAGGTCCGGCAGGGCATCGCCGTCATGGCGATGTCGGCGCTGGAGCTGCGCGAGTTCGTGCGCAACCGCATGGAGGAGAACCCGTTCCTCGTGCGCGCGGACGAGGCGGACGCTGTCCCGGGCGAGGGCGGGCGCGCGGGCGCCGCGGAGCGCCGTCGGCGCAACGCCGAGCGCTACGGCGGCGACCCGGCCGACGGCTACGGTGACAGCCCGTGCGCCGGCCGCGCCCGGGGCGACGGCGCCTGGGACGGCTCCGCCGCGCGCGCCCCGCGTGCCGACGTCGCCGGCGAGGCCGTGTGGGAGCGCGGCGCCGATGCGGCCGACTGGGAGGCCGACCGCTACGGGCTGCCCTCGTCGTTCGCGGCCGACGCCGACCCCGACGGCATCTTCGGCCGCTGCGCGCGCGATGAGGAGTGCCTGGAAGACCAGATCGAGCGCCAGATGGCCATGGAGCTGCGCGATCCGCGCGACCTGCGCATCGCCGCGCGCCTGCTCGAGGGCCTGGACGAGCGCGGCTACCTGCGCATGGATACCGACATCGTGGCCGACCAGATGGGCGTCACCCCCAATCGGGTGGAACGCGTGCTCCACGTCATGCAGACCTGCTGCGAGCCGGCGGGCATCGGCGCGCGCAGCCTCCAGGAGTGTCTGGTCGCCCAGCTCCAGGCGCGCGGCGCCGACGACCCGGCGGTGCTGCTCATCGTCGAGGAGCACCTGGGCGACCTGGCCGCCGGGCGCATGGCGGCGGTGGCCGCCGCGGTGGGCGTGACGCCCGCCGACGTGCGCCGCGCCCTCGACGTCATCGGCAGCCTCGACCCGCGGCCCGGCAGCCGCTTCGTGCGCGCGGCCCCGGCGGTGCGCCCCGAGGCGGCCATCGTGGCGGTGCCCGGCGGCGGCTACGAGGCGCGCATGGACGAGGATCTGCTGCCGCGCGTGGTCGTCGACGGCACCTACCGCGACCTCGCCCGCAGCCAGCGCGCTGACAAGAAGACCCTGCGCCTGCTCGAGGCCATGCTCCACGAGGCCGAGGGCGTCGTGCGCGCGGTCGACCTGCGCAAGGCGTCGGTGCTGGCGCTGGCCCAGCTCATCGCCGAGGAGGAGGCCGCCTTCTTCGACGAGGGGCTGGCCGCCATGCGCCCGCTCACCATGGCGGAGGCCGCGCGCCAGGTGGGCGTGAGCGAGGCCACGGTGAGCCGCGTGGTGAACGGCACGTTCCTCGACACGCCGCGCGGCGTGCTGGAGATGCGCTACTTCTTCCACTCGGGCGTGGGCGGCGCCGAGGGCGAGACGTCCTCGCTCGCCGTCAAGCAGGCCATCCGCGAGCTCGTCGCCGCCGAGGACGCGCGCAGCCCCCTGAGCGACGCCGAGCTGGCCGATGCGCTGGAGGGGCGGGGCATGGCCGTGTCGCGCCGGACGGTCAACAAGTACCGCACGGCCCTCGGCATCCCCTCCCAGGCGCACCGCCGCGAGTACCGGTAACGCCCCGGTGACGCGCCGGCGGCCGCCGTCTCAATTTGACGCGTTCTCAAAATGAGACGGAGAAGGGGTCGCGGAAAGGGAAAAATAGGGTCGGCCAGCCGGCGGGAGCCCTCCGCGCGGCTGGCACGATTCTTTCAACTGCCGGTACTGAGGCGCGGTGGCACCGGCGCGGCGGGAGGTTCCGCCACGCCGGCGACGGGCCGGCCTCATCCGACCCGAGGGCGAAGGGGGGAGCCATGGGCGAGCGGGACTACGAGGTACGGCGCATCTTGGATCCCCGGCAGGGGGGCGCGCCGGCGATGGGGCGCTCCGCGTGGGAGGCCCTCGCCGAGGCACGCCGCCGCTTCATCGCCGACGGCGTCCTCCTGGCGCCCTGCCCGGCGCTGCGTCCCGAGATAGCCGAGTCGTGGGACCGCTGCCGCAGCGCCGGCGTCGACCCGGACGCCACCGTGCTGGCCGTGCCGCTCTCCGACGAGGACCGGCGCCAGGTCATGGCCGTCTACGGGGGCCTGGTGGAGGCGGCGCGCCCGCTCATGGGCATCATTGACGACCTGCACCTGGCCGACGACTACATCTTCGAGCTGGTCGCGCGCAACGGCGTGACCGTCCTGCAGCTGGGCAACCTCGTGCTCCACGACGTGGTGGCTGACGGCAGCATCATGAACGAGCCCTCCATGGGCACCAACGCCCACACCCTGTGCATGCGTCAGAAGACGCCGCTTTCGGTGGTGGGGCCCGAGCACTACTGCGCCGCCCTCCACGGGCTGGCGGCCCTGGCTGCGCCCGTCTTCGACAAGCACGGCATCGTCATCGCGTCGCTGCTGCTCACCCAGCCGCTGCCCGCCGAGCCCTGGTCGGAGGACTACCAGAAGCTGCTCTCCCACGCCCTGGGGTTCATCGCGTCCATCGCGTCGGCCCTCGAGCACCAGCTGGTGTTCCAGGACAGCCTGGCCATGCTGGCGGCCACCGGTGAGAAGCTCGAGGCGGCCACGGAATACGGCCAGCGGGCGCGCCACGTGCTCGACATCGCCATGGGGTTCACCAACGAGCCCATCCTGGTGCTCGACGCGGCCGGCGTCGTGCAGCACGCGAGCCCCGAGGCCATCCACCTGCTGCACCTGACGCTGCCCGACGTGGTGGGGCATCCCGCCGAGGACGTGCTGGGGCTGCCGTGGGCCGGCGTGCTCCAGGCGCTCGGCGACGGCCAGGGCGGTGAGGTGATCGCCTCGGTCGGCGGCCGCGAGTTCGGCCTGCGCGGCAACGCCGTGCGCAGCGTGGCGGGCGGCGCGCTCGACGGGCTGGTGCTGGTGCTGTCCGAGGTGAAGAACGCGCGGGGCCGCGCGTCGGGCGCCGGCGAGGAGGCGTCGATCACCTTCGACGACATCCTGGGCAACAGCATGGCCATGAACGAGGCGCGCGACCTGGCGCGGCGCTACGCCATGACCGGCGAGAACGTGCTCATCATCGGCGAGAGCGGCACGGGCAAGGAGTACTTCGCCCAGGCCATCCACAACGCCTCGCGCGCGAAGGGGCCGTTCATGTCGGTGAACTGCGCCGCCATCCCGCCGCGCCTCATCGAGAGCGAGCTCTTCGGCTACGAGTCGGGCGCCTTCACCGGCGCCGAGCGCGGCGGCAAGCCGGGCAAGATCGAGCTGGCCGACGGCGGCACGCTGTTCCTGGACGAGATCGGCGACATGCCGCTGGAGCTGCAGGCGACGCTTCTGCGCGTGTTGGAGAACAAGCGCGTCATGCGCCTGGGCGGCAAGGCCTACCGCCAGGTGGACTTCCGCGTGGTGGCCGCCACCAACCGCGACCTGGGCGCCATGGTGCGCGAGGGGACGTTCCGCGAGGACCTGCTCTACCGCCTGTCCATCCTCACCGTGCCGCTGCCGCCCCTGCGGGCGCGCAACGGCGACGTGGTGTTCTTCGCGCACTACTTCCTCAACGAGTGCCGCCGCAAGGCCCACGAGGGGCCGACGGGCTTCACGGCCGAGGCCGAGCGGCTCATCGCGACGTTCCCGTGGCCGGGCAACGTGCGCCAGATCAAGAACGCGGTGTACTCGGCGTTCTACGCGGCGCCGGGCGAGGACATCGCCGTGAACGACCTGCCCCAGTACGTGCGCGAGGGGCGCGAGGGGCTGTTCGCGCCCCTGGAGGCGCCGACCGCCGCGGCCGCGGAGGGGGAGGCGGCCAAGCCGGGCGACGCGCCGACGGCCACGCCCCCGGTGACGGCGCCCGCGGGCATGCCGCTGCCGCCGCGCGGGGAGGAGCCGGGCGCGGCGGATGGCGAGACGGTGTCGGTGCCCGACGAGCTGCTGTCGCTGCAGGCGGTGGAGGAGTCGGCGATCAAGCTGGCGATGGTCTACGCCGGCGGCAACGTCGCCCGCGCCGCCGAGCTCCTGGAGATCAGCAAGGCGACGCTCTACCGGAAGATAAAGGAGTACGGCCTGCGGCAGTAGGCGTCACAGATTGAGACTTCCCGGGCTCTTAAACGATTTCACAACGGTCTTTCTCTCTCAATATGAGAAAGGCCGTTTTTCTTTTCCCAGCGGCAGCCCTGCCGCCGCTGGCCGGCGCGTCGATGCCGTTCCCAGGTAACGCCAGGTCAACGGCGATCTTCGAAATTTCTCGAAAAAATTTCCCCGCGGGCGCCGCCGCTGGCACGCCTCTTTCAACTACCCCCTCCAGAGCGCGGAGAATGCGAAACCCGCCGCGCTCGAGTTCGCGACTTCCGACTGAGCATCGGAATGAATCGAGAGGAGGATGCAGATGGCAGAGGAGAGGAAGGACCTCGACAGGGATTTCCAGCAGGCCCGCAAGGACGGCAAGATGGTCGATCCGGAGAAGAACAAGCAGGCCTGGCAGCAGAAGGCCCAGGACGCCTCGGGGCGCGATTGGACGAAGCCGCGTCGCCCCACGCTCAAAGACGGCGAAGTCTAGGGCATTCCGAATCGGAGAGAGAAGAGAGGTAAACAAGCTATGCTTACCAACGAGCTCGAGGGCGTCAACAAAGACGTCTACAAAACCGACTGGCAGTGGCAGGAGGGCGAGTACACCGTCACCCGTACCAACATGTGGACGGCCCCCGGCTGCCACAATGGCTGCTCCGTTCTGTACTACACCAAGGACGGCAAGGTCGAGAAGATCGAGGGCGACCCGCTGAGCCCCTACAACCAGGGCCGTCTGTGCATGCGCTGCCTCGACGTCGTCGAGACGTTCTACCATCCCGATCGCCTGAAGTACCCCCTGAAGCGCGTCGGCGAGCGCGGCGAGAACAAGTGGGAGCGCATCACCTGGGACGAGGCCTACGATGACATCGTGAAGCACGTCCGCGAGATCCAGGAGGAGTTCGGCCCGGAGGCCATCGTGTCCATGCAGGGCACCGGCCGCAACATCTGCTGGCAGACCCCCTACCTGAGCTACGCCGGCTTCGGCAGCCCCAACTTCGTGCTGGGCTTCCTGTCGGGCGACGCCTGCTACCTGCCCCGTACCACCATCGGCCACTGCTTCATGGGCGACTTCTTCGTGGCTGACATGTCGCAGCACCTCGAGAAGCGCTACGCCGATCCCGAGTACGTGTATCCCGAGTACATCCTCAACGTGGGCAACAACGCCCTCGTCTCCAACGGCGACGGCTTCTTCGGCCACTGGATCGTCGACGTCATGAAGCAGGGCGGCACGAAGCTCATCGTGCTCGACCCCTCCTGCACCTGGCTGGCCTCCAAGGCCGAGTACTGGCTGCAGGTGCGTCCCGGCACCGACGCCGCCGTGGTCATCGCCATGCTGAACACCATCATCGAGGAGGATCTGTACGATCACGACTTCGTCGAGAACTGGTGCTACGGCTTCGAGGAGCTGGCCGAGCGCTGCAAGGAGTACCCGGCCGAGCTGGCCGCCGAGATCTCCGGCGTCGACGCCGAGCTGATCCGCCAGGCCGCCCGCGCCTTCGCCGGCGCCAACCCCGGCACCATCCAGTGGGGCCTCAAGGTCGACCAGACCGTCTGCGGCATCCCGCTGGCCCAGGCCCTGCTCTCCATGGGCGCCATCTGCGGTGACATCGACGTGCCCGGCGGCATGATGATCCCCCGCTGCGCCTACGACATCCCGGACTCCTACGGCTGCGGCATGTGGAACCTGTCCGACGAGATGCTCGGCAAGATGCTCGGCGTCGAGACCTCCCCGCTGCACGCGCTGGGCTTCGACCCCACCGCCAACGGCGACACCGTGCTCAACGCCATCGAGACCGGCGAGCCCTACCCGATCAAGATGCTGTTCATCCAGTCGACCAACCCCATCGCCAACATGGCCGCCGACGCGCCCCGCGTGTACCGCGCCATGCGCTCCGTGTCCTACAACGTGGTCGTCGACGTCTTCATGACCCCGACCGCCATCGCCTGCGCCGACATCGTGCTGCCCTGCGGCATGTCCTCCGAGCGTAACTCCGCCCGCGTGTGGTGGTGGCCGCTGCGCTCCATCGTCAAGGTGGCCGACTACTACGAGGCCAAGTCCGACGAGCAGATCATCCTCGAGCTCGGCAAGCGCCTCGAGCCGCGGCTGTTCCCCTGGAACACCGACGTCGAGCTGATGACCTGGTGGATCCAGTCCGGCAACCGCTTCCACGCCGGTTGGCCGCACAAGACCGACGAGACGTTCCCCGAGCTGGTCGAGAAGGTCATCGACTGGCCGGACGACTGGGCGTACCGCAAGTACGAGCTCGGCTGGCTCCGCGACGACGGGCAGCCCGGCTTCAACACCAACACCGGCAAGTGCGAGCTGTTCAACACGCTGTTCGACGCGTGGGGCTTCGACCCGATGCCGTACTACGAGGAGCCGCCTGAGAGCCCCGTGTCCACCCCCGAGCTGTTCGAGGAGTACCCGTACGTGCTCACCACCGGCGCCCGCACCTGGGAGTACTTCCACTCCGAGGAGCGCCAGGTTCCGCGCCTGCGCGAGTCGCATCCCGATCCGCTGACCGATCTGCATCCCGACACCGCCGCCAAGATCGGCGTGTGCGCCGGCGACTGGATCTGGGTCGAGAACATGCGCGGCAAGTGCAAGCAGCGCGTCCGCATCAACCCGTCGCTCAAGCCCGACACCGTGCGCTCCGAGCACGGCTGGTGGTTCCCCGAGACCGAGGGTGCCGAGCCCAACCTGTTCGGCGTGTTCGACTCCAACATCAACAATCTGACGGTTCAGGGCGTCACCGGCCCGACGCTGTACGGCGCGCCCTACGCGAACCAGATCTGCAAGATCTATCCGGTCACGAAGGAGAACGACTGCTCGCCCAGCGAGATCGTGACCCGCAAGGGAGGTTTCTAAGATGGCTGAGAAGTACGGTCTTTTCATCGACTATCAGTGGTGCACCGGCTGCCATTCCTGCGAGATGGCCTGCAAGGTCGAGCACGGCTGGAAGGCCGGCGAGGCCAACGGCGTCATCCTGTTCGAGGACGGCCCGCGCATGATGGCCAACGGCAAGTACGAGTACAACAACCTGCCCGTGTTCACGTCGCAGTGCGACCTGTGCGCCGACCGCACCGCCATGGGCAAGCTCCCGACCTGCGTGCATCACTGCCAGGCCGCCTGCATGAAGTACGGCCCGGTGTCGGAGCTCGCGAAGCTGGCTGAGGCCACCCCGCGCTCCTGGGTGTACGTGCCCGAGCAGTAAGAATCCCCCGACCCAACGCCGGCGCCCCTCCCGTGCAACCGGGGCGCCGGCCCCCCAGGGTCGGCACAGAGCGAGTGAGGAGAAGCTATGTGTTTTAGACCTGCCGCCACGGTGACCATCGTCAAGTGCCTTGAGTGCGGAACCTTCAACAAGCCCACCGACGCCACCTGCAAGAAGTGCGGCGCCGACCTGGCCGAGTCCAAGAAGGCGGCTGAGGACGCCATCGCGGCCTCGACCCCCGCGGCCCCGAAGGAGATCTCGCTGACCCCCCAGGGCCTCGACAACGCCCCCACGGCCCCCGGCGCCCCGCCGGCCCCCGGCGCTCCCGCGCCCAAGGCCCCCGGCGCCCCGAAGGCCTAGGCCCCAGGCCCGTCGCGTGACCGTTAGGTGAGAGGATCGTCCATAAGGAGGGGAGGCCCTCATGCCTAATTGCAGGACCTGCAGCCCTTGGTGTCAGCGTTGCCATAAGAAGGCTGAGTTCAAGTACCCGGTGCCGTGCCCGCAGTGCGGGTGGTACAACCCCTACGATCGCGAGGTGTGCGCGAAGTGCGGGGAGGTCCTCGAACACGATGACGCCAAGGCGGTCACGCACCTGAACGCGGAGGTGAAGAAGGCGTGCTTCTTCTGCACGCCCTTCGAGAGGCCGCTGTGCGGCGATTGCCTCAAGGAGGGGCGCACCAAGATCTGCCCCTCCTGCGGCAGCTACGTCCTGGGGAGCCGGGACACCTGCCGCCGCTGCGGATACGAGTTCGGGGAGGCGGGCGCCTGAGACGCCCCGCCGCCCCGCGACGCCGCCGGGGATGCGCCCCGCCGCGGCTCCTCACCCCGCGATCTCACTGAAACCCTAGTTCTCCTGCATATGAATAGCGGTTGAGAGGGGAAATTCATGACAAGGAAGCAAAAGGCGACCACCACTGCGTGGCTGATAGTCATCATCGCCTTCCTCGGGGGCCTGGCCCTGGCCAGCGCCCAGAACAAGGTGCCCCCGGTGATCGACGTGGTCATGGCCGACTTCGGCATCGGCGAGACCGACGCCGGCTGGCTGACCTCGGTGTTCACCATCATGGGCATGATCACGGCGCTGCCCGCGTCGTGGCTGCTCCAGCGGCTCGGCGCCAAGAAGATCGGCGTCATCTCGCTGGCCTGCTGCGCCATCGGCTGCGCGCTCGGCGCGTTCTGCACCGAGTTCTGGATGCTCTTGGCCACCCGCGTCATCGAGGGCGTGGGCGTCGGCATGATCGCCGTGGTCGGCCCCGCCATCATATCCATGTGGTTCCCGGCCGAGAAGCGCGGCCTGCCCATGGGCGTGTGGGGATCGTGGATGATGGCGTCCCAGACCATCCTGTTCTTCTTCGGCGGCGGCCTGGCCGCCAACTGGGGATGGCAGGGCGTGTGGTGGTTCGTGTTCATCCTGTGCGTCATCGCGCTGGTGCTCTACCAGTGGAAGGTGAAGGAGCCCGACGGCGACATGCCCAACTACGCCGAGGGCGAGGACCCGGAGGAGTTCCACTTCGGCGAGGGCTTCAAGTCCGGCTCGACGTGGGTGCTCACCGCGTGCGGCCTCATCTTCACGTTCTGCTGCTTCGGCTTCGCCACCTACATCTCGTTGTACTGGGCCCAGGAGTTCTTCGCGGGCGACATGAACCAGTCCAACTGGTGGGTGTCCGTGATGTACGCCATCGAGGTGCCGGTGGTCATCCTGCTCGGCTGGGTGATGAACCACATCAAGCTGGGCAACCGCCGCTTCATGGGCGTGATCGGCTTCGCGCTGTACACGTTCATCCTGTTCTTCTGCTTCAGGATGGAGGACCCGGCCCTGCTGCTGCCCTTCATCATCATCTACCCGTTCCTGGAGGGCGCCATCCCCACGGCCTACTGGACGATGATCCCGTCGACGGCGAAGAAGCCGGAGTACGCGGGCACGTCCATCGGCATCCTCAACGTGGGCCTGAACATCGGCACCCTGCTGGGCCCGCCCATCACCGGGTTCTTCATCGAGAACTACGGCTGGGCGGCGGCCACGGTGCCGCTGGCCATCGCCTCGGTGGTCGGCGCGGTGCTCTTCGTGTTCGTGAAGACGTACTACCACGGGCACTCCGAGGGGTCGATGACGCCGGAGGAGCAGGCGATCATGGACGAGCAGCAGGCGAAGCTGGCGGCCAAGGCGGCCAAGTAACCTGTTCGACGGACCTTGAGAACCCGGGGGCGCAGCGGTCTGGCACCGCCGCGCCCCCTGGTGCTTGGAGTCCCCGTAAGCAACGGGCCCGCGGGCCCGGAGACGAGGTAGATCTACATGAATATGAAAAGGGCCTGGACCGTCGCCCTGGTGACCATCTTCGCCGGCGTGGCGCTCGCGCTCGTGCAGAACAAGGTGGCGCCGTGCATGGTGACGCTGCAGAACGCCTTCGGCATCGATATGGCATCGGCGGGCTGGCTGAGCTCGCTGTTCTCGCTGGTGGGCATCATCATGGCCATCCCGGCGTCCATCATCCTGAACAAGCTCGGCCCCAAGAAGAGCGGCATCCTGGCGCTGGTGTGCGCCATCGCGGGCTCGCTCATCGGCATCTTCGCCGGCAGCGTGGCGCTGCTCATGGCGAGTCGCGTCATCGAGGGCATCGGCGTGGGGCTGATCTCGGTCATCGGGCCGTCGATCATCGCCATGTGGTTCCCCGAGGCCAAGCGCGGCCTGCCCATGAGCATCTGGGCCGTGTACCAGATGGGCGCCCAGGCGGTCATGTTCTTCCTGGCGGGCGTGCTGACGACAGCCTTCGGCTGGCAGGGCATGTGGTGGTTCGGCCTGGCGGCCTGCGTGGTGGCGCTCGTGTTCTACGTCATCTGCGTGAAGAGCCCGCGCCCCGAGGACAGCTATGCCGACGTCGAGAGCCCCGACGTGTCCATCGCCGAGGGCATGAAGTCGGTGCCCACCTGGATCATGGCCCTGGTCACGTTCCTGTTCTGCATGGGCTGCTTCGGCTTCGTCAACTGGATCGCCACCTACTGGGCCACGGTGCCCAGCATCGGCGAGGGCGCCAACATGTGGGTCGGCTACTTCTCGCTGGCGGCGGTGGTGGCGGCCATCATCATGGGCACGGCGCTCAACCACATCAAGAACCGCAAGGCCTTCGGCGCCGTGGCGCTGGTGCTCTACGGCGTGGTGGCGCTGTTCGGCATGACGCTGGACAACCCCACTCCGCTCGTCGTCTTCACCATCGTGTACGGCTTCATGGACGCGGGCTTCCCCTGCGTGCTGTGGACGATGACGGCCCAGACGGTGCGGAGGCCCGAGCTGGCCGGCGTGGCCACGGGCGTGGTGTGCATCGGCTTCAACGCCGGCATCCTCGTTGGCCCCCCGCTCATCGGCGCCGTGGCCGAGAGCATGGGCTGGACGGCCGCGGGCTGGGCCATCGCGGCCTGCTGCCTGGCGGCGGCGGTGCTGCTCATGTTCGTGCGCACCTACAGCGCCGAGGAGCAGGGCGAGCCGGGCGCCGGCGCGCCGGCCGAGGCGGCCACCGAGTAGGCCCATGGGCGACGGCTTCGCACAGAGGGAGCGTCTTGAGGGCACGGCCCGCGGGGATGAGAGCCCGCGGGTCCTGCCCTTCGGCGTCGTGATGCGCGACCTGGCCGAGGGACGCCACCTGGTGGCGCGCCGGGCCGAGTACGCGGCGGCTGCGCGCGCGGGTGGCGCGGACGCGGAAGGCGCGGACGCGGAGTGCGGCGCGGGCGCGGCGGGTGCGGCGCGTGCCGCGGATGGCGCGAATGGCGCGGGCGGCGGATGCGCGGCGGATGCGCCGGACGCGGCGGGTGCCGCGGGCGAGCCGGAGCGACCGCTGCCGTCGGTGCGGCTGAGCCCCGTGGAGCTGCGCAACCTGGAGATGATCGACGATCCCGCCCTGGAGGGGCTGCGCGCGGCGCGCGGAACGGCCGCGCCGGCGCCGCCGCGGGTGCGGCCCGCGACCGGTGGGGAGGGCGCCGGCGCGGGGCCCGACCCGCGGCGCCTGCAGGGCGGGATCGTCGACCATCTCGTCATCGGGCCCGAGGTGGAGGTGGTGGAGCCCGGCCCGCACGGGCCGCGGGCGCGCCTGTCGGTGGCGGTCGATCCCGCCAACCCGCGCTTCTCCACCGACGGCCGCGCGCTGTTCTCCCGGGACGGCCGCGTGCTGGTGGCCCTGATCGTGCCGTGCGCGGCCTATGACGTGCCCGACGGGTGCGTCGAGGTGGGGCCGCGCGCCTTCGACTCGCTGGACGGGCTGGAGCGCGTGTCGCTGCCCGAGGGGCTGCGCCGCATCGGCCGGCTCGCCTTCGCCAAGTCGGGGCTCGCCTTCGTCGCGGTGCCCGGCACGGTGGACGAGGTGGGGGAGAAGGCCTTCTTCGGCTGCGCCGCGCTGCGGGCGTGCCTTCTGGCCGAGGGCGTGCGCGCCGTCGGCGCCGAGGCGTTCGCCCAGACCGCCCTGGAGCGCATCGCGCTGCCCGCGAGCCTGCGCGAGCTGGGGCGCGGCGCCTTTCGCGCCACCCCGGCCCAGCGCGCGGCCCACGCCGGCGCCATCACGGTGGACGCGGGCAACCCCGTGCTCGCGGTGGACGCCGACGGCGGCCTGTACCGCGACGGCGCCTTCGCCGAGCTTCTGAGCTGCGTGCCGGCCTACGCCGTGCGCCCGGGCACGCCCCGGGTGCTCGACGGCGCCTGCCTGCGCAACGCCACGCTGCGCGCGGTGACGCTGCCCGAGGGGCTTGAGGCCATCGGGGACGACGCCTTCCGCGGCGCGCGGGGGCTGCGCGAGGTGGCGCTGCCCGCCACGGTGCGCTCCATCGGCGACCGCGCGCTCATGGACACGGCGGTGCGCCGGCTGCGCCTGCCGCGCGACCTGGGCCACCTGGGGGACTCGGCCCTGCTCGTGCAGGGGGAGAACCCGCTGCGGTCGTCTCGGCCGCTCCAGGACATGGAGCTCGACCCGGCCAACCCGCGCTTCTACGTGGAGAGCGGGCTTCTGTGCGAGCGGGGCGCCGGTGACGGCGGGGCCGACAAGGCGCTCCTGTACGTGGGGCCCGATTCGCGCGTGCGCATCCCCGACGCGGTGAACCGCCTGGCGCCGGGCGCCTTCCTGGGCGCCACGGGGGTCGACGAGCTCACCGTCCACGGGCACCTGCACAGCGTGTGCGCCGGGGCGCTGTCGGTGGCGCGGTCCATCCCGCTTCTGCGGGTGGAGTTCCCGCGGCCCCTCGACGGCTGGGCGGACGGCGAGTTCCCCGTGCCGTCGCTGTCGCCGCGCTACCGCACCTACACGCACCTCATCGGCACCGACGCCGAGGGGACGGCCTTCCAGTTCGCCTACTACGACTCGTGGGTGTCCCACGCCACGGCCATCGAGGAGCTGGCGCCGGCGGCGCTCGGGCGGCTGCGGCGCCCCGTGCGGCTGGACGGGGAGATGGCGGCCATCTACCGCGGCATCCTCGCGCGCAAGCAGGCCGCCGTCTGCCGGCTGTTCGCCCAGCGGGGCGACCTGGAGGCGCTCGAGGACCTGGCGGCGTGGGGCCTTCTGGGCCGTGACGCCGTCGAGGACGAGCTGCGCGCCGCCACGCGCGCGGGCAACGCCCAGGCGACGGCGACGCTGCTGGAGCTGGGGTGCCGGCGCGGCTGGGTCGGCGCCGGCCTGGACATGAGCCTGTAGGGAGGTGAGGGGATGGCCCTGAGAGACGAGACGCCCATCGCGGAGGGGGACGTGGCGCTGCTGGCCCGCGCCGCGCGCGAGCGCCTGGCGGCGGACGGCCGCGCCGACGGCGACGGCGAGCGCGTGAGCCTGGCGACCGAGGAGCGCATGGCGCGCCGCCGCGCGCGCTTCGAGGCGTGCGCGCCCGTGGCCGCGGCCATCCTGGAGGAGGCGCGCACCACGCTGGCCGTGCGCTTCCGCTTCCTCGACCGGGCGCTGTGGCGCATGCCGCTCGTGCCGCTGTTCGAGCTCTACGGCATCTCGAGCGACGGGCGCAGCCTGGTCTACGACCCGGTCTACGTGGTCGACCGCTTCCGCCTGGGGCAGGCCGAGGTGGTACGCGACGTGGCGCACTGCCTGTTCCACTGCATCTTCCGCCATCCGTTTCTGCTGTACTCGGTGCTGCGCAAGCCGTGGGACGTGGCCTGCGACATCGCCATCGAGGCGCTCATCCTGGACCTCATGGGCGACGACTTCCCGTCCAACATGGACCGGCGCGCCCGCCAGTCGCTGCGCCTTCTGCGCGCGCAGGTGGACGGCGTCATCACGGCCGAGCGGCTCTACCACCTGTTCTCCAACGAGGGCAACAAGGTGGACCTGGCCTCGCTCGCCCCGCTGTTCTGCCACGACTCCCACGCGCTGTGGTACGCCGACGCCGAGGATCCGGCGCCCGCGGGCGGCGCCGAGGCGGCGGACGCGGGGCAGGGGCGGCCCGAGGGCGGCGCCCGCACGGCGCAGGGGAGCGACGTCGAGGCGCTCGACGAGGTGGCCGAGGGGCCCGTGGAGGTGCCGCGCCCCGACGGGGGCGCCGCCGCGGACGACGCCGGGGACGAGGCCGCCGCGGCCTCTGGCGACGCGGGGCGGGACGCGCCCGACGACGCGGCGGCGTCCGGCGAGGGCGCGGGCGGCGCCGACGGGGCGCCCGAGGCTCCCGGGGCCGCCGCGCGCGAGGAGCTGGCGCGCGCCTGGGAGGACGTGGGGCGCCAGATGCAGGTGGAGCTGGAGACGCGCCTCATCCGCCAGGGCGAGGGCGCGGGCAGCCTGGCGGTGGCCCTGCGCGCCGTCAACCGCGAGACGGGCGACTACGGCGCCTTCCTGCGCCGCTTCGCCGCACTCCACGAGGCGCTCGGCGTCAACGACGACGAGTTCGACTACATCTACTACACCTACGGGCTCGCCCGCTACGGCAACCTGCCGCTCATCGAGCCGCTCGAGTACCGCGAGGATCGCCGCATCCGCGACTTCGTCATCGCCGTGGACACGTCCGAGTCGTGCTCGGGCGCGGTCGTCCAGGCGTTCATGCGCAAGACCTACACGCTGCTCAAGCAGTCCGAGAGCTTCCACGACCGGGTGTGCGTCCACGTCATCCAGTGCGACGCCCGGGTGCAGGAGGACACGGTCATCACGTCGCTCGAGGCGCTCGAGCTGTACCTGGACGGCCTCGAGCTCAAGGGGTTCGGCGGCACCGACTTCCGCCCCGTGTTCGACCACGTGGCCCGGCTCCAGGAGCGCGGCGAGCTGCGCGACCTGCGCGGGCTCATCTACTTCACGGACGGCGAGGGGACCTACCCCCGCAAGCCGCCGCCGTACGACGCGGCCTTCGTCTTCCTGGACGACGGCTACTCCGACCCGCAGGTGCCCCCGTGGGCGCTCAAGGTCATCATGGACGAGAGGGAGCTGGGGGTGGGCTCCGTCACGGTGGCGGAACCCCGGCGCGATAGGGAAGGCGAGGGCCGGCCATGGACATAGCCAAGGCGAAGCAGCAGGTGAGAGACACGATCGAGGCCTACCTGGCCCGCGACGAGCACGGCGAGCCGCTGCTCGCGCCCAGCCAGCAGCGCCCCATCTTCCTGGTGGGGGCGCCCGGCATCGGCAAGACGGCCATCATGGCCCAGATAGCCGACGAGCTGGGCCTGGGCCTGGTGTCGTACTCCATGACGCACCACACGCGCCAGAGCGCGCTGGGCCTGCCGGTCATCGTGCGGCGCGAGTACGGCGGGCGCGAGTACGACGCGTCCGAGTACACCATGAGCGAGATCATCGCGAGCGTCTACGACTGCATGCGCGAGAGCGGGCGGGAGCAGGGCATCCTGTTTTTGGACGAGATCAACTGCGTGTCCGAGACGCTCTACCCGTCGATGCTCCAGTTCCTCCAGTTCAAGACGTTCGGGCGCCACGCGGTGCCCGAGGGCTGGATCGTGGTGACGGCGGGCAACCCGCCCGAGTACAACCGGTCGGTCCACGAGTTCGACGTGGTGACGCTCGACCGCGTGAAGCGGGTGGCGGTGGAGCCCGACTACGCCGCGTGGCGCGCCTACGCCGCCGACAAGGGCGTGCATCCGGCCGTGCTCACGTTCCTGGACGTGAAGAAGGACCGCTTCTACGTGATGGAGTCGACGCTGGACGGCAAGGCGTTCGTCACGGCGCGCGGCTGGGACGACCTGTCCGACATGATCGGCGCCTACGAGCGGCTCGGCAAGTCGGTCGACCGCGAGCTGGTCGCCCACTACGTGCAGAACGAGCGCGTGGCGGGCGAGTTCGCCGCCTACTACGAGCTGTTCGGCAAGTACCGCGACGACTACCGCGTCGACGACATCCTGGCCGGCGCCGCGCCAGAGGGCGTGGTGGAGCGCGCCCGCGAGGCGCCCTTCGACGAGCGGCTTTCGCTGGTGGGGCTACTATTGGACGCGCTGGACGGCGAGCACCGCGCGATCATGGGGCGCGTCGACGTGCTGACGGCCGTGCGCGACGACCTGCGCGGCGTGCGGGCCGCGGTGGACGCGGGCGCCGAGGTGCGCGCGGCCCTCGACGAGGTGATGGCGCGGCGCGAGCGCGACCGCGCGGCGCTGGCGGCGTCGGGCGGCTCGTCGGCGGCGCGGCGGCGCCAGGCGGCCGACGAGCGCGCGCTTCTGGAGGAGGTGGCCCGCGAGGCCGCCCCGGGCGCGGGCGAGGGGGCCGGCGCGTTCGCCCGCGTGGAGGCCGCCTTCGCGGCCCGCGCCGACCTCGCGCCGGCCGCCGCGGCCGCCGAGGCGCGTCTGGCCGCCGCCTTCGCCTTCCTGGAGGAGGCCTTCGGCGACGCCCAGGAGATGCTCGTCTTCGTGACCGAGCTCACCCAGCGCACGCCCTCGGCCCGCTTCATCGCCCAGTTCGGCAGCCCGTCGTACTATGGGCACAACCAGCCGATGATCCTGTCCGACCGCCAGCGCCGCCTGCGCGAGATGGTAGAGGAGCTGGACGTGTAGCGGCGGGCGCCGCGCGGCAAATCTCTTCCCCGGTATCACTTCCCTCGAGAAAGGAACGAACATGAGCACCTACACCCTGACCTCCTACGAGCCCGTCGAGTTGGAGCTCCCCAAGCCCCAGGTGCCGCCTACCCTGGTGGACGCGCAGATCGCGAAGATGCTGGAGCCGATGGCCGAGTACCACGAGGTGGCCGACGACCGCGGCGTGCTGCCCGGCGACTTCCTCGTGGTCACCACCCACGACCCGGCGCTCGACGGCAACCCCGCGCGCAACTTCCAGATGGAGCACTCCGTCTACCACGTGGGCGCTGGCGAGATGCCCAAGACCTTCGACGACGAGCTGATCGGCGCGAAGGCGGGCGAGACGCGGCAGGTGGAGGCCGCCATCAAGATGCCGCTGGCGGCGCAGGGGAGCGCGTCGGCGCTGACCATGGGCGTGGACGTCGAGAAGATCCTGTACTGCGTGACGCCGGAGCTCACCGACGAGCTGGTGGCCGAGCACTTCGCGCCGGCCACGACGGTCGAGGAGTTCCGCGAGGGCGTGGCCCGGCAGTTCGGCCTGCCCGACATGGCCAAGGACGACCCGAGCTTCCCCGATCTGGTGCTCGATGAGCTGGCCAAGCGCCTGGTGGAGGAGCCCGACCCGGCCGACGCCCTGCCCGGCATGCCCGCCGACGCCCTGCGCATCACCTGCGCCATCGACGCTCTGGCCGACCACCTGGGAATCGAGCTGGACGACGACGCCATCATCGCCCAGATGCCCGGCGACGACCTCGAGCAGCGCATCAAGATCTACGAGCAGCTGAAGGACCAGGGCATGACCGCCGAGGCTGAGGTCTTCGCTCGCCGCGAGGCCGCCCTCTCCTGGCTGGTGAACCACTCCAAGGTGTCCTACCGCTAGCGCTGGCGGGGGGGGGTGAGGCTTCGCCGCCCCCCCCCGCGCGGCGGGTGTGGCGCGCCCACAGCGCACGCCGTGCACCGCCGTGTGCAAGCACGCCCGCCGGCGCTCGCCGTGCGCACCGCACTCGCCACATGCAGGTGCGCCCGCTGCGCTCGCAACGCCTGCCGCGTGCCACGCCCGCCCGTGGCGGATTCTCCTCGAAAGGCCCTTTATGCTCACTGGCTCGCAGATCACCGACTACCTCGCGCGCATCGGCGTCGAGGGGCGTCCCGCGCCGACGGCCGCCAACCTGGCGATGCTGATGGAGCGCCACCTCACGAGCGTCCCCTTCGAGACGGTGGGGCTCTGCCGTGCCGGGCGCGCGCCCGACCTGCGCCTCTCCGCGCTCTTCGACAAGATGGTGCGCCGGCGCCGCGGCGGCTACTGCTTCGAGCTCAACAAGCTCTTCGAGGCGCTGCTCATGGCGCTCGGTTACGATGCGCGCCCGTGCCTCAGCCGTTCGGCCGACGTGCCCGGCCAGCGCGACCCGATCAACCACCGGGGGCTGTTGGTGGCGCTGGACGGCGACCTGCTCCTGGCCGACGTCGGCTATGGCGGCCCTGCGCCGGCCGCCCCGCTGCGCCTGGCGCCCGTGGGCCCGCAGCTCGCGGCGGGCGCGTGGTTCGAGGCCGTACCGCTCGACGCGTGCTGGTGGCGCGTCGACCGCTTCCGCCCGGACGCCGCGGGGGAGGAGCCCGGCGAGCGCCTGGGGGTGCTGGAGCTGTGCGTCGCGCGCGTGGAGGACGCCGACTTCGAGGCGCTTAGCCTGGCGTGCTCGCAGCCGGGGACGGAGTTCCGCGACCAGGAGATGGCGAACCTGCGCACCGCGTCGGGCCACGTGTCCCTCACGGGCGACCGCCTCGTCATCCGCGAGGGCGCGACGCGTCGCCAGCTCGATCTGGCCGATGCCGATCGCGCCGCCGCCCTGCGCGACTTCTTCGGCCTCGTCTACGACTAGGGCCAGAAGCGGCTGCGGCGCGCTGGCGGCGCTTGGCGCGGGTGTCGGGCGAGGTGCCTGGCATCCGCGCCGTACGTCCCGTCGCAGCCAGCATCAGGGCGCCAGACGCGAGGGGCCCGGCGGACGATAGCCGCGCCGGGCCCCTCGCGTCGTGCCGCTCGTGCCTAGTGCATCTCGGAGGCGGTGCGGTCGAACTCACCGACGCGCACCTCGCCGCCCTCGCCCTCAACGGCCTTCTGCGCCGCCGCGGCGGCCTTCTCGTCGGCGGCGGCCATCTCGGCGTCGATACGCTCCTGAGCCTTCTTCGCTGCTTCGTCCATGATCCTGTATCTTCCTGTGCCTGCGCCGGGTGGCGCGTGGGATGTTCCGTGGCGGCCGGGCCCTGGCCGCGCAACCCATTCTAGGGTGGGATCCGCATGCGAAGAGGGTGCTACCGCGGTTGTTCCCCAGGGGCACCCGCCGGGTGAATCATCTGTAACATACGAGGTCAGAGCCTCTTTTTGAGACACTATCATGGCGATTCGCCTTCAGCGGCACGCCGGGCTTCTTCATTTTGAGAAAGACGCCTTGCTGTCCTGCATTCATCCCACGCAGGCGTTTTTCTTTCTTATTCACGAACTTATGTTCTTATGCGATGCCTTTCCATCCCATGCCGTGGTATAGTAGCCCACATGACGAAGCAACGAACATATGTGTGCATCGATCTGAAGAGCTTCTACGCCTCGGTGGAGTGCGTCGACCGTGGGCTCGACCCCCTGACCGAGAACCTGGTGGTGGCCGACCCGGAGCGCTCGGGCACCACCATCTGCCTGGCCATCACGCCGGCGATGAAGGCGCTCGGCATCCCCAACCGCTGTCGCCTCCACGAGATCCCGCCGGGAGTCAAGTACGAGGTGGCCGTGCCGCGCATGCGCACCTATATGAAGGTGTCGGCTGACATCTACGGCATCTACCTGCGTTACGTGTCGCCCGATGACGTGCACGTCTACTCCATCGACGAGTGCTTCATCGACGCCACGCCCTATCTGACGCTCTACCATATGACCGCGCGCGAGTTCGCCGTCACGCTGATGGAGGCCGTGCGCGCCGAGACGGGTATCCTCGCCACCGCCGGCATCGGCACCAACCTGTTCCTCGCCAAGGTGGCGCTCGACGTGACGGCCAAGCACGCCGACGACTTCATCGGCTTTCTGGATGAGGACGAGTTCCGCCGCCTCATCTGGCGCCATCGCCCCATCACCGACATCTGGAACATCGGCCCCGGCATCGCCCGGCGCCTGGCCAAGTACCGCGTGTTCGATCTCAAGGGCGTCACCGAGATGGATCCCGACGTGCTCTACAAGGAGTTCGGCGTCAACGCCGAGTACCTCATCGACCACGCCTGGGGCCTCGAGCCGTGCACCATCGCCGAGATCAAGGCCTACCGCCCCGAGAGCGCCTCGATCATGAACGGGCAGATCCTCCCCGGCGCCTACTCCTATGACGAAGCGCGCATCGTCCTGCGCGAGATGGTGGATGCCTCGGTGCTCGACCTGGTGGAGAAGCGCCTGGTCACCAACCACATCTCGCTCATGGTGGGCTACGGGTCGGCGCCTCGCGGCAAGGGAGGGGCGCCCGACGTGCCCGGCGAGCCCGGCGCTGCGGGCGCGGTCGAGGTATTCGTCGGCGAGCACGGCGCGCGTCCGGTCGGCGGCCGCTGGGGCGCCGCCGCCCACGCCACCCGCAAGATTCCCGAGCGCACCAGCTCGCTGCGCAAGCTCCAGGGCTACGTGGACGCGCTCTACGAGGAGATCGTCGATCCCTCCAAGGCCATCCGCCGCATCAGCCTGGGTTTCGGCAACCTCGTGGACGAGGACATGGCCACCTACGACCTGCTTACCGATTGGGAGGCCGAGGGCCGCGAGCGCCGCATGCAGGAGGCCGTCCTGGCCGTGAAGCAGAAGTTCGGCAAGAACGCCCTCCTCAAGGGCACCAGCTTCCAGGAAAAGGCCACCGCCCGAGAGCGAAACACCATGGTAGGAGGCCACCGTGCCTAACGCTCCCATTCCGCCAGCCCGCGCTACCGCCCCGGTTGTCGCATCCGCCGCGTCCGCGCGACCCGCCGCGCCTGCGGCCGACGCCCATGCCCCGCGCTCCGCCGTGCCAGTCTGCTCCGCGCCCTCATGCGCTGGCGCGGGCGCGACTGATGCTCTTTCCGCGACGGGTGCGATTGGCGCCTCTATTCCGCACGCCGCCGCGGTTGTCCCCACTGATGCGGCTGGGGTTTGCGCGTCCACTCCCATGCCTGCGCGTGCCAACGCGCCTGCCGGCGTCGGCATGCCCGATGCCCCCGTCTTACGTCCAGTCGCTGTTGTCCCCACCGATGCGGGTGCGGATGAGTTTGAGGCGGGGGAGTGGGGATTCCCCGATGAGGACGTCGCGGCGCCGCGGGTTCTCGGCCGGCCGCACCCCGACCGTGCGCGCCAGTTCGTCCCCTTCGCGGCGCTGCGGGGCTACTACGACCTCGTGCACGAGCGAGAGCGCATCCCCGCGCCCCGCCGCGAGCTCTCCGAGGACGAGGCCCGCGAGCTCAACGCCGTCCTCGCCCAAGCGGATCGCGGTTCCCTGGTGAGCGTCACCTATTACGACGGCGAGGCCTACGTCACCTGCGAGGGTCGCGTCAGCCAGAAGGACGAGATCTACCACGACCTCTGGGTCATCCGAACCCGCATCCCCTTCGCCGCCATCTCCGCCCTCCGCTTCCTCTAGCCTGCCCGCCTACGCCTCGCCCGGCCCCCCGCCTCGTCGCGCGCTTCTGCCGTGCATCTCGCCCGGCGCACACGTCGCCGTGCGCACACCTCGCCCGGCGCACACCTCGCCGTGCGCTTCGCTTGATGCCCTTTTTGCTTTATCTCTCATTTGCTTTTGGCCCATCGTGCCCTCTTTCGGCTATCGCACGGGCGCAAAAATGTTTCACGTGAAACATTCGTTCCCTCGTTTCCATTCCCCTCGCCCCCCCCCCTCCATTTCTGCCGAATGCTGGATGTTTCACGTGAAACGTTTCGGCTCCATCTGTGTCCGCACCCCGCACCCCTTCTCCTTGTTCGCCGCGCATTCTGGTTCCGATGTTGTGCGGGGCTGCCGTGCGGGGCGGGTGCTGGCGGAGTTGGAGCGAAGCGGCGCGAAAATGTTTCACGTGAAACATTTGTTTGGATGATTTCCCACTTGCAGTCATATACTATGTAATATATAGTATATGACGAAGGGAGGTATTATGGATGCTCAGATGAAGCGGGGGTTCCTTGAGGCGTGTGTGTTGGCGACGCTGCGGCGGCGCGAGTCGTACGGCTATCAGATCATCAAGGACGTGCCCGCTAGCCTGGGGCTGACCGAGTCGTCGCTGTATCCGCTGCTCAAGCGGCTGGAGGGCAACGGGATGGTCGCCGAGCGCTCGGCCGAGCACAACGGACGCCTCCGCAAGTACTACCGCATCACCGCGGCGGGGCAGGACAGGCTGCGCGCCTTCCTGGCCGAGCAGGACGAGGTGCGCGGCCTCTACCGCTACGTCGAGGAGTCGATACTCGCGCCGGAGCCGGCGTGCGACGAAGCGACGGACGCGGCAGGTGCCCGCACGGCAGCAGCGCCCGCATTGGAGACGGCGGGCGACGGCGGATCGAAGGCGCCTTCCGCCTTGGCGGCATGCGGTGGATCGGAGGAGCTCGCGCCGCCGTCGGCTTCCGCACCAGCGAGGGCGTCCCGCGGAGCCGGCCCCTCGGGCGCGTCGGCGCGCCAGAGCGCGGCGGGAACAGCCCGATCGGGCGCCATGCTGCGCCCGCAGGGCGCCTAGGAGCGCGAGCGACGGGGTCGCACGCCGTCATCGCTTGCGAGCCATCGCGCTCACGCATGGCGGGTTCCCCGGCGCGGACGCCAACGTAGCAGTGACGCTGACTGCGCGGATGCCGGCGCGGCATCCCGGCGCCATGAAGCGTGAAAGATTTGACGGACGAGGAGGTATCTCGTGGATAAGCAGGAGTTTCTCGATCGGCTGGGCACGCTGCTCGCGTGCCTGCCGGCGGCGCGCGTGGCCGAGTGGCGCGCGTTCTACGCCGAGGCCATCGACGATCGCATGGAGGAGGGCATGACCGAGGAGCAGGCCGTCGCGGCGCTCGGGTCGCCTGGTGCCGTGGCCGATGCCGTCCTCGACGAGATGCCGCCGGTGCCCCGCGCGATGGCGAAGACGCGCCGGCACAGCCGCGTGCTGCTCTGGGTGGCGCTCATCCTGGGCTCGCCCGTGTGGCTGACGCTGCTGCTGGCCTTCGCCGCGGTGGCGCTGGCGGGCTACCTGTGCATCTGGCTGCTCGCCGCGACGCTGTGGCTGATCGCGGGCGCGGGCGTGCTGGCCTGTCCGATCGCCCTGGTCATCGCGCTGGCGGGAGCCCTGACCGGCAACATCCCCTTCGCGCTTGCCTACGCGGGGGAGGGCCTGCTGGCGGCTGCCCTCGGGCTCGCGTGCCTGAGCGCGGCGCTCGCGTCCAGCCGTCGCCTGGCGAGCCTCTCGCGGGCGTGGGCGCGCAAGGCGCTCTCGCCCTTCCGCCGCGAGCGGCCGGCGGCCCCCGAGGTCATGGCCGTGGCCGTGGCGTGAGGGCGCCCGCTGCGCGCCGAGCGGCGCATGGCGGGCGGCGCGTCGCTCCCGGGGCGCCGGGGGCCGGCGGCTCCCGGGCTATGGCTGCGGCGTGGCCGCAGCGCGGGAGGCGCCCTGAGCGCGTCGATTGATGGGTTGCGCTCGGAGTGCGTGGTTGATTCGGTTTGGCGATGTGATGCGACGCGTCCCGTGGTAAGCGGGCGCTTAAGGAGGAGAAGATGGAGAAGGCGCAGAAGATGATGGGCCACGTGGCCGCCATCTTGGCGGCGCTGGGGATTACGCTGATGGCGGCTGGGTTCGCGCTGTCGGGGCTCGATTGGCGCGTGTTCTCGGCGTCCGTCGACCGCGGTGCGGTCACGCTCGGCGGCGTGGAGGTGGAGGATCCGGAAGACGTGCCCCTGCTGGGGCTGCTGGCGACGATGGGGAAGGTGGAGGTCAACGTCCCCGCTGCGCCCGAAGCACCCGTCGCACCCGCCGCGCCAGTCGCGCCCGAGGCACCCGCCGCGCTCTAGACGACCGCAGCGTCCGCTGCGCCAGTCGCGCCCGCCGCGCCCGCGGCACCTGTCGCGCCCACGGCGTCCGTCGCGTCCTAGACGACCGCGCTTGCCGAGGCTCGCGGTTAGGGCTACGTCGGGGAGGCGCCGAGAGGGATGCCGCGAGCGCGGGTTCGCGGTAAGGAGGTCGTGGATATCCTGTGCGTGGCAGCGGGCTATGCTATAGTGTGAACCATGGTTAACAATACTGACACTTCCCGAGATTCCTCCTCTGCCGGCGGCGAGCACGCCCCCGGCGCCGCCTGCCGCGCGTCGTCGGGCGCCCCGGCTATCGCCTCCTGTGCGTCCGTCCCGACCTCGGGCGCTCGCCGCGCATCCGCATCTGCCGATTCCGAGGCCGTCGCCCGGCGCCGTGAGCGCGAGAAGCGCACCATATCGCAGATGGTGGCCATCTACTGCGCCGGCAGCCACGATGCCGCTGTGCGCACCGAGCGCGCCTACTGCGGCGAGCCGGTGTGCCCGGAATGCAAGGCCGTGGACGACTACGCCATCTTGCGCACCGACCGCTGCCGCCAGATGCACACGAAGACCTCCTGCGAGCAGTGCCCCTACCACTGCTATCGCCCCCAAGAACGCGAGCAGATCCGCCAGGTCATGCGCTACGCCGGTCCGCGCATGATGACCAAGCACCCCATCGCCGCCATCCGCCACCTGCTGGGCAGGTAGCGCCGGCCACGTGCCTGCCCGCTGGGGCCTCCCGCTGCGCCTTGGACACTTTTCCATCGCGCGGTGGCAAAAGAAGGAGGTTTGGCATACTGGCGGCTGCCGGGTACGCCGCATTTTCTCGTGTTGACCACGACGAGGGTGTTGTTTGCCCAGGTCGCGGCTTGGTGAGGATCGGGGCATTCTTGCAGCGCAAGGACGAGGCGGCCTTCTTTGTATGCCAAACCTCGATAGATTGCCAGCACGCGGTGGAAAAGTGTCCAAGGCCACCTGTTGGGGAGGTGGCGCTCGTCCGGCTTCGGTGCGCGGCGCCTTCTTGCCGGGTGGGCAACGCTTGGCCTGGGTTTTCGTGCCGTGAGCGCGGCGCGGGACGGCGGGCGCGGCGTGTTGTGGTATACCCGCAGGGTCATCTTTTGCCCTCGAGATCCCCGAAGGAAGCGCCATGGAAGCAGGTCAGAGCAGCAACGCGGCAGGTTGTCCCGCGCAGGCGACGGGTCGCCCCGAGCAGGCGGCGCTCGCAGGGGATGCCCGCGCGGCATCGGCCCCCGCGCAGAGCGGTACGTCAGCGCCCCGCGCGGCGAGCTACGTCGACGAGGCGTCGCCCCTCACTTGCGAGTACCTCGACGTCATCGCCGAGCTCGGCGGGGACGAGGCCGGGCGTCGCGCGGCGTGGCGGCGCATGGGCGAGGGCACCGCGTGGTACCACGGCGCGCCCGTCGCCCTCAACTACGTGCCCCGCGTCTACGGGCCGCGCACCCGCGCCTACCTCGACGCCATCGCGACCAGCATCTACGGCATCCTCGCCAAGGTCATCGAACGCTACCAGGCCGACCCGGCCTTCCGCCGCGAGTTCCGGCTCGACCCGCGCGTGGAGGAGCTCGCGCTGCTGCCCCGCGGCTATGCCGAGCCACTGCCGATGGCGCGCGTCGATCTCATGTTCGACGAGGTCACGGGCGACTTCCGCTTCTGCGAGTTCAACACCGACTCGTCGAGCGGCATGAACGAGACGCGCGAGGCCCTGGCCGCCATCCGCGAGGGCGAGGCGTACCGCCGCTTCGCCGCGCGCCACCAGCTGGAAGACGACGTGGAGCGCCAGTTCGACGGCTGGGTGCGCACGTTCGCCCGCATCTGGGAGTCGCGCGCCGCAGCCGCCCCGGCCGTTCCCGCCGCGCCCTCCGCATCCGCGTCGCCCGCCCCCGCTGGACACGCGGCCGGCGCGCCGGATGCCGCCGCATCCGCCGCGCCCGTTCCCGCCGCCCCCGCCCACCCGCAGGTCGCCATCGTCGCGTGCCTTGACGGCCCGGATCCCGACGCGCGCGAGCTCGAGCGGTTCATCCCCTTGTTCGAACGCGCCGGCTTCGCCTGCTCGGTGTTCGACGTGCGCGAGCTCTCCTTCGACGGCAGCCGCCTCCACGGCAACGCGGCGCTGGCGGGCGAGGGCGATGTCGACATCGACGTCATCTGGCGCTTTTGCATCGTGGTCGACCTGCTCCAGCACTGGGACGAGGTGCAGCCGCTCATCGACGCGCTGCGCCAGCGCAAGGTGGAGATGATCGGCAGCTTCGCCACGCAGATCGCCCACGACAAGCAGCTGTTCGCCGTGCTGCGGCGCCCGGCCGCCCAGGCCCTGCTCACGTCCGCCGAGCGTGCCTTCGTCGAGGCGCACATCCCCCGCACGGCGTTTCTCGACGACCCGGACCTCGACCTGGGCGCCGTGCGCGCCCACCCCGGGCGCTGGGTGCTCAAGCCGACCGACTGGTACGCGAGCAAGAACGTCCAGGCCGGCGCCGAGCACACGCCCGAGGAATGGTCGCGCCTGATCGACGCCGCGCTCGCCCAGGAGGGCGGCTCGCCGTGGATCGTGCAGGAGTTCTTCGCGCCCCAGGCCACGCCGGCCATCCCGCTCTACGGCCGCCCCGGCGACTTCACGGCCGCGCCGCGCCCCTTCGGCAACCTGCTCGGGCTCTACCTGCACGCCGGCCGCTTCGCCGGCTGCTACCTGCGTCAGGGGCCGCACGACGTCATCGGCAGCGCCCGAGACGGCCTGGTCACGCCGGTGCTCTGGACGGAGGCCTAGGCCGTCGCGCCGCCCGGCCTGCGATGCGGCCGCCGCCCGCGATGCGGCGCCCGGCCCGCGATGCGGCGGCCGCCCGCTGCCCTAGGCCGCGGGGTCGTCCCGCACGAAGGTGGAGACGAAGATGCTGGCCACCCCGCACAGCAGGCCGCCGATGACCCACGCCATCCAGAAGTACGGCGTCTGGTACCCGGGCACCAGTAGCATCACGATGCCGGCGACGGTGGCCAGGATCATGATGATGCCGCACAGCCCGCCGGACAGCTGGCTCTTGCGGTGGCGCCGCTCCAGGCGCGCCCGGGCACGTGCGATCTCGACGTCGGAGGCGTCCGGGATGCCCAGGATCTCGCAGATCTGCTCGTCAGTGTACACGCCGCGCAGCTCGGCCGCGCTGGCCTCGCGCACGTACTTCCACGTGTCGCTCTCGGCCAGGGCCTGCTCGCGGCTCGCATTGTAGTTGGCGACGTTCAGCCGCGCGAGCAGCATGCCCGAGCGGATGATCAGCCACGCCGCCGCGGCCACGAGCGCCACGAGGAACCCGCCGGCGATGCCCTCGGCGAAGTCGCCGTGCCCGTCGGCGGGGATCGAGGCCACCACGCCGATGAAGATGAGGGAGATGCCGATGACGATGCTCGCGGTGAGCGAGCGCTGGGCCGCGCGGCGGTCGCCTTCGCTGTAGAAGTCCTGGATGTAGGGATGGCTGCGCTGGAACTCGGTGTGCTGGAACGAGCCGGAGAGGATGAGCCCGACGCCGATGACGATGCCGGCGAACAGCGGGATGAGCCCGAGCGCCTCGAGGCTCGGATCGAAGCGCTCGGCGGCCGTGCCCGTGAAGATGAGCAGCGACACGCCCAGGAGGATGGCGGCGACGCCCGTGGCGATCTTCCGGGCGAAGGCGCGCATGTGCTCGTCGTAGCCGCACACGTCCTGGGGTGGCGCGGCGGCGCTCTCGCGCAGGGCGGCGGCCACGGCCTGGCCGCGCGGGGTGGGGGAGGTGGCGGTCAGGTCGCCCTGCACCAGGTCGTCGAGGGTGCAGTCGAATATCTGGCAGAGCTTGAGCAGCTTGTCCATCTCGGGGTAGGCGCGCTCGGCCTCCCACTTGGTGACGGACTGGCGGCTGACGCCGAGCATCAGCGCCAGCTGCTCCTGGGTCATGGAGTGGGTGGCGCGCAGGTGCTGCAGGTTATCGCGAAAGCTCATGGCGAGTCCTTTCGGGTGATCGGCGGTTGGAAGAGGTTGTCGACGCACCTCACTCTACGGTAGCCGACGCCTCCGATCTACCAACTTGCGGCATCATTTTCAGGCGCCCCGTGGTTGCCAACCCCAGGTCGGGAGCTTATTGCGCGAAAAACCTGGCGGATGCGCCGCGGCGACGGCCCCTCCTGCCCGAACCACCCGGCGCGGCTCGCGAGGGGGGGTGGGAGGTTGCCAGGGGCGGCGCCAGAGGGCCGGCGGAAGCGCGACGGCCCCTCCTGCCTGCGCCTACCAGCTCAGCAGGTCGTAGCCGTCCTCGGTTATCACCAGCTGAACCTCCCACTGGGCGGTGGGCAGGCCGTCGGCGGTGCGGACGGTCCAGCCGTTGGGGTCGCTCATGTCGATGTCAGGCTTGCCCAGGTTGATCATGGGCTCGATGGTGAACATCAGCCCCGGCGCCAGCACCGGGCCGGTGCCCGGCTCGGTCACGAAGCTGACGAACGGGTCCTCGTGGAACTCGATCCCGATGCCGTGGCCGCCGAACTCGCGCACCACGCTGTAGCCGTGGGCCTGGGCGTAGGCGTTCACCGCGGCGCCGATGTCGCCGAGATGCCCCCACGGCTTGACGGCCTTGAGCCCCTCCTCGACGGCCTCCTTCGTCACGCGCACCAGGTCGGCCTTCTCGGGCGGCACGTCGCCGATGCAGAACATGCGCGAGGAATCGGAGTAGTAGCCGTCCAGGATGGTGGAGCAGTCGACGTTGATGATGTCGCCCTCCTTGAGCACCTCGTCCTCGCGGGGGATGCCGTGGCAGACCACCTCGTCGACCGACGTGCAGACGCTCTTGGGGAAGCCCTCGTAGTCGAGCGGCGCGGGGATGGCGCCGTGCTCGACGGTGTAGTCGTGCACCCATCGGTCGATGTCGGCGGTGGTGACGCCGGGCCCGATGCGCTCGGCCACGTAGTCGAGCGCACCGATGTTCACGGCGGCGCTGCGGCGGACGCCCTCGATGTCGGCGGCGGTCTTCAGCAGGCTGCGCTGGGGCACCTCCTCGCCGGCCTCGTAGAGGGCCTGCAGGCGCTCGTCGATGTCGTGGTGGCACTTCTTGTACTTGCGTCCGCTGCCGCACCAGCACTCGTCGTTGCGGCCAGGTTGCGGTTGTCCGTCGTACATGGTTCCTCGAATCTGCCCCTGCGGGCGTTGGTGACGTGGGGCGCCCCGGCGCGGGGGCGCGAATGGCCGACTGCCATACTACCGCAAGTCGAAAGCGAGGGCCCCGTTCCGCCGCCGTCCGGTTGCCTTCCGGACGCGCCGGCGCGCGGCAGGGGAGGGAGGAAGGGGAGGAAGGGAAGCGGCACGCTTGCCGGGGCTCAGTGTTATACTGATGCTATAACAGGTAGAACAGATTCGTGAGAGGGTGGCGGACATGATCCTTCGCATCGATCAGGATTCGCCGGATCCGTTGTACGTGCAGGTGCGCAACCAGGTGGTGGGGGCTATCGCCCGCGGCGAGCTCCTGCCCGGCGACCGCCTGCCGGGGGTGCGTGCCCTCGCGTCTGACCTGGGCATCAACCTGCATACGGTGAACAAGGCCTACGCGGTGCTACGCGACGAGGGCTACCTGCTCATGCGCGGCCGCAGCGGCGCCTTCGTGGCGGACACCGCCCAGGCGGCCTCGGCGGCGCGCCGGGCCGACGCCGAGGCGCACACGGCCGAGGCGCTCCAGGCCCTCGCCCTGGAGTGGCGCGCCCGCGGCGGCGACGAGCCCGCCTTCGTCGCGCTGGCCGCGGCCCAGGCGGCCGCCGTCTTCGGCGACCCGGGCGTCAGCGGCCCGCGTCGCGACGTGGGCGTCCTCGGCCTGGACGCCCGGGGCGATCGTCTCGCTCCTGCCGAGTGCGCCGCCGACGCCGATGCCCCCGCCGGCGCCCCGCTCGCCCCGTCCGACCTCGCCGCGCCCGCCGCGGCCCGCGCCTAGGAGGCTCCCGTGGAGCTCGTCTTCGTCCTCACCCTCGTCGCCTGCATCGTGGCGACCGGCGGCCTTCTGGCCGCCACCCCCTGGCTCATGCGCAAGGACGAGTGCTTCGCGGTCACCGTGCCCGAGGGCGCGCGTCGCGACCCGCGCCTCGTCGCCTTCCGCCGCCGCTACGCCGCGGTCGTGGCCGCCGTCACGGCGGCGAGCGTCGCGGGCTTCTGCGCCGCCCTGGCCGTCTTTCCGGGCGTCTTCGGCAGCGAGCTCGGGCTGGTGGCGCTCGTCACCTTGCCCACCTTCGCGCCCGTCGCCGTGTCCTTCGCGCTCATGCTGCACTTCCGCCGCCGCGTCCAGGCCGTCAAGCGGGCCGAGGGCTGGTCGGCGCCGCGCGCTCAAGCCGTCGCCGTGGTGGCCGAGGATGACCTCCCGCGCGCCCTGCCGCTCGCGTGGAACCTGCTCTACGTACCGGTGGTGCTGGGCACCGTCGCCCTGGGCGTGGCGCTGTGGCCGTCCATCCCCGACATGGTGCCCATGCACGCCGACTTCGCCGGCAACGTCAACCGCTGGGAGCCGAAGAGCGTCGGCAGCGTGTTCTTCCCCGTGCTGGTCCAGCTGTTCATGATCGCGTGCCTCGTGTTCTGCCACTGGTCCATCCTGCGGTCCAAGCGGCCGGCCAGCCCGGGCGCGCCGGTGACCTCCGCGCTGGCCTACGGGCTGTTCGCCCGCGCCGAGAGCGTGCTTCTGCTGGTATCGGGCCTGATCATCACCGTGGCTCTGGGCGTGTCGTTCATGCTTTCGGCCGTCGGGGCCATCACCTTGGGCGGCGCGGCGGTCGTCATCGTGGTGGCGGTGGCGCCCATCCTGGTGGGCTCGGTGGCCATCTCGGTCGTCTACGGCCAGGCCGGCTCGCGCCTGTTCCGCCGCATGGAGGACGCCGGCGCCGCGGGGCCGGGCGCCGTCATGCCCGCGGACGACGACGCGCACTGGAAGCTCGGCATCTTCTACGTGAACCGCGACGACGCGAGCCTGTTCGTCCCCGAGCGCTTCGGCATCGGCTGGACGCTCAACCTGGGCCGCCCCGGCGCCTGGGCCGTCATCGCCGGCTTCGTCGCCGTGACGGCGCTGTTCCTCGTCCTCGTCTTCGTCGCCGTGGGGTAAGGGGAAGGCGTCGCGTCGCTCTCAATATGAGAACCCGGCAACGGCCGGCGGCGCGGGGCTGCCGCGCCGCCGCCGAACCCCTATAATCACTAGGCTATGACCAAGAAATTCGACCCCGGGGTATACCGCGCCATCCTGCGCGTCCGCCAGGCCTACGCCTTTGACGTGGGCGGCTTCCTCATGCGCTTCTACTCCTACATGATGAACATCGGCACCATCACCATGATCACGCTGGCGGGCCGGTCGTTCCTCATCGCGGGGCTCGTGTCGTCGACCATCGCGCTGGCGACGTTCCTCATCTCGCCGCGCATATCCAAGCTCGTCGACGAGCGCGGCCAGCACCGCGTCGTGCCGGCGGCCGCCGCCATCACGCTGGCCGGCTGGGCGGTCATGCTGGCCACCGTCGCCGCGGGCGGGCCCGATGGGCTGCTGTTCGCGGCGGCGGTACTCATGGGCTTCGTGCCCAACCCCCAGGCGCTCACCCGCGCGCGCTGGACCTACCTCATCCGCACCGGCCGCCTGGGCGATGCCGCGCCCGATTTGCGCACCATGTTCTCCTACGAGGGCGTGCTCGACGACGTCGGCTTCATGTTCAGCCCGTCCATATCCATCGCGCTGGCCACGGCGCTGTTCCCGACGGCGGGCCTCCTGGTCGGCGGCATCAGCTTCGCCATCGGCGTGACGGTGCTCACGCTCTCGCGCTCGACCGAGCCCGAGCCCGGCTGGGGCGCCCCCGCCCGCCCCGAGGGCGCCGGCCGCCCCAAGAGCGTCTTCCGCACGTCGGCGGTGGTGCGCGTGCTGTTCCTGCTCATGCTGTTCTTCGGCGCGTTCTTCGGCATCTTCGACACGGCCACGGTGGCCCTGGCCGAGGAGCTGGGCGACCCCACCATCGCCAGCGTCATCCTGGTCATCGCGTCGTTCATGTCGATGATCATGGGGTTTGTGTTCGGGATGATCCGCCTGCGCGCGCCGCAGTACCTCCAGCTGGTGGGCGTCGGCGTGCTCATCGGCTGCGCCTACGGGTCCATGGCGCTCATCGACTCGGTGCAGTCGCTGTTCGTGGTGTCGACGATCGGCGCGCTGTTCTACGGGCCGTTCCTCATCGTGTGCAACGCCGCCTGCGAGCGCTCCGTCCCCGGCGACCGCCTGACCGAGGCCATCACCTGGATGAACGCCGGCAGCACCTGCGGCATGGCCTTCGGGCCGTCGCTCGGCGGCATCGTCATCGACGAGATGGGCGCCGTGGCGTCCTTCGACCTGGGCGCCGTGCTGGCGCTCGCCATCCCCGTGACGCTCGCGCTGTTCTGCCGCCTGCTCAAGCGCGGCATCCGCGAGGACTCCTACACCGAGGTGCTCCGCAAGCCCGCGGGAAAGGCAGGGGAGGAATAGGGAAGGGGGGCGGCGCTCACCAGCCGGAAGCCCAGGTGCGCGCGACACCCTGCCCGCACCGGCACGTCCTCGGCGCGCTTCCGAGGGAGGGCGGGCGACGCGTTCCCACGCGGCGAGCGCCCGCAGGCGGCGGCACCCCCCCCCTTGCGCGCCCGGCCTCGTCCTCCGGCGCTTCCGTCACCAGGTAGCTCATACTTGACCTCTTCGCTCATCCTGTTGCTATAATGTTGCCGATGCCGGGCTCGGCTTGGGTTCGTGCACCTCTGGGGGAGGCGGCGGCCGGGCGGCCCGGGAAGCACCTTGCAAATGAGAGAGAGGTTGGGAAGTGAGACGGGTGACCGCATGCGTCACCGCGCTCTGCCTGGGGTTCTCGCTGTTCGGCGCGCCGGCCATCGCCGTCGCCGAGCCGCAGGACCAGGGCAGCCCGCAGGCGCAGCAGACCGAAACGCAGCTGGAAACGAACAACGATGATCTTGCCGCCGGAAACCTGGAAGACCAACTGACCCCCGCCGACGCCGCGTCCGCCGCGGCCGCCGCGCCGGGGCCCGACGACGCCGCGGGGGCAGGCTCCCTCGAGGGCGCCGTCGTCGACGTGGAGCTCACGTCGTTCGTTCCGCGGGCCGCGCTGGCGGCCGACCTGACAGCACAACTGAATACCGAGGACGGCGCTCCCGTGGGGGAGCCGGTCGCCTTCGCGCCCAAGGCGTCGGCGGCCGCGACCGTCGCCGCGCTCGAGGCCGAGCAGGCCGCGCCCGTGTCCGCCGACGCGCCGGCCGACCGCGTGACGGGCGCCTGCCCGTTCTTCGCGCACCTCGGCACGGTGCCCGCCGGCACCTACGTGCTCACCGTGCGCGGCGACGGCTTCGGCACGTTCAGCCAGCGCCTGGACCTGGCCGACGGCGACCGCGCCGTCCTCAAGCTGGTCGACAGCCTGATGGGCGGCCTGGACGCCGAGGCGGCCGGCGTGGGTCTGGCGCCCTACGGCGACTTCAACGGCAACGGCGAGGTGGGCTCCGGCGACGCAGGCCTGCTGGCCCGGGCCGTCGCGGCCGCGGCCGCCGGCCGCGACGCCGAGGCGCGCTTCGACGTGACCGGCGACGGCGCCGTCGACCTGGCCGACGTGCAGGCGCTCGCCGCCACGCTCGGGGCCGCCCGCGAGGGCGCCGGCGTCCAGGCGGCCGTGCGCCTGACCAAGGACGGCACCCAGATGGCCCCGGCCCTGGCCGCGGGCACCGCGCTGGCCGGCGACGCCGACCTGGCCAGCCTCTTCATCGACGACGGCGCCACGGTGGCGCTCGTCCCGGCTGACGGCCAGGAGATATCCGGCGCCGCGCCCGTCGAGGTGACGGTGGAGCCCAAGGGCGCCGAGCTGGCGGGCCTCACCATCCAGGCCCCCGTCGATGCCGAGGGCGCCCCGCGCGCCGGCAGCGTCATCGTCGAGCTGGCCGACGGCACCGGCCAGGAGATCCCCTTCGCGGCCGAGGGCGTCCACGTCCTGCGCACGAGCGGCCTGGACGCCACGGGCACGGTCGAGGCCGAAAGCGGCCTGGTGGTCATCGACTTCGGCACGCGCGTGGCGGTGAAGAAGATCACCATCCGCATCACGGCCACCGCGTCCAACAAGCTGGCCGAGATCGCCACGGTCGAGTTCCTCAACGGCATGGAGGACCGCATCGCGCCGCCCGACCTCAACATCCCCCGCAACCTCGCGGCCACGGCCGGCGACAAGCGCTTCTCGCTGTCGTGGGACCCGCAGGTCAACGTCACCGGCTACGAGGTGGAGGTGTCCCAGGGCGACGCGTCCGAGGTGCGCCCCTGCGTGCTGCCCATGCTGGAGGTGACCTCGCTTTCCACCGGGAAGCTGGCCAACGAGACCGACTACCAGGTGCGTGTGCGCTCCGTCAACGGCGACTGGCGCAGCCCCTGGGGCGACGCCGCCACCGTCACGCCCCGCGCGAGCAAGGCGCCGGCGGCCCCCGAGTACGTGAAGGTGGAGGGCGGCTACGGCGAGATCGCCGTGTCGTGGCGCCAGGCCGAAGACGCCGCGCGCTACACCCTGTACTACAAGGCCGAGGACGAGCCCTCGTTCCACTCCGTCGACGGCATCACCGACACCCGCTACACCGTGGGCGGCCTGCGCAACCGCACCCGCTACCTCGTGTACCTGACCGCCAGCAACGACTGCGGCACGTCCGGCCCGTCCACCCAGTACAGCGGCACCACCATCGACCGCACGGCGAAAGTGCCCTGGTACCGCCTCATCAACCGCACCGTGCAGGACAGCTCCCTCGCGTCGCACATCGTCGACGTGACGGCTGCGCCGCACGACGCGTCCCGCGTGCCCGACTTCGAGCCGCGTCATCTGGTGGACGGCGACTACGACACCTACTTCTACTCCGCGCGCCACAACGACGGCTGGGGCAACGTGTCGGTCACCTTCGACGACGTCTACCGCATGAGCAGCCTGGCGCTGACCACCTACCTGGGCAACGGCTACTGCTCGATGCACGAGATTCGCGTGACGGTGGACGACGGCGCGGGCAACCGGGCCACCTATTCCTCGGCCAACGGCCTGACCTGGGCCGGTATCCCCGACACCCCGAACTCCGTCATGGTGAGCTTCCCCGCCTCGGACGCGAAGACCGTCGAGGTGACCTACTGCCGCGCCTACTGGGCGCCGGTCACCATCGCCGAGCTGGCCTTCTACGAGCACGACACCCTGGCCGACGACATCGCGGCGCTGTGGGCCGACGACCTGCACACCGTGCTGGCCGACGGCGCGACCCCCGAGGCCATCGCCAACCTGCGGGCCCGCGTCGAGGCGCCCGACCCCGCCTGCGGCGAGCTGCACCCGCGCCACGACCTGCTCGCGGCCGAGCTCGACAACGCCCAGGCCGTCCTCGAGGAGCGCGGGCTGCGCGCGCCAGTGGCCGTCGACCCGTCCGTCCGCGCCGCCGTCAACGCCAACGTGGGCGGCCTCAACGCCTGGCAGCCGCTGGGCGTGGCCGCGAAGGCGGGCGACGAGGTGGCCGTCTACGTGGGCGGCGCCGGGGCCGCCGCCGGCTCCGCGACGCCGCTGCGCCTCATCGCCACCCAGTACCACTCCGAGGTGAACGCCTGGCAGAAGACGGTCGTCGGCACGCTCAAGGTGGGCATGAACACCGTCACCATCCCCTCGCTCGTGTCGCTGGACGTGGAGAAGGGCGGCGCGCTCTACGTCGAGTACGTGTCGTCTGGCGCGCCGCGCTCCTACGCCGTGCGCGTGGTGGGCGGCGCCGACATCCCCGTGCTCGACCTGCACGGGGTGGGCGACGAGGCCGAGCGCCTCGCACGCTGCGCCGACTACGTGCGCGACCTGGACGAGGCCGTGGCCGCCCTGGAGGCGACCCACGCCGAGGCCGGGCACGCCTACGGCTACGACCCGCGCAACTGCATCGCCAACGCCACCGACGTGGTGGGCGACACCCTCATGTTCTCCGTCCCCGCCAGCCAGGTGCTGGCCGGCCTGGGGTCGGGTACCGTGGAGGAGCGCGCGGCCAAGGTGAGCCACGCGCTGGCCGAGGCCGACGAGATGATGCACCTGTTCTACCAGCACAAGGGCCTGGGGAACCTCACCGCGGCCGAGCAGGAGCGCTTCGGCACGCGCAACGGGCTGCCCACGGCGCGGCAGAACATCCGCTACATGCGCATGTTCACCGGCGCGTTCATGTACGCCGGCGGCCTGCACATCGGCGTGGAGTGGGGCTCGACGGCCGGCCTGTGCAGCACCCAGGGCGTCGCCTTCGATGATGAGGGCCGCTACCAGTCGGGCCACTACTACGGCTGGGGCATCTCCCACGAGATCGGCCACGAGATCAACCAGGGCGCCTACGCCATCGCCGAGGTGACGAACAACTACTACGCCCAGCTGGCCCAGGGGCAGGACACCAACGCCTCGGCGCGCTGGACCTACCCGGCGCTGTACCGGCGCGTGACCTCCGGCGTGAAGGGCGCGCCGGCGGGCAAGACGGGCATCGGCATCTACTGGCAGCTGCACCTGGCCTACGACCGGGGCTACAACTTCAAGACCTACGACACCTACACCGAGCAGTTCGAGAACCTGTTCTTCGCCCGCGTCGACGCCTACGCCCGCAACCAGGCCATCGCGCCGAAGGCGGCGGAGGGCGGCGTGGCGCTCACCCTGGCCGGCGCGGACAAGGACAACGCGCTCATGCGGCTGGCCTGTGCGGCGGCCGAGCGCGACCTCATGGCGTACTTCGAGGCGTGGGGCCTCGCGCCCGACGCGGCCACGCGCGCCTATGCGGCGCAGTTCCCGGCCGAGGAGCGTCCCATCCAGTACATCAGCGACGACGCCCGCGCCTACCAGCTGGCCGGCGGCCGCTCCACGGCGGCGGCCACCACGGTGCGCGCGTCCGCGAGCCGCGAGCCGAACTCGCCCGACGTGGTGATAGCCCTCGCAGCCGAGGGCGCCGGCGAGGGGCTGCTGGGCTACGAGATCAGGCGCAACGGCGTGCCGGTGGCCTTCGTCGAGGCCGGTGAGGGCTCCTACACCGACACCATCGCCACGGTGAACAACCGCGTCTTCACCTACGAGGTGTGTGGCGTAGACAAGCACCTCAACCGCACGCGGACGGTCACGCTGCCCGCGATGAAGGTGTCCCATGACGGCACGCTCGACAAAGCCGGCTGGACGGCGACCACCACGCTGCGCGCGGCCGACGACGCCGTCGAGGCCGAACCGGACGGCGACTCCTGCGGGCTGCCCGCGTCGTCCGCCGTGGCCCGCGCCATCGACGGCGACGCGTCCACGGCGTTCGCGGGCGCGCTGCCTGCGGGGAGCGCGGAGCCCGCGTCGGTGACCGTCGGGTTCGGCGAGGAGCTGGCCGTGTGCGCGCTGCGCTACCGCGCCGGCTCGGCCGACGCCATCCGCGACTTCAAGGTGGAGGTGAGCAGCGACGGGGTGCGCTGGGCCTGCGTGCAGGAGGGCGCCTTCGAGCTGGACGCCGACGGTTGCGCCACCGTGTGGTTCAACCGCGAGGGCGACGGCTGGCTCTACACCTTCGACGCCTCCTACCTGCGCCTGACGGCGGTGGGGCAGGACGCGGCGTCGGTGGCCGAGCTGGACGTGCTCGGGCCGACGGGCGACGACGTGGACCTGCTGTCCAACGGCGTGGGGCGCCTCGGTAGCGACCTGCGCATCGCCGAGGGCGACGTGGTGCCGGCCGGCTCGATGGTCGTCACCGGGTCGTACAAGGGCAACCCCGCCTACAACGCGCTCAAGCTCTACGACGGCGAGGGCGCGCTCATCCCCGGCACGCAGGTGTTCTTCGCCGACGTGCCCGCGCAGGGCGACCTGGGCGAGACGGCCGAGGGCCGTTGGCTGTACTACCTGACGCCCGACGAGCTGGCCCAGGTGAGGCAGCCCGCGTCGGTGCGGGCCGAGCTGTACCGCGTCGACGACGCGCACAGCCTGGAAGGCGAGCGCCTGGTGGCCGACACACTGCCGGTGGAGGTGCCCGCCGCGCTGCCGACGGTGCAGTTCAACTTCGATCGCGTGACGATGAGGGAGGCATGATGAGAGGGCTTCATCAGACGAGGCGCGCGGGCCGCGCGGGCCTGGCCGGGCGGATGCTGGCGGCGGCGCTGCTGGCGACGCTGCTGCTGACGCCGTGCGAGGCGTGGGCCGCGCCGGAGGACGGCGCCCGGGACGGCGGCGCGGCGGCTGCGGCCGGCGCAGGTGGCGCGACTGGCGCGGATGGCGGCGCTGGCGCGGACGCGGACGCCGGCGCGGGCGCCGGGTCGACGGCGGCGAGTGCGGGCGCGCCCTTGGGCGTGGCGTCGCTGGCCGTGGTCGACGGCGGCATCCCCGTCACGGTGACCGGGGCGGCGGGCGAGCGCTCGCTGCTGGTGCGCGTGGCGATCGAGGGCGCGGACGGCACCGAGGTGCGCGGGGCGGACTTCGCCTTCGACGACGCGCTCGAGGGCCGCGCCGTGGTGGCCGAGGCCGTCTACGAGGACGGCGTGATGACGCTGGTCGTGTCCGGGGGCGATGAGCCCCTGGCCGCGGCCGATGGCGACGGCGTGGTGCCCCTGGGCGTGCTGCGCGTCGAGTGCGCCGGCGCGTCGTCGCAGGTGGCCGTGACGGTCGAGCGCGTGGAGGCCGTGGACGGCCGCTTCGCCGCGCGCGCGACGCCGGCCGGCGCCGTGGCGGGCCCCGTGACGCTGGCCGTGGCCGGCGAAGCGGCGCCCGGCGCAGGCGGCGGGGCCGGTGGAGCCGGCGGCGCGGGCGGGGGCTCGGGCGCCGTCGGCGGCGCCCCGGGTGGCGCGGACGGCGGGGCGTCGGCGGGCGCTGGCGCCGACGCGCCGGGCGCCTCCGATGGGGCCCCGGCGGCGGGGACGCTGCTCGCCCCGACCGGCGACGCGGCCCCACTGCTGGCCATCGCGATGTGCGTCGTGGTGCTGGCCGCCGTGGTGGTGCTGGTCATAGCCTGGCGCCGCCGGTAGGGAAGTATGTGAGGGAGGGCCTGCCGGCCCTCCCCGCGTTTATGGGCGGGCGTACCCCCACTCCGAGGTTCTTCGGCTACGCGCGACAACCCTCCCATCACGCAAGCGCCCGGCGCGCTTCCGAGTAGGGGGATCGCTCGCTTCCGAGTAGGGGCGGCATCCCCCCCCCTCGTTTCGTGCGTTTTCGCGTAGAGGGGTGGCGCACCCCCCCATTCCGCGCGCCGAGTGCTTTGCGCGTTGGGGGGGGGAGCCGCCCGCGCGTGAGCACGACGCCTCGCCGGTGGCAGAAACGCCCTCTCCGCCTCTCTTCCTAGATGACGCTTTCGCTTCCTTTTATGGGCTGATCGTGTGGGCTTGATAACCTGGTTCATAGGACTACTATACTTCCTAGCTTGAGACACCGAGCACGAAGCGCACGAGAGGGATTCGCCCGCATCATGGCTGACGCCACGCACCACAACGAAGAGCCGCGCCCGATGGGACGCGCGTCCTCCTCCGAGGGCGGCGTCCCATCGGCTTCTTCAGCACCGGCTGCGCGCCCGCGTGCCCGGGCGGCCGCGTCCCGGCCCGGCACCCGCCGGCCCCCGCGCGGCGCCCGCCCCCGTACTGCGGCCGACGGGTCCGCCCAGCCCACCCGGCGGCTCGCCGCCGACGCGCCCTCCCGCCGCGCCTCCGCCGATGACGCGTCCGCCCAGCCCACCCGGCGCCTTCCCGACGACGGCCGCACGCGGCCCCTCGCGGCCGACGCCTCGCGCCCCCGCGTCTCGCGCGAGCGCGCCCGCGCCGCCGTCCCCGCCGATTCCCCGCGCCCCCGCGCCGCCCGCGGCGCGGAGCAGGACGTCGTCTCCGCCGATGCCCGCGCCCGAAGCGCGCACGCCGGCGCGCCCGGCGCTCCCCAGACCCCGCGCGGCCAGCGCCCGCCGCGGCAGAACCCCATCGCGCGCCTGGTCAACCAGTGGTTCGACCGCGTGATGGGCGCCATATCCGACGGTGGCCTCTCCGGCCAGGAAGAGCACTACGCTGCGCATCGCACCACCCGCGACTTCATCTGGAACACGGTGGGCGTCGGCGCGTGGGGCATGGTGTTCCCCCTGCTCACGATGATCGCCACCCAGCTCATGGGCGTCGAGCAGGCCGGCATGCTCTCCATGGCCTTCGTCACCGGTTCGCTTCTGATGATCCTGGCCAACTTCGGCGTGCGCACCTACCAGATATCCGACGTCGAGGAGACGCATTCCTTCGCAGACTACCAGGTCAACCGCTGGATCACCTGCGTGCTGATGGTGCTGGTGGGCGTCGCCTACTGCTCCATCCGTGGCTACGAGAGCGAGATGTTCTACATCTCCATCGGCATCTACCTCTATCGCATGGTGGACGGCCTGGCCGACGTGTACGAGGGCCGCCTCCAGCAGGTGGACAAGCTCTACCTGGCCGGCGCGTCCCAGGCCATCCGCTCGGTGCTGGCGCTGGTGGTGTTCGCCATCGCGCTGTTCGTGACGCGCAACATGGTGGTGGCCGCCTTCGCCATGGCCATCGCCGCCGCGGCCACCTTCGTGGTGGTCACCTACCCGCTCACGCTGCTCGAGACGCCCAAGTCGCGCAAGGCCAGCCCGGCCAGCGTGCTCGCGCTGTTCAAGAACACGGCGCCGCTGTTCGTGGCGCTGTTCCTGTACGCGGTCATCGACAACATGCCGAAGTTCGTGATGGAGGGCCAGCTCTCCTACGACAACCAGCTGTACTTCAACGCGCTGTACTTTCCGGCCCAGGGCATCCTCATCACGGCCCAGCTGGTGTACAAGCCGCTGCTCGTGCGCATGGCGGGCGTGTGGCAGGACGCGGGGAAGCGGCGCCAGTTCGACCTGATCATGGTGGGGATCCTGCTGGTGATCGTCGGCATCACCGTCGCCAACGTGGCGGTGATGGCGTGGATCGGCGTGCCGGTGATGAGCTTCCTCTACGGCGTCGACTTCGAGCAGTTCCGCGGCCTCATGCTCATCATGCTGGCGGCGGGCGGCGTGACGGCGGCCATCGACTTTCTGTACCAGACCATCACCGTCATGCGGCGCCAGAAGGACGTGACCACGCTGTACCTGGTCACCTTCGGGTTCTCGCTGTTCGTGCCCATCCTGCTGGTCACGTTCACGGGGCTGCCCGGCGCCGTGCTGAGCTACCTCATCGTGATGAGCATCCTGTTCGTGCTGCTGGTGTGGGAGTACTTCCGCATCCGCGCCGACCTGTCCCGCCGCCCGCAGGCGCCGGGCGCCCCCGTGGCGCCGGCGGCCGTCGCGGGGACGGGAGCTGGCGTGGGCCCCGCTGCGGCATCCGATCTCGCGACCATAGAGCCTGAGGCTCTCGACAAGAAGGAGTAGATATGACCGACCACAACGATCCCGCCCAGCAGGGCGCGCCCGCGCCCCAGCCCGAGGGCGCGCCGGCCGCGCAGCCCGGCGCCGCGCAGCAGCCGGCGCCCGCGGCGCAGCCCCAGGGCGTCCCGGCCGGCGCCGCGGCGATCCCGCCGCAGGGCGCCTACCAGCAGCCCGGCTACCAGGCCCAGCCCGGCCCGGGCGCTGCCCCGGGCGGCCCCGGCGCCCCGGTGCCGCCGCAGCCGCAGTCGCCCTACGGCGCCGCGCCCGTGCCGCCGCAGCCCCAGCCCGTCGAGCCGCGCCCGGTCTACGCCGAGGGCTGCGTGAAGGCGGCGCTGAACGACCTCACCACGTCGGAGGGCTGGAAGGGCCGCATGGTGCTGCTCGGCCTCATCGGCTGCGTGCCCATCCTTAACTTCGTCGTGTACGGCTACGGCCTCAACTGGTCGCGCGAGGTGCCCTTCGGCGCCAAGACCCCGATGCCGCGCCAGATGGTGAGCGGCCGCAACTTCGAGATCGGCTTCTACTACTTCGTGATCGCGCTCGTCGTGGGGCTGGTCGTCGGCATCGCGTCGGCCATCGTGGGCTGGGTGCCGCTGCTCGGCTGGGCGGCCGCCCTGGCGTTGATGCTGTTCTCGGCCATGTTCACCCTGCTGCTGGGCACGCGCATGGCCATGATGGGATCCCTCGGCGAGGGCTTCCAGGTCGGTCGCGCCTGGGACGTGCTCAAGCGCAACTGGACGGGCCTGCTGGCCGCCGGCGTGCTGCCCGACCTGGTCGTCGGCCTCGTGCTGCTGGTGGTGGGCGTCCTGTTCATGGGCATCGGCTTCGCCGGGATGATCGGGCCGCTGATGGCCCTGAGCAGCGGCGCCACCGCCGGCTCGGCGGCCATGGCCGTGGGGTCGATGGGGATCATCGGCTTTGTGCTCGTGCTGGTGTGGTACGTGCTGTGCGCCGCCGGCTCGGCCATGGCGACGATCGTCTCGCTGCGCGCCGTCGCGCACTGGGTGGGCCGCTACGCCCCCGAGTGGGCCGCCGACGCCTGGCGCGCCGTCCAGACGCCCCGCTACTAGGCGCAAGCGCCCCGCCCGCGCCGGTCGCGAAGAGCGCGTGGGCGCGAGGCGCGCAACGTGAGGCGCGAAGTGCGCAATGCGAAGCGCGAAGGCACAAAGGCGCTCTGTCCGCGAGGCGCGAATGCGCGAAGGCGGGCGGGCCGCGAAGAGCGCGCAACGTGCAACGCGAAGACGCGTGAGCGCGAAGGCGCGAGGGCGCAAACGCCAAGAACCTGAAAGGGGCTGCCTGCGGGCGGCCCCTTTTTCGCACCCCACCCCTTCCGCCTCGCATTCCCTCCACCCTCCCTACTAGTCCATGTCCTATAATGGCACCCGCCAATTAAACCCCAGGGGAGAGGAGCGCGGGATGGCGAGGAGCTTGGGCGTGTGCCTGGTGTGCGGCGAGCCGCTGCGGTACTTCGAGGAGGCGCAGGAGGTCACCTGCGAGGAGTGCGGCCGCGTCGAGACGGGGCATGCCGTTTGCCAGGCGGGCCACTACGTGTGCGACGCCTGCCACCGCGCCCGCGGCGTCGATCACGTGATGGCCGTCTGCTCCGTCAGCGACGAGCGCGACCCCATCGCGCTGGCCCAGCAGATCATGGCCGACGACGCCATCTACCCCAACGGCCCCGAGCATCACACCCTGGTCGGCGCCGTCCTGCTGACGGCGTACCGCAATGCCGGAGGCGACCTCGACCTGGGTGCGGCGCTGGCCGAGCTGCGCCGCCGCTCGCTCGCGGTGCCCGGCGGCACCTGCGGCTACTGGGGCTGCTGCGGCGCGGCCATCAGCGCGGGGATGTACCTGTCCATCGTCTTGGGCGCAACGCCGATGACGCCCGAGCCGTGGGGGCAGGCCGCGCGTCTGACCTCGCGCATCCTCGGCCGCCTGGCCGATGTGGGCGGCCCGCGCTGCTGCAAGCGCACCGGCTTCATCGCGCTGGAGGAGGCCGCGGCCTACACGGCCGAGGAGCTCGGCGTCGCCATGGACCTGCCCGCGCGCACCACCTGCTCCTTCATGGCTCGCAACGCCGAGTGCCTGCGCACCGCCTGCCCCTTCTTCCCCCAGCACCCGAGCGTGTAGCCCACCTACGCCCACGTCCCGGCGCGCCAGCCCGCGTGTCCCATGCGGTGGCCCCGTGCTTCGCGTCTGGCACGCCGCCTCGCGCTCGGGCACGCCAGTCCGCGCGCTAGGGGCGCCCTTGCACCGAAAATCGCGTTTCATATCCATTTTGGCGAGTTTCCCGAGGCAAGCGCCGCCCCCGCGGCGCGCGCCGAGGACGTTTCCCCAGGTCGGCAAAAATCGGAGGCGGCGCGACGGCGCGATACGCCCGTTTTCGGGCCTCCGAACCTCGGAAAACTCGCCAAAATGGATATGAAACGCCCATTCGGGTGTTTTTCGCCACGTTTGCAGCCACTTCCCGCCAAGGGCCTTCCCTTATCTTCTCACTAGTAATATTATCAATCTGCTATTGGACATAATCTAATACAAGTAAATATCCAGTAGCAGTGCGTTACTAATAGGGGGAGGAGCGCGCGTCGCAGCGCCGCCGGCATCCCTCCGCCGGCGGCGAACCCGAGGGAGAGGAAGGAACCAACCATGAGCGAAGAGATGATCGCGTGCATCGAGGCGCTTGGCGCAGGCCCGCTGCCGCCGATGACCGACGGCTTCCGCGTGCTCGACTTGGGGCTTGCCGTCGACCGCGGCCTCGCCCGCGTCGACGCGGCGGCCCTGGCCGGCGCGCCCGCCGACTCGGCTGACGTGCTGGTGGGCACCGGCATCGTCAGCGCCGCGGCGGACAAGGAGGCCCTGCTGGCCGACGCGTTCCGCGTGCTGGCCTACGGCGGCGAGCTGTACGTCACCGACGTGTTCTGCGACCGCCGCCTGAGCGCCGCACAGAAGGCCGACCCGGCGCTGGCCGGCACCCTGGCCGGCGCCGCCTACTACGAGGACTTCCGCCGCCTCATGCGCGCGGCCGGCTGGGAGGACTTCCGCACCGTTGCGAGCCAGCCGCTGCCGCTCGACGCCGCCGAGGCGGCCGTCGCGGGTGACGCCGGCTTCACGGTGCGCACCATCCGCGCCGTCAAGGCCCCCGACAAGATCGAGGACATCTGCGAGCAGTACGGCCAGCAGGCCACCTACCTGGGCACCATCGAGGGGCTGCCTGACTACTTCGACCTGGACGCGGGGCACCGCTTCGTCACCGGCGAGCCGCTGGCCGTGTGCGGTAACTCCTGCGCCATGGTGCAGGATACCCGCTTCGGCGCGCACTTCAAGGTGGACGGCGACCGCTCCGTCCACTACGGCCCCTTCGCCGGCTGCTAGCGCCCTAGGCCGGCCCCGCCGATCAGGCGCCACCTGGCGCACATCGCGGCCCGCTCGCGTCTCCGCCGACCCGGCGCGCCCTGAGCGCCCAGCCGCCGGTTCCGTCGCCCCGGCGCCCGCCAGCACGCGTCGCCCGGCCCCGCCGACCCGGCGCCCGCCGCCTGCCGGGCGCCCGCCAGCACGCGTCGCGCGTCCCCGCCGACCCGGCGTACGCCGGCGCATCACCCCCGAGATCACACCCCGACAACGAGAGGAGGGGAGAGCACCACCCATGAGACCAACCGATCAACCAATAGACCGCCGGTCGTTCCTGAGGATCGGCGCCGCCGCCGGCGCCGCGGCCGTCCTGGCCGCCCAGCCGCTGACCGCGTTCGCCGACGAGCCGGCCGACCCGGGCGCCGTCGAGGCGCCCGACGACAAGGCCGCCAGCGCGGGCAAGTGGGTCATGTCCAGCTGCCAGGGCTGCACGTCCAACTGCGCAGTGCGCGTGCGCGTCGAGCACGGTCGCGCCGTCAAGGTGGAGGGCAACCCCAACGCCAAGGGCAACCACGGCTGCGTCTGCCCCAACGCCATGCTGGCGCTCCAGCAGCTCTACGACCCCGACCGCGTGAAGTACCCCATGCGCCGCACCAACCCCGAGAAGGGCCGCGGCATCGACCCCGGCTTCGTCCCCATCAGCTGGGACGAGGCCCTCGGCGAGATAGCCGACAAGATGCTCGAGCTGCGCAACGCCGGCGAGGCCTACAAGCTCGCCATGGCCAAGGGCCGCTCCACCGGCATCGCCGACGTGTTCCACAAGGCCCTGCCCGAGATCTACGGCAGCCCCAACCGGTTCTCGCACGCGGCCATCTGCGCCGAGGCCGAGAAGCTGGCCACGGGCGCGCTGTGCGGCTACTGGGACTACCACGACTACGACCTGCTGCACGCCAAGTACCTCATCCTGTGGGGCACCGACCCCATCTCGTCCAACCGCCAGATATCCAACGCCATCAGCCAGTTCGGCAAGATGCGGGCCAACGCCAAGGTCATCGTGGTCGACCCGCGGCTGTCGGCCACGGCGGCCAAGGCCGACAAGTGGCTGCCCATCATCCCCGGCACCGACGGCGCGCTGGCCAGCGCCATCGCCCACGTCATCCTGGCCGAGGGCCTGTGGAACCGCGAGTTCGTCGGCGACTTCACCGACGGCACCAACTACTTCGCCTATGGCAAGCCGCTCGACGAGTCGCTGTGGCAGCAGTACGGGAAGTACCGCGGCGGCAACCAGGTGTACCCCGGCGGCCCCAGCAGCGGCGACGAGTACTGGTTCGACGAGAAGAAGACCTACGGCATCTGCCGCTGGTGGAACCTCGAGCTGCACGACAAGACGCCCGAGTGGGCCGCCGAGATCTGCGGCATCGACGCCGACGACATCTACCAGATAGCCCGCGACTTCGCCACGCAGAAGGCCAAGGCGGTGTCATGGATATCGCCCGGCGTCACCATGACGCCGCGCGGCGGCTACACGGGCATGGCCTGCTTCGCGCTCAACGGGCTGGCGGGCTCCTACGAGACCGAGGGCGGCATCCTGCGCAGCCCGTCGGCGCCCACGGGGCACCTGGCCGACCTGTACGCCTACAAGGACTCCAAGGCGAAGAAGGCGCTCAAGAAGCCCAAGGCCGACCAGCGCCAGTACTTCGAGTTCGTGTCCATCGAGAAGGCCCAGGCCAGCCACAACCAGAACACCAACCGCATCGCCGACGCCATCCTGGCCGAGGAGCCCTACGGGCTCAAGATGATGATCGCCTACTGGAACAACTGGGTGTTTTCCTGCACGGGCACGGCCCGCTGGGAGGAGGCGCTGGCCAAGCTGCCCTACCTGGTGCACATCACCACCAACCCCTCGGAGATGAGCCAGTTCGCCGACATCGTCCTGCCGGCCAAGCACCATATGTTCGAGGCCTGGGGCTTCGTCAAGAACAAGATGAACCTCTACGCCTACCTGTCCGTCGAGCAGCCCTGCGTCGAGACGCTCTTCGAGGCGCGCAACGACGAGACCGAGATAGCCTGGGACCTGGCGCAGAAGCTGGCCGAGAAGGGCTGGCCCAACCTGGCCGACTACTACCGCATCGAGTGCCGCGACCCCTACACCGGCAACCAGCCGACCAACGCCGAGGAGTTCGGCGAGTCGGTGGTGAAGATATTCACCCAGCCCGCGTGGGACCCGGCCTTCGCCGCCGGCGGGGACGACCTGAAGAAGTGGGCCGACTTCCTCAAGAACGGGGTGTGGAACTCCGACCGCATGACCTACAAGAAGCACTACTCGGACTTCGGCACCAAGACGGGCAAGTTCGAGTTCTACAGCGAGACGCTCAAGGAGGTGCTCCAGGGCCACGTCGACCGCTACAAGCGCTCGGTCAACGAGCTGATGGAGGCCTGCAACTACCAGGCCCGCGACGGGCGGGCCTTCGTCCCGCACTACGAGGAGCCCTACCGCAACGGCGACCCCGACGAGTTTCCCCTCATCTTCAGCGAGCACCGCTCCCGCCTCAACCGCGAGGGCCGCTCGGCCAACACCACCTGGTACCAGGACTTCAAGGACGCCGACCCGGGCGATGAGCCCTGGGACGACGTGCTCAAGGTGAACCCCCGCGACATGGCCGCCCTGGGGCTGGCCGACGGCGACGAGGTGGACGTCGTGTCGCCCACCGGGTCCATCCGCGTGCGGGCGCGCGCCTGGGAGGGCACCCGCCCCGGCGTGGTGGTCAAGTGCTACGGCCAGGGCCACTGGGCCTACGGGCACGTGGCGGCCGCGGACTACGAGCGCGCCATCCCCCGCGGCGGTAACAACAACGACCTTCTGGTGGCGGAATGGGAGCACCTGAGCTCGTCCACCGCGCGCCACGGCGGCAACACCCGCGTGCGCGTCGAGCGCGTCCGGAGCGCTGGGGGCGCCGGAGGCGGCCAGACGGAAGGCGAGGTGAGGTAGCTCATGACGAGGTACACGATGGTCATCGACCTGGGAAGGTGCGTGGGCTGCAGCGCCTGCCAGATAGCCTGCAAGCTAGAGAACACAGTGGGGGAGGATTCGTTCCTGTCGTACCACGAGGTGGTCACCACGGGCGAGTTCCCCCAGGTCAGCTACAAGTACATCCCCACGATGTGCAACCATTGCGCCGACGCGCCCTGCGTGGCCGCCTGCCCGGTGGGCGCCCTGTACAAGCGCGACGGCCTCACCCTGCACGACCCCGAGCGCTGCATCGGCTGCGGCGCCTGCGTGGCCGCCTGCCCCTACGGCATGGTGACGCTGCGCGACGCCGCGGGCTACGCCGCCTTCGACGCCACCTCGGCCATCATCCCCGGCGGCACCGCCACCGGGCGCGAGGTGGCCCAGGCCAGCGGGGCGCTCGTGCCCTACGGCAACCACGGCGCCCAGACGGCGCTCACCTACGCCGAGGAGCATAAGGCCCAGAAGTGCTGCTTCTGCATCCACCGGGTGGAGAAGGGCGAGGCGCCCTACTGCGCCGAGATGTGCGCCGCCGGCGCGCGGCTGTGGGGCGACGCCGACGACCCGGAATCCGACGTGGCGAAGGCCCTGGCCGCGGGCGCGGTCGAGGTGAGCCACCCGGACTACGGCACGCGCCCCTCGGTGAGCTACGTGGGAACCTTCGGAAGGTAGGCGCCCCGTGAACCGCGACGAGATGACGTTCCAGGCGCTGGTGTACCAGCAGGCGGCGGCGCTCATGCGCTACCCGGAGGGCCTGCGGGCCCCGGCCGGCGCCGTGGCCGGCCTGCGGCCGCTCTACGCCGACGGCTCGCCCGAGGCGGACGGGCTGGACGCGATGGCCCGCGCGCTCGAGGGCGCCGACCTGCTCGACGTGCAGCGCGACTACACGGCGCTGTTCATCGGCGCGTGGAAGATGCTCGCGCCGCCCTACGCCTCCTACCACCTGGACGGCGCCCGCCAGCTGGGCGGCCCCTCCACCGTGGCGGTGGAGGACGCCTACCGCGCCCGCGGCCTGGTGCTGAGCCAAGAGCGGCGCAAGCCGGGCGACCACCTGTCGGTGATGCTGGAGTTCCTGTTCGTGCTCCTGCGCGACGGGGCTGGCGGCGCCGACGGGGCGGACGCGCAGGCGGCCGCCTTCTTCCGCCGTTTCGTGGCGCCGTGGGTCCCTGCCTGGGGGCGCTCGGTGGCCGACCAGGCCAAGACCGGCTTCTACGCCGCCTGGGGCGCGCTGGCGCCCCTCATCCTCATAGACGACTCGCTGCTCGACGAGCCTCGACTTTAGTGAAAGGTACTGCATTGAAGAACAAGAACCTGAGACTCTTCACCGGAGAGTTCATCGGCACCTTCATGATGTGCTTCTTCGGCATCGGCGCCGTGGCTACCACGTCGCTGTTCGGCGCCATGACCGGCCCCTTCCAGGTGGGCATGATCTGGGGCGTCTCCATCGCCATCGCCATCTACGTGACGCGCCACCTGTCCGGCGCGCACTTCAACCCGGCCGTGTCGGTGGCCATGGTGTGCGCCCGGCGCATGCGGGCCGTCGAGCTGGTGCCCTACCTGCTCGGCCAGTTCGCGGGCGCCTTCTGCGCGGCGCTGGCCCTGTGGGGCCTTCTGGCCGACTCGGTCATGAAGTGGCTCGGCGACGCTGGCGTCACCATGATGGCCAAGTCCGCCGCGTCCGGCATCTGGTGCGAGGTGTTCCCCAACACCAGCGCCGCCATCGTGTCCAACGTGGTGGGCGCCTTCGCCGAAGGGCTGGGCGTGTTCATCCTGGTCATCGTCATCTTCTCGCTGACCTCCACCGAGAACACGGGCCGGCCCAACTCGCATCTGGCGCCGCTGTTCATCGGCCTGACCATCACCGTCATCATCGGCCTGGTGGGCCCGCTGACCAACGCCGGCCTCAACCCGGCCCGCGACCTAGGCCCGCGCCTGGTGGGCTACATGGTGGGCTTCGGTAACCTGGCGTTTTCGTGGGACGTCATCCTGGTGTACACCGTGGGCCCGCTGGTGGGCGGCGTCCTGGCGGCGCTCGTCTACACGAAGGTCATCGCGCCGATGCACACCCACTGCATCAACGTGAACCCCGACGAGCCGTGCACCGTGGGCGCCGAGCAGTGCGGCGAGGAGAGCTGCGACCGTCGCGCCAACGCCGTCATCGAGACGCTCGAGCGGGAGTACTAGGTGGCTGACGTGGAGGGCCGCGCGGCAGGGAGGAGGCCGCTGCGCGTGCCCGCGGCCGCCGCGGCGGCGGTCGCCCTGCTGGTGGCGCTGGCGCTGGGGGTGGCGGCCTGCGCGAGCGCGTCGGCCGCCGCCGGCTCGGGCGCGGGCGGCGTGATGCCGGGCGCGCCGGGGCCGGTGCCGGGGTGGCGGCTTGCGAAGGCGGCCATCTCGGACTGCTCGGCGTCTTCGGAGGCCGACTCGGCCGTCGCCACGGCCGATGAGCTGCTGGAGGGGCTGTCCTTCGCGGCGGGCAACCCCTTCTTCCTCAACGTGCGCGCCGCGTTGGAGAGCCCGGTGCGCCTGCCGCTGCCCACCGACCAGTGGGTGGAGAAGGCCGAGTGGACCTACGACGACGCCGGCCGCGTGAAGACGGCCAAGCTGTACAAGAGCAGTAACGACCTGTCGGCGGTAACGCTGTCCTACGACGGGCACGGGTCGGTGTCGAAGGTGGTGGGCGCCGTGACGGCCGACCGCGGCGACGGGGCCGGCGCCACGCAGCGCGACTTCGAGGCGTCTTTCGTCAACGAGGCGCTGGGGTCGGGCGTCTACGGGGCCAACAAGGCGACCGTGGTGCACGACGACGTGACGGCCAACGACACGGTGCTGTTCACCTACGACAAGGACAAGAACCTGGTGAGCGTGGCGTCGTCGGGCGCGCATCCGTGGAACGTGGCGGTGGAGTACGTCACCGCGTTCAAGGTGCCGCGGCTGATCCGGCTGTCGCGGGACGGCGAGGACGGCGGCGTGCTGCTGGCGCCCACCTATGACGGCTCGCAGCGCCTGGTGGCGCTGGCCACGGGTACGTGGTCGGGCGGCGAGACGACGCTGGACGGCCCCGTGTACGAGGTGCAGTACGCGGGCGGCCGCGTGTCGCGCGTGCGCTGCTACCAGGACGACCAGCAGGTGAGCTACCGCGACTTCGCCTACGACGAGGCCGGCAACCTGACGAGCATCCGCGCCTACCGCAACGGCGGCGTCCAGCTCTACCATATAGCCTTCACCTGGGAGAGGGCCTAGGCGCGCCGGGCTGGGGTTGCTGGGCGCCGCCCCGTGCCCGCGCGCCTCGCGTGCCCGCTCGCCAAGGGCACCCTTGCACCGAAAATCGCGTTTCATATCCATTTTGGCGAGTTTTCCGAGCCTCGGAGGCCCGAAATCGGGCGCATCGCGCCGTCACGCCGCCTCCGATTTTTGCCGACCTGGGGAAACGTCCTCGGCGCGCGCCGCAGGGGCGGCGCTTGCCTCGGAAAACTCGCCAAAATGGATATGAAACGCCCATTCGGGTGTTTTTCGCTGTGCTTGAGGGCGCTCTCCCTCTCGGAAGCGCGCCGCTCGCCCTCCGTTGCCCGCCGTACCTGAAAGCGCGTCGTGTCCCCCGGAAGTGCGCTGCGCTCCGAAAACGTCCCTCGCTGCCCGCGCTTTCTCCCCTCTCGAAAGCGCGCCGAGGACTTGCGTGTTGAGGGGGTGGTCGCGCGCACCAGGTGGGCTTTCGTTGCCGGGTGAGCTTCCTGCGTCGCGACCCTCGTCCCGCTCCTTCCTGCCGGTTGTGTCTCCCTCCTCCTCTCTCGGAAGCGCGCCGGGGGCTTGCGTGTTGGGGGAGTGGTCGCGCGCACCAGGTGGGCTTTCATTGCCGGGTGAGCCTCCCCTGCGCTGCACCCCTTCCTTCTGGCGCTTTGGGGCGGTCGTGGGTACAATAGAGCCAGCACCAACCCCGCCGCGGTGCGCCCCGGCGGGTGCCTGAGGAGAGGAAACCCCCATGGTTCGTTCCCACGACGACGCGCCTGACGCCGACGAGCGCGCGTCTGCCGCCCCCGACGCCTCCGACCTGGAGGGCGTCGCTCCCGCCGAATCCGCCGATCTAGCCGGAAGCCCCGCCGAGACCCCCGCCGCCGCGAAGCCCGCTGCGCCTGAGTCCGCCGAGGCCGAGGCTGCCTCCGACGAGTCCGAGCCCGTTGACGCGGCGACCGCCGCGGCAGCCGAGTCCGAGGCCGCCGAGCCTGCCGCTGATGCAGCGCCCGCTGCGGCGGCCGACCTCGCGGTCGACCTGCCGCCCGCCGCTGCCGAGCCCGAGGTCCCCGCCGCCGACGAGGCGTCGCTCGACCCGCTCGCGGCGGCCGCGGCCGCGGCCCGGCGCGAGGCCGAGCGCGTGCGTGCCGCCGAGAAGGCCCGCGCGTCCGAGCCCGTATCTCCCGAGGTCGCCGCCGAGACGGCGGCGCTCCCCGCCGACGCCGACCCTGCGTCTGCCGACGTCGACGCCGAGCCCGCCGATCGTCCGCGTCCCGCCGCGGTCCCGGCGGCCACGGCCGCGATGCCCCGCGTCCAGGAGCCCCGCGTGCGCCCGGCCGCGCCCGCGTCCCGCTCGGCCCGGCCCGCCGCAGCCTACGGCACCGTCGAGCCCGCCCGCTCGCGCACGTCGCGCGGCGGCCGCCGTGGCATCGCCGTGGCCCTCGTCGTCATCCTGCTGTTCGCGGCCGCAGGCGTTGGCGTGTACTGGTTCTTCTTCGCCGATCGCGGCGGCGACGCGCCGCTTTCCGCCGACCGCGGCCAGCGCGTCGCGCTCACGCTCCCGCGCGCCCAGCAGGTGCTCGAGGCCGCCGGCATGGAGGCGCCCGACGCCTCCCAGTTCCACTACGTGCCCACCGACAACCTCGTGGGCCCGAAGTTCGAAAACGTGGCCGTCGGCGACGTGGTCGAGCGACCCGACGGCAGCGGCGTCATCATCACGCGCCAGGTCACGGCCGACGCGCTGTTCCGCAACAAGGGCATGCTGCTGACGGTGCCCGTGACGCTCACCTTCGCCTACGACGAGGCCGGCGAGACGTGGCGCGAGGGCGACCTGGAGCTGGGCACGATGACGGCCCAGCCGCTCGCAGCGCCCAACGCGGCCCTCATCACCGACGACCTCGATTCGCTGCTGACCGCCTACGACCCGGCCGTGGGCACCCTGTTCGCTGGCGTCGAGCCCAAGAGCTCGTCGCGCCTGACCACCGGCGGCGGCACCATCACCGTCACCATGGCTAAGGACGAGCAGGTGGCCGAGTCTGACGCCGAGGGCCGTGAGCACCAGCTGCTCAAGCGCCACAACTGCACCGCGCAGATCGCCGTCACCTGGTCGGACACCGAGGGCTGGGTGGCGAAGGTCGACCGCCTGAACGACGAGGTGACCGTCGAGGACCTCACCGTGGCGCAGCCCGGCGAAGGCGAGGGGGAAGGCGAGGGCGAGGAAGGCGAGACCGGCCCCATCGGCCAGGAGGGCGGCCGGCCCGAGTACGGGCTGAAGTGCTCGACCGGCGACCTCGTGGAGCTGGGCGGCACCGTGACGGGCACCCCGGGCTCGCTCACGTTCAAGCCCGACGGCGGCCTGCGCCTCACCCTGGACGGCAGCCAGCGCGACGTGTGGGCGATGGGCCTGAAGGTGGGCGACGGCATCGACGCGAGCGCGCTCGTCGGCCGCCACGTCACCGTCGTGGGCACCATCAGCTCCGCCGGCCTCAACGCCGAGGAGGTGACGGTCGGCTAGCCCTGCCGCCCGCGGTGCGCGCCCGCCGCGCCCCGCATCCGCATCCAGCGCACGCCCGAAGGCCTCGCCCACCGCGGGGCCTTCGTCTTCCCGGGCGCCATCTCGCCACGGGCTGCCGTCTTCCCGGACGCCATCCCACCGCGGGGTCTCCGCCTTCCCGGGTACCATCTCGCCGCGAGGCTGCCGTCTTCCTGGGTGCCATCCCGCCGTGGGCTGCCAGAAAACGCGACTTATCACATCGCCCTGCCAGAAAATGGGACTTATCACGCGAGATTTCGCCTCAATTCGCGTCGCTGTCTTTCGCGACCTGGGAAAACGTGCGATAGGGGGCGCCGGTTCTGCGAATCGAGCCCCGAATCGGTGTGATAAGTCGCATTTTCTGGCAAGGTGGCAATAGCCGGTGCCTCTTCTCCTTCTCATACCGAGTGGTACAATGGCGGGCATTGGCATTGATGGTCGCGCCGGCAGGCGCGGGCGGGCCGCAAGGGGCGGCCAGCCTGGGGGAATGCGGGTGGGAATCCCGCGCTATACCAGTAACCGTAAACGCCGGTGGCGCCACCCGCCCTGCGGGGTCGCGGGCACGCGACGCGCCGCCCATCAGGCAAAGTCGGAACACCCGTCCATCGCGTACAAGCCCTGGAAAGCGAGGTTCCGACTATGGTTGGAAGCACTTCCGCGCCCTCATCGGGCGCAACACCCCTGAAGAAACTGCTCATGATGGTGATGGCGGCGGCCCTCTGCCTGGGCCTGGCTCCCGTCGCCCCCGCCAGCGCCGCCGAGCCGGCAGCCGAGAAGCAGACGGTCACCGAGGAACTCGGTGCGAACGATCCTCAGCCTGGGAAGGGGGAGGCGTCTTCTCAGAAAGAGGATGCAAAGAACGCCTCGGCGAAGGCTCCCGCGGCTCAGCTTCAGGCTGCCAGCGCGGCTGTCGATGCCCAGCCGATGACGCAGCTGAGGACGAAGGCGGCCCCGTCGGCCGTGACGGTGGCTCCCACCGTCGTTGACGGGAAGCTGAGCATTCCCGATCCGCTGCCTGCGGCCAAGTTCTCCGTCGCCCTGACGGTGGTAGATGCCACCGACGGTAACAAGGTGGTCTACAACGGCGCCGTCGAGAACATGGCCCCCGGCAGCACCGTGCTCGACATGCTGAAGGCGGCCGGCTTCACCGAGGTGGCCGACCTGGCGGAGACGGCCGGAAACGACCGGGCGTTCTGCCTCACCTACGACTCGCCCTACTTCCTGGGCAAGGGCTACGACCCGGCCACCGGCGCCTTCTGGACCACCATGGCCGACGGGTCGTCCGACAACTACGACGACGCCATGGCCTCCTCGCCGCTGAAGGCGGGCGGCAGCTACCAGTACGTCTACGGCACCGCGACCAGCTTCGCCTACAGCGATGCTATTCCCGACCCCCTGGCGAAGGCCTCGTTCCCGGCGGCCCTCACCGTGTTCGACGCTGTGGACGGCAAGGTGGTCTACAACGGCGCCGTCGAGAACATGGCCCCCGGCAGCACCGTGCTCGACATGCTGAAGGCGGCCGGCTTCACCGAGGTGGCCGACCTGGCGGAGACGGCCGGAAACGACCGGGCGTTCTGCCTCACCTACGACTCGCCCTACTTCCTGGGCAAGGGCTACGACCCGGCCACCGGCGCCTTCTGGACCACCATGGCCGACGGGTCGTCCGACAACTACGACGACGCCATGGCCTCCTCGCCGCTGAAGGCGGGCGGCAGCTACCAGTACGTCTACGGCACCGAGACCGCCTTCGCCTACGGTGTCCAGGGGGTCGCGGCTCCCGATCCCAAGCCGGACGACTCGGCCTATGCCACCTGCAAGTACGACGCGGCCAAGGCGGCCTCGCTCCAACAGAACCTGGCGGCGCGCTTCTCCCGGGGCGGCGCCGAGGCGGCTATCGACAACACCACGGCCTTCGCGGCCATAGCCCTGAATGACCTCGGCTTGGGCGCGAGCATCGACGGAAGCGCCATTCTGGCTAGCCTCGCCGATTACGAGAAGGCCAACGGCGCTCCCATTCGCGCAGGCGCCCTGGCGAAGTACATCCTGGCGCTCACGGCTGCCGGCGTAGACTGCACGAGGGCGCCGATGGGGGGCGCCACGCACAATCTGGTCGCCGAGATGGAGGCCCTGATATCCGAGGACGCGATGAGCGTCTACGATGCCGTCATGATCCTGCCCGTCTACGGCGACGCGGGCTACGAGCAGGGCTCGTGCGCGATGTCGGTGCAGGATCTCGTCGACTACCTTGTCGCAAGCCAGCAGGATAACGGTCTGTTCACGGTTTCTAGCCCTGATTCGCAGACTGCCTCGCAGGCCATCCTGGCGCTCATTCCCTATCGTTCCCAGCCTGCCGTGTCGAAGGTCATTGACAAGACCGTGGCAACCGTCAGGGCCATGCAGCTTCCCGATGGCAGCTTCGCCTACAATCCGGGGGATACGCAGGGCAACTTGGACGCCACAGCTAACGTTGTGGTGGCCCTCGCGGCCCTGGGCGTCGACCCCCTCTCCCTGGTGACGGACAACGGATCCTCTCCGCTGGGATTCGCGATCGCCCTGGCTGACGACGACCTTGCGGGCTATGCGAGGGCCCTCGACGAGGATCTGATCGGCAACGAGACGATGGCCTCTGCCACGGTGCTGCTGGCCCTGGCGGCGAACCAGGGCTATCAGAAGGCGGGAGGCGCCTATGATGCCTACGACCTGACCGCCGTCACCCCGCCGGCTCAGGGGGAGCCGGGGGATGAGGGCGCGGCGAAGGCGCCGGCTGCGGGGACGGCGCTGGCGCCGACGGGCGACGACGGGCTGGGCGCCGCGGGCGCCGTGGCCGCGCTGGCCCTGGGCGCCGCCGCCTGCGTGGCCACGGCGCGCCGTCGCGAGGCCGCGTAGGCGCGCGACCCTGCCTGCCCGCTGCGCCGCCAGCCGGCCGCGCGGCGGGTGCTCGCGTAACCGCGTACGGAACGAAGGAGCCGATGATGACGGTGGATAGCAAGCCGGGGGCGGACGAGCGCGTCGTCCCCGAGAGGATACGGGAGGGCGCTGCGGGCGGCGCGGCTGCGGGCGGCGCAGCCCCCGCGACCCCCGCGGCGGCCGACGACGGGGGGCCGGTCACCCCGGCCCCGCGGCGCTCGCGCGTGCCGGTGGTGGTGGCCTCGGCGTGCGCGGCGTGCGTGATAGTCTTCGCGGCGGGCGGCGTCGCCCTGGGGGCGTTCTCGCAGGAGGGCGCGACGGTCGACCCCTGGGCCTCCACGACGGTGCCCGTCAGGGAGGTGGGCGTGGCGGCCGTCCTCGACGACTACCTGGACGAGGCGCCCGAGGAGCCCCTGGCCGAGGAGCCGCCCGCCGCGACCGAGGGCGACGCCCCCGCCGCCGAGGAGCCGCAGGCCCCGGCTGCCGGCTCGGCCGAGACGCCCCCGGTTTCGGGCTCGGCCCCCTCGGGCGGCTCGCAGCCCCCGGCCTCCTCGGGCGGCACGGCTGCCCAGCCCCCCGCCTCTTCCGGCGGCTCGTCGGGCGGCTCGGGCGGGTCTTCCGGCGACACGGCGGAGAAGCCGGCCGAGACTCCGCCGCCGGCCCCGTCCACCATCACCGTCACCGTGTCGGTCGACGGGTCCAAGGCCAAGCCCTCGGGCTACTCGGTGGGCGCCGCCGCGCGCTCGGTGACCCTGCCGGCGGGCGCGACGGCCTATGACGCGCTGGTCGCCACGGGGCTGTCGGTCAACATGTCCGGCGGCTACGTGCGCTCCATCGGCGGCCTGGCCGAGTTCTCCTGCGGCGCGGGCAGCGGGTGGATGTACGGCGTCAACGGGACGTATCCCAAGAAGTCGTGCACCGCCTACAAGCTGTCTGCTGGCGATACCGTGCGCTGGGTGTACACCCTGGACAACGGCAATGACCTCTAGCGCTCCCGCGGCGGGCGCGGCAGAGGCGGGGAGGGCGGGCGGCCGCGTGGCCCCGGACGCCGGCGCCCGCGCGACTGCGCCTGGCGCCCAGCGCCCACGCGGCGCTCGCACCCGCTGCGACGACGCGTCCGGAACGTCCGCCGTCCCCGCCCCCGCAGCGCCCCCGGCGGGCGCGGCCGTCCTCGACGCGGTGCACCCGGCGGTGCCGCTCGCGTTCTTCGCGGCGGCGCTCGCGCTCACCATGGCGGCCTTCCAGCCGGTGCTCATCGGCCTGTCGCTGGCCGGGGCGCTCGCCTGCGGCGCGCTGCTGCGCGGGCCCCGCGCCGTGGCCCGCGAGCTGCGCTGGCAGGTGCCGCTCTTCCTGGTCATCGCCGTGGCGAACCCGCTGTTCGCGGCCCAGGGATCCACCGAGCTCGCCCGCGTGGGCACCTTCGCCCTCTACGGCGAGAGTCTGGCCTACGGGGCGGCCATGGGCGCGCTGCTCATGGCGACGCTGCTGTGGTTCGCGGCCGCGTCGGCGGTGCTGTCGGCCGACCGCGTGATGACGGCGCTCGGCGGCCGCGCGCCGGCGCTGGCGCTCATGCTGTCCATGGCGCTGCGCCTGGTACCGCGGTTCAGCCGCTGCGGCCGCGCTATCGCCGATGCCCAGGCGGCCTGCTCGAAGGCGGCGCCCCGCGGCCGCCGCGCCGCGCTGTCGTCCGGCCTGCGCCAGATGTCGGTGCTCGTCGGCTGGTCGATGGAGGACAGCCTGGAGACGGCCGACTCCATGCGCGCCCGCGGCTGGGCCTCCGGCGCGCGCCGCACCACCTACCAGCGCCAGCGCTTCCGCGGCCGCGACGCCGCGCTCATGGCGGCGGTGCTGGGCCTGGCCGCCCTGTCCGCGGCCGTGGCCGTGGCGGCGGTGGGGTCGTTCCGCTTCTACCCGACGCTGACGCCGCTTTCCTGGTGGTGGGGCTACGGGCCCTACGCCCTGTTCTTCTTCCTGCCCTGTGCCCTGATTGGAGGCGAGCGCCTGCGATGGACGCGCTGACCTACCACGGATTCACCTTCGCCTACCCCCACGGCTCCCCTGTGCTGGCCGACGTCGACTGGTCGGTGCCGGCCGGCGCCTTCGCCGTGCTGGTGGGCGCCACCGGGTCGGGCAAGACGACGCTTCTGCGCTGCGCCAAGCCCGAGCTGGCCCCCGTGGGCGAGCGGGCGGGCGCGGTGCTGCTGGGAGGCGAGCCCCTCGCCGCGGGCGGCCGCGAGCCGCGCATCGGCTACGTGTCCCAAGATGCGGACAACCAGATAGTCTGCGACAAGGTGTGGCACGAGCTGGCCTTCGGCCTGGAGAACCTGGGGACGCCGCCGGACGACATGCGCCGGCGCGTGGCCGAGGTGGCGCACTTCTTCGGCATGGAGCCGTGGTTCCGCCGCAGCGCCGAGGAGCTCTCCGGCGGCCAGAAGGCGCTCGTGTGCCTGGCGTCGGTGCTGGTCATGCAGCCGTCGGTGCTGCTCTTAGACGAGCCGACCGCCCAGCTGGACCCGGTGGCGCAGAAGAGCTTCCTCCACGCGCTGTTCCGCCTCAACCGCGAGCTGGGGCTCACGGTGGTCGTGGCCACGCACAGCCCCGAGACCATGGTCGACTACGCCACCATGGCCGCGCGCGTCGTCGGCGGCCGCGTGGCGCCGGCCTCGCTCGACGAGTTCCGCTATGGGCGCGGGAAAATAGCGGGGGAGGGAAGGGAAGGCGCGGAAGGCGGGTGCGCGGCGGGCGCGGCCAGCGAGCGCGCGGCGGCCGCGAGCGCGGCGGCACCGGGCGGGCCCGGCGCGCTGCCGGGCGTGTCGGGCGGGCGCGGCGTGCTGGCGGGTGCGGCCGCGGGCGTGCCGGGCGGACGCGCGGCCGGCGCCCCGGCCCCCGAGGGCGCCCCGGCGCTGCGCTTCTCCGACGCGTGGTTCCGCTACGACCGCGCCGCCGACTGGGTGCTGCGCGGCCTCGACCTCACGCTGGGCGAGGGACGCATCCACGCCATCGTCGGCGGCAACGGCTGCGGCAAGTCGACGCTCCTGCGCGCCGCCGCCGGCACCCTGCGCCTCGAGCGCGGCAAGCTGGCCAACGCCCTGCGCGCCGACCAGGCCCTCCTGCCGCAGAACCCCAAGATGCTGCTCGTGTGCGACACGGTGGCCGAGGAGCTGGCCGAGTGGGCCGACGCCGGCGGCTACGGGCCCGACGCCATCGCGCGCGTCGCGGGCCAGCTCGGCCTCGCGGGGCTTGACGACCGGCACCCCTACGACCTGTCCGGCGGCCAGCAGCAGAAGCTGGCGCTGGCGAAGCTGCTCCTGGTCGAGCCGCGGCTGCTGCTGATGGACGAGCCCACTAAGGGGCTCGACGCGCCCTCGCGCCTGGAGATCGCGCGCATCCTGCGCCACCTGCGCGCCGAGGGGCGCACCATCGTGCTGGTCACCCACGACGTGGCCTTCGCCTCGCGCGTGGCCGACACTATGACGATGCTCTTCGACGGTGAGGTGGCCTGCACCCAGCCTCCCGCCGAGTTCTGCGAGCGCAACCTCTTCTACCGCCCCCAGCCCGATGGCTTCACCATCCTATGGGATGCTCAGGAGGAGAAGGAGGGGGCGCGGAAGCGGGCCTCCGCGCTCGCGGGGGAGGGGAGCCAGCTCGACGGCCCGACAGCCTCGCGGGACGCGCAGGATGCGGGGTGGCCCGACGGCCCGGCGGCCCCGCGGGGTGAGCGGGGGGCGGGCCGATGACGGCGCGCGACGAGGGGGCCGCCGGCCGCCGCTTCCCCGCCGCCCTGGAGGCCCTCGTGCTGCTGGCGGTGCCGGTGGCGCTCGTGGTGTGCGGGTGGTTCCAGTTCGACCAGACGGCGCTGCTCACCTTCGCGGTGGCCGCCGGCGCGCTCGGGCTGTTCTTCGCCGGCTTCGAGCGTAGCAGGCCGGCCCTGCGCCAGGTGGTGCCCACGGCGGTGCTGGGGGCGCTCGCCGCGGCGGGGCGCATCCTGTTCGCGGCGACGCCGGACGTGAAGCCCGTCAGCGCCGTGTGCATCCTGGCCGGCGCCGTGTTCGGCCGGCGCTGTGGCTTCATGGTGGGCGCGCTCGCGGCCGTCGTGTCCAACTTCTTCTTCGGCCAGGGGCCCTGGACGCCCTGGCAGATGTACGCCTGGGGCCTGGTGGGCTACCTGGCCGGGGTGCTGGCCGACGCCGGCCTTCTCGAGCGCCGCGGCGTGCTCATGGCCTACGGGTTCGCGTCGGGACTGCTGTTCGGCCTGCTCATGAACTCGTGGACCCTCGTCGGCTTCACGCACCCCATCACCTGGCAGACGGCGCTTCTGGTCTACGGCGCGGGGCTGCCCTTCGACCTGGTCCACGCCGTGTCGACCGTCGTGTTCCTGCTGGTCATCTACGTGCCCTGGCGGCGCAAGCTCCTGCGCGTGCGCGACAAGTTCGCCCTCTGAGGACGATGCCCGCGCCCGCTGGGCGCCCTTCTCGCCCCCACGGGTCGAGGGCCTGGCCGTCCGCGGCGGCTATACTCGGGCGACCTGTCCCCGCCCGAAGGAGCCGCCGTGAAGAACAACAAGGTCTACCTGCCCGCCGACGCCCTCTCTCGCCACGATGACTTCGACATCCTCTTCGAGGACGGCACGCCGCTCTACCACGTGCGCGGCGACTGGTCGAGCGAGCGCGGGAAAGTGCGCTTCATCGGCCGCATGGGCGGCGAGAACTGCGTCATCAAGCCCGACGCGCAGACGCTGTCGTACTACATCCAGCTCGAGCGCCACGAGCACGCCCTGCGCACGTTCCGCCTGTTCGACCACTACTACCTGGAGGGGCGCCTGTGGCAGATCCGCGGGTCGCTCACCACGTGCCCGCTCGACTTCGTGAACGAGAAGACGGGCCGCAAGGAGGTGCACGTCAGCCGCCGCCTGTTCCGGGGGATGGGGGACGCCTACGAGGTGCGCGTGACCGACGTGGCCAAGCTGCGCATCGCCGCGGCCGCCGTGGTGGCGCTGGCGAAGAAGGAGGAGTGGCGCGGGAAGAGCGAGGGCGAGAAGAGCCCGGAGGGTTCGAGGCTGGCGCGCCTTAGGGAGTGGGCCCTCGGCGGCCGCGGCAAGACCTACGAGGAGCTGCTCGCCACCGACCCCGCCTACGCCCAGCAAGAAGCCGCCCGCCTCGCCCGCCTAGGGGAAGCGCGCTAGGGGAGCGCCCAGCGCCGCCAGCGCTACCGCTGCGCGCGGTAGCTCTCCCAACGCGCCCGCCAACGGCGCGCTTCCGAGGAGAGAGAGGGGGGGGGAGACGCGCCCCGAGGAGGGGAGGGCGCCTCCCCGGCAGCGCGCTGCCCCCCCGTCTCGGAAGCGCGCCGTTGGCGGGCGCCTGGCGTTGGGCTGTCGCGCGCACGTGGGGGAGGGGTGCCTGGCGAGGACTTCTGCTCTTCCCTGCCTTCCATCTGTTATCCTTATCCGAGGATAATCTTGCGAGAAGGGATGCGCGGTGCTGTTCGTACTGACGGGGCGGATCCAGGTGGGGAAGACGCGGTGGCTTGAGGGGCTGGCGGGCGACCTCGTTGCGGCGGGGGTTCCCGTGCGCGGGGTGTTGGCGCCGGGGGACTGGGTGGCCTCGGACGGGCCGCGCGCCGACGCCCACGGCTTCGAGAAGCGCGGCATCGACCAGGTGCTCCTGCCCCAGGGCGAGCGCATCCCCTTCGCGCGCCGGCGCGACCTGGCCGAGGCTGCGGGCATCGCCGATGCTGCCAGCCAGAGCGCCCAGGCGCAGCTGGGCTGGGCCATCGACGACGCGGCCCTCGCCCACGTGAACGCCCACCTGGCGTCCCTCGCCCCGCTGGCCGACGCGTCGGGCGTCGCCCCCGGCTTGCTCGTGGTCGACGAGCTCGGGCGCCTGGAGCTGGAATGCGGCGGCGGCCTCGTCGAGGCGCTGGCCCTGTTGGATCGCGGCCCGCGCCCCGCGTGGCCCCACGCGCTGGCGGTGGCGCGCGACCGCCTGGCCGACCGCGCGGCCGAGCGCCTCGGCGCCGCCTGGGGCGGCGCGCGGGCCATCGCCCCCGACGAGGCCTCCCGCAGCGCCGTCCTCGCCGCCTTCAGTCTCGCCTAGCTCCCAACCCGCTGCCGCTGGCTGCCAGGATATCGCCGCCCGTCGCTCATCAATACGCCTCCTCATCATTATTCTCATTGAAAAATAATCAAAGGCGTTATATTATCCTCACTAAAGATTATTCATAAATAAGAATAATCATAACGAGGGAAGGGGGACGCCATGGGGGAGGAAACGCGCCCAGCGCCAGGCACCGGGGTCGCCGCGTCGCCCGCCGCGCCGGGTACCGAGGCCGCTGCGTCGCCCGGCGGCTGCGGCTGCCCGCGGGCATCCCGCGCCGCGCGCCGCGGCCGCCTCGTCATCGTCGGGCTCGCCGTGTTCGCGGTGCTGGCCGCCGGCGCCTCCCTCCTGCTGGGGCGCTACCCCATCGACCCCTCCCAAGCCGTCGCCCTGCTGGTCGACCAGGTCGTCCCCCTCCCGCAGACCTGGACCGACCAGCAGGCGACCCTCTTCTTCAACGTGCGCCTGCCGCGCATCCTGCTCGCGCTCATGGTGGGCTGCTGCCTGGCCGTGGCCGGCGCCGCCTACCAGGGCACCTTCCAGAACCCGCTCGTGTCTCCGGACATTCTCGGCGCCAGCCAGGGCGCCGCGTTCGGCGCGGCCGTCGCCATCCTGCTGGGCCTCGGATCGGTGGGCGTGTCGCTGCTCGCCTTCGCCATGGCGCTCTTCACCGTGCTTCTCGTGCTGCTCATCAGCGCACGGGCCAAGGGCAACCACATGATGGTGGTGGTGCTGGCAGGCGTGATGGTCAGCTCGCTGTTCCAGGCGGGCGTGTCCTACGCCAAGCTGGTGGCCGACCCCACCGACGAGCTGGCCGACATCACCTACTGGCTCATGGGCAGCCTCACCGGCGCCAAGATGGCCTCGGTGGCCGCGGTCTTTCCCCTCATGCTGGCGGGGTGCGCCGTGCTCTTCGCCCTGCGCTGGCGCATCAACGTCCTCACCATGGGAGACGACGAGGCCGCCACCCTGGGCGTCAACGCCCGCCTCATCCGCGTTGTGGTCATCGTGGCGGCCACCGTCGTCACGGCCGCCAGCGTCTGCGTCACGGGCATGATCGGCTGGGTGGGCCTGGTCATCCCGCACCTGTGCCGCATGATGGTGGGCGCCGACTACCGCCGCCTCATCCCGGCGTCCATGCTGATGGGCGCGGGGTTCCTGCTGGTGGTCGACGACGTGGCGCGCCTGGCCACCACCGCCGAGATCCCCATCGGCATCCTCACGGCCTTCGTGGGGGCGCCGTTCTTCCTGTTCCTCATCACGCGGAGGAAGAAGCTATGAGCATCGAGGTTCGCAACCTGAGCTTCGCCTACGGCAGCCACGAGGTGCTGCGCGACGTGAGCTTCGCCGTCCCCGACGCCGCGCTCGTGGGAGTGCTGGGGCCCAACGGCGTGGGCAAGTCCACCCTGTTCCGCTGCATCCTGGGGCTCAACCAGGGCTATCGGGGTACCATCCTGGTCAACGGCCAGGACCTGCGCCGGCTGTCGGTGCGCGAGCGGGCGCGCGAGGTGTCCTACATCCCGCAGTCCCACGCGCCGGTGTACGACTACGAGGTGCTCGATGTGGTGCTCATGGCCACCGGCAGCGACCTCAAGATGCTCAGCAACCCGGGGAAGGCGCAGGTCAAGCGCGCCTACGCGGCCCTCGAGCGCATCGGCATCGAACGGCTGGCCCACCGCGCCTACACCCAGATATCCGGCGGCGAGCAGCAGCTGGTGCTCATCGCCCGCGCCATCGCCCAGCAGGCCCAGACCATCATCATGGACGAGCCCACCAGCGCGCTCGACTACGGCAACACCGTGCGCGTGCTGTCCTGCGTGCGCCAGCTCGCGCGCGAGGGGCTCTCCATCATCCAGTCCACGCACAACCCCGACCAGGCGTTCCTCTACTCCGACAAGACGCTCGTCATCGACGGCGGCCGCGTCCGCGCCTTCGGCAGCCCCCACGACACCATCACCTCCGAGCTCATCAGCGACCTCTACGCCGTGGACGTCGAGGTCAATTCCCTCTACGGCGACAAGGTGCGCGTCTGCGTGCCTGTGCGCGAAGTGCAGAGCCGCTGACCGACAGCGGAAACAAGGAAGGAAGGAACCGATCATGTCCACTCCGTTGAGAAGGCCCGCCGCCGCACTGCTGGCGCTGCTGTGCGCCGCCGCCCTGGGAGCGGGCGCCGTCCTCGGGCTGGCCGGCTGCTCCGGCGGCCAGGACCGCCCCGCCGCGCCCGCGCAGGAGGCGCCCGCCGCGCCCGAGACCTACGTCTTCACCGACGACCTGGGTCGCGAGGTGGAGTTGCCCGCCCAGATCGACCGCATCTGCCCGTCGGGCTTCACGGCCCAGCAGGTGCTGCTGACCATGGCCCCCGACAAGATGGTGGGCCTGGCCCAGGAGCTCAACGACGACCAGCTGCGCATCTTCGGTGAGAAGTTCGCCGGCTACCCCGTGTTCGGCGCGGTGCTCGGCGCCAAGGACAACCTCAACCGCGAGGCCGTGGCCGCCGAGAACCCGCAGGTCATCATCGACACCGGCGAGGCGAAGAAGGGTGCCAGGGAGGACCTGGACGCGCTGCAGGAGCAGCTCGGCATCCCCGTGGTGTTCATCGAGGCGAAGCTGTCCGACTACGGCGCGGCCTACGAGCGCCTGGGCGAGATGCTCGGCATGGAGGACCGCGGCGACGAGCTGGCCGCCTACTGCCGCGCCTCCTACCAGAAGGTCGAGGACGTCATGGCGACCATCCCCGAGGACGAGCGCGTGAGGATGGCGTACCTGCTCGGCGCCAACGGCCTCAACGCCATCGCCAAGACGTCGTTCCAGGGGCAGGTCATCGACATGTGCGCCGACAACGTCGTGGTGGTGGACGACGTGTCCGGCAAGGGCAACGGCAACGAGATCAGCCTCGAGCAGATCGCGCTGTGGAACCCCGACCTCATCATCTTCCAGGCCGGCAGCATCTACGACACGGTGGGGGACGACCCGGCGTGGGCCGGCATCGCCGCCATCGGCTCCGGTCGCTACTACCAGGTGCCCGACGACCCCTACTGCTGGATGAACAACCCGCCCACGGTCAACCAGCTCATGGGCATGCAGTGGCTGCCGCGTCTGTTGTATCCCGATCGCTTCGACGACACCATCGCCGACGTGACCAGGGCCTACTATAAGACCATGTACCAGTACGACCTGTCCGACGCCGAGCTGGCCGACCTGCTGGCCGACGCGTCGCCGCGCTCCTAGGCGCGGGTGAGAGGGAAGGGGAGAAGCTATGAGGAACCTCGGATTCACGCCCTGGGCGCTCTACGACGAGCTGATCGCGGGGGTGCCCGACGGCGTGCTCGTGCGCGATCTGTGCCTGGGCACCCACTGGTCCTACGTCGACGCGGAGTGCGGCATGGGGGTGGCCTTCACCACCACGGGCGGTGCGGTGCGCGCCGACAAGGGCGACTGGCGCGGGCGCCCCCTGCGCGAGATGGCGGCGCTGGCCAAGTCCTGGTGCTTCGAGGAGGCGACGCTCGGCATCGCCGCGCTCAACGCCTGGTACGCGCGCCGCTCGCTGCTCGAGCCGCTGGGCGCCCGCTTCGACGAGCCCGTCGACCTGCCCGACGGCACGCGGCGCTCCCTCGACGCCTTCGAGATGGTGCGCCCCCAGGTGGAGGCGGCCGGCTCCGACAGCCAGGTGGTGGTCGTCGGGCACTTCCCGCACGTCGACCGCATCGAGGAGTACGCGCGGCTCACGGTGCTCGAGCGCCGCTGCTCGGGCCCGCTCGACACGCCGGATCCGGCGTGCGAGTATGTGCTGCCCACGGCGGACTTCACGTTCATGACCGGCGTCACCCTCATCAACAAGACGGCCCCGCGCCTGCTCGAGCTGGCCACGCGCTCCTACGTCACGCTGGTGGGCCCGTCGGTGGTGATGGCGCCGCTTTTGTTCGAGTGCGGCGCCGACTTCCTGGCCGGCAGCGTGGTCGCCGACCCCGAGAAGGCCGCCTTCGGTGTGCGTAACGGCGCCGGGCAGCTCTTCGGGGAGGCACTCTCGATGGCGGCGCTGAGACGCTAGCCCCTTCCTCGTCCCTCCTCTCTCCCGGTGGGCCCCGCTTCGGCGGGGCCCACCGGCGTTTTCGCCCCCTTTCCTGACCTGGCGCTTCCCGTCGTGGTTGAGAAAAATCAACCCTCGGGGACGATGCCCGGGGCGCAAAGCGACCCGCCCAATCGTTGACCGGCCCCCTCCCATCTCATACGCTTGCCCGGTCGTTTCGCTTGCGAAGGCATAGGGCCGCCCGCGGGGCCGCCTGCTCTCCGTAAGGGAAACGCGCATCCGATCAGAGAACCGTGAAAGGAGGATGTGCGCAGTCGTTTCTCCTGGCTGTCGCGCGATCACGGAGGCGGAGGAGGAGTCGTTGGGGAACGACGCCTCAAGGGGGCTTCCGCTCGATTCGGAGCGCCCGTTCCCGCCGGTCTGCGGCGATATCCCAGTCTTGCTACTGCGTTCTCTAGGGTGATCGGCCCCGGCGTTGCCTGCTGGGCCGGTCAAGGACGTACTCGCTCATTCCATCTCATTCGCAATAGGAGGGATTGATGGACAAGAAAGAGTTCACCGTATCGGAGGTCATCGACTCCATCGGCATCAGCTCGCACACCTGGGTGGTGTTCGTGATCCTGGGCTTCGCGATGATCTTCGACGGCTATGACTTCATGATCGTCAACTCGACGAACCTGTTCGTGGCCCACACCTTCTGGCCCGACAACGCCAACCCGGGCGCGCTCATGGGCTCGCTCACCACGTGGGGCCTGCTGGGCATGGTGCTCGGCGGCGCCGTCGGCGGCATTCTGTCCGACAAGCTGGGCCGTAAGAAGACGCTCATCATGGCGGTCATGTTCTACGGCTTCTTCACGTTGCCGCAGGCCTTCGCCAACGACCTGGCGTTCTTCGCCGCGTTCCGCCTGATCGCCGGCTTCGGCGTGGGCTCCTGCATCCCCATCGTCACCACCGTGTTCTCCGAGTCGATGCCCTCTAAGCAGCGCGGCGTGTTCGTCACCTGCGGCATGGCCTTCATGGTGGTCGGCTGGGTGCTGGCCGGCCTCATCGCCAACCCCATCTGCAACACCCCCACGCCCATCATCGAGGGCTTCTGCAACCAGATCGACTACGTGACCGCCGACGGCGGCACGGCCACCATGTACGCCAACTGGCGCCTCTGCTACCTGATCGGCGGCCTGCCGCTGGTCTACGGCATCATCCTCATCTTCGTGATGCACGAGACGCCGCACTGGTACGCCAACGCCGGCATGCTCGACAAGGCCTGCGAGCGCCTGACCCAGATCGAGCAGGCTACCCGCGGTACCTCGCACGTGTACGACCCCGCCCTGCTGGTGGTGCCGCCGCGCCCCGAGAAGACGAGCCCCGTCGTGCTGTTCTCCAACAAGTACATCGTGGGCACCGCCGCCATCTGGTGCACCTACTTCGTCGGCCAGTTCTGCGTGTACGGCATGAACGCGTGGATCCCCACCTGGTTCGTGGGCGTGGGCTACTCCCAGGCCGACTCCGTCATGCTGCAGACGTGGAACAACGTCGCCGCCATCGCGTCGAACTTCACCGTCGGCTTCGTCGCCGACCGCATCGGCCGCAAGCGCAACCTGGCCGGCTCCTGGCTGTTCTGCATCGTGGCCATCGTGCTGTGCTCGCTGTTCGTGGCGCCTAACAACATGGGCCTGTGCATCGTGCTGATGCTGCTGTTCGGCTTCGCGCTGAACTACGCCATCACCGCCGTGCAGCCGCTCATGCCCGAGACCTACCCGACCGCCATCCGCAACACCGGCACCTCCTGGTGCCAGGCGTTCGCCCGCTTCGGCGGCTCGGCGTCGTCCATCGTGCTCGGCGGCATCGCCGGCATGGCGTTCTTCCAGAACGCGGCGGGCGGCACCAACTGGAGCACCGTCGTGCTCGTGCTGATCGTGCCCTTCATCCTGGGCTTCGTCTGCACCGTGCTGTTCGTCAAGGAGACGGGCGGCAAGACCATGGACCAGCTGGCCGCCGAGGAGGTGGACAACCCCGTCAAGCAGAACTCCGGCGGTCTGGAGTTCGGCATCATGATGGTGGTCGTCGCCATCCTGGCCGTGCTGTGCATCGTGTGCCCGCTGGCCATCCCCGGCTGGTCGAAGATGCCCATCGCGCTGCCGCTCATGGCCATCGGCCTGCTGCTGCCCTTCGTGTACTTCTTCGTGTTCGCCGGCAAGGAGCTGGCGGCCCGCAAGTAGGAGCGGAATGCGGGGCGCGCGCCTGCGGGCCCCGCGCTGACGCGTCCCTCCCGCGCTGCGCGCTGAAACGACATGACGGCGCGCGGCGGGAAGGGGCGGGCGCTCGACGGCGCGCGAGGGCGCGCCTGTGGGCGCGAAACGTGCTCTCCCTTGGAAGCGGCCCCGCCTCGGCGGGGTCGCTTTTTTGCGCGCCCGCGGGCTCGCGCTACAGGCAGCAGATGGCGGCGGGAAGGCCCGGGCCGCAGAGCATGCTGCCCCAGCACAGGCAGCAGCACAGGTTGGTGGGGTCGAGGAAGCCCATCGAGAAGCCCTTCGACTCGCCCTGCTGCTGGTAGGCGGCGGCGCGCTGGGTGAAGCGGCGCTCGGCGGCCAGGTAGTCGGCGTTGGACGGGTCCATCTGGCGGGCGCGGCGGATGTAGCCGAGCGCGGACGTGATCTCGCCGGCGCCGTGGCTCGCCACCGCCATCAGGTAGTACCAGCGCGCGTTGCGGCCCGAGCGCACGGTCTTGCCCAAGAGCTCGAGGGCATCGCGGTAGCGCCCGGCGTTGATGGCGTCGACGGCCTGGCGCGCCTCGGGCCCGTCCGACGCGGACGCCTCGGGGTGGATGGGGCTGCCCGCCGTGCCGCCGAATCCCGCGCCGCCGAAGATGTCCTCCCAGTTGACCTCGACCCACTGGTAGCCGCCGGGCGCGCCGTAGGGGCCCGCGCCGGGCTGCTGCGGTCCCGCGCCGGGGCGGCCGTAGCCGGGGGAGTAGGGGGTGCCGTAGGCGGCCGCGCGGCGGCGGGCGTCTTCCCGGGCGTACTTCTCGGGGTTCATGATGCGGTCGTAGGCCTCGTTGACCTGGTTCATGCGCTCGGCGGCGGTCGGGTCGTCGGGGTTGAGGTCGGGGTGCGCCTCGCGGGCCTTCTTGCGATAGGCCTTCTTCACCTCGTCGGGCGACGCGTCGCGGCTGACGCCGAGTATGTCGTAGGGGTTCTCCATGGGCCTTTCCTCGGGCTGGCGGGCGGGGCGCGGCAGGCGCGCGGGCTAGGGCGCGGCGGGCGCGCCAGGCGAAGGACCGCCTGCTATGGTAGCGCGCTCGTCGGCGGGCGGGTAGGTTCTGTTGAACTGCTGCCACACGCCGGAGTACAGGACGCTGCGCATGAGGTGCAGATCCTTCTCCAAGGGTAGCCGTTCGAAGGTGTCCGCGGCGTTGCCGATGAGAACTGCAAGCAAAGTCCGCATATTCTCCGGCGTGCTGCCCAGGCGCACGAGGGGGTTGTAGCTGCCCGACTTCTCGTCGGCGGCGTAGTCCACCGCCGCGTCCATGAGGTAGACGAACTGCCCCAGCTGCCGGCCGAGCTTCTCCATCTGGTCGGCCCAGATACCCTGGTCGTGGGCGAAGAGCCGGCCGAGCAGCGTGCCGAACTCGATGGCCGCGGCGTCGGGGGAGGAATCCGGGTCGGCCTCGATGGTGCTGATGGCGGCCAGCGACCGCTCGATGGCGACGCACTGTCCGGGGATGCGCTCGCGCGCCCGGGCGTAGGCGCCGGCGAGCGCCCGCTCGCCCGCCTTCGCGCGCAGGGCGTGGTCGTCGTGCCAGTCGTCGAGGCACTTGTGGTAGGCGAGCGCCACCGTCAGGTCGGCGGCGTAGTCGGCGAAGCGCGACCGCGCGAAAGACCTCACCTGGGTGGGGTGGGCGATGCAGCGCAGCGTGCCCTCGTCCTCGGGCGGTTCGTGGAGCGAGTCGCACAGCATGAGGTAGAAGGTGAGGTCGTAGGTGAGCGTGAGGCGGCTGACCTGACCGTAGCGGTCGCGCAGCGTGCGGCACAGCCCACAGTAGAGTGCCTGGTAGCGCGCCTTCTCCTCGTCGGAGACGGTGCCCAGGCTGGCGACGACGAACCCGAACATCGGCGGCGCCTAGGACTTGACGGTGGTCTGGGCGTGGCACTTGGGGCAGGTCACGCGCAGGGTGCCCTTGCCGCGCGGCACGCTGAGCGACTGGCCGCACTGGGGGCACGTGAGGTACTTGACGTCCTTGCGGCGGGCCCAGCGGCCGCGTAGGCGCGCGAGGACTGCCCGGGGCTTGCGCAGCCAGCTCTCGAAGCGCGCGTTCTCGGTCGCGCGGGCGCCGATGTTGCGCGAGTAGCAGCGGAACAGCGCGTAGGCCAGAAACGCGAACGACAGGACGGACAGCAGCAGGCCCCCGAAGAGGAAGTCGAGCACCGTGAGGATGATGCCCGCGCCCAGCGCATACCGGGCCAGCGCGTCCATGCCGTTGCGCCCCGCCATGAAGGCGTAGAGCCCGCGTTGAAAGTTGTCCGAGAACCTGCCCATACCCGCTCCTGCCTGCCTCCGTGGGGCGCCGGGGTGCCGCCCGCGCCGGGCACCCGCTGTCGCGCCCGACGCTCCCGCTGGCTCGCCCGGCTGCCCGACGCTCCGGTTGTCCTGCGCCCACCGGCTCACCCGTCCGACTTTGGCAGATCAATATACTTTAGTTTCTAAACTATTTAGAAACTACCACACAAAGCGCACACGCCCCGCAGGGCGTCATCCCATTGTGCCAGAACCCCAGGGAAGGAAGCAGATTGCGGCAATACCGTTATGGGAGACGTGCGCCTGGCGACGCCTCCCGCGTCCCGCGTGCCCGCCCTATATCCGCATGGCGGCGAAGAAGGCCTCGCGCACGGCGTCGTTGATGAGGCGGGGGCGCTTGCAGTCGCCGATGACGTAGGCCTCGGGCACGGCGGCGCGCAGGGCGTCCACTTCGGCGACGGCCGGGCGCAGGCCGAGCGAGAGCACCACGGTGTCGCAGGCCAGGAGCTCCTCGCTGCCGTCGGCGCGCCGCACCACGGCGCCCTCGGGCGTGCAGGCCGTCAGCGCCGCGCCCTCGACGAACCGCACCCCGGCGTCGTCGCAGTACATGTAGGCCTTGAACAGGTTCATCCCCTGTTCGGCCAAGAGCGCCTCGCGCGTCCGGCGCACCACCACGGTCACGTCGCGCCCGCGTCGCGCCAGGTCGAGCGCCGTCTCGGCTCCGGTGAGGCCGGCGCCCACCACCACGACGCGCTCGCCGGCCAGCGACGGGTCGGCGTCCACCGCCACGGCCTGCACGACGTTCGGCAAGTCGACCCCGGGCACGTCGGGCGTGACCGGCGCGGCGCCCAGGGCGATGACGGCGGCGTCGAAGCCCTCGTCCGCCAGGAGCGCGGGGGTCGCCTCCACGCCCAGCCGCACCGCGATGCGCGGGTCGGCCGCCACCGCGCGCCGCGACCAGTCGGCGTAGGCGCGCACGTCGGCCTTCAGGCTGTTTTCGCCCGCGGCGGCTAGGTTGCCGCCCAGCGCGTCGCCCCGCTCGAAGATGACCGGCCGGTGCCCGCGCCGCGCGAGCCACCGCGCCGCCTCCATGCCGCCGGCGCCGCCGCCCACGACGGCCACGTGCTTGGGCCGGGCCGCCGGCTCCACGGCGGGGAAGTCCAGCTCGCGCCCGATGAGCGGGTTCACCGCGCAGCGGGTGGGCTTGGGCTTGATGCCCGGGCCGCCGCCCGTGCAGCTGTTGCAGCGCAGGCAGGGGCGTATCTCGTCGGCGCGGCCCTCCCGCGCCTTGACGGCGCATTCCGGGTCGGCGATGAAGCTGCGGATCATCGCCACCACGTCGCAGTCGCCCGCGGCCAGGGCCTCCTCGGCCAGCGGCATCGTGTAGGAGCCCACCGAGGTCACCGGCACCGACACGCGTCGCTTGATGTGGGCGGCCAGCGCGCGGTTGGTGGCGCGCGGCATGTAGGCGCCCTGGATCATGTAGTCGCCGGCGCGCATGTCGTAGAGGTTGCCCGCGCTCACGTGCAGCAGGTCGACGGCGTCCTGCATCCGCACGGCGAACTCGGTCATCTCCCCAAGCGGCACGTTGCGCTCGGCATCCAGGCGCTCGTCGCCGCTCATCCGCAGCTCAAGTGCCATGTTCCGCCCGATCTCCTCGCGCACGGCGGCCACCACCTCGCGGGCGAAGCGGCAGCGGTCGTCCAGGCTGTTGCAGCCGTAGCGGTCGGTGCGCTTGTTGAAGAAGGGGCTGAAGAACTGGTCGATCACGTGCCCGTGGCCGGCGTGCACCATCACCATGTCGAAGCCGGCCTGGCGCGCATGGCGGGCGGCGGTGGCGAAGGCGTCCACGATGGCGCGCAGCTCGGCCTCGGTGTAGTCGGCCGGCAGGCGCTCCTCGTCGCGCAGGTTGAGCTCGATGGAGGCCACCGCGTCGTGGCGGTGGATGGCCTCGACCGCCCACACCAGCCCGTTGACCACCAGCGGGTCGGACAGGTTGATGGTGTAGGGGCATGTGTCGAAGTAGGCCTGGGTGACGGGGCTGTCGCCGATGGTGACGATGCCCGCCCCGCTCGAGGCCAGGGTGCCGGTGAACGCCGCGAACTCGCGGGTGACCCAGCCGTCCTTGGACGCCATGTGGTTCTCGGCCGGCGACACCTCCAGCCGGTTCTTGATGGTGAGCGGCCCCACCTTGAGCGGCCGGAAGACGTGGGGGAAGCCGCCCGCCGCGCCCGCCGCGCCCACGCCAGCTGCCGCGTCCGCCGCGCCCGCGCCGCGCCAGCCGCCGCTAACCATGGCGCACCCGGTCCTTCGGGTCGACGGGGAAGTCCTTGTCGTGGGCCTTGTCGAACTTCTCGTAGTAGCGCGCGACCAGGGCCTTGTCGGCCGGGTCGTCGCTCAGGGCGGGCAGGCTCCACTCCATCTGCGCGAGCCCCGCCGCGAAGGCCGGGATCTTGTGGAAGGGGACCGATATGATGTGCAGCCCCGGCGGGTAGTAGCCCTGGCGCTTCATGCCGAAGTGCATCCCCGTGATGACGAAGTTGACCTTCCCCGTCATATAGGGGTAGTTGAACAGCCAGTGGCAGCCCAGCACGTTGGTGGACTTCGACTCGTAGGGGTCGCCCGTCATGAAGCTCGTGGCGCGCATGATGATGTCGGCCTTGTCGGTGGGGGCGACGAAGATGAGCAGGTCGGGGTCGAAGTCGACCTCGGCGGCGGGGCCGAACAGCACGAAGTTGACCGTGCCCTCCTTGAAGAACTGGATGTCGTAGTACAGGCGCGCGTTGCAGGCCTGCTGGTTGAAGATGCCGTGGTGGAACCCGACGGCGCCCGACTCGGCGAAGGGCTCGATGGGCACGGCTCCCAGCACGTGCTTGCCCATGCAGCCCTCCTCGGCCGCCTCTATATAGTAGGTCTCGCCCGTCTCCTGCACGTCCTTGATGCAGCCGCACAGCGGCTGCTTGGGATCCTTCAGCCGGTAGCCCTCGGGCCGGTTGAAGCAGAACTTCACCGCCACGGGGCAGTAGGGCAGGTCGAGCTTCGTTATCAGATCGCGTGTCTCCTGGCTGAGCATGGCTTCCTCCTCCGTGGGGTCGGGCTAGACGTCGGTGCGCGTGTAGCTGGTGCCGGGCAGGGCCGAGAGGTGGATGATCGGCCTCTCGAGGCTCACGATCTCGTAGGGGCAGTGGGGCACGCCGGCCGGCAGGTAGATGAAGCAGCTGCGGTCGGTCTCGACCCACTCGCCGTCGACGAAGAAGCGCAGCGTGCCGCCGAGGGACTCGGTGTCCTCCGGGTCGGTGCCGATGAAGCCCACCACCTCGTCCACGTCGTGGATGTGGGTGTGGGTGTCGTGGAGCCCGGGCGAGAGGTACCAGACCGCCGACAGGTGCATGCAGCCGGGCATCACCTCCCCGTTGATGAGCTGGGCGCTCGAGCAGAACTTCGAGCCGTCCTCGTGGTAGATGATCCCGTCGGGACGCTTGTGGTAGGAAAAGAACCTCTTCTCCGCGTCGGCCATCGCTTCCTCCTCCTCGTAGGCTGGCGGGCCGGGCGGGGGGTGAGTGCCCGGCCCCGGCCCATCATAGGAAAGGGAGGGGACGCGGAATAACGACCGCCAGCGGAGAAAAAACGCCCGACTTTTGGAGCCCCCGCCAATTGACAACGCCAACAGCCCCGCCGGGCGCGGATGTCTGGCCCCCTCTCGAAAGCGCGCCGATGGCGTGCGTGTTGGGCGAGTCGTCGCGCGCAGCGGTAGCGCCTGCGGATTCGGGGGAGCCCCATTCCGCCCCGCCGGACGCGGATGTCTCTATGCGGGGGTGCCAAAAAGGGCGGGGAATCTTGGCGGCGCGGCCAATTCATGGGGCGCGCCGCCGTCCTTATGATTACCCTGGCGGCCGCACGGCCGCCCGCCGGCGCCGCCTCCGAGGCGCCGCGGAGACGAGGAAAGGGGGCCTGCAATGGCCGATAAGCAGTGGATAACGGAAGAGGACGGCCTCACGCGCACGCGGACGTGCGCCTGGTCGGCGCCGGGGTGCCACCCCGTTGGGTGCGGCCTGCTCATCTACACCGACGCGGACGGCAACTTCGTGAAGGTGGAGGGCGACCCCGATCACCCCATCACCGAAGGTCGCCTGTGCCCGCGCTGCCTGGCCATCGGCGAGTTCCTCAACCACCCCGACCGCATCCGCCATCCCATGAAGCGCGCCCGCGAGGACCGCGGCAAGGACAAGTGGGAGGTCATCTCCTGGGACGAGGCGCTCGACATCCTGGAGACAGAGGTGCGTCACATCTGGGACACCTACGGCGCCGAGACCATCACCGTCATGAAGGGCACCGGCCGCGAGGCCACCTTCTACGCGCCGGCCATGGCCCAGGCCGTCTTCAAGACCTCGAACTCGGCCCAGGCGCTCTCCGGCAACTCCTGCTACGGCCCGCGCACCGTGGTGGCCGACTACATGCTGGGCGCCGGCTACCCCGAGCTCGACTACGCGGCGTTCTTCCCCGACCGCTACGACGACCCGCGCTACGAGGTGCCCAAGTACATCATGCTGTGGGGAAAGAGCCCGCTGCAGTCCAACCCGGACGGCCTCTTCGGCCACGCCATCGTCGACCTCATGAAGCTCGGGTCGAAGCTCATCGTCATCGACCCGCGCCTGACCTGGCTCGCCTCGCGCGCCGAGTACCACATCCAGCTGCGCCCCGGCACCGACGCGGCGGTGGGGCTCGCGCTGCTCAACGTCATCATCGGCGAGGACCTCTACGACCATGAGTTCTGCGACAAGTGGGTTTACGGCCTGGACGAGCTGGCCGAGCGCGTCGCCGACAAGACGCCCGAGTGGGCCGAGCCCATCACCTGGGTGCCGGCCGACGTCATCCGCGGCGCGGCCCGCGCCTTCGCCACCAACGCGCCGTCGTCCATCCTGTGGGGACTCGCCATCGACCAGATGCAGAACGGCGCCCAGGCCGGCCAGGAGATGCTCGCCATCGGCGCGATCTGCGGCTACATGGACGTGCCTGGCGGCATCACGCTGGCGCTGCCGAACAGCTTCATGGGCAAGTGGTCCTACGACACGCTCAAGTGCGTCGATCCCGACGTGGTGGCCAAGCGCATCGACGGCAAGGAGAACCACCCCGCCTTCGCCGTGGGCGTCTACGCGCACCCCGACGAGATCCTCGAGGTCATCGAGACCGAGCAGCCCTACGCCTTCCACATGGCGTACTTCTACGCGTCCAACCCCATCGCGCCGTGCATGGGCGCCGAGCCCGAGCGCTGGTACAACGCGTTCATGAAGATGGACTTCAACGCGGCCCAGGACTGCTTCATGACGCCCACCATCATGGGGCTGTGCGACCTGGTGCTGCCGGTGTCCAGCTTCGCCGAGCACGACGGCGTGGTGATGCCGCACTTCGGGCGCAACACGCACTTCATGGGCGCCATCAACACGGCCATCGACCCGGGGGAGTGCAAGTCCGACCTGGAGATATGCCTGATGGTGGGCAAGCGGCTTAACCCCGAGGCGTGGCCGTGGAACTCAGTCGAGGAGTTCTTCGACGACCAGATCCACACCCAGTACGACTGGGGCTTCAAGGAGCTCCAGAACCAGGTGGTGTTCCAGCAGCCCTTCGAGTACAGGAAGTACGAGAAGGGGATGCTGCGTCCCGACGGCGAGCCGGGCTTCAACACGCCGACCGGGCTCATCGAGGTGCGCTCGTCCATGTACGAGGACTTCGGCGAGGATCCGCTGCCCTACTTCATGGAGCCGGCCATGAGCCCGTATGCCACGCCGGAGCTCTACGCGGAGTACCCGCTCGTGCTGACCACCGGCGGCCGCGACTACGCGTCGTTCCACACCGAGCATCGCCAGATCCCCAGCCTGCGCCACATCACGCCCGACCCGCTCGTGACCATCCATCCCGAGACGGCGGCGAGATACGGCATCAACGACGGCGACTACGTGTGCATCGAGAACCCCTACGGCAAGTGCGTCGAGCGCGCCCGCGTCACCAAGGAGGTGGAGCCGCGCGTCATCCACGCCACCCACGGCTGGTGGTTCCCCGAGGACGACCCCGAGGCGCCCGGCCTGTACGGCACGTGGAAGGCCAACATCAACAAGCTGCTGCCCGGCTTCAAGGTGGGCAAGCTCGGCTACGGCGCGCCGTACAAGAACCTGCTCTGCAAGATCTACAAGGTGGACGGCTATGACGCCGGCGACAGCGACCCGACCCAGTACGTCCCGCGCGAGGCCCCCTCGCCCAACTCCCTGGCGAAGGATCCCATCGAGTACAGCTACGAGCGCCAGCGCGAGCGCATCGAAGCGGGAAGAGCGTACTAACGCGTGAAGGGGGGGCGCCGCGGGGCGCCCCCCCTCACTCCCTACGCCTCGCGCTCGTGGACGAGGGAGCCGCCGCAGCTGCTGCCGAAGCCGGCGGCGCAGCTGTAGCAGACCGGGTTCGTGCGCAGGGCGCGGGCCGGCAGGGGGCCGCGCGCCAGGTCGGCCACGGTGGCGTCGCGCGTGGGGCCTTCCGGGTCGGCCGGGTCGGCGGGCAGCTGGATGGGCAGCTCCAGCACGTGGTTGACCTCGCAGTCGTACAGGCGCCCGTCTACGTCCACGTTCACCTGGTCGCGGCACATCATGCGCTGGACGGCCAGGGCGTTGAAGTTGTCCACCAGCAGGCGCAGGTAGTCGTCGAACAGGCCGGCGTCCAGGAGGTCGTGGGCGAAGCGCCCGAGCGGCCAGTTGTTGAAGGCGAACAGCCCGTCGAAGGCGATGCCCTCGCGGCGCGCCAGCTCCTCGTGGTACAGGTCGGCCAGCAGGTCCTGGGGCGGCGGCAGGAAGGGCCCGCTCACGTTGTACACCAGATCGAGCGTGAGCGTCGCCCGTTCCTCGCCGCCCGTCGCGCCGTCGCCCGCGCCCGCCGTCCGCGCGCCCGCCACGCCGTAGCCGCGCTCGTTGAGCTGGCGGATGACGCGCACGGCGCGCTCGAACACGCCGCGCCCGCGCTGGGCGTCGGCGGCCGACGAGTCGTAGTAGGGGAGCGACCCGGTTATCACCGCGCCCGCGGCGGCGTAGTCGTCCAGGTAGTGGGCGTATTCCGGCTGGTCGAGCAGCGTCAGGTTGGTGCGCACGATGAGCTTGCCGCCGCGGGCGCGCACGCGCCGCGCCGCCTCGGCCAAAAACCACGGGAAGTCGGGGTGCAGCTCGGGCGAGCCGCCGGTCACGTCCAGCGTCGTGAAGCCGCCGGCGTCGTAGGCGTCGAGCAGGGCCTCCATCGTGGCGCGGCTCATCATCTGGTCGCTTCGCGGCGAGCACTCCAGGTAGCAGTGGCGGCAGGCCAGGTTGCAGGCGTAGGTGATGTTGGCCTGCAGCACGGCGTTGCCCTCGGGCGCGGTCAGCACCGACGGCGCGTCCACGCGCTCGGCGAACGAGGGCGCCCCGATGCGCGCGAGCGCCGCGTCCAGGTACTCCCCGTCGACCGCCTTCTTCCCGCGCCGCGCCTCCACGGCGTCCTGGGCGCGGGCGAAGTCGAACGCGCCGCGATGGGCTCCGCGCGGGCGGATGTCGAAGTGGCGCCCGTAGCGCGACTGCGCCAGCATCTCGGCCATGTTCCCGCTTATGGCCACGTCGCGCCCCTTGATGAGGCGGATCTCGTCGGTCAGGTCGAAGTAGCGCGGCATCTCGGGGATGGTGCCCAGGTAGCGCGCCGTCTGCCCCCAGTTCTCGTGGCGGTCCTCCAGCCCGGCGGCCTTGATGGCGCGCACGGTGCGCGACGTGAAGCCGGTGAACCCGAGCTTCGTCTCCAGCGCCAGGTCGCTCACGTGGATGTCGTCGACTACGGTGCACAGCCAGCTCGGCCAGCCGATGCGCGCCATCATGCGGCGGAAGTCCTCCAGGTAGATGGCGCCGCCCAGGCACTCGCCGCGCAGGACGGGGTCGTCGCGCAGCTCGTCGGGCATGCGGCGGTCGCAGAACACGTCCGAGAAGTAGAGCTCGCCGCCGGGCTTGAGCACGCGGTAGACCTCGCGCAGCACCTGCTCCTTGAACGGCGTCAGGTTGATGACGCAGTTGGACACCACCAGGTCGACCGACCCGTCGGCGATGCCCAGCTCGGCCAGGTCCTCGATGTAGCCCTGGCGGAATTCCACGTTGGACTCCGCGAAGCCGAAGCGCTCGGCCATCTCGGCCTGGTGGCGCCGCGCCACCTCGAGCTGGCTGGCGGTCATGTCCACGCCGATGACGCGGCCCTCGGGCCCCACCAGCTTCGACAGCACGTACACGTCGCGCCCCACGCCGCAGCCCAGGTCGACCACCGTGCAGCCCTCGAGCGCCGGCGGGATGGGGCTGCCGCAGCCGTAGAAGCGCTCCATCACCTCGTCGGCGATGAGCGGCATCACGTCGCGCACGTAGCGCGGCGGCGCGTCGGTGGTGCAGCAGGTGGCGTTGGTCTTGAGGTCGTCGGAGCCGGCCAGGATGCGGCCGTAGTACTCGCGCACCTGGTCGTGAACGGAAAGCGCCGCGTCGGGGATCTGCGAGTCGTCGAGCGAGGGCACGAGCGACGCGTGGGCCACGTCGCGCCCCGCGCCGGCGCCGGCGCTCGCGCCCGCCGCCGCGCCCGCCGCTCCGGTGTCGCGCGCCATCTAGCGGCCCTCGTCGGTCATGCCGAAGCACTCGGTGAAGAACACCTGGCAGTCCAGGTCGTAGCGGTCGCACACCTCGTCGAGCGCGTCGTCCATCAGCCGCGTGAGCGGCCGCGCCTCGCACACGGCGCGCGCGTTGATGATCATCCGCAGGTTCTCGTGGGGCTCGGCCAGCTGCTGGGCGTACTCGATGTCGTAGTCCACGCCGATGAGCGACGCCTTGCTGTAATCGCCCTCGCCGGCGGTGGCGAACGTCTTGAGGTGCGGCACGTTGCGCTTGCGCTCGATGAGCCCCAGGCGGATGCCCTCGATGAGGTCGTCCACCACGGCGTTCATGTCGATGGCGCCGCCGTCGCGCGTCTTCAGGTAGAGGCGGCGGTTGTACCAGGTCAGCTTCCCCTCCGCCTCGTTGAACTTCTCGTCGTAGCGCACCGAGAAGTTCTTGAGCGCGCTCACGTTTCCGGTGACGAACCGCGCTAGCTCGTCGATGCCCGTGCGCTCGCGCGCCGAGATGCAGATGATGGGGATGTCGGGCACGGCGGTGCGCAGGAAGTCGACGTAGCGCTCGCGGTCGGCCTCGGTGAGCAGGTCGCACTTGTTGAGCACCACCAGGTCGGCTTCCTCCAGCTGGAGCTTCAGCAGGTAGACGAGCTCCTCGGGCAGGTGGATGTCGGCCTTCTCGGGCATGATCATGCGCAGGCGCTCGGGGTCGGTGATGACGGTGAAGGGCGCCAGCGTGAACTCGTCGCCGTGCTCGCGGGCGAGCGGGTGGTACACGTGGTCGAGGGCGCCCACGCCGCAGCCGGGGATGTCGCTCATGACGAACCGCGCGCCGCTCTTGTCGCGCAGGCGGCGGATCTGGTCGACCAGGTTGTCCATCTGGTAGCAGATGCACTCGTTGCCGATCTCGGCCACGGTGCAGCCGGTGACGCGCGTGAGGCTGGTGTCCACCAGGTTGGCGCCCAGGTCGTTGGCGATGATGGCTGCCTCGCCGTAGGTCTCGCACAGATGCTCGGCCAACGCGATCATCGTGGTGGTCTTGCCAGCGCCCAGAAAGCCGCTGACGACCATGAAGCGGATGGGTTCCATGGGTGTCTCCTCGCCTCGCTTGGGCGCCTCTCCCGGCGCCCCTCTCATTTAGTGGACATAGTCTAGCATAGGAAGGAAGCAAGGAGAGGAGAAGCCCCCGCCGCGGCCTGCCCGCCCCGCGGGGAGCGGGCGGAGGGGGGGCGCGAGGCGGCCTGCCCGGCGGGCGGGCGCCCTAGCGGGCGCGCAGGGCAGCCAGCGCGCCCCGGATGAACGTGTCGATGGCGGCTTGCATGCGTGGCCAGTCCGCGCGCCCGCCGTAGGCGAGGGCCGCCGTGTAGCAGCCGGTCATCTGGAAGCGGTAGAGCGCCCGGGCCTCGTCCTCGTCGGCGCCGGCGGCCCGATAGGCGGCAAGGGCCGTCGGCTCCAGCTCCTCCTCGAGCAGCTCAAGGACGGTGGGCAGGAACAGCGGGTCGCGCACGAGGGCCGCCCAGCGTTCGTCGGCCGTGAGGGCGACGCAGAACGGGGTCGTGCCCGCGCCGGTCGCCTCGGGGGAGCAGGCCCCGCACCGCAGCTGGGCGGGCAGCGGGCGCACCTCCTCCAGGAACTCGCGGACGAGTGAGGTGAACGCGCGGTGCGTGTTGGGGCAGTGCGCGTAGAAGGTGGAGCGGCTGATGCCGGCCTCGGCGGCCAGCTCGGCGACGGTGATCTGGGCGAGCGGCTTGGCGGCCAGCAGCCGCAGCAGGGCGCCTCGGATGGCGCGGCGGGTTCTCTCGGTGCGGCGGTCGGCCATGGGGGCTCCTCGGGTCGGGCGGCGCGCGGACGCGGGGTGCGTGGCGCGTGGGCAGGAGGGTCGTGGCGGGCGCCCCGTGCGGACGTTGCGGGCGCGGATCGTTTCCGTACACATTGTACGATTATGTCCAGCATCGCCCTGCGGCTCCCGGTAGAGTGGCGCCCCGGTACCCGAGGAGCGGAGAGGCTGATGGTATTCGAGATAACCCTGGAGCGCATGCTGGTGTTCTTCCTGATCTTGGCGGTGGGCTTCGCCGCGGCCAAGCTGCGCGTCATCGATGAGGGCTACCTGCCCAGCCTGGCCAAGCTCATCACGAAGATTCTCCTGCCGGTGATGATCTTCTACTCCACCTGCGTCAGCTGCACGCGCCAGGCCCTCTTCGACAACCTGGCCATGGTGGTGCTGGCCGCGGTGTTCTACGCGCTGGCGTCGCTCGTGCTGTTCCTGCTGGCCCGGGCGCTGCGCCTGCCCCACGACAAGGATCGCGTGTTCCAGTTCTGCTTCATCTTCGGCAACACCGGCTTCGTGGGCATCCCGCTGCTGGCAGCGGTGTTCCCCGAAACGGGGCTCATGTACATGATGCTGGTCTCCATCGTCGATCAGCTGGTGTTCTGGACCTACGGCGTGTGGCTGGCCACGGCGCGCGACCGGCAGGCGACCCGGTTCAGCCCGCGCGCGCTCGTGACGCCCAACACGGTGGCCATCGCGCTCGCCCTGGTGTTCGTGCTGGCGGACATCCCCCTGTCCCGGCTGGCGTCGCTCGCGCTGGGCACCATCAACAACGCCACGAGCGCGCTGTGCATGATGTACCTGGGCGCGCTCGTCTGCTTCTCCGACGTGGGGGCGGCCCTGCGCCGGCCCGAGCTGTACGTGGGCATTGCGGTGAAGATGGTGGCGCTGCCGGTGGCGGCCGGGCGGTTGCTGGCGCTCACGCCGCTGCCGGGCGACCTGGTGTCGGCGCTCGTCATCATCATGGCGCTGCCGGTGATGACGGTGGTGCCCCTGGTGGCGTCCCAGAACGGGCACGAGGGCGAGTACGCCACCGGCATCACCGTGGCCACCCTGGTCGCGAGCATCGCGACCATTCCGCTGGCAGTGCTGCTGGCGGGATGACGCCGGATGGCGGTTTCATATCCATTTTGGCGAGTTTTCCGAGGCTCCAGGGGCTGAAAACGTGCCAGTTGCGCGCATTTCGGAGGGGCTGATTTGCGCGACCTGGGCAAATGCCGGCGATCGTGCTCGGCATGCGTCGCGCAGCCTCGGGAAACTCGCCAAAATGGATATGAAACAGCAAAACGCGTGCACGGCGAACCTGCCGGGCTCGCTCGGGGGGCTTCGAGTGGGGGCGGATGAGGCCAAGGGGGGCGAGGCGGCCCGCTGGGGGCGCCCCGTTCGGCGGCCGGTGCCGCACTAGCGCTTGAGCGCGCCGAAGAGGCCGCGCATGAGCTGGCGGCCCGCCTCGCGGCCGATCGAGCCCAGGACGGAGTTGGCCGCCTTCATGGCCTGCTCGCGCTGGCGCTCGGCCTCGCGGGCGGCGCGTTCGGCCTCCTTGGCGGCGGCCTTCTCGGCGGCCAGCCGGGCGCGCTCCTCCTCCTTGGCCAGGCGTGCCTGCTCGCGCTCGTAGTCCTTCTGGGCCTTGGCGTCGGCGGCGGCCTTCTGCTTCTCGAACTCGGCGCGCTCCCGCTCGAGCGCCGCCCGCTCGGCGGCCAGCGCGTCGGCCTCGGCCGCCGCGGCCTGCTCGCCGGCGATGAGCTCGTAGGCGCTCTCGCGGTCGACGGCCTGGCCGTACTTCGCCACGAGCGGCGCGGCCGCCTCCAGCGCGGCGGCCATCACCTCGGGCGCCGCCGCGCCCATCGAGCACTCGGGCGGCAGCACCTTGGCGCGCTCCACCACGCTCGGCTGGCCCTCGGCGTTCAGCAGCGACACGAGCGCCTCGCCGGTGCCCACCTCCAGAAGCGCCGCCTCGGCGTCGAGCGCGGGGTTCGCGCGGAAGGCGGCCGCCGCGGCGCGCACGGCCTTCTGCTCGGCGGGGGTGTAGGCGCGCAGCCCGTGCTGGATGCGGTTGGACAGCTGGGCGAGCACCTCGTCGGGAATGTCCGAGGGCGACTGCGTGATGAAGTACACGCCCACGCCCTTGGACCGGATGAGCTTCACCACCTGCACGATGCGATCGACGAGCTCCCTGGGCATGTCGTCGAACAGCAGGTGCGCCTCGTCGAAGAAGAAGACGAACCGGGGCTTGTCGGCGTCGCCCACCTCGGGCAGCGTCTCAAAGAGCTCGCTCATCATCCACAGCAGGAACATGGCGTAGACCTGCGGGCTCGAGATGAGGCCCGCGGCGTTGAGCAGGTTGACGTAGCCGCGGCCGGCCTCGTCGCAGGCGAACCAGTCGGCCAGGTCAAGCGCCGGCTCGCCGAAGAACACGTCGCCGCCCTGGTCCTCCACGGCGATGAGCGCGCGCAGGATGGCCCCGACCGACTGGCTGGACACGCGCCCGTACTCCAGCTCGAACTCCTTGGCGTGCTCGCCCACGTAGTTGAGCATGGCGCGCAGGTCCTTCAGGTCGATGAGCAGCATCCCGCGGTCGTCGGCCACGCGGAACACCACGTTCAGCACGCCCTCCTGCACCTCGGTGAGCCCGAGCAGCCGGGCCAGCAGCACCGGCCCCATGTCCGACACGGTGACGCGCACGGGGATGCCCGGCCCGCCCAGCATGTCCCACTGCCGCACGGGGCAGCCGCGCGGCTCCCACGACGGCGCGCCCAGCGTGGCGGCGCGCGCGGCCAGCTTGCCGTCGGCGTCGTCGGCGGCCTGGGCCATGCCGGTCACGTCGCCCTTCACGTCGGCCATGAACACGGGCACGCCCGCCTGGGAGAACCCCTCGGCCATCACCTTGAGCGTGACCGTCTTGCCCGTGCCGGACGCGCCGGCGATGAGCCCGTGGCGGTTGGCCTGGTCGAGCCGCAGCACGCAGGCCGTGGCGGTGGGGTTGCCGTCGGCATCGACGGCCTGGGCCATCCGGATGACGTCGTCTTCCAGCATGGGGCGGTCCTTTCACGCGGGGAAGGGGAGGGCCGCGGCCGCCCGGAGGGGCGCCGCGCCTCGTGCCATCGTAGCATCGGGTCCGGCGCCGGGGCGGCCGCGCGCCCCGTTCGTGCGGGAGCCGTTAGATGGGCCGCCGGCCCCGCGCCCGTGCCGAAGCTGTTTTCTTTCGCCGTTCGCGGGATTCTTCCTTGCCTGGGAACAGGGCCGTCGCTAGCATCGGAACATTCGCTTTTTTACGGATTCTTGGCAAACGAGAGTGAGGTTAGAGCTTATGGCCTTAGGTGTTGGAAGAAAAGAGCTGGTGATGGTGGGCGTCCTGCTGGTGGGCGTGCTGCTGGCGGTGCTGAACCAGACGCTGCTGTCGCCCGCGCTGCCCGCCATCATGGCGGACCTGGGGGTCGACGCCACCACCGTCCAGTGGCTGACCAGCGGCTATTCCCTGGTGGAGGCGGTCGTCATCCCGCTTTCCGCCTACCTGATAGGGCGCTTTACCACGCGCCAGCTGTTCATCACGGCTTTCGCGCTGTTCACGGCGGGCAGCCTGGCGGCGGCCGTGGCGCCCAACTTCTGGGTGCTGCTGCTCGGCCGCGTGCTGCAGGCGGCGTGCACCGGCATGTCCATGCCCATGGTGTTCACGGTGATCCTGCTGGTGTTCCCGCGCGAGAAGCGCGGTACGGCCATGGGCGTCATCGGGCTGATCATCGGGTTCGCGCCGGCGGTGGGCCCGTCGGTGGCGGGCCTGCTGGTGGACTCGGTGGGCTGGCGCGCGCTGTTCGCCATCGTGACGGTGCTGTCGGTGGTGGTGATCGTGCTGGCCGTGGCGGTGCTGCGCAACTACGGCAGCTTCGCCCGCGCGCCCTTCGACAAGCTGTCGGTGGTGCTGTCCACCGTGGGCCTGGTGTGCCTGCTCTACGGGCTGTCCACCTTCGCGTCGTCGGATAACCTGGCCGTCACGGCGGGGCTCATCGCGGTGGGCCTGGTGCTCTGCGTCCTGTACGTGCGACGCCAGCTGAGGCTGCCCGAGCCCATGCTCCAGGTGGGCATCCTGCGCACGCGCAACTACGCCATCGCCGTCGTCATCATCGTCATCGTGCAGGCTGCCCTCATGGGCACGGGCGTCATCACGCCGCTCTACGTGCAGGGCGTGCTGGGCTTCAGCGCCACCATGTCGGGCGTGGCCATGCTGCCCGGCGCGCTCATCGGCGCGTTCATGGGCCTGGTGTCGGGCCGCCTGTTCGACCGCTTCGGCGTGCGCCGCGTGGTCATCCCCGGCGTCATCGTGGCGGTGCTGGGCGCGTCGGGCCTGGCGCGGCTGGGCATCGACAGCAGCTTCCTCAACCTGACGCTCACCTATACCGTGCTGGTGGTGGGCCTGCAGTTCACCATGACGCCGCTCAACACCTGGGGCGTCAACTCGCTGGACAACGGCGTCATCCAGCACGCTCAGGGCGTGTCCAACACCCTGAACCAGGTGGCCGCGTCCATGGGCACCGCCGTGCTCGTGTCCATATCGGCCCTCGCGCCGATGGTGGCCCCCGGCGCCGCGCCGCTTGAGCAGGCCTACCTGGGTGACCACCTGGCGTTCACGACCACGTTCGCCCTCATGGTGGTGGCCGGCCTGGTCATCCTGGCGTTCGTACGCGACAAGGCGAAGGCGCCGGGCGCCGCGGCGGCCACGCCGGCCGAGCGCGGCGAGGAGCTCGTCGACTACGCCGCCGGCTTCGATGGCGTGACGGTTGACGCCACGCGCGGCGAGGCGATAGACCCGCACCGCACCTACGTGGCCGCCGACGTCATGAACCGCGTGCCCGTGTGCGCGAGCGCGGATGCCACCATGGGCGAGGTCATCCGCCTCATGGCCGCTAACGAGACGAGCGGTCTGCCCGTGGTGGACGGCGCCGGCGCGCTCGTGGGCTTCGTGTCCGACGGCGACGTGGCGTCCTACCTGGGCAAGACCGAGATATCGGTGGTGGACAGCACCCTCAACCTGTACCGCTACGTCGACGACACCGAGGCGATGGACCGCCTGCGCGCGCTTCTGGCCCTCAACGTCATGGACGTGGCGACCCACCGCGTCATCTCGGTGCGCGAGGACACGCCCGTCGACGAGGTGTGCCAGCTGTTCGCGAGCAAGCGCATCAAGAAGGTGCCGGTGGTGGACGCCGACGGCAAGCTGGCAGGCGCCCTCAGCCGCCGCAACATCATGCGCTCCCTCGCCGAGGCCATCGACCTGATGGAGGCCTAGGGAAGACGAGCGCCGGGCGTCGGGTGTCGCGCTCACCCCAAGGCGCGGGCGCGCCCGGCGCCACGCCCACGCCCGGCGCCACGCCCACGCCCGGCGCTCGCGTCGTCCACGCTGACGCTCGCGTGGCGCCCCACGCGCAACTGCATTCGCGGGCGCCCCTCCCCCACTTCTCGCCCGCATCTGCGCCCGCCCTCCGGGGCGGCGCTTCTCTTTCCTCCTTGTGAAAAAACCTTATAGTGCTTGACATAGATTTCCTGCCTTCTAAAATGTGCTGTTAGCAAACAGAAGGGGAGAGTGCTAACCCGGGCGTGATGGCGCGGAAACGGCTCGGTGGCGTCTTTGCCGGCGTCACGCGTCGGCCGCGCGCCGCGTCCTACGCTCGGCTCCGGCGACCCGGCGGCCTCGCCCGCCCGGGCCCGCGCCGCCGCCCGCGCCTGGCGCACCCGCCCCGCAACCCGTTGAAAGAAGGCACATCCATGCGCAAGTTCAAGACCGAGAGCAAGAAGCTCCTCGACCTCATGATCAACTCCATCTACACCAACCGCGAGATATTCCTGCGCGAGCTCATCTCCAACGCCTCCGACGCGGTGGACAAGCTCTACTTCCGCAGCCTCACCGACGACTCCGTGCAGATCAACCGCGCCGACCTGGCCATCACCATCGGCTTCGACGAGGCCGCGCGCACCGTCACCGTGTCGGACAACGGCATCGGCATGAGCAAGGACGACCTCGACAAGAACCTGGGCACCATCGCCCATTCCGACTCCTACGAGTTCAAGGCCGCGGCCAAGGACGTCCCCGGCGAGCAGGAGGGCCTCGACGACCAGAAGGCCGTCGACATCATCGGCCAGTTCGGCGTCGGCTTCTACTCCGCCTTCATGGTGGGAAAGAAGGTGCGCGTCGTGTCGCGCGCCTACGGGTCTGACGAGGCCTGGGCCTGGGAGAGCGACGGCATCGAGGGCTACACCATCAGCGAGGCCGAGCGCGCCGAGCACGGCACCGACGTCGTCATCTACCTGAAGGACGACGCCGACGAGGAGTCCTACGGCGAGTTCGCCACGGAATACGGTCTGACCGACCTGGTCAAGCGCTACAGCAACTACGTGCGCTACCCTATCCAGATGGAGGTCACCAAGAGCCGCATGAAGCCGCGTCCGGCCGACGCCGGCGACGACTACGTGCCCGAGTTCGAGAACTACACCGAGGTGGAGACCATCAACTCGATGGTGCCCATCTGGAAGCGCAAGGGCGCCGAGGTGTCCCAGGAGGAGTACAACGAGTTCTACAAGACCGACTTCCACGACTTCGAGGACCCCGCGCGCACCATCACCGTGCACGCCGAGGGCACGCTCAACTACGACGCGCTGCTGTTCGTGCCGTCCCGTGCCCCCTTCGACCTGTACACCAAGGAGTACAAGAAGGGCCTGGCCCTCTACAGCTCCAACGTGCTCATCATGGACAAGTGCGAGGAGCTGGTGCCCGACTACTTCAACTTCGTGCGCGGCGTGGTCGACTCCGCTGACCTGACGCTCAACATCTCGCGTGAGACGCTGCAGCACAACGGCCAGCTGCGCGCCATCGCCCGCCGCCTGGAGAAGAAGGTCAAGGCCGACCTGGCCGCGATGCGCGATGACGACCGCGAGGCCTACGAGAAGTTCTTCGAGCAGTTCGGCCGCACCCTCAAGTTCGGCGTCTACACGAGCTACGGCATGGCCAAGGACACCCTGGCCGACCTCCTGCTGTTCTACTCGGCCAAGCAGAAGAAGATGATCACGCTCGACGAGTACCTGGCCGACGCCCCGGCCGACCAGGAGTCCATCTTCTTCGCCGCCGGCGAGGGCCTGGAGCACCTGGCCAAGATGCCCATCGTCACCACGGTGCTGGCCAAGGGCTACGACGTGCTGCTGTGCACCGAGAACGTCGACGAGTTCTGCATGATGGCGCTCGGCGACTACGCCAAGAAGGACGGCGACGAGGAGCGCGCGTTCCCGCTGAAGAACGTCGGCAGCGAGGACCTGGGGCTCACCACCGAGGAGGAGAAGAAGGAGGCCGCCGAGGCCACCGAGGAGAACCGCGAGCTCTTCGACGTGATGACCGAGGCCCTGGGCGGCCGCGTCGAGAAGGTGGTCGTGTCGACGCGCCTCACCGACGCGCCGGTGGTGCTGACCACCGAGGGCGCCGTGTCGCTGCAGATGGCCCAGATGCTCAAGAACGCGCCGGGCGCCGAGGAGGCCCCCAAGAGCCAGGTGGTGCTGGAGGTCAACCCGAAGAGCCCCGTGTTCGACACGCTCAAGGCGGCCCACGAGGGCGGCGACGACGCCAAGGTGAAGAAGTACACCGAGATCCTGTTCGACCAGGCGCTGCTGGTGGAGGGCCTGCCCATCGAGGATCCCATCGCCTTCGCCCAGGCCGTGACCGAGCTCATGAAGTAGGGACGGAGATCCCGTCGATTCGCGGAAGGCGCCCTCCGACGGGGGCGCCTTCTTCTATCATGGGGTGCTTCCGCTTGTCGGAAGCTAGTTGACATGATCTACTATAGGACACTATTCTATGTGTGCCATAGTAAACTATCAGCCCAAGGCGATGGGGGCGTGCCGCGGCAGGCACGGCCACGGGAAAGAGGAAGGAAGCCCGCATGACGCTCAGCAGAAGAACCTTCGTGAAGGTGGCCGGCGTGTCCGCCGCCACGCTCGCTATGGGAGGCCTCGTGGCCTGCTCCGGGGGCGAGGACAAGAAGGAGGCCCCGGCCGACGCGCCCCGGCCCGACGCCGGCCCGCAGGAGGAGGCCTTCATGAGCCAGGGCAAGGGCGAGCATCTGACCTGCGCCGTCACCGGCAAGCTCATCAAGATCGCCCCCGCCATCATCGCCCAGCAGAAGGGCTTCTTCGCCGAGGAGGAGTGCGACGTCGAGTTCCAGACCATCGCGCTGGCCGACGCCATGGCCGCCATGTCGGTCAACCGCCTGGACATCGACCTGTTCGGCGTCGTGCCGGCCTGCTCGTACGTGTCCCAGGGCGCCGAGATCTACGTCTTCGGCGGCACCATCCTCAACGGCTCGGAGATGCTGTCCACCGAGGCCTTCGATCGCGAGCTCAAGACGGCCGACGACTTCCGTGGCCTGCGCATCAACTGCTCGCGCGAGGAGACCGGCCAGATGGCCCTCAAGAACTACCTCCAGGAAAACGGCCTGACCCTGGGCGAGGACGTGTTCTTCGAGTACGTCGACAACAACACCACGGCCATGGAGGGCCTGCGCTCCGACCAGTGCGACCTGTTCATCACCAACAACGCCATGGGCTACTCGCTCGGCGTCGACGGCATCAAGGTGGCCGGCATCGTGCGCGACGTGACGGGCGACTACCCGTGCTGCCGCCAGAACTGCTCGGCCGAGGCCTACACGTCCAAGTACCTGTCGCTCGTGGACTTCGAGGTGGCCATCCTGCGCGGCTACGACTTCTACCTCAACAACAAGGACGAGGTCATCCAGATGCTCTGCGACTACTCCAGCCAGGAGCCGGACTACGTCGAGGCCGCCATGTACGGCACCGATACCTACCGCAACGTCATGAACCTCTCGCCCGACCCGCACACCAAGGACGTGAAGGCGTTCTACAAGGCGCTCCAGAACATCAACGAGATCGAGCCCGACTCGCCCTACGACATGGAGCCCTACGCCGTGTCCGGCATCTACCGCAAGGCCCTCGACATCCTGCTCGACCGCGAGCCCGACAACGAGACCTATAAGCAGCTCGACGCCGACTTCAGCAAGTACAACGATTAAGATGGTGCGGCGGCCCCGGCGCGTCAGGCGCCGGGGCCGCCGCGTGTTTCCCGAGTGGAGAGAGAAGGAACATGGGGGCTCTCGTTCTCGATGACGTCTGCTTCTCGTACAGCGACGACCTCGACCTGTTCACCCGGCGTCGGCGCGCGGCCGGTGAGGGGGAGGACCTGGTGCTCAAGCACCTCAGCCTGACCGTGGAGGACGGGCAGTTCCTGTGCCTGGTAGGCCATTCCGGCTGCGGCAAGACGACGCTTCTGCGCACGCTCGCCGGCCTGCAGGCGCCCACGGCGGGCAGCATCGCCATCGACGGCAAGCCGCTCGACGGGCCGGGGCTCGACCGCTCGGTGGTGTTCCAGAACTACTCGCTGTTCCCGTGGATGACGGCGCTCGCGAACGTGGAGTTCGGCGTGCGCCAGGCCTCCGTCGAGCTGGGGCGCGGCCTCACCAAGGCCCAGGTCGCCGAGGTGTCGCGCTCCTACCTGGCCCGCGTGGGCATGGAGAAGGCGGCCGACCTGCATCCCTACCAGCTCTCCGGCGGCATGCAGCAGCGCGTGGCCATCGCCCGGGCGCTCGCCATGGACACCGAGATCCTGCTGTTCGACGAGCCCTTCGGCGCCCTGGACGTGCGCACGCGCCGCGACCTGCAGGAGCTCATGAGCGCGCTGTGGGTGGAGGCCGACCGCGACCGCCGCAAGACGGCCGTGTTCGTCACCCACGACATCGACGAGGCGCTGCTCCTGGCCGACCGCATCGTCTTCATGAGCGACGGCCGCTTCCTGGCCGACATCCCCGTGGGCGCCGCGCGCCCGCGCGATCCCGAGGAGTTCCTGCGCCGTCCCGCCGTGCGGCTCATCCAGGACGAGCTCATGGGGCTGTTCTACGACGCCGTGGAGACGCGGCGCGACCTGGCCGACCGCGAGCAGGTCTTCGAGGGGAGCGTGACGCCATGAGGCGCATCGTCGTTGAGTTCGTCATCGCCCACGTCCTGCTGGCGGCGCTGGTGGGCGTCATCCTGCTCATGCCGGACGCGCGCAAGGTCTACCCGGCCACGGCGCTTCTGGTGGCCATCGGCGTCATCGAGCTGTGCTACCTGCTGGCGCTCTTCCGCGGGCGCAAGCTCGACCCGTTCCCGTCGGGGTCGTCCGACATCATCTGCGCCGTGTGGGTGCTGATGCTGGTGTGGGAGCTGTCGTCGACCAAGCTCGGCATCGCCCACAGCGTGCTCATCCCCTCGCCGGAGAACGTGTTCTACGTGTTCCAGCGGTCGGGCCCGGAGCTGTGGGCCAACGTGGTGTCGTCGCTGGAGCTCCTGCTGTCCGGCTACATCCTCGGCACGGCGCTCGGCGTGATCCTGGGCGTCGTGGTGGGCTGGGTGCCGCGCCTGCGCGCCATGTTCTACCCCATCGCCAACGTGCTGGCCCCCATCCCGTCGGTCATCTTCACGCCGTTCCTCGTCATCCTCATGCCGTCGTACCGCTGGGCGGCCATCATGGTCATCCTGCTGGGCGTGTTCTGGCCGCAGTTCCTGTCGATGATCCTGCGCGTGGGGTCGCTGCCTCAGGCCATTACCGACAACGCCCGCGTGCTCAAGGTGAGCAACTGGACGATGATCACCAAGATCATCCTGCCGTTCATCGTGCCGGACGTGCTCAAGAACATGCGGGTGTCGCTGACCACCGGCTTCCTCATGCTCATGTACGCCGAGAGCTTCGGCGCGAAGTCCGGCATCGGCTACTGGATATCCAACGCCAACGTGTTCGCCAACTACGCGAACATCGTGGCCGGCGTCATCACCTGCGGCATGACGGTGACGGCGCTCAACTACCTGACCGCCTGGCTGCAGAAGCGCTTCACCACCTGGCGCTAGAGAGGGAGGACCTATGAACCAGGATACCAAGGACCTGATCGACCGCGTCTTCGACGAGGGGTCGCGCGGGGCATCGCAGCCCCGCGAGGTCATCATCGCGCTGCTCGAGCTCGACTCGGCATCCGAGGAGGTGGCCTACTTGCGCGAGCGCGCGGCCGAGATGGCCCATCTCGCCACGAACAACAGCGCCTCCATATCGGGCGCCATCGGCGTCGATCTGTGCAGCTGCGACATGAACTGCAAGTTCTGCTCGTTCGGCACCGCCTGGGGCCTGGTGGAGGAGGACGTCATCTACTCCAAGGCCGAGATCATCGAGCTGGTGCGCGAGTACGTCGAGGCGGGCGTCACCACCATCACGCTGCGCTCGACCGAGTTCTACGACCTGAACGTGCTGTCCGAGTGGCTCGCCGATATCCGCGAGGCGGTGCCGGGCAGCTACCTCATCAACCTCAACGTGGGCGAGATGAGCCCGGCCATGGCCGAGGCGGCCTACCAGGCCGGCGCCACGAGCGCCTACCACGTGGTGCGCATGCGCGAGGGCATCGACACGCCCTTCGACGTGAGCCTGCGCTGGCAGACCATCGACGCCATCAGCAACTCGCCGCTGCGCTGGATCACCTGCGTGGAGCCCCTGGGCATCGAGCACACCAACGAGGAGATAGCCGACCGCATCCTGGAGAACCTGGCGCACCGCCCCTACGGCATGAGCGTCATGGCCCGCGTGAACGTGCCGGGCACCCCCTTCGAGGGCGTCGAGCCCATCAGCGAGGAGCGCATGCTGCACCTGCTGGCCACGCTGCGCCTGAGCGTCGGCACGAAGGTGCGCACCTGCGGCATGCATCCGGCGGTGCCCGCGGCGCTGTACTCCGGCGGCAGCAACTTCACCGTGGAGCGCGGCGCCAACCCGCGCGACACCACGTTCAACGAGGAGGTCTGGCGCGGCTTCACCGTGGCCGAGGCCCGCGCGCTCATCGAGGAGGCCGGCTTCGAGTGCCGCTCGGAGAGCCCCGACCCGCGCTTCCCGGTCGACGGCAAGATGTGGTGGAAGGTGGGCGACCCGGCCGACTACGTCATGCCCGACCCCACCGGCCCCTGCTGCGGCCGCCACGAGTAGGGGAGGGCGCCCCGCCGGTTACGCGTAGTAGCGCGAGGGACCGTCCCACACCTTCCAGTCGCATTCGGCGTACAGGTCGCGGCACTGTTCGACCGAGTAGCCGCGCAGGGTCTCGGCCTCCACGTCGCGGGGCGACGTGCCGCGCTCGGCCCAGATGATGTTGGCGCCGGCCTGGGCGCACAGCTGGCTGGGCTCGTGGGTGCAGTTGCCGCGGATGCTCGGCCCCGTGGCCAGGGCGATGGAGCCCGCGTAGGTGGCCAGGCGCCCGTAGCTGATGTTGCCGTACTTCGAGAACGCCGTGTTCGGGATGGTGTTGCGCCGCATGGCGCCACTGAAGCCCACCTCCAGGCTGCGGGCCAGCAGGATGAGATCGGCCAGCTCGTCGGGGGTGTGCTCCGGGCCGATGGGCTCGATGCAGTTACCCACCACCAGGCCCGCCTCCTTGGCCGCCTCGATGGTGGCGATGCGCGCGTCGCGGTCGCAGCGGGTGTAGGTGCCCTCACCCAGGCGCATGACGTGGTAGGCGCCTGCCACGCCCGCCGCCTTGAGCTCGCGCGCGTAAGCCAGGTCGAAGTCGGCGACGTTCGCCACGATGGGGATGTCGCGGGTGAGCACCCCGCGCACGGCGGCCACCACGTCGAGGAACTGCTCCTGGTCGTAGCGGGCGGTGGTCACCAGGTAGAGGGCGTTCACGCCGGCGGCGTCGAAGGTGCTCGCCTCGTCGAGGATGCGCTCGAGCGGCAGCTCGGTCTTGCGGCGGAAGACGCCGGCGCTCACGGCGAAGGAGCAGAAGGCGCAGTCGCACGGGCACGGCGACGCGTCCAGGCCGATGTGGCTGTGGATCTCGGCGTAGCCGTCGTTGAGCTCGCTGGTGAAGGCGCGCCCGGCCTGCTGGATGGCGAAGGCCTCGGGGGAGAGGTTCTCGACCGACAGCAGGGCGATTATCTCGGCCCGGTCGAGCAGCGCGCCGCCGCGGGCCTTGTCGATGATGCGGATGATGCTCTGGTCCATGGCTCGCTCCTACTCGACGGCGTGGAGGGAGAAGACCTCCGCGTCGGTTACCTCGGCGATGGCGGCCCGCGGGTTCAGGAAGGCCAGCTCCAGGAAGAAGCCCATCCCCGCCAGCTGGGCGCCCGTGTCCTCCACCAGCTTCACCAGCGCGCGGACGGTGCCGCCCGTGGCCACCAGGTCGTCCACGATCAGCACCACGTCGTCGGGCGTGAGCGCGTCGCGGTGGATCTCCAGCGCGTCGGACCCGTATTCCAGCTCGTAGGTGGCGGCGTAGGTGTCGCGGGGGAGCTTGCCGGGCTTGCGGGCCGGCACGAAGCCGGCGCCCAGGGCCACGGCGACCGGCGCGCCCACGATGAAGCCGCGGGCCTCGGCGCCGATGACCTTGGTGACGCCGCGCCCGGCGAAGCGGCCGGCGATGCCGTCGACCACGGCGGCCAGCGCCTCGGCGTCGGCGAGCACGGGGGTGATGTCCTTGAAGACCACTCCGGGAACGGGGTAGTCGGGCAGGTCGATGATGAGCGAGGCGGGGTCGACGGCCATGGGAGGGTTCCTTTCGACGGGCACGGGCGGGGCTGCGGCCGTCGCGGCGAGCGGGGCCGGCTCGCCCTCGCGCCCGTCGCAGCCGCCTGCCGCGCCGCGGTTTTCTGCAACCCGCTTATTCTAGCCCAACGCCCCCATCGCGAAAACGGGGGAGGGGAGGGCTAGCGGCGCTCGGTGCCCTACGCCGTCGTCTTGACGGCGCCCTTGTCGCAGCGGTTGCCCCAGCTGTCGATGATGTCCTTGTCGCGGTAGACGCAGATGATCTCGCAGTGGTTGGCGCACTTGCCGCATTCCACCTCGCGGGTCTTGAAGTCGAAGTCGAGCAGGGCCTCGAAGTCGAACGCGCCGCTGGCGAAGGGACCCGACTCGGCGTCGGTGATGGGGCCGGCGTCGGCCGCCAGCAGCGCCGCGCCGAACGCGCCCATGAGATGCCCGTCCGGGTCGACCGTGACGGGCATCCCCAGCTGCTCCTCGAAGGCGTGCACCACGCCGGCGTTCTTCGACACGCCGCCCTGGAACACGACGGGGGCGTCTATCTTCTTCCCCTTCCCCACATTGTTGAGGTAGTTCGACGCCACGGCGTTGCACAGCCCCGCGATGATGTCCTCGCGCGCGTAGCCCACCTGGATCTTGTGCACCAGGTCGCTCTCGGCGAACACGGTGCAGCGCGCCGCGATGTTGGCCGGGCGCTTCGACGTGAGCGCGATGTCGCCGAACTCCTCCACCTCGACGCCCAGGCGATGGGCCTGGCTCGACAGGAACGAGCCGGTGCCGGCCGCGCACAGGGTGTTCATGGCGTAGTCGACGGCGATGCCGCCCGACACGCAGATGATCTTGGAGTCCTGGCCGCCGATCTCCAGGATGGTGCGCACGTCGGGGTGCAGGTAGGTGGTGCCCACCGCGTGGGCCGTGATCTCGTTCTTGATGACGCTCGCGCCGAGCATGGCGCCTACCAGCCGCCGAGCGCTGCCCGTGGTGCCGGCGCCCACGATCCGCACGCCCGCGTCTGCCACCTGGCTCTCCAGCTCGCGCACGACGTTGCGCGAGGCCTCGGTGGGGTTGCCCTCCGTCCACAGGTACGACCGCGCGATGATGGTGCGGTCCTCGTCGATGATGACGCCCTTGGTGGAGATGGAGCCGATGTCTATTCCGAGGTAGCCGAGGGTCATTTCGTCTTCTCCTTCTTCATGGAAAGCATGTCGTAGAACGCCTCGAGGCGCGTGTCCAGGCCGGTGTCGGAGGTCTGGGAGTCGTAGGTGAGGTAGAGGATGGGCATGGCCGCGTCGGCGCTGATGCGCTGGAGCACGGGCATGCAGTCGATCTCGGGCGTGCAGCCGGCCGACTTGGCGTGGATGACGCCGTCGAAGCCCTCCTGGGCGTAGCGGTGCGCCGCCACCACGGTGAGCGTGGAGGTGGGGCCCATGTCGTAGGTGAGGTAGTCGGCGGCGCTGCGGCGCAGGTTGGGCTCGTTGTAGCGGATGAAGCGGTTGGTGAGGTTCATCATGCGGTGCACCTCGACCCCCATGGCCATGAGCTTCTCGTCCAGCTCGAGGTTGGATCGCTCGTCGATGGCGGTGAACATCTCGCCCACCACGCCGATGCGGATGGGGTCGGCCGGCTTGTCGAGCGGGATGGCGCGCATGGCGTCCATGGCCTCGCGGAAGGCCTCGTTGATGTCGCGGTCGGCGGTGGCGGCCCGCAGGGCGTCCCGGTACGACGCCCAGACGCGGCGGAAGGCCCCGCGCTCGCGCTCGAAGCCGGCGTTGGCCAGGTAGAAGTCGCGCGCCTCGTCCAGCTTGACGGCCATGTTGGCCGTGGCGGCCAGCTTGGGCAGCGCGGCGGGGATGTTGATGTCGGGGTTCACCGTCTTGAGGCACTGCTTGGCCCAGCCGAGCGCCCCCTGCTCGATGCCGCGCGAGAAGTTGAGCATCTGGAACTCGTAGCCCATGTCGCGCAGGATGGCCTCCTGCAGCTCGCCGTAGTAGCCCAGCCGGCACGGGCCGCCGAACTGCACGAGCACGTCGGCGCCGGCCTCGAGCGCCTCCACGTAGTCGCCCAAGATGTGCTTGAACGGCGTGCACACGTAGTCGGTGGAGTTCTGCTCGCCGATCTCGGTGGTGCGCTTGGTGGCCTCGGGCAGCGTGAGGAAGTCGGCGTCGAGCACCTGCTCGACGAAGAACTTGAAGGCCGGGTCGTAGTAGCAGTAGCGGAAGAACGCTACCTTGATGCGCTTGTGGCGGTCACGCTTGAACTTGCGGTGCCCCAGCTTGGGCTCGCGGCGCCGCTCCTCGACGGCGACGCGCGAGCGCGCCTCCTCGGGCAGGTGCAGGATGTCAGCCATGGACGTAGCCTCCCCTCTGGTGGTAGCGCAGGATGTCGACGAAGCTCTCGATGCGCGTCTCGACGCCGGCGGTGCCGCTCTGGGCGTCGATCATCAGGTTCAGGATGGGGGTGCCCTGGATGTAGCGCATGATGGTGTCGTCGGTCATGGAGTCGGGGCCGCAGGGGAACGCGCTCACCAGCACGATGCCGTCCACCTGGTCTTGCAGCGTGAGGATCGACCCGATGAGTTCGCGGTTGATGACCCACGGCAGCGTCTCGGTGAACCCGAAGCTGGCCTTGTAGGTGCGGGCGCGGTTGGTCTCGTCGGCGAACAGCACCGTGGTGCCCATCGACTCGAGCGCCTCGACGATGGTGCCGCACAGGTACTCGTCGTGGGCGATGTAGGGGTGGGCCACCAGCAGGATGGCGAGCGGGCGCTCGGTGGCGCCCGTCGGGTCGCCCTCGGCCACGGCGCGGTACTCGGCCAAGAGGCGCAGGGTCTCCTCCTGGGCGGCGGCCTTGGCGCGGCGCGCGTCCTCCAGGGCGCGGACGCCGGCCTTCCATGCGCGCTTGAACAGCACCTGGCTGGCGCCCAGGCGCGCGGCCATCTCGGCGAAGGCGCGGCGCACCTCCTTGGGCTTTGACACGTTCTCCACCAAACACGACAGCACGCGCACGCCCTGGTCGCGGAAGGTGTTGGCCACCAGGTCGGGCGCGGCCTGGAACTTGGTGCAGAAGCCGGCGCGCGGGTCGCAGCTGGCGTAGCAGGGGACGAACACGGCGTCGCAGCGGCCGACGAGGCTGGCGACGTGGCCCAGGTAGGCCTTCGACGCCAGGCAGCACTCGTCCACCGAGCGGGCGGTGCCCTCCTCGACGACGGCGCGGTCGGTCTCGGCGCTGACGATCACCTCGCGGCCGAGCTCGCGGAAGAAGGTCTCCCACAGCGGGCCGTAGCGGTGGTAGAGGAGCCCGCGCGGGATGCCGACGACGTGGATGTCGGCCAGGTCGGGCTGGGTCTTGAGGGCCAAGGGGCGCTCCTTCCGGGTCGGGTGCGGTGGCGCGCCCGCGGGCGGCCGTGCCGGGTGGTGCCTTTCTCGTGCGCTGCGCCCGCGGGCGGTCTGGGCGGCGGGCGCTGAAGTTAGTTTGACGATCTTAGCACTTTTGCGCGTGCCGGCTGACGCGCGTCGGGCTGCGGCGGCGCGCCCGCCCCGCGGGCCGCGACGGGCTGCGGTCGCGTGGGCTGCGGGACGTGGCGGCTGCCGCGAGGGGGCTGGCGGTGCCCCCCGGCTTCGTCCGCCCCGCGGGTCGCGACGGGCTGCGGTCGCGCTCCTCGCGGCGAGCTCTTGTGGTGGGATACCACAAGAGCTCTTGCTGCGGGGGTGCTCCCTTCGCCCGTCGCGGCCCGCGGGGCTCCATCAGCTCGCCCTTCGGCGGCTGACGGCGAGGAGGCTTGCGTAGGCCGCCGCCATGGCGACGAGCCCGGCGGCGTCGAAGGCGATGAAGCGCGCGATGCCGCCGGCCAGCACGGCGTGGCCCGCGGGCAGCCCGGCCAGGATGGCCGCCTCGCCGACGAGGCCGACGACCTGCTGCGCCAGCACCACGGCGCCCAGCGCGCGGAACCGCGTCGGCTGCCAGATGACTAGCGGGTAGGTGCAGTTCCACATGAGGAACGCCACGCCCATGCCGCGCGTGGCCGCCTCGCCCGGCACGCCCGCCAGCTCGAAGCCGCCCATGTACGCGGCGGGGTCGATGACGAACGACAGCGCGCAGTGCACGTTGACCGCGAACACCGCCGCGAACGCCACGCGGCACGCCCATGCCGCGACGCGCGTCCCGCGGGCGGCGGGTGCGCGCGAGACGCCGGACGCGTCGGGCGCCGCTGGCGCGGCGGCGGTGCCGGCGGCGGGCGTGCTCGCCGTGTGCGGGACGGCGGGGCTGGCGGGCGTGCTCGCCGTGCGTGGGGTGCCGCCGTGTGCACTCGCGACGGGCGTGCCGCCGCGGATCGCGTCCTTCGCGCGTGCCATCGCCCCTCCGTCCCTCGTCGTCTTTCGCGCCTGTCGCCCCGATGCTAGCATCCCGCGCCCGCCGCTCCCGCCCGCGCCTCCGCGCCGCAGCCAATCCGTTGCCCGCGACGCCCTCTATCCTCGAAAACCACGATTGGGAATCCTCGAAAATCCTAAATGAAGGTCCTCGAAAATCACGATTAATAATCCTCGAAAATCCTAAACGCGCTGGTGGGAAGGGGCGCCTTCGCCCGTCGTCGCAAAGGCGACGGCGTCTACGTCATCTCCCCTCGACTGCTTGGAGCCCTAGCCGCCTACAGCGGCCCCGGGCGGCGCCGTTGCATTCCGGCGCCGTAAAGTGGCCGGAAACGGCGGTTTGACGACACTTTTTCGCGTGTTTCCCGGAAAAAGGGCGCCTTGCGCGGTCTCCGAATTCACGCGACCTGGGGTTTTGCGCGCGCAGCCGCAGGAGCCGCGCCCCAGATTGTCGTCAAACCGCCGTTTTCGGCCATTTTACGGCGGAGTAGGTGCAGCGCCCCGCCGCTTGGCGCTTGACGCGGGTGGCCCGCGGCGCCGTTCCCCTTGCGGGGGCGGGCCGCGCGCGGCGGGACGGGGGCGAAATGGTAGGATGGCGCGTGACGAGAGGGCGCGGCGCGCGACGTCGCGCCAGGGTCGCGCAGCCGCCCGCAGTCGCCCGTCGCCCGCAGCCGAGCGACTGCAGGCGCGGGCGGCGGGCGACTGCGGGCGGCTGCGGAGGAGGGGAGCCGGTGCTGCCCCTCGAGGTGGACAACCGGGCGCGGGCGGAAGACGCGCGGCCCGCGGAGGAGGGGAGGCCCCATGAGGGAGCGCAGGAACACGGTGCTGCTGTTCAGCAAGGTGCCGGAGGCCGGCAAGGTGAAGACGCGGCTGACGGTGCTCAAGGACGGCATCTTCCAGCCCGACGTGGCGTCGGCGCTCTACCACTGCATGCTCTTCGACGTGGTGGAGATCATCTGCGGCGCGTTCACGGCGCTCGAGGCGCGCCCGCCGGCGGTCGATCCGGCCACGGGCGAGGAGATCCGCGACACCTACGACCTGGTCATCTCCACCACGCCGGCGCCCAACGTGGCCGTGATGGAGAAGCTGTTCGCCGACGCGGGGGAGTGGCCCCGCCCGCTCACGTTCATTGCCGACGAGGGCGCCAGCTTCGACGAGCACTACAACCACGCGTTCCAGCAGGCGTGGGACCGCGGCGCCGACTGCATCCTGTCGATGGGCGCCGACATGCCGGCGCTCACCGTGATGGACGTCATCGCCGGCTTCGACGGGCTGCACGCGCTCGACGCGGTGCCCGGCGGCGGCATCGTGCTCGCGCCCGACCAGGCCATGGGCGTGTCGGTCATCGGCTGGACGCGCGCCACCGACTTCGACCACACAGGCGTCTACTACAACCGCACGGGCCTCACCGTGCTGCCGGCCTACATCGAGAAGGCGCGCGAGGCCGGGCTGCCGGCGCGCTACCTGCCGCCCATCCCCGACGTGGACACCATGGGCGACCTCATGCACGCCGTTACCGTGGTGGAGGCGCTCAACTACACGGCGCCCTTCGACGGCAACACGCCGCCCTGGCGCACCGCCGACGCGCTCGCCCAGATGGGCTGGAGCGAGATCCGCGTCCCCCCGAACGACCTCATGGACCCGCGCGACGAGATCGACAAGTAGGCGGGCCGCCTATCGCGCTTCTCGTCCACCGTCGCGTGCCTGCGGACACTTTTCGCGACCTGGATGGCAATTCATCGAAGTTTGGCATACGATTTCGCGGCTGCGCTGTCGGGTGGGATTATCGCGCGTAGTCGCGACCTGGGAAAACGCCGGCGCAGCTGCTATGTGTTGGCGCAGAGGCGGCCTCGAGGGCTGCGAGCTCTATGCCAAACCTCGATGAATTGCCAACGCGCCGGCGAAAAGCGTCCGCAAACCCGTGCTCCCGCCTCTGCGCGGGCGGCGTCGCACGACTCGCCCGCTCCTCCGCCAGCCCTACAGCCCGCGGGCCTTGTCCATCAGCTCCTGCTGGGAGTGCACGGCGCACTTGGCGAGGATGCTGCGCGCGTGGGTATGCACGGTGTGCAGCGATATGACCAGCTTGTCGCGGATGTAGGGGCGGCTGCGCCCGGCCAGCAGCAGGGCCGCCACCTCGGTCTCGCGCGGGGTGAGGCCGAAGCGCCCGCGCAGGCGCTCGGCCTGCTGCAGGAACGCCTCGTCCAAGTCGGCCGCGGCCGTCAACGGGATGCGCACGGCCGCCGGCGCCGGCCATCCGCCTGCGGGGACGCTCGCCGTCAGGCGGCCTGACGCGACGGCGCAGGCGCACGTCGCCGCGGAGGCCGTCGGGGTATGGCCGGGCCCGGCCTGATCCGCCGCCTCGGGCCCGAGGGGCCTCTCGGCGATTCCCGTCGCGATGCGGCCGTCTGCCTGTCCCCTGCGACCCCTCCGCCCGCGCCACCCGATCTTCGTTCCCCGCTGCATGCCCTCCTCCCTCCGAAAGGCGGTCGCGTCTCTGCGCGCCCGCGTCATGGGGGTGATTCTGCCCCACACGCTCGCCAAAGGGAACAAACCGAGCGAAAGATAAGCCACTCATATTCCCCTTATCGGAAGCGACCTGGGCGCGGCCCAGGCGGCCTACCCGCATCGGGGCGAGGCGCCGGGGGAGGGGCGGCGCGGGGCGGCCGCAAGTTACCCATATCGTGTCGATGCGCGGCCGCTGCCGCGGGGGCTAGCCTGGGTGAGCCTGCATTCCGGCAGGCGAGAGGCAAAGCGAAAAGGAGGGAATCTATGAGTGACCTATCACTCGACCGGCGCCAGTTCCTGGCTGCCGTGGGCGCCTTGGGCGCGCTCTCGGCCGCGGGCACGCTCGGCGCGACGCGGCTCGCCGACGCCGCCGAGGCGCCGGGCAGCGCCGAGTTCCCCGTCGCCCCCAACGGCATGCCCCTGGAGGCGAAGGTGGATTTGGCCACCGGCAAGGTGGAGGTGAACGACGATGTGCTCGTGCGCTACAGCGCGTGCCTGGGCTGCTACAGCTCGTGCGGCAACCGCGTGAAGCTCGACCGGGCCACGGGCAAGATGCTCACCATCGGCGGCAACCCGTACCATCCCAGCTGCGCGCTGCCGTACCTGGACTTCGACGAGCCGCTCACGGAGGCGTACAAGACGCTCACCTGGGCCGGCGGCGCCAAGACCCACGCCACCATCTGCGGGCGCGGCCAGGGCTGCCAGGACGGCTACTCCCAGCCCGAGCGCGTCACCGTGCCGCTCAAGCGCGCCGGCAAGCGCGGCGAGGGCAAGTGGAAGGCCATCGGCTGGGATCAGCTCATCAAGGAGGTCACCGAGGGCGGCAAGCTGTTCGCGGACATCGGCGAGGATCGCAACGTCGAGGGCTTCAAGGCCCTCCACGACACCAAGACCCCGATGAATCCCGCCGAGCCGCTGCTGGGCCCCGTGTCCAACCAGCTGGTCATGTTCGGCAGCCGCGGCGACGGCCGCACCGCCGTGGGCAGCCGCTTCGTCAACAGCTTCGGATCCATCAACTCCTACAGCCACGGGGCCAGTTGAGGCGGCGTCCAATGGGTGCGTGCACTCACTGATACCGGCAATGCCCTCGAGCCCGACCTCGAGGAATGCGAATACGTTCTGTGGATGGGGACGTTCCCCGGCTCCAACGGCAAGTCGATGCAGTCCATAGCCAAGCAGGTGGCCGAGCGCCTTGCCCAGGGCAAGTGCAAGATGGACGTCATCGACCCGGTGCTGGGCAACGGCAACGTGACCCCCACCATGGAGGGCATCAACTGGATTCCCATCAAGCCTGCGACCAACGGCGCGTTCTGCTCCGCTGTGGTGCGCTGGATGATCGAGAACGACGCCTACGCGGCCGACCTGCTGGCGGCCCCCAACTACGCGGCCGGCATGGCGGCCGGCTTCGCGTCGTTCACCAACGCGAGCCACCTCGTCATTGTGGATGACGCCAATCCCAACAACCGCAAGCTCATGCGCGCGGCCGACGCCGGCCTGGAGACCCCGCCGGCCGACCCCGAGGCCAAGACGCAGCCCACCTATTACGTGGTCATCGACGAGGCCACCGGTCAGCCCGCGCTGCACACGGCCAGCGACAGGGCCCTGCTCGACTGGGAGGGCGAGGTCAATGGCGTGAAGGTGCGCACGGGCTTCAGCCTGCTGCGTGAACCCATCTTCGAGCGTGATATGGACGAATACGCCGAGATCACCGGCGTTTCCCGCGGCGAGATCGAGCGCATCGCGCGGGAGTTCACCTCCCACGGCGTGAAGTCGTCCACCCGCGCGGCCGGCTCGACCTGCGCCCAGACCGGCTTCGACGCCTCCATGGGCTTCCGCACGCTCAACACCATGATCGGGTGCAATCAGATGATCGGCGGCAACGTGCCCTTCGGCCTGGCGCCCACCTCCACCGGAGACGGCCCGCGCTACAAGCTGGGCGCCGTCAAGGGCAAGCCCGACGTGTCCACCAAGAACGCCACCTACATCTCCCGCACGGCCCGTCCGTGGCAGAAGACCGACGAGTACGCTGCGCGCGTGGCCGCCGGCGAGAAGGACCCGCAGCCCAAGCTGCCCTGGTACCCTGCGGGCGTCGCGTCGGACAACCAGGCCCTGTTCTCGGTGGTCAACCAGTACCCCTACCAGGCCAAGATCATGATGACCTGGATGAACAACGTCATCCAGAACACGCCTAACGGCCTGCGCGCGGCCGTCACCGAGCGCCTGGCCGACCCGGCCGTGGTGCCGCTGCACATCGCGTGCGACGTGGTGGTGGGCGAGCTGGCGCAGTACGCCGACTACATCGTGCCCGACACCAACCCCTTCGAGAGCTTCGGCGTGGTGGCTCCCCAGGGCCACTGGCACGGCAAGGGCGCCGGCGTGCGCTGGCAGGCCAAGGTGCCCGGCACCATGGAGCTGCCCGATGGGCGCTACGCCAGCTTCGAGGCCTTCATCTGCGACGTGGGCAGGGCCTGCGGCGTCCCCGGCTTCGGCGACGACGCCATCGCCGGCGCGGACGGCTCGTCCTGGGCTCTCGACGACGTGGCCGACTACTTCCTGAAGGCCGTGGCCAACCTGGCCTACGCCGAGCCGGTGATCGACGACATCTCCGACGAGGAGGCGCGCATGCAGGGCCTCGACGACCTGCCGGCGTCCTGGAAGGCCGCCGTCACCGCCGAGGAGTGGCCCAAGGTGCTCAAGGCGCTCTCGCGCGGCGGGCGCTTCTACCCCGTGTTCACCCGCGTGGGCAAGGACGGGCGCAGCGGCTACGCCAAGGAGTACCAGTCCTTCGTCTACAGCGAGCTGCGCGCCACCAACAAGAACCCCTACTCGGGCACCTTCGCCTGCGGCACCCTGGGCTACACGCCCGAGTCGTTCGCCAACTGGAGCCCGATGTCGGAATGGTACTCGCCCGAGGAGTACCCCTTCGCCGCGGCCAACTACAAGCCGCGCTTCCGCACGGTCACCATGGAGGCCAACAGCCCCATCATGCGCGACCTGTGCGCCGAGAACTACCTGGAGATCAGCCTCGAGGACGCCGCCGCGCTCGGCATCCGCGACGGCGACCGCATCCGCGCCACGACGCCCGCCGGCGACGTGATGGAGGCGCCCGCCATGGTGCGCGCCGGCGTGGCCGCGGGCACCATCGGCATCGCCCACGGCTACGGCCATGAGGCTTACGGCGCCCAGGACGTCGACATCGACGGCGCCATGACCAAGGGCAACCCGGCCATCGGCTCGGGCTTCAACATCCAGCAGGTGGTGGACCCGGTGGTCGCCAAGGACGGCGTGCTCTACGGCGCGGCCGACAACGACGGCTCGACGCCCCTGCGCAACGGTGGCATGTTCAAGATCGAGAAGGCGTAAGGAGGGATAGACGATGAGTGATATCCGCTTGGGAATGTTGATCGACCTGTCCCGCTGCGTCGGCTGCAACGCATGCGCCGTGGCGTGCAAGCAGGAGAACGGCGTGCCGCTGGGCAAGTTCAACACCTGGATAGAGAGCTGGGACGTGGTGGACGGGAGCGGCCGCGTGCGCCGCGCCAACCTGCCCCGGCTGTGCAACCACTGCACCGACGCCCCCTGCGTGGACGTGTGCCCGACGGGCGCGAGCTTCCACGCCGAGGACGGCACGGTGCAGATCGACCCCGACAAGTGCATCGGGTGCAAGTACTGCATGGCGGCCTGCCCCTACAGCATGCGCTGGTGCGATGACGAGACGGGCATCGTGGGCAAGTGTACCTTCTGCCACACGCGCACGGCCAACGGCATGGATCCCGCCTGCGTGAACACCTGCATATCGAGCGCCCGCATCTTCGGCGACCTCAACGACCCCGACAGCGAGATCGCCAAGCGCGTGGCCGCCGGCGGCGACGAGGTGCTGTTGGCCGAGCTCAACCTGAGACCCCACGTGAGCTACCGGGGCCTGGAGGAGACGCAGGCGATGGAGGCGGCGTCCGCCAAGCACAAGGGCGGCAACGTCTACGAGCCCTACGAGGGGAGGTAAGCCATGGTTTGGGATGCGATTATCGCGGCGTACCTCTTCCTGGCGGGCGTCGGCGCGGGATCCTTCGCGTTCGCGGCGCTGGCCGGCTGGCGGGCGCCCGAGGCGCGCAAGGTGAAGATGGCCGGCATGGTGATCGGCCTGGTGGCCGTCGCCCTGGGCACGGTCATGCTGATCTTCGACGCCAAGGCCGGGTTCCAGGATCCGCTCAAGTTCCTGCTGCTGCTGTCCAACTTCGGGTCGGTCATGACCTGGGGCGTGGTGATCCTGAGCGTGTTTCTGGTGGTGGCGTTCGTCGAGATCCTGCTGTACTGGCGCACGGGCAAGACGCCCCGGGCGCTGGACTGGGTCGGCATCGTGCTGGCCCTGTGCGTGGCCACCTACACGGGCGTGCTCTTGGGCGTGTGCCCGTCCTACCCGCTGTGGAACCTCCCGCTGCTGCCCATCCTGTTCGTGGTGTCGGCGACGGCGACCGGCTTCGCGGCCGCCGAGCTGGCGGGCTACGCACTCGACCGCGCCGGCCTGGAGAAGGCCGAGCTGCCCGCCGTCGTGGGCATCGCGCTGCCGGTGGTGGAGATGGCGGTGGCCGCCGTGCTGCTGCTGGTGACGGCCAACGCGGGCGGCGTGTCCGCCGCAGCCGGCGCCGCCACGGTGGCGGGCCTGGTGGGCGGTGCCTGGGCGCCGGCGTTCTGGGGCCTGTTCATCGTGGTGGGCCTGGCGGCGCCGCTGGCCATCGCCTTGGCCGCCCGCGCCCGGAAGCAGGGCGCGAGCGCCCTGTCCGCCCTGGGCTGGGCCTGCGTCCTCATCGGCGGCTTCACCCTGCGCTACCTGGTGGTGCTGGCCGCCGTGCCCATCGTGGCCTACTAGCCTACGTGGCGCCGGGCCGCGTGCCTTCCCCCGCGTGGCCCCGGCCTTGACGGGCGCGCCGTCCTTCTCCCTCCCGGGCGGCGCGCCTCCTGCGGGGCCGGCCCTCCTGAGCTGGCCCCGCGCATTGCCCTGCCTACCGCTTGATCCCTACGAGAGGAGCCCCTTCCCATGGATTCGCGTATCGTCTCCGATGAGCTGCCCGAGGATCGGGAGCTCCAGTCGCTGGGCGTGGCCGCCGTGCTGGACGCCTGCGCCGCCGTGTTCCTGTCCCGGCCCGACGAGCCCGTGGTGGCCGCGGTGCGCCACGTCGCCCGCGCCCTGGGCGACGACCGCTTCGACGACGTGACGGTCGACGCCGATCTGGCCCAGCGCTTCGACGACCGGCTGCTCGTGGCCGTGAGCCCCTGGTACGTGCCCCTGACGGAGAGCTGCGTGCGCGGTGCCTGGCAGGAGGACGGCCGCTGGCGCTACGGCACGGTGGACGGCCCCGAGGCCATTCACGTGCAGCGATGCTACCAAGCGGTGGGGTTCGACCATCGCGCGCTGCCGGGCGACGAGGTGACCGTCGCGGCGCTGGCGCCCGATGCTTTGGGCGCCGAGCTGGCGTTCACCGCCTTCCTCCTGCGCTCGGCGGCTGAGCTCGAGGAGCGCGACCCGGAGGGCGCGGCCCATGCGCTGGGGCTGGCCCGGCAGTTCGTCCACGCCCACCTGGGCGCTTGGGCGGACACGGCCGCGGAATGCCTGGCCTGGCGCGGCGACGACCTGTACGCCCGCACGGCGGCCCTGGCCGCCGACGTGGTGGCGCTCATCGCCTAGGGCCGTGGACGGCCTGGCGCGGCGCGGCTTGGCTGCCGCGTGGCGCGCTAACTGAAGAAGGAGGCGAATGGGGTCCGGTGGCCCCCGCGGTCTTCAAAACCGTTGCGAGGCGGGCAGAACGCCTCGGGTGCGTTCGACTCGCACGCGCCTCCGCCAACCATCCGGCGCCTGCGGGCGCCTTGTTGCGTGCGTGATCGCGTGCTCGTCTCGCCCGGGCGCCCTAGCCGCGCAGGGCGTAGAAGGCCACGGCGCTGGCGGCGGCCACGTTGAGGGAGTCGACGCCGTGGTCCATGGGGATGCACACCGTGTGGTCGCAGCGGGCTATGGTGGCCTCCGCCAGGCCGTCGCCCTCGGTGCCGAACACGAGCGCCAGCGGCTGCGGGCCGGTGGCGGCCCCGGGCGCTGCCGTGCTGCCGCCTACCATCCCGTGCTCGACCGGCGCCGCCGCCCGCGACGGGCGGCCCGTCAGCGCGGCCAGCTCGTCGAGCGTGATCGAGTCGTCCGACAGCGCCATGGCGGCCGTCGCGAACCCCAGATCGTGCAGCAGCGGCACGCCCTCGGCGGCCCAGTCGCGCACGTCGTCGCCGATGCGCGTCCAGGGGATCTGGAACACCGTGCCCATGGACACGCGCACGGCGCGCCGGTAGAACGGGTCGTAGCAGGCCGGGCTCACCAGCACCGCGTCCACCCCGAGCGCCGCGGCCGAGCGGAAGATGGCGCCCACGTTGGTGTGGTTGGTGATGTTCTCCAGCACGGCCACCAGGCGCGCGCCGGCCACGGCCTCGGCCACGGTGGGCAGCGCCGGGCGCCTGAAGCAGCCGAGCGCGCCGCGCGTCAGCTCGAAGCCGGTCAGCCGCGCCAGCTCGTCGCGCGGCGCCACGAACACGGGCGCCTCGGGCGCGGCCGCCTCCACGGCGGCGATGACGGGCGCCAGCGGCTCGAGCCACTTCTCCTCCATGAGCAGCGACACCGGCTCAAGGCCGCCTTCGAGGGCACGCTCGATCACCTTGCCGGATTCCGCGATGAGCAGCGCCCGCTCGGGCTCGATGCGGCTGCGCAGCTGCGTGTCGGTCAGCCGCGCGAAGGCATCCAGGCGCGGGTCGTCCAGGGTGCTCACGTATTCGAGGGGCATGGCGGGCCTTTCGGGGGGGGATTGCAGTCTTTTCGGGAAATTCTAGTCATTTTGGCGAGTTTTCCGAGCCTCGGAGGCGCCCAGAGCGCCTTTTTCCGCCAAATCGGGCGTGTCGGAAATGCGCGACCTGGGCAAACGCGGGGCGCCTTCGCGCATGGCGGCGAAACAGCCTCGGGAAACTCGCCAAAATGGATATGAAACGGCAAAAACGGCGCAAGCGGGCGCCGATGGGGGCGCGAGCAAGGCGCAAGCGGGCGGCCAGGGGAGGGCGAGCAAGCGCAAGCGGGCGCCGGCGGGGGTAGGGGAGCGCGAGTGGGCGCGTGGGCGGGGGCGATCAGGCGCAAGCGGGCACCGACAGGTGCGATCAGGCGCAAACAAAAGGCGCGCACCCCGGAGGATGCGCGCCGTGTCTCAAGAGCCTTGCGGCCTTGGGCGATTCCCTTAGGACAGGGCGTCGATGAGGGCCTTCATCTGGTTGGAGCCCAGGCCCTGGATGCGGCGGTCGGCGGGGATGCCCAGCTCCTCCATGAGCTTCTCGGTCTTGACCTTGCCGTAGCCCGGCAGGGCGCTGACGAAAGCCTTGACCTTCATGCGGCCGACGACCGGCTTGTCGCTCATGTCCAGCAGCTCCTTGGGGGTCATGATGCCCATGGACAGCTTCTTGGTGAGCTCAGAACGCTCGGCGCGGACGATGCGGGCCTTCTCCAGGGCGGCGGCGCGCTGCTCGGGAGTCATGGTAGGTGCAGCCATGTTGTAACTCTCTTCTCTCGTTCTCTGCGCGCCGGGAAAAGGGATGGGCGCGCAATCGGACCAATAAATCAGCGGCTACAGATGTTAGTTGAAGTGGGCTTCGTTTGCACGACTTTTTTCCAAATTGTGGCCTGGGGCTGGGATTTTCGCCCGAAAGGGGGCGAAAAGGGGCCTCTGGCGCTGGGACGCGCGGCCCGCCTGCGGCCCTGGCGAACCCCCTCCGCGCGCCCGCCGCCGTCCCGCGGGAGCCGCCGCGCGCCCCATCGCGCGCCCCGCGAAGCGCGCGGCCCTCCACCTGGGGATACCGGCCCGGCAGCGGTATAATCCACCCGCGGGGCGCTCGTCCGGGGCGCCCGACCGATCCCGGCATCCAGAGGAGGGCACGTCCCATGACCCAGAAGAAGGTGGCGGACATCGTGCCGCACGCCCATCCCGACTTCGACGGCTTCGCCGCCACCATCGAGGCCCTGCGCGCGCCGGACGGCTGCCCCTGGGACCGCGAGCAGACCCACCGCTCCATCGCCCACAACATGATCGAGGAGGCCTACGAGGCCGTCGACGCCATTGAGGCGCAGGACGTGGCCCACCTGCGCGAGGAGCTCGGCGACGTGCTCCTGCAGGTGGTGCTCCAGTCGCAGATCGCCGCCGACGCGGGCGAGTTCGACATCGACGACGTGTGCCGCGACGTGAACGAGAAGATGATCCGCCGCCACCCCCACGTCTTCGGCGACGCGGCCGCGGCGGACGCCAACGAGGTGCTCGACCTGTGGGACTCGGTGAAGCTGGCCGAGGCGAGCGCGGCCGATGCGGCATCCGATGCCGACGCCGCCCCGAAGGGCCTGCTCGACGGCGTGCCCTCCAGCTTCCCCGCGCTCATGCAGGCGCAGAAGGTGTCGCGCAAGGCCGCGGCCGCCGGCTTCGAGTGGCCGACGGTCGACGACGTGTGGGCGAAGGTCGCCGAGGAGGAGGCCGAGCTGCGCGCCGCCTACGCCGCGGCGCCCAAGTCGCCCGACGGCAAGGTGCTGGCCGAGGCCGACCCCGTCGCGGCCGCCGCCGTGGAGCTGGAGCTGGGCGACGTGCTGTTCTCGCTGGTGAACGTCGCGCGCAAGATGGGCGTCGACGCCGAGGGCGCCCTGCGCGCCACCTGCGTGAAGTTCCGCCGCCGCTGGGCGTTCATGGAGGGCGCCGCCTGGGGCCAGGGGCGCCGCATCGAGGAGCTCGCGCCCGACGAGCTCGAGGAGCTCTGGGACGCCGCCAAGCTGCTCAACATCGCCGACTAGGAGGAAGACCCATGAGAGACGACCTGGCATCCATCCCCAAGCTCGGCTTCGGCTGCATGCGCCTGCCGCTGACCGATCCCGCCGACGTGACGTCCGTCGACATCCCGCAGCTCACGCAGATGGTCGACGAGTTCCTGGCCGCCGGCAACACCTATTTCGACACCGCCTTCTCGTACCACGACGGCGCCTCCGAGACGGCGCTCCAGCAGGCGCTCACCAGCCGCTACCCGCGCGACGCCTACACCGTGGCCACCAAGTGCCCGGCCGCCATGCTGCCCAACCGCGAGTCGGCCCAGGCGTGCCTGGCCACGTCGCTCGAGCGTCTCGGCCTCACTTATATAGACTTCTACCTGCTGCACAACCTGGGCGGCCCGCGCACGGCCGCGTTCGACGACTACGGCATGTGGGACTACGTGCTGCGCAAGAAGGAGGAGGGCCTCATCCGCAACGTCGGCTTCTCGCTCCACGACAACGCCGACGCGCTGGACGCCCTGCTCACGGCCCATCCGCAGATGGACTTCGTGCAGCTCCAGGTGAACTACCTCGACTGGGACGACCCGCACAACGACGCCCGGCGCCTCATGGAGGTGGCCGCGGCCCACGAGACGCCCGTCGTCATCATGGAGCCGGCCCGCGGCGGCACCCTCTGCCGTCTGCCCGACGCCACGGTCGCCCCGCTGCGCGCGCTGCGCCCCGACGCGTCGCTGGCCGAGTGGGCCTACCGCTTCTGCTGGGACCTGCCGAACGTCGTCACCATGCTCTCGGGCATGTCCACCCTCGACCAGGTGCGTGAGAACACGGCCTCCTACCGGGCGCGCGTCCCCCTCGCGGACGAGGAGCGCGCCGCGCTCGGGCGCACCGTCGAGGCCATGCGCTCGCTGGCGCTCGTGCCCTGCACCGGCTGCGAGTACTGCGTCAAGGGCTGCCCGGCCAACGTGGCCATCCCGCGCATCATGCAGCTGCTCAACCTGGGGGCCATGCTCGGCGACGACGCCTTCGCCAAGACCCAGTACGCCTGGCAGACCGAGGGGCGCCGCGCCTCGTCGTGCATCGGCTGCGGCGCCTGCGAGGCGGCGTGCCCGCAGGCCATCCCCATCATCGACACGCTGGCGGTGGCCGCAGGCAAGTTCGAGTAGCGCGGGCCGCCCCGGCCGGCCAGCCGCCCGGGGCGGCGCTCCGCCCGCTAATCTGTAAACACGCCCGAAACACGATACGTGTTTGATGGAGGCGCCCGGAAACACCATAATGGGCGAATCAATCGCTTTAGCGCGTTGGAGCGCACATAAGGGAAGGGAGAAAGCGAATGAAGATGAAGAAGTGGGGTGTGCTCGCGGTCAGCGCCGCGATGGTGGCCGCCCTGGGCCTGTTCGGCTGCTCCGGCGGCAACGATGCCAAGCCCGCCGACGACAAGAAGGCCGAGGAGCCCAAGACCGAGGCCCCGGCCGAGGTGACCCTCATGAAGGACGGCACGCTGACCATCGTCAGCTCGCCGGACTACCCGCCGTTCGAGAACCTGGAGAACGGCGAGATCGTCGGCTTCGAGGTAGACCTGTTCAACGCCATCGCCGACAAGATGGGCCTCGAGCTTGAGATCGTGCCCCTGCAGTTCGACGCCATCATCCCGGCCATCGCCGCCGGCGGCCAGGGCGACGTGGGCGTCTCCGGCTTCTCGGTCGACCCCGACCGCGCCAAGGAGATCGACTTCACCGAGAGCTTCTACATCGACGACCAGGCCGTGGCCGTCATGGACTCCTCCTCCATCACCGAGGACAACGCCGCCGAGGCCCTGAACCAGGCTGACGTCATCATCGCCGTGCAGACCGGCACCACCGGCGAGACCTTCGCCCAGGAGAACTTCCCGAACGCCACCATTCAGGGCTACGGCAACTCCACCGACTGCTTCGCCGCGATGCAGTCCGGCAACGCCACCGCCGTGTGCACCAACCTGGCCGTGGTGAACCGCATGCTCAAGGACGCCTACTCCGACGCGCGCGTGGTGCTCGAGATCGCCACGGGCGAGGAGTACGCCGCCGTCGTGTCCCAGGACAACCCGGAGCTGACCAAGCAGCTCAACGAGGCCATCAAGGCCCTCAAGGACGACGGCACGCTTGAGGAGCTCACCCAGAAGTGGTTCTAGCCGAGCCGACAGGCCCGCGCCGCTGATGCCAGGGGCCCTTCCTCCCGTCTTCGGGGGGAGGGGCCTTGCCTGTTGTTAACCGCGACTTTTCCGAGGACATGCCATGCTACCTGCGATTACCCCTGCGATCCGCCTGATGCCGCCCGCGCGCCGCGCCCTCGCCGCGCTTGCCGCGCTGGCCCTGGCCGCGGCGATGGTGCTGTCCGCGCCGCTGTCCGCCCTCGCCCTCGACACCGCCAAGTGCACGGCACGCCCCAACGGCAACACCGGATCCGAGGTGTACGGCGGCAGCGAGACGCGCCTGACCTGGGAGGGCCAGGCCGACGCCGACGAGCCCGTCGCGGGGCTGTCCATCACCTTCCCGGCCGGCACCACGTTCTCGACGGACGATGCGCGCCTCACGATGCTGTCGGGCGAGAAGCTGATGGACCGCACGACCATCGACGCCCAGCTGGCCTCGGACGGCGAGACCTTCATCGCCACCTTCGACGAGCCGCTGCCCGCCGGGGCCTACGTCCGCGCCGAGATCTACGAGGTGACCTTCCCCACCTCCGGCGGCGAGATGCCCATCAAGGGCACCTACACGCTCGAGGACGGCACGACGATGCCCGTGGAGGACATCACGCCCATCATGGTGGAGGGCGTCTCGCCCGTCGACCAGCTGTCCAAGGCGCTCGAGGAGTCCGACTGGGTGAAGGCGTGGAACTCCAACAAGTTCCTGCGCCTGTTCTTCAACCCGAGCATCGTGGTGAGCAGCTTCCCCATCGTGTTCCAGGGCTTCCTCATGGCCGTGGCCATCGTGGCCGTGGCGTTCCCCATCGCCATCCCCATCGGGCTCTGCCTGTCGCTCATGCGCATGGCCAGGCTGCGGCTGCTGCGCGGCATCGCGTCGCTCTACGTCAACGTGGTGCGCGGCACGCCGCTGTTCCTGCAGATCTACATCGCCTTCTTCGGCCTGCCGCTGGCGGGCATCCAGATCCCGTCGTTCCCGCTGGGCGTCGTGGTGCTGTCGATGAACTCGGCGGCCTACCTGTGCGAGATTTTCCGCGCGGGCATCCAGTCCATCCCGGCCGGGCAGACCGAGGCGGCGCGCTCGCTGGGCATGAACGGCGCCCAGACGATGATCTTCGTCATCATCCCGCAGACGGTGCGCCGCGTCATCCCCACCATGACCAGCGAGTTCATCCTGCTGTACAAGGACACCTCGATGCTGGCGGCCGTGGGCGTCATGGAGGTGGTCATGTACGCCAAGACCATCGTGGCCTCCACCGGGTCCATCACGCCCTACATCGTGGCCGCGTGCTTCTACCTGGTGATCACGCTGCCGCTGGCGAAGGTGGTCGGGCGCCTGGAGCACCGGCTGGCCGGCGGCCGCCCGCGCCGCAAGCACCGCCCCGGCGCCGCCAAGCCGCTGCAGGGCACCGACTCCGCCGGCGTCACGGCCTACGTCACCGACGCGCTGACCTCCCAGCCGGTCATCAAGAACGACACCGCCGATGCCGGCCGCTAGGCCCGAAGCCCCGAAGGAGGATCCCATGGACGACAAGACCGGCGCCCCCGGCAGCCACGTGAACTACGACGAGCCCGTCGTGCGCATCGAGGGGCTCAAGAAGGCCTTCGACGACAACGTCGTGCTGCGCAACGTCAACCTGGAGGTGTACCGCGGCGAGGTGGTGGTCATCCTGGGCCCGTCCGGCTCGGGCAAGTCCACCATGCTGCGCTGCATCAACCTGCTGGAGACCCCCACCGACGGCCGCATCTTCTTCGAGGACACCGAGATCACCGGCAAGAAGGTGGACATCAACAAGGTGCGCGCCCAGCTGGGCATGGTGTTCCAGAGCTTCAACCTGTTCCCGCACCTCACCGCCAAGGGCAACGTCATGCTGGCCCAGCGCAAGGTGCTCGGCCGCTCGAAGGAGGAGGCCGAGCGCATCGCCGTCGAGGAGCTGACGAAGGTGGGCCTGGGCGAGCGCATCGACTACAAGCCCGCCGAGCTCTCCGGCGGCCAGCAGCAGCGCGTGGCCATCGCGCGCGCCCTGGCCATGCGCCCGCACGTGATGCTGTTCGACGAGGCGACGAGCGCGCTTGACCCGGAGCTCGTGCGCGACGTGCTCGGCGTCATGAAGGAGCTCGCGCGCGGCGGCATGACCATGATCGTGGTCACCCACGAGATGGGCTTCGCCCGCGACGTGGCCGACCGCGTCATCTTCATGGACGGCGGCGTCATCGTGGAGGAGGGCACGCCCGAGGAGGTCTTCGACCACCCGAAGTCCGACCGCACCAAGGACTTTCTGGGCCACATCGCCTAAGGCGCGAAGGCGAATCGCATCCGTCAACTTAGTTAATGCACCTGTTACCAAAAGGTGGTATAACGTCACTGCTGTAAAACACGAAAGGAGATTTTCATGCCGAAGATCGTCAATTCCTGGAATGACTGGGATCCGCTGAAGCATGTCATCGTCGGCCGCTGCGACAACGGGATGATCCCGCCCGAGGAGCCCGCCTCCTCCGAGAAGGTGCCGGTGGACTCCGACATGCGCGGCATGTGGGGCCTGCGCCCGCTCGAGACGGTGGAGAAGGGCAACGCGGCGCTGGAGCGCCTGGTCAAGATCCTCGAGGATCGCGGCATCAAGGTCGATCGCCCCACCCCGCTGCAGTGGAACCAGAAGATCGGCACGCCGGACTTCACCAACGACTCCATGATGGGCTGCATGCCCCCGCGCGACGTGCTGCTGACCATCGGCAACGAGATCATGGCCGCCGCCCAGTCCTTCCGCAGCCGCTACTTCGAGTACCTGGCCTACTGGCCGCTCATGGAGAAGTACTTCGAGGAGGATCCGGAGTTCATCTGGACCCAGGCCCCGCGCCCGCGCCTGACCGACAAGTCCTACAAGCACAACTACTACGATGAGTCCATCTCCATCGAGGAGCGCCTCGTCCGCACCGCCAACAAGGACTTCGTCACCACCGAGGTCGAGCCCATGTGGGACGCCGCGGACTGGATGCGCATGGGCAAGGACATCTTCGTCCAGCACGGCCTGACCACCAACCGCGCCGCCATGGACTGGATGCAGCGCTACCATCCCGACCTGCGCATCCACGCCGTCAACTTCCCCGGCGACCCGTACCCCATCCACATCGACGCCACCTTCGTGCCGCTGCGCCCGGGCCTGATCATCAACAACCCGGTGCGCCCGCTGCCGCAGGAGCAGCGCGCCATCTTCGAGGCCAACGACTGGCAGATCGTCGAGGCGGCCCAGCCGGCCCACGACGAGCCGCCGGCGCTGTGCTACAGCTCGGTGTGGCTGTCCATGAACTGCCTGGTGCTCGACCCGAAGACCGTCGTCGTCGAGGCGTCCGAGGTGCACCAGATGGAGCAGATGGACAAGCTGGGCATGAACGTCATCCCCTGCGACCTGCGCGACGCCTACCCGTTCGGCGGCGGCCTGCACTGCTGCACCGCCGACGTCTACCGCGAGGGCGGCTGCGAGGACTACTTCCCGAACCGCGTGCCGGATTCTACCCTGGTGCGCCCGGAGATGTGGGACTAGCACTCGTCGGCTGACGCCAGCAAGCACGCGGGGCCGCAGCGCCCCGCAAGTGCGGGGCCCGCGCGGCCCCAGCGAACCCGGAGGGCCCGCTCGAGAGAGCGGGCCCTCTTTTTTGCGTCGAAGGCTCTTCTCGTCAGCTAATTCAGAATATTTTCTGAAACCCTGCTATACTGGGCGTGTCGGCACGTGGAACGGAGGACGCTATGCCCATCATCAGGACCGCATCGGATTTGCAGCGCAACATCAGCGAGATCTACGAGCTGGTCGAGAACAGCCCCGAGCCCGTCTACATCACCCGCAACGGCCGCGCCGACCTCGTCATCATGGACGCCCGCGCCTACGAGGTGCACGAGCGCCTTCGCCGCGAGGTCTACGACTACGAGAAGGCGCTCAAGGAGCGCCTGATGGCCGCCTACGAGGAGGCTCAGGCCGGCAAGGTGACGCCGCTGCATGACATTCGAAGGGAGATGGGGCTCGAATGAGGGAAGACGAAGAAGGGGTCAGGGCGGCTTATGCCGTAACGCTCACCCAGGAGGCCGAGGTTGTTTACCGGGGCATTCCCTCGAAGTATGATTTTGCCAAGGTGGATAAGATGCTCCTCATCCTCGACACCCTTCCCGAGATCGGGCGCGTCTACGATCCCGACTACGAGGCCATGCGGCTGCCCTTCGAGGTGCGCGTCGCCTACGCGGGCCGCTACGGCGTCTACTACACGGTGGACGAGGAGGAACGCCAGGTCATCGTCTTCGCCATCGAGGATCAGCGCCGAAACCCCCTCAACCGCTTCTACGGCGTCTACCCCCACGAGGCGTAGAGGCGCACGGCTCCAGAACCAGAAGCGCCCGCTCGAACGAGCGGGCGCTTCACGTTGGCGGTTGGTCGTGTCGGCCGTCCTACCCCGTGAAGATGCCGGCCCAGGTGGTGGCGAAGCGCTGGGTGGCCTGGACGAGGCGGGCGCCGGTGGCCGGCATGATGACGTTGTGGTACAGCAGGCGCACGGCCGGGCCCACCACCAGCAGGTTCACGAGGATGGCCACGGCCATGACGAAGGGCAGCTCGCCCCAGGCGTTGGCGACGAGGTTGTCGGGTCCCTTCAGCAGCAGCGCCGTGAACACGGCCATGACCGGCGCCATGAAGCTCACGTTGAGCGCCGACATCGCCGCGGTGCGCGCCACCCCCGTCAGGTGCGGGAAGATGAGGCGCGGCGCCACGGCGTCGACCGCGCGGTTGGCGTAGAGCAGCCGCATCCCCATGGCGATGGAGAACACCACCGGGTAGAGCCAGTGGGACGACGCGAGGAAGTCGAGGCCGGTGTGGCGCAGGCCGTTGAAGGTGGTCATGAACGTGACCATGCCGCCGCCCATGAGGATGCCGAACACCGCCTTGCCCAGGGCGTCCTTGGGCGCGGGCGCGGTGCCGTCCAGGCAGTCGCGGTAGCCGTAGAGGCGCGGCTTGGCGGGCTCGGGCAGATGGGGGAGCGCGAGGGAATCGGACGCGCGAAGGGGGAGGGCCTGATCGGCCTCGCTGTGCATGTTGAGGGATTTCATGACGCCTAGTGTACCCCGGCCCGCCCGCATCCACCAACGCTCCACATCCCCTCCCCGCGAGCGGCACAACCCGTGTACAATAGCGGGCGTTTCGGAGAAGGGACGCACGTGGGTGACGACTACCAGATGAACCGGCGGCTCGGCGTGGCTGCGGTGCTCGTGGCGACGACGGGCATGGGCCTGTCGGGCCTGCTCACGCGCGGCGCCACCCGCGTCGAGTTCTTCGGCGCCGAGCTGGTGGGCGGCGAGTCCATCGGCGCGTTCATGACCGTGGGGCGCATGGTGATGGGCCTGGCCTTCTTCGCCGTGCTGCTGCTGGCCACGGGCAAGGCGGGCCTGTTTCGCCGCACGCGGCTGACGCCGGCCATCGCGCTCGGCGGCCTGCTGGCCGGCGTGTCCTTCGCCTTCTACATGGTGGCGGCGCTGCTGACGACGCTTGCCAACGCCGTCTTCCTCATCTACACCGGGCCCTTGTTCTGCACGCTGCTGGCGCGCGTGTTCCGCAAGGAGCCCATCAGCCGCTTCCAGGGGGCGTGCCTGGCCGCCGTGTTCGCCGGGATGCTGCTGACCTCGGGGCTCGTGGGCTTCGACGAGGGCGGCCTTGCGGTGGGGTCGCTTCTGGGCACCGCGTCGGAGGAGTACCCGCTCATGGGGCTCGGCAACGCGATGGGCCTGCTCTCGGGCGTATTCTACGGCGTGTCGCTGTTCTGCAACGGCTACCGCAAGGACTGCGACTCCACGGTGCGCGGTGTGTGGAACTTCCTGTTCGCCAGCGCGGGCTCGCTGACCGTCGCCTTCGCGATGACGGGCGCGTGGCCCCTGGGCGAGGTTGCCCTGGCGCCGGCCAACTGGGGCTTCGCCGTGGCGCTGTGGGTGATCTGCGGGCCGGTGGGCATGGGGTGTCTGCTCGTGGCCGGGCGCAACCTGCCGGCGGTCGAGTACGCCACCATATCGTACTGGGAGTGCGTCGTGTCGCTGGCGGCGAGCGCCCTTGTGTTCGCCGAGCCGCTGTCGGCTGCCACGCTCGCCGGCGGCGCGCTCATCATCGCCGGGGGCGCCCTGCCGGCGCTCGGCGCCCTACGCGGGACGCCGGCGCGCGCAGAGGCGTCCACGGACGGGGATGCGCCCGCGCTCGCCGGCGATGCGGAACCCGCGTTTGCGCCCGCCGTCCCCGCCGCCCCCGAGGCCGACCCCGACCTCGATCCCCGCATCGCCTAGGCGTCCCGCGCGGGCCCGGCTTCTGCCGCGCATAACTCGGGGCTTGTTTCCGCCAAAAATCGGACTTGTGAACCTGCGTGCGGCCGACGTGCGTGCCCATGCCGCGCCTGGGCGCCCGTTTGCCCAGGAAAAAGCCGCAGCTAACTTTCCCGATGCCGTTCAAGGCGCGCTATTCGGGCTCACAAGTCCGATTTTTGGCGGAAAACGCCCTGCGGCGCGACGCACGGCGAGGGGGGCGGAGCGCGGCGCGCGGCGCGCGGCGCTCGACCCCGCTCCCGGTATGATTTCGCTGCCGCCCTCTCGCGCGCCGGTAAGCGGCGGCATCGCCTTCCACCTGCGCAAACGCCGGCGCCCCGCTCGCCACGCCTCCGGGCGGCTCCTCGGGCGCGTATGAGTCTCAACGTTTCGTTCAATCCCGCGTAATACCCCGCTTCTTCCGCCTCGGCCCGCGCGTTTTGCATACTGCCCCCAGGTTCGACGGCAATGGGAGAGAGAGGGGATCTCATGACGCTTTCCGTGTCGAAGTTCGGCGTTCAGCCGGGGCAGCTCACGCCCGCGCAGCGGTGGCTCTGCTTCGCCGCGCTGTTCTTCCTGGGCTTCACCGCCACGTTCAACCAGTTCAAGGTGGCGCCGGCCATCCAGTACATCGGCGTCGACCTGGGGATGCCCGTGGACATGCTCAGCCAGATCATGGGCGTGTTCTCCATCGCGGGCATGCTTCTGGCCTACCCTGGCATGTGGGTGATGCAGCGCTGCGGCGTGAAGTCGTCCATCGTGGCGACCGCCTGCATCCAGCTTGTCGGCTCGGTCGTGTGCGCCGTGTCCACCACCGCGCCGGTCTTCCTGGTGGGCCGCACGCTCGAGGGCGTCGCCTACGGCCTGGTGTGCGTGATCGGTCCCAACATCATGCCGCGGCTGTTCCCGCTCAAGAATCAGGGCGCGGCCATGGGCATCTGGTCGCAGTGGACGCCCATGGGCGTCGTCATCGCGTTCTTCTTGGCGCCGCTCATCTACGACGCCGCCGGCGGCACCAGCGTGGCGTTCTCCTGGCAGCCCATCTGGTACGTGTCGCTGGTGATGGAGGTCATCGCCATCCTGTGGCTGCTCGTCAGCTGCAAGATGCCGGCCGTGCCCGAGAACGAGCTGGTGGCCGGCGACCCGTCGCGCCGCCGCGCGCCCGGCCGCAACTTCATGCTGGCCGGCTTCATGGTGTGCGCCGTCTTCTTCGTGTGGGTGTACGTCTACGTGGCCAACATCAACACGCTCTACCCGACGTTCTTGCAGAACGTGAAGGGGCTCGGCGTGTTCGACTCGTCCATGCTGCCCAACTGGACGGCCATCATCACCATCCCGCTGGGCATCGTGTTCGGCATCCTGGCCGACCGCTACCGCTTCCGCAAGGCCATGGTGATCGTGGGCTACCTGATCGTGGCCGTGAGCGTGGCGTTCTTCTTCTACACCCCCGGCGCCGACATGACCGGCCCCTGGACGGGCTGCATCCTCATGGGCCTGGCCGGCGCCCTCGTGCCCACCGGCACCCGCGCCATCGCGCCGGTGCTCGTGCCCGAGCCGCGCAAGACCGACCTGGTGCTGGCCACCATGGCGTTCGCCACGGGGCTGGCGCAGGTGGTGGGCGGCTACATCGTGTCGCCCCTGGTGACGTCGCTGGGCTACCAGGTGAACGCCCAGCTCATCCTGGCCCCGCTGGCGGTGCTCGCCGCCGTGCTGGTGGCCGTGTTCGTGAAGTCCGACCGCGCCGTGGCCGAGGTGCGCGCCGAGGAGGAGCGCGCCGAGGAGCGGGCCTAGCCCCGCGGCGGGGAGGTCACCCGAGAGAGAGTCCAACGGATCCGAGGAGAGGAGAACCATGAGAACCAAGGATCGCACCGTCGTGCACAACCTGGGCCTGGAGGCCTGCGGCGGCGGCGCCAACATGGTGGCGGCCGACGTGCTCGACGGCAGGCTGGTGCGCATCCGCCCGATGCGCTTCGACGGCGACTACACGGAGGAGGAGCTGAACTACTGGCGCCTGACCGGCAGAGACGGCATCACGTTCGAGCCGGGGATGAAGACGCCCACGCCCAACTTCCCCCTCACCTACAAGCGGCGCACCTACTCGCGCAACCGCGTGCCGTTCCCGATGCGCCGCGTCGACTGGGACCCGGAAGGCGAGCGCAACCCGCAGAACCGCGGCACGAGCAAGTACGTGCGCATCAGCTGGGACGAGGCCTGCCGCCTCATCGCGTCGGAGATCCGCCGCGTGCACGAGGAGTACGGCCCGTACTCCATCCTCTGCCAGGCCGACGGCCATGGCGAGAGCAAGGCCGTCCACTGCTGCCACGGCTGCCAGACGCGCCTGCTGGACCTGTGCGGCGGCTACACGGTGCAGGCCCGTAACCCCGATAGCTGGGAGGGCTGGTACTGGGGCGCCAAGCACGCCTGGGGCATGGACCCGGTGGGCCAGAACACGCTTTCCACCAACACCGCCCAGGACATCGCCCAGCATGCCGACGCGATGCTGTACTGGGGCTGCGACCTGGAGACCAACACGTCGGCCTGGGGCGGCCAGCTGGCCAGCCGCCTGGCCTACTGGTTCGACGACTGCGGCGTCAAGCACATCGCCATCGCGCCGGACTGCAACTACACCGCCGTCGTGCACGCCGACAAGTGGCTGCCCGTGCTGCCCAACACCGACGCGGCGCTCCAGCTGGCCATCGCGTACGTGTGGATGACCGAGGGCACCTACGAGAAGGACTACCTCGAGACCCACGCCATCGGCTTCGACTGGTTCGAGTACTACGTGCTGGGCAACGAGGACGGCGTGGCGAAGACGCCGGAGTGGGCCGAGCCCATCTGCGGCATCCCCGCCTACAAGATCAAGGCGCTGGCGCGCTACTGGGCCCGCCACAACGTGTCCATCGCCCACTGCAACGGCGGCTCGTTCATCCGCAGCGCGTTCGCCACCGAGCCGGCGCGCCTGGAGGTGTACCTCATGGCGATGCAGGGCATCGGCATGCCGGGCCGCACCACCATCAAGTTCATCGAGTGGACGCTGTTCGGCATGGCGTCGTGCAGCCCGCTGCCCCCGTCGAAGGTGGCACCCTCCACGGCCGCCTGCTTCAACGGCTGGGTCATCGGGTCGAACCCCGACCACACCATCGCCAAGTGCCACGTCCACAAGGCCTTGCGCGGCGAGCGCCTCAGCTGGTACGGCCACGGCACGGCCGCCAACGACCGCCCCGACCAGTTCGTCAAGCTGGAGTTCCCGGTGGGGGACAACGGCCCGGTGAAGATGCTCTGGTCGGACAACCCGGCGTTCTCCACCAGCCTGAACGGCGGCAGCGAGTACCTCGACGCCCTGCGCAGCGAGAACCTGGAGTGCTACGTGGTGCAGGTGCCGTGGTTCGAGGACGACGCCCGCTTCGCCGACATCGTGCTGCCCATCACCACCAAGTTCGAGTCGGCCGACTTCGGCACCGACGCCGACTCGGGCCAGTGGAACGCCGTCATCTACGAGGAGCAGGCCATCGAGCCGGTGGGCGAGGCCCGCACCGACTGGGAGGCCGTGCAGTCCGTCGCCCGCGCGCTCGAGGCCTACGGCGGCATCTACGAGAACCTCTGGGAGCGCCTGACCGGGGGCAAGGACACCGAGACGCAGGTGCGCGAGGGCTACGAGGCCTGCGGCATCCCCGAGGCCGAGCGCGACTGGGACGCCTTCAAGGAGCGCAAGTACCAGCTCATCCCCACCGTGGAGGGCTGGCAGGATCAGCGCGTGGGCCTGTCGGGCTTCTACGAGAACCCCGAGGTCTTCCCGCTGACCACCCCCACGGGCAAGATCGAGTTCTACGCGACGGGGTTGGCCGACCACTTCCCCGACGACGCCTTCCGCGGGCCGGTGGCCCACTGGATCGAGGCCGGCGACGGCCACGACGACCGCCTGTCGAGCGAGCGCGCGCAGAAGTATCCCTTCCTCGTGGAGTCGAACCACCCGCGCTGGCGCGTCCACGCCGAGTTCGACGACGTGGAGTGGTTCCGCGAGATCGAGACGTGCAAGGTGATCGGCCCAGACGGCTACGCCTACGAGCCCGTGTGGCTCAACCCCGTGGACGCCGCGCGTCTGGGCATCGAGAGCGGGGACGTGGTGAGCGTGTTCAACGAGCGCGGCAGCGTGCTCGGCGGCGCGCGGGTGACCGAGCGCGTGCGTCCCAGCGTCGTGTACGTGGATCACGGCGCCAACAGCGACATCATCGTGCCGGGCATCGGCGGGCTCGACCGCGGCGGCGACATCAACCTCATCTGCCCGACGGCCACCACGTCCGGCAACGCGAGCGGCGAGGTGACGAGCGGGTACCTGGCCGGCGTGGAGAAGGTGGACGTCTTCGAGCTGGCGCGGCGCTACCCCGAGCAGTTCGCCCGCGGCGCCAACCGCGGCGGCGCCGGCGGAGACGTGCGCGACTACCTGGAAGGGGAGGAGTAGGACATGAAGACCATCCTGGTTGACCTCGACCGCTGCAACGGCTGCTTCAACTGCCAGCTGGCCTGCAAGGACGAGCACTGCGGCAACGACTGGCGCCCCATCGCGGCGCCCCAGCCCACCACCGGCCAGTTCTGGTGCCGGGTGGACCAGCGCGAGCGCGGGCGCGTGCCCGTGGTGAAGGTGGCCTACACGCCGACCTTCTGCGGCATGTGCGACGACGCGCCCTGCCTGGCCGCCGCCACCGACGGCGCGGTGTACCGCCGCGACGACGGGCTCATCGTGATCGACCCCGAGAAGGCGCGCGGCCAGCGGGCCATCGCCGAGGCGTGCCCCCTGGGGATGGTGTACTGGAACGAGGAGCTGGAGGCGCCCCAGAAGTGCACCGGCTGCGCGCACCTGCTCGACGACGGCTGGGCCGAGCCGCGCTGCGTGGACGCCTGCGCCACCGGCGCCCTGCGCTACGTGGACGCCGACGAGGCGGCCGACGAGCTGGCGGGCGCCGAGGGGGCCGATGAGCTGGCCGGCCTGGGCACGCACGTGCTCTACCTGCACAAGCCGCGCCGCTTCGTGGCCGGCACCGTCGCCGACCGCACGGTGAACGAGGTGGTCATCGGCGCCGCGGTGACCGTGCGCGACGAGGCCGGCGCCGTGGCGGCCGAGCTGGTCACCGACGAGTTCGGCGACTTCTACCACGAGGGCCTCGACGAGGCGCGCTACCGCGTGTCCATCGAGGCGGCCGGCTACGAGCCCGTGGAGCTTGTGGCCGACTGCACGGAGCGGGACGTGGTCTTCGACGACGTGCTGCTCAAGCGGCCGCGCGCCTAGGGGCGCCGGCCCGACCCGCGGGCGCTGCCGCCGGGCGGCGCCCGCACCCCCCCCAAGAACGATCCCGCGCCGCCGCGCGCGGGCTTGAGCCGAGGGGCGGCGCCGCGGGCGCGCCCCGGAAGGAGTTGACCTACCTATGAAGCAGAAGAGCATGCCGCTGCGCCTGGGCATCATGCTCGTGGGCCTGGCGGCCATCGCCCTGGCCTACCTGGCCCCCGCGCCGGCCGGCCTCACCTCGCCGGCGCTCACGGCGCTCGTCGTCTTTCTCGTCGCCATCGTGTTCTGGGTGACCGAGGTCATGCCCATCGCCATCACCGGCTGGGCCATGGTGGGCATCCTGCCCCTGCTGGGCGTGCTGACGCCCGACGAGGCGTGGGCGGCCTCCATCAACAACGCCATCATCTTCTACCTGTGCTGCTTCGCCTTCGCCTGCTTCATCGGGCGCTCGTCCATCGCCACGCGCCTGACGGGGATGATCCTGCGCTGGGCGGGGACGAGCTCGTCCCGCGTGCTGCTGGGCTTCATGGCGGTGACGGCGCTCATATCCTCGCTCATGGACAACCTGCCCCTGTGCGCCGTGATGCTGCCCATCGCCTACGGCGTGCTCGACGCCAACGACACGCCGCTGGGTCGCAAGTCTCCCTTCGCGAAGTGCCTGGCCATCGGCATCCCGTGGGCCGCGGCCATCGGCGGCATGATGACGCCGGCTGGCTGCATCATCAACGTGCTCACCCTGAGCCTCCTGGAGCAGAGCTTCGGCCTGCAGATCAGCTTCGTGCAGTGGATGGCCCTCGGCATTCCCGCCACCCTCATCCTCATCCCCGTGGGCTGGCTCGCGCTCACCCGCATCTTCAAGCCCGAGGCGCTCTCGCAGCAGGCCGTCGACGCCGGCATCCGCCAGGCCGACGAGCTGCCGGCGATGCCGCGCACCGAGATCGCCGGCGTCGTCGTGATGCTGGGCACGCTGGTCGTGTGGGTGGCCGGGTCGTGGGTTCCCGCGCTCAACACCACCGTGGTGAGCCTGGTGGCCCTGGGCCTCATGTTCTTCCCCGGCGTGGACGCCATCAAGTTCGACGACTTCCTCTCCGACAGCCCCTGGGGCATGATGCTGCTGATGATGGCCGTGAACGTGCTGGTGGCCGGCCTCATCGCCACCGGTGCCATCGAGTGGCTGGTGGCCGTGGTCATGGCGCCGATGACCGCCTGGCCGCTCATGGTGACCATGGTGGCGCTGTCCGTCATCGCCTGCCTGCTGCACAACGTCATCCCGGCGGGCCCGGCCTGCGCCGGCCTCATCGCTGTGCCCTTCGCCACCATCATCGTGTCGATGGGCGGCAACCTGGCCGCGGTGTGCGCCATGGTGGCGTGGTGGTCGGCCATCTCGCTCATGCTGCCGCTCGACGGCGTGCCGCTGCTGTCCTATGCGAACAAGCGCAAGTACTTCTCGTTCGGCGACATGCTGAAGGTGGGCTGGGCGCCCAGCGTGGTGCTCGTCATCATCACGGTGACGCTTACGCCGGCCACCTGCGCGCTGCTGGGGCTGGCCTAGGGGCCGGCCGCGCTCACGTGGGAGGGGACGCGCGCGGGCCGGCACGCGCCCGCGCGCGACGCACGCAGGTGGGCGCGGCCCGCGGACGTGCGCCGCTTTGCCGAAGGCGCCCGAGGTGGTACCCTCCCCCTCGGGCGCGGTTCTTTGTGGGGAAGGACGGGCACTATGAGAACGAGCTACCTGCGGCACTTCGTCGACATCGCCGAGCTGGGGTCCATCGCGGCCGCGGCGCAGAAGAACTACATCACCTACCAGGGGATGAGCCGCTCGCTGTCGGTGCTCGAGACTGAGCTGGGCTGCGAGCTGTTCAAGCGCACGCCCAACCGCCTGGTGCTGACCGCCTGCGGCGAGGCGCTGCTCGACGACGCGCGCGAGATGCTCGCCATCCAGCGGCACATGGCCGAGACGGTGGCCGCCGTGCGCGAGCGCACCGTCCAGGCCTCCGAGCTGCCCATCAACGTCTTCCTCAACAACATCGCCTTCGATGCGGCGCTGTTCAGCCCCCTCACCGACAGCTTCGAGGGCATCTTCGCCAACGCGCGCTACCTCCAGTGCGACAACGCCGAGGTGGTGGACAACCTCATCGCGCGGGCCGACGACGACGCCAGCGTCAACCTGGGGCTGCTGTGCCTGTTCAACACCGACGACCGGCGCAACGAGGAGCTGGTGGGGCGCCTGCGCGCCAACGGCTTCGTCTATCAGCCCTACCTCCACTCCTTCGACTCCGCCCTCGTGTCGAGCCGCTCGCCCCTGGCGCGCAAGAAGGCGCTCAGCCGGGCGGACATCCTCTCGCAGCCCATCGTGTCGTCGGACGGCGACGTGCGCCGCGTGACCGAGCAGCTCTTCGGCGAGCAGGCCATCCGCATGGTGACGAGCGACAGCGCCTTTCGGTTCCGCGTGGTGGCCAGCAACGAGGGCATCACCTTCGTGCCCGCCTTCCACGTGCTGATGGACGCCGCCGGGGCCGACCGGGACGCGACGGTGATGGTGCCGCTCAAGGAGCCCTACTACCTGGAGGTGGGGTTCGCCGCCAAGCGCGACGTGTGGGAGAGCCCCTACATCCGCAGCGTGGTGGCGCGCCTCAACGCCTACTACTCGCAGTTCGCCGACTCGCCCTACCTGACGCTCATCGCGAGCGACCTGTCCCTCATGCGGCTCGACGACGCCGAGCGCCGCGGCTGCGACGAGCACCGCCTGACGTTGCTGACCAGCACCTACGGCCTGTCGGCCCGCGAGCGCGACGTATTCCGCCTGCTGGCCGACGGCCTGACCGCCGAGCCCATCGCCGAGCGGCTGTGCGTGTCGGTGCCCACGGCCAAGAGCCACATCTACCGCATCTACAAGAAGCTGGGGGTCCACTCGCAGAAGGACCTGATCGCCCTCGCGGCGGGGGAAGGGTAGCGGCAGGGGCGTATTTCCGCCAAATATCGGACTTGTGAACCCGTTCGCAGCCGACGTGCGTGTCCCCGTGGCGCTTGGGCGTTTGTCTGCCCAGGAAAAAGCCGAAGCTAACTTTCCTGGCGCCTGTTAAGGTGCGCTACACGGGTTCACAAGTCCGATTTTTGGCGGAAAACATCCTGCGAACCGACGCGCGCGGCAGGGGAAGGGCGGCGTCCCGAGTGCAGTTGCCGCCGCCCGCCGCTGCCCCTTCGCGTTGCCGCTGGGTTAATTCCCGCGTGGAGCGGGGCGGACGTGCGGTATGCTAGGGCCTGGCCCTCGGGGGAGGGGCACGTTCGTTAACAAGTAGTCAGCAGGTCGATGCGCCGGCAGGGCGCGCCGACGGGACAGGGCGGGCACGCCGCACGGCGCCGAGGAAGGGCGCGGGCGGGCGCCTCGCGCGATCCCGGCGGCTGGCAAGGCGCCCGCGGTACGCCGGCGGCAGGCACCGACCCGTAGACTGGTTAGTTGGCTCTCTTGTCCTTCGCGCGAGGCCGCAGTATCCGCGGACGCGCCGGCCCCCTGCGCCCAGGCGCGCCCCGTCAGTTGGGAGAGACCCATGAGCCAAGCCCCTGCCGCCGTCGACAGCGGCATCGTCCGGAAGGTCGCGCTGTCGTCCTTCCTCGGGAACTTCATCGAGTGGTTCGACTACGGTTCCTACGCGTACTACGCGGTCATCATCTCGGCGGTGCTGTTCTCCGCCGATGACCCCACCACCGCCGACCTCATCGGCACCTTCGCCGTGTTCGCCATCTCCTTCGTCATGCGCCCCATCGGCGCGCTGTTCTGGGGGTCGATGGGCGACAAGAAGGGGCGGAAGTGGACGCTGTCGGTGTCCATCTTCCTCATGTCGGGCGCCACGTTCCTCATCGGCTGCCTGCCCACCTACGCGGCCATCGGCATCGGCGCGCCGCTGCTGCTGCTCGTGCTGCGCATGGTGCAGGGCTTCTCCGCTGCCGGCGAGTACGCGGGCGCGGCCACGTTCCTGGCGGAGTACGCGCCCACGAACAAGCGCGGCCTGTACTGCTCGCTCGTGCCGGCGTCCACGGCCGTGGGTCTGCTCGCCGCCTCGGCGCTGGCCTTCGCGACCAACGTGGCGCTGTCCCAGGACGCCGTCCTCAGCTGGGGCTGGCGCATTCCGTTCCTGCTGGCCGGCCCGCTTGGGCTCATCGCCCACTACATCCGCACCAAGCTCGAGGACTCGCCCACCTACCAGGCCATGCAGGAGGTCGTCTCCGGCGACGAGGGCGACACGCCGCATCCGGTGCGCGACCTGTTCCGCGGCCACCTGCGCGAGCTCGTCATCTCATTCGGCGCCTGCACGCTCAACGCCGTCGGGTTCTACGCGGTGCTCACCTACCTGCCCACCTACCTGGAGACGGCGGTGGGCATGCCCACGGGAGACGCGCAGATGGCCACCAACATCGCGCTCGTGGTGTACGTCGGGTTCATCTTCATCTCCGGCAAGATGTCCGACCGCTTCGGGCGCAAGAAGATGCTCGTCACGGCGTGCCTGCTGTTCGTGCTGCTGACCGTGCCGGCGTTCATGGTCCTCAACACCGCCCAGTTCGGGCTCGTGCTCATCTCGGAGCTGACGCTGTGCTTCATCCTCACCCTCAATGACGGCACGCTGTCGTCGTACCTGACCGAGACGTTCCCCACCGAGATGCGCTATACCGGCTTCGCGCTGTCGTTCAACCTGGCCAACGCCATCTTCGGCGGCACGGCGCCCATGGTGAGCACCTGGCTCATCGCCGTGACCGGCTCCACCATGTCCCCGGCCTGGTACATGGTGGCCGTGGCCCTGGTGGCGCTCGTGGCCATGGTGCTCTCCCACGAGAACTCCCATAAGCACCTGGACGAGATCTAGCACGCGGCGCGCCCGGCCTTCGGGAAGGCGCACGCAGGAGGGGCCCCGGCATGCGCCGGGGCCCCTCGTCGCTGCGGTGGCGGCCCCTTCGCGGGCCCTTCTCCTGCGCTACAGCGTCGCCATATAGCGGGCGAGCTCGTCGTCCCAGGCGGGGATGTCGACGCCGGACATCTCGAGCAGCAGGCTCTCGAGCACGAGGTGCTCGGCCGTGCGCGGGTCCTCCTCGGCCACCAGGACGGCGGAGGGGTCGTACCCGGCCAGCTCCAGGATCTTCGCGGCGAAGCCGTAGCGGCTCGTGGAGCCGGTGTTGGCCACGTGGAAGGTGCCCGTCAGGCGCTTCTCGAGCGCCTTCTCCAAAAACTTACAGTAGAAGTCGACGCTGGTGGGGGATGCCACCTGGTCGGTGCGGGCGGCGTAGGTCCGCCCCTCGCGCGCGGCGTCGAGGATGTCCTTGAAGCGCCCGCTGTCGGCGCGGTAGAGCCACGACGAGCGCACGATGAGGTGGTCGTCGGTGGTGTTGCGCACCATCATCTCGCCGGCGCGCTTCGACTTGCCGTAGGGCGTGGTGGGGTGCGGGTTGTCGAACTCGTTGACGGGCTCGGGTACCACGGCCGCGTACACGTCGTCGCTCGACACCTGCACCATGAGCGCGCCGACGGCGTTGGCCGCCACGGCCACGTTGCGCGCGCCCAGCGCGTTCACCTCGTAGGCCTTGATGCGCGTGCTCAGCGTGGTGGCGTCGCGGCGGATGCCGGCGCAGTTCACGACGGCCGCGGGCATCACCTCACCGGCGAAGCGCTCGAGCCGCTCGGGGTCGGACACGCTCAGCTCGGCGTCGGTGCCCACCACCTTCCAGCCCGCCTCGCGCAGATGCTCGCTGACGGCGCCGCCGAGGAACCCCTCGGCGCCCGTGACCCAGATGACCTCCTGGCTTCCCATGATTCCCTCCTCGTATCCGGGGCGGCCCTACTGGGCCGGCTCCAGGTCGTCCACGTCGGCGTCCGCGGCATCGGCCCCCTCGGCCTCCGCCAGCTTCGCGGGGCCCTGGCCGCGCCGGCCGAGCACCCACTGCAGCGCGCAGATGGCGCTCACCACGGCGAAGCCGATGATGTCCGACAGGCTGCCGGGGATCATCATCGACAGGCCGCCGGCCACCAGCGCCGCGCGCAGGATCGGGTTGACCTTCGCCTTGAACAGAAAGCCGTTCAGGGCCACTGCCACGCCGAACAGGCCCACGAGCGCCGTGACCATGTTCAGGGCCACGGTGGCCGTCGTCACGTCGCCCTGGAGCAGCAGGCTGGGGTTCATGGCGAAGATGTAGGGCACGATGAAGGCTGCGATGGCCAGCTTGGATGCGTTGACGGCCGTGGCCATGGGCTTGGCCTTGGCGATGGCCGCCGCCGCGTAGGCCGCGAGTGCCACCGGCGGCGTGATGTCGGCCACGATGCCGAAGTAGAACACGAAGAAGTGCGCGCAGATGGGGTTGATGCCCAGGGCCATGAGGATGGGCGCGCAGGTGGACGCCATGATGCAGTAGTTGGCGGTGGTGGGCACGCCCATGCCCAGCACGATGCAGCAGAGCATGGTGAACACGAGCCCGATGATGAGGAAGTCGCCCGCCGCCATGACGATGACGTTGATGATGGTGGAGGCGAGGCCCGTCACCGTGATGCACCCGGCGATGAGGCCAGCCATGGCGCAGGCCACGGCCACCGAGATGACGTTCTTGGCGCCGGCTGCGAAGGCGTCGATGGTGGTGAACAGCGCCATCTTGCACGTCTCGGCGAAGACCGATCCGAACGAGGTGCCCTCGTCGCGTTCGCGCCAGTTGGTCAGCAGGAAGTTGATGAACCCGATGACGAAGGCGCCGGCGATGGAGATGGCGGCGGACACGGCCATGGTGCGCGCGCCCGAGGCCACCAGCCACACCAGCAGCACGAGCGGGATGATGAGGTAGCAGTTCTGCAGCAGGTACTTGAACGTGGGCAGCTCCTTGCGCGGGATGCCCTTGAGCCCCAGCTTCTTGGCCTCCAGGTGCACCGAGATGAAGATGCCCGAGAAGTAGAGGAAGGCCGGGATGATGGCCATGACGGCCACCTCGAGGTAGGGGATGCCGATGTACTCGGCCATGAGGAACGCCGCCGCGCCCATGATGGGGGGCATGATCTGGCCGCCGGTGGAGGAGGCTGCCTCCACGGCGCCGGCGAAGGGCGGCCGGTAGCCGGTCTTCTTCATCATGGGGATGGTGACCGAGCCGGTGGTCACGGTGTTGCCCACCGACGAGCCCGACACCATGCCGCACAGGGCCGACGCGATGACGGCTACCTTGGCCGCGCCGCCGCTCGACCAGCCGGCGATGCGGTTGGCCAGCGCGATGAAGAAGTTCGCGATGCCAGTGCGCTCGAGGAACGCGCCGAAGATGATGAACAGCACGATGTAGGTGTAGCACACGTTGATCGGCGTGCCGATGACGCCGCTGGTGGTGTAGAACAGCTTCTGGACGATCTTGCGCAGCGCGTCGTAGAGCGCCACGTTGTTGCCGGTGGTCAGCTGCCAGTAGAAGGCGTAGGCCACCAGGCACGCCACCACCACGATGATGGGGATGCCCACGCAGCGCCGGCAGAGCTCGGCCAGCACGAGGATGCCGATGACGCCCAGCACCACGTGCACGGGCTGGATGCGCGCGCCCATGAGCAGGATGTCGGTGCAGTTGAGGGCGAAGTACATGAACGCCCCGAAGCCGGCCGCCATGAGCACCAGGTCGTACCACGGGATGTGGTTGACCTTGTGTCCCGTCTTGCGGGCGGGGAACATCATGTAGCCGATGATGACGATGAACGCGAGGAACCGGGCCAGGCGCGCCTCGGCCTGCTCCACCGACAGCAGCGTCATGGCCATGCAGTACACCGAGAACGCCACCAGCAGCGTCGTGAAGACGATCTTCGGGATGCCTTCCCAGATGCGCGTGTTCGACTCGCGGTCGTACTTGCGCATGACCTCCTCGGCGTCGATCTCGGCCCCGTCGGGGGACGCGGCCAGAAGCTCGGCCTCGGTCTTCTCCTGCTTCTTCTTGCGCTTGAGCAATGCCATGGGCACCTCCTTCTTCTTCCCTGGCCGAAACGATTTGGGCCCGTTTCCGGCGCTCCGGTGGCGCCCCGGTGATCGCTGAGCAAATCGCTTAGGTAAGGGAAGGATACGGGCAAGGGCCGCGCCGGCATGGTGCCCGACGCGGCCCTTGGCTGGTCTTGCGGTGTTGCGGTGGGACGGCGCAGCGCGCGTCGACCCGGCAGGGAGGGTCGGCTACTTGCCGACCTCGATCTCCTGCTCCTCGTAGTACTTGGCGGCACCCGGGTGGTAGGGAACCGAGGTGATGGCGGCGGCGTCCTCGATCACCAGCTCCTTGTACTTCGCATGGGCGTCGGCGTTGTTCTCCTGGCCGTCGAAGAGGGACTTGGTGAAGTTGTAGATGGCGTCCTCGGAGACGGAGTTGTTGGCGATGACGACCGCGCCCACGGAAACCGTGGTGACCGGGCCCTCGAGGCCGTAGGTGTCGGCCGGGATGACGGCCTTGCTGTAGTAGGGCGAGATGGCCATCAGCTCATCGACGTGGGCGTCGTCCATCGAGACCAGGTAGGCGGTCTTGGTGGTGGACAGGTCGGTGATGGCGGTGGTGGGGGCGCCGGCCACGATGAAGGCGGCGTCGATCTTGTTGTCCTTCAGGGAGTCGGCCGAGTCGGCGAAGCTCTGGTAGACGGGGTTGATGTCGTCGAGCGTCAGGTCGTACACGCCGAGCACGTCGAGGGCGTTGAAGTACACGCCGGAGCCGGCGGCGCCGACGGACACGGTCTTGCCGGCCAGGTCAGCGACGGTCTTGATGGACGGGTCACAGGTGACGATCTGCACCTGCTCCTGGTACAGGTCGGCCACGATGGAGAAGTCCTTGTAGGGCGCGCCGTCGAACAGGTTGGTGCCCTCGTAGGCGTAGGCCAGGACGTCGGACTGGCAGAACGCGATGTCGGCGTCGCCGTCCTCGAGGGCCTGGATGTTGGCCTGGGAGCCGTTGCCGGACAGGGCCGACACGTTCACGTTGTAGTCGCCGTTGGTGGCGTACTGGCCGAGCACGTTGCCGTAGGCGTAGTAGGTGCCCGACTCGCCGCCGGTGACGAAGCGCAGGTTCTCCGTCTGGACGGCCGGGGCGTCGGACTTGGCGTCGGACTTCGACTCGGACTTGGCGTCGTTGCCGCCGCAGCCGAAGAGACCGAACGCCAGCAGCGCGGCGCAGGCCGCCGCTGCCAGGATCTTCGTTTTCTTCATGGTTCCCTCCTATGGTCTTCCGGTACAGAAACGTCTCCTGATGGAACGGCTCCCATGCTACGCCTTCGCCGTGCAGCTGGGGCCTCCATTGACAACTATTTTCGGTCAACTCACAAAAAAATGTGGTAGAAAAGGCCGTGAGCGAAGTTCAAGTCGCCTATCACGCGCGCGACGCGCGCCGCGCGGGCGGCTCGTCAGGCGCGCCGGCCGGCCCGGCGCGGGACGCCCGGGGCGCGGCCCGGCGGGGCGGAAGGGAGGGGCCGTGACCCTCGAGTCATGGGACTGGTTCGTGCAGCTGGCGCAGAGCGGCACCTTCACCCGCGCGTCGGAGGAGCTCCAGGTGTCGCAGCAGACCCTGAGCTCGCGGTTGGCGGCCCTCGAGCGCGAGCTGGACGCCAAGCTGGTGGTGCGCAGCAACCCGCTCGCGCTCACGCGGTCGGGCGAGACCTTCCTGGCCTACGCGCTGGAGCAGCGCGACGCCCGCGTGCGCATGCTGCGCCAGCTCGGCGAGACGAGCATCGGCGGCGCCGGGGTGCTGAAGGTGGGCATCTCCAACGTGCGCAGCCGCATCCTGCTGCCCCATATCCTGCGCCAGTTCCACCGCAGCCTGCCCGGCGTGGCCGTGCGCGTCTTCGAGGGCGCCAACGAGGACCTGGTGAGGTTGGCGGAGTCCAACGAGGCCGACGTGGTGATCGCGCGGCTGGACGGGGCGACGGTCGACGTGGACGTGCATCCCCTCTACGAGGAGGAGGTGGTGCTGGTGGCGACGCCGGCGGTGCTGGGCGAGGCCCTCGGCGTGGCGCCGGGCGAGGCCGCCTCTGCCGCGCGCGAGGCGGGCCTGGCGGGCCTGGGGCGCTGCCCGATGCTGCTGGAGCCCGTCGACGACATATCCGGGCGCATCGCCCACGCCGAGCTGCGCCGCGCCGGGGTGCGCCCGCGCGTGCTGGTGGAGAGCAACGACATGCTCACCCTGCTGCGCTTGGCCAACGACGGCCTGGGCGCCGCCTTCTGCCCGACCATGGTGCTGGATGAGATGCCCGAGCTCACGGACGCGCTCGTGCCGGTGGCGCTGTCGGCGGCGGCGCGCTACCGCATCTCGCTGGGCACGCCGGCCGGCGTCGAGCCGTGGAACGCGCGCGCCGTGTTCGAGGACATCGCCGGCACGCTCTTCGGGGCGTAGGGCGGCCCCGCGGCGGCGCCGGGGCGGCCGGCCCGCGGAGCGCAGGGGAACGCGCCGGGCGCGCGGGGCCCGCGCACGACGCCGTGAGCGCGTGACGCCAGGGGCGCGACCCCCGCGGGCGGCGCGCCGGGGCGGCTTTCCGCCGCTTGCATGCGTTTCGCCCCCGCCCCCGCCCGTTGGGGGTATCCTGTCCCCGGGCGCTTTCCGCGCCCTGCCGCCGACCATCTACAGGAGCATCCCATGACCACCTACCAACGCATCTTCGCCGCCCTCGATGGAACCGAGGCCCAGGGCGCCGTCATCGCGCGCGCCGTCGAGTTGGCCCGCGCCAACGGGGCCGCGCTGTTCTTCGCCCACGTGGTGGACTCGCTGCCGGCCGACGCCAACGGCGCCGACTACCAGGCGCTCGCCGCCGGCGTGCGCGAGGCCATGGCCGAGCAGCTGGCGCCCACGTTCTCGGCGCTGGAGGTCGATCCGCTCGTGCCGTCGTGCGCCTTCAAGGTGGGCGTGGGCCGCGTGGCCGACGTGCTGGAGGAGCTGGTGGCCGACTGGGGCCCCGACCTGGTGGTCTGCGGCGAGCGCGGCTACTCGGACATCAAGTACGCCTTCGTCGGCAGCGTGTCGAAGCACCTCATCCGCACGTGCCGCTGCGACGTGCTGGTAGTGAAGCGATAGGGGAGCGCCGCCGGCCGGCCGCGTCCCTAAGGGAACGGAGGAGAGACCCGTGATCAACCAAGCCATGTACGCCCTGGGCGACGAGCCCAGCGCCATTCGCGAGCTGTTCGCCTACGGCCTGGCCCGCAAGGCCGAGGTGGGCGCCGACAACGTCTTCGACTACTCCATCGGCAACCCATCCGTGCCGGCGCCGGCCATCGTGCGCGACACCATCATCGAGCTCATGGACGAGGATCCGGTGGCCCTGCACGGCTACACGCCCGCCGCGGGCGACCCGGCCGTGAAGCAGGTCATCGCCGACTACATCGCCGAGCGCTACGGCGTGCCGGCCACGCCCGGCAACCTGTACCTGACCGCCGGCGCGGCGGCGGGCCTGGCCATCACCATCAGCGCGCTCACCGTGCCCGGCGACGAGGTGATCGTCATCAGCCCGTACTTCCCCGAGTACAAGACGTGGATCGACATGGCCGGCTGCGCCATCGTCGAGGTGCCGGCCCACGTGCCGAGCTTCCAGATCGACGCCGACGCCGTGGCCGCCGCCATCACCGAGCGCACGAGCGCCGTCATCATCAACTCGCCGAACAACCCGGTGGGCGCCGTCTACACCCGCGAGACGCTCGAGGCCCTGGCCCGCGTGCTCACGGCCAAGGAGGAGGAGCTCGGTCGCCCGATCTACCTCATCAGCGACGAGCCCTACCGCGAGATCACCTACGGCGCCGAGGTGCCCTACGTGCCGTGCCTGTACCCGCGCACCGTCGTGTGCTACTCGTACAGCAAGGCGCTGTCGCTGCCGGGCGAGCGCATCGGCTACATCTACGTGTCCGACCTGATGCCCGACGCGGCCGAGGTGTCCTGCGCCGTGGCCGGCGCCGGGCGCGCGCTGGGCTACATCTGCGCGCCGGTGCTGCTGCAGCGCGTCATCGCCAAGTGCGTGGCTGAGCCCTCCGACGTGGCGGCCTACGCCGAGAACCGCCGCATCCTCACCGAGGGGCTCTCGGCGCTGGGCTACGAGTACGTCGAGCCCGACGGCGCGTTCTACCTGTGGGTGAAGGCGCTCGAGGACGACGCGCAGGCCTTCTCCGACCGCGCCAAGGAATTCGAGCTGCTGCTCGTGCCCTCCGACAGCTTCGGCGTCGGCGGCTGGGTGCGCCTGAGCTACTGCATCGCCCGCGACACCATCGAGCGCTCGATGCCCGCCTTCGCCCAGCTCATGGAAAGCTACCGGGGGTAGGAAGCGACTCCCGCGCCTGTGATGCGGGTGTGTCGGTCGGTTCACCGTTTGGTCAAAAGGGGCGCGCCTCCCGGCAGGGGACGCGCCCTCGCTTTCTATAGTGGGCTTAGTGCGCCCCTCGCGGCGCATCCTCCGCAAGAAAGAAGGTACTGACCATGACCGAGTCATCCAAGGCCCTCAAGAGCCTGAAGCAAGCCGCCAACTACGCGAAGCTGGCCATGCACGACCTGGGGCCGCGCAGCTACAAGAAGGGCCAGGGCGCCCTCATGAAGGTGGTCGCCAAGTTCGGCGAGGGCGGATCCATCGACAAGAAGCAGCTCGAGCGCCAGCTGGGCTGGCGCAGCGGCGAGGTGCGCCAGGTAGCCGAGAAGGCCCAGGCCAACGGCTACGTCGCCATCAATGACGACGGCTTCGAGTTCACCGTGTCGCTGACCGACAAGGGCTCCGAGGTGCTGCAGAAGCGCTTCGCCATCGAGAACCACGCGGCCGACGCCATCCTGGAGGCCCTCACGCCCGAGGAGGTCGAGCAGCTGGTGACCCTCACCGACAAGATCAGCGCCACGTGCAAGGACGAGCTGGGCATCGACTACGCGCGCATCGAGAAGAAGCAGCGCCGCTGCCGCGTCCGCCGCGGCGACGACGGCGACGGCGAGCATGACGAGCGCGGTGACGGCCGCCGCGGCCGCGACTGCGGCTGCAAGCGCCACGGACATCACCACGGCGCGCCGCAGTACGTCTTCGTCTTCGGCGACGACGGCCACGGCTGCGGCTGCAAGAGGCATCGCCGCTAGGCGCCGCCCCTCCCGGTACCCCGCCAAGCGCCCGCCCATCCGGCGGGCGCTTTTTTTCGCGTCGGGCCTTGCGAGTGAGTGTCTTATCAAGTATACTTGCAAACATACTTGCATCGGAAAGAAGGACGCCATGCCCCAGCTATCGCTCTATCTCAACGACGCGGCTATGGACGGCCTGCGTGCGAGCGCGCGCGAGGCCAACCGCTCGCTGTCCCGCTACGTGGCCGACCTGGTGGTCTCCAAGCAGGAGGGGAGGGGCTGGCCCGAGGGCTACTGGGAAGACGTCTACGGCGCCCTCTCCGACGACAGCTTCGTGGTGTCGGCCGACACCCTGGACGCGTCCCTCGACGGCCCGCTGCCGCAGTTCTAGGGGGAGCCGTGTTCCTGCTTGACTCCGACGTGTGCATCGAGCTTCTGCGCGGGCGGCTGCCGCTGGTGCGCGACCTCATGCGGGCGAGCGACCCGCGCCTGTTCGGCGTTCCCGCCGTGGTGGAGGCCGAGCTGCGCGCCGGCGCCCGCAAGAGCGACCGCCCGCGCGAGAACCTGCTGCTGCTCGAGCGGTTCCTCGACCCCCTCGCCCGCGTGCCCTTCGACTCCGACTGCGCCGTGGCCTACGCGCGCATTCGCGCTCAGCTGGAGCGCGCCGGCCGCCCCATCGGCCCCAACGACCTGCTCATAGCCGCCACGGCCGTGGCGCGCCAGGCCACCCTGGTCACCAACAACGTCCGCGAGTTCAAGCGCGTGGAGGGTCTCGACCTGGAGGTGTGGGGCGAGGAGGACCTTGCCGCCGAAGCCTGATCGGAGCCTGCTGTAGACGCTATACGATTTTGTCCTATGTTGCGCAGGGGATGCGCGGCGCATGCTCCTGTGCGGAGGATCCTTTCAGCGCAGGACTCAGCGGGTTAGTCCGCTTTATTCTTCCGGCTGTCTTCCGGATCCCCGGCGTGGTGCTATGCTAGTTTGGTATTAGATGAAAGTGCGTAGCATACGCGATTGGTTTGGAGGGGATCGGGGCGCGGCTTCGGTCCCCTTCCTTGATGGGAGGAGACCCCACATGAGGCAGCTTTCCGACGACATCGTCATGACCGAGGGCAACGCCGCGTTCCAGGAGGTGATGGGCGCGCTGGCCGCCGAGGCGCCGGTGCGGCTGGTGCTGTGCGGGCCTGCCGGCTCGGGCAAGACCACCGTGCTCCAGGCCCGCGGGCGCGAGCGCGACCTGCTGTCCGAGCGCAAGGCGCTCTACGCCCACGCGCAGGAGATCAAGGCCGCCATCGACCTGGAGATCAACGAGTCGCTGCTCGAGCAGGTGGCCGAGGTCGACCTCCTGTGCCTGGACGGCCTGGACACCCTGGTGGCCGAGGGGCCGCGCGGCTGCCAGGTGGCGCAGCTGCTGATCGACGAGCGCAACCGCCGCGGGCTCGCCACCGTCGTCGCCTTCGACGGGGCCGCGGCCGACCTGGACCGCGCGGCCTTCGGCGGGGCGCTCGACGACTTCGCGGTAGCCGAGGTGGCGCCGCTCGACGCCGCGGGGCTCGCGGAGTTCGGCCGCCGCATGGCCGAGCGCTTCGGCGCCGAGGAGGGCGCGGCCGTGCTCTCCGACGAGGCCCTGGCCTACCTGGCCGAGGACTTCGCCACCACGGCCGACGAGATGCGCAACGCCGTCCGCTTCCTGCTGACGGCCCGCGGCTTCGAGGCCGGCCACGTCGTGACCGCCGACGACGCCCGCGAGGCGCTGGCCTCCTAGGGCGCGGCTGGCGCAATCGAGGCGGCTTGTCGCCGATTCGGCGTTTCATATCCATTTTCGCGAGTTTTCCGAGGCGCGAGGGCTTGGTTTTCCGGGTTCCCGCGCCTCGTTTGTCGCCTTCGCCGGTTTTTTTCGTCGCGAATGGGATGCTGGACGCGTTTAGCGGGTGCCGTTGCCTCGGGAAACTCGCCAAAATGGATATGAACGGCCTCTTTCGCTGCCAGGCTCGCTGCTAGGAGCCGTAGGCCTCCAGGTAGTCGAGGATGTCCTGGCGCGAGTGCATGCCCGTCTTGGCGTAGATGCGCTTGATGTGGGTGTGGGCGGTGCCGGGCGAGATGAACAGCTCCTCGGCCACGCGCTTCTGGGTGTAGCCGAGCGCGTAGAGGGTGAGCACCTCGATCTCGCGCTCGGACAGCATGAACCGGCGCCCCATCTCCTCGACCCCGCGGGCGAGCGTCGGCTGGCGCGTTGCGACGGGGGCGGATTCCACGTCAAGTCCCATCAGGCGGCTGAACTGGGGTCCCGCCTGGCGCCGCGCCGGGGCGGCCATGGACGCGGCCGCGGTCGCGGCCGCCGGAGACGCGGCGGTGGCGGGGCGATTGGGCGCTGGGGCCGTCGCGCCCTCGGCCGCGGCGAAGGGGGAGGGCGGCGCGTCGTCGCGGGCCATGGCTTCCAGCACGCTCGCGCGTATCTCCTCAGCGCTGGGGCCCGCCGCGGGGTGCAGGGCGTCGAGGGGCGCCGCGCCGTCGGCAGCGGACGCGCCGGCCCCGCTCCCGCTGCCGGCCATCGCCGCGCCCCCGGCGACCGCGCCTTCCCCGCTCCCGGCTGCCGCCGGCGCCGCGTCCGCCTCGGCGGGCAGCTGGCGCAGGCTGTCGGCGTCGCGCAGGCAGCAGCTGAACACCACCTGGGTGGACACGAGCAGCATCAGGCCCATGACGGCGTTCACCACCAGGTCGTTGGCGGCGAACGGATAGATCACCAGCAGGCCCGTGCGGGCCACGCCGCGGCAGCCCAGCCACACGATCCAGCCGGCCAGCGCGTAGTAGTACGGGTCGCGCCACCCGTGGGACTCGAAGGCCACCACCGTGTACCACACCAGCCCCACCATCAGCGCATTCACCGTGGTGGCGAACAGGGCGCCGTGGCCGAGCGCCTGCGGGAAGGCGGCGTAGGCGATGAGCGCCGCGCACGCCAGCAGCTCGAGGACCACCCAGATCCCCATGGTCATGGTGCGCCGGTTGCCCCGCGCCATGAAGTAGACGATGACGGCGCTGACGACGATGGTGAGCCCGGCGTAGCCCAGCCGCTCGCCCTCGGAGAACGCGATGGGCAGCCCGTCGGGGTACCCTCGCAGCAGCCCGATGACGATGGCGAGCAGTCCGATGCCGATGGCCGTGCTCACCAGGAAGCGCTTGTCGTCGACGGGGGTGCGGGTGTAGCCGAAGTAGGTGTGGGGCCCCTCCTGGGCGTTGAGGGTGTGCAGCGGGCGGGCGTGGAAGGCCAAGAAGAGGCAGGCGAGCTGCGCGAACGATCCGGCCGCCGCCACGAAGAGCGCCGTGGCCTGGGGCATCAGCGAGAGCGCCTCCAAGAAGACCTCGCTCACGATGAGCGCGCCGAAGACGTAGATGGCGGCCAGGGCGCCCGAGCACCCCTTCGCGCGGCGCAGCCAGTAGAACATGGCGCCGCTCGAGAACAGGGACAGCAGCATGCTCAGGGCGAACAGGGCGTCGCCGTGGGGCTCGCCGTCCAGGGTGATGGCGGCCTGGGCCATCAGGAGCATGGTCTCGACGAGGATGCACAGCTCGGCGAGCAGCGTCACGGTGCGCCGCCGCAGCTGGCGCTTGCTAGCGGCCAGGATGATGAGCAGCACCCCCATGACGGCGAGGGTGGCGAGCATGGACCCGTCGGTGTAGATGCCGAGGTCGGTCTGGTTGTAGCTGCCGTAGCTGCCGACGATGAGGCCGGTGCGCGCGAGCGCCAGGCCCAGCATGCTCGGCAGCAGCACCCGCGCCAGGGCGGCGGGCGAGCGGCCGGCCTCCGGGGCGGCTGTCGCGGCGGTCGCGCCGCCGGTATGAAGTGAGCTCATGGTTCCCTCCCGCGGATCCTCGTCGCACGGCCCCCAGCCCGCGCCGCGGGCTGTCCCTCCGAGGCCGATGGCGTGCGGCGAAGTCCAGTTTAGGGCGCTTCACATGGGACAATGACCAATTTAGCCAATGTTTACCGGATGTCAACGTTCCGTATCCTCAAAGAGGGTATGTTCCCCGGGCGCTTCGCGGGAGAATGTTCCCAACGCAAACGATGAGGCAAGGAGTCACCTATGGGGGAGTCACGCAACGTCTACGTGGAGCTGGAGGACAAGGTGCTTCTGCGCACGGCCGACGTGTACCAGACCGCCGTCGGCGATGACGTGGAGAGCTATTCCGACACGCTGCTGGCCGTGGTGGCCAACTTCAGGAACGCCGGCCGCCCGGAGGGGACGAACGCCCAGTCCATGGCTGGCAAGTCCAAGCGCGGAGAGATCGCCTGCCGCCTGTTCGCGGTGGTCGACCCCGAGACGCGCGTCGTGCGCAAGGCCGGGTTCAAGGCCCGCGGCTGCCTGGCTATCACCGCCTGCGCGAGCGTCGTGTGCTCGATGATGGAGGGCCGCGTGCTCGAGGACGCGCTGGCCATCACCGTCGACGACGTGCGCGAGGCGCTCGACGGCGTGCCGGCGGGTAAGACGAACACGCTCTACTTCGCCGTGGAGGCCGTGCGCGGCCTGGTGGGCGACTACCTGGTGCGCGAGGGCGCCACGCTGGCCGAGCTGGACGCCGCCGTGGGCTGCGACGAGGCGTCGGTGGCCTGCATGATGTGCGAGCACTGCTCGCTGCGCACGATGCGCACCGAGATGCTGGTGGACGCGCTCGAGGGCGCGGGCGGGGAGGAGGCGGCTGCGGCGGGCGCGCCGGCGAGCGCGGGCGCCGTGCCGGCCCCGGCGGCGGCTGCGGCGGCTGCGACGAGCGCGGCGGTTGGCGCGGCGGGCGCTCCGGCGGCCGAGGAGGGCGCCGGAGCCTCCGAGCCCGATGAGGCCGCGGAGGCCGACGGCACCGCCTTCCCCGACGACGTCGCGCCGACCGAGCGCAACGCCGTCGCCCTCGCCCTGGAGGCCGTGCGCGGCGCCTCGCGGGCGAGCCGCCTGGCGACGCCGGCGCTCTGGGAGGAGCTGGGCCTGGTGCCGCCCGACATGACGACCGAGGACCTGGAGATGCGCGTCTACGACTGCCTCATGGCGTGGCAGGCGGATCATCCCGAGGATGCCGCGCCCGACGCGTCGGGCGCGGCGACGCCAGCCGAGGCCGGCCGCAACCGCGCCGCCCGCCGCTCGCCCTTCGGCCCCCGGCGGGCGGTGGGCGCCCCCACCGGCTTCAAGGCGCGTCTCGCGGCGGCCCGCGCGGCCCGCGCCGAGGAGGCATCGGCCATCGAGGCGCCCCGCACCGGCGCGGCGAGCGCCGCTGCGCCGGAGGTGGTGGCCGTCGCGGCCGTCCAGCACGACGCGCCCGCGCCCGCCGCGGCCCCCGCGCCCGACCCGGCCGCCGAGGAGGCCCGGGTGGCCGCGGCCCTGGCGGCCCTCGACGACTTCGTCGAGGAGGAGGCCGCCGACGAGCCGCTGAACGACGACGACCCGTTCCCCACGCTCCACGCTCCCGAGGGCACGCGCCTGGTGCGCCGTGACGGCGCCTACGTCCTGGTGGAGGACGCCGTCGACGCCGAGGCCCCCGAGCCCGCTTCCGTGCCTGCCGAGACGCCGGCGCCCCCCACCCCCGCCACGCCCGCCGAGACGCCGGCGACTCCCGCGTCCGACGCCGACGACGAGCTCCCCATCCGCTGCGAGGGCATCGCGCTCATCATGGGCGCCCACGGCTACTACCTCTACGACCGCGCGGCCATGACCGACGCCTACGCCCACTGGGCGTTCCTGGCGGCCGAGGACGACCCGGTGGCCACCTTCCTCGACTGCGTGCGCGAGGAATCCCGCGTCTACCCGCGCCCCCTGCCTGCGAAGAACCTGGCCAACGAGCCCCTCTGCCTGGACGCCGCCGCCGTGGAGGCCGCCTACGAGGCCGCCCGCGCCGACGCCGCCAATGCCGACATCGAGCGCATCGAGGCGTCGAACGGCGACGTCTACTTCTTCTCGACCCGCCACCTCGAGCCCGCCTACGCCCAGTCGCTCGCCGAGTGGGCCTCCGTCGAGCGCTTCCGCAACGTCTAGGCGGCGTGCGCGGACACTTTCGGCGCCTCCGATGGCAATCCGTCGAGGTTTGGCATAGGGCGAGCAGCCGATACGGCCCCCTGGAGACGCGAAAAGCGCCTCCAGGGGGCCTTTTCGCGTCTCTGGCACCCGCTTCGGACGGCCGGCGGTATGCCAAACCTCGACGGATTGCCACCCCGTGCGCGAAAAGCGTCCGCGCCGGCCTCCTGCCCTTGCGCCCCCGCCCCATAGCGGCGGCGCGCCTGCGTGCTGCCGCGCTTCGCCCCGCACCCCGCCCGGCACGCACGCGAAAGGGCCCCGCGCACGAAGCGCGGGGCCCTTTCAGAGTACGGCGCCATGGCGGAGCGCCGCGAGCAGGTGCCGCGAGGGGCAACCCTAGGGCAGCAGCCCCAGGCCGGAGAGCTCTTCCTTGACGTCGGGCATGCCGTAGGCGTCCAGGCACTCGGCGGTGGGGCAGCCCAGCTGCGGATCCCAGCCGAACTGCTCGTAGACCATGGTGAGGGCCGTCTGGAAGTCGCCCTTCTCCATCTTGTCGGTGCCCTTGGTGAACGGCTGCTTGTCGGGATCCTTGGTGAACACCCACTCGGTGATGACGTCGTGGTCGCCGCGCAGGTTGTTGTTGCCGTAGGAGCCGTCGGCCTTGGTCATGCCGCGCACGGTGTTGGCGCGCTGCAGGGTCATGATCTTGGCGCCGGCCTCGTAGAGCTGCTCGGTGGTCACGTCCTGGCCGGTGACGGCCTTGAAGAACTTGGCCTCCAGGTCGAGGTCGCCGCGGTAGTCGCGCTGGCGCGTGGGGCTCATGGTCATGGGCCACACCCAGTTGCACAGCGTGAGCGAGTCGTGCAGCACGTCGGTGACGACGGACCACCAGCAGAAGTTGGCCTTGTGCTCGTTCATCGGCGTGTAGTCCTTGTCGGGCGTGATGGCGTCGGCGCCGCCCCAGACCTCCTCGGCGATGGCCTGCTTGATGTCGAAGGGCAGGCCGCAGCCCTGGAAGTTGACGGCGGAGTGGATCATGTCATCGCGGTTGAACATCATGTTGTACACGGCGCCCACCTGGCCGAAGCACTCGATGGCGTGGTGCACGGGCCAGCCGCGGTAGTTGATGAGCGTCGACTTCGGGTTGTCGAACCAGGCCATCTCGTTCCAGCGCTCGCACCAGACGAAGGGGCCGTGGGCGAGGTAGGAGATCTCGGTGGTGGGGTCGACGATCTTGTTGATGATCTCGACCATGACGGTGGGGTCGCACACCTCGGGCGAGAACTTCTCCCAGTGGATGGAGGCGTACTCCTCGGGCGGCAGCACGCGCTGGAACACGCCGGTGGTGTGGCAGTAGGCGATGTCGCGGTAGAGCTGGGCGTAGTTGCACCACAGGCCCATGTTGTCCATGGTATTGGACGTGGTGGTGTCCCACAGCACCGACAGGTCGCCGCGGTCCTTCAGGCCCATCTGCAGGAAGGGCTCCATGTAGACGCTGACGGGGAAGTTGGCCGCGCAGGTGTTGCCGGTGGTGGCGAAGCCGGAGGTGTCCTCGGCGGCCTCGACGCGCATGTCGGAGTAGCAGTGGATGGGGCAGCTGTGGCAGCCGTCCATCTTGATGGTGTACTGCTCGGCGGCCAGGCCCAGGTCCTTGACCGACTTCATGCAGCGGTAGCCCACCGTGTTGATCTCGCCGGGCTTGGGCTCGCCGGTCTCGATGGGGCCGCCCTCGGCCGCGGCCCAGTACAGGCCGTTGCGGGCCGTCCAGCGCGAGCCGGCGTCGTAGAACTCGGCCCACTCCTGCTGGGTGGAGGGCACCACGTGGTTGTTGTTGGAGCCGATGATCTCGCGCAGCATGTAGTCGGACAGGTCGGCCACGGCCTGGGCGTCGGCCACGTTGACCGAGCCGGTGCCGCGCACCACGAGCGCCTTGACGTTCTTGGAGCCCATGACGGCGGCCGTGCCGGCGCCGGCGGAGTGGTTGCGCGAGTTGATGATGCAGGCGTAGGGCAGCAGGTTCTCGCCGGCGGGGCCGATGGCGGCCACGCACACGTCGGTGCCCTCGCGGCGCGACAGCGCCTCGGTGGTGGCGCGGGTGCCCAGGCCCCACACGCCCTCGGCGGACTTGATGGTCACGTCGCCGTTGTCGATGTTGACGTAGACGGGCTCGGCCGCCGCGCCCTCCAGCACCACGGCGTCCCAGCCGGCCTGCTTGATGCGGGCGCCCAGCATGCCGCCGCAGTGGGCGTCGACGACCAGGTGGTCCTTGGTGAAGGTGGAAAGCGAGCAGATGGTGGTGCGGCCCGCCAGGGGCACGCCGGAGGCCGTCAGCGGGCCGACGGCGAAGATGATCTTGTTCTCGGGGGAGAAGGGGTCGGTTCCCGCGGGAACCTCGTCGTACATGATCTTGTTGGCCAGCCCCATGCCGCCGATGTACTCTTTATAAGGCTCGGTGGATTGGACTGAGACGGTACCGTCAGTCAGATTGACGCGCAGAATCTTGCCGGTCCAGCCGTACGACGTGTTCGCGTCCTTCGTTGCATCAGCCATGGTTCATACTCCAAATCTCTTGCCTTTACGAGACGGGTGTTGTGTGGTCGCCTCTCGAGCCGATTGGAGCGCGGATACGGATACCGATGCTTGTCCGCTGGGGGAATTATGCCCTAGGCGGCCGTGTCCCCTGTCCCCTGGGGGCGAGGGTACTTTTCTTACGGGAAGGTAACGGGCCCCTGGTCAGAAGCGGGGCGCGCGGTCGTTTTCTAACGTCTTCCTTACGGCGCCGTTACGCGTCACGATTTCTCCTCATTTAGGGGACACGGCCCCGTCGGGGCTGCCGTACCCTTCGCCATGTTGTGTGGTCGGGTCAGCTTTAACCGGCTGGGCGAGCCAGATGGCGGCGCGAAGGCACTTGAGCCTAGACACCATCATTCGACACCCACTTTATAAGCGAGGGGGAAACGAACATGACAGACGCTAACAACAGCAACGCCCCTGTGGAGCCGACGGCCGAGGCCGCCCCGGAGCCCACGCCGGCCGCTCCCGCCGCCGTGGAGGCTGACGGCACGAAGAAGTCCAACGTCACCCGGCGCCAGGTCCTGGCCATGGCCGGCTGCGGCGTCGCGGGCCTCGTGGTCGGCGGCGTGCTGGCCTCGTGGGGCGTGACCCAGCAGGCCATCGCCTCGGGGCGCATCGACGTGCGCACCACGCCCACCAAGATGATCATCACCGACCGCGCCCGCTGCTCGGGCTGCCAGCGCTGCGAGATGAGCTGCACGCTCAAGAACGACGGCTACGTCGACCAGCACATCGCCCGCGTGCGCGTGTGGGACACCTACAACTTCGGCTACGGCGTCGGCACCGGCGGCGGCATCTACGGCGACTGCGAGTTCACCGTGAAGCAGTGCTACCAGTGCAAGGACGCCTGGTGCATGAAGTACTGCCCGGTCCACGCCATCCACCCCGACGAGAAGACGGGCGCCCGCGTGGTCGACGACGAGCTGTGCATCGGCTGCGGCATGTGCACCCAGGCCTGCCCGTGGAACATGCCCCGCATCAGCTCCAAGACGGACAAGTCCACCAAGTGCATCTCCTGCGGCCGCTGCGCCGACCAGTGCCCCAACGGCGCCATCCAGTTCGTCGACTGGGAGGACATCGCGCAGAAGTGCATCGACGAGGGCGTCGTCTCGGCCACCACGGTCTACCAGGCCTAGGGAACGCCCGGCGCATCCGACGCGGCGGCCCGCGCGGCCGTCGCCATCCGTCACCCGATACCACCTGAAAGGAGGGAGCGATCATGGAAGACGCGGCGGTGTTCTCCACCCTGGCCCAGTGCTTCGGGCCGGTGGACGAGCGTGAGTGGAACGAGCTCACCGACCCTGCCCAGTGGTCTGACTTCCTGGCCGGCGCGCGGCGCCTGCTGCAGGACAATCGCCCCCTTGGCGCGGACGAGCGCCCGGCGCTGGCCATGAGGGCGCGCCTGCCGCTGCAGGAGTTCCTGTCGGCATCCGAGCTCTCGGCGCTGTTCGCCCCGCCCAGCTACCAGGATAAGCACGCCTTCGCGGCGCGGCACTTCACCGGCGGCCTGCCCGACTCGGCCGTCCCCGTGGAGTCGCTGTACCAGCCCGCGCATCCCACCACCCCCGGCGTCCCCGCCGGCGGCGGCTATATGGGGGACGCGGCGCTCTACGTGCGCGACGTCGTGGACGGCCTGGGGCTCGCGGTGCCGCCCGCCTTCGCGGCGTGCCCCGACCACCTGGCGCTCGAGCTCGACCTGGTGGCCGTGCTCCTGCGGTCGGGCAGGGAGGACGCGGCGCTCGCCTTCCTGGCGGAGCGCTTCGGCTGGCTCACCGCCTACCGCGCGCGCCTTCTGGCCCTGGACGAGGACGCGAGCTTCTACATCGGGCTCATCGACCTGGTCATGGGCATCAGCGCCCAGCAGGAGCCCTTCGAGGATGACGTGATCTCCGGATGCGCGATTGATTCCGTCGCGTAAGTTATAAGAGAGGAAGCAGCTATGTCAGAAAACGCTATCACGAGGCGCAGCTTTCTGGCGGGGAGCGCGGGCGTGGCCGCTGCCGCGGCCGTGGGCTTCACGAGCTTCGGCGCCTGGCAGCAGGCCCATGCCGACGAGGAGGCCGGCGAGGGTCGCACCGAGGCCGTCCACACGCTGTGCAACGCCTGCTCCAGCAAGTGCGGCTACACCGCCTACGTGGTCGACGGTAAGCTCACCAAGCTCATCGGCGACCCCCAGAACCCCAACGCCAGCGGGCATCTGTGCGCCCGCGGCTACGGCTACTCGCAGATCGCCTATTCCAAGGACCGCCTGACCGACCCCCTGAAGAAGAACGCGCAGGGCGTCTTCGAGGCCATCTCCTGGGATCAGGCCTACGCCGAGATCGCCGAGAAGGTGCGCGCCATCATCGAGGAGGACGGCCCGGACGCGCTCGCGCTGGTGCAGGACCCGCGCCCGTCGGGCTCCTACTACGCCAAGCGCTTCATGACCGCCCTCGGCTCGCCGAACAGCTACACCCACGGCGCGGCCTGCAACCTGTCCAAGGTGTCGGGCATCACCCAGGCCATCGGCGCCGGCGACTGGGTGTCCGACGTCGAGAACTCCAAGATGACCATGTTCATCGGCCGCAGCTACTGCGACGGCATCCGCCCGAGCCAGGTGGCGGCCCTGGAGCGCGGCTTCGAGAACGGCGCCTACACCGTCATGGTCGACCCGCGCTGCAACAACTCCACCGTGTTCGCCAGCGAGTGGGTGCCCATCACCCCCGGCACCGACCTGGCGCTGGTGCTGGCTATGAGCAACGTGCTCATCAAGAACAACCTCTATGACGCCGACTTCGTGGCCGCCAACGGCGTGGGCTTCGACGAGTGGGCGGCGGCCATCGCCGAGTGCACCCCGGCCTGGGCCGAGGAGATCACCGGCATCCCCGCCAACACCATCGAGCGTTTGGCCGCCCAGTTCGCCGAGGCGGCGCCCGCGGCCTCCATCGAGCCCAGCTGGCGCGGCGCCTACGGCTGCGCCTACGCCAACTCCGGCGAGACGGCCCGCGCGGTTGCTCTGTTCAACACCCTGCTCGGCTGCTGGAACCAGCCCGGCGGCGCGCTGCTCACCTCGAGCGCCGCGGCCGGCAAGCTGGACGACCCGCGCTTCGCCGCGCCGCCCAAGCCCGAGGGCACGCTGCTCGGCACCAAGGAGTACCCGCTGGCGGCGGCCTCCATGGGCTCGGCCGTGTTCGCCGGCGAGATGGCCAAGGCCGGCGTGCTGAAGGGCATGTTCTTCTACAACTCCAACATGGCCGCGGGCTACTCCAACCCGGCCTACCTGGCCGACGCCCTGTCCCAGCTCGAGCTGATGGTTGTCTGCGACGTGCAGATGTCCGAGACGGCGCTTCTGGCCGACTACGTGCTGCCCGAGACGAGCTACCTCGAGCGCGCCGAGCTGCCCGAGTTCGGCGGCGGCAAGGTGCCCTACGTGGCCATGCGCTCCCAGGTGCTCGACGTGATCCACCCCAACACCAAGTCCTGCGACCAGATCTTCACCGAGCTGGCCCAGGCCTGCGGCGTGGGCGAGTACTTCGACTTCACCCAGGAGGAGCTGGCAAACGCTCAGCTCAAGACCGTCGGCCTGGACGTGGACAGCCTGCGTCTGGTGGGCACCGTCCAGTTCCCCGAGAAGGCCTTCGTCTACGGCACCGCCCCCAAGTGGAACACCCCCACGAAAAAGGTGCAGTTCACGAGCGAGGCCTGCGCCAAGGCGGGGCTGTCGGCCTGCCCGGTGTGGGTGGCCCCCCAGACCGTCCCCGAGGACGGCGCCTTCCGCCTGGTCGGCGGCAAGGAGGCCATCATGACCCACACGCAGACGGCCAACATCCCCGAGCTCATGAACATCGCCGAGCAGTACGGCCTCGACCGCCCGTGGATCAGCGCGGCGGACGCCAAGGCCCTCGGCATCGAGGACAACGACGAGTGCGTGGTGGAGAACGAGCAGCACTCCGGCACGTCGAAGGTGCGCGTGACCGAGCGCATATCCCCGGGCGTCGTCTACATCCCCAGCCACTTCGGGTGCACGGTGCCCGAGCAGCACACGGCCTACGGCTTCGGCCTGCGCATCATGGACTACGTGCCGTTCCACATCGAGCCCGCCTACGGCTCGGCCATGACGCAGGAGGCCACCGTTAAGATCAAGAAGGTAGGTGCGTAATGGCTAACTACGGAATGCTCATCAACACGAAGAAGTGCATCGGGTGCTACGCCTGCCGCACCGCCTGCCAGCGCCAGAACAACCTGCTGCCCGACGAGGCGTTCATCCGCTTCGAGGAGCGCGAGGTGGGCACGTACCCCAGCGTGCGCGTCGAGCACGTGCCGCTGCAGTGCATGCACTGCGAGGACGCCCCCTGCGTGAGCGTGTGCCCCACCGGCGCGGCCAAGTACGGCACCGACGGCATCGTCGAGGTGGACCAGGGGCGCTGCATCGGCTGCCTGTACTGCGTGGCCGCCTGCCCCTACCAGGTGCGCGTGCGCAACTCGCAGACCGGCGCGGTGGACAAGTGCCGCTTCTGCACGGTGGCGGCCGACGACGGCACCAAGATGTGCTCGTGCGTCGAGGCGTGCCTGACCGGCTGCCGCATCTTCGGCGACCTCGATGATCCGAACAGCGAGATATCCAAGGCCATCATCGAGACGGGCGCCGCGCCCATCGCCGGTGATCTGACCAAAGCCAAGATCTACTACGTGAGGTGATTGAGATGACCTTCGAACCTATCTGGAACTCCATCATCGCGTGGTACCTCTTCCTGGCGGGCCTGGGCGGCGGCGCCTACGTCAGCGCGGCCTTCCTGCGCTGGCGCCACCCCGAGGCGGTCAACATGATCCGCATCGGCCGCGTCATCGCGCCCGTGGTGGTCATCATCGGGTTGTGCCTGCTCATGTTCGACGCGACGGCCGGCCTGCACAACCCGCTGCGCTTCGCGCTGCTGCTGACCAACTTCGGGTCGGTCATGACCTGGGGCGTCGTCTTCCTCGGCGTGTTCGTGGTGCTGTCGCTCATCGGCGCCGGGCTCGACCTGGCGAAGCGCAACGTGCCGCTGTGGCTCGACGTGGCGGGCGCCGTCTTCGGCGTGTGCGTGGCTGTGTACACCGGCTGCCTGCTGGGTGTGTGCAAGACGTTCCCGCTGTGGAACAACGCGCTGCTGCCCATCCTGTTCCTCGTGTCGGCCATGTCCACCGGCATGGCGGCGGTGCTGTGCGTCGCCATCTTCCGCCACCCGGAGGAGTTCAACCGCGTGGGCGTGTTCAAGAAGTTCCACTTCTGCCTGCCCATCATCGAGCTGGTGCTGGTGGCGTCGCTGCTGTTCGTGACGGCGTCGAACGCCAGCCCCGCCGGCTGGGAGTCGGTCATGAACCTGGTGGGCGGTGATTGCGCCCTGGCCTTCTGGTTCCTGTTCGTCCTGGTGGGCCTCGTGCTGCCGACGGCGCTTGAGACGTGGCTGCTGTTCTTCAGCCCCAAGGAGTTCGAGGAGAGCCGCAAGGCGCACTGGATCAGCTTCGCGTCGGATGCCGGCGTGCTCATCGGCGGCTTCGTCCTGCGCCTGCTGGTGCTCATCGCCGCCATGCCGCTGACGATGGTGGTGCCCTGGTACTAGGATCGCGGCGCTTGCGCGCGAGGGGGCGTCGGCCGTGGGGCCGGCGCCCGCCCGTTGCGGGCCCTCCGGCTGGAGGGCCCGTTTTTTTGCGCGGGGTGCGGAGGGCGCGGCAGGGCGCGGGGAGGCGGCACGGGCGCGAGCGCACGGGGGCGCGAACTGGCGCGCTAGCGCATCAACGCGAGGAAGCGGCGGTAGAGGCGGTCGTCGCCGTCGAGCTCGGGATGGAACGCGGCGGCTATCTGGGCGTCCTGCTGCACGGCGACGACCTGGCCGTCCAGGGTCACGAGCGGCCACGCGCCGGGGCCCAGCCGCTCGATGCGCGGGGCGCGGATGAACGTGAGGGGGACGGGGACGGGAGCGGCGGAGGCGACGCGGTCGTCGGTCGCGGCGTCGGCCGCGCTGGGATCGTCGGGGAAGGCGCCGCCGCCCTCCCAGGTGCCCTCGGCGTGGAAGCTGCCGAGCTGGCGGCCGTAGGCGTTACGGCTCACGGTGGCGTCCAGGGTGCGCAGGCCCTCGACGGCGGCGCGGTCGGCGGCGGCCGCCACGTCCAGCCCGCGCAGGTCGCCCGCACCCTCCACGCGCGCGGCCAGCAGGATGAGCCCCGCGCAGGTGCCGAGCGTCGGCAGGCCCGCGACGATGAGCGCGCGCAGGGGCCCCAGCATCCCCGTCTCGCGCAGGAGACGCGATTGGGTGGTGGACTCGCCGCCCGGCAGCACCACGCCGTCGAGGGGGCGGGCGGCATCATCGGCCCGGCGTAGCTCGACCGCCTCGCAGCCGAGCCGTCGCAGCCGCCGGACGTGCTCGGCGAAGGCCCCCTGCACCGCCACGACGCCCACGCGCGGCCGCCGGCGGGCGGGGCCCGCCGCGGGTGCGGGGCGCTCGCCGGCAGGCGCGCCGGCGCCGTGTGCCTCGCTGGCCGCCGCGGCCTCCGCCGACGCGCCGCCGTCGGCGCCGGCCTCCGCTCGCGCGTGGCGGGCGGGTTTTCCGGCTTCCTGCCCCGAGTGCGGCTCTGCGGCGCGCCTTCCCGCGCTCATCGGCCCCTCTCCTCCATGATGAGCTCGATCTCCTGCGCGTTGATGCCCACCATGGCCTCGCCGAGGTCCTCGGAGAGCGCGGCCAGCAGCTCGGCGTCCCCGTAGTCGGCGACGGCGCGGACGATGGCGCGGGCGCGGCGGGCCGGGTCGCCCGACTTGAAGATGCCGCTGCCCACGAAGACGCCCTCGGCGCCCAGCTGCATCATGAGCGCGGCGTCGGCCGGCGTGGCGATGCCGCCGGCGGCGAAGTTCACCACGGGGAGCCGGCCGGCGTCATGCACCTGGCGCAGCAGGTCGAGGGGCACCGCCAGCTCCTTGGCGGCCTCGAACAGCTCGTCGTCGCGCAGCGAGGCCACGCGGGCTATCTCCGCGTTCATCACGCGCATGTGGCGCACGGCCTGCACCACGTCGCCGGTGCCCGGCTCGCCCTTGGTGCGGATCATCGACGCGCCCTCGGCGATGCGCCGCAGGGCCTCGCCCAGATCGCGCGCGCCGCACACGAAGGGCACGGCGAAGCGCGTCTTGTCGATGTGGAACGTGTCATCGGCGGGGGAGAGCACCTCCGACTCGTCCACGTAGTCGATCTCGATGGCCTGGAGGATCTGCGCCTCCGCGAAGTGCCCGATGCGGCACTTCGCCATGACGGGGATGGAGACGGCGGCCTGGATGCCCTTGATCATGGCCGGGTTGCTCATGCGCGACACGCCGCCGGCTGCGCGGATGTCGGCGGGGATGCGCTCGAGCGCCATGACGGCGCAGGCGCCGGCCTCCTCGGCGACGCGCGCCTGCTCGGGGGTGGTGACGTCCATGATGACGCCGCCCTTCAGCATCTGCGCCAGCTGCCGGTTGAGCGCCGCGCGCTCCTCTGCCTGGGGTTCGTCCATAGGTGATCCTTCCGCTCGACGATGACGACGCCTGGAAGCGTAGTCGCCAACTGGCTCTATTGGTATAGTCAATTACGAAGTTTTTGATAAGGTCAGATGGAAGAGGAAGGGGCGTTGGACGCCCCGCGCGGGCGCGGGCGGTTGGCGTGGCGCGGGTGGTTGGCGCGGATGGCACGCGGGCACGGCGCGGACGCAGGCGGTGGCGCGGACTACGGTGCGGCGTGGGCGCGGTGGCGCCGGCGTGGCGCGGGCTGTTGGCGCGCGACCGCTCGGGCGCGTTTGGTACGGACGCGGCGGACGGTTGGCGCGCGTGGGTGCTCGTGAATGTTTCACGTGAAACATTTGTTTGGACGGATGGCGAAGGAAAGCGGGGAGAGCGGATGCTGGCGTACCAGCTGGAGCGCGGGCCCGGCGCGGCGACGCTGCAGGGGCAGCTGTACGCGCTGGTGCGACGCGACGTCGAGGGCGGGGCGCTGGGGGCGGGGGAGCGGCTGCCCTCGAAGCGGGCGCTCGCGCGGCACCTCGGCGTGAGCGTCGTCACCGTGGAGGCCGCCTACGGCCAGCTCGTGGCCGAGGGCTACCTGGAGGCGCGCCCCCGCAGCGGGTACTTCGCCGCCGACATCCCCCGCCCGCCCCACACGCCCGCGCCCGACGCGACGCGCAACGCCCCTGTCCTCGCGCCCGGCGTCCCTCGCGGCGTCCTCGCGTCGGGCGCCATGGGCTCCGCTCTTCTCGGCGCCCCGGCCCCTGCTCTCCCCGACGGCCTCCTCATTACTACCCAAAGAGGGAATAATCCCCAACTGCGTCCCAACGAAAACACCCCCGCGCCCGCCACATCCGCCGTACCCGCCACATCCGCCGCGCCTATCTTCGCGGACTTCTCGGGCGCGACGCCGGCGGCGGGGGCGTTTCCCTACGCGGCCTGGGCGCGCACCATCCGGCGCGTGCTGGCGGACGAGTCGGAGCGCACGCTGCTGGCGGCGTCGGGCCCGCAGGGCTCGCGCGCCCTGCGCGAGGCGCTCGCGGCGCACCTGCGGGGTCTGCGCGGCATGGAGGTCGACCCGGGCCAGATCGTCGTGGGCGCGGGCGCGCAGACGCTCTACCACCTGCTGGTGCAGCTGCTCGGCCGCCATCGCCGGTTCGCCGTCGAGGATCCGGGCTATCCGCGCCTGGCCGCCACCTACCGGGCCGAGGGCGCCGAGGTGGCGCCCGTGGCGCTCGACGGGGACGGCCCATCCGTCGCGGCCCTGCGCGCGTCGGGGGCCACGGTGCTGCACTGCATGCCGTCGCACCAGTTCCCCACGGGGCTCGTCACTCCGGCGCGCCGTCGCCACGAGCTTCTGGCCTGGGCCGCCGAGGAGCCCGGCCGCTACCTCGTCGAGGACGACTACGACTGCGAGTTCCGCATGGCCGGGCGCCCCCTGCCGGCCCTCCAGAGCAGCGACGCGACCGAGCGCGTCATCTACCTGAACACCTTCACCAAGAGCCTGGGCGCCGCCTTCCGCATCGGCTACATGGTGCTGCCGCCGCACCTGGCGCGCGCCTTCGCCCGCGATTTGGACTTCCATGCCTGCACGGTGGGCGCGCTCGAGCAGGCGGCGCTCGCGCGGTTCATCGCGTCGGGCGACTACGAGCGCCACGTCAACCGCCTGCGCGCCCGCTGCCGGCGCGTGCGCGACGCCCTGCTGGCCGCCCTGCGCGCCACGCCCGCGGGCCGTGCCGGCCGCCTGGCGTTCGAGCACGTGGACGCCGGGCTCCACTTCGTCCTGCGCGTGCCCGGCATGGGCGCCGCGGCCCAGGACGCCCTCGTCCGGGCCGCGCTGGCCCGCGGCGTGCGGATGGCCCCGCTTTCGTCCTACGCTTTGGGATCAACGGACGCGCCGTCGTTGACCGGCCGCTTCCTCATGGCCTATGGTTCGGTGCGGGAAGAGGACGCAGCCGAGGCTGCTCGCGTGATAGGAGATGAATGTGGCTAACATCGTGTCCTACCTCGCGCGGGAGCAGCGCACCTTCGAGGAGGAGCCGTTCAACGTGGTGGACGGCCTGGTCATGGCCACGCTGGCCTACCTGCGCTACGAGCGCTACGACCGCATGCCGACCAACCCCGCCGAGCCCGTGCGGCTCCACGACGTCATCGCCCTCACCTCGTGGAAGGCCCTCGTCGCCGGCAGCTGGATGCGCGACGCGTCCGACAGCCGCCCCTTCCTGCGCGCCCTCATGGCCAGCCGCCGCTATCGCGACGCCTTCGTCAGCTTCTACGCCAACGAGCACTCCGACGCAGTGGAGAAGCAGTTCTCGGCCATCACGCTCACCGTGGGCGACGGCCGCTCCTACCTGGCCTTCCGCGGCACTGACGGCAGCCTGGCCGGCTGGAAGGAAGACTTCAACCTCTGCTTCATGGACGTCACGCCGTCCCAACGCGCGGCCGTGGCCTACGTGTCCGGCGTGGCGTCGGCCCTGCCCGGGCGGATCGTGCTGACGGGCCATTCCAAGGGCGGCAACCTCGCCCAGTACGCGGCGCTGTGCGTGGCGTCGGGCGTCTACGGGCGCATCGACCGGGTGTGCAACTACGACGGCCCCTCGTTTCTGAGCGACCCGTCGCCGCGGGTCGACGACGCCGCCTACCACGCGATGCTGTTCAAGGCGGTGCCCGAGTCGTCGCTGTTCGGGATGATCCTGGAAAGCGGCCGCGACTACCACGTGGTGCAGTCGAGCGCCATGCTCATCTTCCAGCACGAGCCCTTCTCGTGGCTGGTCAGCCATGGCGACTTCCTGTACCAGCAGCGCCTCAACCGCACGGCCGTGTGGGCCGACGGCACCCTCGACGGCTGGCTCAAGACGCGCACGCCCGAGCAGCGCGCCCAGTTCATCGACACCATCTACGACTTCGTCGCCGCCTCGGGCGTCAAGACCTCCCAGGACCTGCACCGCAACTTCGGCTCCATCGTGGTGAATGTCGCCACGTCCACCGCCAAGCTCGACCCCGAGACGCGCTCGTTCATCCTCGACACCCTGAAGGCCCTGCTCGGCGTGGTCGGCAGCGAGACGAAGAAGGTCATCATGCCGCGTGCCCGCTACGGATCGCCATCGGATTCCCCGAGCGCTTGACAAAGCCTAGTAAATTGCTAGTCTTTTAGGAGAAGAGAAGCAGCCGCCTGCAGGACGCGGGCGGCGAGGCGACGCGCGGCCGGCGCGGGCGCCGCAGGCGGGCCGGCCTCACCGGCGTCCGCGCCGCGGCCGGGCCGACCCGAGGAAGGGGCACTCCCATGAACGTGCACGGCAGCGTATCGGAGCTCATCGGCAACACCCCGCTGGTGGAGCTCGTCAACTTCGAGCAGGCGCGCGGCCTGGGCGCCACGGTGGTGGGGAAGGTGGAGGCGATGAACCCCGCCGGATCGGTGAAGGATCGCGTCGCGCGCGCCATGCTCGACGCCGCCGAGGACGCCGGCCTCATCGACGCCGACACCGTCATCATCGAGCCCACCTCGGGCAACACCGGCATCGGCCTGGCGGCCCTGGCCGCGGCCCGCGGCAACCGCGTCATCATCGTCATGCCCGACACCATGTCGGTCGAGCGCCGCAACCTCATGCGCGCCTACGGGGCCGAGCTCGTGCTCACGCCCGGCGCCGAGGGCATGAAGGGCGCCATCGCCCGGGCCGAGGAGCTCGCGGCGGCCACGCCCAACTCGTTCATCCCGTCGCAGTTCGAGAACCCGGCCAACCCCGCCATCCACTACGCCACCACCGGCCCGGAGATCTGGCGCGACACCGACGGCAAGGTGGACATCCTGGTGGCGGGCGTGGGCACCGGCGGCACCATCTCGGGCGCGGGCGCCTACCTCAAGGAGCAGAACCCGGCCGTGCGCGTGGTGGCCGTCGAGCCGGCCACGTCGCCGGTGCTGTCCGAGGGGCGCGCGGGCAAGCACGGTATCCAGGGCATCGGCGCGGGCTTCGTGCCGGCCACGCTCGACACGGGCGTCTACGACGAGGTGCTGCCCATCGCCGATGACGAGGCCTTCGCCGCCGGCCGCGAGCTGGCCGCCCGCGACGGGCTGCTGGTGGGCATCTCGTCGGGCGCCGCGGCCGCCGCGGCCGCCAAGCTGGCCCAGCGGCCCGAGAACGCGGGCAAGCTCATCGTCGCCATCCTGCCCGACACCGGCGAGCGTTACCTCACCACCGCGATGTTCGACTTCTAGCGCGCCGCGCGCAGCACGCGGGCGGCGTCCACCAGCGCGCCGAACAGCGGCGCCATGGGGCCGTCGCCCGCGAAGAACTCGGGATGCCACTGCACGCCCAGCATGAACGACCGCCCGGGGTGCTCCACGCCCTCCACCAGGCCGTCGGCCCAGGCGCAGGCGCGCAGCTCGGGCGCGACGTCGCGCACCGCCTGGTGGTGCAGCGAGTTCACCTGAAACGGCCCCGGCCCCATGATGGCGCCCAGGCGCGTGTCCGCGCCGATGGACACCTCGTGCACGGGCTGCGAGGGCGCGGCCGTCTGCCAGTGGCGGTAGCGGTCGAGCCCCAGGTCGGTGGGCAGGTCGACGTAGAGGGTGCCCCCGTAGTACACGTTCATCAGCTGCGTGCCCCGGCAGATGCCCAGCACGGGCACGTCGTGGGCGTCGGCGAAGTTGAGGATCTCGTACTCCAGCGCGTCGCGCTCGGGCGTGAGCTGGCTCACCGCCGCGAAGGCCGCGTCGTCGGGGGAGGGCCCGCCGTAGAGCGCCGGGTCCACGTCGTGACCGCCGGTCAGCACGAAGCCGTCCAGGTGCTCGAACAGGCTCGCGTAGGCGTCGACGTCGTCCATGAACGGCAGGATGATGGGGATGCCGCCGGCCGCCGCCACCGCCGGCGCGTAGTCGGCCGGCAGGCTGAGGAAGCGCTCCTCGGGGAACTGCTTGGCCACCAGCCCGATGAAGGGCCGCGGCTCGCCCGACGACGCCCAGGCCGCGCCCCGCCGCGCCGCGGGCCCCGCCGCGGGCGGCACCCCCACGTCCTCGAGCGCCTCGGGCGCCACCGCGCGCACGGCCTTGGTGCACGGCATTCCGGTGGACGCGGTGCACAGCGGCACCGTCACGCCGGCGACCACCGTCTCGCCGTAGGCGCGCAGGCACGTCTCGGGCGTCTCGGCGTCGCAGAACCCCATGTCGGGGGAGGGCTTGATATCGTAGAGGGGCTCTTCCTTGTGGCTCACGGCATCCACCTTCCGCTGGGGGAGGCCCCGCACGGCCGCCCCCAGCGCCCCGCACGGGGCGGGGGAGGGGCTACTCGCTGCGCAGGGCCTCCACGGGATCCTTCCGGCTGGCGCTCGACGCGGGGATGAGGCCCGCGATGAACGACAGGAACACGCTTATCCCCACCAGTATAGCGGCAGCCTGCCACGGCAGCTGCGCGACGTTGGGCACGTCGAAGAGCGAGTACACCATGGCGTTCACCGGGATGCAGCCCAGGGCGGTGATGCCCACGCCCAGCAGGCCCGCCACCAGGCCCTCGATGATGGTCTCGGCGTTGAAGATGCGGCTGATGTCGCCCTTCGAGGCGCCGATGGCGCGCAGGATGCCGATCTCCTTGCGCCGCTCGAGCACCGAAATGTAGGTGATGACGCCGATCATGATGGAGCTCACCACCAGCGATATGGCGACGAAGGCCACCAGCACGTAGCTGATCATGTTCACGATGTCGGTCACCGACGCCATCAGCGTGCCCACGAAGTCGGTGTAGGTGATGACCTTGTCGTCGGCGCCCTCGGCCTCCATCCGCGCGTTGTAGTCGTCGAGGATCTGGATGACGTGGGCCTTCGCGTCGAAGTCGATGGGGTAGATGTCGATGCCGGCGGGCTTGGCCGGGTCGGCGTAGCCCAGGCGGCGCAGGTTGTTGTCGTAGGTGGCGTCCTCCGAGGTCATGAGCGACATCATCAGGTCGCGCAGCTCGTCTTCGGTCATGTTCATCTCGAAGGCGTTGGCGAAGGCGTCCGCGTCGATGGATATGGCCGACGCCATGTTGGCGCCCAGCTGGCTCATCCCCTTCTGCATGGCGGCGGTGACCTGGGTCTCGAGCGCCTGGGACATGGTGGCCATGTAGGAGGTCATGGTGGAGGTGACGTAGCCCTGCAACGCGCGCGCCACCTGGGATTCCAAGTCCTTTTCCTGGGCGATCTTCATGGTCTGCGCCGCGATGGCCGCCTGGCCGGCGGGCGACTGGAGGAACTTGGAGAACGCGCCGCTGAAGTCGGCCATGGCCGCGGCCTGCTCCTCGGGCGGCAGGCCCTTGAGGTAGGCCTGGAACGCGCCCATCACGCCGGTGACCACGCCGGATATCTGCTCGTCGGACAGCTCCAGGTCGAGCGAGCCCACGAGCGCGCCCATGTCGGGCTCGGGCGCCGGCGGCAGGCTGGCCGCCACGGACTGGAGGTCGAGGGTGTTGGACATGTCCACCGACAGCTTGCGCTGGTCGATCTTGAACGCCGCCTGGAGCGCCTCGGAGTTGATGGTGAACAGCGAGTCCATGTCGAAGGAGTCGGCGTCGTCCTCCTCCTCGCCGAAGGGCTTGCCGGTGAACACGTTGACGGTCGGGTCGGCCAGCTGGTCTTGGACGATCTGGCTGGCCTCGGCGCGCTCGATGACGTGGTCGACGAGCGACGCCGGGTAGTTGAGGCCGGGGTTGAGCATGGTGGCCTTCGCGTCGGGCGAGGGCGTCACGATGCCCACGACGGCCAGGTCCTCGCCGGCGGCCACCAGGTCGCGCATGAAGGCGTTGTCGTCGGACTTGTCCACCCACACGCCGTAGTCGGCGTCGTAGGCGTACCAGTCGGCGGCGTTGACCAGCTTGAAGCGTACGCCGAGCACGTCCTCGTAGGAGACGGGGCGGATGTCGCCGGGGATGGCGACCTCCTCCTCGGCGGCGAACTGGCGCACCATCTCGTCGAGCTCGGCGCCGTCGCGCAGGCCGAGGGTGTAGAGCATGAAGTCGCTGATGCGTCCGCTCGGCGTGGTGACGAGCACCACCTCGTCAGGCCCCTCGGGCCAGCGGCCGGCGCGCACCTCGTACTGCGACTCGTAGAGGGCCGGGTCGTCGGGCATCTCGTAGAACATGTCGGTGCTCATGGCCATGGACATGAGCGAGTTGCTGGACACGTCCGACCCGATGCCGAGCGGCGCCATCGAGCGGTCGGGGTTGACCTGGCGCAGGTTGTCGGTGTCGGAGAGGAAGATCTGGGGCGCCACGTCGTAGGTGCACTCGATGGCGTTGACGTAGGGCTCGATGCCGCTGTCGCCGCTGTCGAGGTAGGTCTTGAGCGACGCCAGGTCGTTCGAGCCGATGGAGCCGAACATGGTGGTGAGCATCTGCGCGATGCCCACCTCGCCCTCTGGCGCGTCGCCGGCCATGGCGTCGAGCGCGTCCTGCTCGTTCTCGGGCCCCGTGCCCGTGGCGGGCCCGCCGGCGTCCTGGGCGGCCTCGGGGCTGTCGACGGCACCGTCGGCGGGCTGCTCGGCGCCGGCGCCGCCCGACGCGTCGGGCGCGTCGTCCGACCCGCCCGCGCCCAGGAGCATGGACGTCATGTCGAAGCCGGAGGACATGATCTGCAGCGGGTACTCCGACAGCGTCTCCTCCTCCACCGTCTTTATGTAGTCGTTCACGCCGTTGGCCAGCGACAGGATGGCGGCGATGCCGATGATGCCGATGGATCCGGCGAACGCCGTCATGAGGGTGCGACCCTTCTTGGTCATGAGGTTGTTGAACGACAGCGACAGCGCCGTGAGCGGGCCCATGGACGTGCGGCGCACCTTCTTGGTCGACTCGCGCATCTCGTCGGCGGAGGGGTCGAACGGGTCGGTGTCGGATCGGATGACGCCGTCGGCCAGGTTGACGATGCGCGTGGCGTACTGGTCGGCCAGCTCGGGGTTGTGGGTGACCATGACCACCAGGCGGTCCTTGGCGATCTCGGTCAGCAGGTCCATGATCTGGACGGAGGTCTTCGAGTCGAGGGCACCGGTGGGCTCGTCGGCCAGCAGGATCTCCGGGTCGTTGATGAGGGCGCGGGCGATGGCGACGCGCTGCATCTGGCCGCCCGAGAGCTGGCTCGGCTTCTTGTTCACGTGGTCGGCCAGGCCCACGCGCTCGAGCTCGGCTATGGCGCGGCGCCGGCGCTCGTCGCGGCTGACGCCCGACAGGGTGAGCGCCAGCTCGACGTTGGCGAGCACCGTCTGGTGGGGGATGAGGTTGTAGCTCTGGAAGACGAACCCGATGCGGTTGTTGCGGTAGGTGTCCCAGTCGCGGTCCTTGTACCGCTCGGTGGAGATGCCGTCGATGACGAGGTCGCCGCTGTCGTAGTGGTCGAGGCCGCCGATGATGTTGAGCATGGTGGTCTTGCCCGATCCCGACGGACCCAGGATGGCCACGAACTCGTTGTCGCGGAAGGCCACCGACACGTCGTCGAGGGCGACCTGCGTGAAGCTGCCGGTGGTGTAGGACTTGCGGATGTGCTTGAGCTGGAGCATGGGTGAGCTGCCTTCCCGGGGTGGCTCGCGGTCGAGCGCGCGGCCGCCGGCTGGGGCGGCGCGGCGCGCGAGGAGGCGCCTCCTGCGGCGCCCCCTGCCTTGTTCGGCAGATATTTTAGTAGCTAAACTACTTTTTCGACGAAGCACCCGCGAAACAACATATACCGAGGGGGCGCGATGCGCGATGCGCGAGGCGTGGGTGGCGCGAGCGGGTGGCGCGTGGAGCGCGCGGGCGGTGCGAGCGGCCCGGCCCGATGGGCGCGCGCAGGGATTTGGGCGGTTTCGCGTCATTTCGGCGAGTTTCCCGAGCCTGGAAGGCGCCTTTTCGGCCTCAGCGCTTTTAGGGCGAGACGTTTCCCCAGGTCACGCTTTTTCCTTCGGCGCGAATCGGGTGCAAAGAGGGGGAATTGCCTCGGGAAACTCGCCAAAATGACGCGAAACGGGGAATTCTCGTGCAACGGGTGGGGGAAATGGCTGAAGGTCGGGAACATTTTCGCGACGGGCGGTGTAATAAGGGGTAGGAAGGCGCGGCGGCGCGCCTGACGCCGAGTGGCGCGGGATGACGGCGCGCGAGGCGCCCGGTGCCGAGTGGCGCGGGGCGATGGCACGCCCGGCGATGCCGCCGGGCGGCGCGGACGAGGGGAGGCGACCATGGGCGAGGACGTTCGGGTGACGCGGGACGCGCGGCCGCGGCGCGCGCAGGGCGGCGTGGCGGCTGTCGGGCGGGCGTCGGCGCGCCGCCGCCGGCAGGTGCGCGGCCACCGGTGGGCGCTGCGCAGCGGCGCGATCGCGACCGTGCTGGCCGCCGTGGTCGGGATGCAGACGGCGGGGCTGCTGGACTGGGCGGGCGAGCAGTGCCGCGTCTGGCCCCGCACCGAGGCGGGGCTGACCTACTGCGCGGTAGGCCAGAGGCTGACTGGCGACTATCCCGACCTGGTGGGCGTCATGATCAACCGCGGCACGCCCGAGGAGCGCGTCGCCTACGTCTACGGCGAGGAGCTGGCCCGGGCCGACGGCTCCCGCGTCAGCGGCCCCGAGGAGGCCGTCGCCTACACGGCCGCGCTGGCCGAGCGCGCCCACCGCGGCTGGGAGCTGGGGCTCAACGCGTGCCTTGGCGACCGCGGCGCCGTGACGGCCGAGCAGGCCGCCCGGGCCTGCGACCTCATGCACGAGACGGGCGCCGGCCTCGCGGCTGTGACGGCCTATCTCCAGGGGCTCGACCTGGGGCTCGACGAGGACGGGGCGCGCCGCCTCGCCATAGACGCCCAGGCGGCGGCCAACCGCCTGGGTGGCATCCGCCTCGTGGCCTATGAGCTGGACGGCGTCACCGTGGCGGGCGAGTACGCCGTGGGCGGCCTCTGATGGCCGATGCCGCCCGCCCCGACCTGCCCGTGGGCCGCGAGGCCCTGGTCGAGTACGCGCTGGCACGTCATGGCGCGGCCGTCTACCGCTTCGCCCTGCACCAGCTGCGCTCGCCGGCCGCGGCCGAGGAGGTGGCCCAGGACGTGTTCGTGGCGCTGTTCGCGGACGGGGGCTCCTTCGACGACGACCACCACCTGCGCTGCTGGCTCATGAAGGTGACGGCGCGGCGCTGCAAGAACCGCCGGCGCGCCCGCGCCCGCCGTCCCGAGGACACGACCGACCCCCACGATCTGGAGCGCGCCGCGGAGGGGCTGGCGCTCGCAGCGCCCGCGCCCGCCGGGCCGGGCGATGCTGCGGGCGACGGCGGCGCTGAGGTGCTCTGGGAGCACGTCGACGCCCTGCCCGCGCCGCTGCGCGAGGTCGTCTACCTGTTCTACGTCGAGGAATACGCCACCGATGAGATAGCCGCCATCGTCGGTGCGGCGCCGGCGACGGTGCGCACGCGCCTGCACCGGGCACGGCGCCGGCTGCGCCGGATGCTGGAAGGAGGCTCGTGATGAGGTTTGACGGGTATCGGCGCCAGGTGCTGGCCGTCCAGGCGCCCGAGGGGCTGGCCGCCGCCGTGCGCGGGCGCCTGGCGGATGAGGCGCCGGCCGCCGCGGGGCGTGGCGCGCGCGGCGGGGGAGCCGCCGGCGACGGCCCGCGACCCGGGCCACGCGCCGCCTGTGCCCCGGCGCCTAGAACGCAGCCGCGGCGCCGGGCGGCCCTCGCGACCGCTGCCGTGCTGGCGGCGATCCTGATCGGGGCGGGCGCCGCGGCGCTGCCGCCGATCGCCGGCCCGGGCGGCGCGGGGCTGCTCGCGCCTGCCACCGCCGAGGCGCTGGTGGTGCGCGACTCGCGCCTGTACGTCGATCCCAACGGCGCGCTCTCCTACGATCGGAAGACGCGCACGGCGACCCTGGCCGTCTGCGCGGAGTTCCGCTGCGCCAACGGCGCCGGCGACCCCTGCGAGGTGCGCGTCGAGGGAGAGGGCCTGGCCCTGGCCGCGTGGGGCCGCGGCGGTGACGCGGCGCCCGTGGACGCGCTCGCGTTCGAGGGCGGTCGCAGCGTCAAGGCGCGGCTCGTCATCACCGCGCGCATCGACGACGAGGAGTGGTGGCGCTCGCCCGACGGCGACGGCCCGGCCCAACGCGCGCTGCTCTGGCGCGCGGCGCTCCCCGTCTTGGGCGGCGGCCGGCTCGTGCTCAGCCGGCCGGGCGCGCCCGACGCCGTCTACGCCTTCGACGTGACGCAGGCGCCCGGCGGCGGCGACGTGCTCGACGGCCTGACCGACGGCGTACGCGCGGCCATCCCCCTCGTCCCCATGCGCTGACCCGGCGGCGCCGGGCGCCCGGAACGCCGCCGGCGCCGGGTGGCGCTCCCCGCGGCGAGCCGTCTCGTTCCGGCACCGCGGCCGCCTCGCCCTCCCCGCGGCGAGTCCGCTCGCGCCCATGTTTCCCTCCGGTAAAAAGGCCGGCGCGCATCGCGGGCTGCAGCCGGCTGCGGTATCATGGCGACGGCACACGACAAGGCCCCGGAAGAAAGGACGCGCCATGGATCAGAAGGTCTACGACCTCATCAACGACCAGATCAACAAGGAGCTGTACTCGGCTTACCTGTACCTCTCCTTCGCCGACTACTACGAGGAGGAGGGCCTGGACGGCTACGCCAACTACTACGAGATCCAGGCGCAGGAGGAGCGCGACCACGCCCTCATCTTCCGCAACTACCTGCATGAGAACGGCGAGAAGGTGAAGCTGCTGGCCATCGCCCAGCCCGACAAGGTGTTCACCAACTTCATGGAGCCGCTCGAGGCCGCGCTCGAGCACGAGAAGTACGTGACCGCCCTCATCCACGACATCTACGCCGCGGCCGAGGCGGCGGGCGACTACCGCACCAAGAAGTTCCTCGGCTGGTTCATCGACGAGCAGCTGGAGGAAGAGGACAACGCCGACGACATGATCACCAAGATGAAGCTGTTCGGCGGCGACGCGCGCAGCCTCTACGAGCTGGATCGCGAGTACGCGGCTCGCGCCTACACCGTGCCGAGCCCGCTGGCCACCGCCTAGTCTCGACGCCATCCGATGCCCCCGCGCCCGCCCCTCGGCGGGCGCGTCGCGTTCGGGGCGCCTCGGCGGCCGCCCGCGGCCCGCCGCGCCCCGCGCCCCGCGCCCGGCGTCGCGTCCTACCCGCATCTGGCGCCGCCGCGCTCGGTCCCGCGCTTGTCGCGCCTGGCCGCGCCCGGCCGCGCCCGGCTCGTACCGTGCCCCGCGCCCACAATCGCATGACGGTTTCCCCGGAAGGCCGCCCGCCGCCCGCGCTCCCGCTATGATGGCCCCAATCACCTGATGGGCGCTAAGGAGGCTGCCATGCAGCAGGCACTGCTCTGGGCCGCGACGGGCACCGGCTTCACCTTCCTCATGACCACGCTGGGATCAGCGGCGGTCTTTTTGTTCCGCGGGCGCTCGAGCGCGCTCGCCCAGCGCGTCTTCCTCGGTTTCGCGGCAGGCGTGATGATCGCCGCGTCGGTGTGGTCGCTGCTCATCCCCGCCATCGAGCGCGCCGAGGAGGCCGGCCAGGCCGGCTGGCTGCCCGCCGCGGGCGGCTTCGCCCTGGGCGTGGCGTTTCTGCTGGTGCTGCACAACGTCATCCCGCACCTGCACCCCGGCGAGCGCGACCCGGAGGGCCTACCGAGCCGCTGGGAGCGGCCGACGCTGCTGTTCACGGCCGTCACGCTGCACAACATCCCCGAGGGCATGTCGGTGGGCCTGCTGTTCGCCATGGCCGGCCTGAACGGGGGCGACCCGGCGACCTTCGGCATGGCGGTGGCCCTGGCCGTGGGCATCGGCATCCAGAACGTGCCCGAGGGCGCGGCCGTGTCGCTGCCGATGCTCCAGGAGGGGATGAGCGCGCCCAAGGCGTTCGCGATGGGCTCGCTGTCGGGCCTGGCCGAGCCGGTGTTCGGCATCCTGGTGGTGCTGTTCGCGGGCGTCATCACGCCGCTCATGCCGTGGCTCCTGGCGTTCTCGGCCGGCGCCATGATGTTCGTGGTGGTGGAGGAGCTCATCCCCGAGGCGCATCTGGGCGAGCACTCCAACGCCGGCACCCTGGCCGTGATGGCCGGCTTCCTGCTGATGATGATCCTCGACGTGGCCCTGGGCTAGGGCCCGCCGGATCCCGCCGCCGCTCGACCCGGCTGACTGCCGCGGGGCGCGTGGACAAAAAACGGCGATCTCGCGGGTTTTCGCGGCTTCTGATATGGAGCTAGAAACGCCCTGATTTGAAGACGAGCGTCTGACCAGGCGTTTTGTCGACATATGTGAAGAGACCTGGGGCACTGGCTGCCGAGGGAACGGCGAGATCGCCGGTTTTTGTCCACTCAGATGTGAGATCGCCTGTTTTTGTCCCGGAACGTGGACAAAAACAGGCGATCTCGCCGTTTGGGGTAGGGTGGGGAAAGGGAAGGGAGGAAGGAAGGAGAGGAGGGAGAGGGGGGAAGGAGAGATAGGGGAAGAGGAAGAGGAAGAGGGGAGAAAGAAGGTGGGGGAGAGGGGGAAGAGACGCGGGAGGGGGCGCCCGCCGGACGCCCCCTCCCTGCATGGCGTATGTCGCGCGGCGCTAGGCCTTGGGCTGCTCGCCCTCGGGCGCCTCGGCCGGGGCGTCCTCGATGACGACGACCTCCACGGTGCCGGCCTGGGCCTCGGCGGCGTCGGCCGCCAGGTGCGCCACGTCGGCGGCCTCGGCGGATACGGCGCCGGCCTGGTACTCGGCCGCGGCGCGGGCGGCCTCGCCGGCCTCGGCGGCGTTCACGGCAGCGGCGGCCTGCGCGGCCCCGTCAGCCGGCGCGGCGGCCTGCGCGGCCCCGGCCGACGCGACGGGCGCGGCAGCGTAGGCGACCGGCTGGGCCGCCGTCGCGGCGGGCGCGCCGTAGCCCTGCTGGTAGGCCGCCTGGCAGGCCTGGACCTGCGGGTCGAGCGGCGCGGCCGCGGGCGTAGCCGCCGTGGGCGCCGGGGGAACCGCGCCGTAGGCGGGCGCGGCGGGCTGGCCCCACGCGGGGGCCGCGGGCGGCACCGGCTGGCCGTAGCCCGGCGCGGGGGCGGCGTAGCCGTAGCCGGCCTCGGGCCAGGCCGGGGCGTTCTTGTCCTTGTTGGCGAACACGGCTGCGATGACCAGCAGCACGCAGGTGACCAGGCGCCCGCCCAGGAAGGCGGCCACCGCGCCGCCGATGCCCCAGCCGAACACGCCGCCCAGCTTGGAGCGGTCGGCGGCGCCGCGGATGGCCAGGATGCCGGCGATAAGCGACACGACGGCCGTGACGAGCTCCCAGCCCAGGGCGACGTAGCCGATGCCCATGGTGAGGCCCATGAGGCCCATCACGTCCGAGCTGCTCAGGTCGCCGTAATAGCCGGAGCCGTGGTGGCCGCGGCCGTAGTCGTACTCGAGGCCCTGCTGGATGAGGTCGGGGCCGTAGGCGTTCCAGGCCGCCTGGCCCACGGCCATGAAGATGAAGCCGATGATGGTTCCCAAGATGGCCAGCGCCGATATCACCACGACGGCTATGCCGAGGTAGCGGATGGCCTTCTCGTGTTGGTTGATGGTCTGCATGGCGTTCCTTTCGATCGGTGCCGCGGATCGTCCAGTATACTGGACGTCGCGGGGGCCGCCTCCCTCTGCGGGGAAGGCGTAAGCGCAAGTTTACCTGAGTTGCCGCCGGCGCCCGCCGGTCTTCATCCTTTCTTAAAGTCCGTCGTCATCCCGAGGAGGAGCGCTTCATGGAGAACTTCGACTTCGTCTCGCCCACCGAGTTCGTCTTCGGCCGCGGGGCCGAGGAGCAGGTGGGCGCCAAGCTGGCCGAGCGCGGCGCCCGACGCGTGCTCGTGCACTTCGGCGGCGCCAGCGCGCGGGAAAGCGGGCTCATCGACCGCGTGGCCGCGAGCCTGGACGCGGCCGGCATCGAGCACCTGGAGCTGGGCGGCGTGCGCCCCAACCCCGAGATCACGCTCGTGCGCGAGGCCGTGGCCCTGTGCAAGGAGGCCGAGGTGGACTGGGTGCTGGCCGTGGGCGGCGGGTCGGTGATCGACTCGGCCAAGGCCGTGGCCAACGGCGCCTGCATCGACGGTGACGTGTGGGAGCTGTTCGAGACGAAGCGCCCCAACCCGGACGTCCTGCCCATCGCCGTGGTGCTCACCATCCCCGCCGCGGGCAGCGAGGCGTCGAAGAACGCCGTGGTGTCTAACGACGAGCTGGGCCGCAAGACCGGCTACGGCAGCGACGCCCAGCGTCCCAAGCTTGCCTTCATGAACCCGGAGCTCACCTTCACCCTGCCGCCCTTCCAGACGGCCGCGGGGCTCACCGACATGTTCGCGCACCTGCTCGAGCGCTTCTTCGACGACTACGGCCCGGTGCCCGTGACCGACAATCTCAACCTGTCGCTCATGCGCACCATCCGCGCCGAGGCGCCGCGCGTGCTGGTGGAGCCCGACAACTACGACGCCCGCGCCAACGTCATGTGGGCGGGCATGCTCTGCCACCAGGGGCTGGCCGGCCTCGGCCGCCACGAGGACTGGGCCACCCACGCGCTGGAGCACGAGCTGTCGGCCCTCGACCCGTCCATCACCCACGGGGCCGGGCTGGCCGTCATGTTCCCCGCGTGGATGGAGTACGTCTGCGAGGAGAACCCGGCGCGCTTCGCCCACTACGGCCGCGAGGTGTTCGGCCTGGCGCCCACCGGCGACGTGCTGGCCGACGCGCTGTCGGCCGTCGACGAGACGCGCGCGTTCTTCGCGTCGCTCGGCATGCCCACGACGCTCGCCGAGCTGGGCGTGGCCGAGGACGACATCGAGCGGATGCTGCCCACCCTGCGCGCCAACAAGGGCGACGCCTTCGGCAGCCTGCGCCGCCTCACCCTGGAAGACGCCGCCGCCATCTACCGCCTGGCCCTCTAGCGCGCAGCGCCCGGGCGCTGAGAACGCGCGCCGCCCCCCCCAGGGGAAGCGGGAAGGCGGCGCGGGGAGGCGGGTCGCGGCGTGCGGGCGCGGCGCGGGTCGCGCCCGCACGCGGGCCGCGCGGGCGCGACGGGCGCTACGCCCGCTACTTGTCGCCGACGATGGAGTTAACGATGGCGCTCACGATGGAGATGACGATGGAGGCCACGAAGGCGCTGCCGAAGCTGGCGATCCAGAAGCCCACGCCGAACAGGCCGTTGGCCAGCCACGCGGCCAGGTACAGCATGAGCGTGTTGACCACCAGGTAGAAGATGCCCAGGGTGAGCACCGATATGGGCAGCGACAGCACCTGCAGGATGGGCTTGACGGACATGTTCACCAGCGCCAGGATGAGCGCGAACAGGGCGATGCCGATCCAGGCGGAGTCGCCCCCGATGATCTCGATGCCGGGCACGAGCCACACGGCGGCGGCCACGGCGATGGCGGTTACGAGCCAGCGGGCGAAGAAGCTCATGGCGGTTCCTTTCCGGTTGCGGTGGGGGGCGGCGGGGGAGCGCCGGTCCCGTTCTCTCAGGGGTCACCTTAGCAAAGGGAAAGTACAGCAAAAAGCTGGGTTTTCAACGGTCAGCGAGCCGTTACGCGTCCCGTCGCCGTGGTAAAGCGGTGGACGGCCGGCGCGCCGCCGACCCGGGGCGGGCAGATGTGCCAGAATAGGCGCCATGAAGAAACAGGGCGGCGCCGGCAGGGGCGCGGACAAGCAGGGAAAACGGAAGAACGCGGCGCGGCGGGCAGATGCGCGGCCCGGCGGCGGGAAGGCGCGGCAGCCGGGCGGGCAGCCCGGCGGGAAGGCGCGCGCCAAGGCGGGGAAGCCGGCGGCGCGCGATGCCGCCCGTGACGCGCGCGGGCCCCGGCCGCACGCGGCGGCGCAGGGCGCGGCGGCCCGCGGCGCACGGGTGTGCCCGGTGTCGGATCGGTGCGGTGGCTGCACGGCCGTCGAGGTGCCCTACGCCGACCAGCTGGCCGCCAAGGACGCCCGCATGGCCGAGCTCTTCGCCGGCGTGGCGCCTGCCGGCGCGCTGCGCCCCATCATCGGCATGGCCGACCCGACCCACTACCGCAACAAGGTCATCTCTCCCTACGCCCCGGCCCGCGGCCGCGGCGCCCGGCAGGCCGCCCGCGCCGCGCGCTCCGACAAGTCCGCGCACGGCCCCGCCATCCTCACCGGCATGTACGAGCGCGGCACCCACCGCCTCATCCCCACCGCGTCGTGCCTGATCGAGAACGAGCAGGCCAAGGCCGTCACCCTCGCCGTCCGCGACATCATGGAGCGCCACGGCATGGAGCCCTACGACGAGGACGCCGGCACCGGCCTTGTCCGCCACGCCGTCGTGCGCGTGGGCCACCAGAGCGGCGAGGTGCTCGTCACCATCGTCACCAACGGCGACGAGCTGCCCGCGTCCAAGGCGTTCTGCCGCGAGCTGGTGCGCCGCTGCCCCTTCGTCACCACGGTGGTCCAGAACGTGAACACGCGCCAGACCAACGTCATCCTGGGCGACGAGGAGCGCGTGCTCTACGGCCCCGGCTTCATCCTGGACACCCTGTGCGGGCTGAGCTTCCGCATCTCGTCGCAGTCGTTCTACCAGGTGAGCGCCGGGCAGACCGAGGTGCTCTACGACGAGGCCATCCGGCTGGCGGGGCTGGACGGCACCCAGCACGTCATCGACGCCTACTGCGGCACCGGCACCATCGGCCTGGTGGCCGCCGCCCGCGGCGCCGCCGGCGTGACGGGGGTGGACGTGGTGGAGTCGGCCATCCGCGACGCGCGGGCCAACGCCGCCCACAACGGCATCGGCAACGCCCAGTTCATGGCCGCGGACGCCGCCGTGTTCATGCGCGCCCTGGCCGCCCGCCGCGCCGACGAGGCCGACCCGGCCCCGCTCGTGGTGATGATGGACCCGCCCCGGTCGGGCGCGAGCCCCGAGTTCCTGGACGCGCTGGCCGCCCTGGCACCCGAGCGCGTCGTGTACATATCGTGCGACCCGGCCACCCAGGCGCGCGACATCCGCCATCTGGCCCGCGCCGGCTACGAGGTGTCCGTCGTCCAGCCCGTCGACATGTTCCCCCACACCGACCACATCGAGTCCATCGCCCTGCTCGCCCGTTCCGAAGGAGCCCGCCCGTGAGTCTCGCCGCTCCCGACCCCGCCGCGCCGGCCCGCGCCGACGCCAGCCCTGCCGCGTCCCTCGCGGCGCTGCCTATCCTGCTGCGCCCCGGTCGCCCCGACGACGTGCCGGCGCTGCTCGACATCTACAACGGCCAGATCGTGAGCAGCGTATCGCCGCTGCACCTGGAGCCGCGCACGCTGGAGATGTGGGAGCAGTGGTTCGCCGACCACCAGTCCGACGTGCATCCCCTGGTGGTCGCCGAGGCCGGCGGCCGCGTGGCGGGCTACGCGTGCCTGTCGGCCTTCCGCCCGCCCGCCGCCTACCTCTGCACGGCCGAGCTGTCCGTCTACGTGCACCGCGACGCCCGCGGCCGCGGCGTGGCCACCCTGCTCATGGAGGCGATCCTGGGCAAGGCGCGCGCGTGCGGGCGCATTCACTCCATCGTCTCGCACATCACGGGCGACAACGAGCCGAGCCGCGGGCTGCACCGCAAGATGGGCTTCGAGCTGTGCGGCACCCTGCGCGAGGCCGGCCTCAAGTTCGGCCGCTACCACGACGTGCACGTCTACCAGCTGATGCTGGGGGAGGACGCGTGATGGGCGCCGGGCAGCGCACGGCGGCGCCCGCGCCCCGCGCCGCCGCGGGCGCGCCGGCCACGCCGGCCGCCGACGCGGCCCTGGCACGCGCCCGGGCGACCCTGGCCGAGCACGCGCTTGCGGCCCCCGACGGCGCGGCCCTGCTCATGGTGTCGGGCGGGTCGGACTCCACGGCGCTCGCGTACCTGGCGCACCGCCTGCGCGAGGAGGGCGACCTTAGCGCCGTGGCGATGCTCCATGTGAACCACCAGCTGCGCGGCGCCGATGCCGACGACGACGCCCGCTTCGTCTCCCAGCTAGCCGAGCTGCTGGAATTCCCCCTGTTCCTGTGCGAGGTCGACGTGGCGGGCGAGGCCGCGCGCACCGGCGGCAACGTCGAGGCCGTCGCGCGCCACGAGCGCTACCTGGCCGCCAACGAGGCCCTGCGCTCGATGTGCCTGCACGAGGCGGTGCCGCTGGCGGCGGGGCGCATCCTCACGGCGCACACGGCCGACGACCGCATCGAGAGCTTCTACATGCGCTCGATCGTGGGCACGGGCCCGGGCGGGTTCCGCGCCATGCGCTACCGCAACGGGCCGGTCGTGCGGCCGCTCCTGGACCTCACCCGCGACGACCTGCGCGCCCTCATCGCCGAGCGCGCCGACGCGGGCCTGCCCGTCGCGCGCGACGAGGCGGGGGCCCTCTGGCGCGAGGACGCCACCAACGCGCACACCGACCGCTTCCGCGCCTACGTGCGCCACGAGGTGGTGCCGCGCGCGCGGGAGTGGAACCCGGCGCTGCCCGAGGTGCTCACGCGCACGATGAACCTCATCGCCGACGAGGACGACATGCTCGACGGGATGGCTGACGACCTGGTCGCGCGCGCCGTCGCGTGGCTCGGCGCGGAGGGCGCGCGCGACGGGGCGGAGGGCGCGGAGGGCACCACAGGGGGTGCTGCCGGCGCGCCCGGCGACGTGCCCGGCACCCACGCGCCTGCTGGTGCGCCTGGCGCCGGCGCCGCCGACCCCACCGACGCGCCCGGCGCCCCTGGCCCCGTGTCCGGCGACGCCCCCGCGTCCGGCGCCGCCGCCACGCCCGGCGATGCCGACCCCGCGGCGGGCTTCCTGCTCGAGCCCGCCTTCGCCGAGGCGCCCGTGCCCCTGCGCCGCCGCGCCGTGCGCACGCTGCTCGGGCGGGTGCTCGGGCCCGACGCCCGCGTCGAGGCGGCCAGCGTCGAGGCGGTGCTCGCCGGGTTCGCGCCCGCCGCCGACCCCGCGCCGGGCGCCCCCGCCGCGCCCGACCGCCCGCGTGGCGGATATGTGGCCAACATCCAGGGCGACCTGGCCGTCAGCGCCAACCGCCACGGCGTGCGCGTGGAGCCCATGGCCGCCTTCCGCGCCCGCCGCAAGAAGAACTGAGAGGAACCTCCCATGACCGATCACGCCGCAGCCGCCCCTACCGCCGACGCCCCGCAGGACGCCCCCGCGATGCCGCCCTTCCAGGTGGTGCTCGCCAGCGGCAGCCCGCGTCGCCGCGAGCTGCTCGAGCAGGCCGGCGTCGCCTTCACCGTGCGCACGCCCGCCACGCCCGTGGACGAGACGCTCGAGCCCGACCTGGCCGCCAACCCCGAGGAGGCCGCCAAGAAGCTGGCCGAGCGCAAGGCCGGCGCCGTGGTGCAGGAGGTGCTCGCCGAGGACTTCACCGGCATGCTCATCGTCATCGGCGCCGACACCATGGTGGTGAAGGACGGCGTCATCTTCGGCAAGCCCCGCAGCCTGTCGGACGGCAAGCACATGCTGCGCGCGCTGTCCGGCGCCACCCACGAGGTCGTCACCGGCGTATCGGTGTGGATGATCGCGGCGCCGACGGCCGACGACGTCTCGCTGGGCTTCCGCACCTTCGCCGACGTGAGCCGCGTCACGTTCCGCGAGCTCACGGACGCCGAGATCGACGACTACCTGCGCAAGGGCGAGTCGTTCGACAAGGCCGGCGCCTACGCCATCCAGGGCGAGGGGGCCGCGCTCGTCGAGCGCCTCGACGGCGCGCTCGACACCGTCATCGGCCTGCCTGCCGAGCGCCTCGTCCGCGAGTTCCCCGACCTCATCCCCGCCTAGCCGCGCGCCGCGGAGGCGCCCGTCCCCGCCACGTGCGGCGCCTCCCCCGGTCGCCCCGCCACGCGCGGCGCTTCCGCCCGCTCGCCGCGCCGCCGGCTCGCGCGGGAGCGGAATGTGGGCACTTGCGGGAGGGTGGCCGGAATGCCTCGCCTCCCATCGGGGCAATGGTACACTTCCCCTTTGAATATCAGATCAATGACGGAACTGGTCACTTTCCTGAGTCTGGGCCTGTGATCGCCTATATTCGTCTAAGCCAACGATGACATCGGGAAGGTGGCATGCAGGCTATGCACGACATGAACGAAGACGTATCGCGCGTTATCTTCTCCGAGCAGGAGCTGGCCGACCGCGTCGCCGAGATGGGCGCGGCCATCACCCGCGACTACGCCCCCGTCGCCGACGAGGGCATCGTGATGGTGTCGGTGCTGCGCGGCGCCGCCATCTTCATGGCCGATCTGGCGCGCGCCATCGAGCTGCCCATCGAGATGGACTACATGGCCGTCTCGTCCTACGGCAACGGCGCCAAGAGCTCCGGGGTCGTGCGCATCCTGAAGGACCTGTCGTCCGAGATCACGGGCCGGCACGTCATCATCGCCGAGGACATCCTCGACTCGGGGCTCACGCTCCAGTACCTCATGAAGAACCTGCAGTCGCGCAAGCCCGCCTCGCTCGAGGTGGCCACGCTGCTGCGCAAGAAGACTCGGGCCCAGGCAGATATCCGCTGCCGCTACACGGGCTTCGAGTGCCCGGACGAGTTCATCGTCGGCTACGGGCTCGACTACGCCGAGCGCTACCGCAACCTGCCCTACATCGGCGTGCTCAAGCCCGAGCTCTACCAGTAAAGGAAACCCATGGCAGACGACAACAACAAGAAGCCGAACCCGCAGTTCCAGCAGCCGAACTCGCGTACCACCATCATCACCGTCATCCTGTTCCTCCTGGTGGCGTTCTTCGTGGGCAGCCAGTTCATGTCGTTCAGCGCGGCCAGCTCCAACCCCACCGACAACCTCATCACGTCCGAGTTCGTCCAGGCGGTCGAGCAGGACCGGGTCGAGAAGGTGGTCTACGCGGCCGGCGACTACACCGTGTCGGGCACCTACTACCCGGCGGCCACGGCGGGCGCCACGGCGGCTGACGCCTTCAACAGCGCCTTCGACGCGCTCAACGCGCGCGTGGCCACGCTGAAGTCCCCCGACGGGGCGGTGCTGCCGGGCATCGGCACCACCGATCTGACCCCGGCCACGCTGGGCGCCGTGCACAACTACACCTCCACCTACGTCGGCCAGGACTCCCTCGGCGAGCTCATGGCGCGCCATCCCAACGTGCAGTACCAGGTGACGCTGCCGAGCCCGTTCATGGAGATCCTCGGCGCGCTGCTGCCGATGCTGCTCATCGCCGGTTTGCTGCTGTTCTTCTTCAACCAGATGCAGAAGGCCAACAACTCCCAGATGAACTTCGGCAAGAACAAGGCCAAGAAGTCGCTCGAGGAGCGCCCCGACGTCACCTTCGCCGACGTGGCGGGCGTGGACGAGGCCGTGGAGGAGATGCAGGAGATCAAGGACTTCCTGGCGAACCCCGCGAAGTACCAGTCCATGGGCGCGAAGATCCCGCGCGGCTGCCTCCTGGTGGGCCCTCCGGGCACCGGCAAGACGCTGCTCGCGCGCGCCGTGGCCGGCGAGGCGGGCGTGCCGTTCTTCAGCATCTCGGGCTCCGACTTCGTCGAGATGTTCGTCGGCGTCGGCGCCAGCCGCGTGCGCGACCTGTTCAAGGACGCGAAGGAGGCCGCTCCGGCCATCATCTTCATCGACGAGATCGACGCGGTGGGCCGCCAGCGCGGCACGGGTCTCGGCGGCGGCCACGACGAGCGCGAGCAGACCCTGAACCAGCTGCTGGTCGAGATGGACGGCTTCGAGTCCAACGACTCGGTGGTGCTCATCGCCGCCACCAACCGTGCCGACGTGCTCGACCCGGCGCTTCTGCGCCCCGGTCGCTTCGACCGCCAGATCGTCGTGGACACCCCCGACGTGAAGGGCCGCGAGAAGATCCTGAACGTGCATGCCAAGGACAAGCCCATCGGGTCGGACGTGGACCTGGCGAAGGTGGCCAAGATCACCCCCGGCTTCACCGGCGCCGACCTGGCCAACCTCATGAACGAGTCGGCGCTTTTGACGGCGCGCCGCGGCAAGAAGATCATCACCATGCGCGAGGTGAGCGAGTCGATGGAGCGCGTCATCGCGGGGCCGGAGCGCAAGGGCCGCGTGCTGAACGAGCAGACCAAGCACACCATCGCCTACCACGAGAGCGGCCACGCCCTGGTGGGGCACCTGCTCGACCACGCCGACCCGGTGCACAAGATCTCGATCATCTCGCGTGGGCGCGCGCTGGGCTACACGCTGTCCATCCCCGACGAGGACAAGGTGCTCAACACCCTCGGCGAGATGAAGGACGAGCTGGCCGTGTTCATGGGCGGCCGCGTCGCCGAGGAGATCTTCTGCGACGACATCACCACCGGCGCCTCCAACGACCTGGAGCGCGCGTCGAAGATGGCCCGCGCCATCGTCACCCAGTACGGCATGAGCCCGCTGGGCACCCAGGTGTTCGGCCAGCCCAACCACGAGGTGTTCCTGGGCCGTGACTACGGCAACACCCAGGACTACTCCGAGGAGACGGCGCGCCGCATCGACGAGCAGGTGGCCGTCATCATGAAGGAGGCCCACGATAGGGCCCACGACATCCTGGCGGCGCGCGCTGACCAGATGAACCTGATGGCGAGCGTGCTTCTGGAGCGCGAGACGGTGGAGGGCGAGGCCTGCGAGGCCCTGCTCGACAACAAGTGGGACGACTACCTGGCGCGCGAGGACGACATCATCGCCGCCAAGGAGGCCGAGGAGGCCGCGGCCCGCGCCCGCGACGCCCAGCTGGCCGACCCGAACTGGCGCGAGGAGCCCGTCGAGCCCGGCGACCAGGATCCCAACGGCCCCTACCGCCCGGCGGCCGAGGACGCGAACCGCGCCGACATGCCCACCCAGGCCGAGGTGGACGCCGAGATCCGCCGCGAGGACGTCATGGACGCCTCGCCGGCCGCGCCGGCGCCCGCGGGGGAGGATCCCCTCGCCGGCGACGCGGCCCCGGCCGACGCGGCGGACGCTGACGCGGCGGCGCAGCCGGCGGCCCCGAAGGCCGACGACGCCGCCGGCAAGGGCGGCGACGCGGGCACGCGGTAGCGCCGCCTGTGGCATACTACGCGAGGAACTTGGAGGGGCGCGCCCTGAGGGCGCGCCCCTCTCGTTTGGCACGCGGACGGCGGGGACGTAGGATGTTGTCCTCGAGACGGACAACGGGGACGTAGGATGTTGTCCTCGCGCGGGGAGCAGAGACGCGGGACAACGGGGACGTAGGATGTTGTCCTCGCGCGGGGAGCAGAGACGTGAGGGCGGCGGGGCGGGACAACATCCTACGTCCCCGTTGTCCTTGAGAGGAGATGCTGATGAGCTGGCAGTGCGCATCGTTTGAGTTCGACACCGACAAGCCCGTCATCATGGGCATCCTGAACGTGACGCCCGACTCGTTCTCGGACGGCGGCCAGTTCGCCTCCGCCGAGGAGGCCGTCGCCCGCGGGCGGCAGATGGCCGAGGAGGGCGCCGCCATCATCGACGTGGGCGGCGAGTCGACGCGCCCCGGCGCCGCGCCGGTGGACGCCGAGGAGGAGTGGCGCCGCGTGGGCCCGGTGATCGAGGCCCTGGCCGCCGAGGGGCTGTGCGTGTCGGCCGACACCCGCCGCGCCGAGGTGGCGCGCCGTGCCGTGGCGGCGGGGGCATCCGTCATCAACGACGTGTCCGGCTTCCGCGATCCGGCCATGCGCGCCGTGGCCGCCGGCTGCGACGCGGGCCTGGTGGTCATGCACATGCAGGGCGAGCCGGCCACCATGCAGGATGATCCGACCTACGACGACGTGGTGGCCGAGGTGCGTGACTACCTGCGTGACCGCGCGGCCGAGCTGGAGGCGCTGGGCATCGCCCACGACCGCATCTGCCTGGATCCGGGCCCCGGGTTCGGCAAGACGGCCTCGCAGACCGTCGAGCTCTTGCGCAACCTCCACGAGATCGCGCGGCTGGGCTACCCGGTGATGTGCGCCGTGTCGCGCAAGAGCTTCATGAAGAAGGCCTACGGCATCGACGACCCGCTGGCCCGTGATGAGGCGTCGGCCGCCGAGACGCTCATGGCCTGCGAGCTGGGGGCCACCGTGGTGCGCACCCACAACGTGCCCGCCACCGTCGCCGCCCTCGCTGACCTGCGGCCCTACGTGCTGCTGGGCCTGGGGGCCAACGTCGCTTTGGTGGCGCACCCCGGCGAGGAGCAGGAGGGCAAGATCGCCCAGCTCAACCACGCCATCGGCCAGCTGTGCCTGCTGCCCGACACCACCATCATCGACATCGCCGGCTTCTACGGCAGCGAGCCGGCCTACCTCGCCGACCAGGAGGAGTTCGTGAACACGGTGGTGCTCCTGCGCAGCGGGCTGCCGCCGCTGGAGCTGCTCGACTGCCTCCAGGCGATCGAGAACGGCTTGGGCCGCGTGCGCGAGGTGCCCAACGGCCCGCGCACCTGCGACATCGACATCCTCGACTACCAGCTGTACCACTTCGCCAACGACCGCCTGACGCTGCCGCACCCGCGCATCTGCGAGCGCGACTTCGTGGTGAAGCCGCTCCTGGAGGTGCGCCCCGGCCACGTGCTGGCCGACGGCACGCCGGTCGACTCGGTGCCCGAGTCCGAGCGCCTCGGCCGCGCCTGGCGGCTGTAGCGCCCGCGCGTCGCGCGCCCGTGTAAGATTTCCGGCCATTTTAGCCGGCGGAATTGCACGAGGCGGATGCGGTACGGCCGATGAGCGGCGGAAAAGGATGCGCCGGGAGGCGGTGCGGAGGAGCGGGGCGAGAGGAGCCTGGCGATGGAGTTTCGCGTGGAGTGCCTGGAGGCCGTGGGGTCGACCAACGAGGTGGTGAAGGAGGCGCTCGAGGCGGGAGAGCCCGAGGGGCTCGTCGTGCGCGCCCGGCGCCAGACCGGCGGCTACGGGCGCCAGGGCCGCACGTGGGCGAGCCCCGAGGGCGGCCTGTATATGTCGCTGCTGCTGCGGCCGTCTGTGCCGCCCGCCCAGCTGCCGACCCTCAGCCTGGTGGTCGGCCTGGCCGTGCGCCGGGCGCTCGCGTCCCTCGTGACGCTGGCCGAGGCGCGCCGCATCCAGGTGAAGTGGCCCAACGACGTGGTCTACGCCGAGGCCCCCGCGGCGGGGGAGCGCCGCGTCCCCGCAGGCAGCATGCCGGATGCGCCGGGCGCGCCGGGCACGGGCGGGAAGGCGTTTCGGAAGCTGTGCGGGATATCGCTTGAGGCCCACGGGGGCGGCGTGTGCGTCGGCATCGGCGTGAACGTGCTGCCGCCGGCGCGCCCGGCCGAGCTGCCGGGGAAGAACGCGCCGGCCTACCTGGCCGATCTGGGCTACGGCTTCACCTGCGAGGCGCGCGGCGCGGTGGACGAGGTGGCCGCGGCCGTCCTGCGCGAGCTCGCGCCGCTCTACGAGCGCTGGGAGGCGGCGGGCCTGGGGCCCCTCGTGCCGGAGTACGACGCGTGCGCCGCCCTGGCGGGGCGCGCCCTCACCGTGGCGGATCGCAACGGCGCCGTGCTCGCCGAGGGCACGGCCGTCGGCATCGACGAGCACGGCCGTCTCCTCATCCGCCGCCCCGACGGCACCGAGCACCCCGTGTCCTCCGGTGAGGCGCACATCCTGTAGGGGCGCACCACTTCCGCATCGCCTCTCCCTCAGCCCTTCCTCCTAACGGTGGGTTTTACCGCCTGAATGGTATTAGCCGTTTCGTATTAAGACCGTCGGCCGTCGTTCTTCGCGATGTGCAACTAGTGGCATGGCGCGCCGGGTAGAATGGCCGGGAGAGACACGAGAAAGGCGCATCATGACAAGCGACGCGACGCAGACGCACGGCACGGGCACGCCCAGCGCGCCCGGCGGCGGCGTGCCGTCGAGCCGCGTCACCCGGATGGGCACCGAGTCCATCCCCAAGCTCATCACCGAGTTCGCCATCCCCTCGGTGGTGGGCATGGTGGTGAACGGATCCTACAACCTCATCGACTCCATGTTCCTGGGCCACGCCATGGGTGAGCTCGGCCTGTCCGCCGTCACCGTCGCCAACCCCACCATGATCGTGTTCATGGCGCTCGCCATGCTGGTGGGCACCGGCGGCAACGCGCTGGCGGCCCTGCGCCTGGGCGAGGGCAACCGCGACGCCGCGGAGCGCGCGCTCGGCAACGTCATCACGATGTCGCTCGTGCTGTGGGTGCTGGTGGCCCTCCTGGCGGCGAACCCGGCCGTCATCGACGCGGTGCTCACCCTGTCGAGCGCCACCGACGACGTGCGGCCCTATGCGCGCACCTTCATCCAGATCCTGTGCTACGGCTTCATCCTCCAGTGCATCGGCATGGGCGTCAACAACTTCATCCGCACCGCCGGCGCGCCCAACCGCGCGCTCGGCACCATGGTCATCGGCCTGGTGGCGGCCACCGGCTTCAACTACCTGTTCGTCATCCTGCTGGGCTGGGGCGTGGCCGGCAGCGCGCTGGCGACGCTCGCCGGCCAGGCGTGCTCGTGCGCGGCGGTGCTGTGGTACTTCCTGTTCACCAAGAACGTCCCGCTGCGCATTCGCCTGAGCTGCCTGCGCCCGGCGCGGCGCATCGTCACCACCATCCTGGCCTTCGGGTTCCCCGGGTTCGCTCTCCAGGCGGGCGCGGCGCTCGTCAACTTCCTGCTCAACTACCAGCTGGTGAAGTACGGGGCCCTGAGCCCCCTCGGCGCCGAGGACGCCCTGGCCTCCATTGGCGTGGTGCAGCGCATCGGCATGTTCACCATCATGCCCATCGTGGGCGTGTCCGTCGCCATCCAGCCGCTGCTGGGCTACAACTACGGCGCGCGCAAGATCGACCGCGTGCGCACGACCCTGTGGCTGAGCATCGCGGGCGCCACGGTGATCTGCCTGGTGGAGTGGGCGGTGACCATGCTCTTCGCCGAGCCCATCGTGGCCGCCTTCGGCGTGTCCCATGACGGGCTGGTGGAGTTCACCGCCTTCGCGCTGCGGATGTGGCTGCTCATGCTGCCGTTCATCGGCTTCCAGATCGTGGGCTCCAACTACTTCCAGGCCACCGGGCAGCCGGCGAAGGCCATCTTCCTGACGCTGACCCGCCAAATCATCTTCCTGGTGCCGCTAGTGCTGTTCCTGCCCAGCGCGCTGCCGGCGCTCGCGCCGTCCCTGACGGGCCTGGATGCGCTCTACGTGGCCGCCCCGGTGTCGGACTTCCTGGCTATCTTCACCGTGGGCATCTTCCTGGTGTGGGAGATGCGCCGCCTGCGCCGCGTGCAGGCGACCGGCGGCCCCCAGCCCGCCGGGAAGCCGGCGGCCTAGCGGCTCCGGCGCGCGCTGCCGCCCGGGTTTTCGCGCCGCCGCCTACCCCGCCGCCGTGTCGTGCGAGGCGTGCCGCTGCATCGCCCCGCGCGTCGCGCCGTACCGCGCCCCGCGCCGCCTTCCGGCCCCCCCGGGGTGCGCCGCGCTGCCGTTGGCCGCCCGTTCGGCACGCCGTCGCCCGTTATGTGACAGCCGCCCGCGTACCATCGGGTAAGATTCCGCGCTTCTTGTAAACCCAAGAGGGAAAGGACCAACCTTGGAAACCACGGACGTCAACACGAAAGCGGCGGCTGCCACGCCGTCGCGCACGCGCTCTGTCGCCTTCGTCGGGCTGACCATCGCCATCATGGCGGTGTTGGCTTGGATCACCATCCCCCTGGGGCCGGTGCCGTTCACGCTGCAGATGTTCGCCGTCACCTTCGCCATCGTGGTGCTCACGCCCACCCAGGCGATGGCCTCCATCGCCGGGTACCTGCTGCTGGGCGCCGTGGGGCTGCCCGTGTTCTCGGGCATGCGCGGCGGGTTCGGCGTGCTGGCCGGGCCGACCGGCGGCTTTCTGTGGGGCTACCTGATCGGCGTGGCCGCGGCCGTGGTGCTGCTGCACCTGGTGCGCACGCGCACCGGCTGGGACGCCGGGCGCCGCGAGCGCGCCCTCGACCCGGCGGCCGCCGCGGCGCAGACCCCGGCCCAGCGCGTCGGGCGCTTCCTGCGCGCGTCGGGCGTCGAGGTGCTGGCCGGCGTGCTGTTCACGGCCATCGCCTACGCCTGCGGCTGCGTGCAGTACGCCGCCGTCGCCGGCGTGAGCCTCGAGGCCGCCTTCCTGGTGGCCTGCGCCCCCTTCATCGTGGTCGACGCGTGCAAGATCGTGGCCGCCGTCGCCTGCGCCCAGGCCGTGCGGGCCGCCGTCCGCTAGGGCCGCCCATCCCGCGCCGCCCCGGCGCGACGCACCCCGCGCACCCGCGCCGCCCGCCCTGGGCGCCGCGGGCGCGTCTCGCCGCCGCGCGTCCCCGCGCGGCGGCGCGCGTTTTCCGCACCTTCCAAAGGGTGCTCCCCACCAGGCACAACACGAAAAATGATACCCGCGGTATCAGGGAAGAACATACTCCTGGGCTCACGACAGCGCTGCCCCGGGAAGTCATGATTACCCCCACGATCGGCATTGACGGAGGCTGGACGCCGGCGCCCCACGCGCCGACCCGCGCCAGCCCGGCTGCGAAGGGGGCAGCGCCAATGGGGGATTTGCTCGGCAAGCTGACGTCGTACTTCAAGATCCGCTACGCGATCATGCTCGTACCCGTCTGCGGGTTCGCCATCTACGACAGCGTGTTCCAATCGTTCTCGTCAATCTTGGGGGTGCTTCGCAACGCCTACCCCGACGTCCCGGTGACGGCCATCCAGATGATCTTGGCGCTGCCGCCCATGGTGAGCATACCGGGGACGCTGCTGGCGGGCTTTCTGGCCGCCTATATCCACAAGAAGCGGCTCGCGGAGTTCGCGCTGGCCATCATCTTCGTCGGGGGCATGATCCCCGTCGTGTTCCCCGAGCCGAGCATCTACGCCATGTTCGCGTGCAGCGCCTGCATCGGGGTGGGGCAGGGCTTCCTGCATCCGCTGGCCAACGCCATCATCTGCCAGCGCTGGGAGGACGACAGCGAGCGCAGCCGCGTTTTGGGCTTCAAGCAGTGCTTCAACTACCTGGGCGAGGTGCTGGTCACGCTGTGCGTGGGGTTCCTGGCGCTCGCGCGCTGGGGCAACGCCTTCCTCGTGTACCTGGGCGTCATCCCCGTCTTCCTGGTGACGCACTTCTGCCTGCCCAAGGGCGAGCTCGACAAGCGGCTCATCGACCGCGAGCACCGCGCCGAGGGCCTGCGCGACCTCCTGCGGCCGCGCGTGGTGTACCTGTTCGTCCTGTTCTTCTTCGCCATGATGTGCCTGTACGGCTACTACACCAACATCGCCCTGCTGGTGCAGGAGCGCTCGCTGGGCACCACGGCCGACATCGCCGGTATATCGTCGACCATCAGCATCGCGTCGCTTGTCCTGGGGGCGCTCTACGGGCTGGTGTCCAAGCGCCTCGGGCGGTTCACGCTCACCGTGGGCTTCGGGCTTCTGGCCTGCGGCATGCTCGTGGTGTCGCTCGGGGTGAGCCTGCCCATGATCGTGGCGGGCGGCATCCTCATCGGCCTGGGCGTGGGCATCCAGCAGATCAGCACCGTCTACTACATCTCGAAGGCGGTGAACCCGCGGCTCGTCACGCTGGCCGTGTCCATCGCGCTGTCCTGCATATCCCTGGGCGCGTCGCTCGCGCCCTTGGTCATCGGGTTTGTCAACGTGACGGTGCTGGGCGCCCAGACGGCCGCCGGCGGCCTCATGGTGTCGAGTGCGGGCTACCTGGTGCTCATGCTGGTGGAGGGCGGGCTGACGCTGTGCCGCAAGCGCGCCCACGACGAGGACGACCACGAGGGGCTCACCCCCGAGCAGGCCGCCGACATGGCCCCCGAGGAGGACTAGGAACGCGCAAACCAGATGCGGTGCGCGGGGCCTACTCCGTCTCCTCCACGATGTTGATGAGCTCCTGCTGGGAGTGGATGTCCATCTTCTGGTAGATGTGGTAGGTGTGGGTCTTCACGGTGCGCTCGGCCACGAACAGCTGGTCGGCGATGTACTTGGCGTTGCGCCCCCGCGCCAGGTAGGAGAGGATCTCGCCCTCACGCGGCGTGAGGTCGTAGCGCTGGGCGGCCCTCAGGCAGCGGTTCTTGTAGGGGTGCTCCACCACTGGCTCCTCGGAATCGTCTTGGGGGGGGGCGTCTCCTCTGTGCCCTCGTCGGCGATCTCGTCGATGAGCGGGTACTTATCGGGCAGGATGGTGCCGACGGTGATGTAGGCGCACACCAGCACGATGAGCGTGGTGGCCACGATGGGCGCCGTCCCCGCCCCGCCGGGCGACGAGAGGAACGCCACCACCACCCAGCCGAATGCCTGGCCGGCGATGATGAACAGCCGCCCCTTCGAGAAGCAGTAGGAGGGGGACACCGACAGCAGGTTGCCGCGCAGCGACAGGATGGACCGGTTCACGAAGTCGAACAGGTAGGCGACGATGAACAGGATGAACGCCACGACGCCCACCACCGGGGCCTTGGCGAACCCCATGACGCACAGGCCGCCGGTGAGCACGGGCAGGAACACCAGCTGGCTGCGCTCGAGCGAGAGCAGGGCCGGGTTCGTCCGCTTGAAGGAGCAGAAGATGGCCGCCGTCCCGATGAAGCTGACGCCCATCAGCAGGAGGGGGAACTGGTCGCGCAGCACCCCGACCATCATCACCCCGGCGCAGAAGCTGATGAGCACGCCGTCGACGATCATCACGTAGGAGCCGCTGCGGCGAAACGAGCTCTTGGCGCTCAGCCACTCCTCGTCGTGCTCGTCCATGTCGGCACCGCGGTGCGGCGGTGCCTGGAGCAGCACCAGGCAGGAGGCCGCCTCCATGACGAGGAGCGCGCCGAGCGCCGCGGTGGGCGTGAGGGCGAGCATCCCCACCAGCAGAAACGACGTGATGGCGAACGACCAGAAGGCGATCTTGGTGGCGTAGGACTCCTCCAGGTTGCTCTTGGCGTCCACCCAGGAGCAGGCGAGCAGGGCGTTGGCGCACCCCCAGCAGGCCCAGGCGACGGCGACGACGGCCGCGGGCACCGCGAGCCCCGTGGCCGTCTCGATCACGACGATGACGGGCAGCAGGGCCTGGCCGGCCAGCCCGGCGACCTTCGCCTGGGCCGAGCGCACGGTGCGGTCGCGGTTCTTGACGAAGCGCGAGAAGACGAAGTGGAACGCGGCCGCGGCGGCCATCGCCACGCACCGGCAGAGGCAGAACGCCACGCCGGTGTCGGTCTGGGCGGTGGTGAGGACGGGGCTGTAGAGGCTGCTGAGCTGAGCGGTCATGAACAAGACGTATCCCACCATGCCGAGCAGCGATATCTCGGTGAGCCGATCCTCGGCGCCGACTTCGCCGTTGCTAATACTTTGCGTCATACTCGCACTCCTTTTCCCTGCTCAAACCACCTGTTTATCAAAGGCGCCGCCATTCATACCCACCAGCAGATGCGGGCTGTGTGCCGACGTGGAAGACTGCGAAAAGTCGAGACCTTGAGAGCTCGCGATCGCAGGATACGTAGGTTTCAGTTTCGTCGAAAGGGGGGAAGGCGACCTAACCGGTCGACAGGTTCGTTGTTCTAGGCCCAATTGTAAAGGAGGTCCAAATGGCTGAACAAGAGTTGCTCGATAAATATGCGCCGACGCTCGACATGCTGGAGACGAAGGAGGCGTACCTCCTCGACGGGGATCTGTACATCCGCTACGAGTTCCGCGATCCGGAGGAGCTCCAGACGCGCATGACCTACCACAAGGTGGGGGGCGACAACGTCGTTTCCGACGACAACCTGGTGCTGCTGGGCGTGTGGGCCCGGGCGCAGAAGAACGGGGAGCGCGTCAAGTAGGTCAGGGGGCGCTTCGGCGCTTGAGAGAGAGGAAAGGAGCTGCGCATGAGGGAATGCTTTAATCCCGATGTGTACAAGAAGGACTGGCAGTACCAAGAGGGGGATCTGACGGTCACGCGCACGTGCCAGTGGTCGGCACCCGGCTGCCACCAGGGCTGCAGCATTTTGTTCTACACCGACAAGGACGGCAAGCTGGTCAAGGTCGAGGGCGACCCCAACTCGCCGGTCACCGACGGCCGTCTGTGCATGCGCTGCCTGGCCATGGTGGAAGCCGTGTACCACCCCGACCGCATCGTGCATCCCATGAAGCGCGACCGCAGCGACCGCGGCAAGGACAAGTGGGTCCAGATCACCATGGACGAGGCCTACGACCTGTGCATCGAGATGGTGAAGGACACCACCGAGAAGTACGGTGCGAAGTCCATCTGCACCGGCGCCGGCACCGGCCGTAACGCCACCTGGCAGTCCAACGTGCTGGGCCACGGCGCCTTCGGCACGCCCAACGACAACGCGGGCCTGCTGGCCGGCAACTGCTGCTACACCCCGCGCATGCAGGGCATGAACGCCATCTTCGGTAACACCTTCATCGCCGACTGCGGCCAGCTCAACGAGGCGCGCTTCGATCATCCGGAGTACCGTCGCCCCGACCTGTTCATGATCTGGGGCAACAACCCGCTGCGCGCCAACGCCGACGGCTTCTTCGGCCACTGGATCATCGACTGCATGAAGCGCGGCTCCAAGCTGATGACCGTCGACCCGCAGGTCACGTGGCTGTCGGCCCACTCCGAGCTGTACCTGCAGGTGCGCCCCGGCACCGACGCCGCCCTGGCACTCGCCATCGGCCACGTCATGGTGGAGGAGGAGCTCTACAACAAGGAGTTCGTCGACCTGTGGTGCTACGGCTTCGATGAGTACAAGGAGCGCGTGGCCGACTGGACGCCCGAGCGCGCCGCCGAGATCTGCTGGGTCCCGGCTGAGAAGATCGTGGCCGCCGCCCGCCTCATCGGCACCGCCGGCGTCACCACGCTGCAGTGGGGCGTCGCCTTCGACCAGAACAAGTGGGCCAACGGCACCGCGCACGCGGTGGCGCTGCTCCAGGCCATGACCGGCAACATCGACAACCCCGGCGGCTTCGTCTGCATCAACTTCGGCTACGTGCAGTCCGACATCCGCGAGAACGTCGCCAAGGGCCTGGGCCCGGAGGTCCGCAAGGACCGCCTGGGCGATGACGGCAACTGGGGCGCCCTCAACGCCATCGGCAAGGGCGGCCATGCCATCCCCGAGGCCATCCTCCATGCCGCCGAGACCGGCGACCCGTACCCGGTGAAGATGCTGTTCCTGTGCTCCACCACCGCCTTCACCAATATGGCCGGCCAGGCGAAGCGCGTCTACGACTGCTACAAGGACATGGACCACGTGGTCATCTGCGACCTGTTCATGACCCCGACCGCCATGGCCATCGGCGACCTGTTCATCCCCATGGCCATGAGCTGCGAGCGCAACTGCGTCCGCGGCTGGTACACCCCGCTGCGCTCCATCGTCAAGGTCACCCAGACCGGCGAGGCCGTCGGCGACGAGCAGATGATGCTCGAGCTGGGCAAGAAGATGAACCCCGACCTGTTCTACTGGGACGACGTGCCCGAGATGCTGGAGTTCTGCACCAACAACATGGCGACCGTGCCGATCCACGTCACCATGGACGAGCTGCGCGAGAAGGTCATCATCTACCCCGACTTCGAGTACCGCAAGCACGAGACGGGCAAGATCCGCTTCGACGGCCAGCCCGGCTTCAACACGCTGTCCGGCCGCGTCGAGTTCTTCTGCAACATGTACAACAACGTCGGCATGGACCCGCTGCCGTACTTCCTGGAGCCGCCGGAGAGCCCCGTCTCCACGCCGGAGCTGTTCAAGGAGTACCCGCTGGTGCTGACCACCGGCCGCCGCTGCTGGCAGTACTTCCACTCCGAGCATCGCCAGCTCAAGTCGATGCGCGAGTTCCACAAGTGGCCCATGTTCGCCATCAACCCCGAGGACGCGGCCGCGGCCGGCGTCAAGGAGGGCATGTGGTGCGTCATCGAGAACTCCCATGGCAAGGCCATCGAGGTGGCTCATGTGACCGACACCATGATGAAGGGCGTCGTCAGCGCCGAGCATGGCTGGTGGTTCCCGGAGCGTGACCCGGAGGAGCCCTCGCTGTACGGCGTCTTCGAGTCCAACATCAACTGCTGCACCGTCCAGGGCGACTTCGGCCCCAGCGGCTACGGCTCTTCCTACAAGACCCAGCTGTGCAAGGTGTACCCGGCCCCCGAGGGCTACGGCGAGACGTTCGAGCAGCAGTTCGCCGACCACTACAAGGCGTAGGGGACGGCTCACGGAAAGGAGACAAGGCTCATGGCACAACAGGGTCTTTTGATTGATTACGAGTTCTGCACGGGCTGCCATACCTGCGAGATGGCCTGCAAGGTCGAGAAGGGCCTCGAGGAGGGCGAGTTCGGCATCAAGCTTTCGCAGATCGGCCCGTGGAAGCTCGATGACGACAAGTGGGAGTGGGACTTCGTGCCCCTGCCCACCCAGCGCTGCGACCTGTGCAAGGACCGCCTGGCCGTCGGCAAGGTGCCCGCGTGCGTGCACCACTGCCAGGCGCTGTGCATGGAATTCGGCCCCGTCGAGGAGCTGGCCAAGAAGGCCACCAAGCCTCGCGTGGTCATCTTCACCGTCGAGGAGTAGCTAGCCTCGCGCCCCGGGCGCCTCAGGGGATATGGGGCGTCCGGGGCTTAACCCACCCGCATTCGTCTGTTAGGGGAAAGATATGACTGAGAAGATCTCTTCTCTGGGTGACAAGGCCGTAGCGGCCGTACAGAACAACGTAACCCAGGCCCTGGGCCTCATCTACGGCCTGGGCATGCTCACGTGGACTGCGTTCAACCAGATGAACAGCAACTACTGGGCGTACTTCCTGACCGAGATCTGCGGTCTGGAGCCGACCGTCATGGGCACGGTCAAAGCAGTGACCGGCGTGGGCGAGTGGTTCTTCGTGATCATCGCCGCCATCATCATCGAGCGCGTGTGGCTCAAGCACGGCCAGTATCGCAGCTGGCTGCTGGTGGCCCCGCCCGCGACGTTCGTCTGCCTGCTCATGACGTTCGTGGATCCCGTGTTCCTGGACATGGGCGCTAAGACCGCCTGGATGATCTTCTTCCAGATCGTCGGCGGCTTCTTCGCGAGCTTCTTCATGATCGCGGCCACGTCCATCGTGCCGGTCATCAGCCACACCGAGGCTGACCGCACCCTGCTCTCCCAGCGCAAGGCCCAGGGCAACATGCTGGTGAAGGTGCTCTTCGCCGCCGTGTCGCTGCCCGCCATCCTGGCCATCAACGGCCTGGTCTACCGCGTGCCCGCCGGCGAGAACGCCCAGAACGCGGGCCCGGCCGGCTTCACCGTGCTGGCGCTCATCTTCGGCATCATCATGATCGTGATGTTCATCGTCATGTTCAAGAAGATCGACGGCATGGACCCGACCCAGAAGATCTGCGAGGAGCGCGCGCTCGCCAAGAAGGAGGGCAAGGAGGTTCCGGCCATCCCGAAGGGCGACAAGGTCAGCCTCGGCGAGATGCTCAAGTACTGGCTGACCAACCTGCCGGCCCTCATCGGCCTGTTCGCCGAGATCATCCGCTTCATCGCCCAGATGACCATCATGTCCATGTCGATGTACGTGTTCACCTACGCCTTCGGCGACGTGGCCATGTCCGCCGTCATGCTGACCGCCTGCAACATCGTGGGCCTTATCGCCACGTTCGTCTCCGAGCCGCTCGCCCGCACCCTGGGCATCCGCAACACCTACCTGATCGGCATCGGCATCTCCGGCGTGTCCATGATCGCCTGCTACTTCATCGGCGCCACCGGCCAGATGGCCTTCATCGTGTGCATCTGCGCCTGCTTCTTCGGCATGAACTTCATGAACGGCACGATGATGGGCATGCAGTCCAACGCCATCGCCTACGGCGAGTGGCGTGACGGCAAGACCGCCAAGGCCTTCATCATGTCCACCTTCCAGTGGTGCCCGAAGATCGCCAACGCGGTCGCCGGCCTGCTCACCGGCTTCGGCCTGGCCGCCATCGGCTTCACCCGCGGCATGGAGGCCACCCCCGAGCTCGCCCAGGGCATGATCAACATCATCTGCATCATCCCCGCCGTGGCCTTCGTCATCGCCTTCGTCGCCTTCTTCTTCGGCTATCGCCTCGATTCCAAGAAGATGGCCCAGATCGCTGACGACCTGGAGAAGCGCCGCGAGCAGGGCGACATCCTCCCCGGTTAGCATCAACGGGATGCGCTTCGCGCGCCCGATGCATCGAGTAACGCGCAGGAGGCGCGTGCAAGTTCCGACGAGAAAGAGGTACCAACCATGTGTTTTAGACCTGCTGAGATAAGCATGGAGAAGAACTGCCCTGAGTGCGGCGCCAAGAACGACTTCAACAACGACGTCTGCGACCAGTGCGGCGCCAAGCTTCCCAGCGCCCCGAAGATCCCCGGCGGCACCCCCGGTGCCCCGGCCGGCGCCCCCGGCGCGCCTGCGGCCCCGGGTGCCCCCAAGCCCCCCGCGCCGGGCGCCCCGAAGCCGCCGGTGGCCTAGCCTCGGGTAGCAAAGAGTGAGATGGCACGGCCGACGTTTCGTCGGCCGTGCTTGCTAAGAGAGACAGCGAGCAGGGAAGAGAGGTAGTGTTATGGATCGTATAGTGCTTGCCGGAGCGGGCGACGTCATCCTTGACCGACCCGATCCGAAGACGGCGTTTCAGTACGTCGCTCCCATCTTCCGGGAGGCGGACATCACCTACGTGAACATGGAGCAGGTGCTGGCCGACGACGGCGTGCCCCATCCCTGTCAGTCGGTGTCGAAGGGCTCGCGCTTCATCGAGGCCTACACCGACGCCGAGGTGGACGTCGTGTCCTGCGCCACCAACCACGCCATGGACTGGGGCGAGGAGGGCCTGGTCGGCACCCTTGAGACCCTCGACGCGGCGGGCGTGGCCCACTGCGGCACCGGCCGCACCCTCGACGAGGCCCGCAAGCCCGTCATCCTGGAGCGCGGCGGCCAGAGGGTCGGCTTCCTCAACTACTGCTCGGTGGCGCGCCCGGAATACGACGCCGACGTGGACAAGGCGGGCATCGCCCCGCTCAAGGTGCACACCCTCTACGAGCAGGTCGACTTCCAGCCGGCCACCCCGCCGCGCATCGTGTCGCTGCCCACCAAGGAGAGCCGCGACATGATCTGCGCCGACATCCGCGCGCTGAAGGAGCAGGTGGACGTGGTGGTCGTGGCCTTCCACTGGGGCCAGCACCTCGTTCCCGCCGTCGTCCCGATGTACTGCATCGAGATGGCCCACGACGCCATCGACGCGGGCGCGGACCTCATCATCGGCGCCCACACCCACATCCTCAAGGGCATCGAGGTGTACCGCGGCAAGACCATCTACTACTCGCTGGGCAACTTCGTCCTGGACTTCGGCGACGCGTTCCACGACACGCGCCTCATCGACAGCCTGGACGCGCACTACAAGCCCACGCCGGAGTCGCGCGTCGATCGCAACAAGACGATGATCGTGAAGGCCTACATCGAGGACGGCCAGGTCGTGCAGACCGGCTTCGTCCCGGCCATGATCAACGCCGACGGCGACCCGATGCCCGTCAAGCGCGGCGGCGAGGGCGACGCGGTGGTGGCGTACATGGAGCTCATCACCGAGGAGGCGGGCCTCAACGCCCGCTACGAGTGGGTCAGCGACGAGGAAGTGGCCATCCGCGAGCGCTAGGCGGAGGCGCCGGGCCGAGCGCGGTCCGGTGGGACGAGGGGGCGCGTCCGGCGCGCCCCGCGGCAGGGCGGCGGGCCCGCGGGCGCGCCGCCCTGCCCCCGAGGAGGGAGAGACCATGGAACTGGCAACGCGGATCGCCGAGGTGACGGCGAAGGCGACCTACGACGACCTGTCGGCCGAGGACGTGCTGGCGGCCAAGATGGCCGTCCTCGACACGCTCGGCTGCATGCTGGCCGGCAGCGGCGCCGGCGAGGGCGTCGACGAGGTGATGGGCCTGGTGGGGGCCCTGGGCGGCACCGAGGAGTGCACGCTGGTGGCCCAGGGGGCCAAGACCAACCCGATGCTGGCGGCGCTCGGCAACGGCGCGCTCGCCCACAGCATCGACTACGACGACGCCCACGACGACGCCTTCGTGCACCCGAGCGCCTCGGTGGTGCCGGCGGCCCTGGTGGCGGGCGAGTACGCCGGCGCGTCCGGCAAGGACCTCATCACCGCCGTGGCCCTGGGCGACGACGTCATCTGCCGCATGGGCTACGCGGTGACCAACCCCGAGGCCAACCAGGGACTCCTGTGGATGCTGCCGGTGCTTCTGGGCACCTTCTCGGCCACGGTGGCGGCCTCCAAGATGCTCGGGCTGAGCGCCGACGAGGTCGAGAACGCCCTGGGCCTGGCGTACAACCGCGCCGGCGGGTCGAAGGAGCTGGTCATCGAGCCGGGCGCCCTGCGCGGGCTCTACGCCATGTTCCCCAACATGACCGGCGTGATGGCCGCCCTCATGGCCAAGCGCGGCGTGCCCGGGCTGAAGGAGACCTTCGACGGGAAGGCCGGCTTCTTCAACATGTACTACGACGGCGTGCGCGACGAGAGCGTGTTCGACGACTTCGGCCGGCGCTTCGAGGGCACCGAGGTGTCCATCAAGCCGTGGCCGTGCTGCCGCTTCACCAACTCCTGCGTCGACGCCGCCCTGCGCATCGCGCGCGACAACGACCTCGACCCGACCGCGGTCGAGCGCATCACCGTGTTCTACGCGGCCGACGACGCGAAGCGCTGCGCCGACCCCATTGAGTTGCGCCGCGCGCCGAAGACCATCCCCGAGGCCAAGCTGAGCCTGCCCTTCACGGTGGCCCAGGCGCTCGCCTACCGCAAGCTGGAGATCGGCGACTTCAGCGCCGAGGCCCTGGCCGACCCGCTGCTGCGCGACCTGTGCGCCAAGACCGACGCGGAATACGACGCGGCGCTCGAGAGCGACTTCTCCAAGACGATGCTGCCCGGCCGCGTGCGCGTCGAGCTCAAGGACGGCACCGTCTACGACCAGCGCGTCGACATCGTCTACGGGCATCCCCGAAACCGCATGGAGTGGCCCGACCTGGCGGGGAAGTTCCGCGACTGCGCGTCCTACTGCAAGCGGGAGCTGACCGCCGATGAGATCGACGCCATCGCGTCGATGGTCGAGCATCTGGAAGACGTCGAGGACGTGTCCGTCCTCATGGAGGCCGTCCGCTAGGGGCGGCGCGCGAAGGAGGATATCACCATGGAGTTCACCCGCCTGGACAAGGCCGAGCCGGACGACAAGGGCGCCGTGACCGTTCACGCCGAGGCGGCGGCCGACGTCGTCCACGGCCTGCTCGCCGAGTTCTACGAGACGGTCGCGCGCGCCAAGGGGCTCGCGCCCGACGCCCCCTGGGACGCCGTCGAGGAGGCGGGCCAGGCGGGCATGGGCGCCGAGGCGTTCCGCGAGCTGCGGCGCGACTTCGTGGTGAACCGCATGGCGGGCGACGCCCTGGCGGCGCTGGGGCTCACCCCGGCGCTCACGCCCAACATCCACGTGCTGGACTACCCCGCCGACGGCGAGGGGTTCGCCGTGGAGCTGTCGGTGGTGGAGCAGCCGCGCCTCACCCTCAGCTCCTACGAGCCGGTGGAGGTGGTCATGGACGAGGTGGCCGTCACCGACCGGCTCATCGCGGCGCGCGTGGCCGAGGTGCTCGACCACTACGCCGCCTACGAGGAGGCCGACCCCCATCCCGTGCGGGCCGGCGACATCGTGGCCATCGACGTGGACACCCAGCAGGACGACAAGATGGTGCCCCACCTGTCGGGCAAGCGCATGATCCTGGAGATGGACGGCGAGTCGATGCCGGCGCCCTTCCTCGAGGCCGTCGTGGGCATGGAGGTGGGCGAGACCAAGACGGTGGAGTACGCCGTGCCGCGCCCCCGCGCCATCACCCCCGACGACGTGGACCGCTACGTGTCGACGGTGACGGTGCTGGCCCAGCAGCGCAAGGTGGAGGTGGAGCTGACCGACGCGTGGGTCCACGCCCACTACCCGACGATCGACACGGTGGCGGAGTTCTTCGCCGAGACGCGCAAGGACGTGGAATACGACGCCAAGCTGTTCAACCGCGACACCCTGGCCCACCTGGCCAACGTCGAGGTGGAGAAACGCCTGGTCGGCGACATCCCCGACGAGTTCTACCAGGCCTCCTACCGCAGCCTCATGAACAAGTTCGAGGCCGACCTGTCCCAGCAGGGCAAGACGCTCGACGACTACTACGAGGAGGAGCAGACCAACGAGCAGGAGCTGAGCGTGAAGATGCTCATCCAGTCGGGCGAGAACCTGCGCCAGGGCTTCGCGCTGGAGGCGCTGTTCGACGGGCGCGGCATGACGCTGGCCGACGAGGACGTGGAATCGGCGGCCGCGCGCTTCTTCGGTGGCAGCCCCACGGTCGACGAGCTGCGCCGCACGGGCCGCGCGCGCCTGGCTGAGTCCATGGCCAAGCGCGCCGCCGCCCTGAGCTGGCTGGTCGACACGGCCGTGGTGAGGGGGGAGTAGGGCCCATGTGCTACCCGTGCCGGAACTGCGGCAGCTGCCTGGCGGATCCGTCGCTAGCCGCCGTGCGCTGCCCGCGCTGCGGCGAGCTCCTGGCCGCCGACGCCCGGGCGTGCGCGGCCTGCGGCTGGACGCGCCCCGCGGCCCCGGCCGTCGCCGCGCCGGGAACGGCGCCGGGGCGGCCCGCCTCCCGTGCGGACGGCCCGTCTGAGGGCCTCGGGTGCTAGGGAGGAGGTGCGAGCCATGGAACGCTGCTACGTCTGCAACAGCTGCGGCAAGTGCGCCGAGAGCGCGCTCGTCGTCGAGGCGGCGGGTCCCCGCTGCCTCGACTGCGGCCGCGAGGTGCGCCCCGGTGAGAAGCTGACGGAGTGCGCCGGCTGCGGCAGCCGCAACATCGCCTTCGGCGGCCCCTCCGCCGCCCCCGCGCGCTAGGTCGCCGGGCCGCCCGCGCCGCTGCCGGCAGAGGGAGGGCTTCACCGGCCCTCCACTTCTCGCCGGCGGCTGCCACCTTCCCGAGAAGGTGCCGTTCCCGGCGCGTGACCAGACCTCATGCACCGTGGATGAACTTCCCGGTTGGTCACGGGATGATGATTACAAACCCGCCGATCGTGCCATCCTCCTAGCTAGCGAGCGACATGCTCGGGCCGGCCGCCGTGCCGGCCGTCCAGCCCCGAAGTTAGGAGAACGCGATGAGCGCCACAATCGATCTGCACGATGTCTGCTATGCCCACGGCACCTTCTTCCTGGTGCCCCTCGGCAACGAGTTCACCTCCGACGACGGCTTCCGCGGCGTGGTGTCCGTGGATGCCGGCGCCTACGACGAGCTCAAGGCGAAGGGCCTCATGGACGCGGTGGTGCAGGCGACCATGGTGGTGGCCGACAACGACCTCACCGACGAGGAGGGCTGGACGGGCGAGGCCGGCCTTCGCACGATCAAGGTCCACGGCGTGGACCCCAAGCCGCAGCTGATGATCCCCGAGGACGCGATCGAGGCCATCGTCGGCCGCGGCATTGTGGACGGCACCTACGTCGACCTCGCCATTGCCAAGATAGAGCGGTAGCGCCGCCCCCGAAGAGCCGTCGGGCGGCCCTGCCGGCCCCGCAGGGGGACGAAGAGCGAGGAGCTGCCCGTGGGTATCCCGAGGCTGAGTGACCTGCTGCGCGACCCGCGCCTCCGCTGGCTCGCCGCCGGCTGGGGCGCGGGCGCGCTCTCGCTGGCGGGGGCCCTGTGGCTGCCCGCCGCCGCTGCCGCCGCCGCGTTTCTGGGCGGCGTCCTCGCGCTGGGGGCGGCCGTCATCGTCGCGGCCCGCGCCCGCCGCGCCGCCGACGGGGCGCAGGACGCCCCGGCGCCGGACGAGGGCCTGCCCCGCGAGGCCATTGACGAGATACTGCGCGACGACGCTTCCCCGCGCCGCGCCGACCTCTCCCGCGCCATCGCGCTCATGGCCGTGGACTACGGGCTGTCCCCGCGCGAGCGCGAGATCCTGGTGCTGCTCGTCCGCGGGCGGGACGTGCGCCACATCAGCGAGGCGCTCGTCGTGTCCGTCAACACCGTGCGCACCCACGTGTCCAACATTTACGGCAAGCTGGGCGTCCACTCGCGCCAGGAGCTCCTCGACGCCGTCGAGCGCTTCGCTCGCGAGGCCGGGGCCGAGCGGGCGGAGGGCCGTTCCTAGGGGCCCGGCGCGCCCTTCGCGGACGCCCCCCCCGCTCGATGAGACCCCGGCGTCCCCGATCCGCCGCCCGCCGCGCTTCGCCCGCGGCGCACCAACGCGGCGAAATCGTCTGGCGTGCATGAGGAAGGCGTCCTGACCAGGCATCTAATACCGTCAGTCGTAGGAGGTGGGGCCGCGCGGTTTCATACCTGCCAGCAGATGGCAAGGGGGCTCGCGCCGGGAAGAATGGGGGAGCGGGCCGAATCCGGGGGGCTGCGTCCGCGGCTCGAGGAGGCGCGTCCCGCGCATCTGCAAGGGAGATGAGAGAAAGAGGAGAGGAGTCGCAACATGAGTGAATTGACCCGAGTATCTGAAACGCCTCGCGTCGAAGAGCTTGAGGACGGCACCAAGGTCTACCGCACCGCCCAGTGGTCGCCCCCGGGGTGTCACGGCGTCGGCTGCGGCCTGCGCTGCTTCGTCAAGGACGGCAAGCTGGTCAAGGTGGAGGGCGACCCCGATCAGCCCATCACCAACGGGCGCCTGTGCGTCCGCTGCCTGACGCTTCCCGAGTACATCTACCATGAGGACCGCCTGCTCTATCCCATGAAGCGCGACCGCCAGTTCCGCGGCCAGCCCGACAAGTGGGAGCGCATCAGCTGGGACGAGGCCTACGACATCATCGTGAGCAAGTACCATGAGCTCACCGCCAAGTACGGCCCCGACACCGTCTCGGTGTGGACCGGCACCGGCCGCGAGGCGTCCGCCTACCAGTTCCAGACCTGCAACCAGGTGTTCCACAGCCGCACGGCCATCCACGCCAACGGCGGCTGGTCCTGCGTCATCCCGCGCCAGACCGCCATGGACTGGCTGCTCGGCTGCGCCTACGTCGAGTACGACGGCGCCTTCGGCTTCAAGGACCGCTACGACGACCCGCGCTACGAGCTGCCCAAGTACATGCTCATCTGGGGCCGCGACCCGCTGTGGTCCAACCCGGACGGCCTGTTCGGCCACAGCACCGTCGACATGATGAAGCGCGGCATGAAGATCATCGTGGTCGACCCGCGCGCCAACTGGCTGGCCCGCCATGCCGAGATCCACTTCCAGATTCGCCCCGGCACCGACGCCGCCCTGGCCATGGCCCTCAACACGGTCATCATCAACGAGGACCTCTACGATCACGACTTCGTGGAGAAGTGGACCTACGGCTTCGACGAGTACGCCGAGCGCTGCCGCACCATGACGCCGGAGATGGCCGCCGATATCTGCGAGGTGCCGGTGGAGGACATCTACGCCGCTGCCCGCATGCTGGCCCAGAAGCCCTGTACCGCGTCGGTGGGCCTCAAGACCGACCAGAACCCCAACACCCTGCAGATCTGTCACGCCATCTGGGGCATCTTCGCCATCTGCGGCAACCTGGACAACCCCGGCGGCATCAAGCTGGGCCAGACCATGAAGAACGGAGGCTCCACGGGCCGCAAGGGCGTCGGCATGCAGGTCAACGAGGAGGACACCAACCCCATCCCCATCGCGGGCCACGACCAGTACCCCGCCATGGACTTCATCATCAACACCACGCAGCCGGACTGCACGCTGGACACGCTGCGCACCAACATCCCGTATCCCATCGAGTTCCTGTTCATCCAGAGCTCCAACTTCATCTCCTCCTGCATCACGCAGCAGCCGATGCAGTGGATGGAGGCCTGCCGCCACAAGGAGTTCGTGGTGGCCACGGACATCTTCATGAACCCCACCATCCAGGCCCTCGCCGACGTGGTGCTGCCGGTGTCCACCTCCCTTGAGCACGAGGGCATCGTCACCTTCCACGGCTGCAACCAGCCTGGCCAGTTCCATGCCCTGACCCAGGTGCTCGAGCCGCTGGGCGAGTGCAAGTCCGACCTCCAGATCATGCTCGACCTCGACCACCGCATCAACCCGGATCGCACCGAGGACACGGAGAAGTGGGCGTCTGAGCACGGCTACCTGGACAACAAGATCCAGAACATTCCCTACACCGCCGACCCCGAGACCGGCGAGCCCATGACCTACGAGAAGCTCCAGGAGTGGGTGTACGGCCGCTACGAGATCCCGTACTACCAGTACGAGAAGGGCCTGCTGCGCATGGACGGCCAGCCTGGCTTCAAGTCGACCACCGGTCGCGTGGAGCTGTGGAGCACCGTCAAGAACCACCTGGGCGAGGACCCGCTGCCCTACTACGAGGAGCCGCGCTTCTCCAAGCGCTCCCGTCCCGAGTGGACCGAGGAGTACCCGCTTGACTTCGTGACCGGCGCCCGCCGTCCCACGTCGTTCCACACCGAGCACCGTATGATCGACTCCCTGCGCGAGATCCGCACGGCCGCTACGGTGGAGATCCATCCCGACACCGCCGCCAAGTACGGCATCGGCCAGGGTGATTGGGTGACCATCGAGAACCCGTGGGGCAAGTGCAAGATGATCGCCGACCTCACGCCCATTGTGAAGGAGAACGTCATCGGCTGCGACCACGGCTGGTGGTACCCGGAGGACAAGGACACCGAGCTGTTCAGTGTCCGCAAGTCGTCCATCAACTCGCTCATGCCCTGGAAGGAGATCGGCAAGCTGGGCCTCGGCTCGCACTACGGCGCCCTGCCCTGCAAGATCTACCGTTCCGAGGACTAGCCTGATAAGGAGAAAGGGGGTACCACGATGACCGCTTACGGACTGATGTTTGACAACGAGTACTGCACCGGCTGCCACTCCTGCGAGCTCGCCTGCCGCAACCATCTGGACCTGCCGCTGGGACAGTGGGGCATCAAGCTCTTGGAGATGGGCCCGTGGCGCAAGCTCGACGGCCGCTGGGAGGGCAAGTACGTGCCGGTTCCCACGACCTACTGCGACCTGTGCGCCGATCGCGTGGAGCGCGGCGAGAAGCCGTCCTGCGTGCTGCACTGCCTGGCGCAGGCCATCGAGTACGGACCGCTCGACGAGCTGGCCGTCAAGATGGCCGATCGCGGCGCCCAGTGCTCCATCTTCCTGCCTTAGGGGCCGGGTTGACGAAGGCGCTTGACGCTTGAGGAAGAGGCCCCCGGCTCGCCCGGGGGCCTTTCTCTTGGGGCCGCGGCGCGGCCGGCGCGCGTGGCGGGGGAGCCGCGGGGCGTCGGCGCGGAAGGCGCGGAGGGCGCTGCCCTGCGATGGACGGCGGCGCGGCGGGCGCGCCGCGATGCGATGCGAGAGAGGGAGGAGGGCCCCGGTGGAGGAGCCCAAGAGATTGTGGAACCGGCGGTTCGTGCAGCTGCTGCTCATCGAGGCGATGCTTCAGATGGGCGGCTTCCTGACGCGGCCGATCATATCGAACTACGCCATCGAGCTGGGGGCCGCGGTGCCCGTCGCCGGCTTTTTGGCGGGCATGCTGGCCACGGCGGCCCTGGTCATCCGGCCGGTGAGCGGCGCCATCTCCGACAAGCTCAGCAAGAAGACGCTGCTCACGGTGTCCTGCGGGCTTTTCGCAGCTGGCGCCTTCGGCTGCGCGCTCGTCCGCTCGGTGTTCTGGATGGGCGTGTTCCTGGCGCTGCAGGGCTTCGCCTTCGCCTTCAAGTCGGCCATCATCATCTCGCTCGTGCCGCTGGTGGTGCCCAAGCGCTACACGGGCAGCGGCGTGGGCTGGATGGGGCTCGCCTACACGGTGGCCATCGCGCTCGGGCCGGCCATCGGCTCACAGGTGGGCGCCGCGGTGGGCTACCCGGCGTCGTTCGCCCTGTCCGGCGTGATGCTGGCCGTCGCGCTCGTGCTGGCGGCGCTGTTCAAGGCGCCCCCCGAGGCGGCCGGGCACGACCTGGGCGGCGAGCCGACGGCCGCGCCGGAGGCCGCCGGGGCCGCCACGGCGGGCGACGACCCGCTGCTGGCGGGGGCCGAGGCCGTCGAGGTGGAGGAGACGGCGCTCGAGGGCGGCCCCGCCGCGCCCGCGCCGCCCGCGCGCCGGGGGCGGTTCTCGCTGCGCACCATCTTCTACCTGCCCGTCATCCCGCTGGCCGTGGTGGGCGGCACGCTCATGGTGTCCCAGGGCATCACCTCGTCGTTCATCCTGCTGGCCGGCGAGATGCGCGGCATCGAGGCCGTCTCGCTGTACTTCGTGTTCTACTCCATCGCCAACCTGGGCGCTCGGCCCCTGGCGGGCCGCGCCAGCGACGCGTGGGGCGTGCGCCGGGTGGCGCCGCCCATGATGGTGGTGGCGGTGCTGGGGATGCTCGCGCTCGCCTTCGTCCCGTCGGTGGCGGGCGTGGCGGCCGGCGGCGTGTGCATGGGGCTCGGCCAAGGCTCGGCCTACGCGGCCATCCAGGCCGAGTCGGTGCGCGGCGTGCCGGCCGACCAGCTGGGGCGCTCGGCCAACACCTACTTCATCGGGCCCGACCTGGGCATGGGCCTGGGGCCCGTCTTCGGCGGCTGGGTGCTGCAGTCCTGGGGCCCGGCGGCCATGTTCGTGTTCAACGCGGCGACCATCCTGCTGGCCCTGGCGCTGTTCCTGGCGCTGGGCCCCCTGAAGCGCCGCGTGAAGTCGCCCCTTTTCGGCAACGAGGGATGAGCGATGGGCCCGGGCGGCGCGCTGAGCGATCCGGTGGTGAGCGCCGGCCGCAAGCCGGGCTCCGGCCGGGGGCGCAAGCTCGGCATCCCGCTCTACGGCCTGAGCGGCATCGCCTGCGCCCTCGGCTGGGCCGTGCTCCTCGTGCTGGGATCCGTCCTTCCCGCTGGGGGCGGCGCATCGCCGCCGTGGCTTCTCGCGGGGGCCGTCGCCTGCTCGCTTGCCCTCCTCGCCGTGGCCCCGCGCCTTCCGCTGGGGAGCGAGCAGGTGTTTTTGCGGGTCGCGGGGGCCGCGCTCGCCCCGGCGGCGCCCCTCGGGGCGGCGGTGGGTGCCGCGGGGCCGGGGGCGCTTCCCGTTCCGTGGCTGCTCTCGGGCGTGGGCGCCGGCTGCCTGGCGGCGCTGTGGATGCGACACCTGGCGGCCTTCGCGAACCAGCGCCAGGCGATGATGGCGCTCGTGGGGGCCTCGGCCCTGGCCGCCGTCATCGTCGCGGCGGGCTGCTGCTTCCGCCCCCGCGCCCTGGCGGTCCTGCTCGCCCTGCTGCCCCTCCTCTCGGTGCTGATATCCATCCCGGCGGCCATGCGCACCCGCGGGCGCGAGGCGGCGCTCTGCGCCCCCGCCGAGGAGGAGCCGCTCAGCCGCCCCCGCTTCCTGGTGAAGGAGCTGGCGCCGGCGTTCGGCTGCGTGGCCCTCGGGATGTTCGCGCTGCGCCTCGCCCAGCCCCTCGCCGGCGGCGAGGGGGCCTGCGTCGCCGCGGCGGCGGGGCTGGCCCTGGCGGCCCTCGCCATGTTCCTCGCCCTGCTGGCGCTCGCCCAGAGCGTCGCCTTCCTGCTCCTCGGGCTCGTGCTGCCCGTCACCGCCCTCTGCCTTCCCCTGGCGCTGCTCGGGCTGCCGGCGCTCACCCTCGCCGCCGCCTCCGTCCTGGCCTTTCTCTACGGCTGCCTCCTCATCGTCCACCTCACCAACGTGGCGCGCAACGCGCCGCGCCTGTTCGCGAGCCACCGCAGGGCCCTCGACCTCGCCTGCGCCGTCGACGGCTCGGGGCTCCTGCTCGGATGGGCGGTGTTCGCGGCGGCCCGGCAGGCGGACCTCGCCTTCGGCGGCCTGGTCCTGCTCGGGCTCCAGGCCGCGCTCGTGTCGCTGTGCCTCTTCACCGCCGCGCCGCGCGCCCGCCACGTCCCCGAGGTGCCGGAGGGGCGCGGCGGGCTGCTGACGCTGCTGATGGGGGTGCTGCGGGACGTCCTCGGGCTCGGGGACGCCGCCGCGCCCGCCGCCGAGCCGACCAGCCCGCCCTCCGCGGCGTCCCCGCCCGAGGGCGCCGCCGCGGGGGACGGGCGGCAGGACGCCTGCGGGCGGCTCGCGGCGCGCCACGGCCTCTCCCCGCGCGAGACGGACGTCTTCACCTGGCTGGCGCGCGGCTACAACGCCCAGAGCATCGCCACGCGGCTCTGCCTGTCGGTCAACACCGTCAAGACCCATATCCACAGCATCTACGGCAAGCTCGACGTCCATTCCCAGCAGGAGCTCGTCGCCTACCTCGACGAGGAGTCGGGCGCCGGAGACGAGGTCACCCGCAGCGGGTGATTTAGCCCCGATTTACATCGGGGGTAATGAAGGCGCCGGCGGGGGCGCGTGGTAGGTTCGCTGGGGGGGCATGAACCCCCAGCAGGAGCAAGGACGTTGAGAGGAGGCCCTCATGTGCTTCAGGCCAGCCGAGGCGAGCATGAACGACCACAACATCTGCGATGAGTGCGGGACGGAGAACCCGCCGGGGGAGGAGGAGTGCTCCCAGTGCGGGGCGCGGCTCGTCAAGAAGACGACCCTCGCCGCGCCGAGGGCCGCCGCGGGGGCGCCTCCCGCGGCACCCAAGGTGGGGATGCCCCCGAAGGCGCCGGGCATCCCCAAGCGCGACTGACGCGGCGGCTCGATGCGAATGCGACGAGGAGACGGACGGAGAAAGGAAGCTGACATGGCCGAGCAGAAGACGGTGGTGAAGACGACGGGATTCGTGGGGCCCAACTCCGCGTCCGATCCGGTCGAGATCGACATCGCGGATGGCAGGCCCATCCGCTCGAGGCCCCTGGAGTACGCGAAGTTCGCGACCGAGGACCTCAACCCGTGGGTCATCCGGGCCCGCGGCGGGGAGTTCAAGGCGCCGGAGAAGTCGCAGCCGTCGCTCTTCGGCATCGCCTGGAAGCAGCGCGTCGACTCCCCGAACCGCATCCTCCATCCCATGCGGCGCGTCGACTGGGATCCGGCAGGCGAGCGCAACCCGCAGAACCGGGGCAAGAGCAAGTACGTGCGCATCAGCTGGGACGAGGCCATGGACATCCTGACCAGCGAGGTGTCCCGCATCAAGGACCAGTACGGGATGAACTCGATATTCGTCCAGTCGGACGGCCATCACCAGGTGAAGATCGTGCACGGCGCGCGCGGCTGCGAGGGGTACGCCCTCGACCTGCTCGGGGGCTACACGCTCCAGGCGCGCAACCCCGATTCCTGGGAGGGCTGGTACTGGGGCGCCAAGCACATGTGGGGCCAGGACCCCGTCGGCCAGGGAATGCAGACCAACCTGTTCAAGGACGTGGCCGAGAACTCCGACGACGTGCTGTTCTGGGGCTGCGACGTCAACACCACCACCTGGGGAGGCGGCGGCCAGGGATCGAGCCGCTACTGCTTCTTCCTGCGGGACATCGGCGTGCGGCAGATCTACGTCTGCCCTGACGTGAACTACGGCGCGGCCGTCCACGCGGACAAGTGGATACCGGTCCTGCCCAACACCGATGCGGCCCTCCAGCTGGCCATCGCCCACGTCTGGATGACCGAGGGGCTCTACGACCGCGACTACATCGACACCCACGCGGTGGGCTTCGACTGGTTCGAGTACCACGTCATGGGCGGCGACGACGGCATCGAGAAGACCCCGGCGTGGGCGGAGCCGATCTGCGGCGTGCCGGCGCGGCGCATCAAGGCCCTCGCGCGGTCGTGGGCCCGGCGCAACGTGAGCATCGCCCACTGCAACGGCGGGTCGTTCATCCGGTCGACCTACTCCCACGAGCCGGCGCGCCTGGAGGTGGCCCTGCTGGCCATGCAGGCGCTGGGCCATCCCGGCCGCAACCAGCTCAAGTTCATGGAGTTCGGCCTGTTCGGCCTCGACTCCCAGAACCCGCTGCCGCGCCCCAAGTTCACCCCCAACATGCACGACATCATGTTCCCCTACCATGCGGACAAGCGCGAGTCGTTCGTGACCGAGGTGCTGGTGCCCGAGGCGCTCGGGGGAGACTATACGCCGGAGAACCCCCTGACCTGGTATGGCGTGACCTGCTCGGGCATGCCCGTGGCCGACCAGTTCGACCTGAAGCGCTATCCCGCCGAGGGCTGCGAGCGCATCCACATGGTGTGGACCGACGCGCCCAAGTGGGTGTCGTCGTGGAACGGGGGCAACGAGTTCATCGACGCCATCCGCAGCGACTACATCGAGACCGTCGTCGCGCAGCACATCTGGATGGAGGACGACTGCCTCTTCGCCGACCTGCTGCTCCCCGTGAACACGAAGTTCGAGGAGCGCGACATCGTCTGCGACACGGTGTCCGGCGCGTTCAGCGCGGTGTGGCTCGAGGAGAAGGCGACGGAGCCCCGCGGGGAGTCGCTTTCCGACTACGAGATCTGCGTCGAGTTCTGCCGCCGCATGGGCGTGCTCGACCAGTACCGCAACGGCGAGCCGATCGACGAGACCATCCGGCGCGGCTTCGAGGGCAGCGGCTGCCAGTGGTTCACCTCCTTCGAGGAGTTCGAGCAGAACCACGGCTACCTCATCCCCATAGCCAAGAACTGGGAGGAGGACGCTCCCGGCTTCCTCAACTTCTACCGCGACCCGGAGGCCTACCCGCTCTCCACGCCGACTGGCAAGATCGAGTTCTACTCCCAGGCGCTGGCGGAGCACTTCCCCGACGACGTGGAGCGCATGCCCTACCCGCGGTGGATCGAGAAGGGCCCCTGGCATCCCGACGAGCGGCTGACCACGCCGCGGGCCGAGAGGTACCCGTTCCTCATGGTGTCCAACCACCCGCATTTCCGCCTGCACTCCCAGTACGACGACGCGCCGTGGATCCGCGAGATACCCGGCTGCAAGGTGACGGGGCCGGACGGCTACGCCTACGAGCCCGTCTGGATCAACCCCGCCGACGCCGCCCGGCTCGGGATAGGGGACGGCGACATCTGCCGCATCTTCAACGACCGCGGGTGGACCATGGGCGGCGCGATCGTCACCGAGCGCATCATGCCGCAGGTGGTGCTCCAGGACCACGGTGCGCGCCTCGACCCCATCATCCCCGGCGTCGCCGACCGGGCCGGCTGCAACAACACCATCTGCCCGAAGCACACGGCGTCGAAGAACTGCTGCGGCGAGGTGACGAGCGGCTATCTGGTGGGCATCGAGAAGGTGGACGTCTTCGAGCTGGCGCGCCAGTACCCCGAGGCGTTCTCGCGGCCCTACGACCCCGAGACGGGGACGCTCCACCTGCAAGCCATGACCGCTGACGCCGAGTAGAGGGAGAGGGACATGAAGGTTTTCGTTTTCGACGCCGAGAGGTGCAACGGCTGCCACAACTGCCAGGTGGCCTGCAAGGACGAGCATGTCGGCAACGCGTGGCCGCCCTATGCGGCGCCCGAGCCCAACACCGGCCAGTTCTGGCTGCGCGTGCTGCAGCGCGAGCACGGGCAGATCCCGATGGTGAAGGTGGAGTACACGGCCTGGCTGTGCATGCACTGCGAGCGCTGCGTGGCCGCCGAGGCCTGCGGCTCTGACGCCTTCGCCCGCCGCGACGACGGCCTGGTCTACATCGACCCCGCGCGCTGCACGGGCTGCATGGACTGCGTCCCGGCGTGCCCCTACGAGGCGGTGTTCGCCAACGAGGAGGCCGGCATCGCCCAGAAGTGCACCGGCTGCGCGCACCTGGTGGACGAGGGGAGGCTGCCTCACTGCGTCGATCTGTGCGCGACGGGCGGCCTGCGCTTCGGCGACGCCGAGGACTTCGCCTGCGAGCTCGCCGACGCGGAGGTCATGCGGGGCGAGCTCGGCACCGGCCCGCGCGTGTACTACCGCAACCTGCCGCACCTGTTCCTCGGCGGCGAGGTGTGGGATCCCCAGGCCGACGAGGTCATCGAGGGCGCGCGGGTGACGCTGGCCGCCGTCGGGGGCGTCGAGGCGGCGCAGGAGACGGACGACTTCGGCGACTTCAAGTTCGAGCGGCTCGATCCCGGGGAGTACCGGCTGGCCATCGAGGCGCCCGGCTTCAAGCCCGTGGCACGCGACGTGGTCCTGGAGGAGAGCACCTACCTGGGCGATTTTCCGCTTGAGAGGGCCTAGGCTGCGGTTCCCCGGCTCCGGCCGGGGGCGCAAGCTCGGGCCGAGGCGAGCGGGCGCGTGCAGTTCTTCTGCGTAAAATGGCCGAAAAGCGCGGTTTGACGACGGATTTCGGGCGGCTTTGCGGCAGGCGGCGGCGTTTGATGCGGAAAGGGCGTCGTTGGTTGCCTTTCGGGGCCGACGGTGGCGCCGGCGCGCGCGGAACGTGTCGTCAAACCGTCGATTCGGGCCATTTTAGGAGCGAGTCGTGCAAGGACGGATGAGAGGGGAGAGGGCCATGGGATGTGAGGGAGCTGCCGGCAGGGCGATGACGCCGGGGACGTACACGGCGAAGGCGCCGGGGAAGTGGCTGCCGGGGACGGTGGACGGGGCGCGGTTCGGCGCGGCGGCCGAGCCGCGGCTGGTCGAGGTGGCCGTCACGGTGGACGAGGGCGCCATCACCGCCGTCGAGATCACGGACTGCACCGACAACGACCACTTCGTCCGCCCGGTGGCGGAGCGCATGATCCCCGCCATCATCGAGCACCAGAGCACCGCGGTCGACGTCGTCACGGGCGCCACCCGCACGTCGGCGGCGGTGCTGCGGGCGACCGAGGACTGCCTGCGCCAGGCCGGCGCGGATGTCGAGGCGTTTCGCGTGCCGCCGCCGCGCGTCGACGCCGACGAGTCCGTCGCCTGCGACGTGTGCGTGGTGGGCGGCGGCCATGCGGGCACCATCGCCGCGCTGCGGGCGCTCGAGGAGGGCGCGAGCGTGCTCGTGCTGGAGAAGGCCGGGCGCATCGGCGGTCGCGGCTTCTGCCCCTCGGGCGTGTCGGCGGCGGGCGCCGCGGTCGAGCGGGAGGCGGGCATCACGCTGACGGCCGACGACCTGTACCGCCAGCTCTACGCCGAGACGGCCGGCCGTGCGAACAACCTGCTCGTCCGCGCCATCGTCGACGACTCGGGGCCGATGGTCGACTGGCTGGTCGACCACGGGTTCCGCGCGACGCCGCCGCGGCCCGACGCCCGGCCCGACGAGGCCTTCATGTGCGACTTCGGCCGCGGGCAGGAGAAGTTCCAGCGCCTCTACGACGACTACCTGCTGCCGGGAGGCGCCCGCGTCATGACCGAGACCCGGGCGCTCGACCTGCGGCTGTCGGACGAGGGCGCCGTCGTGGGCGTCGAGGCGCAGCGCCAGGACGACACGCGGGTGCACGTCGCCTGCAAGGCCGTCGTGGTGGCGACCGGCGGCTTCGGCGGCAACCCGGCGCTGCTCAAGCGCCTGTGCCACAGCGCCAACTTCTTCGATCGGGGGCTCACCACCCAGTGTGCCGGCGACGGGGTGCTCATGTGCGAGCGGGCCGGCGCCCAGCTGGGACCGGAGATCATGCCCCACATGCAGGAGTACCTGGCCAACCCCGTGTGCAACTTCACCGACAACCTCATCAAGTACGTCACCTACGCCGGGTTCCTCACGGTGAACCAGGAGGGCAAGCGCTTCATGAACGAGTGCCTGAACGTCGAGGACGCCATGGGGTCGGGCTGCGCGTCGCTGCGGGTGCAGGGCGGCGCCTACTACTACCTCATCAGCCAGGATCAGGTGGACGCCATACAGGACGGCGGCGTGGGCGGCTACTTCGGCGGGCACCTGGACGACTACCTGAGCAAGTCGGTGGCGTCGCGGGCGCTCGTGCCCATCCCCAACCTCCAGGAGAGCCTGGACGACGCGGTGGCCAGGGGTCAGGCCTGGCGCGGGGACACCGCCGAGGAGCTGGCGGCGAAGGTGGGGTTCCCCGACCCGGCCGTCTTCGTGGCGACGCTCGAGCGCTACAACGAGCTGTGCCGCCGCGGCGTCGACGAGGACTTCGGCAAGATTACGCAGCTCATGAACGAGCACGCGATGCCGCTCTACGCCATCCGGTCGGTCATCCCCATCATGGGGACGCTCGGCGGCGTCAAGGTGAACGAGCGCCTGGAGGCCCTCGACGACGGCGACGCGCCCATCCGCGGCCTCTACGTGGCCGGCCAGGAGGGCTCGGGCTTCTACACCTACCCCTACTACTCCACCCGCTGCATCACCACCACCTACGCCTACAGCTCCGGAAGGATAGCCGGCCGCAACGCCGCTCGCCTCGCCTTGGCGAGGTAGCGCGGCGGGGAGGGGGCGTCCGGGCGCGGCTCGGGCGCCCCGCGAGGCGCGACGGGACGCAGCCGCCCGGCGGTCGGGGGCGCCCGGCTCGCCGGCTGCCCGGGCGCCCCGCGAGTCGGCCGCGTCACGTGAGAGGGGGCGTCGGCCTCTCGGCCGGCGCCCCCTCGGGTGCGTGGATTGGCGTGGCGCGTGCGGGCTAGGCCTTGAAGCGGTAGCCGTAGCCGCGGACGGTCTCGACGAGCGCCGGGTCGTAGCCGGCGGACTGGATCTTGTCGCGCAGGCGCTTGATGTGGGTGTCGACCGTCTTCGTCTCGGTCAGGTACTCCCAGCCCCAGGCATCGCGCAGCAGGTCCTCGCGGGACACCACCTTGCCGGCGCTCTTCATGAGGCTGGCCAGCAGCTCGAACTCGCGCGGCGTCAGGTCGATCTCGCCCTTGTCGCCGGCGGCGGTGTGGGCGTCCTCGTCCAGCGTGATGCCGCTGGCGGTCACCGCGTTGGAGGCGCCGGGGTAGTCGCCGCCCGATCCGCGGCGCAGCAGGGCGCGCACGCGGGCGATGAGCTCGCGGACGCCGAAGGGCTTGGCCAGGTAGTCGTCGCCGCCGATCTCCAGGCCGACCACCTTGTCGAGCTCGGTGTCGCGGGCCGACAGGAACAGCACGGGGACGGTGGTCTTCGCGCGCAGGCGGCGGCACAGCTCGTAGCCGTCGATGCCGGGGAGCATGATATCGAGGATGAACAGGTCGTAGCTGTTCTTGGCGGCGAGGGCCAGCGCCTCCTCGCCATTGTCCACCACGTCGGCGTTGTAGCCTTCCTTCTTGAGGGCGTAGCTGACGAATTCGGTGATCGATGGCTCGTCGTCAACGACAAGGATGCGGCTCGGTGCATCAGTCATCTCTGTGCCTTTCTCTCGTCATCCCGACGATTGGACCCTGGGGTTCGATCGTTGCCGGATTGCTATAATGCTCTGGGTTCACTATAAACGTTTGGCTCATAAAGTGATGGTGCTTGTCAAAATTATGTTACTTGCTGTCGACATCGGAAACACTCAGACTGTTGCAGGCGTCTATCAGGGGTCTGACCTGGCCTGTATGTGGCGGCTCGCCACCAATCCCGCCTCCACCGCCGACGAGCTGCGCGTCACCCTGCTGCCGCTCTTCGAGGCGGCGGGGCTGTCCCTCGGCGACGTCGACCGCGCCGCCGTGGCCTCGGTGGTGCCCCAGCTGACCGACGCCTGGCGCCGGGCCATCCGCGACGGGGCGGGGGTCGAGGCGCTCACCTGCTCGGCCGAGACGGCGGGCGGCCTGTTCAAGGCCAGCTACCCCAACCCCCACGAGATCGGCGCCGACCGCGTGGCCGACGCGGTGGCGGCCCGCGCGCGCTACGGCGAGCCGGTGGTGGTGGTGGACTTCGGCACCGCCACCAACATCGAGGTCATCGACGCCGACGGCTTCTTCGTCGGCGGCATCATCGCCCCCGGCCTGCAGACGAGCGCCCAGACGCTCTTTGCCCGCGGCGCCCAGCTGCCCGCCATCAGCCTCACCGCCCCGGACGACCCCATCGGCGTGAGCACCGTCACCGCCATGCAGTCCGGCATCGTGCTCGGCGAGGTCGACCGCGTCGACGGCCTGGTGCGCCGCATCTTCGACCAGCTGGGCTATGCGGGCACGGTGGTGGCCACAGGCGGCCTGGCCCCGCTCATCGCGCCGCATTCCCAGACCATCACGCAGGTGGACGGCGAGCTCACCCTCGAGGGCCTGCGCCTCATCGCCGAGGCCGCCGCGTAGCGCCGCCGACGCGCGCTCGCGCGCTGGGCGGCGGGCCCGGGCCCCTGCGCCCCGCTTCGCCGCCGGGCGGCCCCGCGTCCCGGCCCCTGCGCTCCGCTTCGCCGCTTCCCGACATCGCGCGCCCCGCCTTCCCGGCCGCCAGTCGTGGAACTTTCGCCGTCGTCGCCCGCGCGCCGCGCGCCCGCGCCCGCAGCGGGTAGAATGCCCCCATGGTGAAAGGGGGAGGCCACGCGCGCCCGCGGGCCTCGACGCGAAGAGAAAGCGGGGAAGCCGTGCTGACCGACATCGAGATCGCCCAGGCCGCCACGCCCGAGAAGATCGGCGCCATCGCCGCGAAGGCGGGCATCGACGAGAAGTACCTCGAGCTCTACGGCAACTACAAGGCCAAGGTGGACTACAACCTGCTGCGCCAGGAAGACCACGAGCCGGGCAAGCTGATCCTGGTCACCGCCATCAACCCCACCCCCGCCGGCGAGGGCAAGACCACCACCACGGTGGGCCTGGCCGACGCGCTCGCCCAGCGCGGCAAGAACGTCATGGTGGCCCTGCGCGAGCCCTCGCTCGGGCCCGTCTTCGGCATCAAGGGGGGTGCTGCCGGCGGCGGCTACGCCCAGGTGGTGCCCATGGAGGACATCAACCTTCACTTCACCGGCGACTTCCACGCCATCGGCGCGGCCAACAACCTGCTGGCGGCGCTGCTCGACGCGCACATCCAGAACGGCAACGAGCTGGGCATCGACGTGCGCAAGATCACCTGGAAGCGCGTGGTGGACATGAACGACCGCCAGCTGCGCCACATCGTGGACGGCCTGGGCGGCAAGGCCCACGGCGTTCCGCGCGAGGACGGCTTCGACATCACCGTGGCCTCCGAGGTCATGGCCGTGTTCTGCCTGGCCACCTCCATCACCGACCTCAAGGAGCGCCTCGGCCGCATCGTGGTGGGCTACACCTACGACGATAAGCCCGTCACCGCCCATGACCTGCACGCCGAGGGCGCGATGACCGCGCTCCTGAAGGACGCGCTCAAGCCCAACCTGGTGCAGACGCTCGAGGGCACGCCCGCCTTCGTCCACGGCGGCCCCTTCGCCAACATCGCCCACGGCTGCAACTCCATCATGGCCACGCGCATGGCGCTGGCGCTCGGCGACTACTGCGTGACCGAGGCCGGCTTCGGCGCCGACCTGGGCGCCGAGAAGTTCCTCGACATCAAGTGCCGCCTGGCGGGGCTCAGGCCCGACGCCGTGGTGGTCGTCGCCACGGTGCGTGCGCTCAAGAACCACGGCGGCGTGGCCAAGGCCGACCTGAACGAGGAGAACCTCGAGGCCCTGGAGGCCGGCCTGCCCAACCTGCTGCAGCACGTGGAGAACATCACCAACGTGTATAACCTGCCCTGCGTGGTGGCCATCAACGCCTTCCCGACCGACACCCCCGCCGAGCTGGCGCTCGTCGAGGCGAAGTGCCGCGAGCTGGGCGTGAACGTGGCGCTGTCCGAGGTGTGGGCCAAGGGCGGCGAGGGCGGCCTGGCGCTCGCCGACGAGGTGGTGCGCCTGTGCGCCGAGGGCGACGCCGAGGGCCGTACGGCCGAGACGTTCTCGTTCTCCTACGACGACGACCTGTCCATCGCCGAGAAGATCGAGGCCATCGCGCGGCGCATCTACCATGCCGACGGCGTGGTGTTCGAGCCGGCCGCGAAGAAGGAGATCGCCCAGCTCGAGGCGCTCGGCTTCGGCGGCATGCCGGTGTGCATGGCCAAGACCCAGTACTCGTTCAGCGACGATGCGACCAAGCTGGGCGCGCCCCGCGGCTTCGACATCACGGTGCGCCAGGTGAAGGTGTCGGCCGGCGCCGGGTTCATCGTGGCGCTGACGGGCTCGATCATGACGATGCCGGGCCTGGGCAAGACGCCCGCGGCCTTCAAGATCGACGTCGACGAGAACGGCGTGATCAGCGGCCTGTTCTAGGGCGCGGAAACCGCAAGGCGGCGCCCCCGGGCGGGGCGCCGCCTTTTTGTATGGAAGGAGAGACGCAGATGGTGAACACCGATTTCCTTGATGCGCTGGCGTCGAAGGCGCCGACGCCGGGCGGCGGCGGGGCGGCGGCCTACGCGGGCGCGCTGGCGGCGGCGCTCACGTCCATGGTGGGCGAGCTCACCGTGGGGAAGAAGCGCTACGCCGAGGTCGAGGGCCAGGTGCGCTCCGAGCTGCGTGAGCTGGACGTGACGCGCGGCCGCCTGGTGGCGCTCATCGACGCGGACGCGGCTGCCTTCGCGCCGCTGGCCGCCGCCTACGGCATGCCGCGCGAGACCCCCGAGGAGCAGGCGGCCAAGGACGCCGCGCTGCAGGCCGCGCTCGTGGACGCGTGCGAGGTGCCGCTCGAGATCATGCGCCAGTGCGTGCTGGTGGCCGAGTCGTGCGACTTCATGGCGCGCCACGGCAGCGTGATGGCCGTGTCCGACGCGGGCGCTGCGGCCGTGCTGGCCAAGGCGGCGCTGCAGGCGGCCAGCCTGAACGTCGTTATCAACGTCGGGTCGATGGCCGACGCCGAGCGCGCGGCGCGCTACGCCGACGAGGCCGACATGCTGCTGGACGCGGGCTGCGCCCAGGCCGACGCCGTGTTCGCCTACGTGATGGAGCGGCTGCGCGGCTAGGGCCGCGCCGTCGTCCGGGCGTTTTCGGGGTACGCGCGCAAATCCGCGCGGTTTTGCACTGGTGGCGCGGCGCTGCGCGGCGTCTCCGTGGCCCGTATCTGGCATACTGCCAGGAAAGAGCCGAGGCTAACTTCTCGAGGGCCTTGGACGGGCGTGCGGCGGAGTGCATAACCGCGCGAATTTGCAGACGGCGGACTGATTTCTGAGGATCGCAAGAGGAAGGGAGGCGCCATGGCGCGCATCTTGACGGGCAAGGAGGTGGTCGCGGCTCTGCGGGAGGATCTGCTGGGGCGCGTGGCGGCGTTGGGGGAGCGCGGCGTGGTGCCGTGCCTGGCCATCGTGCGGGTGGGCGAGCGGCCCGACGACGTGTCCTACGAGCGCACCGCCGTCAAGCGGGCCGAGGGGCTCGGCGTGGCCGTGCGGCGCTACGAGCTGCCGGCCGACGCGGGCCAGGCGCAACTCGAGGCGGTCATCGACGAGGTGAACGCCGATGGGGCCGTCCACGGCTGCCTGCTGTTCCGCCCGCTGCCGCCGCAGATCGACGAGCGCGCCGTGTGCGAGCGCCTGGCGCCGGCCAAGGACGTGGACGGCATCACGGCGGCCTCGCTCGCTGGGGTGTTCGCCGGCACGGGCGAGGGCTTCCCGCCCGCCACGGCCCAGGCGTGCCTGGAGATGCTCGACTTCTACGGCATCCCCGCGGCGGGGCGCCGGGCGACGGTCGTGGGGCGCAGCCTGGTGATCGGGCGGCCCGTGGCGATGATGCTGCTCGCCCGCGACGCCACGGTGACGCTGGCGCACTCGCGCACCGCGGACCTGGCCGGCGTCGTGCGCGAGGCCGACATCGTGGTATGCGCGACGGGCCGCGCCCGCGCCTTCGGGCCCGCGTGCTTCCGCCCCGGCCAGGTGGTGCTCGACGTGGGCATCAACTTCGACGAGGAGGGCGCGCTCTGCGGTGACGTGGACTTCGTCGCCGTCGAGCCCGTGCTCGGCGACGACGGCGCCCTCACGCCCGTCCCCGGCGGCCTGGGCAGCGTGACCACCAGCGTCACCATGGCCCACGTCGTGGCCGCCGCCGAGCGCGCCGCGGGCTTGCGCTAGGGGGCGGGGCAGGGGGGGGTGCGCGCCCGCTCCCCGCCAATGACGCCCCCCGCGTGGCGCGCCCGTCCCCGCCGCGCCTGCGGCGCCCCCTCATGACGGGGTGCGCCCGCTCCCTCCCTCGCCCCGCGCTCGCCGGCAATCGCGGAGAGTCGGTGGGGTTTCGAGCCGGGCGCGCGCCGTTGGCGTACCATGGCGCCATGGCTAACGGACTCACCTACATGCGCAACACCTCCACGCCCGAGGCGACCAAGCAGCTGGCCTCCACGCTGGCGCCCTACCTGCGCCCCGGCGACGTGGTGCTGCTCAACGGCGACCTGGGCGCCGGCAAGACCCAGTTCGTCCAGGGCGTCGCCGCCGCGCTCGGCGTGCGCGCGCCGGTGACGAGCCCCACCTTCAATATCCTGCTGGAATACGCCGAGGGGCGCCTGCCGCTGTACCACTTCGACCTCTACCGCCTGGACGAGCCGGCCCAGCTCGACGACATCGACTACTTCGGCGTCATCGACGGGGACGGCGCGTCGTTCGTGGAGTGGGCCGAGAAGTTCCCCGACGACATGCCCTACGACTACCTGGAGATCACCATCACCGCCGACGAGCGCGGCACGCGGCGCATCGTCGCGCACTCCTACGGCTCGCGGTCGCGCCAGCTTCTGTGCGTGTGGGCCAACGACTCGAAGGCGCGCCTCGGCAAGATCCAGCTGTAGCGCCGCGCCGGCGCGCTCGCGCTACGCGCCCCGTCCGCTTCGCCGCCGCGCGCCCGTCGCGCCGTCCCGTGCGGGCACCCACCTCGCTGCCTCGCTCGCGTGTGCGGGCACTCGCCTCGCGCCGCCGCGGCCGTGCGCCCCGTCGGCGCCGGCCCCTGTCCGCCGCGTGCCCTTGCGGTAGAATGCGGGCAGCCGTAAACCCAGATCGGGAAGGGAAGACGCCGTCATGGAACCTAACGCGCCGCAGCTGGTGCTCGCCTTCGACACGGCCAACGAGGTCATCGCCATCGGCCTGGGCCGCCTGGACGCCGCCACGCGGTCCGTCGCGTGCGTGGCCGCGGCCGAGGCCGAGGCGCGCCGGGCGTCCAACACCCAGCTCGTTCCCCGCATCGACGCGCTGCTGGCCGAGGCCGGCGCCGCGCGGGCCGACATCGCCTGCGTGTGCGTGGGGCGCGGCCCGGGGTCGTTCACGGGCGTGCGCATCGCCATGGCGGCGGCCAAGGGTATCGCGAGCGCGCTTGGCGTGGGGCTGGTGGGCGTGTCGACGCTCGACGCCGTGGCCTGGGGCGCCTGGGCCGCCGGCGCGCGCGGCGAGGCGCTCGTGGCGGCCGACGCCATGCGCAAGGAGGTCTACCCCGTGCGCTACGCCCTGGGCGAGGCGGGCCCCGCGCGCCGGGGCGCCGACCGCGTGGCGAAGGCGGAGGAGGCGGCCGCCGAGGCCGCGGCCGAGGGCGGCCTGCTCATCGCCGGCGACGCTCTGCGCAAGTACGCCGCGCTCTTCGAGCCGGCCGGCGAGCTTCTGCCCGAGGCCGCGTGGACGCCCACGGGCGCGGGGCTCCTGCGCGCGCTCGAGGCCGCGTGGCGGGCGGGGGAGTGCGACCCGCTGGACGCGGCGCGCCACCATCCCGCCTTCGCGCTGCCGGTGTACACGCGCCTGTCGGACGCCGAGGAGGCCGAGCGCGCCCGCCTGGCCCAGGCCGACCCGACGCTGGCCGGGGCCCGCGGCAGCCGCCACGTCACCATGAACGACACGGCCGTCGCCAACGCGCGGGCCGATGCGCACGGCATCGCGCTCAAGCCGCTTGACCGGGCGCATGCGGGCGCGGTGGCCGCGCTCGAGGCGCGCGTCATGGGCAGCGACGCCTGGTCGGAGGCGCTGGTGGCCGACGAGCTGGGCCGCGCCGACCGCGTATGGTGGGCTGCCTACGCGGCCGACCCCGCCATGCCGCTGCCGGCCGACGCGCCGCTTGTGGGCTACGCCGGCGGCTGGGTGGTCGACGGCGACGTGCAGGTGCTCAAGGTGGGCGTGGACCCGGCCTTCCGCCGCCGCGGCCTGGCCCGCGCGCTGGTGGCGCGCGTGGCGGCGGACGCCCGCAACCTGGGCGCGCGCACGGCGTCGCTCGAGGTGCGGGCCTCAAACGACGGGGCCCGCGCGCTCTACGAGGCGCTCGGCTTCGCCAGCTTGGGCGTGCGCCCGCGCTACTACTCGGACGGCGAGGACGCGGTGATCATGCGCGCCGAGGCGCTGCCGACGGATGCCGCGGGCGCGTCGGGCGGGGGCGCCGTGGTGGCCGGCATGGCCGTGGTCGACCAGACCGCCGCACCCGCGTCCGCGCCTGCCGCGCCCGGCCCGGTCGGCGCCGGGGCGGGGGTCGTCGCCGCGCCCGCGTCCCCGCTCATCCTGGCCATCGAGTCGTCCTGCGACGAGACGGCCGCCGCCGTCGTGGACGGGTCGGGGCGCCTGCTGGCCGACGTGGTGGCGTCCCAGATCGACTTCCACGCGCGCTTCGGCGGCGTCGTCCCCGAGATCGCCAGCCGCAAGCACATCGAGGCCGTCTGCGGCGTGTGCGACGAGTGCCTGGACGTGGCCTCGGCCGCCGCGGGGCGTCCCGTGCGCTGGGCCGACCTCGACGCCGTGGCCGTCACCTACGCGCCGGGCCTGGTGGGCGCGCTCGTGGTGGGCGTCGCCTTCGCCAAGGGCGCCGCGTGGGCCCTCGACGTGCCGCTCATCGGCGTGAACCACCTGGAGGGGCACCTCTACGCCAACAAGATCGGCGACGACGCCTTCGCGCCGCCGGCCGTGGTGTCGCTCGTGTCGGGCGGCAACACGCTGCTCGTGCACATGCGCGGCTGGGGCGACTACGCCACGCTCGGCGCCACCATCGACGACGCGGTGGGGGAGGCCTTCGACAAGGTGGCCAAGGCGCTCGGGCTGGGGTACCCCGGCGGTCCGGTCATCAGCCGGATGGCCGCCCAGGGCGACCCGGACGCCATCCCGTTCCCCCGCGCCATGCTGCACTCGGGCGATTTGCGGTTCTCGCTGTCGGGCCTCAAGACCGCGGTGGTCACCTACGTCAACCAGGAGCGCGCCGCCGGCCGCGCGCTCAACGTGCCCGACATCGCCGCGAGCTTCCAGCAGGCGGTGGTGGACGTGCAGGTGGCCAAGGCCCGCCGCGCGCTGGAGGAGACGGGCGCGCCCACGTTCTGCCTGGGCGGCGGCGTGGCGGCCAACCCGGTGCTGCGCGCGGCCTACGAGGACCTGTGCGCCCAGATGGGCGTGCGGCTGGTGATGCCCCCGCTCGCGTCATGCGGCGACAACGCGGGGATGATCGCGCTGGTGGCCCTCGATCGCTACCGCGCCAGCCGCCTCATGTCCCTCGACGCCGACGCCCAGGCCCACGCCGACCTCGACGAGCCGTACTAGGGAAGGAGAGCCGCGCGACAGCCCGCTCCGCCCTCCCCGCGGTTGTCCGCAGGCGTAGGACGGCGGCGGAATTAAGCCTTGGCGCCGGGCGTGCAAGGCGTACACTGGGAGGGACGTCCGGGTTTCCCGGGCGTCCCTTTTGCGTGGAGAGGACGGGCATGGGCAACGGGAAGGCGATGGCGAAGGAGGCGCGGGCCGGCGAGGCCTCGTGCCCTCGTGCGCCGCGCCCCGATGCCGCCGCGCGTCCCAGCGCCGACGCGGCCCCACGCGGCGGCCGCCCCGCGCGCGACGACCGGCTGTGGACGCCCGTGTTCCTGTTCGTCATCGGCGTCACCCTGTGCACGTTTCTGGTGGGGCAGGGGCTCAACGCCGGCACCTCCGTCTACATCACGGCCCTGGGCGGCACGGCCACCTACGCGGGCCTGCTGGCCACGGTGTTCTCGGTGGCCGCCGCCGGCGCGCGCTTCATCTGCGGGCCGCTCGTCGACGACCGCGGCCGGCGCGTGGCCATGGTGGCCGGCAGCGTCGTCATGATGGCGGGCACCGCCGGGCCCATCGTCACAGGCGACTCCGAGCTCATGATCCTGTGGCGGTTCCTCCAGGGCATCGGCTTCTCGGCCGCCACCACCGCCTCGGCCACGGCCGCCGCCGACGTGCTGCCGCGCGAGCGCTTGGGCGAGGGCATCGGCTACTTCGGCCTGGGGCAGGCGCTCGCCATGTCCATCGGGCCGGCGCTGTCGCTGTTCCTCGTGTCCACCGACCCGCCCGAGAACCTGTTCGTGGGCGTGACGCTGGCCGGCGCGCTGGCGCTCGCGTTCTCGCTCCTGTGCCGCTACGAGAAGGATCCGGAGAAGCTGCCCGTCACGAGCGCCTACCGCGTGCGCTGGGAGCGGGCGCGGCTGCGCCCCGGCCAGGGCGAGGAGGCGCTCGAGCGCGCCGAGGAGCACGCGGACGCAGGTGCGGAAGGCGCGCAGGGTGCGGAAGGCGCGCGGCGTGCGGAAGACGCGGCTGGGGATGCGAAAGGCGCGAGGGGCGCGGAAAGAGCGCAGCGCGCGGAGGGCGCAGCCGGCGCAGCGTCCGGCTCGCGGGGCGCGCGGGCCGGGGCGGAGCGGCCGCGCGAGACGCTCGTGTCGCGCGTCATCGAGCCGAAGGCCCTGCACGGGGCGCTGCCGGCGCTCTGCATCGTCCCGGCGGTGGGCTTCGTCATCTTCTTCGTGGGGCTCTACGGCACCGTGCTCGGCGTGGGCAACGCGGGGCTGTTCTACACCGTGTCGGCCGTGTCGATGGTGGCCGTGCGCCTCAAGTCGGGCGCGTTCATGGACCGCGTGCCGGCCATCAAGGTGCTCACCGCGGCCGTGGCCTGCGGCATCGTCGGCTTCGTCGTGCTGCTGGCCGCCGGCGCGCTGGAGGGCGGGGCGCGCGAGGCGGCGTTCTACGCGGCGGGGCTGCCCTACGGGCTCTGCCTGGGCGTGTGCCAGCCGCTCAACCAGTCCATCGCAGTGAAGTGCTCGCCGCCCGAGCGCTGGGGCGCGGCCAACGCGGTGTTCCAGCTGGCCATCGACGTGGGGATGGGCGCGTCCACCGTGGTATGGGGGATGCTCAACGACACCCTCGGCTTCAGCGCGTCGCTCGTCGGCGCCATCATCTGCCTGCTCATCGGCTACGCCATGGCCTGGCTCGCCTACCCGCCCGAGGAAAAGCTCTGGCATCGCCGCCGCTAGGGGCGGAGCGCGCCTTCTCCTGGTGGCTGCGTGTGTGGGGGTTGGCGGGGATACGTGGTACAGTGTTTCCGTATGTTTACGCGGATGCGGCGTGCGGGCTGGGGGCCCGCGGCTCTGGCGGTCGCCTTCGCGGAGCGGGAGCTAGGAGAAGCCCCATGGAGCTGCTGAGGAGGCGTGCGCTCAGGCTGCTGTGCGCCACCCTGCTGATAACGTCGCTCGTGCCGACCGCGGCCCTCGCCGCGCCGGGCGGCGGCGACGCGGCTGTGCCGGCCGAGGCCTCGGCAGCCGCCTCTGACCGCGTCGCCGCATCCGCGTCGGACGTCGCCTCGGGTGCCTCCGACCCGGCTGCCTCCGAGGCTGGCCCGGCTCCTGCGGCCCCCGCCGGCGATCTCGCCGCGGCGCCCGCCGTTTCCGCGCTCTCCGTCTCTAGCGCCGCCTCCGCCGACCCGGCTGCTCCCGACGCCTCCGCCGCATCCGACCCGGTCGCCGGCGCGGGCGCATCGTCGCCTTCCATCCCCCGCCGGCTCGTCTCCTCCGTCACGGCCGACGTGCGCACGTCGGCGCGCCCGCTGCTGTTCTCCCTCGCGCAGGACGGCACGGTGGCGCTGCGCCCGGGCGCCCACGAGCGCTGGATCGACCGCATCGACATCCCCGCGTGGGCGCGCGACTTCTACGACGTGCTGGCGGAGGCGACCGACGACGACGGCGTGGACGATTTCCTCATCGAGGACCGCTACTTCGACGCCGCCGCGCTGCCCGAGCTGGGGACGACCCCGTCGCCGGCGGGCAGTGCCGAGGGACGCGCCGTGCTGCGCGCCGCCATCCTGGAGGGCACGGGGCTGCTGCCCGAGGAGGAGAAGGGCGCCGCGGCGCAGGAGGCCTATCGCTACCTGCTCGCCGTGATGGCGGCCTTCGACCGCGACCACGGCGAGGTGTTCTGGCTGTCGTCCCCCGTGTCCATGGGCGCCTTCACCGCCGGTGATCAGGGGGATCTCGAGATCGTCCTGTTCCTCACCGGCGAGGGGGAGGGGCGGGCGCGCCATGCGGCCTACGACGATGAGCGCGTCATCAGGGCCGCCATCGCCCAGCGCGACGCCGACGTCCAGGCCATCCTAGGCGAGCTGCGGGCGTCGGGCGCGGCTGCCGAGGACGCCGAGGCCGTGCGGTTCCTCAACCGCTGGCTCGTGGAGCACAACCAGTACAACACCGCGTCCGCGACCAGCCCAGACGGGCTGGAGGACGACTACCCGGACGCCTGGGAGTGCGTGAGCGCGCTCGGCGGCCGCCTGGGCGCCCAGGGGCCGGTGTGCGAGGGCTACGCGCGGGCGCTCAAGGTGCTGTGCGACGGGCTCGGCATCCCCTGCGTGCTGGTGGACGGCCAGGCGCTGGCGAACGCGGCGTCGGACCTGCGCGCCGGCCACATGTGGAACTACGTGCAGGTGGACGGCGCCTGGTACGGCATCGACGTCACCTGGAACGACCCGTCGAACGACGCGAACCCCAACCCGCCCTACGACCCCCGCTACAGCGAGGCGTACTTCCTGGTGGGGGCCGAGACGCCGGACTGGCAGAACGAGCCCTTCCTGACGACCCACCCGGTGGAGAACCGCGTCTTCACCCCGGGAACCTCCTTCGTCAACGGGCCCGAGCTGGCCGCGGAGGCCTACGCCCCCAAGGCCGCACCCGTGGTGGGCGTGCCGACGGGGCTCGCGGCCACCTACGGCGATGAGCTGGGGTCGGTGGCGCTGCCGGAGCCCGCGGCGGGGGAGACGCCGGGCGCGTGGTCGTGGGCGGTCGCCGACCAGCCGGTGGGCAACGTCGGCGCGCGCACGTTCCGCGCCGTGTTCACGCCGGAGGATCGCACGGCCTTCGCCGCGGCAGCCTTCGACGTGACGGTGGCGGTGGCGCCCCGGGTCGTGACGCCGACGGTGGAGCTGGCCGCGCCCGTCTTCACCTGGGCGGGACATCCCGTGACGCCGGCGGTGACCGTGCGCGACGGCGACGCGGTCATCCCCGCGAGCGAGTATTCGGTGGCCTACCGCGACAACGACGCGCTGGGCACGGCGACGGTGGTCGTGACCGACGCGCCGGGCGGCAACTACGACCTGGGCGAGGCGCGCGCGACGTTCGAGCTGGTGGAGCGCCCGACGCCGAAGCTGGCGGCGGCGGATCTCACGAAGGTCTACGACGGCGCGGCGGTGGACCCGCAGGCGCTGCTGGCCGACGTGACGGCCACGGTGGAGGGGCACGAGGTGACCGGCGCATGGTCGCTGGGCGCCGTGCCCGAGATGCGCGCCGCGGGCGCCTACGAGGTGGAGGTGCGCTTCGAGCCGGACGACGCCGAGGCCTGCCTGCCGGCCGTGACGACGGCCCACGTGACCATCGAGCGGCGGCCGGCCACGCTGGGCGTGGAGCTGCCGACCAACCGCCTGACCGCGGATGACGCGGTGCCGGCGCCGACGCTGCGGGTGGACGGCCTGGTGGAAGGCGAGCTCATCGCGCCGACCGTGGCGCCGGCCTTCCGCGGGCTGCCTGCGCGCGGCGAGGTGGGCGACCACGTGGTGGAGTGGGTGAACGCCGATGACGTGCTCGCCGCCGCCCGGGCGCTGCCGGCGGCGGCCAACTACGAGCTCTCGCTGGCGGGGGAGCGCTCGTGGGCGCTGGCCGTCGCGGACGTGACGCTGGCGCCCGTGGCCGACCCGGGCCTGCGCGTCGAGCTGCGCGCCGGGCTCGACGTCGCGCCGGAGGGCCTGGCCGCCACGCCGTTCCAGACGCCGGAGGCCGTGGGGGCCGAGCTTCTGCGCGTGGCCCGCGAGGCGCTGCCGACTGTGGCGGACGGCCAGATCGCCGTCTGGGACGTGGCGCTGTTCACGACGGCCGACGGCGGCCGCACCTGGGCGCCGGCCGACGAGGCGAGCTTCCCCGCCGAGGGGCTGGAGGTGCTGCTGCCGGTGCCCGAGGGCGCCGACGTCGACGCCCACTGGTTCGCGGCGGCTCACATGTTCACGGCCGCGATGGCCGGCTTCCAGCCAGGCGACGTGGAGCCCTGCGAGGCCGCGGCGTCGGCCGAGGGCGTGCGCGTCACCGTGCACGGGCTGTCGCCCGTGGCCGTGGCCTGGGGCGATGAGCCCACCGAGGAGGCCCTGCGCGCCGTCGCCATGGCCCAGACCGGCGACCGCGCGGCGCCCTTCGCCTTGGCGCTCGCCGCCGCCCTGAGCGCCGCGCTCGTGATCGTCATGTCCCGCCGCCGCGTGCGGGCGTAGGGGCGCACCAGAACGCTCCGTCTCCCACGTAACGGCCATCCTCTAGGGCGGCGTCTCCTGCTTGGCCGGCGGGCGCAAATCCCCGCCCTTTTCTGGCGAGCAAACGCGGTTTTGCGCACTTCGCTTCCAGGCCAATCAGGGGAGTTTGGCATTTTCCCAGGTAAGCGCTATGCGCCTAGCGGCGATGCGGCGCGTTGCATGCGACGAAGGCGGGAGAAATGAGCAAAACCGCGTTTGCCAGCCGTAAGGGAGTCTCATCCCTCCCGTGGAGCGGCCGTCCTTCGGGGCGGTCGCTTTCTGCTTGGTCGATGGCGGCGTGCGGAGTTTGGGACGATTTTTGGCGGGAAAGGCCCCTTTGGCGGCGCCCGCCCGCCTTTATGCGGCCTTAACGCCTGCGCGCCAACCTTAACGGCGTGTTTAGGCGCGGCTGCCTATGCTTCCTCTCATCAGGCGCGATGGTGCTTCGCGCGGCGGCCCTGCGGGGCCCGGTTGAAGGGAGGCGGCGATGGGCGTGGTGACCGTGGCGGTGGGGCTGTTGAGCCTGGCCGCGATGGGGTACCTGGCGGCGCTGCTGCTGGGCGGTGACGGGCGATGATGGCGCTGACGGCGGCCGGCGCGGCGCTTGGGAGCTCGATGGCGGCCGTCGCCGCCGGCGCGGGCTCGGTGGCGAGCTGCGCTCTGGGCGCGGGGCCGGCGGCTGCGGCGGGTGCTGCGAGCGCCGGCAGTGTGGGGTTGGCCGTGTCCGGCGTCGCCGTGAATGCGGGCCTGGGCGCGGCGGCCGGTGCCGCGGGCACGGCTGGCGCCGGCCTGGCCGCATCCGGTGCCGCGGGCACGGCGTCGAGCGCGCTGGCCGCCACCGGCGCGGGCGTCGGCGCGGGCGCGTGGGGCGCCGACGCGGGGCTCGCGCTGGTCGAGGCCGCGGCGGGGGTGGCCCTGCTGGTGGCGCTGGCCGTGCCGCTGTCGGCCTACCTGGTCAACGTGATGGAGGGTCGCCGCACGGCGGCCGCGCGGGTGCTCGGCCCCGTCGAGCGCGCGGCCTTCCGCCTCGTGCGCGTGAGCCCGGACGACGCCATGGACTGGCGCCGGTTCCTCGTGGCGGCGCTCGCGCTCACCCTCATCGGCGCGGCGGCGCTCATGGCCCTGCTCATGGGGCAGGGCGCCCTGCCGCTCAACCCCGAGGGCGTGGCCGGCCTGCCGCTGGCGACCGCCTTCAACGTGGCCGTCAGCTTCGCCACCAACACCGACTGGCAGGCGGTGGCCGGCGAGTCGTCGCTCAGCTACCTGTCGCAGATGGCGGGGCTCGCGGTGCAGAACTTCGTGTCGCCGGCCATCGGCATCGCCGTGGCCTTCGCGCTCATGCGCGGGCTCACCGGCGCCGGCGGCAGCGCGGTGGGGAACCTCTTCGCCGACGTCATCCGCGCGATCCTCTATCTGCTGCTGCCGCTCGCCCTTATCGGGGCGCTCGTCGGCGTGGCCGAGGGCACGCCCCAGACGCTTGAGGGCTACCAGACGGTGCAGCTGGTGGAGCCGGTCGCCGTCGACGCCGACGGCAACGTGGTGGACGCCGACGACCCGGCGGCCGTCGAGGAGGTCACGAGCGCCGTGGTGCCGCTCGGGCCCCAGGCGTCGCAGGTGTCGATCAAGCAGCTCGGCACCAACGGCGGCGGATTCAACGGCGCCAACTCCGCGTCGGCGCTGGAGAACCCGACGCCGCTCACCAACGCGCTGCAGTGCCTGGCCATCCTGCTCATCCCGCTCACGCTGGTGCTGTGCCTCGGGCGGATGGCGAACGACCGGCGCCAGGGGCGCGCCCTCATGGCGGCGGTGCTGGTGCTTCTGGCCGTGGCCGTGGCGGCCATCGTGCTCGCCGAGGCCCAGGCCACGCCGCAGCTGGCCCAGGGCGGCGCCGTCTACCTGGGCGGCGAGGGCCAGTCGGCCGGCAACATGGAGGGCAAGGAGACGCGCATCGGCGTGGGCGCGTCGGCCGTGTGGGCCGCCTTCACCACCGCCGCGTCCAACGGTTCGGTCAACGCCACCATGGAGGGCCTGACCCCGGGCGGCGCGCTCGTGCCGCTCACGCTGATGGGCCTGGGCGAGGTGGTCGGCGGCGGCGCGGGCACCGGGCTCGTCGGGCTGCTCGGCTTCGCCGTGCTGACCGTGTTCATCGCGAGCCTCATGGTGGGGCGCACGCCGGAGTACCTGGGCAAGAAGATCGGCCCGGTCGAGATGCGCATGGCCGTGCTGACGGTGGTGTCGCCGGCGCTCGTCATCCTGGCCGGGGCGGCGGCGCTGTGCTTGCTGCCCGGCGGCGCGGCGGCTGTCGGCGAGCGCGGGGCGGCCGGCTTCAGCGAGCTGCTGTACGGGGCGGTCTCGGCCGGCGCCAACAACGGCTCGGCCATGGGCGGGCTCGACGCGAACGCGACCGTCGTGAACGTGGTGCTGGGGCTGGAGATGCTGGCCGGGCGCCTGCTGCCGATGGCGGCCGCGCTCGCCCTGGCCGGCAGCCTGGCGGCGCGCGAGTCGGTGAGCGCGGGAGCGGGGACGCTCTCGACGGCGAGCCCGCTGTTCGTGTTCCTGCTGCTGGTGATCATCGTGCTGGTGGGGGCGCTCACCCTGCTGCCGGCCCTGGCCCTGGGCCCGGCGGCCGAGCTTCTGGCGGCGTACTAGGAAAGGCGGCGTGTGATGGCTGTTGAGGTTCGGAAGACGGGGATGGCGGGCGCGGACGCGCCTGCGGTCGGCGCGGACGGTGCGGGCGGCATGGGCGCGGGCGCGACGCCGTCGGCGGGCGGCACGCGGGCGGCGGGCGGCCCGGCCGTCGGGCGCGCGGTGCGCGACGCCTTCGCCAAGCTGGCCCCGCGCGAGCAGGCGCGCAACCCGGTGATGCTCATGGTGTACCTGTCGGCGATCCTGACCACGGCGCTCTTCGCCCTGGCGCTGGCCGGCGTGGCCGATGCGGCGCCCGGGTTCATCCTGGCGGTGTGCGTCATCCTGTGGCTGACGGTGCTGTTCGGCAACTTCGCCGAGGCCCTGGCCGAGGGCCGGGGCAGGGCCCAGGCCGATGCCCTGCGCTCGGCCAAGCGCGACGTGGAGGCCTGCCGGGTCGACGGCGTGCTCATCGCCGAGGCCGCCGCGGCGGACGACCCGGCCGCCTTCCTGGCGGCGCGCGGGCGCGCGGTGAGCTCGGCCGAGCTCCGGCGCGGGGACGTGTACCTCGTGCGCGCCGGCGAGCAGGTGCCCGCCGACGGCGAGGTGCTCCTGGGCGCCGCGAGCGTGGACGAGAGCGCCATCACGGGCGAGTCGGCCCCGGTGGTGCGCGAGTCCGGCGGCGACCGCTCGGCGCTCACCGGCGGCACGACGGTGCTGTCCGACTGGCTGGTGGTGCGCGTGAGCGCCGAGGCCGGCCACAGCTTCCTCGACCAGATGATCGCCATGGTCGAGTCGGCCGCTCGCAAGAAGACCCCCAACGAGCGGGCGCTCGAGCTGCTGCTCATCGCGCTCACGCTGGTGTTCCTGGCCGTGTCCACGGCGCTCTACGCCTTCGGCGCGTTCTCCGCGGCGCAGGAGGGGCGCGTCAACCCGCTCGGCATCGCCTCGCTCGTGGCCCTGTTCGTGTGCCTGGCGCCCACCACCATCGGCGCGCTGCTCTCCGCCATCGGCATCGCCGGCATGAGCCGCCTCAACCAGGCGAACGTGCTGGCCACGAGCGGGCGCGCGGTGGAGGCGGCGGGCGATGTGGACGTGCTCTTGCTCGACAAGACGGGCACCATCACGCTCGGCAACCGCCAGGCGGCCGCCTTCCTGCCGCTCGACGGCGTGGCGGAGCGCGACCTGGCCGACGCGGCCCAGCTGGCGAGCCTGGCCGACGAGACGCCCGAGGGGCGCAGCGTGGTGGTGCTCGCGAAGGAGCGCTTCGGCATCCGCGGGCGCACCCTCGACGGCGCTGGCTTCACGGTGGTGCCCTTCACGGCGCAGACGCGCATGAGCGGCGTCGACTTCGGCGGCCACGAGATCCGCAAGGGCGCGGCCGACGCGGTGCGCGCCTACGTCGAGGCCCGCGGCGGCACGTGGAGCCCCCAGTGCTCGCGCATCGCCGATGAGGTGGCGCGTGAGGGCGGCACCCCGCTCGTGGTCGTGCGCGACGGGCGCGTGCTGGGCGTCATCCACCTGAAGGACATCATCAAGTCGGGCATCCGCGAGAACTTCGCCGACCTGCACGCCATGGGCATCCGCACGGTCATGGTGACCGGCGACAACCCGCTGACGGCCGCGGCCATCGCCGCCGAGGCCGGCCTGGACGACTTCATCGCCGAGGCCACCCCCGAGGCCAAGCTCGAGGCCATCCGCCGCTACCAGGCCGAGGGTCACCTGGTGGCCATGACCGGCGACGGCACCAACGACGCGCCGGCGCTGGCCCAGGCCGACGTGGCCGTGGCCATGAACTCCGGCACCCAGGCGGCCAAGGAGGCCGGCAACATGGTGGACCTGGACTCGTCGCCGACCAAGCTCATCGAGATCGTGCGCATCGGCAAGCAGATGCTCATGACCCGCGGCAGCCTGACCACCTTCTCCATCACCAACGACCTGGCCAAGTACTTCGCCGTCATCCCGGCGCTTCTGGTGCCGCTCTACCCGGGGCTCGAGGCGCTCAACGTGATGCACCTGACCAGCCCCACCTCGGCGATGCTGGCGGCGGTGACGTACAACGCGCTCATCATCGTGGCGCTCATCCCGCTGGCGCTGCGCGGCGTCAAGTACCGCGAGGGTACGCCGTCGAGCCTGCTCGCGCGCAACCTGGCGGTCTACGGGCTGGGCGGCGTGGCGGTGCCGTTCGTCGCCATCAAGGCGCTCGACGTGCTGATGACGGCGCTCGGCGCGGCGTAGGGCGCGCGACGCGAGGGCGCGGGCGTGCGGGGCGCGGGCGCGTGCGGCGCGTGGCGCGGGCGTGCAAGGCGCAAGTGCGTGCGAGGCGCAGCGCGGGTGTGCGGCGGGAGCGCGTGTGCGGCCGGCGCCTCCCGCGTGCCCCGGCACCCGCGGCAAGGACGGATCGACGTGAAAGGAACGACCATGAAGGCTCGGAGCATCTTGAGGACGGCGGGCAGCGCGGCGCTGCTGCTGGCAGCGGCCACCGCCCTGTGCGGCGTGCTGTACCCGCTGGCGGTGACCGGCGTGGCCCAGGCCGCCTTCCCGCGGCAGGCCGGCGGGTCGATCATCGAGGTCGACGGCGTGGCCTGGGGCAGCGACCTGGTGGGGCAGCCCTTCGCTGACGACGACCACCTGTGGGGGCGCGTGAGCGGCGCCGAGGCGCGCACCTTCCGCGCCGACGACGGCACGCCGCTTCTGTGGTACGCGCCGGCCAACGAGAGCCCGGCGACCGATGGGTTCGCCGCCCGCGTGGCCGAGCGCGTCGCGGCGGTGCGCGCCGCCCATCCCGACCAGGGCGACGCCCCCGTGCCGAGCGACCTGGTGACCACGTCCGGGTCGGGCTTCGACCCGCACATCTCGCCGGCGGCCGCCGAGTACCAGGTGGGGCGCCTGTCCGCCGCCACCGGGCGCTCGCCCGAGGAGGTGCGCGCCATCATCGCCGCCTGCACCGAGCAGCCGCTGCTCGGCGTGGTGGGGGAGCCCCGCGTGAACGTCCTGCGCGTCAACCTCATGCTCGACGGCGTGCTGTAGGCGGCTCGGCGTGCCCCGAGGCATCCGGCGCGGCACGCGCGGGCCCCGCCCCGGGGCGCGCCGCCGCGTGGCCGAGGGCGCGGCGCGCCTGCCGGGCGGCCCGACGCGCTTCGCCGCGTCGTCGTGCAGCGAATTCGGCCGTTCATATCCATTTCGTCGAGTTTTCCGAGCCTCCGGAGGCCGAAAACGGGCATTTCGCGGCCATTCCGTTGCCGGCGGAATCGGCGACCTGGGCAAACGTCGGCCGCGGCGGCCCCTAGCCCGTGGCGAGCCTCGGGAAACTCGACGAAATGGATATGAAACGCCCAAAAGCGTGCAAGATGGCCCGCGGGCGCGGCTGCGCGGCGCGTCGCGGCGCATGAGGTCGTGCCGCCGGGCCTCGGCAGACCCGCTTCCCAATCGTTTCCCCCGCGTCACCGGGCCTGCGGGGGCCGGTGATAGCATGACGGGGATGGTAAGCGAATGTCGCCCCGACACGGCACGCAGCGCCACCGGCGTCCATGGCGGGGCGCGCGGCATGCCGGCACGCCGTGCGCAGCGCGCGGGCGCGAGCCGGCGCCGCGCACGCGGACGCGGCCCGCCCCGGCGCGGAGCTGGGGGCGCGGCCCGTCCCGACGCGGCACGCGGACGCGGCCCGCCCCGGCGCGGAGCCGGGGGCGCGGGGCGGGGAGCACGGGAATGGCACGGCACGGAAGGAAGGACGCGGAATGGCGGCACGGCGGGCAGGCGGGAAGGCGGGTGGGCGGCCGCGGGCGGCCAGCGCCCTGGGCGCCGCCCTGCGCGGGGGCCTCGCCCGCCCCGGCACGGCCCCGGCGCCCGCCGCGCCCGACCCCGACGCCCGGCGCGACCCCGACGCCATCCTCCGCCGCATCCAAGAGGAGGGCGACGGCGAGCCGCGCGAGCGCGGCCGCCTCAAGGTGTTCTTCGGCTACGCGGCCGGCGTCGGCAAGACCTACGCCATGCTGGAGGAGGCTCACCGCGCCCAGGCCGAGGGGCTCGACGTCGTGGTCGGCTACGTGGAGCCGCACACGCGCGCGGACACGCTGGCGCTCCTCGCCGGGCTAGAGGTGCTGCCGCCCCGGCAGGTCGAGCACCGCGGCATCGCCCTGCGCGAGCTCGACCTGGACGGGCTTCTGGCCCGCCGCCCGCAGGTGGCCCTCGTCGACGAGCTGGCCCACACCAACGCCCCCGGCTGCCGTCATCGCAAGCGCTACCAGGACGTGGAGGAGCTGCTGCGGGCCGGCATCGACGTGTACACGACGGTGAACGTCCAGCACCTGGAGGGGCTCAACGACAAGATTGCCGCCGTCACGGCCGTGAGCGTGGCCGAGCGCATTCCCGACCGCGTCTTCGACGGCGCCGAGTCGGTGGAGCTGGTCGACCTGGAGCCGGCCGATCTCATCGCGCGCCTCGAGGCGGGGAAGGTGTACGCCCCCGAGCGCGCGGGCACGGCGCTCGCCCACTTCTTCTCGCGCTCCAACCTGGCGGCGCTGCGCGAGATAGCGCTGCGGCGCATGGCCGACCGGCTGACGCGCACCTCCCCGGTGGCGGCGGTTCCGCGCGCCGAGGCAGGGGAGGACGTGGTGGTGCTCGTCGAAGGCGACGCGGCGGCGCCGCGCGTGGTGAGGACGGCGGCGAACCTGGCCGAGGCGCTGCACGGCTCGCTCACGGCGCTGGCCGTGGAGCCGGCCGACGGGCGCCGCGACGACGCCGAGGAGGCCGAGGCCCTGGCCCGCGCGCTCGCCCTGGCCGAGGAGCTGGGCGCGCGCGTCGTGACGCTCAGCGGCGACGACCCGGTGGCGCCGGTGGCCCAGTACGCGGCGTCGTCCGGCATCCGCCAGCTCGTGGTGGCCGGGCCGTCCCCGCGCCGCGGGCTGCTGGCGCGCCGCGACGTGGCCGCGCGGCTCATGCGCGCGGCGCCGGGGGCCGTGGTGACGGCCGTCCCGGGGGCCGACGCACCCACCTTGCTCGGCCGCGCGCGTGTGACGGCCGGCCTGGCGCCCACGGGCGCCGACGTGGCGCGCGCCGCCGGGGCGGTGGCCCTGGCCACGGCGCTCGGCACCCTCGCCTGGGAGCTCAGCCCCGCCACGCCGGTCATCCTCATGGTGTACCTCCTGGTGGCGCTGCTTTTGGCCACGCGCGCCGACGGGTTCCTCTACGCGGTGCTCACGGCGCTTGGTAGCGTGGTGGCCTACAACTTCTTCTTCACGGTGCCGCGCTTCACCTTTCACGCCTACGGCCTCTCGGCGCCGGTGATCTTCACGTTTCTGCTGGTGGGGACGCTGGCCGCGTCATCTCTGGCCATCCGCCTCAAGCACCAGGCGGCCCAGGCGGCGCGCCGGTCGTACCGCACCGAGGTGCTGCTGGAGAGCAGCCGCAAGCTCCAGGCGGCACCGACGCTGGCCCAGTGCCTCGAGACGGCGGCGGCCCAGGTGGTGAAGATCCTCGACCGGCCCGTGGTCATCTACGAGGCCGACCCCGTGGCGGCGGGCGGGCTGGCGGCGCCGCGGGTCTACGACGTGCCGGGCACCGGCGGCGGGGACGCGGGCGCGGCGGCGCTCACGGCGCCGGACGAGGCCGCGGTGGCCGCGTGGGTGGCCGCCAACGGCGAGCCGGCGGGCGCCACCACCGACACCCTGCGCGAGGCGCGCTGCCTGTACCTGCCCATCCGCTCGCGCGAGCGCGTCTTCGGCGTGGCGGGCCTGGTGATGGAGGCCGACGCCGAGGACTTCGGCGCCTTCGAGCGCAACCTGCTGGTGGCGCTGCTCGACGAGTGCGGCCAGGCGGCCGAGGGGCTGGCGCTGGCCCGCGAGCGACGCGACCTCACGGTCAAGGCCGAGAAGGAGGCGCTGCGGTCGAACCTGCTGCGCTCGATCTCGCACGACCTGCGCACGCCGCTGACCAGCATATCCGGCGACGCGGCCATCCTGCTGGCCGACGGCGGGGCGCTTTCGGACGCCCAGCGCGAGCGCCTGTGCGGCGACATCCGCGACGACGCGCGCTGGCTCATCGGGCTGGTGGAGAACCTGCTGTCGGTGACGCGGCTCGACGACGGCACGGTGGCAGTCGACCTGCAGCCCGAGCTCGTGGCCGACGTGGTGGCCGACGCCCTGCGCCACGCGCGCCGCGACGACGCGCACGCCGTGGAGGCAGACGTGGCCGACGACCTGCTGATGGCCTCGATGGACGCGGGGCTCATCGTGCAGGTGATCGTGAACCTGGTGAACAACGCGCTGGCCTACACGCCGGCCGGCTCGACGGTGACGGTGTCCGCGCGGCCCGTGCGCGTCGGCGGCGAGGATCGCGTGCGGGTGACGGTGGCCGACGACGGCCCGGGTATCCCCGATGCGGAGAAGGCGCGCGTGTTCGACCTGTTCTACCACGGGAGCCGCCGCGTGCCGGCGGCCGGAGGCGCCTCCGACGGGCGCGCGGCCGGCGCGGGTGCGGACGGGCCGGGCGGCGCGGGCGGCCCGGAGGCCCCGGGCGCGCGCGAGGCGGCCCCGGCGGCGATGGCGGCGGGCGAGGGCGGCGACAGCCGGCGCGGCATGGGGCTGGGGCTGGCGCTGTGCCGGTCGATCCTGCGCGCCCACGGCGGCGACGTGACTCTGGTCGACGCGCGGCCCCACGGCTGCGTGTTCTCGTTCGACCTGCCGGCCGCCGCGCTGCCCGAGGGCGCCGTGGCGGGCGGAGAAGCGGCGGCGTCGCCGGGCGCGGGCACGGGCACGGTGCCGGGTGCGGGCGCGGGCGCGGGCGCCGGCGCGGAGGCGGGTACGACGCCGGATGCGGGCGGCGGCCCCGCCGGCAGCGCGGAGGGAGGCGCATGATGGGCGACGAGCGCGAGATCCTGGTGGTGGAGGACGACCCGGCCGTGCGCAACCTGGTGGCGACGGCCCTCGACGTACGCGGCTACCGGCACCGCGAGGCCACCACGGGCGCGGCGGCCCTGGTGGAGCTCACGTCCTCGCCGGATGTGAGCCTGGTCATCCTCGACTTGGGGCTGCCCGACCGCGACGGCGTGGAGGTCATCCGGGCGCTGCGGGGCTGGTCGCGCATGCCGGTCATCGTGCTGTCGGCGCGCCAGGAGGACGCCGACAAGGTGGAGGCCCTCGACGCCGGCGCCGACGACTACCTGACCAAGCCGTTCTCCGTCGACGAGCTGCTGGCCCGCGTCCGCGTGGCCCTGCGCCGGCTCGACTACGCCGCGCCCGCCCAGGCCGCCGTCCCGGACGTCTACCGCAACGGCGGCCTGGGCATCGACTTCGACGCCGGCGTGGTCACGCGCGACGGCGCCGAGGTGCACCTGACGCCCATCGAGTACAAGCTGCTGTGCCTGCTCGCGCGCAACACCGGCAAGGTGCTCACCCACAACTACATCTTGAAGGAGGTCTGGGGCCAGGCGCTCGCCGCCGACCTGCCCTCCCTGCGCGTCTTCATGGCCACCCTGCGCAAGAAGATCGAGCCCGACCCCGCCAACCCCCGCTACCTCCAGACCCATGTGGGCATAGGCTACCGCATGCTCAACGTGGAGTAGGGAAGCCGGGAAGCATCCCTCACATCCCCCTCCGAGGGCTGGCCGAGGGCGCGCCCGTCCGCGTCGGCCGCCCGGCGCGCAGGGGCGGTGGGCCAACCCCGCCGTCGCCCTCCCTCTTCCTCACCTATGACACGCTGTCATATACACCGCCCCTGCTTTGTGGCATACTGCGGGATGACGTGGCGTCCCGGGCCGGAAGGAGGGGGAGGGTGCTCGGCGATCTGGCGGTGCTCTACCTGTTCCTCGGCGGCGCGGGCGCCGGCTGCGTGACGACGTGCGCGCTCGTCGACCTGGCGTGGCTGCGCGAGCCCTTCGGCGTGACGACCGCCTACGGCCCCGAGCCGGCGGCGGATCCGGCGCGGCGCGCGGCGGCCCTCGGCTTCGCGGCGGGGCTCGGCGCGCTCGTGGCGGGCGCGGCGTGCCTGTCCCTCGACCTGGGCCGGATCGACCGGGTGCTCGCGCTGTTCCTGTCGCCGCAGCCCACGGTGATGAGCGTGGGGGCCGTGGCCCTCGCGGCGCTCATCGCGGTGGCGGCCCCGCTGGCGGCGGTGCGCCTGCTGTACCTGCCGGGGCTCCCGCGGCCCGCGGTGCGCGCGCTCGAGGCGCTGGCCGTGGCGCTCGGGCTGGTGGTCATGGCCTACACGGGCCTGCTCCTGCAGTCGCTGCAGGGGGCGGGGCTGTGGCGGTCGCCCTGGCTGCCGGTGCTGTTCACGCTGTCGTCGGCCTCGAGCGGCGTCGCGCTGGTCATGGCCTGCTGCTTCTGGGCGGGCGCGGACGGGCGGACGGCGCGCCTGCTGCGCGTCCTGGCGCGGGCGGACGGCGTGCTCATTGCGGCCGAGGTCGCGGCGGCCGCCCTGTTCGCGGGGACGATGGCGTCGAGCGCCCACCCGGGCGCCGCCGCCGGCGCCGCGGCGCTCCTGGCTGGCCCGCAGGCCGCCGCCTGGTGGCTCGGCTTCGGGCTGTGCGGGTGCGCGCTGCCGCTCGGCGCCGAGGCCGCCTACCTGCTGGCCGGACGCCGGCTCGCCCGCGGGCCCGCGCCCGCGGCGCTGCCGGCCCTGGCGGCGGTGCTCGTGCTGGTAGGCGCGCTCTGCCTGCGCTGGGCCGTCGCCGACGCGGCCGCCCCGCGCGACCTGGCGCTGCAGGCCCCGCCGCCCGCGGCATCGCCCGCGTCCGCCGCGTCGCCCGCGCCCGCCGCGCCCGCGTCGCTCGCGCCCGCCGGCCCGCCCGCGGCGTCGCCCGCGTCTGGCGGCCTGCTCGCCGGCGCATCCGCGTCCGCCGCGCCGGGGACGCCACCCGAGAGAGAGGATCTGATCGCGTCATGATCAAGCTGGGCAAGACCATCCCCGCCGGGGACCTGTTCGAGCTGGACGAGGGCAGCAGCCTGCCCATCTGGCTCCAGCTGAAGAACCGGTTCATCTACCTCATCACGTCGGGCTACTACCTGCCGGGCGACCAGCTGCCCACGGTGCGCGGCCTGGCGGCGGATGTGGAGATCAACTACAACACCGTCAGCAAGGTGTACCAGAGCCTGGAGGAGGACGGCTACATCCAGTCGAAGCGCCGCCAGGGCGCCTTCGTGTGCGACGTGAGCGACAAGCCGGGCGTGTCCATCGCCGTCACGGCCGAGATCGTCACGGCGGAGTACCTGCAGCGCTGCCAGGAGCTGGGCATGTCGCTGGAAGACATCGATGCGCGGTTCACGGCCAGCCTGGTGGAGGCCAAGGGCAAGCGCGACCGAGACCAAGGAGCAGCTGATGAGGCGAAGGATCAGGCCAGCCGCGGACGAGTCGTCCGCTTCCCCCGCGCCGCGGACGATTCAGACCAACGTGCAGCTGGAGACGGGGCGTAGGCGCACCTCCCGCAACGGGGCCGTCGCCTTCACGGTCATCGTCTTCACGTGCGCGGCGCTCATCGTGGGCGTGGCGGCGTGGCTGGCGACGGGCACGGTGGGCGTCGGCGCGGTCGTGCTCGCGGTCGTCGCCGGCGTGCTGGCGGCGTCGTCGATCCACATCGTGATGGAGTGGGAGAAGGCCGTCGTCATGCGCTTCGGCAAGTTCAACCGCGTGGCCGGCCCGGGCGTCGTGTTCACCTGGCCCATCATCGAGTTCTACACCCTGCGCGTGGACCAGCGCGTCATCGCCACCTACTTCGGCGCCGAGGAGACGCTCACGAGCGACCTCGTGCCCGTGAACGTGGACGCCGTCGTGTTCTGGATGGTGTTCTCGGCGAAGAAGGCGGCCACCGAGGTGGAGGACTACGCGAGCGCCGTGTCGTGGATGTCCCAGGCCATGCTGCGCAAGGCCATCGGCCGCGCGACGCTGGCCGAGGTGGCGCAGCGGCGCGACCAGCTCGACGCCGAGCTCAAGGACGTGCTGGAGGAGAAGCTGGCCGACTGGGGCATCGACGTGATGGACGTGGAGGTGCGCGACATCGTGGTGCCCAAGGACCTCCAGGGCGCGATGGCCGCCGAGGCCGTGGCCACGCGCGAGCGCAACGCCCGCATGATCATGGCCGAGGCCGAGCGCGACATATCCGAGATGCTGCGCGACGCCTCCGAGGTATACGACGGCGACGACGCGGCCCTGCGCCTGCGTACCATGCACCTGGCCTACGAGTCGGTCCGGCAGTCCGGCGGCACGCTCGTCATCCCCAGCGCCTTCAGCGAGGGCTTCACCGGCGATCCCGACGTCCTCGCGCGCGCCGCCCAAGCCGCTCCCGGCAAGTAGGGAAGGGGCCCGCCCCGCCGCCCCACCTTCGCGCCAAGGCGTGCTTGCGCGCACACCTTGGCGCACGTGCTGCGGCCCACGCCCCCTCGGCTTCAAGGCCTACCTTGGCTCTCGCCCATCGCCTCTTCCGCCTTCGTCCCAGTCGACGGTCTCGTAGACGATGCCGTGCTCGGCGGCGAGGTGATCGAAGAAGGCCTGTGGGGAGAGCGCCGGCACGCGGCTGTCGGCGAAGTCCGCCGCGTCGCGGGTGATCAGGAAGTCGGCGCCCGCCTTCTCCGCCGCGATGGCCACCAGGCAGTCCTCGAAGTCGTCCCAGGCGCGCTCAGATGCCAGCTTGACGTCCGAGCCGTCGATGGAGCAGATCTTGAGCCAGCCGAGGCTCTCGAGGAACGCGGCCTGCACCTCCGAGCTGGGATGCCTCTTAGACAGGACGTAGAAGACGTCGGTGAACGACTTGGCCGACACCCAGAGCTCCGCATCCCCGAACGAGCTTGCCAGCATGAGCTGCCGCGCGTAGTCGACATGCGGCTCGCGCTGCTGGTAGAAGTCGATGAGGATGTTGGTGTCAAGCAAGATGCTCAGCATAGCGCTCATCCCTCGCCTCGCTCAGCATCTGCCCGAAGGGGCGCCGTCCGTTAGGATCGGCCGGCTCCAGGCGCATGACGGACAGCGACGCGTCGATCCGCCGCATCTGATCGGCGGTGGGGGTCCTTTTCCCCGCAGCGGCCGCCTTCGGCCCCTGCGGCAGCTTTCGCTCGCTCAGCAGGTACCGGTACGCCGCGTTCACCAGCTGGGTAGGAGTGGCCCCTATCTCACGCAGCACGGCCGAGCCCTGCTCCTTGATCTCCGCGGGAACCCGCGCGGTGACGATGGCATCCACGGCGACCTCCTTTGCCTCAGAGTGTGTAATACAGTATTACATTAGTATATATCGTCAAGCGCCACACCGCAAGCGCCAAAGTGTTTCATGTGAAACATTTGTTCTCCAACTAACCTCTTGAACAGGCAATTCTTCCCATTGCTCCTCGCTCAACGGCCGACATGCCTACCCTCTGTCATAGATTGTCATACAAAAATCGTTGACGGGGGGGGGGTTCTATGACAGACTAGGGCAAGAAGAACCCGGCCGGTTCGGAGAGAGGGGACTAGGCGCCACCTGGGCTGATCGCGGCACGCTCCCCGCGTGCGCGCGCCCCGGCGGGCGCCCCGCGGCGCATCTGGCCGCGGCTGTTCAAAGGAGAGAGAACCTATGAGTGGTACCAACCTTACCCGCCGCTCGTTCCTCAAGACGACCGGGGCGGTCGCCGGGGCCTCGTGCCTCGCGGCCGGGTCGTTCGGGGCGCTGCGGGCCTTCGCCGACGATGGGGACGAGAAGCCCGGCAGCGGCGAGCAGCTGTTCAACTGCAACTGCCGGTCCAACTGCATGGGATCGTGCCGCCTGCTCGCCCACGTGCGTGACGGCAAGATCGTGAAGCTGTCGCCCGGCGGCTACCAGGAGCCCGGCTACACCGGCTGCTGCCTCAAGGGCCTGTCCTACATCGAGCGCATCTACAGCCCCACCCGCATCCAGTACCCGATGCGCCGCGTGGACGGCACCGAGCGCGGCGCCGGCCAGTGGGAGCGCGTGACCTGGGACGAGGCCATCGCCGAGATCGCCCAGAAGATGCAGGACACCATCGACCAGTACGGCCCCAAGGCCATCGCCTTCGACGCGGCATCGGGCAACTACGGCTACATCAACGGCGTCTACGGCCTGTTCCCGCGCCTGGCCGCGTGCCTGGGCGCCATCAAGACGGCGGCCTGCTACGACTACGCCGCCGGCCACGGCATCGACCGCGTGCTCGGCACCGGCGACTGGCAGTACTGCAACGAGCCCAACAGTGTGCTGGACTCGTCCATGGTGGTGGTGTGGGGCACCAACCCCGTCTTCACGCACCCGCACAGCTGGCGCTGGATCCAGTGGGCCAAGGAGAAGGGGACGAAGGTCGTCACCATCGACCCCATCAAGTCGGCCACGGCGCACCGCTCCGACGAGTACATCCGCGTGAACCCCGGCCATGACGGCTACCTGGCCCTGGCCATGGCCAACTACGTCATCGAGCACGACCTGGTGGACTGGGACTTCATCGGCAAGCGCTCCAACGGCGCGTTCCTGGTGCGCCAGGACACCAAGCGCCACCTGTCCACGGCCAACTGGCCCGCCGAGTCCGCGGCCGCCTACGCCGCCGCCGTGGCCGCCGCCAAGGAGAAGTACGCCGCCCAGGGCGCCACGGCCGTCGCCGCCGCGGTGGCCGCCATCCCCGTCGACTACTACGTGTGGGACAACGCCACCGGGGCCATCACGCTCATCGACGACGCCCAGGACCCGGCGATGGAGGGCTCGTTCTCCACGCCCGACGGCATCGCCCTCGACGCCTCCTACGGCCTGCTCAAGGAGCAGCTGTCGCAGTACTCCATCGCCGAGGCCGCGCGCCTGACCGGGCTTACCGAGGACTTCATCGTCGAGTTCACCGAGCGCTTCGCCGCCGAGCGCGCCGTGTCGGTCAACATCACCTACGGCCTCGACCACTTCCTCAACGGCTACCAGAACACCTGGGCCATCGCCATCCTCATGGCGCTGACGGGCAACCTGGCCAAGCCGGGCGCGGGCTTCACCGGCGTGTTCACCACCCGCTGGTCGCCCGAGACGCTGGGGCTGTGGGTCACCAAGGAGTATAAGGGCCTCAATGCCACCATCCCCTTCGGCCTCATGCCCGAGATCGTGGCCACCCAGTCGCTCAACGGCAAGCCCTTCCCCATGAAGGTGATGGTGTCCTACTGCGCCAACCCCGCCAGCAACCTGGGCGGCCAGCGCGAGTTCCTCGATCGGCTGCTGCCCAACCTCGACTACTACGTGGTCATCGACATGGAGATGACCGATTCCGCCCGCTACGCCGACATGGTGCTGCCCGCGACGTCGTGGTACGAGGTGGAGGACATCCGCGCCGGCTACAACAACCCCTACACCATCTACCAGGAGAAGGCCATCGAGCCGCTCTACGAGAGCAAGCCCGATTCCGAGATCGCCTACCTGCTGGGCCGCGCGCTGGGCTTCGAGGCGTCGTTCCCCGAGGGCGACGGCATCGAGAAGTGGGCCGCCATCCTGTTCAGCAACGCCGCGTCCAAGGCCAAGGGGCTCAGCCTCGACCGCTTCCGCCAGGAGAAGGTCATCCAGACCACCGGCACGCCGGGCGAGGCCTACATCACGGGCATGACCGACCCCTTCAAGACCGAGAAGGGCCGCGTGCGCCTGTACACCGACAACCCCAAGCCGCGCCTGGACTACGGCCAGGACCTATCCGACCGCGTCGACGGCGAGCACCTGGTGTACTACCGCGACCCGGAGGAGTGCGGCATCGACAACCCGCTGGCCGAGAAGTACCCGCTCGTCTACCTGCAGGAGCACTCCCGCTTCCGCGTGCACACCCAGTGGGGCCGCGTGCCGCTCCTGCGCGAGCTCGATCCCGAGCCGCTGGCCAAGGTCAACGGCAAGGACGCGGCCGAGCGCGGCGTGACCACGGACGATCTGGTGGAGGTCTACAACGACCGCGGCCACTGCGTCGTCAAGTGCCTCGTCGACGAGTCCATCGCGCCGGGCGTCGTGTCCATCCCCAAGGGCTGGCAGCGCGACCAGTTCATCGAGGGCGGCTACCAGGAGATGTCCCAGCCGGGCATGGACCCGTACCCCTCCGCCGCGTCGTTCTACGACGCCCGCGTCAACTTCAGGAAATGGGAGGCTTAAATCATGCGCTACGGATTTGCGATAGACACGAAGCGGTGCATCGGGTGCCACACCTGCTCGACCGCGTGCCGCATCGAGAACAACCTGCCTGCGGGCATGTGGTGGAACCGGGCGCTCACCGAGGGCGGTGCCGAGATGGACACCCCGGCCGGTGAGTTCCCCGACGCGACGATGAGCTACCTGACGGTGGCCTGTCAGCACTGCGAGAACCCGGCCTGCGTGAAGGTGTGCCCCGTGGGCGCGACGTACAAGGATCCGGAGACCGGTGTCGTGCGCCAGGACTACGACAAATGCATCGGCTGCCGCATGTGCATGAGCGCCTGCCCCTACAACGGGGTGCGGTCGTTCAACTGGGAGGAGCCGTCCTACGTGGTGGACTTCGCCATGGGCGACGCCGACGTGCCCCCGCACCAGAAGCACGTGGTGGAGAAGTGCACGATGTGCTGGCACCGCCTGGCGAAAGGGGAGGAGCCCATGTGCGTGAAGACGTGCCTGGCCCGCGCCCGCTTCTGGGGCGATCTGGATGACCCCGAGAGCGAGGTGGCGAAGCTGGTGCGCGAGCGCTCGAGCAAGCAGCTTCTCGCCGACGAGGGCACCAAGCCGTCCGTCTATTATCTCGTCTAGGAAGGATGACGACTATGTCTGATATCAACAACGGCGTCGGCGTCATCGACGACGACTTCAACCCGGCTGCGGCGCCTGGCGCCCGCGAGGCGGCCGGTGTCCGGGCGGCGGCCTGGGGCGGCAGGGGCCTCACCGTCGCCATCGGCGTGTCCGCCGCGCTGGCCGTGCTCGGCATCGTGCTGTGGGTGATCCAGCTCTCCGGCGGCATGGTGCAGACCGGCATGCGCAACCTCGATTCCTGGGGCCTCTACATCACCAACTTCATGTTCTTCGTGGGCCTGTCGGCCGGCGGCCTCATCATCAGCTCGGTGCCCAAGGCGTTCGGCATCGCGGGCTTCGGCGGCATCTCGAAGGTGGCCGTGTGGACGTCCATCGCCGCCACCGTGTGCGCCATCGCCTTCGTGGTGGTCGACCTCGGCCAGCCGATGCGCCTGTGGGAGCTCTTCGCCTACTCGAACCTGGGGTCGCCGCTGATGTGGGACATCATCGTGTTGGGCACCTACCTCATCCTGTCCTGCGTGTACCTGTGGGCCACGCTGCAGAACGAGCGCGGCCGCGTGTCGGCGACCGCCCTGCGCGTGATCTCGGTGGTGGCGCTCGTGTGCGCCGTGCTGGTGCACAGTGTGACCGCGTGGATCTTCGGGCTTCAGCAGGGCCGCGAGATGTGGCACACGGCGCTCCTGGCCCCGTGGTTCGTGAGTTCCGCGCTCGTGTGCGGCACCGCGCTCGTCGCCATCGTGGTGGTGGCGCTGCGCAAGGCCGGCTACCTGGCGCTCGACCAGGCGAACGTGACGAAGCTTGCCAAGCTGCTGGGCGCCTTCATCTGCGTCGACCTGTACTTCTTCGGCTGCGACCTGCTCACCGAGGCGTTCCCCGCCGCCGGCGGCATGGCCGTGGTGGACATGCTCGTATCCGGCCCGCTCGCCCCGTTCTTCTGGGTGGAGGTCATCGGCTGCGTGGCGTGCGCCGTGGTGTGCTTCACCCCGTCGCTGCGCCGCCCCGGCCTCATCGTCGGCGCGTCGGCGCTGGCCATCGCCGCCATCTTCTGCAAGCGCGTCCAGCTGCTGATCGGCGGCTTCCAGATCACGAACCTGGAGATGGCCGGCCCCGTGACGCCCATGACCGTCACCGGCTGGGAGTCCGGCATTTCCGGCGCCTACCAGGGGCTGGTGTACTGGCCGACGATGATCGAGTGGGGCGTCACCCTGGGCGTCATCGCGCTCGGCGCCCTCATCCTGCTGGCCGGCCTGCGCTACCTGCCGCTGCGCCCGAAGCAGGACTAGCCTACTCCCGCCCGCGACCCGGCACCCCTCCCGCCGGGCCGCGGGCTTCCCCCGCGCCTGCCGCGCGCAGGCCGCGGAGCCCGCGCCGCCCGCCCGGCGGCCGCGGATGGCCCGCGTCTCGCCTCGCAGCGGGCGCGTGAAACCCGCGCCGCCCGCACGGCGACTGCGGGCAACCAGGCAGTCGGGGTCTCCGCCGCCCACCCTTTGCGGCGCCCCCGACCGGCCGGGCCCATCTTCAGACACCCGGCCGCCGCGCCGCCCCGCGCCTACCCAGCGCCGGGGCGGCGCCTCTTTGTTCGGGCGCCCTGGCGGGGGAGGGGCGCCGCCAAAACTCGGGAAATCGCGCCCTCGACGCAAATTCGGGCGGTTTTGCACCCGGCTGTCGCCCTTCGGCTGGCCAGCCCGCCCTCGGTTCCTTCAGCGACCTGGGGCTTTGTCGCGCCGGCTCTTCCAGGGCGTCGGTCTTCTCGCTTCGGGGAGTGCAAAACCGCCCGAATTTGCACGGAGGCGCCGCTTTTTCACGGGCCTCCTCCCCACGCCGACCCGGCGCGCATCCTCTTGTCATAGGCTGCCCTACATTTCTTCTTGACATCCCTCCTCTGCGTATGACAGACTATGACAAGAAGAATCCGGCCGATTCTGGGAAGTAAAGGGGGAGCGCGGCGGCGCGCCCGCGGGCTGCGAGAAGATGGGCGGCGAGCGGGCAAAGGGACGCCGAGGCGCTCCGAAAGGGTATCTCAGGCATCGACGCCGAGGCGCGGGGGCGCGCCGAGGCGCCGTCGATGCGAAGGCGCGGAACGTCCGCCAAGGCGCAGGGGTGCGCCGGGGCGGTCGCGCGCGGCGCCCATCCGACGGAGGGGACGGCGCCGGGCATCCGACAGCGGCAGGCCGCGGCGCACGCGCGCCCGGGCCGACGCGTCGGTGCGAGGGGATATCCTGGCTATCTTCGAGGAGGAGAGATGTCAGGAACCACCAGCCCGCACGGCGGGCTCACGAGGCGCGGCTTCCTCAAGGCCACCGGCGCCCTCGCCGGAGCGGCGGCCCTCGCCGGCGCCGCGACCACCACGCTGTCCGCCCATGCGGACGACAAGCTGCCCGACACGGGCGACCAGGTCTTCTCGGGCTACTGCCGCGGCAACTGCCTCGGCGGCTGCGCCCTCGACATCCACGTGCGCGACGGCCGCGTCGCCCGCGTGGCGCCGCACATCTTCGCCGATGACGACGGCACGGGCATGTCCCGCATCTGCACGCGCGGCATCACGCACCCGCAGCGCATCTACGACCCCAACCGCCTCAAGTACCCGATGAAGCGCGTCGGCGAGCGCGGCTCCGGCGAGTTCGAGCGCATCAGCTGGGAGGAGGCCATCTCCACCATCTGCGAGAAGTGGAAGGGCTACCGCGAGCAGTACGGCGACTCCTCCATCGCCCAGTGGTACCTGGCCGGCAACGACGGCGCGCTCCACGGGTTCCTCGGCTCGGCGTGGCGCCGCTTCACCCGCGCCATGCAGGCGTCGTCCATCATGACCGGCGCCGACTACTCCGGCATCTACATGAACAGCCTGACCATCGGCGACAGCGCCACCTTCGGCCCGTGGAACGAGGCCACCACGCTGCGCGAGGCCAAGCACATCTTCATCTGGGGCACCAACCCCGTCGAGTCGCGCCCGCACGATTGGCGCTTCATCCTGGACGCCCAGGACAACGGGTGCAAGGTGACGGCCATCGACCCCATCTGCACCATGTCCGCCAGCCGCGCCGACCGCTACATCCCCATCCGCGCCAACTCCGACACGGCGCTCGCCATGGCGTGCTGCCGCATCGTCATCGACGAGGGGCTGACCGACGACGCCTTCCTGCGCAAGGCCACCGTCGCCCCCTTCCTGGTGCGCAAGGACACCGGCGCCTACCTGCGCGCGGCCGACCTCGGCGAGGCCGACGAGGCGGCGGGGAAGAAGGTGCTCGTCTGGGACGAGGCCTCCGGCGCCGCGGTGCCCCAGGACACGGTGGCGACGCCGGCTCTGTGGGGCACGTTCACGGTGAACGGCGTGGAGGTGACCACGGCACTCGAGCTGCTCAAGGAGCGCGTCGACGAGTGGACGCCCGAGCGCGCCGCCGAGGTGTGCGGCATGGCGGTCGACGACGTGTACGAGATCGCCCATGACGTGGCCGACGGCCCGTCGTGCATCTACACGTCGTTCGGCTTCGGCCACGCCGGCAACAGCCACCCCATGTATATGTCCACCGCCGCGCTGCTCATGCTGACGGGCAACCTCGGCAAGCCGGGCACGAGCAACGGCGTGTCCAAGTCGGCCGCCAAGTGCATCTCGATGAAGTACTTCGTCGTGCCGGGCAAGAACAACGGCCCGCAGTACTACGTGTCGCAGCTGCCCCGCATCATGAACGAGGGCAAGTACGGCGACAAGGACGCCGTCATCAAGAGCGTCTACGTCTACTCGGGCAACGTCATCGGCAACACCGCCGGCAAGGCCGAGATGCTCGAGGCCATCAAGAAGATCGACTTCATCGTGGTCACCGACATGCGCATGACCGACACGGTGAAGTGGGCCGACATCGTGCTGCCCTGCGCCCACTGGTTCGAAGTGAACGACATCTCCACCCGCGCCATCACCCCGTACGTGATCCTCCAGGAGAAGTGCATGGAGCCTCTGCACGAGGCCAAGAGCGACCTGGACATCTGCAAGCTGCTGGCCGACGGCATGGGCTTCGACAACCTGTACCCCGACGACGACCTCACCATGCTCGAGAACATCGTGAACTGGTCGAACTTCAAGGGGTGGTCGGCCGACAGCGCCATCACGTGGGATCGCGTGAAGGCGGAGAAGTGCGTCCGCTGCCGCCCCGAGGGCTGGTGCGACGGCGCCGACGGCGTGTTCGGCACGGCAACCAAGAAGGCCCAGTTCTACCTGGAGAAGCCCGCGGCGCGCCTCGACCACGGCCAGAAGATCGACGTGGAGCGCGAGCGGCTGCCCTACTTCGAGCCGCCCTTCGAGGCGTGGCCGACCACGGTCGACAAGTTCGAGAAGAACCCCCTGGCTGACAAGTACCCCATCGTCTTCGTCCAGTTCCACGGCCGCTGGAGCACCCACACCCAGTTCCGCGAGACGCCGTGGATCAAGGAGGTCAAGCCCGAGCCGGTGATCCACGTGAGCGTGGAGGACGCCGCCGAGCGCGGCATCGCCAACCGCGACGTGGTGCGCGTGTTCAACGACCGCGGCGCCTTCAAGGTGAAGGCCGTGGTCGACCCGAGCATGCCCAAGGGCATGGCGAACCTGCCGCACGGCTGCATGGAGGACATGTTCATCGAGGGCCACTACCAGTACGTGACCTCCGGCTCGGAAAACGAGGTCTGCAACAACGAGAACTACAGTGACTGCCTGATCCAGATCGAGAAGGCGTAAGGGGGCTGTCATGAGATACGGAATGGTCATCGACCAGAAGCGCTGCATCGGCTGCTGGACGTGCGCGATGTCGTGCAAGTCGGCCAACGGGCTGCCCGACGGCGTGTGGTGGAACCGGGTGCTCTCCGACGGCGGCGAGGAGTTCGAGACGATGCGCGGCGAGTTCCCCCACGCCAAGGTGGACTTCACGCCCGTGAGCTGCCAGCACTGCGAGAACCCGGCCTGCGTCAAGGTGTGCCCGGTCGGCGCGACGTACAAGGATCCCGACACGGGGATCGTGCGCCAGGACTACGACAAGTGCATCGGCTGCCGCATGTGCATGGCGGCCTGCCCCTACACGGGCGTGCGCTCGTTCAACTGGGAGGAGCCGGCCTACTCCATCGGCTTCGCGACCGGCGATGCCGACGCGGCGCCGCATCAGAAGCACGTCGTCGAGAAGTGCACGTTCTGCTACCAGCGCACCTCCCAGGGCGAGACGCCCGCCTGCATGGAGCTCTGCCCCGTGCGCGCCCGCTTCTGGGGCGATCTGGACGACCCGGAAAGCGAGGTGGCGAAGCTGGTCGCCACCCGCAGCTACCAGCAGCTTCTGCCCGACGAGGGCACCAAGCCGTCTGTGTATTACCTCGTGTAGAAAGGATGACGACCATGTCTGATATCAACAACGGCGTCGGCGTCATCGACGACGACTTCAACCCGGCCGCGGCGCCGAAGGCCCGCGAGGCGGCCGGCGCCCGGGCGGCTGCCTGGGGCGGGAAGGGCCTGACCGCCGGCATCGCCGTGAGCGCCCTGATCGCCCTGATCGGCATCGTGCTCTGGGTCATGCAGCTCTCCGGCGGCATGGTGCAGACGGCCATGAGGAACCTCGACTCGTGGGGCCTCTACATCACGATGTTCATGTTATTCGTCGGGCTCTCCGCCGGCGGCCTCATCATCTCGTCGGTGCCGAAGGCCTTCGGGATCCGCGGCTTCGGCGGGATCTCCAAGGTGGCCGTCATGTCCTCCATCGCCGCCACGGTCGCGGCCATCGCGTTCGTGGTGGTCGACCTGGGGCAGCCCCTGCGCCTGTGGGAGCTGTTCGCGTACTCCAACCTGGGGAGCCCGCTGATGTGGGACATCATCGTGCTGGGGACCTACCTCATCCTGTCCTGCGTGTACCTCTGGGCGCAGGTGCGGGCCGAGGCCGGCAGGGTGTCGGCGACGGCCCTGCGCGTCATCAGCGTGGTGGCGCTCGTGTGCGCCGTGCTCGTGCACTCCGTGACCGCCTGGATCTTCGGCCTGCAGCAGGGCCGCGAGATGTGGCACACGGCGCTGCTGGCCCCGTGGTTCGTGTCCTCGGCCCTCGTCTGCGGCACCGGCCTCGTGCTTGCGGTGTGCGCGGGCCTGTCCAGGGCGGGCTACATCGAGTTCGGGCGTGACAACCAGGTCAAGCTCGCCAAGCTCCTGGCCGTCTTCGTCCTCGTCGACCTCTACTTCTTCGGCTGCGACCTGCTCACCGAGGCCTTCCCGGCCGCCGGGGGCATGGAGGTCGTCGCGATGCTCACGTCCGGCCCGCTCGCGCCCTTCTTCTGGGGCGAGATAGTGCTTTGCGCCGTCGCGGCCGTGATCTGCCTCGTGCCCTCCCTGCGCACGACCCCGCTGCTCGTCGCGGCCTCGGTGGCCGCCATCCTCGCCATCCTCTGCAAGCGCGTGCAGCTCCTCGTCGGCGGCTTCCAGCTGACGAACCTGGACCTGGCCGGCCCCGTGACCCCCGCCACCGTCACCGGCTGGGAGTCCGGCCTCCAGGGCGCCTATACGGGCATGGTCTACTGGCCGGCCCCCATCGAGTGGGGCGTGGCCCTCGGCGTCGTCGCCCTCGGCGTCTGCGTCTTCCTCCTGGGCGTCAAGTACCTGCCGCTGCGCCCGAAGCAGGACTAGCCTCTCCGATCCGCGCCGTCCCGCCTCCCCGCAGACGGGGCGGCGGCCATCCGCGCGGGCGCGCCGACTCCCTCCCCGGCGCGCCCCTCCCTCCGGCGCCCCCTGCCGTCCCTCCGGCAGGGGGCGCCGGGCTTTCCCCGTCTTCCTCGGTTCGCGCGCCCGTCCCGCATCCGCGCCGCCGCGCGGCTTCGCTCGCGCCGATGGGCTGGCGGCACATCGCCATCGCCCTTGCATCCGCACTCTCCGTGCGGCTTTGCTCCGCAAAATGGTCGGAATCGCCGGTTTGACGACGCTTCGGGGCCGAAGAGGGCCCCTTCCGGGTCGTCCCGCCGTCAACAGCGCCGAGGCTGAAGCCCGTGGCCTGGGGATACTCCGATTCCCGTCCGGCGGGGGCAGGCTCTGTTGTCGTCAAACCGTCGTTTCAGGCCATTTTGCAAGTCAGAACTACACGGGGTATACGCGGGAGGGCTCGCCCTTTCGAACCGGGGCCTCCCGAACGCGCCTCTTGCCAGGGCCCCCGCCCGCGGCTACCATACGGGACGAAGTTGTCCTAGGCTAATGGAATCGGGCCGCGTGGGGCGTGGAGCGCGTGAGGTGGGGTGCGGTGTGCGGAACACGTGGCATCGGCGTACCCCGGCGGGGCGCAGCGCACGGAACATGCGATACCACGCGCACCCCGGCGACGCGGCATATGGCGCGAACGCGCCACGCGACCCACGCGCGGCACACGGAATACGTGGCGTCACTGCACCCGGTGGCGCGCGGCGCCCGCGCGGTGCGCCACGCAGCCCACGCGCAGCGCGGTAGCGCGGTGCGGCATGGCATGCGGAACGAACGCGCCACGCGCCCTGCGGGGCGCGGCGCGGCGAAGGCAGGGAAGGGGGCGGGACGTGCTGGGGGACCTCTCGGTGTGGTACCTCTTCCTGGCCGGCGCCGGCGCCGGCGCGCTCGTGGCCGCCGCGGTGCTCGAGCAGCTCACGCCGCTTGGCGCGCGCTACGCCGTCCCGGGCCTCGCGGGCGCCGCCCCCGCGCCGGCCCGCCGCGTCCTCGCCGCGCCCACCGCGCACCGCTCCGGCGCCTGGCGCCCGCGTCCGCGCCGCCTCGCCCCGGCTGGCGCGCTCATCGCGCCCGCCGTTCCCCGCGAGGCGCTGCGTCCCTTCCTCGGCCCCGCCTACGGCGCCGGCCTGATCGCCGTGCTCCTGGGCATGGCCTGCCTCCTGGCCGACCTCGGCCGCCCCGACCGGCTGATCGTCCTGCTGACCAGCCCCACGCCCTCCTACATCGCCGTCGGCGCCTACCTGCTGGGCGCGCTCGTCCTGTGCGCGCTGGCGCCCGTCGCCCAGTGGGCGCTCGGCATGGCGCCCCCGCGCGGCCTGGCGGCCGCGGCGCGCGTCGGCTGCGTGGCGGCCGGCATCGCGGTCATGGCCTACACCGGCCTGTTCCTGGCCAGCCTGCAGGCCATCGCCTTCTGGCATTCCCCCTGGCTGCCGGCGCTCTTCGTCGCCTCGGCGGCCTCGAGCGGCCTGGGCCTGCTCACGGGCGCCGTCGCCCTCGGCCCCGCGCCGGACGCGTTCCAGTCCACGCTCGGCCGCGTGCGTCGCGCCGATGCGGCGGCCATCGTCGTCGAGGCGGCCCTGCTCGCCGCCCTCATCGCCGACGCCCTCGTGTCCGGCGACGCCGCCCGCGCCTCGGCCGCCCAGCTCGTCGGCGGCGCGCTGGCGCCGAGCTTCTGGCTGCTCGTGGTGGGCCTCGGCCTCATCGCGCCGCTCGCCGCCGAGCTCGCCGTCGCCGACCCGACGCCCCGCGCCCAGCTGGCCGTGGCGGCCTGCCTGCTGGCGGGCGGCCTCGCCCTTCGCTGGTGTGTCGTGCAGGCGGCCACGGCCCCGGATGTGGCCGCTTTCGTGGCCGCGGCCCTGGGGATGGGGTGAGGTCGTGCATAATGGTTCCGACACCCGCGACACCCGCGACGGGCGCTCCACACGCGACACCCGCGACGGGCGCTCCACGCGCGACACCCGCGACGCCCGCGACGAGCGCCCCGCCCGCGACGACTCCGCCGCCCCGCGCCGCCGCGCCCGCGGCACCGACGCCGCCCGGCTGAAGGAAGCAGGACCTGTGATCCTATTCGAGGTAGACAAGAGAAGCGACCTGCCGCCGTGGCTCCAGCTGCGCAACCGCCTGGCGTACCTCATCACCAGCGGCCACTTCAAGCCCGGCGAGAAGCTGCCCACCGTGCGCGGGCTGGCGGCCGAGATATCCATCAACTTCAACACGGTGAACAAGGCCTACATCAGCCTGATGGACGAGGGCTACATCGAGTCCCGCCCCGGCAAGGGCACCACCGTCCGCGAGGTCAGCCCCGAGAAGAGCGAGAAGCTGGAGTCGGTGGACACCCTCATCGAGGACTGCGTGGACGCCTGCCTGGCCATGGGCCTCGACTTCGATGACGTGAGCAGGCGCATCAAGAAGAAGATCCGCGACATGGAAAGGGAGCGTGGAGATGGCTAGAAGGGGAAGAGGGGACGGCGATGCCTCCGGGCGGCTGGCGGGCGCGGCGCGCGGGCAGCGCGGCGTGGTGGTGGACTCCCAGGTGATCGAGACCGACCGCACCGCATCGCGCGCGGGCGCGCTCATCTTCTCGACGGCGCTGTTCGTCGTGGCGTTCGCCCTGGTGCAGGTCGGGTGGATGGCGGCGGCGGGCGAGCTGGGCCTCGGCGGCATCCTCGCCGGCATCGCGCTGGGATGGCTGGCCGTGTCAGGCATCCACGTCTGCCAGCAGTGGGAGCGCATCGTCGTGCTGCGCCTGGGCCGGCTCAACCGCGTGTCGGGGCCGGGGCTCGTGTTCACCTGGCCCATCGTCGAGCACTGCGCGCTCTACGTGGACATGCGCACGCGCTCCATCCCCTTCGGCGCCAAGGAGACCCTCACGGCCGACCTCATCCCGCTCGACATCGACGCGGTGCTCTATTGGATGGTGTGGGACGCCGAGAAGGCGTGCATGGAGATCAACAACTACAGCCTGGCCGTGCAGCTGGCGGCCCAGACCGCCCTGCGCGACGCCATCGGCCGCTCCACCGTGGCCGGCATCACCATCCGCCGCAACCAGCTCGACCAGGAGCTGACCAAGGTGCTCGACGAGAAGGTGTCGGAGTGGGGCATCACGGTGCTGTCTGTGGAGATCCGCGACATCATCGTGCCCGAGGCGCTCCAGGAGGCCATGTCGCTCGAGGCCCAGGCCGAGCAGCGGAAGAAGGCGCGCATCATCCTCATGGAGGCCGAGCAGGCCATCGCCGACATGGCCGCCGAGATAGGGGAGGCCTACGAGGGCAGCGAGAACGCGCTCGACGTGCGCCGCATGCACCTTATGTACGAGAGCGTGCGCGAGACCGGCGGCACCGTGGTGCTGCCGAGCTCCTTCGCTGACGGCTTCGGCGAAGGTGCCGGTGCCAGCGCGCTCGAGGACGTGGCGAAGGCGTTGGGGAGGTAGCGCGCCGAGCCGCGGGGGCGCAAGGCGCGAATGAGCCGGGCTGCGGGCGTGAGGCGCGAGCGCGCCGGCACCGGGCCCCCGCGCGCAAAACGAGCGCGCCGGCACCGGGCGCCCCCCCGCAAAGCGAGAGCGCCGCCACCCCCCCTCGCGCGCAAAACGGGCGCGTAAATTGGCCAGAATCGACGGTTTGGCGACATGCTTTCGTTTGGTCTGAAGGGTGGGTCGGAAGAAACCCCAGGTCACGGCGTGGCTTGCTTTCACGGACTGCCGGATTAGGGCCGAGAGGCGCGCCTTGGGGGCCGGAAACGTCGTCAAACCGTCGATTCTGGCCAATTTACCGGCGAAAACTGTGCGGATCCCCTCCTGCGCCCGCCATCGGCGGCCCCGCAAGGGACCGACTCCGACCCTAACCCGAGTCGCCCCGCCCCGCCAACGCCCGGCAACGCAGCGGTTCCAGTCTCGCCAACAGCGCAAGCAGGCGAAACCCCTCAGCTGCAAGCGCCTCCCCATCCGCTACAATCGCGCCCCAGGCAAGGGGGATATTCTCAAAATAGAATAATCAACCTCCAACTTGTCCTAGGATAACTATTGAATATCCTAGGACAAGTTGTTATGGTGACACTAGCTGAATCGGCCGATTCTCTGAACGTAGGGTGGGGAAGCGCTGCTCGTCGACGGACGCAGCCACGCAGCCCAACGGCATCAAGAGGAGGAGAGATGGCAGAGACCAAAAGCGGCGCCCTCACGCGTCGCGGCTTTCTGAAGACCACGGCTGCCCTGGCTGGCGTCGCCGCCGCGGGCGCCGCAGCGCCGACGCTGACGGCGCTTGCGGCCGAGTACGGCACTGGACAGGTCGCCGGCGAAGGCGAGCAGCTCGTCTGCGGCGTCTGCCGTGGCAACTGCTTCGGTCAGTGCAAGATCAACGTTCACGTGCGCGACGGCAAGGTGGTGAAGACCAGCCGGCGTCCCTTCAACTCCTGGCCTGAGGGCGGGGCGTGGGATCGTATCTGCCTACGCGGCCTGAGCCACCCGTACACCGTCTACGGCGAGCGGCGCATCCAGTACCCGATGCGCCGTGCCGGTGAGCGCGGCAGCGGCCAGTGGGAGCGTATCACCTGGGACGAGGCCATCAAAGAGATCACCGACGAATGGAAGCGCATCCAGGCCGAGTACGGCGACCAGGCGGTTGCCTACACACGCGGCAGCGGCAACCTGGCTTCCATCAACGGCGTGGGCAGCCCCCTGTTCAACGTGCTGTTCAACAAGATCAACGCGACGCAGATCAAGATTGCCCGCGACCAGGCCAATACCCGCGGCATCAACCGCGTCGTGGGCAGCCTCGGCGACTGGGTGCTCAACTCCACCCAGGACTATATCAACTCGAAGACGGTCTTTGTCTGGGGCGCTAACATCACCGACGCCCAGGCGCAGGATTGGCCGCACGTGGCCAACGCCGTCGAGGCTGGCGTGAAGCTCGTGGTCATCGACCCCATCTACACCCAGCTCGCCTCCAAGGCCGACCTGTGGATTCCCATCCAGCCGGCTACGGACGCTGCCCTCACCCTGTCGATGATGTACGTGATGATCGACGAGGACGCCATCAACAAGCCCTTCATGAAGGATCACACCGTCGCGCCCTTCCTCGTGCGCTCCGACACGGGCAAGTTCCTGCACATGAGCGACCTTGGCGTAGCCCCACGTGAGGTGCCGGTTGAGGCCCAGGCCACCAACATCGACGCTGCTCGTTCTTCAAGCGTCAACTACGGCGCTACTGGCGCAAGCGCCGGCGCTGGGACCAAGCTGATCGATCCCTATGCCGTCCTCGACGCCGACGGCGTGGTGAAGGCGGTGGAGGACGCCACCGACCCCCAGCTCGAGGGCACCTATCAGTTCGGCGACGTGGAGTGCGCCACGGCCTACACCCTGCTCAAAGAAGAGGTCATGCAGTATCCGCCTGAGAAGGCCTCCGACATCTGCAAGATTCCCGCCGAGGATATCGTCGAGCTCGCCCACATCGCCCTCGACGGCCCCTGCATCCATCGCCTCGGGTGGGGATCCAACTCCTACACTAACGGTGTGCATGCTGCCCATGCGGCCATCACCATGGCGGCTCTCACGGGCCAGATCGGCTATTCGGGCGCGGGCACGGGCGCGTGCAATTGGAATTCCGGTTCGGGCACGAACATGCTGCTCCCCAACATGACGGCGGCCAAGAATCCGCTCATCTCGGCGCTCTTCCTTCCGGAGATCATGCGCACGGGCAAGTACATGGGCAAGGATCATCCCATCAAGGCCCTCTACGTCTACTCGGGCAACCCCATTACCAACCAGGTGAACACCAACGAGTATCTCAATGACATTCTCGGCAACCTCGAGCTCCTCGTGACGGCGGACTACACCTACACTGACACGGTGCACTACTCCGATATCGTCCTGCCGGCCTGTCATTGGTTCGAGGCCGAGGACATTGTTCTGCTCACCGGCGCCCAGTGCTATGAGTACAACGCCAAGGCCATTGATCCGCTCTACGAGTCCAAGACGGACTCCGACATCCTGCGCCTGCTCGCCGCCGGCATGGGCTATCCCGACCTCTTCCCGCTTACGGACGAGGAGTACTGCCACAAGATTCTCGACACGCCGGCTCTGGCGGCCCGCGGCATCTCCTTTGACGAGCTCAAGGAGAAGGAAGACCTGTACTACAAGTCCACCAAGCCCTGGATCCCCTGGGCGGGCAACAGCTTCATGACTCCCTCCGGCCGCATGGAGTTCTACGTCGAGGAGCCCGAGCTCCAGTTCGACATGGGTCAGGAATATGACCGCGACCGCGAACATCTGCCGCGCTACTTCAACCCGACGGAGGCCTACGAGGGCAGCCCGCAGTGGGATAAGTACAAGCTCATCCTCCTGAGCGAGCGCCCCCGGTTCCGCGTCCACTCTATGTTCTCGGACAACAAGTACCTCCGCGAGCTCGATCCGGAGCCGACGGTCAAGATCAACCCCGCCGATGCGGAGGCCCGCGGCCTGGCGGATGGCGAGTACGTCGAGGTCTACAACGACCGAGGCCATGCAGTCGCGAAGCTCGTGTACAACGACGCCATTCGCCCCGGATGCATGGTGTATCCCAAGAGCTGGCAGATGTCCCAGCATAAGGCGGGCTGCTGGTCCGAACTGCTCACCTCGGCCTATGACCCCGTAGGTGTGAACGAGAGCTACTTCGACAACCTCGTTGAGGTTCGCGCTTGGAAGGAGGCGTAAAAATGGTTGACAAGAGACTCGCCATCGTCGTCGACACGAAGCGTTGCATCGCCTGCAACAGCTGTGCGGTTGCCTGCAAGATCGAGAACAACCTGCCCAACGAGGTGTGGTGGAACCGCATCCTGAATGTGGGCGGCTCCAACATGGACTCTCCGAGCGGAACTTACCCCAACCTCTCCATGCAGACCATCACGCTGTCCTGCCAGCACTGCGAGAACCCGGCCTGCGTGAAGGTGTGCCCCGTGGGCGCCACCTACAAGGATCCGGAGACCGGCGTCGTGCGCCAAGACTACGACAAGTGCATCGGCTGCCGCATGTGCATGAGCGCCTGCCCCTACACCGGCGTTCGCTCCTTCAACTGGGAGGAACCCGGCTACCACGTGGACTTCGCCGTGGGCGATGCCGACGTCGTGCCGCATCAAAAGCACACGGTGGAGAAGTGCACCATGTGCTGGCACCGCTTGGCCAAGGATCTCCAGCCTGCCTGCATGGAGGTGTGCATCGGTCGCGCCCGCTTCTTCGGGGATCTCAACGATCCCGAGTCCGAGGTGAGCAAGCTGATCGCGAAGCGCCAGTACATCCAGCTCCTGCCCGAGATGGGCACCAAGCCGTCCGTGTACTACCTCGTCTAGGAAAGGATGACGACCATGACTGACACTAGCAACGTCGCCGTTCTCGACGACGACATGGACTTCGCCCCGGCCAAGGAGAGGGCCGGCGCCAAGGCCGCGGCCTGGGGCGGCAGGGGCCTGACCGTCGGAATCGGCGTGGCCGCCGTGCTCACCGCGATCGGCATCGCGCTGTGGGCGGTGCAGCTCTCGGGCGGCATGGTCCAGACCGCCATGCGCAACCTGGACTCCTGGGGCCTCTACATCACCATGTTCATGTTCTTCGTGGGCCTGTCCGCGGGCGGCCTCATCATCTCGTCGGTGCCCAAGGCGTTCGGCATCAGGGGCTTCGGCGGCATCTCCAAGGTGGCCGTCATGAGCTCGATCGCCTGCACCGTGGCCGCCATCGGCATGGTGGTGGTCGACCTCGGCCAGCCGCTGCGCCTCTGGGAGCTCTTCGCGTACTCCAACCTGGGCAGCCCGCTCATGTGGGACATCATCGTGCTGGGCACCTACCTGATCCTCTCCTGCGTGTACCTGTGGGCGCAGGTGCGGGCCGAGCAGGGCAAGGTCTCCCACACCGCCCTGCGCGTCATCAGCGTGGTGGCCCTCGTGTGCGCGATCCTCGTGCACTCCGTGACCGCCTGGATCTTCGGCCTGCAGCAGGGCCGCGAGATGTGGCACACGGCGCTGCTGGCCCCGTGGTTCGTGTCGTCGGCCCTCGTGTGCGGCACCGGCCTCGTGATGTGCGTGGCGGCCGCCCTGCGCGCCGCGGGCTACCTCGCCCTCGACCAGGCGAACCTGGTCAGGCTCGCCAAGCTGCTGGCCGCCTTCGTGCTCGTCGACCTCTACTTCTTCGGCTGCGACCTGCTCACCGAGGCCTTCCCGGCCGCGGGCGGCCTGGCCGTGGTCGAGATGCTCACCGCGGGCCCGCTCGCGCCCTTCTTCTGGGGCGAGGTGGTCCTCTGCGCCGTCGCCGCCGTCATCTGCCTGGTGCCGAGCCTGCGCACGACGCCCCTCATGGTCGCGGCCGGCCTGTGCGCCATCGTGGCCATCCTGTGCAAGCGCGTGCAGCTGCTCGTCGGCGGCTTCCAGATCGCCAACATCGGCCTGCCCGGCCCGGTGGGCCCCATGACCGTCACGGGCTGGGAGTCCGGCATGGCCGGCGCCTACCAGGGCATGGTGTACTGGCCGGCCCCCATCGAGTGGGGCGTCGCCCTGGGCGTGGTCGCGCTGGCCGTGCTCGTCTTCCTGCTGGGCGTGAAGTTCCTGCCGCTGCGGCCGCAGGACTAGCGCTCCGCGTCGCGCCGGAGCCCCTCCCCGGCGCGACCTCCCTTCTGCGCCCGCGCGCCCCTTGGCCCGCGGGCGCGTCTGCTTTGGGCGAGGCAGTGCGTCGGGGCTAGGACGCGGTGCCTGACCGCCGCGCCAGGGGGCGAGGTCTGCGGGCTGGCGGGGCCGCGGGTTTCGCGTGGCCATCGAGCCGACCGGGCTCCACGAGGCGCTGGGTCGGCGTTTCGCGTGGCTGCATCGGCTCGGCTCCTTTACGCAGTCGACCAGCTTCCGCGAGGTCGGATCGGCCTGTGTCCGGGACTTGGTCGGCCGTCCTCACGGGTTGGGCCAGCTGCTCCCCATGGGGCCGGCTGCCTTCCATCGGGCCGGATCGGTTTACCCCCCCCTGTGGGACCCGCGACGCTGGTTTTTCGCCCTGCCGATGCAAATTCGCGCGGTTTTGCACCCGCCTGCCCCGCCCTTTGGCTTCTATCTCGGACCTGTTGTTTTCGCGACCTGGGCCTTTGCGGCGCACGGTCATCAGGGGGCGCGCTATCCTGCTTTTCCGGAGTGCAAAACCGCGCGAATTTGCGCGAACCCTCGTTTTTCCGCGGCCGCCGTCTCGAAAGGATGCCCGTGAACGCCTTCGATGCCCCGAGCAGTTCCTCGTCTGCGCCCGATCCCGCCGTGCTTGCCGCCCGGCCCACCCTGGCCGCGTGGCTCGACGAGTACGCCGCCATCGAGCGGGAGTGGATGGAAAGTCTGCGCGCCTGCGGCATCGACTTCGCCCCACGCGGCGCCGATGCTCCCGCCATTGCCGCCGTGCGCGAGCGCCTGCGCGACAAGGGCGCCTGCTTCCGCAACGGCGGGGCCAGCGTGTCGACGGGACGCATCTCGTCGGCGTGCCTCGCCTGCACGGGCGACCGCGGCAGCCGCACGTTCTTCCTGTCTCTGCAGTGCAACCGCTCCTGCTACTTCTGTTTCAACGTCAACCAGGAGGACTACGAGCAGAACCTGCGCCTCAAGCCGCGCTGGCGCGACGAGGTCGACGCCTTCCTGGCCGCTCCCGACGCGCCCACCCACGCGGCGCTGACCGGCGGCGAGCCGCTGCTGCACAAGCCCGAGGCCGAGGAGTTCTTCCGCCGTATCCACGATGCGGCGCCCGATGTCCACCTGCGCCTCTACACGGCCGGTGACTTCCTGGACGGGGAGGCGGCCCGGGCGCTCGCCGACGCGGGGCTCCAGGAGATGCGGCTGTCGGTGAAGCTCGGCGACGGGCCCGAGGCCGATCGCGCCGCCGTCGACGCGGCCCTGGCCACGCTCGCGCTCGCCCACGAGGCCATCCCCGACGTGATGGTGGAGATGCCGGTCATCCCCGGCACCGAGGACGCGATGCGCGCGCTGCTGCGCGGCATGGACGACCGGGGGCTCTTCGGGATCAACCTGCTGGAGTTCTGCTATCCCTACGGTGACTGGGGCGAGTATCGCCGTCGCGGCCTCAAGGTGAGGAACCCCGCCTTCGAGGTGCTCTACGATTACGGCTACGCGGGCGGCCTGCCCATCGCCGGCAGCGAGCGCGCTTGCCTTGAGCTGCTGGAGTGGGCCCTGGACGAGGGGCTTTCCCTGGGCGTGCACTACTGCTCGCTCGACAACAAGAACCGCGACCAGATTCTCCAGGCCAGCCTCGCCGCCGCGCCTTCGGTGGACGAGGGCCTCTACCAGCTGGACGAGGGCGACTTCTTCTACCGCACGCTCAAGGTGTTCGACGACGATGCGCCCCGTGCTCGCGAGCGCCTGCGCGCGGCGGGCGTCCCGTTCGTCGAGCACGTCGAGGATGGCAGCCTGGCCACGCACCCGTCTCACCGTGTGGTGCTGGATGGCTTGGCCGTGGCGCGCTCGGTCAACGTCGCCCAGCCCGACGGCCCCGGCGGCACGTGGCGCCTGCGCGAGCTCAAGCTGGAGTACCCTGCCTAGGCCTTGGCGGGCGGCCGCGGGGGGGCGCCCGCCGGCGCGCGTCGCCACCCCTGCGTCTGGCGTTGCCGACGGGTCGTCGGGCGCGGGGACGCAGGGGACGTTGCCGTCTCCGACGTCCCCCTGGGGCGCCCGCCCGTCGTTGCCCGCCGCCGCCACTTTTTCGGTGTTCGCTGGCACTGATTGACGGTTCGGTACGGTGCCGAGGCTCCAGGGCGGGCGCCTGGCTCCCGCGTCGCCGGCGTTTGCCCAGGTGACGTTTTATGGGTGCGGCCCCGAACCTTCCTGGCGGCGCACGCGACAGTACCGAACCGTCAATCAGTGCCATTTCGACGCGATTTCGCGGCGGCGATCGCCGCGCGCTCCGCCGATGCCGTCGCGGGCGCTCGGCGAAGCCGCGAATCGGGGCTGGGCGCCCGCCGCCTTGGGCGCCTTGCCGACGGCGCGGCTCGGCGGCGCCTGCGCGGCGCGCCCTCGCTGGTCGGCTCCGGCAGTCAGCGCGCCTCGGCGCCGACGTCCCGTCGCGAGCGCGTTCCGGCGCACCCCGCAGGTGCCCGCGTGCCCGCTAGCCGGCGATCATGCGGCGCACGAGGGCGGCGCAGTGGCGGGCGGCGGCGGCCTCGAAGACGGGGTAGTCCACCGCGTCCGAGCCGTCGGCCTTGTCGGAGATGGCGCGCACGATGGCGCAGGGCACGGCGTTCAGGTGGCACACCTGGGCGATGGCGGCGCCCTCCATCTCGCAGCAGCGCGCGCCGAACGCGGTCGCGATGCGCTCCTTTTCGGCGGCGTCGCGCACGAACCGGTCGCCCGAGGCCACGCGGCCCTCGTGGGCCGCCACGCCCTCGGCCCGGGCGGCCGTGACGGCCGCGGCCCGCAGGCTCGCGTCGGCGGGGAAGGCCAGCACGTCCATGCCGGGGGTCTGCCCCGCCGCGTAGCCCAGGTTGGCCACGTCCATGGGCCAGTTCACCGCGTCGGTGGCCACCACCACGTCGCCGATGTCGATGGTCGCGTCCAGCGAGCCGCCCACGCCCGTGTTCACCACGGCGTTCACGGCGAAGCGGTCGATGAGCGCCTGGGCGCAGGCCGCCGCGTTCACCATGCCCACGCCGCACCGCACCACCACGCAGGGCACGCCGCTGATGGCGCCCTCGCAGAAGTCCATCCCCGCCACGCGGATGATCCGGGGGCCCGGGGCGGGCGCGGCGCCGTCGCCGGGCAGCGGGCCCTGCCCCACGGCGCGCGGGTCGTGGTCGGCGGCGGCCCCCAGGGCGTCGCCGACCGTCGCGCCGCACCCTCCCGCAGGGGCGCCCATGGCCTCCTTGAGCAGCGCCACCTCCACGTCCATGGCGCCGATGATTCCGTATTTCACCTGGGGATTCGTCATGATACGTCCTTCGGGGCGTCGGCGTCGGCTAGGCGAGCAGCGCCGGGTAGGTGGTGTGGGCCTCGTCCAGGCAGCTTAGGGTGTCGGCCACGTAGCGGCGCGCCCACCACTGGGCCTGGGCCAGGTCGGAGTCGTGGTAGTTGCCGCACTCCTCGGGCCGCGCGCCGGGGATCTCGCCCTCGAAGTCGCGCGCGAACTCGAATAGGCGCGTCACCAGCGGGGCCACGTCGGCCGGCTCGCACGCGCCGAACACCACCAGGTAGAAGCCGGTGCGGCAGCCCATGGGCCCGAAGTAGATGACGCGGTCGGCCCACTCGGCGTCGTTGCGCAGGAAGGTGGCGCCCAGGTGCTCCAGGGCGTGCACGGCGGCGGTGTCCAGCACCGGCTCGCGGTTGGGCGCGGCCATGCGCAGGTCGAAGGTGGTGGTGACGCAGCCGGTGGCGGGGTCGGCGTCGCTGCGCGACACGTAGACGCCCGGCTCCAGCGCGTTGTGGTCGACGCAGAAACTGGCGATTCGCTCCATGGTGGCTCCTCGGTTCCAGGGGGCCGCGGCCCCGATGAGGCGGCGCGCTCAAGGGCCTGGCGACGTCCGCGCGATAAGCAGCGTCTAGTGTAGCGCAACGGCTCCGGATGCGCCCGGTCTGCGGGACGGCGGGCGCGTGGCGCGCGGGTCGCGACGGGTGGTCGGCATGCGGGTGTGGCGCCGGGGACGAGCGGGCAGGTGGTGCGCCGCTCGCGCATCGGCCCCCTTGCGCGTTGGGGAGGGGCTGGCGCCTGCCCGATTCGCGCAGAGCTCGCGTGGGGACGGCCCGCTCCGCTAGGCCTCGGGGCGCAGCATCTCGATGGATCGGTGGCGGCTTGCCTCGAAGGCGGCCCAGAGGTCGGGCAGCTCGCGGCGAATGCGGGCCATCGCACGCGACACGGTGGTGCGGTCGCAGGCGAGCAGCAGCGCCAGGCTGTTGTTGGGCACGAACAGCCGCTGCTGCGCGAGCTGCTGGACGAGCAGCGCGGTCTTGGCAAAGGCGCCCTCGGCGCGCAGCGAGCCGATGTAGGTGGCATGGTCGAAGAGAAGCTGGATGTCCGATTCGTGGAGCCGTTGGGCGAACAGCCGGCTTTCGTCGTAGAGGCGCCCGATGAACGCCGGGCTGAAGCTAGCGACGCAGCAGTCGGTCAGGTACTCCATGGTGACCGATGAGGCGGGAACGTCCCCTCGCAGGTGGAAGATGACCTCCTGGGACAGGAAGCGCCCGGGCAGGCAGAGCGATGACATCGTCGGCGAGGGGGCCCGTGACGCGCCCTCGCCGGTGCGGGCGACTGCGAGCAGCGCGCCGTCCAGCACGATTGCGTTCTCTTCCGCCATACGGTCGGAAAGGTCGATGGATCCCGCTTTCACCAGGCGCTTGCGGCACCCCTCGCACAAGCGGGCCCGTTCGCCGGCGGGTAGCGACGCGCAGAACGCGTTGTCGGAGCAGAACACCACGGCTCCCTTCTCATCGCGGGCATGCGTCAGATGGCGCGGGCTTGCTTTGCGGCGATCGCGCTCGCGCCGCCAGTCGCGCTCGCGCCGCCAGTCGCGCTCGCGCCGCCAACCGCGCTCGCACTGCCGGTCGTGCTCGCGCCGCCAGCTCGGCAGCCTGCCGGTCTGCCGGCCCCCGCTCCATGCCCCTCGCCATTTGCGCCTGTGCGGCAAATGCCGCATCACCGTGCAGTATAGCGCACGACGCGGGGACTACGCGCTCTCTATACTCGGTCGCATGTCCCCGCATCGTCTGATGCGGCTTGAGAGAGGAGCAAGGCCTATGGACGTGAAGTTGAGGAAAGGCGAGGAGGGCGCTCAGTGGGTATCCGTTCCCTGCTGGCATAACTGCGGGGGTCGCTGCCTGATCAAGGCCCTCGTCCGGGATGGGGAGATCCTGCGCATGAAGACCGACGACGTGCACGAGGACACCTGGGAGCGTCCTCAGATGCGCTCGTGCCCCATGGGGCACGCCATGCGTCAGCAGGTGCTCGGCGAGGATCGCCTCAGGCACCCGATGAAACGCCGGCACTGGAGCCCCGAGGATCCGCATCGTGAGCTGCGCGGCGTTGACGAGTGGGAGCGCATCAGCTGGGATGAGGCGCTCGACTATCTCGCCGACGAGCTCAAGGCCGCGAAGGAGGAGGCCGGTAACGAGTCGATCCTCTACATGAACATGATCAACCTCGAGGGCTACCTGGGACAGGTTCTCGCGGCGTTCGGCGGCTACCTTGACTGCACAGGCACCCAGTCGACCGGCACGTTCGGCCTGGCCAACCCGCAGTTTGGCTTTGGGGAGCTCTACGGCAGCTCCAATGACCGCATGGATTTGGAGAACTCTGACTACATCGTGCTCATGGGTCACAATGCCGCCTGGTGCGCCTTCGGGCAGGCGTCGCTGTACCTGAAGCATGCCAAGGAGAAGGGCGCGAAGTTCGTGTTCGTCGGCCCCGAGTACTCCTTCACGGCCGGCTTCGCGAACGCCCAGTGGATTCCCGTGCGCCCCGGCACCGACACGGCGCTCTTGCTCGGCGTCGCCTATTCCATGATCACGCGCGATGAGGACGGCTCGCTCATCGACTGGGATTTCCTCGACCGCTGCACCGTCGGCTTCGATGCCGCGCACATGCCGGCTGACGCTCGGACTGACGAGAGCTTCCGCGACTACGTGCTGGGCATGTCCGACGGCATCCCGAAGACCCAGGAGTGGGCCAGCGAGATCTGCGGCACGCCCGTCGAGCTCATCGACCTCTTCGCCGACATCAACAGCTGCAAGAACCGGGTGTCCTTCCATTCCAACTCGGCGCCGGCGCGCTGCAAGGGCTCGGAGAACTACCCGCAGATGCTCATGACCATCGCGGCCATGGGCGGGCACTTCGGCACGCCGGGCAACTCGTGCGCCAACGACCAGTACTACGGCGCCATGAACAGCGGCATCCTCGTGCACGTCCCCTACAGCGGCACGCCGGTGCGCTTCACCAACGCGGGCAACCCGGTGGGGAAGTGCGTCTCCCTCGACTCCATCTGGGATGCCATCCTCGACGGCGAGTACTGGGACGCTGGCAACAACTTCCCCGGCTGCGAGGTGCATGAGCCCGTCCGCGAGACGTGCGACGTTCGCGTGCTCATCTCCGAGGCGAACAACTTCCTCGCGTCGCAGGCAAACACCAACCGGGGCATCGAGGCGTTCCGCAAGGTGGGCTTCGTCTTCGCGTCGGCCTACTACATGAAGGTCGACGCCCAGTATGCCGACGTGGTGGTTCCCGTCACCACGCGCTGGGAGAACGCGCAGGCGCACCTCTACGGCGGCACCAACATGAAGGACAAGGAGTGCTCCTTCGCCTCGCGCGCGCCCATCCCGCGCGTTGGCGAGAGCCGCTCCGATCGCGAGGTGGCAGCCGGCGTCGCCGCGCGCCTGGGCTTCGACTACGAGGCGATGAACCCCAAGTCCGATGAGCAGTGCTGGTTCGAGCAGATCACGCAGAGCGCCGTCATGTACCCCGACGGGCCTCGGCCCATTGCGTCGGTGACCGAAGCCGACCTGGATCGCTATGGCGTTGAGGGCGAGCCGCAGGAAGGCATCATGCCGCTCGAGCAGTACCTCGACGAGGGCGGCTATCGCCAGGAGCGCTCCTACGACGATCCGTGGGCGAACCCGATGGCACAGCCCTTCGCGGCCTTCGTGGCTGATCCGGAGGCCAATCCGCTGCCCACCACCGCGTCGGGCAAGTTCGAGATCTACTGCCAGGCGAAGTCGGATTGGTTCGACCGGGTGAACGGCTATGCCGACGGCGGCGAGGGCATCATGGACTTCGTCCGCGTGAGCCCGCTGCCCAAGCACCTCGAGGCCCCCGAGACCTACCAGGCGTCATTCACGGACTGGGAGCATAAGGTCAAGGGTCCCTATCCCGTCCAGATGACGCACTTGCACTATCTGCGTCGCGCCCACACGGACTGCGACAACCTGCCGTGGCTGCGCGAGGCGCTCCAGAACCCGGTGTTCATCAACAAGCAGGATGCCGAGGAGCGCGGCATCAAGACGGGCGATGTCGTGCGCGTGTTCAACGGCAACGGCCAGTTCCTGCGCCCGGCCTCCGTGACGCGCACCGTCATGCCCGGCGTGATCGTGGTGCCCCATGGCGCGTCGGCGCGCATCGACCGCGCCACGGGCATCGACCTCGCCGGCGCCGACAACATCCTCACTTCGTCCAACCGGACCACGACGCCCTTCCTCAACTCATGGAACTCGAACTTGGTCCAGTACGAGAAGTACGTCGGCAGCATCGAGCTCCCGCCCGACTGCGAGATGCCGCCGATCATTCCGCTTGCCGAGTAGAGGGAAAGGCTGACAACATGACGAATTACGGATTCTACTTCGATGCGGAAAGCTGCATCGGGTGCCATACCTGCCAGGTGGCCTGCAAGGACGTGCACGACCTGCCGGTGGGCACCAACTACCGCATCGTGCGCTCGTTTTGCACGGGTGCCTGGCCGGCACCGGGGCTCTATCATCTCTCGCTGAGCGCACGGGGGTGCGACCTCTGTTCTGACCTGCGTGAATGCGGAGAGGCCCCCGCTTGCGTGACGGCGTGCCCCATGCGGTGCCTGGAGTTCGGCGACCTGGACGCCCTGCGCCGCGCCCATGAGGGCGAGAGGCTCGTCGACCATGCGGCGCCCGTCGCCAACGCCGATATGGCGAACCCGAACATCCTCATGCGCCTGAAGGACTGCATGCTCGATCCCGACTACGACGAGATCATCATCTAAGGGCGCGGACGCGACAGCCTGAGGGCCCCGCGCGGGGAGATCCGCTTGCCGGGGCCCGCGGTCCTCGACGGCTGCGGGGGCGTAGTTCGGCCCCGACGGGGGCGGCTTGTGCGCCGACCCCGCCTCGGGGGCCGCGGGCGCGGGGCTCGCCCGCTACTCCGGCTTGCGGGCGGTGTGGACGGCGGCGATGCCGCCGGTGTAGTTCTTCCAGGCCACGTCCACGAATCCGGCGTCGCGCAGCATGGCGGCGAAGGCCTCCTGGTCGGGGAAGGCCTTGATCGAGCGCGACAGGTACACGAAGCCCTCGCGGTCGCCGGTGACCAGGCCGCCCCAGAACGGGATGAGGTGGCGCAGGTAGAAGTGGTAGAGCCCCCGCCACAGGCGGTTCGGCGGCGTGGAGAACTCCAGGCAGGTGAAGGTGCCGCCGGGGCGCAGCACGCGGAACATCTCGGCCAGGGCGCGCTCGCGCTCGGGCATGTTGCGGATGCCGTAGGCCATGGTCAGCGCGTCATAGCTGGCGTCGGGGTAGGGGATGTCCTGGGCGTCCACCGTCTCGAAGTCCACGGGCACGGCGCCCGCGGCGCCGTCGGCGTAATGGGCGCGAGCCACGGCGAGCATCTCGGGCACCAGGTCGGTGCACTGGATGTGGCGCGGGGCCTTGGCCCGGGCGCAGGCGAAGGTGACGTCGCCCGTGCCGCCGGCGATGTCGATGACGTCGTCGTCGGGGCCGATGGCGGCCTGGCGCATCATGCCGGCGAGCCACAGACGGTAGGCGCCGAAGCTCGACAGCGCGTTGAAGCGCTCGTACTTGGTGGCGATGGACGAGAAGATGCCCTTCACACGCTCGCTCGACAGCTCGGCGGGCGCCTCCTCGCCGGTGGCGGTGTCGATGCTCATCTAGCGTTCCTCGTCTATCTTGACGTACTTCGCGCGGCCCTTGCGCCCGCTCCCGCGGCCCTTGCGCCCGCGGCCTGCGCCGGCGCCCGCGTCCGCGTCGCCCGGCTTGCGGTCGCGCAGCCGCCCGAGCTTGCGCGCGTCCCGCGCCCCCGCGCGCCCGCCGGCGCCCTTGAGCCCGCCGGCGTCCTTGGGCCGCCGCGCCCCGCGCTCCGCGCCCGCCGCCTCCGCGGCCGCGCGCTCGCGCTCCTCGGCCATCATCTGCTCGAGCAGCGGGTCGCGCTCCACGGTGGCCCGGGCCGCCTCGGGCACCGCCGGGGCCGCGCCGGCCACCGACGACGTGCCCGCGCGCCCGGCCTCTAGCTGGGCGTTGGCCGCGTCGAAGGCCTCGTTGGTGTTCGCGCGGGAGAACCCGGGCGCCACCACGCTGCCGGCGGCGGCCACCTGGTCGCCGTGCTCGTCGGCCAGGGCGCGACCGTCGCCCATGCCGTCGGTCACCTCGCCCTTGAAGGCGCAGTTGGCGGTGCCGTCGGCGTTCCAGGCGGGGGAGCGCACGCCGTTTTGCTGGTCGGGGTAGTCGAAGTCCGAGCACGCCGGCCGCGCGCGCCCGGTCAGGCGCGCCGCGTAGTTGGCGGGCTCGTTGGCCAGCCACAGCTTGGCCAGGTGGGCCGCGTGGGTGGGCTTGACGTCGAAGGCCCAGTTGAGCTCCGACTTCTCGGCCACCGTGTTCTCGGAGAGCCGCTCGAACTCCTCCTTGAGCGCCGCCAGCCGCGCGTCGATGCGCCCCGTGCCCTCGTAGAGCACCTGGTCCAGGCGGCGCATCTGCTCGCGGGCCTCGCGGATGCGCCGGTCGGTGGCCGCGGCCATGCCGGGGTCCAGGATGCCGTGCTCGCCCTTGATGCGGTTGAGGTCGAGGGCCGCGTCGTAGGTGGCCTCCACCATCTCGTCGTTGGACATGTAGGTGCTCTCGTAGTTCATGATGTGCTTCCACGAGGGCAGGATCATGCGCTCGCGGTGCTCCTCGAACGTCCGCGCGCGCAGCTTGTAGCCGTAGGCCTCGGGGTTGTCGAAGGCGATGGACCCCACGTCCAGAAACGGCGCCATGGGGCTGGTGAGCACCACCAGGCGCGGGTCGTAGCCCACGCGCTCGTAGAGGTGGCGCACGTACTCGCCGGTCTCGCGCACGCTCGCGGCGGTCTGCTTGGGGATGCCGGTCATGAAGTACAGGTCGAACCGCTCGCAGTTGGGGTGCGCGAGCGCGTCGACGATGGTGTCCTCCAGCTCGCGCATGGTGTAGTGGCCCTTGCCGAAGGCCTTGCGCACGTCGTCGTCGTGGCTCTCAGCCGATATCTCCACCGACCAGCTCTTGAGGTTCTCGTCGAGCATGGAGTAGAAGTCGTCGCCCCCCGGCGGCGGCCCGAAGAACTCGAAGCCGATGGGGTTCACCACCTTGCCCTTGAGCCCCGTGATGAACTCGCGGGTGTACTCGGGCCCGGCCTGCAGGAAGTCGTTGAGCACGAAGATGGGCCCCCACACGTGCTCCTGCACGTGCTGGATGTCGCGGATGAGCAGCTCGGGCGCGCGCCAGGCCACGCGGCGCCGGCCGAAGTGGTTCTTGAAGGCGTAGGCCGACCCGCCGCAGGTGGCGCAGTTGCGCGAGCAGCCGCGGCACGTGAGCGAGGCGGTCACCGGGTAGGAGAGCCATCCCTTCATGGGCAGGTAGCTCGTCATGTCGTGGTGGCGCAGCACGCCCTTCATGGGGTAATCGTAGTCCAGCGAGATGGCGTCCATGTCGTCGGGCACCCACGAGAGCGGGTTGATGTGCACGGCACCGGTGGCGTCCTTCCACGTGAGGTTGGGGATGTCGGACAGGTCGCCGACGGGCGTGTGGGTCCGTGCGGCCCGGCTCACGCGCTCCACGAGCATCCGCATGGGCTCCTCGGTGGAGTCGCCGCGGAACACGTAGTCGATGCAGTCGTAGGCGATGAGGTCCTCGTGGAAGATGGACGACGAGAGCCCGCCGAACGAGATGGGCACGTCGGGGTGCAGCCGCTTGAGGATCTTCGCCACCTCGATGGAGCCGTGGCAGTGGGGCATCCAGTGCAGGTCGATGCCGAACATGCGCGAGTCGAGCCGCGCCAGGTTGCGCTCCACGTCGAAGTTGCGCTTGTGCAGCATCATCGACGCCAGGTTGTAGATGCGGGCGCGCAGCCCGTGGCGCTCGAGGTACTCGCACAGGGTGGTGAGCCCCAGCGGGTACATCTCGAAGATGGGCGTGGAGGGCACCATGTCCGACACGGGGCCGTACATGATGGAGCGCTCGCGGAAGTCGTAGGTGGCGGGCGCGTGGATGTAGGTCATGTCCATAGTCTGCATAATGGCCAGAAGTATAGCAGGACGGCGGCCGGCGGGCCGGGGAAGCCGGCCGGCGCGCCCCGAGGGCCCGCGGGCCGCCGGGCCCGCCCGCGAGGCGCCCGACGGGCCGGGCATTTCGCGCATAAGCTGTGTGTCTTCGGGATCCGGCCCGCTCCCAGTGCTATCATGCGAATCTATGTGTAAACCGCGCGCGGGGCGCCCGCGCCCGCGCGTTCGAGCCGACGAGAGGGTCATATGCTTATCTGCGCACAGTACATCCTCCCGGTCACCTCCGAGCCCCTGCGCAACGGCGCCGTGCTGGTGCGCGACGGCGTCATCCGCGACATCGGCGATACCGACATGCTGCGCCTGCGCTATCCCGAGGAGGAGGTGCTCGACTACGGCGTGTCCGCGGTCATGCCCGGCCTGGTCGACCTGCACACCCGCATGGAGAACTCGGTCATGCGCGGCCTGCTCTCCGACGTGCCCTACGCCACCTGGCTCATGTCCCTGGCCGAGAAGTCCGCCGCCATGGAGATGGCCGACTGGTTCGACTCCGCCGTCCTCGGCGGCCTCGACGCCCTCTCGAGCGGCATCACCACCGTGGCCGACATCACCTCCACCGGCGCCGCCTGCACCGCCGCCCAGAAGCTGGGCCTGCGCGCGGTCATCTACCGCGAGGTGGGGGCCATGGACAAGAACCGCGTCGACTACGCCATGTACTCCGCGCAGAAGGACATCCTCCACTGGCGCGAGGAGGTCGACTCCTCCCGCATCGCCGTCGGCGTCGCCCCGGCCCCGGTCTTCACCAACCATCCCTCCGTGTTCTCCCGCGTCGCCGAGCTGGCCTGCAAGGAGAACCTGCCCGTCGCCATGCGCCTGGCCGGCAGCCGCGAGGAGTTCAACTTCGTCATGTACGGCTCGTCGCCCTTCGCGGTGCACACCATGGACGCCAAGCGCGGCTACGTGGAGATCCCGCCCTGGCTGCCCACCGGCGTCACCCCCGTGCGCTACGCGCTCAACTGGGGCGCCTTCGACGCGCCCAACGTCATGGTCGTCCACGCCGTCCACGTGACGGACGAGGACGTGCGCAAGCTGCGCGAGCACAACGTGTCGGTGTGCGTGTGCCCCCGCGCCAACTCCCAGCTCGGCATGGGCGTGGCGCCCCTCGACGAGTTCCTGCGCGCGGGCCTGCGCGTGGGCCTGGGCACCGACTCGCCGGCTGCCACGGACACCACCGACATGCTCACCGAGATGCGCCTGGGCATGCTCCTGCAGCGCTCGGTCAACACCCGTCGCTTCCTCGACACCTCCACCATCCTCGAGCTCGCCACCATCGGCGGCGCCCGCGCCCTCGGGCTCGACGACAAGATCGGCTCGCTCGAGATAGGCAAGCGCGCCGACATCATCGCCGTCGACCTGTCCAGCTCGCACCAGGCGCCCACGGGCAACCCGGTGTCGGCCGTGGTCAACATCACCACCGCCGCTGACGTGCTGCTCACCATGGTGGATGGCAAGATCCTCTACGAGAAGAACCGCTGGCACGTCGACGTTGAGGTGGCCAAGAACATCGCCCGCGTCATCGAGATCAGAAGCAAGCTGAGGGCCTAGCATGGCGCAGACCAACAAGAAGCAGAACAAGCAGAAGCAGAGCCTCACCCCGGCCCAGCGCGCCGAGCGCGTCCGGGCGGCGCAGGAGCGCGAGCGCCGCGCCAAGGAGAAGGCCGAGGCCGCCGCGCGCACCAAGAAGATATTCACCATCGTCATCTGCGTCATCCTGGTGCTTGCCCTCGGCATTCCCACCATGGCGCTCACCGTGCTGTCGCTCTAGCGCGACACGAGCCGAGAAAGGACCTCACCTGTGTTTGGTATCGGAGGATTCGAGCTCTTCCTCATCCTGCTGTTCGGGTTCCTCATCTTCGGGCCCGACAAGCTGCCGGCCATGGCAAAGACCCTGGGCAAGGCCATCGCGAAGTTCCGCAGCGCCCAGGAGGAGATGACGGGCGTCCTGAAGGGCGAGGTGTTCGACAAGGACGCCGACGAGCCGTTCAAGAACCCGCTCGACGCGCTCGACAACGCCGCCGCCAAGGCCGAGAAGGCCGCCGGCCAGGCGAAGAAGGCCGCCGTTCAGGCGCACGAGAAGGCCGAGAGCTTCTCGGCGCGCAAGGCCCGCTACGACCGCGAGCGCGCCGCGAAGAAGGCCGCCGAGGGCGCTGGCGCGGGCGAGGCCGCCGGCTCCGAGGCCGAGGCGCCCGTGGTGACGGGGGCCGCCGTGGCCGCCGCCGCTGCCGCCGCCGGCGCCTCGGGCGTCGCCCCCGCGGCCGCCACCGCCACGGAGAGCTTCTCCGAGCGCAGGGCCCGCTACGAGCGCGAGCGCGCGGCGCGCCAGGCCGACGAGGCCAAGCCCGTCACCGAGGCAGCCGACGCCCCGGCCGACCCGAAGCCGGAGGCCCCCGACGCGGATGCTCCCGACGACCAGAAGGGAGGCGAGTAGCCATGCCCATCGGACCGGCGCGCATGCCGCTCTTCGACCACCTGGGCGAGCTGCGCATGCGCCTCGTGCGCATCGTCGCCTGCCTGGCCGTCGCCGTCATCGTCTTCTACATGGCCACGCCCACCATGGGCCAGTTCCTGCTTCTGCCCATTGCCGAGTTCCTGCCCGTCGACCCGGCCACCGGCATGGCGTCGCTGCAGGCCATCGACCCGTTCGAGGCGTTCGCCGTGCGCTTCCAGATATCGCTGTGGGCCGCCATCGTGGCCTGCTCGCCGGTGATCCTCTGGCAGCTGCTCGCGTTCTTCCTGCCGGCGCTCAAGCCCAAGGAGCGCAAGTGGTTCATCCCCACCTTCGTGGCGGCGGTGATCCTGTTCATCATCGGCACGGTGTTCTGCTACGCCATCATCCTCAACCCGGCGTTCCAGTGGCTCACCGACCAGGCCATGGGCCTGGGCTACGTGGCGCCGCGCATGTCGTCCTACGTGGACATCATCATCAAGTTCGAGATCGGCTTCGGCGTGGCCTTCGAGCTGCCGCTCGTCATCTTCTACCTGGTGATCTTCGACGTCATCCCCTACAAGAAGCTGCGCGGCAGCTGGCGGACCGTCTACGTGGTGCTCATGGTGCTGTGCGCCATGGTGACCCCGGACGCGTCGCCGGTCACCATGCTGCTCATGTTCGCCGCCATGATCGTCCTCTACGAGGGCAGCCTGCTCATAGCCCGCGTGGTGCTGGCGCGCCGCATCAAGCGGCAGAACGCCGAGCTGGCGGCTGAGGAGGACTAGCGTGCACGAGCTGGGGATAATGACCGGCGTGCTGGAGGCGGCCACCGCCTCGGCGCGCGAGGCCGGGGCCACGCGCCTGCTCAAGGTGACGCTGTCGGTGGGGGAGATGACCGAGGCCATCGAGGACGCGCTCGTGTTCTCCTTCGAGGCGCTGGTCGAGGGCGACCCCTTCACGGCCGACGCCGAGCTCGAGGTGCGCATGATCTCGCCGCGCAGCCGCTGCCTGGAATGCGGCGCCGAGTTCGAGCATGACCGCTTCCACATGTTCTGCCCGGAATGCGACGGCTTCTGCACCGAGCTTCTGGCCGGCCGCGAGCTGCAGATCGACTCCATCGAGGTCGACCTGCCCGACGACTAGCGCGCGCACCGGGAGCGCGACTGAGGAGAAGGAGCCCTGCCGGGGCGCGGGACGGAGCGAAGGCTGCGCAGCTTCTGAGCGCAGTCCCGCGCCCCGGCAGGGCGGACGAGAGAGAGCAAGCCATGCAAATCGATATGAAGCAGCCCATCCTGGATAAGAACGACGCCCTGGCCGCCGAGCTGCGCCAGCGCTTCGCCGACAACCACGTGTTCGTGCTCGACCTCCTGGCGAGCCCCGGGTCGGGCAAGACCTCCACCATCCTCGCCACCATCGACGCCCTGCGCGACGAGTTCAACATCGCCGTCATCGAGGGAGACATCGCCTCGAGCGTCGATGCCGAGAAGATCAAGGCCCAGGGCATCGCCGCGGTGCAGATCAACACCGGCGGCGCCTGCCACCTGGAAAGCGCCATGATCAAGCGCGCGGTGGACGTGCTCGACCTGGAGCGGCTCGACCTCATCATCGTCGAGAACGTGGGCAACCTGGTGTGCCCGACCGACTTCGATCTCGGCGAGAACGCCAAGGTCATGATCCTGTCGGTGCCCGAGGGCGACGACAAGCCGCTCAAGTACCCCGGTGTGTTCCAGGTGGCCGAGGCCGTCATTCTCAACAAGGTGGACACGATGCCGGTGTTCAACTTCGACCGTGCGGCCTTCGACGACGCGGTCGGCCGCCTCAACCCGCAGGCGCCCATCTTCCCGCTGTCCGCCACGTCCGGCGAGGGCGTGGACGCCTGGACCGACTGGCTCGCCGAGCGCATCCGCGCCGTCTAGGGCTCTCGCGCACGCTCGGGCAGCGCCGCCTCCGTCGGGGAGGCGGCGCCGTTTGTTCACGCGGCCGCAACCTAGGCGAAACACGGCGGGCGCATACTGGTCGTGCTTACGAAGCGACGACAGCGAGAAAGGCGGCCTCATGGAACCAGGGGACAAGTACGCGGCCTGCGTGGACGCGACGCGCGCGTTCGTGGAGGACGCGGGCTTCACCGACGTGGTCATCGGGCTCTCGGGCGGCATGGACTCCTCGCTCGTGGCGGCCGTGGCCGTCGACGCCCTGGGGGCGTCTCACGTGCACGGCGTGATGATGCCCGGCCCCTATTCCAGCGAGTCGTCGGTGGACGACGCCGAGGCCCTGGCCGCCGCGCTCGGGATCGAGGTCGTCACAGTGCCCATCTGCGAGCCCTTCGAGGCCTTCGAGTCGGTGCTGGCGCGCGCCTGCGGTGGCGAGCTTGAGGGCCTGGCGGCCGAGAACACCCAGGCGCGCTGCCGCATGACCGTGGTGATGGCGCTCTCCAACGCCCACGGCTGGCTGATGCTCAACACGGGGAACAAGAGCGAGTCGTACATGGGCTACTCCACGCTCTACGGCGACATGGCCGGCGCCTTCGCGCCCATCGGCGGGCTGTACAAGACCGACGTCTACGCCGTGGCGCGCTGGCGCAACCGCCGCGCCGCCGAGGAGGGCGCGGCGCTGCCCATCCCCGTCAACGTGTTCGTGAAGCCGCCGAGCGCCGAGCTGGCGCCGGGCCAGAGCGACGAGGAGGGCCTGGGGATCGGCTACGCCGAGCTCGACGCCATCCTGGAGGACGCCTTCGAGCGGGGGATGGACGCCGCCGCGCTCGTCGCCGCCGGCCACGACGCCGCCCAGGTGGAGCGCGTCCTCGCCCGCGCCGCCTCCTACGCCTACAAGCGCGCCTTGGAGCCCCCCTTCCCCGACGCGCCGTTCTACGGGTAACGACTGGCCCCATACCCCCGCTGGCGTATGGCGTGGCCGGGCGCGGTCGGCTACCATGGGGGTATGACAAGCCTCCTCGTACACGACAAGCCCATGACGCTCACCGACTGGCTCTTCGACCTGGTCATAGCCGTCGGCGCCTTCGGCTTCGGCTGCCTGCAGCTCACGCTGGCGGTCAACCTCCTCATCCCCGACGAGGCCCTGCGCCGCCTCATGGGCATCGACGCCATGGTGCCCACCGCCGCCGCCATCCTGGCCGTGGCGGTCACCACGCTGCCGCTCGTCCTGCGCCGGCGCTGCCCGTGGCCGACCCTGCTCATCGTGCTGGTGGCCTGGGCGTTCTTCCAGTCGCAGATGGGCGCCGTGTCCATGTCGCTCATCGGCCCGCTCGTGGCCGTCTTCACCGTGGCCTACAGCTGCCCGCGCGCCGAGGCCGCCGTGGCGGGCATCGCCGCCGCGGGCGTGGTCGTGGTGGCCGCCACCACCTCGCCGCTGCACGCGCTCGCCTCGCTCACCCTCGTGCAGAACATCGCCTTCGTGGCCGCCGCGGCGCTGGCCGGCTACGCCCTCCAGGCCCGCCAGGACTACCTGCGCGCCGCCGAGGAGCGCGCCGCCGCGGCCGAGCGCACACGCGAGACCGAGGCCGAGCGCCGCGTGGAGGAGGAGCGCGTGCGCATCGCGCGCGAGGTGCACGACATCACCGCCCACTCGCTGTCGGCCGTGAGCATCCAGGCCGCGGCGGCCGAGCGGCTCATCGACCGCGACCCGGCCGCCGCCCGCGAGGCCATCGCCACGGCCCGCGGCACCGCCCGCGAGGCCCTCGAGGAGATCCGCGCGATGATCGGCGTCCTGCGCGCTGGCGACGGCGCCGCCGAGGTGCGCCCGACCGAGGGCACCGACCGCCTGGGCGATCTCGTGGCCTACCTCGGCGGCGCGGGCGTGGAGGCCTCCCTGGCCCAGGAGGGCTACGACCGCGCCGCCGTGCCCGCCTTCGTCGACGTGGCCCTGTTCGGCATCGCCCGCGAGGCGGCCACCAACATCGTGCGCCACGCCGGCGCCGCCCACGCGACCATCCGCCTGGCGACGGAGCCGGGCGCCGCCGTGCTCGCGGTGGAGGACGACGGCCGCGGCGCGCCCGCCTCCGGCGCTCCCACATCCGGCGGCGGCCACGGCATCGAGGGCATGCGCGAGCGCGTGCGCCTGCTCGGCGGCGACTTCGAGGCCGGCTCGCTTCCGGACGGCGGCTTCGGCGTGCGGGCGCGCATCCCCCTCGACCCCACCCGGGAAGGAGACCCCCATGCAGCCCGATGACGACATCCGCATCCTGGTGGTGGACGACCAGGACCTCGTGCGCAGCGGCTTCAAGGCGATCCTGTCGTCCTACGACGGCCTTGCGGTGGTGGGGGAGGCCCGCGACGGCGCCGAGGCCGTCGCCCGCGCCCAGGAGCTGCGCCCCGACGTGGTGCTCATGGACATCCGCATGCCGCAGAAGGACGGCATCGAGGCCACGCGCGACATCACGGGCAACCCGCTTCTGGCCGGCACCCACGTGCTGGTGCTCACCACCTTCGACATCGACGAGTACGTCTTCGACGCCCTGGCCGCCGGGGCGAGCGGCTTCCTCCTGAAGGACGCCGACCCCGACGACATCGCCGCCGCCATCCGCGTGGTGGCCGCCGGCGACGCGCTCATCCAGCCCTCGGTCATGCGCCGGCTGGTCGAGACGTTCGTGGCCGCCCGCCCGCGGGCCGGCTGGGGCACCGCCGGCCGCGGCGACGCCCTGCGCGCGGCCCTCGCCACGCTCACCGACCGCGAGCGCGAGATCCTCATGCTGGCCGCCCGCGGGCTGTCCAACGACGAGATAGCGGCCGACCTGGTCATATCTCCGGCCACCGTCAAGACGCACCTGGCCCGCGTCATGGCCAAGACCGACGCCCACGACCGCGCCCAGCTCGTGGTCTTCGCCTACGAGAGCGGCCTCATAGCTCCCAGCCCCCGCTAGCTCGCGCGCCGCCGCCCGAGCGCCCGCGGCCGCCGCGCCGCCCCGCTCCGCTTCCCCGCCTTCCTCCCGCCGCCCCATCGCCCAAATATGGCGACCTTTTGAAATCTAAGCGTCCCTCGCTGAGATTTCCTTCCATCGCTTGCATTCTCCGGCGCCACTGCTATGATTACCCCTTGTTTAGCACTCGTAATACAAGAGTGCTAGCACTCCCCGAAACGGAGTGGTTAAATGAAGTGTTGTAGATACGCGCTCCGCAAGCATCTGGAAAGGAAGGCAGCATCATGAATTTGAAGCCTCTGGGCGATCGCGTCATCATCAAGCAGGACGAGGCCGAGGTGACCACGGCGTCGGGCCTGTACCTGGCCCATGATGCCAAGGAGAAGCCGCAGACCGGCACCGTTCTGGCCGTCGGCGAGGGCAAGCTCGACAAGGACGGCAAGCACCTGCCGATGCCCGTCAAGGAGGGCGACAAGGTCATCTACGGCAAGTACGGCGGAACCGAGATCACGCTCGACGGCGAGGAAGTGCTCATCCTCCGCGCCGACGACCTCTACGCCGTCATCGCCTAACTGATACACCCACGAAAGGAACGCTCAACCATGGCTAAGGAAATCAAGTTCGACTCCGACGCTCGCAGCGGCCTCGCCGCCGGCGTCAACAAGCTGGCCGACGCCGTCAAGGTGACCCTCGGCCCCAAGGGCCGCTACGTCGCCCTCGAGAAGTCCTACGGCGCGCCGCTCATCACCAACGACGGCGTGACCGTCGCCAAGGAGGTCGACCTGGAGGATCCGGTCGAGAACATGGGCGCCCAGCTCGTCCGCGAGGTCGCCGTCAAGACCAACGACGTGGCCGGCGACGGCACCACCACCGCCACCCTGCTCGCCGACGTCATCGTCAAGGAGGGCCTGAAGAACGTGACGGCCGGCGCTGACGCGCTCGGCATCCGCCGCGGCATCGAGAAGGCTACCGAGGTCGTCGTCGACGCCATCAAGGACGCCGCCACCCCCGTCTCCACCAAGGAGCAGATCGCCAACGTCGGCACCATCTCCGCCGGCGACGCGCAGATCGGCGAGAAGATCGCCGAGGCCATGGACGCCGTGGGCAAGGACGGCGCCATCTCCGTCGAGGAGTCCCAGACCTTCGGCCTGGAGATGGACATCGTCGAGGGCATGCAGTACGACCGCGGCTACATCTCCCCCTACATGGCCACCGACATGGAGAAGATGGAGGCCGTGCTGAAGGATCCCTTCATCCTGCTCACCGACCAGAAGGTCTCCAACATCCAGGACATGGTTCCGCTGCTGGAGGAGGTCATGAAGTCCGGCCGCCCGCTGTTCCTCGTCGCTGAGGACGTGGAGGGCGAGGCCCTGGCCACCATCCTGCTCAACAAGCTGCGCGGCACCTTCAACTGCGTCGCCGTCAAGGCCCCCGGCTTCGGCGACCGCCGCAAGCGCATCCTCGAGGACATGGCCGCCGTCACCGGCGCCCAGGTCGTCGACAAGGACTTCGGCATGACCATGGCCGACGCCACCATCGACATGCTCGGCACCGCCAAGACGGTGAAGGTGACCAAGGACACCATGCTCATCGTCGACGGCGCCGGCGAGAAGCAGGGCATCGACGAGCGCATCGCGCAGATCAAGGCCGAGCTCGAGCGCTGCGACTCCGACTTCGACCGCGAGAAGCTCCAGGAGCGCCTGGCCAAGCTCTCCGGCGGCGTGGCCGTGCTGAAGGTGGGCGCTGCCACCGAGTCCGAGCTCAAGGAGAAGAAGTCCCGCATCGAGGACGCCCTGCAGGCCACCCGCGCGGCCGTCGAGGAGGGCATCGTCGCCGGCGGCGGCGTGGCGCTCATCAACGCCATCCCCGCGCTGGCCGCGGTCGAGGGCGACGCCGAGGAGATGGTGGGCGTCGACATCATCCGCCGCGCCCTGGAGGCCCCGCTGCGCTGCATCGCCGAGAACGCCGGCTACGAGGGCTCCGTCGAGGTCGCCGAGGTCAAGAAGGCGGCTGCCGGCTGGGGCCGCAACTACAAGACCGGCGAGCAGGGCGACATGATCGCCATGGGCGTCAACGACCCGGTGAAGGTCACCCGCACGGCGCTCCAGTCCGCCGCGTCCGTGGCCGGCCTCATCCTCATCACCGAGGCCACCATCAATGAGATCCCGGCCGAGGGCCCCGATCTGTCCGCCCTGGCCGGCGCCATGGGCGGTGGCGGCGGCATGTACTAGGCCGCAACCCACGAGGCGCCCGCCCGGCGCCGCGCACGCCCCGCGCAACGCGCCCACCCGGCGCCGCGCGCACCCCGCGCAAAGCATCCGCCCGGCGCCGCGCGCACCCCGCGCAAAGCGCCCACCCGGCGCCGCGCACGGCAAGCTAACTCGGAAGGGGGCGCCCCAGCAGGGGCGCCCCCTTTTGCGTATGGGGTGCTGAAGAGCGAGAGGGGCGGCGCGCTTGCGGGATGCGCGCCGCCCCTCTGGTGCGGATGCGGGGAGCCGACCGGCTCCGAAGTGCGGCTATCAGCCGCACTTGGGCAGCTCGATGGGCGTGCCGTTCGGGTCCTCCCGCAGCTCGAACACGTTGCCGCCGCACGCCGGGCACTCGTTCATGGGCTCGCCGGGCGCCAGCGCGTGCCCGCACGCGACGCAGGTCAGGCGCGACGGGCGCACCGTCCCCGCCCGCGCGTCGAGCAGGCTGCGCGCATCAAGGCCGTTCGTGGTCATGGCATCTCCTCTCTCTGGCTTCTCGATAACAACCTACCAGACGCTCCGTCCCGGCGAAATACTCATATTCCCCCAAGTAGCCAGAACGAATGTTTCACGTGAAACATTTTGCCCTCCCATTGCGCCGATGCTCTACGGTGCCGCCCGCGTCCTGTGCGGCGGAGCGCGGGAGGCTGCGTCGCGCGTGGCGCGAGCGGGCGCGATGACGGGGCGGTGGGTGACCGAGGGTGGGGGGTTGGCTTATCATGGGTGGCTGACGATTGGCGGCGACGGGCGCGCCTCGGCCGGCCGGCTGGAAGGGCCGTGCGAACTGCGGCGGCCGACGGACGACGGATGAGGAGGGCCCATGGGAGCGGTGCTGTGCGTGGGGGCGGGCGGCTTTCTGGGGGCCGTGATGCGTTACGGGATGGGGCTTCTGCCCTTCGAGGGGGCCTTCCCGTGGGCGACGTTCGCCGTGAACCTGCTGGGCGCCGTGGCCATCGGCGCGTTGGCGGAGGTCGCGGGGCGCACCGACGCGCTCTCGCCCGAGGCGCTCCTGTTCCTGAAGACGGGCGTGTGCGGCGGCTTCACCACGTTCTCGACCTTCTCGCTCGAGACGGTGGAGCTCTTCGAGGGCGGCCAGGCGGCCCTCGGCGCGGCCTATGCCGGCGCAAGCCTCGCGTGCTGCCTCGCCGGCGTGCTGCTGGGGAAGGCGCTCGTCCGCGCGGCCTTGGGCGCCCTGGGCCTGGCTGAGTAGGCGCCGCCTGCCCGCCCTCGCTTTGCCTCGCATCCTGCTTCCGCGCTGCGAAACGCGCACGAATGTTTCACGTGAAACATTCCGGGTCGCAATTCCCCGTCGCCCGCAAAAGAGAAGGGAGCAGCTGCAGGCGGCTGCTCCCTTTTTTCGCGCCGGTCGGCGGGAGGCGGGGCGGGGGACCCGTTATCCCTGGCGCTGGCGAATGATCGTGATGAGGGCGACCTCCCGGGCGGGGCGGCCCGCATGCCGGCGGCCCTCCGAGTTAGCGGGTCGCGCCATGGGGCCTCCCGCGCGGCTGCCGGGAGATCGCCTGACCGTGATGGCCGTGGTAGTCGCCGTCGTCGCGGCTGCCGCCGCGGGCGTCGCTCGTCGTATCCTCGCGTCCTCCTAGCTGTCGAGCAGGCCGATGCGCGGCACCGGCCAGTAGGTGAACACGGCCTTGCCCGTCACGCTGTCGACGGGGACGGTTCCGAAGTAGCGCGAGTCCTGCGAGTTGGTGCGGTTGTCGCCCATGACCCACAGCTCGCCCTCGGGGACGGTGAGGGGGTAGCTCACGTCGACGCCCCACGCCGTGTCCATCGGGAAGGACGGCTTGCCGTTCACGTAGGGCTCGTCGAGCGGGGCGCCGTCCACCACCACGCGGCCGTCGACGAGGTCGACCGTCTGGCCGCCCGTGGCGACGACGCGCTTGATGAGGACGCGGCCCTCGCAGGCGGGATCCTGGAAGGTGATGATGTCGCCGGCCTCGGGATCGTGCAGGTAGTAGCTGATGCGCTCGGAGTAGACGCGGTCGCCGACGAGGATGGTGCCCTCCATCGACCCGGAGGGGATGGCGTAGGCCTGCAGGGCCAGCGGCATGACGCCCCAGTTGACCAGCACGAACAGCAGCAGGAAGGCGACCAGGCGCCACAGGGCCCGCTTGACGGCGGGCTCGTTGCTGCGCGCGTGGTCTCCAGCGTACATGGGACTCCTCGGGTCGTGCTCGGGTGGTGCGCCCGCTGCCCGGCGGACGCGGACGGCGGGGTGGTGCGGGGCGTGCGCCCGGCGGCGGGTCGCGCGCGGCGCGGCGCCGGAGGTCGGGCGCGGGTCAGGCGAAGCGGAGGGTCTTGCCCTCGGCCACGCATTCCTGCAGGTAGAGGTTGATCAGGTTCTGGTAGGGAATGCCCGTGCGATCCGCCTCGGCCTTGAAGTAGTCGATGACGTCGAGGTCAAGGCGCATCGTCACGGGCTTGCGCTCCTTCTTGGCGTTCGCAGACGCGTCCGCCCCACGGCCCGGGGCCGTGGATCGAGCGCGGCCGGAAGCCGCCGCAGCGTTGGTTCCCTTTGACTTCATAGACGCCCTCGTAGGTTTGTGGTGTGGTTTCGTCGTCTTAAAAGCGTATTGCTATTGTACATATATGAACAATACATTCAAGCGGAAGAGGGAAGAAATCTCAGCGACGCGATCAGATTTCCCTCGGAAGGGCGCGGGGGGAGGGAGGCGGTGGGGGATAGAGGAAGCAACGAGGGAGAAGAGGGACAGCGGGGAAGAGAGAGAAGGGGGGCAGGAAGGGGGAGAAGGGGAGCGGCGGGGAAGGCAGGAAGAGGAAAGGGGATAGGGGAAGCAGCGAGGAAGAAGAGGGACAGCGAGGAAGGCGGGAAGGGGGAAGGGGGAAGGGGGAAGGGGGGGCGCGGCGCCCCGGGCGCGGCGAGACGCGCGCCCCGCCGCGCCCGTCGGTTTCCGGCGGCAAAATGGCCGGAAAACGCGGTTTGACGACGAAATGCGGCCTGTTTGAGGTGCTTTCCGCCGCCAGGGAACAAGCCTAAAAAAGCTGACCTGGGGTTTTGTCAAACGATAGCGCCTCGGCGACTCCCTCGCTGTCGTCAAACCGTCGTTTCGGGCCATTTTGCCGCCGGGTTTTGCGCGGCGGCGCGTAACGGCTGGTCGGCGTTTTGGCCCCGCGCGGGCCGCGGCGACGCGGCGAGACGCGGGCTTCGGCTACAATCGGCCTCATGGAAGACATCGGACATATCGTCGAGCACGTCCTGGAGCACTCGGTCGGCGACACGGCCTACCTGCTGCCGTTCCTCTTCGTCACCTACCTGCTGATGGAGTGGCTCGAGCACAAGACCGCCGGCCGCACCCAGGAGGCCATCCGCCACGCGGGCGCCGCGGGCCCCGTCGTCGGCGCCTTCCTGGGCGTGGTGCCGCAGTGCGGCTTCTCGGCCGTGGCGGCCACGCTCTACGCGGGCCGCGTCATCACGCTCGGGACGCTCTTCGCCGTGTTCCTGTCCACCTCCGACGAGATGCTGCCCATCTTCCTGGCCGAGCAGGTGCCCGGCAACACCATCCTGTCCATCATGGGCGCGAAGGTGGTCATCGGCATGGTGATGGGCTTCATCGTGGATGCGGGGCTGCGCCTGGCGCGCCGCGACCGCCAGGACCTGCGCATCCACGAGCTGTGCGAGCACGACAACTGCGGCTGCCACGAGGACTGCGCCGCCTGCGAGGAGGATCCCTCCTCGGTGTACCGCCACCACGATGACGCCCTGGCTGCCGAGGCCGCCCGCGCCGCGACTGCCGCGGCTGACCGCGCGGCCCTGGCCGAGGCCACCGAGCCCGAGGGCCTGCTGGGCGACCTCGCCTCCGGGGAGGATCCCCGCGACCACGACCACGGCGCCCCGTCCTGCTGCGCCCACGACCACAGCCACGACCACGACCACGGCTGGAAGGGCATCGTGAAGAGCGCGCTCGTGCACACCGTGCAGGTGGCCGTGTTCATCTTCGTCATCACCATCGCGCTGAACGCGGTGCTCGAGGTGGTGGGGGAGGACGTGCTCGCCGACTTCCTCGGCGCCAACCCGACGTTCTCCGTCCTGGCGAGCGCGCTGGTGGGCCTCATCCCCAACTGCGCGGCGTCGGTGGTCATCGCCGAGCTGTACCTGGAGGGCGTGCTCGGCTCCGGCGCGATGCTCGCTGGCCTGCTCGTCTCGGCGGGCGTGGGGCTGCTCGTGCTCGTGCGCGCCAACCGCCGCTGGCGCCAGAACGTCGCCATCATCGCCGGCCTCTACGCCACGGGCGTTCTCTGGGGCCTCATCGCCAACGGCCTCGGCGTCGTCTTCTAGCCTGCCCGCGCGCCCCGCTCGCGGTGCTCCTCGCCCCGCGCCCGCCGCGCGCCCCGCGCCCGCGGATTCCCGCGCGCCGTTCCCCGCGCCCCGCCCAGCGGGTATAGTGTCCCCAGACGGAAACCCGGGCGGCCCCGCGCCGCCGGGACGCGAGAAAGGAACCCCATGGCCACCCTCAACGCCGGCATGACCCGCGACGACGCCTTCGCGCTGCTCGCGGAGCACAACAAGGACGCCTTCCACCTCGAGCACGGCGAGACGGTCGAGCAGACCATGCGCTACTTCGCCCGCGAGTTCGACCCGGAGAACGAGGAGTTCTGGGGCATCGTCGGCCTCTTGCACGACCTGGACTGGGAGGAGCATGACGACGAGCCCGAGAAGCACACCCTCTACGCGGCGCCGCTCATCGAGGCGGCCGGCGGCACCCCCGAGCTCATCCGTGCCATCCAGTCGCATACCTCCGACTTCAACCCCGACCTGCCCAAGCCCGAGCTCCAGATGGAGAAGGTGCTGTTCGCCACCGAGGAGCTGACCGGGCTCATCGGCGCGGCTATCGTCATGCGCCCGAGCAAGTCGGTGATGGACTTCGAGGTGAAGTCGCTCAAGAAGAAGTTCAAGGACAAGCGCTTCGCCGCCGGGGTCGACCGCGAGGTCATCCGCAGCGGCGCGGCCATGCTCGGCTGGGAGCTCGACGAGCTGTTCGCCCGCACCATCGCGGCCATGCAGTCCTTCGCCCCCGACCGCGACACCTTCGTCCCGGCGGAGTAGGGGAGCGGCCGCCTCGCGCTGGGGGCTAGCGGCGGGAGCCGTCCTTGGCGATGAGCACCGTCACGGGCGACTCCTTGGTCACCGCGTAGCTGACCGAGCCGAGGTAGCCCTTGACGCCGCCCTGGCCGCGGCTGCCCATGACGATGAGGTCGCAGCCCTCCTCGAGCGCGCAGTTGACGATGAGGTCGGCCGGCGAGGTGCCGCGCAGAAGCCGCACCGAGGCCGGGTTGGGCAGCATCTCGGCCACGGCCTCCATCTCGGCGCGCACCGACTCGGCGTCGTCCATGATGACGGCGTCGATGCCCGCGGCCGCCGCGCCTGACGAGAACAGGCGCATGACGTGGGCGAGCACGAGCTCGACCGACCGGTCGGCGCCGGCTATCTGGGCCGCCAGCTCCAGCGCGCGGCGCGACGGCGCCGATCCGTCGTAGGCCACCAGGATCTTACGCGTCCACATGGGGCGTCCTCTCTCTCGGGGGCGGTTCGCGACCATTGTAGCGCGAGCGCGTCCCCGGCGGGGCCCGCGCCGGCGCGCCCGCGTCGGGCGGCGGCCTCGCGCGGGCGCGGCCCGCCGTTGACCCCCGTCGGCTTCACGGCTAGAATGAACCCTCGTGTAAAAGGAGCCGGGCCGTTAGCTCAGCTGGCAGAGCAGGGGACTTTTAATCCCAAGGTCGCGGGTTCGATTCCCTCACGGCCCACCATCCTTTTATGCGATCACTCGTCGCTGGGGTATCGTCCAACGGCAGGACTCTGGTTTTTGGTACCAGCTACCTAGGTTCGAATCCTAGTACCCCAGCCATCTTTCGAAGGCTCCCTGCGGCGGAAGACCCACCTGCTCGTGCCGGGCGGGGATTCGAACCGAAGGCCGTCGCTCACCAGGGCGTTTGCCCGCGGTCGGGCGTTGCGCTACAATGCGTTCCACCACAGCCGACAAGGCGGCTGCGCCTCCCGGTGGGAAAGGCGCGAATACCTGGCGATCCCGCCTCCCGTGCGAGGGTCGCGCGGCTCCAAGCCGCTGGCCTGACAAGCAGGTCGGAAAAACCAGCACCGCCGGTTGTTGGCTTTGTGCGCCTTTTCTCTTTTCATCCTTGCAAGGTTGCAAAACAATGCTAGTATTTCACGTTGCTGTTTTAAGACCATTTGCTTGGAGGAGCACTTTTGGCTAAAGAAGACGTAATCGAGCTCGAGGGAACCGTGCTCGAGGCCCTGCCCAACGCGATGTTCCGCGTGGAGCTTGAGAACGGGCACAAGATCCTGGCCCACATTTCCGGCAAGATGCGCATGCACTACATCAAGATCCTGCCGGGCGACAAGGTGACGGTGGAGCTCTCCGTCTACGACCTGAACCGCGGTCGCATCACCTACCGCTTCAAGTAGGTCACCCCGGGGCACGGCCGCCAGCCGGGCCCTCATCCCGGGCGCTTCCGCCGCACGCGGCCGAAGGCGCCCTTTTCTGCGCTCTGCGCACGCCTCGGGCCGCCGGGGCGCGGGGCGTGGGAGGCACGAAGTTAGGAAATCAACCGTCTGCGGCTGGACGTGAACGATAGATGGAATCCGCATAACCGAAAGGAAAGTGATATGAAGGTACGTCCTTCGGTCAAGAAAATGTGCGACAAGTGCAAGATCATCCGACGCCATGGCAAGGTGCTCGTCATCTGCGAGAACCCGCGCCATAAGCAGCGTCAGGGCTAGGAAGAAAGGAACGGACAGAAATGGCACGTCTCATCGGTGTCGATCTTCCTCGCAACAAGCGCATTGAGATCGCCTTGACCTACATCTACGGCATCGGCCTGACCACCTCGAAGAAGGTGCTGGCCGCCACCGGCATCAACCCGGACACCCGCACCGACGACCTCACCGAGGAGGAGCTCGTCAAGCTGCGCGACTACATCCAGGCCAACCTCACCGTCGAGGGCGACCTGCGTCGCGACGTGACGCAGAACGTCAAGCGCCTCATGGAGATCGGCTGCTATCGCGGCCTGCGCCACCGCCGTGGCCTTCCCACGCGCGGCCAGCGCACCCACACGAATGCCCGTACCCGCAAGGGTCCGCGCAAGCAAATCGGCGGCAAGAAGAAGTAGCGAGGTAGCGAACAGTGGCTAAGAAGAACGTACGCACGCGCATCAAGCGCTCTGAGCGTAAGAACATCGCCGTGGGCGCCGCCCACATCAAGTCGACGTTCAACAACACGATCGTCAGCATCACCGATCCCCAGGGCAATGTGATCTCCTGGCAGTCCGCGGGCACCGTGGGCTTCAAGGGCTCGCGCAAGTCCACGCCGTTCGCGGCGCAGATGGCCGCCGAGGCCGCTGCCAAGACGGCGATGGAGCACGGCCTGCGCAAGGTCTCCGTGTTCGTGAAGGGCCCCGGCTCCGGCCGCGAGACGGCTATCCGCTCGCTGCAGGCCGCCGGCCTCGAGATCGCCAGCATTCAGGATTGCACCCCCATCCCGCACAACGGCTGCCGCCCCAAGAAGCGTCGCCGCGTGTAACTGAAAGGATCGATATATATGGCTCGTTATACTGGAGCGGACTGCCGGCTCTGCCGCCGCGAGGGGGCGAAGCTCTTCCTCAAGGGCGACCGCTGCTACACCGAGAAGTGCGCCATGGAGCGCCGCGCCTACGCCCCCGGCGAGGCCGGCAAGAAGCGCGTGAAGGAAAGCGAATACCGCACCCAGCTGCGTGAGAAGCAGAAGACCAAGCGCATCTACGGCGTGCTCGAGAAGCAGTTCCACCATTACTACGACATGGCCAACCGCCAGCAGGGCGTCACCGGCGAGAACCTGCTGCGCATCCTGGAGAGCCGTCTGGACAACGTGGTCTACCGCCTGGGCTTCGCCAAGTCCCGCGCTGAGGCCCGCCAGCAGGTTCGCCATGGCCACATCCTGGTCAACGGCCGCCGCGTGGACATCCCGTCCTTCCGCGTGCGTCCCGGCGACCTCGTCGCCGTGGCCCCCAAGGCCCGCGACATGCTCGTCATCAAGAGCGCCCTCATCTCCAACGAGCGCGTGCAGGTTCCCGCGTGGCTCGAGGTTGACATCGAGAAGCTCCAGGGCAGCGTGCTCGCCCTTCCGCAGCGCGATCAAATCGATTCCGACATTCGCGAACAGCTCATCGTCGAACTTTACTCGAAATAATCGCGGCATAGTAAGGAGGCTTTCACAACATGACGGAGTTCATGAGGCCGACTGTTACAACGGAAGAAGTCAACGACACGGTCGCTCGCTACATCGTCGAGCCGCTCGAGCGCGGCTACGGCAACACGCTGGGCAACTCCATGCGCCGCGTGCTGCTGTCCTCCCTGGACGGCGCGAAGGCTACCGCGATTCAGATCGAGGGCGTGCAGCATGAGTTCACGACCGCCGAGGGCGTCATCGAGGACATCACCGACATCGTGCTGAACGTCAAGGGCCTGGTGTTCGCGGCCCTGAACGAGGACGTCGAGGAGGCCACCGCCCACGTGTCGGCGGAGGGCCCCTGCACCGTCACCGGCGCCGACCTGGAGGTTCCCACCGAGTTCTCGCTGGTGAACCCCGAGCACGTCATCGCCACCGTGGCGGACGGCGGCCAGCTGGACATGACCATCCGCATCGGCATCGGCCGCGGCTACGTGTCGGCCGAGCGCAACAAGCGCACCGAGGACCCGATCGGCATCATCCACGTCGACTCGCTGTTCTCCCCCGTGCGTCGCTGCACGATGAACGTGACCGACACCCGCGTCGGCCAGCGCACCGACTACGACAAGCTGGTGCTGGAGGTCGAGACCGACGGCAGCATCAAGCCGACCGAGGCCGTGTGCCGCGCCGCCAACATCATCAACCAGTACATGGGCGCCTTCCTGAGCCTGTCCGAGGCCGGCGAGGAGGAAGAGGGCGAGGTTCCCTCCATCTTCGCCCCGGAGGGCCAGGAGTCCAACGCCGAGCTCGACAAGCAGATTGAGGACCTGGATCTCTCGGTCCGCTCCTACAACTGCCTGAAGCGCGCCGGCATCCACTCGGTGCGCCAGCTGGTCGAGTTCTCCGAGAACGACCTGCTGAACATCAGAAACTTTGGTGCGAAGTCCATCGAGGAAGTGAAGGACAAGCTCATTTCCATGGACCTCAACTTGAAGCTTTAGGAGACTTGAGATCATGAGACACTACAAGAAGGGGCGCAAGCTGGGCACCGACTGGAGCCATACCAAGGCCATGAAGCGCAGCCTGGTTTCCGCCCTGTTCCTCAACGACCGCATCAAGACGGTCGAGGCCCGCGCCAAGGAGATCCGTCCTGACGTGGACAAGGTCATCACCTGGGCCAAGCGCGGCGATCTGCACTCCCGCCGTCTGGCCATCGCCTACCTCAACGACAAGGAGCTCGTCCGCGAGATCTTCGAGAAGGTCGAGCAGGGCATGTTCAAGGATCGTCCCGGCGGCTACACCCGCATCATGAAGCTGGGCAACCGCAAGGGCGACAACGCCCCCATGGTTATCATGGAGCTCGTGACCGAGCCCGTGGCCGCCAAGAAGGCCGACGAGAAGCCGGCTAAGAAGGCCGCCAAGAAGGCCGCCCCGAAGAAGGTCGCCAAGAGCGAGGAGCTCGCCGAGGACCTGGGCTTCGAGGAGGACGGCACCAAGGAGCAGCTCGAGGCCGTCGACGCCGCCACCGAGGAGAAGGCGGAGAAGGCCGAGGAGAAGGTCGCCGAGCAGGCCGAGGAGGCCAAGATCGAGGCCGAGGAGGCCGAGGCTGAGGCTGCCGCCGAGGCTGAGACCGTCGATGCCGAGAAGGTCGAGGAGGAGAAAGCCGACGTCAAGGAGTAGCCTGACGTTCTCCTGCTGAGATCTCACTTGCCTTCGGGCGAGGATTTCATCTGTCGTGAGGGGCCGCGCCGCGAGGCGCGGCCCCTCGTGCGTTCGGGGGAGGGGTGCTCGCGCATCGCGGCGGCGTCGCACGGGATGGCACGCGTTGCGCGGCCGGGCATCGGGTATCATGGGAGGCGCCGCGGGGGGGCGGGACGCTCCGGCGCGGCGCGGTGGTTCCGGGGCGCGTTCGGCCCCATGCAGGAGGGAGGGGGATATGGTGAGGCGCATCCTGTTCGCAGTGCTGACCGTGGCGTTCGGCGCCTTCGCCGGTGCCTTCGCCTGGGCGTTCTTCTTCCTGATGAACACGGGCATCGACCTTCTGTGGCACCGGCTGCCGGCGGCGCTCGCGGGCGCGGGGCTTCCGCCAGCGGCCTATCCCATCATGCTCTGCACGCTGGGCGGCGTGGCCATCGGGCTGTTCCATCGCCGCCACGGCGACCTCCCCGACGACATGAACGCGGTGCTCGCCCAGGTGAGGGCGACGGGGCGCTACGGGTACGACCGCCTCGGCGCGTCATTCGCCGGCGCGCTGCTGCCGCTGCTGTTCGGCGGCTCCGTCGGACCCGAGGCGGGGCTGACGGGCGTGATCGCGGGGCTGTGCACCTGGGTGGGCGACCGGCTGCGGTTCGTGGGCGCCGAGATGCGCGAGCTCGCCGATGCGGGCACGGCGGCCGTGGTGTCGGCCGTGTTCGCTGCGCCGCTGTTTGGGATGGCGGTACCCCTCGTGGGCGCGGCGGATGACTCCGAGGGGCGCGGCGTCTTCGCGAGCGAGGTGCGCCTGGGCGCGTCCAAGCCGCTGAAGGCCGTCGTCTACGTGCTGGCCGTGGCCGGCGCCCTGGGCGCCATGGCGCTTTTGCGGGCGGCGTTCGGCGGAGGCGGCGGCCTCCCGCACTTCTCCGCCGTGGCCCTCGGCGTGCCGGAGCTCGCCTGGGCGCTGCCGATCGCCGCGGCGGGCGCTGCCGCCGGCTGGCTGTTCTTCCCCTGCGGCGCCCTCGCGAGGTGGCTGGCCGGGCGCCTGGGCGCGCGACCCGTCGCCCAGGGGGTGCTCGCCGGCGCCGTCCTCGGGCTCATCGGCGCGGCGCTGCCCTTCGCGCTCTTCGCCGGCGAGGCCCAGGTCGAGGTGCTGGCCGGGGAGTGGACGGGCCTGGCCGCCGGCACGCTCATCGCCACCGGCTTCGCCAAGGTGCTCGCCACCCAGCTGTGCCTCGGGCTCGGGTGGCGGGGCGGCCACTTCTTCCCCATCATCTTCGCTGGCATCTCCATCGGCTACGGGTGCGCGGCGCTCACGGGCGTCGACCCGACCTTCGCTCTGTGCGTGGCCTCGGCGGCGCTCATGGGCGCCGTCATGCGTCAGCCGGTGATGACGGCGCTGCTGCTGTTCCTGGTGTTCCCGGTGAAGGCTGCGCCGGCGCTGCTGGTCGCGGCGGCCCTCGGCGCCATGGTGCCCGTGCCTGCGCGCTGGATGGGCTCCGAGGCCCCGCGTGGCCGCTCGGGCTCCTCGAGCGCCGCGCCGAGCGCCGCGCGCAGGGGCGCGTAGGCGGCCACGAGGTCGGCGAGGCCCATGCGCGCGTTGGCGCCGCTCGTGGAGGGGAGCGCCACGTGGGGCAGGCCGGGCCAGCGGGGTGCGTCGTGGCGGCGGTAGAGGGCGGCTGCCTTGGCGCCGGTGGTGAAGACGGCGCCCACGGGCGCGGCGTCGAGGATGCGCGCCAGGTCGTTGGGGCGCGCGTTGCGGATGCTGGCGTCGGAGGCGCCGGCGATGTCGCAGGCGGCCAGCACGTCCCACAGCGCGATGCCGCGCTCGAGGCAGAACGCGGCGCGCTCGGCGCTGCCCTGGGGCACGGGGGCGTCCCAGAGGGCCGCGAGCACGCGCCAGAAGCGGTTCTGCGGGTGGCCGTAGTAGAAGCCGACCCGACGCGACGCGGGCGACGGCATCGTCCCGAGCACGAGCACGCGCGAGCGCCCGTCGAAGACGGGCTCCAGGGGATGCTCGATGTGCTCGATGGCAGCCATGCCCCCAGTGTAGCGCAACGCCCGGGCGCCGGGCGGGCGCGGGAAGCGGGGCGGGAACCGCAGCGTTACCGTTGGCCTACGGGCGCGGGGCGCCTTGGGGCGGGGCGCGGGCGCTCCGTACAATGCAGGTAGCGCAGCAGGTGGAGGGCGCACTGCGAACCCGGCGTGCTGGACGCCATGTCGCACGTCGAGCGTTCTCGAACCCGAGATCAACGGCCCGACGCGTTCCGCTGCCGCGACGAAGGTGCATTCACAGCGAAAGGAGCCGCATCATGACCGATAAGACGATTTCTGAGTTCGCCGCCTCCGAGGCAGCGAAGACCGAGGACGCCATCAAGGACCTCGAGCGCATCGAGGAGGAGGTCGTCGCCGAAGCCGAGGCGTCGGTGGACGACTACGACGAGATGGCCCACGAGGGCGCTGCGGCTGCGGCGGCCGCGACCGCGTTCGACTTCGACGAGGCTGAGATCCAGACCGAGATGCTCGCCGGCGAGCTCGAGGAAGACGCGAAGTAGTCACGGCACCAAAGCGATACGATGCGGCTCCGGCCCGAGTCATCTCGGAGCGGCCGGAACAGGGGCGCCTCCCACGGGGGGCGCCCCTTCGCGTGAGGGCCCGCCCCCGAAAAAGCGCCCATCGCCGCGCACCGCGGCGCCCGCAACCCCCATACTGGGTGGATGCGCCTCAACGTAACCGCCTACATAGCACGGTCGTCGCCCGTGCGCCAGATGGACGCGCGGGTGAAGGTCTGCCTGCTCGCGGCCTGGTCGGTCGCGCTTTTGCTGGCCCGCAGCTGGGCCGGCGTCGGCCTGGCCGCCCTCGCACTGGCCGCCGTGCTGGCGGCGAGCCGCCTGCCCGCGGGCCGGGTGCTGGCCGCCGCGGCGCCGGTCTACGCCATCGCGGCGTTCGCGGTGGCGTTCAACGCGCTGTCGGGGTCGGGGGAGGCGCCGCCGCTCGCGGCCCTGGCGCCCGCCGTCCCGCTGCCGGCCGCTGCGGCCGGCCTGTCGCGCGGGCTGCTCTTCGGGCTGCGCATCGTGCTTCTGGCCTGGGGGAGCCTGGTGGTCAGCTGCACGTCCACCTCCACCGAGCTCACCGATGCCCTGCGCTCGCTCCTGGCCCCGCTGCGCGTCCTGCGCGTGCCGGTGGACGACGTGGCCACGACGCTTTCCCTGGCGGTGCGCTTCATCCCCCTCACGGCCGAGGAGCTCGCCCGGGTGCGCGACGCCCAGTGGTCGCGCGGCGCCGCGCTGGGGGGAGGCCTGGGCGCGCGCCTCAGGGCCGGCGCCGGGATGATGGCGCCGCTGTTCGTGGGGCTCTTCCGCCGGGCCGACGCGCTCGCGCGGGCCATGGACGCCCGCTGCTACGGGGCGCCGGGGCCGCGCACGTCCCTGGGGGCCCGGCGCCTGGGCGCACGGGAATGGGCCGCGCTCGCGGCGGGCCTGGCGCTCTGCGTGGCGGTGGCGCTGCTATAAGGGGGCTAGTCCTGCGCGACGGGGGAGGGGGCGGCCTCGGCGTCGTCCTCCTCGTAGTGCTCCAGCAGGTGGCGCAGCTCCTCGGAGGAGTGGATGCCCAGCTTCTTGAAGATGGAGTACTTGTGCGCCTTGGCGGTGGCCTGGGCGATGCCCAGGGCGTTGGCGATGTAGGTGGGGTTGCGCTCGTTGGCCAGGTAGCGCAGGATGTGGGCCTCGCGCTCGGTCAGGTCGTAGCGGCGCTCCAGCGCCAGGATCGACTTCTTGCGGCGCCCGGGCAGGTTGCCGTCGATCACGTCGTAGAGCGGCGTTCCCGACCGCGAGTACTCGATGTCGTCGAGGGAGTCGATGAGGTCGACCAGCAGGTGCGCGACCTCCTCCTTGCTCTTGTCTCCCAGCAGGTAGCCGGGTATGGCCCCGTAGAGGAGCGCCGCCCTTTCCAGCACTTTGTTCTCATCCATGTTCATGGGCTTACTTTCGCCAGGTGCGTAATACTTTTCAGTACTATAGCAAAAAAGCACGGAAAAGAACGGCGGAAGAGGGAAAACGGCGTTGCAGGGCGAAAAAAAGGCGCCCGGCTGGGCCGGGCGCCTCTCTGGTGCGGGTCGCGGGAGGTTACCGCGGCATGAAGGCGGTCACCTTCGGGCTGTGCTCGGCCATGGCGGCGGAGAGGTTCTCCACCGGCACGAGCTCCATGCACTGCGCGAGGCAGTGGTGCACGCACGCGGGCTTCTTGCCCTCGGAGACGCGCTTCTCGCACAGGTCGCACAGGTCGGACGGCACGGGCACGTAGTCCCAGAGCCACTTGTCCTGCATCTTGACCGGGCCCATCTCGGTGAGCTTGATGCCCCACTCGTCCAGCGGGATGTCATGCTCCTTGCGGCAGGACACCTCGCAGACGTGGCAGCCCGTGCAGTACTTGTAGTCGATCAGCAATGCGTACTGGCTCATCTTAGGCCTCCTTGGTCGCTACGAAGCTGGCAGGGTCGGTCCCGATGGCGCCCTCGGGGCTGTCGGGATCAAGGGTGCCCAGGGCATCCAGCCCGTCCACCTTGTAGATGCGGCAGGCGACGTTCTTGAACGGGGCGCCGAAGCCGATGCGGCCGATGGCCTGATGGGGGATGAGGCTGTTGATGTTGGACTTCCACACGCCGCTCAGGTTGGGGGTCTCGGGATCCTGCTCGGGGAACCACCAGCCATGCTGGGCATGGATGACGCGCGGATCGACGATGGGCGTGATCTGGGCCTTCTCGATGGCCTTGCCCAGCGGGTTCTCGATGCAGACCCAGTCGCCGTCCTTGATGCCGTACTTCGCGGCGGTCTCGGGGTTGATCTGCACCAGCGGGTCGGGCATGATCGCGCGCAGCGAGGGCACCTGGCGATGCTCGGAGTGGAACGAGGTGGTCTCGCGGCCGCCGGTGGTCAGCACCAGCGGGTACTCCTCGGCCAGGTCCTCACGGCCGGGGGTGTAGGGGGTCATCGCGTTCTCCTCGAAGTAGGGAAGCGCGTCCTCGCCCCAGTCCTCGTAGAGGCTCGAGCACAGCTCGACCAGGCCGGTGGGGGTGTTGAAGCCGGGCTCGCCGTCGGGGCGCAGCAGGCCCTTCTCGTACTTGCGGTACTCGAACGGCATCTGCATCCAGCCGTCGTTCTGCAGGTCTTCGAAGGTCATGTCGACGCCGCCGTTGTGCAGCTGCTCGGTGAAGAAGTCGGCCACGTTGTCCCACGGCCAGGCCGAGGGGTTGAGGCGCTTGCCGACCATGAAGTCGATCTCGAGGTCGGACTTGCAGTCGCCCACCTCGCACACCTTGTTCATGGCCATGACCATGTGGGTGTTGCGGCCGAAGTGCGGCAGGACCATGCCGTCATGCTCGGCGAAGGTGGTGACGGGGAGGAACAGGTCGCACAGGCCCATGGCCGTCGGGGTCATGAAGACGTCCTGGCAGACGTTGAACTCCATCTTCTCGAGGGCCTTGAACCAGCGCTTGCCCTGCGCGTTGGTGGTGTTGGCGATGCCGTTGGTGGCGTAGAACCAGGCCATCTTCAGCGGGTAGGGCTCGTCGGTCTCGAGGGTGTTGAGGATGCAGTCGGGGTGCGCGATGACGTGCGCCGCCTGGAAGCCGCGGTAGTGCTCCAGGTCGGTGATCTGCTTCTCCATCATGCCCGGGGGCAGCTGCTGGGCGCACTCGTAGCGCCACTTGCCCATGAAGGACGCCGGGACGGCCAGGGTGACGCCGCCGGGGACGTCCAGGTCGCCCAGGATGGCGGCCAGGATGAGGACGGTGTGGCCGGCCTGCACGCCGTTGGCGTTGGTGTCGATGGCCAGGCCCCACATGAAGGAGGAGGGGTGGTTCTCGGCGAGGGTGCGGGAGGCGGCGGCGATGGTCTCGGCCGGGACCCAGGTGATCTTCTCGACGCGGTCGAGCGGGTACTGGGCGGCGCGCTCCTTGAGCTCGTCGAAGCCGTAGCACCAGTTCTCGACGAAGTCATGGTCGTAGAGGTCGTTCTCGATGACGTAGTTGATCATGCCGAGGCCGAGAGCGGCATCGGTGCCGGGGCGCAGCTGCAGGTGGAACTCGGCATGGGCGGCCATCCAGGTGACGCGCGGGTCGATGACGATGTACTTGGAGCCGAGCTTCATCAGGTCGATGAGCGTGTGGCCGAAGAAGCCGTCGGGGTTGGAGAACAGCGGGTCCTTGCCCCACAGCACGATGTACTTCGGCACCTCGTAGCGCGGGTCGTCGAAGCGATCCGGGAAGTAGGCGGCGTAGTCGAGCTCGGGGTAGCCGGCGCCCAGGATGAAGTCGGCCACGGAGCAGCGGGGGCCGTAGCAGGAGTCGCCGGACATGGGGAAGCAGGAGTTCGGCGTGCCAAGCGCGGCGTAGGCCAGCGGGGTCTTGTAGAGGGTCGCCTCACGGCCGGTGCCCTGGAAGGCGACGATGGCCTCGGCGCCCCAGTTCTCCTTGATCCAGTTGACCTTCTCCTCGATGATGTCGAGGGCCTCGTCCCAGCTGATGGCCTCCCACTTGTCCTTGCCGCGGTCTTCCTTGGCGCGCTTGAGCGGGGTGAGCACGCGCTTCTCGTTGTACATGTACTCGGGAAGCGTCAGGCAGCGGACGCAGAGGCGCCCCTGGGTGATGGGATGATCGGGATCGCCCTCGACGTCCACGACCTTGCCGTCCTTGACGGTCAGGTACATGCCGCATCCCACCGGGTGGTCGCCCGGGGGAGACCACGCGCAGGTACGGCACTTGATGACGCCGTCGCCGCAATCAATGATTCTTTCCGACATAGTCCTCTCCTCTCGTCTTTCTCTCCCTACGTGGAACATCTATGCAAAACGCCGCGCCCCAAGGGCGAGGCGGTTCTGCCGAAACCCCGCGCCGCGCCGCGCGCGGCGTCGAGGGGATGGCGCGCTGGCCCGAAGGCGGGCGCCCTGACGTGGCGGCGCTACTCCTTGGGGGCCGCGGGCGCGGCGGGGGCGCTCGGCGGCTTGGGGGCGCCGGGGGCAGCGGGCGCGCTGGGCGCGGCGGCGGGCGCGGCCGGGGCGGCGGCGTCCTCTATGCCCTCGGTGGACGTCTTGCAGAACGGGCACTTCGAGGGAAGCGCGCCGCCGATGCGGTTGATCTTCTTGCCGCAGGACGGGCACAGCACGGGGGGCAGCTCGGCTTCTGCTGGTCTAAAGCACATGGTAGTCGCCTTTCTCTTGGGGTCTCTCACGCGTTATACCAAATAGTCTTAAAATCTGGCCCAACGCGCTTCTTTAACATAATACGAAATGGTTTAGATTCCTAGTACGAATTTGAAAATTGAAATATTCTTTTTTGACAATAATTCGCGGCCAAGTCGTATGCAAAACGCCTAGAAAGTGGCTATTTACCGGGCATTATCATCCTTGAAGTCTTATCTAAGGCTCTAATTATCCTCAAAAAGGGAGAAATAAAGATATTGATTAGTCATACGAATTGGTATTACAGTGTCAGCGTCATATAAGCCTCAATTGTTTTACTACGGTTCAGTTAAGGAGTTCCCCATGTGCTTTAGACCAGCCGCTGTTTCCATGACCAACAAGTGCCCCAAGTGCGGCGCCGAGGCCGCCCTTGACCTCACCGTGTGCCCCGAGTGCGGCGCCGAGCTCCCCAAGGTGCCCTCGATGCCCGGCATGCCCGCCGCCCCCGGCGCGGCCCCCGGCGTCCCTGCGGCCCCCGGCGTCCCCGCGGCGCCCGGCGCGCCTGCCGCCCCCGGCGCCCCGGCTGCCCCCGGCGCCCCTAAGCCGCCGACCGCCTAGGCGGCCCCAACCCCCGGAAGCTCTCGGAGGGGGCGCCCGCGCCCGTCGCGTTCAGGAGAGGCGGCGGCGGTGGCGCCCCGGACGATTGCCTTGCATATCCCTTATGCAGTCCGACAAGCGAGGAAAAGGATAGAAGGAGGAGGAAGCATGGATTACCAGGAGTTTCTCGACTCGATAGACCGCAAGGCCTACCACGAGGGCGAGTGGCGTTGGCAGGAGGGTGACCTCACCGTCACCCGTACCAACCACTGGTCGCCCCCGGGCTGCCACAACGGCTGCGGCGTGCTGCTCTCGGTCGACAAGGACGGCAAGCTCGTCCACATAGAGGGCGATCCGCTGGCCCCGTTCAACGGCGGCAAGCTCTGCATGCGCTGCCTGGACATGGTCGAGGCCGTCAACCACCCCGACCGCCTGAAGTACCCCCTGAAGCGCGCCGGCGAGCGCGGCGAGAACAAGTGGGAGCGCATCACCTGGGACGAGGCCTACGACATCATCGTGGAGAAGGTCAACTGGATCAAGGAGACGCACGGCTCCCACACCATCATCTTCGACCACGGCACCGGCCGCAACATCGGCTGGCAGCTGCCGCTGTTCGCCTCCACCGCCCTTGAGACGCCCAACGTCTGCAACTTCGGCTTCACCGGCTTCGCCTGCTACCTGCCCCGTATGATCGGCGCGTCGGCGAAGATGGGCGAGATGACCATCATCGACGTGTCCGAGACCCACGAGATGCGCTACGCGGCCGACACCTTCCGCCGTCCCGACGTCATCATGGTGTGGGGCAACGAGCCGCTCAAGGCCAACGCCGACGGCTTCCTGGGCCACTGGATCGTCGAGTGCATGCAGATGGGCTCCAAGATCATCTCCATCGACCCGCGCCTGACCTGGCTGGGCTCCCGCGCCGAGTACTTCCTGCAGGTGCGTCCCGGCACCGACGCCGCGCTGGGCATCGCCATGCTCAACACCATCATCAACGAGGACCTCGTCGACCACGACTTCATCGACAAGTGGGGCTACGGCTACGAGCAGCTCGTCGAGTCGGTGCAGGGCAAGGACGCCGACTGGGCCGCCGAGATCTGCGGCCTGGACGCCGACGACATCCGCGGCGCCGCGCGCCTGTACGCCACCGCCGAGTCCGCCTCCATCCAGTGGGGCCTCGCCTTCGAGCAGCAGCTGTCGGCCCTGGGCGTCACCGCCGCGGCCTGCGATCTCATGGGCGTCACCGGCAACATCGACAACCCGGGCGGCAACCTGCTCATCAAGTGCGCCTTCGACATCGAGAAGCGCTACGGCCTGGGCGACTTCAAGATCCCGCGTGAGGAGTACGCCGGCAAGATGACCCTGTCCGCCGGCATTGAGTCCTCCGACATCGTGGCCTGCGCCGCCACCGACCCGCTGCTGCACGCGGTGGAGACGGGCGACCCGTTCCAGCCGCAGATGCTGTGGATCGAGTCCGCCAACCCGCTGGCCTGCTCCGGCATGGACGCGCCCCGCATGTACGAGGCCATGAACAAGATCCCGTTCATCGTGGTGGCCGACCCGTTCATGACCCCGACCGCCGTGGCCCATGCCGACATCGTGCTGCCCGTCGCCATGAGCTGCGAGCGCAACGCCGTGCGCACCTGGTGGACGCCGGCCCGCTCCATCTCCAAGTGCACGAGCTACTACGAGGCCAAGTCCGACGAGCAGATCATCCTCGACCTCGGCAAGCGCCTGAAGCCCGAGAACTGGCCCTGGAAGGACGACAAGGAGCTGTCGACCTGGTACCTGTGCGACCAGTACGCCGAGGGCGGCACCCGCTACGAGGGCGACTTCGAGGAGCTGCAGGCCCGCGGCGGCTACAAGTACGACCCGTGGGATGCCGAGTACTACAAGTACGAGAAGGGTATGTGCCGCCCCGACGGCCAGCCCGGCTTCGACACCGCCACCGGCCGCTTCGAGTTCTGGAGCTGGGGCTACAACCACTGGGGCGTCGACCCGATGCCGTACCACATCGAGCCGAAGGACTCCCCGGTGTCCACCCCGGAGAAGTTCAAGGAGTACCCGTTCATCGCCACGTCCGGCGGCCGCTCCTGCGAGTTCTTCCACTCCGAGCACCGTCAGCTGGAGACCATGCGCGAGTTCCATCCCTACCCGCTGGTGACCATCCACCCGGAGGCCGCCGCCGAGTACGGCATCGAGGACGGCGACTGGGTGTGGATCGAGTCCACCCACGGCCGCTGCCGCCAGAAGGCCTTCCTCTTCCCCGGCATCAAGAAGGACACCATCCACATGGAGCATGCGTGGTGGTACCCGGAGGAGGAGGCCGCTGAGCCCAGCCTCTTCGGCGTGTTCGACTCCAACATCAACAACATGACCCTCAACTTCGAGACCGGCCAGGGCGGCATCGGCTCGGGTATCAAGAGCTTCCTCGCCCGCATCTACAAGTACGAGCCCGGCGACCAGATGCCCGGCGAGAAGGTCACCCGCGAGGGCGGCTGGGGCGACTACATCGTCGGCGTCATGGCCGGCGACGCCGAGTCCGCGGCCCAGGCTGCCGAGGGCAACGCCAAGCTCATGAAGCAGCTCGAGGACGCCAAGCGCGTCCAGGCCATGAAGGTGGAGGACGCCGACATGCAGGGCCGCAACGCGCTCATCTACGCGAAGGAGCACGGCGAGGCCGCCGAGTAGCAGACCCCAGGAGAGATAAGAAGGAGGCGATACCCAATGACCAAGGCGATTCTCATCAACTACGAATACTGCACCGGCTGCCATAGCTGCGAGGTTGCGTGCAAGAAGGAGCTCGACCTTCCCAAGGGCGAGTTCGGCATCAAGGTGGAAGAGGTCGGGCCGTTCCAGTTCACCACGCGCCCGGGCCTTGAGGGCACGTGGGAGTGGACCTACATGCCCGTCATCACCCAGGCCTGCGACCTGTGCGCCGACCGCACCGCCGAGGGCAAGATGCCCATGTGCGTGCAGCACTGCCAGGCGTGGTGCATGTACTACGGCGAGGCCGAGGACCTTGTCAAGAAGATGGACGGCAAGACCCGCTGGTCGCTCATCACCGTCAAGGAATAAGCAGGGGATTCACGGCCGCGGGCGCTCCGAGGGGCGCGCCCGCGGCCCCATGACATGAAGGGGGGTTTCATCATGAGCATGACCGATGAGGTTTGCTCCCACGTCGTCGCGGCCGACTTCTCGACGCTCGACGACTTCACCATCGCCCGCGTCAAGACCCGCGTGCTCGACTCCATCGGCGTCATCGCCGCCGGCGTGCACGCTCCCATGTGCGACGAGCTGTACGACCTGCTGCTGAGCTACGGCACCACGCCGCAGAGCTCGGCGTTCTTCCGCCAGAAGGCCATCGACACGCCCTCGGCCGCCATGATCAACAGCTTCTCGATGCGCTCGTACGACTTCGAGGCCATCGAGGCCGAGAACCCGGGCAAGAAGTCCTCCGCCGCCCACATCAGCGGCACCACCGTCCCCACCGCGCTGGCCTGCGCCGAGCGCGCCAAGGCGTCCGGCCGCGAGTTCATCACGGCGCTGGCTCTCGGCGACGACATCGCCGCCCGCCTGGGCGCCGCGTCGGGCTTCGACGTGTACGGCGGCTGGGACAACACCAACACCATCAACGGCCTGGGCGCCACCGTCATCGCGTCCAAGCTGGCGGGGCTCTCCGAGGTCCAGCTGAACAACGCGCTCGGCATCGACCTGAACATGCTGGGCGGCTCAATGGACAACATCAACTTCAAGACGCTGTCCTTCAAGCTCCCCATGGCGCTCGCCTCGCGCAACGCCATCTTCTCGGCCGACTTCGCGGCCCGCGGCATGACCGCCACCCATGACGCCTTCGGCGGCAAGAAGGGCTACTTCTTCCTGTTCTGCGGCGACGCCCAGAAGCCCGAGATCCTCGTTCAGGACCTGGGGAAGATCTTCTACGGCGACGTGGTCATCAAGCCGTGGTCTGCCTGCCGCGCCACCCACCCCTCCATCGACGCCTGCATGCAGATCGTCGAGGCCCACGACATCGACCCCGAGGCCGTGGAGAAGGTCGTCATCCACGCCACCCCGCGCACCGCTGCCGGCTTCGTCGGCCAGCCGTGGGAGATCGGCGAGGAGCCGCAGGTGAGCGGCGCCTTCAGCATCATCTACACCGCCGCGGTGGCCATCGCCACCAAGGCCGTGCGCCCGGAGTCCATGAACCGCGAGGCCATGGAGGACCCGGCGCTCAAGCGCCTGATCGACAAGATCGAGATCGCGCCTACCCTCGCGCCCGACGAGTACCAGACGGCCGAGGTCGACATAGTCATGGCGGACGGCACCCAGTACCACGCCCGCTGCGACGTGCCCAAGGGCGACATCTACAAGAGCGCGATGACCGATGAGGAGGTGTTGGACAAGTTCTACAAGAACATCGAGTTCTCCCAGACGCTTTCGCGCGAAGACGCGGATCGCGTCGTCGAGACCGTGGCACGCCTTGAAGAGCTCGATGACATCACCGAACTGACCAAGTTCATGCAGTAGTAGATTAAGAAAGAAGGGGAATTCGATGGCTACTACGAAAACCCAAGACGGCGGCCAGAAGTATGGCGTAACCGTCCAGATCGCCGCGCTGCTCGTCATCACGATGCAGTACGTGCAGTCCTTCGTGACGCCTGGCCTTGCCACGGTGCGCGCCGCCTACGGAAGCCTCGGCATCGACACCGTCATGATCCAGCAGATCCAGGGCATCCCGTCCCTGATGGCCATCTTCGGCGCCATCCTGGTCGGCATCCTGGAGCGCTACATGAAGAAGAAGCACATCCTGATCCTCGCCATGGTGCTCATGTTCGCGGGCTCGCTCGCGGCCTTCGTGCCCGAGACCGTGGAGGGCTTCTGGCTGCTGCTGGCCACCCGCGTCGTGCTCGGCCTCGGCCGCGGCATGATCTTCCCGATGGCCTCGTCCTTCATCGCCGACCTGTTCACCGGCAAGAAGCGCGACCAGCTCATGAGCTTCAAGACCGCCATCGGCGGCATCTCCGGCTCGATCTTCCAGATCATCGGCGGCATGCTGGCCGTGCTGTCCTGGCGCTACGCCTTCATCGGCATGCTGATGGCCGTGCCGATCGCCCTGATGATCATCGCCTGGCTGAAGGAGCCCGAGGTCAAGCCCGCCGGCACCACCGCTGACGGCAAGAAGGGCAACCCGCTGAAGTCGATCACCGCCATCTCCTGGCTGATCATCGTCGTGGCGGGCATCTGGAACATCTTCCAGTTCTCCTACATGACGTCCATCTCGCTGGCCATCGCCGGCGTGGGCCTGGGCGACACCGGCGTGACCGGCTGGATCTCCTCGCTGCAGACCGCCAGCTGCGCCGTGGGCGCCCTGTGCTACGGCGCCTTCCTCAAGGGCCGCCTGGGCGGCTTCGACCTGCCCATCGCCATCGCCCTTGAGGGCATCGGGTTCTTCATCCTGACCCATGTCATCACCGTGCCGGCCTACGCCGTGGGCACCATCCTCTACGGCTTCGGCTTCGGCCTGCTCAACCCGGCCCTGATCCTGCAGCTCGTCAAGGTCCTGCCCCGCGAGGGCGCGACCCTCGGCCTGTCGCTGCTGGCCGGCTCCCAGAACCTGTTCCAGTTCTTCTCCGCCCCGGTGCTGGCCTTCCTGGCCCCCGTGCTGGGCGTGGCCGGCGTGAAGGGCGCCACGGGCGTCGACTCCGCGGCCCTGGCCAACTGGAACGTGGCCTGGATGCTCGCCGTCGTGTACTTCATCTTCGTGCTCGCCCTCATCCTCATCGGCAAGGCCAAGGCGCCGCAGCTGATCGCCGGCACCAAGCAGCCCGCTGCTGCCGCCGTCGAGAAGATGGAGGCCCACGAGGACGACGACCAGCAGTAGGCATCGCCTCGAAACGCTAGACAGGCGGCGGGGGCCTTGGTAAAAACCCCATTACAGCATGTGTGACCAAAGACAGCCTAACGCGAAGAGCTTACGTGCGCACAACAGCCCCAGCCGCCCTTGACAACTGAGCACTGCCTTCATCGGGTCCCCCTCAAGCAATCCCCCCGGCGTCGCCGCGTGGCGAAAAAACGCCGGGGGGGGGGGCTCTCACCAGCCGTCCATCCCGGGCGGCACCGGCAATCAACTAGGGGGAAAGTGATGGCCATCATCCGCGACGGCAAGCTGCTGGGCAAGTACCACTATGCTTTCGTCATCATGTTCTGCTGCTGCCTGGTTCAGGCGTTCGGCATGGGACTCATCCTGAACTGCGGCAGCCTGTTCTACGTCCCGGTCTGCGAGGACATGGGGTTCCTCCGATCCGAGATATCGACTTACATGACCGGCTACTTCATCGGCACCACGCTCGTGACGCCGCTGGCCGGCAAGATCCTCACCAAGTACAACATCCGCGTGGTGATGAGCATCGCCATCACCATCCTGTCCGCCGCGGTCGCCTCCATGGCGCTGGGCGGCGTGATACTCCACTGGCAGATCGCCGGCTTCTTCGTGGGAGCCGCCGGATCCTGCATCTTCGTGCTGCCCTCGGCCACGCTGGTCGGCAACTGGTTCATCAAGCGCCGCGGCTTCATCTACGGCATCGTGATGGCCTGCTCCAGCATATCGGCAGCCATATTCTCGCAGGTGATAAGCCTGATAATCCTGAACATCGGATGGCGCGCAGCCTACGCGTTCGTGGGCATCGCCGCCTTTGCGGTCATATTCCCGGCCGTGCAGTTCCTGCGCAAGAAGCCCACCGACATCGGCACGGTGCCCTACGGCTACGTGGCGGCCGACGAGGAGGAGGGCGCGCTGCCCAACATGCGCGGCGTGTCCGTCCGGCGCGCGGTGGTGTGCATCGCGTTCTGGTGCCTGTTCATCTTCGCCGGCATCGCGTCGTTCATCCACGGCGGCATCGAGCAGCACATGCCCGGCTACATCGAGTCCATCGGGTTCACCGCGTCCTTCGCCGCCTTCATCGTGTCGGCGCAGTCCGTGGGCTCGGTGTTCGACAAGTTCCTGATGGGCTGGCTCAACGACAAGATCGGCGTGCAGCGCACCACCATGATCGAGCTGGTGGTCATCGCGCTCGGCATCATCGGGTTCATCACGCTGCACAACCCGGCGCTGCTGGCGCTGTCGGCCATCATGTTCGGCGTGCAGGACTCGCTCATGTCGGTGAGCCTGCCGCTGCTCATCCGCGAGATCTTCGGGTCGCGCAACTACACGCAGATCCACGCGTGGATCCGCACGGGCGTGGGCATCTTCGGGTCGTTCTCCGGCGTGGTGGTGGGCATGTCCTACGACTCGCTGGGCAGCTTCGTGCCGGCGTTCGTGATACTCATCGGCACGTGCGTGCTCGCCATGGGGTGCGTCGCGCTGGCCTACTGGGACAAGCGCAAGCTGGTGTGGACCACCGACGACGGCACCGTGGTCGACAAGGACGCGCACGTCAGCCCGCGCGCGTAGGCGGGGAAGGCAGCGCCCGCCGTCGCGTGACGCGGGCAGGTGGAAGGCGAGGGGCCGCGGGGCCCCGCGAGAGGAGTGGCCATGTGCTATCCGTGCTCCCATTGCGGGGCGTGCAAGGTGAAGCTCGACCCGGGCGTGTGCCCGCTGTGCAAGGAGCCGGTGCCGGCCGGGGCCGAGCGGTGCCCGGCCTGCGGCTTCGCGATTCCGCTGCCGCCCGGGCAGGTGGCGCCCGCGCCGCCCGCGGACGCCGGCACCGTCGAGTACGAGCCCGCCGTCGCGCCCGCCGACCTGCCCCGCGCCGAGGAGTTCGGCGTGGTGGGCAGCTGGCCCGTGCCCGCAAGCCGCCCCCAGCTGTAGGGGGCGCCGCCTCGCGCCGCTAGCCCAGCAGCACCTCGGCGGCCCGCAGGCTCTGCTCGAGGGCGGGGGCGGTGAGGCTGGCGCCGAAGCGCTCCTCGAGCGCCCGCAGGCGGTTGGCCACCGTGTTGCGGTGGACGCCGAGGGCGCGGGCGGTGTCGGCCGTGCGGCAGTGGTGCTCGTAGAGGCAGGCCAGGAAGTCGGCGTCGCCGCGCGCGCCGCCCCCGCCGCGCAGAAACCCGATGATGCTGCCCCGCGCCGCCGCCTCGAGCGCCCCGGTCGAGGGGCGGTTGCGGCCGAGGGCGTAGGGCAGGAAGCTCAGCTCGAAGTGGCGCAGCGCCGGCCGCCCCTCCGCGAGGGGCGCCTCCGTCCCCAGCACGCGCGCCGCCACCGCCTGCTCGAGGGCCAGCGGCAGGCGCGCCAGCCCGCCGACGATGCCCGACGCCGCCAGCACGTAGCCGTCGCTTCGCGCCAGGGGCGCCAGGGCGGCCTCGATGCGCGCGTCGTCGAGCCAGGGGCTGTCGGGCCGCCGCGGCGTCACCACGAAGATGCGATCCTCGTGGGGCAGCACCGGGCAGTCGGGCAGCCGCGACGCGATGCGCCGGGCGCTCCACGTCACGGCCGTCTCGGCCCCGTCGGCGGGGGAGAGCTCGTAGAGCCGCAGGGGCGCGTCGGCGTCGATGCGGAGCCGTCGCGCCTGCTGGGCGATGAGGCGCGTGTCGGACACGTTGCCGCGCAGCACGTCGAGCAGAAACGCCGCCGACTTCTCGAACGTGCGCTCCCGCAGCGTGTCGAAGCGGCGGATGTGCTGCTGGATGTGGCGCGCCAGGATGTCGAAGCGCGCCAGGAGCCCCGGCGTGAAGGGCGTGCGGTGGCAGGTCATCACCATCTGCATGTAGTAGGAGCGGTTCACGCGGAACACGTAGTTGATGAACGGGTACTTCTTCCCCTCGGGGGGCTCGTGGTACTCGCTCTTGCGCTGCCGCTTCCACCGCTCCATGGCGCGGGTCGCCTTGAACCGCGCGACCGCCTCCTCGTCGTGGTAGCCGCGCTCGATGAACGCGGTGACGGTGGGGTCGTCCAGCACGATGCCGCGGGTGTAGGCGATGAGCCGAAACGACGAGTCCGAGATGTTGACGAAGTTGCCGAGCGCCGCCTCGCTGGCGGTGAGGAAGTCCTGCAGCTCGCCCTCGGCCAGGGCGATCTGGTCGAGGGAGCGCTCCCATTCCATGACCTCGAGCACGCAGGCCTGCAGCCGCTGGGCGAAGGCCAAAGGCGAGAGCGCCGTCTCGACCGCCACCACGTTGCGGCCCAGGTGCGCCAGCGTGGCGGCGTCGGCGTCCTCGCAGGGGAGGAAGGTGAGGCAGCGGCGGTCCTCGGCCGGGTCGAAGGCGCCCGAGGCCGCGCGCACCACCGCGCGCCCCGCGTCGCCGTCCGCGGGCCCGTCGTCGTCCGCAGCCGCGCCCGCGCCTGCGGCCGCGCCGTCGTCCCACAGGTCGACCCAGGCGACCGCGCCCACGGTGAGCTGCCGGTAGGCGATGGTGGACGACGCCTCCGCGACGCAGTCCATCAGGATGGGCAGGGGGACCACGGGCGGCCTCCTCTCGTTAGTCAGTAGGCAAGAGGCTTAACTTTCGGCCATCATATTGTGCATAAGGCCTAATTCATTATAGCGTGTCGCTTCCTATCATGAGACCCGTGGAAAGCAGTGTCCGGGACGGGAGAAGGGGGCGTCATGCTCACGAAGCGGGAGAACTTCATCGAGTGCATCACCGGGGGAAGCCCCGATCGGTTCGTCAACCAGTACGAGGCCCTGGCCATGATCGCGCCGAGTCCCTTGAGCGACAAGTCGCACCTGGCCAGCGACGGCTACCTCATCGACGCGTGGGGCTGCTACCAGGGCAAGGTGGCCGGCGAGCCCGGCTTCTTCCCCTTCCACGACCTCGAGCACCGCGTCATCACCGACATCTGCGACTGGCGCAGCCAGGTGAAGGTGCCGGGCGACCCCGACATCCCCGAGTTCTGGGAGCCCTTCGCCAAGCAGGCCGAGGAGGTCGACCGCACCGAGCAGCTCGTGTGCAGCGCGGTGATGCCGGGCATCTTCGAGCGCTGCCACCACCTGGGCGAGATCACCGAGACGCTTATGAACTTCTACGAGGAGCCCGAGGCCATGCACGAGCTCATCGACGAGATCGTGGCGTGGGAGCTGCGCCTGGCCGACGCGCACCTCAAGTACCTCAAGCCCGAGGTGCTGTTCCACCACGACGACTGGGGCACCCAGATATCCACCTTCATGTCGCCCGACATGTTCGAGGAGTTCTTCCTCGAGCCCTACAAGACGGTCTACGGCTACTGGAAGGACCACGGCGTGAAGTACGTGATCCACCACTCCGACAGCTTCGGCGAGACGCTCGTGCCCTACATGATCGACATGGGCGTGGACGTGTGGCAGGGCGTCATCAGCTCGACCAACGACATCCCCAAGCTGGTGGATCAGTACGGCGGGCAGATCTCGTTCATGGGCGGCGTGGAGTCGCAGCTCATCGACAAGCCCGACTGGACGCCCGAGGAGGTCGCGGCCGAGGTCGAGCGCGCGCTGACGTCGGTCGACCGCACGCGGTACTTCATCCCGTCGCTCACGTCCGGCCTCAACAACAGCGGGTACCCGGGCGTGTACCAGGCGGTCACCGACGAGATAGCGAAGCTGAGCCCGCGGTTCTTCGGCTAGGCCGGGCGGGTTGGACGCAGGAAAGGGAGAAGGAGGAACGGCATGGAGATGACCCCGCGCGAGAACATGATGGCCATCCTGGAGGGCAGGCAGCCGGAGTACTACGGCGACTTCCAGTGGGCCGTCAAGCTGATGATGGACCCCGTCTGGAAGAGCGACTCGATGCCCAAGGACGGCCTCGAGCACAAGGACTCCTGGGGCACCGTCTGCGTGAACCCCGTCGGCGGCGCCGGCAAGCACCCGGTCATCACGCCGGAGAACGCGGTGGTGACCGACATCGAGAAGTGGCGCGAGCAGCTGGTCATCCCGTCGCTTGACGACAAGGACTGGTCGGACGCCGCGGCGAAGGCGGCGGCGGTGGATCGCAGCCAGTACTTCGTCGAGTACTTCTGCGCCCAGGGCCTGTTCGAGCGCTCGCACTTCCTCATGGGCATGGAGGAGGCCTTCTGCGCCTACCTCGAGGAGCCCGAGGCCATGTACGAGATGCTCACGGCCATCGCCGACTACAAGAAGCGGCTCATCAAGGAGGCCGCCTTCCACCTCAAGCCCGACGTGATCTTCTTCCAGGACGACTGGGGCTCCAAGCAGAACCTGTTCCTCCCGCCGGACGTGTGGCGCGAGATGATCAAGCCGCTGCAGACCGAGATCGCCCAGGTCATCCACGAGTGCGGCATGATCTACGTCCACCACGCCGACTGCATCTGCGAGCCCATCGTCGAGGACATGGCCGAGATCGGCATCGACATCTGGCAGGGCGTCATCCCGCAGAACGACATCCTGTCGATCCAGGAGCGCCTGGGCGGGCGCATGGCCCTCATCGGCGGCATCGACGGCCCGGCCATCGACGACGTGGACACGACCGACGCCGAGATCATGGCCGAGGTGCACCGCTGCGTCGACACGTACTGCCCGGCCGGGCGGTTCTTCCCGGGCGCGCCGGCGCACCTGCTGCGCGACCCCAACGAGCACCTGGTGGAGGCCGACCTGCGCGTCTACGGCGCGCAGTGGGCCCGTGAGCATCCCATCCGCTGAGAGGCGAAGACCCCGTAGACGACCCTGAGAGAAAGGAACCCATCATGACCATCCTCGACGACATCTCCTCGGCGGTGCAGCGCGGCAAGCGCAAGGAGGTCGCGCCGCTCGTGCAGCAGGCGCTCGACGAGGGGCTCGACCCCGTCGCCATCCTGAACGACGGCCTCGTGCCCGCCATGTCCGTGATCGGCGAGAAGTTCAGCGCCGGCGAGGCCTTCGTGCCCGAGATGCTCGTGGCCGCCCGCGCCATGGCCGCCGGCACCGAGGTCCTGAAGCCCCGCCTGGCCGAAGCGGGCGCCGAGCCGCTCGGCAAGGCCGTCATCGGCACCGTGCGCGGCGACATGCACGACATCGGCAAGAACCTCGTGCGCATGATGATCGAGTCGAAGGGCTTCGAGGTGACCGACCTGGGCGTCGACGTGGCGCCCGAGCAGTTCGTGACGTTCCTGCAGGAGCACGAGGACACCGACATCGTGTGCTGCTCGGCGCTGCTCACCACCACCATGCCCGAGATCGGCGCCACCATCCGCGCCATCGAGGAGGCGGGCCTGCGCGACCGCGTGAAGGTCATGATCGGCGGGGCTCCCGTCACCCAGGCCTTCGCCGACGAGGTGGGCGCCGACGCCTACACCGTCGACGCCGGCGCCGCGGCCGTGCGCGCCGTCGAGCTCGTGCGCGGCTAGCCGCCGGTCATGTGCTACCAGTGCTCGGGATGCGGGCGGTGCCTGGGGAAGGACACCACGGCGCCGGGGGTGACGCGGTGCCCCTGCTGCCGCGCCGAGGTGCCCGAGGGGGATCGGCGCTGCCCGAAGTGCGGCGCCTTCATCCGGCCCGCGCCCGGGAGCCTGGGGCGGCGCCCGAAGCCGCCTGACGCCTGATGCCTGACGCGATGGAGGTCCGCCTGAGTGCGGGCCTCTTCTTCGTTGTGCCACTAAATAGGCTGATTATCTCAACTATTATAAGCCGGAATGATATTAGAATAGCGCCAAGAGAGATCTGCCAGAGGCGAGTGAGGGGAGCATGCCATGGGATACGCCGGCCAGGGGAGGATCGTGCGGGGGATCGCCGCCGTGGCGGCCGCGACGGCGCTGGGGGTGCTGCTGGCGCTGGGGGTGCCCGGGGCCGCGGGGGCAGACGAGGGGCCGGCCGACGGTGGCGCCTACTACCTGGGCAGCGCCGTGAACACCGGCACCGACAACGGCTTCCAGGGCAAGCAGGCCCTGCGCAAGGGCGACCCGCACTTCGAGTGGGAGCTCGGCCGGTTCTCGGTCGACGGCTTCGCGCGCGTCGAGGAGGGCGCCGACGGCGTGCCCACCTTCATCGTGGCGCCTGGCGGCGGCGTGACCCTGCGCTTCACGCTCGACCAGGACCTGGTGGGCACGAGCCTCAACCCCGCGCTCTCCGTCAACCGCGACGAGAACGGCCGCGACGCGCAGTACGGCGTGCCCGAGCAGGACTTCGGCCGCGGCGCGCTCATCATCTCGCGGGCGCCGGCCGACGGCGAGCCGGCCGCGCCGGAGGTGACGCTCGACTTCCTCGGCAGCCAGGCCGTGCGCGACGAGGCCGTGGCCGTGGGGACGTTCGGCGCGGGCGACTACGGCGTGGCGCTCGACTACGAGCTGCGCGAGGACGCGCTGGTGCTGCTGGGGGTGTCCGTCTTCCCGTCGTTCACCGACTACCGCATCGCCTTCGACTTCCGCGTGCGCGCCGAGGAGGGGCTGGAGCCCGGCGCCGTGAGCGCTGCGCCCGTACCCGCCGCGTCCGAGCCGGCGCCGGGCGAGGGCGCCGCGGCCGAGGATCCCGCTCCGACGGGGATGCCGCTGTGGCAGGTCATCGTCATGGTGGCGGCCATCTCCATCGGCGGGCTCATGGTCATCCGCGGCGAGCGCGGCCCGGCCAGGCGCCGCGGGAGGTAGGGCCGGCGGCGCGGGCGCCGGCGCCCAGGGCGGGACGCCCGGAGCGGGGCGCCCGGGGCGGGGCGTCTGGGGCGAGGTGCCCGGGCGTGGTGCCCGGGGCGAACCGCGGCTTCCCGGCCTCTTGCTGCAAATTCGCGCGGTTATGCACTCTCTTCTAGGCCTCGGAGGCTGATGGCCGCCGCCGGCTTTCTCGCGACCTGGCCTTTTCGCGAGCTGGAGGAGCTTTGCGCTCCACGTGGCGAGTTTCGCGGGTGCAAAACCGCGCGAATTTGCGTTTTCGGGGCGAAAAACGATGACGGGCCTCGCGCGGCGCGCCTAGACGAGGGCGCAGCTGGTGTAGGCGATGGTGCCCCGGCCATGGTTGTAGGGGGTGCCCGCCGCGACGCAGACGTCGGAGACGAGCAGGCCGGCGGCCTCCATGGACGTGAGGGCGCGCCCGGGCTGGCGGCAGGGCTCATCGGGGCAGGTGCACGCGGGGCAGAGGGTGCAGGTGCCCGCGCCCAGCAAGAGCGCGTCCGGCGCGACCGCGCGCGCTCGCTCGGCGAAGGCGCTGAAGCGGCGCTTGTGCAAGGCCTCGGCTTCCATCATGCCCTCGAAGTCGAACTCGTCCTCGAGCTCCCAGACGGTCTGGACCACCAGGCAGCGGCCGCGCGCGGCGATGAGGGCGGCGAACTCGTCCAGGTCGCCGCAGGCCGGCGGGCAGCGCCAGTTGCGCCCGTAGGCCTGGCAGCGGTCGGCCGCGCACATGTCGCGCACCTCCGGGCGCACGCGCAGCTCGGTGGCGTCGGCTATGCCCGTGGCCTCGAAGCCGGCCTCGAGGGCGATGGCTCGCAACTGGTCGATCATGGCGGCTCCTTTGCTCGGGACGTCGCGCCGCGTGCGGGCGGGTGGGCGACGCGGCGTGCGGGTGGTCGGCGGGCGCCCTCCCGGCGCCCGCGCTGCCTACTCGTCGAAGGCCATAGCTTCGATGTAGGCGTCGTTGAAGGCGGGGTGGGTGGAGAGCTCGAGGTACTCGCAGCGGGCGGCGACGTCCTCGAGCGCGGCGCGCCCCTCGTCGGCGAGCGCCGCGACGGCGCCCCGCCCCGCCGCGTTGCCGATAGCCGCGGTGCGCCCGGCCAGCTCGGGCGGGATGAGCCCGATGCGCGCGGCGCTGGCCGTGCGCAGGTGCGACCCGAAGCCGCCGGCCAGGGCGAGCTCCTCCACGTCGGCCGCCGTGACGCCCAGCTCTCCCATCAGCACCTCGATGCCGGCGCGGATGGCTGCCTTCGCCAGCTGGGTCTGGCGCACGTCGGCCTGGGACAGCCACACGCGGCGCGCCGGGTCGAGATAGCACACGGCCTGGCCGTCCTCCTCGCCGATGCGCGCGGCTAGGCCGGCGGGCACGCCCTCGTCGACGGCCTCGTCGGCGTCGAACAGGTAGCCCGTCTCGTCGATGATGCCGGCGTCGATGAGGCACGCCACGGCGTCGAGCAGGCCCGAGCCGCACAGGCCCCGCGCCGCGCCGCCGCCGATGACGCCGACGCGCAGGGCGTCGGCGTCGAGCTCGACCGACTCGATGGCGCCCGGCAGCGCCGGCATGCCGAAGGTGATGCCCGCGCCCTCGAAGGCGGGGCCGGCGGCGGTTGCGCAGCAGACGATGCGGCGCGCGTCGCCTAGGGCCATCTCGCCGTTGGTGCCGATGTCCACGAGCAGCTGCAGGCCGTCGCGCCCGCGCATGCCCGCCGCGTGGAGGCCGGCCGTGATGTCGCCGCCGACGTAGGCCGCCACCGACGGCGCGAGGTAGGCGCGGGCGAGGGCGGGCAGCGGGGCGTCCGCCGGCGCGGCGCCCGGCGCGCCGGCCTGTGCGGACGGGGCCGCCCCGGCGTCACCCGCGTCCGGCGTGGCGCCGCTGCCGGCGGGGCATGCTGGCGGGGGCGTCCCGGCGCCGCATGCGCCAGCGTCGTCCGCGGGCGCAGGTGCCCCGGTGTCGCGCGCGTCCGCGTCGGGCGCCGGAGTGGCGGGGGAGAGGTCGGCCTCCGCGCCGAACAGCGTGGGCGGGGTGAAGGGCGCCACGCCGAGGGGCGCCGGGTCGATGCCGGCGGCCAGGCACTCCATGACGGTGTTGCCCGCGCAGGCGACGCGCTCGACGCGGGCCGGGTCGATGCCGCGGCGCGCGCAGAGCCCCGCGGCCGCCTCGGCGACGGCGGCGCGCACGGCGTCGCGCTGGGCCGTGAGCCCGCCGGGCCGCGCGGCGGCCTCGATGCGCGCGATGACGTCAGCGCCGAAGGGAGCCTGGGGGTTGACGAGGCCGGCCGTCTCCAGCACGCGCAGCCCGTCGAGGTCGACCAGGTAGAGCGCGATGGTGGTGGTGCCGATGTCGACGGCCACGCCGTAGCGGGCGTCCCCGGCCGGCGCCGGCGCCTCGGAGCGCGCCGCGCCCTCGGCGATCGTCGCCCCACCACCTGGCGCCGTTCCCTCGGCGGTCGTCGCCCCGCCCGGCGCCGCGCTCGCCGCGGGCCCGGTCGGGCCGGGGGAGCCTGCGCCGCCTGCCGCCGGGTCGGCTACGCCCTCCACGCTCATGGCGCCCAGGTCGTCGACGAGCACCTCCATCCCGGCCTCGGCCGGCGTCTGGCAGGCCAGGACGCGCCGCGCGCCGCCCGGCGCCGCGTCGTCGGCCAGCGCCACCTCGCAGCGGCCGCACGTGCCGGCGCCCCCGCAGGGCGCGAGCACGACGATCCCCGCCGCGCGCAGCGCCTCGAGCAGCGTGTCCCCCGGCGCGAACGGCACCGCCTCCGCGTGCCCGTCCCCGTGCCGCGCCGTCAGCGCGCCCGCCGCGCTGCCGCGGCCCTCTCCCTCGCTCCTCATCACATCCCCCTTACTAATATATGCACCCCCGATGATAGGCCATCCGCCCCGCCGCGGCCACCTTCCTGGAGCCCCTTTGCACGCGGGAGGCGGTTTCATATCCATTTCGTCGAGTTTTCCGAGGCTGTGACGGGGCGTCGCGGGCCGCTTGGCGACGTTTGCCCAGGTCATGATTTTTCCGTTGCGCGAAAACGGCGCGAAAACGCCCCTGGAAGGCGGACGAGCCTCGGAAAACTCGACGAAATGGATATGAACGGCGATTTTCGCTGCACGGCGCCCGTGGGGACGGGCCACAGCGCGCGGGCGACGGCCCTCCCGTGCCGCGGCGCGACGCCGCCGCCGCGGGTGATGGCCCTCATGCTGGCGCCGGAGCGCGGCGTCGCGTCACGCGTGTGGTGGCCCTCGCGTCGGCGCCACGGCACGCCGCGGCCACCCCGGGCGGCGCGGCTGCCCGCACGCGCGAAAGAGCCGTGGCGGCGGCGCGGCCCATGCTATGATGGAAGCGCTATGGGTAAAGCACCTTTTTCACCTGCTAGGAGGCATACATGAGCGTCATCATCGATGTGTACGGGCGCGAGATCCTCGACTCCCGCGGCAACCCCACGGTCGAGGTCGAGGTCGTTCTGGAGGACGGCGCCTACGGGCGCGCGGCCGTTCCGTCGGGCGCGTCGACGGGCGCCTTCGAGGCCGTCGAGCTGCGCGATTGCGATAAGAACCGCTACCTGGGCAAGGGCACGCAGGACGCCGTGGGCCACGTCAACGAGGAGATCGCCGAGGCGCTGCTCGGCAAGGAGGCCGACGACCAGCGCGCCATCGACGCCGCGATGATCGCCGTGGACGGCACCGACAACAAGGGCGCGCTCGGCGCCAACGCCATCCTGGGCGCGTCGCTGGCCGTGGCCCGCGCCGCCGCCGACTCCGCCGACCTGCCGCTGTACAAGTACGTCGGCGGCGTGAACGCGCACCTGCTGCCCACGCCGATGATGAACATCCTGAACGGCGGCGTGCACGCCGACAACAACGTCGACTTCCAGGAGTTCATGATCATGCCCGTCGGCGCCAAGACCTTCGCCGAGGGCCTGCGCTGGTGCGCCGAGATCTACCACACGCTGAAGAAGGTCCTGCACGACGCGGGCCTCGGCGGCGGCGTGGGCGACGAGGGCGGCTTCGCGCCCAACCTCACCACCAACGAGGAGCCGTTCAAGTACATCGTGGAGGCCTGCGAGAAGGCCGGCTACAAGCCCGGCACCGACATCATGTTCGCCATGGATCCGGCGTCCACCGAGTTCTACGACGCCGAGAAGGGCAAGTACGTCCTGGCCGGCGAGGGCCGCGAGCTCACGAGCGACGAGATGGTGGACTATTGGGAGGCGCTGGTGAACAAGTACCCCATCGTCTCCATCGAGGACGGCATGGCCGAGGAGGACTGGGACGGCTGGAAGGCGCTCACCGAGCGCATCGGCGACCGCGTGCAGCTGGTGGGCGACGACCTGTTCGTCACCAACTCCAAGCGCCTGTCGAAGGGCATCGCGCTGGGCTGCGCCAACGCCATCCTCATCAAGGTGAACCAGATCGGCAGCCTCACCGAGACGCTCGAGGCCATCGAGATGGCGAAGCAGGCCGGCTACGCCTGCGTCATGAGCCACCGCTCCGGCGAGACCGAGGACACCACCATCGCCGACCTGTCCGTGGCCTGCAACACCGGCCAGATCAAGACCGGCGCGCCGTGCCGATCCGATCGCGTGGCCAAGTACAACCAGCTCATCCGCATCGAGGAGCAGCTGGGCGACCAGGCCGCCTACGCGGGCATGGACGCGTTCTACAACATCAAGCGCTAGGGCAGCGCGAGAAGGGGGGCCGTGCCGAGGGGTGCGGCCCTTTTTTGCGCGTGGGCGAAATCCCGGGCGTCCTCGTCCGGGGCTTTCCGGGCGCGGGATATTCTCGAACGGGTATAATGGCCCCAACTCTAGGAACATGGCGCGGCGCCGGCCCCGGCCGGGGCGCGCCTTCGCGGAAAGGATGGCCCATGACCGACATGATCTCGCTGGAGGAGGCGCGCGCGCTCGTGCTCGCGCAGGTGGCGCCGCTCGACTCGGAGGTCGTTCCCCTGCTGGAGGTGGTGGGCCGCGTGGCTGCCGCCGACCTGGCCAGCGACATCGACATCGCCCCCTTCGCCCACTCGGCCATGGACGGCTTCGCCCTGCGCGCCGCCGAGATCGCCGGGGCGACCGAGGACGCGCCGACCCAGCTCAAGGTCATCGCCGAGATCGGCGCGGGTGATGTGTTCTCCGGCGCCATCGCGCCGGGCGAGTGCGTGCGCATCATGACCGGCGCCCCGCTGCCGGACGACGCCGACTCCGTGGTGAAGTACGAGATCGTCGCCGTGGTCGAGGGCGACGGCAAGCCCGGGTCCACCGTGGCCTTCGCCGCCCCCACGGCCGAGGGCTCCAACGTGCGCCCGGCCGGCGAGGAGGCGCGCGCCGGCGAGGTGGTCGTGGAGCGCGGCGAGGTCATCGGCGCCGCGGGCGTGGGCTTCCTCGCCAGCTGCGGCGTGCTCGAGGTGCCGGCCTACCGGCGCCCGCGCGTGGCCATCATCGCCACGGGCAGCGAGCTCGTGCCGCCCGATCAGGTGCCCGGCCCCGGCCAGATCCGCAACTCCAACAGCTACGCCATGGCCGCCTGCGCCCAGGAGGCCGGCGCGGTGCCCGTCGTGCTGCCCATCGTCGCCGACACCTTCGAGGCTCTGCGCGACGCGGTGGACGCCGCCTCGCGCGCCTATGACTTCGTGGTGACCACCGGCGGCGCAGCCAACGGCGACTTCGACTTCATCAAGCCGGTCGTCGACGAGCTGGGCGACCTGCTCATGACCTCGGTCAACATGCGCCCCGGCAAAGCCCAGACGTTCGGCCTGGTCAATGGCACGCCGGTCTTCGGGTTGCCGGGCAACCCCGCTGCGGCCTACTGCGGCTTCGAGCTCATCATCCGCGCGGCGCTGCGCAAGATGCAGGGCTTCGCGCACGTCGATCGGCCCACGGTGCGGGCGCGCCTGACCGCGCCGGTGCGCAAGAAGGACGTGCGGCGCCTGTTCAGCCGCTCGACGCTCACGCGCGCGGCCGACGGCGCCTTCGAGGTGACGCCCGCCAAGAACCAGAGCTCGGGGCTGTTCGGCCCCATCCAGAAGTCGAACTGCCTGGCCTCCATCCCCGAGGGCCCGCAGATGCTCGAGCCGGGCGACGAGGTGGAGTGCATCCTCCTCGACGTGTCGGAGGAAGTGCCGCTGTAGGCGGGGAAAGCAAGCGAAAGGAACCCTATGTCCCACGATCATGATCACTCTGCGCCGGCGCTCACCTTCGCCATCGTCACCTGCTCGGACACGCGCACGATGAGGGAGGACGCCGCCGGCGCCGCCCTCGAGCGGCTCATCGCCGAGGCGGGCTGGACGTGCGCCTCGCACGTCGTCGTCAAGGACGAGCGCGCCGACATCGGCGCCGCCATCGTCGAGGCCGCCGACCGGCCGGAGGTGGACATCGTGCTCACCTGTGGCGGCAGCGGGCTGTCGCTGCGCGACGTGACCCCCGAGGCCACCCGCGACGTGTGCGAGCGCGACGTGCCCGGCATCGCCGAGGCCATGCGCTACCACAGCCTCCAGATCACGCCGTTCGCCATGCTGTCGCGCGCGGTGTGCATGCAGCGCGGGCGCACGCTCGTCATCAACCTGCCCGGCTCGACCAAGGCCGCGACCGAGAACTGGGAGGGCATCGTGGCCGCGCTGCCCCACGCCGCCAAGATGATGGCCGGCGGCGGCCACGAGTAGCACCTGACGCGAGGGCGCGGCGAGCCACGGGTAGGCCTGTCGCGCCGCCGCCCGCAGGCGGGCCCGGGGCGCGCGGCCGCCCCGGGCCCGTTGCGCTATACTGGCAGGTGATCAGGTAGGCGAGCGAAGGCGAATACGGACATGACAGAACCACTCAACGGCTTCACGGGGTTCGGGCGGCGCGACCCCGGGTTCGTCTCGGCCAGTCAGGCCATGCGCCAGGCCGAGACCGAGGCGCGCATGGCGCAGTCGGATCCGGCCGGCGCCGCGCGGCGTGCCCGTGACGCCCGGGCGGCCAACGCCCAGGCGCTCTCGCAGGCCACGGCCGACCTGGGTCGCGCGGCCGGCGCGTGGGGCGCGCCCACGGCCAAGACGGGCGTGCTGCGCTTCGCCCAGGCCGGCGCCGGCGAGGCCCCGCGGTTCGACCCCGACAAGCTCGCCCTCATCCCGCCCGCCGACCGCCGCTGGTCGTGGGTGGAGATCGACCTCAACGCCATCCGCCATAACGCCTCCGCCGTGAAGAAGCGCCTGGCCCCGGGCACGCGCCTCATGGCCGTCGTCAAGGCCGACGCCTACGGCCACGGCGCCGTGCAGTGCGCCAAGACCGCCCTCAACTCCGGCGCCGAGTACCTGGGCGTCGCCACGGTGAACGAGGCCATCGAGCTGCGCGAGGCGCTCATCAACGCGCCCATCCTCATCCTGGCCGAGCCGCCCGCGGCGTCCATCCCGCTGCTCCTGGGCTACAAGGTGATGCCGACCGTCTACTCGGCCGAGTTCGCCATCCAGTACGCCGAGGCCGCCGACGCCATGGGCCTGCGCGCGCCCTTCCACCTGAAGGTGAACACGGGCATGAACCGCATCGGCGTGCGCCATGACGAGGTGGTGCCCTTCATGCACCAGGTGGGCTTCCACCGGGCGCTCGAGCTGGTGGGCACGTTCACGCACTTCGCGACGGCCGACTGCGCTGAGACCCTCGACTTCCAGATCCAGGTCAAGCGCTTCATCGAGGCGATCAACGCCCTGCGCGGGGCCGGCATCGACCCGGGCATCGTGCACGCGGCCAACTCGGCGGCGGCCATCCGCTACCCCGACGTGCAGTTCGACATGGTGCGCCTGGGCATCGGGCTGTACGGCTTCCACCCGTGCCCGGAGACGTTCCCCCTCATCGAGCTCCGGCCGGCCATGAGCGTGAAGGCGCGCATCACCGACGCGCGGCTCGTGCCCATGAGCGAGGGCGTCAGCTACGGGCTGCACTACCGCAGCCCCGGCTCGATGAAGATCTGCACGCTGCCCATCGGGTACGCCGACGGGCTGCGGCGCAACCTCTCCGGCCGCGTCGAGTTCCTGCTGGGCGAGCAGCGCGTGCGCCAGGTGGGCAACATCTGCATGGACCAGTGCATGTTCGAGGTGGACATGCGCACCTACGGCACGCGCACGCGCATCGACCCGCAGGTGGGGGACGAGGTGGTCATCGTGGGCGCCGTGGGCGACGCGGTGGTCACCATCGACGAGATGTGCGATCTGCTCGACACCATCCCGCACGAGGTGGCCATCGGCTTCGGCTGCTCGCGCATGCCGCGCATCTACGTGTAGGGGCCGCGCGCCCTCTGCTCGCGCCCGCTGCGAGCGTCGCCGCGCTCGCACCGCTGCCGCTGGCCCGCCCTCGTACCCGCCCCGTCCGACCGAAAGGAACCCGCCATGTCCAAGCCCCACATCCCGCTGGACGAGCTGCGCGCCCAGGTGGCCGCGTGCCACCGCTGCCCGCTCGCCGACGGGCGCACCCAGACGGTCTTCGGCGTCGGCGACCCCGAGGCGCGCGTGCTCATCGTGGGCGAGGCGCCCGGCAAGAACGAGGACCTGCAGGGCGAGCCCTTCGTCGGAGCCGCGGGGAAGTACCTCGACGAGCTTCTGGCCATCGCCGGGCTCACGCGCGGCGACGTGTTCATCGCCAACGTGCTCAAGTGCCGCCCGCCGGGGAACCGCGACCCGCGCCCCGAGGAGATCGAGCTGTGCACGCCGTTTCTGCGCGAGCAGACGCGCACCATCGACCCGGAGTTCATCGTCACGCTGGGCAACTTCTCCACCAAGTTCATCCTGAAGACCGAGGTGGGCATCACGCGGCTCCACGGCACGCTGCAGCGGGCCGGCCGCTTCAAGGTGTTCCCCATCTTCCACCCGGCCGCCGCGCTCTACGACTCGAAGAAGCGCGAGGCGCTCGAGAACGACTTCGCCACCTTGGGCGAGCTTCTGGGCACCCGGCCACCTGCCGCCGCGCAGCCGACCGCTTAGCGTCGCCGCGTGCTCTGCGGGGCGCCCCGCCGCGCCACCGCCGCGTCCCGCGTGGCCGGCGCTACAGCCAGTGGCGCCGGCGGAAGTAGATGAGGAAGCCGGAGGTGGTGACGACGGCCAGCGCGATGAGCGCGGCGGCCATCCAGGGCCAGTCGACGCCGGGCAGCACCGTCAGGTTCATGCCGAACCAGCCCGTGACCAGCGTGAGCGGGGCGAACAGCACCGTCACGATGGTGAACGTCTGCATGATGGAGTTCTGCTTGAGGTCGATGCGCGTCTGGTGCAGCTCGTGGAGCTGGATGCCGTACTCCTTGATGATCTCGGCCCGGTTGGCCAGCCGGTCGGCCAGGTTGGACACGCGGGTGAAGGCCCGTGCGTCGGCGGGCTCCATCAGCTTGTTCTCGTCGTCGGCGATGATGGCGGCCATGGCGGCCACCTGCTGGTAGTAGGTGCCCAGCCGCGACGACGCGCGCCGGTACGCCATGATCATGCTCGTGGTGATGTCGGCGCCGCGCTCGATCATCGCCTCCTCGGCGTCCTCCATGGTGTCCTCCAGGCGGCCCAGGTAGGCCAGGTCGTCCACGAGCAGCGTCTTGAAGAACAGGTAGAGGCAGTGGGCGGTGCCCATGGTGCGCATGACGCCGCTCTTGGCGATGGAGGCCAGGATGGCCTCGGCCACGGTGCCGTCCTCGATGAAGATGAGGTGCTCGTCTTCCAGGTAGAATGAGAACAGGGCCGGGTCGCCGGTGGGGTCGGCCTTGTCGGGCACGGCGAAGGAGCCCACCAAAAACCCGGGGTAGACCTCCACGAAGCTGGTCTCGGACGCCTCGAGGGAGCGGAGGGCCTCGACCCCGTCCCGCTCGATGCCGGTGAGGGTGCGGAAGGCGTCGGAGGTGATCACCTCCACCACGGGGACGTCGGAGCGCTTCGCCTCGTCGGCGGAGACCTCCGCCATCTTGTCCCTCAGCTCGTAGCGAACGGCCATGGCTCCTCCTCCCTGCTTCCCCGCGTTCCTCGCCGCTCGCGCCCTGCGCGGCGGCCACGTCCCATCGCCCCGATTATAGGCCGCGGCCCCGGGGTGCCCCGGTTCTGTGGGCAGTTCGTGGACTTCTCGTTTTCGCTACAAATGCAGGGGCACGCAGCGGGCTTTCGCTATAATTCGCCCTGATCAACGTGAGACGGGGCGGCCGGCATGCCGAGGGGGCGCGCCGGCCGCCCCGCGTCCCCCGGCCGCGTCCGCCGCGCCGGCTGCGGGGGTCTGCCCGAGGCAAGCGGGGAAGGGGTCTGGCATGTACCCAATCGAGAGCGTCGAGGCGCTGAACGACGAGGTGACCCGCATGGTGGTGCGCGCGCCCGACATCGCGCGCAAGATACGGCCCGGCCAGTTCATCATGCTGCGCATCGACGAGCGCGGCGAGCGCATTCCGCTCACCATGAACGACTGCGACCCCGAGGCCGGCACCGTCACCATCGTGTTCCAGGCCGTCGGGGCCACCACCATGCGCCTGGCCACGCTCAAGGCCGGGGACGCGCTGCTGGACTTCGTGGGGCCGCTCGGCAACCCCACCGAGCTCGAGGGCGCCCGCCGCGCCTGCGTCGTGGGCGGCGGCCTGGGCACCGCCATCGCGTACCCCCAGGCCAAGTGGCTGCGCGACCACGGCTGCGAGGTGGACGTCATCACCGGCTTCCGCACGGCCGACCTCATCATCATGGAAGACGAGATCGAGGCCGTGGCCAGCCGCTCCATCGTCATGACCGACGACGGCTCCAACGGCAACAAGGGCGTGGTCACCGAGCCTCTGCAGCGCTGGATCGACGAGGGCGCCGGCTACGACCTGGTGCTGGCCGTGGGGCCGGTCATCATGATGAAGTTCGTGGCCAAGACCACCGAGCCCCACGGCATCCGCACGCTCGTGTCGCTCAACCCGCTCATGATCGACGGCACCGGCATGTGCGGCGGCTGCCGCGTGAAGGTGGGCGGCGAGTACCTGCACGCCTGCGTGGACGGGCCCGACTTCGACGGGCATCTGGTGGACTACGACGACGCCATGCGCCGCGGCGTGATGTACCGCGGCTACGAGGGCTCGGCGCGCGAGGCCATGGCCAAGCGCCTGGCGTCCGAGGCGCGCGACTGCGACGTTGCCGCGGGGCTGCGGGCGGCCGACGGCGGGGCCTGTGGGGCTGCGGGCGACGGCGGCCGCGCGCGGCGCGCCGCGCGCGGCCGCATCACGCTCGACGCCGCCACCGAGGCGCAGCTGGCCGCCATGGAGCCCGAGAAGGCGAAGAAGGTGCGCGCCGCGCTGGAGGCCAAGGCCGCGCGCGAGGCCGCGGCGGCCGCCGCCGAGCGCGCCGAGCGCGCCGGGGCGGGGCAGTCCGCCGCCGACGCCGACGATGCCAGCGCCGCCCGCGCCGCGGGTGCCGGGGGCGCTGCGGGCGCCGGGCGCGCCGCCCGTCTCGCGCGCGCCGACGAGGGGAGGGGGGAGTAGCCGATGGCGAAGATGGTCAACTACAACCGCCAGGGGTACAAGACCCCGATGCCCGTGCTTGACCCGGCCGAGCGCGCCCACACCTTCGCGGAGGTGTCGCTCGGCTACAACGCCGAGCGCGCCGTGAACGAGGCGCGCCGCTGCATCCAGTGCAACTCGCGCCCCTGCGTGGCGGGCTGCCCGGTGGGCGTGCCCGTGCGCGAGTTCGTCGGGCACATCGCGCGGCGCGACTTCCCGGCCGCCTACGCCGCCGTGAAGGACGCCAACGCGCTGCCCGCCATCTGCGGGCGCGTGTGCCCCCAGGAATCCCAGTGCGAGGGCGTGTGCATGCGCGGCCGCAAGGGCGAGGCCGTCGGCATCGGGCGCTTGGAGCGCTTCATCGCCGACTGGGCCGAGGAGCACCCCGACGAGGCCGCCCGCGCGCTCGCCGAGCGCCGCGCCGCGCACCTGGCGGCCCGCGCCGACGCGGCGGGGGCGGCGGCCGACGCCGAGGAGATCACCCCGCTCGGCGGCAAGGCCGTGCCCGTCATCCCGCCGGGAACCGACCTGTCCGCCTTCCGCGTGGCGGTGGTGGGCTCGGGCCCCGCGTCGCTCACCTGCGCCGGCGAGCTGGCCAAGGCCGGCGCGTCGGTCACCGTGTTCGAGGCGCTCCACGCCGTCGGCGGCGTGCTCACCTACGGCATCCCCGAGTTCCGCCTGCCCAAGTCGCTCGTGGCGCGCGAGGTGGCCGCCATCGAGGAGCTCGGCGTGACCTTCGAGGTCAACGCCGTGGTCGGCAAGCTCTTCGACATCGACGAGCTCATGGGCGAGCGCGGCTTCGACGCCGTGTTCGTCGCCACGGGCGCGGGGCTGCCCAGCTACCTGGGCATCGAGGGCGAGGGGCTCAACGGCGTGTGCGTGGCCAACGAGCTGCTCACGCGCGTGAACCTCATGCGCGCCTACGAGTACCCGGAATACGAGACGCCCGTCTTCGCCGGCCAGCGCTGCGTGGTGGTCGGCGGCGGCAACGTCGCCATGGACGCCGCGCGCACCGCCCGGCGCCTGGGCGCCGACGTGACGGTGGTCTACCGCCGCAGCCGCGAGGAGATGCCCGCGCGCCGCGAGGAGATCCGCCATGCCGAGGAGGAGGGCATCCGCTTCGCCACGCTCACCAACCCGGTGCGCCTGATCGGCGACGACGCGGGCTGGCTCACCGGCGTCGAGGTGGTCGACATGGAGCTGGGCGAGCCCGACGACAGCGGCCGGCGCCGCCCGCACGAGGTGGCCGGGTCGAACCACGTCATCAGCTGCGACATGTTCGTGATATCCATCGGGAACAAGACCAACCCGCTCATCGCGCAGACCACTCCGGGGCTCGACACGACGCCGCGCAACCTCATCGTGGTGGACGAAGAGACGTGCGCCACCTCGGTGCCGGGCGTCTTCGCCGGCGGCGACGCGGTGTCGGGCGCGGCCACGGTCATCCTGGCCATGGGCGCCGGCAAGCGGGCGGCCGCGGGCATCGCGGCGTACCTGAACCCCGAGGGGCCGGCCGCGGGGCTGGCCGAGGCCGAGGTCGCGGGCTTGGAGCTCGTCGCGGAGGAGGCTGTCGTCGAGGCCGAGGCCGCCGAGGAGGCCGCGCCGTCCGGCGTGCCGGCCGAGGAGCGCGCCGCCGTCGACGAGGAGGCCGCGCTGGCCGCGGCGCTGGTGGCCGCCGGCATCGCGCCGGACGTGGCCGCCCGCGCCGCCGCAGCCGCCCTCATCGAGGGCGCGAAGGGGTAGGCGCGTGGCCGAGCGGGAAGAGGGGCGCGCCGCCCGCGCGGAGGCGCGGGGCGCTGCGGGCGTGACGGGTGCTGCGAGCGTGACGGGCGCCGTGGCGGGCGCCGCCGGCGTGGACGCGTCGGGTGGCGTTGTCGCGGACATGACGGACGCGGGCACCGACGCGATGAGTGCGGGTGCGGCGAGTGCCCCCGATGCGGGCGCGTTCGACCCGGTGGCGTACATCAACACGCCGCGCTGGCAGGCCTCGCGCCTGGGGCTCGACCGCATCCGCGCGCTGCTCGAGCGGCTGGGCCGCCCGCAGGACGCGCTGCGCTTCGTCCATGTGGCCGGCACCAACGGCAAGGGCTCGACCTGCGCCTACCTGGCCTCCGTCCTGCAGGCTGCGGGCCTTCGCACGGGCCTGTTCACGAGCCCCTTCATCCTGCGCTTCGAGGAGCGCATCCGCGTCGATGGCGCCGACATCCCCCGTGACGACCTCACGCGCGCCACCCTGCTCGTCCGCGAGCAGGCCGAGGCCCTCGAGCACGAGACGGGCGACCATCCCACCGAGTTCGAGCTGATGTGCGCCGTGGCGCTCGTCCACTTCCGCGCCGCGCGCTGCGACATCGTCGTGATGGAGGTGGGCCTGGGCGGCCGCCTCGACTCGACCAACGTCATCGATGCGCCCGAGACCTGCGTCATCGCCCGCATCGGGCTCGACCACACGGCGCTGCTCGGCGACACCCTGGCCGCCGTGGCGGGGGAGAAGTGCGGCATCATCAAGCCCGGCGCCCCCGTCGCCAGCTGGCCCCAAGACCCCGAGGCCGACGAGGTGGTGCGTCGCGCCTGCGCCGCTGCCGGCTGCAAGTTAGTTGAACCTGACTTCACGCAGCTCCAGGTCAGCCCCCTGGAGTTGCCCTCGGCCGTCCCGTCCGTCCCGCCCGTCCCGCCCGCATCGGCTGCCTCGCCTCTTCCGTCGCACGAGCCTTGCGAGCATGTCGAAGGCGCGGAAGTCACGTCGGCATCTTCGAGCCAACTTCAGAATGTTTCACGTGAAACATTTGTGCGCCATTTCGCGTATAAGGGCGCGCGGTACGAGACGGCGCTTCTGGGGAGCTACCAGCCGGCGAACGCGGCGCTGGCCATCGAGGCCGTGGGACTTCTGCGCGAGCGCGGCTGGCGCATCCCGGACGAGGCCGTGCGCGCGGGCATCGCCGCGGCGCGCTGGCCGGGGCGCTTCGAGGTGGTGGCCGCCACTCCGCTCACCATCGTCGACGGCGGCCACAACCCCCAGGGCGCCCGCGCCCTCGCGGATTCCCTCGCCGACCTGCTGTCCGCCCTCTCGCCGGCGTCTCACCCGCGTGCTGGCTGTGCGGGCGCGGACGCGGACGAGGCGTCGCCTGCCGTCGCCCCGTCGGCCGCCGTCCCGTCGCCCGCCGCCTCGACGCCGGCGACCGGCGCCCCTGCCGCCTCGTCGGGCGCCGCCTCCGCCTCCAAAGAATATGACCGAGAAGGTCATCAAAAAGTCGTCCTCGTCATGGGCGTGCTCGCGGACAAGGACTACCCGGCCATGATCGCCGAGGTCGCCCCGCTGGCGGACGCCTTCGTCTGCTACGCTCCCGACAACCCCCGCGCCCTGCCCGCCGTCGACCTGGCCGCCGCCATCGCCGCCAACGCCCCTGACCTCATCGCGGCTGCTCCCGACGGCCCTTCCGCCGCGGCTGCTCCCGACGGCCCCTTCGCCGTGGCTGTCGCCCCGGGCGCTCCCGCCAACGCCGGCGAGAGCCCCGCAGGGGAGGGCGGCCCCCTCGTCGAGGTCGCGCCGGGCGCCGCGGAGGCGCTGCGCCGCGGCCGCGCCCTCGCCGGCGCGGACGGCATCGTCGTCGCCTTCGGCAGCCTCTACGCCATCGCCGACCTCAGCCGCGCCCTCTAGCGCCGCGTCTCGCGCGCAAAAAAAGACGCGCCCGGGGGGCGCGTCTTTTTTTGCCGCTCGCTTCTCGCTGCTACAGCGAGTCGATGTAGGCCACCAGGTCGGCGGTGGTCGTGAGGCCCTCGGGCTCGCCGAAGTCGATGTCCAGCTCGTCCTCGAGGTCGCAGATCAGCTCGACCATGTCGAGCGAGTCGATGCCCAGCGACTCGAAGGTGGACTCCTCGGTGACCGCGGCCGGGTCGATGTCGAGGTTGCGCTGCAGGATGCCGCGGACGGTGTCGATGGTGGCCATGCCTAGTTCTCCTTCTGCTTCAGCAGGCCGTAGCCGCCGTCGTCGCGGCGGTACAGCACGTTGACCAAGTTCGTGTCACGGTCAGTGTAGACGAAGAAGTCGTGGCCGAGCAGGTCGATCTGGACGAGCGCCTCGTCCTCGGTCATGGGCGTGAACTCGGTCTCCTTGCGGCGGACGACCTCGTCGCCGGCCAGCTCGTCCATCAGCTTGTCCAGGTCGAGCTCGCTCTCGGGCTTGGCGTCCTCGTGGGCGTAGTCGACGATCTTCTCGGTGGCGCGCACCTTCTTGTCGATGATGCGGGTCTTGTACTTGCGGATCTGGCGCGCGATCTTGGCGGCGGCCACGTCGATGGCTGCGTACATGTCCTCCTCGTTCTCCTCCACGCGGACGATGTGGCCCTTGATGCGGACGGTCACCTCGCAGATGGCCGGCAGGGGGTTCGCCGGGTTCTTCTCCTTCATCAGCACGACCTCGCAGGAGATGGGGTCGGCGTCGATGGCCTTCAGGGAATTGCCGACCTTTTCCTCGGCGTACTGGCGCAGCGCGTCGGTGATGGGCATCTTGCGGCCGGTGACGGTAATGCTCATAACGTTCACCTCTTTGCTCGAAGCGAATAAAAAAACAGCTGATGAGAAGGCGTTTCCGCGTGCCGTATCGTCGTCTCGGGGAACGCGCGTCATGGGGCACGTCTCTGTCCTCAAGGTCGATCCGTCTGCGGCGGCCTCCTTCGTCAGGCTGTGGGTCAAGCATAGCGCAAAACCGGGGGGAGGGCGAGCCAAAATGAGGGCGGAAGAAAACGTTTCCATGACGCGCCGCGGGGGCGCGGGGAGGGCGCGCGGGGCTGTTACGGGGTTTTTACGGAAGTTCGCTTTTGCGCCGCATGGGCGGCCCGTTGGAGGATAATAGGGCGCTTACACGAGGTTTCGCACGCGTCGAGGCATACGAGGTGTCCCCATGGAAAGCACGCATAAGGCCCAGGACGAGCAGGCTCCCCGGGAGGAGGGCCCCGCGCCGGACGCGCCTGCGGGCGAGCACGGCGAGCACGGCGAGTCTGGCGGGCTGTTCATCGACGCGGTGCAGGGGCACCAGCGCCGCTTCACCAAGCTCCTCCACTTCACCCACTCCTCCACCAAGGCTGCGGGCGCCATGCTCGTGGCGGCCGTGGTGGCGCTCCTGGTGGCCAACTTCGGCGACCACGAGGCGTTCCTCGAGTTCTGGCACATGCACGTGGTGGCGGGCGTCGGCCCGCTCGTGGGCGAGATGTCGATGGCGCACGTCATCAACGACATCTTCATGGCCGTGTTCTTCCTGCTGGTGGGACTCGAGATCAAGTACGAGATGACCGTCGGCGAGCTGACGAATATCCGCCAGGCGGCGCTGCCCATCATCGCGGCGGTCGGCGGTGTGCTGGCGCCCATCGTCATCTACTCGATCTTCAACGCGGGCAACCCGGAAACGGCCCACGGCTGGGGCGTCCCGACGGCCACCGACATCGCCTTCGCGCTGGGCATCATGGCGCTTCTGGGCAACCGCGTGCCCAACGGCGTGCGCGTGTTCCTGTCGACGCTGGCCGTGGCCGACGACATCATCGCCATCCTGGTCATCGCCATCTTCTACGGCCAGAGCCCCTCGCTTCTGTGGCTGGCGGCCGCGGCCGTGGTGTTCGTGCTGCTCATGGTGATGAACCGCACCCACGTGTACTCGCTGTTCCCGTACCTGGCCGTCGGCGTGGTGCTGTGGTTCTGCGTGTTCATGTCGGGCGTGCACTCCACCATCGCTGGCGTGCTGCTGGCCTTCTCCATCCCGTCGGGGTCGCGCGTCAACCTGCGCAGCTTCCTCAAGTGGTCGGGCGACCGCGTGCAGCAGGCGCGCGAGGTGTACAAGCCGGACACCCCGGTCATCGCCCAGGGCGAGTACATGGAGACGGTGAGCAGCCTGTCGCAGGTGGCGCGCCAGGTCATCCCGCCGGCCACGCGCCTCGAGCACAAGCTGTACCCGTGGGTGTACTTCGGCGTGCTGCCGCTGTTCGCGCTGACCAACGCCGACGTGGCCATCTCGGGCGATCTGGGCGTCATGCTGTCGAGCCCGGTGCTCCTGGGCGTGTTCTTCGGCCTGGTGCTGGGCAAGCCGCTCGGCATCATGCTGTTCAGCCTCATCACGGTGAAGCTGGGGATAGCGAGCCTGCCTCAGAACGTGAACTGGCGCCATATGCTGGGCGCGGCCATCCTCGGCGGCGTCGGGTTCACCATGGCCATCTTCGTGGCCAACCTGGCGTTCCCCGAGGCCATCATGGTGTCCGAGGCGAAGCTCGGCATCCTGGCGGCGTCGCTCGTGGCCGGCGTGGTGGGCTTCCTGTTCCTGCTGGGCCAGGCGAAGGTCGCCGACGCCCAGGGCGTGGCCTACGTGACCGCCTACAGCGACGACGTGCACCCGCAGACCGCGAGCGCCGAGGTCGACCGCGCGGGCGAGGAGCTTCTGGCCACGCTCCACGACGAGGAGCTCGAGCGCGAGCTGAAGGCGCGGCTGCAGGACGGCAGCCACAGCGCCGAGATCGTGGTCGAGCTGCCCCACGAGGCGGCCGAGGCCGCGCGCGAGGACGCCCTGCGCGACGAGGCCTGCGACGTCACCGGCCTCTCCGGCGACGAGCGGCGCTAGCGCGGGCGGCGCGCGGGCGCGCTAGCCCTTCCAGACGGGGACGAACTTGAAGCCCCGGATGCCGTTTCGCTCGATGACGGCCTTGAGCTTGTCCGTGACGTAGGGGTGGGCGGGGGCCTCCTCGGGGATCTTGAAGATGACCTCGTCCTCGACCAGGGCCTTGTCGAACGCGTACTCCTCGATCCGCATGACCCGGCCGGTGCTGGGGAAGCGCTTGAGCTTCGAGCGCTCCTCGTCCAGGCAGTCGATCACGCGCGTCACGTTGAGGACGTAGGCGGCCTCCGATCCCCAGGCGGCCGGGAGGACCTGCGCGCTGTCGCCCAGGTAGGGGCCGATGAGGCGGTAGCACCGCTCGCCCACGACGACGGCGCCCGGCCAGACGGGGAAGACGTCGCCGACGGGCTTGCCCTCCTCCGCGTGGTGCGCGCTCGGAACCAGCTCTATCGGGAGCCAGTCGGCGACGGGCTCGCCGTCGAAGCGGAGGGCCTGCCAGCCGCCCTCCTCCCGCGTCTCGAACGCCCGGTACGCGTGGTCGGGCCAGAGCTGGTAGAGCGTGACCTGCCGGGGCTCCTTCCTGATGCGGGTGAAGCGCTCGCCGTTGACGTCCGCCGCCGCGGCCTTCGCCTGGTCGCCGCCCGACTGCTCGCGCTGGTAGAGGATGTCCAGGTCGCCGTCGACGAAGCCGAGGGCGACGGCCGCCTTGGCCTTGAGGACGTCGCGGTGCGCGCCGGTCTCGAGGTACCGCGCGATGAGGTCCCGGGCGAGCGCGAGGACCTCCTGCCAAGGGCCGTCGTGGGCTATCGCGAAGGGATGCCGGCGGGTGGCGAACAGCTCCTCGCAGGCCCAGTCGGACCCGGCCGCCGAGAAGCGGCGCGTGCCCACCAGCTCGAGCGACCAGCGCCCGCCGCCGTCCTCGTAGAGGTTGAAGCAGAAGGCGGCGGCCTGGTCGACGCCCTCTGAGGACAGCACCCAGTCGAGCCATGCGCAGAAGCTGCCGTAGCTCGCGGCGCCGTCGGCCTCCGCGTCCGATCGCGCGGCCTTGTCGGCCTGGCGCTTGGCGCGCAGCGCCAGCTTCGCCAGCGAGCCTATGGCATGTGCCGCGTCGAGTCCCATGACGCCCTCCGCTCTCCCACGGCGCGCATCCGTGCCGGCGCGCCTGCCGCCATGATAGCGCACGTGGGACGTTGGCAGCGCGGTGGGGAGCGAGGGCGCGTGACGCGTAGTGCGCGGGGCGGGTGCGTGGCGGGTGAGGGTGCCGCGTTTGATGCCAAAATGGCCGAAACTGACGGTTTGACGACAGAAACAGGCCCGTCGGGGCATGATTTTGGTAGCTCTGCTCTATCTCTGAATGAGGATAAAGAAGCTGACCTGGGGTTTCGTCTTCCGCTGCTTCACGGAGACGCGGGGATTCGTCGTCAAACCGTCAGTTTCGGCCATTTTGCGCAGGATTTCTGCGGGGGCGTGGGTACAGATCGCGTGGCGCGCGTGGTGCACGGCGCGTCGCGGGGCGTCTTTGCGCGTACGAACGTTTCACGTGAAACATTTTTCCGGCGTTTTCCTATTGGGTGTTGAATATACCAGGGGAGGGTATACAATCGAGGGAAAATACCCTATGGGGGTATCGATGCCCCCCGGAAGCGAGGAATCATGGATGAGGCGAAGAGGGAGGGCGCGGCTGCGGGCGCGTCCTCGGCGGCGTCCGCGGGCGGCGCGGCGGGGTGCGAGTGCCGCTACAAGCACACGCCGCGCAGCGCCGAGCTGCAAGACGACGTGCAGCGGCGGCTCAACCGGGCCATCGGGCAGCTGACCGGCGTGAAGGCGATGGTCGAGGACAACCGCTACTGCGGCGACGTGCTCACGCAGCTGGCCGCCGCCGAGAGCGCTGTGCGGCGCGTCTCGGAGCTGCTGCTGGAGGAGCACCTGCGCACCTGCGTCGCCGAGGGCCTGCGCGCCGGCGACGACGCGGTGGTCGACGAGGCCGTGGCGCTCATGCGCCGGTTCCGCTAGGAGGGCTCCATGGAGAACGAGAAGCTCGCGTCCACGCCCGCCCCCGCATCGCCCGCCGCCGGCAGCGCCCCCGCGCCCGCCGCGGCCACCATCCGGCTGGCCATCGACGGCATGCACTGCGCGAACTGCGCGGCCAACATCGAGAAGCACTACCGCGCCACGCCCGGCGTCGTCGACGTGGCCGTCAACCTGGCCAACAACACCGGCTCGGTCACCTTCGACCCGGCTATCGCCAGCGTCGACGACATGCTGCGCGTCTTCGACGACCTCTCCTTCACGGCCGAGGTCATCCCCGACGACGCCTCGCTCGTCGACGAGGGCCGCCGCGCCAAGGAGGCCGCGCGCGCCAGGCACGACCTGCGCGTCTTCGCCGCGTCCGCCGCGCTCACCGTCGTCATCTTCTGCATCGGCATGCTGCCCGGCGCCCACATGGCGGTGGGCTCCGCGCTCGCGGGCCTCATCACGCCCGACCCCACCCACGCCCAGGCCATGTTCGCGGCCAACCTGGTGCTGCTCGCGCTCACCATCCCCGTGCAGTTCGGCTGCGGCGCGCGCTTCTACCGGGGCGCGTGGGCGTCGCTCAGGAGCGGCTCGGCCAACATGGACGTGCTCGTGGCGCTCGGCACCACCATCGCCTTCGCGTTCTCGCTGTGGATCACGTTTCTGCCCGTGGCGACCGGCGACTGGGCGGGCCACCCGCCCGTGAACGACGGCATGCCCTACTACGAGACCTGCGCCATGCTCATCACCTTCGTCCTTCTGGGGAAGATCCTCGAGGGACGCGCGAAGGGGGCCACCAACCAGGCCATCGAGGCGCTCATGAACCTGACGCCGCCCACGGCGCGGGTGGTGCGCGGCGGCGCGGAGGTCGAGGTGCCGCTGGCCCAGGTGGTCGTCGGCGACGTGGTGATGGTGCGCCCGGGCGAGAAGGTGCCCGTGGACGGCGTGGTGGTGGAAGGCGCGTCGGAGGTGGACGAGTCGATGCTCACCGGCGAGCCGCTGCCGGCGCTCAAGGTGCCCGGCGACGACGTGACCGGCGGCACGGTGAACGCCGCCGGCGCGCTCACCGTGCGCGCGCTGCGCGTGGGCGCCGACTCCACGCTCGCGCGCATCGTGCGCGCCGTGGAGGATGCCCAGGGCTCGAAGGCCCCCGTGCAGCGGATGGCCGACAAGATCGCGGCCGTGTTCGTGCCGGCCATCCTCGCCATCGCCGCCGTCACCTTCTGCGCGTGGCTCGTCCTCGCGCCGCCCGCGGACGGCGGGTCGCTGCTCGAGCGAGCGCTCCTGCCGGCCATCGCCGTCATCGTGGTGGCGTGCCCCTGTGCGCTGGGGCTGGCCACGCCCACGGCGCTCATGGTGGGGATGGGCAAGGGCGCCCAGATGGGCATCCTCATCAAGGACGGCGAGGTGCTCGAGCGCGTGTGCAAGCTCACCGACGCCGTCTTCGACAAGACGGGCACCATCACCGAGGGCGCGCCGCGGGTGGTCGCCTGCGACGTGGCGCCCGGCGCCCTGCGCCTGGCCGCCGCGCTCGAGGCCCGCAGCGAGCACCCGCTCGCCCGCGCCGTGGTGGCCTACGCCGCCGCGTCCGGCGCGCTCGGGCCCGCGGCCGCCGCGGCCGAGCCCGGCACCGAGGACGCCGCCCGGGCCATCGCCGCCGCCCTGCCGCCCGTCGAGGCCTTCGAGGCCGTGGTGGGCCGCGGCGTGCGCGGCGTCGTGGAGGGCCACGACGTGTTCGTCGGCTCCCGCGTGGAGGTGGACGGCGCCGACGCGGGCGGCCTGGCCTTCGAGGACGAGCCCAAGCCCGGCGCCGCGGCCGCCCTGGCCGAGCTGCGCGAGGGCTACGGCGTCACGCCGCATATGGTGACCGGCGACGCCGAGGGCCCGGCGCTCGCCGTGGGCGCGGCCGTCGGCATCGACCCGGCCCGCGTGTCCTGGGGCGTCAAGCCGCTCGAGAAGGCCGACCGCGTGCGCGCCGTGCGCGAGGCCGCCGGCCCCGCGGGCGTGGTGGCCTTCGTGGGCGACGGCATCAACGACGCGCCGGCGCTCGCCGCGGCCGACGTGGGCGTGGCCATGGCGTCCGGCACCGACGTGGCCCTCGACGCCGGCTCGGTGGTGCTCATGCGCAACCGCCTGGGCGATCTGGCCTGCGCCGTGCGCCTGTCGCGCGCCACCATGCGCAAGATCAAGCAGAACCTGTTCTGGGCGCTCATCTACAACTGCGTCATGATCCCGCTGGCCGCCGTGGGCATCCTGGCCCCGGCGCTGGCCGGCGCCGCCATGGCCTTCTCGAGCGTGTCGGTGGTTTGCAACTCGCTGCTCCTCAAGCGCTTCAGGTAGCGCGGCCGCCGGGGGGGCGTAGCGCGGCCGCCGGGGGGGCGTGGGCACGCCCCCGCGCCCCCGGCCGACGGGCGCACGGGGCCTCCACAGCCTTGCGCTATACTCCCTAGGTTCGCGACGCGGCCGGTGGGGGCCGCCCGTCGCGGCGGGCCCCGCGCGGGCCCGGCACTGCCAGGGCGCCCCCAGGCGCGACACGAGAGAAGGTCCCATGGATACTGCCGCCATCATCCTCGCCGCCGGCGCGGGGACGCGCATGAAGTCAAAGAAGCCCAAGGTCGCCCACGAGGTGCTCGGCCGCCCGCTCGTCCGCTGGGTGGTCCAGGCCGCCCGCGACGCCGGCGCCGGGCGCGTGGTCACCGTGGTGGGCCACGGCCGCGACGTGGTGGAGCCGCTCGTGGCCGACACCGACGTGGTGGTGCAGCGCGAGCAGCGCGGCACGGCCGACGCGGTGCTCGCGTGCGCCGACGCGCTCGCCGGCTTCGACGGATCGGTGGCGGTGCTCTCGGGCGACTGCCCGCTCATCACGGCCGACACCATCGCCGCGCTCTGCCGCGCCCGCGAGGAGGCCGGGGCCGCCGTGGCGGTGCTCACCATGGACATGGCCGACCCCTTCGGCTACGGGCGCATCGTCCGCGACGCCGCGGGCCAGGTCGAGCGCATCGTCGAACAGAAGGACGCCACGGCCGAGGAGGCGGCCCTCACCGAGTGCAACTCCGGCTTCTACTGCTTCGACGCGCGCGCCCTGTTCGACGCGCTGGCCCAGGTGGGCAGCGACAACGCCCAGGGCGAGTTCTACCTGACCGACGTCATCGCCATCAGCCGCGCGGCCGGCCGCCCCGTCGTGGCCCTGCGCGCGGACGACGCGACCGAGTGCCTTGGCGTCAACTCGCGCGTCCAGCTGGCCGAGGCGACCAAGGCCATGCAGCGCCGCGTCAACGCCGCGCACATGGCCGCCGGCGTCACCATGACCGACCCCGGCACCGTGTGGATCGGCCCCGACGTCGCCATCGAGCGCGACGTGGAGATCCTGCCCGGCGTCATGCTCATGGGCGCCACGGCCATCGGCGAGGACTCCCTCATCGGCCCCAACACCCGCCTCACCGACACCCGCGTCGGCCGCGGCTGCGTCGTCGACGAGACCGTCGCCGTGGAGGCCCTCATCGAGGACGGCGCCACCTGCGGGCCGCGCGCCTACCTGCGCCCCGGCGCGCACCTGTGCGAGGGCGCCAAGGCCGGCACCCACGTGGAGATCAAGAAGTCGACGGTGGGCCGCGGCTCGAAGGTGCCGCACCTGTCCTACGTCGGCGACGCCACCATCGGCGAGGGCGTGAACCTGGGCGCCGGCACCATCACCTGCAACTACGACGGCGCCAAGAAGCACCCGACCGTCATCGGCGACGACGTGTTCGTCGGCTCGAGCACCATGCTGGTGGCGCCCGTCACCATCGGCGAGGGCGCCATCATCGGCGCCGGCTCGGTCATCACCGAGGACGTGTCCGCCGGCGCGCTCGGCCTGGGCCGCGCCCGCCAGGTGGAGAAGCCCGGCTGGGCGTCTGATCACGCCAAGAGGGGGTAGCTGCGCTACAATAGCCAGCTAACGGAAGAACCCGCGCGCGGCGGGGCTGGCCTACCCTTGAAGGAGCGTCTCCATGACCGAAATGCAGAAGAGCCTGGCGTTGTTCTCCGGCTCGGTGAACCCCGAGCTGGCCGATAAGGTCGCCAACGAGCTGGGCGTGAGCCTGGGCAACGTGAAGCTCGAGCGGTTCTCCAACGGCGAGATCTACGCGCGCTACCTCGACAGCGTCCGCGGCGCCGACGTGTTCCTCATCCAGTCAGTGGCCGGCGACCGCATCAACGACGCCCTCATGGAGCTGCTCATCATGGCCGACGCCGCCAAGCGCGCCTCGGCCCGCACCATCACCGCCGTCATCACCCACTACGGCTACGCGCGCCAGGACCGCAAGGCCGCGGCCCGCGAGCCCATCACCGCCAAGCTGGTGGCCAACCTCATCACCAGCTCGGGCATCACCCGCGTCATGTCCATCGACCTGCACCAGGGCCAGATCCAGGGCTTCTTCGACATGCCGGTGGACCATCTGACGGCCCTGCCCATCCTGGCCGACTACTTCAAGGCGAAGAACCTCGACCACAGCAAGCTGTGCGTCGTGTCGCCCGACGTGGGCCGCGCCAAGGCCGCCAAGAAGCTCTCCGACATGCTCGAGGCCGACCTGGCCATCATGCACAAGGGGCGCCCCGGCCACAACAAGGCCGAGATCACGGCCCTCATCGGCGACGTGGCCGGCAAGATCTGCGTCCTCAACGACGACATGATCGACACGGGCGGGTCGGTGGTGGCCGCCGTCGAGACGCTCAAGAACAAGGGCGCCGAGAAGATCTACGTCTGCTGCACCCACCCCGTGTTCTCGGGCCCCGGCCTCGACCGCATGGCCAACCTGGACGTGGAGGAGGTCGTCGTCTGCGACACCATCCCCGTCCCGCTCGAGAAGCAGACGGGCAAGATCAAGGTGATCTCCGTGGCGCCGCTCTTCGCCCGCGCCATCGCCAACGTCTACTCCAACCGCTCCGTGTCCGACCTGTTCGACCCCGACTTCGCCCTGTAGGGCCGGGAAGAGCCGGGGAAGAGGGAAGACGGGCGAGGAATGTACCTGATCGTGGGCCTGGGGAACCCGGGCGATGAGTACGCGCACACGCGGCACAACGCCGGGTTCGACGTGGTGGACGCCATCGCGGACGAGATCGGCGTGCGCTACTGGAAGACGGAGTGCGGGGCGCTCACGGCCAAGGGCGCCTGGCACGACCACGACGTGGTGCTGGCCAAGCCTCAGAGCTACATGAACACCTCGGGCGGCCCGGTCAAGCAGCTCATGAACGCCTACGGCGTGGACGGCGCCCACCTCATCGTCGTCCACGACGAGCTCGACATCGACCCGGGCACCGTGCGCGCCAAGTTCGGCGGCGGGCACGCGGGCCACAACGGCCTGCGGTCGATCTGCGACAAGACGGGCACGCGCGACTGGTTCCGCCTGCGCATCGGCATCGGCCGGCCCCCGGGGCGCATGGCCGTGGCCGACTACGTGCTGTCGCTTCCCAAGCGGGAGGCCAAGGAGGACTTCGACTGCGCCGTGGACAAGGGCGCGCAGGCCGTGCTCTACCTGATCGACAACGGGCTGGAGAAGACGCAGCAGAGGTTCAACTGATGATCCGCCTGACCGACCGCGGGCACGTCTACGCCCTGTTCGCCATCGTGGTGCTGGCCACGGCGCTCGGCTCGCTCACCCAGACCGTGATGAACTCGATGCTCGGCGGCGTGGAGGCCGACTTCGGGGTGGACGCCGCCGTGGGCCAGTGGCTCACCACCGCCTACATGCTCGTGCTCGGCGTGACGGTGCCGGCCGTCACGTGGCTGGCGCAGCGGCTGCCGATGCGGCGCCTCGTGTTCCTGGCGCTCGGCATCTTCGTGGCCGGCGCCGTCGTGTCCGGCGCGGCCCCGTCCTTCGGAGTGCTGCTCGCCGGCCGCGTGCTGCAGGCCGTGGCCGCGGGCATCACGCTGCCGGTGCTCCAGTCCATCGCCATGACGCGGTTCCCGCCGGGGCAGAACGCCACGGCTATGGGCATCGCCGGCATCGCCATGGGCTTCGCGCCCAACATCGGCCCGCTCATCGGCGGCGCGCTGGTGGACTCGCTCGGGTGGCGCAGCTTCTACGCCATCCTGCTGGGCATCCTGGCGACGCTCGTGCTGGCCACCGCGCTCACCGTGCCCCGCGGCGAGGCCCCGACCCGCGACGCGCGGCTCGACGCCCGCTCGCTCCTGCTCTCCACGCTCGGCTTCGGCGGCCTGCTGCTCGGGTTCTCCGAGGCGTCCACCCTGGGGCTCTCCCATCCGCTGGTGTGGGCGGCCGTCGCCGTGGGCGCGGCGTGCCTCGGGCTGTTCGTGCGGCGCCAGCGCCGGGTGGACGACCCCCTCATCGACCTGCGCATCTTCGAGTCGCGCCGCTTCCGCGCCAGCTTCGCCGCCCAGAACCTGCTGTTCGCGTCGTTCATGGGCATCACCCTCATCGTGCCGCTGTTCGTCGTGGGGCTCCAGGGCGGCACGGCGCTCGAGGCCGGCATCGTGTTCATCCCCGCCACCATCATGGCGCTCGTGTGCAACCCGCTGGCGGGCTTCCTGGCCGACCGCGTGGGCGTGCGCCCGGTGACGGTGGTGTCGGCCGTGCTTTTGGCCGCCGGGTCGGTCGCCATGGCGTTCATGGACGAGGCCACGCCGCTGTGGGCCATGACGCTCATGCAGACGGTGCGCGGCCTGGGCGTGAGCTCGCTCATCGGGCCCTACGCGTCCTGGGGGCTCTCCAAGCTGCCGCGCGCCATCGTCATGGACGGCAGCGCCTTCTTCGCCACCGCGCGCCAGGCGTGCGCGTCGCTGGGGACGGCGGCGATGGTGCTGCTCATCACGACCGCGGGCTCGCTCGGCGCGGCCCCGGCCCTCGGCTACCAGCTGGCCTTCGGCCTGTCCGCCGCGCTGGCCGTGGCCGTGCTGGCCGTCACGCTGGCGAAGGTGAGGTAGCCCGTGGCCTTCCTCCTGGGATGCGAGCGCGCGCGGGTGGAGTTCCCCACCAAGACCGTCTTCGAGGGCGTGTCGCTCGGCGTGGACGAGGGCGCGCGCATCGGCGTGGTCGGCCGGAACGGCGACGGGAAGTCGACGCTTTTGCGCCTGCTGGCGGGGATGGTGGAGCCCGACGAGGGCCGCGTCATCCGCACGCGCGGCGTGTCGGTGGGCGTGCTCGGCCAGGCCGACGCGCTCGACGGCGCGGACACGGTGGGGCGCGCCGTGGTGGGTGACGCCCCCGAGTACGAGTGGGCCGCCGACGCGCGGGTGCGCGACATCATCGCGGGCCTTTTGGCCGACGTCCCGTGGGACGCGCGCGTGGGGACGCTGTCGGGCGGGCAGCGGCGCCGGGTGGACCTGGCGCGCCTCCTGGTGGGCGACTGGGACGTGCTCATGCTCGACGAGCCCACCAACCACCTGGACATCCGCGCCATCACGTGGCTCGCGGCGCACCTGCGCGAGCGCTGGCGCCCGGGCCAGGGGGCGCTGCTGGTGGTCACCCACGACCGCTGGTTCCTCGACGAGGTGTGCACCGCCATGTGGGAGGTGCACGACCGCGCCATCGACCCGTTCGAGGGCGGGTTCTCGGCCTACATCATGCAGCGGGTGGAACGCGACCGCCTGGCCGACCTGGCCGAGCAGAAGCGTCGAAACCAGCTGCGCCGCGAGCTGGCGTGGCTCTCGCGCGGGGCGCGGGCCCGGGCCACCAAGCCCAAGTTCCACGTGGCCGCCGCCCGCGCGCTCATCGCCGACGTGCCCGAGCTGCGCAACCCCATCGAGCTGCGCCGCATGGCCATGGCGCGCCTGGGCAAGCAGGTGGTCGACCTCGAGGGCGCCACGGTGCGCTTCGGCGACGGGCCCTGCGTGCTCGACCACGTGGACTGGATCATCGGGCCGGGCGACCGCTACGGCATCGTCGGGGCCAACGGCGCCGGCAAGACGACGCTCCTGCGCACGATCCAGGGGGTGCAGAGGCTCACGGCCGGCCGCGTGAAGATCGGCCAGACCGTGCGCTTCGCCGTGCTCTCGCAGCACCTCGACGAGCTGGCGAAGTGGGGCGACGACCGCGTGCGCCAGGTGATCGGCCGCTACTCGCGCCGCACGATGCTCGACGGCAAGGAGGTCACCCCGGCCCAGCTGCTCGAGCGCCTCGGGTTCTCGAAGGCCGACCTCAACGAGCCGGTGTGCGACCTGTCCGGCGGCCAGAAGCGGCGGCTGGCGCTCATGCTCATCCTGCTCGACGAGCCCAACGTGCTCATCCTCGACGAGCCGGGCAACGACCTGGACACCGACATGCTGGCCGCCGTGGAGGACCTGCTCGACGGCTGGCCGGGGACGCTTCTGCTGGTCACCCACGACCGCTACCTCATGGAGCGCGTGACCGACCACCAGTTCGCCATCCTGGATGGCAAGGTGCGCCACCTGCCGGGCGGCGTGGACGAGTACCTGCGGCTGGTCGACGAGCGCGAGCGCGCCGCGGCGCGCGAGGCGGCGGCTGGCGGCGCGGGCGCGGGCGGGTCGCGCGGCGCCGCGGGCACGCCCGCGGGCGGCGGAGCGCGGGGGGCGGCGAGCGCGGCGGCCCCGGGCGGCGTGGCCGCAGGCGACGCGGAGGCCCCGGTCACGGGCGCGCGCCTCTCCGGCGGCGAGCAGCGGGCGCTGCGCAAGCTCATGGCGTCCAACGAGAAGCGGGCCGACACCCTGCGCGGCAAGATCGAGGCCAAGCGCGCCGAGATGGCCCAGGCCGACCCGTCCGACTACCTGGCGCTCACGGCCCTCCAGGAGGAGATCGCCGACTTCGAGGAGCAGATCGACGCCCTCGAGCTCGAGTGGCTCGATGCCGCCGAGAAGCTGGGGGAGTAGCCCGTGGCGGCGTACCGGACCGTCGCGGGGGAGGCCGCGGCGGAGATCGTGGAGAAGAGGTCGCGGTTCATCGCGCGCATCGCGCCGGTGGCGACCGAGGAGGAGGCGCTCGCGTTCATCGAGGCCGTCCGCGCCGAGCACCGCATGGCGCGCCACAACGTGTACGCCTACGTGCTGCGCGGCGGCCGCGTGCGCTACACCGACGACGGCGAGCCGGCCAAGACGGCCGGGATGCCCACGCTCGAGGCCGTCCAGCACGCGGGGCTCGAGGACGTGGCCGTGGTGGTGACGCGCTACTTCGGCGGCGTGCTCCTGGGCACAGGCGGGCTCGTGCGCGCCTACGGCGACGCGACGCGGGCGGCCATCGCCGCGGCCGACGTGGTGAGCGTGTCGCGGGTGGTCGACGTGCTGGCCGAGGTGCCCTACCGCCTCTACGAGCCGGCGGTGCGCGCCGCCGAGGCCGCCGGCGCCCGCGTCCAGGACGCCGACTTCGGCGCGGCGGTGGCGCTCACCCTGCGCGTCCTCGACGGCTGCCAGGATGACCTCGCCCGCGCCCTCACCGAGGCCACCGCCGGCGCCGCCGAGCTGCTGCCGGGCGATCCCTTCGACGCCCCGTTCTAGCGACGGGCGCCGAGGTGCGCCGCCGGTCGCGTCGCGCCCATCGCGCCAAACGCGCCCCGTTCTGCAAATTCCGACGGTTTTGCACCCACGCAACGGCCCCCAGCCGCGATTGCGCCCATCGCCGCCCATCCCCACCTGGGGAAACGCGGGCGCCCGTGCGGCCAGGCGTCCCGAACGCCCGCGACGGGAGTGCAGAACCGGCGGAATTTGCGAAACGGCGGCGGTTTTCCGTGGCGTCGACGCGGCTGGCCTATAATGGTGCGCGACCGAAACGCCACCCGCGGGCGCGCCCGCGCCGGCCTGACGAGAGGGGCCCCATGTACGGACTGAGAACCGAGAGCGAATTCGACGCCGCCCACTTCCTCACCGACTACCACGGCAAGTGCGAGAACCTGCACGGCCACCGCTGGCGCGTCGTCGCCTACCTGGAGGTCGACGAGCTCCAGCGCGAGGGCACCTGCAAGGACATGGTGGTCGACTTCGGCGAGTTCAAGGGCGCCCTGCGCGCGCTGACCGAGCGGCTCGACCACCACTTCCTCGTCGAGGAGGGCTCGCTTTCCCCCGACACGCTGGCCTGCCTCGACCGCGAGGGCTTCACCCTGTTCACGGTGCCCTTCCGCGTGACGGCCGAGAACCTGGCCCGCTGGTTCTTCGACTGCCTGGCCGAGCTCGGCCTGCCCGTGTCCCAGGTGGACGTCTACGAGACCCCCGCCAACTGCGCGATCTACCGGAGGTAGCCCGATGACCAGAGACAAGGGAAACGACCTGCCCGACTGGCTGGAGAACGTCGTGGCCAAGGAGGAGAAGGCGCGCCGCCAGGCCGTCCAGGCCGCCGAGCGCCGCGCCGCGGCCGAGAACCGCGCCGAGATCATGCCCATCGCCGAGCGCTTCGTGTCCGTGAACGGCGAGGGGCCGCGCTCGGGGCGCCTGGCCGCGTTCATCCGCTTCGCCGGCTGCAACCTGCGCTGCGCCTGGTGCGACACCGCGTGGGCCCAGGGCTCGGACTCGGTGAGCGAGTGGCGCACCACCGAGGAGCTCGTGCGCTGGGTGCGCGAGGCCGGCGTGGAGTGCGTGACGCTCACCGGCGGCGAGCCGCTGCTGCAGCCGGGGGCCGCCGGGTTGGTGGAGGCGCTCGTGCGCGCGGGCGCGGCTGCCGCCGACGAGGGGGGCGCCACGTCCTACGCGTCGCTCGTGGAGCGCGCCTCGGCCGCGGCGGAGGAGGCGCCGGCCGCCGGCCCGCTGTTCGTCGAGATCGAGACGAACGGCTCGCAGCCCATCCGCCCGCTCGTCGCCCTGCGCGACCGCCTGGCCGAGGAGGGGCTGCCCGGCCGCTTCGGCTTCACGCTCGACTGCAAGCTGCCCGCCAGCGGCGAGGCCCGCGCCATGAACGAGGACAACTACGCGCTTCTGGGCGCCGACGACGTGGTGAAGTTCGTCATCGCCGAGGAGGACGACCTGGACGCGATGCTCGCGGTGGTGGAGGCCCACGGCCTGGGCGGCCGCTGCGGCGTGTACCTGAGCCCCATCATGGGCGTCGTCGACCCGGCCGTGGTGGTCGACTTCATGCGCGAGCACGCCATGGCCTACGCCACGCTGCAGCTGCAGCTGCACAAGATCATCTGGCCCGGCGTGGAGCGGGGCGTCTGATGGCGGGGGAGGAGCGCGTGGAAGCCGGGCCCGGCGCGGCCGTGGGCGCGCGGCCCGCGGCGGGCGCCGACGCGCCCAAGGCGCTCGTGCTGTGCAGCGGCGGCGTGGACTCGACGACGCTTCTGGCCCGCGCGGTGCGCGACTTCGGAGCAGCCAACGTCTACGCGTTGTCGGTGTCCTACGGCCAGCGCCACGCCCGCGAGCTGGACGCCGCCCGCGCCGTGGCGGCCTTCTACGGCGTGGAGCAGCGCTTCCTCGACCTGGCCGCCATCTTCGCCGACAGCGACTGCTCGCTTCTGTCCCACTCGGGCGCCGCGCTGCCCCGGGGCGCCTACGCCGACCAGCAGGACGCCGCCGAGGGCGCGCCGGTGAGCACCTACGTGCCCTTCCGCAACGGGCTGTTCCTGTCCTCGGCGGCCTCGATGGCGCTGTCGCTCGGCTGCTCGACGGTGCTCTACGGCGCGCACCACGACGACTGGGCCGGCAACGCCTACCCCGACTGCTCGCCGGCGTTCGTGGACGCCATGGCCCGCGCCATCGCCGAGGGCACGGGCGGCGAGCTGCGCCTGGAGGCTCCGTTCGTGAACGCGAACAAGGCCGCCATCGTGGCCGAGGGGCTGGCGATGGGCGTGCCCTACGAGCTCACGTGGTCGTGCTATGAGGGAGGCGAGGCCCCCTGCGGCACGTGCGCCACCTGCATCGACCGGGCGGCCGCCTTCGCCGCCAACGGCGCGGCCGACCCGCTGCTGGGCTAGCCCGGCGAGCGCGCCGGGCGGCACCGGCCCCGGCGCTGGGCATCGGCGCGCCGTGCCCGCCACGCCCCGCAGTGCCGCGCCGCCCCGCGTCCGCCTGCCTCTTCCGCATTCCCCGTCTTCCCCCAGAAAGGACCTTCCCATGACCTCCTCCAGCCTCTCTGCCGCCTTCGCCGACTTCCAGGCCCGCGGCGCCGGCCGCGACGACGCCGAAACCCGCGCCGGCGGCGTCACGCACCTCGGCAGCCAGGGCACGCGATACCCCTCCGACTACGACCCGTCGGTGCTCGAGACCTTCGTGAACAAGCACCCGGGCAACGACTACTTCGTGAAGTTCAACTGCCCCGAGTTCACGAGCCTGTGCCCCATCACGGGCCAGCCGGACTTCGCCACCATCTACCTCTCCTACGTGCCCGGCGAGCTCATGGTGGAGAGCAAGTCGCTGAAGCTCTACCTGTTCAGCTTCCGCAACCACGGCGACTTCCACGAGGACTGCATGAACATCATCATGAAGGACCTCATCGCGCTCATGGATCCGAAGTACATCGAGGTGTGGGGCAAGTTCACGCCGCGCGGCGGCATCTCCATCGACCCGTACTGCAACTACGGGCGCCCCGGCACCCGCTGGGAGGAGGTGGCCTGGAACCGCCTGGCCAACCACGACCTGTACCCCGAGAAGGTGGACAACCGCTAGGAGGCGCCGTGGGCTACGGGTACGACGAGCTCGTCGAGGCGCGGCGCCAGGTCGACTCGACGCTGCACAAGCTGCGGGAGACCCTGCGCACTCTCGAGGCGAAGGAGAACGCCACGCGGCTCAAGCCGCAGATCACGCTGGCGCGCCGGCGCATCGCCGCCTTCGAGGTGGCGAGCGACCTCATCGGCCGCGAGGCCGACGCCGTGCGCGCGGAGGCGGATGCGGCGGGCGCGCGAGGTGCGGACGACGTGCGAGGCGCGCGGCGCGCTGATGCGGCGGCTGACGCGTGGGATGCGGCGGACGCGGGCGCGACGCTGGGCGCGGGCGCGGCGGGGGAGTAGTCGGCTTTCTTTCGAGGCGCCTACGGGTTGGTTGCGAGGGCCGCGCGTCCGGCGCGGGCGGCCGTTGGCTGCCTAGGATGTACGCATCGCCGCCGGGTGGGTCCGCGCGGCGCATGGTTGCGAACATCCCGCAGAAAGGAGCGACTTATGGCCATCCTGTCCAATCCGTTCGTCATGGAAGTGCCGCGCAAGCTCACCGACGAGGAGCTCGTGAACGCCATCCGCCAGGATCTGGTGGGCGAGCTCGAGGCCATCCACGAGTACGACGCGCACGTCCAGGCCACCGACAACGAGGACGCCAAGAAGGTGCTCTCCGACATCCGCGACGAGGAGCGCGAGCACATGGGCGAGCTGCTCGAGCTGCTGGAGCGTCTGGCTCCCGACGAGAAGGGCCTGCACGACGAGGGTCGCGAGGAAGTCCGCGAGATGCTCGGCAAGGCCAAGAAGTAACGCATCCTGCCACCGCCAGGGCCCCGGCCGCGCCAAGCGCCCGGGGCCTTTCGCGTCCTCGGGCGCCACGCCCCGCCCACGTCCTATCCGTGTCCCGCCTGCATCGCGCTCCGCCTCCCAAGCGCGCATGTTCCACTCGCGCCCGCCCGCGCTGCGCACGTTCCGACACGCCCGCGCCCCGACTCCCAAGCGCGCATATCCAATCAGCCTTTTCCGCCAAAAATCGTACTTGTGCGCTCCGCTCCCTCCCTTCCGCGCCTCCTCCTCCGTTCCCTCTGGGTGTTTTCCCAGGAAAAAGACGCGGCTAACTTATCTGCCCGCCGTTTGCAGGCGCTCTGCGGGTTCACAAGTCCAATTTTTGGCGAAAACCCGTTGACCTGCACGTTACGTGCACGTTTATGCTTCGGGTGAGAACGACGCCGCCGTCCCTGCGCGGGGTGGCGGCCGGAGAGGGAGGAGCCGACGCCATGACCGATGGAAGAAACCAGTCGAACACCTGGAAGGGGCGCCCCGCGCTGTTCGTGCACGGGCAGCCGGAGGACGGGCGCCTCATGACCGCGGGGGAGGTGGCGCGCCTCGCCGACGTGAGCCCGCGGACGCTGCAGCACTACGACGACATCGGACTGCTCTGCCCGCGGCGCAGCGGCCAGGGCGTCGCCAACAACCGCAAGCTCTACGACGAGGGGGACATCGACCGGCTGGGTCGCATCATCGCGCTCAAGGAATACGGCTTCACGCTCGCTGAGATCAAGGGGGTCATCGATGCGGGCGACGGCGCCATCCTGGCGGTGTTCGACGAGAAGCTGGCGGCTCTGCGCCGGCGCGAGGCCGAGCTGCGCGACCTCATCCTGTTCGCGCGCTTTCTGGCGCTCACGGAATCGGACCTGATCGAGGGGCTCATCGCCGGGCCAGCCGTCATCGACGATCTGGCCGACGCCGCGCGTCTGCTGCCACCCTACGAGCACGGGCGCCGCTGGGACGACGAGATGGCGACGCCGGAGGAGCGCGCGGTGGCGTTCCTGGCGCTTGACAAGATCATCGAGGAGTTCAGGGAGGCGGGGACGGCGGGCGGCTTCGCGCCGTTCGAGCGGATGGTCGCCCTCCTGTCGTCGTGGTGGGACTTGTACGTGCATCCCTACGATGAGCTGGGAATACTGGGCTGGTGGGCGCTGTTCGAGGACGAGCGGCCCATCGCGGCCGAGGTGGAGCGCGTCGGGGGCGAGGCGATGTGCGCCACCGTGGAGACGGCGTTCTTCCTGGTGTTCCTGCGCCGGTTCATGGATGAGGCCGCTCCGCTCGTCCCGCTTGCCGCTGCGGCGTGGAAGCACGACCTCGCGTCGAAGGGCGCAGCCGTGGCGCGCCCCTTGGTGGCCGAGGCGCGATCGCGGGAAGCCGCCGAGGAGCTCGCGTGGCTGATCGGGCGCATGACCGGCGGGTTCTACGTCAAGAACGGCCCGGTGTCCGAGGCCTCGGGTCGGGCGGGGTACGCGCGGCTGCGCGAGCGCATCCTGCGCTTCGCGGGCAACGCGCTGGATGATGGGGAGATCATGACGCTCATCGACCCGGAGGGTGCCATCGGCATCGACGCGGGGGAGCTGCAGGTGGCGGCCGACGCCGTCGTCCGCGCGGTGGAGGCCGGCGCCGGCGGCCGCGACCCCTCCTGGTGGGAGGGCCTGCGCGACTAGGGGAGGGTGCGGTGCGATGCGTCGCCCCTCGCTCTGAAAGCGTGCTGGGTGTGGTTGCCACATGACGCCGTCCCTGCCTCGAAAGCAGGCTGCGCACGGTAGCAGTGCGATGCCCACCTGAAAGCGCGTCGGGTGCGCACGTCGTGACGGCCACCGCGCGCAGCGGCGGCGCCCTCCGGGTCGGGGGAGTCGGCCGCGGCGGGCGGCTAGAACGCGATGAAGTCGCCCACGCGGGCGTCGAGGGCGTCGGCGATGCGGATGAGGTCGTCGATGCCGACGGACACGCGCCCGGTCTCGATGCGCCAGATATGTGACTTGCTGCTGCCCATCATGAGCGCGAGCCGCTGCTGCGAGAGCCCTTGCTCCTCGCGCCGCCGGCGGACGGCAATCCCCAGCGCAGCTCTTTTCTCTTTGGCGTCCATGCCCAAAGGCTATGTGCTGGGCCACCTAAGATGGCTTCAAATCCGAAGTCATTTACCGTGATGGGGCGAGGAGGCTCGGCGGTGTCGCGCCCAGCGGGCGCCGGGCGGCAAAAGAGGGCCCCGTGTCCGGAAGACGCGGGGCCCTCTTAGCGGTGTAGGCGCGGGGGCGCGCTAGCGCCGGTTGAACGGCACCACGGTGGCGGGCAGGCCGTGCTCGTAGACGAGCTTGGGCTCGCCCTCGATGAGGGGCGCGAAGTAGCGCAGCGCCTCGTCCGAGACGCCCTGGTAGTCGGGCAGGATCCACTCGGCGGGCAGCTGGCGCACGTAGTTGGCGAACTCGCCCGCCGGCCCGGCGAAGAAGCGGGCCTCGTAGGGCGCGTCCAGGTCGGCGCGGGGCGCCACGCCCACCACCATGCCGGTGAACGCCGGGTCGGCCGAGCGCATGTGCGCGCTCAGGCCCAGCTCGTAGGCCTCGGTCATGTCCACCAGCGACTGCGCGAAGTTGGACGAGCGCGCCGCGCGCGACAGGTCCTGCACCACGCCGCGGGGCGCGATCCCCGCGTCCACGATCATCTGCTTCAGGGTGAGCGCCGCGCCGCCGAGCACCGCGTGGGCGAAGCCGTCGTTGGCCGTGTCGTCGGCGGCCAGGTAGGTGCCGTCGGCGTAGCGCGCGCCCTCGGACACCACGATGTAGCAGGCGCCCGTCTCGTCCATCTTCCGCTGCACCTGGGCCAGGAACGCGTCGCGGTCGAAGGGGGCCTCGGGCAGCAGCAGCAGGTCGACGTCGCCCGACACGCAGCAGCTGGCGGCCAGCCAGCCGGCGTCGCGGCCCATGGTCTCCAGCACGAACACCTCGGGGCGCTCGTAGGCGTCGTAGTCGAGCCTCGTGGCGTGGGTCACCAGGTTCGCCAGCTTGGCGGCGCTCGGGAACCCGGGGCAGTGGTCCACCGGCACCAGGTCGTTGTCGACGGTCTTGGGGATGCCGACGAAGCGCTTGGCGCAGCCGTTGGCGGCGGCCCACTCGGAAAGCGCGTCCACGGTGTCCATCGAGTCGTTGCCGCCGATGTAGAACATCACGTCCACGTCGTGGGCGTCCATGACCTCCACGAGCCGCCGGTAGTCGGCGTCGTTGCCGCGCTTGAGCTTGTAGCGGCAGGTGCCCAGCGCCGAGGAGGGCGTCTGCTTGAGCACCTCGATCTCGCGGGCGGGCAGGTCGGTCAGGTCGAACAGGCGCCCGGCCAGCACGCCCTCGATGCCGTGGATGCCGCCGAGCACGCGGCCGTAGACGGGGTTGAGCTGGTTGGCGCGGATGACGCCGGCGAGGCTGGCGTTGATGACGGCGGTCGGGCCGCCGGACTGAGCGACGAGGCAGTTGCCCATGGGGTGTCCTCCTTGTCCCTTCGGGTCGGCGCCGCGGGAGGCCCTGCGGCGGGCTTGCTGGGGCCACGGTAGCGCCGCGCCCGCGGCGCCGGCGACCCCTGGCCGGGAATCGTGCCCGAATTGTAACGAACCCGGGAAAGGGGGCAAGGGGGCAAATGACAGCCCACCGGGTTTGTGAGAAAATAACCACCGATCAAGCAGAGAAGACGACGCAGATGAATGTAGGTAGCACGTCATGCCAGCCCAGTTCAACATCCGGGCGGCCGACCCGGCGCGGACGGCCGCGTTCCAGCAGGCCCTCGGGCTCCCCCGCTTCATAGCCGCCACCCTCGCCGCCCGCGGCGTCGCCGACGTGGAGGAGGCGCGCGCGTTCCTGTCGCCCTCCCTCGACCGCGACTGGCTCAACCCCTACGACATCCCGGGCCTGCGCGAGGTGGCCGACCTTTTGGAGGAGGCCCTGCGCGAGCGGCGCCATGTCGTTGTCTTCGGCGACTTCGACCTGGACGGCATCTCGGCCACCACCGTGCTCACCCGCGGCCTGCGCGCCCTGGGCGGCAAGGCGACGCCCTTCATCCCGCGCCGCTTCGAGGAGGGCTACGGCATCACCGCCGCCTCCTACGCGCGCCTGCGCGAGCTCGGCCCCGAGGTCATCGTCACCGTGGACTGCGGCATCGCGTGCAGAGACGAGGTGGCCGCCATCGTGGCCGACGGCGTGGCCGTGGCCATCACCGACCACCACGAGGCGGGCGATCTGGTGCCCGAGGGCGTGCCCGTGGCCGACCCCAAGACGGTGGAGGGCTGTGAGAGCGCCATCCTGGCCGGCGTGGGCGTGGCCCTGAAGCTCGTGCAGGTCCTCGGCGCGCGGTTCGGGTTCCCGCACCTGTGGCGGTCCTACACCGACCTGGCCACCCTGGGCACCGTGGCCGACCTTATGCCCATGCGCGGCGAGAACCGGGCGCTCGTGGCCGACGGCCTGGCGCGCATGAACGCCAGCCCGCGCCCGTGCATCGCGGCGCTCATCGGCACCTGCGGCGCGAACGGGCCGCTCACGGCCACCAACCTCAGCTTCTCGCTCATCCCGCGGCTCAACGCCGCCGGGCGCATGGGCGACGCGTCGCTGGCGCTCGACCTGCTCATGTCCGACAGCTTCTCCGACGCCTGCGCGCTGGCCGAGCGCCTGGAGGAGGTCAACTCCCAGCGCCGCGCCATCGAGTCCGAGCTGTCCGAGACGGCCAAGGCGCGCGCGGCCGAGGCCTACCACGGCCAGCGGGCGCTCGTCGTGTGGGGCGAGGGCTGGCACGAGGGCGTGAAGGGGATCGTGGCCAGCCGGCTCGTCAACATCTACGGCGTGCCGGCGCTGCTGTTCACCGTCGACGGCGACGAGGCGCGCGGGTCGGGTCGGTCGGTGGGCGCGGTGAACCTGTTCGCCGCCGTCGAGTCGTGCTCCGACCTCATCACCCGCTTCGGCGGCCACGAGGCGGCCGTCGGCGTGACGCTGCCCACGGCCAACCTGCCGGCCTTCGCCGAGCGGCTGGCCGCCCTCATGGACGAGCTGCCCGAGGACGCCTTCCACCCCCGCGTGGACGTGGACGCCTGCGTCACTCTGGACGAGCTCACCCTGCCGGCCGTGGAGGCCTTAGACGTGCTGGCCCCCTTCGGCCAGGAGAACCCCGTGCCCACCTACCTGGCGCGCAACGTCACCCTGGCCAGCTGCCGGGCCGTCGGCGCCGACAAGAACCACTTCTCGTGCACGCTGTCCGACGGGCGCTGCGCGGTGTCCGGCATCATGTTCCACTGCCCCTCCATCGACGCGCTCCTGGGGACGGAATGCGTGGTGGACGCCGCGTTCTCCGTCCAGGTAGACGAGTGGCGCGGGCGGCGCTCGGTGAAGGCCATGCTCGACACCCTGGCGCCGGCGCGCACCTGCTGCGGGCTGACGGCCTGCCTCGACCCGCGGGCCCAGTCCTTCGTGGACGGCCTCTACGCCGGCGGCGACGGCTGCTGCGCGGCGCGCGAGCGGCGGCCCCGCGGCGCCTGCGAGCGCCTGGACGAGCGGCTGGCCCTGCGCGAGCGCTGGGCGGCCCTCGGCGCGGCCGACCCCGACGCCCTCGAGCGCGCGCTCGTGGAGGCCCTCATCGGCGACCGCGAGCTGCACCCCTCGCAGCGCGCCATCCTCGATAGGCTGCGCGCGGGGCTGTCCACCCTGGCCGTCATGGCCACGGGCCGCGGCAAGTCGCTCACCTTCCAGGTCTACGCCGCCCTGCGCGCGCTCACGGCCGGCGAGGCGAGCCTGCTCATCTACCCGCTGCGCGCCCTCATCGCCGACCAGGCCTTCCACCTGACGGCCGCCCTCGAGCGCTTCGGGCTGACCTGCGCGGTGCTCACCGGCGAGTCGTCGCCGGAGGAGCGCGCCCGCGTCTACCGGGGGCTGGCGAGCGGCGCGGTGGACCTCGTGCTCACCACGCCGGAGTACCTCGCCTTCCACGCCCCCGAGCTGTCCGCGAGCGGTCGCATCGGGTTCGTCGTGGTGGACGAGGCGCACCACATCGGCCAGGCCAAGGCCGGCCAGCGGGCCGCCTACGCCCAGCTGGGCCGGGCCGTCGCCCTGCTCGGCGCGCCGGTGGTGCTGGCCGTGACGGCCACCGCCCCCGACGAGGTGGCCCGCGACATCGGCGAGGTGCTGCCCCTGGCCGACCGCGTCATCGACGAGACGGCGCGCGACAACCTCTACCTCGACGACCAGCGCGACCTCAAGAACCGCGACGACTACCTGGCCAACCTGGTGGCCGCGGGCGAGAAGACGGTCGTCTACGTGAACTCGCGCGAGCAGTCGGTGGCGCTGGCGCGCCTCCTGCGGCGCAAGGTGCCCCAGCTGGCGCCGCTCATCGGCTTCTACAACGCGGGGCTCTCCCGCGAGGAGCGCGCCCGGGTGGAAGACCTCTTCCGCGCCGGCGAGATGCTCGTGCTGGTGGCCACCTCGGCCTTCGGCGAGGGCATCGACATCCCCGACATCCGCCACGTGGTGCTCTACCACCTGCCGTTCAACGAGGTGGAGTTCAACCAGATGGCGGGCCGGGCGGGCCGCGACGGGCTGCCGGCCGGCGTGCACCTGCTGTTCGGCCACCGCGACGTGGCCGTCAACGAGCGCATCCTGCACGACATGACCCCCGACCACGACGTGATGGCCCAGGTCTACCGCCGCCTGCGCACCGCCCAGCGCGAGGCGCCGGGCGACTACTTCTGCCTGCCCGACGACGACCTGGCCGCCCAGGCCTCCGACGCCCTGCGGGCCGTGAGCCCCACGTCGGCGGCGTGCGGCGTGGCGGTCTTCCGCGAGCTGGGGCTCATCGAGACGCGCGTGTCCTACCGCGAGGGGCGCCCCGTCCGCTGGATCCGCGTGGTGGAGGACGCTGCCAAGGTGGACCTGGGCGACTCGGTGCGCTACCGCGAGGGGCTCGGCGAGCGCAGCGTGTTCGAGGCGTTCCGCGACTGGGCCTTGCGCGCAGACCCCCAAGGGCTTATCGTGCGCGTGTCGCATCCCATCGTGCCGCGCGGCGGCCGATAGGGGACTTGAGAAGGGAAGGTGCGCCATGGGCGCTGAGCATAGAGACGGCGGGCCCGGCGCCCGCGAGGAGCTTCTGGGCGAGCCGGCGTCCGGCGCGGCCCAGAAGCAGACGGTGGACGCCCTCCTGGGCCGCCCCTACGTGGCCGAGCGCTCGGTGGTGCGCGGCGTGGGCCGCCACGGGGCCGAGCTCGGCTCGCGCACGCCCGAGGAGCGCTTCGCCGAGCTCCAGGAGCTGACGGGCGCCTACCTCTCGCCCGAGGAGGAGGCGATGCTCGCGCGCGCCTTCGCCTTCGCCAGCGCCGCCCACAAGGGGCAGTGCCGCAAGTCGGGCGAGCCGTTCATCGTGCACCCCATCGAGGTGGGCATCATCCTGGCCGACCTGCGCATGGACGCCGAGACCATCTGCGCGGCGCTTCTGCACGACACGGTGGAGGACACCAAGGTCACCTCCGAGGACGTGGAGCGCGAGTTCAACCCGCAGGTCCGCGCGCTCGTGGAGGGCGTCACCAAGATCACGCGCATCGAGGTGGAGAGCCTCACCGACGAGCAGGCCGCCACCATCCGCAAGATGTTCGTCGCCATGAGCCAGGACATCCGCGTCATCGTCATCAAGCTGGCCGACCGCCTGCACAACATGCGCACGCTCGCGGCCTTGCGCGAGGACCGCCGCATCTTCAAGGCCCGCGAGACGCTGGAGATCTACGCCCCCATCGCGCACCGCCTGGGCATCAACTCCATCAAGTGGGAGTTGGAGGACCTGGCGTTCTTCTACCTGGAGCCCAACAAGTACAAGCAGGTCAGCCGCATGGTCACCGAGTCGCGCGGCGCGCGGGAGGGCTACCTGCAGGACTGCATCGACGTGCTGCGCGACGAGATGGGGAAGGTGGGCATCGAGGCCCAGATCATGGGCCGCCCCAAGCACCTCTACTCCATCTACCAGAAGATGTCGCGCAAGGGCAAGGGCTTCTCGGAGATCTACGACCTCATCGCCGTGCGCATCATCGTGAAGTCGGTGAAGGACTGCTACTCGGCGCTCGGCGCCGTGCACACCCTGTGGCACCCGATGCCGGGGCGCTTCAAGGACTACATCGCCATGCCCAAGTTCAACATGTACCAGTCGCTCCACACGACGGTCATGGGGCCGGCGGGGCGCCCGCTCGAGGTGCAGATCCGCACCGAGGACATGCATCGCGCCAGCGAGTACGGCGTGGCGGCGCACTGGCGCTACAAGGAGTCGGGCGGCAGCGGCCGCGGCAACGCGGACGCGCTCGACCAGCAGCTCGCGTGGCTGCGCGAGATGGTGGACTGGCAGGACGAGACGGAGGACTCGCGCGAGTTCCTCAAGTCGCTCAAGATGGACCTCGACAACACCGAGGTGTTCGTGTTCACGCCGAAGGGCGAGGTCATGAGCCTGCGCGCCGGCGCGACCCCCATCGACTTCGCCTACGCCATCCACACCGAGGTGGGCAACCACTGCGTGGGCGCCAAGGTGAACGGCTCCATCGTGCCACTCACCTACGAGCTGCAGGTGGGCGACCGCGTGGAGATCCTCACCCAGAAGTCGGCCGGCCCCTCGCGCGACTGGCTCAACGTGGTGAAGACGCCCTCGGCCCGCAGCAAGATACGCTCGTACTTCTCCAAGGTGTCGCGCTCCGACGACCTGCAGTTCGGCCGCGACCGCCTCACCCGCGAGATGCGCAAGCACGGGCTGGGCATCTCCAACGCCCAGTCGATGCGCGCCCTGCGCACGGTGGCCGACGCCATGGGGTTCAACGACCCCGACGACATGCTCGTCCACATCGGCACGGGCAAGGAGAGCGCCCAGCACGTGGCCAACCGCCTGCTCAAGATCCTCGTGGACAAGGGCAACGAGGAGGCGCAGAAGCCCCAGATAGGGATGTCCGACAGCTCCACGGGCATCATGGCCCCCATGCTCACCTCGGTGAAGCGCCCCAAGAAGCACGAGACGCACTCGTCCCACGGCATCGTGGTGAAGGGCATCGACGACGTGCTCGTGCGCCTGTCGCGCTGCTGCAACCCCGTGCCGGGCGACGAGATACTCGGGTTCGTCACCCGCGGGCGCGGCGTGTCGGTGCATCGCGCCGACTGCCCCAACGCCATCGACCTCAAGAAGCACCCGGAGCGCATCATCGACGTGTCGTGGGAGGGCACGCCGCCCAAGGGCGCCTCCTACCAGATAGAGATAGCCATCGAGGCGCTCGACCGCATGAACCTGCTGCTCGACGTGACGCGCGTGCTCTCGGAGGCCGGCGCCAACGTGCTGTCGTGCACCACCACCACCCACCGCGACGGCATGGTGGAGATGCGCTTCCTGTTCCAGGTGTCCGACCTGGCCGTCATCGAGCGCACCCTGAAGCGCCTGACCGAGGTGGAGGGGGTCTTCGACGCCCACCGCATGGTCCCAGGCCAGGCCATCGGGAAGAAGAAGTAGCCGGAGTCGGCCGGAGGGGCGCCGGGGTTCCCGGCACGCTCCTCACGGCGGAGGGCTGTGGTAGGTTATACCACAGCCCTCCTTGCTCCGGGGAAGTGCCGGGAACCCCGGCGCCCCTCCGGCCTACGCGTCGGCTTGTGTCGGCGTGGGCGGTGCGGTGAGCGTCTTCGAGAGTGGATGAGAAAGGACTGAAGGCATGCAGAAGCGGCTCTTCGAGGTGCAGGGGCTCTGCGCCGATGTGGAGTACCTGGTCATGGGCCAGCTCCAGAACAACGTGTACGTCATCTCCGACGGACGGGGCACGATGGTGGTCGACCCGTCGTGCGACGTCGACGACATCCTGGCCGCGGTGGGGGAGCGCGCGGTGGACGCCATCGTGCTCACCCACGCGCACAACGACCACGTGGGGGCCGCCGCGGCCCTGCGCGAGGCCACGGGCGCGCCGGTCATCGCGTCGGCGGCGGACGCGGACGCCATCGAGGACCCGCGCCCCGGCGCCTTCCTCGACGCGGCCCCGGCCTGCCCGGTCGACCGCCGCGTGGCCAACGGCGACGTGGTCACCGTCGGGGGCATGGCCTGGAAGGTCATCTCCACGCCGGGGCACACCCCCGGGTCCATCTGCCTGTTCCTCATCCCGCAGTTCGGCAATCACGGCGACGGGCTGCCCATCCTCGTGTCGGGTGACACGCTGTTCGCCGGCACCGTGGGGCGCACCGACTTCGAGGGCGGCTCGATGGACGAGATGCGCGCCTCCATCAAGAAGCTGGCCGCCCTGCCCGACGACACCGCCGTGCTGCCCGGCCACAACGACCTCACCACCATCGGCGCCGAGCGCCGCCGCGTCTTCGCCCGCTTCGGCGACGAGGAGGAGTAGAGGCGCCGCTTCGTCCCCCAGCCTCCCTGTAGGCGGGGGGGAGCGCCGGACGGCCCGGGCATGCGGGGGCGTCGCGGCGCATCCGCCGGGGCCGCCCCGCCGTTGGCAACAGGTTCGTTCCATCTGCGGAAAAGGGTCGCCCCGGCTGGCGGGTTCCCGTAGAATTCGGATAAACTTGATGCGTTTGCGCAGCGAACCGTGGCGGCCGCCGGGCCTGCCCGCGTCGGAAGGACTTCCGTGACCATAGAGTGGACCCTTTTCCTCTCGGAGCTCTTGGCGAACCCCGTCCTGGCAGTGGTGACGCTGCTCAACGTGGGGGTCATCATCGTCAACGGCGCCACTGACGCCCCCAACGCCATCGCCACGGTGGTGTCCACCCGGGCCATGAAGCCGCGGCACGCCATCATCATGGCCGCCATCTGCAACTTCTTCGGCCTCCTGCTCGTATCCCTCGTATCCTCGGCCGTCGCCCAGACCATCTTCTCGATGGTGGACTTCGGCGGCAACTCCCACCAGGCCATCATCGCCCTCATGTCGGCCATGGTGGCCATCATCGTGTGGGGCGCCGCCGCCTGGTGGTTCGGCATCCCCACGTCGCAGTCCCACTCGCTCATCGCCGGCCTCACCGGCGCGGCCATCGCCGTGCAGGGCGGCTTCGACGCCATCAACGGCGCCGAGTGGATCAAGGTCATCTACGGCATCCTGCTCTCCACGCTCATGGGCTTCGGCCTGGGCTGGGTCAACTTCAAGGTGTTCGGCTTCTTCTGCCGCAACCTCAACCGGCCGCGGGCCAACCACTTCTTCCGCTGGGCGCAGATCATCGCCGGCGCGGGCGTGGCCTTCATGCACGGCGCCCAGGACGGCCAGAAGTTCATGTCCATCTTCCTCCTGGCCATCACCATGGCCGTGGGCCTGGGCATGAGCGGCGCGTCGATGGTGCTGCCCGTGTGGCTCATGGTGTTCTGCGCGCTGTCGATGGGCTTCGGCACCGCCGCGGGCGGCGAGCGCATCATCAAGTCCGTCGGCGTCGACATGGTCAAGATGGACGCCTTCCAGGGCTTCGCCGCCAGCCTCTCCACCTGCGTGAGCCTGGCCGTGGCCACCTTCGGCGGCCTGCCCGTGTCCACCACCCACACCAACACCACGGCCATCATGGGCGTCGGCGCCGCGCGCAACCCCAAGGCCGTCAAGTGGAGCATCGCCATCGACATGGTCAAGACCTGGGTGCTCACCTTCCCCGGCTGCGGCATCCTGGGCTTCGTCTGCGCGAAGCTGTTCCTGCTCATCCTCTAACGACGCTCGAGAAAGGGCCTCACCATGGCAAGGAAGAAGAAGTTCGACTACTTCGAGGCATACGAGAAGCTGTCCGACCTGGCGGTGCGCGAATCCGAGCTGCTGCTCGAGAGCTTCAAGTCGTTCGACGGCGCGCCGTCGCTGGTGGGCACCCTCGAGGCCGTCCACGAGCTGGAGCATCAGGGCGACGACATCAACCACGACATCTTCCAGAGCGCGGCCGTGGACTTCATGCCGCCCATCGACCGCGAGGACATCGTGGAGCTGGCCCAGGCCCTCGACAACGTGCTCGACAACGTCGAGGCCGTGCTGCAGCAGGTGTACATGTGCGACGCCCGGGTCATGCCCGAGGACGCGGTGCGCTTCGCCAAGCTGGTGAAGAAGAGCTGCGAGGCCCTCGACAAGGCCATGGAGGACTTCCGCAACTTCAAGAAGTCCAAGGCGTTCAAGCAGCTCATCGTGGACGTCAACACCTACGAGGAGGAGGGCGACACGCTGTACCTGACCGCCATGCGCGCGCTCCACACCCAGGAGAACCCCGACGTCATGCACGTGTTGCGCTGGTCGCGCATCTACAGCCGCATCGAGAAGTGCTGCGACGCCTGCGAGCACGCCGCCGACGTGATGAACACCATCCTGCTGAAGAACCTGTAGCACGCAGTTGCGCGCCGACGAGGGGTACGGGACGGCGGGCTCTCCGCGCGCGGGCCGCTCGGGCTAGCTGCGGGGCTCGAAGGGGTCGCGGGGCTGCTCGGCGGCGTGGCGGTCCTCGATCTCGGCTAGGGCGCGGCGCAGCTCATCGCGGTCGACGAGGAGGCGGTCGCTCGGGTCGGGCGCCGGCGCGGGCGGGCGGTCGTCGGGGGCGTCGGGCGCCGCGTCGCCGGCGGGCGCGCGCCGGGCATCCGACGGCGCGGGGCGGGTGGCGTCGGCGAGCGCCTGGTAGGGCACGTCGGCCTCGGGCGGCACGTCGGCCCAGTGGGTGCAGTCGGCCTCGGCCCCCTCGGCGCAGCCGGCGTCATGCCCGGCGGCGTCGTCGCGCACCGTGTCGCGCAGCTCCATCCACCGGCCCGAGACGCGGTTGTAGAAGCGCGTCCACAGCTTGGCCGCCCGGGCCAGCCGCCCGCTGTCGCCGCGGTCGCGCGCGGTCTTGCCCAGCGGGACGCGGGCCTTGCGGGCCACGAACTGCATGGGCTTGGCGACGGCCCGGGTGACCTTGTCGCTGTAGTCGCGCGGCGGCCGGGTGCTCCAGCCGAAGACGAGGCTGCCGTAGCGGATGCCGAGCACGAGCGCCGCGCACATGCCCGCGGCCAGGCTCGGGAAGAAGGCGTAGGTGCGCATGAGCGCGAAGGCGGTGCAGCCCAGGAGCGCCGCGCTGCCGTAGAGGGGGCCGGCCTGGAACGCCTCGGGCGGCCGGTTCATCAGCACGTCGCGCATGACGCCGCCGCCGATGGCGGTGATGGTGCCCAGGATGATGGAGGGGATCACCCCGAGCCCCGCCGAGAGCGACTTGCCCACGCCGATGATGGCCCACATGGCCACCGACAGGTTGTCGAGCAGATCGACGATGGGGTCGAGGTAGGTGGCCAGCTTGCCGAAGTAGAACACGATGACGCCGGCGATGGCGCACGACAGCAGGAGCGAGGGGTTCTGGAAGGCGTAGATGCCGTAGTCCTGCAGCAGTACGTCGCGGGTGATGCCGCCGCCCAGGCCGGTGGCACAGGCGATGAAGACGCACCCGAAGATGTCGAAGCGGGCGCGCACCGCGCTCATGGCGCCAGACAGCCCGCCGGTCAGCGTAGCGGCGAGCTCCAGCCAGAACGGTATGGCGATGGCGACCTCGAGCATGGCCGGCTAGCGCGCGTCCGTGGCGGCGGGTGCGTCGTCCGGGGCGTCCGCGTCGTCGACGGCCACGATGACGGCCACCGTGGGCTCGCCGGAGAAGTCGAGGTCGCCGGTGAGGGCATGGGCCGCCGCCAGGTCGAAGCCGGGGGCGTCGAAGGCGTCCAGGGCCGCGCCCGCCCGGGTGCGGGCGCGCTCGAAGAGGTCGGCGAAGCTCGCGTCGGACACCTCGCCGGTGTAGGGGTTCTCCCAGGGCGCGCGGCCGCTGTTGGCGAAGGCGCTCTCGGTGAGCGGCTCGGCCCGGTGGCTCATGGCGCGGTAGAACGAGAAGGGCCGCACGAGCTCCTCGACGCGGCCGATGACGGCGCGCTTGGCGCCAGTGGGGGACCAGAACAGCCGCTGGGCGCGGCGGAACAGCTTGACGGACGCCTTGAACGAGTCGGCGGGCAGCGCCACGCCGTACACGTCCATGGCCACGTAGGCGTAGAGCGCCGACACCACGTCGAGCACCCGGTCGGAGGCCCTGAGGATCTCGCGGGAGGGATCGAAGTCGGCGATGGAGCGGCCGCGGCGCGTGGTGAGCACCAGCTCGTCGAGCTCGCTCTCGATGACGGCGTGCACGTCCGAGCCGCTCTCGCGCGTGAGGCCCGGCTCGCCGGCGTCGCACAGCGCGTACTGCTGGCTGAAGACGAGCGGGTGGACGGTGGAGTCCAGCACGTAGTGGCACAGGAACCCCAGGGCGTAGGCGCGCCCGATGGCGCGGCTCTCGTCGGGCAGCATCCCCACGGCGCGCTTGAGCGCGGCCAGCAGCTCGGCGGGCCGCTGGGCGTGCATGACCGACCCCAGGCGCCGGGCGGCGCCCAGGCGCGGGCTCGCCACGGCGTAGAACAGCGGGTCGGGCCCCTGGTTGCCCAGGAGGAAGGCGTCGCACTCGTCGCGACCCTCGCCGATGAGCTCGTAGCGCTCGGCGTAGGTCTCGCGGCCGAAGGTGTCGTGGGTTATGAGCGCGGGCATGGGGTCTCCCTTCTGGCGGATCCGCCGGCTGCCCTCCATCATATACAATGGGCGTCGCGGCGCGAAGGCCGCGTTGCCCAAGCGTGACCAACTTCCCGGCCGGCCCTCGGCCCGCGTGCGACGCCGGCCGACCCCAGCCGCCGGGGCGCGGGGCGGAGTGCTAGGGTGGGCACACGACGATGGCGGCCGCGGGCCGGTGCGCGAGAAGGCGAGGATCAGGCGCTATGTCCATGAAGATGACCAAGCAGGAGCGCAGCTGGGTGCTCTACGACGTGGGCAACTCCGCCTTCGTGATGCTGTCCACCGCGCTCATCCCCGTCTACTTCGCCACCCTGGCCGAACCGGGCTCGTCGGTGGTGGTGGCCTGGGGCTACGCCGAGACGGTCGCCTCGCTCGTGCTGGCCCTGCTCATGCCCGTCCTGGGCAGCCTCGCCGACCTCAAGGGCAACAAGAAGAAGTTCCTCATCGGGTTCATCGGCACGGGGGCGGTGGCCTGCGCGGCGCTCGGCATCCCCACCCACGCCCTGGCCTTCCTGGTGGTCTACGTCATATCCTCGGTGATGCTCAACGGCTCGATGGTGTTCTATGACGCCTTCCTGGTGGACGCCACCACCGAAGACCGCTACGACCTGGTGTCGTCCAACGGGTACGCCTGGGGCTACATCGGCTCGTGCATCCCGTTCGTGGCGTGCCTGGCGGTGGTGCTGGGCGGCCCGGCCGTCGGCATCGACATGGGCGTGGGGATGAAGATCGCCTTCCTCATCACGGCGGCGTGGTGGGTGGCCTTCAGCGTGCCGGTCATCCGCAACGTCCACCAGACCCACTACAAGCCGCGCCAGCCGCGCCTCATGCGCGCCACCTTCCGCGGGCTGGCCGCCACGATGCGCTCCATCGCGCGCGACCGGCGCATCCTGCTGTTCATGCTGGCGTACTTCTTCTACATCGACGGCGTGCACACCATCATCAAGATGTCGACGAGCTACGGCACCGAGCTCGGCATCGACGCGGTGCAGCTGGTGCTGGCGCTTCTGGTCACGCAGTTCGTGGCGTTCCCGTCGGCCATCGCCTACGGGCGGCTGTCCACGCGCTTCGGCACGCGGCGGATGCTCCTGGTGGCCGTGGGCGCCTACTTCTGCATCACGCTGTTCGCCGCGTTCTTCCTGCGCAGCGCCTTCGAGTTCTGGGTGCTCGCCATCTGCGTGGGGCTGTTCCAGGGCGGCATTCAGGCGCTCTCGCGCAGCGAGTTCGGCAAGATCATCCCCAAGGAGCACGCCAACGAGTACTTCGGGTTCTTCGACATCTTCGGCAAGTACGCCGCCGTGATGGGAACCTTCCTGGTGAGCCTGTTCACCCAGCTGACGGGCAACCCGTCGGCCGGCGTGCTGTCCATCGCCGTGCTGTTCGTGGTGGGCTTCGTCCTGATGGCGAAGGTGCCCGCCGGCGTCTACGAGGACGGCCCGGCGCGGTAGGCGGCGCGGCGCGCGGGTAGCGCGCGTGACGCGCGGGTAGCGTGCGAGCGCGGTGCCCGCGTGGCCGGCGCGCGCATGGCGTGTGGCCGACCGGCGGCGCGGGCGTGGCGTGCGGCCGGTCGGCCACACGCGCCCGGCGCGCCTAGGCGCCCTCGAAGCCGACGAGCAGGCCGCCGCGCTCGGCGTAGAAGCCGCAGAGCGCCCCGGCGGGGTAGACGGCGATGTCGGCGGCGGGGTAGGCGTCGGCGATCAGGTTGGCCAGGCGCTCGGCCAGAGGCTCGTCCAACACGTGGGATAGGCGCACCTTGCCGCCCGCGAAGCCGCCGCGCGCCAGCTCGCCCATGAGCGCGGCGAGGGTCTTCCGCTCGCCGCGGCACTTCGCGAAGGGCTCGATCTCGCCCGAGTCCGAGGCGCGGGCCGCCAGGCGCACCCCCAGCATCCCCGCCAGCTTGGCCACCGCCGGGCTCACCCGCCCGTTGTTCGCCAGGTTGGTGAGCGATTGGAGGGCGAACATGAGGTGCGTGCGCTGGCGGTAGGCGTCGATGGCGGCCGCCGTCTCCTCGAAGGAGGGGGCCGGCTCGGCGCGCAGCAGCTCGGCCAGCCGCTCCACGATGAGGCGCATCTCCGGCCCGGTCGACAGCGAGTCGACCAGGTGCACCCGGCGTCCGGGGTGGGCCGCCTCGTAGGCGTCGCGCGCCATGCACGCCGACTCGTAGCTGGCCGACAGGGTGGAGGTCATGGTCACGCCGAACACCTCGTCGCCATCCTGGAAGGCGGCCTCCCACTCGCCGACCGAGGGGCACGCCGTGCTCGAGCGCCCCTGGTAGGAGGCCAGGTAGTCGGCCATGGCGGCCACGTCGGCCGTGCCGTCGTCGACGAAGTGGCGGTTCCCCGCGACGATCTTGAGCGGGGCGAAGCCGAAGGGGATGCCCTCGGCCCCGGGGATGGACGCCAGGTCGGCCAGGTCGGCGGACGAGTCGGCGATGATGACGCGCTTCATGGGTGCTCCTGTCGTTGGTGCAGCGGTTTTCTATAGCCACTCTATCAGGTATTGAAAAACCTGTATACCATTATGAGGAACTTCATCAGGTTTCCGAGAGCCGGTTGCGCGGGCGGCGGCGGGGCGATAGAATCCAGTCCCATGACCAGATCGATCGACAATTCCGCCGTCGCCCCGCGGCGCCCCGCGGGCCCCGCGGGCCCCGCCGCCTCGCCGCGCGCCGTCCGCCCGGCCGCCCCCGGCATCGCCGCCGCCGTGCCCGCGCCGGAGGACTTCCGCCTGCCGCGCTTCCGCGACATCCCCGACGTGGGGCTCTACCTCGAGCAGGTGGTCGCCTACGTGAACGGGGCGCTCGCGCCGCTCGCCGTTCCGCCGCTCACGCCGTCGATGGTCAGCAACTACGTGAAGCAGGGCATCGTGCCCGGCCCCGTCAAGAAGCGCTACGGCGCCGAGCAGCTGGCCTACCTCGTGTTCGTCGCCTGCGCCAAGACGGTGCTGTCGATGGAGGACATCGGGCTGTTCTGCGCCATGCAGCGCGTCACCTACGACACGGCCACGGCCTACGACTACTTCTGCGATCAGCTGGAGGCGGCCATCGCCTTCGTCTTCGGCGAGGCTGACGACATCCCCGAGACGGGCGTCACCACCTCCGCCGAGAAGACGATGCTGCGCTACTGCGTCATCGCGCTGGCCAACGTCGTCTACCTCACCGCCGCCTTCGCCGCCGTGCGCGCGGCGGGGGAGGGTGGGCCGAGGGCGCCTGAGGGGCCGACCGCGGAAATCTAGGCTCCGGCTGCAAATTCGGACGATTCTGCACTCCCATTCGGCGGCCAAGGAGCGATTTCTCTCGCGGCGAGGCCTTCTCGCGGCCGTTTCGGGCGGCGGAGGGGCATCGGGGCGGTTGCCGAGGGTGCAAAATCGCTCGAATTTGCAGAACGAGGCTCTTTTTCGTGGTACGCGCCCCCTGCTCCCCGGAATTCGGCCCGCGTGCCGCCGGCGTGCGGCCTCGGCGCGAATGGGCGCGCCCCCGTCCGAGGGCGGCGCCGTTTTGCTATAGTGATGCGACGCTGTGCGTTCTCGCCCGGCGCCTCGTATGCGGGCCTCGATTCGGAAAGACGTGCCATGTCACTCATCGTCGCAAAGTTCGGGGGCACCTCGGTCGCCTCCCCTGAGCGCATCAAGAACGTCGCGAAGCGCCTCGTGCGCATCCGGCAGAACGGCAACCAGGTGGTGGCGGTGGTGTCGGCCATGGGCAAGACCACCGACGAGCTGGTGGGCCTGGCCGCCGCCCTCAACGACAACCCGCCCTCGCGCGAGATGGACCGGCTGCTGTCCACCGGCGAGCAGGTGTCCATGACGCTTCTGGCCATGGCCATCGAGGCGCTCGGCTACAAGTCGATGAGCTTCACCGGCCGCCAGGCGGGCATCATGACCGATGGCACCCACAACAAGGCGCGCATCACCAAGGTGGACAACGAGCGCATCGAGGCGGCGCTCGCCGCCGGGGTCATCCCCGTCATCGCCGGGTTCCAGGGCATCGACGCCAACGGCGACATCACCACCCTCGGGCGCGGCGGCTCGGACACGACGGCCGTGGCCGTGGCCTGGGGCATCAACGCGGACGTGTGCGAGATCTACTCGGACGTGGACGGCGTCTACACCACCGACCCGCGCGTGGCGCCGCGCGCCCGCAAGCTCGACGAGATCTCCTACGACGACATGCTCGAGCTGGCCAGCGCCGGATCGGGCGTGCTGCAGAGCCGCGCGGTGGAGTTCGCGCGCAAATGGAACGTGGTCATCCACTCCCGCTCGGCGTTCTCCGAGGCGGAAGGCACCTACATCAAGGAGGAGACGGACATGGAGGAAGCGGTCATCACGGGCATCGCCCACGATACCTCCGAGGTGAAGGTCACCATCCGCGGCGTGCCGGACAACACCGGCGTGGCCGCGAAGGTGTTCTCGGCGCTCGCGACCAACGCGGTGAGCGTCGACATGATCATCCAGAACATATCCGAGGACGGCATCACCGACATCAGCTTCACGTGTCCCGGCGCCGACCTGCCCCGCGCCACCGACACCATGGAGCGCATCCTGCCCGAGATCGACGCCCGCGAGTTCGTCGTGGACGAGGACATCGCCAAGGTGAGCCTGGTGGGCACGGGCATGAAGTCGTCGCCTGGCGTGGCGGCGCGCGCCTTCCAGACCCTCGGCGAGAACCAGATCAACATCCTGGCCATCTCCACGTCGCCCATCCGGCTGTCCGTGGTGGTGGACGCCGCCCAGACCACCCAGGCCGTGCGCTGCCTGCACACCGCCTTCGGCCTGGACTCCGACAGCGTGTTCGAGGAGACGCAACTGTCTGCCGAGGAGATAGCGGCGAAGATGAAGAAGGGGCGGTAGGCTGTTCCGCCGTTGCTGACGCAACGACGGGTGCGGGTGCGGGGCGAGGGTGCCGTGCTCAGACAGTCCTCGCTCGGCGAAACAGCCCACTGGGCTGTTTCGTTCGCTGCGGAACTGCGCGCGGGCCCTCGCCCCGCACCCGCACCCGCACGGCGCGACGCCGATTCCGTCCTGCAAGAAGACATCTGAGAGAGCTGAGAGAGGAAAGAACGATGACCTGGGATAAGACGATGCCGGCTAACCCGGTGGTGGCCGTGGCGGGGGCCACGGGCGCGGTGGGGCGCGAGTTCCTGCGCGTGCTGCACGACGTGGACTTCCCCGCGAGCGAGGTGCGCGCCCTGGCGAGCGCGCGCTCGGCCGGCAAGAAGGTGCCCTTCGACGGCTGCGGGCTGGTGCCCGCCGGCGAGCTCACCGTGCAGGAGATGACGCCCGAGTCCTTCGAGGGCGTCGACATCGCCCTGTTCTCGGCTGGCTCGGGCGTGTCCGAGGCCATGCGCGAGGCCGTCGTGGCCGCCGGCGCCGTGATGATCGACAACTCGAGCGCCTTCCGCATGGACGAGGACGTGCCGCTGGTAGTGCCCGAGGTGAACCCCGGCGACGTGGCGTGGCACTCCGGCGTCATCGCCAACCCCAACTGCTCCACCATCCAGATGGTGGCGTCCCTGAAGCCGCTGCACGACCTGGCGCCCATCACGCGCGTCGTGGTGTCCACCTACCAGGCGGCCTCCGGCGCCGGCGCGCCGGCCATGGCCGAGCTCTACGACCAGACGCGCGAGTTTTTGGACGGCACGCCCGACGACGAGCTGACCGTGAGCGCTTTCCAGCACCGCATCGCGTTCAACTGCATCCCGCACATCGACAGGTTCCTCGAGGACGACTCCACCAAGGAGGAGTGGAAGATGGTGGCGGAGACGAAGAAGATCATGGGCGACGACGGCATCCAGGTGGCCGCCACCTGCGTGCGCGTGCCCGTGCTGCGCTGCCACGGCGAGTCGATCAACGTGGAGTTCGCCGACGAGGTGACCGTGGAGGCCGCCCGCGCGGCGCTCGAGGCGGCGCCCGGCATCACGGTGATGGACGACCCGGCGGCCAACGTCTACCCGATGCCCGGCATCCTGGCCGGCACCGACGGCGCCTTCGTCGGCCGCCTGCGCAAGGATCCGACGGTGCCCCACGGCCTGGCCTTCTGGAACGTGGCCGACCAGATCCGCAAGGGCGCGGCGCTCAACGCCGTGCAGATCGCCCAGCTGCTGCTGCCGTAGCGCGCCAGCCGGCACGCGCGTCGCGGGAGGGCGCCCTTCGGGGCGCCCTCCCTTGCTTTTGCGGGCGCGTTGCAGCGGAATCGGGGTTTCATATCCATTTCGTTGAGTTTCCCGAGGCTCGGGACGGCCTTGTGGCCGTTTTCGCGGCCTTTTCGCATCCGCGGTTTTCCGCGACCTGGGCAAATGCTCGCGAGGGTCTCCCGGCGGCGCTCGGCTGCCTCGGGAAACTCGCCAAAATGGATATGAAACGGGCTTTTTCCTACGGCTGGCCCACGAAGCGGCCGCGCGCGAGCCGGCCGGGGCGGCGGGGCGCTAGGCTGGCGGGTGTCGTGAAGAGCGCCCCGGCGGCGCCGGCGAGGGCCGGCCGCCGGGCGGGGCCGAGACGTGAGGAGTCTGCCATGAGAAAGTTCCTGTGCCCCTGCGGATACATCTACGACGAGGCCCTGGGCGACCCCGACGGCGGCGTCGAGCCCGGCACCCTGTGGGAGGACGTGCCCGACGACTGGACGTGCCCGGTGTGCGGCCTGCCGAAGGACGCCTTCGAGGAGATCGTCGACTAGCGCGGGCCTCTCTGCCAGCGTGTCGCGGGCGCCGGCCCCCTTGGGAGCCGGCGCCCTTGCGTTGGGAGGGCGGGGCGCCCGGGGCGGCACCTCGCCCGGGGCGGCGCTCTCGCGTCGGAAGCGTCTCGCCGGGGGGGTGGGGGTGGCCGGGCGCCGGCCCCCGCCGGGCCGCCCGCGCCGGGCGCGCGGCAAGCGCGCGGGTATAATGGCGCCCATGGATACCGAGAGACATGGCGGCGCCGCGGCGCCCGCCCCGCGAAAGCCCAAGAAGGTGCGCCTCGACGAGCTGCTGGTGGCCCGCGGCGACTTCGCCGACGCCGGCGAGGTGCTGCGCGCCGTCGTGGCGCGCGAGGTGCGCGTGGACGACGTCTACGTGACGAGCGCGGCCGTGCGCGTGCGACCCGACGCCGACGTGTTCCTGCGCGGCCGGCGCGCCTACGTGTCACGCGGGGGCCACAAGCTGCGCGGGGCGCTCGACGCCTTCGGGCAGGACGTGGCGGGGCTGCGCTGCCTGGACATCGGCTCGTCCACCGGCGGCTTCACCGACTGCCTCCTGCAGGCGGGCGCCGCCGAGGTGGCGGCCCTCGACGTGAACTACGGGCAGCTGGCCTGGAAGCTGCGCCAGGACCCGCGGGTGCGCGTCTTCGAGCGCACCAACATCCGCGAGGCCGATCCGGCGGCCCTCGGCGCGCCCTTCGACCTCATCGTCATCGACGTGAGCTTCATCGGCCTGGCGCCGCTCGCGCCGGTGATCGCCGGGCTCTGCGCGCCGGGCACCGTGTTCATCGGCCTGGTGAAGCCCCAGTTCGAGTCGCGCCATGACGAGACCGACCGCGGCATCGTGCGCGACGAGGCCGTGCGCGCCCGCACGGTGGCCGAGGTGCGCGCGGCCCTCGAGGCGGCGGGACTCGCCGTGACGGGCGTCGTCGAGTCGCCCATCCGCGGCGCCGAGGGCAACGTCGAGTACCTGGTGCGCGCCGTCTTCGCGTAGCGCGCGGGGCGCCGGAAGACGACGAGGGGCGCCCCGGCCGGGGCGCCCCCTCGCAGCGGGCATCGGGCCCGGCGCGTCGCCGCGCCTAGTTCTTGAGGGAGTTGAGCGGGGCGGGCATGCGGCCCCCGCGGTGGGCGAACACGGTGCCGGCGTGCTGGTTGACGGGCATGACCGGCGCGTAGCCGAGCAGGCCGCCGAAGTCCAGCCGGTCGCCCACCTGCTTGCCGATGGCGGGGATGATGCGCACGGCGGTGGTCTTGGAGTTGATCATGCCGATGGCGCACTCGTCGGCGATGATGCCGAAGATGGTCTCCACCGAGGTGTCGCCCGGGATGGCGATCATGTCGAGGCCCACCGAGCAGACGCAGGTCATGGCCTCGAGCTTCTCGAGCGAGAGCGCCCCGTCCTCGGCCGCGCGGATCATGCCGGCGTCCTCGGACACGGGGATGAAGGCGCCCGACAGGCCGCCGACGGATGACGACGCCATCACGCCGCCCTTCTTCACGGCGTCGTTGAGCATGGCGAGCGCCGCCGTGGTGCCCGGGCCGCCGCACTCGCCGACGCCGATGGCCTCGATGATCTCGGCGACCGAGTCGCCCTCGGCCGGCGTGGGGGCCAGCGACAGGTCGAGGATGCCCTTCTGCACGCCCAGGCGGCGGCTCGCCTCGCGGGCCATGAGCTCGCCGGCGCGGGTGATCTTGAAGGCGGTGGCCTTGATGGCCTCGGCCACGGTGGTCAGGTCGGCGGAGCGGGGCAGGTCGGCCAGGACGGCGCGCACGACGCCGGGGCCCGACACGCCCACGTTCACCACCTCGTCGGCCTCGCCGGAGCCGTGGAAGGCGCCGGCCATGAAGGGGTTGTCCTCCACGGCGTTGCAGAACACGACGAGCTTGCCGGCGCCGATGCACTGGGCGTCGGCCGTGGCCTCGGCGGCCTTCTTGACGATGCCGGCCATCTTGAGCACGGCGTCCATGTTGATGCCGGCGCGGGTGGAGCCCACGTTGACGCTGGCGCAGACGCGCTCGGTGGCGGCGAGCGCCGCGGGGATGGAGTCCATGAGCTTGTGGTCGGCGGCCGAGGCGCCCTTCTGCACGAGGGCAGAGAACCCGCCGACGAAGTCGACGCCCACCTCGCGTCCGGCGCGGTCCATGGCGACGGCGACGGGGGAGAGGTCCTGGGCCGTGACGGCGGCGCAGATCTCGGCGATGGGCGTCACTGAGATGCGCTTGTTGACGATGGGGATGCCGAACTCGCGCTCGAGCTGCTCGGCGGTGGGGACGAGGTGCTCGGCGGCCGTGGTCATGCGGTCGTAGACCTTGGCGGCCAGGCGGTCGACGTCGGTGTCCACGCAGCCTCGCAGGCTGATGCCCAGCGTGATGGTGCGGATGTCGAGGTTCTGCCGGTTCACCATGGCCAGGGTCTCGGCGATTTCAGCAGGGGTGATCTGCATGGGGGCTCCTCATCTTCGGGCGGTCGGTCGGGTCGGTTGGGCGCCCCGGCGGGCGTATCGCCCTAGCATAGCAAACGCCATCGGGCCGTTCTGCGCGACGGGGGCGGTTTTCGGCGTTATACTTCGATTGTCGTAAAGTATTGCGACATTGATTCATAGGAGGAAGGCGCGGCGGCGCGAGCGGGCTCGGGCGCGGCGAGCGGCGAGCGAGTGCGAGCATGGGCGCGCGGCGGCGCGAGCGGGCGCGGGCGCGGCTGCCCGCGCCCCGCGCGTGCCGGCCGCAAGGCGGGCGGCGTCGGAGGAAGGCGTGCGATCAGGCGACGGAGGGCGACGGCGTGTTCAACGCGTTGACGACAGGGTACCTCTTCCTGGGCGGCACGGGTGCCGGCCTGGCCGCCGTGCTCGCGGCGCTCGAGCTGGCGGGCCCGCGGTGGCGCCGCCCGGGTGCCGCGGCCGGGCGCGTGGCGCGCACGCTCGCGCTGCCCGGCGAGCTGTTCGCCCGGGCGTGGCCGGCCTGCCTGGTGGTGCTGGGCGCGGCGGTGCTGTGCCTGGTGGCCGACGTGGGCCGCCCCGACCGGCTGCTCGCCCTGTTCGCCTCGCCGGCCCCCACGCCCATGGCGGTGGGCGCCTGGGCGCTCGCGGCGACGCTGGCCGTGGCCGCGGCGTTCTCGGCCGCGGCGCTCTTGGACGGGTGGGCGCCCCCGGGCGCGCTCATGCGCGCCGCGGCCGCCCTCGGCCTGGCGACGGGCCTCATCGCGGCCGCCTACACCGGCGTGCTGCTGAGCTCGCTCGCCTCGGTGACGGCCTACCAGACGCCGCTTCTGCCCGCGGTGTTCACGCTGTCGTCGGCGTCGTGCGGGCTGGCCTGCGTGTTCGCGGCCCTCGTGTTCGTGGAGTCGCGCCACGCCTACGTGCGGGCGCTCGGCGCGCTCAGCGGCGCCGACACCGTCGTGGTGGCGGCCGAGGCCGCGGCGCTGGCGGCCTACGTGGCGTGGATGGCGCAGGCGCCGGGCGCCCGGGCCGCCGCCGACGCCCTGCTCGCCGGCGAGATGGCGCCCCTGTTCTGGGGCGGCCTGGTGGCCGTGGGGCTGGCGGCGCCGCTCGTGCTCGAGCGGTTCCTCACCCACGGCAACGCGCGCACCCAGCTCCTCTGGGCGTCCGGGTGCCTGCTCGCCGGCGGCCTGGCGCTGCGCCTGTGCGCGGTGGGGCTGGCGGCCTACGACGTGACGCAGATGCCCGAGCTGGCGTTCGGGCTGGTGGGATAGGACGCCGCGCCCGAGCGCGGCGAGTGGGGGCGTCCCGACGGCGGGGCGCCGGCGCGGGCCCCGACGCGGGGCGCGCGGAAGACGGGGCGCCCGCGGGCGCCGGAAGGGAAGGCCATCGTGGCGAAGTGGGACAAGCAGGCGGATCGGGCCGGCGCGCGCCGGCAGCCCGTCGGCCGCGTGGGGCGCGACGCCCCCTACCCGTTCAACGACAAGGAGGCCGAGGTGCGCGCCGCTACCTCCTACGTGCCGCGCAAGTCCTCGCGCAACGGCGCGGTCATCTTCAACATCGCCGTCTTCGCCGTCGCCTGCGCGGCGGTGCTCGGCGCGGGCTGGGCGGTGCTCGGGCGCATTGACTTCGGCCTCATCTGCCTCATGGTGGTGGTGGCGCTCTTGGCGCTGTCGTCCGTCCACATCGCGCTGTCGTGGGAGAAGGTGGTCGTGCTGCGCTTCGGCAAGCTCGCCCGCGTGGTGGGGCCGGGGCTCTACCTCACCATCCCCATCATCGAGCACGGCACCATCCGCGTGGACCAGCGCGTCATCGCGACGCCCTTCTACGCCGAGAAGACGCTCACGGCCGACCTCGTGCCCGTCAACATCGACGCGGTGCTGTTCTGGGTGGTGTGGGACGCCGAGAAGGCGTGCACCGAGGTCGAGGACTACTACGCGGCCGTGTCGTTCCTTGCCCAGACGGCCATGCGCGAGGCGGTGGGCCGCTCCACCGTGGCTGAGGTGGCGCTGCGCCGTGACCAGCTTGACGTGGAGATAAAGGCCGACATCGAGAAGGAGGCCGCGGGCTGGGGCGTCGACATCATATCGGTGAAGGTGCGCGACATCGTCATCCCCGACGAGCTGGTGGACGTCATGTCGCTCGAGGCCCAGGCTGACCGCGAGAAGAACGCGCGCATGGCCGTGGCGAGCGTCGAGGCCGACCTGGCCGAGATGCTGGCCGAGGCGGCCCGGGCCTACGGCGACCCCGAGGCGGCGCTGGCGCTGCGCACCATGCTCATGCAGTACGAGACGGTGCGCAAGTCCGGCAGCGCCGTGGTGACGGTGCCCACCGCCGTGAGCGACGGGTTCACCGAGGGCGCGGCCCGCGCCGCCGGCCAGTCCGGCCGCGGCGCGCCGGCCTGACGGCCTCTGGTAAGATGACCCCAGAGGTCTCCCTTCTCCCGTCTCGTTCCCATCCCCTCCTAAGGAAGCAAGCCCATGAGCGTACTCGAGTCCTTTGAGATCGACCACAACAGCGGCATGCCCGTGTGGATCCAGGTGAAGAACCGCCTGGCCTACCTCATCGGCGCCGGCACCTACGCGCCGGGGGAGCGGCTGCCCACCGTGCGCTCGCTCGCCATCGAGCTGGACATCAGCTACAACACGGCCAACCGCGCCTACATGGATCTCGAGCGCGAGGGCTACATATCGACGCGGAAGGGCCGCGGTACCTTCGTCGCGGAGCGCAACGACGTGGGCGCCGCCCGGGCCTCGGACAGCCCCGTCGAGCTGGTGATCGACGACATGATCCGCGCGTGCAGCGCGTCGGGCCTGGCCGACGAGGACATCCTGGCCATGGTGGCGGCCCGCCTGGAGCACCGCCGCTACAGCGCCTAGGCCGCCCGCGCGGGGCGCCCGCGGCCGCGCGGCCCTACGGGAGGGGGTGGCGGGCGCGGTAGGGGGCGCACGTCGTCGTGATGCACGCCGCGAGCTGGCGCAGGTAGCGCCGCTCCCCGTCGTCGAGCTTGGCGGGGTTGTCGGCCGCGCCCACGATGAAGGAGGGGCCGTCCTTGATCGGGACGAAGATGCGCGGGTCGGTCTCCGCGCCCAGGAAGGCGCTGAACGAGTCCCAGAACGTCACGGCCCTGCCCGCCGCCACCAGCTCCTCGATCATGGGCAGGTTGGTGGTGTGCTGGATCTCGTTTCGCAGGGGGATGGCGGCGAACAGCCGCGCCACCAGGTCGTCGAGCATCCTCTCGCTGTAGGAGGCTATGGGCAGCTGCGCCACGTCGGCCGCGGCGATGCCGCGCAGCCGGGGCGAGAGGAGCGCCGAGGTGCCGATGACCCCCAGGTCGGCGCTGATGAGCGGCTCGAAATCCAGGGCGGGGTCCGCCGCCAGCGCCGCGGCCTCGTCGGACGGCAGGGCCACCAGTGCCAGCCTGCAGGGGCCGGCGGGGCTGCGGAGGGCTTGCAGGACGTCGGCGCGGTCCCGCTCGACCAGCACCGCGTGGCGCAGCCCCCAGCTTTCGAGATCGCTCTTCATGTAGTTGAACACCACGCTCGACGTGAACGACGTCGTCCACAGCGTCACGGCCTCCTCGGGGCGATCGGGCGCGAGCTTGCGCATGGCGTCGCGGATATCGCGGTCGAGGGCGAGGTAGTCCTGGGCCAGCGGCACGAGGCGCTTGCCGGCCTCGGTGAGGTGTACCTTGCGGCCCGTCTTCTCGAACAGCGGCACCCCCAGGTCGCGCTCGAAGGCCCGGATGGACTTGCCCAGGCCCTGCTGGGACACGTAGAGCCGCCGGCTCGCGAGGGAGTACGATCCGCACTCGGCGATGGCCAGGAAGTACCGTAGTGTCTCGACGCGCATGCCCCTCCCCCTCATCCTTGACATCCTCCCATGATAGGCGCGCCGCCCGCGCCCGCACAAGCCAAAAATGAAACCGTTGGTTGTGAAACCAGAACTTTTGCCTGTTGGACGCCACGTCGGCGGCGGGCCTACGATATCCCCACCTTGGCCATCGGATGCGGCGCTTCAGCCTCCCCCGGGCAGCAGGCCCGGATAACCCGCGGTAGGGAGGGCCGCCCCCAACGGCCAGAGTCGAAAGGAGATTGGCATGACGGTCAAGAAGACTCGGACGCAGTGCACGACGTGCCATGCGCGATGCGGGGTGTTCGTGTACTCCGAGGACGGCAAGATCCTGAGGATCGAGGGCGATCCCGACAACCCGAAGTCGCACGGCGTGTGCTGCAGCTCGGGCATGTCGGAGCGCGAGATCCACAACAACACCGAGGGGCGCGTGCTCTACCCGATGAAGCGCATCGACTGGAACCCCGACAAGGGCGAGCGCAACCCGCAGAACCGCGGCAAGAGCGAGTTCGTGCGCATCAGCTGGGACGAGGCCCTGGGCCTGATCGCCGACGAGTGCCTGCGCATCAAGGACGAGTACGGCCCCGAGGCCATCATCACCGGCCAGGGCACCGGCCGCACCTCCAACCACTGGCACTGCCGCCTGAACTCGTCGCTCGGCCTGGAGGGCTGGTCGCTCGTGCCCACCCACGTGTGCCTGATGCCCCACATGTTGCCCAACGCGTTCACGCTGGGCGTCTACAGCCCCGCCGACGGCGACCTGGCCAACTCCAGTACCATCGTCCTGTGGGGCGAGAACCCCGCGATGGAGCGCGCGATCACCCGCACCATCTTCGACCGCCAGCGCCAGGGCGCCAAGCTCGTCGTCATCGACACGCGCTTCCAGGACATGTCCAAGCACGCTGACGTCTTCCTCCAGCCCCGCCCCGGCACCGACGCGGCCATCGCGCTCGCGCTCATGCACGAGATCATCGAGCACGGCTGGTACGACCGCGAGTGGATCGACGCGTGGACCTACGGCTTCGACGAGCTGGCCGAGCGCGTCCGGGACTGGACGCCCGAGCGCGCCGCCGAGGTCGCCCAGGTTGATGCCGACGACATCCGCGCCATCGCCGAGCTTCTGGGCACCAACGGCCCGGTTGGCATGAAGATCGGCCTCGGGCCCGGCTGCATGCACACCAACGCCATCCAGAACGGCCGCGCCGTCGCCTGCCTGCAGGGCCTGCTCGGCTGGGTCGACCAGAAGGGCGGCATCAGCGTGCCGGTGTCGTTCTCGGTCATGCTCGACGACCGCATCACGCTGTGGGACGACAAGGACCCCGGCCGCCCCGAGCTGTTCACCTTCGGCGGCGAGGAGCACCCGCTCTACAAGTCCTTCGGCCGCTCGAACGACCCCCACGCGACGTTCGAGGCCATCATCACCCAGGAGCCGCGGCCGGTGCGCGCCTACATCGCCATCGCGAACGACCCGCTTCTGTGCTACGAGAACACGAACCTCACCTACGAGGCCATGACCAGCCCGAACCTGGACATGCTCGCGGTCAAGGACTTCTACTTCTCGCCGACGGCGAAGATCGCCGACCTGGTGCTGCCGTCGTCTGACTGGGCCGAGCGCTGCACCTACGACGAGGAGATCGACGGCAACATGATCCTCACCTTCGACCAGGCCGTCGAGGCGCCCGGCGAGTGCAAGGACGACTGGTGGTTCTTCCTGCACCTGGGCAAGCTCATCAAGGAGGAGGACTGGCCGTGGGAGGACGAGAAGGACATGGTGCTCTGGCGCCTGCGCGAGTTCTACGGCTTCGACCTGACCTGGGACGAGTTCCAGTCTGAGACCGTCCGCTCCACCGAGCCCGGCGGCGAGGCGGGCGAGGTCGTCTACGAGAAGTACAAGAAGGGCCTCATGCGCCCCGACGGGCGGCCCGGCTTCCCCACGCCCACCGGTCGCATCGAGTTCTGGTGCGATGCGCTCGCGTCGTTCGGCTACGACCCGCTGCCCGACTACGTCGAGCCCCTGGAGAGCCTCGTGAGCCAGCCCGAGCTGGCTGAGGAGTACCCGCTGACGGTCATCACGGGCCATCGCCTGTACTCGTTCTTCCATTCCGCGTGGACGAACATCCCCGCCCAGCGCAAGCTCTATCCCGAGCCGTTCGCGCTTGTGCACCCCGATGACGCGCAGGCCTTCGGCGTCACCGACGGGGAGTGGATCACCATCTCGTCGCCGCGGGGCAAGATCATCTCGAAGGCGCGCGTCACGCGCGAGATCAAGAAGGGCGTCGTCGCGGTGCCGCGTCCCGGCTGGCGCGACGAGTGCCCCGAGCTGGGGCTGCCGGGGTACGGCTGGAACAAGGCGAACGGCAACATCCTGGTGCCGTCCACGCCGGCCGAGCCGGGCTACGGCGCGACGGCCATGCGCTCGTCGCTTTGCAAGATCGAGTCAGGAAGGGGTGACCTGTAATGGGCAGGATTCAGGGGAACGGCATCGCGCTGCTGCTCGACTTGGATGATTGCACGGGCTGCTTCAGCTGCGAGGCCGCGTGCCGCGAGACGCACCGCTACCCGTACGAGGAGGACTGGATGCGGGTGGTGCGCCGCGACCCGTTCCTCGTCGACGGCAAGCTGCGCCAGTACCACCTGGTCGCGCCGGTGATGGACAAGTGCGCCGCGTGCTACGACGGTGAGCACGAGCCACTGTGCGTGAGCGGCTGCCCGGCGGCGGCGCTGCGGATCGGCTCGCTCGCCGACATGGCGCGCGAGGCCGAGGGGCGCCACTGCGCCATCTACACGGCCTAGCGGGGGATGCGCGGGGGCGGGGCGCCGGGAGGCGGCCCGCCCCCGCCTGCGTCGGCTGCGCCTGGGGCGGCCGCGCGCGGCGCGGGGCGCTCGACGTGGCGGGGCGCCCCGCGGGGGAGGGCGCCTCGTGCCCGCCGGTTGATTGTCGCAAATGGCTGCGATACTATGACAATCGAAGACGGGACGTCGGGCGCGGCCCCGCGCATGGCGCGGCGCCGCGCCCCCTTTCGAGAGGGGAAGGCGATGGGCGAGCGGGACGAGGCGGCGCGGGCGCGCGGGGCGGCCGCGGGCGGCGCGGGGGAGGCTCCCAACCCGCAGCGGGACGCGGCGCTGGCGCTCTACCGCGGCATCGAGGACGACTACCTGCGGGCGCTCGAGGCCACGGGCGTCGCCTTCGCGCCGCGCGACGAGGAGCGCGCGCGGGCCCGGGTGCTCCGGGCCCAGGTGGAGGCCGCGGGCGGGCGCGTGCGCAACGGCGGCGCCAGCGTGGCGTCGGGCTTTCTCAGCCGGGCCTGCGCGGCGTGCACCGGCGACTGCGTGAGCCGCAGCTTCGCCCTCACCAACAACTGCCACCGCGACTGCTTCTTCTGCTTCAACCCCAACCAGGAGGACTTCGCCTACTGGTGCGAGCATCCCTTCCCGTGGCGCCGGCTCCTAGACGAGCTGGCCGCCGAGGAGCCCCGGCCCGCCGCCGTGGCGCTCACCGGCGGCGAGCCTCTGCTCATGCCCGACGAGGCAGTGGCCTTCTTCGCCCGGGCGCGCGAGCTGTTCCCCGACGCGCACCTGCGCCTCTACACGGCCGGCGACATGCTCGACCGCGCGCTGCTCGGGCGGCTGCGCGACGCGGGGATGGACGAGGCCCGCTTCTCCGTGAAGCACGACGACGCGCCGGCGGCCCTGGAGCGCGTGCTCGGCAACCTGGCGCTGGCGCGCGAGGTGATCGGCACCGTCATGGTGGAGATGCCCGTCATCCCCGGCACCGAGGGCTTCATGCGCGATCTGCTGCGCCGCCTGGACGCCATGGGCGTCGACGGCGTGAACCTGCTGGAGTTCTGCTACCCGCTGTGGAACTGGCCGGTGTACGAGTCGATGGGGCTCACCCTGCGCAACCCGCCGTTCCGCGTGTTCTTCGACTACTCCTACGCCGGCGCGCTGGCGGTGGAGGGCAGCGAGGAGGCGTGCCTGGAGCTCATGGCATGGGCGCGCGCGGAGGGGCTCGCCCTCGGGCTGCACTACTGCTCGCTCGAGAACAAGCACCGCGCCCAGGTGCGCAACGTGAACGAGCCGCACCGCGATGTGGACGCGCGCTACGCCTTCGACTACGGCGACTTCTTCCTCAAGGCGGGGATGGTGTTCGGGCCCGACCGCGCGCCGGTGCGCGCCGCGCTGCGCGAGACCGGCTGCCGCGACTTCCTGGAGGACGAGGCGGCGGGCTCCACGACGTTCCACCCGCGCTGGCTCGCCGCAGCCGCGGCGGTGCGCCGGCCCGACGGAGGCCTCGCGCGCCCCTGCGTGTCGAGCAGCATCGCGGTGGCCGGCGAGGACGGCGCCGTGGGCCTGCGCGAGCTCAAGCTGGAACCCCTGGAGGACGCCGCCCCCGTCCAGCTGGACGACGCCACCGCCCCTGCCGATGCCGCTGCCGGCATCACCTGCTGGGGCTAGCGCCCTCCCCGGCAGCCCGCCCCGGCGCGGGGCGAATGCGTATAATCCCCTTATGCAGAAACCGGTGGGGAACATAACCATTCCTGGCGATGCCAACGTTTGGCCGCATGAGTACCAGACTGCGCTTGCGCTGGCCAAGTCCGGCCGTAGCGTCGCCTTCATCAAGAAGAGCGAGAGCGACCACCAGTCCACCCCTGACATTCTCATGGATGGACTGACCTGGGAGCTGAAGGCGCCGACGGCGTCAAATATCAAGGCGGTGGAGAGGAACTTGAAGCGTGGTCGGTGGCAGTCCTCCCGCATTGTGTTCGATTCCCGGAGAATGAAGGGCATACCCGATGCGGCCATAGAGAGGGAGCTGAGAAAGCACGCATTCGCTCTGAAGGGGATCGATCGCGTCCTTTTCGTGAACCGTCGCGGTGATGTCGTTGACATTAGGTAGGGGTTGCCTACAATGAGTTCATCAACGCCCGAACGGTACGTCAGTTACCTTCCTCGGGCGTTCTTTTTTGCCCGACCCTTCTTTTAGGCCCTGAGAGGAGCCCTGGTGGACATCTCTTCCGTTCTCGCTGATGAGCTGGGGGTGCGGCGGTGGCAGGTGGAGGCCGTGCGCGGGCTTCTGGCCGAGGGCTGCACCATCCCGTTCATCGCGCGCTACCGCAAGGAGGCCACCGGCGGCCTGGATGACGCGACCCTGCGCGAGCTGGGCGAGCGCCTGGCCTACCTGGAGGCGCTCGAGGCGCGCAAGGCCGAGGTGCTGCGCGCCATCGACGAGCAGGGGCGGCTGACCGACGAGCTGCGCGCCCGCATCGGGGAGGCGCAGGTGCTCCAGCGCGTGGAGGACCTGTACAAGCCGTTCAAGAAGAAGCGCGCCACCCGCGCCTCGCGCGCCCGCGAGGCCGGGCTCGGGCCGCTGGCGTCGCTCATCCTGGCCCAGGGCCGCGGGAGCGCCGCCGACCCGGCCGCCGAGGCCGCGCGCTACGTGAACGCGGCCGCCGGCTACGCGACCGCCGCCGCGGCGCTCCAGGGTGCCCGGGACATCGCCGCCGAGGCCATCGCCGAGGACGCCGACAACGTGGCCGACCTGCGCGCCTTCACCCGCGCGACCGGCTCGCTGGAGGCGCGCGCCGCCGACGAGTCCGCGCATGAGGGCTACGAGGCGTACTGCGACTTCTCCGAGGGGATCGGCCGCGTCCCGGGCCACCGGGTGCTGGCCGTCAACCGCGGCGAGCGCGAGGGACGCCTCAGGGTGCGCGTGCGGGTGGACGCCGACGCGGCCGTCGAGCGGCTCGGCCGCCGCGTCATCCGGCGGGGGAGCGCCGCGCCGCAGCTCGAGGAGGCCGTCGCCGACGGCTACAAGCGCCTGATCGCCCCGTCGCTCGAGCGCGAGATGCGCGCCGAGGCCACCGCCCGGGCCGAGGCCGACGCCATCCGCGTCTTCGCCAGGAACGTGGAGGGCCTGCTGCGCCAGCGGCCCGTGCGCGGCGTGCGCGTCATCGCGCTCGACCCGGGCTACCGCACCGGCTGCAAGGCGGCCGTCATCGACGAGTACGGCAACCTGCTCGACTACGGCACCGTCTTTCCCACGCCGCCCCGCCGCGACGTGGAGGGGACGCGCCGCGCCCTGGCCGCGTGGGCGCGCCGCTACGACGTCGACGTCATCGCCATCGGCAACGGCACCGCCAGCCGCGAGACCGAGGAGGCGGTGGCGGACTTCATCGAGGGGTTCGACCGGCCGCTGCGCTACACCATCGTCAACGAGGCCGGCGCGTCGGTGTACTCGGCCTCGGCGCTGGCCGGCGAGGAGTACCCCGACCTGGACGTGACCACGCGTGGCGCGCTCAGCCTGGGGCGGCGGCTGCAGGACCCGCTGGCCGAGCTCGTGAAGATACCGCCGCAGTCCATCGGGGTGGGGCAGTACCAGCACGACCTGGACCAGGCCGAGCTCGGGCGCGTGCTCGCCGGCGTGGTGGAGCGCGTGGTGAACGAGGTGGGCGTCGACCTCAACACCGCGAGCGCGAGCCTGCTTAGCTACGTGGCGGGCGTGAGCGAGGCGGTGGCGCGCAACATCGTGGCCTATCGCGACGAGCACGGGCCCTTCCGCAGCCGCCGCGAGCTCAAGGACGTGCCCCGGCTGGGGCCCAAGGCGTTCCAGAACTGCGCCGGGTTCCTGCGCGTCGCCGGCGGGGGCGAGCCGCTGGACGCGACGGGCGTGCATCCCGAGAGCTACGAGGCGGCCCGCGCGGTGCTGCGGCGCGCGGGCGTGGGGCCCGCGGCGCTGGCCGGCGGCGGGGCGGCGGGCCTGGCCGGGCGCGTGGGCGACGTGGGCGCGCTCGCGGCCGAGCTGGGGGTGGGGGAGCCCACCCTGCGCGACATCATCGCTGAGCTGGAGAAGCCCGGCCGCGACCCGCGCGACGACGCGCCGCCCGTGGTGTTCAGCCGCACCGTGCGCGATATGGGCGACCTGGCGCCGGGGATGGAGCTTTCCGGTACCGTGCGCAACGTGGTCGACTTCGGCGCCTTCGTCGACATCGGCGTCAAGCAGGACGGCCTGGTGCACGTGTCGAAGATGGCCGACCGCTTCGTCCGCCACCCGAGCGAGGTGGTCACGGTGGGCGACACCGTCACCGTGTGGGTGACCGCCGTTGACGCTCAGCGCGGCCGCATCTCGCTGTCGATGGTGCGCGACAAGGCCTGACCCGCCGCGTCGCCGCCGGGGCGTCAGCCCTTCGCCGTCTCCCTTGCGGCCGCGGAGGCGTGCTCCATGATCCGGCGCGCGGTCGCGCGGCTCACCTTCGCGTCGTCGCCGGCGAGGTAGGCGTAGAGGTTGCCGGCGTTCAGCCCGAGGTCCTTGCAGAGCCGGTAGCGGGTCATTCCCGCGGCATCGAGCGCGGCGAGCGTGCGCGTGCGCAGCAGGCCGTTGATGCGGCGATCCGCGGCCAGCGCATCATCGGGCGCGCGGTAGGCGTCGAGGACGGCGGCGTAGCGCTTCGGCGCCTCGCCTGATTCGAGGAAGGGCAGCACGCCGCCGTGCTCCCGGATCGATTCGGCGACGCCCTCCCATTCCTCCCCGAGCCGGCTGCCCTCGGCCAGCTTGAGGAGGTAGTCCTCCCTTCCCTCCTCGAAGGCGAGGAGCAGGAGCGGCTCGGCCACGCGGGGTGCGCGTTCCCGCGCGGCGGCGCAGAGCCTTCGGAGGCTGGTGGTTCGCATGCCGGAGAGCTCCGCGCAGTATGCCTTGAGGAAGCCCCTAAACGTGCGGTTCATGGCCGTGCCTCCTCGCGTAGTCGTCATAGAGGCCCGCCATCTCGCGGTAGCGCCGCGGCGACAGGGCGGAGGCCCGCGCCTCCTCTTCGCCATGCACGAGCTCGTCCATGAGATCCCAGTCGATCTGCCGGAGGAGCTGGGGACTCTCGAGATCCTCCTGGTCGGTGGGACGCCAGGCGTAGAGCTTCATGACCGCCAGATCCTCCAGGCTCGGGCGCATGAACCGGATGCGCCTCGCGGGGAGGGGGAGCGGCACGAGGCGATCCTCGAAATTGTAGGGGACGTGGTCCAGGTAGGCTGCGACCGCGCCGTTGGCGACGCGGTGGGCCGCGATGACCTTCCTGACCGCGGCATCGCACTGCAGCACGTCGATGTCATGGGTCGCGGGCCGGCTGGTCAGGTCGGCCAGCATGAGCGCGCTGCCTCCCACGATGACCACCTGGGGGTGATGGCGGCTCTCGGCCAGCAGCAGGTCGGCCTCCTCATCGATCCTCAGGAGCGTGGCGGCGAGCCGGTCTTTCCCCAATGCGTCCATGATTCATCCCCTTCATATAATTATTATTGATATTGAATAATAATACTCTTCGCCTAAACGGGGCAAGACGCGCGGCATATTCTCCTCAAATCAGATAACGTCACATTGTCGCAATGACTTGCGACAATCATACGATCGGCGTACACTACGGCCCAGAAGGCGGGGAGGGGCCAGCCCCGCCGAGGCGCAGGGCCCGCCGGGATGCAGGACCGGGCGCCGAGACGCGGGCCCGCCGCTGGGCGGGGTCGCGCCGGCGGGAGCCGCCCGTGCACGGCGGCTCGCGCACGGGGGAGGGCCGCGCATGCGACGCCCTCTCCTGGGGAGGGAAGGACGCGGGAGGCGTCCTTCACGCAAGAGAAGGAGGAGGAATGTCGGATTCCGCCGCCCCGGTCCGGGGCATATCCCGCAGAAGCTTTCTCAAGACCTCCGCTGCCGTGGCCGGCGCCGCGGCCGTGAGCGGGGGCGCCATGACCACCCTGGCGCCGGATGCCCACGCGGCCGAGACGCCCGAGGAGCGCGAGGTCGTCTGCGTCTGCGGCTGCAACTGCCAGGGCACCTGCTCGCTGGTGGCCACCGTCCGCGAGGGGCGCATGGTCAACATCCGCGCCAACGAGAACATCCCGTACCCGGCCTACGAGCGCATCTGCATGCGCGGCTTCAGCCACGCCAACCGCCTGTACGACTTCAACCGCGTGCTCTACCCCATGAAGCGCGCCTCCTGGTCGCTCGAGGATCCGCACGTCGAGAACCGCGGCAGCGACGAGTGGGAGCGCCTGACCTGGGATGAGGCCGCAAAGCTGGTGGGCGAGACCCTCGAGTACAACACGAAGAACTACGGCCCGCACTCCAACTGCATCCTGGTGTCGGCGGGCAACTCGTTCGCCGCCTATGGCGGGCTCACCGCGGGCATCGGCTTCATCAACGCCTTCGGCTTCCAGGGCCTGGACGTGTGCCTGGACTACGGCGACCTGGTGGGCATCGGTGAGGTGACGGGCAGCGGCTGGGACTTCAACCAGCGCAACATGTCGGGCGACTACCGCTTCGCCAAGACGCTGCTCATCTGGGACTCCAACCCGCCGAACTCCGAGCCGCACAACTGGCACTTCTGCATCGAGGCCAAGGAGGCCGGCGCGAACCTGGTGGTCATCGACCCCACCTACACCATCGCGGCGCGCCAGGCCACGAAGTGGGTGCCCATCAAGCCCGGCACCGACCCGGCGCTCGGCATGGCCATGGTGAACGCCATCATCGAGAACGAGTGGTACGACACCGACTTCCTGCGTGACAAGACCTGCGCCCCGCTGCTCGTGCGCGAGGACAACGGCCACTTCCTGCGCAGCACCGACTTCGGCGAGGCCGGCCCCGCCCAGCTTCCCGAGTACCCCTTCTACGGCATGCTGCTGCTCCAGGGCACCAAGGCCGGCAAGATCCCCACGGCCGAGCAGACGGCCGCCTACGTGGTGTGGGACGCCGACGCGGGCGCCCCGGGCGGCCTGAACGACGTGGCGAACCCCGCGCTCGAGGGCACCTTCGAGGTCAACGGCGTCAAGGTCACCACGGCCTGGACCCTGCTCAAGGAGCACATGGCCGAATGCACGCTCGAGTGGGCCGAGGAGATGACCGAGGTTCCCGCCGACACCATCCTGGAGCTCGCGCGCATGTACTCCCAGGACACCCCATCCACCATCTACGCCGGCTACCACCTCTACGATAACTGCGAGGAGATGGGCATGACCTGGGCCACCCTGGCCTCCATCACCGGCAACATCGGCAAGCGCGGCGCCTCCATCGGCCACCTCGGCAAGAACAAGCCCTCCATCAACCAGGCGGGCATCCTGTTCCCCGCGGGCCTGGCCGGCATCACCGACGAGCTGCCGTGGCTCCAGCTCCCCGAGGTCCTCGAGACGGGCCAGTACAAGGGGAAGGACTTCCCCGTGCGCCTGCTCTACAACATCGGCGCCAACCCCGTGGGCAGCTACGCGGCCCAGCGCAAGACCATCGAGGAGGTCCTGCCGAAGATCCCCTGCATCGTCACCAACGACATGGAGTTCAGCGAGACCTGCGAGTACAGCGACATCGTCCTGCCGTGCACCCACTACTTCGAGTACGACTGGGTGCAGGCGTCCTCGCACACGCCGTTCCTCTACATGGCCAACAAGGTGGTCGACCCCATCGGCGAGGCCAAGGAGGACGTCGACATCTTCCGCCTGATCGCCCAGCACACGAGCAACGAGAAGGCCAAGGCGTTCTACGCGAAGACCAACGAGGAGATGATGCGCATCGTCCTCGATACCGAGAAGGGCAAGCCCTGGGGCATCAGCTACGACAACCTCAAGGAGAAGGGCGTCATCGCCGACCGCGAGGAGAACTGGATCCACTGGGAGGACCAGCGCTTCCCGACGCTGTCCGGCCGCCTCGAGTTCTACGTCGAGAATCCCGGCGCCCGCATCAACATCGGCAAGCCCATCGACAAGGACTTCTACCACCTGCCCACCTACCATACGCCCGACGAGGCCTATGACGGATCCGAGCAGCACGCGAAGTACCCGCTCTACCACTACTGCGAGCGCACCCGCTGGCACCTCCACACCCAGTACAACCACGCGCCCATCCTGCGCGAGCTCGACCCCGAGCCCTACCTGCGCATGAACCCGGTGGACGCCGAGGCCCGCGGCATCGCCCCGGGCGACTACGTGGAGGCCTACAACGACCGCGGCCACTGCGTCTGCAAGGTGAAGTTCGACAACGCCGTGCGCCCCGGCATGGTGGCCTCGCCCAAGGGCTGGCACCGCAAGGCCTACGTGGCGGGCAGCTACCAGGAGCTCACCAACGATCATCTGAACCTGCTGCACCAGAACAGCTCGTTCGACGACACGCTCGTCGAGGTGCGCAAGTACGAGGGAGAGGTGAAGTAGGATGACCCATTACGGAATGGTGATCGACACCGAGAAGTGCATCGGGTGCCACGTGTGCGCCATGGCGTGCAAGCTGGAGAACAACCTGCCCAACGACATGTGGTGGAACCGCGTCCTCACCGACAACGGGGGAGACGCCGAGTTCGACATGGTGGGCGGCACCTATCCCGATGATCTGAAGTTCGGCTACATCCCGGTGTCGTGCCAGCACTGCGAGAACCCGGCCTGCGTGAAGGTATGCCCCGTGGGCGCCACCTACCGCGACCCGGAGACGGGCGTCGTCCGCCAGGACTACGACAAGTGCATCGGCTGCCGCATGTGCATGTCGGCCTGCCCCTACAACGGCGTGCGGTCGTTCAACTGGGAGGACCCGCAGTACCACATGGACTACGCGACGGGCAGCAAGGACGCCCCGGCGCACCAGAAGCACGTCGTCGAGAAGTGCACGTTCTGCTACCACCGTACCTCCCAGGGCGAGGAGCCGGCCTGCATGCGCCTGTGCGTCGGTCGCGCCCGCTTCTGGGGCGACCTGGACGACCCCGACAGCGACGTGTCCAAGATGATAGCGAGCCGCAACTACAAGCAGCTGCTGGAAGACCGCGGCACCAAGCCGTCCGTCTACTACCTGGTCTAGAAAGGATGACGACCATGTCTGATATCAACAACGGCGTCGGCGTCATCGACGACGACTTCAACCCGGCCGCGGCGCCGAAGGCCCGCGAGGCCGCGGGCGCCCGGGCGGCGACCTGGGGCGGGAAGGGCCTCACCGTCGGCATCGGCGTGTCGGCCGTGATCACCCTGATCGGCATCGTCTTGTGGGTCATGCAGCTCTCGGGCGGCATGGTGCAGACCGCCATGAGGAACCTCGACTCCTGGGGCCTCTACATCACGATGTTCATGTTCTTCGTCGGCTTGAGCGCCGGCGGCCTGATCATCTCGTCGGTGCCGAAGGCCTTCGGCATCAAGGGCTTCGGCGGCATCTCCAAGGTGGCTGTGTTCAGCTCCATCGCCTGCACCGTGGCCGCCATCGGCTTCGTCGTGGTCGACCTGGGCCAGCCGGTGCGCCTGTGGGAGCTCTTCGCGTACTCCAACCTGGGCTCGCCGCTGATGTGGGACATCATCGTGCTGGGCACCTACCTCATCCTGTCGTGCGTCTACCTCTGGGCGCAGGTACAGGCTGAGAAGGGCAAGGTGTCCCACACGGCCCTGCGCGTGATCTCGGTCGTCGCCCTCGTGTGCGCCGTGCTGGTGCACAGCGTGACCGCCTGGATCTTCGGCCTGCAGCAGGGCCGCGAGATGTGGCACACGGCGCTGCTAGCCCCCTGGTTCGTGTCCTCGGCCCTCGTCTGCGGCACCGCGCTCGTCATGGTGGCGTCCATGGCCCTGCGCGCGGCCGGCTACCTCAAGCTCGACCAGGCCCACCTGGTGAAGCTCGCCAAGCTCCTGGCCGTGTTCGTGCTCGTCGACCTGTACTTCTTCGGCTGCGACCTGCTCACCGAGGCCTTCCCGGCCGCCGACGGCATGGCCGTGGTGGACATGCTCGTGTCCGGCCCGCTCGCGCCCTTCTTCTGGGGCGAGATCGTGCTCTGCGTCGTGGCCGCCGTCATCTGCCTGGTGCCCTCCCTACGCACCAACCCGCTGCTGGCCGTGGCCGGCGTGGCCGCCATCCTGGCGATCCTCTGCAAGCGCGTGCAGCTGCTGGTGGGCGGCTTCCAGATCAACGGCCTGGCGGACTACGCCGGCCCCCTGACGCCGATGACCGTCACCGGCTGGGAGTCGGGCATGGCCGGCGCCTACCAGGGCATGGTCTACTGGCCGGCCCCCATCGAGTGGGGCGTGTGCCTGGGCGTCATCGGCCTGGCCGTGCTCATCTTCCTGCTCGGTGTGAAGTACCTGCCGCTGCGCCCGAAGGCCGACGAGCAGTAGCCGGCCCGGGCGGGCTTGCCTGCCCCCCCCTCTCTCTTCGGGGCGGATCGGATCTCTCCCTCCTCCGATCCGCCCCCTTCCTCACGCAGGCGCGGCCGCTCCCTCCCGGGGGGTCGGCCGCTTCCTGTCATATCTTGTCATAGTATCTACGACCTGACATAATGCAGGTAGTTCGCGGGACGGCCCGAGGGCGCAGGGGAGCGCCGGCATCCCGCCTGAGGAGAAGGCTGTGCCCATGGTGAAGAAGCTGCTGATAACGTTCGCTGCGCTGGCGCTCATCGGCGCCTGCGTCCTGGGGGCCGGGGCCCTCGCCCAGCCGGGCGCGGCGCCCGTGCCCGTGCCCATCGAGGAGTCGTCGCCCTGCCCGGCCACCGGCTGCGCCAGCGGGTCGTGCCACGGCTTCGACGACGTGCCCGAGCCCGACGGCGTCCACGAGATGACCTGCCCCGAGGCGGGCTGCGCCTCCGTCGAGTGCCACGCCTGGGACACCCTGCGCGGCCGCTACCACCAGGCCTCCGACGCCTCGCTCAACCTGTGGATACTCATGCCCGTGGCCGTCGTCATCGCGCTGGTCCTCGTCGTCCGGAAGGTGAGGTGATCGCCATGCGCGGAAAGCTCGCCGTCGACGCCGTCGCGCTCGTCGCCTACGTCGTCGTGTCCCTGCCCGCCCTCACGGGCGTGGCCTTCCACGAGTGGCTGGGCCTGGCCGTGTTCGTGGTGCTGGGCGTGCACCTGGCCCAGCACCTGATCCAGGCGCTGCCCCGCCGCAAGGCGTCCCCCGCGCAGGACGCGGCCGCCCCGGTTCGCGGCGCCGGGGCCCGCACGGCTCGCACGGTGCTCGCGGTGCTGCTCGCCGTGGCGCTCATGACCTGCGTGGTATCGGGCGTCATGGTGTCGGGCGCCGTGCTTCCGGCGCTCGGGCTCTACGCCGAGGGCTACTACTTCTGGAACCCGCTGCACGCCGCCTCGGCCAAAGTCCTTTTGGCTCTCCTTCTGATTCACCTGTTCCTGAACGCGGGAATAGCGTATCGTTTGCTCAGAAGAAAAAGCCCCTCCGCGAAGAAGGAGACCGACCATGACCGTGACCGCTGATACCTGGCAGGCCCGCGCCGCCCTGTGCGAGCTGCTCGCCCTGAGCTTCCGCTACCCCGATGACGTGCTGGTGGGCGCGCTCGCGAGCGGCGAGTGGGGCGAGGCCGCCGAGGAGATCGTCGGCGTCCTGGGCCTGGACTGGCCGGCCGACGGCGCGCCCGGCGCCGCCGAGGCCGCCCAGATGGACGACCCCGACGAGCTCAAGCACGCCCTGCGCGCCGAGGCCACGCGCCTGTTCGTGGGCGCGCCCGAGCCGACGTGCAGCCCCTATGAGGGCGTCTGGCGCGCGGCCGACGACGGGGTGCAGGCGCTTCTGTTCGTGAACCCGCACTCCATGGACGTGGAGCGCTTCTGCAAGGCCTGCGGCCTGGGCCGCCCCGAGGGCACCAACGAGCCGCTCGACCACATCGCCACCGAGATGGAGCTCTTGGAGTACCTGGCCCTGCGCGCCGCCGTGGAGGCGGCGGGCGCCGACGCGGCCCCCGACGGCGACGACGCCGGCGAGCCCGGCGACGTGGTGGCCTCGGCCGACCTGCCGGGCGGATCGCCCGAGGCGGCCTACGCCCAGTTCCTCGACGAGCACGTCCGCACTTGGGCGCCCCGCTTCGCCGACAAGGCCGCCGAGGAGGCGCGCCTGCCGTTCTACCCCCAGGCGGGCAGCCTGCTCAAGGCGTTTCTCGCCGCCTAGCGCCCGCTGCGCGCCTGCGCCGGCCCGCGCCCGCGCCGTGCCCGCCGCGCGCCATCCGCGCCTTTCCGACGGCCCCCGGATCCCCCGGGGGCCGTCCTGCGTCTGGGCCGTTCGTGACGGTTGCGGCGGTCGTTGGTTCCAGGTACAATGCGCCCTAATGAACAGCGTGTTCATTTTTGCTCTCGCTGTGCAAGACGGGGGAAGGAGCCTGTTGGCTGATACCGGTGGGGCCTGCGTGCAGGACCGGCGCATCGTCCGCTCGAAGCGGGCGCTGCGCGACGCGCTCATCGCGCTTCTGGAGGAGCGCGGCTACGACGCGTTCACGGTCAATGACCTGTGCGCCCGGGCCGATCTCAACCGCGGCACGTTCTACAACCACTTCCGCGACAAGGAAGATCTGCTGCTCACGCTCGAGGACGAGGTCATCGCCGACCTCGACCGCTTCCGCGAGTCGATGCGGCAGATCTCGCTCACGCAGCTTCTGCGCTCGCGCCTCGGCCGCGCGCCGCTGCCGTTCCTCGTGGATCTGTTCGACTACCTGCGGGGCCAGGCCGACTTCCTGCGCGCGGTCATGGGGCCGGGCGGCGACGTGCGCTTCGCCCCGCGCCTGCGCGATGCCGTGTGCACCGATCTCATCGAGAACATCCTCCACGAGCGCTACCGCGAGAACCCCACGCCGTTCGTCAGCTACTACGTGGCGTTCTACGCGTCGGCGTACCTGGGGGTCATCACCCGTTGGCTGGAGACGGGCATGGCGGAGTCATCCGAGGAGATGGCCGTCATCGCCCTGCGCCTGCTCTTCATCAAACCTGGCGAGTCCATCGAGCTTTAGGCCACGACAGGGAGAGGCTAAAGGATCATGAAGCGAGCCAAGACTGGCAAGTACGTGCAGATCAGAAACGACGAGAGCGTCGACCCCGCCGTCATGCGCGTCACGCGCGTGGAGGAGACGTGGCCCGGGTCGGCTGCGTCGCCGCAGGGCGGGGAAGGCGGGGAGGGTGCCGGCGGAGGCGGAGCGAGGGCTGCGCAGCTTCTGAGCGGAGCCTCCGCCGGCACCCTCCCCGCAGACGCCGACGCCGCGCCGGCCGCCGACCCGGCCGCCCTGCGCATCGGCATCGACGTGGGCTCGACCACGGTGAAGCTGGCCGTGCTCGACGCCGCCGACGAGGTGCGCTGGTCGGTGTACCGCCGCCACCACGCCGACGTGCGCGCCACCATCATCGAGGTGCTGCGCGAGGCCGCCGCCGCCTTCCCCGACGAGGCCATGACCGTGGCCATCACCGGATCCGGCGGGCTTCTGCTGTCGCAGTGGCTGAACGTCGCCTTCGTGCAGGAGGTCATCGCGTCGAAGACGGCGGTCGAGACGTTCATCCCCCGCACCGACGTGGCCATCGAGCTGGGCGGCGAGGACGCCAAGATCATCTACTTCGACAACGGCATCGAGCAGCGCATGAACGGCACCTGCGCCGGTGGCACGGGCGCGTTCATCGACCAGATGGCGGCGCTCCTCAACACCGACGCGGGCGGCCTGAACGAGCTGGCGAAGAGCCACGAGACCATCTATCCCATCGCCAGCCGCTGCGGCGTGTTCGCCAAGACCGACGTGCAGCCGCTTTTGAACGAGGGCGCGCGCAAGGAGGACATCGCCGCGTCCATCTTCCAGTCCGTGGTCACCCAGACCATATCCGGCCTGGCATGTGGGCGCCCTATCAGGGGAAACGTCGCCTTCCTCGGCGGCCCGCTCCAGTATCTGCCCGAGCTGCGCGCCCGCTTCTACGAGACGCTCGCCCTCGACGAGGACCACATCCTCGTGCCCGAGAACGCGCACCTGTTCGTGGCGTCGGGCTGCGCCATCGCCGGCGCGGCCGAGGGCGCGGCCCCCGAGCGGCTCGCCGACATCCTCACGCGCCTGGAGGGCCTGGGCGATATGCAGGGGTCCGAGGTGGTGCGCCTGGCGCCGCTGTTCGCCGACGACGCCGAGTACGCCGCCTTCCGCGAGCGCCACGACGCCGAGCGGGTGCGCCGCGCCAGCCTGGCCGACTACCGCGGCACCGCCTTCCTCGGCATCGACGCGGGCTCGACCACCTTCAAGGCCGCCCTCATCGGCGGCGACGGCGCGCTTCTGTGGTCGACCTACGCGTCGAACAAGGGCGACGTGCTCGGCTGCGCGAAGGCGGCGCTCGCCGACCTGTACCGCGCGCTGCCGACCGATGCCGCCACCGGCGAGCCGCTCGTGACCATCGGGCACGCCACCGTCACCGGCTACGGCGAGGGCCTGCTCCTCGAGGCGCTGCGCGTCGACTCCGGCGAGATCGAGACGGTGGCGCACCTGCGCGGCGCCCAGGCGATGCTGCCCGGCGTCGAGTTCATCCTGGACATCGGCGGCCAGGACATGAAGTGCCTGCGCGTGAAGGACGGCGTCATCGACCACATCATGCTCAACGAGGCGTGCTCGAGCGGCTGCGGCAGCTTCATCGAGAGCTTCGCGAGCGGGCTCGACCTGGACGTGGCCTCCTTCGCCGAGACCGCCATCCGCGCCGAGAGCCCGGTCGATCTGGGCAGCCGCTGCACCGTGTTCATGAACTCGCGCGTGAAGCAGGCCCAGAAGGAGGGCGCCACGGTGGGCGACATCGCCGCGGGCCTGGCCATCTCGGTCATCAAGAACGCGCTGTTCAAGGTCATCAAGATCCGCGACCCGCACGACGTGGGCACCAAGGTCATCGTCCAGGGCGGCACGTTCCTGAACGACGCGGTGCTGCGCGCCTTCGAGCAGCTCTCCGAGGTGAACGCCGTGCGGCCCGACATCGCCGGCAACATGGGCGCGTTCGGCGCGGCGCTTCTGGCCCGCGACCGCTACGAGGCGGCCCTCCAGCGCGACGTGCGCGCCGAGCCGCCGACGTCGTCGCTGCTCACCCTCGACGCCATCGAGGCGCTCGCACCCACCCACAGGACGGTGCGCTGCAAGGGCTGCGCGAACGCCTGCCTGCTCACCGTGAACGACTTCGGCGTCGACGAGGCCACGGGCAAGCACCGCCGCTTCATCACCGGCAACCGCTGCGAGAAGGGCGAGAGCCTCGGCGCGGGCAAGGGCGCCGCGCAGGTGCCCAACCTCTTCGAGTACAAGAGCCGCCGGCTGTTCGACCACTACGAGCCGCTCGCGCCCGAGGACGCCCCGCGCGGCACCGTGGGCATCCCGCGCGCGCTCAACCAGTACGAGAACTTCCCCTTCTGGTTCACCTTCTTCACGCGCCTGGGCTACCGCGTCATCCTCTCCGACCCGTCCACGAAGAAGACCTACGAGGCGGGCATCGAGTCCATGCCGTCCGAGAGCGTGTGCTACCCGGCCAAGCTCTCCCACGGCCACATCATGAACCTGCTGGACAAGCGGCCCGACTTCATCTGGATGCCGTGCTCCAAGTGGGAGCGCCAGGAGGACGAGACCGCGGGCAACCACTTCAACTGCCCCATCGTGGCGAGCTACCCCGAGGCGCTGCGCCTCAACATCGACGAGCTGCGCGGCGGCGACGTGCCGCTGCTCACGCCGTGGCTGCCCTACGACAACAAGGAGCACCTGAAGGAGCGCCTGTTCGTGGAGCTGGGGCGCAACCTGGCCGACGCGGCCGGGCGCCACGGCGCGCCGCTTGCGGCCGACGAGGTGGCCGCCGCGGTGGACGCCGCCTGGGCCGAGGACGAGGCGTTCAAGCGCGACATGCGCACCAAGGGCGTCGAGACGCTCGCCTGGATGGAGGAGACGGGCACCCGCGGCATCGTGCTGGCGGGGCGCCCCTACCACAACGACCCGGAGATCAACCACGCCATCCCCGAGCTGCTCACGAGCTTCGGCCTGGCCGTGCTCACCGAGGACTCGGTGGCGCACCTGGGCCAGCTCGAGCGGCCCATCCGCGTGGTCGACCAGTGGATGTACCACACGCGTCTCTACGCGGCGGCGAAGGTGGTCACCCAGCGCAAGGACCTCGACCTCATCCAGCTGAACTCCTTCGGCTGCGGCCTGGACGCGCTCACCACCGACCAGGTCCAGGAGGTGCTCGAGGCGGCCGGCAAGGTGTACACGGTGCTCAAGATCGACGAGGTGTCCAACCTTGGCGCCGCCCGCATCCGCGTGCGCAGCCTGCTCGCCGCGCTCAAGGACCAGGCCGACCGCGACGCCGAGGCCGAGGCCGACGCCCGCGCCGCCGGCCACCCGTGCCCGGCCGCGTCCATCAACCTGGACGACATGGACAAGCTCGTGCCCGCCTCGTTCACCGAGAAGGCCGACGGCGTCGTGCGCGCCGCCGAGGTCGAGCAGCGCGAGGGCGCGTCCACCGAGTTCGCCCGCCCGCAGTTCACCGAGGAGATGAAGGAGGCCGGCTACACCATCCTGGCGCCGCAGATGGCCCCCATCCACTTCGACCTGCTCATCGACATCTTCCAGCGCTTCGGCTACAACGTCGAGCTTCTGCCGTCGGTGGACCACGGGGCGGTGGACGCGGGCCTCAAGTTCGTCAACAACGACATCTGCTACCCGTCCATCCTGGTCACGGGCCAGATCATGGAGGCGGTGCTGTCGGGCAGGTACGACACCGACAAGCTGGCCGTGCTCATCACGCAGACCGGCGGCGGCTGCCGCGCCACCAACTACATCGCGCTCATCCGCAAGGCGCTCAAGGCCGTGGGGCTCGGGCACATCCCCGTCATCGCGCTGTCGTTCAAGGACCTGGGCGAGGTGAACCCCGGCTTCAAGATCACGCCGAAGATGCTGCTCCAGGCCATCTACGCGCTGTGCTACGGCGATCTGCTGATGATGTGTTTGTACCGCACGCGTCCCTACGAGGTGGAGCCGGGCAGCGCCACGCGCCTGTTCGACCACTGGATGGCCACGTGCAAGGGGCAGCTGCACCGCGGCGTCAAGTACGGCGAGTTCAAGCGCACGGTGCGTCAGATCGTCGAGGACTTCGACACGCTGCCGCTGGCCGGCGAGGGCACCAAGCCGCGCGTGGGCGTGGTGGGCGAGATCCTGGTGAAGTTCCACCCGACGGCCAACAACCAGCTGGTGGACGTCATCGAGCGCGAGGGCTGCGAGGCCGTCGTGCCCGGGCTCATCGAGTTCTTCCTGTTCGGCATCGCGGGCGCCATCTTCCAGAAGGACCCGCTCGGCCGCTCGTCAAAGGGCGCGGTGGGGTCGAAGATCGCGCTCGAGGCCATCGCGAAGTTCCGCAAGCCGGTGAACGACGCCCTGCGCCGCTCGCAGCGCTTCCAGCCGGTGACCGACATCTACGAGCTGGCCGACTACGCCGAGCAGATCCTGTCGCTGTGCAACTCGATGGGCGAGGGGTGGCTGCTCACGGCCGAGATGGTCGAGCTCATCCGCGAGGGCACGCCCAACGTGGTGTGCGCCCAGCCCTTCGCGTGCCTGCCCAACCACGTGGTGGGCAAGGCGGTCATCAAGGAGCTGCGCCGTCAGTACCCCGAGAGCAACATCGTGGCGGTGGACTACGACCCGGGCGCCTCCGAGGTCAACCAGCTCAACCGCATCAAGCTGATGATCGCCGTGGCCAAGGCGAACCTGGCCGCGAAGGAGCGCGAGGCCCGCGCCGACCGCGATGCCTTCGTCGCCAAGCCCGGGAAGCCCAAGAGCGAGAAGGTGGGCTACGTGGAGATAAGGACCGAGACCGCGGAGTAGCGCCGCGCCCCGCGCCCCACGCGCGGGGCGCGGGCCCACGCGTGGGTGCGTGAGGGAGGGGTCGCCCGGGTGGGCGGCCCCTCCCTTTGCGGGCGCGTCCGCGTCCTTGCGGCTTTTTGCGCTCTCCGGGGCGTTTCATATCCATTTCGGCGAGTTTTCCGAGGGCGAGCGGCGAAAATCAGTGCCTCGCGCGAACGATGGCGCCCCTATGAAATATCGTGACCTGGGGAAATGGTAATCGCATCCCAAGAGGAGCCCTCGAAAGGCGGCCACGTGGGGCAAAGAGCCTCGGAAAACTCGCTGAAATGGATATGAAACGGCAAATCGGCTGCAAGGAGGGCGCCGCGCCGGCGCTACCTCGGCTGCACGGCGGGGAGCTTGGCTATGAGCTTGCGGTAGATGCGGTCGCGGATCCAGGGCTCGGTGGAGAGCGCCAGGGCCTCGTCGAGGGCGGCCCAGCGGACGCCGGAGTTCTCGTCGGGCTTGGGGCGCAGGGGCGCGGCGGGATCGGCCACCGCCAGGTACGTGACGTTGAGGTGCAGGTGCGAGCCGACGTAGCGGCCGCGCTTCTCGTGGCCGTCCACGGTGAGCACCTCGAGCGAGTAGATGCCGCCCGGCCCGCAGGGGACGAGGCGCGCGTCCTCGACGCCGGTCTCCTCGGCCAGCTCGCGCAGGGCGATGGAGGCCAGGTCGGCCTCGCCGTCGGCATGGCCTCCGATCCAGCTCCACGAGTCGTAGATGTTGTGGTAGACGAGCAGCGTGCGCGTGAACGTGGGATCGACCGTCCAGATGGAGCAGGCCAGGTGCGCGAGCGCCGAGCGGTCGAGGCAGGCGGGGCCGGCCGTGAGCGCGCGCAGGATGACCGGCTTGTCGACGGCCTCCTGCTCGTTGAACGGCTCGTAGGCGCGGATGTCTGCGATGAGGGCGTCGAGGGCCATGGGGATCAGGCGGCCTTCCCCGCGGCCGCGCCCGCCGCGCTGCCGGCTGGCGCCGAGCTCTCCGCCGGCGCGCCGCCAGCGGGCTGCTTGCCGCCCGCCGCGCCGGCGTCCGGCTTGACGGCCCCGCCGCCCGCGCCCGCGTCGCCGGATCCCGCGCCGCCGTTGGGCTTGGTGCCGCCGGATCCCGCGCTTCCGCCGCTGGATCCGCCGTCGCCCGCGCCGTCGCCCGGCTTCCCGGCGCCCGCGTCCGTGCCGCCGCCGTCACCGCCGGCGGGCGGCTTCGCGTCGCCTCCCGCGCCCTCGCCCGCGCCCGGCTTCCCGCTGATCGTCCCCGCCCCCGCATCACCGCCCGGCTGGGCCGCCGGCGGCTGCTCGGGGGCCGCGGGCGCCGCGGGCTGCTCGGGTTCAGCTGGCGCCGCGGGCGCGCTCGGGGCGGTCGCGGCGCCGGATCCGCCCACGTCGGCCGCCGACTTCGTCGACACGATCCCGCTCGGGTCCTCGCCCGCCTCCACCAGGGCCATCATCTCGGCCGTGGCCTCCGCGTCGTTGATGACGTAGGACACCCCGCCGATGTTCTGCGTGAACGACGGCAGCATGGCCGAGTAGATGACCAGGTCGCCCGCGTCGCGGAACTGCAGGGCCAGGTCGAGCACCTGGGCGATCGTGAGGTCGGTGGTCACGCACTTCGCGCCGGCCTCCACCACGGCGGGCAGCTGCGTGGGCGACAGGCCGAGGGCCTGGTTCACGATGGCCATGATGAGGGTGCGCTGGTGCGCCGTGCGCGTGAAGTCGCCGTCGGGGAAGGCGCGGCTGCGCGCGAAGGTGAGCGCGTGGCTGCCGTCGAGGTGCTGCAACCCCGGCTCGATGACGTTGTGGCGGTCGTAGGTGTTGTAGTCGGCCTTCACGTCGTCGATGCGCACGTCGACCTCCACGTCGACGCCGCCCAGGGCGTCCACCAGCTCCATCAGCTTGTCGAAGTTGACCTCGGCGTAGTGGGCCACCTCCACGCCCAGAAGGTCGTTGGTGGCGCGGATGACGCCCGGCACGCCGCCGTAGGCGTAGGCCGCGTTGAACTTGCAGGTGCCGTGGCCGGGGATGGTGACCTTGGTGTCGCGCGGGATGGAGACGAGGGTGACCTGGTCGGCCACGGGGTCGACGCGCGCGAGGATGTTGGTGTCGGACCGCGCCCCCATGGACGGGTCGTCGGGCCGCGCGTCCGAGCCGATGAGCAGCAGGTAGAAGGGCTCGGTGAAGTCGGAGTGGTGGGCGAGGGCCTCCTCGATCTCCTCGACCTCCTCGACGGTCTTGTCGCCCTGGGTGAGCTCCTGGTTCACGTTGGCGAGGTAGCTGGCGAAGGCGAGGCCCGCGCCGACGAGGGCGCCCACGACGGCGATAGCGCCGGCCGCGACGAGGCGCTTGCCGCGCGCCGAGAGGCGCCTTCTGGGAGCGGGGGCGTCGGGCGCAGGCGTCACGGCGGCTTCCGCAGGCGGCTCTTCCCCCGCGTCCGGGAGGCGGTCGGCGTGGGGGAGGGGGTCTCGTTCCATGGCTGCTCCTCGCTCCGGGATACCACGATTACGCCCGTATTCTACCGCGTGCGGGCTATAATTCCCGTCTATGGAAACGAGAACGGGAAAACTCATCATAGTGCCGACGCCCCTGGGCAACCTGGGCGACATGACCGACCGCGCGCGGGCGGCGCTGGTCGAGGCGGACGTGGTATGCGCCGAGGACACGCGGGTGACCGGGCGGCTGCTGGCGGCCTTCGGGATAGGGAAGCGGCTCGAGCGGCTAGACGAGGCGCTGGTGGGAACCCGCGCGGCGGCCGTCGTGGAGCGGGTGCTGGCCGGCGAGCGCATCGCCTACTGCTCGGACGCGGGGATGCCCGGCGTGTCCGACCCGGGGCTGCGCCTGGTGGCCGCGGCGCGGTCGGCCGGAGCGCCGGTGGAGGTGCTGCCCGGGCCGACGGCCGCCGCGACGGCCTACGTGGCCAGCGGCACGGTGAACCCGCGCTTCTACTTCGGCGGCTTCCTCCCGCGCAAGGCCGCCGAGCAGCGCGCCTGCCTGGAGGCCCTGCGCGGGCTGGACGCGGCGCTCATCTTCTACGAGAGCCCGAACCGGCTGGCCGCGTCGCTGGCCGTGGTGGCCGAGGCGCTGCCCGCGCGCGACGTGGCCGTCTGCCGCGAGCTGACGAAGCTCCACGAGGAGGTGGTGCGCGGGCCGGCGCCCGAGGTACGCGACGAGTTCGCGCGCCGCGCCGCGGGGCCGGGCGGCATCCGCGGCGAGATCGTGCTGGTCATCGACGGGCCGAATGCCGCCGAGGCCGCCGCCGGCGCCGAGGAGGCGGCGGCCTCGGCCGAGGCGATGGCCACCGAGCTGGCGGCCGAGGGCCTGCGCACCAAGGAGATCGCCCGCCGCGTGGCCGCCGCCTGCGGCATCGCCCGCAACGACGCCTACGACCTGGCGATGGCCGCCGCCCGCGCCCGGGATGCCGGCGCGAACGGCCCGCGCGCGGAGCGCCCGTGACGCGCGCCGGCGGCCCGCGCGGCGCCAGGGCCGAGACGCGGGTGCTCGTGGTGGACGGCCTGGAGGTGGCCCTCACCCGCAAGCGCGTGAAGAACGTGAACCTGCGCGTGCGGCCCGACGGCACCGTCGCCGTGTCGGCGCCCCCGCGCACGTCCGACGCGTTCGTCAGCGCCTTCGTGCGCGAGAAGCGCCCGTGGATCGAGGCGCGCCGCCGCGACCTGGCCGCGTCGCCCCGGGCGCGCGCCGCCGCGGCCACGCCGGAGGAGGTGGCCGAGTGGCGCGCCGTCGTCGAGGCCTGCGTGCCCGCGCTCATCGCCGCCTGGGAGCCCATCATGGGCGTGCGCGCCGGCACGGTGGCCTACCGCAACATGACGAGCCGCTGGGGCAGCTGCCAGCCGTCCACCGGCCGCATCTGCATCAACGTGCGGCTGGCGCTCTACCCGCCCGAATGCCTGGAGTACGTGGTCGTCCACGAGCTGTGTCACCTCATCGAGCGGGGCCACGGACCTCGCTTCCAGGCCGCCATGGACCGCCTCATGCCCGACTGGCGCGCCCGCCGCGCCAAGCTCCGCTGAGCCCCGGCCATCCCTGCGCCCCGCATTCCGCCCCCGCACCCCGCGCCGCCCCGCCGCTCGTCGCGCTCCGTCGCGCCCTCCATCCCTCCTTCCTTCCCCTCCTTCCGCTGTGTTTCCCTTGTGATGGCGTCGAGTATTCCCCATTTCGCTGGTAAACTGGGGAATAACTAACCACTTAGATTCTCAAACTAAATTGCCGCCGCACACGGGCGCGGGGACAGGTTGGAGGGGGAGGGCGCCATGGGCCGCTACATCATCGTCACGGAGACGGGCGGGGACATCCCCGCGGAGTTCGTCGAGCGCTACGGGCTGGAGATGGTGCCGATGCACGTGACCTTCGGCGATCGCAGCCTCGACGACGGCAGCTTCCCGGTCGCGGACATCTTCGCGCACTACCGCGCCACCGGCGACCTGCCGCGCACGAGCGGCTGCACCCCGCAGGACTTCGCCGACGCCTTCGCCCGCATCGACGCGCGCAGCGCGGGCGAGCACGTGCTGTACCTGGCGTATTCCGCCTGCACCACCTGCTCGTTCGAGTCGGCGCGCATGGCGGCCGAGGGGCGCGGCGACGTGACGGCCATCGACACGAAGTCGGTGACGGCCGGACTGTTCCTGGTGGTCACGAACACGGCGCGCTTCCTGGAGGATCACCCGGACGCGCCGCTGCCCGAGGTGGAGGCCTTCGTCGCCAGCCAGGTCGAGCGCGTGCGCATGGCGTTCATCCCCGGCGGCCTGGACTTCCTGCGCGCGGGCGGCCGCCTCAGCAACGGCGCCTACCTGGGCGCGCAGCTGCTGCGCATCAAGCCGGTCATCGAGATCCTGGACGGCAAGCTGGTGGCCACCAAGAAGCTGCGCGGGTCCATGGAGAAGGCGGTGCTGGCCCTGGTCGACGACTTCCTCTCCCGCGAGCCGCTCGACGTCGCGCGCGTGGCGCTCATCCGCAACGAGGGGCTCGACGAGGGGCTCCAGCGCCAGGTGGAGGATCGCGTCCGCGCCGCCGGCTTCCAGGAGGTCACCTGGATCGAGACCGGCGGCGTCATCTCGTCCCACTGCGGCCCCGGCTCCTTCGGCATAGCCGCCGTGGCCGCGGAGTAGGGGGGGGGCGCCGGGTGCCGCGCGCCCGGCCCGCCGCCTAGTCGGCGACGGCGTCGGCCAGGGTCATGCCGGCCAGGTAGTCGTGGATGGCGCGCTCCATGCCGCCCCAGATGCGCTGCGAGGGGCAGCCCTCGGCGCGCTCGCAGGCGAAGACGCCGCTCATGCAGTCGAGCAGCTCCAGGCCGTCCTCGCTGGCCGAGACGATGTCGGCCAGGCTGATGTCCTCGGGCGGGCGGGCCAGCTCGTAGCCGCCCTGGTAGCCGCGCGTCACGCGCAGCAGCCCGGCGGACGTGAGCGGCGCCACCACCTGCTCCAGGTACTTCTTCGAGATGCCCTGGCGCTCGGCCACGTCCTTCAGGGCGACGCAGCCGCCTTCGCGGTGCTGGGCCAGGTCGATCATGAACCGCATGCCGTAGCGGGTCTTCGTCGATATCTTCATCGGGCTCCTCTCCGGGGCTCCTCGTCCGCGCGCTGGCGCCGCCCGTCGCTCGCGGCCTCTCCCCACATCCTACGCGAGCGATGGCGATTTCGCGACCGCGGAATTAAATCTACCAAAACACTTGACATTGTCTCACGGCAGTCTATATTAAAGTCCAGCAAATTACTAGACAATGAGGATCCGAGGACACCCATGAAGCAGATATACCTGGACAACGCGTCGACCACCCCGGTTCGCCCCGAGGTACTCGAGGCCATGATGCCCTACTTCGCCGAGGACTTCGGCAACCCCTCGTCGCTCTACCCGGCCGGCCAGCGCGCCTCCGACGCCGTTGCGGCGGCCCGCGCCACGCTGGCGGGGCTCATCGGCGCCAAGCCGTCCGAGGTGTACTTCACCAGCGGCGGCTCCGAGGCCGACAACTGGGCGATCAAGGGCTTCGCCCGCGCCAACGCCGGCAAGGGGCGCCACCTGATCACCAGCGCCATCGAGCACCACGCGGTGCTGCATGCCTGCGAGGCGCTCGAGCGCGAGGGCTTTGAGGTCACCTACCTGCCCGTCGACGGCGACGGCCTGGTCGACCCGGCCGCCTTCGAGGCCGCCATCCGCCCCGACACCATCCTGGCGTCGGTCATGTTCGCCAACAACGAGATCGGCACCATCGAGCCCATCGCCGAGCTGGCCGCCATCGCCCGCGCCCACGGCGTCGCCTTCCACACCGACGCGGTGCAGGCCTTCGGCCACGAGGACATCGACGTGCGCGAGCTGGGCATCGACCTTCTGAGCGCGTCGGCCCACAAGCTCAACGGCCCCAAGGGCGTCGGGATGCTCTACGCGCGCAAGGGCGTCAAGCTGGCCAACCTCATCGACGGCGGCCAGCAGGAGCGCGGGCGGCGCGCCACCACCGAGAACGTGCCCGGCATCGTGGGCTTCGCCAAGGCCGCCGAGCTGGCCTGCGCCGAGGCGGCCGGCGAGCGCGAGCGGCAGACGGCCATCCGCGACCACGCCATCGCCCGCGTGCTCGCCGAGATCCCGCACGCGCGCCTCAACGGCAGCGCGACGAGGCGGCTGTCGAACAACGTCAACTTCTCCTTCGAGTTCATCGAGGGGGAGGGGATGCTGCTCCAGCTGGCGGCGCGCGGCATCTGCGTGTCGTCGGGCAGCGCCTGCACGTCGGGCTCGCTCGACCCGAGCCACGTGCTGCTGGCCATCGGCCTGCCGCATGAGATCGCCCACGGCTCGCTGCGCCTGACGCTCGGCCGCGACACCACGCGCGAGGACGTCGACTTCGCCATCGACTGCCTCAAGCAGACGCTCGGCAACCTGCGGATGATGAGCCCGCTTTACGAGGACTACCAGCAGGGCCGCGTCGAGTCGATCATCGAGAAGATGGCCGCCTAGGCCGCCCATCCCAGTCAGAAAGAGAGAACCATCATGGCTATGAACTACTCCGAGGCGGTCATGGACCACTTCACCAACCCGCGCAACGTCGGCGAGATCGAGGGCGCGAGCGGCTGCGGCACCGTGGGCAATGCGGTATGCGGCGATATCATGCGCATCTACCTGGACATCGACGACGACAGCGTCATCCGCGACGCCAAGTTCAAGACCTTCGGCTGCGGTGCGGCCATCGCCACCAGCTCCATGGCCACCGAGCTGGTGAAGGGCAAGACCGTCCAGCAGGCGCTCGAGGTGACCAACAAGGCGGTCATGGAGGCGCTCGACGGGCTGCCGCCGGTGAAGGTGCACTGCTCGCTTTTGGCCGAGGAGGCCATCCACGCGGCGCTGTGGGACTATGCCGAGAAGCACAACCTGGTGATCGAGGGCCTCGAGAAGCCGGTGAGCGACATCGGCGAGCACGACCACCATCACGGCGTCGAGCTCGTGGAGGATGCGGACGACCTGTAGAACGGGCGCCCCACGCGCCACGCCGCGCCCGGCGCCTCGCGCGCCGTGCCGCGCCCCGCGCGGGTGATGCGCCTCGCGCCTGACGCATCCCCGGCGCCCCGCCCTGCGCATGCCGCGGGCGGCGTTTCCGCCAAAAATCGGACTTGTGAACCGCGGAGGCGGCCCGTCGAGGGCCGCCTCCGGCGTATCGGGGGTGTTTCGCCAGGAAAAAGCCGCGGCTAACTCTCGCAGGGACTGCGTAACACCCCCGCGGGAGCGCACAAGTCCGATTTTTGGCGGAAACGCCGCCTCGCGTCTGCGAGGTGACGCACTGTTCGAGCGCGCCCAGCGCGTTTCCCGCGTCCCGAGAGCCGCCGGGCCCGCCCCGCGCGGGGCTCGCGCGCGCCCTAGCGCACGACGGCGCCGAAGGGGAGCAGCGAGAGCTTCGCCATCTTGAACAGCTGGATCCCCGGCGGCAGCCCGATGACGGTCACGCAGAACAGCACGCCGGCTACGGCGTAGTAGAGCGCCATGGGGATGCCCGCGATGACGAGCCAGACGACGTTGGCGACGAGCGAGGGCGCCCCGCCGCCGTAGACGACCGTCTTCCCGAACGGCGCCAGCGTCAGCGCCGCCATCTTGAACGCCTGGCGCCCCAGCGGGATGCCGACGATGGTCACGTAGCACAGCATCCCCGCCACGCACCACCAGAGGGCGGTGAACACCCCGCCCAGGATAATCCAAACGATATTGGCAACCGTGCTCACGAGCCCTCCGCTCCCATCGCCCCGCCCTATGCTACGATAATTGTAACGGCTCCGTATATGGAGCCGGCAGAAGAACCAGGGGAAAGGGGAGGCGGATGGCGACGAAGAAGAAGTGGAAGCTGGGGGCGAAGGCGAAGTCGTTTCTCGGGGGCATCGTCTTGGGCCTGGTGGGCGGCGCGGTGGTGGCGACCCTCCTGCTGACGTACAACCCGCCCGACCGGCCCGACTCGGCAAAGGTCGACGCCGCCATCCTGCTCGAGGAGATATCCCAGATCAACGAGCTCGCCACGGCCGAGCAGTCCTACACGGTGGCCGAGAAGGTGTCGAGCTCCAGCCGGCTCTTCGACCTGGTGGACATCCCCTTCACGGAGAAGTTCTTCATCCTGACCTACTCGGGCACCATCAAGGCGGGCGTCAACCTGGACGCGGCGTCGGTCGCGGTCGAGGGCCAGACGGTTCACGTGGCGCTGCCGCCGGCGGAGGTGCTCTCCGACGCCATCGACACCGAGAGCTTCAAGACGCTCCACGAGCAGGAGGGCCTGTTCAACCCCCTTCACGTGGATGACGTCACCCAGTACATCGACAAGACGCGCCAGGAGGCCGAGGCCGCCGCGCTCGCCGGCGAGGTGCTCGCCGAGGCCCAGGCCAACGCCGAGGCCTCCGTCCGCGCCCTCCTCACCGCCGCCCTCCCCGAGGGCTACGCCATCGAGTTCGAGCCCCCAGAGGCGGGGGAGTAGTGGGTTAGCGGCGAGCTAAGGACGCACAGCAAAGGCGCCGCTACCATGACCATGCAGGAGAGAGGAGAGTGAATATGGCAGAGCAGAAGAATGCGCCAGCGAAGACCGCCGATGACTACCAGGCGGCTGTCGACGCTGTTTTCGAGGTGGTCGGATTGGCCGCCGCTGCGGTTATTCCGGGTGGAAAGGCGGCCCTCGCGGTTCAGGCGGCCCTGCCTGTGGTGAAGGCTGCCGCCAAGGTTGCTCCGCAGGTGGGGAAGGTAGCGCAGCCCGCCCTTGGCAAGATGGCCGACGCGGCACCTGATGTGGCGCAGAAGGCGGGTGTTGCTATCGGCGATGCAGCTGCCGGTGTCGCCGGCGCGGTCGGGGCGGCGGCGAAGAGGGTGTTCGATCCCATCGGCGATGCCCTTGATGCGCGCAAGGAGGAGCAGGCCCGCGCTGAGGCGCGGCGCGTCATTCTCGAGGGCGCTGGCGTTCGGATGAGCGTCGAGCGCTTCCGAGAGAACAAGGAGACGCACGAGCGCGCTTCCGAGGAGACGTATCTCGGCTATCCGGGCTGCTACGCCATCGCCGTCTACGATCATGCGCCCAAGGAGAAGGGTTTCGGGAAATACCGCGGCATCTACGTGGGGAAGTCGCGGAGCATCGGGCAAGGTGTCGCTGATGACTTCGCCGGGCGTGGCAACGTTGATGTCTACGCCGATGCGAAATATGAGCAGGACATCCTCGTCTACCTCTTCCCGTGTCCCGAGGAGAGCCTGGACAGGCTGGAGCAGTCGCTCATCGTGGCGCTTGATGCTGATGAGTCGTATAACGTTGCTAAATAAATGACCTTTTAACTTATAGCGTCGTTTCCTCTCTTTCCCAATTTTTCCTTTCTTTCCTATTTTGTAAAGGATGGGGATCAGCGGGAGTGCGGGCTTGGCTGGTGCCGCAAAGTGGCGTTGAAGTGCACAGAATTCACGAGTTTGCGACAGTGGGAAGTGCTTTTTCGGGCTTTTGGGGCGGAATGGGGCGGAAATGCCCGGGTCTCGGGGGAAGGTTGGCCTCCAAGCTACCGGTGCGCGTCGCAAAGTCGTGAATTCTGTGCACTTGGCGCGCGTCGGCGCGCTGGCGGCGCACACGGGCGGCACGCGCGGACGCGCTGCATGCAGGCGGTGGTGGCGCTGGTGGAGGGTGCAGCGCACTTTGGCGTGGCGTGCGGCCACGCCGACGGGCGCGCCGCACGCAGGTGGCGGCGGACGTGGCGCGCGCCGCGCGGGCACGCGGGAACGCGGCGCACACGCGGCTCGTGGTACAATGAGCGGCTGTATGCTGGCGGGTTGGCGGCGTCATTGGCCGTCGGCCCCGGGAAGAGGAGTCGCTCCATGCCTAAGGGAACCTACGCGTTCACCACGCCGATCTACTACGTCAACGCCGCGCCGCACCTGGGGACGGCCTACACCACCATCGCCGCCGACACCGTGGCGCGCTACCAGCGCATGAACGGGCGCGAGGTGGCCTTCGTCACCGGCATGGACGAGCACGGCCAGAAGGTGGCCGACGTGGCCGCCGAGCACGGCATGACGCCGCAGGCCTGGTGCGACTCGATGGAGCCCGCCTTCCGCGAGGCGTGGGACATGCTCGGCATCACCTACACCGACTTCGTGCGCACCACCGAGCCGCGCCACGCGCGCTCCGTCCAGAGGTTCTGGACCGACCTCTACGACAAGGGCTACCTCTACAAGGGCGCCTACGAGGGCTGGTACTGCGTCCACGAGGAGACCTACTACGCCGAGAGCGACCTGGAGAAGGACGAGGAGGGCACCTTCGTCTGCCCCGACTGCAAGCGCCCCGTGCAGCTGATGGCCTCGGGCGAGGAGAACTGGTTCTTCAAGCTGTCCGAGTTCCAGCAGCCGCTGCTCGACTTCTACGAGGCGCACCCCGACTTCATCCGCCCCGAGTCGCGCAGAAACGAGATCGTGTCGTTCGTGAGCCGCGGGCTGAAGGACCTCTCCATCAGCCGCTCCACCTTCGACTGGGGCGTGCCGCTGCCCTTCGACGAGGGCCACGTCGCCTACGTGTGGGCCGACGCGCTCATCGCCTACCTCACGGGCATCGGGTACGCCGACCCCGACCGCCCCGGCGAGTTCGACGCCGCCTGGCCCATGCAGTACCACTTCGTGGGGAAGGACATCATCCGCTTCCACTGCGTCATCTGGCCGGCCATGCTCATGGCGGCCGGGCTGCCCGTCACCCACACCGTCTTCGGCCACGGCTTCCTCCTCACCAAGGGCGAGAAGATGTCGAAGTCGAAGGGCAACGCCGTGCGCCCCGCCGACCTGGTGCGCGTGTTCGGCGTGGACGCCTACCGCTACTACTTCATGAGCGACGTGCAGTTCGGCCACGACGGGTCCATCTCGCTCGAGCGCATGGTGCAGGTGTACAACAACGAGCTGGCCAACACCTGGGGCAACCTGGTGTCGCGCGTGTTCAACATGACGAAGAAGTACTTCGACGCGCTGGTGCCCGCGGTGCCGGTGTCGATGGCGGGCGCCGACAACCCGCTGCGCGACGAGGCCGCCGGCCTGTACGCGGCCTATGACGCGGCCATGGAGCAGGTCGACTTCACCGCGGCCGCGGCGGCGGCGCAGCGCCTGGCCGCCCGCGCCAACCGCTACATCGAGGAGACCGAGCCCTTCAAGCTGGCGAAGGATCCGGAGCGCGCCGACGAGCTGGCCTTCGTCATGTACAACCTGCTCGAGGCCATCCGCATCCTGGCGCTGTACTTCGCGCCGTTCGCGCCCGCCACGTCGGCTGAGGTCTTCCGCCGCCTGCACCTGGGCGACGTGACGGGCGTCGACGACATCGAGGCCGCCACCGCCTGGGGCCAGCTGCCCGCCGGCAACCTGGTGGAGACGGGCGACCCGCTCTTCCCCCGCCTCGACGCCGAGACCATCGACCTGGAGATGGAGTAGCCGTGGCGCGCGAGGACGAGCCCGTCTTCCGGGACCAGTTCTTCCGGAGGAAGAGGCGCAACGGGGAATGGGAGGTGGTGGCGTCGCCGACGCTGTTCACGTCGGTCGCCGACACCCACGCGCACCTGCAGCTGCTGCCCGACCCGGGGCTCGCGCTGGCGCGCGCGGCCCTGCACAAGGTGCGCTTCATCGAGACCATCGTGGACGTGTGGGAAGACGGCGATACGACCTTCGAGAAGCTGGGGGAGTGGAAGCGCGAGGGCGCCATCGGCATCCGCACCATCGCCCGCCACTGTTGAGGCGTGCCCATTCCGTGCGTGCCACGGATCCGCATCGCCATCGGGTGCCATCCCCATAACGCCGCGCACTACGACGACGCCTTGGAGGCGCGCCTGCGCGAGCGCCTGCACGACGAGAACGTGAGCGCCGTGGGGGAGATCGGGCTCGACTACCACTACGACCTGTCGCCGCGCGAGGACCAGCGCGAGGCGTTCCGCCGCCAGATCCGCCTGGCGAAGGAGGCCGGCCTGCCCGTCGTGCTGCACCTACGCGAGGCTCACGACGACGGCTTCGCCATCCTGTCGGAGGAGGGATTCCCCGAGGCGGGGACGCTGCTGCACTGCTTCAACCTGGACGCTGCCGAGCTCGCCCGCTGGGTGGACGCGGGCTGCTACATCGCCTTCGGCGGGCCGCTCACGTTCAAGAAGGCCGACTACGTGCGCGAGGCGGCCAAGCTGGTGCCCCTCGACCGGCTGCTCACCGAGACGGACGCGCCCTACATGACGCCCGAGCCCCTGCGCGGCACCACCTGCGGGCCCGAGCACGTCGTGTTCACGGCGGCCAAGCTGGCCGACGTGCGCGGCTTCGAGGGCGACCGCACGCCGGCGCGCTGGGAGTTCATGCGCCACACGCTGGAGAACGCGCTCGGGCTGCTCGACCGCGAGCCGACGCCCTGGCAGCGCGGGGAATAGGGGAAGAGGGCCGGCGCCGCCGCGCGGGCGGAGGAGCCGGAAGAAAGGCGGGCCCCGCGACCTGGTGGTCGCGGGGCCCGCGCGCGTCTCTGGCGGAGATGCGTGCGAATCGAACACACCCGAGACGTTCTGCGCGCCTCACAACGGCTTTGAAGGCCGCGGGGGCCACCAGGCCCCATTCATCTCCAGGAAGGGGCGGCCTGGTGAGGAGCCGCCCGCAGTGATGGCCATGATACCCCATGCCCGCGGCGGGAGGCGCGGGAACTTTCGTCCGTCGCCGCGACGTTGAGGCGAGGACACGTCGGGGGAGCATCGCAGCCAGGCGGGCGCTGCCGCTGCGCGCGGCAGCCGCCACGACCGGGCGGGCGCCCGGCGCGCTTGCGAGGGAGGGGCGGGCGCGCCGGGGAGCGGGGGAAGCTGGGGAAGCCTTCGCGCGCCCTAGCGCTCCACCAGGACGCGGAGGTCGCCCTCGCGGCGGGTGAGGCCCTCGGCGTCGAAGCGCTCGAGCAGCGGCATCGCGTACTTGCGGGTGATGCCCATGGCGTCCTTGAGGTCGGCGGCCGTGGCGGGCCCCCGCTCGCGGATGAGGCCGGCCACCAGCTGGCGGTAGCCCTCCACCACCGCGGCGTCGTAGAAGCGCTCCGAGTCGATGCGCACGGCGCGCCCGTCGCGCTCGAGGGCCGCGGCGGCCTTGCGGGCCTGGGGCATCGCCATGCCGGACTGCTCGCAGAACTCGGGCAGCGTCGGCGGCATCCCTGCGGCCGCGGCCAGCGCCGCGGACAGCTGGTCGGCCGCCTCGGCCTCGGCCATGCGCGCTCCGGCGCCGGCCTTGGGGTGGCTCACCTCGCCGCCGGAGCGCACCGCGGCCCCGCGCCGGACGGCCTCGTCGAGCAGCGCGTCGAAGACCGCCGGCGCCGCGGCGGGCGCGGCGGCCTGGCGCAGGGCATCCTTGGCCATGCCCGTGGCCCGGGGGTCGGCGGCGTGGAAGCCCGTGAGCGCCCGCTCCACGGCGGCGACCGCCTTCTGGATGAGGGCCGGCCGGGCGTAGAGCGGCTCGCGCCCCTCCAGCACGGCCACGGCGCCCTCGTCGGCCAGGCGCCCGAGGGCCGCGGCGGTGGTCGCCTCGTCCAGCCCCGCGGCCGCGGCCACCTCGGCCAGCGGCTCGGGCAGCGCGGCGAGCCCCAGGTGGGCCCCCACGGCGCCGTCCACGTCGCCCTCGCCGAGCGCACCGAGCAGCAGCCGCTCCTCGTCCTTGAGGTTGGTGCGTCGCCGCGGGTGGGCGGCGAGCACCGTGCCGCCGCCGATGACGTGGACGGGGGAGTAGGAGCGCACGATGAAGCGGTCGCGGTAGGCCACGGGCAGCGGCTCCTCCAGGCGCAGCTGCGCGAACGCCGTCTCGCCGGGGGCGAGCGCCTCACGCCCGTCCATGAGCAGCACGCGCCCGAGCACCTCGCGGGTGCCGTGGGCCACGTGCACGCGGGCGCCGGTCTTGAGCGGCTTGCCCAGGGCGAAGGGGTCGCGGTAGGCGAGCTCGGCGTCGAAGCGGTCGGTGGGCTCCACCGCGCCGGGCGCCGCCAGCAGGTCGCCGGGCCGCACCTCGTCGGTGGACAGCCCCGCCAGGCTCACGGCCACGCGGTGCCCGGCCGCGGCCTCGGCGGCGTCATGGCCGTGCATCTGGATGCTGCGGACGCGGGTGGCCAGCCCCGCGGGCAGCACGACGAGCGGGTCGCCCTCGGCCACGGTGCCGCTCCAGAGCGTGCCGGTGGCCACGGTGCCGAAGCCCCGCACGGTGAACACGCGGTCGACGGGCAGGCGCGCCGGGCCGTCGAGCTTGGTGCGCTCGGCGCGCGCGGCGGCCTCGTCGATGGCGGCCCGCAGATCGTCCAGGCCCTCGCCGGTGCGGCTCGACACGCCCACGATGGGCGCGCCCGCGTAGGGGCCGCCCTCAAGGCGCGCGGCCACCTCGCCGGCCACGAACTCGCGCCACTCGTCGTCCACCAGGTCCACCTTCGTGAGCGCCACCACCAGCGTGCGCACGCCCAGGAGCTCCAGCACGGCCAGGTGCTCGACGGTCTGCGGCATCACGCCGTCGTCGGCCGCCACCACCAGCAGCGCCACGTCCACGCCGGTGGCGCCCGCCACCATCGAGCGCACGAAGCGCTCGTGGCCCGGCACGTCCACCACGCCGAGCGCGCGCCCGCTCGGCAGCTCGAGCTGCGCGAAGCCGAGCTCGATGGTGATGCCGCGGCGCTTCTCCTCGGCCAGGCGGTCGGGGTCGGTGCCGGTCAGCGCGCGGACGAGGGAGGACTTGCCGTGGTCGATGTGGCCGGCGGTCCCCAGGATGAGGGAGGGCTGCGCGCTCATCGGGCCACCTCCCCGTCCCGGGCGCCGGACGGCCCGGCGTCGCCCGCCGCCCCGTAGCCTGCGCCCGCGTCCCCGCCCAGGGCGGCGGCCACGGCCTCGGCGACGAGCGGCAGCTCGTCCTCGGTCAGGGTGCGTGCGTCGAAGAGCAGCTGACCCTGGCGGATGCGGCCCACCACGGGCACGGCCGCGCGCCGGATGAGGGCCTCCTCGCAGCGCTGGGCGCCGTCCTCGGCGCGGAAGGCGAGCGCCACCGCCGCCGAGGGGATCTCCAGCAGCGGCAGGGTGCCGCCGCCCACGCAGCTCACCTCGTCGACCACCGACACCGCCGCCGCGCCGCCCACGGCGCCCTCGAGCAGCGCCGCCAGCCGCCCGGCGCGCTCGCGCACCGACGCAGCGGGCTCGGAGAGCATGGCGAGCGTGGGGATCTCGGCCAGGGCGCGCTCGGGCTCCAGGTACAGGCGCAGCGTGGCCTCGAGCGCGGCGAGCGTCATCTTGTCCAGGCGCAGGGCGCGCACCAGGGGGTTGGCCTTGAGCCGGTCGATGAGCGCGCGCCGCCCGATGACGATGCCCGCCTGCGGGCCGCCGAGCAGCTTGTCGCCCGAGAAGGACACCAGGTCGCACCCCTGGGCCAGCGCCTCGCCGGCCGTGGGCTCGGCGTCGGCGCCGAGCGCCGGCGGGCGCAGCAGCGCGCCCGAGCCCAGGTCCTCGTAGACGATGATGCCGGGCGCCGCGGGGTCGGCCGCCCGGCGCGCCGCCACGGCCGCGTCGGCGATGGCGCGCATGGCGGAGGCCGGCACCGTCTCGGTGAAGCCCACCACGCGGTAGTTGGAGGTGTGCACCTTCAGCAGCATGGCCGTGTCGGCGCCGATGGCGCGCTCGTAGTCGGCCGGGTGCGTCTTGTTGGTGGTGCCCACGCCCACCATGACGGCGCCGGACTGGGCCATGATGTCGGGGATGCGGAACGACCCGCCGATCTCCACCAGCTCGCCGCGGGACACCACGGCCTCGTGCCCGGCGGCGAACTCGGCCAGCACGAGCATGACGGCGGCGGCGTTGTTGTTGACGGCGATGGCCGCCTCGGCCCCGGTGAGCGCGCAGAGCAGCCGCTCGCAGTGGCTGTGGCGGCTGCCGCGGGCCATGGCCTCGGTGTCGTACTCCAGCGTGGAGTACGACCGCGCCGCCTCCTCGACGGCGCGCACGGCGCTCTCGGCCAGGCAGCTGCGCCCGAGGTTGGTGTGGATGATGACGCCGGTGGCGTTGACCACCCGGCGCAGCGACGGGCGCTGGAAGCGGGCGAGCGCGGCCAGGGCCCCGTCGGCCAGGGCCTGCGCCGTCACATCCGCCTCCTCGCCGGCCAGGATGCGCGCCCGGGCGGCGTCGAGGGCCGCGCGCACGGCGTCGGCCACCCGGTCGCGGGGCGCCTGGCCGAGCGCCGCCGCCAGGGCGGGGAGGTTGAGCATCTGGTCGACGCTCGGCAGCGCCCGCAGGCGCTCGTTCAGGGACTTCTCTTCGCTCATGGCTCTCCTTAGGGGGAGGGAAGGGGGGAAATTGCGTGGTACGACGCGCATTCTACCACCGCCGCGGCCCGCGCGCGGCGGCCTGGCGCCCCCTTGACAGAAGGCGGAAACCCCCCTGCGCCCCGGCCCTGCCCGCAGATCCGCCGCCCTCGCCCTCCTCCCTGGTCGCGACACGGTATTCACCAGGGAAAACTTCAGGTAGGGCCCTCATCAATGGACGGAATCTGCAGAAAGCGGCCCGCGCGAGATCGCCAGGTGCGCCGCGGCCGCGTGCTGGTATGTTGCGTCGCGCCGAAAACGGGCCCCGGCGGGGCCCGCGAGGAAGTAGAAGGAGCGAGACGAGGAAAGGAGCAAGCCCATGACACTGTCACGCCGCGGGTTCTTCAAGGCCACCGGCGCCGCGCTCGCCGCGACCATGGCCTACGAGGTCACGGCCGCCTCGCCGGCCCTGGCCGTCGAGGCGTCGGGGGACTGGAAGCTCGTCAATACCGAGGAGTACACCAACATCTGCTGCTACTGCGCCGGCGGATGCGGGTCGCTGTGCTCGGTGCGCGACGGCGAGCTGGTCAACCTGGAGGGCGACCCGGACCACCCCATCAACGAGGGCGGCCTGTGCCCCAAGGGCGCGGCCATGCTGCAGCTGCGCAACGTGGTGGACCCCGCCACGGGCGCCGTGTCCAAGAACGCCGACCGCGTCACCAAGCCGCTGGTGCGCCGTCCCGGCGCCGCCGACTGGGAGCCCATCTCCTGGCATGACGCCATCAAGGAGATCGCCCGCAAGGTGAAGGAGACGCGCGACGCCACCTTCGTCGAGGTCGAGGACGGCCTCACCGTCAACCGCTGCGAGGGCATCGCGAGCCTGGGCGGGTCCCAGCAGAACTCCGAGGAGGAGTACCTCATCCTGAAGATGATGAGGTCGCTCGGCCTGGTTGCCATCGACAACCAGGCGCGTGTTTGACACAGCCCCACCGTCGCCGGTCTGGCGGCATCATTCGGTCGCGGCTCCATGACGAGCCACTGGTGCGACTTCCAAAACGCCGACGTCATCCTCCACTGCGGGTCCAACTCCGCCGAGAACCACCCCGTCAGCGCCAAGTGGCTCAACCGGGCCCACGAGCGCGGCGCCAAGTGGATCGTCGTCGACCCCCGCTACACCCGCACCGCGGAGCTGGCGGACATCTACTGCCCCATCCGCTCGGGCACCGACATCGCCTTCTACGGCGGGCTCTGCAACTACATCATCGAGCATGACCTGTGGCAGCACGACTACGTGCTCAACTACACCAACGCGTCCTACCTGCTCGACCCCGACTACGGGTTCGACCCGGCCACGGGCCTGTACTCCGGCTTCGACGCCGACAGCGCCACCTACTCCAACCGATCCTGGCACTACCAGGTGGAGAGCGAGTCGCACTGGGACACCGCGCCGGGCGGCGCGTACGCGTGGGCCGCGGCCCCCGGCGTGCCGGCCTTCACGCCCCCGACCGTCGAGCATCCCAAGCGCGATATGACGCTTGCCGACCCGCTGTGCGTCTGGCAGCAGTTCAAGAAGCACTACTCCCGCTACGACCTGGACACCGTATGTGCCATCTGCGGCATGGACAAGGAGACCCTCGAGCTGGTCTACGCCACCTACGCCGCCTCGGGCGCGCCGGACAAGTCGGGCACCATCCTCTACGCCCTGGGGCAGACCCAGCACACCTACGGCGCCCAGAACACCCGCGCCATGTGCATCGTCCAGCTGCTGCTGGGCAACATCGGCATGGCCGGCGGCGGCGTGAACGCGCTGCGCGGCGAGCCCAACGTCCAGGGCGCCACCGACATGGGCATGATGGTCAACGAGCACCCCGCCTACCTCAAGTGGCCCAACACCACCGACCGCAAGAGCCTGCGCGACTGGATGGAGAGCCAGACCTACGCGGACGGCTACTACACCAACAAGCCCAAGTTCCTCGTGTCGAGCCTCAAGGAGTGGTGGGGCGAGCACGCCACGGCGGACAACGACTACGGCTACGACTGGTGGCCCAAGGTGCACGCCGGCGGCCTCGCCGACACCATCATCCCGTCCTTCGAGATGATGGAGCAGGGAAAGATCCGCGGCTACTTCAACTGGGGCATGAACCCCGCCAACTCGGCGCCCAACACCGCCAACGTGCGCCAGTGCATGAGCAACCTCGACTGGCTCGTGGTGGTCGACCAGGTGGCCACCGAGTCGGCCACGTTCTGGAAGGCGCCGGACATGGACCCGGCCTCCATCGACACCACCGTGTTCCTGCTGCCCTGCGCGCTCATCTTCGAGAAGCCGGGCCTCATCCTGAACTCGGGCCGCTGGATCCAGTACCGCCACCAGGCCGTGGAGCCCTGGGACGAGGCGAAGCCCGACTACGAGATCTGCGACCTGCTGTGGCGCGAGATCCGCGCCCTGTACGAGGCCGAGGGCGGCGCCAACCCGGCGCCGGTGCTCAACGCCAAGTGGGACTACTACGTGGACGGCAAGATCGACCCGCGCCCCGTGGCCTGGGCCCTCAACGGCTACCGCGTGGACGGCACTGACTTCGCCCGGGCCGAGGTCGACCTGTGCTCCGGCTACGGCGAGCTGGCCGCCGACGGCTCGACCGCCTGCGCCATGTGGATCTACACCGGCTTCTGGGCCAACTCCGAGGCCCCGCTCGACCCCGAGAAGCAGGCGTGCTGCCGCCGCGGGCACGAGGATCCGAGCGGCCTGGGGCTGTACTCCAACTGGTCGTTCAGCTGGCCGTCCAACCGCCGCATCCTGTACAACCGCGCCTCGGCCGACCCCGCGGGGCGCCCGTGGAGCGCCGACAAGGTGCTCGTGGAGTGGACGGGCGAGGCCTGGAAGACCTTCGACCAGCCCGACTTCGTGGCCGCCCAGGGCGGCGTGCCCGTGCCGCCCAACGACAACGCCTTCTTCATGCTGTGGGAGCAGAACGCCCGCCTGGAGAGCTACGCCATGGAGGACGGCCCGCTGCCCGAGCACTACGAGCCCTTCGAGTCGCCGACGGACGTGAACCCGCTCAACGGCGCCTTCAGCTCGCCGTGCATCCGCTTCGCCGACTACCCGTCCACGAAGCGCGGCACCAACGAGGAGTACCCCATCGCCGCCACCACCTACTCGGTGGTCGAGCACTGGCAGACCGGCGGGCAGACCCGCATGTGCCCCGCGCTCATCGAGGCCATGCCCACCCAGTTCATCGAGCTGTCGCCCGAGCTCGCCGCCGAAAAGGGCATCAAGGCCGGCGACAAGGTGCGCGTGTGGAACAACCGCGGCTCGGCCGTGGTGGACTGCGTCATCACGCACCGCTTCAAGCCGATGACGGTCAACGGCAAGCTGACCCACCTCGTGGGCATGACGCACCACTTCGGCTGGGCCGGCGTCTACGCCACCTCCGAGAGCATGGTGAACGACCTCACCCCGAACGTGGGCGACCCGAACACCCAGGTGCCGGAGTACAAGGCGTTCCTCGTCGACATCGAGAAGGCATAGGAGGGGGATCATGGCTGAGAAGGCGATACTGTTCGACACGTCCCAGTGCAGCGGCTGCAAGGGCTGCCAGGCGGCGTGCAAGTGCTGGAACGACCTGCCGTCGCCCACGGCGCTCAACGCCGACGCCCCGTCGTTCACCGGCACCTACCAGAACCCCCCGGACCTGAGCGGCGTGACGCGCCTCGTCATGACGTTCTCCGAGGAGCAGGGCGGCCCCAAGGGCATCAAGTGGGCCTTCGGGCGCCGCTCCTGCCAGCACTGCGGCGACGCGCCCTGCGCCACCATCTGCCCGGCCGGCGCCATCTTCGTGGACGAGGCCACGGGCCTGGTGACCACCGATGCCGCGCGGTGCATAGGCTGCCGCTTCTGCGCGTCGGCGTGCCCCTTCGACGTGCCCCGCTACGCCGGGGACCGCGGCGTCATCAACAAGTGCACCGGCTGCGTCGACCGCGTTGCCAACGGCCTGGCGCCCGCCTGCGTGACCACCTGCCAGCCCGGCGCGCTCAGCTTCGGCGACCGCGACGAGATGGTGGCCCGGGCCGAGGAGCGCGCCGCCGTCCTGCGCGAGCGCGGCTACGCCGACGCCGTGGCCTACGGCGCCGACGAGGTGGGCGGGCTCCACGTCATCCAGGTGCTCAAGTACGGGGCCGCGGCCCACGGCCAGCGCCCCGACCCCGCCGTCAACCCGGCGGTGCAGCTCACTCAGGTCATGAAGCCGGTGACCGGCGCCGTGACGGGGCTCACCGTGGCGGGCCTGGCGGCCATGTTCGCCCTGGGCGCCGGCTATAAGCGCGACCGCCGCGCCTACAACCCCGCGACCGGCGACACGCTCGACGTCGACACCCGCGAGGTCATCAAGCACGGCGACGGCCAGGACACCGAGTCGGTCAAGGAGCACATCCTGGAGAATCTTCCGCGGAGGAAGGGAGGCGACCATGAGTAACGAGGCCTACGTCCCCACGGCCGCGGAGGCCCGGGCCGACGAGGAGTTCCTGCGCGCGCAGGAGGCCTCCGGCACGGAGCGGTTCATCAAGCGCCACTCGCTCCAGGCCCGCGTCACCCACGGCGTCACCATCGCCTGCTGCCTGTGGCTGGTGGTAAGCGGCCTGTTCGTGTTCATCCCGGCGCTGGCCCAGGCGGCCGGCCCGGGCGTGGTGTTCGCCATGCGCATGTCCCACCGCGTCATCGGCGTGGCCTTCATCGCGGTGCCGCTCGTGAGCGCGCTCCTGGCGCCCAAGGGCGTGCGCCACATCTTCAGGAACCTGTTCGCCAAGTGGGACTCCGATGACAAGAAGTGGATGATCCTGTTCTTCCCCTACCTGTTCATGGCCAAGTGGATCCACATGCCCGACCAGCACGAGCTGAAGAGCGGCCAGCGCTTCGCCGACGGCATGCTGTGGTTCTCCGGCGCGCTCATGGCGGTGACCGGCGTCATCCTGCTGGTGGGCTCCACCGTGGCGAGCTTCCCGGCGGTGTACGCCTGGACGCTGTTTTTGCACGACATCGGGTTCTTCCTCATCTGCGTGTTCGGCCTGGCCCACATCTTCCTGGGCGCGGGCATCTTCCAGCCCTACCGGGGCAGCGCGCGCCTGATGTTCGGCGACGGCATGGTGTCGGAGTCCGACGCGCTGTACCACTGGGGCCATTGGGCCCGCGAGGAGCTCGAGAGCGGCGAGAACGTCGTGGAGAAGGAGGCCCGCCGATGAACCTCGGGCTGATCGACGCCGCCATCCGCGGCTACGGGGCCTCGCTCGACGAGGCCGACCGGGGGCGCCTGGCGTTCTTCCGGGGGCTGTGGGGCGCGGCGCAGGCCGCGGCCGACGACGCCGGGGCCGGGACGGACGCGGCCTGGGAGCCGCCCTCGGCCCACGCGCTGCGCGCCGCCCGGCGCGAGGGGCGGTCGGTGCTGGCCCAGGCGCCGGCGGCCGTGGACGGCGCGGCGCTGGCCCGGGTGGCCGACGCCGTGGCCGCGGCGGCCCTGGCGCACGGCGCCTTCCCGCCGGCGGTGGCCGAGGCGCTCGGCGCCGTGCGGTGGGATCGCGTCGTGCGCGCCAGCGACCTGACGCTCGCCGGATCGGACCCGGCGGCGTGGCTGGCCGACCTGGAGGCCGTGCTGGCCGACGACGGCCTGGACGGGCAGGCGGCGCGCCTGGGGACGCTGCTGGCGTCGCTGGCCCTGCGCCCGCTGATCGAGGGCCCGGCGGCCCGGGCGTCGGCGGCCCTGGAGGCGGCCGGGCCCGAGGGGCCGCGCCCGCTCGCGTGCCCCGTGTGCGGCAGCGCGCCGGCGCTCGCCCACGTGGGCGGCGAGACGTCCACGGCCGGGCGCGGCCGGCGGCTCGCGTGCCTGCAGTGCGGCACGTCCTGGGAGTTCGAGCGGGTGCGCTGCGCCCGCTGCGGCACCACCGCCCAGACGTCGCTGCACTTCTACAACGTGGAGGGCGACGACGCCCACCGCCTGGCCGCCTGCGACGAGTGCGGCGGCTACATCCGCACGCTCTACGCCGGGGACGCCCTGGCGCCGGTGGCCTACGAGGTGGAGGACGTGGTGATGGCCCGGCTCGACGCCATCGCCCGCGACCCCTCCCTGGCCGCCGCCGAGGGCTAGGGGGCTGCCGTGGACGCGCGCCTGACGCTGCCCGGCACCGTCGCCGGGGCCCCTCTCGCCGCCGGGGCGCCGGCGGCCCTGCACCGCGTGCCCGAGGCCGCGCGCTTCGGGGCGCCGTCGTCCGCGGCGAGTGCCGCCGGGTGGAGCTGCCCGCCGAGCACGCCCTGGACGTGCACGTCGACGGCGCGCTGGCCATGGAGCTGACCTGCACCCCCACCTACCTGCGCGAGCTGGTGCTCGGGCGGCTGCTCACGTCGGGCGTCATCGCCGAGGCGGCCGACGTGCGCTCCCTCTCCGTGACGGCCGACGGATCGCGGGCCGACGTGGTTCTGGCCCCGGGCGCCGCCGCGCCCGCCGGCGTGGCGGCGGTGCCCACCTACGGCACGGCCGGCCGGCGCCGCGACGTGCCGGCGGGCGCGGATGTGTCGCGGCCGGGGGCGTGGGATCCGGCCCAGGTACTCGCCCTGGCGCGCGCCTTCGCCGAGGACACCCCGCTGCACCACGCCACCTACGGCACCCACAGCTGCTATCTGGCCCTCGACGGCGAGCTGCGCTTCGCCTGCGAGGACCTGGGGCGCCACAACGCCCTCGACAAGGCCATCGGACACGCGCTCGACGCGGGGCTGCCCCGCGAGCGCTGCCTCGTGTTCTCCAGCGGGCGCATTCCGCTGGACATGATCTCCAAGGTCATCCGCGCCGGCATCCCCGTGCTGGCCACCAAGTCCATCCCCACCGACCTGGCCGTGCAGACGGCGCGCGAGACGGGCCTCACCCTCATCTGCTGCGCGCGGCCCGACTCCGTCAAGGTGTTCAACGACCCCACCGACCGCCTCTTCGGGCTCCCCGGCGCCGCCTCCGCGGCCTAGGCCGCGGAGGCGGCGCCGGGGAGCCCCGTCCGCCTAGGTCGTGGGGGCGTGTCGCCTCGCCCCGCCCCGTCCCGCCTAGGCCGCGGGGGCACGTCGCCCGCCCTGGGGCCCTCGCGCCCCTCCCCTGGGAAGCCCTCGCGCCTCCTCGCCAAGGCTGCGGCGCCGTTCCGCCCCCCCCTCCTGCGAGATCGCCGGTTTTCGTCCAGATCCTTGGACAAAAACCGGCGATCTCGCATTCGCGTGGACAAAAACCGGCGATCTCGCAGCCCTCGCGCCCCCTTCTCCGCCCTTCTCCGATTCCCTCGCTTCGCTGACCTGGGGAAACGCGCTCGCGCCTGCGAGAGGCGCCCGCCTTTTCCTGCGAGATCGCCGTTTTTTGTCCACGCCCCCGCCTCCGGGCCGGCGCGGGGGTGGCGAAACGCGGCGGAGGTGCGATAATGGGTGGCCGAACCCTACCGGAAGGACGGACCTCCATGCACCGACTCATCATCGCCGGCTCGCCGCGGGCTGACGGGCGCAGCGCCCACCTGGCCGACGAGCTGTTCAACGCCTGCATCGAGGAATGCCCCGGCGACGGCGTGTCCATCGTGTCGGTGGCGAGCACCGAGGTGGCGCCCTGCACCGGCTGCGACGCCTGCCGAGCCGCCCGGCCCGAGCCGCCCGCCGCGCCCCCCGAGGGCGACCCGCTGTCCCCCTGCGCGGCCATGGCCGCCAGCGACGCGGCCCGGCACCAGTGCGTCATCGCCGACGACATGGCCGAGGTGCGCAAGCACCTCGACGCCGCCGACGAGCTCATCGTCGTGTCCCCGGTCTACTTCGCCTCCGCCCCGGCCCAGATGAAGGCCCTGCTCGACCGCCTGCAGCCCTACTACTGGTCCGACGCGCGGCGCGGCCCCGCCCGCCCGGCTGTCCTCCACGTGGTGGGGGAGGGGGGCGACCCCCACGGTATCGGGCCTCTGGTGGGCACCGTGCGCTCGGCCCTGGCCGTGGCCGGGTTCCGTCTTGAGCTCGTCTTGGACTGGGTGGGCAAGATCGACGCCGACGGCGAGATCACCGCCGAGGCCGACGAGTACCCCGTCGAGCCGCTGGACGCCGCGTGGGGCGACGGGGCCGACGCGCCCGCGCCCGCGGAAGACGAGGACGACGGCTGGGACGACCCCTGGGAGGACGAGCGCCGCGATGGCCGCCGATAGGATGTCGCCCCTGTCCTCGGTGTCCGCCGCCCGCGCGGTGCTCGAGGACCACGGGCTCCAGGCCAAGTACACCCTGGGGCAGAACTTCCTGGTCAACGACGAGATCCTGCGCAAGATCGTCGAGCTTGCCCAGGTGGGGCCCGACGATGTGGTGCTCGAGGTGGGACCGGGGCTCGGCACGCTCACCATCCCGCTTCTGCGCCATGCCGCCCGCGTGGTGTCGGTCGAGCGCGACCCCGACCTGCCGGCCGTGCTGGCCGAGACGCTCGACCCGTGGAAGGAGGGCTTCGCGCTCATCCGCAAGGACGCCCTCGACGTGACGGCCGACGACCTGCGGGCCGTCGGCTGCGAGCCCGAGGTGCCCGGCGGCTCGCCGGGCAAGCTGGTGGCCAACCTGCCCTACGCCGTGGCGGCCACCGTGGTGCTGGACTACCTCGAGCGCTTCGCGTCCCTCCAGTCGGCCACCGTCATGGTGCAGCGCGAGGTGGCCGACCGCATGGCCGCGCGCCCCGGCACCAAGAGCTACGGGGCCTACACGGTCAAGCTCGGGCTCCACGCGCAGCTGGCCGGGCGCTTTGCCGTGGGGCCGGGCAACTTCTTCCCGCCGCCGCGGGTGGACAGCGCCGTGGTGCGCCTGGAGCGCCGCCTGCCCGTCGACGCGGCGGGCATCCCCCTCGGGCCGCGGGCCGTGCGCGCCGCCTGCGCCATGGCCGACGCCGCCTTCGCCAGCCGCCGCAAGACGCTCGCCAACTCGGCCAAGACGTGGTTCGCCGGCCGGGGCGCGGCGCCCGCGGACGCCGCGGCCGCGCTCGCGAAGGTGTGGGAGGCCGCGGACATCGACCCGGCGCGCCGCGGCGAGACCCTCGACCAGGCCGAGTTCATCCGCCTGGGCACGGCCCTGCTCGACCGGGGCGGCTCCCTCGTGGCGGCCGCGGGCCTCTAGGGGCCGTACGTGGCGCGCCGCTACTCGAAAACGCGCAACGAGGGCTTCAAGGAGGCGCTCGACCGCGCGCCCGTGCCCGCCTCGGGCGGCGGCGCGCAGGCCAACGGTCGGCGCCCGGGGAAGGCGCGCGCCTCGGCGGCCGGCGCCCGGGGCCTGGAGGGCGTGCTCGCCCATCCCGTGGAGGCCCTCGTCGCCGCCTCCCGGCCCGCGCACCCGCGTCCTGGCGTCCGCCGACCTTCCCTAGGGCGCTCCCTCCCGGCGCGCGAGGCGTCCGCGGCCGGCGGGGAGCGGCCGCTTCTGCTATAGTCGCGTGTGTTTCTTCGGGCGCCCGACCGGGCGGCCCGCCATCGCAGGAGAGAAGAGGAACCATGGGATTTCTTGAGGGCAAGACCGCCATCATCACCGGCGCCGGCTTCGCCGCGCTGAAGGACGGCTCGGCCGGCTCCATCGGCTACGGCATCGCCACCGCCTACGCCAAGGAGGGCGCCAACCTCGTCATCACCGGCCGCAACGTGGCCAAGCTCGAGACCGCCAAGGAGAAGCTCGAGGCCGCCTACGGCATCCAGGTGCTCGCCGTGCAGGCCGACGTCAACGCCGGCGCCGACAATAAGGCCGTCGTGCAGTCCGTCATCGACCAGGCCATCGAGAAGTTCGGCCGCATCGACGTGCTGGTGAACAACGCCCAGGCGTCCGCGTCGGGCGTCACCCTGGGCGACCACACCACCGACCAGTTCGACCTGGCCATCTACTCGGGCCTCTACGCCACCTTCTACTACATGCAGGCCTGCTACCCGTACCTCAAGGAGACGAAGGGCTCGGTCATCAACTTCGCGTCCGGCGCGGGGCTGTTCGGCAACTACGGCCAGTGCGCCTACGCCGCCGCCAAGGAGGGCATCCGCGGCATGAGCCGCGTGGCCGCCACCGAGTGGGGCCCCGACGGCATCAACGTCAACGTCGTGTGCCCGCTGGCCTGGACCACGGCGCTCGAGAACTTCAAGGAGGCCTACCCCGACGCCTTCGAGGCCAACGTGCACATGCCCCCCATGGGCCACTACGGCGACGTCGAGAAGGAGATCGGGCGCGTGGTCGTGCAGCTGGCCAACCCCGACTTCAAGTTCATGAGCGGCGAGACGCTCACGCTCGAGGGCGGCATGGGCCAGCGCCCGTAGCCCCCGTCCTCCCGAGACGAGAAGGGGGCCGCCCGGTGGCGGCCCCGCCCTTCGGGGATGGCCGCCGCCCGCGTCCTTCCCCGCCTGCGAGGGGGCCCGCCGATGGCGGGCCTCCTCGCTTTCACGGCCCTGACCGGGGATGTCAAAGACTTTGGACAGGCATCCGCCGGCGTTTTCGCCATGGTTTCCGCCCCGGGCGCCTACACTGCCCCTGCGCGTTCCCGCGGGGTGGGCGATGGGGCGGGGCGCGCGGCATCCCGCATCGCCCACGAAGGAGCCATCATGGCCAAGAAGCGCTTCGTCCGGATCTACTACGCCGGCGTCTTCGAGCAGCAGCGCGTCTACGTCGACACGCTGACCGGCGTGAACTACCTCCTGCTCATCTGCAACACCAACAACATGGGGTCGGGCCTCACGGTGCTGCTCGACGCCGACGGCAAGCCCGTGGTCACGCCGCTCGACGAGATCGACCGCCTCGCCATCGAAGACGACGACTAACGCGCCGCGGGCGCGGGCGCGCGGCGCAAAGGGAAGGGCCCCGCGGCCGTTCGGCTGCGGGGCCCTTGGGGGAGGGGGTGTCCCAGCGGGCGGGCGTTACTTGCGCACGTCCTCCTCGACGGCGACGTAGACGAAGCCCGGGGTGCCCTCGGCGGGCAGCTCGTTGTAGGCCACCATCTCGGCGATCTCGGCCGGCGTGGCGCTCTTGGGCTCGGTGGCCAGCAGCTCGGCCGTGTCGGCACGGCGCTCCATGGCCTCGCGGAAGTCCTTGGTGCCCACGAAGACCTCCTGCTTGTAGGGGTTCACGCCCAGCTTCTTAGAGCGGTACACGATGTAGGCCAGGGCGGCGATGTTGGCGAACAGGGCCAGAAGCGACACGACCAGGTTCACGTCCGGGTTGTTCACCGACTGCGCGGCGAAGATGGAGTCGTTGGCGAACATCGGCACCATCTGGCAGAACATGCACCACATGGAAAGCGTGAAGGCGCGGTTCTGGATCCAGCCGCCCTTGTTCCAGATGAGGCCGGCGATGGTCGGGGCGAGCAGCAGCGCGATGCCGCAGTACCAGGAGTGGGTGGGCAGGTTGTTGTAGGTGTAGCAGAAGTTCCACAGGTCATAGGCGATGATGAACACCCACGTCATGTCGGGCCACAGCATGTCCTGGCGCTTCTTGGAGATGTAGATGCCGAACCAGCCGGTCATGCAGAAGATGTTGAGGATGCCGGCGATGCCGTTGAACACGTTGTGCCAGCCGCCGTACAGGGTGACGCCCTCGGAGGACACCCAGGTGGTGCCGAAGGCGCGGATGGCGCTCTCGAAGTCGCTCACCACGGCGATGAGGATGTTGATGGCCACGATGACGAAGGGGAAGGCCTTGAACCAGTGGGAGCGGCCCACCTTCGTCCAGGAGTACTTGATCATCATGAAGCCGATGCAGCCTGCGGTGGCGGCGTAGACCTTCGCGTAGTGGAACCAGCTGTTCATGTCGGTGTGGGTGGGGTTCGTGAGCGCCCACTCGGCGCCCATGGCCGCGCCGATCTCGACGGCCAGGCAGTAGACGGTCATGGCGCCGCAGACGCCGAAGAACATGAACACGCCGCCGGCCTTGGAGCGTCGGGCGAGCTCGTTGAGCAGGATGAGGGCGACGAGCACGATGATGAGCCCGGCCCACTGGTACAGGGCGTTGGGGCCGTAGACGTCGAACAACATGGGTGAATCCTCCTTAGGTCTCGGTTTCCTTCTTATGTGCCTTGTCCGCTTGCGCGGCTGGTCGCTAGCAGGGGAGGGGCGCCGCCCGGGGCGAGGTGCCCCGCTCCATGTGGAGCGTCTGGGCGATGAGGTCGGCGATGAGGGCGTCGTCGGCGTCGGGGTGCTGGCGCATGTAGCCGATGATGCCCAGGATGAGCACGTAGAACGTCTCGTACCGATGATCGATGCGCACCTCGTGGCGCGCCTCGTAGTCGCGCACGGTGCTCTCGAGGAGGTAGGCCGCCGTCTGGTCGGCCACGCGGTTGACGAAGTCGAGGTAGAGGGCCGCGTTCTCGCGCGAGGCGAGCGCGGTGCGGAAGGCGTCGTGCTCGAACAGCGCCACGCGCAGCAGGTGGACGACGCTCGACAGCGCGTGCTCGATGTCGCCCGGGCGCCGGTTGTCGTTCCAGTAGTGCAGCGCCTCCAGGTAGTCGGCGATGTAGGCGTCGAGCACCGCCGAGGTGACGGCCTCCTTGTCGGGGAAGTAGTGGTAGAACAGCGACCGCGCCACGCCCAGGCGGTTGGCGATGTCCTGGATGGTGGTGCGCGCGAGCCCCTTCTCCTCGTAGAGGGCGCGGGTCGCGGCGATGATCTCCTCGCGGCGCTCCGTCGGGCTTGCCATGGCGGTCCTCCCTTCCCTCGCACTCGATCCGGTTCTTACGGTCGCGAAGATTACTCGTGAATTGACAGCCCGTCAATGTACACATTTGACAATCCGTCAATGGTTGACGGCTTGTAACCATACGTCAATGAATGCTTTTCTGTACTGGGACGATGGTGCTATACTCGCCGCAATAAACTTCATTGATGTATTAATAAAAATACTTCGGTGAAGCAATTACTAGGAAGCGATGATGAAAAGACGGGAGGCGCTATGGACGAGCGGAAGACAGGGGCGGGCCCGGCGGAGGGCCCAGGCGCCTCGGCGGGACGGGCTCCGGACGTCCCGGCGGGGACGGGGTCTGCGGGACGTTCGGACGCCGCCTCGGCAGGCGCGGGGCACGCGGGGTGCCCGGATGCCGGCGCGCCCGGCGCGGCGCCCGCGCAGGAGGCCCCGGCCGCGCGGCGGCCCCGGCGGCGGTGGCCCGTGGCCGTGGGCGTGGTGGCGGTCGTCCTCCTGGTGGCGGGAGGCGGCTTCTGGGTGTGGCACGAGCAGCCCAGCTTCTGCAACGCCGTCTGCCACCAGCCCATGGACGCCTACGTCGACGGCTACTACGAGGATGACTCCCTGCTGGCCCACGCCCACATGACGGCGGGAACGACGTGCCTCCAGTGCCACGAGGCCAAGATCGAGGACCAGGTGCACGAGGCGATGGTGTGGGTGTCCGGCGACTACCCGATGGACGAGAACGGGCTGCTCACCCGCGTGGGCGTGCGTGCGGACGAGGCCCTGTGCGCCACGGCCGGCTGCCACGACATGGCCGAGGTCATCGCCGCCACCGCGGACTGGGGCGGCGAGCCCGGCGTGAACCCTCACGACTCGCACCAGGGCCGCGCCATCGACTGCTCCAACTGCCACGGCGTCCACGAGCAGTCGGTTATGTACTGCAACACCTGCCATGACTACGCGGTTCCCGAGGGCTGGGCCGAGCCGGTCCGCACCGACGCCGCGGCCGCGAAGTGAAGGAGGATGCGATGAGGACGACGAGGCTATCGGCCGTGGCCTGCGGGGCCGCGGCGCTCACCCTGGGGCTCGCGGGATGCGGCGCCAGCTTCGAGGGGTCTGGGTCGAAGGACGCGGCCTCCGCCGAGCAGCTGGCCCTGCGCGCCGACGACCCGTGGGCCGCCGAGGTAGTGGCCGACCCGCAGGCGCGGGCCGAGGGCGACCTGCATGACGGCGTGTACACCGGCACGGGCCGCGGCATGGAGGGCCCCATCACCGTGACGCTGCTGGTCAGCGACGGGCGCATCACCTGCCTGGAGACCACCCAGGAGGGCGAGAGCCAGAGCCGCGGCGGCTACGAGGCCATCCGCGACGGCAAGTTCGCCGCCATGATCGAGGCGGCGCAGGGATCCGACATCGACGCCATATCGGGCGCCACCATCACCACCGCCGGCGTGCGCCAGGCCGTGGATGACGCGCTCGCCCAGTCCGAGGCGGGCGCCGCCGCCGACGCGGCCGTGCCCGGCGCCGCCGAGAAGGGAGCCGACGATGAGTAAGGCAGACGTTTCCGCCCGCGGCCTGTCGCGCCGCGACTTTCTGGCCGGGGGCGCCCTGGCCGCCACGGCCGCCGCGGCGACGGCGCTCCTGGGCCCGGACGCGGCCCTGGCCGCCGAGGGCCGCATCGGCGACTGGGCGGCCGACGGCAGCGCCGCCATCCCCACGCCGGCCAGCGACGCCACCAACGCGAGCGCGTCCGACGGCACCTACCGCGACCACAACCCGGCGTGCTTCCCTGCCAACGACGCAAGCCCCATCCCGCCGCGCGCCGTGCCCGACGTGTGGGACTACGAGTGCGACATCTGCGTGGTGGGCGCCGGCGGGGGCGGCCTGAACGCCGCGGCCCGCTCCGCCGAGCTGGGCGCGAAGGTCATCTGCGTCGAGGCGCTCGGGCTCCACGGCGGCAACGCCCAGGAGGCGGGCATGTGCGGCATCCTGGGCGGGTACTCCGGCCAGGACGAGAAGAAGTTCGCCTTCCCGAGCTACCCCTTCGACGCCCAGGCGCTCACCGACTGGGCCATGGACGAGTACCACTACGCGGCCGATCCCAAGCTCATCTACCGGCTGGCCTCCGAGGGCGGCAAGTCGCTTGACTGGATGGCCGACTGCGGCGTGCAGTGGCGCCTCGGCGAGGTGCCCGTGTACGTGGCGCCGAAGAACTCAACGCTCGACCACCACGTGCTGAAGATGAAGGACGCCACCGACGCCATGTTCGCCTACGGCCAGCGCCAGGGCGTGGACTACAAGTTCCAGAGCCCGGCCGTGGCCCTCGTACGGGACGACGGCGGACGCATCGTGGGCGTGGTCGTCAACGAGGGCTTCTCCCATGAGCGCTACATCCACGCGAAGGACGCCGTCATCCTCACGGCCGGCGGCTTCTGCAACAACAAGGCGCTCTTGGACAAGTACATCCCCACGGCGGCCATGGGCTGCGCGTCGAGCTACCTCACGGCGGGCGAGACGGGCGAGTGCTTCCGCATGGGGCTCGGCGTCGGCGCCGACGTGTCGGGCTTCAACAGCTCGGCCTCCTTCGACGGCGGCGTGGACTGGCAGGCCGAGGGCGGCCAGTGGGCGCGGTTCCTCTACGATGGCATGACCCAGCTCTCGCGCCAGCCGTGGCTCACCATCGACCGCTGCGGCAACCGCCTGCGCTACATGGACTCCCGCGTGGGCGAGGACGGCGCCAACGCCATCTACGCCCTGGGCGACCTGGCCACCATCCAGATGACCCCGCCGGGCCACCGCTCCTACATCATCTTCGACTCCCACTACGAGGACCACCTGGCCGGCTTCGCCCAGGAGCACTGCCGCAAGCTCATCACGCCCGACCTCGAGCAGATCGACAAGGTGCCCGAGCACTACCGCGACTGGCATCACGGCGTGCAGGACGCCATCGACGCCGACGTGCTGAAGCGCCGCGACACCCTGGAGGAGCTCGAGGCCGACCTGGGGTTCGCCCCGGGCGTGCTCACCGGGGCCGTGGCCGCGTGGAACGAGGCCTGCGCGCGCGGCGAGGACGACTTCCTGTACCCGATGCCGCCCGAGTGGCTGCACCCCGTCCTCGACCCGCCCTTCTACGGCTGCCGCATCGGCGGCAACCTCTACGGCACCAAGGCCGGCCTGCTCATCAACGACCAGATGCAGGTGGTGGGCACCGACGGCCTGGTCATCCCCGGGCTCTACGCCGGCTGGCACACCGCCGGCGGCGCCTGCGGCGAGAACAGCTACATCGGCGACCCCATCTTGGGATCGCTCATGGGAGACGTCGGGCTCGCCTTCTGCGGCGGGTACCTGTGCGGCACGTCCGCGGTGGCGAACGAGAGGGGTGAGTAGCATGGGAGAGGTCATGCGGAGGACGGCGCGGCCCTACCTCACGCTGTTCGGGCTGGCGCTCGTGGTGGCGCTTCTGGGGCGCGTGGCGCTCGGGGTGGCCGGCGCGACGGGCATCCTGGCCTTCGACTACATCTCGGCGTCGGGGGTGCCCATGCTGGACGTGGTCTGCTCCATCCTGACCGGGTCGGCGCTCGTGGCGTTCATGTTCGCGGCGGGGCTCGCGCTGGTGGTGTCCACCGCCGGCCCCGTGCTGGGCGCGGTCCTCTACGCCCGCGGCGAGGAGGGCGCCGGCCGGCCGGTCGTCGCGTTTCTGTGGGGCTGGGCGACGGCGCTCGCGGCCGTCGTGTGCCTGGCGGTGCTGGCGCTGGGGATACTCTCGGCCGTGCAGGTGGGGTCGATGAGCTCGAAGCTGCCGGGGCTGCCGGTGATCGCGCTGGGCGCCGTGGCGTTCGCGGCGTTCATTGGGACGCTCCTGGCCGCGGCGCAGATGGTGCTCGTGGCCTGCGTCGAGCGCGCCCGCGCCGGCCGCTCGCTGGCCGCGTCGCTGCTCGCGGCCTGCGCCGTCTGCGGCGCCGTGGCGGCCGCGCTCACCCTGGGCACGTTCGCCGCGCTCAACCAGGCGAGCGTGCAGGTGCCCGCGCTTCTGGGCTGGGTCGCCGCCGACGTGGCGGCCAACCTCCTCATGACGGCGCTCGCCGCCCGCGTGGCCCGGCGCGCCCGTGCGGCCAAGGCGGCGGGATCCGGTGGCGCAGTAGGCGCCCCTGTGCTGCAGTAGGATCAATCGGCGCCCCGCCTGGCCGGGCAGCATCGGTTAATGGTTAAGCCGGGTCCGCCCTAGACGGGTGGCCCGGCTTTCTCTTTTCCCAACGCCGTTTGTCGCGCCCTATTCCGCGGGCACCAGCTGGTCGAGCTCTGCCTGCTCGCGGGCGGCCTTGCGGTCGCGCAGGTCGGCGACGACGGTGTGCCCCACCCGGGCGATGGCGTCGCGCTGCCCCGGCTCCAGGTTCGCCCACAGGCGGGTGCGCGCCAGCTCGTTCACCGTCGCGCCGATGAGGTCGGCCTGGAACGCCCCCTCGTCGGTGAGCGCCACGTAGACCGCCTTTTTGTCCTGGGGCGATCGGAGGCGCCGCGCCCACCCGCGCCGGACCAGCCGGTCGGCCGCGCGCGCCGCGTTCACCGACGACAGCAGCAGCGACTCGCCCAGCAGCCCCAGGCGCTGGGGCCGCCCCTCCTCGGCCAGGCGCTGGACCATGCGGCACTCGTTGAACGAGGCGCCGCAGGCCTCGCGCAGGGTGCGCTCGGTCTCCTGGCGGATGAGCTCGACGGCCATGAGGGCGCGCGTGGCGGGGAAGCGCGGCGGCTGGCCCCCGTCGAGCGGCGGCTCGATGCGCGCGCCGGCGGCGATGGCGGCCTCCAGGATGGTGCGGTAGGCCGGGTTGTCGGTGGGGAAGGTGGCGTAGAGGCTGGCCACGAGCGCCTCGTTCACGGCGGCCACGTGGGCGGCGCCCTCGTCGGTGACGGCCAGGAAGCGGGTGCGCCCGTCGGCGTCGCCGGCGGTGCGCGTGACGTAGCCGGCGGCCTCGAGCGCGTCGACCGCCTGGGTCACCACGTTGGGCTTGAGGGCCAGGAGCCGCCCGAGCTCGCCCTGGTTGACGGCGCCGGGCGCCTGGAGCAGCTTGGTGAGCACGCGGTACTGGGTGGCGTTGAGCGTGCTGGCGGCGGCGAGCCCGCGGCGCAGCGCCTCGTGGGCCATCTCGAAGGCCACGAAGTACGTGGAGTCGAGCGTCAGGTCGTCCGCGCCGGCGCGGAGGGCGGCGGGGGAGGAGGATGCGGGGGAAGCGGGGGTCATGGTCACCTTCGGCTCGGACGAGAGTTAGTTCATCGGTGTAGCGATAAGTCTAGCCCTCCCGCGCGCCCCCGCGCCGCGCGCCGCGAAGAATCCACAAGGGCGCTACGTCGCCGCTGCCCCGCCGGCGCGCCGTGGACAAAAAACGCCGATCTCGCGGGTTTTCGGGGGCCCAGAATCGGGATGGGGAAGCTGTGCTGCGCGTTTCCCCAGGTCAGAATCGCTGGTGGTTGGCGCAGGGCTTCGGGTGGCCTGCGAGATCGGCGTTTTTTGTCCACCGAGATGCGAGATCGCCGCTTTTTGTCCACCGGAGGGCCGCGTGCGTCCCTCGGGCGCGTCGCGTGCCGCCGCCCACTCGCGCCCCTCGGACGCGTCGCGCCGCCCCGCGCCCCTCGGGCGCGCCGCGCGCCGCCCACCCGCGCCCACCCGCGCCCCTCGGGCGCGCCGCGTGTCGCCGCCCACCCGCGCCCTCGGGCGCGCCGCGTGTCGCCGTCCTGTGTGGATAGCCAGGAAAAACTTACCAAGCCTAACTTTTGCTTGACAAGGATGGTATGATATGCAGCTGTTATCTGTGAGTTTTGCCCCGAGACACCCGGTAAGGATGATTGAGCATGGATTTGGCCAAGCAGGCAAAGATCGTCGATGGCATTCATGATACCCTTCATGACTTCGTCGGTCAACGACTGAAGGTGCGCGCCAACATGGGCCGCTCGAAGATCGTCGAGAGCGAGGGCGTGCTGACCCAGGTGCACCCCCAGCTGTTCATCATGGAGGTGGACCGCAAGCGCGGCCGCACCGCCCGCCAGTCCTACCAGTACGTCGACGTGCTCACCGGCATGGTGGAGCTGTCGCAGAACGGCGAGCCGCTGTTCGCCCCGTTCATCGAGGAGAACCCGCTGGAGGACGGCCTCCTGGGCGAGCCCGAGGCCGAGCGCGTGCTGGCCTAGGCCTCCCGCCCGCACCGTCCCGCCGCCCCCGTCGCGCAGCGACCGTTGCAAGCGCCCCGCCGCCCCTGGCCGCGGGGCGCTTCTCTTCCATCCCCTCCCTCCTGAAAGGCACGCCATGCGAATCCTCAACGTCCTCGCCCAGAAGCCCGACTCCACCGGCAGCGGCACCTACCTGGCGCAGCTGGTGGCTGCCCAGCGCGCGTTCGGGCACGAGGCGGCCGTCATCTGCGGCATCGGCCCCGACGACGTGGTGACCACCCTGCCGGCCGACGTGGAGGTGCGCGCCGTGCGCTTCGAGACCGAGGCGGTGCCCTTCCCCGTCTGCGGCATGTCCGACGCCATGCCCTACCGCGCCACGCGCTACCGCGACCTCACGCCCGCGCAGTGCGCGCTCTACGAGGCCGCCTTCACCGAGGCGCTCGACGCGATGGACGCCTCCTTCCGGCCCGATGTGGTGCTGTGCCACCACCTCTACCTGCTCACGGCCATCGCGCGCGAGCGGCTGGAGCACCGGCCGATGGGCGCGGTGTGCCACTCCACCGACCTGCGCCAGATGCAGACCCACGGCCTGGAGCGCGAGCGCATCATCGCGGGGGTGCGCGGGCTCGACCGCGTGTTCGCGCTCCACGAGGAGCAGGCGCGCGAGGTCGCCGACGTCTACGGGGTCGATCCCGCGCGCATCGACGTGGTGGGCGCCGGCTACGACTGCCGGGTGTTCGCGCCGGCGGGGGAGGAGGCGCCCGGCGGCGCGGAGGTCGGCGACCCGCGTCCGGCGCGAATCGTCTTCGTGGGCAAGATCACCCAGAAGAAGGGGGTGGCGAGCCTGCTGCGCGCCCTCGACGCGGTGGAGGCGCCCGCCGGCCTGGAGGCCGACCTCATCGGCGGGTCGGGGTCGGAGGCCGAGCTGGCCGAGATCACGGCCCAGGTCGCCGCGTGCCGCTGGCCCGTGCGCCTGCAGGGCCGGCGCGACCCCGCGGCCGTGGCGGCCTTCAACCGCGCGGCCGACGTGTTCGTGCTGCCCTCGCTGTTCGAGGGGCTGCCGCTCGTGGTGGTGGAGGCGCTGGCCTGCGGCTGCAAGGTGGTCGTCACCGACCTGCCCGGGCTGCGCCCCTGGCTGGAGCGCCATATCCCCGGCGCGCCGGTCACCTACGTGGCGATGCCCGCCATGGCCTCCATCGACGAGGCCGAGCCGGCGGCGCTGCCCGCCTTCGAGGAGCGGCTTGCCCGCGCCATCGAGCAGGCCATCGCCGCGCCGCGCGTGGCCTGCGACGCCTCGGGCGCCTCGTGGGAGCGCGTCACCGAGCGCATCGTGGGGGCGCTCGCCGCCTGCCGGGCGCGCTAGGGGAGGGCACCGGCGGGCGCCTGGCGGGCGGGGCGCCGCGTGCCGCCGCGTTGCCGGGGGCCGCGCCGGCGGGTGCCCTGCCCCGGCCTGCCGCCTCCGCCACCTCGCCCCGCGTTCCGCGCGCCGTCTGCCGGCTCCCCGCGGCCTTCCCGTCGCCCGCCCCCGCCTCTGCCAACGCCGACCTCTTCGCTTATCTTACGGGACGTCAACGCCGGCCGGCCGTCGATCCGGCCCCGCGCGCCCGGCGTGCTATACTCGCGCGAGGATCGCGGCCGGCCATTGATTCTGCACCTTGGCCGCCCTCGGGGCGATCCGGTTCGTTTCGCCCGCGCCCTCGCGCCGCGGGTCCAGGAAGGCGACATCTTCTGCGGATGCCGCGAACGCCGCTCGGCAGTGACGCGTCCCCTCGCGGGCGCCTCGTCCCCGTGCGCGCAGCCGGCGAACCCACCTCATCTCTGGTGCCTTCCCCGGCGGCCCGCGCCAGCCGAGCCGAGGAGACCGAGGAGGCACATCCGTGCTCAACAGGAAGATCACCGCCGCGCTGTGCGCCGGCGCGCTGGCGCTCACGCTGGCCGGCTGCTCCGGCGGCGACGCCCCCAAGCAGGAGGCCGACAAGGCCCCCGACGCCCCCGCCCAGGAGCTCGAGGACACCGTCGTCGTCTACTCCACCCACCCCGAGAAGCTGCTGACCGCCGTGGCCGACGACTTCACCGCCGAGACCGGCGTCAACGTCGAGTTCGTCAACCTCAAGGGCGAGCTGGCCGACCGCGTCCGCAGCGAGAAGGGCAACCCCCAGGCCGACGTGATGTACGGCGCCGACGTGTCGGTGTACCTGCAGCTGGCCGACGAGGGCTGCTTCGCCGTGTCCGACCCCACCTGGGCCGCCGAGCTGCCGAGCGAGTTCAAGAGCGACAAGGGCCTGTGGTACGGCACCATCAAGACGCCAGTCATGATGTTCTACAACACCGACAAGCTGGACGCCGCCGACGCGCCCGCGGACTGGTCTGACCTGACCGACCCGCGCTTCGCCGACCAGATCGTCGCCCGCGACTACCTGTCGTCGTCCATGCGCTCGGCCGTCTGCAACCTCTACTACTACTTCAGCCAGGACGGCGGCGACGAGGCCGCGGTCAACTACCTGACCGGCCTCAACGCCAACGTGAAGAACTACTACAACTCCGGCTCGATGATGTTCAAGGCCATCGGCAACGGCGAGGCGTCGGTGGGCATATCCACCATGAACGACATCATCGACAACCGCGACAACAACGGGATGCCGCTCGCGTACGTGAACGCGACCTCGGGTGACGTCATCGTCACCGACTGCGCCGCCGTCATCAACGACGCGCCGCACCCCAACGCCGCCCAGGCGTTCCTCGAGTACGTGGGCAGCAAGGACACCCAGGTGATGCTGGCGAACGACTTCAACCGCATGCCCACGCTCGACTCGGCGCTGGCCGAGGCGCCCGAGTGGATGCGCGCCGACGTGAAGATGCTGCCGGCTGACTGGAACGTCATCGCCGCCAACCAGAAGGCCTGGCTCGACGAGTGGCAGAACGCCATCTACAGCCAGGACAAGACGGGGGCCTCGAGCTAGGCCGCCCGCCGGGGCGTCCGGTCCGCGCCGGGCGCCCCGGTTGCTTTTCCGCCCCGACCGTCAGGAAGCCCCATGGCCGACATCGCCCTTGAATCCGTCACCTGCTCCTACGGGGGCGCGCCCGTGCTGTGCGGGGTGGACCTCACCATCGCCGACGGCGAGCTGCACACGGTGCTCGGGCCGTCGGGCTGCGGCAAGACCACCACGCTGCGGCTGATCGCCGGCTTCCTGCGGCCCGACTCCGGGCGCATCCTCATGGACGGGGCCGACATCACGCACCTGCCGCCCGAGAAGCGGCGCATGGGCGTGGTGTTCCAGAACTACGCGCTGTTTCCCCAGATGACGGTCGCGCAGAACGTGGCCTACGGGCTGCGGGTGGCGCGCCGCCCCAAGGCCGACGCGGCCCGGGCGGTGGCCGACTACCTCGATCTGGTGGGGCTGGCCGATCTGGCCGACCGCAACGCCATGGAGCTCTCCGGCGGCCAGCAGCAGCGCGTGGCGCTGGCCCGGGCGCTCGCGCCCGAGCCGCGGGTGCTGCTTCTGGACGAGCCGCTGTCGAACCTCGATGCCGAGCTGCGCCAGCGCATGCGCGAGGAGATCCGCCGCATCCAGCGCCAGGTGGGGGTGACGACGCTGTTCATCACCCACGACCAGCAGGAGGCGCTCGCGCTGTCCGACGCGGTGTCGGTGATGCACGCCGGCGCCATCGCCCAGACGGGCGCCCCGCGCGAGGTCTACGAGCACCCGGCCGACGCCTTCGTGGCGGCCTTCACCGGCGAGGTCAACCGCATCCCCGGCGCGGGGCCCGACGGGGGCGAGGCGCTCGTGCGCCCCGAGGCACTGCGCCTGGCGGCCGAGCCGGGCCCGCGCGCCCTGCTGACGGGCCGCGTCGCCGTCGCGCGCTACGAGGGCTTCGCCACCCGCTACGAGGTGGTGTGCGAGGGCGCGGGGGAGGGCGTCGCGGTCCTGCGCGTCGGCGTGCTCATGCTCAACGACGGGCGTTCGCCGGTGTTCGCCGAGGGCGACGCCGTGGCCGTGGAGCGCGCCTGATGAGCGGGCCCGCCCCCGCATCCGACGCCGTGTCCCCCCGCCTCGGCGCCCGCGCCTTCGGCGCGCATGCCGGGAGGGCCGGCCGTGGCGGGTCCGCGTGGCCGCGGCGGCGCTGGCGCGTGACGCCCTTGGGCGTGGCCGCGGCGCTCTACTTCGCGCTGGTCGCCTTCCTCGCCGTGGGCTACATCCTCGTGCCCGCCCTGCGCACGGCGGCCATCTCGCTCGACGGCCGGGGTCTGGCGGGCCTTGCCACCTACGCCGGCTTCCTTTCCGACCCCGTCAACCAGACGGCCGTGCTCAACACGCTGGCCGTGGGCGCCGCCTCGACGCTGACCTGCGCCGTCGTGGGCATCGCGCTCGCCGTCTACGTGCGGTTCTTCTGCACGCGGCACCGCCGCCTGCTCCAGATACTGCTCATGAGCCCCGTCATGATCCCCGGCGTGGTGATCGTGGTGGCGTTCATGCAGCTCTACGGCGAGAGCGGCATGGTCACCCGCGCCCTCGGCGCGCTTTTGGGGGCCGACCGCCCGCTGCTCTCCTTCGGCGGGTTCGGGGGCATCGTCTTCGTCATCACCTACACCCAGTACGTGTACTTCTACCTCAACGTCTACACGGCGCTGCAGTACGTCGATGCCAACGTGGTGGAGTCGGTGCGCAGCCTGGGCGGCGGGATGGGGCGCGTGGTGCGCGACGCCGTGCTGCCCGTGGTGCGGCCGGCCGTCATCGTGTCGGCCATGACGACGTTCGTGTCGGCCGTGGGGTCGTACTCGGCCCCGGCGCTCATCGGCGGCACCTACCGGGTGCTCTCCACCCAGATCGTGCTGGCGAAGGTGAACTACGACATGGTGCTGGCGTCGGTGGAGGTCATGGTGCTTCTGGCCATCGGCGTGGCGGCCACGGCGCTGTGCTCGGCCCTCGCGCGGCGCTACCGGGTGGCGGCGGGCGCGCGGGCGGTCTACTGGCGCCCCGACGTGGGGAGATCCCGCGTGGCTCGGGGGCTGTTCACGGCGTTCGTCGCCGTGCAGCTCGTCGTCGTGCTGCTGCCCGTGGCCGTCATCTTCTACCTGTCGCTCATGTCCACCCAGTCGATCATGACCGAGGTGTTCCCCACGGGCCTCACGCTCGGCAACTACGAGGCCGTCCTCACCAACCCGCGCACCTTCCGTCCCCTGGGAAACTCGCTCGTCATGGCGCTTGCGGCCGTGGGCGCGGGCCTGGCGCTGACGCTGCCCGTGGCCTACGCGTCGCGCAAGGGGAAGAGCCTGCCGGCGGCCGTGCTCGAGGGGCTGCTGATGCTGCCCTGGTGCATGCCGGCCAGCGTCATCGCCATCGACCTCATCAACGTGTTCAGCGGCCCGTCGCCGTTCTCGCTGGGGCGGCCCCTCATCGGCACCTTCGAGATCCTGCCCATCGCCTACGCCGTGATGGCGCTGCCGCTTCTGCTCAACGCGTCGCGGGTGGCCGTCGGCGGCGTGCGCGAGAACGCCGAGGAGGCCGCGCGCAGCCTGGGCGCCGGGCCCGCGCGCACCTTCGCCCAGGTGGTGCTGCCGGCCATCGTGCCCGGGGTGCTGGCCGGCGCCATCTTGGCGTTCGTGCGGACGATGGGGGAGTACACCATGTCGGCGCTGCTCTACGGCGTGCACAACCGGCCCATCGCCGTGAGCATCGTCACCACCATGCAGGAGTACCAGATCGGCGTGTCCATGGCCTACGGCGCGCTGGTGATCGCGCTGTGCTGCGTGCTGCTCTTCGCCATCCTGCGCCTCGACGCCGCCCGCCTCGGCGTGGAGGACGCCCCGCGCCGGCGCCGGGCGCGCGGAGCCGGCGGTGCGAAGCCGCGGGGCGTCGACGCGCCCGGCTGCGCAGAGGAGGCCGACGAAGGGCAGGCCGCCCTCCCGCCCGAGAAGTAGCGCGCGGTCGGGCACGCTCCCGCCTCTGGCGGTTGTGGAATTCCCCGTCTTGCGCGTTGACAAACGCCCCGCCATCCGTCATCATATGATCTTGCGCCAAGGCGCATGACCCGTGGGGATGTAGCTCAGCCGGGAGAGCATCACGTTCGCAACGTGGGGGTCGTGGGTTCGAATCCCATCATCTCCACCACGGAATACCAGGTCAGGGCTTAAAAACCCTGACCTTTCTTTTTTGCTGGAATTGACCTTTGTACAAAAAATGGACAAATCGTTCTGACGCCTACCAGTCAACCACGTCCAGGGCAGCCCGCTTGTCCTCCATGTCAACATGGGCGTAGATGTCCATGGTGGTGCTGTACTTCGCATGACCTGCGATCTTCTGGAGTACCTTAGGCTCGACCTTACGCCTCGCCAGCTCCGTTATGTAGCTGTGCCGAAGCCCGTGGAGGGTTATGTCCCCGAATCCGAGGGACGACCTGTTCCGCGTCCACCAGCGGGTCGAGGAGTGCGGCAGCATCCGCTCCCCGAGCCCGTTGCACACGAGGGGCGTGTCGTCCCCCAGCACGGGCACTTCGGCCTTGTACCGCCTCCTCGCTCGCGCGAAGCTGCGCTCTATCGCGTCGAGTCGCGCTTCGATGTCGGACATGGCGCTCTCCGTGAGCGGGAGGTCGCGCGCCCCGGCGGCGGTCTTGGGCTCCTTGAGGTTGCCGTCGTCGTCGAAGCTGTGCCTGATGCGCAGGATCATGCCCTCGCGGTCGACGTCGCCTGCGGACAGCCCGTGCGCCTCGCCCCTCCGTATGCCGGTCTTGGCCATGAGCCGGATCGCGAACTGTATGGGATCCTCCGGGTCGAGCTTGTCGATGAGGTCTACGATGCCGTCCCTGCGCAGCGCGGTCTTCTCTGCCGTATCACGCGATGGCGCCTCGGCGCAGTCGCAGGGATTCGCCGTCAGGAGCCCGTCCTTCACGGCCTGCTTGAACATGGCGTGCAGCGTCGCGGCGACGTCGCTCACCGTCGTGCCCCTGAGCGGCCTCCCGGACACGCTCTCGCCGGCGAGCAGCTTCGAGTACACGTCCTCCAGCACTGACGGCGTCACCTCGTCCAGCCGCGCGCCCTCAAGGTGCAGCCGCGCGTTCTTCAGCCGCTCGCGTGAGCTGCGCCACGTGCCGTGGGACTTCTGCTCCCGCCGCACCGCCAGCCATATGTCGGCGTACTCCCCGAACGTGACGCCGGACTTGGACACGACGTCCCCGCGCTCTACCTCGGCTATGAACTCGCGCAGCGCGGCCTTAGCCTCGGTGCGGGTGCCGTGGAACGCCCGCGTCATGGTGCGGTACTTCCCGGTCGCCAGGTCTCGTCCGACGGATACGCGCAGCTGCCAGCTTCGGCACCTCGACTTAGGGACGCCCTTGTCGAGCTGCACTATCGTGCCGCTTCCCCTGACTCTAGGCATGGGGCATCATGGCGTATAATCACCTTGCCTTCCGTTTTCGGTGGGTGTCTTTCGAGCCTCGTGCTAGGGTTGCCGCCCTGTGACGCGCGGGGCTTTCTGTTCCTCGATCTTCTAGACTCCCTTCTTTTCGAGAAGCTTCATCAGCGACTCTGTTTGCTGGTCGTGCCGGACGACGAAGTCCTCAAACCCCATCGCGAGGATGACGTGCGAGGCGCCCTTGCTGAGTCCGGAATCTTTGCCGGCTAGAGCGGCGATGCCCCTCAGGAGAGCAACGTACTCATCGCTTGGCATGAACTTTGACGCGTAGGAGACACATCCGAAGTAGTCGACCGGGTTCCTTTTGTCGACGCGTGCGCAATACAGGCGCTCGTCGTGTGCACAGATGTTCCTGAATTTCACCAACACGTCAATGGCTCGCCTAGCTGAGATGGGAGCGAGGTGGCCCGGGCTGTCGGTCATCTGCACGATGCGCCTGCAGATAAGGTTCTGATCCTCTCGGCTCATCAGATTGAAGAAGTGCTCGATGGCGCCGAAGGAAAGCGTGTTGGCCAGAACCCATATAGGCACCTCTCCGTATTCGTGGAGGTAGTGTTCCACAGCTTCGTTCCTTGGGTTCTCCAAGGCATTGTTGAACGTTGCCTGAAGTCTTGTCATGTTGCGGGCATAGTTGGAAAGCCCTAGCTCACGGTACTCCTTCTGGGTGGCAAATGACCCCCTGTCCAAGTAGCTGCTGCACTCAGGGTGCCTCTCTGCGAACGTATAGCAGGAAACGGTTCTCAGCAACGCCTCTATTCTCAGCAGGTGATGAAAGGTAAGTTCTCGCAGATCCCGATCAAAGGCGAACACGCCATAGATATCGTCAAAGGACGTGCCTGGCCTGTACCGGTCTTCCCCCGCCTCCTTGGTGCGCTCTTCGTCGATAAACGGGCCTTTGTACCCGTTTACTACCGAGTAGTATCCCTCGCGCATCAAGATTCCTGCTGTGGTTGAGTCGATCTTGACGCCACGAGATTGCAGCAGCTCGACCTGCTCCTCGATACTCTTGAAGGGTTTCTTGTCCATGACGTCTTCCTAAAACCACAAAAGCGACCACCGATAGGCAGTCGCTTTTGCTTGGCCGGGACTCCGTGGAGTTGCCCGTCATAACCACTGCCATTACTCTATCAATGGAAACCATGTTTGGTCAATTACTTGGTACAAAAAATTTAACGTTTCTATTTATGAAACTATCTAAAAGTTCTGTACTTAAGTAGATTCCGGCTTTCGCCTCCTCCTGTGTAGCTATGCCAGCTCCTTTGCGGGTTGGTACCAAACAACGGTGCCGGCAAGCTCGACGGTCTTGCCGCTCGCGGCGGTAATGACGATGTCCTCGTGTTCTGGATTGAAGCTCTCCGGCGCAAGCACGATAGTGCTAGGCGTCTTCAGGAGGCGCCTCATGACGTAATTCGCCCCATCGATGCTCACGGCGGCTATGGAGCCGTTTCTGGGCTCCTGGTCGGGGTCCACCAGAATGAGGCAACCTTCTGGGTACACCTTGTCCATGCAGTCTCCCTCGACTCCAGGATCCGCATCTTGCCGCCTCCCGTCTGGAGCGCGAGGGTCAGCCGCTCCTCGCTCCTGTTCGCGTAGACCTTGTAGCCCTTCGTGTACATGCTCACTCCTGCCCCTCCAGGCCCTTCTCGTACTCGTCGAGGAAGTCGAATATCCCGGGCCTCTTCCATCCCGTAACCCTGAAGCTGACCGGCTCGTCGTACTCGAGTCGGTTCCCCTCGGAGAAGATGCCCTCGTCGGGGAGGCCGTCCTCCTCGAGCGCCGCGGCCCACTCGGCAGGCTTGCGCCTGATCCTAGCCCTGGTCGCCGCGCTGATCTGGAACACGCGCGCCGACTCGTCCTCGTCTATGTAGTCGAGGTAGCCCTGCGCGTTGAGGAGCTCCGCCGCGTTCATGCGCCGCCTGTCGTCCTTCTCCACGCGGCGCTGCTCGCCGTCCAGGAGCTCGAGTATGAGCTGCTTGCGGTCGCGCGGCATGGCCATGAACTCTTCCGTCTCGCGCTCCCACGCCTTGAACTCAGCAAAGCGGGACGGGTTGACGCTGCGCCTGACGGCGTCGTCCCTCTCGGCCTCCAGCTCGGCTATGCGCTCGGCGGTGACGCCCTCCCGGGTCATCCGGCGCCGCCTCAGCGACCATCCTGCCCAGAAGCCGCATCCGAGGGCGGCGAGCGGGAACATCCACCACGAGTTGTCCAGCGTCCAGGCCATGAAGCCCGTCAGCTGCGCATCGTGCTCGCCGACTATCGTTATGGCCCCAGACCACAGGCCTACGAGGCCGACGGCCGCCTTTCCGATGACGGACAGCACCCTCCTACCCGTCCACTCCTTCCCCTTCGCCTCGCTCACCTACGCGCTCCTCTCCACCTGGGCCGGAATTCCAGGAGACGCGGCCCTATCTTTTTCGATGCGCGTGTCCGGAGACCCGCTCATGAGCTCGGCGGTGCCGAGGAGGGCAGACCGCCCCTTGTCGTTCATGGACTCCCAGTAGCCGTTGAGGGCCTCCTGCGCAGGGTCTGCGTATGAGACGGGAGGGGAGTAGCCTGCTATGGCGTCGATGGAGCAGCCGAGGATGACTGCGCAGTCATAGGCTTGCTTGAGGGAAAGCATGCGCTCACCTCTCTCCCATGTGCCATATCTGCTGGTTTTCACCCCCAACTTCTCAGCCATTTCGTCTTGAGAAAGACCTTTGAGAGTTCGCAGTTTTTTCAACTGTAAGTTCATCTTCTGCCCTTTCTCTCCAACACAAATCATACATTTATATTTGAATCGGTTCAACAGAAAGATGAAATTCATGCTTGACATTTCATCTTTACGCTGATTTAATCAGAATCGTTTCATCGCAAAGTTGAAGTTTTGAGGAGAACCCGTGAAGGGAGAAGAAATGAGGGGTGATCCGCAGGATGTGGCCGTCCACCTTGTCGCCGGCCTCCTGGCTGCCGTGTTCCTGGCGCTTCAGATTTTCTTCGTGATCAGGGGCGACGCGCATATGGCGACGCTTATGTGCGGGGCGTGCCTGGCGTGCGTGGGGATGAGCGCGGGGTGGAGCCTCGCGGGGAGGAAGAGGGGAGGTGACGGCGAGTGATCGAGTACGAGAACGAGAGGGTCGCGCGGAACCTCAAGGTCGAGCGCGCTAAGCACGGCTGGAGCCAGGACGACCTGGCGAAGGAGTCCGGCGTCGGCCAGAACAGCGTCGCCCGCTACGAGATGGGCGGCACGACGCCGGGGCTTGACCAGGCCTACAAGATGGCAAAGGCCCTGGGCTGCTCCATCGACGCTTTGGTCGGGTGGACGCCGCCGGCTGACGCTATCTAGCGAAGGTTAACCACCAGATACCTACAGCGCGGCTTAGTCACGCCAAAGTCTATGCACCTTGAAAACGAGATACGGAAAGCGGACGCGGGAAAGGTGGCCTAAATTGAAGCTCACCGACTCTGATAAGCGTATTTTTCTCAGATGCTTTTCCGCTTCGTTTGCACTAGGCCTTTTCTATTCGCTGTTCATGAGATTGGTAGGGCAGTGGTGAGGCTTGCTATAGCGGCGACTATCCTGTCCAGGTTTTTCAGACAACAAGCCCAATAGGAATCCAATCGCTGCGCTGAACAGGGATACCTTGTAGTCATGGCGATGTTCGGCTTTTCTCTCGCGAATAGCCTCTGCCTTGTCTTCAAAGTAGCTTCTTCCTCGGCTTGTCAGCCCACCATAAGTCTCTGTCCTATCGTCGAACCAGCAATCGATCATTTTTGCCTGTGCAAGCCCGATCAATGCGCTGTTTGCTGATTCGATCTCTTTCCTGTTTCCACAACCGGAGACGTAATCGTTCCTTATCGATTCAATCTTGTTGATTACGGCGTCTTCGCCGCTGCTTTCGTCAATCTCCTTGAGTTGACCTAAGAGACGTTCGTCCTCTGCTGGCAGCTTGCATAGCTCCATTTTGCCCCCTGTTCTCCCCTTTTCAATCATACGCGCCCGTTTTCCGTATCTCGTTTTCCGCAACAGCGCCCGCCTAGCTCAACGGACAGAGCGCCGGCCCCCTAAGCCGGGCGTCGGGGTTCGACTCCCCGGGCGGGCGCCACGCACATTGAAAACCGAATGGCCGACTTGGGGAACGCTGGCGTGAAAAGCGACCCCCAGATGATTGGTGGACTACATGGACGAGGGGAGGTGGCGCCCATGTCACGAGACAACCTCAAGGCCGCCCGCAAGGGCGCCGGCATGACGCAGCAGCAGGTGGCCGACCGGCTGGGGATCAGCCTGCGGTACTACCAAGACATCGAGGCTGGATCAAAGACAGGCGCGTTCGAGATTTGGGACGCCCTGGAAGACCTGTTCAGCGTTCATCAGCGTTGTCTAAGAGAATCCAACGCCTTTCGTAGGGCTCGGAATGGTCGGTGAGGCCGAGCAGGTAGTCGGCAGACACGCGGAGCGTCGCGGCGATGCTCGCGAGGGTGTCTAGCGGGGGGTTTCGCGACCCCTGCTCGTAGTTCTGATAGTTGCGCAGGGACACGCCGATCAGATCGGCGAGCGCCTGCTGCGTGAGGCCAGCGTCCATTCGGGCCTGGCGGAGTCTTTTGCCGAACACTGCGCTCCTTCCGTTTACGCTCAAATTGTACGGAAGTTCATTCCTGTGCTTATACGATCTTGTTGAGCGTGCTACTATTAGGACGTAGCTCAATTAGGACGTAACTCGAATAAGACGTAAAAGGAGGCAGCGATGATCACGCCCATTTCGCGCGCGGAGATACCGCCGTACCGCGACGAGCCGCGCAGCCCGATGCGCCAGTTCGCGTTCGAGGCGGCGATGGACTTCATGTCCCTCGCCAAGAACGGCGACGTGTGCGAGGTGACGGGGTACCCCGGTGAGGGCTCGGAGGGATGGCTGCGCGCCGTCCAGAGCCTGACGGCGGCCCTCAACACCGAGCTGTACCACCTGGGCAGGCGCTCCGACGTGCGGGTGTTCCGCAGGAGGGGCCGCGTGTTCATGGAGATGAAGGAGCCGCTGGCCGCGCCGGCGCGGGCGCGCAACCCGTGGCCGGGCGACCTGCCGAAGGTCTAGGAAGGAGGTGGCGCGATGACGGTCAAGATGATGACGACCGGCGAGTACGCGCGATTGATGGGAATGCACGAGCACTCCGTTCGACGCATGTGCGAGCAGGGGCGCATCAGCTGCGCTAAGGTCGGCGGCCGCTGGCGCATAGCGCACGAGGAGCCCGCCGCTGCCGGCGGCGCGCGCCCGGCGGACGCGCAGGAGGTGGACGCCGGTGAGCTCGTGGCCGCGCTGTCCCTGGCCGCGGAGTCCCTGGCTGCCGCATGTCGGGCGGCCGCGGTGGCGCTCGGCTCCAAGGGGGAGCAGGCGTGAGGCCATGGCGGATGCCGCCGAAGAGGCGGCGCGACGCGGGGCCGACGCGCAGGCCGTACGTGCGCGTGCCGAAAAAGAAGACGGGCCCCGATGCTTGGCGGCGAGGGCCCGTACGTCCGTCCACGGCGGACGAAGACGATCAGATTATAACACGGCGCGACCGCGCCCTGCTGCTGGCCGTGGCGGCGGCATGGGTGCTGATAGCGCCTGATTGGAGCTACGTATGGGACTGTTTGACAAGGTGACCGGGCGCGAGGCCGACGGCATGGACGTGGGCCTCGTCGTCAGGGCGGGCGGCTCCGTCGTCGAGGAGGCCGAGGCCGACGTCGCCATCTACTGCTCGACGGCCGGGGACGGCGAGGGAGGGATGTCCTCCAGGGCGGGGGTCGTCGGCACCCCCACCGTGGACAGGCTCAACTCCGCTGTCAAGGGATGCCTCGCGGCGTACCTGTCGGCCTGCGAGAAGCTGGGCCTGCCGAGGGCGATCATCGCGGTCATGCTGCTCGATGTGATCGAGTCCGCGCTTGGGGCCGAGGACAGCGAGGAGGTCGGCGATGACGATGCAGCTTAGTCGGCTCCTCGACCTCGTGGACGCCAAGTACCGCTACGACGCCGCGCACTTCCGCGCGCTCGGCTCCGTGGCGTCGGACATCTACATGGACTCCGCCACCGACCTCGTGGAGGCGGCGCGCGTCCTCGACCGGCCCATCCGCCGCACCGACACGGACGGCGCCACCAAGGTGCTGTCCATGGACTACAGGGGCGTGACGTTCCGCTACGTGGGCAGCGCGCTTCCCGAGGAGGTGGCCTAGCATGGGCGTCTCGGTGCTGATCCTGGGCCACTCCGGCTCGGGCAAGTCCACCTCGCTGCGCAACTTCGCCGAGGACGAGGTGGGCGTGTTCAACGTCGCTGGCAAGCCCCTGCCGTTCCGCAAGCGGCTCCCGTCCCTCGACCACGCCGGTTACGCCGACATCAGCAAGATGCTCGCGGCGAACCACCGCCGTGCCTACGTGATCGACGACGCGAACTACCTCATGGCCTTCCAGAACTTCGCCATGGCCCGCCAGTCGGGCTACGGCAAGTTCACCGAGATGGCCGTCAACTTCGAGCAGCTGCTGGAGGCGGCGAACCGCACGAGCCCCGACACGGTGGTGTACTTCATGATGCACCCCGACTACGACGAGTCGGGCCGCATGAAGGCCAAGACCATCGGCAAGATGCTCGACAACCAGCTCACCGTCGAGGGGATGTTCCCCATCGTGCTCATGGCGGAGTGCGGCGAGTCGGGGTACCGGTTTGTCACCGCATCGGACGGCACCAACCCCGTCAAGGCGCCCATGGGGATGTTCGGCGACGAGGGACGCATGGACAACGACCTCAAGGCGGTGGACGACGCGATCCGCGAGTACTGGGGCATGGCCCCGCTCGCGGCGCCGCAGGGCATGGTCGTGTCCGAGCCGGTGTACGAGGTGGTCTGATGGGATACGACCCGACCTACAGCCAGCGCATCAGCGAGCTCGCGGGCACACGCCCGCTGCCGGGCGCGCGCCACGGCACCATCCGCGCCGTCATGGACGGGTGCCGCTGCCCGAGGTGCCAGGAGCGCCTGAAGAAGGCGCGCAAGCGGGGGATGCGGCTATGAGCCTGTCGCGGCGCACGAGCCGCATCTACATGGACGAGTTCGACGTGGGAGGCGCGCTCAAGGTGCTCGCCGACCGCATAGAGGAGGGAGGGGGCGCGGCGCCCTACTACGTGGGCGCCCACCTCGTCCTCAACCTCATCAACAACCACAGCGAGATCAGGGATCAGAGCGTGCTGCTCGCCCTGTTCGACAATCAGCTGCGCGAGCACGGGGTGCTGGCGCCGGAAGGAGAGTGACGCATGAAGGTCATCAACTGGGAGCTCATCGAGGAGTCTAGGCCGGGCACGATGCTCGAGCCGGGCGGGTACGTCTGCCGCATCGAGCGCGTCGAGGACGTCCCGTCTCGCGAGTACCTCTGGGTGGTCTACGACGTCGCCGAGGGCGAGAAGGCCGGCTGCTACGCCGGCGTGCCGGTCACCGACGACTGGAAGCACCGCTTCACGCGCTCCTACAAGGAGTCGGCACAGGGGATGTTCAAGGCGTTCCTCAACCGGCTGGAGGAGTCCAACAGGGGGCGCTTCAGCGTGGCCAACTGGCAGGCCCGCGGGTGCAACGAGCACGAGCTCGTGGGCCTGGAGGTCGGCCTGGTGTTCGGCAAGGAGCTCTACACCAACGACAGGGGCGAGGACAAGGAGCGCACCGTCGTCTCCTTCGTCGAGGCCGCCCAGGACATCCGCAACGGCGACTTCCGCGTGCCCGAGCCCAAGGATCGCCGCGAGTCGGTGGCGCAGGCCCCCGCGCCCGCCACGTACGCTCCCGCAGACGACTACCTGCCGTTCTAGGGGCCGCTGAGCCATGGCCCTGATAGAGGACGTAAACAACAAGCTGGGCCAACACGCCGCCAAGAACGACTACTGGGCGTCGGCCGGCGTCAGGGTCATCCGCTGCAAGCTGCCCTATGGCGACTACTGCGTGCCGCCGGCCGTGGTCGTCGACACGAAGCGGGACGTGGCCGAGCTGGCCATGGACGTGTCGAGCGACCACCGGCGCTTCCGCGACGCGGCGATACGGGCCCGCGACCACGGCAGCACCATGGTCATCCTCGTGGAGAACGAGGAGGGCTACCGCTGCCTGGACGACCTGGCGGCCTGGGAGAACCCGCGCGCCGGCGTCAACCGCCGGAAGGGCATGAGGCCCCCCATAGGGGGCGCCAGGCTCGCGAAGGCGTGCAAGTCCATGAGGAGCCGCTACGGGCTCCAGTTCGCGTTCTGCAGCCCGCAGGAGGCGGGCCGCGCGGTCATCGAGATACTGAGGGGGGAGGGAGCATGGCTGGATCGGAGCTGACGGAGGCGGCGCTGGAGTACGCCCGCATGGGGCTGGCGGTGTTCCCGCTCGCCGAGCGCGACAAGGTGCCGGCCGTGTCCGGCGGGTTCACGGTCGCGACGACCGACCGAGATCAGGTCGATGCGGCGTGGGCCGTCCGGCAGCACATGAACGTCGGCATAGCCACGGGCGCCGTCTCCGGCGGCCTCGTGGTGATCGACCTGGACGTGGACGACCTGCGCGGCAAGGACGGCCTGGCGACGCTGCGCGCCTGGGAGGCCGCCAACGGCGAGCTGCCCGAGACCGCAAGCGTCGTGACCGGCTCGGGCGGCACGCACCTGTACTACCTGTGCGACGAGCCGGTGGGCTGCTCGGTGGACGCCGACCTCGGCGTGGACGTGCGCGGGGACGGCGGCTACGTGGTCGCCCCTCCCTCGACCCATCCCAACGGGCGGCGCTACGAGTGGGAGGAGTACTTGTCGGACAGGCCGATAGCTCGTGCGGACGAGCGCGTCATGCGGTTCATCCGCCACGTGCAGGGCGCCGCGCGCGGAAAGGCGTCTAAGTTCCGCCTGCCGGATGCCATAGGCGCGGGGCGCCGCAACGACACGCTCTACAAGCTGGCGTGCTCGATGATGTCCCGCGGCGATGACGACGACGTGATATGCGCCTACGTCGAGGCGGTCAACGACGCCCGCTGCAAGCCTCCGCTGCCGCGCGACGAGCTGGGGAGGCTGCTGGCGAGCGCCCTGTCACATGACAAGGGCCACTCCGCCGAGGTGCGCGCCCAGGAGGCGACCAGGCGCCCCGCTCTCATGCTCAACGAGCGCGGAAGGCCCATGCAGACCATCGACAACTGCACGCGCGTGCTGACCGCAGACCCGGCGCTCTCTGGGCGCTTCGCGTACAACACCATGGCCCACACCCGCATGGTCGAGCTGCCGGTGCCGTGGGATCGCGGCGCGGGGTGGCGGGCCGTGGCCGACCACGACTACTGCGGGCTGTCGGCCTACATGGAGAGGGAGTACCTGCTGACCGGCAAGGAGCGCGTGCGCGACGCCGTGGTCAACGTCGCCATGGCCAACCGGCGCAACCCCCTCGTGGAGTGGCTGGACTCGCTCTCCTGGGACGGCGAACCCCGCGTGGACACGCTGCTGCCGTGCTTCCTCGGCTGCGACCCGAGCGACTACAACGTGTCGGTCATGCGGCTGTTCATGCAGGGGGCGGTAGCGCGCGCCTACGAGCCGGGCGTCAAGTTCGACGTGATGCCCATCCTCGTCGGCGCCCAGGGCCTCGGCAAGTCGATGTTCCTCAGGCGCCTGGCGGCCCGCAGCGAGTGGTACTGCGACAACTTCGCCACCGTCGAGGGCGACGCCGCCGTGGAGCGGCTGCGCGGGATGTGGATCGTGGAGTTCGCGGAGCTGCTGGCCACCAAGCGAAGCAAGGACGTGGAGGGCATCAAGGCGTTCATCACATCGACGGTGGACGTCATACGCCCCAAGTACGGCCACGAGACCGAGCAGCGCCCGCGCACCTGCGTGCTGGCGGGCACCACGAACAATCCCCACTTCCTCACCGACAAGACGGGCAACCGCCGGTTCCTGCCGGTCGAGTGCGGAGCCCACGAGCCGCCCATGTCGCTGTTCGGCGAGGGCGTGGAGGCCTACTTCGAGCAGGCGTGGGCCGAGGCGGTGGACACCTACAAGTCCGGCCGCGGGTCGCTCGTGCTCGACCGTCCCATGCAGGCCTACGCCATGGAGCGCCAGAGGCAGTACCTGGAGGACGATCCGCGAGTGGGCGCCATCCAGGCCTACCTCGACGAGCGGGAGGCCGCGGACGGCCCGGTGTGCGTCGCGGAGCTCTGCGAGAGGGCGCTGGGGCTGTCTCGGGAGGACTACTACGGCAAGCGGTCGCTGTCCAACGAGATACACGCGATCATGCGCACCGAGATCGAGGGGTGGCGCAAGATGGAGCGGAAGTTCAAGACGAGGGCGTACGGCGCCCAGTACTGCTACGAGAGGGTTCCGGACGATGGTTCCTAAGGGCGTGCAGTCAGGAATTTCGGCACCTCGGAAAGTTTCGGAAACGCTGGGAACTGGGAATCGGGGCCGAAAAGGGGCTCCGGGAACCTCCTGGGAACCGATACGGAACTAATTAGGTTCTGCTTTGACCTGGGAGGATACCTGCTAATTCCTTAGGTTCCTTACTTTTATATATAAGTAATAAATATAGGTATAGGGGTGTATATGGGCTTTATAGGCAACGATGGAACCTGGGAACGCCCAGACGACCCCTCCATGGCTGCCGACGCGTACTGGTCGGCAATCGAGGAGGCGCGCGAGCGCGAGCTCGAGGCGGCGACGTGCGGCGGCTGCCGCCTGTTCGCCGAGCCGCCCGCGTCGGAGTTCCCCGAGGCGGCCGCGACCGGCATCGGCTGGTGCCTGGCCTACGGGTGCTTCGCGGACGCGGGCGACATGGCGTCGGACTACGGGTGCGACAGGTACGAGGCGATGTGACGCCTGCGGCTGGCACGCAGATGCCCATGCTGGGCGCTGTGGCGCCCCTGGGAGCCTAGTTTACGCGATTTGTGCACTCCGAGCCACGATTGCGAAACATGGGGCCTTAGAAACGACCAGAGCCGGCGTGCCCGGTTGGAGAGGATAGGACATGGGAGAGACGAAGAAGGGCGTGGCCGAGAGGCTGCGCGGGTATGAGGGGGCAGATGACGGCTGCTCCATGGAGAGGCTTGCCAAGGCGATGGGGTGGGGCGCGCCAGTGTGCAATGGCGTCCTATGCGTGGATTGTTATGGTCGCATCATCGGCAAGCTGTCCGAGGAGCTCGACGCCGAGCTCACCGCTGCCCGCGATGCGAGCGCGCGGGAAGGCATGGTGTTCATCGCCGCTGCCGAGGGATGGCCTGACCTGCACGACGGCGAGTCCGTGACCGAGTGGATGGCGCGCTGCTGGCTGCCGCGACCGCTGTACGAGGACGGCGAGCCGGTGCAGATGGGGGATCGGTACCTCATGGCCAACGGGAGCCATGACACGGTCAGCTCCCTGTCCTACTCCAAGGGCAGCGTCGACTACGTGAGCATCAACGGCCGCCGCAGGATGCTGTCGGAGCGCGTCAAGCGCCCCGCCACCGAGGCGCTGGGAGCCGACGGGAAGCCCATCGTGGTGGGCGAGACGGTGTGGAACAGATTCGGCACTAAAAACACGGTCGAGCGTCTTGAATATTCAAAGTCGGGACTCGTCAAGGTTTGGTATAAGAACGGACACTTCGACATCAGCTGCACGATTACCCACACCCCTCCCGACACCCAGCAGAAGATTGACGATGACGCGACCATGCCGCCTGCCGAGTACTGCGCCGTGCGCGGCATCGACCTCGGCGATGACCCCGACAGGGCGACTGCAACCGAGGCCATGGTGCTCGACCTGCTGCGCCGCCAGCGCGCGGTGCTCGCGAGAGGGGGCGAGTAGCCATGATGAACCTCGGCGTTGAGACCGAATTGACGCTCGGTGCCCTCGGCTACTCCAAGGACGACGTGCTGGCCGTCGGATGCAAGGACTTCCGCGTGCCGACCGAGCTGTTCTGGCGCATCGCCCACCTGTCCACCTACGACGAGGGGTACGGCGCCCAGGCGGTGGCTAGCGACCTCGTCATCTGACTTCGCGACGGGGCGGCGATGATCCGCTGCGAGTACGACGGGTCGGAGTGGTGGCACCTCGTCCCGCAGCCGCCGGACGTGATCCGGGATGACATCCTGAGGCTCGCCGGCGGCCCGTGCTGGTCGACCATCGACGAGAAGAACAAGCGAGAGGGGGGCGAGCAGTGATGGCCGACCTCATGGACGAGCGCCCCGTCACCATGGACTACGGCCTAGTCCACATGGTGGTATGCGGCGCCGTCCGATACTACATGGGGCGCGCCACCATCGGCGCCCACGCGGTCGCGGACGGCATCGCCGAGCTGCTGCCGCAGCTCACCTCCGCCACCAAGGGCTGCCTGGCACGCGATATCCGGCGGTACCTGGAGGATCACCCGCACCTCATGTGCGGCCCCATCGACGACAGCGCCCCGTGGGCTCGCCTGCTCGCCGCCATCGAGGAGGAGCCGTGCTAGCCGCGATCCCCTGGGTGGCCGGCGGGCTGCTCGCGGTGGTGGCGGTGGCGGCGATCATCGAGGGGGTGAGGTGCCGGTGAGCGAGGCCCTGGCCGCCTACGATGGCTCCTCGCTCGCGATCCTGCGCAGGGTAGCCCGCTGCAAGGACTGCGCGCTAGCCAGCCCTCTCGACCCGGCGGAGCTGCCGTGGCTGCCCGGGGATGCCGCCGAGCAGACGACGGGGTACATGACCTGCTGGAGGTATTCGCGAGATGACGACCCCTGGATCGTTGAGGCCGACGGCTTCTGCGCATGGGGCTACCGAGAGGAGGAGCTATGAGGCTCTACGTGTCCGGCCCGGTGACGGGCCGGCCTGACGGAAACCGCGCCGCGTTCGAGGAGGCGCGCGCCGCGCTCGAGGTCGCAGGGCATGACGTGTTCGTGCCGCACGACCTCGTCCTTGAGAGCGACACCCACGAGACAGCCATGCTGATTTGCCTCAATGAGCTGACTGGCAGGGACTTTTTCAGAGGGCAGGTACAGCCCCGCTTCAACGGCGTGGCGCTGCTGGACTGGTGGCACGTGTCCAAGGGCGCGTGCGTCGAGCGCGACGTGGCCGAGGCGTGCGGCATCGAGTGCAGGCCGTTGCGGGACTGGCTATGACGTGCCCGGCGAGCAAGGACGGAGTCTGCCAGCTTGTCGTCGCGCTCGGCCAGCGGTGCGACGGGTACAGCGTGTCGTGCGGGATGCGGCCCATCCTCGAGAATCGGCAAAGGCTTGCGGAAGATGCTGTCCGATCATTTCGCAAGGCATTCGGCATAGAAGGAGACAGATGATGGGCGGATTCTACCGCTTCCCGGCCATGGCCGGGATACCTACCTGGACGCGCGAGGAGCAGGTGGACAAGATCCTCGCCGAGGCAAATGAGGTTCTAGCAGAGCAGTTCCGCCTGGACTGCAAGGAAGATGCCGGGCGCCGCGTTGCCTACGGCATGGAATTGCTTGATGTGATCCATGCCGCCGAGACCGCGCTGAGGATGGAGTTCGGCGACGAAGAGGTGGAGACGCTTCGCGGCTGCGTTGAGCGCAAGAACAGGGAGCGGGGGTACTACGGTGAGTGAGATCAAGCGCAACGAAGGGGCGGTTTCGGCTCCTTCGATGTCCGATATTCCGCGTCTCGGCGCGATTCCGCGCAACGGGGGAGCCGATCAGCAGATTCGCTGCGGCGCCGAGGGGGCTGGCGAGCGCACCGCCCACATCGAGGTCTGCCACGGCGACCACGGCCCGGAGCCGAGGTTCGAGGGCGACGTGTGGACGATGTGGCACGTGTGCTCGGCGTGCCGTTACCCCGTGAGCCAGGGCGATGCGTTGTGCGGGCACTGCAGTGCGAGATTCGAAGAGGTGGCAGGCGATGACGAGTGAGCCCAAGACCTGCGGCACCTGCCACCACTGGCAGAGAGACCCTGGCTGTGATCACATGGGGGTCTGCTGGCGCACGTGCTTCAGGGATGATTATGGAAGCGAAGTATACGCCGAGATAGGCGACTATTACAAGGCTTGCGCCATACACGAGCCGCGAGGCGACAGCCTCGAGCGGGTTGCGCTGGACGCCCTTAGGGTGATCAATGACGCGGCCGAGGACATGCATGGCGCCGGTATGTTTTCTGAGGCGCAGGCAGCGTGGATGAGCTACAGAGGACTCAAGGCCCGCCTGAGCGAGCTGGGGGTGGGGGAATGATCGTGATAGATGTGCTGTACACGGTCGCGCTGACCACGGGCGTCCTCGTTGGGCTCGCGGTCTCCTTTGCGCTGGCCCTGCTTGCGTTCACGAGCCTGTACGCGCTCGTCAAGCCGCACGTCGCCCCGCTCGTGGACGCGTGGATCGACTGGTTCGAGGGAAGGGTGCTATGAGCCTGTTCCGAATAGGAGCCGACGGCGACCGCATGGACGCCGACCTCGAACACCAGGCCGAGGGGTGGGATCGCGATGACGGCATCGACTGGGGCAGGGTCGAGTGGGTTGAGGTTGAGGGCGTCACGTTCGTGAGGGCCGACCTCGCCCGACGCATCCCGACGCCGTCCAACGACCGGGCCCTCGACGCCATCCGCGAGTACCGCGCCGAGCGCGGCTTCAGCCCGACGATACGCGAGCTGGCCGCCGCCCTCGGCGTCTCGCCGTCGACCGCCGAGGGCCACGTGCGCCGTCTTGAGCGCCGCGGCCTCGTGGAGGTCGACCGCCGGCGGCCCCGCGGCGTGAGGCCCCTCTAGACGACGAGAGCCGCCCAACCCGTGGACAGCCCCCTGCGCAAAGGCGATTGTACCACGGACGTGAGGAGCGGCGGTTGGACAGGCACGACTACGAGGTAATGCGCATATGCGTCATCGCGTGGCTGCGGGACGTGCGGGCCATGGAGGAGTCCATGCGCGACCTGGAGCACCGCATAGACGACATGAGGCACCGCATAGCGGGCGTCGCCGGGGTGGACTACTCCGCGGCCGGCGGCTCGGGCGGCGCGGCGTCCCCAGACCCGACGGGCGAGGGGGTGGCGGCGCTGCACGCCCTGCTTGACGAGTGGGACGGCCTGGCGGCGGCGTACGCGGCCGAGATTGCCGGCGCCATGGCCCTGTGCGACGCGCGCTGGCCCAACCGCCGGGCGCTGTGGCTGCACGAGGCGTGCCGGCTCACCTGGGCGCAGGTTGCCGGCAGGATGGGGTACTCGGTGGACAGGGCGAAGCACATGGGTGCGGAGGGGGTCGTCGAGCTATACGCCTTGATGCCGGAGCGGTGGCGCAGAGACGTGATCCCCAACGCGGTTCCGGCCGACTGTATGGCGGACGGGCGGATGCGATCTTAGGGGCTTTTTCGGCCGGGGCGGAAAGATAGCACGTTTTAGCACGGTCAACCGTGCTATTGTGGTATCAGCGGTTCCCCGCGAGGGGGAGCCAAGCGATAAGACTTCAGAGGGCCGTCCCGAGTGGGCGGCCTTCGTGCGTCCAGGGGGTGGCCCATGACGCTGCTCGAGGTGGCCCGCATCGCGGCCAAGCACGAGACCGAGATCGCCCACGCCTGCCTCCAGGCGGTCGCCTGGGCGCTCTCGCGCGGCCGCCCGTGGGACGACCCCGTGGGAGCCGGGATAGGGGACTGGGGCCTGTCCGACGAGGACGAGGCGCCGGCATGACGGCGTGCTACTCGCCTGGCGCCGCCACGCGGCCCTCCATGTCCGCCCTGACGAGCGACTTTAGGTAGCCGGCCATGTTCTCCTTGCCCTCGATGAACTCGAGCAGGTCGGGCTCGGTGTTGCGGTTGAAGGCGACCATGACCTTTCGCAGGGCCTTCTTCTCGTAGCGCGACTGGGCGTTGTCTGCCATGCCCTTTCTCCTCTCTGATAGAATGTGCGGAGGTGAGGGATGAGACCGAGGCGGCGCCCGCCCGTTTCCGAACGGGCGCCTCGTCTGCTACTTCCTGCGAACCGTGAACCTGACAATCCACTTCGCAAGAGCAACCTCGATGCTTATCCTCATTCCTCACCTCCTTTCTCTCGATGAATATAGTATACAATATAGTTAGCTATATTGCAACGACTTTTTCAGTAAGGGCCCGCTGTCGCGGGCCCGTTCTCTTTCCGGGGGGGGGTGGCGCGCGTGAGGGTACCGCTCGACCGCCCTCTGGCGTCGTGGATACGCGAGCTCGAGGCGGAGGGCAGGCTGTACCTGTTCTACAAGAGCCCCGAGTGGCGCGCCCTCCGCGATCAGGTAATGGCCGACCACCACTGGGAGTGCGAGCGGTGCGCGGCGAGGGGGGAGTACGCGCGGGCCGACACCGTGCACCACGAGTACGAGGTCAAGAGGCGTCCGTGGATGGCGCTCATCCGCTACGTGGACGAGCCGGACGGCACGCGGCGAGAGGTGCTGCACCCGCTGTGCGGAGACTGCCACAACGAGGCGCACGGCCGCAGGATGGCCGGGCCGGCGCGGAGGAGGCCGCAGGTGAACGAAGAGCGGTGGGACTAACACCCCCCGCCCCCCCCATAGGGCCACTGCTGGGGAGGGGGCGGCAACGCGGGAGGGTACCCGACTGATCCATTTTTTTCCCGAGAACGGGCGCTGAATCTGGGAACTGGGAGGAGGTGAGCGCCATGGCAAGACCGAGGAAGCCGATGGCCCAGAAGGTGGCAGAGGGCGCGCACATCTCCAAGGCGGCGAAGCAAAAGGGCTTGGAGAGCGAGGTCTACGCGTCTGATGGGGCCATCGAGCCGCCTCCCTATCTGAACGGCCCGTCGCTGGCCCACTTCCGCAAGGTGGCGCGCTACATGATGCGCAAGAACGCGATGGCGAAAGCTGACATCTACGGAGAGATCGACGCGGAGGCTCTGGCGATGGCGTGCGTCTCCTACCAGAAGTCACTCGATGCGCTGCAGGAGGAGAAGGACGCGGACTCGAGCGAGGACATGGCCAGGGCGCAGCGCAAGCGCATATCGGAGAACAAGAACTACCGCGAGTTCATGACGAAGCTGCAGCTGGATCCGTCGAACCGCTTCATCGTGAACGCGAACGACGGTGACGACGATGCCGGCAGCGAATACGACGACGTGTAAGGCGCGCAAGAGGAAGCAGATCCGCTGCACTGAGATCACTGAGTACCTGCGCCTGGTCGAGACCGGCAAGGTGCGCTCGTGCGAGCGCCAGAAGAAGCTGTGCGCCTACGTCCGCAGGGTGTTCGCCACCGAGGAGCTGGTCATAGACACCGCGCGCCTGGAGAAGTACAAGGGCTTCATACGCTTCTTCCCGTTCGACAGGCTGTTCCCGTGGGAGACGTTCCTGCTGGCGCTCTTCCTCTGCGTGTACCGCAAGGACGGGGAGCCCAGGTGGGACGAGCTTATCTGCATAGTCGGGCGCGGAGCCGGGAAGAACGGGCTCATATCCTTCTTCTCCTGGTGCCTGACGACGGCAGCGAACGGCATAGAGAGGTACAACGTCAACATCGTGGCCAACTCCGAGGAGCAGGCCATGACGTCATTCAACGACGTCCGCGACATCCTCGACGGCGATCCGCTCCACTGGGGGCCGAAGTGGAGGTGGAACAAGAAGGAGATCGTCAACAGGTCGACCGGCTCGAAGATCAAGTACCTCACGAGCGGGGCGAACTCCAAGGACGGCGGTCGCCCCGGAATGGTCGTGTTCGACGAGGTCCACGAGTACGTCCGCTGGAAGCTCGTCGAGGTCATGACGACCGGCCTCGGCAAGGTCGACCACGGGCGCGCCGCCTACATCACGTCGATGGGTGACATCCGCGACGGCGTGCTCGACTCACTGCTGTCCGACTGCGACGACATCCTGGACGGCGACGAGCCGGACAACGGACGGCTCCCGTTCGTCTGCACGCTCGACAGCCGCGACGAGGTGCACGACGAGAAGAACTGGGAGAAGGCCAACCCGTCGCTACGATACCTGCCGCCGCGCTTCGTCGCGAAGCTGCGAAAGGAGTACCAGAAGTGGAGGAAGAACCCGGCTGGCGGCAACGCGTCCTTCATGACGCGCCGCATGGGAATCCCTCAGGGCGACATCGAGCACCAGGTGACCTCGTGGGAGAACCTGAAGCGGGCGTCGCGGCCCGTCCCAGACCTCACCGGCTGGCCGTGCGTGCTCGGCCTCGACTTCGCGAAGAAGGATGACTTCGTCTCCGCCGTGCTGCTGTTCAAGGACGGCGAGAGGTTCTACGCGATCCACCACTCGTGGTTCTGCCTGCAGTCACGCGACCGCGCGCGCATCAAGCCGCCGCTCGACGACTGGGCGGGCATGGGCATCCTCACGCTCGTCGACGACGTGGAGGTGCACACGAGCCTAATCAGGCAGTGGGTGAGCGACATGCAGGACGTCTACGACATCGAGATGGTCGCCATAGACGACTACCGCTACGACACCCTGCACGAGGCGCTGAGGGACGTCGGCTACGACGCCGCCGACGGCACGGTGTTCAGGGTGCGCCCGTCGAACCACATGAGGGTGCAGCCCATCATCAACTCCGCCTTCCTCACCGGGGGCATCGCGTGGGGCGACGACCCGGCCATGAGGTGGTTCACGAACAACACGAAGGTGGTTCCGTTCGCCAACGGGAACTACAAGTACGAGAAGATCAGCCCGAGGGACCGCAAGACCGACGGATTCATGGCGCTGGTGGCGGCCTTCTGCATCCAGGACAAGATACCGGAGCGCTACGAGCCGGTGTTCATGGAGCCGCTCATCTTCTGACAAGGCGCCGCCAAAAGGGTTAAAAGCGCATGGAAACGCGCGATTGGCGGCCACTTCCAGCAGAAAACAGTGAAAAACGCGCCCAAAGGCGCGAGGAACGCGGGATAAGGCGAAAGGAGCGCGAACAATGGCCAACTTCCTCACCAGGCGCCTTGGCTTCCTCGGCAGGCCCTTCACTGAGGCCGAGATCGACGCGGTGATAGGGTCGATGAGCGAGCGGGTCGCCTTCAAGCAGCTGGCCCTCTACATCGCCAAGTCCTACGTCGCGAACGCGCTCTCGAAGTGCGAGGTCAAGGTGTACGACGGCGGCGAGGAGGTGCATGACGACCTGTACTACCGCCTGAACGTCTCGCCGAACCCAAACCAGAGCGGATCGCAGATGCTCAACGCCCTCGTGGACAGGCTCTGCACCGACGACGAGGCGCTGATCGTGCCGTACAGGAAGAAGTACCTCTACGTCGCCGACAGCTTCGCGCTGGACAAGCAGCCGCTCCGGGACCACGTCATGCGCAGCATCGTCGTGGAGGGCAAGCAGGTGAGGGACATGAGGGCGTCCGACGTCTACTACTTCCGGCTGAACGGGGACTCCTGCGGGAACAGCGTCAAGTCAATCATCGACAGCCTCTACGACGACTACGGAAAGCTGATCGGGGCGGCCATCGAGGGCTTCCGCGCCACGCGCGGGCGGAAGTACAAGCTGGTGCTCGAGAACGTCAAGATCGGCGACGCGAAGTTCAACGAGGAGTACGAGAAGGTCGTCAAGAAGCAGCTCGAGGCGTTCATGGCCAACCCAAACGCCATCTACCCGCAATTCAAGGGATACGACCTGCAGGAGATGAAGCACGAGACGGCCGGCGACTCCGGCGACATCATCGCCATGCGCAAGGAGATATTCGACACGGTGGCCCAGGCGTACAAGATCCCAAACTCGATGATGTACGGCAACATGACCAACACCAACGACGTGGTCAACCAGTTCCTCACGTTCGCCGTCGACCCCATCGCCTCGGTGATCTCCGACGAGCTCACGCGCAAGTCGTTCACATTCCAGGAGTGGGAGTCCGGGTCGAAGGTTCAGGTCGACACCAAGCGCATCAACCACGTGGACATCTTCAACGTCGCCAACGGCATAGAGAAGCTGATCGCCTGCGGGGCCTTCAGCGTCGACATGGTGCTGGCGGAGCTCGGCTACCAGCCGCTCGACACCGAATTCAGCGCGGCCCACTTCATCACGAAGAACTACAGCCGCGCCGAAGATGCGATGAACCCGCTCTTAGAGGGAGGTGAGAAACAATGAAACGCTACTACTCGCTAGTCCAGGACGGCGCCACCGCCGACGTCGACATCTACGGCGACATCACGTCATACCCGTGGAGCGAGTCGGACGTGAGCGCCTACGGCCTCTCCAAGCAGCTCGCCGAGCTCGAGGGCGTCGAGACCATCAACGTCAACATCAACAGCTACGGCGGCGAGGTGGCGGAGGGCCTGGCGATCTACAACGCGCTCAAGCGCCACAAGGCGCGGGTGGTCACGCGCTGCGACGGCTTCGCGTGCTCCATCGCGTCGGTGATCTTCGCCGCCGGCGACGAGCGCGTCATGCACGACGCCTCGCTGCTGATGATCCACAACGCGTGGACGTCGGTATGGGGCGCCAACGCCGCCGAGCTGCGCAAGCAGGCCGACGACCTCGACACGATCACCCAGGCGTCGAAGGCCGCCTACATGGCCAACGTGAGCATCACCGAGGAGGAGCTGTCCGCGCTCATGGACGCGGAGACGTGGATCAGCCCGCAGGACGCGCTGGACATGGGCTTCGCGACATCTGTCGAGAGCTTCGAGTCGGCGGCCAACGTGAGCCAGAGCGCCCGCGCCTCCGTGTTCGCCAAGATCGCCGCCGCGCAGGCCGAGGAGCCCGACGACCCCGACGACGAGACGGAGGAGCCGGAGGATCCCGGTGAGCCGGACACGCAGCCCGATGACCCCGAGGGGCCTGAAGACCCGGAGGAGCCCGACGAGACGGAGGGCGCAGACGACGAGGACGATAAGGGGGCGCAGCGATGCGCCTCCTTCGTATCCATGGCATTCAACTAAAAGCAGAAACTAGGAGGCAACGAGAATGGCAATCAAGCTCAAGAACGCTAACATCGGCTCCGTCATGGCCAAGGCGATGAAGTCCGGGGATGAGAAGGAGATCGAGTCGGCGTGGGATCAGTTCCACGCCGCCCTCGCCGAGCAGGTGGCTGACGACGCGGAGGAGGTCAGGCAGTCCAACGACGCGGCGATCCTCGCGCAGCGCGGCTACCGCCAGCTGACCGCGAGCGAGACGAAGTGGTACCAGCGCTTCGCCGAGGCGGCCAAGTCCGACAACCCGCAGCAGAAGTTCACCGAGATCATCGGCTCCGGCGAGGAAGCCGACCTGATGCCCGAGACGATCATCGAGAACATCTACAAGGACCTCGTCGAGGATCACGCGCTGCTCGGCAAGGTGAACTTCCAGTACGTCAAGTATGCCGTCAAGTGGATCCTCAACGACCACACCAAGCAGAAGGCCGTCTGGGGCAAGATCACCGACGCGATCACGAAGGAGATCACCAGCGGCTTCAAGATCATCGACATCAACCAGGCGAAGCTCTCCGCCTACTGCTTCATCGAGCGCGGGATGCTCGACCTCGGCCCGGTGTTCCTCGACGGCTACATCCGCACGGTGCTCCTGGAGGCCCTTAAGTGCGGCCTCGAGACCGGCATCGTGTCGGGTAACGGCCTCAACGCTCCCGCCGGCATCGACCGCGACATCCACGAGGGCGTGTCCTTCTCCACCACCACCGGCTACCCGAAGAAGACCGCCGTCGCGGTGACCGACTTCACGCCCGCGACCTACGGGGAGCTGCTAGGCAAGATCGCCGTGACCGAGAGCGGCGCCATCCGCAAGTTCGACAAGGTGCAGATGGTCGTGAACATGGCGGACTACCTGACCAAGGTCATGCCGGCCACGACGATGCTCACGCCGCAGGGCACCTACGCCAACAACCTGTTCCCCTTCCCGACCGAGGTCATCGTCTCCAACGAGGTGGCCAAGGGCGAGGCCCTGATCGGCCTGCTTGACGAGTACAACATGTTCGTCGGCGGCGAGCAGAACGGCGTGATCGAGTTCAGCGACGACTTCAAGTTCCTGGACGACACCCGCTACTTCAAGGTCAAGCAGTACGGCACCGGCCGTGCCTTCGACAACACCTCGTTCGTCCTGCTCGACATCAGCGGCCTCGACCCCGCGTACCTCAACGTCAAGACGGTCGCTACGGTCGCAGGCGAGGTCAACGTCAACTCCACGGACGTGACCCCCACGGTCTAGGAGGAGGTGACGGCGAATGGCTGCCATCAGCCTCAAGGACATGGTGCGGGCGAGGATCAGCGTCACGTGGAGCGACCCCGCGACCGACGCCCGCATCGACGATGCGATCATCCCAGCCGCCGAGGCGGCCATCCGCCAGAAGGTCGGCATCCCGGACGGCGCCGGATTCGAGTTCGGCGCCCCCGGGTCTGAGGCGGAGACGATGCTGCTCCTGGCCCACTGCTACTACCAGTGGAACAACGCCGAGGACGAGTTCGACGGCAACTACGGCCACGAGATCGCCCAGGCGCGGATCAGGTGGGAGGTGCTGCAGAATGCTCAAGCCGAGGAAGCACCTGCCGGCCTATAACGACGGCATCCTCCGCGTCTACCGCGAGGAGCGGGGGCGCGTCACCGACTTCGGCGCGCCCCGCAACGTCTACGGCATCGCTGACATGGAGCTCGTGGCGCGGCTCGCGTACCGGGTCGAGGGATGCCGGGAGCAGGACTTCGAGTTCGCGGAGCGGGCCAGCTTCCAGCTGACGCTGAAGGTCAGCACGCAGCGGGTCGGCGGCATCGACGCCGGCTGCAAAGTGGTCATCGGGAGGACGCTGTTCGATATCGGGCACGTCGACCCGAGCCGAACCGAGCTGTACTTCTACCTGCAGGAGGTGGGCGAAGTTGACGACGCTTAACGACGTGCGGGACGCGCTCGCGGATATCGACCCGAACGTGTACTACGGCACCGCCGCGAAGCTGCCGAAGGGCGCCCCGTGGAACTACATCGTGTTCTCGCGGTCGACCATGGGGCGCTCGCCCGGCAGGACGGGCATGGCCGACGGCGTGGAGGTCGCCATCGTGCGCGAGGAGTACATACCCGACGGCCTGGCCGAGGCGGTGGTCGAGGCCGTCGAGGCAATACCGGGGATGCGCCAGGCGTCAGGCGACGCCCGCTACTACTACGAGGTTCGCCCCGGCACCACGACGACGTGCGAGATGCTGCTGCTGGACTTCACGAGGGCGAGGAGGCGGTGAGGGGCGGCGTCGTCTCGATGGACTACTCGGAGATCGCGGAGCTGTCCGAGGCGGCAGCCAGGTTCGGGGACGGGGCGGAGGACGCCGTCAGCGACGTCCTGCACAGCGAGGCCGGCGCCGCAATCTACGAGCGCATCAACCCGCTCATCCACCCGTCCGGCAGGAGGTTCAAGGGGCACACCGCTTCCGCCGCGCGGGCGGACTGGCCGCGCTACGACACCGACGAGGCCCTGGCCGTCACCGTCGGCGCGAAGGCTAGGTGGCGGTACCTCTACTTCCCGGACGACGGGAGCGCCACTGCTCGGCACGCCGGCAACCAGCGGTTCTTCGAGCGCGGCGCCGAGCAGGCCGCGCCGGAGATCGCCAGGAGATGCGTCGACCGGCTGCTCGGCAAGTGGAACGAAGAATGAAGAAGGAGTGATCCGAATGGCAACTACCAACGAGACGCAGTTCAGCGAGTTCGAGTGCGACCTCCTGAGCATGAAGATCGGAGAGACCGCCTACGATGTGAAGTGCATCGGCAACATCGAGCAGGAGTCGGAGGTGCGCAAGGTCACCAAGAAGTGCTGCGGCGTCGTCGCGAAGAGCCGCACCTACGGCACCGGCAACGGCACGCTGAAGCTCACCGCGCACATGCCCTACAAGTGCTACGTGGAGCTGCACGCCATGGACGGCGCCGACCTCAAGGACGGCATCTACGGCTACGGGCGCGGCAGCCTCCACCCCGTCGTCCCCATCACGGGGCACATCACCAACGAGGACGGGGACGAGAAGTACAAGGCGTGGCCCTGCTGCACCGTCTCCACCGGCCCCGCCGACAAGATCGAGAACGGCGCCGAGGAGGTGGCCGAGGTCGAGCTTGAGATCGCGTTCACGCCCGACGTCAACGGCTACGGCGTGTACGAGGCTCTGGCCGACGACCTCGACGAGGCCACCAAGGCGGCGTGGATGAAGGAGTTCACCCCCGCGCTCATGCAGGTTGCTACCGTCTAGCAAGGAGGAACGAGACATGGCAGAGAGCAAGACCAAGAAGAGCGCCGTCAAGGCGGCCGAGCCCGAGGAGAAGTCCGTTGAGCCCATGGCGCCCGACGCGGCGCCGGAGGCCGAGGAGGCCGGGCCCGAGGAGGCGGCTGCCGATCTCGTGGCCGCGCGCGTCGTCGAGAAGTTCCGCGACGCCAAGACCGGCAGCATCCTCGACGTGGGCCTCGTTGTCGTCCTGACCCGCGAGCGGTTCGACGAGATCGCCGCGAAGGGCCGATACGTCGAGGAGGCCATGGCCGTCTAGGCCACGAGGCGACGACGCAGAATGACACGGGGGGGCGCGGGCGACCACGCCCCCCTCTCATTTGGAGGAATGACTGATGAAGGATATCAACTACCGCGACTTCACGCTGGGGAGCGGCGAGACGGTGAAGCTGTCGCTCGCCCACATCCTGCAGCTCAAGCTGAGCACGAAGCGCAAGGACATCTACGCAAAGTACTCGAAGATCAGCGGCAGGGGCCCGCAGAACGAGCTCGAGAACGCCTACATCCTCTACGCGGCCTACGCCTGCGCCTACGTCGGCATGAACGACGGCGACGGGGGGATGATGGGGGAGACGGAGTGGTACGAGGCCATGACCGAGGATCGCGACGCCATCAACGAGGCGCTCCAGGGGCTGTATTACCCAAACCGCAAGACGGCTTCCGCGGGCCGTTCGTAGAGGCAACGAGCAGGACAAGGCCGAGGAGGAGGGTGCCGCGCTTCGAGATCGAGGGCGTCGAGGACGCGTACACCTACTACGTCCTCCTGCTGGGGATACCGGAGGGCGTGTTCTGGTACGCGGACCCGCCGTTCGTCCAGCGCGTAGCCGAGAACAAGTCGGCGTACGACGCGTGGGACGCATGCGAGCGGGAGAAGGAGATCGAGAGGGCGGGGAGGAGGTAGGGCCATGGCCAGGAACGAGGCGAAGGTAAGGTTCGTCGCCGAGACGGAGGGGCTTACCGCCGGCATATCCAAGGTAAACGGCGCAAACAAGGAGCTGCGAAGCGAGCTGAAGCTGGTCGACGCGCAGATGAGGAGCGGCGGCGAGTCCGCGTCCCTCCTTGAGCAGCGCCAGCGCATCCTCGGGGAGCAGGCGGCGAACACGGCCGAGAAGGCCGCCATGCTGCAGCAGAAGCTGGAGGCGGCGGAGAGGGCGTTCGGCACGGGCTCGGCCGAGGCCGAGCGCCTGCGCACCTCCCTCAACTACGTGCGCGTCGACCAGGAGAAGCTGGCCGCCGAGATGGCCTCGACGACCGCGAGGCTCGAGGCCCAGGCCGCCGCAGAGCGGAGCTCGGAGAGCGCGCTGGACAAGCTGACGGCCACCATCGGCCGCCAGAAGGCGGAGGTCGCGCGTCTCGAGGGCGAGTACAAGAGCGCCGTCGTGCAGTTCGGCCGGTCGTCTGCCGAGGCGCGCCAGCTGGAGTCCGGCCTGTCGCGCGCCAACTCCGGGCTCGCGCAGAGCGAGGCCAAGATGCAGGAGGCCGAGCGCGCCGCCAAGGACCTCGCGTGCGGCCTGGACGACGCGGCCGACAGCGCGCGCGACGCCGGCTCGAGCATCGGGGACATCGCCGCGGGGAACATGCTGGCAGACATGGCCGGCGGCGCAGCGAGCGCCCTCGCGGGGCTCTCGGAGGCCACCGAGGAGAACCGCGCGGCCATGAACAGGCTCGGAGTGGCCTACGAGTGGTCCGGGCGCAGCATCGACGAGGCCAGGGACGTGTACCAGGGCTTCCTCGGCCTGTGCGGGGACAGCGGCCAGGCCGTCGAGGCGGCGCAGCTCATGAACAACCTCGCCGACGCCGGCGCGAGCATCGACGAGTGGTACGGCATCGCCGCCGGCACCACCGCGGCCTTCGGCGACGCCCTGCCCATCGAGAGCCTGATCGAGTCTGCGAACGAGACGGTCAGGTGCGGCACGGTGACGGGCGGCCTGGCGGACGCACTCAACTGGACTGCGATCAGCCAGGCGCGCCTGAACGACCAGCTGGGCGACCACCCCGCCGTCATGGGCGCCTACAACGAGGCCGTCGCGGAGGGGGCGAGCCAGGAGGATGCCATGAACGCGGCCCTGGCCGCCTGCTCGTCCGAGCAGGAGCGCCAGGAGGTGCTGACGGCCGCGCTGCTGCAGCAGTACGGGGAGCTGGGCGCCGGCTTCGCCGAGGTCAACTCCGACATAGACGCCGCGCGCAGGGCCAACGACGACCTCGTGCAGGCGCAGTCGCAGCTCGCCGAGCAGGTGGCCCCGCTGCAGACCGCGGTGACCCAGCTCGCCGCCGATGGCATAGGCCTCCTCGCCGGCAACCTGCAGACCGTCGTCCCTGTCGTGGTTGGGCTCGGGACCGCCCTTGGCGGCCTCTGGCTCGTCATGAACGGCGCCAGCGTCATCCAGGGCGTCGCGACGTCGTTCGGCGCGCTCAACGCCGTCATGGCGGCGAACCCGGTCGGGATAGTGGTCGTCGCGGTCGCGGGGCTCGTGGCCGGCATCATCACGCTCTGGAACACGAGCGAGGAGTTCCGCGTGTTCTGGATAGGCGTCTGGGACGGGGTGCGCGCGGCGGCGGGCGACGCCCGGGCGTGGGTCGAGGGCAACGTGATCCAGCCCATGTCGACCGGGTTCGGGCAGTTCTGCGAGTTCATCAACCTTCTGTTCTCCGACCCGTTCGCCGCCCTGCGCGTCGCGGGGGAGGGCATAATCGCGTGGTTCTCCTCGAGGTTCCCCGGCGTCAGCTCGACCGTCGGGTCGGTCATCAGGGCGGCCCAGGCGTTCTTCTCCGACCCGTTCGGGGCGCTCCGCTCGGCCGGGGACGCCGTCGTCGCCGCCATAGGGGCGAGGTTCCCCGGCGTCAGCTCGACCGTCGGGTCGGTCATAGGCGCCGTCAAGGGCTTCCTCGCTGATCCGTTCGCTCCCCTGCGAAACGCGGTCGACTCCGCCGTGTCGTGGTTCAAGCGCACGTTCCGGCTCGAGATACCGCCCATCAAGATGCCCCCGCTGCCGCACCCGAAGATCAGCGGGAGCTTCAGTCTCAACCCCCCTAGCGTCCCGCACATCAGCGTCGAGTGGTACGCGAGGGCCATGGACACCGCGACGGTGCTCACGGGCCCCACGATCTTCGGGGCCGCCGGCGGATCGCTCCTTGGCGGGGGAGAGGCCGGCAGGGAGGTCGTGTCGGGCGAGGGCCACCTGATCGGCCTCATCGAGGCGGCGGTGTCCCGCAACGTCGACAGGTCCGGCATCGACCGCGTCGTGGCGGCCATCCGGAGGCTCGACGATGGCCTCGGCGGCAAGATCCGCGACAACTCGCCGCGGTTCCCGGACGAGCGCCAGTTCGGCCGCATGGCGAGGAAGGCGGTGGAGAGATGAGCGACGGGTTCACCTACGCCGGCGGAAACGGCGACGTGATCGACTTCCTCTCCGAGCCGTACTTTGCCGACCCCACCGCTTTCTGCGCCCATGAGTGGTCGGTGCTGCAGCTCGGCTCGTCGATAGCGGGCCTGGGCAACGCCAGCGGCGAGTACGAGGTCAGCGTGGGCATATCAGCCGCCACCCAGGATGGGGGGGCGAGAGGCGTACAGGCGGATGGCCGACGCGTTCGAGTTCGACGCCGCGGCCGGCAAGCCCGCCGCGCTGACCGTGAACGGGTACGGGGCGAGGGCCTACGCGACAGCCGTCGGCGTCTCGGAGGACGACTCGTTCGGCCTCTACGAGGTCACCTGCCAGGTGAGGTTCGTCGTGGACGGCGGGCTCTGGACGATGGAGCACCCGCGCTTCTTCGCAGCCGGGTCGGGAGACGGCCTCAACTACCCGTACGACTACCCGTACAACTTCGGCAGCGGCACGGGCCAGCACGTCGCCAACCCCGGCTCGCCGCCCGCGCCGGTCGTGATAACCGTCTACGGCCCGGCGGAGGGCCCCAAGGTCGTCATCGCCGGCAACTCCTACGAGGTGGACGCCGCCGTTGACGCCGGCGGGAGGCTCGTCATCGACGGCCTGGCCAAGACCATCACGCTCTACGACGCCTACGGGCGGGCGGAGAACGCGTTCTCCAAGCGCCGGGGGGTGCAGAGGGAGGGCAGCGGCTCCTACGTGTTCCAGCGCGTCCCGCGCGGCCAGTCGCCGGTCAGCTGGGACGGCGGGTTCTCGTTCGAGGCGCGCGTCGTCGAGGTCCGCGGCTCGCCGATCCCGGAGGTGCCGCGATGGTGGTAGACGTTGTGTACACGGACGCCGCCGGCGTGGAGCAGGGCATGGTCGACTGCGACCTAGACCTGGCGTACGGCGATGACGAGAACGACTTCGAGGCCGTCATCCCCTACGGGGCGCAGGTCGCCTACGGGTCGCTCATGTACGTGGACGGCACGGAGTGGGGAGGGGTCGTCAGGGGATTCCGCGAGGACACCACCGGCCCCGCCCCCGTCCTGACAGCCCTCGGCCAGACGTGGCACGGCATCCTCGCCGAGACGTACGTCTGCCCCGACGGCGACCACCTGGCCGTGTCGGGCGACGCCAACGCGGCCATCGCGGCGGTGATCGCCCACGTGGGGCTGTCCGCCGTGTTCGACGTGGAGGCGGGCCCGAGCGGCATCGCCGTGTCCCACCAGTTCGCACGCTTCTGCGACGCCTACTCGGGCATCAGGGAGATGCTGGCGAAGGCGAACGCGAAGCTGCGGATCACCAAGGATCCCGGCGCCAGGCCGCGCCTTGCCGCCGTAGAGGCCGGCGAGCACGCGGACGGCGAGATGGGGATACGCATCGGCTACAAGATGCAGCGTACGAGGCCCGTGAACCACCTCATATGCCTGGGGAAGGGCGAGCTGTCCGAGCGCACAGTCCTGCACCTCTACGCGGACGAGGACGGCAACGTGTCGCAGGGGCAGACGCAGTACGGCCTGGCGGAGCGCCAGGCGATCTACGAGAACACCAACGCCGAGGACGACGAGCTCATGGCGGACGGCATGAGGGAGCTGGCCGAGATGCAGGCCACGTCCACGGTGACGCTCAGGCCGCCGGCAGGCATGGAGCTTGAGGTGGGGGACGCCATCGGGGCGTCATCTGAGCGAATCGGACTCTCGGCCATGGCTCGGATCACGAAGACGGTCGTGAGAATCAGCGGTGGCGCCGTGGAGATAGAGCACGACGCCGACGAGAGGAGGTAGCGATAGATGACGGTAGAGCTGGTAACGGGGAAGGGCGCGGACAGCCACGTCGGCTCCGATGACATCGGCCTGTATAACGCGCGCACCATAGGCCCCGGCCGCTACATCCTCCACGGATGCGAGGCCACCGTGGTCAACGCCAACACGGTGCGCATCGGCGAGGGCGAGATGCTGCTGGACGGCAGGTACGTCCGCGTCAAGGGCAGCGAGGACGTGGCCATACAGAGCGGCGTCGTCGACAAGAAGAGGATCGACCTGATAGCGGTCAGGTACTCCAAGGGGACGGACGGTGTCGAGGACTCGCCCATCGCGGCTATCCCTGGCACGCCGACCGCGGGTGAGCCCGCCGATCCGGCCCACGTCGACGGGAGCATCCTGGACGGCGACGTGGACGTGGACATCCCCGTCTACAGGGTGAGGGTGGACGGTCTCGCGGTCGGCGACCCGGAGCTGCTGATAGACCAGGGCCCCGAGCCCTACGTCGGCCACCTGCACGGGAAGGGCGACATCACCGACCTGGCCACGTGGGCCAAGGCCGACAGCAAGCCGTCGTACACGCCGGATGAGGTGGGCGCGGCGGCCAAGAGCCACAGCCACGTCGCGGCGAGCGTGACCGACCTCAAGGCGTGGCTGCTCGCCAACATCTTCAGGGTCGGGTACATCTGGCCGTCCCGCGTGGCGACCAACCCGGCCTCGATCCTGGGCGGCACGTGGGTGGAGATCACGGACACGAAGCTGTTCATCGGCGTCTACCTGTACCGCCGCACGGCATAAGGAGGGAACCATGAGAATCATCGACGCCGACGGCATCGAGGTCGAAGACCCCGACCTGTCCCTCGGCCGCCTCGAGCCCGACACGCTCGTCATCGCGAGCCACCCGGCCGTGCCCGAGGTCGAGGAGCTGCGGGAGGAGGTGCTCGTCTGGCCCGAGCCCGGGATGCCCGAGTGGGACGAGCGCGACGGGGACGGGCGGCTGCTCGCCGCCCTCTACCGCGAGGAGGTCGTCCGCGAGTGGCAGCCAGCCCAGGACGCCTGGGACGAGACCGAGGACGTGCTGCGCTACGTGCCCTACACGGAAGAGGAGCTGGCCGAGATCGCGCGCGCCGAGGCAGAGGCCGAGGAGGCCCGCAAGAGGGCCGAGGAGGAGGCCGCCCGTCGCGCCGAGCTGGACGCGTGGCTCGCCGGCGCGCCCGAGCAGGCGGCCGACCTGGACGAGGCCGTGGTTGAGCTGTACGAGGCCCAGTCCCAGGCGCAGCTCGACACCGACGAGGCCCTGACGGCCCTATACGAGGCCATTCTCTCGATGAACGGAGGAGACTAGCATGAAGACCATCGCCAAGAGCTACGCACGCCTTATCCGGGCCGGCCGCAAGGCGCTCGCCGAGGTGCCCGCCGAGATCGTGCCGGCGCTGCGCGAGGTGGCCCCCGACCTGTTCGAGGAGGCGACTGATGGCGATTAACTACAAGAAGACCGCCTGGAACGACAACGCCAGCGGCTACACGCCCATCACGCCCACGCGGCTAAACAACATCGAGAACGCCCTCAAGTCGGTTTGCGACGGCTGGGATTCCGTATCCCAGCCGACCGCCTTCGCCTGCGCGATGCATAACTGCACCAGCTCAGGCGTGCTCAAGGGCTACAAGGTAGGCCGGCTCGTAACTCTCTACATGACGGGCATCCCCGCGCTGTCGGCCGACCTCGCGGCCTGGAACGGCCGCCAGGTCGCCACGGTGCCGGCCGGCTACAGGCCGGCGGCCGAGGCATGGCTCCCGGCCTCGTTCGACCGCGGCGGCGGCTACGTCACCATTGCCACTAACGGCGCCGTGACGATCCACGCGCGCGACGTCGCGCTGCCCAAGGGGTACGGCTTCGCCGTCGGCGGGCCTTACGTATCCTAGAGGATGCGCCAGACGGCCGTGACGGGCGTCGCCGACGAGTATCCGGCGGCCGTGAAGCCGTTGCCTACGGCGGTAGCCCTGGACAGCATGATGGAGCACCTCTTGAGCGTCAGGGTGTTGCCCGAGATCGCGAACCAGCCGCCCCAGTCCTGCACGTCCCAGTCGACTACTTCTGGGACGAATTGCGTCGCCGCGAACCGCACGTCTCCGCTCTTCAGGACGACCGGGAAAACCTGCCCGTTTCCGTCCTTGAACTCAAGCCCGATCACCTTGCACGCGCTCAGGCCGTTGATCGTGACGCTACTCCCAGGGTTTAGGGTACCCGCCCAGAGCCTCTGGGATACGGAATGCCGTCAGCCGACGACGAGCCAGTTGACCAGGAACCCTTTGTGCGTGATGCCAGACGTTGTGAACACGTACAGCGTGAAGCTCGTCGTGGTCTTTCGCCGGACGCTACAGCCTGCCGGCACCCCGTCCGCCTGGGCGGTCGCCAGCACGGCATAAGAGGTGTCGGGCATGGTTCGCCCGATGCTGACGGTGATTTCGCAAAAGGCGAAGTTGCCCCACGCTGACAAGTCTCGTCCGCCGGCGTCCACGACGCCACGGGATACGGAATGCCGTCAGAACCCGATGGGGTAGGACGCGGTGCCGGTGCGCTTGTCCGACGAGCCCGTGTTGCCGTAGTTGCCCACCTCTATGACGCCGCTCGCGAACACCGTCATGTAGCCCGTACAGCTCGCCCCGTTGGCGGTAAGCATCGGCACTTGGATATCCACCCTGGGGCGGTACCCCTCAGGGATGGTATAGGGGCACCGCACCGTGTCCCACGAGCCGGCGCCGGTGCGGACGTCCTTGGCCATGACCCATACCTCGCCGTTGTGGCGCTGCACGTACCAGCCATTCCCCTCATACATCTTGACGCGGGATACGGAATCCCTATGCGGCCATCGGCAGCGCCTGGGCCGACGCGAGGTCTATCCCAGCGTACATGTCGTCGCAGGTCTTGCCCATGACGCGCCGGGCCACCTTGCGCTGGGCGCGCTTCGCGCTCGCCTGGGTGAGGGCGAAGTAGTACCGGTAGGTCGTCTGGATGGACGAGTGCCCCATCATGGCGGCCACCGTCTCCATGGGCACCCCGGCCTGCGCGGCGATGGAGCCCCAGGTGTGCCGCAGGTTCTTCATCGTGATCCTGGGCAGCCGGTTGCGCCGTATCCACGCCTGGATGCGGTAGGCCGCCTGGCGCGGCGTGAGGGCGCCGATGACGAGCCCGCGGGGCCGCCCCTTGGCCACCCACAGCTGGTGCAGCCGGTCTAGGGCCCAGGGCGGCAGGCAGCAGTCGCGCTCGCCCTTGGCGGTCTTGGTGGGCCACTCGCGCGCCCCCTCCGAGCCCTGGACGAGCGTGGAGCGGATGGGCACCGCGCCCGTGCGCCAGTTGACGGACTCCCAGCGCACGGCGTAGCACTCGCCCGGGCGCGTCCCGAGGGCCGCCTGGATGATGGCCGTGGCCTCGCACTCGCAGCCGACGAGCCCGCGTATGAGGCGCTTGAGCCGCCTCTGGGTCAGCGTCTCGGGCCTGTAGGCGGGCTTGCGGGGCATCTCGACGCCGCGGGTGGGGTCGGCGACATAAAGACCCCACTTGTCGATGGCCCAGCGGATCACCTGCCGCAGGCACTTGTAGGCCTTCTCCGCGCCCCCGGGGCCGGCTGAGGGCGCGAGCTCGTCCACCCAGTCCTGCACGGCGTCCCGGGTGATGTCGCGGATGGCCATGCCGCCCCAGCGCGGCAGCACGTGGCGGCGGATGGACGACTCGTAGCCGTCCACGGTGTGCGCCCTCTTGCGGCGGCGCTTCTCGGGCAGGTAGTGCTGGGTTGCGATCTGCCCGATGGTCATGGCCATGGCGGCCTCGGCTGTGACGGTCATGGTGGGCTCCTCTCGTTTTCCGGTCAGCGATCCCATCGTATGAAAGGATGTGATGCCAATGCCAGGAGAGGACGCGGCGACGCACTACATCGACGCCATGGCGGCGGCGGGGGAGGGCCCGATGTGGCTCTTCGCCCTCGGGGTGCTGGCCATCGCGGCCGTCGTCGCCTACAAGATCCTCCCCGTCGTCAAGGAGTGCAAGCTGCGCTCCATCGACATCGAGGAGCAGCGCGAGCAGCGCAAGGCCGAGGAGGCCAGGATGCGCGACGAGCGCGACCGGGAGAGCGCGGCCATCAACGCGCGGGCGGTGGACGCCCAGGAGAGGTCTACCGCCGCCATGGCGGCCATGACCCAGCAGATGGCCGTGATGTCGGGGCAGCTCGAGATGTCCCGCGACAGGAGCGCCCACATGGGCGGCCAGATCGACGACATGGCCCACAAGGTGAGCGAGATCCACGGGGCCGTTGTCGTAAACCAACCACCTAACAGCAAGGAGTGATGCAAAATGACCATGATCGAGGCAGTCGCGGTGATCGTCGCCGCACTGGCCGTGCCCTACGGGGTGCAGCTCATCAAGCACGGGGCCGTGTCCGGCTCCGCCGCCCGCTGGCTCGCCATCGGCGTGTCGGTCGCGGCCGGCCTGCTCTGCGGCCTGGCGGGCGGGCCGCCCCAGTCCCCGGGCGCCTGGCTCGCCTGCGTGATGTCCACCGTGGGCGGCGTGCAGGTGGCCTACTCGACGTACAAGTCTGTCGGCGTGACGTCCAAGTGGCTCGACGCGCTCGCGGACGTGGCGACCGGCTGGGAGACGACGCCCGAGGACGAGCGATGACGCGCCAGGACTGGGCGGACGCCGCCGTGTTCGCCGTGTGCGCGGCCGTCGCGCTGGGGTGCTGCGGGCTCATGTGGATCGCGCAGCACCCGCTGGACGAGCCCGGGCCGGCTCCCATCGCGGCATCGGCCGAGGAGGCGCGCCATGGCGACCGCTGACGAGCTCGTGGCCCTCGCCCAGGGGGAGGTCGGCTACTCGCGCTGGGACGACCCGCTGCCGGGCACCAAGTACGGCAGGTGGTTCGAGGAGCAGGTGGACAAGGATCCGAGCAACTTTGACTACGGGGCCAGCGGCGTGGCCTACTGCGCCATGTTCGTCAGCTGGTGCCTGTGGATGCTCGGCGTCGAGTGCGCCGGGATGCCGTCGGCCTACTGCCCGGCCATACACAACCACCAGCACCTGAGCGCCGGAGAGCTGGAGCCGGGCGACCTCGCGCTGTTCGACTGGGAGGACGACGGCACCGACGACCACGTCGGCATCGTCGTGTCCAACGACCGCGAGGCGCGCGTGATCCGCACCATCGAGGGCAACACCGCGGGCGGGCGCGTCGCCGAGCGCACGCGCGCCTACTCGACGGTCTGCGGGGGCATCCGTCCCCGCTTCGACGCGGCACCGGCCGCGAAGCCCTCTGCTCCGACTGCTCCGACCGAAGGAAAGGAGGAGACGGTGTACGCCTTCCCCCTCGTCAAGCGCGGCGCCGAGGGCGACGCCGTGCGCCTCATGCAGGCCGCCCTCAACGTCCGCGCCGCCGCCAAGCTCAGCGTGGACGGCGACTACGGAGACAAGACCGGCAAGGCCCTCGTCGCCTGGCAGCGCCGATGCGGCGTCGAGGCCGACGGAGACTGCGGCCCCATCACCTGGGGCACGCTGCTCTGCGACTAGAAACGATGATGTCCGCAAAGTGGTAGGATGAGACAGAGATGAGAGGAGGGCCAGTGGCGCTTGGGTGGTATAACACATCTGACATGAGTAGCATGGGGTGGACGTGCGGATACTGCGGGAGGGCTGTTGGCGGGAGCGTTGGATACCATCGCAATGCGACAAGCGATGATTCGCGAGTCATCTACATCTGCCCCCATTGCGAGAACCCGACGGCGTTCGTCCGTAATGATTCCGGCCGGTATGAGCAGTTCCCCGATGCTGTGCGAGGCAACGAGGTGGGAAGCCTGCCGCCCTCAGTGGCATCGCTCTACGGAGAAGTGCGGCGCTGCATCCAGTATACGGCCTATACCTCCGCAGTTCTTGGCATGAGGAAGCTGCTCATGCACGTAGCCGTGGATAAGGGCGCTCCCGAGAACTGCGCCTTCATCTCGTACATAGACTTCCTCAACGACAACGGCTGGATTCCACCGAGCGGTCGGGACTGGGTGGACGCCATCCGGAAGGGCGGCAACGAGGCGACCCACGAGATAGTCCTCATGTCGGAGGAGGATGCGGTGAGGCTCCTGGACTTCGCCGAGATGTTGCTGAAGATAGTGTACGAGTTCCCGGCTAAGATCAACCCCTCGTAAATCGCTCTGCCTGATGCGCCCCGTCCCCGCATAACGCTGGAGGCGGGGCGCCTTTTGCTTTTCGTGTACAAATTCGTGTACAAATAAACGGATTTGAAGCGTACTATTCCGTATTGTCCGATAGTTCGAATAATACCGAATTATTCGTTTGATCAGGTAAAACGTATTCGAACGATAACGTCTGATAATGTCCAATTTAGATTTCGCAACGTGGGGGTCGTGGGTTCGAATCCCATCATCTCCACCACGGTAACTCGAGCGGGGCCGGATCGTCTGATCCGGCCCCGCCTTCATTTCCCCGCCTTCTCCTCGTGCAGGAAGCAGCCCTCGTCGTGGGACCAGATGACGCCGACGGACTGGAGGTAGGCGTAGGTGACGGTGGTGCCGACGAAGCGCATGCCGCGGCGGCGCAGGTCGGCCGACACCGCGTCGGAGAGCGGCGAGGACGCGAGCCCCGCCTCGCGCACGACCTCCCCGCCCGTCCAGCCCCACAGATACGCGTCGAAGTTGCCGAACTCGCGCTGGATGGCGCGGAAGGCGCGCGCGTTGCCGATGGCGGCTTCGATCTTGCGGCGGTTGCGGACGATGCCGGCGTCGGCCATGAGCCGCTCGACGTCAGCGGGGCCGAAGGCGGCGACGGCGTCCAGGTCGAAGCCGGCGAAGGCGCGGCGGAAGGCCTCGCGCTTGTTCAGGATGCACTCCCAGCTGAGCCCGGCCTGGAAGCACTCCAGCACGAGCATCTCGAAGAGGCGCCCGTCGTCGTGGCAGGGCACGCCCCACTCGCGGTCGTGGTAGGCCAGGTAGGTCGGGTTGTGCGGGTTCGCCCACGCGCACCGCGCCTTGCCGTCGTTCCATTCCATGGGCGCTCCCTCCGCCGTCGTGGTCGCCGCGCGGCCGCGGCGCGGGGTTCCATGGTAGCGCATCGGGTGCGGGGAGGGCGGGGGCGCCGCGCCCGACGCGTCCCGCGGCGCGGCGCCTTTCCGCGTTGTCAGACGCGTCCGTAGCGCAGGCCGAAGCGCTCGGCCAGGGCCGCGGCGACGGCGTCGTCGTCGGGCAGGTCGATGATGTCCCTGCGGCCGTCCTCGCGGATGGTGAGGCGCCGATCGCGCAGGCCGACGTAGCCGCGTGGCGTGCGGAGGTTGGCCAGGTCGTGGTCGCGGAAGAGCGCGCCGGGGCTCGAGAAGGCCAGGTTGAGCGCGTCGAAGTCCTGCTCCTCGACGGCGGCCGCGCACAGCTCGAGCTCCACCTGGCGCCGCGGGGGAGCGGCCTCGTTGAACAGGTCGCCGGCCGCGCTCGTCACGCGCTCGACGCGCCACCAGCCGCCGCCGGCGTCCGCGGCGACGAACGTCTCGCCTGCGACGGCCTGCTCGACGCCGTCGCGCAGCGGCAGCGCGCCCAGGGGCATGGGGCCGCCGAAGCCCACGTCCGCGAAGAGCTCCTCGCCGCCGAGGGCGACGACCATGCCGCGGTGGTTGACGGGCATGCGGCCCGGCCGGCCCAGCACGGCGCGGCAGAGCACGGGCCGCACGCTGAAGCCGAGGGAGGCGAGCAGGGCCTGGAACAGCCGGTTCAGCTCGAAGCAGTAGCCGCCGCGCCCCTCGGCGACCACCTTGCGGAACAGGGCGTCCAGCGCGAGGTCGGGCGTCCCGCCGGCGCGGCGCAGCCCGATGGTCTCGAAGGGCACGCTCAGCTGGTGGAGCGCCACCAGCGCGTCGAGCGTCGCGCGGTCGGCCCGCGCCGCGCCCGCGAACTCGATGCGCGCCAGGTACGCGTCGACCTGCGCGGGCGCGAGCATCGGTTCCGCGCTCGCTGTGCCCGCCTCCTGCGCGCCACCCCCGGCAGCCCTCGCGGTATCCTCGTGCTGGGAATCGGCCACATCGTCCTCCTCGCCGATCGGCGGCCCGCCATCGCGGTGCCGCGCTGACAATCCGGCCGGACGAGGCCGTGCGCCTTAGTATAGCGTGAGAACCGCCGCCTCCTACGGCGCCGAGGTGCGCGCCATCCCCTTCGACGCCTCCGGCTGCCAGGCGGTGAACGACTGGGTCGCCCGCCAGACCCGCGGGCGCATCCCGCGCCTGCTCGCCAGCCTGCCCGAGCGCGGCGAGATGACCCTGGTGAACGCCCTGGCCCTCGACGCCGCGTGGGAGAGCCCCTACGAGGACGCCCAGGTGGCGCGGGCCGATTTCCGCAACGCCGACGGAACCGCGTCCTCGGTGGATCTCATGGCGTCGACGGAGCGGGGCTACCTGGAGATCGCCGGCGGCACGGGTTTCACGCGGCCCTATGCCGACGGGCCCTACGCCTTCGCGGCGCTTCTGCCGCCCGAGGGCACGGCGCTCGCCGACTACCTGGGCGCCCTCGACGGCGACGCCCTCGCCCGCGTCCTGGTCAGCCCCTCCTTCCGCGAGGTGCGCGCGTGGCTGCCGGCCTTCGAGGTTCGGACGCACGTCGACCTCACCGAGCCGCTGCGCGCGCTCGGCATCGTCGACGCCTTCGACCCGCACGACGCGGACTTCGGCCCCCTGGGCTCCTCGAGCGCGGGCCCGCTGTTCATCGGCGGCGCGGTCCAGGCCTGCGCACTCGAGGTGGACGCCGAGGGCACGCGCGGCGCCGCGGCGACGGCCCTGGTGCTCGAGGCCGGCGCCGCCCCCGACCCCGCCCCGCCCGCCGAGGTGCGCCTCGACCGGCCGTTCCTCTACCTCGTCTACGACCGCGCGGCCGGCGTGCCCCTGTTCATCGGCACGGTGGAGTCCCTGCCCTCCGCGTAGCGGGTCGCAGGTCGCGCGACCGGGCGCGCTAGAGGCGCTGGGCCTTCTCGACGCAGGCGGCGACGGCCTCCATGACGGCGGCGCGGAAGGCGCCGGCCTCGAGCGCGGCAACGCCCTCGATGGTGGTGCCGCCCGGCGAGCACACCATGTCCTTGAGCTCGCCGGGGTGCCGGCCGGTCTCGAGCGCGAGCTTGGCGCTGCCCATGACCGCCTGGGCGGCGAACTCGAGGGCCTGGGCGCGCGGCATGCCCGCGGCCACCCCGCCGTCGGCCAGGGCCTCGACGAACATGAACACGAAGGCCGGCGAGCTGCCCGCCACGGCGCTGGCGGCGTCCATCAGGCGCTCCGGGATGACCGAGGCCGTGCCGCAGGCGCCCATGAGGCGCAGGACGAGGGCCTCGTCGTCGGCGGTGGCGCGGGGCCCGGGGCACACCGCCGTGCAGCCCGCCCCCACGAGCGCCGGCGTGTTCGGCATGCAGCGCACCAGGCGGACGGGACGGCCGAAGAGCCCCTCGATCACCTCGACGGTGAGCCCGGCGGCGATGCTGACGACGAGCGTCTCGTCGCGCACGGCATCGCGCGCCTCGGCGATGACCTCGGGGAAGAAGACCGGCTTCACGGCCAGCACCAGCACGTCGGCGGCACGCGCCACCGCGGCGTTGTCGGCCGTGACCTCGATGCCGAGCTCCGCGGCGCGACGCTCGCGCGTGGCCGCGGTCTTGGCCGAGCCGATGACGTCGCCCGGCTCCACGATACCCTGGGCCAGAAGCCCGCCGATGATGGCCGTCGCCATGTTGCCCAGCCCGATGAACCCGATGCGCATGTCGCGCCCCCTTCGTCGCCGCGCCCGCCGGGCGCCCTCGCGCGGGGCGCCGCGCGCCCCGCTCCTTCCGTGCCAGCCATTATAGGCCGCCCGCCCACCCCCGGTACCCGTGACCTCCCGCAGCGGCGCCGGCGCCCGCCGACGCCGCGCCGCACGCGAATGGCCCACGCTGCCAGAAAAGCCGACTTATCACACGGGATTCCCTCCTCCTGCGAGATGACCTTCTCCTTCTATCAGCGTTTTACCTGTTAGAAATTATTCTCAATATAAATAATTAAACGAAAGAGGCCGCAGAAGCCGAAAAACCGCGAAAACGCGTGTGATAAGTCAGCTTTTCTGGCAGCGAGATGTGATAAGTCCGCGTTTCTGGCAGGATCTGCCGAAAAAGCGGAGATATCACACGCCCGCCAGCGCGCTCACGGCGCCGCACCTCCCGCCGCCCCCGGCGCCCGCGACCTCCCACCTCCGCCCGCGCCCCGGCCCGAAGAAAACCCCGCGTGGGGCGCTTTCTTTCCAATATGGAATCTTTCTTTCCATCCCCCTAACAACGTCTCGGCCAAGGCGCCCTTATGCTTCGGGGCATCGGGCAGGGCCCGGCCTCGCGCAGGCGGAACCGCCCGGAAGAGAGAAAGGGGATACCATGGTAAAGAAAGGCGTCGGGGCCGACTCCTCGCACCTCCTGGGCCTCGGCTGGTGCGGCAACGGCCTGGGCTCCAACACCGCCGTCGTCGACGTGAGGGACGGCAAGATCCTGCGCACGCGCAACTTCGACTTCTCCGAGGGCTACGCGCCCGAGGACCTGAACGCCTGGAAGCTCACCGTGGGCGACAAGACGTTCGAGGGGCCGATGGTCATGCCGCTGCCGCCGGCGTCCACGCCGACCGCTGGATACCGGTCTACCCCAACACCGACCTGGCGCTGCAGTTCGCCATCGCGTACGTGTGGATCACCGAGGGGCTCTACGACCGCGACTACGTCGAGACGCACACCGTCGGCTTCGACTGGCTCGAGTACGAGGTGATGGGCGGCGCCACCGGCGTGGTCAAGACGCCCGAGTGGGCCGAGGCCGTCTGCGGCGTGCCCTCCCGCATCATCAAGGCCCTCGCCCGCAAGTGGCACCGCCAGGCCACCACCGTCGCCCACTGCAACGGCGGCGGCTACATCCGCAGCGCCTACCCCCACGAGCCGGCGCGCATGGAGGTGGTGCTCCTGGCCATGCAGGGGCTCGGCAAGCCGGGCCGCAACCAGTTCAAGTTCGTGGAATGGGGCCTCTACGGGGCCGACAGCCAGAAGGCCGTGCCGCTGAGCGTTCCCTTCGGCACGCTCCAGGCCGGCTACAACGGCGCGCAGTCGCCCTTCGTGCGCTTCATCCCCAAGACGCTCATCCCCCAGGGCATCCGCGCGAAGGAGCCCTTCACCTGGATGGGCATCCCACGCCCGAGCATGCCGCGCGAGAACCAGTTCCGCGAGTACCGCTTCCCCATGACCGACGACGACCCGTACCTGCACATGATCTGGACGGACTGCCCCTGCTGGACCACCTGCTGGAACGGCGGCAACGACTTCATCGACGCCCTGCGCAGCCCCGAGCTGGAATGCGTGGTGGCCCAGCACCCCTGGCTTGGGAACGACTGCCTGTTCGCCGACCTGCTGCTGCCCGTCAACACCAAGTACGAGGAGCGCGACATCGGATCGGAGTTCGACGACGCCGTGCCCAACGTCATCTACCTGGAGACCCAGTGCATCGAGCCTCTGGGCGAGTCGAAGTCCGACTGGGAGGTGGCCTGCGCCGTGGCCGAGCGCGTGGGCCTGCTCGAGGAGTACACCGACGGCCGCGACGTGGACGCCTGCATCCGCGACGCCTTCGACGACTCGGGCGCGCCGGACTTCATATCCTGGGAGGAGTTCGTGGACAAGGAGTACCTGGCGGTGCCGTTCGTCAAGGACTGGGAGGACATCCCCGCCGGCTACGAGGAGTTCTGCGCCGACCCGAAGGCCCACCCGCTCACCACGCCCTCCGGCCTGCTGGAGATCTACTCCACGTCGCTGGCGGCGCGCTTCCCCGATGACGTGGAGCGCCTGCCCTACCCCCACTTCATCGACGAGGGCCCGAGCCATCAGGAGAGCCGCCTGGGCGAGCGCGGGAGGGACTACCCCTTCCTCATGGTGTCCAACCACCCGCGCTGGCGCGTGCACGCCCAGATGGACGACATCCCCTGGCTGCGCGAGGTGGCCAAGGTCACGGGCGAGGACGGCTACGCCTACGAGCCCGTCTGGCTGCACCCCTCCGACGCGGCGGCCTACGGCATCGCCGACGGCGACGTGGTGCGCATCTACAACGAGCGCGGCTGGACGCTCGGCGGCGCGGTGGTGACCGAGCGCATCATGCCCGGCTCATCCTCACCATGAACATCGACGGGGAGCTGCGGCGGCGCTGCAACTTCATGCGGCTGCGCCAGGACTCCTTCTGCGTCGCGACGCCGCTCGGGCACCCCCTGGCCGGCCGCGCAGGGGCGCGCTACTCCCCGAACCAGGCCGCCGTCAGGGCGCGCACGCCGGGGGCGATGTCCTCCTCGGCGATGGCCGAGAACCCCACCAGCACGCAGCCGGCCGGCGCGGCGGACGCGCGGGCCCAGTAGCGCTTCGTGCCGTACACCGCCACGCCCCCGGCGCGCGCCGCCTCGATCAGCTCCTCCTCCGTCCTCCCGTCGCGCACGCGCACGAGCAGGTGCAGCCCCGTGCCGTTCTCCAGCACGTCCACGCGATCCCCCATCTCCTCGCGCAGCGCGCCGGTGAGCGCCTCGTACTTGCGGCGGTTGCGCACCTGGATGCGCCGGAGGTGCCGATCCCACCCGTCGTGCATGAACTGCCCGAGCACCGCCTGGTTGAGCCACGGCACCTCGGCGTAGGCCCCCTCGAAGACGGCCCGCCACCGCTCGAGCAGCGTCGGCGGCAGCATCAGGTAGTTCATGCGCAGGGCGGGGGAGAGCGACTTGGAGAACGTCCCCATGTACGCCACGCGCCCGTCCCGATCCATGGTGGCCAGGGGCGGCAGGGCCCGCTCGCGGTAGCGGAAGTCGCGGCAGTAGTCGTCCTCCAGGATGAAGGCGTCGCGGTCGCGTGCCCATTCCAGCAGCCGGGCGCGCAGCGCCGCCGGCATGACCTGGCAGGTGGGGAACTGGCTCGAGGGCGTCACGTAGGCGAGCCGCGCGCCGCTGGCGTCCAGGTCGTCCAGGAAGTGGGCGTAGTCGTCGCCCACGCGGCACGGCGCCACGGCGAACCGCGCGCGCTCGACGGCGGCGCGCACCCCGCCGTAGCCCGGATCCTCCATGGCCACCACGTCGCGCGGGTCGAACAGCGCGAGCAGATTGCGCACGCCGCTGCACGTGCCGCCCTGGATGATCACCTGGTCGGGCGTGCAGTCGATGCCGCGCTGGGTGGTCAGGCGCCACGCCACCTCGGCGCGCAGCTCCGGCTCGCCGGCCGGGTCGTTGTAGGCGTCGCATCCGACGCCCTCCACCGACAGCAGGACGTCGTCGGTGAGGGCGCGCCAGGCCGCGGCGGGGAAGGTGCCCGGCTCGAGGTCACCGTAGGTGAAGTCGTAGCGGGCGCATGGCGCGGGCTCGCCCAGCATCACGGGCCGCTCAGGCGCGCTCGGCGACACTAGCGCCAGGTCGCAGGCCACGTACCCCGACCCGGGGCGGCTGGCGACGTAGCCCTCGGCCACGAGCATCCGGTAGGCGGCCTCCACGGTGTTGCGCGAGCAGCCCACGTCGTCGGCCAGGCCGCGGATGGAGGGGAGCCTGCTGCCCGGTGGGTAGGCCCCCGTCTCCACCCCGTCGTGGATCTGCCGGTAGATCTGCTGGTAGATGGGCTCGTCAGACCGCTCGTCGATGTGCATGGCGTCGCTCCCTCCCGCGGTAAGCCTCGGGCAACTTTGTGGAGGCCCTGTGGAACCGTCCCCCTCGACCGCCCCAACTGTCCCCATGATTTTAACAGGCGCCGTCCCTTCCGCCGCCGGCGCGCGGCTTCGTAAGATGCGAGGCGGAAGGGAAGACCGCGCAACTGGGGAGAGGAGGCCCATGGCCCGCATCGGCACCATCGCCGCCGTCGGCGCCGCCACGCTGCTGGCCGCCGTCGCCGCCTGGGAGGGCACCCGCCCGCCCGCGGCCCTGCTGCGCCCGCCGGGGGCCGGCGAGCCCGCCCGCTTCGACGCCCGCTGCATCAAGTGCGGCCGCTGTCTGGAGGCCTGTCCCTACCAGGCCATCCACGTGGCGCCCCTCGCAGCCGGGGTGGCTGCGGGCACGCCGGCCGTCGACGCGCGGGCCCAGGCCTGCCGGCTGTGCCCCGACTTCCCCTGCATAGCGGCCTGCCCTACCGGCGCCCTCGCGCCGGTGGAGGGACGCGCGGCGGCCGCCATGGGCACCGCGCGCATCGACGAGGGGCTCTGCCTGTCGTTCAAGGGCATGCGCTGCGAGGTGTGCTACCGCGCCTGCCCCCTCATCGACGACGCTATCACCATCGACTACCGCCCGCGCGAGGGCGACGCCATCCACGCCGTGTTCGCGCCCGTCGTCCACGAGGGGCGCTGCGCCGGCTGCGGCCTGTGCGAGCAGCGCTGCCCGGTGAGCGACCCGCGACCCGCCATCGAGGTGGTTCCGACGGGGTTCGCCTGACGGCGCCGCGCCGGCGCCTCCCGCCCCGGCGGGGAGGCGGCGCGCGGGGCCTCGGGGCCGGCCGGGAGGCAGGGCGCGCGTGGGCGCGCGGGAGCAAGCAAGGAGGAGAGAGCACATGGAGCTTACGCGACGGAAGTTCGTGAAGACCACCGCGGTGGCGCTTGCCAGCGCCGCGGCCGCGGGCACCATGGCCACCATGGCCGGCTGTGCCGGCGAGCCCGCCAAGGGCGGCGCTCAGGCGCCGGCCGGGCAGGGGGACGTCACCCGCACCGTGGGCGTCTGCCGCTTCTGCGGCTGCGGCTGCGGCGTCATCGTCGAGGCCAGGGACGGACGCCTCGTGTCGGTCACGGGCGATCCGGAAAACGGGTCGAACCGCGGCCTGAACTGCGTGAAGGGCTACTACCTGGCCAGCGCCCTGTACGGCGACGACCGCCTCACCACGCCGCTTGTCCGCGATGACAAGGCCACCAAGGGCGCGCCGGGCGGCCTGCGCGAGGCCACCTGGGACGAGGCGCTCGACCTGGTGGCGTCCAAGCTGCGCGAGACGTGGAAGGCCGACAAGAGCCGGCTGGCCTTCTGGGGAAGCGGCCAGCAGCCCATCGTCGAGGGCTACTGCACCGCCAAGTTCTGGAAGGCGGGCCTGCTCTCCAACAACATCGACCCCAACGCGCGCCTGTGCATGGCCAGCGCCGTCGTCGGCTTCATGAACGTGTTCCAGACCGACGAGCCGGCCGGCTGCTACGCCGACATCGACGAGGCTGACGTCTTCGTCACCTGGGGCGCCAACATGGCCGAGGCGCACCCCATGCTCTACTCGCGCCTGACCGCCCGCAAGCTGGCCGACGACCGCGTGCGCCACTACGACCTGACCACCCTGCGCACCCGCACCTCCGCCAGCGCCGACAAGGTGCTCATGTTCAAGCCCGGCGCCGATATCGCCATCGCCAACGCCATCGCCAGCTACCTGGTGGAGAACAACCTCTACGACAAGGCCTTCGTCGCCGACCACCTGCAGTTCAAGCAGGGGACGGAGAACATCGGCAACGCCTTCGAGGACGGCTACGACGCCTCGGAGACGGGCCAGTCGGTCGACGCCGTCACCTCCATCACCTTCGAGGAGTACGCCGCGCGCCTGGCCCCCTACACCCTGGAATACGCCGAGGAGGTCTCCGGCGTGCCGGCCGCCGACATCCAGGAGCTGGCCGAGGTGTTCGCCGACAAGTCGCGCAAGGTGCTCTCCCTGTGGACCATGGGCGTGAACCAGCACAACCGCGGCACGTGGATGAACCACTGCATCTACAACATCCACCTGCTCACCGGCCGCTACGCGCGCCCCGGTGACGGCGCCTTCTCGCTGACGGGCCAGCCCACGGCCTGCGGCACGGCGCGCGAGGTGGGCACGTTCAGCCACCGGCTGCCGGCCGACCTGCTGGTGGCCCAGGAGCCGCACCGCCGCTACACCGAGGCTATCTGGAGCCTGCCCGAGGGCTACCTCGACGCCATCGCCAAGCCTGGATTCCACACGGTCAAGATGTTCCGCGAGCTCTCCAAGGGCAACATCGACTTCCTCTGGAGCGCCCACAACAACTGGGCCGTGAGCCTGCCCAACCTCACCCGCTTCCTCGGCCGCGGCGACAAGAGGGGCGTCATCGACGCGTTCATCTGCGTGTCCGAGGTCTACCCGACGCTTTCCACCCAGTACGCCGACGTGGTGCTGCCCGCGGCCATGTGGGTAGAGCGCGAGGGCCAGTTCGGCAACGGCGAGCGCCGCACCGCCGTCTTCGAGAAGGCGGTCGACCCGCCGGGAGACGCCCGGTGGGACCTGTGGATGCTCATGGAGGTGGCCAAGCGCGTGCTGGCCGGCGAGCAGATCGGCGGGAAGGACGCCTTCGACGTGCTGTTCGGCGCCTGGTACGACCCCGAGGCCGGCGCGTTCCGCGGCACCGACCGCGAGGTGTCGCGCGCCATCTGGGAGGAGTACCGCACGTTCTCGAACCCGGCGCTCAACGAGGCGGCCGCGGCCATCAACGAGTCCGCGGGCCTCAAGATGGAGGCCAAGCAGCTGGCCCCCTACGACCTCTACATCGACAACCACGGCCTCACCTGGCCCGTGCGCGAGGTGGACGGCGAGTGGCTGCCCACCCTGTGGCGCTTCTGCGACGGCCCCCAGGCCGACGGCTTCGACGAGCAGGGCGTCGAGCGCTACGGCGAGCACGACAGGGCCGGCGGCGTGAGCTTCTACAAGTCGGCTGGCAAGCGCCCCTCGGTGGTGTTCCGCCCCTGGGAGCCCCCGGCCGAGATCCCCGACGACGAGTACCCGTTCTACCTGTGCACCGGGCGCCTGCTGGAGCACTGGCACACCGGCTCGATGACCCGCCGCATCGCCGAGCTCGACCGCGCGCTGCCCGAGGCGCTCCTCGACGTGAACCCGGCCGACTGCGAGCGGCTGGGCGTCAAGGACGGCGACCGCGTGCGCGTCACGTCGCGCTACGGCAGCTGTGACATCACCGTGTCCACCACCGGGCGTACCGCGCCGCCCGAGGGCATCGTGTTCGCGCCGTTCTTCGCCGAGGAGACGCTCATCAACCTGGTGGTCCAGGACGTGTACTGCCCGCTCTCCAAGGAGCCGGACTACAAGAAGACCACCGTGTCCATCGAGAAGATCTAGGGAGGCGGAAGATGAAGAGAAGGATCATCATCGGCGCCGCGGGCGCGCTCCTGGCTCTCTCGCTGGCCGGCGTGGCCGGATGCGCCGCGCCTGCCGGCCTTGGCGGGGCGGGCGACGCCGCGCGCGCCGCCGGGGAGCCGGCCCTCATGCCGGCGAGCCACGAGGGTCGCTTCCAGGAGCTCGGCGCCCCCGGCTGCTACGGCTGCCACGGCGCCGGCAAGGATGCCGACTCCCTGCTCGCGCAGGCTCCGGCGTTGCCGGCGGACCACTACGTCGACGGCGACCCGGCCACCCGCGAGGTGTTCGGCCCCCGCGGCGAGTGCATCACCTGCCACCCGCAGGGCTAGGAGGGCGCATGATGGCGAGCGATCAGGTGGCGGTCGGCCCCCGCGGCGTCGACGGGGTCCCGGAGCCGGCGCCCGTGGCATCCGGCGCGCCCACCGCGGGGGAGCCCGTGGTCATCTCCAGCCTGGTGGTGGAGACGGCCCCGGAGCTTGCCGGGGCCGTGGCCGGCGAGCTGGCGGCGCTCCCGGGCGTGGAGGTGCACGAGCGCCAGGGCCACAAGCTGGTGGTGACCATCGAGGCCGCCAGCGTGGAGGCATCCCACGCCCGGGCGAGCTCCTTCATCCAGGTGGCGGGCGTGACCGGCGTCAACCTGGTGTACTGCAACTTCGAGGACGAGGCGGCGGCCCGCTGAGGCGGGTTGCCCGGATGCGCCCGCCGCGAGGTGCGGGCGACGCGAGAGGAGGGGAGAGATGGTAAGGGGAACGAGGCCGCGCCGCGGCATCGGGCGCGTCACGGCCGTGCGCCGCGTCGTGCAGTGCGCGGCGCTCGTGCTGTTCTGCCTGCCGCTCGTGGCGGCGGGCTGGGGCCTGGCGGGCGGCTTCGCCGGCGGCGACGCGGCGGTGCCCACGCCGGCCGAGGGCGTCTTCTACGGTAGCCTGGCCTCCTCGTCGGTCGGCGGGGTGACGCTGCTCGACCCGCTCGCCGCCCTCCAGGTGGCGGCCGCCTCGCGCGAGCTCGCCCCGGCGCTGCTTGTGGGCGTGCTGCCCGTCGTGGCGGCCTACGGGCTCATCCGCGGCCGCGCCTTCTGCGGCTGGGTGTGCCCGGTCAACTTGCTGGGCGAGGCCGCCGACTGGCTGCGGGCCCGGCTGGGGATCGAGGTGCGCGAGCGGGCGGTGCCGCGCCACGCCAAGCTCGGCGTGGCCGCGGGCGTGGTCGCGCTGTCGGCGGTGGCGGGCGTGCCGGTGTTCGAGTCGTTCAACCCCGTCGGCGCCGTGAACCGCGGCCTGCTGTTCGGCGCGCTGGCCGGCGTGTGGACGCTCGCGGCCGTGCTGGCGTGCGATGTGCTCTGGGGCCGGCGCGTGTGGTGCCGCGCGCTCTGCCCGATGGGCGGCGTCTACGAGGCCCTCGGCCGCATGGGCCAGGTCAACGTGGCCATCGACCACGATGCCTGCACCCGCTGCGGCCGCTGCGAGGCCGTCTGCCCGGCCGACCCGGCCATCCTGGCGCCGGCCGTCGACGGGGCCGACGCCATCGTCCGCGCCGGCGACTGCATGGCCTGCGGCGCCTGCGTGGATGCCTGCCCCGCGGACGCCCTGCGCTTTCGCCTGGGGCGCCCGCGCCGGCCCGCGGCAGCCGGCGCCCCATCGCCGGCAGCGGCTGACGCCGCGCCGCCTGCGCCCGCCGGCGCAGGCACCGAGTAACACGAGGGAAAGGGAGTGACGATGCTCAAGAGCAAGAAGCTGCGCCTCACCCTGGCCGCGCTCTGCGCCACGGTGATGGTGGTGGGCCTGGCGGCCTGCGCGCCGCGGGCGAACAACCCCGCGGCCCCCGAGGCCGACCTGACGCCCGCAGAGGATCGCTTCGGCGTCATCAAGGCCGAGGAGTGGGCGGGGCTCTACCCGCACCAGTACGAGACATGGAGGGCCAACGAGGCCAACTCGCCGGAATCCGGCAAGGACGACTACCTGGAGACGTACCCCGCGCTCAGGACCATGTACAAGGGCTACGGGTTCGCCAAGGGCTATGACGAGGCGGCGTCCCACAGCTACACGCTGCGATCCATCGCCGAGACCCCGCGCGTGACCGACGCCACCCTCGCCAACTGCATCACCTGCAAGACCCCCCAGTTCACCGCCCTGGTGAACGAGGAGGGCGACGGCGTCTACGCCGAGAAGTTCAGCGAGCTCATCGTCCAGTTCGACGAGCCCGTCAGCTGCTACAACTGCCACGGCAACGACCCGACCGCCCTCGAGGTGACCTCCGGCTTCTACCGCGCCTCCCTGGGCGACGCCGCCGAGTCCACGCCCCTCGAGGCCCAGGTGTGCGGCCAGTGCCACAACGAGTACTACTTCAACGCCGACAAGGTGACGAGCAACCCCTACGATGGCCTGGCGGGCATGGACGCCGAGGCGATGCTCGCCTTCTACGACTCCATCGGCTTCAAGGACTGGGAGCACCCGGACACGGGCGCCCCGCTGCTCAAGGCCCAGCACCCCGAGTTCGAGACCGTCTACGGCGGCCGCCAGTCGCACATGGCCGCGGCCGGCTTCAGCTGCGCCGACTGCCACATGGCCACGATGGAGACCGAGGGCGGCGCGCGCTACGCGTCCCACGACCTGGTGAGCCCGCTCGAGAGCCCCGAGCTCATGGAGAAGTGCTCGCTGTGCCATGACGACCTTGCCGGCGAGGTGGCAGGCTGGCAGAAGGAGGTCACCGATCGCGAGCAGGCCATCTCGCGTGACATCGTCCGATACATCGAGGCCCTGGCCGCCGCCCGTGACGCCCTCGACCCCGACACCCTGGCCCGCGCCCAGCAGATCCACCGCCACGCGCAGTTCTACTGGGACTACGTGATGGTGGAGAACAGCGAGGGCGCCCACAACCCCGAGGCCGCCCACGCCAACCTCGACAAGGCCGAGGCGCTCCTGGCCGAGGGCTTCGCCCTCTTGGCCTAGGCGGAAGGAGGAGACGACATGACCGACGAGAAGAATAACGCCGTCCCCGGCGCGCCCGCGTCCTCGCCTGCTGCCAGGCGGGTGCCGCGCAGCCGTCGCAAGCTGGCGGTCGCCGGGGCCGTGGTGGCCGCGGTGGTCGTCGCGGCCGGCGCCGGGTTCTGGGTATGGCACGAGCAGCCGAGCTTCTGCAACGCCATCTGCCACGCGCCGCAGGATCCCATCAACGCCACCTACGACGGCGAGCCGGGCCAGGCGGGCCTGGACAAGTGGGGAAACCCGGTCGATGACATGGGAGACCTCATGGTGGTCCAGCACAAGCAGGCGGGCCTCACGTGCCTGTCGTGCCATGAGCCCACCTTGGGCCAGCAGGTAACCGAGGGGCTGCACTGGGTGAGCGGCGACTTCGAGTACCCGCTTGACGAGCGCTCGCTCACTGACCTCAACCACTACCTGCAGAAGGACGATCCCGAGTCGTTCTGCCTGAACGAGGGCTGCCACAACATGACCCGCGACGACCTGGCGGCCGCGACCACGGCTCTGGGGAAGCGGAACCCCCACGCCACCGAGGTACGTCACGAGCAGATCGAGTGCGGCGAGTGCCACAAGTCCCACCGCCAGTCGGTGAACGCCTGCAGCCGCTGCCACGACGACGCGCCCATCCCCGACGGCTGGCTCGGCGCCCATGAGGCCGCCCAGCTCGACGCGAGCGGGTTTCCGTACTAGCGCGCGAGGGCGCGGCTCTCGGGAGGGGACGCCCCGCGGGGCGCCCCCGTCCCTCGCGTTCGGGGGCGGGCCCGGCTAGCGCGCCGCGGTGACGGCGCCGTCGAAGCCGACGAAGAACGCCTGGTCGATCTCGGGGCGGCTGCGCGCGAGGGCGAGCCCGCGCCCGAGGCCCAGGGCGAGCAGCGTGGTGGAGAAGCCCTCGGCGTCTAGCGAGCGCGCGGCCACCACGGTGACGCCGGCCACGTCGGTGGCGGCGGGCCGGCCCGTGCGCGGGTCGAGCACGTGGTGGCAGAGGCGCCCGTCGGCCGTGGTGAACGACCGCTCGTAGACGCCGCTCGTCACGGCCGAGCCCGCCGCCAGGGGCACGGCGCCCAGCAGGGCCTTGGGGTTGCGCGGATCGCGCGGGTCGCGTATTCCGACGCGCCACGGCCCGCCGCCGGGCTTGGCGCCGCCCACGGCCACGTTGCCGCCCAGGTTCACCACGTAGCCGGGGATCCCGCGCGCGGCCAGCAGCGCCGTGAGCTCGTCGGCGATCCAGCCCTTGGCGATGCCGCCTGCGTCCACCGCCGCGGCCGGGTCGGCCAACCGCGCCCAGCAGCGCCGCCGCCCCGGTGCGTCGCCCGCGTTGCCCGCGCCCGCCGTGCTGCCCGCGTTGCTCGCGCCCGCGCTCGCCGCGCCGTCCGCGTCCTCCCATAGCTCCAGGTTCTGCCAGCCCACGTGGCGCACGGCCTCGGCGAGCGCGGCCGGGTCGGGCTCGCGGCCCTCGTGGAAGTCCCACAGCCGCACGGCCGGCCCCACGGTCACGTCGAAGGCGCCCTCGCTCGCCGCGCAGTACCCGAGCGCCGCGCGCAGCAGGCCCGCGGTGCGCGCGTCCACCTCCACGGGCGCGCCGCCGGCGGCGTTGAGCCGGGCGATGTCGGAGTGGGGCAGCGTCCGCGAGAGGAGCCGCTCGTAGGCGCGGCAGGCCGCCACGGCCTCGTCGAGCGCCGCGGCCACCGCGTCGGCCTCGCCGTAGGCGGCCAGCTCCGCCACGGTGTTGAACGCCAGGAACCGCACGCCGCCCGGCGCGTCGCCCGCGGGCGCCCACGCCTCGCGCCACGCCTCGTCGGGTATGGGGTCGACCTCGCCCACGCCCCCTCCTCTCGCCTCGCCGCCCGCGCGGCCGGCCGTCCGGCGGCCGTCCCGCCGGCGCCGCCCCGCGCCCTCGTTGCGCCCATTGTACCCCGCGCGCCCCGGATGCGCCGCATCCGCCCGCGCGCCGGCGCCGTCCCGCGCGTTCGGCTGCCCACGTCGCCCCGCGCCCTCGGCGCGCCCATTGCGCCCGCGCGCCCCGGATGCGCCGCATCCGCCCACGTGTCGGCCCCGCGTCTTCGTCCCGTGCCCTTGGCCGTGACGGCATGGCGCCGCTTGCCGCCGTCCTGCGCGCGACCCGCCCCTCCCGGCCGTCTCCGGCTGGGTCGTGGTAGCCCGATCGCCCGTTCATATCCATTTCGTCGAGTTTCCCGAGGCTTGGAGCGCCTTTTCGGGGGGATTTGGGGGCATTCGGCGCCCGCGAAAAAACGTGACCTGGGGAAACTTCACGCCCGCGTCGCGCGCGGCGGGGTCATGCCTCGGGAAACTCGCCAAAATGGATATGAAACGCCGTTTCGCCTGCATCCCGCGCCTCCTGCGCGCCACTGGGCGCGACGGGGCCCGTGCCGTCCGGCGTCCCGCGCCCCGCCGGCCCCGCACGCTGCGCCCCGGCCCTGCGCCTCCGCCGCGCCCCGCCGGCCCCGCGCCCCGCCGGCCCGGCCCGCGCCTCGTCTCGGTCCCGCGCCCTCGTCGCGCCCATTGTACCCCGCGCGCCTCGGATGCACCGTGTCCGCCCGCGCGACGGCCCCGCCCGTCCTCGGCCGTGACGGTATGGCACCACTTGCCGCCGCGCCGGGCCGCCGCCCGCCCGCCGCCGGTACAATTACGCGCACCCGACCACGGAGGACGGCCCGCCTGCGCGGCGCCCTCTTCCCCGACCTCTAAGGAGGCCCCATGGAAATCAAGAACGTCACCGTCGCCGGGGGCGGCGTGCTCGGCAGCCAGATCGCCCTGCAGAGCGCCTACAAGGGATTCGCCGTCACGCTGTGGCTGCGCAGCGAGGGCTCCATCGAGCGCACGCGCCCCAAGCTCGAGCGCCTGCGCGGCATCTACAAGGCGTCCCTCGAGGCCCTCAAGACCGACCCGTCCGCCTTCTGCCGCGGGCTCACCGACTCGCCCGACGTGCCGCCCGCCCAGCTCGACGAACTCATCGCGCGCGTGGACGCCGCCTTCGACTCCCTCGTGCTCACCACCGACGTCGAGCAGGCCTTCGGCGGCGCCGACCTGGTCATCGAGGCCATCGCCGAGGTCATCGCCGAGAAGGAGGCCTTCTACGGCTCCATCGCCGGCGCGCTGCCCGAGCACGCCGTGCTGTGCACCAACTCGTCCACGCTGCTGCCCAGCGCCATGGCCAGCTTCACCGGGCGCCCCGACCGCTTCCTGGCGCTGCACTTCGCCAACAACATCTGGAAGAACAACACCGCCGAGGTCATGGGCACCGCCGAGACGAGCCCTGCGTCCTACCGGGCCGTGGTCGACTTCGCGCGCGCCATCGGCATGATCCCGCTGGAGCTCAGGAAGGAGCAGCCCGGCTACCTGCTCAACAGCATGCTCGTGCCCTTCCTCAACGCCGCCGAGGCGCTGCTCGCCAACGACGTGGCCGACGTGGAGACCATCGACCGCGCGTGGATGCTCGGCACGGGCGCGCCGCTCGGCCCCTTCCGCATCCTCGACATCGTGGGGCTCACCACGGCCTACAACATCGTGGCCGCCAGCCCCGCCGCCCAGGAGCCCGGCTCCACCGCCGCCCGCATCGCCGCGATGCTGAAGGCGCGCATCGACGAGGGCAAGACCGGCGTCAACGCCGGCGAGGGCTTCTACCGGTACAACTAGGGGATCGACCAGAGAGAAGAGAGAGGAACCGCATCATGGGAAAGCTCGAGGGACGCGTCGCCATCGTGACGGGGGCCAGCTCCGGCGTGGGCCGCGGCGTGGCGAAGGTGCTGGCCGAGAACGGCGCGCGGGTGTGTGCCTGCGCCCGGCGCCTGGAGAAGCTCGAGGAGCTGCAGGCTGAGGTGGCCGCGTTCGGCGGCGAGGTGCTGCCCGTGGCCTGCGACGTGACCGACGTCGAGCAGATCAGAAACGTGGTGGCCCGCTGCGCCGAGCACTTCGGCGGCATCGACATCCTGGTGAACTGCGCCCAGGGCGCCATGCAGTACCGCGAGATCAACGACATCGACGAGGCCTACGCGCTGGAGGCCTTCGAGTCCGGCGCGCTCGCCTCGCTCATGTTCATGAAGGAGTGCTTCCCGTATCTGCGGGACAGCGGCCACGGGCGCATCATCAACACCGCCTCGGCGGCCGGCTACGACGGCAACGCCGGCTTCGGCGCCTACGGCATGGCCAAGGAGGCCATCCGCGCCATCACCCGCACGGCGGCCAGCGAGTGGGGCCGCTACGGCATCACGGCCAACGTGTTTTTGCCCATCATCGCCACCGACTTCTTCCGCGAGACCCAGCCCGAGGCCCTGAAGAGCCTGGAGGCGAAGACGCCGCTCGGGCGCATCGGCACCACCGAGGAGGACTGCGCCCCGCTCATCGTGTTCCTCGCGAGCGATGACGGCAGCTACTTCACCGGCCAGTCCTACATGGTCGACGGCGGCATCCACAAGCACTCCTAGGCCGCGGCCCGGCCGACCTGAGCGCCTCGAGGGGGCGCCCCGCCATCGCGCGGGGCGCCCCCTTCGCTTCCGGGCGCCCGCGGGGCGCCAAATTACACCAGCTGGGTGATGCCCACGTCGCGCCCGAGCGGCTATGATGGTTCCACGACCTTGCGCTGTCCTGCTGGTTTTCCGCGAAACCGTACCTTCGACGGCGCTCGAACATGGTAGATACTTGCGAAGGGGAGCGCGGGCGTCCCGCCCCGGGGCGCCGAGCCGCCGCGCCGGCGGCCGCGCGTGACGCATGGAAGAGAAAGGGCAGCATGAACGCGAAGATGAAGAGGCGCCTGATCGCCGTGTCGGGCATCATCGTGATCGTCCTCATCCTGGTGCTCGCCTTCGTCGGCGGCAACTCCGCGGCGAGGACGATGTCGGTGGCCGAGGCCGCCGAGCTGGCCGATCCGGGCCAGAAGGTCCAGGTGTCGGGCAACGTGGTGGCCGACTCGTTCTCCACCAGCGACAACGTGCTGACCTTCAGCATCTACGACCCCGAGGGCGACCCGTCCACGCACCTGGCCGTGCGCTACGGCGGCGCCGCGGCGTCCACCTTCGGCAACGACGTGACCGCCATCTGTACCGGCAAGGTGGGCGACGACGGCGTGCTGGAGGCCACCGAGCTGGTGACCAAGTGCCCCTCGAAGTACGAGAGCGCCACCGATGCGCTCACCGTGGGCCAGCTGCTCGGCTACGGCGAGTCCGTCCACGGCAAGGTGGTGAAGGTGTCCGGCACGGTGGGCGCGGGTACCCTGGGCCCCGCGGGCCAGGACGTACGCTTCAGGCTCACGGACGACGAGTCCCTGAGCGTCACGCTGCCCGTCAGCTTCGACGGGGCGCTGTCCGACGAGGTGGCCGACGGCTCGGCCGTGGTGCTCACCGGCGCGCTCGGCGCCGACGGCACCTTCGCCGCCACCGACGTCGCGCTGGAGGGTTAGGCCATGGCATTTCCCCTGATGGGCCTTCTGGGCCTGCTCATCGCCTTCGCCTCCTGCCTGCTGTCCCTCGGGTGCCTCGGCGCGGGCCGCCTCCTCGGCCGCCGCTCGCCCGAGCGCGGCGAGACGCTCGCCTGGGGCGGTCGCGTGGCCGTGGTGGTGGGCGCCATCGGCCTCACCTTCTGCTGCGCCATCCTCGTGTGGTGCTTCTTCGCCGGCGACGTCAGCATCGAGTACGTCGTGCGCAACCGCTCGGACGCCACGGGCGAGCTGGGGTGGCTCTTCCACCTGGCGGGGCTCTGGGCCGGGCGCCAGGGGTCGCTCCTGTTCTGGGCGTGGCTCATCGCCGTGTTCAACCTGGTGGTGGTGCTGCGCACCCGCAGGGACGCCCGCCCGCTCGACGACGTGGCGCTCCTGGTGGCCCAGGTGGTGCTGACGGCCTTCGTGGGCGTGCTGCTGTTCTCCGAGGGCAACATGCCCTTCACGGCCCTCGACCCGCGCTACGTGGGCGCCGACGGCCAGCTCACGGGCGCGGCGGCCCTCTGGGGCATGAACGCGCTCCTGGAGCACTGGGCCATGGCCATCCACCCGCCGACGCTCTTCGTCGGCTACGCGGGCCTCACCGTGCCCTTCGCCTACGCCATCGCCGCCCTCGTCGTCAATGACGACTCGCCGCGCTGGGTGGTGCGCTGCACCCCCTACGCCGTGTTCTCGTGGCTTCTGCTCGGCATCGGCATCGGGCTGGGCGCCGTGTGGGCCTACGTGGTGCTCGGCTGGGGCGGCTACTGGGGCTGGGACCCGGTGGAGAACGCGAGCCTCCTGCCGTGGCTCGTGGGCGTGGCGCTCATTCACTCGTTCACCGTGTACCGCCAGCGCGGCGCCTTCAAGCGCTGGAGCGTCATGTGCGCCTGCCTCACCTTCGCCTTCGTCATCCTGGGCACGTTCATCACGCGCTCGGGGCTCGTGCAGTCGGTGCACGCCTTCGAGGGCGACCCGGTATCGCTCGTGCTGTTCCTGGCGCTCATCGTCGCGTCGCTCCTGGCGGGGGCCGTGGGCCTCATCGCGCGCCGCGGGAGCTTCGGCGCCGCGGTCGCGGGCGGCGACGACATCGAGTCGATGGCGTCCAAGGAGGCCGCCTACTACGTGAACAACCTCGTCATGGTGGTGTTCGCGGTGCTCTTGGCCTACCTGACCGTGTCGAGCGCGCTGCCGGCGTTCCTCCCGTTCGGCGGCCAGGCCATCTCGGCCGGCACCTACAACGCCGTGGCGCGCCCGCTCGGCATCGCGTACTGCGCGCTCATCGCCGTGTGCCCGCTGCTCGGCTGGCACCGGACCGACCGCGCCGCCTTCTGGAGGCGCGCCCGCGTCCCCGGCATCTGCGCCATCGTCCTGTTCGCCGTGCTCATGGCCTACTTCGCCACCTATCTGCTGCCGAGCTACGACGCCATCGTGGCCGCCGGGGGATCCGGGGCCGAGGGGCTGCTCGAGCAGGGGCCGGGCTGGTACTACAACGGGCTGGCCGTCGTCGGCTTCGCCGTGGCGAGCCTGCTTCTCTTCAACGCCGGGTTCATGGCGGTGAAGGTGATCGCCCGGGCCAAGGGCGCCTGGCGCACCCGCTTCCCGGCCCTCGGCGGCGCCGTGTGCCACCTGGGCATGGCCGTCGTGCTGGTGGGCCTCATCGGCTCGTCGATGTACGTGACCGAGAAGGTGACCTACCTGCCCCTCGACGCGGACACCGGCACGGCGGCCGAGCCGCTCGTCATCCAGGACTTCGAGCTCGTCTACGTGGGGGGCTCCCTCGAGGAGCTGGAGAACGGGAGCGACATCCTCAACGAGGCCACCTTCGACGTCTATCGCGACGGCGCCTACGTGGGGTCGGTGAGCCCGGCGGTGCAGATGGTGAAGGCCACCATGCAGACCAAGCAGATCGCCAGCGTCATCAGCTTCCCGCTCGAGGACCTGTTCGTAGTGTACCGCGGCGCGAGCTCCGACGGCGCGCTTTCCATGGACGTGCGGGTGAACCCGCTGATCAGCCTCGTGTGGGTGGGCTTCGGGCTCATCGTGGCCGGCGGCCTGGTCGCCCTGCTCGCCCGCCGCTCGGCGCGGCGCGAGGCGGATGGCGGCGACGGTGAGGCGCGGACCACGGGCTGCGTCGCGCCCATCGTGGACGCCTGCGTGCCCGGCGCGGCTGCGCCCGTGGACGCGCCCACCGTGCCCGCGCCCGACGCGCCTGCCGCGTCCGACGCACCCGACGAGCCCGCCGGGGACGGGGGCGCGCGATGAGCGCCGCGCCGGCCGCCATCCGCTGCGAGGGCGTCACCAAGGCCTTCGGCACGCGCAAGGCCGTCGACGACCTCTCGCTCGAGCTGCCCCGCGGCGCGTTCCTGTCGGTGTTCGGCCCCAACGGCGCCGGCAAGACGACGCTTCTGCGCATGATCGCCACGCTCACGCGTCCGAGTGCCGGGCGCATCGAGGTGGAGGGCGTCGACGCCAAGGAGGAGCCCGACCGCGCCCGCGAGGCCATCGGCCTCATCTCCCATAACCCCATGCTCTACCCCGACCTCACGGCTGAGGAGAACCTGCTGCTCTACGCGCGCCTCTACGGCGTGCGCGACCCCGGGGCCCGCGTCATCGAGCTGCTGGACGCCGTGGGCCTCAAGCACCGCCGGCTCGACCGCGTGCGCACGTTCTCGCGCGGCATGACCCAGCGCGTCTCCATCGCCCGGGCGCTCGTGAACGACCCGGCGGTGGTGCTCTTAGACGAGCCCTACTCAGGGCTCGACCCTCACGCCATCGAGGTGTTCGACGACCTCATCGCCAGCGTGCGGCAGGACCGCACCTTCGTCATGGTCAGCCACGACCTGGAGAAGGGCCTGCGCCTGGCCGACCACGTGCTGGTGATGGCCCGCGGCCGCGCGGTGGCCTTCGACCCGAAGGACGAGCTGGACGAGGACGAGTTCCGCGCGCTGTACCGCTCGACCGTCGGGATGGGGGTGGCCTAGATGGCGGAAAGGGAGAAGCAGGAGCGCGCCCGGCGTTCCGACGCGCCCGCGTCGCCGCGCAGCGAGCTCTGCGCGCGGCCGAGCGCGCTTGAGCAGTACCGCGTCCTGCTCATGAAGGACCTGCGCCAGGAGCTCCGCACCAAGGAGATGCTCGTGTCCATGGGCATCTACGCGCTTTTGGTCATCGTCGTCTTCGGCGTGGCGCTCTCCTTCGCGCGCCCCGGCGCCGACTTCCTGGAGGTGTCGGGCGGCCTTCTGTGGGCGCTCGTCGTGTTCACGTCGCTTCTGGGCCTCAACCGCTCGTTTTCCCACGAGACCGAGAACGGCTGTCTGGAGGGGCTGCTGCTCGCGCCGCTCGACCGCGGCGTGGTGTTTCTGGCCAAGGCCACGTCCAACCTGGCGTTCCTCGCCATCGTCGAGGTCATCGCCGTGCCGCTGTACTGGGTGTTCTTCTCGTCGTTCGCCGCTCCGGCGGCCTCGGCGCCGCTCATCGTCGTGCCGCTCCTGCTCGGGTCGGTGGGCATCGCCGGCATCGGCACGCTGCTCTCGACCATCACGGCGTCGACCCGCGGCAAGGACGTGATGCTGGCGCTCCTGTTCGTGCCCGTCGTGTTCCCGCTGCTCTACGCGTGCGTGTCGGCCACCACGGCCGCGCTCGCGGGCGGCGTGCTCATGGAGGAGGCGTTCGCCACCTCGCTCGCCCTGGCCGCCGGCTATGACGTGGTCATGCTGCTGGCGTCGTGGGTGCTGTACGATTTCGTCGTGTCCTAGGCGCGCCGCGCCCGGGGGAGAGGAGGGCCCATGGCCCCAGAGGGAAAGAGCCCGCGCCTGCCCGAGGCGGGGCAGTGGCCCGACAGGGTGGCGCCCGCCGCGCTGGTGGCGGGCATCGTGCTGACCACCGTCGGGTTCCTCATGGCGTTTCTGTGGGTGCCGCCGGTGGGCGGCGCCTCGGTGGGCGGCGCCGAGCTCATCGGCGACGCCATGGTCAGCCAGAAGCTGCTGCTGTCCCAGAAGATCTTCTACTTCCACATGCCCGTGGCCATCACGTCGTTCATCGCGCTGGTCTTCGGCGCGTGGTACAGCCTGCGGTTCCTGCGCACCCGCGAGGCGCGCTACGACACCTGCGCGCGCATCGCCCTGGAGATCACCCTGCTGTTCATCGCGCTGACCATGATCACCGGCGAGATGTGGACGCGCTTCGAGTGGGGCGTGTGGTGGAGCTGGGAGCCGCGGCTGACCACCTACCTGGTGCTCATGCTCGTCGTGATCGCCTACTTCGTGCTGCGCGGCTCGGTCGACGAGCCCGAGCGCCGCGCCGCCTTCAGCGCCGTGGTGGCCATCATCGCCTTCATCGACGCGCCCATCTGCTTCATGGTCACGCGCCTCATCCCCTCGTCGATCCACCCCGTGGTGCTGCGCGAGGGCGGCATGAGCCCCGAGATGGGGCTGTGCGTGGCCGTCGTGGCGGCGGGGATGCTCTGCGTCGCCTTCGCCCTGTACCGCGCCCGCTTCCGCCAGGTGCGCCTGGCCCAGCGCGTCGAGGCGCTCAAGGAGGAGCTGGGCGACTAGCGCGCCCGCCTGCCGGCGCCGCGCCGCCCGGGAGCCGCCGCCGCGCGGGAGCCGCCGCGCCCGAACCGTCGAAGACCGAGCCGGCCCGCCCGCCGCGGGCCGCCCGTGAAAGGAGACCACCGTGAACCCGATCCTCGCCGACATCTACTCGACCATCCTGCCGTCGGCCCCCTACGTCATCGCCGCCTACGCGCTTCTGTGGGTGGCGCTGCTCGCCTACGTGCTCGTCATCGCCCGCGGCCAGAAGCGCGCCGAGGCCCAGCTCATGCTGTTGGAGGAGGCCCTGGCCGACCGCCAGGCGAAGGGGGAGTAGCGCCCCTGTCGGGCGCCGGGAGAGCAGCGCCCCCGCCGGGCGCCGCGCCTGGCCCCGCACCACGTCGCGCCGGCGTCCAGGCGTGCGGCGTTCCCCGCCGGGCGTCGGGCCTGGACGTGGGAAAGCGCTCGCTCGCCAGAAATCGCGCGAAAATCCGCCCGCGCCCTTCTGTAGTATCATGGAGCCCGACTCGGCGGCGCTGCGTGCGCCGCCTTCGCGCGCCCTGGGGCGCACCCCGAAGAGAAAGGCACTCGATGAAGGCGCTCATCCCCGCCGCGGGTCTCGGAACCCGCTTCCTGCCCGCCACCAAGGCCCAGCCCAAGGAGATGCTGCTGGTGGTGGACCGCCCGGCCATCCAGTACGTGGTGGAGGAGGGCCTGGCCTCGGCCGCCGACGAGGTGGTCATCATCAACAGCCGCGACAAGAAGTCCATCGAGGAGCACTTCAGCCCCGCGCCCGAGCTGGTGGCCCTGCTGCGCGAGCGCGGCAAGGACGCCTACGCCGACGTGGTGGAGAAGGTGGGCTCCTACAACGTGAGCTACGTCTACCAGGACGAGGCGCTCGGCCTGGGGCATGCGGTGCGCTGCGCCGCCGAGAAGACGGGCGACGAGCCCTTCTACGTGCTGCTCGGCGACGTGCTCGTGCCCGACAACAAGATGCTGCCGGCCATGCAGGCGGTCTCGGACGCCCACGGCGGCGCGAGCGTCATCGCCGTCATGCCCGTGCCCGACGAGGAGGTGAGCCGCTTCGGCGTCATCGCCGGTGAGCCTGTGGCCGACGACGTGTGGAAGGTGGACTCGCTCGTGGAGAAGCCGGCGCTGGCCGACGCGCCGTCGAACCTGGCCGTGTTCGGCCGCTACCTGCTGAGCCCGCGCGTCATGGAGCTTTTGGCCGATGTCGAGCCCGGCGTGGGCGGCGAGATCCAGCTGACCGACGCGCTCGATGCCGTGCTGCGCGAGGAGGAGATGTACGCCCTCATCGTCGACCCTGCCGACGGCTTCGACACCGGCACCGTGGAAAGCTGGCTCGCGACCAACAACGAGCTCTACCGCCGCGCCCACGCCTAGAAAGAAGTGGCCCGGTGGAGAGGGGAGCTCCACCGGGCCGAAAGGAGGGGATGACGCGGCTCCGAGGAGCCGCTTCTGCTTCGTTTCAAAGCAGGCAAGTGGAGTAGGAGGGGAACCTTCGCACTTGCTGTCTCACAGTATAAAGTGACCCTTTGAATAAGCCATGAATGCCCGGTGGGCATCTTGTGAATTTCCCATCCACACTTTGAGGATTTTGTCAAATCCCCGCTTTTCGTCAATGGGTTTTGCAAACATTTGTTTGTTTCTCGTATCAGATCCGGGGAAGCCGTGCTACCATGGCCGTCATGGATACCTTGTTTACCGAAATGGAGAACGTCGAGCGCAGCCGGGTAGCGCCCCTGGCCGTGCGCATGCGCCCGCGCGCCCTCGACGAGCTCGTCGGCCAGGCCGAGGCCGTGGGGCCCGGCAGCTGGCTGCGCACCGCCATCGAGCAGGACGCCCTGAGCTCGGTCATCCTCTACGGCCCGGCCGGCACGGGCAAGACCTCGCTCGCCCACGTCATCGCCGAGACGACCAAGGCCACCTTCGTGGAGGTGTCGGCCATCGGCGGCACCGTGTCCGACCTGCGGCGCGAGATAGACGCGGCCGAGAAGCGGCTGCTCATGGGCGGCCTGCGCACCATCCTGTTCGTCGACGAGATCCACCGCTTCAACCGCTCCCAGCAAGACGCCCTGCTCCACGCCGTGGAGGATCGCATGGTGGTGCTGGTGGGCGCCACGACCGAGAACCCCTTCTTCGAGGTGAACTCGGCGCTCATATCCCGCTCGCGCGTGGTGGAGCTGCACTCCCTGGGCGACGACGACATCGCCGCGCTCGTGGGGCGCGCCGTCGCCGACGAGCGGGGGCTCGGCGGCCGCTACCAGCTGGAGGACGCGGCGCTCGACGCCATCGTGCTTCTGGCCGGCGGGGACGGCCGCACGGCGCTCACCACCCTCGAGCTGGCCGCCGGCATGGTGGGCCCGGGCACGCCCGAGGCGCCCGTCGCCATCACCGAGGCCATGGTGCGCGCCGCCACGCCGCACCGGGCGCTGCCCTACGACAAGAACAAGGACATGCACTACGACGTCATATCGGCGTTCATCAAGTCGATGCGCGGGTCCGACCCCGATGCGGCGGTCTACTGGCTCGCCCGCATGATCGACGGGGGAGAGGACCCGAAGTTCATCGCGCGGCGCATGTACATCGCCGCGTCGGAGGACATCGGCAACGCCGACCCGCAGGCGCTCCTGGTGGCCGCGGCCGCCTTCCGCGCCGCCGAGGTCATCGGGTACCCCGAGTGTCGCATCAACCTGGCCCAGGCGGCCATCTACCTGGCGCTCGCGCCCAAGTCCAACGCGGCCGAGGCGGCCATCGACGCGGCCCTGGCCGAGGTGCGCCACGGGCCGGCCCGCAAGGTGCCCGACCACCTGCGCGACCGCCACCGCCCCGGGTCGGAGGACTACGGCGCCTACAAGTACCCCCACAGCTACCCGTCCGGCTGGGTGGACCAGCAGTACCTGCCCGACGGGCTCTCCCGCGGCGCCTTCTACCAGCCCGCCCCCCGCGGCTGGGAGGCCTACCGCGCCGACGCCGCCGCCCGAGACCGCGCCGACGCCGCCGAGTAGCCGCGTCTCGCACGCCCAGGGGAGGTAACGGCGCGGCATCGGGGGTGGGGCGGCGCGCAAAAGCGTGGGCGGCCTGTATAGAATGACTCGTGAAGTCCGCGAAGTGCTATAGTTTAGCTTTCGAGTCAACAGGAGGCTGACATGGAACTGCTCAACATCGCCCTGCCCATCGTCTACGCCCTCGTCGGCGTGGCCCTGGTCTGGTTCATCATCGAGCTGGTCATGACCGTGCGCACTGCGCGCAAGACGGTGAAGTCCGTCAAGAAGCAGATCGACCCCACGCTGGAGAACGTCGGCAAGATCACCGCGTCGCTCGAGCCGGCCGTGGCCAACGTGAACCGGCTGACCGAGCAGCTCCAGCCCACCGTCGAGCACGTGAACAGCATCACCGCCTCCCTCGAGCCCGTCTCCGCCAAGATCGACCCGCTGGTCGACCGCGTCTCCCTCACCGTGGACGCCGCCAACCTCGAGATCATGCGCGTGGACCAGATCCTCGAGGACGTCACCCAGATCACCGAGTCGGTGTCCAACACCCTCGACACGGTGGACACGGTGACCAACGCCCCGCTCGAGCTCGTCACCTCCGTGACCGACCGCGTGCGCTCGCGCTTCAAGCCGCGCTACGCCAGCAAGGAGTCCGAGCAGCTCGGCCAGGCCGCGCCCGAGGCTGCCAGCCCGGTGCGTGACTTCGTCGACGCCGCCTCCGACGCGGCCGGCGCCGCCGTGGCCGACCAGCGCGCCCGCATGCAGGAGCGCAAGGAGGCCCGCGCCGCCCGCACCGAGGCCGCCCACGCCCGCGAGGACGCCCTCTCCGGCACCGCCGCCGCCATGACCGACGCCGCCGTGGCCGCAGTCGACGCCGACACCCCGGCTGCCTCCTCCGGCTACACCACCATCGCCTCCGACCAGCGCTAGCCCTCCGAGGCGCCCATGAAGCTCCCCAACCCGTCCAAGCCCGCGGGCAAGCCCCCGCGCCGTCCCTCGGTGATGGACACCGTCTCCATCCCGCCGGTGGAGGACGCCGTGGCCGCCTACGCCGAGGCCGACGGGCCGGTGTGCGCCCCGGGGCCCGAGGCCAGCGCCGCCGCCCGTGCGGTGGAGGCCGCCGACGGGCCCGACGCGGCCGCGCCGTCGGCCGAGGAGCTGCGCGCCCTCCGGTCGCGCCGCCGCTTCCTCGACGTGTGGACGCTCGTCGGCGCCATCCTGCTCACCGGCGTCATCGTCTACCTGCTCGGCATCCTCGCGGTGCCGGTGTCCATCGTCATCTGGACGGTCATCATCGTCTTCTGCCTGCGCGGCATGGTGGGCGGGCTCGAGAAGCGCGGCGTCAACCGCACGGTGGGCACGGCGCTCGCCTACGTGGCCATGGCGGCCGTGCTCGGCCTCATCGGCTTTCTGCTGTTCTCGCCGATGTTCGGCCTGAACGCCCAGTTCGCCGACCTCATGTCGTCCATCCCGCAGTACGTCGACGCGCTCACCACCTGGGGCAACGACCTGTACGCGCGCTACTCCCACGTCTTCGAGGACGAGACGGTCAAGCACCTCATCGACGAGGTGCAGGCCAACCTCACCTCCTGGGCGAGCGCCGTGGCCCAGGGCAGCGCCTCGGGGCTCGTCGGGGTGGGCACCGTCATCGCCAACGGGCTCATGGCGCTCGGCTTCGCGCTCGTCATCGCCTTCTGGATCCTCATGGAGCTGCCGGCCATCGGCCGGGAGTGCGCGCGCCTCATCGGGCCGCGCCACGTCCAGGACGCCGAGTTCCTCCACTGCACCTTCACCCGCGTGATGGGCGGCTACATCAAGGGCACCCTGCTCCAGTGCGCCATCATCGGCGTGGCCTGCGGCATCCTGTTCGCCGTCCTCGGCATCCCCAACGCGGCGGCCCTCGGCGGCATCACTGGCGTGCTCAACATCATCCCCATCATCGGCCCGTGGCTCGGCGGCGCCGCCACCGCCGTAGTCGCCGTGTTCGCGAGCCCGCTGGCCGCGCTCATCGCGCTGGTGGGCACCATCCTCATCCAGCAGTTCGTCTACACCTTCATATCCCCCAAGATCATGTCGAGCTCGGTGGACGTGCACCCGGCTCTCACGCTGATGGCCCTCATGGTGGGCTCCGCCCTCGGCGGCGCCATGAGCGGGCTGCTCGGCTCGCTCGTCGGCATGCTCGCCTCCATTCCCGCCGTGGCCGTCATGAAGTCGGTGTTCGTCTACTACTTCGAGAAGCGCACCGGCCGGCGCGTGGTGGCCGAGGACGGCGTCTTCTTCAAGGGCACCACGTCCGAGACCAGCGGAAACGCACCCGATCCCATGGCCGACGCCGTCTCGCCGCATCCCGACTCGACGGCCGCCATGGAGCGCATCGAGCTCGCGCGCGCCGAGGGGCGCCGCGGCCCCTTCGCCGGCTGGAGCATCGCGGCGCCGGACAAGGCGGCCAAGGGCAAGGCCGCGTCCGCGGGCAAGCGCGGCAAGAAGCCCCCGACCAAGGGCCGGCACGGCTAGCGCCCGCCCCGCGCTCCTCGCGCCGCCCGCGTCCCGCGCATCGCCCTGCACGTCTCGCGCCTGCCGCGCCCGGCCTCCTGCGTTTGCGCGCCCGTCGCGCCGCCCGCGCCCGGCGTCCCGCGGCCATCCCGCCCCGCCTTCCGCTGATCGCGCGGATCCGCGCCCGGCGGCCCCGTTCCGTACTATAATGTTCCGTCAGCGTGCCCGCCGCCCGGCGGGTGCCGCGCGTGTGGGAAAGCGGGCCCTTCGCGGGCCCTTCGCCATAGACAGGAAGAACGCCCATGGAATTCATGACAACCGCCGAGATCCGCGAGAAGTACCTCAGCTACTTCGAGGGCAAGGGCTGCAAGCGCATGCCGTCGTCCTCCCTCATCCCCGATGACCCGTCTCTTCTGCTCACGAGCGCCGGCATGGTGCAGTTCAAGCCCTACTTCCTGCAGCAGAAGCAGCTGGAGGAGCCCTACGTCGGCACCACCACCGTGCAGAAGTGCGTCCGCACCAACGACATCGACATCATCGGCACCACCGGCCGTCACCTGAGCTTCTTCGAGATGCTCGGCAACTTCTCCTTCGGCAGGTACTTCAAGAAGGAGATGTGCGCCTGGGCCTACGACTTCTCCGTCAACGTCCTGGGCCTGCCGGCCGAGCGCCTCTACTTCACCGTGTTCGAGGACGACGACGAGACCATCGAGATCTGGAAGGACCTCGGCGTGCCCGAGGAACACATCTCCAGGCTCGGCGAGGACGACAACTTCTGGCGCGCCGGCCCCACCGGCCCCTGCGGCCCCTGCTCCGAGATCTACTTCGACCAGGGCCCCGAGTTCGGCTGCGGCAGCCCCGACTGTGCGCCGGGCTGCGACTGCGACCGGTTCCTGGAGTACTGGAACTGCGTGTTCACCCAGTACGACGGCCAGGAGGACGGCACCCTGCTGCCGCTTCCCAAGAAGAACATCGACACGGGCATGGGCCTGGAGCGCATGGCCGCCATCATGCAGGGCGTGCAGTCCAACTACGACACCGACGTGCTGCGCAGCCTGGTGGGCGTGGGCGAGCGCCTCTCGGGCAAGGCCTACGGCGACGACCCCGAGGCCGACCTGGCCCTGCGCATCATCGCCGACCACAGCCGCGCGGTCACCTTCATGATCGCCGACGGCATCCTGCCCTCCAACGAGGGCCGCGGCTACGTGCTGCGCCGCCTGCTGCGCCGCGCCATCATGAAGGCGCACCTCATCGGCATCGAGGGCCCCTTCCTCAACGAGTACGTGGACGAGATCGTGCGCCTCATGGGCGACGTCTACCCCGAGATCGTGGAGAACCGCGAGCTTGAGCGCAAGCTCATCCTGTCCGAGGAGGACCGCTTCGGCGCCACCCTGCGCCAGGGCCAGAGCTTCCTGGAGGAGGCGCTCGCCAACCTGGAGGGCGACGTGCTGGCCGGCGAGGAGGCCTTCACCCTCCACGACACCTACGGGTTCCCCGTGGAGGTCACCCGCGAGATCGCCGAGGCCCGCGGTGTGACGGTGGACATGGAGGGCTTCGAGCGCTCCATGGCCGCCCAGCGCGAGCGCGCCCGCGCCGCCGGCGCCAAGGACGCCGAGGCCGCCTGGTCCACCTACGGCGGCGTCTACGCCGACCTGCTCAAGGAGCTGGGCCCCACCCGCTTCGTGGGCTACGAGGCCACTTCCGCCGAGGCCCGCGTGGCCGCCCTCGTGCGCGACGGCGAGCGCGTGGAGTCCCTGGCGGCGGGGGAGACCGGCGAGGTCGTCCTGGACGTCACCCCCTTCTACGCCGAGATGGGCGGCGAGGTGGGCGACACCGGCCTCATGGACAACGGCGAGGGGCACGTCTACGTGCTCGACACCAAGGCGCCGGAGAAGGGGCTCACCGTCCACTCCGTGCGCTGCGAGGACGCCCCCCTGGCGGTGGGCGACGCCGTGGTCGCCCGCGTGGACGCCCAGCGTCGCGCGGCCATCGAGCGCAACCACACGGCCACCCACATCCTCCACGCGGCCCTGCGCCAGGTGCTCGGCGAGCACGTCAAGCAGGCCGGCTCCTACGTGGGCCCCGACCGCCTGCGCTTCGACTTCACCCACTTCGAGGCCCTCACCCCCGAGCAGATCGCCGAGGTGGAGCGCGTGGCCAACCTGCGCATCATGGAGGCCGTGCCCACCACCATCTACGAGACCTCCCTTGACGAGGCCCGCGCCGACGGCGTGACGGCCCTGTTCGGCGAGAAGTACGGCGAGACGGTGCGCGTGGTGGCGGCCGGCGAGTTCTCCCGCGAGCTGTGCGGCGGCTGCCATGTGGGCAACACCGCCGAGATCGGCTTCGCGAAGATCACCTCCGAGTCGTCGGTGGGCGCCAACCTGCGCCGCATCGAGGCCGTGACCAGCTACGGCGCCCTCGCCTACGTGAACAAGGTGGAGGCCGAGCTCAAGGACGCCGCGACGGCCCTGCGCGTGGCCCCCTTCGACGTGGCTGAGCGCGCGGCCGCCAACGTCAAGGCGCTCAAGGAGCTCCAGCAGAAGGGCAAGCGCGCCCAGGGCGCCATCGGCGGCGACGCCGTGGCCGGGCTGCTGGCCCAGGTCCAGGAGGCCTCGGCCGGCTACCCGGTCATCATCGCCCGGACCGAGGTGAGCGACGGCGGCCAGATGCGCAACCTGTGGGATGTCGTGCGCTCGCGCATGGAGCGCCCGGGCGCGCTGGTGGCGGCTGCCGTGGCCGGCGGGAAGCCCGTGCTCATGGCCGCCGGCTCCGACGAGGCCGTGGCCGCCGGCTTCAACGCCGGCGCCGTCATCAAGGCCATGGGCCCGGCCATCCAGGGCGGGGGCGGCGGCAAGCCCTCCATGGCCCAGGCCGGCGGCAAGAACGCCGAGGGCATCGACGACGCCCTCCAGATCGCCCGCGACCTGATCCTCTAGCGCCCGCGCCAAGAGAGCCCCGAGACGCCCCGCCCGCCACCCGGCGCGCGGGGCGCCTCTCGTTATGCCAACGTCCGGTATAATCGTCCCACCTGCGATTATGCGAGGAGGAGACGAACCTATGAACAAGCAGCAGCTCGCATCCAAGATCTGGGAATCTGCCAACCGCATGCGCGGGAAGGTGGAGGCAAGCGAGTACAAGGACTTCATCCTTGGCTTCATCTTCTACAAGTACCTCTCTGAGCAGGAGGAGCAGTTTTTCCTCAGGGAAGGCATGGCGGCCGCCGACATGGTGCAGCTCACTGAAGAGGACGAGGACACGGTGGGGTACGCTCAGAACTACCTGGGCTATTTCATCTCCTACGATAACCTCTTCTCCACGTGGATTGCCGAGAGGAACGACTTCACCATCGCCCGCGTATACGATGCGCTCTCGGCTTTCAGCCGTCTTGTCAGCCCCAAGCGCAAGAGGCTGTTCGAGGGCGTGTTCGCCACGTTGCAGACGGGGTTGTCCAAGCTGGGAGACGCCTCCTCGCAAACGCGATCCGTGCGCGAGCTCATCCACCTCATCCAGTCCATTCCCATGGATGGCCGTCAGGGCTACGACGTGCTTGGCTACATTTACGAGTATCTCATCGAGAAGTTCGCGTCGAGCGCCGGCAAGAAGGCCGGTGAGTTCTACACGCCCCATGAGGTATCTCAGCTCATGTCCGAGATCGTGGCCGACCATCTCCGCGAGCGTGACAACATACGCATCTACGACCCCACGAGCGGGTCGGGCTCATTGCTCATCACCATTGGCGAGGCGGTCAAGCGCCGTATGGGCAATGCCGACGGCATCGTCTACTATGCCCAGGAGCTTATCCAGTCCACCTATAATCTCACGCGAATGAATCTGGTCATGCGCGGGATCAACGCCGCGAACATCTACGTTCGCAACGGCGATACGCTTGAAGACGATTGGCCGTACTTTGACGACGCGGATCCGTCGGGCACTTACGATCCGCTTTACGTTGATGCCGTGGTGTCTAATCCGCCCTACTCTCAGCGCTGGGAGCCGGATGGAAAGAATGTAGACCCGCGCTTCTCGAATTACGGCCTGGCGCCGCGATCCAAGGCGGACTACGCGTTCTTGCTCCATGACCTCTTCCACCTGAAGCCGTCGGGCATCATGTGCATCGTCTTGCCGCACGGCGTCTTGTTCCGCGGCGGCGAGGAGGGGCAGATTCGCCGGAATCTTATCGAGAACGACAAGATCGCGGCCATCATAGGACTGCCTGCGAACATCTTCTACGGTACCGGCATCCCCACCATCATCATGGTGCTGCGGCAGAACCGATCCGATAGCGATGTGCTCATCGTCGATGCCTCAAAGGGTTTCGAGAAAGATGGGAAGAACAACAAGCTAAGGTCGTCGGACATCAGGCGAATTGTCGACGTCGTTGACTCACGTGCGACAGTCGAGGGCTTCTCCCGTCTTGTCGGAAAGGATGAGATCCGCGAGAACGACTACAACCTGAACATTCCCCGCTACGTGGACTCCTCGGATCCGGTGGAGTCGTGGGATCTGTACGCCTCGATGTTCGGCGGCATCCCCCTTGCCGAAATCGACGCTCTGGATGGGTTCTGGCAGGCGTTTCCCGGCTTGAGGGAGTCTGTCTTCGGTTCCGATGATGGGCATTGCGCCCGTCTCGGCGTTGACGATCTTAAGGGAGCGGTTCTCGGTCATGGGGCGGTAAGGGCTTATTTCTCCCGCTATGACGAGGCCTTCGAGACTCTTCGTGCCGACGCTACGACAAGGCTTGTCGACAACTGGGAATCGGTCGATCCCTTGGGAGCCAAGGAAGAGCTTGCCGGCGAGATATTCGAGCGAATGGAGCTCTTCCCCCTGCTCGACAAGTACCACGCGTTCCAGGCGCTTGATGATGTGTGGGAGGCGGTTTCTGCTGACTTGGAGATGCTGCAGACTGAGGGGTTCGAGGCGGCGCGTAGCGTTGATCCGCGGCTGGTTATCAAGAAGAAGAACGGCAAGGACATCGAGGTCCAAGAAGGCTGGCAGGGGCACATCATCCCCTTTGATTTGGTGCAGCGCCTGGTTTTGGCTGACGACCTTGAGGCCCTGAGGAACTTGGAGGGCGATCTTGCCCGCGTGGATGGCGAGTGCGATGCTCTTGCCGAAGAGCTGCCCTCGGAAGAGGAGGGCGCGGCAGAGACCGAGCTAACCGAGGATGAGGTAGCGCAGAAGCAGGAGGAACTTGCCGCGCTGCAGAAGCGTCAGAAGGCGCTGAAGAAGTCGGTCAAAGAGGCGAGGGGGGCGCTGGAGCTCGCGACAGCCGAGGCGATGAAGGGCCTGTCGGACGCCCAGGTTCATGAGTTGCTGGAGCGGAAGTGGATCGATCCGCTCGTTGAGGCGTTGGAGGAGCTGCCTCGGAAAGCCGTCGATGAGTTGGTGGGGAAGATCGAGGGGCTAAAGGGCAAGTACGGTGACACCTACGCCGATGTGGCCCGACAGATTAGCGAGACGGAACGCGAGCTCGATGAGATGCTGGGCCAGCTCGTCGGAAGCGAATTCGACATGCTCGGCATCGCCGAGCTGCGCCAGCTCCTGGGCGGTGGACAGCATGACTGAGCAGCGTAAGCCGGAATCAACCCTCAAACCCGCCCTGCGATTCAAGGGTTTCACCGATCCTTGGGAACAGCGTAAGCTGGGAGACCACGGAATAACCTACGGAGGATTGTCTGGGAAGACGAAAGAGGATTTTGGCCATGGCGAGGCCAGATTCGTGCCGTATACAAACGTATTCGATAATCCCATTACGGATTCTCTCAGGCTCGAATCGGTTGAAGTAGATTCGAAACAAAACCAAGTGAAGCTAGGGGACGTTTTCTTCACGGTATCATCGGAGACACCCGAAGAAGTAGGAATGTCTTCAGCCTGGCTCTCCGACCAGCCAAATGTGTATTTGAACAGTTTCTGTTTTGGATACCGGCAGGATGGGTCTTTCGATTCTAACTATCTTGCGTATATGCTGCGATCGAAAGGTTTCAGGGAAGACATCGCGTTGTTGGCTCAAGGCATATCGCGCTTCAACATTTCGAAAAAGAAGGTCATGGAGCTTGATGTTCCTTTTCCTAAGAAGGCCGAGCAAACCCGCATCGGCTCCCTCTTCCGCAAGCTCGACTCGCTCATCACCCTTCACCAGCGTAAGGTTGATAAATTAAAGACCGTCAAACAATCGCTGCTCGACAGAATGTTTCCGAAAGAGGACGAGAGCGTCCCCGAGCTCCGCTTCGTCGGTTTCACCGATCCTTGGGAACAGCGTAAGCTGGGAGACCACGGAATAACCTACGGAGGATTGTCTGGGAAGACGAAAGAGGATTTTGGCCATGGCGAGGCCAGATTCGTGCCGTATACAAACGTATTCGATAATCCCATTACGGATTCTCTCAGGCTCGAATCGGTTGAAGTAGATTCGAAACAAAACCAAGTGAAGCTAGGGGACGTTTTCTTCACGGTATCATCGGAGACACCCGAAGAAGTAGGAATGTCTTCAGCCTGGCTCTCCGACCAGCCAAATGTGTATTTGAACAGTTTCTGTTTTGGATACCGGCAGGATGGGTCTTTCGATTCTAACTATCTTGCGTATATGCTGCGATCGAAAGGTTTCAGGGAAGACATCGCGTTGTTGGCTCAAGGCATATCGCGCTTCAACATTTCGAAAAAGAAGGTCATGGAGCTTGATGTTCCTTTTCCTAAGAAGGCCGAGCAAACCCGCATCGGCTCCCTCTTCCGCAAGCTCGACTCGCTCATCACCCTTCACCAGCGAGAGGTCGATATTCTCAAGAACGTAAAACAGGGTTTGCTCGATAAGATGTTTGTCTAGCGCTTACGCTGGCGATGGGAGGCTCCTATGGATCGCGAACGCGTGATGAAAGAGGCCATACACTCCGGGGAGATGGAGGGCGCCTATGTGTCTGCTGAGTTTCGGGAGGATGCGGACGAGTATGTCGCAGGGGAAATCTCCATCGAAGAGCTCATGACGCGCACCAAGCGTCGATGGGTTCCCAAGAAGAAGGCGTCTGCTCATGGAGCGTGAGTTCGTTGACCCTTATCTCGACCCCTCGTCGGGCGTCTTGCGCAACCTTGTCGGCGCCACCACCTACGACACGCTGAGAAACGCGGAGGGCGAGCTTGTGGCCATGCGCATGGGGCAGTTCCTCGAGGAGCTCCCCCTGCGTCCCACGGGATCCCTGGATGATTTCAAGGCCATCCATCAGTGGCTTTTCCAGGACATCTACGATTGGGCTGGTATCCCCCGTACCGTGGAGATCTGCAAGAACGCGGAGAATTCCGAGTTCTTTCTGCCGTCTGCCAATATCGGCATGGGGTTCTCCTGGTCTCAAGAAGAGCTCCTCAGGGACGGTGCGCTCAAGGGCCTTCCTCCGGATGGGTTTGTCCAGCGGTTGGCCTATCATTTCGATAACTACAACTTCATCCATCCGTTTCGTGAGGGGAACGGCCGCACTCAGCGCCTCTTCTGGACGCTTCTGTGTCACGATGCGGGCTATGACTTGGATTGGTGCCAGGTGAGCGGGGAAGAGAACGATGAGGCCAGTCGCGCCGCCGCGGAGGAAGGCGATCTGTCCGGTCTGGTGCGGATGTTCGCGCGCATCGCAAGGCCGACTGACCCCGCTTTGCCGATAAACCAGGGCCTCCTGAGGCTCTCTGACCGATAGCAGGATCTGCGGAAAGGATCTCCTATGGTGTTCGATAGCGAGGCGGCCTTCGAAGACGCGGTGGTTGAGGCCCTGTGCTCCTACGGCTGGGGGGATGCGGATGACGTGATCGTTCGTCCCACGGAGCAGCAGCTCATCGCCAATTGGGCTTCGATCCTCTTTGATCGGAACAAGCACCGTGATCGCCTGAATGACGTTCCTCTCTCCGATACGGAGATGGCGCAGATCATAGGCCAGCTTCAGACCCTGAGAACTCCGCTTGCCCTGAGCAAGCTCATAAATGGCGAGGAGATCATCATCACGCGCGACAGCGCCGACGACGACCTCCATAGGGGAAAGAACGTCGCCCTCAAGATCTTCGATCCCAACGAGATAGCCGGAGGAAGCAGTCGCTATCAGATCGTGCGGCAGCCGGTGTATGCCGCCAAGTCTAAGCTCGGTCACGACCGCCGGGGCGACCTCATGCTGCTCATCAACGGCATGCCCCTCTTCCATATCGAGCTGAAGAAGAGCGGTGTCCCTGTGAGCGAGGCAACGGGGCAGATTGAGAAGTATGCCAAGGAGGGGGTCTTCACAGGGCTGTTCTCCCTCGTTCAGATATTCGTGGCCATGAACCCCGATCAAACCCTCTACTTCGCCAATCCAGGCCCCGACGGCGCCTTCAACGAGAAATTCCAGTTCCATTGGGCTGATTTCAACAACAACCCCGTCAATCACTGGAAGAGCGTCGTGAAGAGCCTGCTGAGCATCCCCATGGCCCACCAGCTCATCGGATACTACACGGTAGCCGATGATTCCGACGGGGTGCTGAAGGTCATGCGCAGCTACCAGTATTACGCGGCGAGTCGGATATCGGATCGCGTGACGAAGGTCAATCGCGACGGACGGTGGGGCGAGCGCGGGCTTAAGGGCGGCCATATCTGGCATACCACAGGCAGCGGAAAGACCATGACGAGCTTCAAGTGCGCCCAGCTCATCGCCGCGTCGCGGGACGCGGACAAGGTTGTGTTCCTCGTGGATCGCATCGAGCTGGGGACGCAGTCGCTCGAGCAGTACCAGGCCTTCGCCAACGAGGATGAGAGGGTGCAGGAGACCAAGAGCACCGACGACCTCAGGGCAAAGCTAAGGAGCGACGACCCCGCCGATACGCTCATCGTCACCTCCATCCAGAAGATGGGGAACCTGGAGGCTGACGACTTGAGTGCCGCCGAGCTTGCCGTCATCAGGGCGAAGCGCCTCGTGTTCATCGTGGACGAGTGCCATCGCTCTACGTTCGGCAAGAACATGGAGACCATCCACAAGACCTTCCCGGCAGCCCTTCTGTTCGGCTTCACGGGAACGCCCATCCACGACGAGAACAACAAGAAGCTGAGCACCACGGTGGATGTCTTCGGCGATGAGCTCCATCGCTACAGCATCGCCGATGGAATTCGGGATGGAAACGTGCTCGGCTTCGATACCTATCTGGTCACCACCTTCCCCGATACCGACGTGCGCGAGGCGGTGGCCCTCGGCGAGGCGAAGGCGTCGTCGGTGGGCGAGGCTCTGGCCGATCCCCAGAAGGCGCGGGTGTATAACCTCTACATGGGGGAGCTGCCCATGGGGCCCTGGTATGATGAGGCGGGAACCCTGCGCCAGGGCGTGGAATCCAAGCTTCCCGAGGCGCAGTACGGAACGGCGGAGCAGACGGAGCCGACCGCCCACCAACGCCAGGTCGTGGCCGATATCGTGCGCCGGTTCCCCTTCCTGAGCAGGGATCGTAAGTTCCACGCCATCTTCGCCACCCATTCCATACCGGAGGCGCTCGATTACTATCGCCTTCTGCGTGAGGCTGACCCGACTCTGGCCGTCACGGTGCTGGTTGATCCCTCGGTGGACAACGAGCAGGGGCAGATCGATCGCGCCCTCATCAAGCAGGAGGCGCTGGAGGGGATCATCGCTGACTACAACGAGCGGTACGGCACCGATTACGACCTGCCGGGATGGGCTCGCTTCAAACTCGACGTGTCCAACCGGCTGTCTCACAAGCGACCCTACCTGGGCATCGACGGCAAGCCTGAGGAGCGCCTGGATATCCTCATCGTGGTGGATCAGATGCTCACGGGCTTTGATTCCAAGTGGGTCAACACGCTCTTCCTGGATAAGGTTCTGCGCTACGAGATGATCATCCAGGCTTTTAGCCGCACAAATCGCCTTTTCAACGAGAGCGAGAAGCCCTTCGGCAACATTCGCTACTATCGTCGTCCCCACACGATGAAGAAGAACATAGAGGAAGCGGTGGCGTTGTACTCAGGTGACAAGCCGTTTGGTCTGTTCGTTCCCAAGCTTGAGGCCAATCTCGTCACGTTGAACGAGACGTTCGACGCCATCAAGGCGGTATTCGCGAGCGCTGGGGTGGAGGATCTTCAGCGGCTTCCCGACGAGCCGGCCGCGCGTGCCAAGTTCGCGTCGCTGTTCCGTGAGCTCGACCTGGTGGTGGAGGCTGCCAAGGTCCAAGGATTCAGCTGGGAAGAGGACGTGTACGTCTTCGACGATAGCGAGACGCTCCTTGACGCCATGAGGGCCGAGGAGGCCCTGGAGAGCGGGCTGGACTTCGACGGCGCTGATGCTGTGGCGGTCTTCGTCGATCTCTCTGAGCGTGACTTCCTCGTGTTGGCTCAGCGATACAAGGAACTGTCGAGCCGTGCTCCTGGGGCGGAGGGGGACTCCCCCATTCCCTATGACCTGCGAAGCTATCTCATGGAGATAGACACGACCCGCATTGACCATGATTACATGAACGAGAACTTCGACAAGTGGCGCAAGCAGCTTGAGCTAGAGGGGCCAGATGCCGAGGCGACGGATTTGGCGTTGGCGGCGCTGCACAAGAGCTTCTCGTCTCTCTCCCAAGAGGAGCAGAAGTACGCGATGCTGTTCATCCACGACGTTCAAAGTGGGGATGCCTTCGTGGAGCAAGGCAAGACCTTCCGTGACTACGTGACCGAGTATCAGCGTCGCGCCAAGGACGAGCAGGTGACTCGGGCGTCTGAGGTTCTTGGCGTAGACCCCGCCTTGCTCTCAGCGCTGCTCGAAAGCGGTGCAAATGAGGATAACATCGACGAGTTCGGCCGTTTCGAGAGGCTCATGGAAACGCTCGACCGCCAAAAGGCACGCGAGTATTTCTCCGATCTGGAAGGATCTCAGATCCCGGTCTTCAAGGTGGGCATAAAAGCTGACAAGCTGCTAAGGGACTTCGTGCTAGAGGGCGGATTCGATCTGTAGGGGAGGGGAGTTCTTGTGGCGATAATAGACCTAAAGACGCTTACCATGCAGGTAATAAATGGCGATCCGGAAGGAATTAAGATTTGCCGCGTGGCCGGATCTACGCTGGTTACGGTTGTTGTCCCGCGTCAGATCCTTGGTGAAGCGAAGGCCCTTCCTGATATCCCTAAGCGCGGTATTTACTATCTGCTAGATGATATGCAAGGACGGCTTCGACGGGTGTACGCTGGCCAGACCGTTAAGGGGATTTTGCGCCTAGACGATCATAATAGCCGCAAAGAATGGTGGAACAAAGCTGTCATGTTCCTTGCGCCTGATAGCGAGTTTAGCATGGATGTTGTAAGCGGACTTGAGGCCCTTGCCATTCAATATATTAGGCGACACGGAGCTTACGAAGTGGAGAACTCCAACGATCCAAAGCCCTATATAGACCCCTATACCGAGGCTTTCATACATTCTCTCCATGATGACATTTTGTTCCGTATGACGTTGCTGGGGTTTGGACTTGATGCGATTGGTGACGAGGGGCATGCCGCCGTCGGTTTGTTTCACACGACGAGGCGTGGCGTGCGGGGAATTGGGCGATATGATGCCGCGGAAGGCACCTTTGAGGTGCTTGAAGGGTCGATGATTGACCTAGACAGGGTTCCCGGTTCGCGAAAAAGTCCCGTGAAAAGCCTCGTCGCGCTGAGGGAGGAGCTTGAGGGCGCCGGTGGCATTGTTCCCGGAGAGGGCCCACTCTTCCGCTTGGCAAGGCCGGTGAGCTTTACGAGCCCGAGTATGGCGGCGGATTTCGTTTTGGGAGGGAGTTGCAATGGTTGGACGGAGTGGGTGGACGAGGAGGGAAGAACCCTGTCCGATATCTTTCGAAGCACCCCTCACGCTGGTGAAGGGTGATGAGCGAGTCGAGGTCTCTCAAGAACGAGCCGATTCTGTGCTGTTCATGCTTGTTGGGCAGTAATGCCCCAATCTCTTTAAGCGTGCTTACCGCAAGACCGGGCTGTGCGGATTGGCCCGAATATTGCCCTAAATTCATACGACTAAGGAGATACACCAGAAAACCTGTATCGTTGCATTGATTAGCCTGGACGGCAACAGCATGCTCGGTAAAATATGCCTTACCATCAGCGCAATTAACATTTCCGCAGAGCGCTCCTTGTCGACCGATTAGTGCATAGAAACCCTCGTGGTTATAGCGATTCGTATAGCCCCTCAGACCGTTGCCGCCATAAACGGGATAATCTCCGTTTTCGGTTATTTCGACTGCGGAGACAAACTCGCCACTTTGAAATTCGGAAGTGACTTCCCCCAGCTTACGCTGTTCCCAAGAATGCGGTTCGATTGGGTATTATCCATGAGAAAATATCCAAAAATGGTTATAATACCCCATGAAAAATAACCAAATATGGCTATCTTCTCAGCTATAAGAACCAGAGGAGACTCCATGGAACGGTATTTGATGAAAGAGCTACTGGCATGGAAGGAGGCGCCTCGCAGGAAGCCTGTCGTCATAAATGGAGCACGACAGGTCGGCAAGACGTGGCTGCTGAAGGAGTTCGGACGCAGACACTTCGAAAACGTGGCGTACGTGAACTTCGACGGCAACGATGCCATGGCCTCCCTTTTCGAGGGCGGATACGACATCCAGCGACTGCTGCTAGGGATTCAGGCTGAAACGGGAGAAAAGGTGGTTCCGTCACGCACGCTCCTGGTATTCGATGAAGTGCAGGAGTGCCCGAAGGCACTCACGTCCTTGAAATACTTTCGCGAGAACATGCCAGAGTTGCATGTAGCCGCCGCCGGATCGCTGCTGGGCCTCACCATACATAGCGGCACGGGCTTTCCCGTGGGCAATGTGACGATGCTCAACCTCTTTCCCCTCACATTCGAGGAGTTTCTCGATGCAAGGCATGAGGAGAATCTGCGAGAGCTCCTCACAACTGGCGATGGGGTCGCCGTATCATCTTTCTCCTCCTTGGCAATCCCGTTGCTGCGCGATTACTACTATGTGGGGGGTATGCCGGCGGCCATCCTCGCCTTTATGGAGGATGGCTACGCGGCAGCTCGGCAGGAGCAGGAGCAGATATTGCTGGCCTACCGCCTCGACATGTCGAAGCACATCGACGCTCGCGAAGTTGAGCGCATCCTTGCCGTCTGGGACTCGATCCCCCGGCATCTGGGCAAGGAGAATAAGAAGTTCGTTTTTGGGCAGATCAAAGACGGCGCTCGGGCTAGGGACTACCGAAGCGCCATCACATGGTTGTCCCAGGCGGGACTCGTTATCGTGGTGCAGCGCGTGGCTAAGCCCGGAATGCCTCTCTCGGCCTACGCCGATGACTCCGCGTTCAAGCTGTTCGCCCTGGACGTAGGGCTCTTGGGGGCCATGTCCGGCCTGAGCCAGAAAGCTGTGGTTGAGGGCAACCGGATCTTCACGGAATTCAAAGGATCCCTGACCGAGCAGTACGTGTGCCAGCAGCTGACGGCAGAGGTGGGCGATAGACCATATTACTGGACCTCGGCTAATGGGGCGAACGAGGTAGATTTTATCGTTCAGAACGAACACGGCACCTTTCCTATTGAAGTAAAGGCTGAGGAAAACCTGAGATCGAAGAGTCTCCGTGCGTTTTCTGAGCGATACGAGGGAATGGAGCCCCTGCGGTTTTCGATGTCGGGCTTCAGGGTTGAAGCGTGGCTGCGCAACATTCCCCTCTACGCAATGGCGAACAGCGATCTTTGGACAACCACCTCACGCTGGTGAAGGGTGATGAGCGAGTCGAGGTCTCTCAAGAACGAGCCGATTCTGTGCTGTTCATGCTTGTTGGGCAGTAATGCCCCAATCTCTTTAAGCGTGCTTACCGCAAGACCGGGCTGTGCGGATTGGCCCGAATATTGCCCTAAATTCATACGACTAAGGAGATACACCAGAAAACCTGTATCGTTGCATTGATTAGCCTGGACGGCAACAGCATGCTCGGTAAAATATGCCTTACCATCAGCGCAATTAACATTTCCGCAGAGCGCTCCTTGTCGACCGATTAGTGCATAGAAACCCTCGTGGTTATAGCGATTCGTATAGCCCCTCAGACCGTTGCCGCCATAAACGGGATAATCTCCGTTTTCGGTTATTTCGACTGCGGAGACAAACTCGCCACTTTGAAATTCGGAAGTGACTTCCCCCAGCTTACGCTGTTCCCAAGTTAACGCCCCTTAGCCCTTTTCAGCGATCTCCCAATGTCCATTTCGGTTGGCACCAACACGGATGAGCACGCCCTGCACCTTCATGGACGCAATCAGTCTTTCAGCTTGGCGCTTACTCACTCCAAGCTGCTCGGCGATTTGAGCAACGGTGATTGTGGGGGACTTTTGCACAAGCGCGAGGATCATTTCCCTCGCTTGTGTCGACTCATTTTTTATACCGACATTTATACCGACATTTATACCGACATCGGTTGATCCAGGCAAAGATTCATCAAGGGCATCAAAGATGATCTTGAGCATAAACGCCACAAAGCCCGTACAATCACCGGCGGTATCGGCGCGGTTGAGCTCGCGGTAATATTCCTCCTGGCGTTCCTTCACAACCGATTCAACGGGAAGCCATGCGAAGAGCTGATTCCATTCGCTCAGGATTAAGGTCTGCCACAGGCGGCCCATGCGCCCGTTTCCGTCCGCGAAGGGATGGATGAACTCGAATTCATAATGAAACACGCACGAGGCGACGAGGGGATGCGCGTTCGTGCTACCCAGCCAGGTGAACAGCTCGCCCGTCACTTCGGGAACATAACGGGCTGGCGTGCCCGCGTGAATGAGTTTCTTGCCGGCAAAGACACCCACATTGCCACTTCGGAAGCGTCCGGCTTCGGGAGTGAGGCCCTCCATAAGTATCCGGTGAGCCGAAAGCAAATCGTCCACGGAATTTGCGTTGAGCGACCCGAGGGCCTCATAAGCTCTGATCGCATTCTGTACTTCCAGGATATCCTTAGGTGGGGCAATGACGTGCTTCCCCTCGATCACTGCCGTAACTTGGTCAAGCGTAAGGGTGTTGTTCTCGATCGCCAGCGAGGAGTGAATGGTTCGGATGCGATTTTCCTTGCGGAGCTTCGGAGCGGATCGCGCTTCCTCGCGAGCCGCAGCTCGTCCAACCTTTTGCGCGATGTCGGCAACAAGAGACAGAATTTCGTCGTTCAGCGAAAACGGCGGTTGATACGCCACGGCAAGCCCTCCTTCGACGAGACTGTCCTGTCTATTGTAATGAAAGCAATCCGAATTAGAGGCACAGAGAGAGGTCTCCCTGTATAACTTGGGAACAGCGTAAGGTTGGAGAAGTTTTGCGAGTTGTGTTTCGTGCTGTCGCCCTAGAGGACGAGAGAGAATACCAGCTTGTAACCGTTAAGAGGCGTAATGAGGGTGTTGTAGCGCGTGCTCGGTTAATCGGCGGAGAGATTTTGGTCAAAAACTACCAAGAAATTCGCGCGGGTGATTTCATCATCTCAAAGCGTCAACTTGTGCATGGCGGCAACGGCTTGGTTCCATCACATTTGTCCAAGTCAATCGTTTCAAACGAATATCTGGTTATTAGGGGCAACGAAGATATTTCAGCTGAGTTCTGGGCACTTATTTCTCGAACAAAACTCATGTATCGGCAATACTTCCTTAGTTCCTTTGGTGTGGATATCGAGAAACTTGTTTTCGATATCCAGGATTGGAAGAAGCGTGAAATCACTATCCCCAAGATAAAGGAGCAGAAAGAGCTGGAGACGCTCTTCCGCAAGCTCGACTCGCTCATCACCCTTCACCAGCGTGAGGGATTGGCTGCGCGTTTAGGCTCGCGGCCTCTTGTCGGTTCGTCAGCGTGAGCGCGCTGGGTTAGATGAGGCTAGAAATCGAGCGCATGACCAAATCAACGTCCTGGTTCTCCAATTCTTGGATGATGTGCAGGTAGGTCTTCTGCGTTGTGTTCATGCTGGCGTGACCGAGCCTCTTGGCGACGCTAGCGATGGACACTCCCGCGAAGAGCAGGAGCGACGCGTGGGTGTGCCGGAGCCCATGAATGGAGATGATGGGAATCTGCGCCTGGCGGCAATGTCGTTCGAGAACGCTGTTGGCGGTCGAGTTGTAGACCTTGCCCTGGACGAAGATGGGCTCATCACTTGGCATGGACTTGGTGAGCTCGGAAAACTGGATGACGAGCTGCCAGTCAAGCTGCACCTTGCGCACTGACGAGCGATTCTTCGTGGGAACGAATCCCGCGCCTGACTTGTAGTCCCAGGTTTTGCTTATGGAGACAATCTGCCGCGAGAAGTCGAAGTCTGCAGGCGTGAGGGCGATGGCCTCAGAAAACCGCAGGCCTGTCTTGGCGATGAGCAGGATGAGCCAGTCCCAGGATATCTCGGGGCCGAGATCCAAGTCGTTGAGCAGGCGGTGTAGCTCAAACTGATTGAGGTACTTCTGCTTCTTCGCCTTAGGCGGGACTCCCTTGATGATGGCCTTTCGCGTGGGGTCCCGGTCGATGAGGCCCTCGTCGACCGCATCGAGAACCGCTCCCTTGAGCTGATGGTGGAAGTCCATGGTCGTCTGCCGCTCGTGGCAGGAGGCGTAGTCGTTGAGCAGCCTCTGATAGGTTATCCGGTTAAGCTCCGAGAGCTTCAGCTGGGGGATGAGCTTCGAGAGCCACATCTTGGTCAGCTGGTACTTTCGCAGGGTGACATCGCGGACTGCGCCTTCCTTGTACATGGCGACCCATTGCTGATAGTAGTCGCAGAAAGTGCTGTCTGCGGTAAGCTCGCTAGGCATAGAATCTCCTCTCTCTCCGAAAACAAAAAGCGCGCTCACGCTGATTCGATAGGGGAGAAGGGGGAATTTTTCATGATGCGCACGTCGTCGCCAAAGCGCAAGGGAACGAACGTGCGATGCGGTAGAATACCGGCAGCGAACGTTGGCGGGGAAGGAGGCGCGGATGCGGGTCATGGCGTTGGACATCGGGGAGGTGCGCGTGGGGGTGGCGGTGAGCGACCCGGGGGAGCGCGTGGCGTCGCCGGTGTGCGTGCTGCCGGCGGCCGAGGTGGCGGGCGGCGCCAAGCCCTTCCGACGCCTCCTGGAGGACTGGGAGCCGGAGCTTCTGCTCTGCGGCCTGCCGCTTACCCTGGCCGGCGAGGAAGGGCCCCAGGCGCAGCGCGTTCGGAAGGTCGCGGCCCAGGTCAGCGCCGCGACGGGGCTTCCCTGCGCCTTCACTGACGAGCGCCTCAGCTCGGCTGCGGCAAAGCGTAGTTTGCGTGAAAAGGGCTATGACGAGCGGGCCATGCGCGGTAAAGTCGATATGATAGCCGCTAGTTTGTTTCTGCAGGCGTGGCTCGACGAGCGCGCTGCCCAGGCGAGATAAGGATACCCGCCATGCCCCTTCACCGAAAGCAGCTCACCTATTCCGAGCGCCCCAACCACGCCGCCCGCGCGGCGCACGCCAAGGGCGACGAGCTGTTCCGCACCTATGACACGAGCGCCATCCTCCCCAAGCGCAGCAAGGCCCCGGCCATCGTGGCCGTGGTGCTCGCGCTCGCGGTGGTGGCTGTGGCCGCCTTCCTCATCCTGCGCGTGGTGAACCCGCCGGTCGAGCTTTTGCCCGAGGGCCAGACCGCCGTCATCACCGTGGAGCAGGGCGAGGGCGCCTACAACGTCGGCCAGTCGCTCGAGGAGGCCAAGCTCGTGGCGTCGGTGGACAAGTTCGTCGATCGCGTGCGCGAGCTCGACGCCGAGGCGGCCCTCATCCCCGGCACCTACCAGTTCGCCGGCGGCACCTCGATGGATGACATCATCGCCATGCTCAAGGCCGGTCCCGCGGTCACGGGCGACACCCTTACCGTGCCCGAGGGCCTCACCCGCGAGGCGACGGCCGACGCCGTGGCCCAGGCCACGGGCGGCCGCGTGAGCGCCGAGGACTTCCTGGCCGCCTCCGCCGACGCGAGCGCGTGGGCCGGGCGGTTCCCTTTCCTGGAGAGCGCCGGCTCCAATTCGCTCGAGGGCTTCCTCTTCCCCAAGACCTACACCGTCACCGCCGCCGATGACGCCGACGCCATCGTGGCCATGATGCTCGCGCAGTTCCAGACCGAGACGGCGGGGCTGTCCTTCGCCTACCCGGAGTCCCAGGGGCTGAGCCTCTACGACGCGGTCAGCCTGGCCTCCATCGTGGAGAAGGAGGCGGCGCCGGAGAACCGCGCCACCGTGGCCTCGGTGTTCTACAACCGCCTGGCATCCGATCGCCCCTACCTGGAGTCCGACGCCACCACCGCCTACGAGGTGGGCCACGACCCCACGGCCGACGAGGTGCACGCGAGCACCCCCTACAGCACCTACTCCAACCCCGGCCTGCCCCCGACGCCCATCTGCTCGCCGAGCCTCGAGTGCCTGAGCGCCGTGTGCGAGCCGGAGCAGACGAACTACCTGTTCTTCTACTTCAGGCCCAATGCGCAGGGCGGCATGGACTACTTCTTCAACGAGACCTACGACGAGCACCAGCAGGCCATCGCCGGGAGCTAGGTAGCCATGGGCCTGCTTGAGCCAGACCGGTACTTCTCGCGCCTGTCCCATATCGACCTGGAGCGCGACCTGCGTGCCCGCGGGCTCGACTGCGTCCTGCTCGACATCGACAACACCATCCTCGCCCGCGATACCCACGAGGTTCCGCGCGACGCGCGGCTGTGGCTCGCGCGCGCCCGCGAGGCGGGGGTGGGCGTGTGCCTGGTGTCGAACAACTGGCACGCCTCGGTTCACCAGCTGGCCGGCGAGCTGGACCTGCCCATCGTGGCCAAGGCGCTGAAGCCGCTGCCGCACGGCCTTCTGCTGGGGATGCGCAAGCTCGGCGGCGACCGCGCCTCCACGGTGATGGTGGGCGACCAGCTGCTCACCGACGTGCTGGCCGCCCACCTGGCGGGGATGAGGGCCTACATGCTGCAACCGTTGGTCGAGCAAGACCTGCCCCACACCCTCCTGCTGCGCAACCTGGAGCGTATGATGCTGGGGTCGCGTCAGCCCGAGCCCGCGCCGCCGGCCTGCCGCCAGAACCTAGACGCCCATCCCCAGGAGGGACTGCGATGACCGATACCGCCGCCGGCGCCCCGGCCGCCACGCCCCAGCGCCTCTACGTGCTGGGCCACCCCATTGCCCACTCGAAGTCGCCGGTGATGTACAACGCCGCCTACGAGGCGCTCGGCCTGCCGTGGCGCTACGGGGCCATGGACCTGCCCGACGCCCTGGACGCCCGCGCCTTCCTCAAGCGGCGCGACTTCCTCTCCGTCAACGTCACCACGCCCTACAAGCCGCTCGCCTTCGAGCTGGCCACGGCTCGCGCCGCCTCGGCGCGCCTGGCCCACGGGGCCAACGTGCTCGTGCGCAAGGGCGACGCGCTCGTCGGCTACAACACCGACGGCCGCGGCTGCGTCGCCTACCTCGAGCGCGCCGGCTTCGCCTTCGCCGGCAAGCGCGTGGCCGTGTGCGGCACGGGCCCCACGTCGCTGGCCATCCTGCACGCCGCCGCCCAGGCCGGCGCCGACGAGGCGCTCCTGCTCGGGCGCGACAAGGACCACGCGGCCGAGGTGCTGCGCGCCTACGTGGACGAGTACGGGCTTCTGGCCCGTGCCACCATCGACCTGCCCGCTGCCGACGAGGGGCACCTGAGCTTCCGCGAGGCCTACGACCACGTGTGCTTCAAGTTCGGCAGCTACGCCACGTCGACCCAGGCCATCGCCGCAGCCGACCTCATCGTCGACGCCACGCCGCTCGGCATGGCCGCGGGCGACCCGGCGCCCTTCGACACGGCGCTTCTGCACGAGGGCCAGTGGGTCTTCGACGCCGTCTACGGCCACGGCGAGACGGCGCTCGTCGCCGCGGCCCGCACGGCCGGCGCGAGGGCGCTCGACGGCGCCGGGATGCTCGTGGCCCAGGCCGCCGTCACCGTCCAGATCGTCTGCGACATCGCCGAGGCCCCCCAGCCCCTCTCCTTCGACGAGCTGTTCGCCCTCATGGCCGACGCCGCCGGCTTCGACTGCTAGCCGGATCGCGTCGCGCGCGCCAGCGGGCTGCGCTACAATAGCGGGCGGACATCGCCGTGGCGCGCCGTCTCCAGGCGGGGGTCGGCCCCCGCAGCGCGCACGGCTCGAAAGGTTCCCCCAATGGAATACATCACCGCAGGCGAGAGCCACGGGCCGGAGCTGACGGCCATCGTCACCGGCGTGCCGGCCGGGCTCGTCATATCCGAGGAGCAGATGAACAGCGACCTGGCGCGGCGCCAGGGCGGCTACGGCCGCGGCGGCCGCCAGACCATCGAGCGCGACACGGTGCGCGTCACCGGCGGCCTGCGCTTCGGGCGCACCCTCGGCGGCCCCATCGGCCTTTCCGTGCGCAACCGCGACTGGGTGAACTGGTCGGATCGCATGGCGCCGTTCGGCCAGCCGCCGGCCGACCTCAAGCGCGAGGTCACGCCGCGCCCCGGCCACGCCGATTTGGTGGGCGCCCTGCGCACCAACACCGACGACTGCCGTAACATCCTGGAGCGCGCGAGCGCCCGCGAGACGGCGGCGCGCGTGGCGGCCACGGGCATCGCCCGCGAGCTTCTGGCCGAGCTGGGCGTGGAGGTGTTCTCCTACGTGGTGTCGGTCGGCGACGCGTCCATGGACGAGGACGACTTCCTGGCCAAGGCGCCCACCTACACGCCGCTCGACATCGAGCTGTCGGAGATGCGCTGCCCGAGCGCGCGCGCCACCGAGTCCATGAAGGCCGCCATCGACCGGGCCCGCGCCGCCGGCGAGAGCCTGGGCGGCACCTTCCGCGTGGTGGCCCGCGGCCTGGTGCCGGGCATCGGCAGCTACGCGAGCGCCGGCGAGCGCCTGACGGCGCGCATCGGCGCGGCGCTCTTCGGCATCCCCGCCATCAAGGGCGTCGAGTTCGGCCTGGGCTTCGAGGCGGCGCGCCGCCCGGGCTCGGAGGTGCACGACCCCATCGTGCTGGAGGGCGCCGAGGGCTTCCAGCGCTCGTCGAATAACGCCGGCGGCCTGGAGGGGGGCATGACCAACGGCATGCCGCTCGTCGTCACCGTGGCGATGAAGCCCATCCCCACGCTCATGCGGCCGCTCGACACGGTGAACCTGGACACGCTGGAGGTGGAGCAGGCGTCCAAGGAGCGCAGCGACGTGTGCGCCGTGCCCGCCGCGGCCGTGGTGGCCGAGGGCGAGGTGGCGTTCGCGCTGGCCAACGCCTACCTCGAGGCGTTCGGCTGCACCAACATGACCGACCTCAAGGCGTCGGTGAAGTCCTACAAGCAGCGGCTGAGGACGATGTCGCGGTGAGCCGGCGCAAGCGACGCGGCGGAACCGGCGGGCGCGGCGGGGCCGCGGGCGCGTCCGGCACTCGGGCCCGGGCGGCCGCGCGCGGCGGCCGTGGCGGCGCCCGCCCGGCGCCGACCCCGGCCCCGGCGCCCCGCGAGCCCCTGGAGCTCACGCGCCCGGTGTTCTTCGTCGGCTTCATGGGGGCCGGCAAGACCTCGGTGGCCCGCCGGCTCGCGCGCATCTGCTCGGTGGCGTCCGTGGACATGGACACCTACCTCGAGCGGCGCGAGGACCGGCGCGTCAAGGACATCTTCGCCGAGGACGGCGAGGACGCCTTCCGCGCCATCGAGACCGACGTCCTGGCCGAGCTGGCCGCCAAGGACCCGCTGCTCGTGTCCTGCGGCGGCGGGGTGATCCTGCGCGAGGAGAACCGCGCCATCCTGCGCGAGGGCGGCTTCGTCGTCTATCTGCGCGTCACCGCCGACGAGGCGGCCTCGCGCATCAGCGACACGTCGTCGCGCCCGCTGTTCCAGGACCTGGCCGCGGCGCGGGCCCGCTGCGAGGAGCGCCTGCCGCTCTACGAGGCCGTGGCCGACGTGACCGTCGACACTGCGGGCAAGGGGGTCGCGGCCATCGCCCGCGAGGTCCAACGCCTGCTCGAGAAGGAGGGCGTGCTATGCCGGCAACCAAGATAGTGGTGAACATCCCGGGCGAGGAGCCCTACGCCGTGCGCGTGGGCGCCGGCGTGCTGGGGGGGCTGGGCGAGGCGCTGCGCGCGCTGCCGGCCGTGGCCGCCGCGCCGCGGCTGCTCGTCATAACCGACGAGAACGTGGCGCCGCTGTACCTGGACGCGGCCAAGGCGTCGCTTTCGGCCGCCGGGTTCCGCGCGGCCGACATCGTGGTGCCGGCGGGGGAGGGCTCGAAGTCCCTCGCGGTCATCGGCGAGGTGTGGGAGGCCATGGCGGCGCTCGGGCTCACGCGCGACTGCGCGGTGGTGGCCCTCGGCGGCGGCGTCGTGGGCGACCTGGCCGGGTTCGCGGCCTCCACCTACATGCGCGGCATCGCCGTGGTGCAGGCGCCGACGACGCTGCTGGCCATGGTCGACTCGTCGGTGGGCGGCAAGACCGGCGTCAACCTGGAGGCGGGCAAGAACCTGGTGGGCACGTTCAAGCAGCCTGCCCACGTGTGCGCCTGCACGTCCACGCTCGCCACGCTGCCCGAGCGCGAGTGGCGCTGCGGCTGCGCCGAGGTGGCGAAGGCGGCCGTCATCGACTCCGACGACTTCTTCTTCTGGCTGCTCGGCAGCGCCGACGCCCTGGCGGCGCGCGACGAGGCCGTCACGGCCGAGGCCATCGCCCGCTCGGTCGTGTTCAAGGCGCGCGTGGTGGCCGAGGACAAGGAGGAGAGCCGCGGCGTGCGCGAGTGCCTGAACTACGGCCATACCCTGGGGCACGCCGTGGAGGCGCTCGCCGGCTACGGCACGTTCTCGCACGGGGCCGCGGTGGCCGAGGGCATGCGCTTCGCCGCGCGGCTGGGGCGCGAGCTGGTCGGCACGCCGGATGATCTGGTGGCCACCCAGGACGAGCTCCTGGACGCGCTGGGGCTGCCCCCGCTCGAATGGGCGGCGCCGGCCGCGGACATGCTGGCGGCCATGAAGCGCGATAAGAAGGCCCGCGCCGGGGTGGTGCGCTTCGTGCTGCCCGCCGACGTGGGGCGCTGGGAGCTCGTGGACGTGGCCGACGATGTGATCTTGGCCGCGCTGCGCGACTGGGAGGCGGCGAAGGCCTAGGGCGCCGGCGCGCCGCACGGCGCGGCGCTCCCGCGGCGCGGGGGCGCCATCGGTAAGCGAAGGAGCAAGCACGTGAAGAAGATCCTGCTCATGAACGGGCCCAACCTCAACATGCTGGGGGTGCGCGACCCGGCCCTCTACGGCACCGACACGCTCGCGGCCATCGAGGCCGAGTTCGCCGCCTATGCCGCCGGGCGCGGCGCCGCGGTCGACTGCTTCCAGTCGAACCACGAGGGCGCGCTCATCGACCGGCTGCACGAAGCCCATGGCCGCTACGACGGCATCGTCTACAACCCGGGCGCCCACACCCACTACTCCTACGCGCTCCACGACGCGGTGGAGACCATCGACGTGCCGGTGGTGGAGGTGCACCTGACCGACATCTCCCAGCGCGAGGAGTTCCGCCGTACCTCGGTCATCGCGCCGGCGTGCGTGGCCCAGGTCAAGGGGATGGGGAAGGCGGGCTACCTGCGCGCCCTCGACCTCCTGCTGGACGGGCCGGCGGGGGATGCCGGCGCGTCGGATGCGTGTGACGCGGCGCCTGCGGAGGCCGGCGCGCCCGAGCCCGCGGATGCGGAAGGCGGCGCGCGATGAGCGGCGCCACCGCTCCCTTGGCCATGACGGCCGCCGATGCCCGGGCGCTCGCCGACGAGCAGGCGGCCATGGCGGCCGACCCGGCGGGGGCCGGGCTCGTCGACGCGGGGGCCTGCGCGCGCCGGCTCGGCCTCCTGCGCCGCGCCTGCGCCGACGCGGACGTGGGCGCCTTCCTCGTGCGCGACACCTCCGACATCGCCTGGCTCACCGCCTTCGATCGCGTCTTCGACGAGGAGGCGGCCCACGCCCTCTACGTCGACGGCGACCGCGCCGTCCTGCACACCGACTCGCGCTACGCCACCGCCTGCCGCGCCGCGGCGGCGGGCACGCCGCTCTCGGTGGACGACGCCCGCGAGACCCACGCGGCGTTCGCCCGGCGCCTCCACGGCGACGCTATCGCCGATGACCTGGGCATCGACGACGGCATCACGCTCGCGGAGTACCGCCGGCTCGAGGACGCGTTCTCGCCCTCGGCGCCCTTCCGCGAGACGTCCGGCGTGGTGGTGGGCCTGCGCGCCGTGAAGGACGCCGCCGAGGCCGCCCGCCTGCGCGCCGCCCAGGCCATCACCGACGCCGCGTTCTCCCACATCGTGGGGTTCATGGCGCCTGGCATGACCGAGCGCGAGGTGCAGCTGGAGCTGGAGGGCTTCATGGAGCGCCACGGCGCCTGGGGCCTGGCCTTCCCCTCCATCGTGGCGACGGGGGCCAACGGGGCGAGCCCGCATGCCATTCCCGGCGCCGCGGTGCTCGAGGCCGGCCAGTGCGTCGTGCTCGACTTCGGTGCGCGGGCGTGGGGCTACTGCTCGGATATGACGCGCACGGTGTTCCTCGGCGAGCCCGCAGGCGAGATGCGCGCCGCCTGGGAGGCCATCCGCCGCGCCAACGAGGAGGTGGAGGCGCTGCTGCGTCCCGGCGTGACGGGGCGGGCCGCCCACGAGCACGCCGAGCAGGTGCTCGCCGATGCCGGCTTCGGCGGCGCGATGGGCCACGGCCTGGGGCACGGCGTCGGCATCGACATCCACGAGGAGCCGGTGCTCTCGCCGCGAAACGACCGCTCGCTCGTGGCCGGCAACGTGGTGACGGTGGAGCCCGGCATCTACCTGCCCGGCCGCTTCGGCATGCGCCTGGAGGACTTCGGCATGGTGACCGAGGGCGGCTTCGACGTCTTCACCCGGTCGACTCACGAGATGGTGGTCATCTAGCGCACGCGAGCGCCTCGCGCCCGGTGCTCGCCGCGGGCCGCCTCCGGGCGCGCCCTCGCATGCTCCGCGCCCGCCGCCTGCTCCCGCCCCGGACTTTCGTGCCCGAGCCGGCCGGGATTCCGCTTTCCCAGGCTCCCCGCGCCCTCGCACTGGCGTGCCGAAGTGGCCCCGGCTCACGCTGGTGTGCCGAAGTGACCCCGGCTCACGCTCGTCACCTCTCCCTGGGCTTCTGGACAGCCGGTCACGTTGTCCGTTCTGCGAGATTGCCTGTTTTTGTCCCGGAAGCTGGACAAAAACGCTTGGAGTCGCGTCTGGGTGGACAAAAAACGGCGATCTCGCAGGTTTCTCGGGCGATTTTACGGGCGAGCGCGGAGGCAGTTTATCGTTTCCGCAGGTCAGAGCATGACCCTCTCGCTGACGAGTGCGAGGGAGGGCCCAGATTCCCGCGAGATCGCCAGTTTTTGTCCATCGCGCATCGGCTTCGGCTGCCCCGCGCTCGGCCGCCCCGCGGCCCCCCCGCTCTTGCGCCCCTCCCCGCGCCCGTGCCGGCGGGCGCGACGCCACCTGAGGGGTCTCCGCCCCTCCCCATCCGGGCTTTTCCAGGTTTTTTCGCACAGGGCCCGGGCCGCGCGTATAATAGACCAGTTTGAAACCCCAGGCCCGCCGGCTTCGAGAGCGGGCGAGCTTCGTGAAAGGACACTCCAGTGGCTTCTGTCTCCACCGCGGACTTCCGCAACGGCATGTGCATCGTCAACAACGGCAAGATGTGCACCATCGTCGAGTTCCAGCATGTCAAGCCGGGCAAGGGCGGCGCGTTCGTCCGCACCAAGCTGCGCGACATCAAGACCGGCCGCGTCGTGGACTACACCTTCAACTCCGGCACCAAGTTCGACTCCGTGCGCCTGGAGACGAAGAAGATGCAGTACCTCTACAACGACGGCGCCGACTACTACTTCATGGACAACGACACCTACGAGCAGATGTCCATCCCGGTCGACACCGTGGGCGAGGCTGCCAAGTGGCTCAAGGAGAACGACGAGGCCACGCTGCTCTACGCCGGCGACGAGCTCATCTCCATCGAGCCCCAGATGTTCGTCGAGCTGGAGGTCACCCACACCGAGCCCGGCTTCAAGGGCGACACCGCCACCAACACCACCAAGCCCGCCACGCTCGAGACCGGCGTGGAGCTGCAGGTGCCCACCTTCATCGAGATCGGCGACGTCCTGCAGATCGACACCCGCGACGGCCGCTTCATCAAGCGCGTCTAGCACGCCACGCACCGAGGAAGGCGGAGGGCCCGCAAGCGCGAAGCTTGCGGGCCCTCCTTGCGTTCAGGCGCCCCTCCCGCCCGCCCCGCCCGGCGGTCGGCGGTCGGGGCGGGCGGGAGGGGGGTGCGTAGGGGAGGCTGCGGCTGCGCCTAGGCGTGGCCTGATGGCTTGCACGGGAGCAGCGGGGCGTCGGGATGCCGTGCGCCGACCGCTCCTAGGCGTGGAAGAACGCCACGGCGATGGCGCCGGGGCCGACGTGGGTGCCGATGACGCTGCCGACATGGGTCGTGGGCGGCTCGGGCACCTCGGCGTCGTAGAGCTCGCGGCTGTCCTCGACGTACTTGCGCAGGAGCGCGTCGTCCAGCCCCGTGTAGCCCAGCCAGATGGGGCGCGAGAAGTCCACCCCGCCGCTCTCGGCGATCTTCTGGCGCAGCAGGTTGTTGCCCTGCTTCGAGCCGCGGGCCTTGCCGAGCATGGTCACCTCGCCGTCGACCACGCCGATGACCGGCTTGATGGACAAGAGCCCGCCCGCCAGCGCCACGGCCGCCGAGATGCGGCCGCCCTTCTTCAGGAACTCGAGGGTGTCGAGCACCGCCACCAGGCACACCTCCTCGCGCTCGCGCTCGAGCTGGGCAGCGATGTCGGCGGCGGACGCCCCCGCGTCGCGCAGGGCGATGGCGCGCTCGGCCACCACGCGCTCGCCGACGGTGGCGTTCAGGCTGTCCACGACGAACACGCGCCCGGGATGGGCGGCCGCGGCCAGCCGCGCGCTGTCGCAGGTGCCCGACAGCTTGCTCGACAGGCACACGCACACCACGTCATCGCCGGCTGCGACGGCCTCGTCGAACAGCGCCTGGAACTCATGGGGCGGCACCTGGCTCGTGGAGGGGATCTCGTCGCTCTCCACCAGGCGCGCGTAGAACTCTTCGCGCGTGATGTCGACGTCCTGGGCGTACTCGCCGTCGGCGAACGCCACCTTCAGCGGCACGACCGTGACGTCGTGGGCAGCCGCATAGACGGCCTCCATGTCGCTGCCGGAATCAACGATGATGCGAACGCCCATGGGCGCCTCCTGTCTCGAGGGGGAAGGCGCCCGCGCGCGGCCGGCCGTCCCCGTGTTGCGTGAAACCGCAGGACAGGTTAGCAATCTGCCGTCGCGTCGCCAATAATTATTTAGATAACCAAACAATTTCCCCATAGGGAAGGGAGAGGAGGGAGGTGGGGAGGTGGGGAGGTGGGGAGGTGGGGAGGTGGGGAGGTGGGGAGGTGGGGAGGTGGGGGGCTTCGTCGTCTTCTGATCCGAAATCTGCCAAAAATCGGACTTGTGAACCCGAAAGCGGAGCCCGGCGGCCCCTGTGAGAAGTTAGCCCAGGCTCTTTCCAGGCACGATGGCGCGCCAGCGCAGCCGAGGGGCGCCTCGGCACGTCAGGCAGGGCTCACAAGTCTGATTTCTGGCAGGTTTTCCCGCCGCGCGACGCGCCTATTCCTCCACCAGGTCGATCAGCTCCTGGTGGGAGTGGATGCCCAGCTTGGCGTAGATGTGCTTGACGTGGGCCTTCACGGTGTTGCGCGACACCACCAGCGCGTCCTCGATGTAGGCGCGGTCGCGGCCGCGGGCGAGCATCGCGAACACCTCGGCCTCGCGCGGGGTGAGCCCGAACGCGGCGGCCAGCTCGCCGCAGCGCTCCTCGAGCCGCTCGGCGGGGGAGCCGGCCGCGTCCCGCTCGCCCACGGGTTGGATGCCCTCGATCACGCCCGAGAAGGTGAAGCCCCGCAGCCCGAAGATGACGTAGGCGGCGAACACCAGCAGCAGCGTGGCCGACACGGCGAACGCGGCGCCGGGGCTGTGGCCCACCGCCTGGTTGGCGCCCACGCCGGCCGCCGCGCCCACGAGCGACCCCAGGCTCGACACGCCGCCGCCCCAGGCCAGCGTCGTGGCGGCGGCGAGCGGGTTGCGCGCCGCGATGGAGGCGAGCGCCAGGCGCGAGGTCATGCCGAACAGCGCGTTGCCCGCGTGGAGCAGCAGGAGGGCGCCCGCGGCGTAGGCGGCGGTGCCCTCCGACGACAGCAGGAACCCGGCGATCACCGCCAGCGCTGAGGTCTGCACGAGGAAGTCGGCGGGGAAGGGGCGGCGCCCCGCGCACACCCACAGCGCCACCAGCAGCACCGGCAGCCACGACAGCGGGCTCTCGTGCGGCGCCCCGCCCACCTCGTCGAAGCGCAGGGCGAAGCCGAAGACCACCTGGAACAGGAACAGGCACACGAACAGGGCCGAGAACGGGGCCAGGAACGACGCCGGCCGCGTGACGGACAGGTCGCTGGGCGCCTCCCGGCGGCTCGCGGGGCCGAGCACCTCCTCGGTCGCCCGGCGCGCCAGGGCCGCCGCGATGACGGGGAACGCCAGAAAGCAGGTGACGCCCAGGCCGACGGGCATGGCGAAGGCGCAGCTCGTGGCCAGGTACTGGGCCGTGAAGGCGGCGCAGACGGCCACCGCCATCCCCCGCGCCTCGAGCCGCGAGAGCATGAGCCCGGCCATGACGATGGCCCCGGCGCGCCCGATGGCGCCCAGGCTCGCGCCCGCCGTGAGCAGCGCGCCGCCTTCCAGCGCCAGCCCGGCTGCCAGGCCCACGGCGCCGACCACCTGGAACCCGATCGCCGCCGCGACGAAGGGGCCGGGCGCCAGCAGGCGCGGTGCGCGATAGGCCACGTAGCCCAGCGCGATGAGCGCGCCCGCGTTGAAGGTGACCGAGATGTCGCGCGCGTAGGTGAAGATGGGGTCGAACAGGGGGAATACCGTCGTGTTCATCCACGTGCCCGACACCAGCACCAGGGCGAGCGCCGTCGCCGCGGCCGCCGTCGGCCGCAGGCCGCCCCGCGCGCCGGCGCCCTGCCCGGCGCCCCGTCCCCGCTCATCTGCCATCGCTCCTCCTCCCGCCCCGGGCCGCGCCCGTTCGATCGTCCCTCCCATTGTACGCGCCGCGAGCCCCGGCTCCCCGCAGGAGGGGGAGCCGGGGCTCGGGTAGGGGATGCGGGCCGCCGCGCGGCCGGGCCGCAGGCTCTTAGGCCTGGCCGGTGGCGGCCAGCATGCCGGCGCGGCGCCCGAAGGTCATGGTGCGCCCGCAGGCGAGTCCGGTCAGCAGGTTCGGGTAGCTCACGCTGAAGAAGCCGCCCGAGTCGTTGCCGGTCAGGTACAGGCCCTCGATGGGGTCGCCGTCCTCGTCGCAGGGGTGCAGGTTGGTGTCAATGGTGATGCCGTCGAGCGTCGCCAGGAACCACGCCCCGGTGCGCACGCCGTAGAAGGGCGGCGTGTCGATGGCCATCAGGCGGTGCTTCTCCTTGAAGTAGTCGGTGTCCTCGCCGGCCGCGGCCATCTCGTTGTAGCGCCTCCACGACGCCACGGTGGTCTCCACGGGCAGGTTCAGCTTCTCGGCCAGCTCCTCCATGGTGTCGGCCTTCTGCACGTAGCCGTCCTCGATGAGCTTGTCGATCATGCCGTCGACCACCTGCATGGGGATGTTGTTCTTCGCCCCGTTGGGGAAGGGGAACAGGCGGCAGCAGCCCACCTCGTCCATGGCCTCGGCCTGGGCGGCGTGGTTGGCGTCCCAGATGTCCACGTAGGTCTGGTGCGGCTGCATGATGGTGGAGTGCAGCATGTAGTCGTAGGGGCCGGACTCGTTGCAGAAGCGCTCGCCCTTGAGGTTGAGCTTCAGGAAGGGCTGCTCGCCGAACCAGAACCAGCGGCCGAGCACGCCGTCGCCGGCGTACTGGTCGGGCTTCACGCAGGCGCGGTTGAAGGTGCACGCCGCGCCGAGCGGATCCATGGTGGCGCCCAGCCACAGGCACGCCTTGATGCCGTCGCCCGTGGGGTTGCCGCCGGACCCGGGGGCCGCGATGCGGATCTTCTGGTTCCAGGCCTGGCGGTCCTCCATCATCTCCAGGTTGTTGCCGTAGCCGCCGGTGGACAGGATCACGCCCTTGGACGCGTTGATGCGCAGGTAGTGGCGGTCGCCCTTCACGTCGCGGGCGATGACGCCGGTCACGCGGCCGGACTCATCCTGCTCGCACTTCACGAACTCGCAGAACCAGCGGGCCTCGGCGCCCTTCTCGGCCGCGTAGGCCAGGATGGACTGGGCGAAGCTCCACTGCTCGTCCTTGCCCACCAGGCTCGTCTTCTGGGGGCTGTGGCCGGTGGCGAAGGCCTTGTCGCGGCCCGGGTCGGAGGTGTCGCCGACGCCGCCCTCGAACTCCATGACCAGCTTGCCGTCGCGCTCGATGATGTCGGTGAGCCAGTCGACCATGGCGCCGGACTCGTCGGCCCACAGCTTCACCAGGTCGTAGTCGACGAATCCGTTGGCGTAGCGGACGATGTCCTCGATGGCCTCCTTCTTGTCGATCCGGAACTCGGGGAACTCCTCGAAGGACGCCTGCTGCAGGCGCGAGTCGATGGCGCCGATGTCCTCGCGGACGTTCTTCGGCGTGCCCTGGCGGTCGATGCCGAGCACCTTGGCGCCGTTCTCGGCGGCCGAGATCATGGCGGGGATGCCGCCGGTGCCCATGCCCACCACGAGCACCTCGGTGTCGACGGTCTCGGTGATCTGGCTCTCCTCGATGGCGGGCGGCTCGCCGAGCCACGACGGGCCGCCGAAGTCGCCCAGGCGGCGCTCGGCCGGCTCGGGGGCGACGTAGCCCTTGCCGCAGCCGGTAAGCGTGGTGGCGCCGAGCGCGCCGAGGGCCGCGATGCCCGCTCCCTGCAGGAAGCTGCGGCGCGAGAATCCTCTACTGCTCACTGGGGGCCTCCCATCCCTCGGGCATGGTCAAGTCGTGGCACTCGTTGCACGCCAGCACGTTGGCCTCGTGGATGCCGTGGCAGTCGCCGCACTCCAGCGCCAGGTCCTGGTGGCTCGCGTGGGGGTTGTACTTCTCGTCGTTGCCGGCGAAGCCCCACAGGTTGGCCGTGATCTCGTCGTAGCTGTCGCCCAGCTCGTGGTGGCAGCCGCTCTTGGCGCAGAACTGTTCGGTGGCGAACTCCTTGCCGGTGGCCAGGCGGCCGTCCTCGGTCACGGGGTAGTTGTCCGACGTCCACGCCATGAGCTCGGATATCTGTGTGGTCAGCTCGGCGTCATGGCACTTGAGGCACGTCACCCCGTCGGCCGCGTGGGCGGTGATGCCCAGATGCGGGTCGCCCGAGTCGTAGCTCTCCACGTAGTAGTCCATGGGGCTGTGGCAGACCGCGTTGCAGAACCCGGGCTGCTCGTGCCACACCCAGAACCCGGCGCCCGCCACCACGATGATGGCCGCCACGATTCCCACGGTGGTCCAGGCGCGCCGATGCGGCTTGCGCGCCGCGGGCTCGCCGGCGGGCGGCTGGGCCGCGGCGCCGGTCTGCGCCGCGCTGCCCGCGCCGGCGGTCGGGGCCGCGCCCTCGGGCGCCGCGCCTGGCGCCTTCTCCTGATCGTTCGTCATCTCTCACTCCTCCCTTGTCGCTGATGAGAAACGCTGCCCCGATTCTGCGCCCCCGCGCGCCGCGCGGCTATTACCCCGCCAGGGTAAAATTCGCGAAACCCCAGGTGGGGAAGGGGTGAAGAAGAAAAGGGCGTTTCATCGGAGGGACGGCGGGAAGGGATGGGAAGGCGGGGTTCTCGGCGAGCGCCCCAGCGGGTTTCTGGCCAAAAACGCCATGAATTCCGCAGCAGTGACGCCTGGCCGACCGCTTTGGGGCGGTTTCTGGCCGGAAACGCTGCGAATTCCGCAGCCGGGGTTCCGTATCCTGCGGAATTCATGCCAATTCCGGCCAGAAACCCGCGTTGCGTCCTCTTCCGCGTACCTGCCGCCCCCTACCGGCGGTTAGTGTTTGTTGTCGGCAAATTCGCCGGGCCCCCGCGCGCGGCCGGGCTGGCTCGCCTATAATCCTCTCCTTGATCCTTGACGACCGACAGAGAAGAAGGGGGTGCGAGTTCATGCCACGGCTGCAAATCATGGATACCACCATCCGCGACGGACAGCAGAGCCTCTGGGCCACCCGCATGCAGATCGGCGAGATGCTGCCGATCCTCCCGAAGATGGACCGCGTCGGCTACTGGGCCATCGAGGCCTGGGGCGGCGCCACGTTCGACACCTGCCTGCGATTCCTCGACGAGAACCCGTGGGAGCGCCTGAGGTCCATCAAGGCGAACACGCCCAACACGCCGCTCGCCATGCTCTCGCGCGGCCAGAACCTCGTGGGCTACAAGCACTACTCCAAGGAGATCGTGCACCGCTTCATCAACGCGGCCCACCGCAACGGCATCGAGATGTTCCGCGTGTTCGACGCGCTCAACGACATCCGCAACGTCGTGGACAACGCCGAGGCCATCAAGGAGTGCGGCGGCCACTTCGAGGGCGCCATCTCCTACACCATATCGCCCGTGCACACCCTCGACAGCTTCCTGGACTACGGCCAGCAGCTCAAGGAGCTCGGCGCGGACAGCATCGCCATCAAGGACATGGCGGGCATGCTCACCCCGTACCGCACCGAGCGCATGGTCAAGGCCTTCAACGCCGAGATCGGCCTGCCGGTGCACATCCACTGCCACTACGTCGGCGGCATGGCCCCGGCCAACATCATCAAGGCCGCCGAGGCCGGCGCCGCCATCGCCGACACGGCCCACGCGCCGCTCGCCTTCGGCAACTCGCACCCCGCGGTGGAGATGATCGCCGCCGCCTTCCAGGAGTCGCGCTACGACACGGGGCTCGACCTGGAGCTGCTCTTCGAGATATCCGAGTACTGGGAGGAGATCCGCAAGCGCGGCCACTACAAGCGCGGCGTCAGCTCGCTCACCCACATGAAGGTCAACCTGCACCAGGTGCCCGGCGGCATGATGAGCAACCTCGTCAGCCAGCTGGAGGTGCAGAAGGCCGGCGACCGCCTGGCCGAGGTGATGCTGGAGATCCCGCGCGTGCGCGCCGAGGTGGGCTATCCGCCGCTCGTCACGCCGCTGTCGCAGATCGTGGGCACCCAGGCGGTGTTCAACGTGCTCACCGGCAAGCGCTGGAGCGTCATCTCCAAGGAGATGAAGGACTACATCTGCGGCTTCTACGGCAAGGCCCCCGGCCCCATGGACAAGGACATCGTGGCGAAGGTGGCCGGCAACGCCGAGATCCTGCCGCCCGACGTGGCGCCCGGCTCGCTCGTGACCACCACCTATGACGAGGTGGCGGCCGAGATCGGGGACCTCGCCAAGAGCGAGGAGGACGTGCTCATGTACGCCCTGTTCCCCAACGAGGCGCGCACCTACCTGAGCAAGCACCGCACATCCGAGAAGGTCGACTTCCTGCTCGAGCAGGAGTCCAGCGGCACCAAGGAGGACGATTACGTGGACATCAATCAGATTCGCGAGCTGGTTCGCGTCGCCGAGGAGAGCGGCGTCGGCGAGATCGTAGTCGAGGAGGAGGGCGTCCGCATCGCCGTGCGCATGCCCGGCCAGGTCGAGGCCCCGGTGGCCGCGCCCGTGGCCGCCGCCCCCGCCGTGCAGGCCGCCCCGGCCCCGGCCGCCGCGCCGGCACCCGGCGCCGACGACGGCAAGCAGCGCCCCGCCACCTGGCAGGCCGTCACGGCCCCCATGGTGGGCACCTACTACGAGGCCCCGGCCCCCGGCGAGCCGCCGTTCGTGCGCGAGGGCGACGAGGTGGCCGCCAACGAGACGCTGTGCATCGTCGAGGCGATGAAGCTCATGAACGAGATCACCGCCGAGGAGATGGGCACGGTGCGCGAGGTGTGCCTCGAGGACGCCACGCCGGTCGAGTACGGCACGGTGCTCTTCTACATCGAGCCCCACGAGCCCGTCCCCACGGTGGCCGAGGCGGCGCAGTAATGTTCGACAAGATCCTCATAGCCAACCGCGGCGAGGTGGCCCTGCGCGTCATGCGCGCCTGCAAGGAGCTGGGCGTGAAGACGGTGGCCGTCTACTCGACGGAGGACGCCGACACCTACCCGGTGCGCTACGCCGACGAGGCCGTCTGCATCGGCCCCGCGCCCGCCAACAAGAGCTACCTGGTCATGGGCAACATCATCGAGGCCGCCAAGACCACGGGCGCCCAGGCCATCCATCCCGGCTACGGCTTTCTGGCCGAGAACGCCGACTTCGCCCGCGCCTGCATCGACAACGACCTGGTGTTCATCGGCCCGTCGCCGGAGTGCATCGAGCGCATGGGCGACAAGTCGAGCGCCCGCGAGACGATGAAGTCCTGCGGCGTGCCCACGGTGCTCGGCTCCGACGGCTGCCTGGACACGGTGGAGGAGGCCCGCGAGTTCGCCCAGGCCGTGGGCTACCCGGTGCTCATCAAGGCCACCGCCGGCGGCGGCGGCAAGGGCATGCGCGAGGTGCACGACCCGGCCGACCTGGAGTCGCAGTACCGGGCCGCCCGCACCGAGGCGGGCGCCGCCTTCGGCAACGACGGCGTGTACCTGGAGAAGCTCGTCCTGCGCCCCCGCCACGTCGAGGTGCAGATCCTCGCCGACGACTTCGGCAACAACGTGGCCCTGTGCGAGCGCGACTGCTCCGTCCAGCGCCGCCACCAGAAGCTCATCGAGGAGGCGCCCTCCCCGGCGCTCACCGAGGAGCTGCGCCGCGCCATGGCCGTGGCCGCGGTGAAGGCCGTGCGCGCCACCAACTACAAGAACGCCGGCACCATCGAGTTCCTGCTCGACGAGCGCGGCCAGTTCTACTTCATGGAGATGAACACCCGCGTGCAGGTGGAGCACCCCGTCACCGAGGAGATCACCGGCACCGACATCATCAAGGAGCAGCTGCGCATCGCCGCCGGCGAGCCCATGAGCTGCGCCGACCGCGCGCCGTTCGCGCCGGCCGGCCACGCCATCGAGCTCCGCATCAACGCGGAGGACCCGGCCCACGGCTTCAGGCCGTGCCCGGGCACCGTGACCCGCTTCGAGCCCCCGGCGGGCCCGGGCGTGCGCGTCGAGAGCTACGTGCGCACCGGCTCGCGCATCTCGCCCTACTACGACTCGCTCGTGGCCAAGCTGATCGTGCACGGCCAGGACCGCGCCGAGGCGCTCGCCCGCGCCCGCCGCGCCCTGGACGAGTTCGTGATCGAGGGCATCGAGACCACCATCCCCTTCCACAAGCGCGTGCTCGCCAACGATGCCTTCATCGCCGGCGATGTGACGACGGACTTCATAGAGACCCAGATGGGAGACGTGCTATGAGCAACGAACTGAGCGTAGAGGGCATGTCCATCGCCCCCGGCGTGGTGGAGACGATCATCTCCATCGCCGCCAACGAGGTGGACGGCGTGGCGTCGGTCGGCTCCTTCGCGACCAGCTCCATCCGCTCGATGCTGGCCGCGAAGCCCTCGGCCGCGGGCATCGAGGTGGTCGTCGACGACGACGGCCGCCTGCGCATCACCATCCACGTCGAGGTGTACTACGGCTTCGTGCTGCCCGAGGTGGCGGCCAACCTGCGCCAGTCGGTGGCCGACGCCCTGCTCGTGCAGGTGGGGCTCGAGGCCGCGTCCGTCGACATCTTCGTCGACGGGCTCCAGTTCGCCGCCTAGCGTCATCCGCATGTTCCTTGCAACGACGCCCTCCCGCGCGCACAATGGCGGCAGGGCGTCGCGTCATGCCCGCCGGCCCGCGCCGGGCGGGCGCCGTCTGAGCTGATAGGGAGTTCCCATGTCCAAACGCCACGAGCGCATATCCGGCCGCCGCAGCGCGGTCCAGGTGCTCTACACCAGCGAGATCCAGGGCCGGCCGGCCACGGTGCTCCTGGAGGAGGGCTGCTGCCTGTCCGAGGACGGGCCGCTGCCCGGCTACACGGTGTCGCTGGTGCGCGGCATCGAGGATCACCTGGCCGACATCGACGCCTGCCTGGAGGCCACTTCCGAGAACTGGGCGGTGGCGCGCATGCCCATCGTCGACCGGTCGATCCTGCGCCTGGCCGCCTTCGAGATGATCTACGAGGACGACGTGCCGGTGTCGGTGGCCATCAACGAGGCCGTCGAGCTGGCCAAGGAGTTCGGCGGCGAGGACGAGTCGCCGCGCTTCGTGAACGGCGTGCTCGGCCGCATCGCCAAGTCCCTCGAGGCCGGCGAGCTGGCCGTGGAGGGCGCGCCCGCGCCCCAGCCGGCGCCGGGCGAGGTGGCCGCCGCTGTGGCCGCCCTGGCCGCCGAGGTAGCCGCCGAGGACGCGGCCGCCCGCGCCGCCGCGGACGCCGCGGACGCTGGCGAGGACGCCGCCGCGGACGCTGGCGCGGACGCCGCTGGGGACGCCCCCGCGGACGCCGCCGCGGACGCGAAGGCGGGTGAGTAGCGTGGAGGAGCACGGCACCTTCGAGGCGGTGCGCACGCGCCTCGACGAGATCGTCGACGCCGTGAGCGCCGAGGACGTCACCCTCGACGAGGCGCTCGCCCTCTACGAGGAGGCCGTCAATCTGGGCCTTTCCGCCTGCGACCTGAGCGAGAAGGACGTGGAGGCCGCCTTCCCGGAGGAGGCGGCGGGGGAGGAGGGTGCTCCTGCGCCCGCCGACGCCGAGGCTGCCGGCGCCGATGTCGCCGATGCCGCGTCCGCTGATGCCGAGCCCGCCGATCCCGCGCCCGACGCCCCGGCCGCCGAGCCCCGTCCCCAGGACTAAGGAGGCCGCCGTGGACGAAGCGCGCATCCTCGATGCCGTCCGGTCGCCCGCCGACCTGAAGGTGCTCACCGACGAGGAACTGGCCATCCTCGCCCAGGAGATCCGCGAGGAGATGGTGTCGGTCACCTCGCGCACCGGCGGCCACCTAGCCTCGTCGCTCGGCGCCGTCGAGATCATCCTGGCCGTCCACAGCCTCATCGACGCGCCCAAGGACCGGTTCGTCTTCGACGTGGGGCACCAGGCCTACGCCCACAAGCTCGTCACCGGCCGCCTCGGCGAGTTCGAGACGCTGCGCTCCTACGGCGGCATCTCCGGCTTTCCCAAGCCCGGCGAGAGCCCCTACGACGTGCACCCCTCGGGCCACGCGTCCGACTCGCTGTCCGTCGCGACGGGCCTGGCCAAGGCCCGCGTGCTGTCCGGCACCGACGAGAAGGTGGTCGCCCTCATCGGCGACGCGGCCCTCTCCGGCGGCATGGCCTTCGAGGCCCTCAACTACATGGGCGCCGAGCAGCTGCCGCTCGTGGTCATCCTCAACGACAACGAGCGCTCCATATCGCGCAACGTGGGCGCGCTCATGAAGCACCTCGGCTACATGCGCACCACCGCCGAGTACCGCGACGCGCGCGACTCGTTCCAGGAGCTGCTCGAGACCAGCGCCCCGCTCGGCCGCGCCATGGTCCGCTTCGGCAAGAACATGAAGGAGTCCATCAAGCAGATGGTCATCCCGCACTCCATGATGTTCGAGCAGCTGGGCATCGTGTGCACCGCGCCCGTCGACGGGCACGACATCGCGGCTTTGCGCGAGACGCTGGCCGTGTGCCTGGCGGCTGACGCGCCGGTGCTCATGCACGTGGTGACGAAGAAGGGCGCCGGCTACGAGCCGGCCCTGCGCGACCCCGAGCGCTTCCACGGCGTGGGCCCCTTCGACATCGCCACCGGCGCCGACGCGCCCAAGAAGCCCGGCCCGCCCAGCTACACGGCGGTGTTCGGCGAGGCGCTCGTGCGCGAGGCGCGCGCCGACGACCGCATCGTGGCCATCACGGCGGCCATGGAGGGCGGCACCGGCCTGAAGCCCTTCGCCGCCGAGTTCCCCGAGCGCTTCGTGGATGTGGGCATCGCCGAGGAGCAGGCCGTCGCCATGGCGTCGGGCCTGGCCATCGGCGGGAAGAAGCCGGTCGTGGCCATCTACTCCACCTTCATGCAGCGCGCCATCGACCAGATGGCCATCGACTGCGCCCTGCCCGACCTGGACGTGGTGTTCGCGCTCGACCGCGCCGGCATCGTCGGCGAGGACGGGCCCACCCACCACGGCATGTTCGACCTGGTCTACACGCGCATGATCCCCAACATGCGGGTCGTCGCGCCCTCCGACGAGGCCGAGCTGGCCAGCGCCCTGCGCACCGCGCTCGCCCTGGGCGGCCCCTTCGCCATCCGCTATCCGCGCGGCGCGGCCGAGGGCGTGCCCGTGCCCGAGGACCCGCCGGTGCTGCCCGTGGGCGTGAGCCGGCTTCTGCGCGACGGCGACGACGTGGCCATCCTGGCCTTCGGCTGCATGGCGCCGCGCGCCGTCAAGGCGGCGCGCCTGCTGGCGGCCCGCGGCATCGAGGCGCGCGTCGTGGACATGCGCTGGGTCAAGCCCATGGACGAGGAGGCCATCCGCGACGCCTGCGACACGCGGCTCATCGTGACGGTGGAGGCCGGCGTCATCGCCGGCGGCGCAGGCGAGGGCGTCTGCGGCTACTTGGCCGAGATGGGCCTCGACTCGCCGGTGCGCATGCTCGGCGTGCCCGACGTGTTCGTCCCCCAGGGCCGCGCCGACCTGCTCGTCGACGACCTGGGCCTGTCGCCCGAGGGCATCGCCGACGCCATCCTCGAGACCCTGGCCGAGCAGGTGGCTTAAGCCTGCCTTCCCCGCGCCCTGCCCGAGGCCCCGCCGGCACCCGCCGGCGGGGCCTCGTCATGCTCCCGTCCGCCCGCGCCCGGCAGGGGAGGGGCGGCCTGTCTTTTGTAACCATACTGTTATATACTTTGTAGCTATCTCGCGTCAGAGGGCGGCCCGTCAGGCATGCGCGCCGCGCTCTTTGCGATCCAGCTCACGCATCGACAGAAGATGGGGAACGCAATGCAGCATCCAGACACCCTCGTTCTCGGCAGGAGCCTGCGCCGCAGGGCCCTGTCCATCGCCGTCGCCTCCACGCTGGCTGTGGGCATGATGCCCGCCCTGGCCCTGGCCGAGGGGACGGACCTCTCCACGACGGCCGCTGAGGCGGCCGCAGACACGACACCCCCCCCCTTCGCTGAAAACGGGGTCGCGCTAGCCGCCGACGCGGGCGATGCGCCCGGGGCCGCGACCGGCTCCCGCGCCCTGTCCGCCACGGGGCTCTCCATCGCCGGCGGCGTCGAGGGCACCGACTTCACGGTGGACGACGCCGCCAAGAAGATCGTCTTCACCTCCGGCAAGGCCATGACCGTCAGCGGCACCTCGGCCGGCTACACCCTGGAGGTGGCGGCCGGCGTCCACGCCACGCTCACCCTGGACAACGTCACCATCCGCTTCACCCGCACGGGCGATGCCCAGAGGGTGCCCCTCAACATCGTCACGAACGTGATGGACCTCGGCGGCGAGGAGCGCACCGCGCCCGCCACCGACGGTGCCCAGATCACCAACCCCACGTCGCTCCACCTCATCCTGGCCGACGGATCCACCAACACGCTGACTGCGGGGGCCAGCGCCCCTGGCATTCGCTGTGGAGAAGGGTCACGGCTCGTCATCGATGACTCGGTGGTAAACAGCGACGAGAACGGCAATCACATCGTGCCTGTCGAGGGCCGTGTTCCGGCTGACTTAACCCTGGAGAACGGCTTGAGTATCGCGAAGGGGGATCCTCTTTACAAGCTGGACGCTGTAAGGCCTGGCAAGCTCATCAGCCAGGGTGGAATCGGCGGCGCGGGCATCGGCTCGGCTCCTCACGAGAATGCGGGTACCATCATCATCGACGGAGGCGTCATAGAGGCGAGTGCCTATGGCAACAGCAGCTCCTCTGCCGAGACCTACAACAAGACGGGTGCCGGCATTGGCGGCAGCTATGGCGGCGGTGGCATGGACATCACCATCAACGGCGGTGTCATCGTGGCCACCGGATCCTATCATGGGGCGGGCATCGGCGCCGGCTGCACGAGTCTGCCCGCCTCTACGACCGTTTCGGTGCCGCAGTACGAGAAGCTCGAGCTTCCCGGAGCTATCCGAACGCGCGAGTACAAGGCCGGCCAGCGTTGCCGCAGCATCACTATCAACGGCGGCAACGTCGAGGCTTGGGGATACGTTCACGGCTTCTCGCTCGGCGATGGCTGCGGCGGGCAGTCGAGCGCCGGACACTCCCTGACCATCACGGGAGGAAACGTCACGCCGAAGAAGGACCTTGCTGGTGCGAGCGATACCCACACCGGGGGTCTTCTCGGAGCGAGTGGCCTCGACATTATCGTGCAGGGAGGCTCCTTCAACGTTCCCTACTTCGGATTCGCCTCCAGCCCGGCTTCCACCTCCGTCACCGACGGGCGCGGCCACACGCTGCAGATGGTCACCATCAACCTCGACGGCTTCGACGAGCTGAAGGGTGCCCAGCTCAAGAACCTCACCGTCACGGTGAACGGCGCGCCCCTCACCGACGCCGACGGCAAGCGCTACGACTACGGCATGCCCTACGGCGTCGACGCCGCCGGCTGCGTGTACTTCTGGCTGCCCAGCGTGGTGAACGGCGAGCCCCTCAGCAAGCAGACCGTCTCCATCGGCAGCTTCGAGACCTCGGTGCTCGACCCTGACACCGGCGAGCGCGATGACGTGACCTCCGACTTCGACTTCGTCGTGCCCAACCCCGGCACCGGCTCCTTGGCCAAGCGCTACGTCGAGATCGACATCGACGAGTACGTGGAGAAGACCGAGGACCTGTACAAGACCCTGTTCAAGCGCTACGACGGCACGCCCGTGGGCCTGGAGGGCGGCCTCGTCGACACCATCGCCGGCTTCGGCGTCCCCGCCGGCGAGCCCAAGGGCAAGTTCCTCACCAGCTCCGCCACCATGACCGTCAGCTCCCAGCGCACCCACGACAAGAACGGCGACGAGACCACCGACGCCATCCAGGCCGGTGCCACCTTCTCCGACGTGGGCGACTACGACCTCATCGTGGAGTCGAAGGAGTACTCCGGCGATGCGAGCTTCGCCAAGTCGTTCTGGGGCCACAAGCTGTACTTCTCGGCCGCCATCACGCCGGCGGATTCCCGGGTGAGCGTGCTGAACCACGTGATCGACTACGACACGGCCGTCACCCGCGCGGCCAAGCCCGTGAAGGGCGTCACGTTCACCGCCCACGTCATGCCCCGCGACATCGGCGAGGCCCCCGAGGCCAAGACCTGCGCCAGCCCCGACGGCACCGTGCAGTTCTACGCCAACGGCGTGGCCGTGGGCGACCCGGTGAAGGCCGTGGCCGCGCCGGGGCTGACCGAGTCTGGCTACCACTACAGCGTGGCCACCCTGGTCTGGGACAAGACCGGCGTGCAGATTCCCCGCAACCCCGACGGCACCATCGAGATCACGGCCAAGTTCAACGGCGGCACCAACTACCTGGCCTCCGAGAGCAACGACGACCGCACCACCGAGGAGCTGCAGCCCGACTTCCCCTTCGGCAGCACGCCCGAGATCACCGTGAGGCCGCAGAACCCCGACCCCTCGGTGCCGGTGCCCGACATCTCGCCCGAGGGGGTGGCGAAGCCGGGCGAGCCCGACCCGGACGCCACGGACAAGGACATCGCCAACACGCTGCACTCCACCGCCGACGACAGCGTGTCCTACCCCGTGCGCCCGAACGCCCGGCCGCTGACGCCCGAGGGCGGCCTGCGGGACTGGGTGGACGAGCGCTACGACATCCCCGCCGGCTGCGAGGTGTCCTCCATCACCGTGAAGAACGCCGACGGCACGCCGGCCGCGGCGATCGACCCCTCCAAACCGGGCAGCTACCAGGTCGACATCGTGGTGCGCGATCCCGTCACCGGCAACACCACCACGCTCTCGGTGGACTACGCGGTGGTGAACCCGCCGGCGGTGAACATCCCCGTCACGCCTGACGGCCCGAAGGACGTGCCGTCCGACAAGGTGGACGACGAGCCCAACGGCGGCACGGTGCACGGCACCGGGCACGACACCGTGAGCCGCCCGGTGAAGCCCGGCCACGTCGAGTCGCCCGACTCGCTCAAGGAGTGGGCGGAGTCGCGCTTCGACATCCCGGAGGGCTGCACCATGGCCGAGCCGACCATCACCCAGGACGGCAAGCCCCTGGCCTCCATCGACTGCGGCACCCCCGGGCGCTACGAGGTGAGCTTCGTCGTGACCGACGAGCGCGGCAACAGCACCACGGTGAACGTGGACTACCGCGTCACCAACCCGCCCGCCGTCACCATCCCCGGCGCCGACGGGCAGCCGAAGCCCCCGGCCGGCTCGGACGACCCGACTGGCCCCGGCGCGGTGGAGGAGGGGCCGGGCAACGGCACCGTGCACACCACCATCGAGGACACGCTGTCGCGTCCCGCGGCACCGGGGCAGAAGGACACCCCGGCGTCGCTCAAGGACTGGGCCGACGACCGCTATGACATCCCCGATGACTGCGAGATCGCCCTGCCCGTGATCAAGGACGCGGACGGCAACCCCGTCGACGAGATCGACCGCGGCAAGCCCGGGCGCTACGAGGTCACCTTCGAGGTGAGGGATCCCCAGGGCAACAGCACCCAGGTCGTCGTCGACTACACGGTGCACGGCGCGCCCGACGTGACGCCCACCGACCCGGACAAGAGCGACCTGGTGGAGAAGGAGCCGCCCCGCACCGATCCGGACGGCACCGTCCACGAGGACCTGGAGGACCGCAAGCCGGTCGACGTGACGCCCGATGCGTCCGACCCGGCCAAGCCCATCACCAAGGACGACATCAGGGACGAGGTCGAGGACCGCTACGACATCCCGGAGGGATCCGAGGTGGAGATCACCATCATCGATCCCGACGGCAACCTCGTCGACGAGATCGACCCCCGCCGGCCCGGCGTCTACGAGGTGTCGGTGGTCATCCGCTCGCCTGAGGGCGACACCGTCACCATCGGGATGCACTGGGTCGTCTCCGAGGCGCCCGCCGCGCTCCCCGGCACGGGGGAGGGCTCGGGCGGCGCTGGCGGCGCCGACGCCGATGACGACGAGCGGAAGCGCCTCGCCGCCACGCGCCTCGCCGAGACGGGCGACGAGGGCGCCGCGGGCGTCCTCGCCCTGGGCGCGGCCGTCGCGTCCCTGCTCGCCGCCGCCGGCGCCCGCCTGCGCGCCCGCAAGCCAGGCGAGGACGCCTAGCCCGCCGCCCAAGAGAGAGGCCCCCGCCGGCAGATGCCGGCGGGGGCCTCGTCGTTGAGCGGGGAACTCCCTGGTAGACCGCGTTGACTACCCGATTTTACAATCTCTCACTACCTGATTTTCGCCTATCGCACTACCTGGTTTCACCGGGTTTCCGTCGCGCCCCTAAGCGCCGGCGGGCTTCTCCATTATGTAGTCGTCCATGATGAAGCCCTCGCCGATGTCGGTCTCGACGGCGTCGATGGTCTCGAAGCCCTTGGCCCTATAGGCGCGGATGCCCAGGTCGTTGTGCTTGTTGACCGTCAAGTACATGGCGGCAAGGCCGCGGTCGGCGCACAGGCGGTCGTAGAAGGCGATCACGCGCGAGGCGAAGTGCTTGCCGCGCTCGTGCGCGTAGAGGTAGATCTTCGAGATGAAGAAGCGGCCCGTCTCGGCCTCGACGCGCCCGCCGGTGTAGCCCACGTCGCGGAAGGCGGGCTCGGCGCCCGCGGCCAGCTCGGGCTCGGTCAGCTCGTCGGCGGCGCGCACGAGCCAGTACTCGTAGCCGTGCTCGGCCATGTCGCGCTCGATGGCCTCGAGGCTCTGGAAGTTGGCCACCATGTACTCGGTCTGGGCCTCGCCGATGAGCGCGGGCCAGTACTCGCGCCAGATCTCGCCGGCCATCTGCGCCAGGCGCTCCTTGTCCTCGTCGGTCACGACCGGCTGAAACTCCACCAGCATGCTGCTCGCCTTTCTCCCGGGGATGCTGCGAGGGCCATTGTAGCCCTTCGGCGCGGGGGAGGGGAGCGCGCTCGGGCGGACGACGCGGCGCGCCGGCCTGCGCGCCCGTCCCGCGGCCAGGTTTCCGGCGTGTAACGCCCGGGCTTCCCGCTTGTTAAAAGGGCTTTGTGGCCTCGTTAACATCCCGCCTCGCCGTCCCCGCCGGCCCGGGGCGGGGGCATCATCGGAGGTGCCCGGGGCGCGGGCGGCCGGTCACCCCGCCGCGCCCCGGGCCGCGTGACCGACGAGCCAAGCGAGAAAAGAGGAGGAAAGCGACATGATCGACACGGGATCGACGGGCTTCATGCTCATATGCACGATGCTCGTCCTGCTGATGACGCCGGGCCTGGCGTTCTTCTACGGGGGCCTGTCTCGGCGCAAGAACGTGGTGAACACCATGATGATGACCTTCGCGGCCCTGGGCATCGTGGGCATCACCTGGGTGGTGTGCGGCTGGTCGTTCGCCTACGGCGGCGACGGGTCCATCCCCTTCTTCGGGGGGCTCGACCAGATCGGCTGCCTGAGCGCGGTGGGCGACCTTCTGGCCGAGGCCGAGGGGACGCCGACGGCGTTTACGGTGTTGGCGGGCCAGGGTGCCCTCGATGTCGCCGATCCCGGGCTATCCGCCGGATATCCCGCCATCGTCGACATCGCCTTCCAGATGGCCTTCGCCATGATCACCTCCGCCATCATCACGGGCGCCGTGGCCGGCCGCATGAAGTTCGGCGCGGTGTGCGCGTTCCTGGCCCTGTGGGTGGTCGTCGTCTACGCGCCGCTCGCCCACATGGTGTGGGGCGGCGACGGCTCGCTCATCGGCGACATGATCGGCGCGCTCGACTTCGCCGGCGGCGACGTGGTGCACATCAGCTCGGGCCTGACGGGCCTCATCCTCTGCCTGTTCCTGGGCGGGCGCAAGGGCTACGGCCTCATCAGCTACCGGCCCCACAACGTGCCCTTCGTGGTGCTGGGCGCGACGCTTCTGTGGTTCGGCTGGTTCGGGTTCAACGCCGGGTCTGAGTTCGCAGCCGACGGCGTGGCGGGGCTCGCCCTGCTCAACACCGTGGCGGCCTCGGCGGCGGCGCTCGCGTCCTGGATGCTGGTCGAGCGCGTGCGCGTCGGCAAGCCCACCCTGGTCGGCGCGGCCACCGGCCTGGTGGCGGGGCTCGTGGTCATCACGCCTGCCGCCGGCTTCGTGGAGCCCTGGGCGGCGCTGGTGATGGGACTCGTCGTCTCGCCCATCTGCTACCTGGCCATCAGCGCCCTCAAGCGCAGGATCGGCTACGACGATGCCCTCGACGCCTTCGGGTGCCACGGCATCGGCGGCATGGTGGGCGGCGTGCTCACCGGCGTGTTCTGCGTGCCGGAGCTGTCCTGGACCGACTTCGGCGGCCTCATCTACACCGGCGACGCCCACCTGCTGGGCGCCCAGGTACTCGGCATCCTAGTGACCGTCGTCTTCGTCGGCGTGCTCGCCAGCCTGCTCGCCCTCATCGTGCGTGCGCTGTTCGGCGGCAGCCTGCGGGTGAGCGCCGAGGACGAGGCCCAGGGCCTGGACGTGGCGGCCCACGGCGAGAGCGCGTACCCCGCCTACCTGGGCATGGACTAGCCCGCCGCCTGCGGCCGCCGGCCCGCCTGAGGGCGGCGGCCGCCCCGCGAAGACGACGCGCCCCGCCGCCCGGCGGCCGGGGCTTGACGAGAGGAGAGGACCCATCGTGAAGAAGATCACCGCCATCGTGCGCCCCGAGAGGATGGAGGCGCTCAAGGAGGCCCTGTTCGCGGCCCATGTGTCCGGCATGACCGTGTCGCAGGTGCAGGGCTGCGGCAGCCAGCACGGCTGGACGGAGTACTACCGCGGCACCGAGGTGCTGCTCAACATGGTGCCGAAGGTGAAGTTCGAGGTGGTCGTGGACGACGCCCGCGTCGACGAGCTGGCGGGCGTCATCTGCGACGCCGCCCGCACTGGCGAGGTGGGGGACGGCAAGATATTCGTCTTCCCCGTGGACGAGGTCATCCGCATCCGCACCGGCGAGCGCGGGGACGCGGCCGTGTAGGCCGAAGAAATCATGGCGGGCCCGGCGCCTCGGCCCCGGGCCCGCGGTTTGCTGGTATCCTCCCGGGTATGGAGAAGCTCATCTCGGGGATACTCGCGCACCGGCGCGCCGTCGTCGCGGCCTTCGTCGCGCTGGCCGCCGTGTGCGCGGCGATGATCCCGCTGGTCAAGGTGAACTACGACATGGTGGACTACCTGCCGCCCGAGGCCCAGTCCACCGAGGCCGTGCGCATCATGGCCGAGGAGTTCGACCAGGCCGTCCCCAACGCCACCGTCCTCGTCCACGACGTGGACGTGCCCGGCGCCCTGGCCCTGAAGGACGCCATCGCATCGGTGCCGGGGGTCGACTCGGTGCTGTGGCTCGACGACGTGGCCGACCTGGCCGCCCCGCTTGAGACGCTGCCCGCTGCGACGGTGGAGCCGTACTACCGCGACGGCGCCGCCCTGTTCCAGGTGTCGGTGGCCGAGGGCGAGGAGGGCCCGGCCGTGTCGGCGCTGCGGGCCATCGCCGACGGGGCCGGGCCCGGCAACGCCGTGGCCGGCGAGGCCATGGACACCGCCCAGATGCAGGCGTCCATGGTCGACCAGGTGCTCAAGGCCGTGGCCATCGTCGTCCCCATCATCGTGCTTCTGCTGGTGCTGTCCACCCTGTCGTGGATCGAGCCGGTGCTGTTCCTGGCCGCCATCGGCGTGTCCATCCTCATCAACATGGGCACCAACCTCCTTCTGGGCGGGGTGTCCTTCGTCACCTTCTCGGTGAGCCCCATCCTGCAGCTGGCCGTGTCGCTGGACTACGCCATCTTCCTCTTGCACGCCTTCGCCGCCGAGCGGCACCGCGGCGGCACGGTGGAGGAGGCCATGGCCCGCGCCATGCGCTCATCGGCGTCCACCATCGCCGCCAGCGCCACCACGACGCTGTTCGGCTTCGCGGCGCTCGCCTTCATGCAGTTCCAGATCGGCGCCGATTTGGGGCTGAACCTGGTGAAGGGCATCGCGCTGTCGTTCGTGACCGTCATGGTGTTCCTGCCGGCGCTCACCCTGTGCCTCTGCCGCGTCATCGACCGCACCACCCACCGCCGCCTCATGCCCTCCTTTGCGGGCATCGGCGGGCCCCTGGCCAAGGTGCGCGTCCCGGCGCTCGCGCTGGTGGCCGTCCTGGCCGTGCCGGCCTTCCTCGGCCAGGGCAGCGTCGTGTTCACCTACCAGAACAACGTGGCCGACGCCACCCTGCGCGCCGGCGCCGACACGCTCATGGTGGAAGACGAGTTCGGCCGCCAGAACGCCGCGGTGGTGCTCGTGCCGCGCGGGGACGTGGGCGCCGAGGAGGCGCTCGCGCGCGACCTGGAGTCCCTCGACGCCGTGACGGGCGTCATGGCCTACGCCACCACGGTGGGCGCCGCCATCCCGCCGGGCTTTCTCGACGAGGGCGTGGTCGGCCAGTTCTACTCCGACGACCACGCGCGCCTCATCGCCTACCTCGACACGCCGCTCGAGGGCGATGCGGCCTTCGCCGCCGTGCAGGAGGTGGAGGACGCGGCCGCGCGCCACTACGGCGAGTTCTACGTGGCCGGCCAGTCGGCCAACCTCTACGACATGAAGCAGGTGGTGGCCGTCGACAACGTGACGGTGAGCCTGGTGGCCGTCATCGCCATCTTCCTGGTGGTGGCCGTCACCTTCCGCTCGCTGGGGCTGCCGGTGGCGCTGCTTCTGGCCATCGAGTGCGGCATCTGGATCAACCTGGCCATCCCGTACTTCACCGGCACCGAGGTGAACTTCATCGGGTACCTGGTCATCAACACGGTGCAGCTGGGCGCCACCATCGACTACGCCATCCTGCTGACCACCCACTACCTGCGCCACCGCCGCCGCGAGCCCGCCCGGCCCGCCATGCGCGCCGCCCTCGGCGAGGCGTTCCCGTCGCTTCTGGTGTCGGCCGGCATCCTGGCCACGGCCGGCTTCGCCCTGGCGGTGTCGTCGTCCATCGGCGCCGTGGCGAGCCTGGGGCTTCTGCTCGGGCGCGGGGCGCTCATATCGCTGGCCATGGTGACGTGCTTCTTGCCGGCGCTTCTGGTCTACGGCGACGGCGCCATCCGCCTCACCACGTGGCGCAGCGGGTTCTGGCGCCCGGGCGCGGGCGGGGCGGGCACCAGCGCGCCCGCCGCCGCTGCCGATGCGGCCGGCCTCGCACCCGCCGCCGCGCCCGGCCTCGCGTCCGCCGATGCGAGGGCCGCCCGTCCGCCTGCCGCCGCGCCCTCTCATCCTGACGAAGGAGATGCCTCATGAACGCGTCCGTCCTGCCCCGCGCCGCCCTGGCCGCCTTCCTGGCGGTGATGCTGGCGCTCACGTGCCTGTCGCCAGCCCTGGCCGTCGACGCCGAGCGCCCCGCCGCGCCCGCCGCGGCCGCCGCCGAGCCGGCCGCCTTCGAGAAGACCGAGGTCGTCTACGCCAACCTCTCGGCCGAGGGCGCGCCCGAGGCCGTGTTCGTGGTGAACCGCTTCGACGTGGCGTCCGCCGGCGTCGTCACCGACTGGGGCGCCTACGCCGAGCGCGCGAGCCTCACCGATGGGCGCCAGCTCAAGCCGGCCGCGGACGGGGAGGGCGCCTCCGACGGCGTGGAGGTCGTCTGCGACGAGGGCGTGTTCTCCTACCAGGGCACCGACCCGGCCGGCGTGGCGCTGCCGTGGGACATCGCGGTGAGCTACCGCCTGAACGGGCAGAGGATGACGCCGGACCAGATCGCGGGGAAGTCGGGCGATGCCGAGGTGCGCCTCACGGTGACGCGCGACCCCGACGCCGACCCCGCCTTCGCCGCCAGCTTCATGGTGCAGGCCACCTTCACGCTGCCGGGCGCCGTCTGGTCTGACGTGCGGGCCGAGGGCGGCGTCGTGGCCCTGGCCGGGTCGGACCAGACGGTGGCCTTCACGGTGCTGCCCGGCCACGACGGCGACTTCACCCTGACGGGGCATGTGGAGGGCTTCGAGCTGGCCGGCGCGCAGATCGCCGCGCTGCCCTACGCGTCGGTCATCGAGATGCCCGACGCCTCCGACCTCGAGGGGCAGATGGGCCAGCTGGCCGACGCCGTGGCGGCCCTCGACGACGGCACCGCCTCGCTCGCCGCGGGCGCCGAGGGCCTGGCCGCGGGCAGCGCGGGCCTGCGCGACGGGGTGCGCTCGCTTAGCGACGGGCTCGGCGCCCTGGATGCCTCCTCGGGCAGCCTCACCGTCGCGTCGTCCCAGGTGGCCGGTGCGCTCGACGCCCTGGCCGCGGGCCTTGCCGGGGCCGACCTCTCGGGCGTGGAGGACCTGGGCGCGCTCACCGGCGCGCTCGGCCAGGCGGCCGACGGGCTCGACGCCCTGGCGGCGCAGTCGGCGGCCGTGCGCGACGGCTACGGCCGGGCGCTCGGGGCCCTGGACGGCGCGATGGCCGCCATCCCCGCGCCGACGCTCGGCGAGGCGCAGATCGGCTCGCTCATGGCCGCGGCCCAGGCCTCGGGCAACCCCGCCGACGCCGCCACCGCCGCCGAGCTCGCGCGCGCCTACGAGGCCGCCCAGACGGCGCGCGGCACCTACCAGGCCGTGGCGCCCGCCCTCGACGGCGCCCGCCAGCTTCTGGCCGTGCTCGGCGCCGACGCCGTCACCGCCGGCTCGCCCGCCTTCCTCGCCGCGTCGCTGCGCGCCATGGCCGGCGGCCTCGAGCAGGCCGACCCGGCCGCGGCCGTCGCCCAGCTGCGCGAGCTGGCCCCTGGCGTGGCCGAGCTCGCCGGGCAGTACCGCGCCCTCGACGAGGGGCTTGCCTCCTACGTGGGCGGCGTCGGCCGGCTGGCCGCGGGCGCGGCGGCGCTCTCCGGCGGCGCCCGCGAGCTCGCCGGCGGTCTGGGGCAGTTCGCCTCCGGCGCGTCCGACCTGGCCGCGGGCGCCGGGCAGCTGGCGGGGGAGACCGCCGACCTGCCCGCCCGCATGCGCGCCTCGATGGACGAGCTGATGGCCGACTACGACTTCCCGGAGTTCGAGCCCGCGTCCTTCGTGGACGGGCGCAACCAGTCGGTGGCGGCGGTGCAGTTCGTCATGGCGCTCGCCCCCGTCGAGCCGGCGCCCGCGCCCGAGCCCGAGCCGGCCGAGGCGTCCGAGCCCACCGTCCTCGACCGCCTGCTCGCCCTGTTCGGCCTGTAGGCCCGCGCCGCGGGGTCGCGCGCCGCGGGCCACGTCGAGGCTCGCGCGCGGCGTCCCGCGTCGCCGCGCAGGCCGGCGCCCGCCGCGCCCCGTGCGCCCGCGCCCCGCCGCCGTACCCGCGGCATCGCGCCCTCGCGCCCGCTCCGTCTTGTCGCGCCCGCGTGCCGCCGCCGTGTCCCGCGCCCGCCCGCGCCCCGGGCGTCCCCTCCCGCGGCCCGTTGTGGCACAATGGCGCCCAGGCGACGAAGCGAGAGAGAGGAACCCGCCATGCACACCTACCGTCCCCGGGGCGTCTGCTCCAAGGCCATCGACGTCGAGCTCGACGGCGACACGATCAGGCAGATCCGCTTCACCGGCGGCTGCGACGGCAACCTGAAGGCCATCGCCAAGCTCGTGGCCGGCCAGCCCGTCGACGACGTGGTGGCGCTCCTGCGCGGCAACACCTGCGGCCCGCGCTCCACCTCCTGCGCCGACCAGCTCACCTACGCTTTGGAGGAGGCCCGCGCCCAGGCCTAGGGGCCCTCGGCGCCCGCGTCCCGGCGCCGCGCCGCGGCGCGTCTGTGGCGGCCGCGCGAATTCCCCCCGAATGGGGCGAAATTCTCGAATACCCCCCGCGTAGCCGTGATATACTAGCCAAACTTGCGGAAAACCCGCAGGAGGAAGTATCTGTTGGCCCCCGAGACATGTTTTATTGACCGTCCTGAGCAAGCTCGTGCAAGCGAACATGGCAAGCATCAATCAATCATGACGAAGGGTCCCCAGAATGTAATGTTCGAAAGGGGTCCGTTTTGACCGAAATCAAGAACACGTCCGTAATCGACTTCTCCGACATCTCCGACGAGCAGATGAACGAGATGATCGACGGCACGCTGACCGACTTCGACGAGGGCGATCTCGTCGACGGCACCGTCGTCAAGCTGGAGCACGATGAGGTGCTCGTGGACATCGGCTTCAAGAGCGAGGGCGTCATCCCCTCCCGCGAGCTGTCCATCCGCAAGGACGCCGACCCGGCCGACATCGTCAGCCTGGGCGACAAGATCGAGGCCCTGGTCCTTCAGAAGGAGGACAAGGACGGACGCCTGATCCTCTCCAAGAAGCGCGCCGAGTACGAGCGCGCCTGGATCCGCGTCGAGGAGAAGTTCAAGGCCGGCGAGGTCGTCACCGGCGAGGTCATCGAGGTCGTCAAGGGCGGCCTGATCCTCGACATCGGCCTGCGCGGCTTCCTGCCGGCGTCGCTCGTCGACCTGCGCCGCGTGAAGGACCTCGATATGTACCTGGGCACCGAGATCGAGGCCCGCGTCATCGAGATGGACCGCAACCGCAACAACGTCGTGCTGTCCCGCCGCGTGCTGCTGGAGGAGGGCCGCAAGAACGAGCGCGCCGAGATCCTCTCCAAGCTGTCGAAGGGCATGCGTCTCAAGGGCACCGTCTCCTCCATCGTGGACTTCGGCGCCTTCGTGGACCTGGGCGGCATCGACGGCCTGGTGCACATCTCCGAGCTGTCCTGGAACCACGTCAACCACCCCTCCGAGGTCGTCAAGGTGGGCGACGAGGTGGAGGTCGAGGTGCTCGACGTCGACCTGCAGCGTGAGCGCATCTCGCTCGGCCTCAAGCAGACCACGCCCGACCCGTGGATCAAGCTCGTCGAGTCCTACCCGGTGGGCACCATCGTCGACGGCAAGGTCACCAAGATCGTGCCCTTCGGCGCGTTCATCGCGCTCGGCGACTCCATCGAGGGCCTGGTGCACATCTCCGAGATGGCCGGCCGCCACATCGACACCCCGGCGCAGGTCGTCAAGGCCGGCGACGAGGTCAAGGTCAAGGTCATGGAGATCAACCCGGATCGTCGCCGCATCTCCCTGTCGATGAAGGCTGCCGCCGAGGAGCTCGGCTACGAGATCGAAGTGGACGAGTCCATCCAGGCCGAGGAGCGCCCGGCCAAGCGCAAGAAGGATCGCGCCGAGAAGCCCGAGGCCGCTGCCGAGGAGACGGCTGCCGAGTAGGCTGCGCTTCAAGCTGAACCCTGAGGAGGGGCGGGGCCTGGTGCCCCGCCCCTCTCTTTTCGCCCGGATTCCGCAAATTCGGACGGTTTTGCACCGGCGGCCCGGCGAAAATGGGGCTCTCCGGGCTGTTTGGCGGCGTTTTGCGCCGGTTGACCGGCGTTTTGCCCAGCCAGCGCCAACCCGGGGAGTGCATAACCGTCCGGATTTGCAGGCGGAGGCGGTTTTTCCGAGGAAAGGGGGAGAGATGCCCGGTTCGCAGACGACCGACGCGCCGCGTGGGCGCGTGGCGCTGGGGATGAGCGGGGGCGTGGACAGCTCGGTGGCCGTGGCGGCGCTCGCGGCCGAGGGCTACGAGGTCGTCGGCGTCACCCTCGTGCTGCGCGATGCGCCCGATGCCCGCGACGCGGCCCGCGCCGCCGCAAAGGTGTGCGCCCGCCTCGGCGCCGAGCACCGCGTGGTCGAGGCCGCGGCTGCCTTCGACGCAGCCGTGGTGGCGCCCTTCGCCGCGGCCTACGGCGCCGGCCTCACGCCGAGCCCGTGCGTGGGCTGCAACGCCGCGGCGAAGCTGCCGCTCCTGCTGGCCGCCGCCGACGAGGCGGGCTGCGCCCACGTGGCGACGGGCCACTACGCGCGCGTGGGAGCGCTCGCCGACGGGCGCTACGCCGTGCTGGCCGGGCTCGACCACGGCAAGGACCAGAGCTACATGCTGGCCGCCCTCACCCAGGGCCAGCTCGCGCGGCTCGTGCTGCCGCTCGGCGGCATGACGAAGCTGGCGGTGCGCGCCGCCGCGGCCGAGATGGGCCTGGCCTGCGCCGACGCCCCCGAGAGCCAGGACATCTGCTTCGCGCCGGCGGGCTACCGCGCGCTCCTGGCCGAGCGCGGCGTGCGCGCCGAGCCCGGCCCCATCCTGACGCGCGACGGGCGCGAGGTCGGCCGCCATACGGGGCTTTCCGACTACACGGTGGGCCAGCGCAAGGGCATCGGCGTGGCGGGCCCCGAGCCCTACTACGTGCTGGAGAAGCGTCTCGCCGACAACGCGCTGGTGGTGGGCCCGGCGGCTGCCGCCGTCATGGGGCGCGCGGAGGTCGGGCCCGTCAACTGGCAGGCCGTCGCCGGGCTGGACGCGCCGGCCGACGCCATGGTGAAACTCCGTTACCGCGCGCCGGCCGTTCCGTGTATCATTGTCCCCAGAGTTGGAGGCGGGGCGACCGTCCGGCTGCGCGAGCCGCAGCCCCTCACGGCGCCTGGCCAATGGGCCGTGTTCTACCAGGGCTCCACCGTGCTGGGGGGCGCCGTGATCGAGGAGGTAGGGTAGATGAGGAAGATATTCGTGGTCGGCGGCATGGGCGCCGGCAAGTCCACGGCGCGCCAGGCCCTGGTCGATGCGGGGCTGCCCTTCATCGACCTGGACCAGGTGGGCCATCAGGTGCTCAAGTGGGACACGGTGAAGGAGGAGCTGGCCGAGACCTTCGGCGACGACGTCATCGGCGAGGACGGCGAGGTCGTCCGCAGCCTCGTGGCCGCCCGCGCCTTCGTGTCGCCGGCTGAGACGCGCAAGCTCAACCGCATCACCATGCCGCGCATCGAGGAGGTCTACACCGACACCCTGGCCGAGCTCGAGGCCGCGGGCAACGACGCCGTGGTGGTGGAGTACTCCGTCTTCAAGAACCGCGAGATGTCGCTGGCGTATTCCGCCGACGTGGTGCTGGCCGTGCTGGCCCCGCTCGACCTGCGCATCGAGCGCGCCGTGGCGTCCGGCTTCGACGAGGCTGACGTGCGCCGCCGCATCGCCCGCCAGATCACCGACGCCGACCGCATCGAGGCCTCCGACGTCGTCTTCAACAACGACGGCACCAAGGAGGAGCTCCATAACAAGGTCCTCGCCTGGTGGGAAGGCTACCAGGCGTCCCTGTAGCGCCTTCGCAACGACTTTTCCCATCCCGCTTTCCTCGCGGCGGCAGTATGGTATAGTAGAACAACTGTACGTTTATGCTGCGATGAGGAGGCGGGATGGCTCATCTTTCCAACCTGGAGGGCGTGGCCATGGAGGGCAAGCTGCCGGAGGTGCGGCTGGCCTCCACGCCGCTTAAGGTGGTGTCGCCCTTCGAGCTGTCGGGCGACCAGCCCCAGGCGGTGGAGAAGCTGGCGGCCGGCATAGAGGAGGGCCTGCGCTACCAGACGCTCCTGGGCGTCACCGGCTCGGGCAAGACCTTCACCATGGCCAAGACCATCGAGGCGGTGCAGAAGCCCACGCTCGTCATGGCGCCCAACAAGACGCTCGCGGCGCAGCTGGCCGCCGAGCTCAAGGAGTTCTTCCCCGACAACGCCGTCGTCTACTTCGTGTCCTACTACGACTACTACCAGCCCGAGGCCTACGTGCCGGCGTCGGACACCTTCATCGAGAAGGACGCCTCCATCAACGAGGAGGTGGAGAAGCTGCGCCATGCGGCCACGAGCGCGCTGCTGTCCCGGCGCGACGTGATCGTGGTGGCGTCGGTGAGCTGCATCTACGGCATCGGCAGCCCCATGGACTACGCGGGCATGGCCGTGTTCGTCGACAAGGAGGTGCCGGCCGACCGCGACGACGTGATCCACGACCTCATCGACATCCAGTACGACCGCAACGACTACGAGCTCAAGCGCGGCACGTTCCGCGTGCGCGGCGACGCGCTCGACGTGTTCCCGCCCTACGCCGACAACCCGCTGCGCATCGAGTTCTGGGGCGACGAGGTCGAGGAGATCGCCGAGGTCGACCACGTCACCGGCGAGGTCCTGCAGACCTACGAGGCGCTGCCCATCTGGCCGGCGTCGCACTACGTCACCGCGCGCCCCAAGATGGACCGCGCCATCCACACCATCCAGGACGAGCTGCGCGAGCGCCTGCAGCAGTTCAACGAGGACGGCAAGCTGCTCGAGGCCCAGCGCCTGGAGATGCGCACCAACTACGACCTGGAGATGCTCGAGACCATGGGCTTCTGCTCCGGCATCGAGAACTACTCGCGCCACCTCGACGGCCGCGAGCCGGGCGAGCCGCCCTACACGCTCATCGACTACTTCCCGAGCGACTTCCTCTGCATCATCGACGAGTCCCACGTCACCGTGCCGCAGATCCGCGGCATGCACGAGGGCGATCGCTCGCGCAAGATCACCCTGGCTGAGCACGGGTTCCGCCTGCCGAGCTGCCTGGACAACCGGCCGCTGCGCTTCGATGAGTTCGAGGCGCGCGTGCCCCAGTTCGTCTACGTGTCGGCTACGCCGGGCGACTACGAGGAGAAGGTGTCCCAGGCCCAGGTGGAGCAGATCATCCGCCCGACGGGGCTTCTGGATCCCGAGATCATCGTGCGCACGAGCGCGAGCCAGATCGACGACATCATCGACGAGGCGAAGGACCGCGCCGCCCGCGACGAGCGCGTGCTCATCACCACGCTCACCAAGAAGATGGCCGAGGACCTGACCGACCACCTGCTCGACCAGGGGGTGCGGGCGCGCTACATGCACTCCGACATCGCCACGCTCGAGCGCGTGGAGATCCTCTCGGCCCTGCGCCGCGGCGAGTTCGACGTGCTGGTGGGCATCAACCTGCTGCGCGAGGGGCTCGACCTGCCCGAGGTGTCGCTCGTGGCCATCCTCGACGCCGACAAGGAGGGCTTCCTGCGCAACCACCGCTCGCTCATCCAGACCATCGGGCGCGCGGCCCGCAACGTGTCGGGCCAGGTCATCATGTACGCCGACCGCATCACCGACTCCATGGACCGCGCCATCACCGAGACGCGGCGCCGCCGTGAGATCCAGATGGCCTACAACGAGGAGCACGGCATCGAGCCGCAGACCATCCGCAAGGCCATCAACGACATCATGGGCTACGTCGCCGACGAGGCGGGCTCGGTGACGGCCGAGCAGGTGAACAAGGAGCTCGCGGAGCTGTCGCGCGAGGAGGTGCTGCGCATCATATCGTCGATGGAGGACGACATGGCCGCGGCCTCGCGCGACATGGACTTCGAGGAGGCCGCGCGCCTGCGCGACCAGGTGGTGAAGCTGCGCGCGAGCGTCGAGGGCCAGAGCGAGGACGACGTGCTGAAGGATCTCAAGAGGACGGCGCGCAAGGGCAGCGCCTACGGCAACCGCAAGCACGCCGCCTACGGCAGCGCCCGCCGCTCGTAGGCGCCGCTGCGCCTGGCGTGCGGACGGAAGGGGCAGCCGTGGCGGCGGCGTTCGGTGTTGGCGTGAGGATGGGGCGGCGCGGGCGACCTGGGGGCGTTTGTTGCGCTAAGCTGGGACTCGGCAGACACGAGCGCGCCCGCCGCGCCTGAAGGAGACATCCATGATCGACGAGATACAAGTGGAGAACGTGGCCCTCATCCGGTCGGCGTCCATGGCGCCCTCGGCGCGCCTCACGGTGCTCACGGGCGAGACGGGCGCCGGCAAGACGGCGCTGCTCTCGGCGGCGAAGCTGCTCATGGGCGCGCGGGCCGACAAGGGCGCCGTGCGCGAGGGGAGCGACGCGGCCGTGGTGCGCGGGCGCTTCTTCCTGCGTGCGGGCGCGGACGACGCGGCGGATGCACGCGGCGCGGGCGCAGATGGCGTGGCGGGCGACACGGGCGACGATGCGGCGGCCGATGCGGCAGGCGGCGCGGACGCGACCGACACGGGCGGCGTCGACGGCGAGGAGGAGCTGGTCGTCGCGCGGCGGCTCTCGGCCGACGGGCGCTCGCGGGTCACGCTGAACGGCGCGCTGGCCAGCGTGGCTGAGCTGGCCGGGCGCGTGGGCCCCTCCATCGACCTGTGCGGCCAGCACGAGCACCAGGCCCTCATGAGCCCGGCGGCCCACGGCCGCCTGCTCGACGCCTGGGGCGGCGCGCCTGTCGCCGAGGCGGCCGGCGCCTACCGCGCGGCCTTCGCCGAGGCCACCGAGGCGAGCGCCGCCTACGAGCGCGTCTGCGAGGCGGCCAGCGCCTCGGAGGCGGCGCTTGACGAGGCGCGCTTCACCCTGTCCCAGATCGACGCCGTGGCGCCCCAGGAGGGCGAGTACGAGGAGCTGATGGCCTACCTGGCCAAGACCGAGAACGCCGAGGCGCTGGCCCGGGCCGCCCACGGCGCGAGCGACGCGCTGGCGGGGGAGGGCGGCGCGCTCGACGCCCTGGGCTCGGCCGCGGCGCTGCTCGAGGACGCGGCGCGCTTCGACGAGGCCCTCGGCGCCTACGCCCAGTCGCTGCGCGAGGCCGGCTTCATCGTCGAGGACGTGTCCCGCGACATGGCCTCCTACGCCGAGGACGTGGAGTTCGACCCCGCCGAGCTCGCCGCCGCCCAGGAGCGCGCCGCCGCCTTCCAGGGCCTTCTGCGCAGCTTCGGCCCGCGCCTCGAGGACGTGACGGCCCGCCGCGAGGAGGCGGCCGAGCTGGTGGCGTCGGTGGACGACGCCGACGGCCGCCGCCGCGCCGCCGCCGAACGGGTGGAGCGTGCCGAGGAGGCCCTCGCCGCCGCGGCGGCCGCCCTGCACGAGGCCCGCGCCGCGGCCGCTCCGGCGCTGGCCGAGGCCGCGACGGCGGTCATGGGGCGCCTGGAGATGGGCACCGCGGCCCTCGAGTGCCGCGTCGAGCTGCTCGGCCGCGACCGCTGGTCGAAGGCGGGCCCCGACGCGGTGGAGCTGTTCTTCCGCCCGGGAGCCGGCATGCAGGCGCGCCCGCTCGCTCGCATCGCGTCGGGCGGCGAGGTGAGCCGCGTCATGCTGGCCGTCAAGGTGGTGCTCGGCGCCCACGACGAGGTGGACACCCTCATCTTCGACGAGGTGGACGCCGGCGTGGGCGGCGCCACGGCCGTGGCGCTCGCCAAGGTGCTCGCCGACCTGTCCCGCACCCACCAGGTCATCGTCGTGACGCACCTGGCCCAGGTGGCTGCTCGGGCCGACGTCCACTACGTGGTGGAGAAGTCGGACGGCGACGCCCCCGAGACGGCCCTGCGCGAGGTGGCCGGCGCCGAGCGTGAGGCCGAGCTGGCCCGCATGCTGTCTGGCGACGCCACCGAAGCCTCCCTCGCCCACGCCCGGGAGCTGCTGGCGGCCGCCCGGCCCTAGCACACGCGAAAGGCCCCGCCGGCACAGCCGACGGGGCCTCGTCATTCCACTCGCAAGGCCCCGCCGCCGTGGCCGACGGGGCTGATCGCGCTACATGTCCGCGGGGTCGTTGTAGGCCAAGAGCTCGTCGATGGTGATGAAGCGATAGCCCTGCTCCCTGAGGTAGGGGAGCGCCTGGCGCAGGGCCTCCACCGTCTGGGAGCGGTCGCCGCCGCCGTCGTGCATGAGGATGATGCTGCCGGGCTTGGCCTGCTTGATGCGGTCGGCGATGGCCTGGGCGCCGGGGCGGCGCCAGTCCTCGGTGTCGATGTTCCAGCCGATCTCCGCCGTGATGTGGGGCTGCAGGATCTGCGCCGTCTCGGCGCTGAAGTTGCCGCCCGGCGTGCGGAAGGCGTGGCTTGCCGGCGCGCCGGTGGCCGCCTCGATGGCCTCGTAGCCCTTCAGCACCTCGTCCACCTGCTCCTGGGCCGTCTGGCGCCCCATGTCCACGCCGCGGCCGTCGCCGGCGCTCGCGTGGTCGAAGCTGTGGCTGCTGATCTGGTGGCCGGCCGCCGCCGCGCGCTTGACGGACTCGGCGTTGCCGCCGCTGATCTGCTGGCCGATGGTGAAGAACGTGGCCTTGGCCCCGTTCTGGTCGAGGATGTCGAGGATGGCGTCGGTCGACTCGGGCCAGGGGCCGTCGTCGAAGGTGAGGGCCACCACCTTGTCGCCGGCGGTGTCGGCGTTGTACTTCTTCACCACCTCGGCGACGGGCTCGGTCACCACCTCGTCGACCGTGATGCCCGACACGCTGCCGGTGCGGCGCAGCGACGTGCCCGCGGCGCCCGTGCCCTCGTAGGCGTGGATGGCGCCCACGCCCTCGAACCCGATGGTCGGCGGCGCGGCCACCTCCTCCTCGGCGTAGTCCTCGGTGTCGTCGGCGCCGTCGGTGACGGAGATCGCCGCGTCGCGCGGCAGCCGAGCGGCGCCGTCGGCGAAGGGCTCGCCGTTGACCTGCGCGGTGAAGCGCTTGCCGCCGCCCTCCTGCAGCAGGCTGCCGTCCACGGCCAGCAGGTCGCCCGGCGCGGGCGCCACGGTGCCGTCGGCGATGAGCTTGTCGATGCTCGTGTCGGAGGGCACCTGGATGGTCTGCCCGTTGACCGTGAGGCTCATGACCGGCGGGTTGAGAAGCAGGTAGGCGCCTGCGCCCACGACCGCGATGACGAGCGCCGCCGCGATGAGGGCGCCCCTGGAGGGCCGCCGCGGCCGGTTGCGCCGGCGCACGTCGGGCAGGGCGACCGCGCCGTCGCGGGCCCCCTGGAGGCGCGGGGTGGGGCTGGCGCCGCGCAGGGGCTCGTCGCCGTCGGCGCGCGGGATCACCCGGGCGTGAGCGGTGTCCACGCCGATGACCGGGGTGGATCCGGTGACGCCGGGCTGGATGACGATGCCGCCCGGCACCGCGCCGCCGACGCCGGCGTCCTCTGCGTCGGGGCGGGCGCTCACGGTGACCCGGTCGCGCGGGTTGCCCGGCACGGCGCCCGCGGGCTGGCCCTGGGGCGCCTCGTCGACGAACTCGAAGGCCTCCTCGGCACCGGCCCACGCGGCCGCGCCGTCCTGGGCGTGGGGCGCCTCGGCGGCCGGGCCGGCCGTCGGGACGTCGTCGGGAGTGCCGGCCTGGCGGGCGGCATCCTGCGCGGGCGCGGCGTGGGCGGCGTGACGCGGGCGGGGGGCGCCCGCGTCCACGGGGGCGGCGTAGCGCCCGCGCCGGGCACGCGGGTTGTTCTGAGGGTAGGGCTGGGACATGCTGTTCTCCTGGGGGGGCCGGCGATGCCACGCCGGTATCTAAGGGCTAACTTTCGCCATTCAAGCACGTTATCGGGGCGCTTTCCACCCCTTGGGCAAAAAGACGCAAAAAGGGGAAGAAAATTAAGGAATACCAGGCGTTTCCGGGCTCCCTCGATCCCGCAGGGCCCTGGGGGCGCCCTCCCTGCGCCGACCCGTTGCCGAAACGACCCCTTGCACGCCTGCCGTGATGTGCTAAAGTGCCCTCAGCAATTGAATACCTCAAACCGATGAGGCGAAGGTCAAGCCATCAGAGCACTCACAGAGAGCGGGCGCAGCTGGGATTCCCGTAGTAACGCTGGATGGTAAATGGGTCGCCGAGGGAAAGGGGAAAGGCCGCGGGCGCTGGCGCCGGGGGCCGAGTATCCGGACCGTGAGCCTGCGTTAAGGGCAGAGCGTGTGATGGCATGCTCATGAGGGGGTTCGCGCAAGCGAGCCAATTAAAGGTGGCACCGCAGATCAAGGGATCTGTCCTTTAAGCAAAGGACGGATCCCTTTTGTTTTGCGGGGGTCATCGCCGGAAAGCCAGCGGCGCGTCGGAGGGGATGCAATTGCGATCGAGGGGCCCGCCCATCGGGGGCGGGCACGTACGAGGCGGCCGGACGGGCCGCCGGAAGGGAGATCGCCATGACCGATGCCAACGCCGTTTCCGCCGAGGACGCCCCGAAGGGCGCCCTGCGCACCCCCGCGGCCGCCGCCGAGCCGACGGGCGCGCTGCGCCAGGCCGCCGCCGCCGCGCCGGACGCGCCGGCCGCCGCCCGCGCCCCGCGCGCCGCGGCCGACCGCGCGTCCGGGGGCCTCGCCATCCAGGACCTCATCCTGGTGGCGGTGCTGCTGGCCGCCGGCGCGGTGCTCAAGCTCACCGTCGCCAGCTTCTTCAGCTTCGCCGGCATGAAGCCCAACTTCATCATCGCCATGTACTGCCTGGCCATCATCCTGGTGCGCCCCAACATCGCCCAGGCGGCCGTCATCGGCCTCATCGCCGGCCTCATCTGCCAGATCCCCATGCTCAACGCCACCCCGTGGGTCAACGTCCCCGCCGAGGTGCTGGGCGCGCTGGCCTGCGGCCTGCTCATCCGCGTCCCGATGCGCGTCGGCAAGGTCGACCTCAATCCGCTCGTGACGACGTTTTTGTCCACGGTGGTGTCGGGCTACACCTTCGCGCTCATCGTCGGCGTGGCCATGAACGGCCTGCCGCTCGTGGTGACGCTCGCCACCTACGCCGTCATGGTGCTGGGCACCGCGGCCGTCAACTGCGTGCTGGTGGCCGTCCTGACCCTGCCGCTGCGCAAGGTCCTCAAGCGCTAGGGAGGCGTCATGATCGAGTTTCGCGACTTCAGCTTCCGCTACCGGGAGGGGGACGCGCCGGTGGTGCGGGACGTGACGCTCACCATCCCGGACGGCTGCTTCGTGGGCATTACGGGCGCCGCCGGGTCGGGCAAGTCGACCCTCACCTACGCGGTGAACGGCATCATCCCGCACTGCTACCCCGGCGACTTCTACGGCGCGGTCACCGTGGAGGGCATGGACACCGTGGAGACCTCGCTCACCGACCTGTCGCGGGCGGTGGGCAGCGTCTGCCAGGACATCGACTCGCAGATGGTGTCGTCCATCGTCGAGGACGAGGTGCTCTACGGGCTGGAGAACTTCGGCGTGCCAAGGGACGAGGTGGAGGCGCGCCTGGCCGACGCGCTCGAGCTCATGGGCATCGCCGATTTGCGCCACCGCGCCATCGACAGCCTGTCGGGCGGCCAGAAGCAGAAGGTGGCCGTGGCCTCCATCATCGCCCTGCGCCCGCGGGTGCTCGTGCTCGACGAGCCCACGGCCGAGCTGGACCCGGCCTCGTCGGCGGCCGTGTTCGACCTGCTCGCCACCTACGCCCGCGAGCACGGCACGACGGTCATCGTGGTGGAGCAGAAGATAGCGCTCCTGGCCGAGCACGCCGACATGCTGGTGATCGTGGACGGCGGGCGCGTCCGCTTCGCCGGCGCGCCGGGCGAGGTGCTCGAGCACTCCGCCGAGCTGCTCGAGCTGGGCGTCAACTGCCCGCGCTCGACGAGCCTGGTGAACCGCCTGCGCGCCAGCGGGCTCTACGCCGGCCCGGCGGCCCGCGACGTGGCCGAGGCCGCGGCCGCCTGCCGGGAGGTGATCGCATGATCGAGTTCCGGAACGTGAGCGCGTCCTACGACGGCGAGCTGCCCGTGCTGCGGGACGTGAGCCTCACCATCCCCGACGGCGACTTCGTGGCCTTCGCCGGCACCAACGGCGCGGGCAAGTCCACCACGATGCGCCTCATCAACGGCCTGCTCAAGCCGACTTCGGGCGAGGTGCTCCTGGACGGCGTGCCCACCACGGCGCTGCGCACGAGCGAGGTGGCCCGCAAGGTGGGCTTCCTCTTCCAGAACCCCGACCGCCAGATCTGCCAGCCCACCGTGCGCGAGGAGCTGCTGTTCGGCTTCACCGCGGTGGGGGAGGGCGGCCCCGACGCCGAGGCGTGCGTGGACGCGATGATCGAGGCCTTCGGCTTCGACGCCGACGCCGAGCCCTTCCTGCTCAACCGCGGCACGCGCCAGCTGCTGGCGCTGGCGTCCATCATCGTGCGCGAGCCCGACGTGGTGGTGCTCGACGAGCCGACGACGGGGCTCGACTACCGCGAGTGCGCGAAGGTGATGGAGGCCGTGGGGCGCCTCAACGCCGCCGGGGCCACCGTCGTCATGGTGTGCCACGACATGGAGGTGGTGGGCGACTACGCGCGCCGGGTCATCGCCATGACCGCGGGCACCGTGGTCGACGACGGGCCCACCTTCAAGGTGCTGCGCCGGCCCGAGACCCTGCGCCGCGCCCACCTGCTGCCGCCCCAGGTGACCGAGGTGTCGATGCTGCTCGGCGCCGACCCGGCCCTGGCCGGCACGGCCGTGGCCCGCGCCGACACGCTCGACGAGATGGCCGCCGCGGTGGCGGCCCTGGCATCCGAGGCCGCCCGCGCGGCGGCCCGCGAGCGCGCCGCCCTGGGCGCGTGCGCGCCGATGGGAGGGGAGTAGCATGGCCGGCTTCCTCGAGTACGTCCCGGGCGAGAGCCTGCTGCATCGGATGAACCCGGTGGCCAAGCTGGCCTGCGCCCTCATCCTGTCCGTCGCCTGCTTCTGCACGGGCAACCTCGTCTTCCTGCTGGGCGTCGTCGTGCTGGACCTGGCGCTGGCCGCCAGCTGCTCGATGACGCGCCAGGCCCTCGGGCTCGCCCGGGCGGTGGCCGCCTTCTCGGCGGTGCTCGCGCTCATCGCGCTGCTCACCACGCCCGAGGGCGCCGTCTTGGCGCCGCTGCCCTGGGGATACGTCGGCACCGGGTCGGTGCTGGCGGCCGTGCGTATCATCGTGCGCCTGGTGGCCTGCGCCGTGCCGCTGTTCCTGGTGATGTACGTCACCCAGATGAACGACCTGGCCAACGCGCTGGTGAAGATGGCGCACGTGCCCTACCGCTACGCCTTCACGTTCACCTCCACCGTGCACTTCATCCCCGTGTTCATGAACGACATGGCCGGCATCATGGAGGCCCAGACGGCCCGCGGCGTGGAGTTCGACGGATCCTTCGCCAAGCGCCTGCGGCTCATGGCGCCCCTGTGCGTGCCGCTGCTGGTGAGCTCGGTGCGCAAGACGAACTCGGCCGCCATCGCCGCCGAGGTGCGCGGCTTCAACCTGCGCACGGCCGCGAGCGGCTACAAGACCTACCCGATGGCCGCCCGCGACTGGGCCGCCCTGGCCGCGTGCGTCCTCGTCCTGGCCGCCGCCATCGCGCTCAGCGCCCTGGGGATGTAGGCGGTCTGGCGGCCCGGGGCTCCGCGGGGATTTATTTGGTAGCATAGGCGTCTTCGGCGAGCGTGGTGCCGGGGCTTGTCCACAAAGCGAGTTCCGCAGCGACTGCGACAGCCCGGTGGGCTGTCGCACCAAGCGAGGACTGTCTGAGCGACTGGACATGCCCCGGCACCACGCGGACAGACGACGAAAGGACCTTCCATGCTCACCATCGGGTGCCACCTGTCCAGCTCCAAGGGCTACGAGGCCATGGCGGCCGCGGCGGCCTCCATCGGGGCGAACACCTTCCAGTTCTTCACGCGCAACCCGCGCGGGGGCAAGGCGAAGGCCCTCGACCCGGCGGACGTGGCCGCCTTCGGGCGGCGCGCGGCCGAGGAGGGCATCGACGTCATCCTGGCCCACGCCCCCTACACCTTGAACCCCGCGGCCGCCGACGAGCGCGTCCAGGACTTCGCCCGCGCCACCTTCGCCGACGATCTGGCCCGCATGGAGGCCACGCCCGGGCAGCTGTACAACTTCCACCCGGGGTCCCACGTCAAGCAGGGGGCCGACGCGGGCATCGCCAAGATCGCCGCGGTGCTCAACGAGGTGCTCGCACCCGGGCAGACCACTACGGTGCTCCTGGAGACCATGGCGGGGAAGGGCACCGAGGTGGGCCGCAGCTTCCAGGAGCTGGCCGCCATCATCGACCAGGTGGAGCTCGCCGAGCGGGTGGGTGTGTGCCTGGACACCTGCCACGTGTGGGACGCCGGCTACGACATCGCGGGCGACTTGGACGGCGTGCTGGGGGAGTTCGACCGCGTGGTCGGCCTGGATCGGCTGCGGGCGGTGCACCTCAACGACTCGATGAACCCGCTCGGCGCCCGCAAGGACCGCCACGCCGCCATCGGCGAGGGGTGCATCGGCTTCGACGCGCTGTCGGCCGTAACGCGCCACGAGGCCCTGCGCGACCTGCCGTTCTTCCTGGAGACGCCCCACGATGACCTGTCCGGCTACGCCGACGAGATAGCGCGCCTGCGCGAGGCCTGGGCCTAGCCGGGGCGCCCGCCCCCGCGCCCTGCCGCCCCGCGCCCGCCCTGCGCATCACGCCTCGTTCCGCCCTGCCCGCCCTGCGCCCCGCGGGGGTTGTCTGCCCTCCCCCGCGCGCCCCGCGTCCGCGGGGCGCGGGGCGCGGACCTGTGTTTTTCCGCGGAAACGCTTGCCAGCGGGGGTCACTTTAGGGAAGATGGATTGATCTGCCGGCGCCCCGGCGCCTCCCTCGGGAGGGACGCGGGCCCACCCGCGCCCGGCGCGGGCGCGGCAGCAGGACAACGGAAAGGTGACCCCTTGACGATAACGAGGTTCACGACGAGGCTGGTGGCCGTCATCACGGCCCTCGTGCTCGTCTGCTCCTGCCCCGGCTTCGCCACCGGCGCCGCCTGGGCCGACGAGGTGGACGACGCTCAGGCCGTGCTGGACGACGCCGAGGCCCGGATGCAGGAGCTCTCGGCCGAGTACGAGTGGCTCCAGGGGCAGGTCGACGAGCTCCAGGCCCAGGTCGACCAGGCCGCGGCCGATGCCCTGGAGGCCCAGGCCGAGGTGCTGGCCGGCCGCGCCGCGCTCGGCGCCACGGCCGCGTCGGAGTACCGCGGCGGCAGCTCGGTGTCGCTCCTGTCGGTGGTGCTGGAGTCCTCCAACCTCAACGACCTTCTGCGCAACGTCGAGTACGTCGGCCAGATCATGCAGTACCAGGCCGATGAGGTGCAGGCCCAGAAGGAGCGCAAGGAGCGCCTCGACGCCATCGCGGCCGACCTGAACGACAAGAAGGCCGCCCAGGAGCGCGCGCTGGCCGACCTGGAGCAGAAGAAGGCGGAGGCCTCCGAGGTGGTGGTCGCCGCCAGCGACCGGCTCGCCGACGCCAAGGCCGAGCAGGCCGCGCGCCTGGCCGAGCTGGAGCGCCAGGCCGCCGCCCTCGAGCAGGCGCGCCAGCAGGAGGCGGCCCCGGTGGTCGACAACGCCACCACCACCGGCCGCGACGAGGTGATCCCCGACACGTCCCCGGTCAAGCCCAACCCCGACACGTCGGCCCCCGGCTCCGGCTCGAGCGCGGGCGGCTGGCTCACCGGCATCGCGTCGGCCTACGGCGGGTCGTCGGACAAGACCACCCCCAACCCCGGCACGACGGCCAACGGCTCGGTCTGCGATGACTGGTCCATGGGCGTTGCCGTGCCGCTGTCGATGCCCAACTGCCGCAGCTACCTGGGCCGCACTGTCGAGATCTCCTACAACGGCATGACCGTCTACGCCACCGTCAACGACCTGGGCGGCATGGGCGGCAGCAGCCGCAAGCTCGACCTGCAGCCCGGTGTCTTCAAGGCCTTCGGCTTCAACACCTGCCAGGCCTGGGGCCTGCGCACCGTCAGCTACCGCTTCCTGTAGATAATCGCCCGCGCTCTGCAATTTCGGACGTTTTTGCACTCCTTTCGGAGCCCTTCCCGCGCGTCGTCGCGCGATCGCCGGGGTTTTGCCTGCAAAGAGCCGAGGCTAACTTCGCGAGGCCGCCTCGGACGCCGGAAGTCGGGTGCATAACCGCCCGGATTTGCGTTTCGGCGCGATAAATCCCCCGGCGCCCTCCATCTGCGCTATACTTCACGGTTACATGCGATGACGAAGACAGTGGCGCGCACCGCCCCGCCCCCAGAGAAGGGCCCCTTGGCTGAGAGGGCCCGGCCCGGGCAGCCCGCCAATTCCCTTCCGAGCAGCGTCCCTGAGAGCGGACGCCCCGCCGACGCGCGCCCCGCGGCCGCGCCCCGGGGCGAGACGGCCGGTAGGGGGCGACGGCCCGCCCCCGTCACCGGGCCCAAAGAGCGGGCGACGCCCGCGCCCCCGGGGCCCCGCCCCGCCGGCGCCGTCGCCAACCAGGGTGGTACCGCGAGAGCCTCCTCTCGTCCTTGGATCCGGATCCCGCATCCGCCAAGGGCGCGGGGAGGCTCTTTCACGTTGGAAAGGAAGGAAAGATGGCAATCACCGAGGAGCTGTCGGCGCTGCGCGACGACACGCTGGCCGCCATCGCCGCGGCCGGCACGACGGCGGCGCTGGAGGAGGTGCGCGTGGCCGTGCTGGGCAAGTCCGGCACGCTCACGGGCTACCTGCGGTCCATGGGCCAGGTGCCCAAGGAAGAGCGCGCCGCCGTGGGCAAGGCCGTGAACGAGGCCCGCGTGGCCGTGGAGGAGGCGCTCGGGGCGCGCAAGGCCGTCCTCGACGCCGCCGAGCTCGACGCCGCCATGGACGCGGCGGCCGTGGACGTGACGCTGCCGGGCCGCGTACAGCAGCGGGGCACCCGCCACCTCATCAACGGCATCATCGACGAGGTGTCCGAGATCTTCCTGGGGCTGGGCTACTCGGTGGCCGAGGGCCCCGAGGTCGAGACCGACTACTACAACTTCGAGGCCCTGAACGCCCCGGCCGACCACCCCAGCCGCTCGATGCAGGACACCTTCTACGTCCTCGACCGCTCGGGCGACGCGGCGCGGGTGCGCGGCGAGTCCGACGTGCTGCTGCGCACCCAGACCTCCGGCGTGCAGGTGCACTGCCTGGAGGACCAGGGCCTGCCCATCTACGTCATCGCGCCGGGCAAGGTGTACCGCCGCGACGTGGCCGACCCCTCGCACCTGCCCCAGTTCCACCAGATCGAGGGCCTGGTGGTGGACGAGGGCATCACCTTCGGCGATCTCAAGGGCACGCTCGACTACGTCTGCAAGCAGATCTTCGGCCCCGAGCGCAAGACCCGCTTCCGCGCCCACTACTTCCCGTTCACCGAGCCCTCGGCCGAGGTGGACGTGAGCTGCGGCATCTGCCACGGCGAGGGCTGCCGCATGTGCAAGGGCACCGGCTGGCTGGAGATCCTCGGCTGCGGCATGGTGGATCCCAACGTGCTGGAGATGAGCGGGGTCGACCCTGAGCGCTACTCCGGCTTCGCCTTCGGCATGGGCGTCGAGCGTATCGCCTGCCTCAAGTACAACGTCCCCGACCTGCGCATGCTGCTCGAAGGCGACATGCGCTTCCTGCGTCAGTTTTAATTTCGTGAGAAATTAAAACTGACTGTCGACGCTGCGGCCCCCCGCGGCCCCCCGCCTCGGGGTTTTCGTGCTTGCCCTCGCGTAACGAAGTACGCTCGGCCGCACGACACCCCGATGCGGGGCACCGCAGGGGCCCTCGCTGACTTCCTTAGGCGAACCAGTTTCCTCTCATTGCGAGAGGTATAAGAAAGGGAAGAAGAATGAGAGTATCCCTCAAGTGGCTTTCCGAGTACGTCGACGTGCCGGCGGACGTGAAGGCGCTCTGCGACAGGCTCGACCTGACCGGCACCGGCGTCGAGGGCGTCGAGAAGACGGGCGAGGCCTTCGACCACGTGGTGGTCGGCCACGTGCTCACCTGCGAGCCGCATCCCGACAGCGACCACATGCACGTGGTGACCGTGGACGTGGGCGCGGGCGAGCCCGTCCAGATCGTCTGCGGCGCGCCTAACATCGCGGCGGGCATCAAGGTGCCCGTGGCCTGCGTGGGCGCCGTGCTGCCCGGCGACGTGAAGATCAAGAAGTCCAAGCTGCGCGGCCAGGTCAGCTGCGGCATGTGCTGCTCCCAGCGCGAGCTGGGGATGGGGTCGGACCACGCCGGCATCTGGGTGCTGCCCGACGACGCGCCGGTGGGCGCCCCCATCGCCGACTACCTGAAGATGGGCGATACGGTGCTCGACCTGGAGATCACCCCCAACCGCCCCGACTGCCTGTCGATGACGGGCATGGCCCGGGAGCTGGGCGCCATGTACCAGGAGGAGGTGCGCGACCCGCTGGTCGCCATGGCGGCGCGGCTGCCCGAGGTCACCGCCGGCGACGACGTGGCCGGCACCGTGACGGTGGAGGTGGCCGACCCGGCCCGCTGCGCCCGCTACACCGCCCGCGTCATCGACAACGTGAAGGTGGGCCCGAGCCCCGACTGGCTGGCCGAGCGCGTGACCGCCGCCGGCGCGCGCTCCATCAACAACGTGGTCGACGTGACCAACTACATCCTGTTCCTGTTCGGCCAGCCGCTGCACGCCTTCGACTACGACCGCCTGGTCGGCGATGACGGCGTGGCCCGCGTCATCGTGCGGGCGGCCGGCGAGGGCGAGGCGTTCACCACCCTCGACGGAACCGACCGCGTGCTCACCCCCGACATGACCGTCATCGCCACGCCCGAGCGCGCCGTGGCGCTCGCCGGCGTCATGGGCGGGCTCGACAGCGAGGTGGAGGACGACACCGCCACGGTGCTCCTGGAGGCCGCCACCTTCGAGCGCGGCCGCACCTCGCGCACGAGCCGCAACCTGGGGCTCATCTCCGAGTCGTCCATGCGCTACGAGCGCGGCGTGGACGACAACCCCATCGACGTCATCTCCCAGGCCGCCGCGGCGCTCCTGGCCGAGGTGTCGGGCGGCACCGTGCGCCCCGGCGTCGTGGACGTGTGGGCCGAGCGCACGCTGCCCCGCGCCCTCGAGTTCCGCATCCCGCGCTTCTGCGCCATGATGGGCGCCGACATCCCGCGCGACTTCATCGCCGATGTCCTCGCCCGCCTGGGCTGCGAGGTGGCCGTGACCGCCGACGCCGACGTGCTGGCCGTCACGGCGCCCACCTTCCGCCCCGACCTGGAGCGCGAGATCGACCTGTACGAGGAGGTGCTGCGCCTGTGGGGGATGGACCGCATCCCCGCCACGCTGCCCGGCAGCCCCAAGCGCGTCGGCACGCGCACCGAGGCCGAGCGCACGGTGGCGCTCGTGAACGAGACGCTGCGCGCCGCCGGCCTCAACGAGACGATGACCTACTCCTTCGCCGAGCCGGCCGACCTCGAGCGCCTGCGCCTGCCCGCCGAGGGCCTGGGCGAGCCGGTGGAGCTGCTCAACCCGCTCAACGCCGAGCAGTCCGTCATGCGCCAGTCCATCGTGCCGGGGCTTCTGCGCTCGGTGTCCTACAACCTGGCGCGCGGCGTGGCCGACGTGCAGCTCTACGAGGCGGGCACCGTGTTCGCCGCCGCCGAGGGCCGCAAGAAGCCCAAGGAGCGCAAGCGCGTGGCCGGCGTGCTGGCCGGCGCCATGGGCGACGCGGCGTGGAACCGCCCGCGCGTGCCCTTCGACTTCTTCGACGGCAAGGGCGTGCTGGAGAGCCTGGCCCGCGAGCTGGCGCTGCCCAAGGTGCGCTTCCGCGCGCTCGCGCCCGACGAGGCGCTGCACCTCCAGCCCGGCCGCGCGGCCGAGATGATGGCCGACGGCGCCGTCATCGGCTGGGTGGGCGAGCTGCACCCGCTGGCGGCGCGTGCCTTCGACATCGAGGTGCCCGTGACCGTCTTCGAGCTCGACCTGGGCGCGCTCGTCAAGGCCGCCCGCCCGGCGCGCCCCTACGTGGACGTGCCGGCGTTCCCGCCCGTGTCGGTGGACGTGGCGCTCGTGGTGGACGAGGGCGTCACCCACGAGCGGCTCGTGCAGTGCATGACCTCGGCCGGCGGCAGGCTCTTGGAGGACGTGCGCCTGTTCGACGTGTACCGCGACGAGGAGCGCGTCGGCGCCGGCAAGAAGTCGATGGCCTACAGCCTGACCTACCGCGCCCCCGACCGCACCCTCACCGGCGAGGAGGTGGAGAAGGCCCACGCGCGCCTCATCGCCAAGGTCGAGAAGGCCACCGGCGCCGAGGTCCGCGGCTAGCGAAGGCGAGGGCGCGGCGCTAAGGTTGCCGCGCTTCCAGGCCGCACCCGCGAGGCGGTCGCCCTCCCGGCGGCCGCCTTTTTCACGCCGCGGGGCGGGACAATAAGCTACGTCCCCGTCGTCCTGCCCTGCCCCGCCCTGCCTTTTGGTGAGATCGCCGCTTTTTGTCCTTCGGGGTGGACAAAAAGCGGCGATCTCGCATTTGGGTGGACAAAAAGGCGAGATCTCACCGTTCGCGGGCGGGGGAGGGGAGGAGGCTCGCCGCGCCCCGAGACTGTGACCTGGCAAAACGCAGCGGCGAGGCGGGGCGCCCCGGAAAACCGGCGCCCGAATTCCGCGAGATCGCCGTTTTTTGTCCAGCGGGTGCAGGGCGGCAGCGCCGGCGAGCGCGGGATGGGCGCGGGGCGGGCACGGGGTGGGCGCGGCGGGCGACGGGTGGGCGCGGGGCCAGCGGCCGCGGCGGCGAGCGGGCGCTGGGCGGCGGGTGCAGGGCGGCGGGTGCAGGGCGGGCGACGGGCGGCGTGGGGCGGCGCTGGCAGCGGGCGCCTCGGCGCCCCATGCCCGCGCCCGCCGCCCGCCTAGATCTCGATGGTCATGCCGTCCATCGCGGCCACCACGCGGCCGTCGTACTGGCGCAGGTAGTCGTTCAGCTCGGCCATGGTGATCGGCTCGTCGTAGTGCAGGCACATATGGGTGAGGTAGAGGGTGCCCGCGCCGAGCGCCAGGCCCTCCTCGATGCACTCCTGGACGGAGTGGTGGGCGTCGGGCGACCAGTTGCGCTTCCAGAAGGTGGCGTCCATGGCCAGGATGTCGCAGCCGCGCACGCGCTCGGCCGTCTCCGGCGGCAGGGCGGCCGTGTCGCTCGCGTAGAACATCCGCGTGGAGGGCGTCTCGATGAGGTAGCCGTAGGTGCCCGGCGCGTGGGCGACGGGGCAGGCGGTGTAGCGCACGCCGTCGAAGACGTGCTCGTCGAAGGGCGCCAGCACGTGCTCGTCCAGGCAGTAGTCCATGTAGTGGAACTCGCCGTTCACGCCGGCGAGCGCCTCGGCGCTGCCGAAGACGGGCAGCGGCCGCTTCTGCACCAGCTGCACCAGGTACTCGTACTCGCCCATCCCGCCGATGTGGTCGAAGTGGCAGTGGGTGAGCAGCACCTCGTCCACGCGGCGCACGTCCTCGCGGATGAGCTGGTGGCGCGCGTCGGGCGGCGTGTCGATGACGAGCGTCCGCTCGCCGCGCACCATGACGCCGCAGTCGCCGCGGGCCAGGCGCGGGTCGGCCCGGGCCTCCTCGCAGGCGGGGCAGTCGCAGAAGAACGACGGCACGCCGCAGCCGGCGGCGGTGCCCATGAAGGTGAAGCGGTGGTCGGTCATGGGGGAAGGGCCCTCTCTCCTCGGGTTTCTCGGGGCGATTATAGCGCCCGGGCCGCCGCCGGCCGCCCCAGGCGCCTTTCATCGGAAAATACCAGGGGCCCACCGCCACTAGTGGACGAGGCCACTATAATCTGCCCTGATTCGGCCCGACCATGCCCTGGGGAGGAAAGGCCCCTCCGGGAAGAGGCCCCGGGCCGCGTCTTGCACCACGTGAGAACGCCACCGCTTCTCGCGGTGCGCTTGCGTCAAAGGGAGAGAGAAAAAGGAACCCAGCGAGAAGAAGAGGGGAAGGTAGATGACGGAAATCGATATCCATGCCGATGACGTCAAGATGGTGAAGTCGCTGTGCTACTTCTGCCACGCCAACTGCGGCGTCCTTGCATACGTCAAGGACGGAGACGTTATCAAGATCGAGGGCGATCCCGACTACTCGAACCAGGGCGGCCTGTGCTGCCGCGGTACGAGCGCGCTTCTGCACCTCAACCACCCGGCCCGCGTCAACCACGTGCTCAAGCGCGTCGGCGAGAAGGGCGAGGGCAAGTGGGAGCAGGTCGACTACGACCAGGCCATCCAGGAGGTCGCCGACCGCCTGAACCAGATCAAGGCCGAGTCCGGCGCCGAGGCCGTGGCCTCCGCCGGCGGCACGACGCGCACCGACGACTGGGCGCGCCGCCGCTTCCTCAACCAGTTCGGCACGCCCAACGGCTTCCACAACGCGCTTCTGTGCTGGATCCCGACCTTCATGGCCGAGACCTGCGTGGCCGGCTGGTCGCCCTTCGAGACCGACCTGGGCGCCGCCCGCTGCCTCATCCTGTGGGGCATGAACCCCGGCGCGTCCACCCTGGGCGGCATGCACGGCTACTGGGACCTGCACAACGCCGGCATGAAGATGATCGTCGTCGACCCGCGCTACTCCGAGACGGCGTCGAAGGCCGACCTGTGGCTGCCCCTGCGCCCCGGCTCCGACGCGGCGCTGGCCCTGGCCATGCTCAACGTCATCATCTACGAGGGCCTGGTCGACTACGACTTCGTCGGCCAGTGGTGCAGCGGCTTCGACGAGCTCTCCGAGCACGTGGCCCAGTACACGCCTGAGTGGGCGGCCCCCATCACCTGGCTCGAGCCCGAGCAGATCCGCACCGCGGCCCGCATGTACGCCACCAACACCCCCGGCTGCATCCAGTGGGGCTGCACCTGGGACCAGATCGGCCGCGCGTCGACCACCGGCTCCCATGCCATCGCCCTCATGCGCGCCCTCACCGGCAACCTCGACGTCCCCGGCGGCGACGGCATGCCCGGCCCGGCGCTCAACTTCCTCACCGACGAGGAGATGGAGCTCAACGAGCTTCTGCCCGAGGAGCAGCGCGCCAAGCAGATCAGCCGCTTCAAGCTGACCTCCTGGCCCGGCTACTCGCTCATCTCCGACACGGCCAAGCGCACCTGGGGCAAGACCCTGCCCACCGAGTGGTTCTGCGAGGCCCACGGCCCGTCGGTGTTCAAGGCCATCCTCACCGGCGACCCGTATCCGGTGCGCGCCCTCATCTGCAACGCCACCAACCCGGTGAACTCCTACGGCGACGCGAAGATGACCCTCGAGGCCCTCAAGAAGTGCGAGTTCCTCGTCGTCGTCGACTACTGGATGACCCCGACGGCGCTGTTCGCCGACTACGTCTTCCCGGCGGCTGGCGCGCTGGAGCGCCCCACCATCGTCACCCACTACGGCGCCACCGACTCCCTCATGGGCGGCTCGCGCGCCATCCAGCCGAAGTTCGACCGCCACACCGACATGGTGTTCTGGCGCAAGCTCGGCCTGGCCTGCGGCCAGGATCCCGCGAACTGGCCGTGGGAGACCGAGGAGGAGGCCTACTACCACATCATGGAGCCGCTGGGCCTGCCCATCAGCTGCTACGATGACTTCGTCTCGATGATCCGCATGTACTACCCGCCGCTGCACCAGAAGAAGTTCGAGGCCAACGGCGGCTTCTGGACCCCGTCGGGCAAGGTGGAGCTCAACTCCACCATCATGCAGGAGCTCGGCTTCCCGGGCATGCCGGAGTACGTCGGCTGCATCGAGAACGAGATCGACACGCCGGAGCTGTGCGAGGAGTACCCCGTGGTGCTCACCACCGGCGGCGGCTTCATGCCCTACCACCACTCCGAGCACTTCCAGATGCAGGGCATCCGCTACCTGTACCCTGACCCGTACTTCTCCATCAACCCGGCGCTGGCCGAGAAGCTGGGCATCGAGTACGGCGACTGGTGCTGGATCGAGACGCGCCGCGGCCGCATCAAGATGCGCGCCAACGTCGACAACGAGACCCATCCCAACGTGGTGTTCGCGCCGCGCGGCTGGTGGTTCCCCGAGCGCGACGGCTCGGCCGACCTGTCCAACCCCTTCGGCTGCCTGGAGTCCAACGTCAACGTGCTCACCTCGGTCGACGAGGAGGACTGCGATCCCATGGGCGGGTCGTGGGCCAACCGCGGCCTCATGTGCAAGGTGTACAAGTGCGGTGACTTCGACGCCGAGTTCACGGCCGAGGACGCCCAGTTCTCCATCCCGGGCAACGCATCCGAGCCCGGCATCCACGCCAAGCCGAGCGAGCGCCCGCTGGCGCGCGAGCCGCGTCCCTTCACCAAGCCCGAGCCCGAGATCGAGGTCCCGGAGGGCTACGAGTGGGTGTGGCAGAACAACACCCTGTACCAGAAGGGCACCAACTTCCGCCTGGATGAGTCCGGCTGGCTGGTGAACCCGCGCACCAAGGGCTACCACGACGCCTACACCGGCTGGCGCTACGACGCGGCCGGCGAGTACCTGGTCGACGACGAGACCGGCAAGATCTACACCATGGAGCGCGAGGAGATCCCGTTCCTCGGCGGCGTCCGCGGCTACCCCGGCGTCGAGGCGGCCCCGTTCGAGATGCCGGAGCACCTGCGCTGGAACGTCGAGGCCGGCTACGCCATGCTGCCCGACCGCCAGCTGGTCTACGATCCCAACAGCGGCTGGATGATCGACCCGGAGACCGGCGCGTACCATGACGCCTACTACGGCTACAAGTACGACGCCGCCACCCAGCAGCTGGTGGACGAGAACACTGGCACCCGCTACACCATGACCTACGAGCCCGTCGTCGAGTAGAGCGACCGAGGAGGAAGGATAGAGACATGACCCGTTACGTTATGGTCATCGACCAGCGTCGCTGCATCGGCTGCCACTCCTGCACGGTCGCCTGCCGCACGTGGAACGAGCTGCCGCTCGACATCGTCTACAACCCGGTGGTCACCGAGGGCGTCAAGGGCACCTGGCCCAACGTCCACCGCAGCTGGCTGCCCACCCTGTGCATGCACTGCGAGAAGCCGGCCTGCGTGCCGTGCTGCCCGACCGGCGCGTCGCACCAGGACGAGGACGGCGTGGTCTGGATCGACTACGACAAGTGCATGGCCTGCCTGGCCTGCGTGAACGCCTGCCCCTACGGCATGCGCGACCAGTCCAAGCTGCAGCCGCGTCTGCACCAGTTCGTGCGCAAGTGCACGTTCTGCCGCGACCACCGCGCCGCCGACCCGGGCGCCGAGCCCTACTGCGTGGCCACCTGCCACCAGAAGGCCCGCATCTTCGGCGACCTGGACGACCCGAACTCCGAGGTCTCCAAGCTCATCGGCTCCGTGGAGACGGTGCGCCTGATGGAGGACCTCGGCACCGGCCCGCAGATCTACTACATTCCTGAGTTGGGAGGTAAGGCATAATGAGACATCATTACTGGGAGTGGCCCATTCCGACCTACCTGTTCCTGGGCGGCCTGGGCGGCGGCATCTTCTGCCTCGCCGCCATCCTGAGCTTCTTCGTGTTCCCCGGCGTCCCCATGGTGGGCGAGGCGCTGGCGTGGCCCGGGTTCCTCGGCATCTGCGCGCTCGGCCTCGGCTGCGTCATGCTGATCGTCGACCTCGGCCAGCCGATGGTGTTCTACCGCGCCTTCGTCAAGAGCACGAGCGTGCTCGCCTGGGGCGCCCGCTTCCTGACCGTGTGCGCCATCTTCGGCGTGCTGTGGTTCGCGAGCTACGTGCCGTGGGACTGGTTCGCCCCCATCGCGGGCTTCTTCGTGCCGTTCCGCGGCCTTAACCTGGCCATCGCCGGTATCTCGGGCACCTGCATCATGCTCTACACCGGCATCTTCCTGTCGACCCTGAAGGCCCATGCCTTCTGGGCGACTCCGGCCCTGCCCGTGCTGTTCACCGTGTCGGCCCTGTCGACCGCCTGCGCCGCCATCACGCTGTCCATCGGCTGGTGGCCGGCGGTGCCCACCATGGACACCATCGTCACGGCCCTCGTGTGCAACGAGATCCTGCACACCGTCGACATCATCCTGATCGTGGTGGAGATCGTCGTGCTGCTGGTCATGGTGCTGTCCTTCCTGGGCGCCGGCAACAAGACCGCCAACAAGGCGGCCCACCGCTGGGTGCACGGCTCCTACGCGCCGCTGTTCTGGGGCGGCATGATCGTGGGCGGCCTGGCCCTGCCCGAGCTGCTCTACGTCTTCGGCGGCCACAGCGCCGCGTCGACGGTCGTGGCCCCGGTGCTCGTGCTGCTGGGCGGCCTGCTGCTCCGCTTCATGGTGGTGCTCTCCGACGACCGCGCCCCGCTGCCCGGCGAGGACCGCTACTACAACCGCCTGGCCGACAAGGACGACGCCTTCGTCACCGCGTGGAAGTACGGCGAGAACATCTTCTAGACAGTCGTTGCTGACGCGACGGAATTGAAAACAGGGGGCCCGGCTTGCAAAGGCCGGGCCCCTTGCGTATGCTGGCCCCTCACGCATGAGGGCGGTAAGGAGGAGAACGTGGAGGAGTACGTGCTCGAGGACGCGCTGACCGGGGCGACGGTGGCGTTCGACGCGGCGACGGGGGAGGCGCGCCTGGCATCGCCGGGCACGGGGGAGCTGGCGGCGTGCCCGTCGGTGTTCTTCCCGGGCTGCTCGCTCATCAACTACGCGCTGCCGCTGGTCATGGCCGTCTACGACACGCTGCTCGAGGCGGGCAGCGTGGACGGCGCGTCGCTTCTGTGCTGCGGCAAGATCCTCTCCTACGAGCCTGACGGGGATGCCGTGCGCGCCTCCTTCGAGGAGGAGCTGCGCGCGCACGTGGCCGCGGCCGGCGTGGGCCGCATCGTGGCGGCGTGCCCGAACTGCGCGGCCGCCCTGCGCGGCGCCCTCGCCGCCGACGGGGCCACCGCGGCGGTGGAGGTGGTCGCGCTGCCGGCCGAGCTCGCCCGCCTGGGCTACCGCGTCGACGCCGAGGCGGCTGCGCGCCTGGTCGGCGCCGAGGGCCGTCCCGCGCGCCTGGCCGCCCACGACTCGTGCCCCGACCGCGACCGCGGCGAGTTCGCCGACGGCATGCGGGCGCTGCTTCCCGAGGGACTCTGCGTCGAGCCGGCCCACAGCCGATCGCGGTCGCTGTGCTGCGGGTCGCTCCTGCGCGCGGCCGGCAAGTTCGAGGCGGCCGACAAGATGGCCGTCCGCAACGGCGAGGAGGCGGTCGAGGCGGGCGCCGACGCCCTGGTGACGGCGTGTCTGTCCTGCGCCTTCCAGCTGAACATGGCCCAGGCGGCCGTGCCCGCGCTCCACTTCCTGGAGCTGCTCTACGACTGGCGCGTCGACTGGGCGAGCGTGGGGGCGTGGATGAAGCTGCGATTCCTGTTCGGCGAGACGCTCGGCGTGGCCGGCGCCGAGGGCGGCCGGGCCTTCGTGGGCCTGGAGGCCGGCGGCGAGCCCACCGTGGCCGACGAGGCCGCCGTGGAGGCGTCCGAGGACGACCGCGCGCTCAGCGGGGCCGAGGAGGACGCGCGCCACGACGTGACCATGAGCAACGAGGACGTCGAGGTCCTGGGGGAGTAGGAGGAAGCCCGATGGCCATCGAGCAGAGAAAGACCAACTGCCACTTCTGCGGCTACCTGTGCGCCTTCACCGCCACGGTGGAGGACGGCCGCATCACGGCGGTCGAGCCCGACCCGACCCGCTACCCCTACGACCCGCAGGTGCTGGCGGGCTGCCGGCGCTGGCCCATGAATCTGGAGGTGCTCGACGGCGCCGACCGGGTGAACCGCCCGCTGCGGCGCGTCGCGGGCACCGAGCGCGGCGCCGGGGCGTGGGAGGAGGTGTCCTGGGACGAGGCGCTCGACGACATCGCGGCGCGCCTGGAGGCGCTGCGCGCCGAGCACGGCCCGGGCACCCTCGCCTCGATGATCGGCGGCCCGCACACGTCGTTCTGGCCGCTGCACCGCTTCATGACCCTGTTCGGGTCGCCTAACAACATGGGCATCGGGCAGATCTGCTGGAACCCGCGCATCTGGATGGACGTGCTCACCTTCGGCTGGACGGTGGAGGCCGACATCACGGATGAGACCGGCTGCGTCGTCATCTGGGGCACCAACCCCGCCGAGTCGGACAACTCGCTGTTCTGGCGCACGCTGCTCAGGATCGGGCGCTCGGAGGTGCCGCTCGTGGTGATCGACCCGCGCTACACGCGCACGGCCGCCGCGGCCGATATCTGGCTGGCGCCGCGCCCCGGCACCGACTGCGCGCTGGCGCTCGGGATGCTCAACGTCATCATCGCCGAGGGCCTCGCCGACGACGCCTTCGTGGGGGAGTGGTGCCACGGCTTCGACGAGCTGGCGGCGCACGTGGCCCCGTGGACGCCCGAGGCGGTGGCCGCGGAATGCGGCGTGGACGCCGACGACATCCGCCGCGTGGCGCGCCTGTTCGCCGGGCCCTATCCCTCGGCGCTCGTGTCGGGCCGCGGCATCGACCAGGTGGGGCGCTCGGTGGCGCCCACGCACCGGGCCATCTGCTGCCTGCGCGCCATCACCGGCAACGTGGACCGTCCCGGCGCCTGCGTGCTGGCCGAGGGCAGCGACTTCACGCCCGAGGTCGACCTGGAGCTGACCCTGGAGCACGCCGGGGAGCTGGCTGCCCGCTCGCTCAACACCGGCGTCACCCCGCTGCAGAGCTACGACGGCTACGCGCGGGTGGCGGCCCTCACCGAGCGCCTGGGCCGCAAGCTGCCGGCGCGCTACCTCACGTCGGCCCATCCCGACCTGGTGCTGCGCGCCATGGAGACGGGCGAGCCCTACCCGGTGCGCGCCCTCATCGTGGAGGCCACCAACCCCCTGCTCACCTACGCCGACACCCATCGGGTGTTCGACGCGCTCATGGGACTCGACCTCATCGTGGCGCTCGACTACTACCTGACGCCCACGGCGTCCATCGCCGACTTCGTGCTGCCGGCGGCCGGCGCCATGGAGCGCCCCACCTTCCAGGCCCACGGCGGCGTGGCGAACATCGCCTACGGCGGCCCGGCGGCCTGCGCGCCCTACTACGAGCGCAAGGTGGACTACGACGTGTTCCGCGAGCTGGGCCTGCGCCTGGGCCAGGCCGACGAGTGGCCCGAGGAGACGTTCGAAGACGCCATCGCCGCCACGCTCGCGCCCGCCGGCATGGACTGGGATGCCTACTGCGAGCTGGGGCTGTACCACCAGCCGCCGGCCTACGCCAAGCACCTGCTGCCCGGCCCGGACGGCGCCCCCCAGGGCTTCGCCACCGCCACGGGCAGGATCGAGCTGGCGAGCGAGGCGCTCGACGCGCTGGGCGGCCCGCGGCTGCCCGAGCCCGGCGAGCCGCGCCGCCTGTGCTCCGACGCCTTCGTCGCCGAGCGCGAGGCCGCCGGCTGGACGCACCTGCCCCTCATCACCGGCGCGCGCAAGCAGCCCTACAACGCGTCGATGTACTTCAACAACGAGGCCTTCCGCACGCGCCACCCCTACCCGGTGGCCGAGGTGAGCGAGGCCACGGCCGCGGCGCTCGGCCTGTCCGCCGGTGATACGGTGGTCCTGGCCACCGACCATGGCGAGGCGCGCTTCGTTTTGGCTACAATACGTATGAGAGATGGTCTAATAAATGCGGACTACGGATGGTGGCACCCCGAGTGGGCCGCCGGCGCCCCGGCGTTCGGCGGGATGTGGGAGTCCAACGTCAACTGCCTCACGTCGTGCACGGTCGAGGAGGGCGAGCCGATGATAGGCACCTGGTCCTACAACGCCGTTGACTGCATGGTCCGCGCCGACGACCGTCCGCTCACGTGGCAGCCGGGCTTCACGCCCGACCCCGCCGGGAGGTGACGAGCCGCGGCCCAGCCGGGCCGCGCAACGAGGGTATCAGCCGGGCGCCCGCGCCCGAGAGGAGAAGGAGACACACCCGTGACCGAGAAGAAGCAAGCCCTGCTGGTGTTCAGCAAGCCGCCCGTGCCGGGCATGGTGAAGACGCGCCTGACCGTGAAGCACGGCGGGTTCCTCACCGACGAGCAGGCCGCGGAGTTCTTCCGCCGCTCGCTCTACGACGTGAGCGAGGCGTGCATGCACGCGCTCTACGAGCTCCAGGCCGCCAACGACGCGGCCGTGGCCGCCGACCCGACGGCCGACAAGATCACCTACGACTTCTTCGTGTCCACCACGCCGGCGTCCAACGTCGATCTGATGCGCGAGACCTACGAGGCCATCGGCCCGTGGCCCATGGAGATCCACTACCTCACCGACGCGGGCGCCACCTTCGACGACCACTTCGACGATGCCTTCCAGCAGATCTTCGCCCTGGGCTACGACGCCATCGTGTCGGTGGGCGGCGACATCCCCACCCTGCCGAAGTCCCACATCATCCAGGCCTTCCAGTGGATCGACTACTTCGAGTCGCTCGGCACGCCCGGCTTCGTGGCCGCGCCGTGCCAGGAGTGCGGCACGTCGCTGGTGGGCTTCAGCCGTGACACGCCCATGGACCACCAGGGCGTCTACTACAACCTGGACGGCAAGGCGGCGCTCGACGCCTACATGGAGAAGCTCGAGGCCGAGGACATCCCCTGCGCCTACTTCTCGCCCGTGGCCGACATCGACGACCGCACCGACCTGGCCCACGCCATCTCCTGCATGCGCGCCATCGAGCGCGCCGCCAAGTACCAGCACGAGCTGTTCGTGCCGCGCCGCGTGCTCGACTGGGTGGACTTCATGGGCATCACCGTGTGCACCCCGCCCAACGACGAGCACGACCCGCGCCAGTACATCGACAGCGAGGAGTAGGCGATGACCGACGAGAACCGCCGCTTCCTGCACGCGACGGGCGCGCTGTGCCCGACGTGTCTGCGGGAGCTGCCGGCCGAGGTGTACGCCGACGGCGACGGCGTGGTGTGGATGACGCGCACCTGCCCCGACCACGGGCGCCTCGACACGCGCATGTGGCCCGACGCCGACCACTACGAGTGGCTGCGCTCCGAGGCGTTCCCCAAGACGCCGCCGGAGAACACGACGCCGGTCTGCGGGCCGTGCCCCAAGGGCTGCGGCACCTGCGGCCGCCACGAGCGGCGCGGGACGCTGCTGGAGATCGAGGTCACGCGCAACTGCAACCTGCGCTGCCCCGTGTGCTTCGCCAGCGCCGAGGGCAACGAGGACGACCCGACCCTCGACGAGATCGACGCCATGTACGACGTGATCGCCGACGCGGTGGGCACCGACGGCGCCGTGCAGATCACCGGCGGCGAGCCGACGTGCCGCAAGGATCTGGCCGAGATCATCTACCGCGGGCGCCAGAAGGGCTTTTGGGGCATCGAGATCAACACGAACGGCCTGGTCATCGCCGCGCGCGACGGGTACCTGGAAGAGCTGGTGGCCGCCGGCCTCACCGGCGTGTACCTGTCCTTCGACGGGCTGACGGGCGACGTGTACGAGGCCACCTGCGGCCGCGACATCCTGGACGTCAAGCTCAAGGTGATCGAGCGCTGCCGCGCCGCGGGCATCCAGTGCGTGCTGTCGGTGGCCGTGGTGGCCGGCGTGAACGACGGCCAGCTCGGCGACCTTCTGCGCTTCTGCCTGGAGAACTCGGACGTGGTGGCGGGGCTCGCCCTGCAGCCGGCCTTCACATCGGGCCGCTTCGACGCCGAGCGCGCGCTGCCCATGAGCTCGGGCGACGTCATCTTCGCCCTGGCCGAGCAGTCCGACGGGCTCTTGGAGCCCCGCGACATCTGGCCGCTCGGCTGCTCGAACCCGCTCTGCGACACCGGCGTGTTCCTGGTGAAGGACGCCGCGGCCGCGCACCCGTCGGGCTTCTACCCGGCCACGCGCGCCATGACCATGGAGGAGTACGCCGCCGGCTACAGCCCCGACAGCCCCCAGGGCTCGGTGTTCCTCGACATCCTGTACAAGAAGGGCGTCGAGGTGAAGACGGGGCTGTCCGTCATCATCATGAACTACATGGACGCCGTGTCCATGGACACCCAGCGCCTGCGCGAGTGCTCGATGATGGTGACCGTGCCCGACGGCCGCGCCATCCCGTTCTGCTCCTACCACCTGACCGACGCCGCCGGCAAGCGCGTCTACCCGCCCTGGGGCAAGGAGGAGCTGCGCGGAGTGGGGGATCGCTAGACCGGGGGACGGCCGGCGGCGGCGTGGGGCTGCGCTCAGAAGCTGCGCAGCCTTCGCTTCGCCCCACGCCGCCGCCGGCCTCGCCGTTCTTCGGACGATGCCGCAAGCCGCGAGAGGGGAGGGGTGGCGGCGGTGCTCACCAAGCGAGTTCCGCACGAGCCGAACAGCCCAGTGGGCTGTTCGTGCGAGCCAGGACTGTCTGAGCGACTGAGTGCCGCCGTCACCCCTCCCCACAGGTACGATAGAAGGAAGAGAAGTGGCTGACTACAAGATAACGAACGATCCCGCGCGGTGCGTCAAGTGCGGGCTGTGCGTGGCGTTCTGCCCGTGCTACGTGCTGGAGGAGGGGCCCGACGGGCACCCCTTCGCGGCGCACCCCGACCAGTGCGTGGGCTGCACCACCTGCGCGGGCAACTGCCCGCGGCGGGCGCTCACCGTGGAGGCCATCGGCGACGCGACCTTCGACCCCTACGCCGACGAGCCGCGCGCCGAGCCGCTCGACGCCGCGCGCCGCGAGGAGCTCGCGGGCTACCAGCGCTCGATCATGGCGTCGCTGGGGCTGCGCTGGCAGCCGGTGGCCGTGGGCCTCATCGCGGCCGATGAGCCGCTGCCCGACGTGCCCATGCCCCCGGAGAACCTGCGCTTCTGCCAGGCCATGATGGCCGCGCGCCGGGGCGCGTCCATCCTCATGCCGCCGCATCGCCACTCCTGCCCCGACGGCACGTCCATCTTCGGCATGACCGGCGTGCCCGAGAAGCTGGCCACGGGCGAGATCTACGTGCTGTTCCACAAGGTGGTCGACGCCGAGGCCGCGGCCCGCATGGTGGCCGAGCGCCCGACGCTGCCGCCGAAGAGCCGCCGCGCCACCTACGTGGCGCCGCTCGACGCGACGGTGCGCGAGCCCGAGGTGGTGGTGTTCACCGGCACGCCCGAGCAGATGATGTGGCTTTGCATGTCCATGAGCTACTACACGGGGCACCGCCACGACTTCCACGCGAGCGGCTTCAACTCGATGTGCGTCGAGGCCGTGCTGCTGCCGCTGGCCAACGACGAGCCCAACATCACCTTCGGCTGCTACGGCTGCCGCGCCGCGAGCGACATCGGCGAGGACATGATGTTCATGGGCGTGCCCACGCGCCTGCTGCCCCAGATAGCCCAGGGAGCCGCGGAGCTGGCCAAGAAGGCCATCCCCGACTCCCGCAACAAGATCTACGTCCCGCCCATCATGTAGGGCGCCCCGCCCGCCGCGGCGGGGGAGGGGGCGCGTCAGCCGGCTCGCGCCGCCCTGGCGTCGAGCCGGGCGGGTCGCGTTGGCGAGAGGAGAGCTCATGGCCGATCTGTTCACGCTGAGGGCGGCGGTGGAGGCCGACCGGCCGTATCTCGACGCGTACTGCTGGAACGAGGGGATGGACAACCTGCCCTCGCTCGAGCGCGTCACCGTGGCCGCCAACGCCGACGATGAGCCGGTGGGCTTCATCCGCATCGCGCTGGGCGCCAACGGGGCGGCGCACGTGAACCCCGTGGTGACCCACGCGTCCTGGCGCGGGTACGGCGTCGGCCGCGCGCTCATGGAGGCCGCGGCCGCCGAGCACGGCGAGCTGCGGCTCGTGGCCCGCGGCGCGTCGGTGCCCTTCTACGACGCCCTCGGCTTCGAGGAGTGCGACTGGGGCCTCATCGACACCTCGGTCACCGAGAACTGCGAGGGCTGCGAGCTCGTCGACGAGTGCAATCCCAAGCCCATGCGGCGAGGATAGCAGAAGGAGAAGGGGCGCCGGGAGCGATGTCCTGGCGCCCCTTTCTGCCTAGGGAAGTTCGAGCGGCGCGCCCACGGGGGCGTAGGCGCCGTGGTGGATGCAGAGCAGCGTCTCGACGGGGGCGAGGCGGCCGGCGTCGTCGCGCGAGCCGCGGGTGGCGGCGCGCGTCACCTCGCCGATGACGAGCAGGTGGTCGCCGGCCTCCTGGACGGAGCGCACCGCGCACGCCTCCCACGAGAGCGCCATCGCCGGCACCGGCACGAGCGCGGCCCCGTCGGCGCTCTCGCCCGGCGCGTCTGCGGCCGGCACCGCGGCGTCCTCGTCCTCCGCATCCTCCGCCGGCGCGGCCCCGCCGGCTGCCACCAGCACGTAGTCCACGGCGGCGGCCTTGTCGAAGGCGTGGCCGGTGCGGTTGCCGCAGAGCTCGGCCAGGCGCGCCGCATCGGCATCGGCGGGCAGCGTGGCCAGGCTGAACGCTCCCGACTCTCGCAGGAGCCCCATGGTGTGCGACCGCGCGCGCAGGGCGAGGGCGACAAGCGGCGGGGTGTGGGACACCGGCGTCGCCCAGATGATGGTGGCGAACCCGACTTCCCCGCCGGTTCCGCGCGCGCCGACGATCACGAGGGGGCGCGGGTCGTGGATAGCCGCGATGTCGCGGCCGCAGGCGGGCTCAAGCGCGGCGGGGAAGGCGGGCAGCTCGGGCATGGGGGCCTCCTCGGAAGACGGGCGGCGCCTGCCGCCGCGGAAGACGAGGGGCCGCGCATACCAGCGGCCCCTCGGACAGGTCTGATGGCGGCGCGCTCCTACTCGGCGGCGCCGTGGGAGCACACGGGCGCCTCGGGCAGCTCGATGCCCAGGGCGTCGGCAGCGTCGACGCGCAGCTCCTCCAGGGTGAGCTGGTAGCACGCCAGGGCGTCGATCCAGCGGCGCAGGCAGCGGTAGCCCTTGTCGGTGAGCGTGAACAGGCGCTTGGCCGAGCCCTCCTCGGGGGTGTCCCACGCGGACGTGACCAGGCCGGCTTCCTCCATGCGCTTGAGCGCCCGGTAGATGCCCGTCGCGTCGGGCTTCTTGCCGCCGAACATGGGGGAGTGGGCCGCCTGCTGCACGATGATGTAGCCGTGCATGGGCTCGCCGTGCTTCGCCATGAGCGTCAGGATGGTGGGCTGGGACAGCCGGTTGAGCGACTTGCCCAGCTCGGCGCATTCCTTCAGGTCTTCATCGGATTTCGGGTGGCAGCTGCTCCACATGGGCGGGCCCTCTCTCATCGTTCGGCGGTCTGGAACACGGGCCCATTCTCGCATAACTATTTGCAGGGTGCGAATAGTTTCTCGCTGAAGGCGTCGCCGGCGGGAGGGGCGGGCGCGCCGGGGCCCGCGCGCCGCGGCCGTCCGCCCGGCGCGGGAGGGCGTCGGGCGGGTGTTTACCGGGGCGAAACATCGCCGCCCGCCCGGTGCCCTACAATGGTCGGCGGAATTCCCGCGCCCCGGCGCCGCGCCCGCGGCCGGCCGGCGACGCACGTCACCTGACAGGAGCGCTTATGTGCGGAATCGTGGGCTACACGGGGGCCGACGCGGCCCAGGGCATCCTCATCGAGGGGCTGACGCGGCTGGAGTACCGCGGCTACGACTCGGCGGGCGTCGCCATCGAGCAGGACGGCGCGCTCCAGGTGGTCTGCCGCAAGGGGAAGGTGTCGGGGCTCGTCCACACGCTGTCCCACTTCGACTTCGCGGGCACCTGCGGCATCGGCCACACGCGCTGGGCCACCCACGGCCGGCCCTCCGAGGCCAACGCGCATCCCCATACCTCGTGCGCCGGCGACATCGCCGTGGTGCACAACGGCATCATCGAGAACTTCGCCGAGCTGCGCGAGGAGCTCGCCGCGCGCGGCCACGCCTTCAAGAGCGACACCGACACCGAGGTGGTCGCCCACCTGGTGGAGGAGGCCTACGCCGACGTGGGCGACCTCCAGGCGGCCGTCGCCCACGCCGCGGGCCGCCTCATTGGCGCCTACGGCCTGGCCGTCGTCTGCGCCTACGAGCCCGGCGTCATCATCGTCACTCGCAAGGACTCGCCCATCGTGGTGGGCCGCGGCGAGCGCGGCAGCTACGTCGCGAGCGACATCATCGCCATGATCGACGCCACGCGCGACGTGGTGGTGCTCGCCGACGGCCAGGTGGCGCGCCTCACGCCGGACGCCATCGCCTTCTTCGACGAGGCCGGCCGGCCCCTCGATCCCCCCGTCACCCACGTGGACTGGGACCTGGACGTGGCCGAGAAGGGCGGCTACCCCGACTTCATGCTCAAGGAGATCCACGAGCAGCCGCGCGTCATCCGCGACACCCTGGCCGGGCGCCTGTCCGCCGGCGCGCTGGAGATCGACGAGCTCGACCTGTCGCCCGAGGAGCTCGACCTCATCGACCGCGTCTACGTCATCGCCTGCGGCACGTCGTACCACGCCGGCCTCATCGCGAAGAACCTCATCGAGGCGTGGGCGCGCATCCCCTGCGAGGTGGAGGTGGCCAGCGAGTTCCGCTACCGCAACCCCATCATCACGCCGACGACGCTGGTGGTGGCCGTGTCGCAGTCGGGCGAGACGGCCGACACCCTGGCCGCCATCCGCGATGCGCGCGTGAAGGGCGCCAAGGTGTTCGGCATCACCAACGTGGTGGGCAGCCCCGTGGCGCGCGAGTCCGACGGCGTCATCTACACCAAGGCCAACAAGGAGATCGCCGTGGCCTCCACGAAGAGCTTCCTCGGCCAGGTGGTCTCGCTCACCCTGCTGGCGATGCTTCTGGCCCAGGCCAAGGGCAAGCTCAAGACGAGCCAGGTGCGCCTGCTGTTCCGCGAGCTGGCCGACACCGCCGAGCAGGTCGAGCGCATCCTGGCCGACGACGCGGCCATCCAGGAGGCGGCGCTGGCCTGCAAGGACGCGTCGAGCGCGCTGTTCATCGGCCGCGGCATGGGCGCGGCGGTCAGCTACGAGGGCGCCCTCAAGCTCAAGGAGATCAGCTACCTGCACGCCGAGGCCTACGCCGCCGGCGAGATGAAGCACGGCCCCATCGCGCTGGTGGACGAGGGGTTCCCCGTCATCGCCATCGCCACAAAGAGCCCCGTCTACGACAAGGTGGTGTCCAACCTCCAGGAGGCGAAGGCCCGCGGCGCCATGGTGGTGGCCGTCGCCACCGAGGGAGACGAGGACATCCGGGCGCATGCCGACCACGTCATCTACATCCCGAAGGTGCGCGACGCGTTCTCGGCCATCACGGCGAGCGTGCCGCTGCAGCTGTTCGCCCGCGCCATCGCCGTGGCCCGCGGCTGCGATGTCGACCAGCCCCGCAACCTGGCGAAGTCGGTCACGGTAGAATAGGGGCGTGCGCGCCTTGGGGCCCCGCGTCCGCCCGCGGCGGAGGTCCGGCGCCACGCGGGCGCCGGCGTGCGGCGCGCCGAGGCAGAGGGAAGGAAGCGAAGATGGCCCAGAGCAAGCGATCCCGCGAGATGGTGGAGGGGGCGCTCGGCATCCCCATGGCGTCTGACCAGGTGGGGCTGGGGGTGGATATCGTCGAGATAGCGCGGGTGCGCGCCATCCTGCATCGCAGCCCCGCCTTCGCGCGACGCGCGTTCTCGGAGGAGGAGCGCGCCTACTGCGACGCCAAGGCCAACCCCGAGGCGCACTACGCCACGCGCTTCGCCGCCAAGGAGGCGGTGCTCAAGGCGCTCGGCACCGGCTTCGCCGACGGCATCGGGCCGCGCGACGTGGAGGTGCGGCGCACCAAGAAGGGCAAGCCCTACGTGGTGCTCTCCGGGCGCGCCCGCGACGCGGCGCGGGCCCAGGGGGTGCGCGAGGTGCCCATCTCGCTGTCGTTCACCCACAGCGAGGCCGTGGCCTGCGCCATGGCCATCACCCAGGACGCCGTCACGGCCGCGAAGAGGCGCGAGGACCCGATGGAGGAGCTGACGCGCCAGTTCAAGGACGCCCGCAGCCTCCTCGACGAGCTGCCCGCGTCCGGCCCCGGGGCCGCGGGCGCGGGGGCGCCGGATGCCGCGGCGGGCGCCGCCCCGGAGGTCGCCGCGAGCGCGCCGGGCGCCGGGGACGCGCGATGAGCGAGCCGGCCGCCGAGCGGTGGGACGACGCGCGGCTGGCGGCGCTTCTGCCCTGGCCGGCGCCGGACGCGAACAAGTACGCCCGCGGGGCGCTCGCCGTGGTGGGCGGCTGCGCGCGCTACCCGGGCGCGGCCTGCCTGGCCGCCGCCGCGGGCCAGCGCGCCGGCGCCGGCTACGTGACGGTGGTGTGCGCGCCCGAGTCCCTGGCCGTCGTGCGCGGATTCCGCCCCTCGCTGGTCGCGCGCTCCTGGGAGGGCTGGCAGGCCGCCGACCTGCCCGCGGCGCGCCCCGCCCGCCCGGCCGCCGCCGTCGTGGGGCCGGGGCTCGACCCGGCCGACGACGCCTGCGCGCGCCTCGCGCTCGCCGTGCTGGCCGCGGCTGCCTCGCCGCTGCTCGTCGACGGCGGCGCGCTGGCGGCGCTCGCGACGGGGGAGGGCCGCGCGCTCGCGGCGGCCCGCGCCGCCCAGGGCCGCGTGACGGTGCTCACGCCCCATGGCGGCGAGGCGGCCCGCCTCGCCCGCGGCGCGCGCATCGGCGGGGACGCGGCCGCCGACCCCGCGCGCCTGGCCGCCGCCCTCGCCCGCGCCTACGGGGCCGTCTGCGTGCTCAAGGGCCCCGACACCCACGTCTCGGACGGCGCGCGCACCGTGCTGGTGGACCGCGGGACCGCCGCGCTGGCCAAGGCCGGGACGGGGGACGTGCTGGCCGGCGTCGTGGGCGCGCTTTTGGCCCAGGGCGCGTCGCTGCTCGAGGCGGCGGTGCTCGGCGCGACGCTCCACGCCGAGGCGGGGTGCGCGGCCGCCGACCGCATGACCGCCATCGGCGTCGTCCCTGAGGACGTCGTCGACGCGCTCCCCGAGGCCGTCCGCCGCCTCGCCGCCGCCGGGTAGGCGCCCGCGCCGCCTGGCTTCGCCGCGGGCGTCCCGTCCGTCTTCCGCGCCTTCCCTTCCGCATCCTGCCGCGGGCGTCCGCCGCGCCTTCCGCGCCTCTCCGCATCCTGCCGCCGGCGCCCCGCCCATCTTCCGCGCCTCTTCCCCTGCCCTTTCCGCCCGCGCCGCGCGGCAGGGGGAAACGGCGCCCCCTCGCTCCGCTGACCGCTCATCAACGGCTCCCCCTCGCCACCTGCGACGCGCCCGCCCGGCCCAACAATGGCGCCAGAAGGGCATTCATCGAACGAAGGAGCGTGATCGCAAATGGATGCAACCAGCAAGCGCGACTGGGGGATGTTCGCCGCGGGCATCGCCCTGGTCATCGTGGGATTCGTGTGCCTGTGGGCACCGGGGCTGACCCTGCTGAGCGTCGCCGCCATCGTCGGCGCCATGTTCTTGGTGGTGGGCGTCTTCGACGTCTACGCCTACGCGCGGTACCGCAAGTCCATGAGCCTGTCGGGATGGCTCGTCGCCTACGCCCTGTGCGACATCGTCCTGGGCGTCATGTTCCTGGCCAACCCCGTCATCGCGGCCGAGGTCGTCCCCTGGGTGGCCGGCGCGTTCATGGCGGCCTACGGCGTCTTCCAGATTTTCGCGGCCGTGCGGCTGCGCACCGCCATCAGCTGGGGCTGGCTCATCGCCAGCGGCGTGCTGAGCGTCCTGTGCGGCATCTGCTTCTTCGTGTGGCCCGGCTCGTTCGCCATCTTCCTCGGGTTCTTCCTGATGATGCGTGGCGTCACCCTGGCGGTCTACGGGGCCACGCCCCAGGCCGAGCTCGGCGGCGACACGACGGCGCACCACGTGGCCTAGCCGGCGCGCCCGGCGCCCGCCGGGCCGCCCCTCCGGCGCCCCGGCGTGGTAACATGATCGACTGATGAGGCCGAGGGGCCCGGTGGATTCCGGGCCCCTCTCATGCGCGGGACGGGACGCGCCCCGGGCGCCCCGCGCGGCGCGCCTGAGGGGCTCGCCGCCCGCCGGGCCGGCCGTCGAAGCGAAGGAAGGGACGTCGCCATGGAAAACGAGCAGGGGTCGCTCTTGGACGAGAAGGCGCTGGCCGAGGCCGCCACCGATCCGGCCGCCCGCGTCGAGGCGCTGCGCCGCGAGATCGAGCACAACTCCTACCTCTACTATGCCCTCGACGCGCCGGTGCTCTCCGACGCGGCCTTCGACTCGCTCATGCGCGAGCTGCGCGAGCTGGAGGCGGCCCACCCCGAGCTCATTGACCCGACCTCGCCCACCCAGCGCGTCGGCGGCTACGTGGGCGAGCAGTTCGCCCCCGTGCGTCACGCGCGGCGCATGTACTCGCTCGACAACGCCATGGACTTAGGCGAGCTCGACGCGTGGATGGAGCGCGTCGTCGAGGACTTCGGCCACTTTCCGCCCATGGACTGTGAGCTCAAGATCGACGGCAGCTCCATCGCGCTCACCTACGAGGACGGCGTGCTCGTGCGCGCCGCCACCCGCGGCGACGGCACCACCGGCGAGGACGTGACGGCCAACATGCGCACGGTGAAGGACGTGCCGCTGCGGCTGCGCCCCGAGGCGCTCGGCGCCATCGCCGACCGGACGGCCCCGCTCGAGCTGCGCGGCGAGGTCTACCTGTCCAAGGCCAGCTTCGAGCGGCTCAACCTGGCGGCCGAGGCCAACGGCAAGGCGCCCTTCGCCAACCCGCGCAACGCCGCCGCCGGCAGCCTGCGCCAGAAGGACCCCAAGATCACCCAGGGCCGCGAGCTGTCCACCTTCATGTACGCCATCGCCGAGGACGGCGCGCTTTCCGTGCCCGGCCAGTACCAGCTGCTCGAGTGGCTGCGCGAGGCCGGCTTCCACGTGAACCCCGACGTGGAGCTCTGCGAGAGCGCCGAGGCGGTGCGCGCCTTCTGCGAGCGCGCCCTCGAGCGCCGCGAGCAGCTTCCCTACGAGATCGACGGCGTGGTGGTGAAGGTGAACGCCTTCGCCCAGCAGGAGGCCCTCGGGTTCACGGCCCGCGCGCCGCGCTGGGCCATCGCCTTCAAGTTCCCGCCCGAGGAGAAGACGACGCTTCTGCGCGACATCACCGTGCAGGTGGGGCGCACCGGCGCGCTCACGCCCGTGGCCGAGCTGGCGCCGGTGGTGGTGGCCGGCTCGACCGTGGCCCGCGCCACCCTGCACAACCTCGACGAGGTGCACCGCAAGGACGTGCGCGTGGGCGACACCGTGGTGGTGCGCAAGGCCGGCGACGTGATCCCCGAGGTGCTCGGCCCGGTGCTGTCGCTGCGCCCGGACGGCGCGGCGCCCTGGGCCATGCCCGACGTGTGCCCGAGCTGCGGCTCGCCCGTCATCCGCGAGGAGGGCGAGGTGGCGTTCCGCTGCATCTCCATCGACTGCCCGGCCCAGGCCCAGGAGCGGCTGCTCCACTGGGCGAGCCGCGGCGCGCTCGACATCGACGGCATGGGCGAGGAGATCGTCACGCGGCTCGTGGAGGTGGGGCGGCTCACCGACGTGGCCGACTACTACTCGCTCGACGAGGTGGAGCTCGCGCTGCTCGACATGGGCCGCGTGAACAAGGAGGGCCAGCCCATCCGCCTGGGCGCCACCATCGCCGCCAAGCTGGTGGCCGCCATCGAGGCCAGCCGCACGCGCCCCTTCGCCCGCGTGCTGTTCGGCCTGGGCATCCGGCACGTGGGCAAGACCACGGCCGAGGCCCTGGCCGGGGCGTTTCCCTCCATCGACGCGCTTGCCGCCGCCACCGAGGAGGAGCTGGCCGCCGTCGACGGCATCGGCCCCAAGATCGCCCGTAGCGCCTACGTGTTCCTGCGTGTGCCCGAGAACGCGGCCGTCATCGACCGACTGCGCGCCGCCGGCGTGCGCCTGGCCGAGGAGGCCCCGGCGCCCGGCGAGGAGCGCCCGCAGACGCTGGCCGGGCTCACCTTCGTGCTGACCGGCTCGCTCGTGGAGAGCGGCATGACCCGCGACGAGGCGGGGGCGGCCCTGAAGGCGCTCGGCGCCAAGGTGTCGGGCAGCGTGTCGAAGAAGACGAGCTACGTGGTGGCCGGCGAGGCCGCCGGGTCGAAGTACGACAAGGCGGTGTCGCTTGGCGTGCCGGTGCTCGACGAGGCGGCGCTGCTGCGCGTTCTGGAGACGGGCGAGCCGCCGGCCGCCGAGCCCGCCGAGTAGCGCCGGGCCCGCCCCCGCGGGCGGCGCCGTGCGAGGGGGCGGGCCCGGCGGCGCCGTGCGGGCTGGTTGGGCGTCGACGCCGCGCCGGCTGGCGCGAGGTGTGCAGTTTCGACGACTTTGCGACGCCGCCGGCGCCCCCGCCCGAACGCGCGCCGGTAAATCCCCAGGTCAAGGGCTTTCGCCCTCGCATGATCTTCCCGATGGGTTCCGCGACCTCGCAGAAGGGCGTCCGCGCGCCCCGCATTCCGTCGCAAAGTCGTCGAAACCGCACAGCTTCGGCGGCTGGCAGCGCGCCGGGCGCTCAGCTGCCGAAGCGGATGAAGCGGGCGATCGCGTCCTGCCCGAGCCCGACGCCGAGCACGTGGCGCCGCAGCTCGCGCTGGCGCTGCTCGAAGTCGCGGCAGCGTATCTGCCGCCGCACCCCGAGCTGGCGGCGCAGCGTCGTCTCGAGCTGGCGGAACTGGCGTGGCTGGTAGATCTGGTCGTGGGTGGCCGTGACCACCGTGATCCCCAGGGCGAGGAGCGCCGTGCGCCGGGCGGCGTCGCTGTTGAGGCGGTCGGCGTCCGCATGGCAGAGGTCGCTGTCGTACTCGAGCGCCAGGCGCGCCTCGGGCCAGAGCAGGTCGCAGTCGTAGAAGCTCGCCGAGGTGGCCTCCCTCCCGCGACGTCCGGGCGTGACGCGCCGGTTCAGCTCCGGCCGCGGCAGCCCGAGTCCCCCGAGGCGGTTCGGCAGGCCGAGCAGGAGCGCGACGGCGGCCTCCATGGGGGAGTGCGCGTTCCCGCCCATGTGGGGGATGGCGCCGCGCAGGGGCTTCGCGCCCGGCGCGCCGGCGTTCGCCCGGCCGCAGGCCGCGATGCGCCGAGGGGTGGTGAGCGGCTCGGCCTCGAAGAACCCTGGCTGCTCCAGCCTGATGCGATAGCGCCCGCAGAGCTCGTGGGCCACCATGAGCAGGGCGGCGGGATGCAGGTCGGCGGCGAGGTGCAGGAGCGCGAGCTCAGGCCCCAGGCAGCAGAGCCCCTCGACGGGCTCGCGGAGCTGGGCGGCGGGGACGCGGGCCGACCAGGTGTGGAAGACGACGTCCGCCGTGTTGCGCGGGCGCTTCCCGTCGGGGGCGAGCACGTGCAGCGGCCGCGGGCACTCCGCGAGCAGGGGGTTGTCGCAGGCGACCTTGGCCACGTAGGCGGCGGAGGGGGTGCGCGCGAGCTCGCGTCCGGCCGCGGGGGCAGGGGCCCGCCGGGAGAACATGCGGAGGAGGAACAGCGCCGTGTGTTTACAAAAGATGATTTTCACGCAGGAATTCTAGCGATTCACCTGCCGGCGCACACGCCTTTTCGGCGGAAATCCCGATTTCCACAGTTGCCTTCGGAGTATTCTGCACACTTTCTTCGACTTTGTGACGGATTGGGAGGGGGAGTGGGCGCGATACTCGATTCAAGGCCGCCTGACGCGGGATAGGGCGCGCATTTCCCGGCGGCGAGGGGCCGTGACTGGCGGATCCTGTCGCAAAGTCGTCAAAACCGTGCAGTTCGGCCGGCCTTTCGAGGCGGAGGGGATGCAGTTCGGCCGGCCTTTCGAGGCGGAGGGGGAGTGCAATTCGACCGGCCCCTCAGGGGGCTGCGGGGCTATATATCAGCGGCTGAATCATGAATGAAGGACTTGCGGAGCGCCGGCGGCGAAGCTGTGGAGAGGCGCCCCGGGCGGTTGCGCGCCGGCGTTGCCCTGCCGTAACCTTCACGATGCCGATAGGGCAACCGCCCCTCCCGGCCCCGCGACAACCGGGGCCGCGGGAGCCGCCGCCGGGCCGAGGGGCCCCGGCCTCCCGTCTCGCTCGCGCCGCCTTCGCGAGCCGCGGTCGCCCGAGCCGCCCGCCGCAGAGCCGGGGGCGACGCCAAGCCGTCCCGCAAGGCGCAAGGGAAACGCGGGCCCGTTCAAAGGAATCTCCTTGATCAAAGCCAACCTGACCTGCAAGGCCGCATCGCGCGATGCGGTGGCCTCGTGCACCCGAAATCGCCTGCTGCTGGCCGGATTCGCCGTCGCGCTGTCCCTGGGGCTGGCGCTTTCGCCCCAGAGCGCGCTCGCCGACGAGGCGCCCGCCGAGGATCCCGCCGCGCCCGCGGAGGCGGGCGACCACGAAGGGCACGGCTCCGACGCCGCCTTCGGCCACGCCGTGGCGGCGCTGACCGCCACGGTCGTCAACGAGCAGTCCGCCCAGGAGATGGACGCCTACACGGCCCACCTGGAGGCCACCGCCGCCGAGGCCGTCCGCGCGTCCAAGGTCGACGCCGTGCTCGCCGAGGCGCTGTCCCACAAGGGCGCGCCCTACGCCTACGGCGGCACCACGCCGCGCGGCTTCGACTGCTCCGGGTTCACGTCGTACGTGTTCCGCACGGCGCTCGGCGTCGAGCTGCCCCGCACCGCGGCCGCCCAGGCCGGCGTGGGCGAGCCGGTGTCGATGGACGCCCTGCTCCCCGGCGACCTGCTGTTCTGGGGCCGCGGCTCGGGCGTCTACCACGTGGCCGTCTACGTGGGCGACGGCAGCTACATCCACGCCGCCGGCAGCGGCAAGGGCGTGCGCGTCCAGACGATGGAGTACTTCCACCCCACCTTCGCCAAGCGCCTGATCTAGGGCGCGACGCGCAGGGCGCCTGGCGGGCGCCGGGGAAGGGGCCGGTCCTGCGGGGCCGGCCCCGCTGCGTTGGGGGGGCATCCGATGACGCCCCCGCCTTCCCACCCGAAGCCGTTCCGCCCCTCTCCGCTCGCCTCCTTCCGCCAACCCCTTCAGGCCCCCCCCCTCCTTCATCGCCGGGGGGCTCGCTCGCCTGCCCAAGGGCAGCTTTCTCCCCCTGTTTCCCCGTTCGTGGCAAATCCAACAGATTATTCTCACTTAAATATTATTCTTATATAAGAATAATATTGAGAGAGAGAGGACGCCATGGGTCGGAAAGTGGGGACGCGGTCGCGCCGGCAAGGCATGGCGGCCATCGCGGCGGCCGCCGTCGTGCTGGCGACGCTGTTCTTCGTCTCGTTCATGATCGGGCAGTTCCCCGTCGACCCGACCGGAGTGGTCAGTGCCTTGGGAGCCCAGCTCTTCGGCCTGCCGTGCGAGGAGTCGGCGATGGCCCAGACGGTGGTGTGGAAGGTGCGCCTGCCCCGCGTCTGCGCAGCGGTGCTCGTGGGCGCGGCGCTCTCGGTTGCCGGCGCCGTCTACCAGGGGCTGTTCAGAAATCCTATGGTCTCGCCCGATATCCTAGGCGCGTCCTCAGGTGCGGGATTCGGCGCGGCGCTGGCCATCCTGCTGTCGCTTCCCTACGTGTTCATCCAGGTCAACGCGTTCGTATTCGGCATCGTTGCCGTGGCGCTGGCCTACCTCATGTGTCGCTGCGTGAGCCAGGGCAAGGACGCCGTCCTCATGCTCATCTTGGGCGGCATGATCGTGTCCACCCTGTTCTCGTCGTTCATCACGCTCATCAAGTACGTGGCCGATCCCGACTCCAAGCTGCCGGAGATCACCTACTGGCTCATGGGGAGCCTGTCGACCGTGTCGCTGCGTGACCTCGCGTTTTTGCTGCCCCCGCTGCTCATCGGCTTGGCGCCGCTGGCGTTTCTGCGCTGGCAGCTCAACGCCCTGGCCTTCGGCGACGAGGAGGCCCAGGCCATGGGGCTCAACGTCAACCGCCTGCGCGCCGTGTTCATCTTCTGCGCGACGCTGCTCACCTCAGCGTCGGTGGCCATCGCGGGCATGATCGGATGGGTGGGCCTCATTATCCCACACATGGCGCGCTTCATCGTGGGGCCCAACTGCAAGGAGCTCATACCCATGTCGTTCCTGCTGGGAGGCTGCTTTCTCCTGGTGGTGGACAACGTGGCCCGCAGCCTCTTCACCGTGGAGGTGCCGCTGGGCATTCTAACCTCCGTCATCGGCGCTCCGTTCTTCTTCTACCTGCTGTTCAAGCGCAAGAGGGAAGGAGCCTGATGCGGGATGACGTGCGATACCCGCCGCGGCCCGGCGCGGGGGAGCGTTGGCCCCGCGCGGGGGCGAGGGTCGACGACGGAAGGGAGGGAACATGGGTGGCATGAGGATGGAGGCGCGCGAGGTGCGCGCGGGCTACCGCGGACGCGACGTCGTGCGCGACGTGAGCTTCACGCTGGACAGCGGCGAGGTGCTGTGCCTGCTGGGTCCCAACGGCGTGGGCAAGACGACGCTGTTCAAGTCGCTGCTCGGGTTCATCCCGCTCACGGCCGGCAGCCTGACGGTGGACGGGCGTCCCGTCAACCACCGCGACCGCAAGGCGACGGCCTCGCTTATCGGCTACGTGCCCCAGGTGCATGAGCCGCCGTTTCCCTTCGTCGTCCATGACGTGGTGGTGATGGGGTCCATCTCCCGCGCCGACCCGCTCTCCGGGCCCCCGCGCAGGGCTTTCGAGGAAGCTGATTCCCTGCTCGAGCTGCTCGGCGTGGGCTACCTGCGCGACCGGGTGTATACCGAGATCAGCGGCGGCGAGCGCCAGATGGTGCTCATCGCCCGGGCCCTCATGCAGAACCCCTCGTTCCTCATGATGGACGAGCCCACCTCCAACTTGGACTTCGGCAACCAGATGCGGGTGCTTGCCCAGGTGTGCGCGCTTGCGCGACGCGGCGTGGGCGTCATCATGACGTCGCACTTCCCCGACCACGCGTTTCTGTGCTGCGACAAGGCGGCCGTCATGAGCCGTGGCGAGCCGTTTCGCGTGGCGTCGGTGGATGAAATCGTAACCGAGGGCACCCTCGAGCGCGCCTACGGCATTCCCGTGAAGGTGGCGTCCATCGACGTGCCCGAGCATCCCGACGGCAGGGTGACCACCTGCGTACCCCTGCTCAAGACCAAGGAACGCCCCTGTCCCTGCGAGGCGGCGGGCTGAGAGAGTCGGTAATCCGCCCGCGGGAGCGGGCGCGCGAGAAAGGAGCGGATGAGGATGGACAAGGCTGAGAAGGAGCTGGTGATGATGCGCGCGATGACGCGCCGCCGGTTCATGGAGCTGGCCGGCGCGGCGGGCGTGACCGCCGTGGCCGCGCTCGCCTTGGGCGGGTGCGCGGGAGGCGGCTCCAAGGATGGAGGCGCGTCGTCGGGCGACGCGGCCCCCGAGGCCGCCGCGTCGGCGCCGACCGTCGTCGTGGACGCCAAGGGCAACGAGTTCGTCATCCCTGAGGCGGTGGATCGCATCGCCATCACCTGCAACGGCGGCACCACCCAGGAGGTGGCCATCTTCGGGGGCGCCGACAAGATAGTGGCCCAGCCCTCCATGACCAAGTTCCCCCAGCTGTTGAGGATGTACCCGCAGTTCGAGTCCGTGGTCAACGCCGGATCCTTCGACGACCTCAACATCGAGGCGCTCATCGCCACCGAGCCGGACGTGGCGCTGGTGGGCATCAGCTCCGACAAGGGCAATGCCCAGATAGCCGACGTGGGCATCCCCACCTACGTCATGCTCATTGGCTGGGCGGCCGTCGACACGCTCAAGCAGGAGTTCCTCAACGTCGGCCAGATCGTGGGCGGCGGGGCCGGCCAGGCCAAGGCCCAGAGGCTCGTCGACCACTGGGACGACGTGTTCGCGCGACTGGACGCGCGGCTGGCGAAGGTGCCCGACGCCGAGCGCAAGTCGGTCTACTACCTGAGCAAGGCCGATGTCACCGCGGCCAACAAGGGCGACTGGGGCCGCGAGTGGGTGGCCGGCTCGGGCGGCGTGTTCGCCGTGCCCGATGCCGACCTCAACGGCGAGGTGACCGTGGAGAAGGCGCTTGAGTGGAATCCGGATGTCATCGTGGTGCAGAAGGGCGCCGACCTGAACGAGCTCTACGCCAACGAGCAGGTCGGGGACATGAGGGCCATCCAGGAGCGCCAGGTCTACACGGTGCCCATCGGCGCCTTCTGGTGGGATCGCCCCTGCCCGGAGGCCACCCTCGGGTTCCTGTGGCTGGCCAAGACGCTCTATCCCGAGCAGATGGCCGACGTGGACCTGGAGGCCGAGACCAAGGCGTTCTTCCGCGACTTCTACGAGTACGACTTGTCCACCGAGGAGTACGAGTCGTTCTTCTAGGGGAGGCGGGCGGCGCGGAGGCCGGCCGCCCCGGCCCCGCGCCGCTACCGGAGGGGGCGAAGCAGCTCGAAGCGTCGCCGCCGGAAGCGGATGAGCCCCTCGTCCTGGAGGCGCCCCAGCTCATGGGAGAGTGCGCTGCGCTCGACGTAGAGGAGATCGGCCAGCTCCTGGCGGGAGTAGGGGATGTCGAAGGCATCGGCGCCGGCCGCCTCGGCCTGTTGGGCGAGGAAGGCGAGCGCCTTCTCGCGCGTGGTACGCTGGGACAAGATCCCGAGGCGCCGCAGGAGGTCGGCGTTCATCCGCAGGGCGATGCGGGCGAGGTTCTCGCGGATGCGCGTGACATGCGCCCTGCAGCAGGGCCTGGCCTCCACCGCGGCGTCAAGGTCGAGGACGAGCACGTCGCAGGGCTCGACGGCCACCACGCACCCGTGGGAGGGGGCTTCGAGCCCAAAGAACCGCTCGGCGGCGATGGCCGACCCGGGGGCGTACTCGCCTAGGATGGAGGTGTTGCCGGCGACGTCGTAGCTGACTAGCCGTGCGTGCCCGGCACAGAGGTAGCCCGTGTGCCGTTGCCGGCTGCCCGGCTCCACGATATGCTCCTGGCGGTCGTAGCGGCGGACGCTGGCGTTGAGGCAGCGCAGCACCCGGGGCACCTTCTCCGCCGGCACCCCCTCGAAGAGGGGGAGGCGGGCGTAGCGGCTCGCGAGGCTGTGGTCGTCGGGCTGGGGCACGGCATGCTCCTTCTGCTTGCGAGGGGAGGGGCGGCCGGCGCCGCCTGGCCGCATCCGGCGCGGCCAGGTATTATTGTAGGGTGACTATATTCTAAATCAAGAATAATACGGAGAGAGGCCCGCGGCGCTGGCCGGCGGGAGGAACGGAGGGAGCCATGAAGTTCGATATCGATGCCGCGCTCACGCGGGACGAGGCCCTGGGGGCGCTGACGTCGCGGTGGAGTCCGCGGCTCTGCGAGGAGGCGGTTCCGGCGGCGCGGGCCTGCGGCCGGGTGCTGGCCCGGGACTGCCACGCGCGCTACGACCTGCCGCGCCACCGCGTGTCGTCCTTCGACGGCATCGCCGTGCGCTCGACGGACTTCGCCGACGGCATGCCCGACACGGCGGGCTGGAAGCTGGGGCGCGACTACGTGCGGGCCGACACGGGGGACGACTTCCCCGACGAGTTCGACGCGGTGGTGGCCATCGAGGACGTGGAGCTGCGGGAGGACGGGTCGGTGGCCGTCGATCCGGGCGTCGAGGTGCGCCCCGGCCTGGCGGTGAAGCCGGCCGGCGCCACCATGGCCGACGGCGAGCTGCTCTACCGGGGCGGCACCCTGCTCACGCCCGAGGCCATCGCGCTTCTGGCCGCCGGCGGCTGGGCTGAGGTGCCGGTGCTGCGCCGCCTGCGCGTGGGCTATGTGCCCACCGGCACCGAGCTCGTCTCCGTGGGCGTGGAGCCGACGCGCGGGCAGAACGTCCAGACCAACTCGCTCGCCCTGGGGGCCTACTGCGCCCAGTGGGGTGCCGACTTGGTGGCCTACGACATCGTGGCCGATGACCGCGACGCCCTGGCCGCTGCCCTTGACCGCGCCCTGGCCGAGTGCGACCTGGTGCTCGTCAACGGCGGGTCGTCCCGCGGGTCGGAGGACTTCAACTCCGAGCTTTTGGCCGAGAGGGCGTCGTTCTTCGCCCACGGCGTGCGGGCGGTGCCCGGGCGTCCCATCGGGCTGGCCATCGTCGGCGGCAAGCCGGCCGTGAACGTCCCCGGGCCGATGATAGCTGCGCTCTTGGCGGCAGACTGGCTCGTCCACGGCCTGGTGTGCCACGGCTACGGGCAGCCCCTGCCGCGCCGCGTGGCGGTTCCGGCGGTGCTCGATGCGCCGCTCGGCGCGCGTCCGGGCTTCGAGCAGCTGGCTCGCCTGGTGCTCGCCGAGCACGACGGCGTCCTGCACGCCGCGCCCGTGCCGGCTGGTGCCACCCTGGCTCAGAACGTGGGCGCGGTGAACGGCTTCGTCGCCGTCCCCGCCGGAGAGCGCTGGGAGACGGGTTCCATGGTGGACGTGGAGGTGCTCGGCACCGTGGCGCCGATGCTCTAGCGCGCGACGCGAGGGCGCCCGCCGGGCGCTCGGGGAAGGGGGCCGGTCCTGCGGGGCCGGCCCCTCTCTTATATAGGGGGCCTTTGCCAGCGGGCGGCCGATTCGCTACCCTGTCTGACGAGAGAGAAGCCCCGCAGAGAGGAACCGCCATGACCGTCCGATTCTCCCGCGCGCGCATCGACGAGCTCATCGCCGAGGACGTGCCCTACATCGACCTGACCAGCACCGTGCTCGGCGTCGGCGACGCGCCTGGGCGCCTGGAGTACTTCACGCGCGAGGACTGCGTCGTGGCCGGCACCGACGTGGTGGCCGCCGAGGCCGCGGCCCTCGGGCTCGAGGTCGCCGCCACGCGGGCGCCCGGCGAGCGCGTGGCGGCGGGGGACGTGCTCCTGGCGGCGGAGGGCCCGGCCTGCCAGCTGCACCTGCTGTGGAAGGCGGGGCTCAACGTGCTCGACCACCTGTCGGCGGTGGCCACCAAGACCCGCGCCATGGTGGACGCGGCTCACGGCGCCAACCCGGCCTGCGAGGTGCTCACCACGCGCAAGTCGCTGCCGGGCGCCAAGGACCTGCTGACGGCCGCGGTCATGGCCGGCGGCGCCTTCCCGCACCGGCTGGGGCTGTCCGAGACGGTGCTCGTCTTCGACCACCACCTGGCGTTCATCGGCGGCTTCGACGCCTTCGTCGCGCAGCTGCCGGCCATCCGCCGCCGCTGCGTCGAGAAGAAGCTGTTCGTGGAGGCCGACGCCGACCAGGCCCGGGTGCTCGCCCGCGCCGGGGTGGACGGCATCCAGCTGGACAAGGTGCCCGTGGACGAGCTGGCCGCGCTCGTGGCCGAGCTGCGCGCCATCGACGAGCGCCTCACCCTGGTGGCGGCCGGCGGCATCAACCCGTCCAACGCCGCCGCCTACGCCGCCACCGGCGTCGACGGCCTGGCCACCACCGCCCCCTTCAGCGCCAAGCCCCTCGACATGAGCGCCCGCATGCTGCCCCTGTAGGCCACGCGGGGGAGGGCGCATGCGGGGCGCGCACCTCCCGTGCGCATCGGCGCGAATGCCCGCCCCCTCCTCGGAAGCGCGCCGGGGACGCGCGCGCCGAGGCGGCCGGCCGTGCGCGGGGGAGGGGCTCGCGCCTGGCGGTACCTCTCGCGATGATTATCCTCAAATACAAATAATTTTCTTTGACTATATTCTCGATAAAGAATAATATACGTCTCGAAGGATCGCTTACCGGAGCGCTTAGGGTTTTGCCCGGCCGGCGATGGGATCGGATGAAGGAGGAACCCATGAAGAAGGCACGGGCCGCGGCAGCGGCGGCAGCCACCCTGGCCCTCGTCGGCGCGCTGGCGCTCGCCGGCTGCGCGGGCGACGGCGCGAAGGCGGGGGCCGGCGACGGCGCGAAGGCGGGCGACGCCCCCCAGTCCCAGCCGGCCGAGTCGGTGCAGCTGCAGGTGTTCGCGGCCAACTCGCTCACCAAGGCCATGGCCGAGGCCCAGGCACTCTACACCGAGCAGCACCCCGGCGTCACCTTCGCCGACACCCAGTACGAGGCGTCCGGCACGCTCAACGAGATGCTCGGCGCCGGCCAGTACGCCGACGTCCTCATCACCGCGTCGGCGGGCACCATGGACGCCGCGGTGGAGAAGGGCTACGTCGACGAGGGCACGCGCCAGACCCTGTTCCTGAACGACCTGGTCGTCGTCACCAAGCAGGGCGGCCCGCTGGTGGGGAAGGACATCACCCTGGCCGACATCGCCGCCGGCGCCTACACCCTGGCCGTGGGCGACGAGGCCGTGCCGGCCGGCAACTACGCCTGCCAGGCGCTCTCCACGGTGGGCGGCTACCTCGAGCCGGACGGCAAGACGGGCGCCGAGGCCACGGGCAAGGGCGGCCAGTTCTCCGCGACGCTCCAGCCCCTGGTGACGCTCGGCGCCAAGGTGGGCGACGTGTGCAAGTACGCCGAGACGGGCGACGTGGACATCGCCATGGTCTACACCTCCGACGTCTACCGCATGGGCGGCGTGGAGATCGTCTCGGTGGTGCCCGGCGACACCCACAAGAAGATCCAGTACCCCGGCGCCGTCTGTGCCGACTCCGAGCACGCCGAGGCCGCGGCCGCCTTCCTCGAGTGGTGCCTGACCGACGGGGACTGCGCCAAGATCTGGCAGAAGTGGGGCTTCGAGCTGGCCTAGCGGGGGCTTACGGAACGCTCCTTGTTCTGGAATAATACGGAGGGCGGGTCGCAGGGGGCGTCCCGCCCTCGTCATCTGAAGGGACGTCCATGGATACACGCAGGCAAGCGCGCCGCGCATCGGCGCTGGGGGTGCTCGCGGCGCTCGCGCTCGCGTGCGCGCTCTGGGCCGCCGCGCCGGGGGCCGCCCGCGCCTGGGCCGACGAGGCCGCGTCCGCCGCCGGGGAGCCGGTGGAGGTGTCGGCCGACGGCGCCGCCGCCCGCATCGAGGGCGTCGCCTACGCGGCCGAGGCCTTCGAGTGCGCCCGCACCGGGTCGGCTCGCGCCATCGGCGGCGTGGACTACGGCTACGCCTACCAGATGCCCGGCCCCGACGTGGTGACGGTGGTCAACACGGCCGACGTCGCCGTGCTGTTCATCCCGCGCGCCGTGGCCGACGAGTTCGGCATCGACCCGGCCGACGAGGCCTCGCTCGCGCCGCTCAAGGCGCTCCTCGTTGCGCTGGACGACAACTACGCCGCGGGCGTGAGCCCGCTTGGGCGCCAGGACGCCTGGGTCGCCTTCGTCGGCGATCCCGGGGGAGCCGAGGGCGCGGCGCTCATCCGGGGCGACGTGACCTTCGCCTTCGGCCGCGAGCTGGCCGAGGGGCGCTGGTACGCCACGGTGAGCGGCCCGGACGCGGGCTTCGACGTGAAGGCCGAGGTGGCTCCGGCGCAGATGGACACCTGCCGGCTCGTGCCGGCCGACGCCGCCGTCATCGCCGGCGCGGGCGGCCCCCTCGACGAGCTGGGGGCCTTCCTCGCCGAGCTCGACTGGTCGCCCCTGTGGATCACGCTGCGCACCTCGGGCACGGCCATCCTCATCGTGTTCTTCCTCGGGCTCGCGGCCGCCTACTTCACCATGCGCATCTCCAGCCGCGCCCAGGACGTCTTCGACACCCTCTTCACCATCCCCATGGTGCTGCCGCCCACGGTGTGCGGCTTTCTGCTGCTCATGCTGCTGGGGCGCAACACGGCGCTCGGCCAGTTCTTCATCGACGTGGGCTTTCCGCTCGTGTTCAGCTGGCAGGCCACGGTGATCGCCGCGGTGGTGGTGGCCTTCCCGCTCATGTACCGCAGCGCGCGCGGCGCCTTCGAGGCGCTCGACCCCAACATGATGGACGCGGCCCGCACGCTCGGGTGGTCCAACCCCCGCATCTTCTTCCGGCTGATGCTGCCGCTGGCGTGGTCGTCCATCGCGGCGGGCACGGTGCTCGCCTTCGCGCGCGCCCTCGGCGAGTTCGGCTGCACGCTGTTCCTCGCCGGCAACCAGCTGGGATCCACGCGCACCATCCCCATCGCCATCTACTTCGAGTGGATGAACGGCAACCAGGCCGCCACCTGGTTCTGGACCATCACGCTCATCGTGTTCAGCTTCGTGGTCATCCTGTTCATCAACCTGTGGAGCCGCCACACCACCAAGTACCGCCGCAGCGCGCGGCCCGACGGGCGCTCGCCCAAGCCGCGCCGCAACGGGCGGCGGCCGAGCGGCGAGCGCGGCGCGGGCCGCCCGGTAGGCGGGCCCGGGGCGCGGGACGGCCGCGCGCCGGCGACGCTGGCGGCCGCGGGCGACGACGCCGGAACCGCGGCGGCGGGCCCGGCCGGAGAGGGGGCGCGATGAGCCTCGAGGTGGACATCCGCAAGTCGTTCGGCGCCTTCACGCTGGACGTGGCCTTCGCGGCCGGGGACGAGACGGTCGGGTTCCTCGGCGCGTCGGGCTGCGGCAAGAGCCTCACCCTGCGCTGCATCGCCGGCATCGAGACGCCGGACGAGGGCCGCATCGTGGTGAACGGCCGCGTGTTCTTCGACTCCGAGGCCGGGGTGAACCTGACGCCGCAGCAGCGCAAGACGGCGCTCCTGTTCCAGAACTACATGCTGTTCCCCAACCTGACCGTGGCCGACAACGTCGCCGCCGGCATCGGGCGCGACGTGCCCCGGGTCGAGCGCGAGCGCATCGTGTCGGCGGAGCTCGAGCGCTTCGGCCTGCGCGGCTTCGGCCAGCGCTACCCCGCGCAGCTCTCGGGCGGCCAGCAGCAGCGCGTGGCGCTCGCCCGCATGCTGGCGGCGCGTCCGGGCATCCTCATGCTCGACGAGCCGTTCAGCGCGCTGGACGCCCACCTCAAGGGGCTTCTGGAGCAGAACCTGGTGAGCCTGTTCGACGCCTTCAGCGGCACCATCCTGTACGTGAGCCACGACATCGACGAGGCCCTGCGCTTCTGCGACCGCATCGCCGTGGTGGAGGCCGGGCGCATCATGGAGATCGACACGGGGGACGACCTGGTCAACCGCCCGCAGTCCGAGGCCGCGCTCAAGCTGTCGGGCTGCAAGAACGCGCCCGAGGCCCGCTACGCCGGCGACCATCGCGTGCTGCTGCCCAAGTGGGGCGTCACGGTGGAGACGGACGAGGAGGTGCCCCCCGACGTGCGGTGCCTCGGCATCCGCGCCTCCTACCTGGAGCGGGCCGACGGGCCGGGGCCCAACTGCTACCGGGTGCGGGTGGACCGCGTGAGTGACTCGCGCTTCGAGCGCACGGCGCTGCTCGGGTTCGTCGATCGCGAGGAGGGCGCGCCCGACGCGGTGGGCAGCGACGAGAACGAGATGACCTACCTGCACCAGCACCTGTTCTGGCGCGTGAGCAAGCTGCGCTCAGACGGCCTGCCCCAGGCCGGCGAGGAGCTGTGGGTGCGCATCCCGCCCGACCGCATCTACCTGGTGACGCGCTAGGGGCGGCCGCCGGGGACGGGCGCGTTGGGTGGCGCGCGGCGCGCAGGGCGGCGCGGCGCCGGACGGGCGCGCGAGGGCGCGCCCTTTGTCCTCGCTCGTGTATAATGGCGCCGAGAAGAAGAGGGGAGCCGCCGCAAGCGGCTTCGCGGCCGCCCGCGGCGGCCATCGGGAGAAACGGAGGGTGCCCATGAAGGACGCCCATGGCAGGACCATCGACTACCTGCGGCTGTCGCTGACCGACCGCTGCAACTTCCGCTGCATCTACTGCATGCCCGCCGAGGGCGTGGCGCAGATGAGCCACGACGAGATCCTGCGCATCGAGGAGATCGAGGAGCTCGTGCGCATCGCCGCGGGCATCGGCATCAAGAACGTGCGCCTCACCGGCGGCGAGCCGCTCGTGCGCAAGGGCGTGGTCGAGCTCGTGCGCTCGATCACGGCCATGCCGGGCATCGAGAACGTGTCCATGACCACCAACGGCGTGCTTCTGCCCCAGATGGTGGACGACCTGAAGGCGGCGGGGCTCTCGCGCGTGAACATCTCGCTCGACACCCTCGACGCCGACCAGTTCCGCATGGTCACCCGCTGCGGCAACCTCGACGACGCGCTGGCCGGCATCGACGCGGCGCTCGCGGCCGGGCTCAACCCGGTGAAGGTGAACGCCGTCACGGTGAAGAGCCTCGACCAGGACTTCCTCGCCTTCGCCCGGCTGTCGGTGGACCGCCCGCTGCACGTGCGCTTCATCGAGTACATGCCCGTGGGCGACTCGGCCGGCATCGACGGCTGCGGCTGGGGCAAGAAGGACGTCATCCCCAGCGAGGAGCTGTTCGACCTCATCAACGAGCGGGCGGCCGCCGCGGGGATGCCTGCGCTCGTGCCGGCTGGGGGCTCGCGCCCCGTCGGCTGGGGCCCGGCGCGCTACTTCCAGTTCCCCGGGGCCCAGGGCACCGTCGGGTTCATATCCCCGCTGTCACGCCACTTCTGCAGCGAGTGCAACCGCCTGCGCATGACTGCCGACGGCAAGATCCGCCCGTGCCTGTTCTCCGACGAGGAGTTCGACGTGCGCGCGGCCCTGCGCGACGGCGGCGAGGACGCGGTGCGCGCCGTGCTCATGGAGGCCCTGGGCGCCAAGCCCGACGAGCACCACGACCGCGTGGGCACCGAGCGCGGCATGTCCCAGATCGGGGGATAGCGCCGCCTGGCCAGCAGGAGTTCGTCGCGGCCCCGCGTGCCGCGTGATACCACGAGGAGAGAGAACATGACCGACCAGCAGCTGACCCATATCGACGAGCAGGGCGACGTGCGCATGGTGGACGTGTCGCAGAAGGCCGACACCGAGCGCGTGGCCGTGGCCGAGGGCTTCATCGCCATGAACCCGGCGACGCTCGAGCTCATCACCACCGGCACCGCCGCCAAGGGCGACGTGCTCGCCTGCGCGCGCGTGGCCGGCGTCATGGCCGCCAAGAAGACGAGCGACCTCATCCCCATGTGCCACCCGCTCAACATCACCAAGGCGAAGGTGGAGTGCGCGCCCGTGACCGCCGGCGAGCGCGCCGACGGCCGCGTGGGCATCCACGTCACCACCACCTGCGGCGTCACCGGCAAGACCGGCATCGAGATGGAGGCGCTCACGGCGGCGTCCGTGGCGTGCCTGACCGTCTATGACATGTGCAAGGCGGTCGACCGCGGCATGGAGATCATGGACGTGCGGCTGCTTCGGAAGGACGGCGGCAAGACGGGCCTGTGGCTGCGCGAGGGCGCCGAGGCCTAGGGTCGCGGGGGAGGGGCGCCCTGCCCCGCCTGCTCCCAGGTAACCAACCTGCTGCGCTTGGGGCGCGCCCGGCACCGTCGGGCGCGCCTCTTGCTATGATGGCCCCGAGCGCGCCCGAGAGGGGCGCCGCGGGCCGTTCGGAAGGGGAGCGCCATGACCAAGCGCACGAAGATCATCTGCACCATGGGACCGTCCGTCGACGACGACGAGACGCTTTCCGCCCTCATCGCCGCCGGCATGGACGTGGCGCGCCTCAACTTCTCCCACGGCACCCACGCCGAGCACGCCGAGCGCATCGCGCGCATCCGCCGCGTGCGCCAGGCGCTCGGCTCGCCGACGGCCGTCATGCTCGACACCAAGGGGCCCGAGATCCGCACGGGGCGCCTCGCCGGCGGCGCGCCGGTGCGCCTGGCCGCGGGCGACCCGCTCATCCTCACCGCCGACGACGTGGAGGGCAACGCCTTCCGCGTCAGCCAGACGGCGCCCGAGCTGCCCGGCTGCGTGGCTCCCGGCGACCGCATCCTGCTCGACGACGGCCTCATCGGCCTCACCGTCGAGTCGGTGGAGGGCGCCGACGTGTTCTGCACCGTCGAGAACGCGGGCACCCTGGGCGAGCGCAAGTCGGTCAACGTCCCCGGCGTGTCCGTGCCGCTGCCGGCCGTCACTGACAAGGATCGCGCCGACCTCCTCTTCGGCATCGAGCAGGGCGTCGACTACGTGGCGGCCTCCTTCATCCGCGACGGCGCGGGCGTGCGCGAGATCCGCGACTTCCTGGCCGCGAACGGCGGGGGCGACATCCGCATCGTGGCCAAGGTGGAGAACGCCGACGCCGTGCGCAACATCGACTCCATCATCCAGGAGGCCGACGGCGTGATGGTGGCCCGGGGCGACCTGGGCGTGGAGGTGCCCGAGTACACGGTGCCCCACATCCAGAAGATGATCATCCGCGCCTGCAACCGCGAGTCCAAGCCGGTCATCACGGCCACCCAGATGCTCGACTCGATGATCCGCAACCCGCGCCCGACCCGCGCCGAGGTGGCCGACGTGGCCAACGCCATCTACGACGGCACCGACTGCGTCATGCTCTCGGGCGAGACGGCCATGGGGAAGTACCCCGTCCAGGCCGTGCGCACCATGGTCGAGATCGCCGAGGAGACCGAGCCGCGCCTGTTCGACGAGCGCTTCCCCGACCGCGAGCGCACCCGCGCCCGCGTGTCCATGGCGGTGGGCCTGGCCGCCGTCCAGACGGCCGAGACGCTCGAGGCCGCCTGCATCGTGGCGCCCACCATGTCGGGCCGCACGGCGCGCCTCATATCCAACCTGCGCCCGCGCATGCCCATCTACGCCGTGACGCCGTCTCCGCGGGTCATGCGCCAGATGCAGCTGTCCTGGGGCGTGACGCCCCTGCACGACGACGTGCGCGGCGACATGCGCCAGGTCATCGAGAAGGCCGAGGCGGTGGTCGCCGCGCGCGGCCTCGTCGAGCCGGGCGACCTGGCGGTGTTCACGGCGGGCGACCCCGACACGAGCCCCGAGGAGCTCGTCGGCAGCGCCTTCCACGGCACCACCCCCACCAACGTCATGTACGTCGTCCAGATCCGCTAGGCGCGCGGCCCGGGCCCGCGGCGGCGCGCGGGGCGTTCGCCCCGCCCCACCGCGGCCGCTTTCTGCCCTTCCCGAGAAGACGGGCCGATCGGGCGCGCCCTGTGCTAACATAGACGGCTGGAATTTACCCCTTCGGAAGGATCGTCTATGTCTGGGCACTCAAAATGGGCAACCACCAAGCACCGCAAGGCCGCGCAGGACGCTAAGCGCTCGGCCCTCTTCTCCAAGCTGTCGCGCAACATCACCGTGGCGGCGAAGGAGGGCGGCGACCCCAACCCCGACAACAACGCCTCCCTGGCCGCGGCCATCGAGAAGGCGAAGGGCTACTCGCTTCCCAAGGACAAGATCAAGACGGCCATCGACAAGGCCTTCGGGTCGGGCAAGGACGCCGCCAACTACGAGACGGTCGTCTACGAGGGCTATGGCCCGGCCGGCGTGGCCGTGTACTGCGAGGCCCTGACCGACAACCGCAACCGCACCGCCGCCGACGTGCGCAGCGCGTTCTCCCACGCGGGCGGCAGCCTCGGCACCTCCGGCTCGGTGGCGTTCCAGTTCGAGCGCAAGGGCCAGATCGTCGTCCCCAAGCAGGTGGAGACGGGCGACAAGAAGAACCCCATCGGCCCCAACGGCGCGGCCGCCGACGAGGAGGAGTTCATGCTCGCCGTGGCCGAGGCCGGCGGCGACGACTACGAGGACGCCGAGGACGAGTGGATCGTCTACACCGCGCCCACCGACCTCATGGCCGTGAAGAAGGCCCTCGAGGAGCAGGGCGTCGAGACCAAGGGCGCCGAGATGACGATGGAGCCCACCACGCCCACCGCCGTGTCCGTGTCCGACGCACGCAAGGTCATGCGCCTCATCGACAAGCTCGAGGAGCTCGAGGACCTGCAGAACGTCTACCACACGATGGACATCACCGACGAGATCGCGGCGGCGCTCGACGAGTAGCCCGCCACCTCAGCGCGCTTACCAGGCGCCCGGGGCCCGTGCCCCGGGCGCCTTCTCTTTTCCGGGGCGCGGCCCTCGGTCACTTCGGCCCGGCTGTCCGGTCGCGTCCGCCCCCTGGCCCGGCAAGGGCCTACAATGGAGGCATCGGAGAAGGAGGAGGGCGGCGGGAGCCGCCGAGGAGAGAGGGGTCATCATGACGGGAAAGCTGGCGGTCATCTACTTCAGCCCCACGCACACGAGCCGCACGACGGCGCTCGCCGTGGCCGAGGGCCTGGCGGAGCTGGGGATGGAGGCGCAAGACGTCGACCTGACGATGGCGCCGGCCCGCGAGGGCTTCGCGCTTGAGCTCGGCGAGGGGGACGTGGCCGTGGTCGGCTACCCGGTCTACGCCGGGCGCGTGCCGCGCGTGCTGGCCGAGGCGCTGGCGGGCCTTGCCGGCGAGGGGGCGGTCGCCGTCCCCGTGGCCGTCTACGGCAACCGCGACTTCGACGACGCGCTCGTGGAGATGGCCGACATCCTGGCGGAGGCGGGCTTCGCGGTGCCCGCGGCCGGCGCCTTCGTCGGCGAGCACTCGTTCACGCGCCTGGTGGGCACCGACCGCCCCGACGCGGCCGACGTGGAGGCCGCCGTGGCCTTCGGCGCCGCCGTGGCCGCCAAGCTGGCCGCCGGCGACCTCTCGGCCGCCGAGCCGCGCGGCAACCGCCCCTACACTGACTACCAGGCCGACCTGCCCTTCATGCCCGTGACCACCGACGCCTGCACCGACTGCGGCGTCTGCGCGCACGTGTGCCCCATGGGCGCCATCGACCCGGCCGACGTGCGCCGGGTGGACGAGTGCTGCATCAGCTGCTGCGCCTGCGTGAAGGCCTGCCCCGAGGCGGCGAAGACCTTCGAGGGAACGCCGGTGGACGGCGTGGCCCACATGCTCCAGGAGAACTGCGTCGCGCGCCGGGAGCCCGAGACGTTCCTGTGATCTTTACGCGAATCCCGCTTGCACTAGACAAACATATGTTCTAAGATAGGGCCCGCTAACCCCAAGAGGAAGGCGGGCCCTCCGTGTCGCGGACCCAGCGCATCATACTCGGCATCGACCCCGGGCTGGCCCACACGGGCTGGGGGGTCGTGTCCCAGGACGGCCCCCGGCTGGCCTGCGTGGCCTACGGCTGCGTGACCACCCGGGCATCCGATGGGCTCGGGGCGCGGCTGCTCAAGGTGCACGACCAGGTGGGTGCCGTCGTGCGGCGCTTTCGGCCCTCCTGCGTGGGGATAGAGACGGTGTGGTTCGGCAACAACGTCACGGCCGCCTTCGCCACCGGCCAGGCCCGCGGCGCGGCCCTCGTCGCCTGCGCCGAGGGAGGGCTCGCGGTGGGGGAGTTCTCGCCCAGCCAGATAAAGCTCGCCGTGGTCGGCACGGGCTCGGCCGAGAAGGAGCAGGTGCAGTACATGGTGGCGCAGCTCCTGGGCCTGCCGGAGCCGCCCTCGCCCGACCACGCGGCCGACGCCCTGGCGGCGGCCATCTGCTACAGCACCCACGAGGGCCTCGCGCGGGGCGCCTCCCGCCTCGATAGGGCGGTGGCCGCGGCCGTGGCCCGCGACGACGCCGCGCGCCGCGCGGCCGTGGGAGGAAGGGGGGATATCTCCTCATGATCGCGTTCATCCGCGGGCCGCTCGCGGCCAAGACCGCCCAGGCGGCCGTCGTGGACGTGGCCGGCGTCGGCTACGCCGCGGCCATGTCCCAAGCCAGCCTCGCCAAGCTGCCGGCCGTGGGCCAGGAGGTGCGCATCCTCACCCACCTCCAGGTGTCCGAGAGTGGCATCGCCCTCTACGGGTTCCTCGGCGAGGAGGAGAAGGCCCTGTTCGAGCGCCTCATATCCGTGTCGGGCGTGGGGCCCAAGGTGGCCCTGGCGGCGCTCTCCACCTTCTCGCCGGCGGCCCTGGCCGACGCCATCGCCGCCCAGGACGTGGCCCTGGTGCAGAAGGTGCCCGGCGTGGGCAAGAAGACGGCCCAGCGCATCATCCTGGAGCTGAAGGGCTCCCTCGACCAGGATGGCCTGGGGCTGTTCGACCGCGCGGAGGACGCCTCATCGGTCATCGAGGACCGCCTCAAAGGGGCGGCCGAGGCGCTGCTGTCCATGGGCTTCACCACCGCCGAGGCCGACCTGGCCCTCAAGGGCGCGCCCGAGGGCGCCACGGAGGCGGCCCTGCTACAATATGCCCTCAAGCGTCTGGGGAGCTGATAGGAGGCCATGGAACGCGACGTTGAGATAGAGGGCATCGTCTTCGAGGCGGGCGATGACGACCGGGACGCCCTGGCGGGGCGCCTGGCCGCGCGCGAGCGCGCCGTGAGCGCCGCCCTCCAGGAGGACGACCTCGCCCTCGACCGGTCGCTGCGCCCGCGGCGCCTGGGCGACTACCTCGGCCAGGCGAAGGTGAAGGACTCCCTCGCCATCCTCATCGAGGCCGCCCGCGGCCGCGGCGATGTGGTGGACCACATCCTGTTCTCGGGGCCGCCGGGCCTCGGCAAGACCACGCTCGCCCAGGTGGTGGCCAACGAGGTGGGCGCCTCCATCCGCACCACCAGCGGGCCGGCCATCGAGCGCACGGGAGATCTGGCCGCCATCCTCACCAACCTCGAGGAGGGCGACGTCCTGTTCATCGACGAGATCCACCGCCTCAACCGCATGGTGGAGGAGGTGCTCTACCCGGCGCTGGAGGACTTCGCCCTCGACATCGTGGTGGGCAAGGGGCCGGCGGCCCGCTCCATCCGGCTCGACCTGCCGCGCTTCACGCTCATCGGCGCCACCACGCGCACGGGGCTGCTCACCGGGCCTCTGCGCGACCGCTTCGGCATCGCGTTTCGGCTGGCGTACTACGCGCCCGAGGAGCTGGCCGCCATCGTGCGCCGCTCGGCCGCCATCCTGGGGGTCGAGGTGGAGGAGGAGGGCGCGCTCGAGATAGCCCGCCGCAGCCGCGGCACGCCGCGCCTGGCCAACCGCCTGCTCAAGCGCGTGCGCGACTGGGCCCAGGTGCGCGGCGACGGCTGCATCACCGAGGACGTGGCCGCCCAGGCGCTGTCGTTCTTCGAGGTGGACGACCTGGGGCTCGACGCGGTGGACAACCGCATCCTCGAGCTTCTGTGCGTGCAGTTCTCGGGCCGACCCGTGGGGCTCACCACGCTGGCCTCGGCGCTGTCGGAGGACCCGGACTCGGTGGAGGACGTCTACGAGCCCTACCTCATGCAGCAGGGGCTCATGGTGCGCACGCCCAAGGGGCGCCAGGCCACCGCGCGTGCCTGGGAGCACCTCGGCATGCTGCCCCCCGAGGGCGTGGCCTAGCACGGGCGGGCGCGGCGTCGGATACGTGAAGGGATGACCGACTATGTTCGAGCAGGACTACCTCATGCGGCTTCTGGCCGAGTTCGCGGCGGCGGTGCGCCGGTCGATGGAGCGCGCCACGGGGCTGCGCGACCCGCGCGGCGCTGCGGCCATGCTCGAGGCGGCCGTGGGCAACGCCGTCGAGATGGACGGCGAGACGCTGCTGGCCCTGGCACCCGAGTCCATCGCGTCCGTGCTCGCGGTGACCGGCGTCGACCCCCACGTGACCGAGTACCTGGCGCGCAGCCTCATGCTGGCGGCGCGCTACCGGGCGGAGGCGGGCGAGCCCGACGCGGCCGCCCTGCGCGAGGCTCAGGCGCGCGCCATCGCCGACGCCTGGGGCCACGACCTCGACGCCGACGCCGGCGACCCCGTCTCGGTGGAGGCCTTCCTCCTCCGCGCCGAGGCCGGCCGCTAGCCGCGCCTCGCGGCGGCGCGCCCGTTCGCGGGGCCCTCGCGGATGCCCTGGCGGCTCTCGCCGCGATAGCGCCGGACAACCTGTCTCCTCCCTGCGCCTCGCGGCGCTCCACGCGAGTCCTCCGGGGCTTCCGCGCCTTGCGCGGCGGCGCTCCAGGCGCCCTCGCGAGGGTCGGGAACAGGGGCGCGCGGAGGCCTCGCGCAGGCTCCGCGGAAGGGGTCGCCGCGCCTACGTCAGAGGCTCTTTTTTCGTTCGGAAATCTAAGCATCCACTGCGCTGATCGTTTAAGTTAGAGTTAAGTAAAACTCCAGGTCAGAGCAGGAAAACGAGTGGAATTATGACCGATTTCCCGCCCCTGGGGAACCCTATTCTTACAGTTTGGAAAAAAAGCACGCCTTGGACGGAATCGTCGCCGCCATCCCCCTCAAAAAGGCGTATAGTAAACCCCGTGCTTTCAAAATGAAAGCGAGCAGGTCATCATTTTGAGGGTCTGTAGGATTATTCCCCGTCCGGCGGGGAGGGAAAAGAGGATTATCATGGCGGAAGGTACTGTTAAGTGGTTCAACCCCGAGAAGGGCTACGGCTTCATCTCCCAGAGCGACGGCGAGGATCTGTTCGTTCACTTCTCCGAGATCAAGATGGACGGCTTCAAGACCCTCGATGAGGGTGCCGCGGTCTCCTTTGACGTGACCACCGGCCAGAACGGCAAGCTCCAGGCGAGCAATGTCGTGCGCCTCTAACGAGTCGCTTCGTTTACCGCAAACGCTCAAAGGGCCCCTCGGGGCCCTTTTTGTTTGCGGGCGCTAGTGGAGGAACATGGCGTCGCCGAAGGAGAGGAGGCGGTAGCGCTCCTCGACGGCGTGGGCGTAGGCGGCCAGGACACGCTCGCGGGACGAGAAGGCGGACACGAGCATCATGAGCGTGGACTTGGGCACGTGGAAGTTGGTGATGAGCGCGTCGACCACGTGGAACTCGTAGCCGGGCAGGATGTAGAGCGAGGTGGCCTCGCGCTCGCGCGGCAGCAGGGTGCCCGCCTCCTCGTCCCAGGCGCTCTCGAGCGAGCGCACCGACGTGGTGCCCACGGCCACCACGCGGCCCCCCGCCGCGCGGCAGCGCCCCACGGCCTCCACCGTGGCGGGCGGCACCGTGTAGCGCTCGGTGTGGATGACGTGGTCTGCCGGGTCGTCCTCGTCCACGACGCGGAAGGTGTCGAGCCCCACCTCCAGCTCGACGGTGGCCCACTCCACCCCCTGGGCCCTCAGGCGCTCGATGAGGCCGGGTGTGAAGTGGAGCCCCGCCGTGGGCGCGGCCGCCGAGCTCTCCCGGCGTGCGTAGACGGTCTGGTAGAGCTCCTCGTCGCCGGCGTAGTCGCGGATGTAGGGCGGCAGCGGCGTGTGCCCCACGGCGTGGAGCGCCTCGTCGAGCGAGGGCAGCTCGGTGGACAGGCGCGCCACGCGCTCGCCCCTCTGCGCGCCGGGGGCCCAGTCGATGACCTCGGCCGACAGGGCCACCCGGCCCGCGGCGTCCGTGAAGTCCACCACGGCCCCCGCGCCCGGCTTCAGGCGCTTGCCCGGGCGCACGAGCGCCTCCCAGAAGGCGACGCGGTTGGTGCGGGGCTCGGGGCCGCCGCACTCCCGCAGCAGGAACACCTCGGCCGCTCCGCCGGTGCCGCGCTTGGCGCCGAGCAGCCGCGCGGGCATGACGCGCGTCTCGTTGGCCACGAGGAGGTCGCCCGGGCGCAGGTAGTCGGCGATGTCGCGGAAGACGCGGTCCTCGAGCGCGCCGGTGGCGCGATCCATCACGAGCAGGCGGCACTCGTCGCGCACGGCGGCGGGCGCCTGGGCGATGAGCTCCTCGGGCAGGTCGTAGTCGAAGTCGGCGGTTCTCACAGGGGTTCCTTTCGATGGAGTGTAGCGGGATGGGGGAGGGCGGGCCGGGGCCTAGGGGCGGCCCTGCCCGCGCAGGGCCCTCAGGGCCGCGCGCTGCCGGGCGCGCTTGGCGTCGTAGGCGGCCCGCTCGGCGCGGCGCGCGGCGCGCGCCTCCTCCTCGGCGGCCCGCTCCTCGGCGTGGGCGGCGCGCTCGGCTGCGCGCTCGGCAGCCCGGGCCGCACGCCGCTCGGCCCGCTCGACGGCGGCCTCCTCGTCGGAGAAGCGGCAGCCGCAGTAGTTCTGGCGGTACATCCCCTCCTCGCGCGAGCGGCGCGTGGCCTCGTCGTAGAAGGGGCGCCAGTCGTCGAAGCGCGCGCGGATGCCCGCCTGGGCGCAGGCGCGCTCGAGCTCCTCGCGGATGACGGCGGTGTACTGGTAGGGGCTCACCGAGAGCGTCGTGCCCAGTTCGTCGAAGCCGTGGGCCGCCGCCCACGCGGCCGCCTCCTCGAAGCGCAGCCGGTAGCACGCCCGGCAGCGCGCGCGGCGCGCCTCCTCGGCCGGGTCGGCGTCGCCGGGCGCATCGTCGTTGCGCGCCGGGGCCGCCGCGCCCCCGCCCCCGCTCGCCAGCGCCGGGTCGGGCCCGTGGGTGATGACGCCGAAGCGCGCCCGCGCCGCGTCGCCCACGCGCCCGGCGGCGTCCTCCCAGGCGGCGGGGTCGTAGGCGCCCTCGACGACCTCGAGTCCCTGGCCCTCGGCCCAGGCGCGCAGGGTCGCCAGGCGCCGGGCGTACTCGTCGGCGGGGTGGATGTTGGAGTTGGCGTAGAAGACGACGGGCTCGACGCCCTCCCCGCGCAGGACGCGCACGGGCTCGAGCGAGCAGGGCCCGCAGCAGGCGTGGAGTAGCGTTTTCGTCGGTTTCCCAGATACGTTGTCCATGGGCGCTATACTACCATGACGCCCGCGGGGGCGCCCCTGCCACCCGCGCCGCGACGCGGCCGCCCCGCCGGGCGGGCCGCCGCCCGACCGACCCTCGAGCCCCTCCAGGAGGGATCCCATGACCGACCGCCCCGCGCCTGCCGCCCCGCGCGCCTACCGCGCCGTCTGCTTCGACTTGGACGGCACGCTCCTGCCCATGGACATCGACGAGTTCATGGGCGCCTACTTCGCCGCCATCGCCCGCTTCGTCGCCGAGCGCGGGCTCGACGCCGAGCGCTTCATGGCCGGCCTCAAGGCGGGCACGCGCGCCATGGCCGTCCACGAGGACGACCGCACCAACGCCGAGGCCTACTGGGACGAGTTCTACCGCCACGTGGACGCCGGCGCGGCCGACTGGGACGTGCTGCTCGCCGAGTTCTACGACGTCGACTTCGCCCGCATCGGCGAGGGCTTCGCCCCCGACCCCGCCGCGGCCCGCGTCCTGGCCTCCCTGCGCGCGAAGGGCTACCCGCTCGCCCTCACCACCATGCCCATGTTCCCGCTGCGCGCCGTCGAGCACCGCCTGGCCTGGGCCGGCGCCGACCCGGCCGACTTCGCGCGCATCACCAGCTACGAGAACTCCAAGGCGGTCAAGCCCAAGCAGACCTACTACGCCGAGAACCTGGCGGCGCTCGGCGTGGCCGGCGCCGACGTGCTCATGGTGGGCAACAACACCCTGGAGGACCTCGCCTTCCTCGACCTGGGGGCCGACGCCTTCCTGGTGACCGACTGGCTGCTCGACCCGGTGGGCTACGACCTGGAGACGGTGCGCCACGGCACCATGGCCGACCTCGAGCGCTGGGCGGAGGCGCTGCCCCCCTGCGCCGACCCGGCGCGCGGCATCCTGCGCGGGCCCGTCCCCCGCGACTCCATGGAGGCCGCCTTCGCGGCCAACGCGGTGGGGGACATCGACCGGGCGGAGGCCGCGGCCCGGGCGGCCGCGGTGGCCGACGACGTGGCCTCCCACGACCGCGGCGCGACCGCGGCGGCCGAGGGGGCGTGCTAGCCATGGCGCTGTTCGACTGCACCTGCGACGCGACGAGCGGGCACGCCCGCGCCCTCACCTACCAGACGGCCCACGGCCCCTTCCGCACGCCGATGTTCATGCCCGTGGGCACCTCGGCCACGGTGAAGGGGGTCATGCCCTCCCAGCTGCGCGACCTGGGCGCCCAGGTGGTGCTCGCCAACACCTACCACCTGTCCCAGCGCCCCGGGGCCGAGCTGGTGGCCGCGGCCGGCGGCATCCACTCGTTCATGGCCTACGACGGCCCCATGCTCACCGACTCGGGCGGCTTCCAGATATTCTCGCTGGCCGACACGCGCAAGCTCGACGACGACGGCGTGAGCTTCCGGTCGATCTACGACGGCGCGAAGGTGCGCTGGACGCCCGAGGACAACATGCGCATCCAGGAGCTGATCGGCGCCGACATCGCCATGCAGCTCGACCAGTGCCCGCCCTACCCGGCCACGCGCGAGTTCGTGGAGCGGGCCGTCGACCTGTCGAGCGCCTGGGCGCGCCGCTGCCTGGCGGCCCATGCGCGCCCCGACCAGACGCTGTTCGGCATCGTCCAGGGCGGCATGCACCTCGACCTGCGGCTCGAGTCGGTGCGCCGCCTGCGCGCCATCGAGGAGGAGTCGCTGGCCGCGGGCGGGCGGCGCTTCGGCGGCTTCGGCATCGGCGGCTACTCGGTGGGCGAGGAGCACGACGTGATGTTCGAGACGCTCGGGCAGGTGGCCCGGGCGTGCCCCGCCGACCGGCCGCGCTACCTCATGGGCGTGGGCAACCCCACCACGCTCGTGCGCGCCGTCCGCGAGGGCGTCGACATGTTCGACTGCGTGCTGCCCACCCGCACGGCCCGCATGGGCACGGCGTTCTCGAGCACCGGGCGCATGAACCTGCGCAACGCCAAGTACAAGGACGACTTCGGCCCGCTCGACGCCGCCTGCGCCTGCCCCACGTGCCAGACGCACTCGCGCGCCTACCTGCGCCACCTGGTGAAGCAGGACGAGATGCTCGGCGCCATCCTCCTGTCGGTGCACAACCTACACTTCCTCATCGATCTCATGGCCCGCGCCCGCGAGGCCGTGCTCGCCGACGCCTACGAGGAGTTCTACGCCGCCTGGATGGCCGGCCCCGGCGCCAAGGACTACTAGGGCGCGCGATCCCTGCGGGACGCCGCCGCGGTGATGGCGGATTTTGCGGCGTACGCGAAGAAACCCGCCGGATGAGGGCGCGCTGCCGCTGAGTTGTGGCAAAATAGACAAGTTAAACCGCAGGCGCGACTCGCGCCTGTTTTCATGGGCGCGCCCGGCCCGGTCGGTCGGGGGCGCGCGAAGCGACACGCAAGGAAGGTCTGCCCCATGGCGCTCGAACGCACTGTCAAGAAGAAGCCGGCCCGCAACGCCAACCGCCGGAACCTCTGGCTGCTCATCCTCACCACCGTGCTGGTGGTCGTCTCGGCGGTGCTGTTCACCCCGCCCTCCGAGAAGATCAACCAGGGCCTCGACATCCGCGGGGGCCTGTCGGTGGTGCTCACCGCCAAGACCGACGACGGCACGGCCATCACGCCGGAGGACATGGAGGCCAGCCGCGCCATCATCGAGAGCCGCGTGAACGCGCTCGGCGCGTCGGAGGCCACGGTCCAGCTCCAGGGCACCGACCAGATCCTCGTGCAGATCCCCGGCCTGTCGGACACCGAGGAGGCCCTCGCCACCATCGGCAAGACCGGCTCGCTCGAGTTCGCCCCGCTCAGCTCCTTCACCGACGAGGACGTGAAGAAGGCCATCGAGAACGGCAACTACGGCCAGGAGGGCACCATCACCGACAGCTTCGGCAACTCCTTCCCCTCGGGCAAGGTCGAGCACCTGGAGGTGGAGCCGGGCACCTACACCCCCGTCGTCACCGGCAGCGAGATCACCCGCGTCCAGGTGGGCCGCGCGAGCGAGACGTCGTCGGACTACGCCGTCGACATCACGCTCGACTCCAAGGGCGCCGCGGCCTTCGCCCAGGCCACCAAGGAGCTCGCGCCCACCAAGGAGCCGATCGTCATCATCCTCGACAACGAGGTGCAGTCGGCCCCGCGCGTCCAGAGCGAGATCCCCAACGGCCAGGTGCAGATCACGGGCAACTACACGCTGGAGGAGGCCAAGGCGCTCCAGACCGTGCTCGAGTCCGGCTCGCTGCCCGTGAGCTTCGAGTACGCCCAGTCCCAGGTGGTCGGCCCCACGCTCGGCCAGGAGGCGCTCGCCTCCGGCGTCGTGGTGGCCCTCATCGGCCTGGTCATCGTCATGCTCTACCTGCTGTTCTTCTACCATGGCCTGGGCCTCATCACGGCGGCGGCCATGGTGGTGTTCGCCATCCTGTACCTGGGCATCCTGGCGGCGCTCTCGGCCTTCGGGCTGTTCAGCCTGTCGCTGGCGGGCATCGCCGGCATCGTGCTGACCATCGGCATGGCGGCCGACTCCTCCATCCTCGTGCTCGAGCGCTTCCGCGAGGAGATCCGCATGGGCCGCAGCGTCCGCGCCGCGTCGCTCACCGGCGTGAAGCACGCCATCTTCACCTCCATCGACGCCGACCTGGTGACCATGGTGTCGGGCCTGTGCCTGTTCTTCCTGGCGAGCGCGTCGGTCAAGGGCTTCGGTTTGACGCTCGTGCTCGGCATCCTCTGCGACATCGTGATGATGGTGCTGTTCAAGGCGCCCATCATCCGCCTGCTGGCCCCCGGCGTCATCGCCAAGAACCCCGGGTTCTGGGGCATCCGCGACTCCGAGGAGGCCGCGCGCCGCTACGGGGCGCTCGCGGCGGCCGAGGGCGTGGACGTGGCCGAGGCCGAGACGGCCGCCGAGATGGACGGCGCCGAGGCCGACGCGGTGGCCGCGCGCCGCGGCGGGGAGGCCGCCGAGGTGGCCGCCGTGGCCGTGGACAAGGTCAAGGGCCGCTTCATCAAGCACGACATCAACTTCCTGGGCTACCGCAAGGTGCTGCTCACCGCGGCCGCGGTGGCGATGGCGCTGTGCCTGGCGGTGGTGGGCATCCGCGGGCTCAACTTCGGCATCGAGTTCGTGGGCGGCACCTCCATCGCCTTCCACGGCACGGGGGACGTGACCACCGAGCAGATGCGCACGGCCTTCGACGACGCCGGCGAGCCCGACGCCGTCATCCAGACCACCCAGACGGGCGGCGAGGACGGGTTCCTCGTGCGCACCACCACGACCTCGGCCGAGGACGCCACCCAGCGCGCCAACGCCGTGGCCGATGCGCTGGGGCTGTCCACCAGCTCCTTCGAGGTGACCACCATCGGCCCGGACTGGGGCGCGAGCGTCATCCAGTCGTCGCTTCTGGCCTTCCTCGTGTCCATCGTGCTCATCATCATCTACATCGGGTTCCGCTTCGAGTACAAGATGGGCGTCATGGCCGTGGTGGCGCTGTTCCATGACCTCATCCTGGTGGTGGGCATCTACGCGCTCGTCGGCCGCGAGATCAACCCCAACACCATCGCCGCGCTGCTCACCATCCTGGGCTACTCGCTCTACGACACGGTGGTCGTGTTCCACCGCATCAACGACAACATGAAGGGCGAGAACATCCGCTGCACCTTCATGACCATGGCAAACCACTCCATCAACCAGGTGTTCATCCGCACCATCAACACGACGCTGACCTCGCTCATCCCGGTGCTCGCGATGCTCCTGTTCGGCGGCGAGACCCTGAAGGACTTCGCGTTCGCCATGGTGATCGGCCTCATCGCCGGCTCGTACTCGTCCATCGCCATCGCCACGCCGCTCTACTGCCTGTGGAAGACGCGCGAGCCGCGCTACGCCAAGCTGCAGAAGAAGTACGGCACCGAGATCGGCCGCTTCGAGTTCGACCACGCCGGCTCGCCGGCCCTGACCCAGGTGCCGCTGGCGCGCCTCGAGGCCGAGCAGGCCAAGGCGGCTGCGGCCGAGCGCGCGGCGGCGAAGGCCGCCAAGGCCGCCGGTGGGGACGCGGCGGGGGAGGCCCCGGCCGTCCCGGCCAAGGGCTCCAAGGGCGCCAAGCCCGCGCCGTCCAAGGGCGGCGCGTCCAAGTCGGCCACGCGCACGGGATCCAAGAACCCGCGCAAGAACAACCACGGGAGGTAGCGCTATGAGCACGGTACGCGAGGGGAGCGCCCCCAACTTCTGCCCGCCCGTCGAGGAGGGCGTCACCATCCAGCTCGAGGACGAGCGGGGCGACGCGCTCACGCTCGAGTTTTTGGGCCTGCTCTTGGAGGGAGACCGCAGCTACGGGTTCTTCTTCCCCGTGGACGAGGACACGCCGGCGCTGTCGTCGGGCGAGGTGGTGCTGCTCGAGGTGACCGAGCTCGACGAGGACGGCCAGCCCGCCGCCTTCGAGCTGGTGGAGGACGAGGCCATCGCCGCCGACCTCTACGCCGCCTTCCAGGAGGCCACCCGCGGCCTCTACGAGTTCGCCTAGGGGCCCGAGGGCCCGAACATGCGCCCCAAACGAGGGGGCCGGCCGCGAGCCGGCCCCCTCGTGCGTCTCCGGCGGCTAAAATGGTCGAAACACGCGGTTTGACGACAGAATCGGGCCCCGAGGGCAGTCCTCGGGGCCCGATTGCCTCCCACGGTCGAAGCCGATCTGGGGAAACGCCGGGACATACGGCGCGACGGGCGGCCAAGGCGTCGTCAAACCGTCGTTTCCGGCCATTTTGCGCGCACGTTCTGCGCGGCTAGAGGTCGAGGGGCGTCCAGGAGCCGTCGATGTCGCAGAGCCAGGCCTCGGCGCCGGTCATCGAGAAGAGGGTGAGGCGGGGGTCGTGCGGGCCCTCGTAGCTCTCGCCGAGCGACTCCAGGTGGCGCCAGGCGGCCTCGCGCACCGCCTCGCCCGCCCGGTCGTCCAGGTCGGCGCGGCCGCGCAGGATGATCCAGCCGTGCCCGGGCTTCCAGGCGGTCAGCTCGAATCGCGGGTTGGCCTCGAGCTCGCGGTAGACGTCCTTGGTGGTGGCGGTGGCGAACCAGATACGGCCGCCCTCCTCGGCGGCGAAGCTGAAGGGCCGCACGTGGGGCTGATCGTCCTCGCAGGTGGCCAGGTACCACGCGGGCACGCTCGTCAGGTAGTCGACGACGGCCTTGGTTCCGTCTTGCATGGGATTCCTTTCTCTCGTCCGGTCGTCTCGGGGAGGGGCGCCGGCAGAGGGTGCTTCACAAGCTTCGCAGCGTTTCGCACCCCCTGCCGGCGCCCCTCCCCGAGACGACCTGCTGGTGGGTTCCTGCGGCGGGGGCGGCCCGGTCAGCTGCGGGAGAGCGTGCCCGCGTGGTGCCTGGCCGCCGCTTCGGTTAGGCGGGGAGGAGGGCGTTGGCCGCTAGCACGCAGGCAGCCAGGGCGGCTAGGGCGATGGCGGCGCCGGCGTCGCGCGGGGCCAGGGCGAGCGGGTGCAGGCGGGTGCGGCCGACGCCGCCGTGGTAGCAGCGGGCCTCCATGGCGGCCGAGAGCGTCTCGGCGTGGCGGAAGGCGCTCGCGAACAGGGGCACCATGAGCGCGGAGAGCGACGCCGCCCCGCCGCGCAGGGGGTTGGCGGCCAGGCGCGCGCCGCGGCTCAGCTGGGCGCGGCGGATGATGCGCAGCTCGTCGGCGAACTGCGGCAGGAACCGCAGCGCGATGCCCATCATCATCCCCAGCTCGTGCGCCGGCAGCCCCACCCGGGCAAGCGGGGCGAGCAGGCGCTCGAAGGCCTCGGTGATGTCGAGGGTGGTCGTGGTGAGCGTGAGCAGGCTCACCCCCAGAAGGAGCAGGACCAGGCGCACGGCGATGAAGGCCGCCTGGCGCAGGCCCGCCTCGCTCACGCACAGGGGCCCCCACTGGAAATAGACCTGGCCGCCCTGGACGAACAGCACGTTCAGCAGCGCCGTCACCACCACGATGAAGAGCAGAGGCGCGATGGAGCGCGCCGCCTGGGGAAGCGGGATGCCCGCCGCCAGGTAGAGCCCGACGATGAACGCGGCGCACACCCCCAGGCCGGCCCAGCCGCGCGCCAGGAAGATGACGGCCATGAGCGCGAGCGAGCCCACGAGCTTCACCCGCGGGTCGAGCCGGTGCATGACGCTCTCGCCCGGCCAGTAGCGGCCGAAGACGGCGCTATCGCCCATGGCGCGCCTCCCCTCCGGCGCCGATGAGGGCCGCCAGGTCGGCGGCGAGGGACTGCTCGTCGTAGAGCGGGCGCGCGAGCGGCCAGCCCTCCCGGCGCAGGCGGGCGGCGAGGGCCTGGGCCGCGGGGACGCCCAGGCCCACGGCGTGCAGCGCCTCCTCGTCGGCGAAGACCTCGGCCGGCGTGCCGCAGGTGAGCACGGCGCCCTCGTTGAGCACGAGCACGCGGTCGGCCATCCGCGCCAGGTCGTCCATGGAATGCGACACCAGCACGCAGGTGAGGCCGTCGGCGTGCAGGCGGCGGATGAGGGCGAGGAACTCCTCGCGGGCGCGCGGGTCGAGCCTGGCCACCGGCTCGTCCATGACGAGCACCTCGGGCGCCATGGCCAGCACGCCGGCGAAGGCCACGCGGCGCTGCTGGCCGCCGGACAGCTCGAAGGGGCTCTTCGCGCCCACGGCGCTCGCGTCCATGCCGACGGCGGCGAGCGCGCGGCGCACGCGGCCGTCGACCTCGTCGGGGCCGAGCCCCAGGTTGCGCGGGCCGAAGGCGACGTCGTCGTAGACCGTCGCGGCGAACAGCTGGTGCTCGGGGTACTGGAAGACGAGCCCCACGGCCGTGCGCGCCCGGGCGCCGACGGCCTTGTCGGCCAGGTCCTCGCCGCGCAGGAGCACGCGCCCGCGCGTGGGGCGGGACAGGCCGTTCATCTGCTGGATGAGCGTGCTCTTTCCGCTGCCGGTGTGCCCCGCGATGCCGAGGAGCTCGCCCTCGCGCACCTCCAGGCTCACGTCGCGCAGGGCCCACACGGCCTCCGGGTCGGTGCCCCATGCGGCCCGCTCGGCCTCGGGCGCGCGCCTGCCCCCGCGCCGCCGCCGGCGCTCCTTGCGCTCGGGGTCGCCGTAGGAGTACCACACGCCCTCGAACGAGAGGAGGGGCGCGCCCGCGCCGGCCGTGCCGCCGCGGGGAGCGTCCCCGTCCGCGCCGGCCGCCCAGGCGCCCGCGCCCCGCGCCGCCGCGCCGCCGCCCCCGCCGGCGGGCGCCAGCGCCGCCAGCTCGCGTTCCAGGTCCGCGTCGTCCACGCAGGGGGCGATGGGCGCGCCGTGCTCGCGCAGGGCCAGCGAGAGGCTCGCCGCGAAGGGCACGTCCAGGTTGAGGGCGCGCAGCTCGGCGGCGCGGGTGAGCACCTCGCCCGGCGCGCCGTCCATCGCCACGCGCCCCGCGTCGAGCACCACCACGCGCTCGGCCAGGGCGGCCTCCTCCATGTAGTGGGTGATCATGATGATGGTCATGCCCGCCTCGTGCAGCTCGCGGCACACGCGCATGAGCCCGGCGCGCCCGCGGGGGTCGAGCATGGCGCTCGCCTCGTCCAGGATGAGGACGGCCGGGTCCATGGCCAGCACGCCGGCGATGGCCACGCGCTGCTTCTGGCCGCCGGAGAGCGCCGCCGTCTCGTGGCGCTGGAAGCCCTGGAGCCCCACCTCGCCGAGCGCGTCGGCCACGCGCCGCGCCAGCTCGGGCGCGGGCACGCCCAGGTTCTCCGGGCCGAAGGCCACGTCGTTCTCGACGAGGGAGGCCACCAGCTGGTCGTCGGGGTTCTGGAACACGAGCCCCGCGTTGGAGCGGATGAAGTAGGTGGCGTCGGCGTCGCGGGTGTCGCGCCCGAAGGTGAGCACGCGCCCGGCGTCGGGCGTGAGCAGCGCGTTCACGCACTGGGCCAGCGTCGACTTGCCCGACCCGTTGCCGCCGAGCAGGCACAGGAACTGCCCTTGGCCCACGCGCAGCCCCAGGTCGCGGAAGACCCAGGCGGCCCCGTCGTAGGTGAACGACGCGTCCTCGAAGACGACGAAGTCGCCGCCCGCGGCCCCCGCCGCGCCGTCCGGCGCGCTCGCCCCCGCCCCTGCGTCCGCCCGGGGCGACCCGCCCGGGGCAACGGGCCCGCCCGCCGCGCCGTCCGGCGCCCCCGCATTCGCCCGGGGCGCCCCGTCCGCCGCGGCCATGCCGGCCCCCTTCTCCTCGTCAGCCATCTAGCGTCCCTTCACCTGGTCTTTCCTCGGGGTGATGAGGTTGGACACCGACTTGTACACCACCAGCGTCAGGACGGCGTTGATGACGCCCTTCGCAAGGTTGAACGGGATGAGCACCGGCACGATGAGGGCCACCACCGCGTCGAGGGGCACGCCCAGCCAGCTGGGGGTGAGCAGCAGGTTGCCCACGACGGCCATGGCCACCACGCCGACGACACCGAGGGCCAGGCCCGCCAGCGCGCCGCGGAAGGTGCGCACGCGCCCGTAGACGAGCGCGGCCGGCGCCACGAAGCCGACGACCACGAGGATGTTCATGAGCGCGCCGGTGAAGTCGGCCATGAGGATGCCGTGGATGACGGCGCCCACGACGCCCACGGCCAGGCCGCCGGCCGGCCCGTAGGCGAAGCCGCACACCATGGCCGGCATGGCCGAGGCGTCGTACTTGAGCCAGGTGACGCCCGGCAGCAGGGGGAACTCGATGAAGGACAGCAGTACGCCGATGGCGCACAGAAGCGCCATGGTCACGAGCTGGCGGGTGGACCAGGCGTTGGTGTTGGCCAGCGCGGCCTGGGCCGTGGGCTGGCGGGGCGAGGGGGCCGCGGGCTGCTTGGGCGCGCGCCCGGCCGCGGCCGGGGCGGGCTCGTCGTAGACGCGGGGCTGCTTGGCGATCTTCTCTTCCATGGTGACCACTCTTCCTGCGGGACGTCCGGTCGGTGGGTCTGCCCCTCCGTCCCGTGAGAAAGGGACAGGCCCGCGTGAATTCCAATTCACACAGGCCTGTGACGATGCGGATGCGGCCGGCTCGCCCGCCCCACGGCGCCCCGGCGGGCGCGCGGCGGCGATGCCGTCCCCTCGCGTAGTCTGCCTCTTCCATCCGGACTGTGACCGTTGGTCCCGGGATCTCACCGGGTCAGCCGGGCGGCGCGCCGCGGAGGCGCCGCCGTCCCAGGTCGCGGACTCGCATTCCCCCGCGTGCCGGCCGAGCCGCCGCGCGAGGTCCTGATTACCGCCAGTGGGGAGTTCCACCCCGCCCTGAAACAGAATTCAACGGGGAAAATGGTAGCGCGCCCGGGGCCCGGGCGCAAGGGGCCGCGCGGGCACGGGTGCGTGCCGCTTCTGTAACGCTTCGCCCCGCGGCCGCGCCGAGGGGGTACCCTAGCCGCGACGAGATAAACCGAGGTGACCGGACGGACGCCATGATAGAGACACTTCAAGCCATCGACGCCTTCGTGTGGGGGCCGCCCATGATAGCGCTGCTCTTGGGCACGCACGTCTTCCTCACCTTCCGCACGGGGTTCATCCAGCGCAAGCTCCCCGAGGCCATCCGCATGTCCTTCCGCAAGGACCCGGAGGGGCGCGGCGACATATCCAACTTCGGGGCCCTGGCCACGGCGCTCGCGGCCACCATCGGCACCGGGTCCATCGTGGGCGTGGCCACCGCCATCCTGGCGGGCGGGCCCGGCGCGGTGTTCTGGATGTGGGTCACCGGCATCTTCGGCATGGCCACCAAGTACGTCGAGGTGTTCGCGTCCATCCGCTACCGCGTGCGCGACCACAACGGCAACATGCTCGGCGGCGCCATGTACGTGTGGGAGCGCGCCTTCAAGCGCCCGGACGGCACCGTGCCGTGGTGGGCGCGGCTGGGGGCGGGCGCCTTCGCGGCCTTCGCCGTGGTGGCCACCATCGGCACCGGCTCGGCCGTGCAGGCCTCGGCCATGACCGGCATCATCACCGCGGCCCTGCCCGTGCCCGCTTGGGCCGTCGGGATCGTCATCGTGGGGCTGGTGGCGGCCGTCATCTTCGGCGGCGTGCACGCCATATCGAGCGTGTGCGAGAAGCTGGTGCCCGTCATGGCCGTGGCCTACGCGGGCGGCTGCGTCGTCATCCTGGCGCTCAACGGGGCGGTGCTCGGCGACGCGCTCGCGCTCATCCTGGAATGCGCCTTCACGGCCAAGGCGGCCTTCGGCGGCGCCGTGGGGTCGGGTATCGTCATGGCGCTGCAGTTCGGCTGCGCCCGCGGCCTGTTCTCCAACGAGTCGGGCCTGGGCTCGGCCCCCATCGTGGCCGCGGCGGCGCGCACCCGCAACCCCGCCGAGCAGGCGCTCGTGGCCATGACGGGCACCTTCTGGTCCACCGTCGTCATCTGCGCGCTCACCGGCGTGGTGCTCGTGTCCACGATGATCACCTACCCCGACATCCAGGCCGAGATCCTGGACAACCCCACCTTCTACACCGGTGCGGTGCTGGCCTCGGCGGCCTTCGCGAAGATCCCCTACGTGGGTACGCCGGTGCTGGTCATCGGCATGGTGGCGTTCTCCTACTCCACCATCCTGGGCTGGTCCTACTACGGCAACCGCTGCGTGACCTACCTCCTCGGCCGCCGCGCCATCATGCCCTACCAGGTGCTCTACGTGGCCGTGGCGTTCCTCGGCGCCATCGGGGTGGGGGACGTGGTGTGGACGGTGTCCGACATCGGCAACGCGCTCATGGCGCTGCCCAACATCATCGCCATCCTGCTGCTGTCGGGCCTCATCGCGCGCGAGACGCGCCACTACGTCTACGAGGGGCACCTCGACGAGGTGTGCGAGCGGCCCATCCCCGTGCTCGAGGGGAAGTAGCGCGCCCCATCTGGGGCGATGGCGCGCCGGCCGCCTTCCCGCGCGTGCCCGTGCGTCCGCGCGCCCCGATGGGCGCGACTGGCGCCGCTCGCCTGATAATTCCGCGGTTGTTGGCGGGATGCCCCACGGCGTCTGCCTATAATCGGCTCACTTTCGCAGAGTAAAGCGGCGCTGGTGAAAAGGCTTCGGCGGGGGTTCTCACCCCGGTCGCCCGCCGGCAGGGGAGGGCCGCTCCGCCCTCGCCCCGCCGAAACCCTTTCGACACGCCTCCCTTCGCGAAGCGATCCGTACCGCGAGAAAGAGAGACGACGATGGACGTTATCATCAACGCCATCAACAGCATCGATGCCTTCGTGTGGGGGCCGCCGATGATCATCATGCTGTTGGGATCCCACCTGTTCCTGACCTTCCGCACGCGCTTCATCCAGCGCAAGATCCCCACCGCCATCAAGCTGTCGGTGACCAAGGATCCCGACGCCCCCGGCGACATCAGCCAGTTCGGCGCGCTCACCACGGCGCTGTCGGCCACCATCGGCACCGGCAACATCGTGGGCGTGGGCACGGCCATCCTGGCCGGCGGCCCGGGCGCGGTGCTGTGGATGTGGCTGACCGGCGTGTTCGGCATCGCCACCAAGTACGCCGAGACCTACGCGGCCGTGAAGTACCGCGTCGAGGACCACAACGGCAACATGCTCGGCGGCGCGATGTACGCGTGGCGCCGCGCCTTCAAGGGCAAGGACGGCAAGACCCCCTGGTGGGCCATGCTCGGCGCCGGGGCGTTCGCCCTGTTCGCGGCCATCGCCTCGTTCGGCATCGGCTCGGCCGTGCAGTCCTCGGCCATGACCGGCATCATCACCTCCAACCTGCCCGGCGTGCCCGCCTGGGGCATCGGGCTGGCCATCGTCATCATGGTGTCGCTCGTCATCTTCGGCGGCATCCAGTTCATCTCGAAGGTGTGCGAGAAGCTCGTGCCCTTCATGGCCATCGCCTACGCCTGGGGCTGCATCATGATCATCGGCATGAACTGGGAGTACGTCTGGCCGGCCATCTGCCTGATCTTCGAGTGCGCCTTCACCCCCAAGGCCGCCTTCGGCGGCGCCGTGGGCTCGGGCCTCATGCTGGCGCTGCAGTTCGGCTGCGCCCGCGGCCTGTTCTCCAACGAGTCCGGCCTCGGCTCGGCGCCCATCGTGGCGTCGGCCGCCTCGACGCGCAACCCGGCCCGCCAGGCCCTCGTGTCGATGACCGGCACGTTCTGGGACACGGTAGTGATCTGCGCGCTCACCGGCATCGTGCTGGTGTCCACGATGCTCGCCAACCCCGAGATCATGGAGCAGGGCCTCATCACCGCCGGCGCCGACCTGACGAGCGCGGCCTTCGCGTCCATCCCCTACATCGGCACGCCCATCCTGGTGTTCGGCATGATTCTGTTCGCCTACACCACCATCCTGGGTTGGTCCTATTACGGCAACCGCTGCGTGACCTACCTGTTCGGCAAGCACGCCATCCGCCCCTACCAGGTGATCTACGTGCTGGTGGCGTTCCTGGGCGCCATCGGCATCGGCGATGTGGTGTGGACGGTGTCCGACATCACCAACGCGCTCATGGCCGTGCCCAACATCATCGTGGTGCTGCTGCTGTCGGGCATGATCGCCCGCGAGACGCGCCACTACGTGTGGGAGGGCAACCTCGACGAGGTGGACGAGACGCCCATCCCGCAGCTCGAGAGCAAGTAGCGCCCGCGCGGCCGGCGAGGCCCGGCGCGCAGAGGAGAGCGAGGCGGCCCCGGGCAACCGGGGCCGCTTTTCGTGTGGGGCCCGCGCGGCCGGCCGGGGCGGCCGCGGGGCGATGCTAGAATGGCCAGACGGTCAGTGGGCGATAAGTCCTGGGCGCCGGGCGGCACCTTGCTCTTCGGAGGGAGGTGATTCGCTTGGATGTTATCGTGCTCGTGTTGCGACTGGCGGCTGCGGTCGTCGGGCTGCTGCGGGAGGCGGTGGCGTTCGCCAAGACGCTTGGGAGGCCCCATAAGGAGAAGGACCGCTAGTTAGCCGCTAGCGGTCCTCAAAAACCGACGGTGCCGCCTGCATCTCACCTCAGGCGCGTCCGCTGGCCCCATCATAGCACACCGCGCCCGCGGGATAAACCATCAGGAGGCGCCATGGGCACCAACGTCATAGCCGTCGTCGGCGGGGGAGCCGCCGGGCTGGCCGCGGCCGTCGCGGCCGCCGAGGCCGGCGCGCGGACGGCGCGCGCCGCGGGCGCCGCTGTGCCCCGCGTCGTCGTGTACGAGGCCGACGAGCGCGTGGGCCGCTCGATCCTGGCCACCGGCAACGGGCGCTGCAACTTCTCCAACGCCGACCCCGACCCGGCGCTCTACCGCAACGCCGCCCACGCGGCCGCGACGCTGGCGGCCTTCGAGGAACGCGCCCGCGCCGAGCGGGCGGCCGCCCTGGGCGCGGGCGCGGACGCGGCGTGGCCCGGGGCCGCGAACGGGGTGCAGGCGTTCTTCGCCGACCGCGGCCTGGCCTGGCGCGAGGAGTCGGAGGGGCGGCTCTACCCGCTGCCGAACAAGGCGACGGCGGTGCTCGACGTGCTGCGCGCCGCGGCGGCCGCCGCCGGGGCCGAGGAGTGCTGCGGCACCGCCGTGACCGCCGTCGAGCCGGCGCGGCGCGCGGGCGGCCCGCTCACCCTGCGGATGGCCGACGGGCGCCTCGAGCGCGCCGACGCGGTCGTCGTGTCCGCGGGCGGCGCCGTGGCGCGCGCCCTCGTGCCCGACGCCGTGCCCCTCCGCGAGCCCGAGCCCACCCTCGGGCCGATCGCCACCGAGACGCGCCTCGTGCGCCAGCTCGACAACATCCGGGTGCGGGGCGCGCTTGCGCTCTGGCGCGGCGGCGCGCCTGCGGCCCGCGAGGCGGGCGAGGTGATGTTCCGCAAGTACGGCGTGTCCGGCATCGCGGCGTTCAACCTGTCGCGGATGGCCCGCCCGGGTGACGAGCTGGCCGTCGACTTCCTGCCGGCGGTGGGCGAGGACGCGGCGGCCGCCTTCCTGCGCGAGCGCGCCCGCGCCCTCGCGGCCACGCTCGGCGCGGCGCCGACCTGCGAGGACGCCCTGCGCGGGCTCGTGCTGGCGCCGGTGGCCCACGTGCTGCTCGAGGCGGCGGGGCTGCGGGGCGACCGGGTGCTCGACGGGCCCGCGGCCGACGCGCTCGCGCCCGTGCTCAAGGGCCTGCGCCTTAAGGTGGAGGGCCTGGGCGACGTGCGTCAGTGCCAGGTGCGCCGCGGCGGCGTGGAGGTGGGCGCCGTGGACGCGGCCACGGGCGCGTGCCGCGCGGTGCCGGGGCTCTACGTGGCGGGCGAGGCGCTCGACGTGGACGCCCCCTGCGGCGGCTACAACCTGCACTGGGCCTGGGCGAGCGGCCTTCTGGCCGGCTGGAGCGCGGCGGACGCCGTGGTCGGCGCGCCCGCCCGCGGCGAGGAGAGGGGGCGGCGATGATCCTGCGCGCCTCCAACGTCCCCGTCGCGCTCGACGCGCTGCTGCCCGACGGCGACGCCCTGCTGCGCCGCGAGGCGGCCCGTGCCCTGGGGCTGCGCGCGGCCGACGTGCGCGCCGTGCGCGTGCTGCGCCGCAGCGTCGACGCGCGGAAGAAGGCCCGCGTCCACTTCGTGTGCGCGCTCGCCGTCGAGGTGCCCGACGACGCCCGCCCCCGGCCCGCGCGCGGCGTGGCCGTGGGCGAGCACCGCGAGGCCGCGCCCCTGGCCGTGCCCGACGCCGCGGCGGCGCTGGCGGCCTCAGGCGAGCCGCGCCCCGTGGTGGTGGGCACGGGGCCGGCCGGCCTGTTCTGCGCGCTCTACCTGGCCCGGGCGGGGCTCGCGCCGCTCGTGGTGGAGCGGGGGCCCGCGGTGGAGGAGCGCGTGGCCGCGGTGGGCGCCTTCGCCGCCGGCGGCCCGCTCGACCCCGAGGCCAACATCCAGTTCGGCGAGGGCGGCGCCGGCACGTTCTCGGACGGCAAGCTCAACACCGGCACCAGGAGCCCGCACATCCGCCACGTCCTTCGGGCCTTCGTCGACGCCGGCGCGCCCGCCGACATCCTCGTGGACGCCAAGCCCCACATCGGCACCGACCTGCTCGTCGGCGTCGTGCGCGCCCTGCGCGCCCAGATCATCGAGGCGGGCGGCGAGGTGCGCTTCGGCACGCGGCTCGACGGCGTGGAGTGGGACGGCGGGCGCGTGGCCGCCGTCGTCCTGCGCGACGGGACGACGGGCGACGAGGAGCGCGTGGCGGCCTCGCGCGTGGTCGTCGCCTGCGGGCACTCGGCGCGCGACACCTTCCAGATGCTCAGGGACGCGGGGCTGGCGATGGAGCGCAAGCCCTTCGCCGTGGGCGTGCGCGTCGAGCACCCCCAGGCCCTCGTCGACGCCGTGCAGCACGGCGACGCGGCGGGGCACCCGGCCCTCGGCGCCGCCGACTACAAGCTGGCCGCGCACACCGCGGACGGCCGCGGCGTCTACACCTTCTGCATGTGCCCGGGCGGCGAGGTGGTGGCCGCCGCCAGCGAGGAGGGCGGCGTCTGCGTCAACGGCATGAGCCGGCGCGCCCGCGACGGGGCCAACGCCAACAGCGCGCTTCTGGTGGGCATCGACCCGGCCGACCTGCCCGGCGACGACCCGCTCGCCGGCGTCGCCTTCCAGCGCGAGCTGGAGCGCGCCGCCTACGAGCTGGGGGTCGCGGCCGGCGGCGCCCCCTACGCCGCCCCCGCCCAGACCGTGGGCGACTTCCTGGCCGCCTCGCGCGAGGCGGCGGAGGCGGGCGCGCGGGGCGGGGTGCCGGCGGCCGCCGGGGACAGGGCGGCCATCGTCGCGCCCACGTACCCGCGCGGCGTGGCGTGGGCCGACCTGCGCGCGTGCCTGCCGCCGCTCGTGGCCGACGCGCTGGCCGAGGCGCTGCCGCTGCTCGACCGCAAGCTGCCCGGCTTCGCGCACCCCGGCGCCGTGATGACGGCGGTGGAGGCGCGCAGCTCGAGCCCCGTGCGCATCCTGCGCGACGGCGCCGACTTGCAGGCGCGCCGCGTCCAGGCGCCCGCCGTGCCGACCGGCGTCTACCCCTGCGGCGAGGGCGCCGGCTACGCCGGCGGCATCACGAGCGCCGCCGTCGACGGCCTGCGCGTGGCCGAGGCCCTCGTCGCCGACCTGCTGGCGAAGGGGTAGAGGGGAACGCCGGCGCCGCGTGGGGGAACGCCGGCGTCGCGCGCCGTTGGGGCGGGTTGTGGTACAGTTCTCCGAAAACAGGGGGAAGGGGAGCCCATGCGGGAGGCGACGGTCGATCTCAGCCATCGGTTCGGCGACGTGAGCTACGTCATGCTGCTCGACGCCCTGGAGGGCTCGCGCGTGCTGCACCGGCCGCGGCGCTGCGCCCGCCGCTTCAGCTGGCTCGAGACCGTCTACGACGAGGACAACCTCGCCGCCCGCGACAGCCGCCCCAACACGCTGTTCCTCTGCCGCGTCGAGAGCGCCCGCCAGCTCCTCGAGCGCCATCCCAGCTGCTTCTGCGTGGCCCTCGCGCCCGACGACGCCGTGCCGGCGTGGGTGTCCGAGCGCAACTTCGGCAACCGGCTGGTGCTCGTGCAGCAGCGGGAGCGCTTCGCCCGCTACGACAGCCTGCTGCGGTCGCTGTTCGTCTCCAACCTCATCTGGGAGAACGAGATGGACCGCGTCGTCTACGCCCACGGCAAGCTCGACCGCCTCATCGCCGTGAGCGAGCGGACGCTCGGCAACTTCGTCTGCATCACCGACACGGGCCACAACCTCATCGCGTGCTCGCGCGGCATCGAGCCGCCGCAGGCCGAGGGCGCCGACGTCTACCGCGCCCTCATCGAGGACGGCTGCTATCCGCCCGAGGAGATCGCCTGGATCGAGGAGAGCATCCTGCCGGTGTCACGCACCCGCAGCCAGCTGGTGGAGGCGCCGGCCGACGAGCGCCACCCCTGCCCCACGCTGCACTACCCCGTCTACATCGACGGGGCCTACCTCTTCCACGTGACCATGGCCTGCTCCTCGGGGCCGGCCGACCTCCTGCGCGACCTGTTCACGAAGTTCATGAAGCGCGTGCTCATGCTGTGCACCGACTTCTGGAAGGCGACGGTGAACCTGGAGGCCCCCTGGCACCGGGTGTTTCTGGGCCTCATCAACGGCGAGCCCATGACCGACGAGTACGTGCAGACCCAGCTGGCGAAGACGGCGGTGCCCCGGGCCCGCCAGTTCCGCCTGCTCTACGTCCCCTTCGACTCCAACATGGCCCAGCCCGTCCGTGCCCAGGTGGTCAAGGCGGCCCGGGGCCTCTGCGGCGGAGCGTGCTACCCCTTCATGCTGAAGGATCGGCTGCTCGTGCTGCTCTACACCGAGTCGGACGAGTCGTCGGCGCTGTCGGGGCAGTCGGTCTGGCGCGAGCTGCGCGCCACCCTCTACGGCACCTTCGGGCTGCAGGCCGGCGTCTCCCAGGCGTTCAGGCGCATCCAGGACCTGGAGAAGGCCTACCGCGAGGCCTTCGCCGCCTACTCGCTGCGCGGGCCGCTCAAGCGCGAGTACGACGCGCTTTTGGGCGAGCAGGCCGTCCCGTGCCTGCCCTTCGAGCACGCGCTCAAGTTCTACCTGCTCACCGAGGGCCACGACGACGACCTGGTGGCCTTCGCCTTCGAGGACTGCATCCTGTCCCGGATCATCGAGGAGGACCGCGAGTCGGGCACCTCCATCGCCCAGATGGTGTGGGTCTACCTCAGCCACGGCCGCAACGCCACCGAGACGGCCAAACTCATGCACGTCCACCGCAACACGGTGCTCTACCACCTCTCGCGCATCGAGGAGCGCTTCGACATCTCCTTCGACTCCCCGCTGCTGCGCAGCCGCATGGTGCTCGACTACCAGCGCCTGCTGCTCGACGGCCGGGTGTGACCCGCGCGCCCGGCGCGCATACCCGCTAGAAATCACCCCTCAACTCGCCATTCCCCGACGCTATGGCCCCCATTCCAAATTATGGGGGCTTTTTTGTAATCGGCGCTAATGCGGGCCGCGGCCGCCGTTTCATAGACTAGACGGCGTGGAGAGCTTGGCCAAGCACCTTGCCACGAGAAGGCAACCCCGGAGGGGCTCGCCTGCCGCGCGGCCCTCGCGGCCGCCCGGCGCACAGGCCCCTTCCAGAAAGGAAAACGGCTATGTGTTTCAGACCCGCTGAAGCCAATACGGGCGCAGCCTGCCCCAACTGCGGCAAGAAGATCAACGTCACCCAGGGCCTCCTGCCCAAGAAGTGCCCCTTCTGCAAGACGAGCCTCGAGGGCATCGACCCGGCCTCCCTGGCCCCCGCCGCCGCCCCCGGCGCTCCTGCGGCTCCGGCCGCCCCCGGCGCCCCCGCGGCCCCGGCCGCCCCTGGCGCCCCCGCGGCGCCCGGCGCCCCGAAGCCCCCGGCCGGAAACTAGCGCCCATCCCGCGCGAGGAGTACCCATGTGCTTCGGAAGCTGCCGCGTGACCTGCGACAACTGCAAGCCCAAGTTCGTCTGGTGCGACCAGTGCGGCCGCAAGAACCTCCTCGTGTTCAAGAAGTGCAAGCAATGCGGCGCGCCCCTCACCGAGGAGATGAAGGACGCGGCGCGCGCTGACTGGGCGGCTCGGGCCGCCGAGCGAGGCAGGTAGGAGGCCGGCGCGACCCCGCAGGAGGGCGGACGGTCCGGCTTATCGAGTGAGAGGAAGACCTATGACCATGGACAAGGAATGGCGGGTCGAGGAGGGCGACCTCATCAGGACCCGCACGTGCGGCTGGTCCCCTCCGGGATGCCACCCGGTGGGATGCGGCATGTTCATCTACACTGACAAGGACGGAAACTTCGTCAAGGTCGAGGGCGACCCCGACCATCCCATCACCCAGGGCCGCCTGTGCCCGCGGTGCCTGGCCATGGGCGAGTTCCTCAACCACCCCGACCGCATCAAGTACCCCATGAAGCGCGCCAAGGCCGACCGCGGCAAGGACAAGTGGGAGCGCATCTCCTGGGATGAGGCCCTCGACATCCTCGAGACCGAGGTCCGCAAGATCTGGGAGACCTACGGGCCCGAGGCCATCTACGTGTCCAAGGGCACGGGCCGCGAGGCGACCGAGTACGCTCCGCCCATGGCCCAGGCCGTCTTCAAGACGCCCAACAACGCCTTCATGATGTCCGGCGCGTCCTGTTACGGCCCGCGTACCGTCATCGGCGACTTCCTGCTGGGCGCCGGCTACCCCGAGCTCGACTACGCCGCGTTCTTCCCGGATCGCTACGACGACCCGCGCTACGAGGTGCCCAAGTACATCATCCTGTGGGGCAAGAGCCCGCTGCAGTCCAACCCGGACGGCTTCTTCGGCCATGCGATCATCGACCTGATGAAGCGCGGCTCCAAGCTGATCGTCATCGACCCGCGCCTGACCTGGCTCGCCTCGCGCGCCGAGTTCCACCTGCAGCTGCGCCCCGGCACCGACGCGGCCATCGGCCTGGCCATGCTCAACGTCGTCATCGGCGAGGACCTCTACGACCACGCCTTCTGCGACGAGTGGGTCTTCGGCCTGGACGAGCTGGCCGAGCGCGTCGCCGACAAGACGCCGGAGTGGGCCGAGCCCATCACCTGGGTGCCGGCCGACGTCATCCGCGGCGCCGCCCGCGCCTTCGCGATGAACGCGCCGTCCTCCATCATGTGGGGCCTCGCCATCGACACCCAGCAGAACGGCGCCCAGGCCGGCCAGGCCCTGCTCGCGCTCGGCGCGATCTGCGGCTACATGGACGTGCCCGGCGGCATCACGCTGGCGCTGCCCTCCAGCTTCATGGGCCGCTGGACCTACGAGACCCTCCAGTTCGTCGGCGAGGAGGTCGAGAAGAAGCGCATCGACGGCGAGGAGGACCACCCGGCCTACGCCGTGGGCCCCTACGCCCACCCCGACAGCGTGCTCACCACGCTGGAGACCGAGGATCCCTACGCCTTCCACATGTTCTACTTCTACGCGTCCAATCCCATCGCCCCGACCTGCTACGCCGAGCCGGAGCGCTGGTACAACGCCATCGTCAAGATGGACTTCAACGCGGCGCAGGACTGCTTCATGACGCCCACCATCATGGGCCTGTGCGACCTGGTGCTGCCGGTGAGCTTCTTCCCCGAGCATGACGGCTTCGTACTGCCGCACTTCGGCCGCAACACCCACTTCCTCGGCGCGATGAACGCCGCCGTGGACCCGGGCGAGGCGCGCTCCGACCTGGAGATCGACATGATCGTCGGCAAGCGCCTCAACCCCGAGGCGTGGCCCTGGGACACCGTCGAGGAGTTCTTCGACGCGCAGATCCACACCCAGTACGACTGGGGCTTCAACGACCTGCGCGAGTTCGGCGCCTTCCAGCAGCCGTTCGAGTACAGGAAGTACGAGAAGGGCATGCTGCGCCCCGACGGCGAGCCGGGCTTCAACACCCCGACCGGCCTCATCGAGGTGTCGTCGTCGATCTACGACGACTTCGGCGAGGACCCGCTGCCCTACTTCATGGAGCCGGCGATGAGCCCGTACTCCACGCCGGACCTCTATGAGGACTACCCGCTCGTGATGACCACCGGCGGCCGCAGCTTCGTGTCGTTCCACAGCGAGCATCGCCAGATCCCCTCGCTGCGCGCCATTCACCCCGACCCGCTGGTGACCATCAACCCCAAGACGGCGGCGAAGTACGGCATCAACGACGGCGACTACGTGCTCATCGAGAACCCGCTGGGCAAGTGCGTCGAGCGCGCCCGCGTGACCAACGAGGTGCCCGAGCGCGTCATCCACGCCGAGCACGGCTGGTGGTTCCCCGAGGACGACCCGGAGGCCCCCAACCTCAACGGCGTGTGGAAGTCCAACGTCAACCGGCTCATCCCCATGTACAAGGTGGGCGTGACCGGCTACGGCGCCCCCTACAAGAACGTGCTGTGCCGCATCAGCAAGGCGGACGGCTACGAGGCCGGCGCGGCCGACCCGGCCCTCTACGAGCCCCGCGCCAGCCGCGGCCCCGAGTCCATGACCAACGGCCCCTCGCAGCCTGCCAGCTACGAGGTCATCCATCCGGAATAGGGAGGTACCCCCATGGAGAAGCACGCGCTGCTCATCGATTACAAGTACTGCACCGGCTGCCACTCCTGCGAGCTGGCCTGCCGCCAGGAGAAGCAGATCGCCTCGCAGGACGAGTGGGGCATCAAGCTCGCCGAGTTCGGCCCTGAGAAGCTCGCCGGCGAGTGGTACTGGAACTACGTGGCCGTCCCGTCCAGCCTCTGCGACCTGTGCGAGAGCCGCCTGGAGGAGGGCAAGAAGCCGGCCTGCGTCCACCACTGCCTGGCCAAGTGCATGGAGGCCGTGCCGCTGACCGAGGTGCCGGTGCGCCTGGCTGAGCTCGGCGACGGCGTGGCGGTGTTCGTCCCCTAGGCCCGCCTGCGGCGCCCCGGGTCTTTCGGCCCGGGGCGCCCCGAGGGTAGGACGGGGCAGAGGAGCAGGGAAGGGGGCTTCGGCCGACCATGGAAAAGGTGACGGTCTCGGATATCCTCGAGCAGCCGGGGGGATGGCGGTTCTCGGTGAGGATCCTCGTCTTCGTCGGGCTGGCGATGGTGTTCGACGGCTTCGACTACATGATCGTGTCGTTCACGATGCCGCAGATCACCCAGGAGATGTCGCTGGGGCTCATCGAGACGGGAAGCCTCGCCTCGTTCAGCCTGCTCGGCATGCTCGTCGGGGGGTTCGCGTCGGGATACCTGGCCGACCGCTTCGGCCGCAAGCACGTGATGAACGTGAGCATCATGATCTACGCGCTTCTGACGGTGCCCATCTTCTTCGTGCACTCCTATGACATGTTCGCCCTGTGCCGGATCTTCTCCGGCGTGGGCGTGGGCGCGGTCATCCCGCTCAGCGTCACCATCGTGTCGGAGTACGCCCCCACCGCCCACCGCGGCGCCTTCGTCACCATCACCAAGACGTTCATGATGCTCGGCTGGGTGGTGGCGGGCCTCACGGCCATGTACGTGGTGCCCAACTTCGGGTGGCGCCTGTGCTACCTCATCGGCGGCTTCCCCTTCGTCTACGGCATCGTCATGCACTTCGTCATGCCGGAGTCCGTGCAGTGGCTGTTCGGGAAGGGGAGGGTGAGCGAGGCCCTGGCCATCGTCAACAAGATCAACGCCGGCCTCGACCATCCCAAGCCCGGCGGCTATGCGGCCGCCGACATCGCGGTGCCCCCGGCCGTGCAGGGCGGCCAGCTCAGCCAGCTCGTCTCCAAGCGCTACCTGCGGGTGACGCTCGGGATCTGGCTCGTGGCCTTCACCACCTGCTCGCTGTCCTACGGGCTCACCAACTGGATGCCCACCGTGCTTCTGGCCAGCGGCTACTCGGTGAGCGCCAGCTACGGCTACACCACCCTCATGAACCTGCTGGGATGCGCGGGAGCCGTGGTGGCCGGCGTGGCGGCCGACCGCATCGGGCGCATCCGCAGCACCTACGTGGCGCTCGCCCTGGCCGCGGTGTCGGTCGTCTTCACCGCCGTCTTCGGATTCGGCGGCCTGATGATCCCGGCCTGCATCTTCATGGGCTTCGCCATCAACTACGCCTACATGACCCCGGCGCCCATCACCATCGAGGCGTATCCCACCGAGATACGCGCCACCGGCCAGGCCTGCGTGACCACCGTGGCCCGCATCGGCGGCTTCATCACCCCGATGGTCATCGGCGGCGCGCTCCAGACCGGCTCGACGTTCTCCACGGTGCTCGTGGTGTTCCTCGTGCCGCTGGCCCTGGCCGCCGTGTTCACCAAGCTGCTCATCAAGCGCGAGACGCGCGGCGTGCAGCTGGAGGCCCTCGGCGCCGACGAAAGATAATCCCACCCGTTTCTCAAGGAGAGAGAAAGGAGAAAGCGAATGGATGCAGAGTGGAAGAAGGAGGTAGGCGACCTCATCCGGGTGCGCACCTGCGGCTGGTCGCCGCCGGGTGACCATCCCGTCGGATGCGGCATGTTCATCTACACCGACAAGGACGGCAAGTTCGTCAAGGTCGAGGGCGACCCGGATCATCCCATCAGCCAGGGCCGCCTGTGCCCGCGGTGCCTGGCCATGGGCGAGTTCCTCAACAGCCCCGACCGCATCAAGTACCCCATGAAGCGCGCCCGCGAGGATCGCGGCAAGGACACCTGGGAGCGCATCACGTGGGACGAGGCGCTTGACATCCTCGAGCGCGAGGTGAAGAAGATCTGGGAGAACTACGGCCCGGAGACCATCTACCTGTTCCAGGGCACCGGCCGCGAGGCCACGCTCTACGCGCCGCCCATGGCCCAGGCCTGCTTCAAGACGCCGAACTGCTCGTTCTCGATGTCCGGCGGCTCCTGCTACGGCCCGCGCACCGTCGTGGCCGACTTCCTGCTGGGCGCCGGCTACCCCGAGCTCGACTACGCGGCCTACTTCCCGGATCGCTACGATGACCCGCGCTACGAGATCCCCAAGTACATCATCCTGTGGGGCAAGAGCCCGCTGCAGTCCAACCCGGACGGCTTCTACGGCCACGCCATCGTCGACCTCATGAAGCGCGGCTCCAAGCTCATCGTCATCGACCCGCGCCTGACCTGGCTCGCCTCCCGCGCGGCCTTCCACATCCAGCTGCGCCCCGGCACCGACGCCGCGGTGGGCCTGGCCATGCTCAACGTCGTGCTGGGCGAGGACCTCTACGACCACGAGTTCTGCGAGAACTGGGTCTTCGGCGTGGACGACCTCAAGGAGCGCGTCGCCGACAAGACGCCCGAGTGGGCCGAGGAGATCACCTGGGTGCCCGCCGAGGTCATCCGCGGCGCCGCCCGCGCCTTCGCCACCAACGCCCCGTCGTCGATCATGTGGGGCCTGGCCATCGACACCCAGCAGAACGGCGCCCAGGCCGGCCAGTCGCTCCTGGCCCTGGCCGCCATCTGCGGCTACATGGACGTGCCCGGCGGCATCACGCTGTCGCTGCCCTCCAGCTTCATGGGCCGCTGGCGCTTCGAGACCGCCCAGTACGTGGACGCCGAGACCATGGCCAAGCGCATCGACGCCAAGGAAGATCACCCGGCCTACGCGTGCGGCCCCTTCGCGCACCCCGACGAGGTGCTGACGGTCATGGAGACCGAGGAGCCCTATGCCTTCCACATGGCGTACTTCTACGCCACCAACCCCATCTCGCCCACGGTCTACGCCGAGCCCGAGCGCTGGTACAACGCGCTCATGAAGATGGACTTCAACGCCGCCCAGGACTGCTTCATGACCCCGACCATCATGGGTCTGTGCGACCTGGTGCTGCCCGTGTCCGGCTTCGCCGAGCATGACGGCGTGGTGCTGCCCCACTTCGGCCGCAACACCCACTTCCTCGGCGCGATGAACGCCGCCATCGACCCGGGCGAGGCCAAGTCCGACATCGAGATCGACATGATCGTCGGCAAGAGGCTCAACCCCGAGGCGTGGCCCTGGGAGACGGCCGAGGAGTTCTTCAACGCCCAGATCCGCACCCAGTACGACTGGGACTTCAATGACCTGCGCGACATGGGCGTGTTCCAGCAGAACTTCGAGTACCGCAAGTACGAGAAGGGCATGCTGCGCCCCGACGGCGAGCCGGGCTTCAACACCCCGACCGGCATGATCGAGGTCTGCTCGTCGATCTACGACGACTTCGGCGAGGACGAGCTGCCCTACTTCATGGAGCCGGCCATGAGCCCGTACTCCACGCCCGACCTGGCGGCCGAGTACCCCTACGTGCTCACCACCGGCGGCCGTGACTTCGTGTCGTTCCACAGCGAGCATCGCCAGATCCCCTCGCTGCGCCACGTCACCCCCGACCCGCTCGTGACCATCAACCCCAAGACGGCCCGCGCGCTGGGCATCAACGCCGGCGACTACGTCTGCATCGAGAACCCGCTGGGCAAGTGCGTCGAGCGCGCCCGCATCTCCAACGAGGTGCCCGAGCGCGTCGTCCACGCCACCCACGGCTGGTGGTACCCCGAGGAGGAGGGCGAGGCCCCGAACCTGTTCGGCACCTGGAAGTCCAACGTCAACAAGCTCATCCCCATGTACAAGGTGGGCAAGCTCGGCTACGGCGCCCCGTACAAGAACGTGCTGTGCAAGATCTACAAGGTGGACGGCTACGACGCGGGCGACTCCAACCCCGCCGAGTACCAGCCGCCGGCCAGCCGCGGCCCCGAGTCGATGACGAAGGGCGCGCCCTCGCCGATGAGCTACGAAGCCAAGCACGCGGGCGAGTAGGTGATGGCCATGAAGAAGCACGCGCTGCTCATCGACTACAAGTACTGCACCGGCTGCCACTCCTGCGAGCTGGCCTGCCGCCAGGAGAAGCACATCGAGTCCCAGGACGAGTGGGGCATCAAGCTCGCCGAGTTCGGCCCCGAGAAGCTCGCCGGCGAGTGGTACTGGAACTACGTGGCCGTCCCGTCCAGCCTCTGCGACCTGTGCGAGTCGCGCCTGGAGGAGGGCAAGAAGCCGGCCTGCGTCCACCACTGCCTGGCCAAGTGCATGGAGGCCGTGCCGCTCGAGGAGGTGCCGGTGCGCCTGGCTGAGCTCGGCGACGGCGTGGCCGTGTTCGTTCCCTAAGGCCCCGTGCCTGAAGCATGAAAGACCGTTGTAAGGAGGAGACCATGGCTTACAGCCCCGACCAGAAGGACGTGGAGGGCATCAAGGAGATCGCCGACCAGGCGCCGAAGGTATGCCCCAACTGCGGCAAGCCCCTGCGCAAGATCGTGACGAGCCGCGAGTTCGGCAGCTTCACGACCAAGTGCCCGTGGTGCAAGACCAAGTTCGAGTACGAGGTCAAGGAGTAGCCCGCGACGCGGGATGCCCGGACGGGGGGCGGCGCTTCGGCGCCGCCCCTTCTTTTGCCCCCGAGGGGGCGGGGAAGAGGAGAGGAGGGGAGACCCGTGGGGGAAGAGACCGAGCGGCTGTGGAGCCGGCCCTACGTCGTGCTCCTGCTGGCCATCTTCGGCGTGAGCCTGGTGACCAGCATGTTCAACCTGGGGATGACCTACTACGCCGACCTCATCAACGGCGGCATCGCGTTGGCCGGGGTGTCGGCGGGCGTGTTCTCGCTGGCGTCGATGGCGTCCAAGCCCCTGGCGGCCGCGGTGTCCAACCGCTTCGACGACGGCCGCGTGATGGTGGTCTGCGCCCTGCTCATCGCGGCGGCCGCGTCCCTGCACCACCTCGCCGAGACCATCCCGGCCCTCGCCGTGGCGCGGGCCGTCCACGGGGTGCTCTTCGGCGTCTTCTCCACGGCCGCGGGCGCCGGCATCAACCAGGTGCTGCCCCGCTCGCGGCTCGCCGAGGGCCTCGGGTTCTTCGCCGTGGTGTCGATGCTCGTGCCCGCCGTGGGCCCGACGCTGTTCCTGCTCATCGTCACCGAGGGCGACCTGGCCTCGTTCAACGGCCTGTTCGTCCTCGCGGCGGCGCTCTGCGCGGGCGCGGCGGCGGTGACCTTTTTGGGCGTGCCCTGCTTCGGGCCCCGCAACGTGCTCGCGCGGCACGGCCGCGGCGGTCGGGCGGGGGAGGGGGCCGCGGGCCCGGACGGCGCCGAGGCCCCGGCCGCGGCGGGTGCGCCGGGCGGCGAGGCGCGGGCGCTGCCCCGCACCTTCCTCGGCCTGGAGCCGCGCACGCTTCTGCCGGCGGGGCTTCTGTGCCTGTTCTGCGTGGCCTTCTCGTCGGTGAACTTCTACCTGCCCCTGCTCGCCTTCGAGCGCGACCTCGGGGACGTGGGGCCGGTCTACGCCGTGTTCGCCGCCATGACCCTCGGCTGCCGGTTCCTCGTGGGCCGGCGCGCCGACGAGCACGGGCCCGACCGCTACCTCACGGCGGGCATGGCGTGCCTGGCCCTGTCCTACGCGGCCATCCCGCTGTGCCCGACCGCGGCGGCCCTCTACGTGGTGGCGGTGCCGCTCGGGCTGGGCATGGGCACGGTGGCGCCGTTCCTCAACGCCTACATCGTGCGCCGCTGCTCGCCCGAGCGGCCGGGCAGCGCGTCGGCGGCCTACTACCTGGCCTACGACGTGGGCTACAGCACAGGCTCGTTCGCCTGCGGCGCGATCATCGCGGCGGCGGGGTGGGACGTGCTCTTCGCGGGGTGCGCGGCCCTGTGCCTGGTCGGGCTCGTCCTCTTCCGCCTGACGCTCGCCCGCCCCGGGCGCGGGTAGGGGGCCAGGCGGCCTCGCCCCGCGCGCCGGGCGCGGCCGGGGCGCGGGGCGGGTCGGCGGGGCGCCGTCGATGACCGCGCCGCCAAATTCCGCGCCGTTTTTTGTGAGCGCGGCCAATGAAGCCCGATCAGGCCGTTTTCTATAATGGCCGGTAAGAGCCCGACTGGCCAGCGCTCGAGCAGTTTCGCAGAGGGGAGAGGGGACCTCTTCGCATAGGGAGGGGGCTTTCCCCGACAGAGAACGGGTATGCAAGCGGCGCCCCGCGCGGCGCCGGCTGCATGCCCTTTGGAAAGGACAAGGGGGTTCGGACTCTATGTTCACGCTAAAGAACAGCAAGGCCCAGGCATGGATCATCCTCGGCCTGGTCTGGCTGGGCGCCTTCATCGCATCCTACGCCCAGAACCAGCTGGCCGGCATGGCCATCCAGTTCCAGGAGCACTACGGCTTCACCGGCGAGCAGTACGCGGCCATCTACTCGGCATCGCAGCTGCTCGGCGTCTTCCTGGCGTTCGTCACCGGCATCATCTCCGACAAGATCGGCACGCGCAAGATCGTGCTCATCGCCGGCATCGTCGTGTCCGCCTCGCTCATCGTGCGCATCTTCGCCACGTCGTTTGAGCTCCAGTACTTCGCCAACATGATGTCGGGCTTCACCGGCCTGTTCATCGCCGTCAACCGCTCCAAGATTCTCGGCGGCTGGTTCGCTCCCTCGATGCTGGCGCTTGCGGTGGGCATCTCCTCCACCACCACGCCGGTGGCCAACACGGTGGGCATCGGGCTGACCTCGCTCATGCCCTCGGTCGAGTTCGCCTTCACCGTGACGGCCGTCATCGCCGTGGCCTTCACCGTCATCTGGTTCCTCTTCGGCAAGGACGCTTCCGACGAGATCGCCGCGTCCGAGGCCGGCGTCGAGAAGCCGAGCATGCTCAAGAGCCTTGCCGAGGTGGCCAAGAGCCCCTGGGCGTGGGTGCTGTCGCTGGCCGCCCTGTTCTGCATGGCCGGCCAGGTGCCGCTGATGGCCTTCACCACCGCCGCGCTCCAGACCCTGCGCGAGATGGATCCCGTCGCCGCCGGCGGCATGGCCACCGCCATCACCATCGGCATGGGCGTCGGCTCCGTCGTGTCGCCCATCATCGTGCGCGCGCTCAAGTCCTTCCGCATCGTCATCGCCATCTACGGCGTGCTCACGGCGCTCGTGATCTACTTCGGCTGGCAGATGCCGCTCGGCCCGATTATGTACGGCGTGTTCTTCGTCGGGGGCTTCACGCTCGGCTACCTGCTCGCCATCATCTTCACGCTGCCGGTCATGCTGTTCGGTCGCGAGAAGGCCGCCACGGCCCAGGGCCTGGTGCAGACGTTCCTGCTGATCGGCGCGTCGGTGTTCCTGACCAACGTCACCATCCCGCTGGCGGGCGGCGCCAACCCGGGCACCTTCCCGACCATCTTCATGATCGCCGCCATCTACATCGTCATCGGCTCCGTCCTCATGTTCATCATTCCCGATCAGGGCAAGAAGATGACCAAGAAGGTCGAGGAGAAGAAGGAGGCCGCCGAGCCCCAGCTGTAGGCCCGCGCCCTCGTCATCGCCTCAAGGAAGCGCCCCGCACCCGCGGGGCGCTTCTCGCTATTCCCCCAGCTCGCGTGCCCAGTCGAAGTCGGGCGGGGGCGCGGTCGGCAGGCCAGGCGCGTCCTCGGGGGCGGCGGGGTCCCAGGCGCAGGCGGCCAGGTCGATGCGGCCGTCCTCGAGGAAGGGGACGCCCTCGGCCTCGAGCATCTCGCGTTGGACCTCGGGGCCGCCGAAGGCGAAGCCGCGGCAGAGCGAGCCGTCCTTGAACACCACCCGGTGGCAGGGCGTGGCGGCCGCGTCGGCGCCGGGAGCCGGATTCGCGCGCAGGGCGTAGCCCACGTAGCGCGCCGTCCGCGGCCGCCCGATGAGCCGCGCGACCTGGCCGTAGGTGGCCACCTTCCCGCGCGGGATGCGGCGGACCTGCTCGAACACCTGCTCGGCGTACTCTCCCATTCGATGACGTCCCTTCGTCGGCTGACGGGGTGATTATCCCCGTGTGCTAAGGTGGCGTCAAACGGATCGGCGGCGAAGGGAGCGCGCGATGCAGACGACGGTGACCAGGACGGGCGACGGCGGCGAGACCTCGCTTCTCGACGGGACGCGCGTGCCCAAGGCGAGCGCGCCCATCGAGGCGCTCGGGGCGGTGGACGAGGCCCAGGCGGCCCTCGGGATGGCGCGCGCCCTGGCGCGCAACGCGGCGGTGCGCGAGGAGCTGCGTGGCGCCGAGGTCCTGCTCGCCGAGCTGATGGGCGACATCGCCGCGCCGGGCCGCGACCCGCGCCTCGGCGCCGACGCCGCGGCCGCCCTCGAGCAGGCCGTCGCGCGGCTCGCCGCGCCGCTGCCCGACCGCTTCGGGTTCGTGGTGCCGGGCGACGACGTCGCCTCGGCCCAGCTCCACGTGGCGCGCACCGTCGTGCGCCGCGCCGAGTGGGCGCTGTGGCGCCTGCGGGCGGCGGGGGAGGAGGGCGCAGTACCCCTCGCCTCCGACGAGGCGATGGCCTGCCTCAACCGCATCTCGGACCTCTGCCACGTCTGCGCCCTCATCGAGGCCCGCGAGGCCTAGGGGCCCGGCCGCCGGCATCGATCCGGCATCGACGCGGCATCGCCGCTCGGCGTCCTCGCGCGAACCGGGCGCGGACTTGGAGGATACTCCCGGTTCGGGGTTACGAAAGCCGCCGCGGTGGGGTATCGTGTCCTACAACGTCCGCCGCCTACCCGTGCGGCCCCCTCGTCGGGGAGGGGTGCCGCGGAAAGCGACCAGCATGACACACACCATCACCTTCGCCGAGGCGCGCGACGCCCTGGCCGAGGGGCGTCCCGTCATCCTGCCCACCGACACCGTCTACGGGCTCGGCGTGGCCGTGGGCCCGGCCGAGGGCCCCGGCGAGCTCTTCCGCCTGAAGGGGCGCGACGAGGGCAAGCCCGTGGCGTGGCTCGTGGCCGACCCTGCCGACCTCGGCCGCTACGGCGCCGGCGTCCCCGCCTACGCCCGCGAGCTGGCGGCGCGCCTGTGGCCCGGCGCCCTCACTCTTATAGTGGGGGCCTCCGAGGAGGTGCCGCCGGCCTTCCGCTCGGCCGCGGGCACCATCGGCCTGCGCATGCCCGCCTGCGAGGAGACCCTGGCGCTCATCCGCGCCGCTGGCGCTCCCCTGGCCGTCACCTCCGCCAACCCCGCCGGCGCCCCGGCGCCCCGCCGCGCCGCCGACGTGGACGCGGCCCTGGCCGCCGCGGCCGGCGGCGTGCTGGCCGGCGACGACCCGCTCGGCGGCACGGCCTCCACCGTGGTCGACTGCACGGGCGACGCCCCCCGCGTCCTGCGCGAGGGCCCCCTGGCCGCCGCCGTCGCCGGGGCGCGGCCATGACGGGCGCCGGCCGCCCGGAGGCGGCCCCCACGCCGCTCGGCTTCCGCTCCTCGGACGGCGCGACCGCCGCGCGCGGGCTCCTCTGGCAGCCCGCCGACGCCGCGTCCGCCGCGCGTCCGCGCGGCATCGTCCAGGTCGTCCACGGCATGAGTGAGCACATCGGCCGCTACGACGAGCTCGCCCGCTTCCTGGCCTCCCACGGCTTCGTCGTGTGCGGCCACGACCACCTGGGCCACGGCAAGACCGCCCCCGACCCGGCGCTGCGCGGCGTGATGCCGGCCCGCGGCGGGGCCGACGCGATCGTGGCTGACGTGGGGGCGCTGCGCTCCATCGTGTCGGCCCGCTACGCCCGTGACGTGCCCTACTTCCTGCTCGGCCACTCCATGGGCTCGCTCGTCACCCGCGTCTACCTGGCCGGGCACGGCGAGGGCCTGGCCGGCGCCGTCATCTGCGGCACCGCGGGCCAGCCGCTGGCCGTCTGCAAGGCGGGCAACCTCCTCGCCCGAACGCTCGCGGCCGTGCGCGGCGACGACGCCCGCATCCCGCTTCTGCACGCCCTGGCCGACGGCGCCTTCTCGCGGTCGGTGCGCGGGGCGCGCACGCCCTTCGACTGGCTCTCCCGCGACGAGGAGGCCGTCGACGCGTTCATCGCCGACGAGGCCTGCGGCTTCATGTTCTCGGCCGGGGGCTACGCGACCCTGACCGAGCTCGCCTTCCGCGCCGGGCGCCCCGCGGCCTTCGCGGCGGTGCCCAAGGGGCTGCCCGTCCTGTTCATCGCCGGCGACGCCGACCCGGTGGGGGACAGGGGACGGGGCGTGGAGAACGCGGCCACCCGCATGAGGGCCGCCGGCGTGGCCGACGTGACGCTTCGGCTCTACGAGGGCATGCGCCACGAGATATTCAACGAGATCGGCCGCGAGCAGGTGCTCGCCGACCTCCTCGCCTGGCTCGACGCCCACGCCTAGCGCGCCCGCCCGACCCTGCGGGCGCCGCCGCCGCGCGCAGGGGGCGACGCGTGCTCGGCGGGCGCCCGCCCTCCGCGGGTTTTTCGCGTGCGGGGGCCGATCCCGCGTCCGGGTGCGCGCCGTTGGCCTACAATGTCATGCTGTCCCTTGGAACCCCCGGCCGGCCCGCGAGGGGCGGCCCCGTCCCCGGCAGGAGGCAAGCCCATGCGCCTGAGCATCGCAAGCGACCACGCCGGCTTCGACCAGAAGCAGGCGCTCGTCGGCTACCTGGCCGAGCGCGGCCACGAGGTGGCCGACCGCGGCCCGGCCGACGACGGCCGCGTCGACTACCCCGACTTCGCGGAGAAGGTGGCCCGCGACGTCGCCGACGGTGCCGCCGACCTCGGCATCCTCGTCTGCGGCACCGGCATCGGCATGGCGGTGGCCGCCAACAAGGTCGACGGCATCCGCGCCGTCAACGTCGTGCGCCCCGACTTCGCCGCGCTCGCCCGCGAGCACAACGACGCCAACGTGCTCACGCTGTCGGGCCGCTTCGTCAGCCTCGAGGAGAACGAGGCCATCGTCGACGCGTTCCTCTCCACCGCGTTCGGGGGCGGCCGCCACGCCGGCCGCGTCGCCAAGATCCACGACCTCGAAAGGAAGCGCTAAGCCATGGCCCTGGAATACCTGTCCCAGACCGACCCCGCCGTCGAGGCGGCCCTGCGCGCCGAGCTCGCCCGCGAGCGCGGCTCGGTGGAGCTCATCGCCTCGGAGAACTTCACCTCCCGCGCCGTCATGGAGGCGGTCGGTAGCGTCCTCACCAACAAGTACGCCGAGGGCTACCCCGGCAAGCGCTACTACGGCGGTTGCGAGAAGGTCGACGTGGTGGAGGACCTCGCGCGCGACCGCGCCTGCGAGCTCTACGGCGCCGCCTTCGCCAACGTGCAGCCCCACTCCGGCGCCAGCGCCAACTTCGGCGCCTACCTGGCCATGATCGAGCCGGGCGACACGGTGCTCGGCATGAGCCTCGACCACGGCGGCCACCTCACCCACGGCAGCCCCGTCAACTTCTCGGGCCTTCTGTACGACATCGTGTCCTACGGCGTGGACCCCGTCACCGAGACCATCGACTACGACGCCCTCGAGCGCCAGGCCAAGGAGGTGCGCCCCAAGGTCATCGTGGGCGGCGCGAGCGCGTACCCCCGCGTCATCGACTTCGAGCGCATGGCCGCCATCGCGCACGAGGTGGGCGCCTACCTCATGGTGGACATGGCCCACATCGCCGGCCTCGTGGCCGCGGGCGCGCACCCCAGCCCCGTGCCCTGGGCCGACATCGTCACCTCCACCAGCCACAAGACCCTGCGCGGCCCGCGCGGCGGCTTCATCCTCACCAACGACGAGGAGATGGGCAAGAAGATCAACAAGGCCATCTTCCCCGGCGCCCAGGGCGGCCCGCTCATGCACGTCATCGCCGGCAAGGCCGTGGCCTTCGGCGAGGCGCTCCAGCCCTCCTACAGAGACTACATCGCCCACGTCGTCGAGAACTGCCGCGTGCTCGGCCAGGGCATGATGGACGGCGGCCTGAGGCTCGTGTCGGGCGGCACCGACAACCACCTGTGCCTGGTGGACCTCACCGCCGCCGACATCACCGGCAAGGACGCCGAGAAGCTGCTCGAGTCGGTGGGGCTCACGGTGAACAAGAACTCCATCCCCAACGAGCCGCGCTCTCCCTTCGTCACCTCCGGCATCCGCGTGGGCTCGGCCGCGGCCACCACGCGCGGCTTCACGGCTGAGGACTTCTACCAGGTGGGCCAGCTCATCGCCGCCGCCGTCTTCCACCCGGCCGACGACGCCCTGCTCGCCGACGTCCGCGCCAAGGTGGACGCGATGCTCGAGGCGCACCCGCTCTACCCGGGCCTGGAGTACTAGCACGCAACGCGCGCCCCGAGGCCGGAGCCGGCCTTCGGGGCGCGCCCGAGGGAAAGGCACCCCCATGGACAACGAACGCGTCGTCGTCATCGACCACCCGATGGTGCAGCACAAGCTCTCCATCCTGCGCGACCGCGACACCTCCTCCAAGCAGTTCCGCGAGCTCGTGCGCGAGCTGGCGCTGTTCGAGGGCTACGAGGCCACGCGCGACCTGCCGCTCGAGACGGTCACCATCAGCACCCCCATCTGCGACGCCGAGGCCCGGCAGATCGGTGGCAAGAAGCTGGCCGTCGTGCCCATCCTGCGCGCCGGCCTCGGCATGGTCGACGGCGTGCTCGAGCTCATCCCGGCCGCCCGCGTGGGACACCTCGGCATGTTCCGCGACGAGGAGACCCACGAGCCCCACGTCTACTACGACAAGCTGCCCGCCGACATCGCCGGGCGCCAGGTGCTCGTGGTCGACCCGATGCTGGCCACCGGCGGCTCGGCCGCCGCGGCCGTGGGCTACCTGCGCGAGGCGGGGGTCAAGGGCACCATCAAGCTCATGGTGCTCGTGGCCGCCCCCGAGGGCATCGAGGCGGTGCTCGCCGCCGACCCGGACGTGCGCGTCTACACCTGCGCCGTCGACGAGGGCCTCAACGAGAACGCCTACATCGTACCGGGCCTGGGCGACGCGGGCGACCGCATCTTCGGGACGAAGTAGCCGCCCGCGCCGGCGCGTGGGCAGGGAAGGGAGGACGCCATGTCAGAAGGCTTCCGCGACAGCCGTCCCAGCTGGGACGAGTACTTCATGAAGCTGGCCAACGAGGTGGCCGAGCGCACCACGTGCCTGCGCCGCGGGGTGGGCGCCGTCATCGTCAAGGACCGACGCATCCTGGCCACCGGCTACAACGGCGTCCCCACCGGGCTCGCCCACTGCGCCGAGACCGGCTGTCTGCGCCAGCAGCTCGGCGTGCCCTCGGGCCAGCGCCACGAGATCTGCCGCGGGCTGCACGCCGAGCAGAACGCCATCATCCAGGCGGCCCGCTTCGGCACCGACATCGACGGCGCCACCATCTACGTGAACACCCAGCCCTGCGTGGTGTGCGCCAAGATGCTCATCAACTCCGGCATCGAGGAGATCGTCTACCAGAACCCCTATCCCGACGAGCTGGCCATGGCCATGCTCGAGGAGTCGGGCATCAAGGTGCGCGTCTTCGAGCCGGGCGAGCCGGCGAGGTAGCGATCCCCCGCGCCGGTGCTGCCCCCCCCGTCAGCCGCCCCCTGCGCCGCCCCCGCCCGTCTCCTTCCCGTCCGCGACCCGGCCTGCAAGGCCGGGTCGCGCCCCCTGCGGGCGCCCCGCGGCGGCCTCCGCCGCCCCCGCGCCGCTCGCGCCGCTCGCCTATTTCCGCAACATCTCACCTTTGGCTTGGAAACGGGACGTTATCATACGTAGCGGTCTATAAGGGTCGAATGCGCGTGAGCGCCCGGACGAGAGCAGGCTTGCTTCATGGCACTAGCGATTATCCTCGGCGCCCTGGCGGGTTTGGCGGGCTTCACCCCGCTGCTCGTCGGTCTGCGTATGACGCGGAAGACGGTCCGTGCGGGGCTCGCCGGCTCGATGCTGGTGCTGTTCCTGGCGCTGTTCGTCTCTTTCGTCATCTTGGTCATGACGGCTGTCTGCTGCATCGCCCTCGACCGCGGGCTCGGCTTTCCCTTCGTGGTAGCCGAGGTCATTGCCCTGAGCACGGCGGCCATCGCCTACGGCGTGGCCTCCGTCGTGAGAAAGTAAGAGGAAAGGGTTGATACGTGGACGCTCTTGAACAACTGTCACACCACGCGCAGGAACTGCAGGAGTCCTTTAACTCCACCATCGTCATCGGGAGCAGCACCTTCGGCATGACCCAGTACGTGCTCTGGATGGTGATCTGCTGGATCATCACCTGCGTGGTCGTCCTGACGGTCGCCCGCAAGCTCACCCTGGTGCCCACGAACAAGTTCGTGAACACGGTGGAGTACGGCTACCAGTTCGTCCGCAACGACATGGGCGAGGGCATCATCGGCCACGGCTTCAAGAAGCACGTCCCCTTCCTGGCCACCCTGTTCTTCTTCATCCTCGTGTCGAACTTCGTCGGCCTCATCCCCGGCTGCAAGACGCCCACCGGCACCATCTCGGTCACCTGGGCGCTGGCCACGCTGTCCTTCGTCTACTTCAACTGGTGCGGCATCAAGGCCCACGGCGGCCTCGGCTACATCAAGTCCATCGCCCCGTCCGGCCTGCCCGCGCCCATGGTGCCCGTCATCTGGTTCTTCGAGCTCATCTCGCTGATCCTGCGCTGGCTCACCCTGGCCGTCCGACTCTACGGCAACATGTTCGCCGGTCACATGGTCCTCGGCATCTTCGCCCTGGCCACCGGCATCTTCCTCACCACCGGCATCGAGGCCATGAGCCCGACCGCCGGCATCTCGGTGGCGTGGTTCGCCCTCCTGCTCGTCATGTACGCGCTGGAGACCCTCGTCGCCTTCCTTCAGGCCTACGTGTTCACGGTGCTCACCGCCGTGTACATCTCGCTGGCCACCTCGGCCCACTAGGCCGAGCGGGGCCCCGGGGCCCCGGGGGCGCCTCGCCCCGCATTCCCGCTCGGGTTCTGCCGGCACATCCACACTGCCGGTTGACCATAGATGTCATTGTTTTTGGGAAACAGGCTCAAAAACGGTAAAAGGAGGAAACTGTGGAAATCGAACTCGTACTCTCTGCCCTGAAGGTCATCGGCTACGGCCTCGGCGCCATCGGCCCCGGCGTGGGCATCGGCCTGGCCTGCTACGGCTGCTGCGTCGGCACCGCCCGCCAGCCCGAGGTTCAGGGCCGTCTGTTCACCAACTTCATCATCGGCGCCGCCCTCGCCGAGGCCCTCGCCCTCATCGGCTTCGTTCTGGCCTTCATCCTGTAGCCTCTTCAGTCTTATTCGGTTCATAAGCCGCGATAGGCTAGAAGGAGGTTATACGTGAAAGCACAAAGCAAGGCAGTTGCGAAGATCGGCGCCGCGGCGCTGACGGTGACGGCTGCTTTCCCGGCGCTCGCGTTCGCCTCTTCTGAAGCTGCCGACGAGCAGGCGGGCGGCATCGCCCAGATCCTGCCCGACATGATCGAGTTCATCCCGATGCTCGTCGCCTTCATCATCCTGTGGATCATCCTCGCGAAGTTCGGCTGGCCCATGTTCAACGGCATGCTCGAGAAGCGCGAGAACACGATCCGCGAGGCCCTGAGGAAGTCTGAGGAAGCTCAGATCGAGAGCGAACGCGTGCTCCAGGAGTACAAGCAGCAGCTCGCTGACGCCAAGGCCCAGGCCGCCCAGATCATCTCCGACGCCCGTGCCACGGGCGAGGCGGTGAAGGCGGACATCAGCGCCAAGGCCCAGTCCGAGGCTGAGGACATGATCGCCAAGGCGAGGGTCGCCATCGAGGCCGAGAAGAAGCAGGCCGTGGCCGACCTTCAGGGCTCGGTCGTCGACATCTCCGTCGACGTGGCGGCCAAGCTCATCGGCGAGGACCTCACCGAGGGCGAGCACCGCAAGATCATCGAGCGCTACGTGAGCGAGGCAGGTAGTTTCAATGCCAACTAATCGCCTCGTCGTCAAAGAGGAAGTCGCCACCTACGCCGCCGTCATGTTCGACGGCGCGAACGGGGCCGGCGGCCAGGACGCCGTGATGGAGGTCCGCGACCAGATGGAGGAGGTCCTGCGCGTCGTGAACGCGGACATGGACCTTTCCCAGGCGCTCTCCAACCTCGACTACACCGCGCAGCAGCGCCACGACCTGGCCAAGGCCGTGTTCGCCGACTGCAACCCGGTGTTCACCGAGGTGATCGCGGTCATGGCCGAGCGCGGCGACGCCGACCTGCTCTCCCGCGTCTACGAGGCCTACGGCGAGGAGCTCGACTCCAAGCTCGGCCTGTGCGTGGTGGACGTGACGACGGCGGTTCCGCTGGACGACAACCTGCGCACCCTTATTACCAGCAAAGCCGAAGCCGATTTGGGCAAGAAGATCGTTCTGCGCGAGCGCATCGACAAGTCTATTTTGGGCGGCATCATCATGAGCGCCAACGGCAAGCGCATCGACGCGAGCATGGTCTCCCAGCTCAACCACGCGCGCCACGTGCTCAAAGATTCTTCAGATGGAGGTGAATGCTAGTGACTGAAATCACCGCACAGTCCATTGACGATGCCCTGCGCAAGCAGCTCGCGGCCCTCAACGTCAGCGTCGAGTCTCGCGAAGTCGGCACGGTCATCCAGGTCGGCGACGGCATCGCGCGCGTCGACGGCCTGCGCGACGCCATGGCCGGCGAGCTCCTCGAGTTCGTCAGCAAGGAGGGCAAGACCGTCTACGGCCTGGCGCAGAACCTCGAGGAAGACGAGGTCGGCGCCGTGCTCCTCGGTGACGTCACCGCAATTCGTGAAAACGACCAGGTTCGCACCACCGGTCGTATCGTTGAGGTTCCGGCGGGCAAGGGCCTGCTCGGCCGCGTCGTGAACCCGCTCGGCATGCCCGTCGACGGCAAGGGCCCCATCACCGCCGAGGGCTACCGCCCCGTCGAGTTCAAGGCCCCCGGCGTGACCTCGCGCAAGCCCGTGCACGAGCCCATGCAGACCGGCATCCTCGCCATCGACTCGATGATCCCGATCGGCCGCGGCCAGCGCGAGCTCATCATCGGCGACCGCCAGACCGGCAAGACCGCCATCGCGATCGACGCCATCATCAACCAAAAAGATACCGACATGATCTGCATCTACGTCGCTATCGGCCAGAAGGCCTCCACGGTTGCTGGCGTCGTCGAGACCCTCGAGCGCCACGGCGTCATGGAGAAGACGATCATCGTCTCCGCCAACGCGTCCGACTCCGCCCCGCTGCAGTACATCGCGCCGATGGCCGGCGCCGCCATGGGCGAGTTCTTCGTCTACAACGGCGAGAACGGCGAGCCCGCGGGCCCCGAGAACCCGGGCCGCGCGGTCCTCATCATCTACGACGACCTGTCCAAGCAGGCCGTGGCCTACCGCCAGATGTCGCTGACCCTGCGCCGTCCTCCGGGACGCGAGGCCTACCCGGGCGACGTGTTCTACCTGCACTCCCGCCTGCTGGAGCGCGCGGTCAAGATGTCCGACGAGAACGGCGCCGGCTCCATGACGGCCCTGCCGATCATCGAGACCCAGGCCGGCGACGTGTCCGCCTACATCCCGACCAACGTGATCTCCATCACCGACGGCCAGATCTTCCTGCAGACCGACCTGTTCTTCCAGGGCCAGCGCCCTGCTGTCGACGTGGGCATCTCGGTGTCCCGAGTCGGCGGCTCCGCGCAGATCAAGGCCATGAAGCAGGTGGCCGGCTCCCTGCGCCTCGACCTCGCGTCCTACCGCGAGCTGCAGGCCTTCACCCAGTTCGGCTCCGACCTGGACAAGGCCACGCAGGACCAGCTGACCCGCGGCTCCCACATGACCGAGCTGCTGAAGCAGGGCCGCTACAGCCCGATGCCCGTCGCCGAGCAGGTGACCGCCATCTTCGCCGGCAACGAGGGCTACCTCGACGACCTGCCGCTGGGCGACGTGGTGCGCTTCCGCACCGAGCTGCTCGACACCATCCGCGCCCAGAAGCCGCAGATCTTCGAGAGCATCATGACGGAGAAGAAGCTGACCGACGACATCAAGGCCGCCCTGAACGAGGCCATCAGCTCGTTCAAGCAGTCCTTCGTCCCGACGGCGTAAGAGGCGGTCGACATGCCCAACCTTCACGACATAGAGCGGCGAATCAACTCCGTCGCCTCGACGAAGCAGATCACGCGCACCATGGAGATGGTGGCCGCGGCGAAGATCCGCCGTGCCACCGAGCGGGTGACCGACGCGCTGCCCTGGGCCATGGCCGTATCGGACATGCTCATCAACGCGGCGAAGCACGCGCCCATGGACTCCGAGCCCCTGCTCCAGGTGCATGACGAGGTGAAGCGCGCGCTGGTCATCGTGGTCACCTCTGACCGCGGCCTGGCCGGCGGCTTCAACAGCAACGTGCTGCGCCATGCCGAGAAGCTCATTCGGGAGAAGGAGCGCCAGGGCGTCGAGGTCGAGGTCGTGGCGTGCGGCAAGAAGGCCCTGGGCTATTTCAGCTACCGCAACATCACGCCGGTGATGGAGTTCCAGGGGCTTTCCGCCGACCCCACCTACGAGGAGGCGGCCCAGATCTCCGCTTACCTGGCCGAGGGCTACCGCGACGGCAAGCTGGACGAGGCGGTCATCGTGTACAACCACGCGAAGAACGCCGCCGAGCAGCGCCTGGTCGAGCAGCAGGTGCTGCCCGTCAACCAGCAGTCCTACGCCGAGCTCCTGGGCCTCAAGCCCAAGGAGGAGGACGTCTTCGCGGGCTTCCGCGAGAAGGACGACACCGTCCCGCCGGGAGACCTCGACTTCGAGCCCGACGCCGAGTCCGTCATGCGGTACCTGATGCAGGCCTACCTGCGCAACGCCTTCTACTTCGCACTTCTCGATTCCGCTGCGGGCGAACAAGGCGCTCGCCGCAACGCAATGAAGTCGGCTACCGACAACGCTAACGAGATGGTCTCGACCCTGACCCGCGTCTACAACCGCGTGCGCCAGGGCGCTATCACCACCGAGATCACCGAGATCGTTGGCGGCGCCGCAGCTTTGGAGGAATAAATGGCTGATACTATCGAAAAAGGAGCGGCCAAGCAGGGCGCTACGGGGCGGATCGTCCGCATCGTCGGCGCTGTTGTAGACGTTGAGTTCCCGCCGGACGCCATGCCGGCCATCTACAACGCCTTGACCGTGAAAGCTACTACCCCGATGGGCGAGGTCAGCACCGTTCTCGAGGTCCAGACGCAGCTTCCCGGCGATCTGGTTCGCACGGTCGCCATGACCTCGACCGACGGCATGGTGCGCGGCATGGACGCCGTGGACACGGGCGCTCCCATCATGATGCCCGTGGGCCAGGCGACCCTCGGCCGCATCTGGAACGTGCTGGGCGAGCCCGTCGACGGCAAGCCCATGCCCACCGACGTGGAGTGGATGCCCATCCACCATCCCGCGCCCCCGTTCGACACGCTCATCACCACCACCGAGACGTTCGAGACCGGCATCAAGGTCGTCGACCTGATCGAGCCCTACGTCAAGGGCGGCAAGACGGGCCTGTTCGGCGGCGCCGGCGTCGGCAAGACCGTTACCATCCAGGAGCTCATCAACAACCTCGCCCAGGAGCACGGCGGCACCTCGGTGTTCACCGGCGTGGGCGAGCGCACCCGCGAGGGCACCGACCTCTACCTCGAGATGGAGGAGTCGGGCGTCATCAACAAGACCTGCCTGGTCTACGGCCAGATGAACGAGCCTCCGGGAGCCCGTCTGCGCGTGGGCCTCGCCGGCCTGACCGAGGCGGAGTACTTCCGCGACCAGGGCCAGGACGTGCTGCTGTTCATCGACAACATCTTCCGCTTCACCCAGGCGGGCTCCGAGGTGTCGGCCCTGCTCGGCCGCATGCCCTCGGCCGTGGGCTACCAGCCGACGCTGGCCACCGAGATGGGCGACCTGCAGGAGCGCATCTGCTCCACCACGACGGGCTCCATCACCTCGGTGCAGGCCGTCTACGTGCCCGCCGACGACCTGACCGACCCCGCGCCGGCCACGACGTTCACGCACCTCGACGCCAAGACGGTTCTCTCCCGCGGCATCGCCGAGCTGGGCATCTACCCGGCCGTCGACCCGCTGGAGTCCACCTCCCGCGCCCTCGATCCCGAGATCGTCGGCGAGGAGCACTACCGCGTGGCCGTCGGCGTGCAGCAGATCCTCCAGCAGTACAAGGACCTGCAGGACATCATCGCCATCCTCGGCATGGACGAGCTGTCCGAGGAGCAGAAGCTCACCGTCAACCGCGCCCGCAAGATCCAGAAGTTCCTGGGCCAGCCGTTCCACGTGGCCGAGGTCTTCACCGGCCTGCCGGGCGTCTACGTCCGCGTCGAGGACACCGTGCGCTCCTTCGCCGAGATCCTCGACGGCAAGTGCGACCACATCCCCGAGCAGTGCTTCGTGAACAAGGGGCCCATCGAGGATGTGTACGCGGCCTATGAAGCGATGCAGAAGGAAGAGAACTAATGGCAAGCCTCCGCTGCACGGTGGCCACCCCCACCCGCGAGCTGTTCTCCGGTGAGATCCACTACGCGTCGGTTCCCGGCGCGGAGGGCAGCTACGGCGTCCTGCCGGGGCACGAGATGCTCGTGTCCTCCGACAAGCAGGGCATCCTCACCCTCTGGCTGGACGAGGCGGGCAACACCCGCCGCCAGTTCCTGCTCTACGAGGGAGCGGCCCAGGTCTATCAGGACACCCTCACGGTGCTCGGCCGCTTCGGCACCGATCTCGACACGCTCGACGTGGAGGTCGTCAAGGAGAAGGCCGAGGCCCTGCGCCAGCAGATCGAGGACCTGGAGGGCCAGGAGGGCGAGCAGGCCCGCGTGGCGCTTGAGAACTGCAAGAACCACATGGCCTGGTACGACCTGCAGCTCAAGGTGGCGGCTGAGCCGGCCAAGTAACCACTCTTCACCGTAAGAGCCTGTTTGAAGGGGGCGCACCCATCCGGGGCGCCCCCTTTGAGTTTCCGGGACAGGGGAGGGAGGATGCCGTGCCGCGCCCTCGCGGGGCGGCCGGCCCATCCAAATCTCCACGGTTTGTTCGGGGGCGGCGGCGCGGCATTGCTGGTATCATGGCTTACCGAAAATCACCCTGCGCCCACCACACCACCAACGCACCCCGGCGCCCGAGATAGCATGCGAGGCGCATCCATGGCATTCGTCCATCTGCACAACCATACCGAGTATTCCCTGCTCGACGGCGCGACTCACGTCAAGGACATGGTGCGGCGCGCGGCTGAGCTCAAGATGCCGGCCGTGGCCATCACCGACCACGGCGTCATGTCCGGCGTGCCCGAGCTCTCCGACGCCTGCGACGCGGTGGAGGCCGAGACCGGGTTCCGCGTCAAGCCCATCTTCGGCTGCGAGGTGTACTTCACCACCGACGAGGAGCTGCGTCGCGACGTGAAGCCCCGGCTCTACCACCTGCTGCTCCTGGCCAAGACCAACGAGGGCTACCACAACCTGCTGCGCCTGGTCAGCGAGTCCCACGTCGACAACTTCTACTACAAGCCGCGCACCACCTTCTCGATGCTGCAGAAGTACGGCCACGGCATCATCGGCGCCTCGGCCTGCATCGCCGGCATCATCCCCAAGCTGCTCGACGACCGCCGCTTCGACGACGCCGTCGAGTGGGCCAAGAGGTTCGCCAGCTGCTTCGATGAGGGCGACTTCTACATCGAGCTGCAGGACCAGGGGCTGCGCACCGACGCCGGCCTCACCCAGAACGAGCTGAACCGCCAGCTCACCAAGGTGGCCCAGGCCGCCGGCCTCAAGACCATCGCCACCAACGACTTCCACTACCTCACCAAGGAAGACGCCCGCGCCCAGGACATCATGCTGTGCATCGGCACCGGTTCCCTCATCAACGAGGAGAACCGCATGAAGTTCGAGAACGACCAGTTCTACATGAAGACCGAGGAGGAGATGCGCGCGGCGCTGGCCGACTTCCCCGAGGCCTGCGACACCACGGTCGAGGTGGCCGAGAAGTGCGACGTGGTGCTCGAGCGCGACTCCATCCTGCCGCGGTTCCCCCTGCCCGAGGGCGAGACCGAGGAGTCGTGGTTCCGCAAGCGCGTCCAGGAGGGCCTCGTCAAGCGCTACGGCGACCCGGTGCCCGCCGAGGCCCAGGAGCGCGCCGACTACGAGATGTCCGTCATCATCCAGCAGGGGTTCCCCGCCTACTTCCTCATCGTGCAGGAGTACATCGAGTGGGCGCGGTCCCAGGGCATCGGCGTCGGCCCCGGCCGCGGCTCGGCCGCAGGCGCCATCGTGGCCTACGCCATGGGCATCACCGACCTCGACCCGCTGCCCAACGGCCTGCTGTTCGAGCGCTTCCTGTCGCCCGAGCGCGTGGAGATGCCCGATATCGACGTCGACTTCGAGCAGGGCCGCCGCGAAGAGGTCATCAACCACATCAAGGACGTCTACGGCGAGGACCACGTGTCCCAGGTGATCACCTTCGGCACGCTCCAGGCCAAGAACGCCGTGCGCGACACGGCGCGCGTGCTGTCGGGCACGCTGCAGCTGGGCGCGGGCCTCTCGGCCGACGACGCCCGCAAGGCCGCCTACGGCCTGGGCGACCGCATCTGCAAGATGATCGGCGACGAGCTGGGCATCACCATCGACAAGGCGCTCGAGACCAACCCCGACCTCAAGAAGGCCTACGACACCGACCCGGACGTGAAGACCATCGTCGACGCCGCCCGCTCCATCGAGGGCCACGTGCGCGGCGAGGGCGTCCACGCCTGCGCCACCATCATCTGCCGCGACCCCATGTCCGACCACGTCCCCATGAAGCGCGACACCAAGGGCGGCGGCATCATCACCCAGTACGACGGCCACTACACGCCCGACCTGGGCCTTCTGAAGATGGACTTTCTGGGCCTGCGCACCCTGGACGTGCTGTCCATCGCGTGCCGCAACATCGAGGAGCGCTTCGGCACCAAGATCGTGCCCGAGGAGATCCCCATCGACGACCCGCTCGCCTTCAAGCTCATGCAGTCCGGCAACATGGACGGCCTGTTCCAGGTGGAGGGCTCGCTCTACGTGAGCCTGTTCGCCCGGCTCCCACCGACGCAGTTCTCCGACGTCGTGGCCTCCATCGCGCTCAACCGCCCGGGCCCGCTCGAGTCCGGCATGGTCGAGGACTACATCAAGGTGGCCAACAACCCCGCCTCCATCCACTACTACGACGACCGCCTGCGCCCCATCCTGGAGGAGACCTTCGGCACCATGGTCTACCAGGAGCAGATCATGCAGATCTCCATGGCCATGTCCGGCTTCTCCGCCGGCAAGGCCGACAAGCTGCGCAAGGCCATGGGCAAGAAGAAGATCGACGTCATGCGCCAGCTCCAGGAGGACTGGAACAACGGCGCGGTGGAGAACGGCTTCTCGCTCGACATCGCCAAGCAGATCTGGGAGGACGCGGAGAAGTTCGCGAAGTACGCCTTCAACAAGTCGCACTCGGCGGCCTACGCCATCCTCGTGATGCGCACCGCCTACCTGAAGGCGCACTACCCCAACGACTTCATGGCCGCGGTGCTCACCAGCTACATGGGTAACACCGACCGCCTCATCCGCTACATCGCCAGCTGTAACCACAACGGCACCCCGGTGCTGCCGCCTGACATCAACTCGTCGCGCGCCGAGTTCACCCCCGTGGACGAGGGCATCCGCTTCGGGCTGGTGGGCGTGCGCGGCATCGGGCGCAACGTGGCCGACGCCATCATCGCCGAGCGCGAGGCCAACGGCCCGTTCGAGTCGCTCCACGACTTCGTGAACCGCGTGGACGCCAAGTGCTACAACCGCAAGACGCTCGAGGCCCTCATCAAGGGCGGCGCCTTCGACACGACGGGCTACACTCGCAAGCAGATGATGCACTTCGTCGAGGATACGCCGATGCTCGAGGGCGCGGCCAAGCGCCAGAAGGACCGCGACGCGGGCCAGGTGTCGATGTTCGACCTGTTCGCCGATGAGCCCGACTCGGGCTTCCAGGAGGAGGTGCCCGCCCCCGACGGCGTGGAGTGGGACAAGCGCACGAAGCTGGCCTACGAGAAGGAGATCATGGGCATCTACGTGTCCGAGCATCCCCTGGCGCCCTACGAGGGGCTGCTGTCGCGCATGACGAAGTTCACCCTGGCCGACCTGGCCGAGCGCACCAAGGAGATCAAGTCCGCCGTGTTCGTGGGCATGGTGTCCAACGTGGTGGTTAAGCTCACCAAACGCGGCACCAAGATGGCCACCTTCACGCTGGAGGACACGACGGGCCACGTCGAGTGCATCTGCTTCAAGTACGACGAGAACGCCGCCGCCATCCAGGACGACGCCATCGTCAAGGTGAAGGGCAAGTTCGAGGTGAACGACCGCGGCAGCCAGATCATGGCCTTCGAGATGGAGGCCATCGAGCTGCGCGAGGAGGACGCCCTGCCCTCGCACCTGGAGCTGCGGGTGTCCTCGGCCGAGTTCAACCAGACCAAGTCGCTGCGGCTCAACCGCATCCTCCAGTCCTACCCGGGGCGCGACGGCGTGGTGCTGTTCGTGAACCAGGCCGACGGCCGGCGCTTCCGCGCCGAGCTGCCGGTGACGGTGGACGCGCGCTCCGCCGTGATGAAGTCCGAGATCCAGGAGCTCTTCGGCCGGTCCGTGATGATCGCCTAGGGGAGGCCCCGCCCTCGCCCCCCTCCTCTCTCCCTGGGGGGGGAGCGCGGGGGAGCGGGGGCCTTTCGTGTGCTGGGGGATGCGGGCCCCTCCTGCTTTGCGCTACAATGGGCGTGCTTTCGCGCAAACGACCTACTGAAACGCAGCCAGCACCCCGCCCTCGTGCGGGCCCCTGAAGGAGAGCCCCGTGCCGGATCCCGCATCCGCCCCCATCCCCGCATCCGCCGCCGTCGCGCGCCCCTCGCTCGCCGAGCGCGCTGCGGCATGCCCCCGCGACGCCAGCTTCGCGCTGGCCGTGGCCTACGACGGCGCGCCCTTCGCCGGGTTCGCCCGGCAGCCCGGGCAGCTCACCGTCCAGGGCGAGCTGGAGCGGGCGCTTGAGGTGCTGCTGCGCCGCGAGGCGCCCGTCACGTGCGCCGGGCGCACCGACGCCGGCGTCCACGCCCGCGGCCAGGTGGTGAGCTTCGACGCCGACGCCGCCGAGCTGGCCGGGCGCACGGCGCGCAGCCTCCAGCGGTCCCTCAACGCGCTCGTGGACGACCGCATCGCCGTCACGCGCGTGGCCGCCGCCCCGCGCGGGTTCTCCGCGCGCTTCGACGCCGTCGAGCGCGAGTACCGCTACCTGCTGTTCGACGGGCCCTTCCGCCCCGTGCTCTTCGCCGACCGCGCCTGGGCCGTCGGCAAGCCGCTCGACGTGGGCGCCATGGCCGAGGCCGCGGCGCACCTGGTGGGCGAGCACGACTTCAAGAGCTTCTGCCTGGCGGCCTCGGCCGTCGGCAAGCCCACCACGCGCCTCGTGCGCGAGGTGGCGGTGGAGCGCGCCGAGGTGGCGGGCGAGCCCGTCGTCGTGGTGCGCGTCACCGGCAACGCGTTTCTGCACTCCATGGTGCGCACCATGGTGGGGACGCTCGTGGCCGTGGGGCTCGGGCGCCGCGCGCCGGGCTGGGCGGCCGAGGTGCTCGCCGCCCGCGAGCGCGCCGCCGCCGGCGAGACGGCGCCGGCCTGCGGGCTCGTGTTCTGGCGGGTGGCCTACGAGGGCGCCGTCGGGCGCCTGCTGGGCGGCGGCGACGCGTGGGAGCGCGCGCCGTGGCCCGTGCCCGGCGCCGCCGCCCCGGCTGCCGCGGAGGGAGAGGGGGGCCGCCGATGAGCGCCCGCTACGTGGACTACTCGCGCTACGCCCCGCGCGCGGGCGCCCCGGCCGCCGCGGCGCCCGCGCCTGCCCGGGGGGAGGCCCGCGCGGCCGGCCCCGCGCCCGAGCGCCCTGCCCGCGAGCCCGAGGCCCGCCCCGGCGCGCTCGCGACCTTCTGGCTGCTCTACGAGAGCCGCGACCAGCGCCTGAGCCTCTTCGAGACCCGCGACGGTCACCTCGCCGCCGTCAACCCCGCGCGCCTGGTGTAGCCCCGCTCCCCGGCGCGGGGCGGCTCCTTCGAGCTGCCCTCGGCAGGCGCCGGGGGCCTCGTGCGCGGCGGGCTGCCGCCGCCCCGGCGCGGGGACGGCGCGCCTTTGAACTACTCCGCTATGACAAAGATGCTACAATGGCCCGAAACGCCGGCGACGGGGACGCGCGGCGCCGGGCCGCGCGGCGGCGCCGGCGCGCGGGAGGGGAGGGGCGTGGTCTTCAGCGGCTTCATCGTGGGCTACCTCTTCCTGGCCGGCACCGGCGCGGGCGCGTTCGCCGTGGCCATGGGCGTGTGCGCCTGGGACGCGTGGCGCCCGACGCCGCGCGGCGAGGCCGTCGTGCGGGCCGTCCAGCCCGCGCTCGCCGCCGCGCCCGCGCTCGTCGTGGCCGGGGCGCTCATGCTCCTGGCCGACCTGGGCAGCCTCGAGGGCGCGGCGCGCGTGCTCGCCCAGCCGCCCCGCTCGGTCATGGCCGTCGGCGCGTGGCTCGTGGCCGTCCTCGCCCTGGCGAGCGGCGCCGCGGCCGCCTTGGGCGCGATGAGGCGCCCGGGCTCGCCGGCCCTGGCCCGGGGCTGCGCGCTCGTCGGCGTGGTTGCGGCCGCGGGGGTCATGGCCTACTCGGCGCTGCTGCTCTCCGACGCGGTGGCCGTCGACTTCTGGCGCACGCCGTGGCTCGTGGCGCTGTTCGTCGCCTCGTCACTGTCGTGCGGCGCGGCGCTCGTCGTGGCCGGGGCGGTGCTCGTGCCCCCGCGCGGCCTGGACGCCCGGGCCCGCGAGGCGGCCGCGGACGCCCTCTGGCGGCTCGCCGGGGCGCTCGCCTGCGTCGAGCTGGCGGTCCTTGCGCTATTCTTGGCGAGCCGCGGCCTTTCCACGGAGTGGGCCCGCGCCTCGTGCGCGCTGCTCCTGACCGGCGAGCTCGCCGGCGCCTTCTGGGGCGGCGTGGTGGGGGCGGGCGGCGTCGTGCCGCTGGGGCTGCACCTCGCGGCGGGGCGCCTCGGCGGGGCCCGGTCGGGCTGGATGCTCGCGTCGGCCGCGGGCGTGCTGGCCGGCGGGCTGGCGCTGCGCTGGTGCGTCATCGCGGCGGCGGTCGTGGCGCCCCTTACCCTGACCATGGTATGAGAGAGGACGGATAGGCGCGTTTTGGCAGACCAGGGCAACGTCATACACATGACCATCGACGAGGACAGCGGCATCCCCATCTGGCTGCAGCTGCGCAACCGCCTCATCTACCTCATCACGTCCGGCGCCTTCGCGCCCGGCGACAAGCTGCCCACCATGCGCCAGCTCGCCGTCGACCTGGGCATCAACTACAACACCGTCAGCCGCGTCTACCAGGACATCGAGCGCGACGGCTACATCATATCCCAGCGCGGGCGCGGCACCTTCGCCCACGACGGCTATCTCAAGCAGGAGCTGGCCGCGGGCAGCGCCGCCGAGTCGCTGGCCGACGCGTTCATCCTGCAGTGCCGCGAGCTCGGCGTGCCGCGGGAGGACATCGCGAAGCTGGTGGAGGGCCGCCTGCGGGCGGCGGAGAGATAGGAGGGCGCCATGGGGTTCAGCCTGAGGGGCCGCGCTTCCGCGGCCGACGCGGTGCCGCGGCCGGTGGAGGCCACCGAGGTGACCGACAACGAGGCCACGCGCGTGGGCGTCTACCTGTTCGCGCTGGCGCTGTTCGCCGTGGGCGCCGGCATCGTCACGGCCGCGTGGGCGGCCGCGGCCGGCTCGGTGGACGTGCTGACGGCCGTCGTGGCGGTGGCCGTCGGGCTGCTGGCGGCCGCCACCGTGCGCGTCGCGCCCCAGTGGGAGCGCGTCGCCATCCTGCGTCTGGGCCGCTTCAGCCGCATCGCGGGGCCCGGCCCCTACGTGGTGGTGCCCTTCGTCGACTACGCGGCCATGCACATCGACCACCGCATCATGAACTCGTCCTTCTCGGCCGAGGCGGCGCTCACCGCCGACCTCGTGCCCGTGGACGTGGACGCCATCCTGTTCTGGATGGTGTGGGACGCCAAGAAGGCCTGCCTGGAGGTGGAGAACTACCCCAAGGCGGTGCTGCGCAGCGCCCAGACGGCCATGCGCGACGCCATCGGCCAGGTGAACCTGGCCGACCTGTCCCTGCGCCGCCGGCAGATCGACCGCGAGCTGCAGGAGGTCATGGGCGCCAAGTGCGAGGAGTGGGGCGTCACGGTGATGTCGGTGGAGATCCGCGACGTGAAGGTGCCGCCCGAGCTGGAGGACGCGCTGTCCAAGGAGGCCCAGGCTGAGCGCGAGCGCAACGCCCGCACCATCCTGGCCGAGGTGGAGAAGGACATCTCCGAGATGTTCGTGGAGGCGGCCGAGGTCTACGAGCGCAAGCCCGTCGCCATGAAGCTGCGCGCCATGAACCTGGCTTACGAGGGCGCCCGCGAGGGCAAGGGCATCCTGCTGGCCCCCAGCGGCCTGGCCGACGGCTTCGACCTGGGCAAGATCCTGGAGGACTAGGCGCCGCGGGCGAGGGGGGGCGGCGTGCGCCCCGTCGCTCAGACGGCCCTCGCCACGCCCGCTACCACAACCCCGCCGTCTTTCGCGTTCGCCGCGCTCGCTACCACAGCCCCGTCGCCTTTCGCGGCGGGGCTTTTATTTCGTCACAAAAACGTCAAAAAATGATTGCATTGAACTAATTAACTATGATAATATCACGCCATCAGGATCGGCCATCCAAGGGAGAGACTCAGGGGGAGAGCAGCCGATCGGACGCGGGCGACGGCCCGGCGCCCGCCCTCCAGGAGGGAAATGGCGGCCTCCGCCACCAGGCAAGGAGGAGAAATGTCCGAAATGAACGTGCCGCAGCGCGGGATATCGCGCCGCAGCTTCCTCAAGGCGACGGGCGCGCTGGCCGGCGCGGCGGCCGTGGCGGGCGCCGCGACGCCGTCGCTCACGGCGCTCGCGGCCGAGGACGGCGCGGCGGGCGCGGGCGGCGAGGTCGTCGGCTACGGCGTCTGCCGCTCGAACTGCATGCAGTCCTGCCGCTACAAGGCCCACGTGCGCGACGGCAAGCTCGTCAAGCTCACCCCGGCCGAGTACGGCGAGGACCTCTACCGGGGCAGCTGCCTGCGCGGCATGTCCTACCAGCACCGCATCTACAGCCCCGAGCGCATCAAGTACCCGATGCGCCGCGTGGAGGGCACTGAGCGCGGCGCCGGTGAGTGGGAGCGCATCAGCTGGGACGAGGCCATCAGCGACATCGCCTCGCACTTCCAGGCCATCATCGACGAGTACGGCCCCAAGGCCATCGCCTTCGACTTCGGCACCGGCAACTACGGCGAGATCCAGGGCCAGACGGGCATCTTCAACCGCCTGGGCGGCATGCTCGGCGTGTCTAAGCCCGCGGGCATGAACGACCTGTCCACCGGCTACGGCATCGACCGCGTGCTGGGCACCGGGCTCATGTACTTCGCCAACGAGGCCAAGAGCGTGCTCGACTCCTCCCACATCTTCATCTGGGGCTCCAACCCCGTGCACTCCACGCCGCAGAACTGGCGCTGGATGCAGCGCGCCAAGGAGCAGGGCACCAAGATCATCACCATCGACCCGGTGAAGTCGGCCACGGCGCACAAGTCCGACGAGTACTTCGCCATCAAGCCCACCACCGACGGCTACCTGGCGCTGGCCATGGCCAACTACATCATCGAGAACGGCCTGCAGGACGACGACTTCATCGCCAAGCGCTCGACGGCGGCGTTCCTCGTGCGCGACGACACCGGCATGCTGCTCCACAAGAGCGCCTTCGAGGCCGTGGCCGAGGGCGAGGACGACCCCGTCTTCGTGTGGGACGAGGCCGCCGGCGCGGCCGCCCTCCACGGCAGCGCCGCGAGCCCCGCGCTCGAGGGCCGCTTCGAGGTGCAGGGTATTCCCGTGACCACCTCCTACACGCTGCTCAAGGAGCGCCTGGCCGACTACACCGTGGCCGACGCGGCGCGCGTGTGCGGCATGGATGAGGACGACATCGTCTACCTGGCCCGCGAGCTGGCCGGGGCCAAGGCGGCCTCGGTCAACATCTCCTTCGGCATGGACCACTACTACAACGGCTACCAGTCCTGCTGGGCCATCGCCATCCTGCTGGCCCTCACCGGCCAGGTCGGCCGCGACGGCGCCGGCTTCACGGGCATCTTCCTCAACACGGCGCTTGCGCTGAACACCAAGGGCCTGTGGGCCGCCAAGGGCTTCAAGGGCATGGCGACCACCTTCCCCATGACCATGCTGCACGAGGTCGTCGAGACCCAGCAGCTCAACGGCCAGCCCTACCCGATGAAGGCCCTCGTCTCCATCATCTCCAACTCGGTGAGCAACTGGCCGGCGCAGAACAACTACCTGAACAAGATCATCCCCAACCTCGACTTCATCCTGGCGATGGACATGGAGATGACCGACACCGCGCGCCACGCCGACATCGTGCTGCCCACCGCGTCGTTCTACGAGAACGAGGACTTCCGCAAGGCGCATAACCTGCCCTACATCGTGCACCAGGACAAGGTGATCGAGCCGCTCTACGAGGCCAAGGACGACGTGGAGATCGCCGGCCTGATCGGCCGCGCCCTCGGCCTGGCCGACGCCTTCCCCGAGAGCGCCACCTTCGACACCTACGCCAACGCCCTGCTCAAGAGCGAGGCCTGCGAGAAGGCGAACGTCACCCTCGAGCGCCTGCGCGCGGAGGGCTACATCGACCTGACGGTGCTACCGGGCAAGCCGGGCATCGTCGGCCGCGCGAAGTTCCCCACCAAGTCGGGCCTGGCGCAGCTCTACACCGAGACGCCGGCGCCGCGCGTGAGCTACGGCCAGGACGTGAAGGCGCGCTTCGCCAAGGAGCACCTGGTGTACTACCAGGAGTCGGCCGAGGTGTCCGAGAACAGCGAGGCGGCCAAGAAGTTCCCCATCGTGTTCTACCAGGAGCACTCGCGCTGGCGCACCCACTCCCAGTGGTTCAACTCGCCGCTGCTCAAGGAGCTCGACCCCAAGCCGGTCTTCAAGATCAGCGCGGCCGACGCCGCCGAGCGCGGCATCGCGTCGGGGGACGTCGTGGAGGTGTTCAACGACCGCGGCCACATGGTGGTCGAGTGCGTCATCGACCCGAGCCTGCCGGCCGGCGTGAGCCGGATGCCGAAGGGCTGGCAGCGCGACCAGTTCATCGAGGGCGGCTATCAGGAGCTGACCTACCCCGTCCACGACGAGTGGTCGGTCGCCTTCAATTTCTACGACACCCGCGTCGACGTCCGCAAGAAGTAGGGGGAGAGCCATGCATTACGGATTCGCCATTGACCAACAGCGCTGCATCGGGTGCCATACCTGCGCAGTGGCCTGCAAGATAGAGAACAACCTGCCCGACGAGATGTGGTGGAACCGCATCCTCACCGACGGCGGGGCCGAGATGGACATCCCCGCCGGGGAGTTCCCGAACTCGACCATCGAGTACGTGCCGGTCAACTGCCAGCACTGCGCCAATCCCGCCTGCGTCAAGGTGTGCCCCGTGGGCGCCACCTACCAGGATCCCGAGACGGGGATCGTCCGCCAGGACGCGGACAAGTGCATCGGCTGCCGCATGTGCGTCGCCGCCTGCCCCTACACCGGCGTGCGCTCCTTCAACTGGGAGGAGCCCCAGTTCATGCTGGGCATGGATCTCGGCGACGCCGACGCGCCCAAGCACCAGAAGCACACGGTGGAGAAGTGCACCATGTGTTGGCACCGCGTGGCGAAGGGGGAGGAGCCGGCCTGCGTCGAGGCCTGCCCCGGCCGCGCCCGCATCTGGGGCGACCTGGACGACCCCGAGAGCGACGTCGCGAAGCTCGTCGCGAGCCGCAGCAAGAAGCAGCTTTTGCCCGAGAAGGGCACCAACCCGTCCGTGTACTACCTCGTGTAACCCCCTCGCGCGCGCCGCTGCCGAGCGGCGCGCCTTCTCCGAAGGAGATAACCATGTCTGATATCAACAACGGCGTCGGCGTCATCGACGACGACTTCAACCCGGCCGCGGCGCCGAAGGCCCGCGAGGCCGCGGGCGCCCGGGCGGCCGCCTGGGGCGGGAAGGGCCTCGCCGTCGGCATCGGCGTGAGCGCCCTGATCGCGGCGGTCGGCATCGTGCTCTGGGTCATGCAGCTCTCGGGCGGCATGGTGCAGACCGCCATGAGGAACCTCGACTCCTGGGGCCTCTACATCACGATGTTCATGTTCTTCGTGGGGCTCTCCGCCGGCGGACTCATCATCAGCTCCGTGCCCAAGGCCTTCGGGATCAGGGGCTTCGGCGGGATCTCCAAGGTGGCCGTGATGAGCTCCATCGCGGCGACCGTGGCCGCCATCGCGTTCGTGGTGGTGGACCTGGGCCAGCCCCTGCGCCTGTGGGAGCTCTTCGCGTACTCCAACCTGGGCTCGCCGCTGATGTGGGACATCATCGTGCTGGGCACCTACCTGATACTGTCCTGCGTGTACCTCTGGGCGCAGGTGCAGAACGAGAAGGGCAAGGTGTCCCACACGGCCCTGCGCGTGATCTCGGTCGTGGCCCTCGTGTGCGCCGTGCTCGTGCACTCGGTGACCGCCTGGATCTTCGGGCTGCAGCAGGGCCGCGAGATGTGGCACACGGCGCTGCTGGCCCCGTGGTTCGTGAGCTCCGCGCTCGTGTGCGGCACCGGCCTCGTGCTGGCCGTCTGCGCCGGGCTGTCGAGGGCCGGCTACATCGAGTTCGGGCGCGACAGCCAGGTCAAGCTCGCCAAGCTCCTCGCCGTGTTCGTGCTCGTCGACCTGTACTTCTTCGGCTGCGACCTCTTGACCGAGGCCTTCCCGGCCGCGGGCGGCATGGAGGTCGTCGCGATGCTCACGTCCGGCCCGCTCGCGCCCTTCTTCTGGGGCGAGATAGTGCTCTGCGCCGTGGCCGCGGTCATCTGCCTGGTGCCCTCCCTGCGCACGACCCCGCTGCTCGTCGTGGCCTCGGTGGCCGCGATCCTCGCCATCCTCTGCAAGCGCGTGCAGCTCCTCGTCGGCGGCTTCCAGCTGACGAACCTGGACCTCGCCGGCCCCGTCACCCCCGCCACCGTCACCGGCTGGGAGTCCGGCCTCCAGGGCGCCTATACGGGCATGGTCTACTGGCCGGCCCCCATCGAGTGGGGCGTGGCGCTCGGCGTGGTCGCCCTCGGCGTCATGATCTTCCTGCTCGGCGTCAAGTACCTGCCCCTGCGCCCGAAGCAGGACTAGCCCACTTCGCGGGGCGTGCGGGGACATCCCCTCTCTGACATGCGTCCTCGCGCGCCCCTCTTCTCCTTCCTTGGATGCGCCCGCCCCGTGCGGGCGCATCCGTGTCCGGGGCCTCCGCTCGCGGACGGTCTGGGCGGCCGCTCGAAGTCTTCGCCCCGCGCGCGGCGGACGCGCTTATAATCACCCGGTTAGCGATTGATCGTCTCGACGGGGTTCGAGGGCGCGAGGAGGCGCCGGCCCGTCGGGGAGCTTGAGAAGGGGATGCTATGACGACGAAGTCTCCCGCCCGCGCCAGCTGGTCTGGCAAGTGGGCGTTCATCTTGGCGGCGGCCGCCTCGGCCGTCGGCCTGGGCAACATGTGGCGCTTCCCGTACCTCGCGGCGAAGTACGGCGGCGGCACCTTCCTGCTCACCTACATGGTGCTCGTGTTCACGTTCGGCGTGTCGCTGCTGCTGCTCGAGACGGCGCTCGGCCGCAAGACGGGGCAGTCGGCCATCGGCGCCTTCAAGAGCTTCGGCAAGAAGTACGCCTTCATCGGCGTGCTCGCGTCGGCGGTGCCGTTCATCATCACGCCGTACTACTGCATCATCGGCGGCTGGGTGACCAAGTACACGGCGGCCTACCTCGTGAACGGCCCGGCGGCCCTGGCCGACGGCGGCGACTTCTTCGGCGCCTTCATCACGTCCAACGTGGAGAGCTACATCTGGATGCTCGTGTTCATGGCCATCGTGTTCATCGTCGTGGCCCTGGGCGTGAAGGGCGGCATCGAGAAGGCCAACCTCTTCATGATGCCCGCGCTCATCGTCATGGCCATCGGTATCGCCCTCTACACGCTCACCATGCCGGGCGCCATCGACGGCGCGCTGTACTACCTGACGCCGGACTTCAGCAAGTTCTCGCCCGAGCTGGTCATCAGCGCGCTGGGGCAGATGTTCTACAGCCTGTCGCTGGCCATGGGCATCATGATCACCTACGGCTCCTACATGCGCAAGCAGGACAGCCTCACCTCCTCGGTGGTGCGCATCGGCGGCTTCGACCTGGGCGTGTCGTTCATCGCCGGCCTGCTCATCGTGTCCGCGGCCTTCGTGGCCATGGGCTCGGGCGACGCCGTGGCCGCCAAGGCGGGCCCGTCGCTCATGTTCGTGACGCTGCCCACCGTGTTCGTCGACATGGGCGGCATGGCCACCATCATCGGCTTCCTCTTCTTCCTGCTGGTGCTGTTCGCGGCCCTCACGAGCGCCATCTCGCTCACCGAGACGCTCGTGTCCATCGTGCAGGACGGCATGGGATGCGCCCGCGGCAAGGCCCTCGGCATCGTGATCGCCTTCGTGGTCATCGCCGGCGCGCTGGTGAACGCGGGCTACAACGGGCTGTCGTTCATCGAGCCCCTGGGCCCGGGCAGCTCGCTGCTCGACCTGGCCGACTTCTTCTCGAACTCGGTGCTCATGCCCATCGTGGCGCTGCTCACCTGCGTGTTCGTCGGCTGGATCATCAAGCCCAAGGCCATCATCGACGAGGTGCGCGTGTCCTCGAAGTTCGCGCTGTCGGGCGCCTGGACCGTCATGATCAAGTACATCGCGCCGGTGCTGGTGATCGTCATCCTGGTGGCCTACGTGGCCGCGCAGTTCGGCTTCTTCAGCATGTAGCGCCGCCGCGCTCGTTCGTTTTCCCTGGGGAGGGGCGTCTCATCGGGCGCCCTTCCCTCGTTTTGCGGTAGGATGCCTCCTACCATCCCATCCCGACCGGAGGAACTCCCATGGCACTCTCAATCGGCATCGTCGGGCTGCCCAACGTGGGCAAGTCCACCCTGTTCACCGCGCTCACCAACAAGGGCGGCCTGGCGGCCAACTACCCGTTCGCCACCATCGAGCCCAACGTCGGCATCGTGCCGGTGCCCGACGCGCGCCTCGACGCGCTGGCGGCCATCGACCACCCGGCCAAGATCGTCCCGGCGACGGTGGAGTTCGTGGACATCGCGGGGCTCGTGGCCGGCGCCAGCCAGGGGGAGGGCCTCGGCAACCAGTTCCTCGCCAACATCCGCGAGACCGACGCCATCGCCGAGGTCGTGCGCTTCTTCGCCGACCCGGACGTCACCCACGTGGCCGGCAAGGTCGACCCGCTCTCGGACGTGGACACCATCAAGACCGAGCTCATCCTGGCCGACATCGCCACGCTGGAGAAGGCGATCCCGCGGCTCGAGAAGGAGGCTAAGCGCGACAAGGCCGGCGCCGCCAAGCTCGAGGCGGCCAAGAAGGCGCTCGCGGGCCTGAACGAGGGGCACCGCGCCCGGACGCTCGGCCTTTCCGAGGACGAGCAGGCGGCGCTCTACGACCTGCACCTGCTGACCATGAAGCCCATGCTCTACATCGCCAACGTCGACGAGGACGCCGTGGACGCCGAGCTGCCCGAGATCGACGGCTGCACGCCGGTGCCCATCTCGGCGAAGGTGGAGGCCGACATCGCCGAGCTGGCCGAGATGGACCCGGCCGAGGCGCGCGAGTACCTCGAGGCGCTGGGGCTGCCCGAGAGCGGCCTGGCCCGCCTCATCCGCGAGGCGTACCGCCTGCTCGGGCTCCAGAGCTACTTCACTTCCGGCGAGACCGAGACGCGCGCCTGGACCATCCCCGTGGGCGCGAAGGCCCCCCAGGCGGCCGGCGTCATCCACACCGACTTCGAGCGCGGCTTCATCAAGGCCGAGACGGCCGCCTACGACGACTACGTGGCCCTCGGCGGCGAGAAGGGCTGCCGCGACGCGGGCAAGCTGCGCCAGGAGGGCAAGGACTACGTCGTCCAAGACGGCGACGTCATGCACTTCAAGTTCAACGTCTAGCGCGGCTCGAGGAGGGAGATGACCTCCTTCATCCGCTCGGCCTCGTATCGGCCGACGATCTCGATCATCGGCGCGGCGTCGCCGTCGCGGTAGAAGCTGTCGAAGGCGTCGTAGTAGCGCCGGCGGTCGGCGTACTTCACGTTCACGGGCAGAAGGCCCGCGCGCATCAGCTGGAGGTTCATGAGGAGCCGGCCCGTGCGCCCGTTGCCGTCGATGAAGGGGTGGATGCCCTCGAACTCCAGGTGGAAGCGGGCGACGCGCTCGATGGGATGCATCGCCTTCGCGCGCCCGGCGTCGCGGCGAAGGAGCCCGGCGACCTCCTCCTCGATGAGGTGGGGTGCGGTCGGCTCGGCGAAGGCACCCATGATCGTGACGGGTATCGTGCGGAACGAGCCGCGATCCTCGGGGCGGTCGGCGAGCACGAGCGCGTGGATGGAGCGGATGTCGTGGGCCGAGAGCGCCCGGCCGTCGCCGACGATGGACTCGACGAACGCGAACGCGTCGCGCTGCCCGATCGCCTCCAGGTGATCCCTCAGCGGCTTCTGGTCGATGGTGATGCCTTGGAGCGCGAGGGCCGTCTCGCGCAGCGTGAGGGTGTTGCCCTCGATGGCGTTCGAGTTGTAGGCGAAGTCTATGAGGAACTCGTCGCGCAGCCGCTCCGCCTCGCCGGCGGTGAGGGGCCGTGCGGCGTCCAGGCGGGCGCGGAGCGTGTCGACGAGCGCGAAGAGGGAGGCCTGCCCGGCTGGGGCCGACCTCGTCCAGGCGCGCCGGCCGTCCGGCGGCATTGTCGCGTCCTCGGGAACCAGGTAGAGGTTTCCCCGTCGCGTCGCGCCCGCTATCTTCCCCTCGCTGCACCAGAGGCGCACGGTGCGCGGCGTGACGCCCCAGCGCCGCGCGGCCTCGGATGCCTTGATGAATTCCGCCATCGATTGCACCTGCCTCAAAATGGGAAATATACCTTCATATAGTAAGACACTTAATAGTATTTTTCCCATTTTACTCGATAGGGGAAGGGAATGGGAAAACCGATGGCGAATGCGCGAAGGTCTGCGGCGTTCAGGGAAGGGCGGAAAACCGCGCCCTGTTGTGCGAGAATGATGCGGTTGAATTTCCGATGATGCGACTCGGGCAGCGCCTGAGATGGCGGGGCGCTCGAGAGGGAGGGGCGGACGTGGCGGGGGATCGCGAGGCGCGGCTGGCGGCGGACGGGCCGGATGTAGGGGAGGGGCAGCGGCTCGGAGCTGAGCCGCTCGAGGCGTTCCTCGCGCGGACGCCGCGGCTGGCGGTGGCGTTCTCGGGCGGCTGCGACTCGGCCTACCTGCTGGCGGCCGCCCGCGCGGCGGGGTGCGAGGTGCGCGCCTACCGCGTGGACACCGCCTTCCAGCCCGCCTTCGAGCGCGACGACGCCGCGCGCGTGGCCGCGGCCCTCGGCGTGCCGCTCACGACCATCCCGCTCGACGTGCTGGCCTGCGATGACGTGGCCGCCAACCCGCCCGATCGCTGCTACCGCTGCAAGAGGCTCATCTTCGACGCCATCCGCGCCCAGGTCGAGCGCGACGCGGCCGCGGGCCTGTGGGGAGACGCCGGTGCGGCCGTCCCGATCGCGGACGGCACGAACGGCTCGGACGACCCGGCCCGGCGTCCCGGCTTCCGGGCGCTGGCCGAGCGCGGGGTCGTCTCGCCTCTGCGCCGCGCCGGCCTCGCGAAGGCCGACGTGCGCGCCGCCGCCCGCGCCCTCGCCGCGCGCGAGGGCGCCGACTCCGACGCGCTCCTGGCCGCCAAGCCGAGCTTCCCCTGCCTGGCCGTCTTCGTCGGCGAGGGCGCGCCCCTCACGCCCGCCTCCCTCGCCGAGGCCGCCCGCGCCCGCGGCCTGGCCTGACCGTCCGCCTGCCTCCTGCGTGCTAGGGGGGCGTCTCGCGTCTGGGGCGCTACTCCATGCCGTCCATGATGCCGATGAAGACGGGGACGTTGGTCTCGTTGTCGATGATGAGGTAGGCGAAGGGGCGGTCGAGGCGCACCTCCTTGGGCTCGGCGCTCGGCCGGGCGCTCGTCACCCGGATGCCCACCGAGGTGGCGGCCGCGGCGCGGGTGCCGCTCTCGTCGACGGCCGCGAAGGCGCGGTGGTTCACCTCGCTGATGCACAGGCCCCCGTCGGCGCTGATGCCGGTGAAGTCGGCGCCGTCGCCGAAGGCGTCGGGCATCCCCATCGCGGCCAGCACGCCCGACAGCTCGATGCCGCAGCTGTCCTCGAACTTGGGCATGAGCGCGCGCACCTCGTCGAAGGAGGCGTCGCGCAGAAGCCCGCGCAGCTCCGAGCCGCTCAGCGACGCGAGCAGCTCGCCGGGCGTCGTCCCCTCGGCCGGCAGCAGGGCGGCCAGCGCGTAGCGGCCGTCGGCATAGGGCTTGATGAAGCCGGTGGCGCCGGCTCCCTCGAGGTAGAGCCCCTCGTTCGAGGCCATCAGCGGCAGCGTCTGGGCGGTGCCGTCGCCGCGGGTGAAGGTGTCGTCGGCCACCTGCGACTCCTCGTAGGGGGTCTCCCACGCGCCGTCGAAGGCCACGGCGTTGACCAGGTACATCATCGACTGCGGCCCCACCACGTCGACGATGCGGTCGATCATGCCGTCGGTGTTCTCGTCCACCCAGCCGTTGATGGCGTCGGCGGTGCCCCCGTCGAAGGGCTCCTGGAAGATAGCGGCGTCATAGTAGTTGACGCAGTCCTGGAGGAAGGGCCGCTCGACGGCGAGCCCCTCGCGGATCCACACGGAGTCGGCCAGGCGCAGGGCCGGGCCGGCCGCCTCGCCGTCGGCATCCCCGTCCGCGGCGCCCTCCGCGTCGGGGCCGAGGGTGGCGGCGAAGGCGTGGAGCGCCTCGTTGAGGTCGCTCACGGGCAGGCCGAGCACGTCCTCCATCTGGGCGAGGGTGTCGCCCCGCGCGCCGTTGGCCGTCATGGCCAGAGCGTACTCCACCGACACGGGCGACAGGAGCGCGCCGCCCTGGCCGCCCTGGGCGGCGTAGGCCTCGTTGAAGAGCGTGAGCGAGAAGTCGGTGAGCGCGTCGGCCTGGGCCTCGGTGAGCTCGTCGGCGGCGACCACCTGGTCGGGCTCGAGGCCGGCGGTGAGGCTCGTCGCGGACGCGGGCGCGCCCGCCCCGCCGCCGGAGGGCGCCTCGGTGGCCGGGCCGCCGGCCGCGCAGCCGGCGAGGACGACGGGCAGCGCCAGCGCGCACGCGGCGGCGCCGGCGCGGGCGAGCGGGGAGGGGTGGGGGGTGCGGGCCATGGATGCCTCCTTCGGGTTCCTTCGAAGCGGATGGCTCATCCTACCACGGCGCGCCCGCCCCGCCGCCCCGCGCCGGCGCCGCCGTTGCCGTCCCGCAGGGCGGCCGCCGCCCGCCTGATCCGCAGGTCCCGCGCCCCAGGCGCCCGGCAGCCCCGCCTCCCCGCGGCAACGCCGCCGGCGCCCTGCGCGCGCCTTTGCTATCATAAGCAGGTTGAATCCGACGACGAAAGCGGGGCAGCTCCCTATGACCCAACACCTCACCGAGCACGACGTGCGCGGCATCGCCGAGTACACGCGCATCGGGCTCACGGCCGAGGAGGTCGTCGCCATGACGGCCGACCTCAACGCCATCATCGACAGCCTCTCGCCCATCACCGAGTACGATCTGGACGGCGTCGAGCCCACCTTCCACCCCATCGGCGACCTCTCCAACGTCATGCGCGACGACGTGGAGCGCGCCGGCTTCACCCAGGAGACGGCGCTCATGAACGCGCCGCGGCAGGAGGACGGCAGCTTCCTCATCCCGTCCATCCTCGGCGAGGGGGGTGACCGCTGATGGCCGCGACGTTCGGGGAGATGTCCGTCCGCCAGATCCAGGCGGGCCTGGCCGCGCGCGAGTTCTCCGCCGCCGAGGTGGCCCGCGCCACGCTCGAGCGCATCGGCGCGGCCGACGAGGCGGTGCACGCCTTCCTCCAGGTGACCGAGGACCTGGCCCTCGCGGCGGCATCGCGCGTCGACGCGGCCGCGGCCGAGGGGCGCCTGGCCGAGCTGGGGCCGCTCGCCGGCGTGCCCGTGGGCTACAAGGACAACATGAACCTGACGGGCACGCGCACCACCTGCTCGTCGAACATGCTGCGCGACTACGTGTCGCCCTACACGGCCACCTGCGTGCAGCGCACCCTCGACGCCGGCGCGCTGCCCATCGGCAAGCTGAACATGGACGAGTTCGCCTTCGGCTCCTCCACCGAGACGTCCGCCTTCGGGCCCACGCGCAACCCGTGGGACCTCGGGCGCGTGCCGGGCGGGAGCTCGGGCGGCAGCGCGGCCGCCGTGGCCGCGGGTCTCGTGCCGGTGACGCTCGGGTCGGACACGGGCGGGTCCATCCGCCAGCCCGGCTCCTTCTGCGGCATCGTGGCCGTCAAGCCCACCTACGGCGTGGTCTCGCGCTACGGCGTGGTGGCCTTCGGCAGCTCGCTCGACCAGGTGGGCCCCTTCGCCCGCTCGGTCGAGGACGCTGCGCTCGCCCTGAACGCCATCGCCGGCCGCGACGAGCTGGACTGCACGAGCCAGCCGTGCGACGTGGACTTCACGGCCAACCTGGCCGAGGGGGCCGCCGGCCTGCGCGTGGGCGTCGTCCCCGCCTTCATGGAGGCCGCGGGCCTCACGGCCGAGGTGCGCGCCAAGGTGGAGGAGGCCGCCTCGGCACTCGAGGCCGCCGGCGCCGTCCTCGTCGACGTGGAGCTGCCCCACGCCCAGGCCGCCATGAGCGCCTACTACGTGCTGGGACCGTGCGAGGCGTTCTCCAACCTCGCCCGCTTCGACAGCGTGCGCTACGGCTACTGCGACCCGGGCCACGCCGATCTGGGCAGCCAGTACGAGGCCAGCCGCGAGCGCGGCTTCGGCCCCGAGGCGCGCCGCCGCATCATGCTCGGCAGCTACCTTCTGTCCGCGGGCGTCTACGACACCTACTACTACCCGGCCCAGCAGGTGCGCACCCTCATCACGCGTGACTACCTGGACGCCTTCGAGAAGGTCGACGTGATCCTGGCCCCCGTGGCGCCGCGCACCGCCTTCAAGTTCGGCGAGATCGGCGACCCGACCGAGATGTACCTGTCGGACATGTTCACCATCTCCATCAACATCGCGGGCAACGGCGGCATGTCCATGCCGGTGGGCCTGGGCGCCGACACGGGGATGCCCGTGGGCGTGCAGCTCATCGCGCCGCCCTTCCGCGACGCCAACATGCTGCGGGCGGCCGCGGCCCTCGAGCAGGTCTTCGGGCCGGCGCCGGTGGCGCCCGCCTTCGCCGACGGAAAGGCGGGTGAGTAGCCGTGAGGAAGCTGGAAGAGGTCCTGCGCGACTGGGAGGCCGTCATCGGCCTGGAGATCCACGCCGAGCTGACCACGCTCAACACCAAGATGTTCTGCGGCTGCAAGCTGGAGTTCGGCGCCGACCCCAACACCCACACGTGCCCCGTGTGCCTGGGGCTGCCCGGCGCGCTGCCCGTGCCCAACCGCGCCGCCATCGAGTCCATCGTGCTGGCGGGCCTGGCCACCAACTGCGACATCGAGAAGCACTCGATGTTCTACCGCAAGAACTACATGTACCCCGACATGGCCAAGAACTTCCAGACCACCCAGGGGCCCGTCGCCTTCTGCATGCGCGGGCACCTCGACCTGGACGTGGACGGCCCGGCGGCGGGCGAGCGCATCGACCTGGACGGCCTGGCGGCGGGCGAGTCGCGCGGCAACGTCACCCGCACCGAGGACGGCTACGTGGCGCACGTGGGCATCACGCGCATCCACATGGAGGAGGACGCGGGCAAGATGGTGCACCTCGGCGGCGGCGAGGGCCGCATCGCCGGGGCCACCCACTCGCTCGTGGACTACAACCGCGCCGGCACCCCGCTCATCGAGCTGGTGACCGAGCCCGACCTGCGCACGCCCGAGGAGGCGCGCCTGTTCATGCAGAAGCTGCGCCAGATCTACCTGGCCATCGGCATCTCCGACTGCTCGATGGAGGAGGGGTCGCTGCGCTGCGACGGCAACGTGTCGCTGCGCCGCCGCGGCACGACGGGCCTGGGCACCAAGACCGAGCTCAAGAACATGAACTCGTTCAAGAACCTGCACGACGGGCTGGCCTACGAGATCTGCCGCCAGGCCGAGGTGCTCGAGGAGGGCGGCGTCATCTACCAGGAGACGCGCCACTGGGATCCCACGGCCAAGCGAACCATCGTCATGCGCGTGAAGGAGACGGCCGACGACTACCGCCTGTTCCCCGAGCCCGACCTGGCGCCCTATGACCTGACCGACGAGTTCATCGAGGGCGTGCGCGCCAAGCTGCCCGAGCTGCCGCACGAGAAGGCGGTCCGCTACGCCGCGGCGTTCGGGCTCTCGGCCTACGACGCGCGCCACCTGGTGGAGCACCGCGCCACGGCCGACTTCTTCGACGCGTGCATGGCCCTGGCCGACGCCGGGAAGGACGGCGCCGCGTTCGCCAAGCCGCTCGCGAACCTCGTCATCAACGACGTGACCGGCTACGTGAACACCCACGACGGCTCCGACGGCGCGCCCGCGGGCTTCGACGGGGTGTTCGCACGCCTCACGCCCGCCCGCGCGCTCGAGCTGGTGGGGCTGGTGGCCGACGACGCCATCTCGTCCAAGCAGGCCAAGGAGGTCTTCGCCGCGGTGATCGCCGACGACGCCGACCCGGCGGCCGTGGTGGAGGAGCGCGGCATGCGCCAGGTGTCCGACGCCGGCGCCATCGAGGCCGTGGTCGACGAGGTGCTGGCGGCCAACCCCGACAAGGTGGAGCAGTACCGCGGCGGGAAGACCGGCCTCATCGGGTTCTTCGTGGGCCAGTGCATGAAGAAGACCCAGGGCCAGGGCAACCCCAAGGTCATCAACGAGCTGCTCGCCGAGAAGCTGGGGTAGGGCGGTCCGCAGGCGGGGGCGTCGCCGCGGGGCGTGCGCCCCTCCCGCCTTTCTGGAGCGGGCGCGGCGCGGCCCGTAACGGTTGGGCCACGGAAGCGCGCCCTCGGCATCGATGAGCCTTTCGGTGATAGCATGGGCCGAAAGACCGCGCCGAGGGCGCTTCTTCACGCAGAGGGGGTCTCAACCATGGCAAGCGATTCCGGCGGCCGTCGCGCCGGCGACTGGACCCACAAGGGCCAGCGCACCCACGAGAAGGCGAACACCATCGTCAAGGGCCCGGGGGCCAAGCGCTGGTACGAGGACAACTTCTGGATCATCTTTCTGCTGGTGGTCTTCTGGCCGGTGGGCCTCGTGCTCATGTGGCGGTCGGACTGGCACGTGGCGGTGAAGGTGGTCGTGTCCGTCGTGCTGGCCGGCGTGGTGCTCCTGTCGTTCTCGATGTGGTCGGCCGTCCAGGCGTCCATGGCCTAGGTCCGTGCGGCCCGCCGGCGCCGCGCACGGGCCCCTCGGGCCGCACGCACCGCGGGAACCGGGCCATACGCGGGCCTTTCCCGAGGAATTTAGACTGTCAAACTTGACATGAAGTTAACTCTATGTGGTGTAATAGGGATGCCCCTCGGGGCCGGTTTCACTTGCACTACAAGGAGCACTGCGCACTATGAAGATCGCTGAAGTAAGCAAACGCTACGGGATCTCCGCCGACACGCTTCGCTATTACGAGCGCATCGGCATCCTCCAGGGAATACCGCGCAATGCCAGCGGCATTCGCGACTACAACGAGGCGAACTGCAAGACGGTCGAGTTCGTCAAATGCATGCGCGACGCGGGCATGTCCATCGAGGCCCTCACCGAGTACATGGACCTGTTCTACCGCGGCGACGAGACCATGGAGCGCCGCAAGGCCATCCTGCAGAACCAGCGCGAGGACATCCGGCGCCGCATCGTCGAGCTCGAGGACGCGCTCTCGCGCCTCGACTACAAGATCGACCACTATGAGGACGTCATGGAGCACGAGCGCGACATCCTGAAGTAGCGCTGCTTCGCCATGAGCGACCGCCGCCCCGCGGGCCCCTCGGCCCGCGGGGCGGCTTGCGTTGCGGCGCGCTTGGCCGCGGCCGTGGGCGCGCGATCGGGCAGCGGGCGCGGCCGGGCGATGGGCGGGTGCGGATGCGTGATGGGCGCGGGTGCGGACGCGCGTTGCACGCTGGAGGGCGTTTCATATCCATTTCGGCGAGTTTCCCGAGGCTTGCGGGCGTATCTTCGCCTTCAAGCTTCCGGATGCCCCGGCGTTTTCCCAGGTCGGCTTAAAATGCTGGCCGGCGAAGGGGGCGTAAGGGCGCTTTTTCGCGCTTGGAGGCTCGGAAAACTCGCCGAAATGGATATGAGTCGGCTTTTTCTTGACTTGGATCCTGCTTCAAGTGATGTAATGTGGGGCCGTGTCGCGCGCAGGGCGCGAGGCGGATGACCGAGGAGAGGAGTGCCGGTGGACGAGGCCGAGCTGAGACGGCTCCTGGAGGCCATGGCGGCGGGGGAGACCCCCGTCGAGGAGGCGCTGGCCCGCTGCAAGACGGCGCCCTTCGCCGATTTGGGCTACGCGAAGGTGGACACCCACCGCGGCGTGCGCCAGGGCGTGGCCGAGGTGGTCTACGGCGAGGGCAAGACGGCCGCCCAGGTGGCGGGCATCTGCCAGGCGCTGCGCGTGTCCGGCCAGCCCCGGGTGCTCGTCACGCGCCTGGACGCCGAGAAGGCCGCCGCCGTGGCGGACGCCCTGGCCGCGGGCTGCGTGGGGACGAGCGATGCGGACGTCTTCGCCGGCGCGTTGCTCGCGGAGGCGCGCGCCATGGGTGCGGGCGCGGGGGCGGATGTCGCGGGCGGCGAGCGCGCGGGCACAGCGCCCGACGCTGGCGCGGGCGCGGCGGCGCCAGCCGCGGGCGGCGGGGCTGCGGCTGGCGTGGGCGGCGCAGGCGTGAGCGTGGCGGCGCCGGGCGCGGGGGCGTGGCGCTACTTCCCCGAGGCGCGGCTGGGCGTCGTGGGCGGCATGCCCGCGCCCGACGGCGCGGGCGAGGTGGTCATCGCGGCCGCCGGCACGAGCGACCTGCCCGTCGCCGAGGAGGCGGCGCTCACCGCGGAGTTCCTCGGCAACCGCGTCACGCGCCTCTACGACGTGGGCGTCGCCGGCATCCACCGGCTGCTCGCCCACGGCGACGTGCTCGCCCGGGCCCGCGTGGTCGTGGCCGTGGCGGGCATGGAGGGCGCGCTCGCCTCGGTGGTGGGCGGTCTGGTGTCGTGCCCGGTCATCGCCGTGCCCACGAGCGTCGGCTACGGCGTCTCGTTCGGCGGCGTGACGGCGCTTCTGGCCATGCTCAACTCCTGCGCGAGCGGCGTGTCGGTGGTCAACATCGACAACGGCTTCGGCGCTGCCTACCAGGCGAGCCTCATCAACCACCTGCGATGAGGCGGCAGGCCGGGCGCGGCGCGGCAGGCCGCGCCCGGTACCAGCGTGCCGTGCCGCGGGCCGCGCAGCAGCGAGCATATGCGTCGCGCTGACGTTCGCGTGCCGCACCGCGCGCCGTGCGGGCGGCGGCGAGGCCCTAGTCGAGCGTGCGAAAATGTTTCACGTGAAACATTCGTATGGAGAAGCGGTGGATGACGGGGAATGTTTTACGTGAAACATTTGTTTTGAGATTAGCCCGGGAGCGGGCGGAAGGGAAGCGTGCGGAATGGGCGAGATGCTGTACCTGGAGTGCGCGTCGGGCATCAGCGGGGACATGGCGGTGGCGGCGCTCATCGACGCGGGCGCCAGCGAGCAGGCCGTGCGCGCGGCCTGCGCGAGCCTTCCCGTCGAGGGCTTCGAGCTGCGTATCGGCCGCGTCGCGAAGTCGGGCCTCGACGTGTGCGACTTCGACGTCGTCCTCGACGCCGCCCACGACAACCACGACCACGACCTCGCCTACCTCCACGGCCACGACCATTCCCGCGCCGACGCCCCCGCGGGCGCCTCGCATCCCCACGGGCACACCCCTGCCGATTCCGCCCCTGACGGCCACGCGCATCCCCATTCGCGTCCGCACGCCGACCCCGTCTCCGGCGCGTCCGACGCCCACGCGCATGACGCGCACCCCCACGCGCACCCCCACGAGCGCCGGGGCATGGCCGAGATCGCGGCCATCCTGGAGGCGGCGAGCCTCACCGACGGCGCCCGTGAGCGCGCCCTGCGCATCTTCGGGATCATCGCCGAGGCCGAGGCCGAGGCCCATGGCGTGCCCGTCGCCGAGGTCCACTTCCACGAGGTGGGCGCCGTCGACTCCATCGTCGACATCGTGGCCGCGGCCGTCGCCCTCGACGATTTGGCGTCGCAGGGGATCGAGGACGTCGTCGTGGAGGAGCTCGTCGAGGGCCGCGGCACCATCCGCTGCCAGCACGGGATCATCCCCGTGCCGGCGCCGGCCGTCGTGAACATCGCGCGGGCCGCGCGCCTGCCGCTGCGCCTGGCCGCCGTCGAGGGCGAGCTCGTCACCCCCACCGGCGCCGCCATCGCGGCCGCAGCGCGCACGCGCACGCGCCTGCCCGAGCGCTTCACCGTCCGCCGCGTGGGCATGGGCGCCGGCAAACGCGCCTACGAAACCGCCGGCATCCTGCGCGCCCTCGTCATCGAGGAGGCCTAGCGCCCGCTCCCCGCCTCCTGCCGCGCGTTGCGCCGCCCGGCTTCGTGGCGTTCCGGTTCCCGTCCCCCCACGTCGCTCCGGCCGGCTTCGCGGCGTCTCGCCCCTGACGCGGGCATCGGCGCCGTGCCCGCCTCCCGCGGCGCGTCGGAGGGCTTCGCGGCGACTGCGCCCGGCGCCCTCGTTCGCGCCGGAGTCGCCGTGCGCGTGGGGGGGCTCGTCCGTGGACAAAAAGGCGCGATTTCACTTTCGGGTGGACAAAAACCGGCGATCTCGCATCCCGAAACGCGACAGAACGGCGAGATCGCCGGTTTTCGTCCCGATTTTGGACGAAAAGGCGCGATCTCGCAGATTCGCGATGCGAGATCGCCGATTTTTGTCCAACAACGGACTTTTCATTGCTTTATTACTCTACTGTGCTAAAGTATGCGAAGCGAAGACGGCGGCCACATGTGCGCGGGCGTCGTCGGCGTTATTTGCGGGCATTCGGCCGATTGGGCGCGACGGGGCGCCCGCGGACGGGTACCATGGGACGGCTACGACACGAGGAGAGGAAGGCCCTTGAGCATCGTCACCCCATCTGGATTCCGCGACGTGCTCGCGGAGGAGGCCGCGGCGCGCGAGGCCATCACCCGCGCGGTGCAGGACCTCTTCGCGTCGCGCGGCTACGTGCCCGTCGAGACGCCGACCCTGGAGGTCATGGGCGTGCTCGAAGCGGGCGGCCGCGTCCCCGCCACGCCCTTCAAGTTCTTCGACTCCCGCGGCGACCTCCTGGCCATGCGCCCCGACGTCACCCTCCAGGTGGCCCGCATGGGCGCCACGCGCCTGGCTGCCGAGCCGGGGCCGCTGCGCCTGCGCTACACCCAGCGCGTCTTCCGCGAGGCCGACTCCGACGCCCGCGAGGGAGCGCGCGAGCTCACCCAGATGGGCGTCGAGTGCCTGGGGGAGGAGGGGCCGGCGGCCGACGCCGAGATCATCGGCTTGTTCTCCGAGGCGCTCGCCACCGCCGGCGTCGAGGAGTTCTCGCTGGCCGTGGCCACGGTGGCGCCGCTGCGGGCCCTGCTCGACCGCTCGGGCGCGCCCGAGGCGTGGAAGGCGGCCGTGCTCGACGCGTACCACGCCTCCAACTTCGTGGAGCTCGACCGGCTGACCGACGTGGCCGACCCGGCGCTGGCCGGCCTGGCCGCGGGCACGGCGCCGGCCTACGCCGCGGCCATCCGAGCGCTGCCGCGCATCCGCGGCGGCCGCGACGCCATCGAGGCGGCGCGTGCCCTCACCGCGCCGCTCGGCTGCGCCGGGGGCCTCGACGACTTCGAGCGCACCTACGAGCTGCTCGCCGCCGCCGGTGACGGCGCGCGTCGCGTGCTCGTGGACTTCTCGGCCATGAGCTCGTTCGACTACTACACCGGCATCGTGTTCGCCGCCTACTCGCCGCGCCTGGGCACCCCGCTCGGCTCGGGCGGCCGCTACGACCGCCTGGCCGCCGCCTTCGGGGCCGACCGCCCCGCCGCCGGCTTCGCCTTCTACCTGGAGCAGGCCATGGCGGCCGCCGCCGACGGCGACGCGCCCGCCGCGCGCCCGCTGCGCGTCGCCGTGCCCAAGGGGGCGCTCAACGCCGACGCCATCGACGCGCTCGCCGCCGCGGGCCTCGATGTGACGGGCCTGGCCGACCCGGGCCGCGCGCTCGTGGTGTCCAACCCCGGCGTCGACTACATCATCGTGCGGCCCTCCGACGCGCCGGCCTTCGTGGCCCTGGGCGCGGCGGACTGCGGCATCTGCGGGAAGGACTCGCTTCTGGAGGCGGCCCCCGACGTGGTGGAGCTGGCCGACCTCCGGTTCGGCGCGTGCCGCTTCGTCGTGGCCGAGCCCGTCGGCGCGGCCGAGGCGGTGGCCGAGCGCTACCGGCGCCTCGGGTCCATCCGCGTGGCCACCAAGTACCCGCGCATCACCCGCGCCCACTACGCGCGCACCGGCGTCCAGGTGGAGATCGTCTACCTCCACGGCAACATCGAGCTGGCGCCGCTCACGGGCCTGGCCGAGCGCATCGTCGATATCACGGCCACCGGCACCACCCTGCGCGAGAACAGCCTGGAGGTGGTGGAGGAGGTGCTCGGGTCCACGGCGCGCTTTTTCGCCAACCCCTGCGCCTTCCGCACCGACGACCGCATCACGGCGCTGGCCCAGGCGCTCGCCGACCACGCCGCCACCGCCGACTACGCCCCCATACCCGGCTCGTCCCAGCCTGGCGGCCCCGCCAGCTGAGGTACCCGGAGCCCTGCTCCCGCCCCGTCCGGGCCCGCGCCCACCGCGCGCCCGCACACCCCGCCCGCCGACACCCCAACGAAGGAGAGAACCCCATGCGTCGCGTCATCCTAAGCAGTGAAGAGGCCCTCACCCGCGCCGACCTCAACCGCACCGGCGCCTTCAACGCCCAGGCCCTCGAGGCCGCCACGGCCATCGTCGAGGACGTGCGCCAGCGCGGCGACGCGGCCCTGCGCGAGCTGACCGCGCGCTTCGACGGCGTGGAGGTGACCGACTTCCGCGTGCCCCAGTCCGCCATCGACGAGGCGGAGCAGCGGGTCGACCCGGAGGTGCTGGCCGCCCTGCGCCAGGCCGCCGCGCAGATCCGCGAGTTCCACGAGCGCCAGGTGCAGCAGAGCTGGTTCTTCGCCCGCGAGGACGGCGCCATCGTCGGCGCGAAGGTGACCCCGCTCGAGTCCGTGGGCGTCTACGCGCCGGGCGGGCGGGCCCTCTACCCCTCGTCGCTGCTGATGAACGCCCTGCCGGCCCAGGTGGCCGGCGTCGAGCGCATCGTCTGCGTCACGCCCCCGGCCGCCGACGGCACGCTCGACGCCGCGATGCTGGCCGCCTGCAAGATCGCCGGCGTCACCGAGGTCTACACCGTGGGCGGCGCCCAGGCGGTGGCGGCGCTCGCCTACGGCACCGAGACCATCGCGCCGGTCGACAAGGTCACCGGCCCGGGCAACGCCTTCGTGGCGGCTGCCAAGAAGATCGTGTCGGGTGATGTGGGCATCGACATGATCGCCGGCCCGTCGGAGGTGTGCGTCGTGGCCGACGAGACGGCCGACCCGGCGCTCGTGGCCATCGACCTCATGGCCCAGGCCGAGCACGACCCGCTGGCCGCCTGCTACCTGGTCACGTTCTCCGAGGCCTACGCCGACGAGGTGGAGGCCGCCATCGGGCGCCACATGGCCGCCTCGACCCGCGCCGACATCACGACGGCGTCCCTGCGCGACCAGGGCCTCATCGTCATCTGCCAGACGCTCGGCCAGGCCGTCGACGCCGTCAACGTCATCGCCCCGGAGCACCTGGAGCTGCACCTGGCCGGCGCCATGGACCTGGTGGGGTCCATCCGCAACGCCGGCGCCATCTTCCTGGGCGAGTGGACGCCCGAGGCCGTCGGCGACTACGTGGCCGGCCCCAACCACACGCTGCCCACCGGCGGGACCGCCCGCTACGCGTCGCCTCTGTCCGTCGACGAGTTCGTGAAGAAGTCGTCCATCATCCAGTACACGCCGCGCGCGCTCGCCCGCGATGCCCGCGCCATCGTGTCCATCGCGCGCCACGAGGGGCTGTGGGCCCACGCCGAGTCCGTCGCCCAGCGCCTGGAGCTCCTGGACGAGGCGGGGATGGACGGCGTGCCGAAGGCGGGGGAGCTCCGATGAGCGGGGTGCGCGCCGCCGCGCCGCAGCTGGCCGGCCTCGAGCCCTACGACCCCAAGTACCTGCCGGCCGAGGCGTTCCTGTCGGCCAACGAGAACCCGACCGACGTGGACGCCGCCCTGCGCGCCGAGATCGTCCGCGAGATCCGCAAGACGGCCCTCAACCGCTACCCCGACCCGCTCGCCAACGACCTGCGCGACCTCATCGCCGAGGCCAACGGGCTCGACCGCGACCAGGTGCTCGTGGGCAACGGCGGCGACGAGCTCCTCTTCGACCTGGCGCTCGCCTGGGGCGGGCCCGGCCGCACGTTTCTGAACCTGCCGCCCACGTTCTCGGTCTACGAGGCCAACGCGCGGCTCACCAACACGGCCGTGGCCGAGGTGCCGCGCCGCGCCGACTTCTCCATCGACGAGGAGGCGGTGCTCGCGCGCGTGGCCGCCGGCGACATCGACTTCGCCATCGTCACGAGCCCCAACAACCCCACCGGCGAGCGCGCGCCCGAGGACTTCGTCGTGCGGCTGCTCGAGGCCACCGACGCCCTCGTCATGGTGGACGAGGCCTACTTCGAGTTCTCGCGCCGCACCATGCGCCCCTACCTCGAGTCCCACGAGAACCTGATCATCCTGCGCACGTTCTCCAAGGCGTTCTCGCTGGCCGGCGTGCGCGTGGGCTACGTGATGGGCTCGCCGGGCGTCATCCGCGAGCTCGTGAAGGTGCGCCAGCCCTACTCGGTCGACGCGCTGTCCCAGGCCGTGGCCCGGGTGGTCTTCGCCAACCGCGCCTCCTTCGAGCCGGGCATCGCCGCCATCATCGAGGAGCGGGCGCGCCTCACCGACGCCCTGCGCACCCTGCCGGGCGTCACCCCGTTCCCCTCCGACGCCAACTACGTGCTCTTCCGGATGGACGCCGCCGACGAGGCGTGGGCCCACCTCTACGAGCGGGGCATCCTCGTGCGCGACTTCAGCCACGCGCCGGGCCTGGAGGGATGCCTGCGGGCCACCGTGGGGACGCCGGATCAGAACGACGCGCTCGTGGCCGGGCTGCGCGATTTCGTCATGGGAAGGTGTGATCTGCGATGAGCGATCGGACGGCGCGCGTGGCGCGCGCGACCAGGGAGACGGACGTCACCGTGGAGGTGGCCCTCGACGGCATGGGGCGTGTGGACGCGGCCACGGGCGTCGGGTTCTTCGACCATATGCTCGACGCGCTGGGGCGCCACGGCCTGCTCGACTTGACGGTGCGCGCCGCGGGCGACCTGCACGTGGACGCCCACCACACGGTGGAGGACGCGGGCATCGTCCTGGGCCAGGCGCTCGATGAGGCCCTCGGCGACAAGCGCGGCATCACCCGCTTCGGGTCGTGCGTGCTGCCCATGGACGAGGCGCTCGTGCTGGCGGCCGTGGACGTGTCGGGCCGCGGCCAGCTGCACTGGGACGTGGACCTGCCGTGCGCCCTGGTGGGCGACTTCGACGCGCAGCTCGCCAAGGAGTTCTTCATCGCGCTGGCGTCCAACGCGCGCATCACCCTGCATGTGCGCGAGCTGGCCGGCGAGAACGCCCACCACGTGATCGAGGCCTGCTTCAAGGCCGTCGGCCGCGCCCTGCGCCAGGCCGTCGAGCCCGACCCGCGCATGGCCGGCGAGCTGCCCACCACCAAGGGCGCGCTCTAGGGGGCGGGGGAGATGGAGAGCCAGCCGCAGGTGGTCGTCGTCGACTACCGCAAGGGCAACCTCAAGTCCGTCGAACGCGGCCTGGCCGCCGCCGGGGCCGCGGTGGAGGTGACCTCCGACGCGGAGGCCATCGCGCGTGCCGGGGCCGTGGTGCTGCCGGGCGTAGGCGCCTTCGCCGACGCGGCCGCCACCATGGCCGAGCTCGGCCAGGTGGACGCCGTGCGCGCCGCGGTGGACGCCGGCGCGCCGTTCCTCGGCATCTGCCTGGGGATGCACCTCATGTTCGAGGCGGGGGAGGAGCACGCCCCCGCGGGCGGTCCGCTGCCGCGGGGCCTGGGGCTCATCCCCGGCACCGTGGGCGCGCTCGCGCGCACCGACGAGGAGGGCCGCCCCTACAAGGTGCCCCACGTCGGGTGGAACTCCGTCCACGCGTACGGCGCGCCCTCGCCCCTGCTCGCGGACGTCCCCGACGGGGAGTACTTCTACTTCACCCACAGCTTCGCCGCGCCCGACGGGCCCGCCACCATCGCGCGCGCCGTGCACGCCCGGCCCTTCCCCTGCGCCGTCCAGGTGCCGGGGCGGCCCGTCTTCGGCGTGCAGTTCCACCCCGAGAAGAGCTCGGACGCCGGCGCGCGCCTGCTGCGCAGCTTCGTCCGCCTGGCGACGCGCGCCCGCTGAGGGCGCAGGAAGGACCTGCCATGTACCTGCTTCCCGCCATCGACATCCTGGGGGGGCGCGCCGTGCGCCTGGCCCGGGGCGACTACGACCAGGTGACCGTCTACCACGACGACCCGGCGCTCCAGGCGCAGCTGTTCGAGGAGGCCGGCGCCGAGTGGCTCCACGTGGTCGACTTGGACGGCGCCCGCTCGGGCGTGCCGGAGAACCTGGCCGTCGTCGAGCGCATCCTCAAGCTGACCAAGCTCAAGGTGGAGGTGGGCGGCGGCGTGCGCTCGCTCGAGACGGCCTGCCGCCTGGCGGACGCCGGCGTGGCCCGCGTGGTGCTCGGCACCGCGCTCGTGCGCGACCCCGAGCTGGCCCGCGCGGCCGTCGAGCGCCTGGGCGCGCCGCTCCTGGCCGCCGGCATCGACGCGAAGGCGGGCGAGGCCGCGGTGGCCGGCTGGCGCGAGGGCACGGGCGTGGGGGCCCACGACCTGGCGCGCGCCATGGCCGAGATGGGCTACGAGCACCTCGTCTACACCGACATCGCCCGCGACGGCATGCAGACGGGCGTCGACGCGGCCGCCTACGAGGCCATGGCGGCCGCCTTCGGGCACCCGGTCATCGCGTCGGGCGGCGTGGCGTCGCTCGCCGACATCGAGGCGCTCGCGGCCGCGGGCGGCGCGGTGGAGGGCGTCATCGCCGGGCGCGCCGTCTACGAGGGCGCCTTCTCGGTGGCCGACGGCGTGGCGGCGTGCGCGGGTACCCTGCGCGCCTCCGACGCCCTCGAGCGCGAGGCGCGTCCGCTCACCGCGGCCGACCTGGCCGCCGACGAGGGCTAGGGGGGTCTGCCCGATGCTCACCAAGCGCGTCATCCCCTGCCTCGACGTCAAGGACGGCCGCGTCGTCAAGGGCGTCAACTTCGTCGGCCTGCGCGACGCGGGCGACCCCATCGAGCTGGCCTGCCGCTACGACGAGCAGCGCGCCGACGAGGTGGTCTTCCTCGACATCACTGCCACCTCCGACGACCGCGCCACCACGGTCGGGCTGGCCAGCCGCGCCAGCGAGCAGCTGCACCTGCCCTACTGCGTGGGCGGCGGCTTCCGCACCGTGGCCGACATGCGGCGCATGATCGCCGCCGGGGCCGACAAGGTGTCGGTGAACTCGGCCGCCGTGGCCGACCCCGCGCTCCTCACGGCCGCGGCCGCGGCCTTCGGCACCCAGGCGGTCGTGTGCGCCATCGACGCCAAGGCGGTCGCGGGCAACCCGAACAAGTGGGAGGTCTACGTCGCGGGCGGCCGCAAGGCCACGGGGATCGACGCGGTGGCCTGGGCGGCGGAGGCGGCGCGGCGCGGGGCGGGGGAGATCCTGCTCACGTCCATGGACCGCGACGGCAGCCGCGACGGCTTCGACTGCGCGCTCACCCGCGCGGTGGCGCGCGCCGTGGACATCCCCGTCATCGCCTCGGGCGGCGTCGGCGAGCTCGAGCACTTCGCCCAGGGCATCCTCGAGGGCGAGGCCGACGCGGTGCTCGCCGCGAGCGTCTTCCACTTCGGCGAGCTCACCATCCGCCAGGTGAAGGAGTCGATGCGCTCCTACGGCATCCCCGTGCGGCTGTAGCGGCCGCCCCGATTCGAGAGGCACCCCATGGACATCGCCGAGCTCACCTTCAACGAGGCCGGACTCATCCCCTGCATCGTGCAGGACGCCGACGACGGCGCCGTGCTCATGATGGCGTGGATGAGCGCCGAGTCGATCGCGCTCACCCTCGAGCGCGGCGAGACCGTCTTCTGGAGCCGCAGCCGCCGCGAGCTCTGGCACAAGGGCGCCACCAGCGGCAACGTCCAGCGCCTGGTCGACCTGCGCTACGACTGCGACGCCGACGCGCTGCTCGCCCTCGTCCACCCGGCCGGCCCCGCCTGCCACACCGGCGAGCGCACCTGCTTCTACCGCTCGCTTCGGGGGGAGTAGCCGCGCGGGTCGGCGGGACGTCCCGGGCGAGGGCCGCGGGCGCGGCGGACGGAAGGCGGGGCGGGGGCCGCGCGGCTTCCGGCCGCGCCCGTCGGCGGCCGGCGGACGCGCGCCCGCTGGCGCTTGAAACCTCCGCGCGGTTGCGCTACCATGGCCCCGTCGAACTATTTCCCCACGTAAACGCCGCACGACGCCCCCGGGCGCCCGCCGCGCTTGCCGTCGGCCGGATCATTCGCACGTTCCTTTTCCTTCCATGCTCCTGAGGGCTGTCATGCGCCGCGCGCGCATTGCTCCATAGTCAACCACCTGTCAGAGGAGGACACCTTGAAGTTCTTTCTGGACACCGCCGACCTCGCCGAGATCGAGGAGGCCGCCAGCTGGGGCGCGCTCGGCGGCGTGACCACCAACCCGTCGCTGTACGCCCGCATCGGCGGCAAGCTCGACGACTTCCACGCCCACATCGGCCGCATCTGCGAGATCGTCGGGCCCGACTGCCCGGTCTCGGCCGAGTCCGTGGCCATGACCCGCGACGAGATCGTCGCCGACGGCCTCGAGCTCGCGGCCATCGCCCCCAACGTGGTGGTGAAGGTCCCCACCATGGTCGAGGGCCTGGCCGCCACCCACGAGCTCGCCCAGCGCGGCGTGCCCGTGAACATGACCCTGTGCTTCACGGTGCCCCAGGCGCTCCTGGCCGCCCGCGCCGGCGCGCGCTACATCTCGCCGTTCGTCGGTCGTTTCGACGACATCTCCGACGACGGCCTGGCCCAGCTCGAGAGCATCGTCACCGCCATCGGCAACTACGACTTCACCGACAGCACCGTGAACGGCGAGAAGCTCGAGATCATCGCCGCGTCCATCCGCAGCGCCAACCACGTGACCCAGGCCGCCCTCATGGGCGCCGACATCGCCACGGTGCCGTTCGGCGTGCTCAAGAAGATGGTCCAGCATCCGCTGACCGATCGCGGGCTCGACGCCTTCATGGCCGACTGGGAGAAAGTGCAGGGCGCATGAGCGATACCGAAGAGAACCTGACGGCGGCCCCCGAGGCCGACAAGCCCAAGCGCCGCGCACGCGCCAAGGCCGACGCGGGCGCCGCCCCCGAGGCCGCCGAGGCGGCCCCCAAGCGCCGGGGCCGCCCCCGCAAGGCCGACGCCGACGCCGCCGCGCCCGCGCCGGAGGCCGAAGCCGCCGGCGACGCGCCCAAGCGCCGCGGGCGCCCGCGCAAGTCCGTCTCGGTGGAGACGGGAACCGAGGCCGCCGGCGTGGCGGCCGCCCAGGCCGAGGCCGCCGCCGAGGCCGCTCCCAAGCGCCGGGGCCGCCCCCGCAAGGCCGACGCCGCCCCCGCCAAGGACGCGGCCCCCGCGCCCGAGGCGCCCGCATCCGACGCCGAGCGCGCCCCCAAGGGCGCCGACCGCCCGGCCAAGGGCGGCCAGCAGCCCGCGCAGCCCAAGGGCGGCCAGGGCCAGCAGCGCGCCAAGGGCAGCAAGCAGCAGGGCGGCAAGCAGGGCGGCCAGCAGCAGCGCCAGGACAACCGCCACCAGCAGCGCCGCCAGCACCGCCAGCAGCAGCGCGAGGTGGTGCCGAGCGTCACCAAGGAGGAGCTGGCCGAGCTCAAGGTGGCCGAGCTGCGTGCCAAGGCGGCCGAGCTGGCCGTCGACGCCGCCGGCCTCAAGAAGGCCGAGCTCGTCGACGCCGTCTACGACGCCGCCCTCAAGGCCGAGGGCTTCCTGGAGGTCACGGGCGTCCTCGACATCCTGGCCGACGGCTACGGCTTCCTGCGCACGGGCGGCTACCTGCCCGGCGAGCACGACTGCTACGTGGGCCTGGCCACCATCCGCCGCAACGGCCTGCGCAAGGGCGACATGGTGAGCGGCCAGACGCGCCCCGCGCGCGAGAACGACAAGTTCGCCGCCCTGCAGAAGGTGACGTCCGTCAACGGCATCCCGGCCGACGAGCTGGGCGCGCGGCCGAAGTTCGCCGACCTCACGCCGGTCTACCCCGACGAGATCCTGTCCATGGAGCACGGCCGCACCACCACGACGGCCCGCGTCATCGACCTGGTGGCGCCCATCGGCAAGGGCCAGCGCGGCCTCATCGTGTCGCCGCCGAAGGCCGGCAAGACCACCATCCTGAAGGACATCGCCTCGGCCATCACCGCCAACAACCCCGACGTGCACCTCATGTGCCTGCTCGTCGACGAGCGGCCCGAGGAGGTCACCGACATGGAGCGGTCGATCCGCGGCGAGGTCATCTCGTCGACCTTCGACATGCCCACCGAGAACCACATCGCCGTGTCCGAGCTGGTCATCGAGCGCGCCAAGCGCCTGGTGGAGCAGGGCCGCGACGTGGTGATCCTGCTCGACTCGATCACCCGCCTCGCCCGCGCCTACAACCTGGCGCAGCCCGCGAGCGGCCGCATCCTGTCCGGCGGCGTCGACTCCACGGCCCTCTACCCGCCCAAGCGCTTCCTCGGCGCCGCCCGCAACATCGAGGGCGGCGGCTCGCTCACCATCCTCGCCTCGGCGCTCATCGACACCGGCTCGAAGATGGACGAGGTCATCTTCGAGGAGTTCAAGGGCACGGGCAACATGGAGCTCAAGCTCGACCGCAACCTGGCCGACCGCCGCATCTTCCCGGCCATCGACCCGGTGGCCTCGGGCACCCGCAAGGAGGAGCTGCTGCTCGACCCGCAGGAGGCGCCGCTCATCTGGGCCGTGCGCCGCATCCTGTCCAACATGAACAACACCGAGCGCGCGATGGACATGCTCATCAAGTCGCTCAAGCAGACCGACACCAACCAGGAGTTCCTCATCCGCACCGCCAAGAAGGCCCAGGGGGCCCACGGCAAGTCGGACGACCTGGAGCTCTAGGCCGACGGGAGGCCCCCCATGACCCAGCAGGAACAGTGGCCGCGCGACGTGTGGCCCGATAACCGGGGCGCCCAGGGCGGCGCCCCCTCCCCGGACGCGGGGGCCCAGCCCTCGCCCGCCGCGGGGGCCTACGTGGCCCCCGGCTGGCAGCCCGCCGCCGGGCCCGGCCCGGACGCCGGCGCGGCCGGCTTCCCGCCGCCCGCCTACGGCCAGCCCGCCTACGCGGCCGCCTACGCCGCGCCGGCCAAGCCGCGCAGCCGCGCCTGGATCGTCGCGCTGGTGGCGGTCGTCCTGCTGTTCGCGGCCATCTTCGCCGGCATGGCGTCGTGCACCTCGCTCATGAGCTCCTCGCTCGGGTCGGCCGGCCTCGCCTCTTCGGGCCCCACCGCGGCGTCGGGCCCCACGGTGGGCATCATCAACATCGACGGCACCATCGACTACGACGGCACCACGGCCAGCCCCGAGGGGCTCAAGGCCCAGCTCGACCGCGCCGAGGCCGACCCGGACATCCGGGCGGTCGTGCTGCGCGTCAACTCCGGCGGCGGCACGGCCACGGCCGGCGAGGAGATGAGCATCTACGTGCGCGAGTTCTCCAAGCCCGTCGTGGTGTCGAGCGCCTCGATGAACGCGAGCGCCGCCTACGAGATATCCTCGCAGGCCGACTACATCTTCACGGCCAAGACCACGGCCATCGGCGCCATCGGCACAGCCATGCAGATCACCGACGTGTCGGGGCTGCTCGACAAGCTCGGCATCACCGTCGACAACGTCACCTCGTCCGACTCGAAGGACTCCAGCTACGGCACCCGCGCCCTCACCGAGGAGGAGCGCGCCTACTACCAGGCGATGGTCGACCAGATCAACGCCACCTTCATCGGGGCCGTGGCCGAGGGCCGCGACCTGCCCGTCGAGGAGGTGCGCTCGCTGGCCACCGGCATGACCTTCACCGGCATGGACGCCGTGGACAACGGCCTGGCCGACGAGATCGGCACGCTCGAGGACGCCTGCGACAAGGCGGCGGCCCTCGGCGGCATCGGTGCGGGCTACCGTACGATGTACCTGCAGCCCGAGGTGAGCGACCTCTCGGCGCTGCTCGGCCTCATGGGGATGGAGACGAAGGCCGCCGACGACGGCCTGATGGCGAAGGAGCAGGACCGCGATGTCCGATTCGAGAACTGACGCCCGCGTGGCGTGGCCGGCGCGCGCCGTGGTGACGGCGGGCATGCCCTACGGCAACAAGGCGCTGCACTTCGGCCACATCGGCGGCGTGTTCGTGCCCGCCGATGCCTTCGCGCGCTTCCTGCGCGACCGCATCGGCGCCGACAACGTCCGCTTCGTGTCGGGCACCGACTGCTTCGGCTCGCCCATCGACGAGGGCTACCGCAAGGCCGTGGAGGCCGGCGCCTTCTCCGGCTCCATCGCCGACTACGTGGCCGCCAACCACGACGCCCAGAAGGCGGCTCTCGACGCCTACCAGGTGAGCCTCGACATCTACCAGGGGTCGGGCCTGGGGCACGCCGGCGACGTGCACCAGATGGTGACCGACTCGGTCGTCGAGCGGCTCCACGCCAACGGCTGGCTGCGCCGCGAGGCGACGCTGCAGTTCTACGACGCCGAGGCCGGCACGTTCATCAACGGCCGCCAGGTGCAGGGTCGCTGCCCGGTGCAGGGCTGCAAGTCCGAGCACGGCTACGCCGACGAGTGCGACCTGGGGCACCAGTACGAGCCCCAGGACCTCATCGCGCCGGTGTCCACCGTCACCGGCACCGTGCCCGAGATGCGCCCGGTCGAGAACTGGTACTTCGACCTGCCCGCCTTCGCCGACTTCCTGCGCGGGCGCGTGGCCGAGCTCGAGGCCGACCCCGAGGTGCGCCCCGTGGTGCCCCAGACGGTGCGCGAGTTCCTGGCGCCGCCCATCGTCTTCATCAAGAACGAGGCGCTCGATGACTACCGCGCCGTCGCCGACGAGCTGCCGCCCCACGCCTTCCGCGAGGCCCAGGGCGGCAAGCAGAGCTTCGAGATCGAGTTCGCCACCATCGCCGAGCGCGACGAGGCGCGCCCCGTGCTCGCCCGTGCCGGCATCCGCTTCCGCACCGGCAAGACGCTCGTGCCCTTCCGCATCACGGGCAACATCGAGTGGGGCGTGCGCGCGCCCGAGCTCGACGGTGTGGGCGGGCTCACCGTGTGGTGCTGGCCCGAGTCGCTGTGGGCGCCCATCTCGTTCACCATCGCCGCCAACGACGCCCGCGGGCTGCCCCGGGGCAGCTGGCGCGACTTCTGGTGCTCCGAGGACGCCCAGGTCTACCAGTTCATCGGCCAGGACAACCTGTACTTCTACGGCGTGGCCCAGCCGGCCCTGTGGGAGGCCCTCGAGCCCGGCGGCATCCTCGCCGGAGACGAGGGCGAGCCGCCCCTGCGCCAGACGGCGCTCGTGGCCAACCACCACCTGCTCTTCGGCACCAAGAAGGCGTCGTCGTCGGGCGCGGTGAAGCCGCCCACCGGCGAGCAGCTGCTCGAGCACTACACCCCCGAGCAGCTGCGCGCGCACTTCCTGGCCCTCGGGCTCGACCAGAAGTCGGTCGGCTTCAAGCCCAAGCCCTTCGAGCAGGACGCGGCCAAGCGCGACGACCCGCGGGTGGCCGACCCCGTCCTCAAGGAGGGGGCGCTGCTCACCAACGTGTTCAACCGCCTGGCCCGCAGCTGCTTCTACGAGGCGCAGCGCAACTTCGACGGCTGCATGCCGCTCGGCGCGCCCGCGCCCGAGGCCCACGCCGAGGCCGTGCGCGTCCTGCGCGCCTACGACGAGCTCATGCACCGGGTCGAGCTGCACTCGGTCATGTCGCTCATGGACGGGTTCATCCGCTTCGCCAACAAGTGGTGGACCGACGGCATCTCGGCGGCCGAGGCGTCGGGGGACGCCGAGGCGCGGCGCCAGGTGCTCGTGGACTCGTTCTACCTGCTGCGCATCGCGACCCTGCTCATGCACCCGGTGGTGCCCGCCGGCTGCGAGAAGATCTGCGACTACCTGAGCTTCGACTTCGCCGACTTCTTCAGCTGGAACTACGACTTCGACTCCTGCGAGGAGCTGTGCAGCGCCATGGAGATCGACAAGGGCTCCCACCGCGTCCAGGAGCTGCCGCCGCGCTTCGACTTCTTCGAGCGCCATCCCTCCCAGCTCAAGAAGTAGGGAGCCCACCCGTCCGGGCGCCCGCACGGCGCCCCCGTGAGGAGAGGATGTCTCGTGATCGACCCCGCGCGCGCCACGCTCGTCATGATCGACATGCAGCGCGGCTTCATCGACCCGGGCTCGGCGCTCTGCGTGCCCGGGGCCGCCGCCACCGTCGGCGCCTGCGCCGACGCGCTCGCCGCGGCGCGGCGGCAGGGGATGGCCGTCGTGCACGTGCGACGCTCCTACGCCGCCGACGGCTCGGACGTGGAGCCGGCGCGCCACGGGACGTGGCTCGCCGGGGGCCGGCCGCTCTGCGCCGCGGGCGACGACCCGTCGACCCTCGACTGCCCCGACGTGCTCACACCGGCTGACGGCGAGCGCGTGCTGGTCAAGCCCCGCTACTCGGCCTTCTTCGGCACGCCGCTCGACGCCGCCCTGCGCCGCGCCGGCGTCGACACCGTGGTGCTCACGGGCACCGCCATGCCCAACTGCGTGCGCTCCACCGCCTACGACGCCCTGTCGCTCGACTACAACGTGGCCGTGGTGGCCGACGCCACGTCCTCGCGCACGCCCGAGGCCCAGGCCGCCAACCTGGCCGACCTGGCCGCCGCCGGCGCCTACGTCCTGGATGTGGCCGAGCTTTCCGAGCGCGGCCTGGCCGCCATGCCCGACCACCTCGCCGCCTGGCCCGGCCGCCGCTAGGGCGCGCCGGCGACGGCCGGCGCCGGCGTGGGGCGGCTTTCGGGTCGCCTGCCTCTTATCCCGTCAGGTGCTCCCCGACGCCTCTCGTGTGGCTTTCCCCGAAAGTGTGCCTTCGAAGTGCAAATCGGGGCGGTTTTGCACCCTGCTAACGCCCGCAAACAGGTGTATGGTGAAAAACGCTTTTCCTCACCTGGGCTTTTACCTGAGCGCTATCCGCAGGCAGCGGTGGAGCGGCTGAATCTGGGTGCAAAACCGCGCCGATTTGCGATTCGAGGCGCGATTTCCGAGGGCGCCTGATCCTCGGCATCGTGCTAGGGTGCGTCCATGAGCATCTTCCTCAGCCACGATACCGCGCTCGAGCACCTCCGATCGCCTGCCGCGGAGCGGGACTTCCCCCTCTGCTATGCCGCGCCGCGCCGTGATGTGCCCCAGGGCGCGGCGCTCGCCGATGCGGGCCTGCACGCCTTCGGCATCCACGGGCGGCCCTACCACGTGCTGGTCGCCGACGCCGCCGCGCGCGGCAAGTCGCGGCTGGTGCGCTCCCATGTGTGCGCTGCTGCCTACCCGCCCGGATCCTTCCGCCGGTTGGCGCGCGACCTGTACGTGAGCTCGCCGGAGCTGTGCTTCCTCCAGATGGCGCCGAGCCTTCCCTTCGGCCGCCTCGTGCTGCTGGGGATGGAGCTCTGCGGCGGGTACGCCCTCGACCCCGACAGCTTGGAGGGCTTCCGGTGCCGCGAGGCGCTTTCCTCGGCGGCGGCGCTCAGGCGCACCACCCGGCGGCTTGCCGGCGTCAAGGGGGTCAAGGCGGCGCGCTTCGCCGTGCGCTTCGTCGCGGACGGGGCGCTGTCCCCGATGGAGGCCGCCGTCGTGCTGCTGCTGTGCGCCCCGACCTCGCGCGGCGGCTACGGCCTGGAGCTTCCCGCGCTCAACGCGGAGGTGCGGTTGACGCGGTCGGCCGGGCGCTGGCCGGCCAGCCGCCTCTGCGACCTCTACTGGCCCGCCCGCCGCCTGGCTATCGAGTACGACTCCAATCGCTTCCACGTGGGGGCCGAGCGCATCGCGCGGGATGCCGCGCGCCGCGCACAGCTCGCGCGCGAGGGGGTCGAGGTGCTCACGCTCACCTGGGATCAGGTGCGCCATGCGGGCCGGTTCCATGAGGTGGCCGTGCTGGTCGCGATGCGCCTGCGGGGCGGGTTCCGCTGCTCGCGGTCGGATTGGGAGGCGCGGCGGGCCGAGCTGCGACGCCAGGTGCTCCCGGGGCGCGACGCGGGCTGACGGAGCTCACTCGCCTTCAGCGCTTCCTCCGGTTGACTGGGGGCGGCGGTAGTCGACGGCTGGTCGCTTGCGTCTCCCGCCGCTCGACCGGTACGCTGGTCGTGAGACGACGGCACCGGGGAAGGGAGCGCACGCGGATGAGATCAACCTGGGGCGGCGCATCGCCGAGGCGCGCCGCCCTCGCCGCCCAGCTCGCCGCCGCCTGGGCCCACGCCTTCCGGGAGCCCTGGCCGCTGCCCGGCGCCTTCGAGCTGGCGCCCACTGCTACCGCCCAGCTCCTCCGCAGCCTCGGCATCGTCCTGCCTCGGAGGGCTCTCGGCTGGCCCTGCGGCCTCATCGACCTCCGGAATCCCGGCCGTTGCCGCAAATTCGCGCGGTTCTGCACCCGGCTGATCTCCGTGAGCCGCCTCGATCCAGCGCCTTCGGGGCAAAACCCCTGGTCGCTTCTGGCGGGCGGCTCCCCAGGAGGGGCTGCTTGACGCCGGGGAGGCCCGTCGCGGGTGCATAACCGCGCGGATTTGCGGCAGGCCCCCGTTTTCGCGAGGCCTGCGCCCCCGCCCGCGAAAAGAAGGGGCCGCGCCCAGCCAGGCGCGGCCCCCTCTGCGCCCGCCGCGGGCGCCCCTCGCGTCCCGGCCGGGACGCCTACTTGTGGTAGTAGCGATGCGACTCGTACTTGGGCTCGCAGCAGATGTTGATGCCCAGCGTGCGGTAGAGCTTCTCGTCGGTCGCCGAGATGATGACCGAGAAGAACGCGTCGCAGCCGCGCAGCTTGTCGATGTTGTCCACCAGGCGCTCGGCCATGGGGTCGTTCACCGAGCTGATGGACAGCGCCAGCAGCGTCTCGTCGGAGTGCAGGCGCGGGTTCTGGCTCTTCAGGTGCTCGGTCTTCAGGTGGCAGATGGGCTCGAGCACGTCGTCGGAGATGACGTAGAGCTCGTCGTCCACACCGGACACCCCCTTGAGCGCGTTCATGAGCAGGGCCGACGCGGCGCCGAGCAGGTTGCCCGTCTTGCCCGTCACCACCGAGCCGTCCGGCAGCACCATGGCCCCGGCCGGCGCGCCGGTCATCTCCTCCTTCAGCAGCGCGGCCGAGCGCGCCGGCGAGTAGTTCGGCGTGACGCCCGCCTGGTTCATGAGGATCTCGATCTTCTCGAGGTCGCGCTCGCCCTGGCCCGAGCGGCGCACCTCCACGGCGGTCTGGAAGTAGCGGCGCACGATCTCCATCTTGGCGGCGTCGCGGCAGGCCTCGTCGTCGGAGATGGCCATGCCGGCCATGTTGACGCCCATGTCGGTGGGGGAGCGGTAGGGGCTCTCGCCCGAGATGCGCTCCATCATGGCCTTGAGCACAGGGTAGATCTCCACGTCGCGGTTGTAGTTGACGGTGGTCTCGCCGTAGGCCTCCAGGTGGAACGGGTCGATGATGTTGTCGTCGTCCAAATCGGCCGTGGCCGCCTCGTAGGCGATGTTCACCGGGTGGGTGAGCGGCAGGTTCCAGATGGGGAAGGTCTCGTACTTGGCGTAGCCGGCCGTCACGCCGCGCTTGTTCTCGTGGTAGAGCTGCGAGAGGCAGGTGGCCATCTTGCCCGAGCCGGGGCCCGGCGCCGTCACCACCACGAGCGGCCGTGACGTCTCGATGTAGTCGTTCTTGCCGTAGCCCTCATCGCTGACGATGTGGTCGATGTCGGAGGGGTAGCCGGCGATGGGGTAGTGCAGGTAGCTCGTGATGCCCATGGACGTGAGGCGCTTGCGGAAGGCGTCGGCGTCGGGCTGGCCGGTGTAGCGGGTGATGACCACCGAGCCGACCATGAAGCCCATGCCGCGGAAGGTGTCCATGAGGCGCAGCACGTCCTCGGCGTAGGTGATGCCCAGATCGCCGCGCACCTTGGAGCGCTCGATGTCGTTGGCGTTGATGACGATGACGATCTCCACGTCGTCGACGAGGCTCTGGAGCATGCGGATCTTCGTGTCGGGCGCGAAGCCGGGCAGCACGCGCGAGGCGTGGTAGTCGTCGAAGAGCTTGCCGCCGAACTCCAGGTAGAGCTTGCCGCCGAACAGCTCGATACGCTCGCGGATGTGCTCAGCCTGCAGGGAGATGTACTTGTCGTTGTCGAAGCCGGTGCGCATGGGCGGGGATCCTTCCCTCTGAAGACGTCGTGCGATGGGGGCGCCCGCGCGAGGGCGCCCGCTCGATTATAGCGGACGGGCGGCCGCGCGGCCCCCGGGCGGGCGGCCCCACGGTTACTCCTTTGTTAAATCGCCGCCGGCCCCGCGCGCGGGGCGCGCCGGCGCCTAGAATAGGTTGGCGTCTGCGGCGCGGGCCGCGGGCGCGCGGTTCTCCCCTCCGGGCCGCCGCCCGGCCCGCGCCCGTCCGCGCGAGCGCCGCGCCTGCGGCGGGTTGGGAGGCTCTCCATGGCCAAGCACATCTTCGTGACCGGCGGCGTCGTCTCGTCGCTGGGCAAGGGCATCACCGCCGCGTCCCTGGGGCACCTGCTCAAGGCCCGCGGGTACAAGGTGACCATGCAGAAGATGGATCCGTACCTCAACGTCGACCCGGGCACCATGAGCCCCTTCCAGCACGGCGAGGTCTTCGTCACCGAGGACGGCCACGAGGGCGACCTGGACCTGGGCCACTACGAGCGCTTCATCGACGAGAACCTCTCGCGCGAGTCCAACTTCACCCAGGGCTCGATCTACCAGGCCCTTATCGCCCGCGAGCGCCGCGGCGACTTCCTCGGCGGCACCGTCCAGGTCATCCCGCACGTCACCGAGGCCATCAAGGAGCGCCTGCGCCGCATCGCCGGGCAGTCCGGCGCCGACATCGTCATATCCGAGATCGGCGGCACCATCGGCGACATCGAGAGCCTGCCGTTCATCGAGGCCGCGCGCCAGTTCAAGACCGAGCTGCCGCCCGGCGACGTGCTGTTCGCCCACGTGTCGCTCGTGCCCTACATCGCCGCGGCCCACGAGGTGAAGACCAAGCCCACCCAGCACTCCGTGAAGGAGCTGCGCTCGCTCGGGGTGCAGCCCGACTTCATCGTCTGCCGCTCCGACCACGAGGTGTCCGACGCGGTGCGCGCCAAAATCGCCATGTTCTGCGACGTGCCAGCCGACAACGTGCTGGCCTGCGTGGACGCCCCCTCCATCTACGAGGTGCCGCTGTCCCTGCACGACCAGGGCCTCGACGAGAAGGTGCTCGCGCGCCTGGGGCTGCCCGCGCGCGAGGCCGACCTGGCGCCCCTGCGCGGCTTTCTGGCCGCGTCGGCCGCCTGCGAGGGCGAGGTCGACATCGCCGTGGTGGGCAAGTATGTGAGCCTGCCCGACGCCTACCTGTCGGTCATCGAAGCGCTCGGGCACGCCGGGGTGGCCTGCGGGCGCCACGTCAACGTGCACCTGGTGGACGGCGAGGAGATCGACGAGGGGAACGTGGCCGAGGTGCTGGGCGGCATGGACGGCGTCCTCGTGCCGGGCGGGTTCGGGCGGCGCGCCTTCGAGGGAAAGATCCTGGCCGCGGGCTGGGCGCGCGCCCACGAGGTGCCCTACCTGGGCATCTGCCTGGGGCTCCAGGCGGCGGTGTGCGAGTTCGCCCGCAACGTGGCGGGGCTTCGCGGCGCCACCTCGGCCGAGTTCGTCGAGGAGATAGCCGCCTCGGCCACCGAGGCGAGCGAGGGGCACCTGGCGGCCGCGGCCGCCTCGGCGGTGCCGCTCGTCGTCGACCTCATGCCCGAGCAGGCCGACGTCGAGGACAAGGGCGGCACCATGCGCCTGGGCGCCTACCCGTGCCGCCTCGTGCCGGGCAGCCGCGCCGAGGCGGCCTACGGCGAGCCGGTGGTCTACGAGCGGCACCGCCACCGCTTCGAGGTGAACAACGCCTACCGCGACCGGCTCGCCGAGGCCGGGCTCGTCGTGTCGGGCACCTCGCCCGACGGGCGCCTCGTCGAGATGGTGGAGCTGCCGGGCCATCCGTGGTTCGTCGCCACCCAGGCCCACCCCGAGTTCAAGAGCCGCCCCACGCGGCCCCACCCGCTCTTCCGCGGCTTCGTGGCCGCCGCCGCGGCGCGCCGGGGGTAGGGGAGGGCCCGCGCCCGCCGACCCCCGGCGCCCGCCGACCCTGCGCGCCCATCCCGCCGCCGACGGCCGCGCCGGCCCGCCTCGCGCGCCATCCCGCCGCGCTCGTCCCGCCCCTCCCGCGGCCGGCCGCCAGGGCGCCCCGCGCGGCCGCCGGCCCGGCCGCCCGCGCCCGGGAAGCGCTACAATGCCCACCGGGAGGGAGGCGCCGTGGAAGAGGCCGTCAAGGAGTACCTGGGCTACCTGCGCGTCGAGCGGGGCAGCTCGCCGCGCACCGTCGAGGCCTACGGGCGCGACTTGCGCGACTACGCCGCCTTCCTGGCCGGCCGCGGCGCGACACGCCCCGACGACGTCGACCGCGCCCTCATCGCCGCCTACGAGGCCGACCTCATCGAGCGCGGCTACGCGCCGGCCAGCGTGAAGCGCCGCGTGTCGGTGGTCAAGGGCCTGCACCGCTTCTGCCTGCGCGAGGGGCTCGCCGCCGCCAACCCCGCCGACGCGCTGCCCCTGCCCAAGGTGCCCGAGCGCCTGCCCGACGTGCTGTCCGCCGCCCAGGTGGGGCGCCTCCTCGACGCGCTCGACGACCCGTCCCCGCGCGGCCTGCGCGACCGCGCCCTGTGCGAGGTGCTCTACGGCTGCGGCCTGCGCGTGAGCGAGCTCACGGGCCTCGACGGCGACGCCGTGTTCCTGGACGAGGGCTTCCTGCGCGTCACCGGCAAGGGCTCCAAGCAGCGCATCGCCCCCATCGCCGGGGCGGCCTCCCGGGCGCTCGCGCGCTACCTCGCCGAGGGGCGCCCCGCCCTCGCCCGCGCCGGGTCGCCGGGCGCCGTGTTCCTCAACGCCCGGGGCGGGCGCCTCTCGCGCCAGAGCGCGCACGCCGTGGTGGCCCGCGCCGGCCGCACGCTCGGCGTGACCGACCTGCACCCCCACACGTTGCGCCACTCCTTCGCGACCCATCTGCTCGAGGGCGGCGCCGACCTGCGCGTCATCCAGGAGATCCTCGGCCACGCCGACGTCTCCACCACCCAGATCTACACCCACGTCGACCGCACCCACCTCCAGGCCGAGTACGCCGCCGCCCACCCCCGCGCCCGCAAGTAGGGGCGTCGCGCCCCGCGTCCCCGCCCCTTCCGCCCGCCGCGCGCCCCGCGTCCCCGCCCCGGCCGCCCGCCGCGCGCCCCACGTTTTTCTCGCCGGATCCGCAAATCGGGACGGTTATGCACCCTCGCCTCGCCCATCGTGGGCGCTTTCGGGGCCATGGCGATCCGAAACCCGTCTCTTGGGGTGCTTTCGGGGCGAATTCCCAGCCGGGCAGAGTGCATAACCGTCCCGATTTGCGTTTGAGGCTCGAAAAACGAAGGCGCCCCACCCTGTCCCATCGCGCGCCCCATCCGGCGCCTCGCGCCCACCCCGCCCGCCACCCCGTGCCCCTCGCGCCCACCCCGCCCGCCACCCCGTGCCCCTCGCGCCACGCCGCGCGTTCCTTACGGCCGGTAAACGGCGAACACAGGCCCTCCACAACGCCCCACAACCCCTCGTTCCCATATTTTGTGCGTCCCGTCTACCGGCCCCCAAGATTTGGGTACGCTCCTGCTCAACATAAGCGAACACCCGTTTTCATCAGGGCTTTCTGTGGGTCACGGATGGGTCAGTGGGGCAGGAAAATGTTGCGAAGTGGGGCATTGTGGGGTATTATGCATCCCACGAACCCAGCGAGACCAAGCGGAGAGGGGCCATGGCCGGAGCCGAAGCCAAAGAGGAGGGAGCCGTCACGCCGCGACCCGCGGTGGACCTCAACGGCCAGCACTCCTTCAAGGTGGACGGCAAGGGCCGCGTGGCCATCCCCGCCCCGTTTCGCAAGGTTCTCTCCAAGGAACTCGTGGTAACCCGCGAGCCCAAGGACGAATGCGTCTACGTGTTCGAGAAGCCCGACTTCGACGAGTGGGTGGAGAAACTCTTCTGCGACCGCTTCGGCGGCTACAAGGAGTCCGATCCGCGCCACGTCGGGCTGCGGCGCAAGCTGAAGGCGAGGGCCTACGACGTCGAGGTTGACGCCTCGGGCCGTATCATGCTCTCGCAGGACGCGCGCACCGCGGCGGGCATCGACAAGGACGTCGTCATCGTGGGCAACACGGGCCGCTTCGAGATCTGGGACGCGAAGCGTTACGCGCAGATGGACGACGAGATCGACCTCGGCCTCCTGTTCGCCTGAGCGTAAGACGTGAGCGACGTGACAAGCGAATACCGGCATACACCCGTCCTGCTGGCCGAGTGCCTGGAACAACTCGAACTCAAAACACAGCACACGTTCCTGGACTGCACGCTCGGCTTCGCAGGGCATTCCTTCGAAGCCGCCAAGAGGCTGGGCCCGGAAGGCCTGCTCCTCGGCATCGACCAGGACGAGGTGGCCCTCGCGGCCGCCGCCGAGCGCCTGGCGTCGATACCGGAGGGCGAACGTCCCGCGGTCGAGCTTCTGCGCGGCAACTTCGGGGACATGGACGAGCTACTCGTAGCGGCGCGGGTGCCGGGGGTCGACGCGATCCTGTTCGACCTCGGCGTCTCGTCGGTGCAGATAGACACGGCGTCCCGCGGCTTCTCCTTCAAGGAGAACGGCCCCCTCGACATGCGGATGGATCCGGGCACACAGACCCTAACCGCAGCAGAGATCGTCAACACCTACAACGCAGCAGATCTCACCCGGATCATTCGCGGCTTCTCGGACGAGAAGTGGGCCAGCCGCATCGCGGACTTCATCGTGAGGGCCCGCGAGCAGGCGCCCATCGAGTCCAGCGAGGCCCTGGTGGACGTCATCAAGGCCGCCATCCCCGCCTCGGCGCGCCGCGCCGGGGGACATCCCGCGAAGCGTACGTTCCAGGCCCTCCGGATAGAAGTCAACTCGGAGCTGACCGTCCTGCGTCGAGGACTCGACGCCGCGGTCCGCTGGCTCAACCCCGGAGGACGCCTGGCGGTCATCAGCTACCACTCGCTGGAGGACCGCATCGTGAAGGACACGTTCGCGAGCCTCGCGAACCGCTGCACCTGCCCGCCGGACCTGCCGGTGTGCATGTGCGGGAGAGAGCCGGTACTCGACATCATCACGCGCAAGCCCGTGCTTCCCAGCCCCGAGGAGGTCGCGCGCAACCCGCGGGCCCGCAGCGCCAAGCTGCGCGTCGCGCGCAAGCGCTAGCGGATCTCAGGCTTTAGGCAGGGTGGCCCGCCGGGCACCCCGCCTAAAGCCTGAGCCGTCTCTAGGGAACGTTCAACGATCGGGAAACGATCGTGTGAGAGGCCAGGCGCCCCCGCGGCGCCGCCGCGGAGGGAGGTCAGCCCCATGAGCGCAGCGCCCGCCTACGCGCCCTTCGTGGAGCGCGCCCCCGAGCGCCCCCGGCGCGCGTCGGTATCCGTCGTCCGCGGCCAGGGCGCCGACGCCCGGGCCCGCGAGGGCGCCTCCGCCATCGTGATCGCCGCCCGGGCCATCGCCTGCGTCGTCGTGGTGCTGGCGATCCTCGGCTTCGTCCGCGTCACCCTGAGCTCGGCCACCGTGGCCACCGCGCTCGAGACCCAGAAGCTCTCCTCCCAGATCGACGTCGCCCGCTCCGAGGGCAGCGCGCTCGAGGTGCGGCAGAGCTCGCTGGCCAACCCCACCCGCATCCGCGTGGTGGCCTCGTCGCTGGGCATGGCCGCCCCCGCCTCCACCACCGCCATCGACCTGTCCGGGGACGTCGTCGTCACCGACGAGGCCGGCAACCTCTCGCTGTCGGGCAGCGCCGCCGCCGTGGCGCAGGGCTAGGGGCCCCGCCATGGCCGACCGCCGCCCGCCCCGCGCCGGCCGCCCCGGCGCGCGCCCGTCCCGCCCCGGCCGCCCCGGCGCCCCGGCGCTCGAGGCCCTCACCGGCAGCCGCATGACCGTCGTGGTGCTCGTCTTTTTGGCCCTGGCGGCCGTCTTCCTCCTGCGGCTCGTGTACCTCCAGGTCATCGTGGCCGACCGCTACTCGGCCATGGCCAGCGAGTCGCGCACCGTGAGCTTCACCACCACGCCCCGGCGCGGCACCATCTACGACCGCAACGGCATCGTGCTGGCCACCAGCGTCGAGGCCACCACCATCTACGCCAACCCCTCCGAGGTCGAGGACGTCCCCTTCACCGCCTTCCGCCTGGCCGAGACCCTCGGCGGCAAGGAGGCCGACTACGAGCGCATCCTCGAGGGCGACACCACCTTCGCCTACGTCAAGCGCCAGGCCACCGTCGAGGAGGGCGACGCGGTCAAGGCGCTCAAGCTGCCCGGCATCTACTTCATCGCCGACACGCGCCGCGAGTACCCCAACGGGTCCATCGGCGGCCAGGTGGTGGGCTACTGCAACGTCGACGGCGAGGGCATCACGGGGCTCGAGCTCCAGTACAACGACATCCTCAAGGGGACGCCGGGCACCTACTCGGCCGAGCGCGGCAACGCGTCGAAGGGCTCGACCCCCATCCCCGGCGGCGTCCACGAGGAGACCCCGGCCGTCGACGGCACCGACATCATGGTGTCGCTCGACATCAAGATGCAGAACACCGTCGAGCAGGCGCTCGCGGCGGGCGTGGAGAAGCTGGGCACCGACGAGGGGAGCGTCGTGCTCATGGACGCCGGCACCGGCGAGCTCTACGCCATCTGCTCGCTGCCCTACATGGACCCCTCGGACATGGCCAACTCCAAGGTGGGGTCCGACCAGCTCAAGCCCATCACCCAGGCCTTCGAGCCCGGCTCCATCTTCAAGACGGTGTCGATACTGTCCATCCTGGAGGGCGGCTCGATGACGCCGGAGAGCACGCTGTTCTGCCCGGCCACCCTCTCGGCCGACGGCTACACCATCTCGGACTCCCACGAGCGCGGCGACGAGACCTACACCCTGCGCCAGATCCTCGACCACTCGTCCAACATCGGCGTGTCGCTGGCGGTGCAGAACGCGGGCTTCCGCCCCTTCTACGACGACATCGTCCAGTACAACCTCAACGAGCGCACGGGCGTGGACTACCCCGGCGAGGCGTCGGGCACCCTGCGCCCCTTCGAGAACTGGGGCCGCGTCATCGGCTACAACGCCAGCTTCGGCCAGGGCCTGTCGGTCACGCCGCTGCAGATGGTTCGCTTCTACGGCGCCATCATCAACGACGGCGTGGAGGTGACCCCGCACTTCCTCATCAGCAAGCCCCAGACCGGGGAGCGCCCCGAGTACGCCTCCGAGAACGTGGTGGACAACCCCGCGGCGCTCGCGGACATGCGCTCGATGCTGCGCACCGTGGTCACCGACGGCACGGGCAAGGCCGCCGGGATCGAGGGCTTCGAGGTGGCGGGCAAGACCTCCACCGCCGAGATCGCCGAGGGCGGCGTGTACAAGAAGGGCGTCTACAACCTGTGCTTCACGGGCTATATCGACAACTCGTCGAGCCAATTAGTTTGTTTTGTGGGAGCCAACGAGGTTTCGGGCATGTACCAGGTGACCCAGGTATTCCACGATATAATGGCGAACGCCATCGAGCAGTACAACATCACCCCGAAATAAGGATCTAACGCTATGGGCAAGACTTGTTCAGAGCTCTTCTCCGGTGCCGCGGGCACCATCATAGGGGACGGGTCGGTGGAGGTGGAGGGACTGGCCTACCGCAGCGACCGCGTCCGCCCCGGCGACGCCTTCTTCTGCATCGTGGGCCTCACCACCGACGGGCACACGTTCGCCCAGGACGCCATCGACCGCGGCGCGCGCGTGATCGTGGCCGAGCGCAAGGTGTACCTGGCCGACGCCACCGACGTGACCGAGGTCATCGTCCCCGACAGCCGCAAGGCCATGGCCGAGGCGGCGGTCGCCTTCTACGACCACCCCTCCTCCGCGTTCCAGCTGGCCGGCGTCACCGGCACCAACGGCAAGACCACCACCACCTACCTCGTCGAGCACATCGCGCGCGTGGCCGGTCGCAAGACCGGCGTCATCGGCACGGTGGGCAACGTCATCGGCGACGTCCGCGAGAAGGCCGAGCACACCACGCCGGAGTCGCCCGACCTCCAGGCGCTGCTCGCGCGCATGCGCGACGCCGGCTGCGAGACCGTGGCCATGGAGGTCAGCTCGCACGCCCTCGACCTCATGCGCACCTGGGGCACCGACTTCGCCGTCACCGCCTTCACCAACCTCACCCAGGATCACCTGGACTACCACCACACCTTCGACGCCTACTTCGCCGCCAAGGCGCTGCTGTTCTCGGCGGACTACCCGGCGCGGCGCGTCATCGGCATCGGCGACAAGTGGGGCCGCGAGCTGTGGCGCCGCTGCTCCGAGCGCGGCGACGCCGTCATCACCACCGGCTTCGACGCCGAGGCGCAGATCCACCCCGTGGCGGTGGAGTACGGCGCCGCGTCGACGGCGCTCACCCTCGACGTGCGGGGGCGCCAGGTCGAGCTCACCTACCCGCTCGTGGGCCGCTTCAACGTCGAGAACGTGATGACCGCCTTCGGCATCGGGCTTGCCCTCGGCATCGCCGCCGAGGACATCGCCCGCGCGCTGGCCGACGTGCCGGCGCCCCCGGGCCGCCTCGAGCGCGTGGCCGTCCCCGACGACGGCGGCGTGTCGGTCTACGTCGACTACGCCCACACCCCCGACGCCCTGGCCAAGGCCATCGCGTCCATCGACGCCGTCGGCGAGGGCCGCACCATCGTGGTCTTCGGCTGCGGCGGCGACCGCGACGCCACCAAGCGCCCCATCATGGGCGCCAAGGCGCTCGCAGCCGACTACGCCGTGGTGACGAGCGACAACCCGCGCCACGAGGACCCGGGCGCCATCATCGACGACATCGTCGCCGGCATGGACGACGCGGCCCGCTTCGAGGTGGTCCCCGACCGCCGCGCGGCCATCGCCCGCGCCATCGAGCTGGCCCGCCCCGGCGACGCCGTGCTCGTGGCCGGCAAGGGGCACGAGGACTACCAGCTGGTGGGCGACGAGGTGCTCGCCTTCGACGACCGCGCCGTGGCCGCCGAGGAGCTCGCGCGCGCCGCGGCCGCGAGGGGCGGCGATACGCCGTGCGCCTGAACGCCAAGCAGGTAGCCGCCTGCACCGGCGGCACCATCCTCGTCGAGCCCCTGGACGCCCGCTCGCTCATGACGGGCGTCACCTGGGACTCCCGCGAGGTCCAGGACGGCTGGCTCTACGTGGCCCTGCCCGGCGAGCGCGTCGACGGCCACGACTTCGTGGCCGCCGCCCTGCGCGCGGGCGCGGCGGGCGCGCTCGTGATGCAGGCGCCCGACGCCCCCACCCAGCTGCTCGCCCGTGAGATGGGCGCCGCCGTCATCGAGGTGGCCGCCACCGCCGCGGCCATCACCGACCTGGCCCGCGAGTGGCGCTCCCACCTGCACGGCCGCGTCATCGGGGTGACCGGGTCCACCGGCAAGACCACCACGAAGAACCTCGTGCGCGACGTGGCCGCCGCCGGCCGCAGCGTCGTGGCCACCGCCGGCAACCAGAACAACGAGCTGGGCGTGCCGCGCACGCTGCTTGCGGCCGACCCCGAGACCGAGGTCGTCGTCGTGGAGATGGGCATGCGGGGCGCGGGCCAGCTGGCCGAGCTGTGCGACTTCGTCCGTCCCGACTGGGGGCTCGTCACCAACGTGGGCGAGAGCCACATCGAGCTGCTCGGCAGCCGCGACGCCATCGCCGCGGCCAAGGCCGAGCTTCTGGAGGCCCTGCCGGCCGGCACGGGCCGCGCCTTCGTGAACGGCGCCGACGGCTACGCCGGCGTCCTGGCCGAGAGGGCCCGCCTGGCCGAGCGCGGCATCCCCTGCGTCGCCTTCGACGGCGCCGGCCGCCCCGGCGACGCGGCCGCGCCGGCCGCGCGCGTCTGGGCCGAGGACGTGTCCCTCGACGCCGAGGGCCGCCCGCGCTTCACCCTGCGCGCCGAGGGCCTGACGCAGGCGCCCGTCGCCGAGCCCTGCGCGCTTTCCCTGCGCGGGCTGCACAACGTGTCGAACGCCTGCGCCGCCGCGGCCGTCGGGCTCGCGCTCGGGCTCGCGCCCGCCCAGGTGGCCGGCGCTTTGGCGTCGTCGCTTCCCGAGGCCGGCCGCCAGGAGGTCATCGCGGCCCGGGGTGGCTTCACCATCGTCAACGACGCCTACAACGCCAACCCCGACTCCATGCGCGCCTCGCTGGCGACGTTCTGCTCGCTTTCCGTCCCCGGCCGCCGCTACGCGGTGCTCGGCGACATGGGCGAGCTGGGCGACTTCGCCGCGGAGTGCCACCGCGGCGTCGGGCGGGCGGCGGCGGCGCTGCCGCTCGACGGGCTCATCTGCGTGGGCGAGCTGGCCTCGCTCATCGCCGAGGGGGCCGAGGGCGCCGGCATGGCGCCTGAGAAGATCACGCGCGCGGCCGGCGTGGCCGACGTGCTGGGAGAGTTGGACGTGCTCCTGGAGCCGGGCGACGCCGTGCTGGTCAAGGCGTCGCACTTCATGGGCCTCGAGCGCGTCGCCGAGGGATTGGTCAGCTAACGATGTTCTCCATGTTCGCCGCATACCCCACGTTTTTGGTGTTCCTCGCCGTGGTGATATCCATGGTGGTCACCATGGCCCTCATGCCCGTGTGGATCCGCTTCCTCCGGTCGAGCCACATCGGCCAGCAGGTGCGCGCCGACGGGCCCCAGAGCCACCTGGTCAAGCAGGGCACGCCCACCATGGGCGGCGTCATCATGCTCGTGGCCGTCATCGCCTGCACGCTGCTCATCGGCGCCCCCACCCCCGAGATCTGGCTGCTTCTGGGCGCCACGGTGCTCACGGGGCTGCTCGGGCTCGTCGACGACGGCTCGAAGGTGGCCCACGAGCGCTCGCTCGGGCTCACCCCCAAGGCCAAGCTCGTCGGGCAGTTCGCCATCGCCACGGCCTTCGCCCTGGCCGCCGTCAACGTGCTCGGCGTCGAGCCCACGGTCACCATCCCCTTCGTCTACACCTTCGACCTGGGCATCCTCACCACGGTGGTGCCCGTCGCCGGCGGCATCGCCGTCCCGTGGCTCTACCTCCTGTTCGTGAACATCCTGCTCGTGGGCATGTGCAACGCCGTCAACCTCACCGACGGCCTGGACGGCCTGGCGGCGGGCTCGGTGATGATCGTCATGCTCGTCATGGCCGCCATCGCCTACCGCTCCGACGTGCTCCCCTCGGCCATCTTCGCGGCCACGCTCGCGGGCGCCTGCGTGGGCTTCCTCTGGTTCAACTCCTACCCGGCCGACATCTTCATGGGCGACACCGGCTCGCTGGCCCTGGGCATGGCCCTCGGCTGCCTGGCCGTGGTCACCAAGACCGAGTTCGTGTCGCTCATCATCGGCGGTTTGTTCGTGGCCGAGGCGCTCTCGGTCATGATCCAGGTGCTCTACTACAAGAAGACGAAGAAGCGCATCTTCCTCATGGCGCCCCTTCACCACCACTTCGAGAAGAAGGGCTGGTCGGAGACGAAGGTGGTCGTGCGCTTCTGGATCGTGTCCGGCGTCCTGGCGGCCCTCGGCTTCAGCCTCTACTTCGCCGGCTCGCTGGTCGGCTAGGGGAGGGACGGGCCCATGACGGGGGAGAAGCGACGTGAGATGCTGCCCGGCCGCAAGGCCGCGCCCGCGCGCCTCGGGCGCGTGCTGGTGCTGGGGCTCGGCAAGTCGGGCCGCGCGGCGGCCGACTACCTGATCCCGCTCATCGGCACCCGCGTGGACGCGCTCGCCGTGGCCGCCGGCGCGCCCAACGACGACGCGCTCGCCTGGGCCGAGGAGGCGCGGGCGCGCGGGGCCGTCGTCGCGTTCGACCACGAGGCCATCGAGGGCTCCTACGACCTGTGCGTCGCCAGCCCCGGCATCTCCGAGCGCTCCGCCTTCTACCGCAGCGCCGCCGCGGCGAGCGCCGAGGTGGTGAGCGAGGTCGAGCTCGCCTGGCGCGAGAGCGCCACCGACGCCCGCTGGGTGGCCGTGACGGGCACCAACGGCAAGACCACCACCACCTCCCTCATCGCGCACGTCCTGCGCGGGGCGGGGATGGACGCCGTGGCCGTCGGCAACATCGGCGACACCTGCATCGGCGCCGTGGGCGCCGGCGGCGCGGCGGTCTACGTGGCCGAGACGTCCTCCTACCAGCTGGCCTCCACCCGCGACTTCGCCCCCGACGTCGCCGTGGTGCTCAACATCACCCCCGACCACCTGGCGTGGCACGGCAGCCACGAGGCCTACGCGGCCGCCAAGTGGAAGGTGCTCGCCAACCTGGCCCGCACGCCGGGCGCCGTGGCCGTGCTCGACGCGGTCGACGACGCCGTGCGCGAGCGCGTCCGCGCCCTGCGCGCCCAGGGCCTTGCCGAGCGCGGCTTCGCCTACGTGCCCCTCGGCACAGCTCGCGGCCTGGGCTTCGACATGCGCGCGGCCTGCGGGTCGGACAACGCCGCCTTCGTCGCGCCCGACGGCACGCTCACCGTGGCCCTCGGCGCAGAGGAGCGGCGCCTGTGCCGCGTGGACGACCTCAAGGTGCGCGGCGACCACAACGTCGCCAACGCGCTCGCTGCCGCCTCCGCCGCGCTCGCCCTGGGCGCGCCGGCGGACGCCGTGGCCGCCCACCTGGCCTCCTTCGCCCCGCTCGAGCACCGCATCGAGCCCTGCGGGGCCGTGGCGGGCGTCGAGTGCTACAACGACTCCAAGGCCACCAACGTCGACGCCACCCTGGTGGCGCTCACCGCCTTCCCGGGCCGGCGCCTCACGGTGCTCCTCGGCGGCCGCGACAAGGGCACCGACCTGGCGCCGCTCGTGGCGGCGTGCCGGGACCGCGCCCGCGCCGTCGTCTGCTTCGGCGAGGCGCGCGAGCGCTTCCTGGACGCCTTCGGCGGCCCGTCCGCGCCCGAGGGGGCCGAGGGGCTCGCCGTCCTCGAGGCCGCCGGCATGGAGGCCGCCCTCGACGCGGCGCTCGCCGGCGCCGCGTCAGGCGACGTGGTGCTGCTCTCGCCGGCCTGCGCCTCCTTCGACGAGTTCTCCTGCTTCGAGGAGCGCGGCGACGTGTTCCGCTCGCTCGTGGCCGCGCGCGCCCGGAAGGCCGCGGAGGCGCGCTAGGATGGCCGTCGCGGGGAAGAGGGGGCCGTCGCCCGAGGTGGTCGGCCCGCGCGCGGTGCTCCTGCTCTGCGTGCTGTCGCTTCTGCTCATCGGGTTGGTGATGGTGTACTCGGCCGGGTCCATCGACGACGTGAAGGCGGGGCACTCCGTCGTGCGCAGCATCCAGTCCCAGGCGCTCTACGCCGGGGTGGGCGTCGTCTGCGCGGCGGTGGTGTGGCGGTTCATCCCCGTGAGCGCCTGGACGGGGCCCCTGGTGTGGGCCGTGTGGGGCGTCGCCGTCGTGATGCTCGGGCTCACGGCCGTCATCGGCACCGAGATCTACGGCGCCCGGCGCTGGCTCGGCATCACCGAGACCATCGGCATCCAGCCCTCGGAGTTCGCCAAGATCGCGCTTCTGCTCATGGCCGTGCGCATCCTGTGCCTCCTGCGGGAGGGCTCCCTCGAGCCGCGCGCGGCCGTCGTCCAGGCGATCGTCCTGGTCATGATGCCGCTCGGGTTCCTCTACGTCACCCAGTCCGACCTGGGCACGACCCTCATCTGCTTCGTCGGCATCTACGCCGTCATGTGGGTGGGCGGCGTGCCGGGGCGCCTCATGGGGGCCATCGCCGTGGCCGGCGTCGCCCTGGCGGCCTTCGCCGTGTTCGGCACGGGCTACCGCTCGGGGCGCATGGTCTACCTCGACCCCTGGAACGACGGCGAGGGCGGCTACGGCGACGGCTTCAACATCATCCGGTCCTACTACGCGCTCGCCGAGGGCGGGCTTCTCGGCGTGGGGCTCGGCAACTCGCGCGAGAAGTTCGGCTACCTGTTCGCGTCGGACAGCGACTTCATCTTCGCCATCATCGGCGAGGAGCTGGGGATGGTCGGCGCGCTCGTCGTCATCGGGCTGTTCGTGGCCTTCCTCGTCGCCGGCCTGCGCATCGCCCAGGGGGCCCCGGACGACCTGGGCCGCATGGTCGCCGGGGGCTGCACCATCATGCTGGTGGCCCAGGCGTTCCTCAACATCGGCTGCACCATCGGCGTGCTGCCCACCACGGGCAAGCCCCTGCCGTTCATCTCGTCGGGCGGCTCGTCCATCCTGGCCACCATGATAATGGTGGGCCTCATCCTGTCGGTCTCCCGGGCCCAGGACGCGCCCACTGTCTACGAGCAGCGCCGCGCCGACCTGCGCGTCGTGAGGGCCGAGCGCCCCGCGCCGCCCGAGCGCCCGTCGTCGCGCGCCCCAAGGAGGTAGCCCCATGCGCGTCATCCTCTCCGGCGGCGGCACCGCCGGCCACATCAACCCCGCCCTCGCCCTGGCCGAGGTGCTTGCCGAGCGCGGCCACGAGGTCTTCTTCGCCGGCACCCCCCACGGGGTGGAGTCCCGCCTCGTGCCCCAGGCCGGCCTGCCCTTCAAGGCCTTCGAGGCTGGCGGCTTCGACCGCAGCCACCCCTCCTCGCTCGTCAGCGGCGTGGCCAAGATCGCCCGGTCCACGCGCCAGGCCAAGCGCTGGTTCGCCGAGGTGCGCCCCGACGTGGTGGTCGGCTTCGGCGGCTACGTGTCCATCCCGGTGGCCCGCGCCGCCGAGTCCCTCGGCATCCCCGTGGTGGTCCACGAGCAGAACTCGGTCATGGGCATGGCCAACAAGTACCTGTCCAAGCGCGCCCAGACCGTCTGCGTCACCTACGGCTGCTCGGCCGACGCCGCGTCGTGCCCGGCCGTCTGCGTCACCGGCAACCCCGTGCGCCGCTCGGTCATCGAGTCGAGCCGCGAGGCGGGCCGCGCGATGCTCGGCATCCCCGACGACGCGCTCATGCTGCTCGTCTTCGGCGGCAGCCTCGGCGCGCGCCACATCAACGAGGGGATCGTGGGGATGCGAGACGAGCTGCTCGCCCGCGAGGACCTGCGCATCGTCCACATCACCGGCCCCAAGGAGCTCGACGCCGTCCGCGAGGCGCTCGCGCTCACGCCCGAGCAGGAGGAGCGCTGGCAGCTCATGGGCTATCAGGACCGGATGGGGGAGACCCTCGCCGCCGCCGACGTCATCATCTCGCGCGCCGGCGCCACCTCCCTCGCCGAGATATCGGCCCGCGCCATCCCGGCCCTGCTCGTGCCCTTCCCCCACGCCACCGAAGACCACCAGACCACCAACGCCCGGGCCTGGGTCGACGCCGGCTGCGCCCTCATGATGCCCGACGACGAGCTGGGAACCGAGGCCTTCCGCGACCAGGTGCGCCGCCTCCTCGACGACGGCGACCTGCGCGCGTCCATGGCCGCGGCCGCCCGTAGCCAAAAGACCGCCGACGCGGCCGCCAAATTGGCAGATGTTGTGATAGCGGCGGCGGCCCGCGGGGGCGCTGCGGTACAATAGCCGCTTGCCATACCATCACCTACGGAAGAGGGCGTCCATGGACTCACGGGACATCGCGTCTCTGCACTTCATCGGCATCGGCGGCGTCGGCATGAGCGGCATCGCGAGCGTCGCCCACGACCAGGGCATCGCCGTCACCGGCTCGGACCTGAAGGAGAGCCGCTACACCAAGCAGCTCGTCGCCCAGGGCATCCCCGTGGCCATCGGCCAGGACGCGGCCAACATCCCCGACGGCGACCCGGTCGTCGTGGTGTCCACCGCCATCCTCGCCAACAACCCCGAGCTCGTCGAGGCCCAGCGCCGCGGCCTGCGCATCGTGCACCGCGCCCAGATGCTCGCGCACCTCGGCCGCGACCTCAGGACGCTGGCCGTCGCCGGCACCCACGGCAAGACCACCACCTCGTCCATGCTCGCCTCCACCCTCGAGGCCATGGGGGCCGACCCGACGTTCCTCATCGGCGGCATCGTGCGCGCCTTCGGCACCAACGCGCACTCCGGGCGCGGCCCGTGGTACGTCGTGGAGGCCGACGAGAGCGACAAGTCCTTCACCTACCTGGCGCCCCAGGCTGTCATCGTCACCAACATCGAGGCCGACCACCTCGACCACTACGCCGACCTCGACGACATCTACGAGAACTTCCGCGCGTTCATCGCGTCGGTGCCCGACGACGGCGTGGCCGTGGTCTGCGGCGACGACGCGGCGCTGGCGGACCTGGCCCGCTCGACGGGCCGGCGCGTGGTCACCTACGGCTTCTCCGAGGGCTGCGACGCCCGCGTCACCGCCTTCGAGCCCCGCGGCGTGGGATCGGCCTTCACCCTGCGCCTGCCCGGCGGGCGCGAGGTGGCCGGGCAGGTCCGGCAGAACCCCGGCGCGCACAACGTGGCCAACGCCGCGGGCGTGCTCGCCCTCATCGACGCCCTCGGCATGGACGTCGACGACGCCGCCGCCAAGCTCGGCGAGTTCGCCGGCGTGCGCCGCCGCTTCGACCTGGTGGGCCAGGCCGCCGGCGTCACCGTGGTGGACGACTACGCCCACCATCCCACCGAGATAGCCGCCACCATCCGGGCCGCCAAGGCGCTCGACTTCAACCGCGTCCACGTGCTGTTCCAGCCCCACCGCTACTCCCGCGCGCCCCTGTTCACCGAGGTGCTGCGCGACGAGTTCGGCAGCGCCTTCGACGACGCCGACGACGTGGTGTTCATGGACGTGTACCCCGCCGGCGAGGCGCCGGTCCCGGGCGTCAACGGCAAGACCTTCCTCAACGTCGTGCTCGACCACCCCGGCCACCCCGACGCCGCCTTCGTGCCGCGCCGCGTGGACGTGGTGCCCGCGCTCGTCGACGCGGCGGGGGAGGGCGACCTGGTCATCACCATGGGCGCCGGCGACGTGACCGCCATCGGCCCCCAGCTCGTCGACGAGCTGCGCCGCCGCGAGGCGTAGGCGCCCCATGGCCGCCCGCCACGCCACGCCGCTCCAGGCGCTCCTCGTCGACGAGCGCTTCGACGGCGACATCTACCCCCACGAGCCCATGGCCCGCCACACCACCTACCGCATCGGCGGCCCGGCGCGCTTCTTCGTGCGCGTCGGGTCGGTGGGCGCGCTGACGCGCCTCATCGCGGTCTGCGAGGAGGAGGGCGTGCCCTGGGTCGCCGTCGGGCGCGGCTCCAACCTGCTCGTGGCCGACGAGGGCTACCCGGGCGTCGTCGTCTCCCTCGGGCGCGACTTCCGCACCCTGCGCGTCGACGAGGAGGCCGGCCGCTTCTACGCGGGCGCCGGCGTGATGCTGTCGGCCGTGGTGCAGGAGGCCTTCAGGCGCTCGCTGGCGGGCCTCGAGTTCGCCGTGGGCACCCCGGGCACCGTGGGCGGCGCCATCGCCATGAACGCGGGCTCCCGCGACGAGTGGATCGGCTCGCGCGTGGTGTCGGTGACCACGCTGGCTCCCGGCCGCGGCCTCGTGCGCCGCGCCGGCGACGAGGTGGCCTGGGGCTACCGCTCCTCGTCGCTGCCCGCCGACGAGGTGGTGGTGGAATGCGAGCTGGCCGCCGAGAAGGCCGATCCGTTCTACATCCGCGGCAAGATGGAGGCCAACCTCGCCAAGCGCAAGAAGACCCAGCCGATGAGCGAGCCGTCCTGCGGCAGCGTCTTCCGCAACCCCGAGGGCGGCTCGGCCGCGGCCCTCATCGAGGGGCTCGGCCTCAAGGGCGCTCAGGTCGGCGGCGCCCAGGTGTCGCAGGCCCACGCGAACTTCATCGTGAACACGGGCGAGGCCACGGCGCGCGACGTGCGCGACCTCATCGCGCTCATCCAGGGGAAGGTGGAGGAGGCCCATGGCGTCAAGCTCGCGCCGGAAGTCCGCTTCCTCGGGTTCGAGTAGGCCCGGGCAGGGCCCCCGCCGGGTGCCCATGCCCCGCTCCTCGGGCCGTCCCGCCGCCGCTCCCGCGCCCCGCGCCTCCGCCCCGTCGCGCCGCGCGCCCGCGCCCGCGTCACGCGGCCAGCGCCGGGGCGCCCCCGCGCCGCGCCCGGGGCGCGCGCCGGCGCCCCGCACCGCCCGCGGCGGCGTGTCGTCGGTGCGCATCGGCGACATGGACCGGGCCGACCGCGCCCGCCGCGCCCGCGAGGCCGCCCGCCGCTCGCTCATCCGCGTGGGCGTCGCGGTGGGCGTCGCCGCCGCGCTCCTCGTGGGCGCCGGCGCCCTGTACCTGTCGCCCGCCTTCACCATCGAGAAGGTGGACGTGGTGGGCGCCGAGCACCTGACCAGCCAGGACATGGCGGCCCTCGCCTCCATCCCCCAGGGCACGACCCTGCTCACCGTCGACACGGGCGCCATCGAGCGGTCCATCGACCGCGACGCGTGGGTGAGCGGCGTGACGGTCAACCGCGTCTTCCCCTCGACGCTCCAGATCGTCGTCACCGAGCGGGAGATCGCCGCGGTGGTGGAGGTGGCCGCCGACGACGCCGCCACCATCCAGCCCTGGGCCATCGCCTCGGACGGCATGTGGCTCATGCCCATCCCCGACCGCGACTCCGAGGTGGGCCAGGCCATCGCCCCGCAGATCTACGAGGACGCCGAGCGCGTCCTCCACATCAGCGGCGTGCCCTACGGCCTGGTGCCCGAGATCGGCTCCTACTGCACCGACGTCAACGTGAACAACGCGCTGGCCATCGTCGACGGCATGACCACCGATTTGGCCGACCAGGTGCGCAAGGTGTCGGCCACCGACGCCGAGTCCACCCTGCTCACGCTCGACAACGGCATCGAGATCGCCTTCGGCACGGCCGACGACATCCGCGAGAAGGAGCGCATCTGCCTCAAGATCATGGAGGAGAACCCGGGCAAGGTGGCCTACATCAACGTCCGCGTCGTCGACCGCCCCACCTGGCGCGCGGTCTGACGCGGTAGGGGATCCCCCGAACGCGCCCCGCAATCTGTCGAATTATTGTCCAATCAGGCCCTTTGCACCCGCTTCTCGTTGCATTCGGTGGGGCATCGTGTACAATTACCCCGCGTGTATCGCGCGCTCGCGCGCGCCTTTCGTGAACGCAGCAGAGAAAACGCAGCAGGTGTGGAGGAAACAATGCCAAACAACATAGGCTCGGATCACTTGGCGGTCATCAAGGTCGTCGGCGTCGGCGGCGGCGGCACGAACGCCGTGAACCGCATGGTCGAGGCGGGCGTCAAGGGCGTGGAATTCATCGCGGTCAACACCGACCGCCAGGCGCTCCTCATCTCGGACGCCGACAAGACCATCCACATCGGCGAGGAGCTCACCCGCGGGCTGGGCGCCGGCGCCAACCCCGAGGTGGGCTGCCAGGCGGCCGAGGAGAGCCGCAACGAGATCCGCGAGGCCCTGGCCGAGGCCGACATGGTCTTCGTCACGGCGGGCGAGGGCGGCGGCACCGGCACCGGCGCGGCCCCCATCATCGCCGAGATCGCGCGCGAGGAGATCGGCGCGCTCACCGTGGGCATCGTCACCAAGCCCTTTACCTTCGAGGGCCGGCTGCGCCGCAACCAGGCCGAGCAGGGCATCGACCTGCTCTCCCAGAAGGTCGACACCCTCATCATCATCCCCAACGACCGCCTGCTCGAGATCGTCGACAAGAAGACCTCCATGCTCGACGCCTTCCGCATCGCCGACGACACCCTGCGCCAGGGCATCCAGGGCGTGACCGACCTCATCACCATCCCCGGCCTCATCAACCTCGACTTCGCCGACATCCGCACCGTCATGAAGGACGCCGGCACGGCCATGATGGGCATCGGCCTGTCCACAGGCGAGAACCGCGCTCTCGACGCCGCCCAGCAGGCCACCAACTCGAGCCTGCTCGAGGCCTCCATCCAGGGCGCGTCCCGCGTGCTGTTCTCCATCGCCGGCGGCCCCGACCTCACGCTGACCGAGGTGTCGGAGGCGGCCCGCACGGTGGAGGCCTGCGCCGACGAGAACGCCAACATCATCTACGGCCAGATCATCGACGAGGATATGAAGGACGCCGTCCGCATCACGGTCATCGCCACGGGCTTCAAGATGGGCGCCTCCCAGTCCTCCATGGACTTCGCGCCGCTCAAGAAGGACCTGTTCGCCTCGACCGAGGCCCCGGCCCCGGCCCCGCAGCCCCAGCCGGTGACGTTCTCCACCTCCTCGGGCAACGGCCGCTTCGCCGACGAGGACTACATCCCCGACTTCCTGAAGCGCCAGCGCTAGGGGCATCGCCCGTGACGGCGATGGAGCTTCCCCTGCCGAGCCTCGCCGCGCGCGAGCCCGGCGGCATCCCCATACTCACCGACGACGCGCTCGCCCGCACCACGGGCGTGCGCGTCGCCTTTACGGGCCGCGCCGGGGGCGTGAGCGGGGGCGATTGCGCCACGCTCAACCTCGGCGGGCACGTGGGCGACGACCCCGCCGCCGTCGACGAGAACCGCCGGCGCCTGATGGCGGCCCTCGGCGCGGCCGACGTGCCGCTCGTCGTGCCGAGCCAGGTGCACGGCACCGAGCTCGTCGCCGTCGACGCGTCCGACCCCGCCGCGCTGGCCCGCGCCCGCGAGCAGGCGGCCGCCGGCGCCGACGGCATCCTCGTGGAGGCGCCCGGCGTGGCGGCGCTCCTGTGCTTCGCCGACTGCGCGCCGGTCGTCCTCGTGGCGCCGGACGGGCGCCTCGCCGTCGTCCACGCCGGCTGGCGCGGCTGCGTGGGCGGCATCGCCTCCAAGGCCGCGCGCGCCCTCGTCGCGGGGAGCGGCGGGGACGACGCCTCCCAGCTGAACGCCTACATCGGCCCGCACATCGGCTCGTGCTGCTTCGAGGTGGGGCCCGATGTGGCCGCCCGCTTCCGCGACGCCTTCGGCGACGGCTGCGTGAGCGCCGACGGCGCGCGCGTGTCGCTGCGCCGCGCGCTCGGGGCCGACCTCGCCGCGGCGGGCCTCGACCCGGCGCGCGTCTGCGCCGCGGGCGCGTGCACGCGGTGCCGCCCGGACGAGTACTTCTCCTACCGGGCCTCGGGGGGCGCCTGCGGGCGCCACGGGGCCCTCGCCTACCGAGGAGCGTGATCCCATGAGCATCCCCACCCGCTATCGCCGCGTCCTCGACGAGGTGGCCGCCGCCTGCGAGCAGTGCGGGCGCGACCCGTCCGAGGTGCGCGTCGTGGCCGTGTCCAAGACCGTCGGCGCCGACGGCGTCGCGGAGGCCCTCGCCGGCGGCGCGCGCGACTTCGGCGAGAACCGCCCCGACCAGATCACCGAGAAGGCGGCGGCGTTTCCCGAGGCCACGTGGCACTTCATCGGCAACATCCAGTCGCGGCGCATCCCCGACATCGTGGGGGCGGCCTCGCTCATCCACTCGCTCGGGTCGCTGCGCCACGGCCAGAGGATCGACGAGGCGGCGGCGCGCCTGGGCAAGGTCCAGGACGTGCTCGTGGAGGTGAACGTCTCGGGCGAGGAGTCGAAGGGCGGCGTCGCGCCCGACGAGGCGGGTGGGCTCGTGCGCGAGCTGGCGGCGCTGCCGCACGTGCGCGTGCGCGGCCTCATGACCATGGCGCCCCGCGGCGACGCGGCCGCCGACCGGGCCGCCTTCGAGGGCCTGGCGCGGCTCGCCGACGACATCCGCGCGACGCTCCCGCCCGATAAGGCTGACGCGTTCGATGAACTTTCTATGGGCATGAGCGAGGACTGGCCGGCCGCCGTTTCGGCGGGGGCTACCATAGTGCGGATAGGACGCGCCATCTTCAGCGACGACTTCGAGTAGCAGGCCGGCCCGCCGGGGCCGGATGACGGCAGGGCGCCCCGCGGCGCCCGCGATAAGGGACCTTGAGGCCCAGCCCCCGGCGGGGGAGGGGCCGCGAACCAGGAGGCCACCATGGATCTATCAGACGGCAAGCGCATGTTCGGCGACATCAAGTCGAAGCTCGGCTTCAAGGGGAAGGCCGACGCGCCCGCCTACGACGAGTACTACGACGACGGCTACGATGACTACGGCGACGGCTACGACGACTACGCCGACGACGGCTACGACTCCTCCTACGACGGGGGCGGCTCCTCGTCGCGCTACGACTCCTACGGCGGCTCGGTGACCACGCGCCGCTCGTCCGCGCGCTCGTCCTCGTCGAGCCTGCCGCGCCTCGTCTCCATCGACGACGTGCGCGCCAACACCCAGGTGCCCTCGAGCCTCACCCGCGACCCGCTGCCGGCGCGCCACGTGACGCGCGCCTCCTCGGCGTCGAGCTCCTACCGCTCCACCCGCACCATGGTCGACTCGTCGCTGCCGCCCGAGATGACCCCCGAGGGCACGGCCGCCACGGCCGCCGCCGCCTCGCGGCGCCACTCCGACGGCCTGGACTCGCTGTTCAGCTCCACCGCCGAGGAGCCCGGCCGCCTGTCGGTCGACGGCGGCCTGCACGCGCGTCCGTCGTCGTCGGCGTCCGGCGCCTCGGCCCGCGGCTCCTACGACCCCTACGACGCGCTGTCGGGCTCCACGGGCTCGAGCTACAGCGCCAAGCGCTCCGTCGTGGTGCTGCGCCCCGCCGACTACGGCGAGGCCGAGCAGGTCGCCCGCGCCCTCAAGGCCGGCGACGTGGCGGTGCTGTGCCTCGGCGCCACCCCCGACGCCCTGGCCAAGCGCATCCTCGACTTCTCCTTCGGCGTGGCCGCGGCCCTCGACGCCAGCGTGGAGTGCGTTGCCGACAAGACCTTCGCCATCACGCGCTTCAAGGAGCTGTCAGACTCCGAGCGCGTGGGGCTGCACGCCCAGGGGGTGCTCTAGGTGGCCCGGCTCGCCGGCGCGCTCGCCCGGCGCTAGGGAGGCCCCATGCTCACCTACCTCATCGTGCGCCTCGCCGACGCCTATTCCATGATCATCTTCGTCTACGTCATGATGTCGTGGCTGCCCACCAGCCGCGGCGTCGTCGCCGACATCTACCAGGTGCTCGGCAAGCTGTGCGACCCCTACCTGAACCTGTTCAAGAAGCTCATTCCGCCGATTGGAGGAATGGTGGACGTGACCCCCATCGTCGCGCTGCTTGTATTACAATTCGGAGTACGTTTACTGGTGGCCATATTCTAGTGTGAAACAATAGGGCGGATCAGGCGCTTTGCCCGGCCCGTGTCGGGCGCCCGCCCCTGTTTAAGGACGTGCGAAGGGAACGACCATGGCAATTACCGCTGAAGACATCCACAACCAGAGCTTCTCCATCGACCGGAAGGGCTACGATGTTGACGAGGTCGACGTCTTCCTGGAGCACGTCGCCGACGAGATCGACGACCTCAACGACCAGATCGCGCACCTCGAGCGCGCGCTCTCCGACGCCAAGTTCGAGGGCTTCGACGCGCCGGCCGCCGCCACCGCCATCATCGCCGCCGAGGAGGCCGTGCCCTCCCCGCAGGTCGCCGAGCTCGAGGCCGCCCTCATCACCAAGGACACCCGCATCGCCGAGCTCGAGCGCCAGCTCGAGGACAAGCGCGCCGACGACAACGCCATCGCCCAGGCCCTCATCATCGCCCAGCGCTCGGCCGACGAGATCCTCGTCAAGGCCAACGCCCAGGCCACCGAGACCATCCAGGACGCCCGCGACGAGGCCCAGCGCATCGTCGACCGCGCCAACGACGACCGCCAGGACGTGATCGACGCCATCCGCAAGCTCCAGGACGACCGCGAGGACGCCCGCGAGGAGTACTCCGACCTGCTGCGCGACATCATCGCCGACGCCTCCCGCAAGCTGGCGAGCATCGGCGGCGACCTGGCCATGCCGGCCTCCGCGTCGGCCTCCCGCGCCGCGAGCCCCGTGGTGCAGCCCGAGGTCGTCTCTGCCGAGGTGACCTCCGAGTTCGAGATCGACGAGTTCGTCGCCTCGCCGATGGACTACACCACCCCCCAGGCCTCCGAAACCGTCGTGGCCGCCGCCACCCCCGTGGCGAGCGCCTACGAGAAGGACCTCTCCGGCTTCGGCGACGCCGACGACTCCTTCGAGTTCGAGGAGATCGACTAGCCCGCCGCGCCGCCGCCGACGCGACGGCGACCCCCCCCTGACGCTGAGAGGCCCCCAGGTACCTGGGGGCCTCTTGCTGTCCTTATCGGCAAGGTGGGTTTCTCTTGCAGGGGCGAGCGGGTCGGTAAGCCGGGTTCTGTCGTTGGACGGCCATTTATCTCGAGCGCCTGTCGCCAGGCGCCTCTAGCACGCAACCCGAGCGCACGGCGGGCCACCGTATGGCGCTCCTATTTGCGCTTGCTCCAGATGGGGTTTGCCAAGCCGCGCCGTTGCCGGCGCGCTGGTGCGCTCTTACCGCACCGTTTCAGCTTTTCTCCCGTTCGGGCGGCCGGGCCGTTCCTCGCGGGGGAGTCTTCTTTTCTGTGGCACTTTCCGTCGGGTCGCCCCGCCCAGCCGTTAGCTGGCATCTTGCCCTGCGGAGCCCGGACTTTCCTCGCGCCGAAGCACGCGACCGCCTGGCCCGCTCGCCTGTGGTATTCTAGCAAATCGCACGGCCGGATCAAGGAGGAAGGAGGCGCGCCATGGCAACCTGCGCGCTGGTGGGCGCATCGGAGTTCAACGCCCCGCGGTTTCTCGAGATGCACGCCGAGGGCGCCTTCGACTACGTGATCGCCGTGGACGGCGGCCTCGCGCACCTTGAGGAGGCGGGCGTGCGGGCCGACCTGGCCATCGGCGACTTCGACTCCCTCGGCTACGTGCCCCGCGGCCTGCGCGTGGCGCGCTTCCCCGTCGACAAGGACAAGAGCGACATGGAGCTCGCGCTCGACCGGGCGCTCTCCCAGTGCTACGGCGAGGCCTACGTCTTCGGCGCCCTCGGCGGGCGCCTCGACCACACGCTGGCCAACCTCCAGCTCCTCGCCTCGTTCTCGGAGCGGGGCCTGTACGTGACCGCCGTCGGCCTCGACCAGGCCGTCGCCTTCGTCACCGGGCCGGACGTCTTCGAGCTGCCGGCCGCCGAGGAGGGCACCGTGTCGGTCTTCGCCATGAACGACGCGTGCACGGGCGTCTTCGAGCGGGGCCTGCGCTGGTCCCTCGACGACTTCACGATGACCAACCGCACCTCGCGGGGGCTGTCCAACGAGCTGCAGGGCGAGGCCGTCGTCATCGGCGTCGAGGAGGGCACGCTCGCCGTCTTCCTGCCCGCCTAGGGCCGCTTCCCGCATCGGGCCGGCCGCGCGCCGGCGCCGGTGCTAGAATCATCCCGTCACAACCTCATAGCCGGGGAGCTTGCGATCACGCGGCAGGCTGAGAGGGGGCGCGCCGACGCCCCGACCCGCGAACCTGACATGGGTAATGCCAACGAAGGGAGTCCGCTCATGACGCACGTCGCGTCGGCGCCGCACGAGGCGCCCCTCACCCAGATCGACCACGCCCGCGCCGGGCGCGTCACGCCCCAGATGGCCGCCGTGGCCGCCGCCGAGGGGCGCGACGCCGAGGCCATCCGCGCCGCCGTGGCCTGCGGCCGCATCGCCATCCCGGCCAACGTCCGCCACGGCTCCCTCGCGCCGGCTGGCGTGGGGTCGACCCTCGACGGCGTGCCGCTGTCCACCAAGGTGAACGTCAACCTCGGCATCTCGGGCGACCTGTCCGACGAGGCCGCGGAATGGGAGAAGGTGGCCGTGGCGCTCGAGCTGGGGGCCGACGCCATAATGGACCTGTCGAACTCCGGCAAGACCGCCGCCTTCCGCCGCGAGCTCATCCGGCGCTCGCCGGCCATGATCGGCACCGTGCCGATGTACGACGCCATCGGGTACCTGGAGAAGGCGCTCGTCGCCATCACGCCCGAGGACTTCCTGCGCGTCGTGCGGGCCCATGCCGAGGACGGCGTGGACTTCGTCACCATCCACGCGGGCATGAACCGCCGGGTCATCGAGTCGTTCAAGGAGACGGGGCGCCTCGCCAACATCGTGTCGCGCGGCGGCTCGCTCATCTTCGCCTGGATGGAGGCCACGGGCCGCGAGAACCCCTTCTACGAGTACTACGACGAGGTGCTCGCCATCCTCCACGAGTTCGACGTGACCATCTCGCTCGGCGACGCCATGCGCCCCGGGTCCGGCTACGACGCCACCGACGCGGCCCAGGTCGCCGAGCTGGTGGAGCTGGGGAAGCTGACGAAGCGGGCGTGGGACGCCGGCGTGCAGGTGATGGTGGAGGGCCCGGGGCACATGGCCCTCGACGAGATCGCCGCCAACATGAGGCTGGAGAAGCGCCTGTGCCACGGCGCCCCCTTCTACGTGCTTGGGCCCCTCGTGACCGACATCGCGCCGGGCTACGACCACATCACCGCGGCCATCGGCGGCGCCGTCGCCGCCAGCGCGGGCGCCGACTTCCTGTGCTACGTGACGCCCGCCGAGCATTTGCGCCTGCCCGACGCGAGCGACGTGCGCGAGGGGCTCGTGGCCACGAAGATAGCCGCCCACGCCGCCGACATCGCCAAGGGCGTGCCCGGCGCGCGCGACCGCGACGACCGCATGAGCGACGCGCGGCGCCGCGTGGCCTGGGACGAGATGTTCGACCTGGCGCTCGACCCGGCCCGCGCCCGCGCCGTCTTCGAGAGCGCGCCGCCGTCCAACGAGGGCACGTGCACCATGTGCGGGAAGATGTGCGCCCTGCGCACCGTCAACGCCATCATGGACGGCCTGGCCGTCGACCTGGACGCCGACCAGCGATAGGGAAGGGCGCCGGGGGCGGCGAGGGGGCGATCGGAGCCTCCCGGCGCAGCCCCGGCGCGGACGAGCAGAGAGGAGCCGCCATGCCGGCAGCAACGAGGGGCGCCTGGTCGCCCGAGGACATCCGGGGCGCGATGCGCCTCTACGCCGTCACCGACGACGCGTGGCTGGGGGGCCGCACCCTCACCGCGTGCGTGCGCGAGGCGCTCGAGGGCGGCGCCACCTGCGTGCAGCTGCGTCAGAAGGGCGCCCCGACCGCCGAGGTGGCCCTCAGGGCGCGGGCGCTTCTGCCCCTGTGCCGCGAGTTCGGCGTGCCGCTGCTCGTCGACGACGACGTGGAGGCCGCCCGGGTTGCCGGCGCCGACGGCGTGCACGTGGGCCAGTCCGACGTGGCCTGCGCCGCGGCGCGGGCGGCGCTGGGGGCCGACGCCGTCATCGGCGTGTCCGTCCAGACGGTCGCCCAGGCCCGCGCCGCCGAGGCGGCCGGCGCCGACTACCTGGGCGTGGGCGCCGTCGTCGACACCTCCACCAAGCCCGAGGCCTGGGTGGTTCCCCCCGCGGAGTTCCGCGCCATCGCGGCGGCCGTGGACATCCCCGTGGTGGCCATCGGCGGCCTCAACGCGGACACGATGCCGCTTCTGGCCGACTACGCCGTGGACGGCGCCGCCGTGGTGTCGGCCATCTTCGCCGCCGACGACATCGCGGACGCCACGCGCGAGCTGTCCCGTATCATGGGGGAGACCCTCGGCTAGCCGCCGCGGGCGCCCCGAACCCAAGGAGGATTTCCATGCTGGGAGACGAGAACAACAACGACCAAGTCGACCTTGACGCCGTGGATCCGGCGACGTGCGCGCTGCTCGTCATCGACGAGCTGGGCGATCCGACCGGTGGCCCGCTCGAGGACGTGCTGCTGCCCGCCATCCTGCAGACCGCGCGCCTGACCGAGGCGGCCCGCGCCGTCGGCATGCCCGTCATCTTCACCAACGACGCCCACATCCCCGGCCTCGACCGCGAGCTGGAGCTGTGGGGCACCCACGGCATCGCCGGCAGCCCCGACGCCCAGACGTCCCCGCAGCTGGGGCTCGCCGAGGGCGACTTCGTGGTCGAGAAGCGCCGCTACAGCGGGTTCTTCCAGACCGGGCTGCGCCTGCTCCTCGACGAGCTGGGGGTGACCACCCTCATCTGCTGCGGCATGGACACCAACATCTGCGTGCGCCACACCGTGGCCGACGCCTACTTCAACAACCTGGCCACCATCGTGGTGTCCGACGCCACGGCCACGTTCCTCGTGGGCGACCAGGCCTCGGGCCTCGACTACATGCGCACGTGCTACGCCTCGAAGGTGGTCGACGCCGACGAGGCGCTCGCGCTCATCGAGTCGGCGCGGGCCTAGGGTCGCGCGGCGGGAAGGCGAGGTCATGGAGGCAGTGCTCACCATAGCCGGCTCGGACTCCAGCGGCGGGGCCGGCATCCAGGCGGACGTGAAGACCATCGAGGCGATGGGCCTGTTCGCGGAATGCGCCGTCACGGCGCTCACGGCCCAGAACACCCTCGGCGTCCACGGCGTGCTCGACGTGGACCCGGCCTTCGTCGAGCAGCAGATCGACGTCGTGTTCGACGACATCCGCCCCGACGCCGTGAAGGTGGGGATGGTGTCGTCGCCGGCCATCGTGGAGGCCATCTCGCGGGCGCTCGTCCGCAACGGGGCGCGCCACGTGGTGGTGGATCCCGTCATGGTGGCCACGAGCGGCTCGGCCCTCATCGAGGGGGGCGCCGTCGACGCGCTCGTGCGCCTGCTGTTCCCGCTGGCCGAGGTCATCACCCCCAACCTGCCCGAGGCCGAGGCCCTCTCGGGCATCGCCATCGCCGATGAGGCCGACGCCGAGCGCGCGGCCCGGGCCATCGCCGAGCGCTGCCGGGTGGCCGCCGAGGCGTTCCCCGGCGGGGCGCCCGGGCCCGCGCCGGCCGTGCTCGTGAAGGGCGGCCACGGCCTGGGCGGCCCGCGTGCCGCCGACGACCTCCTGCTCGCCTGCGACGGCCGCGCCACGTGGCTGCGCGGCGCGCGCGTCGACAACCCCAACGCCCACGGCACCGGCTGCACGCTGTCGTCGGCCATCGCCGTCAACCTCGCCCGCGGCCTCGGCGTCGAGCGGGCCGTGCGCGGGGCGAAGGGCTATGTGACCGGCGCTTTGGAGGCGGGCCTCGACCTCGGGCGGGGCAGCGGGCCCCTCGACCACATGTGGGCCTACCGCCCCACCCTCATCCAGGCCTGAGGGTGCGGGGCGGCACTGCCCGCTGGCGCGATTTTTCAGCGAATGCGAAAAAACGCTTGACGGGCAGGAGGGCATTCCCTAATATATCCACTTGCGCTTGCGCATGAGCTTGCCAGGTGCAGAGGAATGTCGTTGGGGTGTCGTCTAATGGCAGGACAGCGGTTTCTGGTGCCGTATGTGAGGGTTCGACTCCTTCCACCCCAGCCACTAAAATTCCTCTGGACAAGTCGGGCGGTTCGTGTATACTAGCAAGGCGCTGCAAACGTGGCTCCGTCGTCTAGCGGTTTAGGACGCCGCCCTCTCAAGGCGGAGGTCGCCGGTTCGAATCCGGTCGGAGCTACCAAGAACCTTCAGGGCCGCCCCTCGGGGCGGCCCTTTTGCGTTGCGCGGAGGCTGCGAGCGGGGGAGGGCTACTGCCCGGCCAGCCACGCCGCCAGGAACGCCCGCAGCGCCTCGGCCTCGTTGGGCACGCGCTCGTCGGTGACGGCGTCGAGGGCCGCGTGGAGCGCCGCCCCCACCGTCGGCCCCGGCTCGACGCCGAGTGCCAGCACGTCGCGGCCGCCGACGGCTAGCTGCGCCAGGGTGAAGGCCTCGTCGGCGGCGAGCACCTCGTCCAGCACGCGCTCCAGCTCGTCGGCCAGCTCGGCTCGTGGCGCGCACCGGGGTGCCTGGGCCAGGGCGTCGGCGCGCTTGAGGGCGCACAGCATGCGGAAGAGCGCCGGGTCGCCGCCCAGCCGCCCGAGCATCCTCTTCACCGAACGCGGCGTGGCCTCCACCACGTCATCGTGGCGCCGCACCAGCGCGAGCACCTCCTCGCGCAGCGCTCCAGGCGCCTTCAGGCGCTCGAGGATCCCGCGGGCCAGCTCAACGCTCACGGCGGCGTGGCCGTAGAAGTGTCCTACGCCGTCGGGGCCGGTGAAGGCGGCGGCCGGCTTGCCCATGTCGTGGCAGAGCGCGGCCCAGCGCAGGGCCGGCTCGGCCGGCACGCGCTGAACGACCCAGGCGGTGTGCTCGAGCACGTCATATATATGGTAGGGGGTCGCCTGGGGGAAGCCCCGCATGGCCGCGAGCTCCGGCAGCGCGAAGGAGAGCACGTCGACGCAGCCCAGGAGCGCCTCGCGCGCATGCGCGCCGCAGAGCAGGCCGTCCAGCTCGGCGCGGATGCGCTCGACGGAGACGCGGGCGAGCAGGCTCTTCTGCGATACCGCGGCCGCCCACGTCTCCTCCTCCAGGACGAATCCCAGCTGGGAGACGAAGCGGCATCCCCGCAGGATGCGCAGCGCGTCCTCCTCGAAGCGCTTGCGAGGATCGCCCACGGTGCGCAGAACGCCCGCCCCCAGGTCCGCCAGGCCTCCGAAGGGGTCGAGCAGCCCGCGCTGGGGGTGGTAGGCCAGCGCGTTCACCGTGTAGTCCCGCCGCGCCAGATCCTCCTCGATGCTCGTCGAGAAGGACACCGCATCCGGATGGCGCCCGTCGCCGTAGGGGCCGTCCACGCGATAGGTGGTCACCTCGAGGGGCTCGCCGCCGGCCACCACCGTGAGGGTGCCGTGGGCCACGCCCGTCTCGTGGGTGCGCAGCCCTGCCGCGGCGAACAGGGACTGGGCCTCCTGCCAGCGTGCGTCCGTGGCGACGTCGACATCGTGGAGGGGACGGCCCAGCAGGGCGTCGCGCACGAAGCCGCCCACGCACCAGGCCTCGAAGCCGCCCTCCTCGAGCACCTCCAGCACCGTGAGGGCCGAGGGCGGAAGCGCGGCCTCCAGCAGGGCGAGGCGCTCCGGCGTGCTCAGGTCGAGGGGGCGTGGCGGCATGGCATTCCCTTTCTCTTTATAGGCTGGGATCAGCATACGCCAAGTTTTTCGAAAAAAGTCAAAATACCCCCTTGCGCTTTTTCGCGAGGGAGGTAATATACACAAGCTGTCTTTTTCGGGAGAGGGAGACGGTGGCGACCTCCGGGAAGTGCCGACAACGACTTCAAAGAAATTTGAAAAAAGTTGTTGACACGAAGGAGCAAGCCGAGTAAAGTATCTCCTTGCGCCGCACGCGAGAGCGGCGAGCGCGGAACCTTGAGAACCGGATACTGTGGATGAATTTCGAGATGGATCGAATAGTGTCAGACGGACA
>NZ_JAJMLW010000002.1 GCF_022669055.1 Adlercreutzia faecimuris
ATGAGCGGAACCATGGAGGGGGGGATCACCCGGTCCCATTCCGAACCCGGAAGTTAAGCCCCCCATCGCCGAGAGTACTGCGGGGTAGCCCGTGGGAGGGTAGGGCGTTCCGCTCATGGGGGGTGCTTCCGCGTGCATGCCGCCCGACGGGCGGCCTTTTTGCCTTCGGGCCCAGCCGCCCGCGCCCGCCGCCCCGCTCGCGCCGCCCAGGGGGCGGCTTCTTTGTTTTCTGGGTCTTTGGTGGGCTGGGGCCCTCGGAGGCGCCCTGCTCTTCCCCTGTACTAGAATACTGTCTGCGGCCCTGGGCCGCCTGCTCAAGATGGGGAGAGGGAAACTCGGCACTCATGGGAATCTCGGTTCTGATATCGGTGTACAGCGGGGCGAACCCCGCTCATCTCCGCATTGCCCTGGACAGCATCGTCGGCCAGACGCTGCTGCCCGACGAGATCGTCCTCATGCAGGACGGGCCCCTGACGCCGGAGCAGGAGGAGGTCGTCGCCGGGTATGGCGAGAGTCCCTGCGTCGTCGACCTGTCCGTCGATGAGGACGCCGCGTCCATCGCCTCGCGCCGAGATCGGGTTCTCGCCTCTGGCTCCCCTGTCTCGCCGCAGCTGGTGATAGGCCGCTTCGCCCAGAACGTCCAGCTCGGCCGCGCGCTCGCCGCCGGGGTCGCGCTCTGCCGCAATCCGTACATCGCGCGCATGGACGCGGACGACATCGCCGTACCCGATCGTTTGGCCAAGGAGCTCGCGTTCATGGAGGCCCACCCCGACGTGTCCGTCCTGGGCGGCGCCATCGAGGAGTTCGATGGAGACGTCACCAAGGGCACCAAAACCATCCCCGGGGGCGACGACCTGCGCTCCTACGCGAAGTTCCGCTGCCCGGTGAACCACATGACCGTCATGATGCGCCGCGCGGACATCCTTGCCGCGGGGAACTACCATCACTTCCCCGGCCTGGAGGACTACGAGCTGTGGAGCCGGGTCCTGGCCCAGGGCTTCGTGCTCGACAACATCCCGGACGTGCTGGTGCGCGCCCGCTGCGACAGCGGGTTCTACGACCGGCGCGGCGGCGACGACTACGGGCGCCGCTACCTGGCGCTACGGCGCATGCAGCGGGAATGGGGGCTCCTCAACCCGGCGGAGTACCTCCAGGCCTGCGCGGCGACGGCGGCGATGGTCTACGCGCCCCGGTCGCTGAGGAAGGCCTTCTACAAGATCCTGCGGAGGAGGGGCTGAGAGGTGGAGAAGCTGCTCACGGTGATCGTCCCCGCCTACAACGTCGAGCGCTACCTCGACCAGTGCCTGACGAGCTTCGCGGAGTGCCCTGCCCGCGATGACCTGGAGGTCATCGTGGTCGATGATGGCGCCACGGACGGGTCGCTGGCCCTGGCCCAGCGCTACCGCTTCCAGCATCCGGACCTCTTCCGCGTCTTCCACAAGGACAACGGGGGCCACGGCTCCGTCATCAACTTCGGCGTCGAGCAGGCCCGGGGCCGGTACCTGAAGGTGGTCGATGGCGATGACTGGGTGGACGGGGAGGCCCTCGCGGGGCTGATCGGCTTCCTCCGCTGCGCCGACGCCGACCTGGTGGCCTCTGACTACAACTGCATCGAGGACGGCACCTACCGCCTGATCGAGCGTCGGCACGCGGCGCGGGACGCGGGCCATTACGGGCGAAGCCTCGGCTTCGACGTGGCCGCGGCGGAGGAGGTCATGAAGATCCACTCCCTCACCATCCGCACGGCGCTCCTGCGCGAGAACGGCATCCGCCTCACGGAGAACTGCTTCTACGAGGACGCGGAGTACGCCCTGCTGCCCATCCCGTTCTGCGAGACGGTCGCCTACGACGACCACTGCGTGTACCAGTACCGCCTGGGGCGGGCGGGGCAGAGCGTCGACATCCAGTCGCTCACGGCGCGCCGGGGCGAGCACCTCCGCATCCTGGAGTCGCTCTTCGCCCTGAGCGACCGCTGCGCGGACGCGGATGCGGGGCATCGCGCGTACCTCGACCGGGGCATCGCCCTGTTCGTGCAGAACCAGTACCAGATATACCTGGCGCTGGGCTTCAAGGAGGGCGCCTTCGCCGAGATGCGGGCGTTCGACCGCCGCCTGCGCGCGGAGCAGCCGGGCGTCTACGGCGCCGTCTGGAAGAAGAGCATCTGGGTCATCCGGAAGACCGGCTACCTGGCCTACCCCCTCGGGGTGGCGGCTTACCGGGCGGTGGCGGCGCTCAGGGCCGCACGGGGACGCTAGGGCGGCCCTGAGCGCCTAGCGCCGCGCGTCGCCGTTCTCCTGGCGGGCGCGCTCCTCCTCGGCCCTGCGCGAGGCGAGCTGGTCGGGCAGGTAGTCCTTGCGGCCGCGGGGATGGTAGTGGTGCAGCAGCACCGGGTCGAGCAGGCGCAGCTTCACCACCATGTAGATGGTGATCCCCAGGATGATGAGCATGAACGGGATGCGCATGACGCCGGTGGTCTCGGTGATGAAGATGCCGCAGAGGGCCAGGATGAGCGTCCAACCCCACATGATGAGCACCGTCTTGCGCTGGCTGAAGCCGGCCTGGAGGAGGCGGTGGTGGATGTGTCCCTTGTCGGCCGCGTCGATGGGCTTGTGGGCCCGCACGCGGCGGATGATGGCGAAGGCGGTGTCGAGGACGGGGATACCGGCGGCTAGCACGGGCACGAGCAGCGACATGAACAGCGCCGAGCGGGCGATGGCCATGAGCGAGACGATGCCAAGGGCGAAGCCGAGCGTGAGGGCGCCCGAGTCGCCCATGAAGATGGACGCCGGGTGGAAGTTGTAGCGCAGAAAGCCGATGCAGGCCCCCGCCAGCGCGATGCTGAAGACCGCCGCGTCGTAGCGGTGGGTGATGATGGCGAAGATGAAGATGGTCGAGGCGCTGATGGCGCAGATGCCCGCAGCCAGGCCGTCGAGGCCGTCGATGAGGTTGATGATGTTCGCGAAGGCCACCAGGTAGAAGATGGTGAGCGGGTAGGCGAGCCAGCCGAACTCGATGAAGCCGGGGCCGAAGGGGTTGTGGATGCTCGAGAGCAGAAGCCCCGACGCGGCCACGATGGTGGCGGCGACGACCTGGCCAGCGAATTTGATGCGCGGGCGCAGGCTGATGACGTCGTCGACGAAGCCCACGGCGAACATGAAGAGCACGCCCGCGAGCATCACGAGGTAATTGATGGGCATGCCCGGGTAGGACACGAACGGGGTGCGCCACCCGGCCCAGCGCATGCCAACGAACAGCACCAGGAGGCAGACGAACAGGCCTCCCAGGATGGCCGCGCCGCCGAGGCGGGGGATGGGGCGGTTGTTGACACGCCGCGAGCTGGGGTAGTCGATGGCGTCAAGGCGCACGGCCAGGCGCTTGGCCAGGGGAGTGAGGGCGATGGTTGCGATGAGGGCGACGGTGAAGAGCACCCCGCATTCCAACCAGTCCATGAAGAAGGTCTCCTGTCGTTGAGCGGCCGAGGGTCGCGAGCCTGTGTCGAAACAAGCATTATACTCTATCAGGCTGCCTATTCCGCGCGGCCGCGGTATACAATAGAGCAATTCGGCGACGGCCCCGGATGCGGGTGCCACGGATGAACGGAAGACCCCTCGATGCCCCTGATTTCCCTGGTTGTTCCCTGCTACAACGAAGAGGAGAGCCTGCCCGCCTTCTTCGCGGAGGCTGCCGCGGTGATGGCCGGGATGCGGGAGGAGCATGGCGACGCGTCCTTCGAGGTGGTGCTCGTCGACGACGGGTCGACCGACGGGACCCTGGGCGCCATGCGGGCGCTCGCCGCCGACGGCGAGGCGGGGGCTGAGGTGCGCTGGGTGTCGTTCTCGCGCAACTTCGGCAAGGAGGCCGCCCTGCTCGCGGGCCTGCGCGCCGCGCGCGGCGACTACGTGGCAACCATGGACGCCGACCTGCAGGATCCGCCGGCCCTGCTCCCCGAGATGTACCGCATCCTCCTGGAGGAGGACTACGACAACGTGGCCACGCGCCGCGTCGACCGGGCGGGGGAGCCGCCGGTGCGGTCGTTCTGCGCGCGGGCCTTCTACCGCATCATCAACCGCCTCTCCGACGCCGACATCGTGGACGGCGCGCGGGACTTCCGGCTCATGCGCCGCCGCATGGTGGACGGCATCCTGGAGCTGGGGGAGTACAACCGGTTCTCGAAGGGCATCTACGGCTGGGTGGGCTTCAAGACCCGCTGGCTGCCGTTCGAGAACGTCGAGCGCGTGGCGGGCGAGACGAAGTGGAGCTTCTGGGGCCTGTTCAAGTACTCGCTGGAGGGCATCGTGGCGTTCTCGACGGCGCCGCTTTCCATGGCGTCGCTGGCGGGGATCGTCCTGTGCATCCTCTCGCTCGTGTTCGCGCTGGTCATCGTCGTGAGGACGCTTTTGTTCGGCGATCCGGTGGCCGGCTGGCCGTCGCTGGCGTGCATCGTGCTGTTCGTGGGCGGGCTGCAGCTGTTTTGCCTGGGCATCATCGGGCAGTACCTGGCCAAGACCTACCTGGAGGCGAAGGGGCGGCCCCTCTACCTGGTGCGGGAGAGCAGCGACGATGACGGCTGCTAGGGCGCGGGGCGTCGCGACGGCCGTGGGCTGGGCCGCGCTGGGCTTCGCGCTGCCCGTGGCGATGCTCGCGGCGCTGAGCGCATGGGGCGGGGTGTACCCGTTCGGGCCGGCCTCGTTTCTGACCGAGGACCTGCTCTACCAGTACGTCGACTTCTTCACGTGGTTCCGCGCGGTGCTCTTGGGCGACGAGTCGCTGCTCTACTCGACGGCCCAGGCGCTCGGGGCGAACACCTGGGGGCTGTACAGCTACTACCTGGCGAGCCCCTTCAACCTGCTGGTGGCCCTGTTCCCCGTGGAGGGCGTGACGCTGTTCACCTGGGTGATCACGGCGCTCAAGCTGGGATGCGTGCAGCTGGCCATGACGTGGTTCCTGCGGCGGCGCTTCGGCCTTTCCCGCGGAGCGGCCCTGGCCCTGGCCCTGGCGTTCACCTGGTCGTCGTGGACGGCGACCCAGCTGCGCAACCCGCTGTGGCTCGACGCGCTCATCTGCCTGCCGCTCATGGCGGCGGGCGCCTGGGCGCTCGTGCGCGAGGGGCGCTGGCGGCTGCTCGTGGGGGCGACGGCGGCCTCGATCATCGTGTGCTGGTACACCGGCTACATGACCATCCTGTTCTTGTGCTGCTACGCCGTGTTCGAGTGCTATCTGCGCTGCGTGGACGAGCCGGGGTTCGGCTGGCGGGGCGTGGCGCGCACGGCGGCGCGGTTCGCAGCGGCCATGGCGGGCGCGCTCGCGCTGGCGGCGTTCACGTTCCTGCCGACCGTGCTGGCGATGACGGGGGACGTGAGCGGCCGGATAGCCGGGGAGGCGGCCGCGGGCGGCGTGCGCTGGGCGACGGCGCTCAAGCTGGGTGGTGCGATGCTCGCCCTGGCGGCCGTCGGCGTCGGGGCGGCCCTGGCGGCGCTGCGCTGGACGCGGGCGCCAAAGCGCCGGCGGCTGCGCCCGCGGCTGGCGGCGGGGCTTCTGGCCCTGGCGGCGCTCGCGCTGGTGGCGCTGGCCAAGACGCACCTGCTGGGCGTGACGTGCGCCTTCGGGGAGCTGCTGGCCGGGCTCTTCACGGGCGGCTGGCGGGTGAGCGAGGTGCCGCAGGTCTCGGCGGGGGCCGCGGCCCTGGTGCTGGCCGTGGCCTTCCTCGGGTGCCGCGCGATTGACCCGCGCAAGCGCGTGGCGGCGGCGTGGCTCGGCTTCGCCCTGCTGGCGAGCGTGTGGGTGACGGTGCTCTACTGCGTGTGGTGCGGCTTCAGGGCGCCTAACGGGTTCTACAGCCGCATCGGGTTCTTCTTCGTGTTCCTGCTGGTCTGGATGGCGGCCGCGGCCCTGGCCGAGGGGCGCGCCGGGCGCCTGCCACGTGAGCGGGTCTGGGTGGGCGCCGGGCTGGTGGCGGCCCTGTCCGCGGCGCTCGCGGCCGCGGGGCAGCTGCCGGGAGACGCGGCGCTTATGGACGTGGCGTCTGCGGCCTTGGTGGCGCTGCTGGCGTGCGGGGGACTGCCCCCGGCGCGTCTCGCCTCCGGCGCCGGGGATGGCGGGGCGCCTGCTCCGGCGAGGCGGCGCCTCCTCGCCGCGGGGCTGGCCGTCCTGGTCGCCGCCGAGCTGCTCTTCGGGGCGCATTTGGCCTGGAGCCAGCTCTACGGCGTGTTCTCGCAGGAGGGGCAGGACGCCTACGCGGCCGACTCGCGCTCGGCCCAGGCGGCGCTCGCGGCGGAGGACCCGGGGTTCTACCGGGTGTCCAAGACCTATACGCGGGCCATCGACGTGGCGCTCAACGAGGGGCTCGCCACGGGCTACCGGGACCTGTCGTCCTACTGCTCGGCCCATGACGGTGCGGCCATCTACTTCCTGAACTCGCTGGGCTACAGCCAGGAGGGGCAGTTCTCCACGCGCTATGCCGAGCCGATCCTGCCGAGCGACGCGCTTCTGGGCGTGCGCTACGTCTGGTCGGAGACGGAGCCGGCCGGCTTCGTGCCCACGGCGCAGACATCTGCCCTGACCGGCGCGCGGCTCTACCGCGACCCCTACGCGCTGCCCCTCGGCTACTTGGTGAGCGCTGACGCCGAGGGCTTCACCTTCGATGAGCTGGGCGACCCCTTCACGCGGCAGAACGCCTTCGCGAGCGCGCTCGTCGGCCGGCCGGTCGAGCTGTTCCGCCCCTGCGAGGCGGTGGAGGAGGCGGCGGCTGACGGGACGCGCCGGTGGCGGGCCCAGGTGCCTGCGGGGGCCATCGGCTACGCCTACGTGGAGGCGTCGCGGCGCGCGGGCGAGTGCGAGCTTTCCGTGGACGGAGGCGAGCCGGTGCTGGAGAACGCGCGGTTCCAGCAGTCCGTCCACGCGCTGACGGGGGTGACCGAGGAGCCGGCGGAGGTGTCGGTGGCGCTCGCCTTCACGAACGAGGGCGAGGGCCTGGCGGGCGACGCGGCCGAGGCGCGGCAGGCCCAGGACGCGGCGACGTGCCTGCTGTGGTGCCTGGACCTGGAGGCCCTCCAGGAGCTCGTGGGCGAGCTGGGCGCCCATCCGCTGGAGGTGGAGGCGTTCTCCGGCGCCGGCATCGCCGGCACGGTGGACGCGGGCGCCGAAGGCGGCCTGCTCATGGTGTCGGTGCCCAACGACCCGGGCTGGACCGCGCGCGTGGACGGCCAGGTGGTGGAGACGGCGGACATCGCCGGCGGCGCGCTCACCGGCGTGCCGGTTGGACCAGGGGAGAGCCGGGTGGAGATGACCTACCTCACCCCGGGGCTCGTGCCGGGCTGCGCGGTGTCGGCCGTGGCGCTCGCGGCCGTGGTGACGCTGGCCCTTCGGGGACGGCGGGGTGCTAGATCATTGTAGACGCGGCCTTTGCGAGGATCTCCTTGTCCAGCTCCTGGAAACGCGTGTGATCCCCGAGGAAGGTGATGTGCTCTACGTGGGCGGCCATTCTCTCGGTGTAGTCGATGGCCCTCGCCACGCTATCGAGGTCGCCGGGATCTTCCAGAACGATGAGGGAGTCGGATGCGGCAGCATAGGGGCCCGCGGTGAGCGCATCAAAGGGGTTCCAGATTGAGGAGACGATGAGGTTGCGCGCTGGCTGGGTTCGCTGCGTGATGATCCAATCGTCAATGAGCCCATTTGCGTCGTAGGCGTCTTTACCGCAGAATCGGATGATCTCAAGTCCCGCTTCGCGCAACGGTTCAAGGCAGCTGTCGGGGAAGGACACGTTTCCTCCGAGGACGATGAGGCTCCGGAATGCGCCCGAGGTGAGTGCTGTAAGCGTATCGGGGGCGATAACGCCGTTTCCCTGGTTGAAGAACAGCGGTGCTCGTCTATCCTGCGAGAAGGGGAGGAGCGAGATGATGTCGCCAGTGCAGCCGTCCCAGGTGATGACCGCTGTGTCCCCCCATTGGTTGGACGCGCGATGGGCGGCTAGCGCTAGGCTGTCGATGGATTCTCTGCGCAGAAGCGTGATCTCGTGTTCGCCGTTCTCTCCCTCAAGGCTAGCCAAAACAGCAGGGGAGAGATGCTCGCCACGGTCGAGGGCGATGATGCGCTTCGCGTCGTATTGGCGCAAGGCATGGGCGGTCACGTCGGGAAGGGCCTCGCCGCGGGTGAGCAAGAGCGGGGCGCCGAGAGCACTCCCGAGGCTCGCCCCGATGAGGCAGGCGGAGGCATCTTCACCGGCACAGAGAACGATTGTGTCGCATGGCCCCCCGTAGCAGAGCTCCGCAAGTTTAACGGCGCTTCCGTAGCGATCGTCGGCTGAAAGAGTTTTCACCAGATCTTTGCGAGGGGCCACATCACGGTCGAGCATGTCGAAAACACGTTGCTCGGAGGCCGCAGAGCCGGTGTGTCCTCCGAGCACCCGGTAGATTCGACAGACATCCTGGGCGCTGCCCATCAGGCGGGGGTGCCCCTTCTCGATCCAGATGGCTTTGTTGCAGAGGCGCTCTATCTGATCATTATTGTGGGAGACGATGAGGACGGTGACCTCATGCTCCTTGATGAGCTCCTGGATGCGGCGCTCGCATTTCTGCTGGAACATGAAGTCGCCGACGGAGAGCACCTCGTCAACGATGAGGATCTCCGGAACGATGATGGTGGCAATGGCAAAGGCGATGCGTGCTACCATGCCGGACGAATAGTTCTTCATGGGCATGTCGAGGAACTGCTCAACCTCTGCAAAGGAGACGATGTCGTCAAAATGCTGCTCGATGAACTTCTTCGGATAGCCAAGGAGGGCTCCGTTGAGGTAGATGTTCTCCCGGGCGGTAAGTTCGAGGTCGAAGCCCGCGCCGAGCTCGATGAGGGGGGCGATGTTGCCGTTGATGACGCAGGTCCCCATTGTCGGCTCGAGTACTCCGGCGACAATTTTGAGCAGAGTGGACTTCCCTGACCCGTTGGTGCCAAGGATGCCGAACACATCGCCTTTCCGGACTTCGAGCGACACGTCGTCGAGGGCCTTGAGCTCCTTGAACCGCAGTTCATGCTGCGCGAGCGCTATGGCGTACTCTTTCAAGTTATTCAACTGCTCGCTTGCCATGTTGAACACCATGGACACATGGTCGACCGAGATCATGACGGGGCGCCCTGTCTCTTCCATCGGCGGATGGGAGAGGTCTTGGAGGGAGGTGGTGTTGATGTTCTCGGCCATTTTTCTTCCTGTGCTCTAAACGTAGAGGATGAACTTCTTCTCGTTCTTCTTGAAGATCACGAGACCTAGGACGAGCATGACGAGGGCCATGCCAAGGCAGATCAGGTTTTCTCCCAAGCCGGGGGTGTTGCCCCAGAGGGCGATGTCTCGGAAGTAGGTGACATAGTGGTACATAGGATTGAACTTCTCGAATGCGAGCATCCAGTCTGGAAGAATGTCGATGGGGTAGAACAGAGGCGTGGCATAGGTCCAGGCGGTTATGATGACGCTCCAGAAGTGCAAGACGTCGCGGAAGAACACGGCGAGGGTGGCGAGGATGAGCCCGATACCCGCGCTGAAGATGGTCACGTAAACGATGAGCAGGGGTAGGAGGAGGAGGTTCCACGTGGGGACAATTCGGAAGAAGACCATGACGAGGGCGACCGCGATAAGAGAAATGACGAAGTTCACGAGGGTGAAGAGCACCTTCTCGATGGGGAAGATGAGCTTCTCGATGCGAATCTTCTTGATGAGGGGTGCGGAGTCAATAATGGAGCTCATGGCGCTGCTGGTGGAGTCCGACATGAGCGCGAAGATGGTGTTGCCGAGAATGAGGTAGAGGGGAAAGTTCTCGATCTGGAAGCGGAAGAACGTGCTGAACACAGCGGAGAGCACGCACATCATGAGCAGGGGGTTGAGCACCGACCAGGCGATGCCCAAGACGCTGCGGCGGTATTTGAGCTTGAAGTCCTTAGTCACGAGGGACGTTATAGTGAACCAGTTGCGGTTAAGCGCCGCCTTGTCTGTTGCCGAAAAAGCCATGGGCTCCTCAATGGGTCGAATTGGGTATCGCATTCCATTCTATCGCAGCTCATGGGAAAGGTGCCTATTTCGAGAAAAACAGCAGGGGAGGAGCAATGCTGGTATCCTTAAGAGAAACAAAGGAACGAGAGAGATGAGGAGGAGCGGTGGGCGTCGTGCAGTCTGATGATCGTTCGTCTCCCAGGGTAAGCCTTCTGGTGCCCGTCTACAATGTCGAACGGTACCTGAGGGAATGCCTGGAGTCCGCGCGTACGCAGACACTTGAGGAGATTGAGATTATCTGCGTGAACGATGGCTCGACGGACGGCTCTCGCGCCATCCTCGAGGAGTTCGCCGCCGCTGATTCGCGCTTTCGCGTCATCGATAAGGAAAACTCGGGCTATGGGGCGTCCATGAATCGAGGACTTGAGGTGGCTCGTGGCGAGTTCGTGGGTATTTTGGAATCCGACGACTTTCTCGACCCCGATGCGCTTGAGATGCTTTACAGGTCGGCTCGAGATACGGATGCCGAGGTGGCTAAAGCCGACTTCTACCTGCATTGGTCGCAGCCCGAGCCGCGCGATGAACGCTTTGGCTGGGTTGGGCCTGAAATGGCTGGCATGGTCGATCCTCGTGATTGCCTAGAGGTGTTCTTCCTCAAGCCCTCCATCTGGTCAGCGCTCTACAGACGCTCCTTTCTGGAGCAAAACGGCATTCGATTCCTCGAGACGCCGGGAGCCTCGTATCAAGACTCCGCCTTCAACTTCAAGGTATGGGCCTGCGCTCGACAGGCGGTCTTGGTCGATAGGGCCTTTCTCCACTATCGGCAGGATAACGAATCGTCGTCGGTGAATGCGCCGGGTAAGGTGTTCTGTGTGTGCGACGAGTATGAAGAGATGCTGCGCTATGTGGAGGAGCGAGAGTTTGACGCGGGTTTTTTCCTGCCGGTTCTTGCCAAGATGCGCTATGACTCATATTTGTGGAATTTCGACAGGCTGACGCCTGCTCTGCGTGAGGAGTTTGCCCAGCGCATGGCGGAGGACTTCCGCCGCGAGGATGAGGCGGGTGTTGTGGACTTCTCCTTGTTCGAGCCGTGGAAGATCCCCGAGCGACAGGCGGTAATCGATGATCCATCTGCTTTCTGTCGGCGTCGTGCATCGGGCGGTCGTGACAGCAAGCTGACTATTCTCGCTCGCTGTTGGCGCGCGGGTGGACCATCCCTGGTCGCTCATGTGCTTAAGAGTCGGTTGAGTCGTAGGTAGGGTGTGCCGTGCCGCTTCTGTCCGTCGTTATTCCCGTCTATGGCGTTGAAGACTATCTGGCGCTCAGCGTTGCCTCGGTACGTCGGCAGACGCTCAGTGATATCGAGATTATTTGCGTGAATGATGGCTCTCCCGATGGGTCGAGGGACGTCCTCGCCCTTCTTGAGTCCGTTGATTCGCGCGTCGTGGTGATTGACAAGCCAAATGGCGGCCCCTCCTCCGCGCGCAACGTTGGCATGAAGTATGCAACAGGGGATTACGTGTGCTCTCTCGATGCAGATGACCTCATGGACGAGCGAGCGTGCGAGACGATCGCCGCAGCCTTCGATCACACTGACGCTGACGTGGTGGTGTTCGGCGGTGAGGCATATCCGTCGTTTAGGGGCTATCCGTGGCTGGACCGTGTGCTCAGTCCTCGTGCTGCCGAGTACGAGGGTTTCGATCCCAAGATGCTTTTCGAGGAAGAGACTCATCCCTTTGCCTGGCGTGTTGCGTTTCGCCGAAGCCTTCTCGGGGAGTTCGGCCTTGCCTATGACGAGCGTCTCTCTAACGGCGAGGACGAGGTGTTCCTCTTCTCGCTGTACCCCCGTTCGCGGCGGACAGTACTTTTGGCGGATAAACTGGTGAAGTACCGCATCCAACGTGAGGGCTCGCTCATGGATCAGTACTTCCGGTCTGACATTGGGCAGGTTGGCGACCATCTTTTCACGGTTGAGCTTATCTTCGATGACTGGGCGAAGGGGGGGTTCGTAGAGCGCTGGCCGCAGGAGCTCTTTGATTGGTCAGCTGAATTTCTGCTGCTTGACTTGGCAAAACTTCCTGAACCACATCGCACGGAGGCTGCAGCGCGACTTCGCGACTTATGGGCAAATGCTTTCGGCGAGGAGGGCTCGCGTCGTCTTGCCGCTTTGTCGCGCTTTCATGTTTTGGCGAGGCCGATTGCCTTCGCTGGGGTTCCTCCGTCAGGGGGGCGTCTGGCGAAGATCCGCTACTATCTTAGCCGCTTGACTCTTGCCCGGCTTGCCAAGGTTCTTCATGAGCGGCTGCTTGGTCGGGTGGGGCCATCTGTCGATGCTGCCGATCGGGATTCATGGGAGAAAGAGGACGCCGGGCGTCGCCGTGAGGCGTTGGAGTCGCTTCGGGCGGAGGCGGGGGAGGGACAAGGACGGTGCTTATGAGGGGAACGCATGATCCGGGCTTTGATGTGGTGCGGGTTATCGCAATGATCTTTGTCGTGGCTGTCCACACGCTTTTCGTGGTCGATGTTGCAAGCAGGAGCGGGTATGTGTTCGACTTGACGGGAAGAAGCCTGTTCCTATCGGCTAATGCGCTCTTCTTCCTGCTTTCGGGCAAACTCAATATTCGGGTGATTCCTGATGAGAAGATCGGCGCCTACTACTTCAAGAAAGTGCGAAACATCCTCATTCCCGTCCTTGTGTTTTTTCTTGCCTTCACGCTGTACTCGAGCTATCCGGCATATGACATCGTTGCCACGCTCAAGGCCTTTCTCGTTGGTGCTTTGGGCGGTTATGCTGGGATGGCTTACTGGTTTATGTTTTCGCTTGTGGGCTTTTTGCTCGTGGCTCCCTTTCTCGGGAGGGCATTCGATCGAATGGGGGATCGCACGCTCGCGGCTTTCATCATTCTGGGCTTCGGGTTCTCTGTTGCGCGGACAATAGCAGGCAACATAGGAATTGGCTTTTCCTGGGGTTATCCCTTCGAAGGCTTCTTCTTCACTTTTTGCCTCGGCGCCGTTCTCGATCGTATCATTAGCACGGATCGACGGTTTTGGCTCCTCATGGTTCTGTCGGCCGTCTGCTTCTTGGCGAGCGTTCTTCTCGTTGCGGGAGGATATGGCGTAGGGGCCTACGACGTCTCGCCTCTCTATACAATCTACAGTGTGGGTCTCTTCGTGCTTATAGCGAGGACCGGACGGCGTGTTCTGGAGCGGTTTCCGCTGGCTGAGAGGGCGTGTGCTGTTGTTGCGAAAAGATCGTTTAGCGTATACATGGTGCATGTCATGCTGCTTGTCCCCCTTTCGGCTCCTTTCGTCGGCTATGGTGGCATCGTCTCTATTTTTGCTCAGATGGGCTTCACGATCGTCACCCTGGCTGCGTCCTTGGTGCTCTCGGTGCTTGCCGATCTCCTGGTTGTCGGGCCCCTCCAGAGGTTGCTCGATAGGGCGAGGCGTAGGGCTGCGGTCTAGCGACGCGTTGATCGCGATGTATTACAGACGAGGAAGGGCATGTGCTGGTGTTTGACGCGATAAAAAGATTGTTACCGGTGTCCTCACGTTCGTTTCATGCATTTGAGGAGCATGTTTGCAGAACGCTGGACGAGGAGGGTAGGAGGGAGGCCGATTTCCGCCGTATGATCGCGGAGGAGATTGGCACTTTATCGAAGCGGATGGATGGTCACTCCGAGCGTCTTGATGCCCTCTATGCCCGCGTTGAGCAGGCGGATTATGGCATAAATGGAAATATCGACTACAAGTTCGAGGAGCGCACCCTCCCCGTTCTGCGGAAGGTGGAGGGAACCCTTGATGCCCATGATGCGTTTTCGTCTATGGTGCTCTGGGACGGGTATCGACGAGAGGGGGAGACGCTTCTTGATGCAAAGAAGCGTCTTTTCCGCGAAATGCCACCGGCTACAGGGGGGCTGCGTCTGCATCAGCTCGCCTCTTCGCAGTTGCTGCGGGAGTTCGATGCGCTCTGCCTTGCGGGCGGTATCCGATATTGGATAGCTTTCGGGACGCAACTCGGCGCCGAGCGCCATGGTGGCTTTGTTCCGTGGGATGACGATCTCGATGTGGGAATTCTAAGGGATGACCTGGCCCTTTTGCGGAAGATGGTGGAAGAGGATTCTCGTTACCGCATAACTGACGTCTTTGACGTGTATGTGCACTGCCATCAGATCCGGTTCTTTTTCGCCGATCCTGCCATCCCTTGCTTCATCGATCTGTTTGTCTACGATCTGACGAACGACGTCTCGCGTGAGGTCTTTGACGCGCAGGGTGCTCTGCGTCGTAAGATGGTGGCGGAGCTGGAGTCCGATGGGGGCCTGGCTAGATGGCGTGAAGTCGGCTATCTCCCCGCGGCTGATCCTCTCATGGAGGGGGTGAGCCTGCGCTTCGAGCAACTTGTGGAAGCCGTGCGCGATGTGGGCGTCGGCGTTGACGAGAGGTCGGCGCGAGGAATCATCTGGGGCGCGGACAACATGGACGATCCTGCCCGTGAATGGGTATGTCCCTACGAGGATGTTTTCCCCTTGAAGCGCGTCGAATTCGAGGGGGTGGAGTGCTATGCTCCCCGCTGTTCCCTGAAGATGCTTGAGGAGGGGTACGGGGATATCTACGCATTCCCGGCGGATTTGAAGACGCACTCGGCTCACGTCTCCCGCGAGGCCCTCGGGGATCCCGCCACGCGGGCTCTCATGGAAAGGTTGGCAGAGGAGGGCTCCGCGAACCCGTCTTCGGCGGGCATGCGACCAGAGGAAGAGGGCGGCCTGTGTCAAAGCCAGTAGTTTCCATTATTGTTCCGGTTTTTAACGTTAAGGACTACGTGCGCCGATGTCTCGATAGCCTGAGAGGTCAGACCCTTAGTGATATTGAGGTCATTTGCGTTGACGATGGCTCGTCGGACGGCTCGTCTGACATCTTGGATGAGTATGCGGCGAGTGACGGGCGATTTGCCGTCATCCACAAGGCGAATGCCGGCGTCGCCGCGGCGCGTAACGACGGCATGGCTGCAGCCCGTGGCGAGTTCGTTATGTTCGTGGACTCCGATGACTATATCACCCACGATGCGTGCGCCCGGCTTGTCGAGGCGGCTGCTCGAGAGAATGCCCAGATCGTCGTGTTCGGGGGGAAGTCGTTCCCCTCCTCGTTTTGGGCAGATCGTTGTTTTGCCAAGAATGATCGGGTGTATCGTGGCGATGCGGTGACGGCGCTTTTCTTCGAGGCGGGCAGTCATCCCCTCATGTGCAACAAGATGTACCGGCGCTCCCTCCTTGTCGAGGGGGGGTTGCGCTTCAATGAGGAACTTATTCTGGGCGAGGACAATGCCTTCCAGTTCTCGGTGTTTCCCCGTGCCGATGTTGTCGCCTTCGTTCCTGCGCCGTTCTACTTCTATCGTATGCGGGAAGATTCGGCTATGGGAACGACGGCGGAAGATCACAACCGGCGGATGTGGCTGCACCTCGACTTGGTGAAGCACGTGTGGGGCCTGTGGAGTCGTGAGGGGTGGGCCGCCCGCTGGAAGACAGATCTCGTGTCATGGGGGGTTCCCCTTCTCTACGATGAGGCGGAGCAGGTGTGCTTCGATGAACGTGAGCGGTTGGCTCCCCTCTTTCGTCGGGAGCTCGAGGCCGTTCTGGGGGACACCGACTTGGCTGACGTCGATCTTGACCCGCGTATTGGCCGTCAAGTCAGCTTCCTGCTCGATGCTGAGTCTGCAAGGTCGGATGACCCCTTGGTCACCGTTCTCGTCGAGGGCGGAGGCGGCGTGGGTAAGGCGACGCTTACGTCGATATTGGGGCAAACCATGCAGCGAATAGAGGTGTTCGTGCTGTCGGACGGCGGTCAGATTCCCTCCTGGGCCGAAGGGCTTGCTCGGTCTGATCAGCGCATTCGTCCTGTTGCGTCCTGTGACATGGCGAGCGTTCTCTCCGAGGCTCGAGGGCGATACGTGATAGGCGTTTCCAGCGCGGTTTCCTATGAGCCGCGAGCTTTTGAGCTCTTGTTGGGATGCGCGGCTGTTCTCGACGATCCTGCTGCGCCTAAAGATGGGCGATCCCGGCCCACTCCTGACCCGGATGTCGTGGCGGGTGCCGACTCAGCTGGGTTGCTGCACGCCTGCGATCCCTTCTGTCGCTTTGAGCCCGATCCTGAGGTTGGAATTGAGGAGAAGGCGGTTTTCTCGGCTGAGGAGCTGCGGGGAGCTGCGATCCTTTCCTGCTCAGCTGCGCCGTTCAACAAACTTATCCGCATCGACTTGGCGAGGGAATGCGCCGGGACGCTTCAATCGTGCGCCGGCTATCAGGCCGTTGCCCTGCTGGCGATCCTTAGAAGCCAGCGTTTGATGCAGACGATGATTCCGTTCGTGACAGTTCTTCCAATGCGTCTTGACGCGGATGCTGCCTTTCGCTTGGTTGATCAGGTCAGTTCGGGAGCTTGCGCTGTCGTTCGACCAAACGCCGGCGCCGACGGTGATCTCCTTCAAGATGATGCTTGTCGTGCGGTTGTTCGCTACCTTATGCTGGTGACGGGCCTTGTCTTTGGCGACGCCTCGCGTCGGGCGGCCTATGAGGCCGCTCGTGGCTTCTGCCTCGCTGGGGCCTGCGCGAGTCTCGATGGTGAGGAGGGTCGTTGGGCGCGTCTGCTGTCAGAGGAAGACTACCAGGCTCTCGATGAAGAGCACGGTGCCGATCTTCTGGAGACGGTGCTTTCCACGAACCAGCGCAACCTTCTTCAAGTGGGCGATGAGGCTGCCGAAGTGGCGCTACTCAACCGTCGTCTCGATCACTTCAACAGCTCCGTGAGCTTTAGGGTGGGCAGGGCCGTCACCTGCATGCCTCGAAAGGCCGTGGCCTTTCTGAAGGAAAGACGAGCCAGGCACCGCTAGGCGGAGGGCTTGCGTGCTGGGCTAACAAACGAAAGGAATCGACAGTGTTTTCTCGCAACGGTCAATCTCCCAAAGTCTCGGTGCTCGTTCCCGTGTACAACGTGGAGCGCTATTTACCGCAATGCCTCGACAGCCTTCTTGCTCAGAGCCTCAAGGACATACAGATCATCTGCATCAACGACGGCTCGACGGACTCGTCCCCTGATATTCTGCGCGACTACGCTGCTCGCGACGCTCGAATCGAGGTGATTGACAAGGCAAACTCCGGTTACGGCGCCTCCATGAATCGTGGCCTTCAGGCGGCAAGGGGAGAGTATGTGGGCATTGTGGAGTCGGATGACTATGCGAGTCGTGATATGTTTCGGTCGATGTACCGGTTCGCTCGGCGGCACGATTGCGATGTAGTCAAGTCCAACTACTTCGAATTCAGCGATGAGGCCGGGGATTTCTTCCAGGAGCCCTTTGCGGGATTTCCCTATCGGAAGGTCTTTGACCCGAGGTGCGACAGAGGTATTCTGAACACCATCCCCATTATATGGGCCGCCATCTATCGGCGCTCTCTGATTGAGGAGAACGGCATTCGCTTCAACGAGACGCCGGGTGCCTCCTACCAGGACACTTCTTTTGTCCACCAGGTTTGGATGTCTGCCCGGCGTGTGGCGATACTGAAGAAGGGGTTCCTCCATTACCGAGTGGACAACAGCGGATCCTCTGTTAAGTCGGCGGCGAAGGTATTTGCGGTTTGCGACGAGTATGCTCTTACCGAGGATTTCATGGCGCGCGATCCTCAGAGGGCGGAGGCGTTTGCCGATACGCTCAATTTGGTCAAGTTCTGCACGTATCGATGGAACTATAACCGCTTGACGGGAGATGCCCGTCGTGAGTTCGGCGCTAAGATGGCGGCCGAGTTCGCCCGCGCCCGCGATGAGGGGACGCTCAAAGAGGGATTCTTTTACCCTGAGGACTGGCATATGCTCGGAGTGATGATGGACGACTACGAGACGTTTTGCGATGGCTACCTCGAGAAGGGCATGTGATTTCAAGCGCCTTTTCCCATGGCGATCGCTGACTTTAGGAGAGACATGACAAATCCCTCGCTTTCCATTCTGATTCCCGTGTACAACGTGGAGCCTTATCTGCGACAGTGCTTGGAGAGCATTGTCGCTCAGGCCTTTGAGGACTATGAGGTTCTGTGCGTCGATGACGGATCCACTGATGGCTCGGGCGCGCTTCTTGACGAGTTCTGCGCGCTTAACGAGCGCTTCGTCGTTCTGCATAAGGAGAATGGGGGATACGGCGCCGCCGTTAACTATGCGCTTGATCGCGCTAGGGGAGAGTATGTCGGCATCGTTGAGCCCGACGACTACCTTGTTCCGAACGCATACGAGCTTCTTATGGACGCTGCCCGGCAGACGGGTTCGCCGGATATTGTGAAGGGCGCCTATTGGCGGGTCTTGCCGGCAGACGCGGACGGCAAATGCGCGCTGCTGCCGGCTAATTACCTGCACTGCGTCGAGAAGGTGGGGGCGCCTTTCACCCTCAAAGATGACGCTGAGTTTCTCTATCATCATCCAAGCATCTGGTCGGCTGTCTATCGCAAGGACTTTCTCGTCGGCAAGGGAATCAGGATGAGGGAGATTCCGGGTGCTGGCTGGGCTGACAATCCCTTTTTGATCGAAACCCTCGCTCAGGCGAAATCCATCGTCTATGTGGACGAGCCGGTCTACTGTTATCGTGAGTTCAACGTGGGGTCTTCGAGCAACGTGAAGGATCCTTCGATCATTTGGAATCGCTGGTTCGACATGGATGAAATCTTGGCGAATCTCGGTATCTCAGATCCGAAGATCCTGGAAGGGCACTACAATCGCGGCTTGTACTATGCGCATATGCTCGAAGAGGAATTCGGTGACGACCCAGTGGCTCGGCAGGCCATAACGAATATGGTCAAACGCATGGACTACAATGCAGTGACGCGTTCGAGCAAGATAGGGGTCGATCTCAAAGAAGTGATGCGCCGAAACACGGGTGTGGTAAGACGAGCCTTATGCAAAGTGCTTCGAGTTTTCGGGTAGGCCTTGCCGCCGAGAAGCTAGTTCGGCAAATGGGCTGACAAGAGGGAGGACGGCCGTGTGGCTTAACTTTGCGCTCTGCTTTGCGGCGGGCGCTTTTATCCTGCTGTTGCCGGGGGCGTTGATTACGCGCTCATTTCGCTTTCCGTGGGTGTATACTCTTGCGATTGCGCCTGGCTGCTCAGTTGCTCTCTATACTCTGATAGGGGCCGTCTTGCCGCTGGCGGGTGTCTCGGCAAATGGCTTCGTCGTTGCCGGTCTCGCCTTTGCGATTGGGGTGCTGTCCTTCGTCGCTTCACTTTGCCTTGCTTGGAGGAGAGGGGAGCTCTCGTCGTTCTGGGTCGATCGTCGGCTCCAGGGCTCTCTGCCTTCATGGGAGATGGCTGTCTATCTGCTACTCGGTTTCGTTGTTTCCGTGGGGCTGCTCGTGAGATCCTTCGATGGTCCCGAGTCGCTTACGCAAACCTATGACAATGTTCTCCACTATGGTGCGGTAAGGGCGTTTCTCGACTCGGGCAACTGGTCTTTTCTGTCCATGGGGCAGTACGGAACGGGTGAGGACGCCGCCCTTGATCCCTTAAGTACCGCGGGTTTCTATCCTGCGGCGTGGCATGTGATGGCGGCGTTGGTTTCCGATGTGACGGGAGCTTCCCCGGCTTTGGCCTCCAACGTGGTGAATACGGCTTTCTGCTCGCTCGTGTTCCCCCTGGGCATGTTTGCGCTTCTGTCGGCCCTGTTTCCTGAGAGACGTCTCGTTGTTTTGTCGGGGGCGTTCGTCTCGGCGGCGTTTGCCGCTTTTCCTTGGGCGCTTTACATGAGTTGGCCCCTGTTTCCCTACGGTTCGGCTTTGAGCGTCGTTCCCTCCGTTGTCTTCTGTTTCGTGGGCTTCTTCTCTCGATTCGCTCAGGTGAGAAGAGCTGGCTATCTTGTGGTCTTTCTAATCTCGTGCGTGGCCGTTGCCTTGCTCCAGCCAAGCGGCATTTTCGTCGCGGCTGTACTTTTGGCTCCCTACTGCGTTTGCCTGGCAGTCTTTGCGGCGGGCAAGATCAAGGTTCGAGGTTGGCGTCTTTGCGCTCTGAGATTGCTGGCTGGGGTGGTGGCCACTGCTTTCGTAGCGGGCATCTGGGTTGCTCTCTACAAGGCTCCGTTCCTGCAAGCGGTGGTCAACTTTCAGTGGGTGACCACGCTTGAGCCTTCGCGCGCGGTTGCGGACGCGTTGTTGTTTGCGGTCGAGGGAAACCCCCCGCAGTGGATTCTCTCGGCACTTGTTTTTCTGGGGATGGCCCGATCGCTGTGTGATTCCTCATTGCGCTGGCTGCCGTTCTCCTTCATATTCGCGGTGGTCATTTTTGTGGCGGCTGCCTCCCTGGAGGGGGAGGCGCGGCATCTCCTCTCAGGCTTCTGGTATACCGATCCCTATAGAGTAGGTGCCTTTGTTGCCCTTGGCGGAATGCCGCTTGCTGCGCTTGGGGCCGCTGTGGTGGCTAAGGGGCTTGCTCTTGCCATTCCCCGTAGGAAGGCGGTCGGTGCGACCCTCCTCGCCTTCATGGTTGGCGCTGCCTCCTGCGCCGGCGCTTATCTGGTTTCTTTTCAGGGGACGACGAACTACTCCTTCCTTCTCGAGCAGGGGGAGACAAATGCGTCGACAGGCGACGACCGTCCCTTTGGCGAAAAAAAGAGGCTTTTCGTGGAGAAGGCAAAGGCCATCGTGGGTGATGACGGCCTGGTACTCAATAACCCCTTCGACGGATCTATGTACGCCTATGGCGCGACGGGGTTGAGAACCTATTATCGTGACATGGGAGGGTACGGGGCCACGTATGAATCGCCGAAGAGCCTTGCGATCCGAGAGCGACTTGCAAGGATCGGCTCTGATGACGACGTTGCCGAGGCGGTTGAGGCGCTTGGCGCCCGGTACCTCCTCGTACTTAACGACGAGGCGCCTATCGGCTGGTTCTCTCCGGTATATCTGCCCGTCCAGTGGGAGGGGCTGACGCAAATCAACGACGAAACGCCTGGGCTCGAGGTTGTTCTGGCGGAGGACGACATGAGGCTCTATCGTTTGTCGAGAGATAAGGGAGGATCGGACGATGACTGAGGGCTGCCCGGCGGCGCAGGTTTCATCTCAGAAGAAAGTGCGGCTCGGTTACATGGACGTCGCGCGCGGCATCGCCATGGTGTGCATCGTGGCGGGCCATTTCGGCATCGCGACGATAAACAGGGTCGTCTATACCTTCCATGTTCCTCTGTTTTTCCTCATGAGTGGGTTCTTCTTCTCCGTGAAGGGAACCTGGCCTGAATTTCTGCTCGGCAAGGCCCGGCAGCTTCTTCTGCCATACTTGCTGGGATGCACAGGCATACTCATTGCGTCATTTGCCTATTTTGCAATTGTGGGTTGGCTCCCTGAGTTTCCCGCCCGGGCTGTCTACATCATCAAGGCTTCGCTTTGGGGGGCGGGAACCTATCATGGGGAGCCGCTGGTCGTTCATCAGATTGGCGCCCTGTGGTTCCTGCCTGCGCTCTTCTTCGGCTACTGCGTGCTCAGGGGTGCTTTGAACACTCGCTTTCCGTTAGCCGTCATCCTTGCCGTTTCTGCTGCGGGCTGGCTTTCCTCCCGCTTCGTTTGGCTGCCCCTCTCCTTGCAGCCGGGTATGTTCTGCTCGCTCTTTCTCTACCTGGGATACGTCGTGCGCCAACGCCAGATGATCGAGCATCTGGCGTCAAGGAAAGGGTTGGTCGTGGGCGCGGTTGCCTTCGTTGTCTGGATTTACTGCATCTATCAGGGCACGGCGGTAAACGTGGTGGAAATTGGGATAAACGGGGGGGCGCTTGCCTTTGCGGGCGCCTTCGCGGGATCGTATGTTGCCGTAGCCGCGTCCTTTGGCCTGGAAAGGCTCATGAGGCCAATTGCTCGATTCTTCAACTATTATGGCCAGTTGACCTTGGGCATTCTCGTTTTTCACGCGATGGCGGACTTCGTGTGGCCATGGGGGCACCTCTACGCGTTTCTCGAGGCGTTTGGATGGGTTGGAGCGCCGGCCCATCTGGTTGTGCTCGCGATTAACGTGCTCTGGCCCCTAGCGGCTCTTGCTATCGTGCGACTTTTGATTCCTCCTGTCTATCGGGTTCTGGTTCCGCGTGAGCCAGCCCCTCTGCCTTTGCGTGCAGGGTGATCTGAGGGCGAGACGAGGCGAGCGTGAGTGTGGGCTGAATTCTTCTTCTGCTTCGCTCTGGGGGCGGCGCTGCTAGCAGCTCCCGGAGCGGTGGTATGTCGTGGCGGGCGAATGCCGTGGCCCTATGTCTTGGCGACGGCGCCAGGATGCTCTATTGCGCTCTATTGCCTCGTGGCACTCGGTTTTTCGCTGGCCAAGGTTCCTCTTTCGGGCGCTCTGCTGTTGGGAGCTGCCATGATCCTTGCGGCAACCTGCCATGGGCTGCTGCGTCTTCTCTCTTGCCGCGGCCTACTGGGTGTTGGCGCGTGCTCGGCGGCACGCTTGCCGTCATCGGCAGGCTGGGAGTTGGGTCTCTACGTGACGTTTGGTGTGTTGGTCGCTACTCTCATCTTGGTGAAGCCGCTTGCGGATCCGGCGATGCCCACCCAGGCATGGGATAACGCGTTTCACTTCGGGGCAGTACGTGCTTTTCTTGATTCTAAGGATTGGTCGTTTCTCGATGTGAGCCAGTACAAGACATCGGCTGATCTGTCGGCTGACCCTTTCCCCGGCGGTGGGTTCTACCCCGCCGGATGGCACGTGGTGACGGCTCTTGCGTCTGATATCGCTGGAGTGCCGGTAGTTGTGGCGGCGAATGCCGTCAATGCGCTTTTCGCTGGTGCGGTGTTTCCGGCTGGAATGTTCGCATTGATGCGCGCTCTTTTTCCTGGCCGTGATTCGGCGGTGGCTTTGGGGGCGATGTCGTCCCTGTGCTTTGTCGCTTATCCATGGGCGCTCTATACGAGCTGGCAGCTGTTTCCCAATGGAGCCGCCACGGCGGTCATGCCCTCCCTCGCATTCTTGTTCCTGACGGCTGCTGAGCGGCAGGATGATCTTCACCGACGCCAGCTTGGCGTGCCCTTCGCCCTGTGCCTCGTGGCCGTCGGCGTCCTCCAGCCGAATGCCGCCTTTTCCGCAGCGGTGTTCTTGGCGCCATATTGCGTGTGGTTCGTCGTGCGAAGAGCGGGAAGCCTTCCTCTTGATGGGGCGATGCGGGCGGCGATCCAGGGTCTTGCGGGGGTTGCGGCTATTGCGGCCATCGCGGGCATCTGGCTGGCACTCTATGGCGCACCGTTTCTGCGGAGCGTGGTGACGTACCACTGGGCCTCCTATGCGACGGTGGGCGAGGCGGCATATAATGCCCTCACCCTCTCTCTGGCCTTCAATCCGCCTCAGATCATCCTTGCCTTCCTCGTTCTTGTCGGTGCAGCATGCGCGTTGCGTCGCGCGCGTACTGCATGGCTTGCGGTATCGTACGCCCTTGCCTTTGTTATCTTCGTTGTGGCAACTGCTACAGATGGCAATCTCAAGCAGGTGCTGGCTGGCTTTTGGTATACCGATCCCTGTCGAGTGGGCGCACTCTTGGCCTTCGCGGCCATGCCGCTCGCGGCGCTCGGCCTGTCGGCGACCTACCGCCTGCTCACCTGCCGGGCACGTGGCCGCCTTCGCCCGGTGGTGCGCTTGGGCTGCGCCATCGCCCTGGGGATCGGCTGCTTCTGCGGCGCCTACTTCGTGCCTGAGGAGCAGGGGAAGGGGAGCGACCGGCATCTGGAGACCCCCTTCGAGTACCTGGAGAAGCAGAACGAGCCGCCGGCCTCTGAGGACGAGGCGGAGTGGCGCCGTCCCTACGGTGAGGACAAGGCGGCCTTCGCCGAGGAGGTGAAGGCCATCGTCGGCGATGCGGTGGTGGTGAACCAGCCCTACGACGGATCGCTCTACCTCTACGGCGTGGACGGCCTGCACCTGCTCTACCGCTACATGAGCGGCTACGGAGAGGATGAGGGGGAGACGGAGGCCAGCCGCGTCATCCGCGAGCACCTGAACCTCTACGCCAGCGACCCGGCGGTGCAGGAGGCGGTGCGCCAGACCCACGCCCGCTACGTGCTGCAGCTCAGCGCTGACGGGCGGGGCGTGGGGCGTTTCGGCCCCGCCTATTATCCCGAGCGCTGGGAGGGCATCAGCTCCATCGGCCCGGGAACGCCGGGCTTCACGCTCGTGCTGGCCCGTGGCAACATGCGTCTCTATCGCATCGACGGTGCGGCGGCGCTCGAGGGCGACTCGCTGCTCAAGGCGGTTGATGAGGTGATGACGGAGAGCCCTTCTGAGGATCCTGCGGGTGAGGGAGAACCTGAGACTGTGGAAACCTCCCGATGACGCCATGGATGGGTTGACTGTCATACTACAATATAAAGTCGGCGTCTTTTGGCGCCTCAGTCCTGATGTCTGCGGGGTACGGGGAACACATGGAACCGAGGATCTTGGCGATCATTCCGGCCTACAACGAGGAGGAGAACATCGTCTCCACCGTTGAGGACCTGCGCGAGAACGCGCCGGGGGTCGATTACGTCGTCATCAACGACGGGTCGAAGGACTCCACGGGCGAAATCTGCCGGGAGCGCGGCTACAACTGCATAAACCTCCCGGTCAACCTAGGGCTGGCCGGCGGGTTCCAGACGGGCATGAAGTACGCCCTGCGCCACGGCTACGACTACGCGGTCCAGTTCGACGCGGACGGCCAGCACTCGGCCGCCTACGTGCTGCCCATGGTGCGCCATGCGCAGGAGACGGGCTCGAACATCGTCATCGGCTCGCGGTTCTGCGCCCAGAAGAAGCCCTTATCGGCCCGCATGATGGGCTCGGCGCTCATCACGGGCATGATCCGCCTCACCACGGGCGAGCGCATCCAGGACCCGACCTCGGGCATGCGCCTGTTCGATCGTGCGATGATCCCCCTGTTCGCCAACGAGCTTGACTACAGCCCCGAGCCGGACACCATCGCGCTCGTCGCCCGCAACGGGGCAAAGGTGTCCGAGGTCCAGGTGGAGATGCGCGACCGGGTGGCGGGGGAGAGCTACCTCAACTTCACCAAGTCCATCTCCTATATGCTGCGCGTGTGCTTCTCCATTCTGCTCGTCCAGTGGTTCAGGAAGGATCCCAGCTAGTGCTTACGTTGCTCCTGGTGGCCGGTGCGGCCCTCACCCTGGCCTTCGTCATCCTGAAGGTGCGAAAGTCCGAGATCAAGACGTCGGACACGGTGTTCTGGTTCCTGTTCGTCGCGTGCCTGCTCCTGCTGGCCATCTTCCCCCAGATAGCCTTCTGGCTGTCTGATGTGTTCGACGTGCAGTCTCCGGCCAACCTGGTGTTCCTGGTCATCGTGGCCATCCTGCTCATCAAGGAGTTCACCGCCTCGGTGGAGATTGCCAGGCTCCGCAGCAAAGTGACCTACCTGGTGCAGGAGATAGCCTTGATGAAGGACGAGGAGAAGGGCGTGGAGGATCGATGATCGGCGTGCAGGGGGTCGCTCCGGCGTGCTTCCCCGTGTCCTCGGAGGTTTTGAATGGATAAGGGCTTTAAGGTTCTTTCTGCTTCCGTGAAATCGCGGGACAACAACCTTGACTTCATCCGCTTTATTGCGGCGCTTGCCGTCATATTCTCCCACTCGTTTTCCATCTGCTTGGGACCGAATTCCCATACCCCTCTCTCGGGGCTGACTGACGACCGCCTGAGCGAAGGTGGTCTTGCCGTGGGTGTATTTTTCTTCATAGGAGGGCTTCTCATTGCCAAGAGCTGTGAGTCTCACCCTCATGCGGGGCGTTTCTTCCAGCTGCGACTTCTTCGCATCATGCCTCAGCTCGTCTTTGTTGTTCTGGTCTTGGCCCTTATAGCTGGCCCCATATTGACGACGTTGTCTCTCAGTGATTATTTCGCAAACGAACAGACCTATCGCTATCTTCTTAACGGCGTGTTTGTGCTGCAGCATGATCTGCCGGGCGTGTTTGAGGCGAATCCCTACGGGCCGGTCGTCAACGCACCCCTCTGGACGCTCCCTGTTGAGTTTGCTTGCTACATCCTCTGTTTTCTCTGTTTCAGGTGGACGCGGTTCACCAGGCGTTCCTTTGCCATTGCCTCCCTTCCCGTGGCAGGGCTTGCCATAGTTTATTTCGCGTTTTTCGACTATTACCAGCTGAGTGTCGTGCGAGCGATCCTCCTCTTCTATCTGGGCGTCGCCTGTTACGTATATCGAGATGACATTCGCATTACGCCGCTGCTTGGGTGGCTTTCGCTGGCTCTGTTCGCGATTCTCGTCGCCGTGGGACTGGATGTGCTCGCCATGCTCCTGGCATTCCCCTATGCTCTCCTCTGGCTTGGCTACGGACTCAAGCCCCGCATGGCCAACTTCGCCAGACGCGGGGAGTACTCCTACGGAATCTACCTGTGGGGTTGGCCAATACAACAAGTACTCGTCATGCTCCTTCCTGCCTCAATGGCAGTGCCTTGGATCAACGCTCTCCTCGCTTCGATTTTGGCTATCGGGGGGGGGTTGCTCAATTATCGGCTGATCGACCTCAATGTGAGTCGGGTGCTAAGTCGTCTGAAAGGACGAAGGGATCGAGAGCTGGCGAAGGAGGTTGCGGAGCCCTAGCGCTCTCGTGGTGCCTTCTTCGTTGATTTTGACGTTGGAAAGGAAGAGTAAGGTGCGGGAATACGATCAAGAGACGCTTGAACATGTGCAGGCATGTGAGCTTTCCATTCTTCGAGACTTCATGGACGTTTGCGATCGCTACGATCTGGAATGGTTCGCTCTTGCGGGAACGGTGCTCGGGGCGGTTCGTCACCAGGGGTTCATCCCTTGGGATGACGACATCGACGTCGCACTGCCCGCGGAGGATCTGGATAAGCTGCTGGAGGTCATGGAGGCTGAGTACCCTGGCAAGTACGTGGTTATGAACGCTGTTCATGACATTGAGTATCCGCTTGCTACTACGCGGCTCATGCTGCGGAGCACGGAGTTCAGGGAGGAGCCCCTCAAAGACATACCGTGTGATTTGGGAATCTTCCTGGATCTCTACGCGCTTGATGCCGTGTCTGACGATGAAAGGGCATATCGAAAGCAGGCGTGGGATGCCTGGTTCTGGTCGCACGTGCGGATCCTGCAGAGTATTCCCAATCCGGTCATACTCCAGCGGGGTTGGAAAGGCTCCGTTATCCGCATGGCGTGCCGCGCCGCTTCGGTCGTGCTGCGAGTTAGCGGGTTGTCGAAAGAGCGAGTTTTTGCGAAGGAGCAGGAGGCTCGCAACCGCTATCGTGATCAGGATACGAAGAGGTTCGCCTACCTATGTGACACGGATCGATTCTCGACGACCTTCGTTCGAGACGAGGTGCTGCCCGCGGCGAAGCTGCCGTTCTGCGGCATCGAGATCAACGTTCCCGCGAACTATCTGGAGCACCTGACCGTTCAGTTCGGGGACTATATGACCCTTCCTCCCGTCGAGCAGCGAAAGAACCATTTTCCCTTCCGATTGGATTTCGGCCCTTACTGAGAACCTGGCTGCCCGTTGCTTTTCAGGCCCTGCGCGTAAAGGAGGTTGATGGCCTTTGCGATGGGGGAGGGCCAGAATCGCCTGAACATGGCAAGATCCTCCTGAGTGCGGCCGTCGTTTTCGATGAGGCGTGTGGTCTCCGACTCCTCATGAATGCGATGGGCCATCAGGATCCTCGGATTGTAGATGAAATCGCCCGGCTGGTCGGCCAGGTCGGCCCATGCTTCCCAGTCGAGGTTTGACTGGAGATCAGAGAGGAAGATGCCCGGGTCGGTCTTTGCCTTTACCAGAGTGACCGACGGGCAGCAGATGGGGGAGCCGAGGGAGAGCGCGCGTCGGCGGACTCTGCGACTCCGCCACCGATCGGGATTCTCGAGTGGTTTGAGCATGCGCCTTTTCACGCTTAGAAGCCGGTTCTCTTCCACGAAGACTCCGTTTCGCAGTTCGGAGTAATTCGTGAAGTAGAGAAGGGGGTTGCTCGCCTGGTTTACCTTGGCAAGCATTTCCGCCAGATAGTCGGGGTGGTACCAGTCGTCCTGGTGGGCGATCGTGACCAGCGGCTTGTCGGCACTGGTCAGCGCGAAATTCCAATCTACCCCGATCCCTGGTGCCCCGTCGCGGACGAGGAGGGGGAGACGGTACTCGTTGGCAAGTTCGGCAATGTGGTCATTGGGGGTGGCCGTCGCAATGAACGCCGATGCGCCGCCATCTTGGGCAAGGAGCGACTCGATGCAGCTCCGCAGATAGGGGCTTGTCATGTAAGCGCAGATGGCGAATGTGTGATCAGCTGGAGTAAACATGGGTTCTTCCTGTATGGTAATAGGGTTTAATCCCATCCATTGTATAGGCGCGAGCCCAAAAGGGGAATCTTCGTGAACTATAAAGAGTATGAAAAGCCCGAGGAGCTTCGAAAGTTGCAGCAACTTTCGATCGAGCTTCTCGCAGAGCTTGATCGCGTTTGCCGAGATTTGGGTATTCCTTACTTCGCCTATGGGGGAACCGCTATAGGCGCTGTGCGGCACGGGGGCTTTATTCCCTGGGATGATGACATAGACATCGGTTTTTTGCGTGCGGATTTTGAGAGGTTTCTTTCTGAGGCTCCGGCTTTAATCGGGCCGCGGTTTGAGGTGGTAAGTTCGCGTTCGGAAGAGTTTTTTCCGGCATGCAACGCCAATCTTGCCCTCAAGGAGACGCTTTGCGTGCCCGAGGAGTTCCGCGACTGCCCTTATCAATATGCGATTGGCTTGGGACTCTACCCCTTTGACGTTCTGGTTGACGACGACGCCGAGCTGCGAAGCCAGTGTCGTGCCACTTGGCTGTGGGGACGCCTCAAGTTTCTCTGCGCTACGCCCTGCCCTCACGTCTCTCTTACAGGATGGCGTCGTGCGCTTGTGCTGTCGTGCTGCCGCGTAGCCCATGGGATGCTCCGGCTTTTCCGAGTCTCTCCGCGCTGGATTCAGGGTCGTTGGGATCGTGCGGCGATGCGTTTTGACGATTGCCCGACGGGGCGCGTGGCGGATTTTGCTGATAGGGATCCGCGACGTTGGTCGGCTTCTCTTGAGGAGCTCTTCCCTCTGGTGGAGAGTGATTTTGATGGGGTCAAGGTGTTTCTTCCCCATGACTACGATACGCTTCTTCGCCGTGGCTACGGGGAGTATATGGAGTTGCCGCCCATCGAGGAGAGAAAGAACCACTACCCAAGCTCCCTTGACTTCGGGCCTTACCGCTAGGTGACCATGACTTCGTCAGCGCAGCTTAAGAGGGATTACATTTGGAACACGCTTGGAAGTGTCATGAATGCGCTTGCAAGTGTTGTTCTTCTCATTCTGGTAACACAGATTCTCGGGGCATACGAGGGAGGCGTCTTCTCTATAGCATTTGCGATCGCCCAGCAGTTTCAAATCGTGGGACATTACGAGATGCGTCCCTATCAGGCTACCGATGTGGAGGAGCGCTTCTCGTTCGGAGTGTATTTGGCCTCGCGAATCGTCACGTGCTCTCTCATGATGGTCGGCGTCTTTCTCTATGCATTTTACTCGAATGGACTCTCGTTCGAAGCAGTGCTTTTAGCGCTCCTGGCAAGCCTGCGGTTCTTTGATGCGTTTGAGGACGTGTTTCACGGGATGTTTCAGCAGCAGGGCAGGCTTGACATTGCTGGCAAGGCGTTTTTTGGGCGCGTTTGTGCCATGCTCGTCTCCTTTGCGGTGGTGCTTCTCGTCTCGCGCAATCTGCTCATAGCCTGCATCGCGTCCCTCGGCGCGTCCCTCATCGCCTTTATTGTGCTTAATGTCCCCGAAGCTAAAAGGCGTTCCACTCTCAGACCCGTTTTCTCCGCATCGGGCATAAAGAGCCTGCTTGTTGCCTGCCTCCCGCTTTTTCTCGGATCATTTCTCCTGATGTATGTGGTAAATGCTCCACGCTATGGCATAGAGAGCGCGATGTCAAAGGAGTTCCAGACCTTCTATTCCATTCTGTTCATGCCGGCCATGGTCATAAATCTCTTGAGCGGATTCGTTTTCAAGCCCCTGCTCAACACGCTTGCGTCTCTTTGGGCGAGGGGTGATCGCCGGGCGTTTTTTGGGATATTGGCGAAGGGGCTGCTCGTGGTGATAGGAGTTACTGCAGCGGCGCTGCTCGTCGGGTACTGGCTGGGCATCCCCGTGCTCTCGTTCATCTATGGCATCGATCTTGGCGGATACCGCCCCGAGCTCATGGTTCTCCTTGTGGGCGGGGGATTTAACGCCGCTGCGGTTATCGGGTACTATGGCTTGGTGACCATGCGGTGCCAGAAGGCTGTTCTGGTGGGCTATGGGGTCACGGCCCTGATGGCGTTCATGGCCGTAAGACCGGCGATCGTGGCAGGCGGTCTCTGGGGAGCTTCGGTGCTCTATACCTGTCTCATGGCCCTCTTGGCTCTCATTCTCTTCGCTCTTGTCGCATTTCTTGCGCGGCGGTAGCCGGAGGAGGGTCTTGTAAGGGCTTTCTGCCTTTTGTCGAACATGGTTTTTCCTGATCAAAAGAAGTTTTATGATATCTAGTGTTGATGAAAGTTCACTGCTGAGAAAGCGGAGGCCATGAAGGGAATCATCCTCGCGGGCGGGTCGGGCACCCGGCTCTACCCGCTGACCACGGTCACGAGCAAGCAGCTGCTGCCCGTGTACGACAAGCCCATGATCTACTACCCGCTGTCGGTGCTCATGATGGCCGGCATCCGGGACATCCTCGTCATCTCCACTCCGGCCGACCTGCCCAACTTCGAGCGGCTCCTCGGCGACGGGTCCCACCTGGGCATCCGGCTCTCCTACGCCGAGCAGCCCTCGCCCGACGGGCTGGCCCAGGCGTTCATCATCGGCGAGGAGTTCGTGGCGGGCGACCCCTGCGCGCTCGTGCTCGGCGACAACATCTTCTACGGCAACGGCCTGGGCCGCCACCTGCGGCGCGCGGTGGAGGACGCCGAGGGCCGCGGCGGCGCCACGGTGTTCGGCTACCACGTCGACGACCCCGAGCGCTTCGGCGTGGTGGAGTTCGACGGGGACTTCAACGCCGTGTCCATCGAGGAGAAGCCCGAGCGCCCCAAGTCCAACTACGCGGTGACGGGCCTGTACTTCTACGACTCCCGCGTCTGCGAGATGGCCCGCCGGGTCGAGCCCTCCGAGCGCGGCGAGCTGGAGATCACCTCCCTCAACCAGATGTACCTCGAGGACGGCTCGCTCAACGTGGTCACCCTCGGCCGCGGCTACGCGTGGCTCGACACCGGCACCATGGAGAGCCTGTTCGAGGCGAGCGAGTTCGTGCGCGCCGTCGAGCGCAGCCAGGGGCTGTCCGTGTCCGTGCCCGAGGAGATCGCCTACGAGAACGGCTGGATCACCCTCGCCGAGCTCGAGGAGGCCGCCGCGCGCTGCGGCAAGAGCGAGTACGGACGCCACCTGCGCAAGGTGGTCGAGGGCCGCATCGCCCCGCACCGGGAGCGTGGGTAGCGTGGGCGCCCCGAGGATCCTCGTCACCGGCGCCCGCGGCCAGCTCGGCAACGAGCTGAGGCGCTGCCTGGAGACCATGGGGGCCGAGGCGGGCCCCGTGCCCGAGGCCTGGCGCGGCGCGGAGGCCGACTACGTGGACTACGACGCCCTCGACATCGCCGACGCGGCCGCCGTGGACGCGTGGTTCTCCGCCCACGGCCCCTACGACCTGGTCGTCAACTGCGCGGCCGTCACCAACGTGGACGGCTGCGAGGCCGACGAGGAGGGTGCGTGGCGCGTGAACGCCCTCGGCGCCCAGAACGTGGCCCGCGCCGCCGGCGCGTGCGGGGCCAAGCTCGTCCACGTGTCCACCGACTACGTGTTCCCCGGCGACGAGCCTGGCGAGCGCGTCGAGGGGGATCCCACGGGCCCCGTCTCCGCCTACGGCCGCACCAAGCTCGCCGGCGAGGAGCTCGCGCTGGCCGCCTGCCCGCGCTGCTTCGTCGTGCGCACGGCGTGGCTCTACGGCTACGTGGGCCGCAACTTCGTCAAGACCATGCTGCGCCTGGGCGCCGAGCGGCCGAGCGTGACCGTCGTCGACGACCAGCTGGGCAACCCCACCTCCGCCAACGACCTGGCGCTCAACATCCTGAGGCTCGCCCTCGCGGAGGACTACGGCGTCTACCACGTCACCAACAACGGCACCTGCTCGTGGGCCGACCTGGCCGAGGCCGCCCTGTCCGGCGCGGGGCTTCCCTGCGAGGTCGTCCGCTGCACGAGCGAGGAGTACAAGGCCGCCAACCCCGCGAGCGCCGACCGCCCCCGCTTCTCGTCGCTGCGCAACGCGCACCTGGCCGAGGCCGTGGGGGACGGGATGCGCCCCTGGCGCGAGGCCCTGGACGAGTACCTGAGCAAGCTCCCCGAGCTGGAAGGATAGCGACATGACCGACGAGTTCAAGCCCAAGCGCATCATCGTCACGGGGGGCGCCGGCTTCATCGGCTCCAACTTCGCCCACTGGGTGGCGAACAACACCGACTGCCACGTGACCGTGCTCGACAAGCTCACCTACGCCGGCAACCCGGAGAACCTGGCCGGCCTCGACCCGGCCCGGGTGGAGCTCGTGGTGGGGGACATCTGCGACGAGGCCCTGCTCGACGAGCTGGTGCCCGCCGCCGACGCCGTGGTGCACTACGCCGCGGAGTCGCACAACGACAACTCCATCGCCGACCCCGAGCCGTTCCTGCGCACCAACGTCGAGGGCACCTACCGCCTCCTCGAGGCGTGCCGGCGCCACGGCAAGCGCATGCACCACGTCTCCACCGACGAGGTGTACGGCGACCTGGCCCTCGACGACCCGGCCCGCTTCACCGAGGAGACCCCGTACCGCCCCTCGAGCCCCTACAGCTCCTCCAAGGCGGCCTCGGACATGCTCGTGCGCGCGTGGCACCGCACCTACGGCCTGCCCGTGACCATCTCCAACTGCTCCAACAACTACGGGCCCTACCAGCACGTGGAGAAGTTCATCCCGCGCCAGATCACCAACATCCTCGACGGCGCGCGCCCCAAGCTCTACGGCGACGGGCGCAACGTGCGCGACTGGATCCACACCGAGGACCACTCCAGCGCCGTGTGGGCGATCCTCACCCGCGGGCGGGTGGGGGAGACCTACCTCATCGGCGCCGACGGCGAGCGCGACAACGTCACCGTCCTGCGCGACATCCTGCGGGCGATGGGGCGGCCCGAGGACGACTTCGACTGGGTGCGCGACCGCCCCGGCCACGACCGGCGCTACGCCATCGACGCGGCCAAGCTGCGCCGGGAGCTGGGCTGGGAGCCGGCCCACACGGACTTCGCCGAGGGGCTCGCGCAGACCATCGCGTGGTACCGCGACAACGAGGCCTGGTGGCGCCCGGCCAAGGAGGCCACCGAGGCCAGGTACGCGGCCCAGGGCCAGTAGGCGCGGGCCGGGAAGGAGCGAGGCATGGCAGCCGGAGACACCGTCGAGAGCGGCAACTTCACGTTCACCGAGACCTCCATCGAGGGGGTCGTCATCGTCGACGTCAAGAGCCACGGGGACGACCGCGGCTACTTCATGGAGACCTACAAGCGCCCCGACTTCGAGGCGGGCGGCATCACGTGCGACTTCGTGCAGGACAACCAGTCCTCCTCGGTCCGCGGCGTGCTGCGCGGCCTCCACTTCCAGATCGAGCACCCCCAGTCCAAGCTCGTGCGCGTGGTGTCGGGCGAGGTGTTCGACGTGGCCGTCGACCTGCGCCCGGGCAGCCCCACCTACGGGCGCTGGGAGGGCGTGGTCCTCTCGGCCGAGAACCGCCGGCAGTTCTTCGTCCCGCGCGGCTTCGCCCACGGGTTCCTCGTGTTCAGCGACGAGGCGGAGTTTTGCTACAAGTGCGACGACGTGTACCACCCCAATGACGAGGGCGGCCTCATGTGGGACGACCCGGCCATCGGCGTGGAGTGGCCCCCGCTCTCGGGCGACGAGGCCTTCGACCCCGCCAAGGTGATCCTGAGCGAGAAGGACAGGCACCACCCGCCGTTTGAGAGGTAGAAGAGGGGATCAGCGATCTCGTCCTGAAGCCGGAGAGCAATCTCCGGCTTTTTTGTTCATGATTATATTTTGTAGTGCAATATCGTGAACATTGGTATAAGATGACGTTCATAGTTTTCTATAAAAAGCTTATTCGTGAACAACTAGTGATACTGATTTGTTCACGGAGAGCAACAGGGCACATCTCTACGGAAGGGTATCTGTTATGCGTAACGCTTTGGTGCAGGCGGCTGTGGCCAAGAGGCTTCTCATCCTCCTCCTGGGCGCGCTCGTCGCGGGACTCATGGTGTTCATGCCAGGCTGCTCATCCTCCTCAAATGAAAACACGGTTGTTATCTATTCGAGTGCGGAGGGCATGCGCAATGAGGCCATTATGGCTGCGCTTCATGAGGAGTTCCCCCAGTATGACATTCGCCTCCACTATCTGCCGACGGGCAACAACGCGGCTCGTCTTAAGACGGAGGGAAAGGATTCCGAAGCCGATATCGTGTTCGACCTTGAGGGCGGGTATACGCGGCAGGTGTCTGATTCCCTCGCCTCGCTGTCCGGTGTTGACATGAGCATCTATGCGGAGGATCTGATTGACGCTACGGGCAAGTCGGTTCCCTTCGCAAGGGAAAGCGCTTGTATCGCGGTGAACGATGAGATTCTCAAGGAGAAGGGCCTGCCTGTTCCTCAGAGCTACGAGGATCTGCTTGATCCCCAGTACAAAGGCCTCATCTGCATGGCCAACCCCAAGACCTCGGGTACAGCCTACAACTTTCTCAAGAGTCTGGTAAACGCATACGGCGAGGAAGGGGCGCTTGCGTACTTCGACAAACTGGCAGAGAACATCTATCAGTTCACGGCATCAGGCTCGGGCCCCATCAACGCCCTGGTTCAAGGCGAGGCGGCCATCGGGTTGGGTCTCACCTTCCAGGCGGTGACGGAGATCAACCAGGGCGTTCCTCTCTCCATCCATATTTTCGAGGAAGGCTCGCCTTGGGATGTGTATTGCATTGGCGTCATCGAGGGGAAGCAGCACAAGCAGGCCGTCATGGACGTGTTCAACTGGCTTGCTACCGAGGGTGTGAAGCTGGATAACGCTAATTTCAGCGCCGATCAGGTTCTCCGCGACTTCAAGGGGGAGATTGAGAACTATCCGAGCGATATTGTCTATGCCGACATGGAGGGCATCATGGATCTTGAGGAGAAGGAACGTCTTTTGAAGGAGTGGAAGTACTGATGGAGACATTGACCCCAAAGCTGTCTGTCCGCGGGCTCAAGAAGGATTTCGACGAGAAGGGAGTGCTTCGCGGTATCGACTTTGACGTCCTTGACGGCGAGTTCCTCTCCATCCTCGGCCCTTCGGGTTGCGGAAAGACCACCACACTGCGTATTCTCATCGGTTTGCTCGAGCCTGATGCCGGTACCGTCTCGCTTGACGGTGTAGACATCACGGACGCTGCTCCAGACCGGCGATCCATGGGCATCGTCTTTCAGAACTATGCTTTGTTTGAGAACATGACGGTGCGTGGAAACGTGGAGTACGCGCTTAGGTTCGACAATGAGCGGAAGGGCCGCCGTCGAGAGATTGCGGAGAAGGCACTCGCGCAGCTCGGTCTGTCCTCGCAGATCGATAAGCCGATCCACGAGCTTTCGGGCGGCCAGCAGCAGCGTGTATCGATTGCCCGTACCCTTGTGCTGGAGCCCGAGATCATCCTGTTCGACGAGCCTATGAGCGCCCTTGACGTGGAGACGCGCCTGTCTATGCGTGCCGAGCTCAAGGACATCCAAAAGAGGCTTGGAACGACGATGATCTACATTACCCATGACCAGGAGGAGGCATTCGCGCTCTCTGACCGAATCATGGTGATGGGGGGTGGGGAAATTCACCAGCTCGACACCCCGGAGCAGATCATCTCACATCCGGCTGATGAGTACGTGGCGGATTTCGTGAACAAGAACCTGCGGATCAAGATGGATTCCCTCGCCCGCTTCATGGGCAGGTAGGTGCATCATGGGAATCTCAAAGGGAGTCGGTCTGACTCGTATCACCTTGGTGCTGTTCTTTCTTGTTGCTGCGGTGCTTCCTCTCTGCGGTCTCCTCGCTAACCTGCTCAACCCGGCGGCGTGGGAAGTGTTCAGCTCGCCCCAATTCTTGCCTGCTTGCCTCAACTCTGCAGGCATTGCCCTTATCGCCATGGTTCTGTCGCTTAGCATTGCCCTGCTGGTTTCCTGGGTGTTCTGTCGCACGAACATTCGGGGGAAGGGCGTCTTCGCCGTGCTGATGACGCTGCCCATGCTCATTCCCTCGCTGGGTCTTGGCATGGGCCTGGTCTTTCTCCTCGGGTCTAACGGCATTATCACCAACCTGCTCGGGCTCGATGTCTCCATCTATGGCTTCTGGGGGATTGTGGTCGGCGCTGTGCTGTACTCTTTTCCCTCGGCGTTTCTGCTGGTCTATGACGTACTTAAGAACGAGGATGCCTCGCCCTACGAGGCAGCTGATGTGCTGGGCATTCCCAAGTTGAGGCAGTTCACAGGCATCACGCTTCCTTATCTGCGCAAGCCGCTCATATCTGCCGCCTTCGCAACGTTCACCCTCGTGGTGACAGACTACGGCGTGCCCCTTATGGTGGGCGGCAAGGTTATAACGCTCCCCGTGCTCATGTACCAGGAGGTGATTGGCCTTCTCAACTTCGATACAGGTGCCTCTATCGGCTTCATCCTGCTGATGCCTGCCGTGGTGGCCTTTCTCGTGGACGTGCTGAACCAGGAGAGGGGTCGGCTTGGCTTTGTCAGGAAGGAGCGGGTCATCCGTGACAATCCCCGGCGAGACTGCGCCGGATACGTGGCGGTAGGGATCGTTTCCATGGCCATTCTTCTGCCGATCTGCGTTTTCGTGCTCGTGTCGTTCGTCACGAAGTATCCGACGGATCTTACTTTCACTTTGGGTAATATAGCACGCTCGATGAACCTGAATGCCGGATCCTATTGGCTCAACTCGCTTGTCATAGCCTTGACTGTGTCGGCCATCGGAACGGTGCTCGCCTATCTGGCTGGTTACATCACCGCGCGTGTGGGCGGCAAGTCTGCGCGCGTGCTGCACCTGGCGTGCATAACCACCCTGGCTATTCCCGGCATCGTGCTCGGCCTCTCCTACGTGTTCGCCTTCAAGGGGTCGTTCCTCTATGGTACGCTTGGCATCCTCGTGCTTGTCAACATCGTGCACTTCTTCGCCTCGCCCTATCTTCTCGCCTACAACGCGCTCGGTAAGGTGAATCTCAATCTTGAGGCGGTCGGCGCGACTATCGGCGCGAGTCGCTGGCGCATCCTGAAGGACGTCCTTGTCCCCCAGACCGCGGGAACCATTCTAGAGATGTTCTCGTTCTTCTTCGTGAACTGCATGGTGACCATCTCGGCCGTAGCGTTCCTCGCCACTACCCTGGATATGCCCCTTGCGCTGCTGATCACCGATTTCGATTCCCAGCGCCTTACTGAGTGCGCTGCCTTCGTGTCGCTCCTCGTGCTTTTGACTAATATCGTTTTCAAGGCACTTTTCGCCGTCATAAAAAAGCTGCTGATGCGTAGGGTTGGGTTGTCCCTGTCTGCCTGAAAGGAAGAAAAATGAGCGGAAATCTGACCGCAAAGGAGTTTAAGCTGCTCGAGCTAGTGGAGGGCCGCGCGGGGGAGAAGCTTACCCAGCGTGACTTGGCGACGGCCACGGGCTTTTCGGTTGGTTCTGTCAACAAGCTGGTCACATCCCTGACCGAGGCCGGATTCTTGGATAAGATGACGCTGACGGAGGAGGGGAGAGAGGCGCTCGAGCCCTACCGAGTGAAGCGAGCCGTCCTCATCGCCGCCGGCTTCGGTGAGCGCATGGTTCCCATCACGCTTAACACCCCCAAGCCGCTGGTACGCGTAAGAGGGAAGCGGATCATCGACTCGCTTCTCGATGCGCTCGAGGCGGCGGGCATCGAGGACGTCTACGTCGTCCGGGGGTATCTTGGCGAACAGTTTGACCAGTTGCGTTACCGCTATCCCCACGTTAAGTTCATCGAGAACGAGATCTACAACGAGGCCAACAACATCTCCTCGGCTCTTGCCGCCAGCGGACTGCTCGAGAATGCCTACGTGATGGAGTCGGACATCTTGCTCGCAAATCCGCAGCTGATCACGAAATACCAGTACGAGACAAACTACTTGGCCTTTCCTGTGGAGCGAACCGATGACTGGTGCTTCCATGTGAAGCATGGGATCATCGATTCCCTGGCGGTCGGTGGGCTCAACTGCCATCAGATGTGCGGCATCTCCTACTGGTCGGAGGAGGATGGGCGCAAGCTTGCTGAGGACATCCCCAAGGTGATCGATATGCCAGGCGGCAAGGAGCGCTATTGGGATGAGGTGGCCCTGCGCTACTGTAAGGATCGTTATCGGGTTGCCATCCGCGAATGTCGGCGAGAGGATCTCGTGGAGATTGATACGTTTCGCGAGCTGCAAGAGCTCGATCCATCGTATTGCGTGTAAAAGAGGGGGGGGGCGAGCTTAATGCGTGCCCCCCCCCTTGTCCCTAGAACACGTACACCTTAGTGCCACGGGGGATGTTGTCGTAGATCCACTTGGCGTTTTGGAGCTCCAGGCGCACGCAGCCGTGAGACAGCTGCATGCCGACGCGGTTGTCCTGGGGGGAGCTGGGGGTCGGGCGCTTGTTGTAGAGCGTCGAGTGGAAAAGATAGTTACCGCGGAACTGCGTGTAGTAGAAGCAGCGTGAGGCGCCGGAGTCAAAATAATAGCCCTTGCCGCCAACGGTGAAGTACCCCTTGATGGTGGGTGTCGAGGGCGCGCCAGGGGCGCAGAGCCAGCTATGCTGCAGTGACCAGCGGCCCTGGGAGCCGGAGTAGACGTTCACGCGGGTGTTGCCAGTGTCTACCAAGATGAGCCAGGGCGTAGCGCTCGCGATACCCTGGGCTTTTGCGTTCATAGCTGCTGAGGGATCGATCCACGCGCCGCTCGGAGTGAAGTCGCACCACGTGCCGTCGATGTACTGTCGACCCGTCACCATGGCGCCCGACCCGCTCAGGTAGTACCAGGTGCCGCTGAGGTTGATCCAGCCGGTGGCCATCGCGCCGCTGCTGTGCAGGAAATACCAGGTTCCATCGATGTTCTTCCATCCGGTGGCCATGGCTCCCGAGGGGGGCTCAAGCCAGTACCAGCGTCCGTCTATGTTCATCCAGCCAAGGCGAACGACATGCTGGGCATCGGTCCAGTACCAGGTTCCCTCCACCTGTATCCAGCCGGTGGAAAGCCGCCCGCCCTTGGCGGGGTCGGCGTAGAATCGACGCCCGCCCAAGCTCTGCCAGCCGGTGAGAGCTTTACCGTCCTTGTCCTTGAAGACGATGCATCCGTCTTTCAGGCGCTCGCCTCCTTCTAAAAGCGCGCCGGAGCTGGTGGCGAAGAAGTTCTTGTCCTCTTTGGCTACCCAGGTGTTTTGGGCCATGGCTCCGGATGCATCAGAATAATAGGACTCTCCATTTGCCTGGTAAAAACCAGTGGCCATCTCGCCATGCTTGGCGGGGTCGAGCCAGTACCAGAGACCCGCATGGTAAAGCCAGCCGCTTCGGACGGCGCCAGACGAGTCTGTCCAGAACCACTTGGCGCCTACGGGCGACCATCCGCCCATGCGGCAGGCGCCGTCGGGGCCTGCGGTGTACCACTGGCCGTTCGCCTGGTAGAGGCCAGTGGCCATCTCGCCATGTTTGGCGGGGTCGAGCCAGTACCAGCGACCGTTGGGACGAATCCATCCTGAAACAGTGGCGCCTGAGACGTCGGTCCAAAACCATTTGTCGCCCACAAGAGACCATCCGCCCATGCGGCAGGCGCCATCAGGGCCTGAGGTGTACCAGCGGCCCTCAGCTTGGTAGAGTCCTGAAGCCATGGCGCACTCACTGGAGGGGTCAAGCCAGTACCAGCGGTGTCCAAGGTGAAGCCAGCCGCGGTGCATCGCGCCGGAGTTGGTCAGGTAATACCAGCGGGAGTCAATAAGCGCCCAGCCATTCCGCTGCATGGCACCAGAGCCGATGGAGTAGTACCAGTTACCCGTCGTGTCCTGATAGCGGCCAGTGCGCATGAGGCCGCCCTGCGCCGGGTCGAGGTAGTACCAGATTCCCCCATCGTTCAGCCAGCCGGTACGGGCCTTGCCGTCAGCGTTGCCGTAGTGCCACTGGCCCTTGACGTCTTTGCTCCAGCCCGGCTTGTAGGTGATGGGCTTCTCGGGCTCCGGATCGGGCTTGGGCTTCTCCTCGGGCTTGGAGCTCGGCTTGTCAGCATCGACGGCCGGTGGCGTGGCGGGATCCTTGTCAGCCTCGCCCTGCGCCGGCGGCTTCTGCGTTGCGTTGGGCTTGGTCGGGGCAACGCTCGCATCCTTGCCCTCTTCGGTCGCGACGCTTGTGTCGCCGGTAGCCGTCTGCGCGCCGGCGTCGGCGCTGCCCGCCCAGGCCTGGAGGACGTTGGGCGAGGCGAAGAGTGCGCCCCCCATCAAGAGGAACGCGAGCGCCGTTTCCAGGGCGTGCGCGTGCAGCGAACTTTTGTTCAACATGCCGATCACCTGCTCTTAGAGACTAACGATTCGATGACGTCATTCTACTCCTCGTTTCTCCGGTGCTGAGGAAGGAAGCGGGGAGGGGTCAGCCGACCATCGCTCCGCTGGGTGCGAACACGTAGGGATGGCCGTCGATGATCTGACGTCCTGTTAGCATCGCGCCTGAGCCGTTCAGGTAGTACCACGTGCCGTCAAGTTGCAGCCAGCCGACGTGCATGGCGCCAGAGCCTGGCTGCAGGTAGTACCACGTGCCACCCAGGTTCACCCAGCCCTCGGCCATGGCGCCCGAGCCGTGGAGGTAGTACCACGTGCTGCCGATGCGCTGCCAGCCGGTCAGCATGGCGCCTGACCCATTGGCAAGGTACCACGTGCCGCCGACTTGGAACCACCCGGTACGCATGACGCCGCCTGCTCCCAGGTGGTACCAGGTGCCGCGGATGTTGCGCCATGCGTTCTCAGCCATGGCGCCCGATGTGTCAAGCCAGTACCACGTGCCGCCGATGTTGAGCCAGCCGGTCTGCATGGCGCCGGATGCGTCGGAGAAGTACCAGGTGTCATCGATTTGGTACCAGCTGATGGCCATGGCGCCACTGCTGGCCAGGTAATACCAAGTACCTCCTTCGTTTAGCCAGCCGGTCACCATGGCTCCAGACGGGGCAAGGTAGTACCACGTGCCGCCGATGTTGAGCCAGCCGGTCTGCATGGCACCCGATCCGTTCAGGTAGTACCAGGCGCTTCCATCATGGGCCCAGCCTACGGCCATGGTTGCGCTCTCGGTCAGGTAATACCAGATGCCGCCCCTGTTGAGCCATTGGCTTTCGGTTGCGTGAGTGCTGTTTTCGAACCAATACCAGTTGCCATTGTGGAAGACCCATCCGAAAAGGGGTTTTTGCCTTCCGTTGGCATAGCTTGTGAGGAAGGGAGACGTCCATCGTTGCCGAAGGGTGGCCGGGGAGCCGGCGACGTTGGTGCTGATGCCGTCCTTCCCGAAGGTGACAACGATAGCCCCCTTACCGCTGGCGATCGCCTCGAAGGTAAGGTAATGCGCGGCATGTAGGCTTTCCAGCGTGTTGATGAGTTCGGACGGGCAGTGGGAGAACGGGCCTGTTTGCAAGACGAGAGGAGCGGCGGATCCGGCAGGCGTTGCCAAGATGGCGCGGAGGTAGGGAATGGAGTTGGAGCCGGAGACGCCATGGTGCCCGAGCTTAAGCACGTCGATGTGGCCGAGCGTCTTTGCGAGGGCGTCTTCGTCTCCTTGGTAGTTGTTGATGTCGCCGGAGAGGAAGGCGCTCTTCCCGTGTGCGGTGACCTTCACGCCCCAGCAGAAGTCGTTGGCATCGGTCGTCGGGGTGGTCTTGTAGCCTTCGTCATAATTAACGATCTCGATATGCATATCGTTTCCGAGACTAAAGGAGGCCGAGCTTGGGCTGAGGCTTTGAATGAGCTCGGATCCAGCGCGCTCGGACGCTGCGATGAGCTGATCGTAGACATAAAGGTTATCCCAGAGGTAAGGGTGCTTCTCCCAGCTTGCGGTGATGCCGTTCTCGTCGACGTAGGGCTTTATGTACTCATCCTTGTATTCGGGTGTATAGACGCGTTTGGGTTTAAACGTCGAGATGACGGTGTCGGCGCCACCGATATGATCGCTGTGGGGGTGGGTGCCGATGAAGAAGTCGAAATTGTCCTCAGTGACGCCAGCGCTTCTCAGGTAAGCGACGACCTCTTTCTCCACGCCTTGGTCGGCACTGCTGGTGAAGGGGCGATTGGCGGGGTAGCGGGGGTTGCTTCCGTCGGGGCGGTCGGTATCTTCGCCTGCGTCCACCATGCCGAACCGGCCATTCGATTCAAGAAGGATCGCATCGCATGATACGCCCGCAAAGGCAAGCACGTGGATGCGCGTAGGACCGTTGGTGGTGAGTGCCGCCGGGGCCGGATTGCCCGACTTTGCCGATTCGGCAGCTGGCGGTTCGGCAGCTGCTGCCGCCGCAGGCTGCTGAATCGGCGTGTCGGTAGAGGGGGAGGACTCGGGCCGGGCGTTAAACTTGGATTCGATGAGGCTGCTTGCGGGGCTATCCTGCGTAGACGGTAGGGGTTCTGAGGCGGCTTCTTCCGCAGGGCTTGCTTGCAAGGCGTCTGCCGGGGCGTCTTGGCTTGAACCCGCTGCGTCTTCGGTGGACGTGGCGGGCGTCACTGCGTCCACCGAAGACGCAGCCAGGGCGGCGGTGGGGAGGGTGAGAGTCGTGGCGAGGGTGAGTGCGAGGGCGATGCGGAAGGTGCGCCAGGCGGCGGTTTCCTTAGCGATGGGGGTGTTGCGATGCATGGCGAACGTTCCTCCGAGACGTCTTGTCGATCTTACGTTGTTTTTCGATGCTCGATTGTATCAAAACCGTTGCGGTCGCAAAGCTGTTCGTAGCGGCGCTGGGATCATTTGTCCACTCTGTGTATAAGCAAGCTGATGCGTTGGGGAGAGGAGTGCGTGGGGAGCGAATATCGCGGCTTCTTCACACACGTAAGGAGGAAAGATGCTATGATCGGCGCACCGAGGGGGTAAAACGTTGTAGCCGACCAAATGCAGTCCGCCCCCGCTTGCTTTGCCGCGTCGGGCTTGTGCGTCGCGTCTCCCCAGGAGTCACGCCGGTTTCCTGCTTGGCGCGGAGAAGGGTAGTCTCTCCATGGATTTTGCCATCAGACGAATCCCTCGGATGCTCTTTGCGATCGTCCTCTCCTTGTCCGTCGTGCCCACGGCGGCCCTCGCCGTCGAACCCGATGTGGCTCCGGATGCATCCGATCCCAATGCCGACGTTCCCAACAGCTGGCGCTACCAGGACGGCGAGCCCGTTGCCGTGGCAGGTGACGAGGCGCCCATCATGGCCCTCAGCGCTGACGCGCGCTCCCTCGCGCCCTGGTCTCAGGGGCCAGACGGCTTCGTGAACAGCCGAGGCGAGGTTATTCCCAACGCCACGCGCAAGGGCGTCGACGTGAGCGAGTGGCAGGGCATCATCAACTGGGAGAAGGTCAAAGCCGATGGCATCGACTTCGCCATCCTGCGCGTGGGCTATCGGCGCACGCTGCCCATGGTCGACAAGCAGTGGCTGCGCAACGTGGCGGAATGTGAGCGCCTGGGCATTCCCTACGGCGTCTACATATACAGTTACGGCAAGACGGTGGAGGATGCGGCGGCGGAGGCCGAGCATGTCATCGCCCAGCTTCAGAAGGGCGGCCACAAGCCCGTCTATCCCGTATACTTAGACCTGGAGGAAAGCTCGATGGCCTCCACGTCCAACCGGGTGCTGTTGGGGCAGATGGCCAAGGCGTTCTGCGAGAAGGTGGAGGCGGCGGGCTATCGTGCCGGCACTTATGCGAACCTCTACTGGTACAACACCTTCCTCACCGATTCGGTGTTCGATCGCTGGACGCGCTGGGTGGCCCAGTACAACGTCAAGTGCGACTACAAGAAGCCCTATGACATGTGGCAGTGCACGAGTCAGGGATCTGTCGACGGCATCGTCGGCAACGTCGACCTCGACTTCCAAATCGGATCCAACATTGGTAAGCCGCTCGGCTGGCATGCGGAGGGCGGTGCCTGGTACTGGTACCAGCAGAACGGCGAACCCTTCAAAGGTGCTGCCGGCAAGCCTGCCTGGCTCTACGTGTCTGGTCGCTGGTATCTCTTCGACAAGGACGGCAAGATGCTCACCGGCTGGCAGGATGTCGAGGGCCAGCGCTACTACCTGAGCAGTTCGGGCGCCATGGAGCTTGGCTGGCTCAACCTGGGCGGGACGTGGTACTACCTGAGCAGCTCGGGTGCTATGGCCAAGGGCTGGCAGACCGTCAACGGATCCCGCTATTACTTAGGAGATGACGGCAGGATGCGCGTCGGCTGGGTTGAGGTTGGCGGCGACTGGTATTACTTCGAGTCATCGGGCGCCATGTTCACCGGCTGGCTGAATCGCGGTATCTGGTACTGGCTCGACTCCCAGGGCAAGATGGCGAAGGGGTGGTGCAGCCTGGACGGCAGCTGGTACTACTTCGCGTCCTCGGGTGCTATGGCCACCGGTTGGGTGCTCGATGACAAAACATGGTACTGGTGCGAGGCCTCTGGCGTCATGCGTGCGAATGGCTGGCTCAACGTAGGCGGCACCTGGTACTGGCTCTACCCCTCCGGCGCCATGGCTACCGGGTGGGTCAACCTGGGCGGGGCGTGGTACTACCTGCGGGATAACGGCGCCATGGCCACCGGGTGGCTGTTGCTTGGGGATACCTGGTACTACCTGCACGGCTCGGGCGCCATGACCACGGGCTGGGTCAACCTGGGCGGGACGTGGTACTACCTGCACGGTTCCGGCGCCATGGCCGCCAACACATGGGTGGGGGACTACTACCTGACCGCATCGGGAGCAATGGCGGTCAGCACGCAGATCGGCCCGTGGCGCGTCGGCGCCGACGGGCGTTGGATTCGCTAAGGGAAAAGAGGAACCGGTGCTCTGTCGTATAGCTCGCGGCGCGCTCGCAGCTGCGCTCTTTTTTCTAATGACCTTGGCTGTTCTAGCTGCTCCGGCGCCTGCCGCATGGGCGAGCGAGGGCTCCGAGCCCGAGGATCCGGGCGCTCGGGTTGTCTCCATGTCCTCGGCGCGCATCAGCGACAAGGCCGCCCCGGTCAGTGCGCGCGACGCTGCGAGGGAGGGGGAGAGCGCTGGCGGGGGTGACTCCAAGGGCGACGTTGATGGAATCTTCACCATCGCGCTCGATCCGGGTCATGGCGGTCGCGATCCTGGCGCGCTCGGCAATGGCCTCCAAGAGAAGGATCTGAACTGGAAGATCGCCTTGGCCTGCAAGGCCGAGCTCGAGCGGTCCTATGACGCCCGTGTGGTGCTCACGCGCTCCGAGAACGAGTGCCCTTCGCTCTCGGAGCGCGTTGACCGCGCCCTTGGCGCCGATGCCGACGTCTTCGTGAGCCTCCACATCAACAGCGGAAGCGTGACCGTGCGCGGCGCCGAAGTCTACCATCCCAACAACGCCACCTTCCACCAGGGGCTCTACGCCCAGGGCCAGGGGCTTGCCCGCGGCATCCTCGCGGAGCTGTCTACGGTGGGCCTGCCCAGCCGCGGGCCGAAGATTCGCAATACCGAGGCGGGCGGTCGCTATCCCGACGGGTCTGCCTCTGACTACTATGGCGTCATCTACCATGCGCGCATGGCCGGCATGCTCAGCATCATTGTCGAGCATGCCTTCATTACCAATGCAAGTGATGTCGTGCTCCTGCGCAGCGATACGACGCTGACGCGCATCGGCCAAGCTGACGCGCGCGGCATAGCCGAGTTCTACGGTCTGACCGTTGCTCCCGGGTGGAAGCAGGTCAATGGCAAGTGGAAGTACCATGATGGCACGAGCTACGTTGCGGGCGGCTGGCGAGAGATAGACGGTGCGCGGTACCTCTTCGACGGTGCGGGCTTCATGCTTACCGGATGGCAGAACGTGGGCGGTACCTGGTACTACCTGACGAGTTCGGGCGCCATGCTCACCGGCTGGCTCAACGACCGTGGAACCTGGTACTACCTGACTCCCGCCTCCGGAGCCATGGCCACCGGGTGGGCCAAGGTGGACGGATGCCTCTATTACCTGACGAGTTCGGGCGCTATGCTCTCGGGCGGCTGGCACATGCTTGGGGGGCACTGGCATTACCTTCAGCCGAGTGGTGCGGCGGTTACCGGCTGGCTCAACGACCGCGGCACGTGGTACTGGCTCGACAGGGAGACGGGCGTCATGGCCACCGGCTGGGTGCTCGACGGCAAGACCTGGTACTGGTGTGACGGGTCGGGGGCCATGCTGCACAGCCAGTGGCTCAACCGCGGGGGCACATGGTACTATCTGACGGGTTCCGGTGCCATGCAGACCGGCTGGCTCAACCAAGGGGGCACCTGGTACTGGCTTGACAAGGAAACCGGAGCCATGGCCACGGGCTGGGCTCACGATGGGAGCAGCTGGTACTTCATGGAAGGATCGGGTGCCATGCGTCGTGGCCCGGCATGGCTCAACCAGGGGGGCACCTGGTACTGGCTCTACCCCTCCGGTGCCATGGCCGAGGGCTGGATGAGCGATCGCGGTACGTGGTACTACCTGAGGCCAGGCTCTGGCGCTATGGCCACCGGGTGGGTGACAGTGGATAAGCAGCGCTACTACCTGGCGGGATCCGGTGCCATGCAGACTGGCTGGCTCAAGCAGGACGGCGCCTGGTACTACCTCGAGTCCTCAGGCGCGGCAGCGCGCGGCCTGCGCACTATCAGCGGGATCGAGTACCGTTTCGACGCTACGGGCTTATGGGTGGACGATCCCGATCTGCCTGAGGCGCTCAAGCCGTCCCTCACCGGTATCATGGGCGCGGCCGAGGTGAAGCCGGCCGACCTGGCGGCGCTCTACGAGGCCAAGGTGAAGGCAAGCGGCGGGAAGATCGCCTACCCGTCCGAGGCCCTGGGGCGTGGCGGCGCGCCTGACATCGCTACCTTCTGCGCCATCGTCACGGAGGAGGCGGCCGCCGAGGGCGTGCGCGCTGATGTGGTGTTTGCCCAGATGATGGTGGAGACGGGCTGGCTTCGGTTTGGCGGCGACGTGAAGGTGGAGCAGTTTAACTTCGCCGGTTTGGGCGCCACGGGCAACGGCGTGCCCGGCAACTCCTACGCAGACGTGCGCACCGGCGTGCGCGCTCAGGTGCAGCACTTGAAGGCCTACGCTTGTGAGCAGCCTCTCAAGCAAGACTGCGTCGATGAGCGCTTCAAGTACGTCACGCGGGGATGCGCGCCCTACGTCGAGTGGCTCGGCATCCCCGACAACCCCGACGGAAAGGGCTGGGCTGCCGATGCAGGTTACGGAAAGAAGCTCCTGGCCGTGATGGCTGAGGTGGGGTAGCGTCGCCTCCGGGGCGTTCGGGCTCCTGTTGGAAGAAGCCGCCCGTTGACGCTCCTCGTCATGATGGCTCTCGATGCGGACAAGGCCGATGACAGGTAGGCGTGCACGTTGTACAATGCCGTCAGCTAATCCCCCCCGAGTACTACGGAGGACAACTGATGACTCGCTCTGCGTCTCGTGCGATGCGCGGCCGCTCTACCCCAAGCCGGTTCGTCCGCCTGTTCTTTGCGTTGGTTGCGGCCTGCGCCCTTGCCGTCCCCTTCCTTGCGTTCGCAGCGGATGAGGGAACGACGGCTGCTCCTTCCTATCGTCCGGAAGGCATAACCGACGCGAACCGCCACCAGCTTGTCTTGGTGGTGCGCTTCGCCGGGGATACGGTCGGCGAGGACGACACGGGGCTCAACGCGCCCTATTCCTATGGCAGCGGCACCGATTGGAGTTACCGGCTCGGCACGGTACTCAATGGCGTTCCCGCTAGCAAGTACGTCAGCCCTACGCTCTACAGCTATCTCAAAGAGGTCTCAGGAGGACAGGTGCGCCTGGAGACGCTGAGCCCCCAGACCGATGAGGGTACGGGAAGGGTGTCCTACCTCACCCTTCCTCAGTCACGCTCCTACTACGAGGGCCTGGGCGCCGGCGGCGCTGAGGTGCTTGCGGCCGATGCGGTGGCCGCCTTCAACGAGGCGTACGGCTCGTTTGACGTAAGCGTCCTCGATGCAGATGGTGACGGTTACGCCGACAATATCCTCGTGGTTCCCGACATGAATGGCGTTGCGCCCTCAAGCGGCTCGAGCCCTTTCTGGCCGCGGCGCTCCGACATCAGCACTCCGACCTATTTGACTGGCGGCGGAAAGAGCGTGCAGGCGGTATGCTTCACGGTGGTTGACACCACCCATCTCTCGGCGCCAGGCACCGTCATCCACGAGACGCTTCACGTCTTTGGGGCGAAGGATCTCTATCGTGCGGGCAATGCGGTCGAGAGCCGCGGCGGCAAGCCGGTTGGCGTGTGGGATATCATGGCCGAGCATGCGGGGTCTCGCCTCATGAGGCCGCTTGCCATCACGCTCGAGGATTGCGGTTGGACCTCCATCGAGGAGGTGGGCGAGGGCACGTTCGTGCTCTATGCGCCTGGATCCGGCAAGCGCCAGGCGGTCATGTTCAAGTCTCCGCTATCCGACTCGGAGTACTTCGTCGCGGAGTACCGCAAGGCTAACACCGATACGACCGACCTTTCCGCCCTCGATACCACCATGGCGAATTCGCCGAGCACCATCGGCGGATCCGGTTTGCTGGTGTACCGCGTGAATCCGCCCATGAAGACGAATGGCAACGGCAACAAGGGCGACAAGGACTACGTCTACCTGTTCCGCCCTGGTGAGACCACGGCGAACGACGGCGTGCGCGGCGACGGCGCGGGGGATGTGCGCAACGCTCAGCTGAGCGCGTCGGGCCGCAAGAGCCTCGGCACCGCCGATATGGACAAGGGGCTTGCAGACGGGGCCATCACCTACTCGAGCGGCCAGAACTCGGGGATTGTGGTGACGGTGAAGAGCCAGGCCGCCGATTCGATCACCTTCGAGGTGGCCTACCCCGACTACGATGCGTCGGGCATCTGGCAGATGGTGACGAGCGCCGACGGCTCCAGCCCGCTGCCGACTTCGGGCGTCATCGGGGCGCGCATTGCCTCCGACGGCTCCAAGGCCTATGTGCTCACCTCCGTGGGAGCGGTGAACAGCTCCACGACCCGGGTCTTCGCCTATGACGGCACGAGCTGGGCGAGCCTGGGCGTGGCTGCCCAGAGCCCTGACGCCTACGGTCTCTGCGTCCTGAACGGCGCGCCCCACGTGCTGCTTTCTGACCATCGTAATCTGATCGTGAAGGCCTACTCGGGCGGTGCGTGGCGTGAAGTCGCACGCGTGGCCGCGGCAAGCAGCACGCCCGCCATCGGCGTTGCGGGCGGCAAGGTCTACGTCTTCGCCGATCAGGCTGATGGCAAGTCGCGTCTCTACGTGCTTGAGGGGTCGAACCTGCGTGAGCAGGCCGGTGGCGCGCCCTGTGGTCACCCGACGAACCCCGTCATCGCCGAAGTGGCTGGCAAGCCAACTGTGATCTGCGGAAACTTTGCCATGAACGAGGCTACCTCGCAGAAGACCGGTGCTTGGACGTACGAGGGCGGCGCATGGATCCTCAAGACTCTGTGGGATTCGTCCGCCACCTCGGTGAGCGCGGCGGTGAGCGGCTCGGCCACCTATGCGCTCCTGGCGAATCAGGACGGCGATACCGCGGTGATGTCGCTTGTCGCAGGCGGCGGTAGCAAGGCGATGAATCTGGGCGACGCGCTCCCCAAGACCATGATCGCCTCGCTCGCCACGCGCGGCGGGGAGCTCTACGCCGCCGTGACGGAGCGCGGCTCCTCCAACCCGGTGCGCGTCTTCCATGCTTCGGCAGCCGATTGCGCGCGCTGGACGCCGCTTGGCGCGAGCGTGGCGGCGAGCGCCTCGGGCGCGGATATCGCGCTGCTCAACGACAAGGTCTACTGCTCTGCTTACGACACGGCTGGCGGAACGGCGTCCCTGCGTCGCTATCAGGCGCCTGACGCTACGGTGCCTTCGTCTGTCGACATCGGTTCTGCTGCGGTGACGGGCGTGATGAGCAAGGTGTATGACGGCACGCCCAAGACGCAGAGCATCGCTGTGACGGTGAATGGAGTGAAGCTGGTCGAGGGATCCGACTTCACGGTGTCCTACGCGGATAACGTCAACGCGGGCACTGCACGAATGACGCTGAGGGGAAAGGGCCGCTATGTGGGCACGAAGGAAGTGTCCTTCGCCATAACCCCAGCGAATCTCAAGGCTGCCGCCATCGCCGCCATTTCCGACCAGAAGCACACGGGCTCGGCCATAAGGCCGGCCGTCACGGTGACTCTGGGCGGGAAGCGGGTTGATCCCTCCAACTACATCGTCTCCTACACGAACAACGTCAATGTGGGAATCGCCACGGTGACGGTGAGCGCTGGAAATGCGAACTATCAGGGCTCTTGCCAGGCCGCGTTCAAGATCGTGTCTTCGTCGGTGGTGAAACCCCCCGATCCCGTCAAGCCGATTGATCCCGTCGTTCCGACGACGCCTACCACTCCGACCGACCCCGCTACGCCCACTACGCCGAGCAAGCCTCAGATGCCCGCCTGCGCGCCGGGTTGGCAGAAGGTGGGCGGCACGTGGTACTACGGGACGCCGGCCGGCGTGCGCGCCACCGGCTGGCTGAACGTCGGCGGCACGTGGTATTACCTGGATCCCTCGACGGGCGCCATGCGCACCGGCTGGGCCAACGTCGGCGGCATCTGGTACTACCTGCATGGCAGCGGCGCCATGGCAACGGGCTGGCTCAACCTGGGCGGCACCTGGTACTGGCTGGAAGGCTCGGGCGCCATGGCAACGGGCTGGCGTTGGATCGGCGGGGCGTGGTACTACCTGCATGGCAGCGGAGCCATGGCTGTCGGCTGGGCCAACGTCGGCGGCACCTGGTACTACCTTCACGGATCCGGCGCCATGGCCACGGGCTGGCTCAATCTAGGTAGTATCTGGTACTACCTGCATGGCAGCGGCGCCATGGCCACGGGCTGGCTCAACCTGGGCGGTACCTGGTATTACCTCTACAGCTCCGGTGCCATGGCTGCCAACACCTGGGTGGGGGACTACTACCTTACCGGTTCGGGTGCCATGGCCACCAACACCTGGATCGGCCCCTGGCGCGTGGGTGCTGATGGCCGTTGGATTCGCTAACCAGCAGAGGAACGAGGGCTCTGGCTAACGCCGGAGCCCTCGTGCATCACGACCCAGAGTCGGCCGGCTGACGGGGGAGCGCCTGACGGTTGCTGGATCCCCGGTACTTGCCCCGGCCCGGCGGTCATCTCGTCTGGGCGCGTTGGCCGAAAGGGCTGCCCTTTCGCCAAGAGGGCCCCGGCGACTGCCGGGGCCCTCTTGGGTCAGACGGATGTCTTCGGCTTGCGCTAGGCCCGAGCTGGACGGCTGAAGAGCTCCTTCCAGTCGCTCGCAGCCAGCACCGTGCCGCAGAGAATGGCGATGCAGCAGAAAATCTCAAGGGGGCCGGGGATGGCGCCGAGCAGGACAACGCCGAGGAGCACCGCCCATGCCGAGTAGGAGATGTTGAGCGCCATGCCCTTGGCGGCGCCGATGACTGCGATGCCCTTGTAGTAGAAGAGGTACGACGTGGCGCCCGCCAGGCCGGCCAGCGCCACCACGCCCGTCGCAAGCGACGGTATCACGCTCGCCGTCCAGGCCCATGCGCCGAACAGGGGCAGCACCACCAGGCAGTACACGATGGCCGAGGTGGTCTCTCGAATCTGCAGGGCCGTCTCATTGTCCACGGCATCGTCGCGCATGCCCCAGGCGCACAGCACCGCCTCGGATCCCCAGCCGATGACGCAGGCGGCCGCGCCGATGAGGCCGAGGAGGGGGTCGCCGCTCACGGTCGTGTCTGCCGAGAGGTAACCCATGGTGATGATGCCGGCAAGCGCTACCATGAGGGCGGCCACCTGCTTGGCAGCCATCTTTTCCTTGAGCAGCAGCACGGCCATCACCGTGCCGAAAGCGGGATAGAACGACGAGATGATGGCCGTGTAGCCCGCGCCGATGTTGTTGATGGCCGTCACATAGCCGGTCATGCCGATGGGTCCGCCAAGGAGCGCGCCGAGGATGACCACCTTGCCGCTGCGCGTCTTAAGCGCGGCGAGCGTATCGCCGAGCCTCCCGCGAACCGCCATGTAGACGAAGAGCCACAGTGCGCAGAACACGTCGTGGAGTGCTGAGCTCACGATGGCGGCGAGCGCTAGCGCCTCGACTGTGCCGATGTAAGGTGACATCCCCAGGGCGATTCCCAGGATCACCGTGTCCAGGCCCCAGAGAAGGCCGCTCGTCAGTCCGTACTTCATAGGTTACTCCTCGCTGATCATGGCCTCGGTGTCGTACCACCGCAGAACCTTGTCCATGTACTTGCGCGCGTAGTCATAGTAGATGTAGAGCCATTCGCCAACGAAGTCTCCCTCGGCCTCTTTCACGAGCGACCAGACATACCAGCACCAGCCGGCCAGCGCTACGAAGGCGAAGTTGTGGCGCATCTCCTCGAAGGTGGGCTCGCGGCCGAAGTAGTGGCGCAGGGCGGCGAGCGCCTCGACCTCGTCAAGCTCGCAGCACACGGTGAAGGTGCCGAAATCGTTGGCGTAGTCGGCCATGCCCGCGTACTCCCAGTCGATGAGCGCCAGGCGATCCTCTGCGTCGAAGAGGAAGTTCAGGTAGAAGAAGTCGTTGTGGGTGAGGCAGCGCAGAGCCTCGTCACCAGCGGCGAACTCTCGCAGGCGACGGGCCTTGGCGAGCATCTCCTCGTAGCCGGGCACGTCCACCGGCCCGTGCTCGCGCAGCAGCGCGTCATAGCGCAGCCCCTCTTCGAAGAAGTCGAAGGAGCGCTCGACGGATACATCCCAGCTGTGGATCTCGCGTGCCACGGCCATGGCGCGGGCCAGCTGGGCGTCGTCGTGGGGATCGAGCTGACGGGCGTTGGGGATGAAGTGAGAGATCTTCCAGCCCTTCTGGGGGTCCTCGTAGATGAAGGTGTCGTCGATGCCCATCTTCTTGGCCAGATTGAGGGCTGCGACCTCGGCCGAGCGGTCGATGAGCTGCTCGGTGCCTACGCCGGGATGGCGGTAGACGAACTCGCCGCCGTCGGTGCGGAAGTGACAGGAGAGGTTCGTGAGGCCCTGTTTGAGCGGGTAGACGTCGCGAATCTCGGTCTTCGTGCAGCCGAGTACGTCGACGATGTTGTCGAACACCTCTGAGTCGACGTTCTCGAGGAACAGCGGGTCGAACTCGCGCAGCTCGTCAAGGGAGTCGAACTCGTAGATGACGCCAGGGGCGAAGCGGCGCACAACCATGTCGAGCTCGCGGATATGGTCGACGTAGAGCTCCTCCCACAGCTTGTCGGCCGTCTGCGGCAGGTCGTACTCGGCCTCGAGTATCTCGACGAAACGTTGCGAGAAAGCGCGATCGAAGTAGGCGTGGCCGATCATGTACCAGGCGTCCGCGCCGCCGATGGTGACGCCCTTGATGCGATCGCCTGATCCTATGTCGAGGCACCACTCCCTCGTGGGTCCCTCCTGGAAGGCCGCGGAGTAGCAGGCCTTCCACTGATAGGGATCGAAGGGGTTTTCGGTGAAGTAATCATCGGACGAGCAGACGTAGGTGCTGCCCAGGCGGTCGCGTACGGCCATGAGCGAGGAGTTGTTGTTGCGTGAGGCGTACTCGTTGTTGACGACGATGCTCACCCCGTACTTCTCCTCGAGGTAGAAGAAGTACTCCTTCTTGTAGCCCACGACGACGGTGATGTCGGCGATGCCCGCCTCGCGAAGCTGCTCGATCTGGCGTTCGACGAGCACCTCGCCGCGCACCCTGAGCAGTCCCTTGGGCTTCTCGTAGGAGATGGGGGCGAAGCGGGTGGACATGCCCGCGGCCATGATGACGGCGTTCTCCACGCGATAGGGAGCGAGCGCGGTGCGCCCCCTATCGGTGGGGGAGCCGTTCGCGGTGAGGCCAGATGCCTCGAGCGTCTTAGCCGCCGCGTTTACCGTTCCCACGGAAAGTCCCGTGCGCCGTGCCAGCTCTCGCTGGGATGCCCTCGGGTCGCGCTCAAGCGCGGCCAGAACGGCGAACTCGTTTTTCTGAAGCTCCCTCTCGGCCATGGGCCTCGCGTCCTCCTTTTGCGTGCTTTTCGCCAACGCATGTTCAATATTGGAAACAGTATTTGCCATTATAGGATGAAGTGTTCAAAAATAAATACAAATTTATGAAAATGAACGTTTGACGCCCATGAGCGGCGTGGGCTTATGGGTGGAGCCGGCCTTTCGGGAAGGCGCGGCGCGATTCGCGGTATCATGGCGCGGAGAGCGTTTCGCGATACCGCGCCCCGGCGCGGGGGACGAAGGAGGATCTATGGGGAGAAGACGGCTTACGGCCCTGCTGATGACGGCGCTGCTCGCGCTCGGGCTGTGCCCGGCATTGGCCTTCGCCGACGAGGCGCAGCCTGCGGCGGGCGGGGCGGATGTGGCAGCGAAGGTCGATGACCCGGTTGTCGACGCGGGCAAGGACGATGTCGGCGAAGGCGAGGGCGACAAGGACGGCGGGGGCGAGGAGAAGCCCAAGCCCGAGCCTGTGTCCCTGGCCGGCGCGACGCTCACCCTCGCGGGTGGCACGACGTTCGAGTACACCGGCCGCGTCGTTGAGCCGGCCGTCACGGTCAAGCTGGATGACCGCACGCTCGCGAAGGACGTGGACTACCGCGTCGACTACACCTCCAACCTCCTGCCCGGCACGGGCGTGGTAAGCGTGGTGGGCGTGGGCGACTACGACGGTATCAAGACGACCACCTTCGCCATCAAGCGCAGCGCTGGCAACGAGGTGGCTCTGCCGGGCTCGTGGGTTAAGAACGCCCGTGGCTGGTGGTACAAGAACAGCGACGGCACCTACCCCGTCTCCTGCTGGCGGGTTGTGGACGGCGCGCGCTACTGGTTCGACGCAAGCGGTTACATGGCTACTGGCTGGCTGTCGCAGAGCGGCAAGTGGTATCTGCTGGCGGGATCAGGCGCCATGGTGACGGGTTGGGCCAACGTGGGCGGCACGTGGTATCACTTCGGCGCCAATGCAGATGATGCCAAGACCTACGGTGTCATGGCAACTGGCTGGCTCAAGCTCGCTGAGGGCTGGTACTACCTGGCGCCCTCCGGCGCCATGACGTCCGGCGGCTGGAAGAACCTGGGCGGCGTCTGGTACCACCTGGGCAAGTCGGGCCTTATGACCACCGGCTGGATGAAGGATGGCGGCACCTGGTACTACCTCAAGGACTCCGGCGCCATGGCCACGGGCTGGGCCAAGGACGGTGACACGTGGTACTACCTGGAGGGGTCGGGCGCCATGGCCACGGGCTGGAAGACCCTCGGCGGCACCTGGTACTACCTCTATCCCACAGGCGCCATGGCCACGGGCTGGGCCAATCCGGGCGGCACGTGGTACTACCTCAAGGACTCCGGTGCCATGGCCACGGGCTGGCTCAAGCTGGACAAGGCCTCCTATTACCTGGAGCCCACAGGCGCCATGGCCACGGGCTGGAAGAACGTTGGCGGCAAGTGGTACTACCTCCAGGCCTCGGGGGCCCGGGTTGAGAATGCCTGGATCGGCAACTACTTCCTGACTGCGGACGGATCCATGGCCGTGAGTCGCTGGATTGACGACTACTGGGTAGGCGCCGATGGCAAGTGGGTTCCCAACCATGGCACGACGGGCTCGGGCTCTTCGACGGGTACTGGTTCGGGGGATGTGGGCTCCACCAAGACCGTCTGGTGGTCAGATAAGGATCATGTTGCCTATCACCTGGATAAGGGCTGTCAGAGCCTCGTCGGGGCCACGGGCCTCAAGAGCGGGGCGGCGGCCGACGCGCAAGCTGCTGGCAAGACGCGTCCCTGCAGCCTCTGCGCTCGCTAGGGCGGCGCGGCCTGAGAGAGGAAGGCCCCGGAGACTTGGTCTCCGGGGCCTTCTTGGCAGCTAGGGCGAAGACGGTCGCTACAACGTGCCGTCTCGTAGGGCCTCGAGTCCTTTGACGGCCAGCTTGTGAGCCTCCTCCACCTGGGGGAGGTGCTTCTCGGCGGCCTCGTACTCGCCGGCATGGAGGGCGTCGGACTCGAAGGTGGCGGCCTCGTAGAGGGCGCGCAGCGAGAGATTGCCGGCCACGCCCTTCAGGCTGTGGGCCTGGTTGTAGGCGTCGTCGAAGTCCTTGACCTCGAGCGCCGCCACGAGACCGGCGAAGTGGGTGTCGTTGAGGTACTTGAGCGCCAGGCGCTCGAAGAGGGCCTCGTTGCCCTCGAATCGCTTCATCGCGTCAACGTAGTCGATCCCGTAGGGGGCGAGCTTGTCTGCCAGAGTCTCGGTCATCGTCATCGCATTCCTTTCCCCGTAGGGGCGTCCGATGACGATCGCCTTCCGTCGACGGCGCCCCGCGCGGCGCCAAGGGCGCCTCCGCGTCGGCTCGTAGAACCTAGAGCATAGTTTAATTATGTCAGCTGTCTCGGGAAGAGGCTGACAGGCACCCGTTACCTTCTTGACGCATTCGGCGGTCGGCTGGCGGCCATCGGGGGAGGGGATCCCATGGCAAGGCGCGTTTTCATCTCGGCGGCCGTCGTGGTACCCTTAGCCGATGCGGAAGGCAGGCGCCTCCGCCCATCCGACACACGAAAGGGGCCGTCATGATAGACAAGTCGGCGTTCCGCTCCCTGAGCTACGGGCTCTACCTCGTCACCTCGCGCGAGGGCGATCTCAAGGTGGGATGCGTGGCCAACACGTTCCAGCAGGTCACCTCCGCTCCGCCGCGGGTCTCCGTGGCCCTCAACAAGGAGAACGCCACCGCCCAGGCCGTTCGCGAGACGGGCCGCTTCGCCGTCACGGTGCTCGGGGAGGAGGCGACGATGGACCTCATCGGGGCCTTCGGCTTCCGCTCGAGCCGCGAGTTCGACAAGTTCTCCGCCTGCTCGCACGAGCTCGACGTTGCCGAGGTGCCGTACGTGACCTCCGCGGGCGTCGCGCGGTTCTCCGTGCGCGTCGAGCAGGTCGTCGACGTGGGAACCCACCTCATGTTCATTGGCGAGGTCGAGGAGGCCGAGCGCCTCTCGGACGCGCCGCCGATGACCTACGCCTACTACCATACCGTGCTGCGCGGGAAGACCCCGCCGAGGGCATCGTCCTTCCAGGACGCCGAGCTCGCGTCCGAGCCCGCGGCCGCGGCCAAGCTCGAGCCCGAGCCCGAGCCCGCGGCCGAGCGCTGGGGCTGGCAGTGCACCCTCTGCGGCTACATCGAGGAGGGCTATCCCGACGGACTGCCCGAGGATTACGCGTGTCCCATCTGTGGCGTCGGCCGCGAGATGTTCGAGCGCGTCCGCCTCTAGGGCGGGGCGGCGCCTGAGGGCCGCGGGGCGCGTCGTGTGGAGGCTGAGGCCCCGCGGCGCGCCCCGCCGTGTTTTTTCGGCGGGTTGCCCCCGCGGCTCCCTCGTCACGGCAGGGGGCCGATATACTCTCAGGAGGACGAACGGCCGCCTGCGCGCGGCCCCTCTCGAAAGGATCCTCCATGCACGTCGAGCTCCTCTACCACACCCCCGACCCCGAGCGCGCCATCGCCACGGCCGCGCGCCTGTGCTATGCGCCCGTCGGCGCGGCCGAGCTCATGGAGACCATGCCGCCCGAGCGCGTCGAGAGCGTGCTCTCCACCATCATGGGCTCGGGGCACTTCTCCACGCTCGAGCACGCGAGCTACACCTTCGCCGTGGACGGCGTGTCCCGCGCGCTCACCCACCAGCTCGTGCGCCACCGCATCGCCAGCTTCAACCAGCAGTCGCAGCGCTACGTGAAGTTCACGAACGGCCTGGAGACGGTCAAGCCCGGCTCCATCGCGGCCGATCCCGAGGCCAGCCGCGTCTTCGACGAGGCCGTCGAGGCCGCCATCGCCGCCTATGAGCGTCTGATCGAGGCCGGCATCCCCGCCGAGGACGCGCGCTACCTGCTGCCCAACGCCGCCGAGACGAAGATCGTCATCACCATGAACGTGCGCGAGCTGCTGCACTTCTTCGAGCTGCGCTGCTGCAACCGCGCCCAGTGGGAGATCCGCGAGCTGGCCCACCGCATGCTCGAGCTGGCACGTCCCACCGCGCCCTTCATCTTCGTGGACGCCGGCGCGCCCTGCGTCCACGGCGAATGCCCTGAGGGCAAGATGACCTGCGGAAACCCCTATCCCCGTGTGACCCGCGCCTAGCGGTCGGACGGAAGGCCCATGGAGAGGAGAAGCGACCTGTCGCGCGCGTTCTCGGAGGACGGCGCGCGCAAGACCCACGTGGGCGGCCAGGCGCTCATCGAGGGCGTCATGATGCGCGGCCGCTACAACTGGGCGGTGGCCGTGCGCGAGCCCGATGGTGGCATCTACGTGGAGGAGCACGACCTGGCGAGCGGCGCCGACCGCAACGGCTGGATGCACTGGCCGCTCGTGCGCGGCTGCCGCGCCCTCGTCGAGTCGCTCATGCTGGGCTACAAGGCCCTCGAGATAGCGGCGCTCCACGCCTTCGGCGACGAGGAGGGCGCCCCGCGCGCGGCGGGGGAAGCGCCGGCGGCCGAAGGTCCCGCCGAGGCGGAGACGGGCGCCGGGGCCTCGGCCGAGGCCCCGCGCCCCGCGCCGATGCCCGATCCTGCCGGCCTCGCCGGGGACGACGGCTCCTACGAGGCGCGGGAAGATGAGGGCCGGTTTTCGTGGCAGCGCGACTTCGGCCGGCCCGAGGTGATGGTGGACGCCCTCGGCGCCCAGCGCACGCTCGAGGTGGTCGGGGACGCCCCCGCCGTCCCGGCCCCGCCCTCGGCCGGGGCCCCGCGCCCCGCGCCGGCCCCCGAGGCCCCCGCGGCCGATGGCGCGGGGAAGGGGGAGTCGTTCGGCAAGCGCGAGATGGCGCTGTCCATGGTGCTCGGGCTCGTGCTCGGGGTGGTGCTCTTCATCGTGGCGCCCGCCTTCATCACCAACCTCATCGTGGGCGAGTACGACCAGCGCACGGTGCTGTGGAACGTGGTGGACGGCCTGCTGCGCGTGGCCGTGTTCGTCTTCTACCTGTGGCTCATCGGGCGCATGGAGGACATCCGGCGCATGTTCATGTACCACGGCGCCGAGCACAAGACCATCCACTGCTACGAGCACGAGCTGCCCCTCACGCCAAAGAACGCCCGCTCGTTCCCGCGGCTGCACGTGCGCTGCGGCACGGCGTTCCTCATCATGGTGATGGTCATCGCCATCTTCGTGTACACCATCTTCCCCGTGAACGCCCTCATCGACGCATGGGGCGTGCCGAATGGCGCGCCGAAGCTCGCGCTCGTGATCCTCGTGCGCATCCTGCTCATGCCCCTCATCGCGGGGCTCTCCTACGAGATCACGGTGAAGTGGGCCGGCTCGCATCCAGACAACCCGCTCGTGAGGGTGATCCTCTGGCCCGGCATGCAGATGCAGTACCTCACCACCAACGAGCCGGATGACGAGCAGCTGGCCTGCGCCATCGCCGCCATGGAGCGGGTGCTCGCCCGCGAGGAGGCCGAGGCGCGCGCGATGACGCCGGCCGAGGCGCGCGCGACGTCCGTCCGCTAACCGTCGGGGTCTCGTTTACGCGGCGAAATCAACGGAGCCAGGCGCGACGCTACCATGTTCTGAGGCTGTCAGGCACGTCTCAGAGAGGAGCGTGGCGCCGTGGATCCCCTCATCTCCGTTCGGGACATCCGCAAGAACTTCGGCAAGGTGGAGGCGCTCAAGGGCGTCTCGCTCGACGTCGCGGAGGGCGAGAAGGTCGTCGTCATCGGGCCGTCCGGCTCGGGCAAGAGCGTGCTCATCCGCTGCATCAACGCCCTCGAGCGCCCGGACTCGGGCGACATCGTCGTGGACGGCATGGATCTCATGGCGCGCAAGGTGGACACCCGCAAGCTCGCCAACGAGGTGGCCATGGTGTTCCAGGGCTACAACCTCTACCCCCACAAGACCGTGCTCGAGAACGTCACGTTCGCGCCGGAGAAGGTGCTCAAGGTGCCCAAGGCCCAGGCTGAGGAGGCCGCCGTGGCCTACCTGGAGCGCGTGGGGCTCTCGTCGAAGCTCGACAAGTACCCCGACCAGCTCTCCGGCGGCCAGCAGCAGCGCGTGGCCATCGCCCGCGCCCTCAACATGCATCCCAAGATCATGCTGCTCGACGAGCCCACCAGCGCGCTTGACCCCGAGATGGTCAACGAGGTGCTCGACGTCATCAAGTCGCTGGCCGAGACGAACATGACCATCGTCATGGTCACCCACGAGATGGGCCTGGCCCGCGACGCCGCCGACAGGGTGGTGTTCATGGAGAACGGCCTGGTGGTGGACCAGGGAACTCCCGGCTACATCTTCGGCGAGACCGACAACGCCCGCATCAGGGCGTTCCTCTCGAAGATACTCTAGGAGCCTGTCGTGAGTTGCCTGAACCGCCCAGTTTCCGCCTTTGGCGAGCGCTCCGCCGGCTCCGCGCCCCTCGGCGTCGCGCCGGTTGCCGCCGGCTCCGCGCCCCTCTCGCGCCGCTCCTTCGCGCGCCTGTCGGCCGCCGCGGTCGCAGCCTGCCTGCTGGGCGGCGCCGGGTCGCTCCTGTCCGGCTGCGCCCCGTCTGGCGACGTGCTGCGCGTGGGCACCAAGATCGACGTGCCCGGCTTCGGCTTCCAGAACCCCGAGACCGGATCGGTGGAGGGCCTTGAGGTCGACGTGGCCCGCGAGCTGGCCGCGCGTCTCAAGGGCAGCCCGGACGCGCTCCAGGTCACGGGGGTGAACGTCACCACGCGCGGCGCCATGCTCGACAACGGCACGCTCGATGCGACGCTCGCCACCTTCACCATCACCGATCGGCGCAAGCTCAGCTACGACTTCTCGCGGCCCTACTACATCGACCACATCGGCGTGCTCGTGCGCAAGGACTCCGGCATCACCGATTTGACGGGGCTCGACGGCAAGACGGTGGGCGTGGCGCTGTCGGCCACCACCAAGGACAAGCTCGGCGCCGCCGCCCGCGAGCTGGGCATCACGCTCAAGTTCGCCGAGTATGCCACCTACCCCGAGATAAAGATCGCGCTCGTGGTCGGGCGCGTGGACGCGTTCTCGGTGGACAGCTCCATCCTCGTGGGGTACCAGGACTCCTCCACGTTCCTGCTTCCCACCCGGTTCGCCCCTCAGGAGTACGGTGTGGCCACGAGGAAGGGCAGCGCGCTCAGCGGGCCTGTCGACCAGGCCATCGCCGCCATGGAGGCCGACGGCACCCTGCGGGCGCTCAAGGAGCGCTGGGGGCTCTCCCTCGTGACCGAGGCCGACGTCGAGTCCGAGCAGGCCGACGGCGCCGCGGGCCTGGGTGCCGGCGACGTGGCCGATGATCCCGCCGCCGGGGGAGGCGAGGGGTGATGGCCGAGGTGTTCGCGCCCTACAAGTGGGCGGCGCTGGCCGAGCGCTGGCCCGACATCCTGGCGGCCTTCGGCACCACGGTGGCCATCTCGGCGCTCGCGCTCCTCATCGCGCTCGTGCTGGGCTTCGTGTTCGGCGTGCTCTCCGTGTCGCGCCATCGGGCCCTGCGCGCCGTGACCCGCGTCTACGTGGAGGTGGTGCAGAACATCCCGCTGCTTCTCCAGGTGTTCGTGCTCTACGCGGTGTTCCCGCTGCTCGGGCTCTCGCTGGCGTCGTTCTGGATCGGCGTCCTCGCCATCGGCGTGTACCATGGCGGCTACATATCCGAGGTGGTGCGCTCGGGCATCGGCTCGATCCACCGCGGGCAGTTCGAGGCGGCCCGGTCCCAGGGGTTCTCGCCGACGCAGGTGATGACGCTCGTCATCCTGCCCCAGGCCATGCGCATCATCCTGCCGCCCCTGGCCGTGCAGGCGGCCAACCTGGTGAAGAACACGAGCGTGCTGGCGCTCATCGCCGGCGGCGAGCTCATGTACTTCGCCAACTCCTTCGCCGGCGACACGAGCTACTACGGGCCGGCCTACGTGGCCGCCGCCGTGCTGTACTTCGCCCTGTGCTTCCCGCTGTCGCGCGGCGCGGTCTATCTGGAGCGCCGCATGCTCGCCCACCGGCACGTGACCACGGGCGACGCGACCGAGGAGCTGGCGAGCGATCCCCTGGAGGTGACGCCCGGGTCCCACGACATCACGGGCCACGCGGCGGCCGGCGCGCTCGCCGGCGGCGTGGGCACCATGATGGAGGGCACCACCTCGCTCGTGCCCGCCCGCCGCGTCCCCTCGCCGCGCCACCCTCTGCACGCCTGGTCCGTCACCATCGTGGCCTGGGACGTGGCGCTGGCCCCCTGCGTCCCGGGTGAGGACGTACCCGGCGCCTGCGCGGGCGGCGTCCCGACCGCCGCGGCCCTCACCGGCAGCTTCGCCCCGGTGGGCTCCGTGCCCTTCCGCCGTGCGCCCTTCAGCGGCAATCAGGCCGCCGAGATAGCCGACGACATCGGCCGCGAGCTGGCCCAGGAGGCCCTTGACGCCTCGGGCGGCGACCGCGGCCGCGCCTGGCAGGCGCTCCACACCCGCGCCGGGCGCCGCCGCCTCGGCCATGGCCGCCCCGGCGCCGGCGCCGGCCGCACCACGCCCCACGGCGCGCTGCCCCGGCCCCGCCGCGGCCGCGGGCCGGCGGCTCCGGGCGGCCATCGCGGCGCGCCCCGCGACCCGAGGCGCCCTGGCGGCGGGGGAGGGGGTGCGCGATGAGCGACGTCATGGCACTGCTCACCTGGACCAACATCCGCTTCCTCCTGGAGGGGCTCGGCCTCACGCTCGTCATCGCCGCGCTCTCCATCGCATGCTCGGCGGTGCTCGGCGCCGTGCTGTCGGTCATGCGCGGCTCGCGGATCAGGGCGCTGCGCGCGCTGGCGGCCGCCTACGTGGAGCTGTTCAAGAACACGCCGCTGCTCCTGTGGATCATGTTCACGTTCTTCGTGGCCCAGCTGCCGCCGCTGCCGGCCGCGGTGCTCGCGTTCACCCTGTTCACGAGCGCGTCGGTGGCCGAGATCGTCCGCGGCGGGCTGGCTGGCGTACCCCGCGGCCAGTACGAGGCGGCCCGCTCCCAGGGCCTCTCGGGCGCGCAGATGTACGTCCACATCATCCTGCCCCAGGCCCTGCGCAACATGGTGCCGGCGCTGCTGTCTCAGTTCGTGACCACCATCAAGGACACGTCGTACCTGTGGGGCGCCATGGCGCTCCAGGAGCTCATGGGCCGCGGCATGATCCTCATGAACAGCTACAACTCCACGGTGCAGATCTTCGCCATCTTCGCGCTGATGGCGCTTCTGTACTTCATCGTGTGCTTCACGCTGTCCCAGGCCGTGCGCGCCTACCAGCGGCGCCTCCGCGGCGACCGCTAAGACGCCCCGCGCCCGCCGCCCTGCGCGTCCGTCTGCGGGCGCTCCCGAGGCCCTGCGCGTCCGCCTGCGGGCGCTCCCGAGGCCCTGCCCTCCCGTTTTCGGCCCCCGGCTGCAAATCCGCGCGGTTCTGCACTCCGTTTCGCCGCTCGAGCGCCCTCAGAGGGCCGTTTTCGCCCGATTTCCGGCAAAAGGGGGCGCCTTTCCGCTTGCGGGGGCGCTCCCTCGAGTGCATAACCGCGCGGATTTGCAGCCGGGAGCCCGGAATGCGAGTTCTCCGCCGCCCCGCGCCCGCGCGTTTTGTGCTTTTGCGCCCCGCCACCCAAAATCGTGTATTCTATCCCTCGCCGCGCCCTGCCTCGCGCCGGGCCCGCACGGGCGCCTCCCGGCGCCCCATCCCCGCACACGTTAATAAATGAAGTGGGGCAACCGTGTGAACGAGAGGGCCCGCCCCGCGGGCCGCAAGGACAGGAGGCAACCCCATGAAGCTGGTGGTTACCGAGAAGAACGACGCCGCCCAGAAGATCGCCGATCTGCTGGGCGCGACCAAGCCCAAGGCCGACAAGGTGTTCTCCACGCCGGTCTACCGGTTCGACGTGGACGGCGAGGAGTGGGTGACCATCGGCCTGCGCGGCCACATCCTCGAGCCCGACTTCGCGCCGCAGCTCGTCTACAAGAAGCGCGGCGGCTGGCAGGGCGTCACCGCCGAGGGCGAGGCCGTCCCCGCCGACATCCCCGCCACGCTGGCCCGGCCCCCCTTCAAGAAGAAGAAGCCGTTCACCGAGGACGGGGTGGAGCTCAAGTCCTGGAAGATGGAGGCGCTGCCCTACCTGGTCTACGCGCCCATCGAGAAGCTCCCCAAGGAAAAGGACATCATCCGCAGCCTGAAGAACCTGGCGAAGAAGGCCGACTCCATCGTCATCGCCACCGACTTCGACCGCGAGGGCGAGCTCATCGGCGCCGACGCGCTGGCGTGCTGCCGCGAGGTGAACCCCACGGCGCCCGTGTCCCGCGCGCGCTACTCCGCCTTCACCAAGGCCGAGATCCAGGGCGCGTTCTCGAACCTGGTGGCCATGGACGAGGACCTGGCCCAGGCCGGCGCCTCCCGTCAGGACATCGACCTCATCTGGGGCGCGGTGCTCACCCGCTACCTGACGCTCGTGAAGTTCGCCGGCTACGGCAACGTGCGCTCGTCGGGCCGCGTGCAGACGCCGACGCTGGCCCTCATCGTGGCCCGCGAGCGCGAGCGCATGGCCTTCGTGCCCGAGGACTACTGGGTGATCCGCGGCGCCTTCGACGCCGACGCGACGGCCGGCCCCACCGCCGGCGAGGGCCCCGGCGCCTTCGAGGCGGGCCATGCCACCGCCCGCTTCAAGTCCGCCGCCGCGGCTGACGCCGCCATGGCCGCCGTCGCCGGCGCCGCGAGCGCGCGGGTGGCCGCGGTCGAGACCAAGCGCCGCACGGTGGCCGCGCCGGTGCCCTTCAACACCACGTCGCTCCTGGCCGCCGCCTCGTCCGAGGGGCTCTCGCCGGCGCGCACCATGCGCCTGGCCGAGTCGCTCTACATGGACGGCTACATCTCCTACCCGCGCGTCGACAACACGGTCTACCCCTCCTCGCTCGACCTGGCCGAGGTGGTGCGCACCATCGCCGACAACCCCGCCTACGCGCCCTACTGCAAGGAGCTTTTGGCCAAGGGCGCGCTCACGGCCACCCGCGGCAAGAAGGAGACCACCGACCACCCGCCCATCTACCCCACGGCCAAGGCGACGCCGGACGACCTGCCGCCCGCCGAGTACAAGCTCTACAACCTGGTGGCGCGGCGCTTCCTGGCGACGCTGTCCGACCCGGCGGTGGTGGAGGGCACCAAGGTGTCCCTCGACGTGGCCGGCGAGCCCTTCGTCGCCAAGGGCGACGTGCTGGCGGTGCCGGGCTTCCGCGCCATCTACCCCTACGGGCTCAAGAAGGACGAGACGCTGCCGGCGCTGGCCGAGGGCGCGACCATCGCCTTCAACGGCGCCACCTGCGCCAAGAAGCAGACCGAGCCGCCCGCTCGCTACAGCCAGGGTAAGCTCATCCAGGAGATGGAGAAGCTGGGCCTGGGCACCAAGTCGACGCGCCACGCCATCATCGAGCGCCTCTACCAGGTGAAGTACATCCAGAACGACCCCATCGAGCCGAGCCAGCTGGGCATGGCCGTGGTGGACGCGCTCGACAAGTTCGCGCCGCATATCACGCATCCGGACATGACGGCCGATCTCGAGCAGAAGATGGACGACATCGCCGCCGGCGCCACCACCCGCGAGGCGGTGGTCGGCACCTCGCGCAACCTCCTGTCCCAGGAGCTCGGCGAGCTTCTGCCCCACTCCGAGGACGTGAAGGAGGCCCTGGCCGACGCCGTGGCCGCCGACGCCTACGTGGGGAAGTGCCCCAAGTGCGGCAAGGACCTGCAGATTCGCGCGTCGCAGAAGACCAAGTCGATGTTCATCGGCTGCGCCGGCTGGCCCGACTGCGACGTGACCTACCCGCTGCCCAAGGGCAAGATCGAGTCGGTGCCCGAGCCGTGCCCCACCTGCGGCATGCCCCAGGTGAAGGTGACCGCCTTCAGGGCCAAGCCGCGCACCGTGTGCATCGACCCCGCCTGCGCCACCAACCAGGAGCCCGACGTGGTGGTGGGCGAGTGCCCGGTGTGCAAGGCGGCCGGCAAGGAGTCCAAGCTGGTGGCCCGGCGCAACCCGCGCACGCTCAAGCGGTCGGTGACCTGCGAGAACTTCGACGAGTGCGGCACGCGCTACCCGCTGCCGCAGTACGGCGCGCTCACGGCCACCGACGAGGTGTGCGAGGCCTGCGGGGCGCCGATGGTCATCGTGACGACGGCCCGCGGCCCCTGGAAGCTCTGCCCCAACTTCGACTGCCCCGCCAAGGAGCAGGAGGAGGAGAAGAAGGCCGGCGCGCGCAAGGGCGGCGCCAAGCGCAAGCCCGCGGCCAAGAAGGCGTCCAAGAGGTAGGGCGTCGCTCGACGGGACGCGGCGAGGGGGGCCGTCCGCACGATGCGGGCGGCCCCCCTCTGCGTTCGCGGGGCGCGGACTAGGCGGTTGCGGCGGATTCGACCTCGCGGTAGAGGTCGCGGCCGCGGGCGTCGACGGCCACGTAGGCGGGGAAGTCGACCAGCTCGAGGCGGCGCAGGGCCTCGGTTCCCAGGTCGTCCCAGGCGACGACCTCGCTTGAGGCGACGGCCTTGGCCAGGAGCGCCGCGATGCCGCCCACGGCGCACAGGTAGACGCCGCCGGTGGCGCGGCAGGCCTCGACGACCTCGGGCGAGCGCTTGCCCTTGCCGATGGCGGCGACGATGCCCGCCTCGAGGAGGCGCGGCGTGGCGAAGTCCATGCGGCTGGCGGTGGTGGGACCGACCGAGCCGAGGGGCCGCCCCGCGGCAGCCGGCGTGGGGCCGGCGTAGAAGAGCGTGGCGCCCTCGAGGCCGAAGGGCAGCGCGCCCGCCTCGTCGAGGGCGGCCAGCGCGCGGGCGTGGCCGGCGTCGCGCATGGTGTAGACCGGGCCGGTGAGCAGCACCTCGTCGCCCGCCTCGAGCCGGGCCGCATCCTCGCGGGAGAGCGGCAGCATGAGGCGGACAGGGCCGCGGTCGGGCTCGCCGCCGGTGGCCTCGGGCGCCGAGTTGTCCGCCGCCGCGCCGTCCGCGCCGCCCGCGGATCGCGCCGCCGCGCCGTCCGCGTCGCCGTCCTCGCCCCGGGGCACCAGCTCCACCGACTTCGAGCGCATCGCGCAGCAGCCCATGTTGACGGCCACGGGCAGGGCGGCGATGTGGCAGGGCGCCGTCTCCAGGTGCACGGCGAGCGCGGTCGCCGCGCCGCCGAGGGCCGCCGGCCCGATGCCGAGCGCGTTCACCGCGTCGAGCAGCCCGGCCTCCAGCGCCGCCGTCTCGGGCGAGGCCGCGGGCGCGCCCACGGGCCGCAGCAGCGCGTGCTTGGCGAGGGACGCCACGCGGTCGAAGGTGCCGCCCACGCCCACGCCCACGATGAGCGGCGGGCAGGCGTTGGCGGCCTTCTCGCGCACGCAGTCGAGCACGACGCGGCGCACGCCCTCCACGCCCTCGCCGGGCGCCAGCATCACCACACGGGAGGCGTTGTCCGACCCGCCGCCCTTGAGCATCACGTGCAGGGTCGCCCCCCGGCCGGGGACAAGGCGCAGCTCGGAGAAGGCGGGGGTGTTGTCGCCGGTGTTCGCCCGGTCGAGCAGGGCGTCGCGCAGAAGCGACATGCGCAGGGCCCCGTCGCGGTAGGCGCGGGCCACCGCGTCGTCCACGCCGGCGAGCACGTCGCCGGGGACGGAGAGCTCCTCGCCGACCTCCAGGCACACCCAGGTGCTGCCGGTGTCCTGGCACAGTGGCACGCCGTCGGCAGCGGCCACGTCGGCGTTGGCCAGGATGCGCCCGAGCACGCCGGCCGCCCGGCTGCCCGGCTCGGCCGCGTCCCGCGCCCGGGCGACGGCGTCGCGCACGTCGGGGCGCAGCGTCACGGCGCATTCCCGGATGGCGTCGTAGGCCGCCCGGGCGACGGACTCGCGCGTGAGGCCGCGCGCGGCGGCCCTCTCCTCAGGCTCCATAGGTGCTCCCTTCGCTCGTGGTGGCCCCAGTGTAGCGCTCCGCCGCCCCGGCGGGCGGCCAGGCGCGCGGAAGCGGCGCGCTGCGCCCGCGGGGCGTTGACAGGCGCACAGCCCGAGCTCGACGTCGCCGAGCGGGTCGTAGGCCACGGGGTCGTATGCGGTTGGGTGGGGGTAGGGGGTGCGGGGCTCGCCGGTCACTGGTCTCACTGCCTTCCGAACATCGTCTGCCTTCACGCCGGCGCACGGCGCCGGGAAGCCTCGCCCACGAGGCTCCTCTTTTTGCAAACAATGTCCGTCCGGATGGCCGGGCGGTATCCCCACGGCGCATCTTAGGGGAGCCGGGCGGCCGTTGTCAGGGCGGCGCGCCCGCGCCGGCCCGGGGGAGCCGCGCCCGGCCCCGCGGGCCGCCCGGCGGGGCGAACGGTGTAGCTTGCGTGGGGGCCCGCCGCGCCGGCGCGCTTGGGGTACAATGGGCAGGTTACGGACACGATCAAGGGAGGATGCGGACGCCATGGGCATCGCCGAGGAGTCGCTCGCCAGGCACGGCGAGTGGGGGGGCAAGATAGAGGTTACGCCGAAGATGGCCATCGCCGACGGCCACGACCTGGCCATCGCCTACACGCCGGGGGTGGCCGAGCCCTGCCGCGCCATCGCGGCCGATCCCGAGCGCGCCTACGACTACACCCTCAAGCGCAGCACCGTGGCCGTCGTCACCGACGGCAGCGCCGTGCTCGGCTTGGGCAACATCGGGCCTTTGGCCGCGCTGCCGGTCATGGAGGGCAAGGCGGCCCTGTTCAAGGCGTTCGGCGGCGTGGACGCGTTCCCGCTGTGCCTCGACACCCAGGACGTCGACGAGATCGTCGAGACCTGCATCCGCCTGGCCCCGGCCTTCGGCGGCATCAACCTCGAGGACATCGCTGCCCCGCGCTGCTTCGAGATCGAGGAGCGCCTGAACGACGCCCTCGACATCCCCGTCTTCCACGACGACCAGCACGGCACCGCCATCGTGGTGCTCTCCGGCGTCATCAACGCCCTGCGCCTGACCGGCCGGGACGCCGCCACGTGCCGGGTGGTCGTCAACGGCGCCGGCTCGGCGGGCATCGCCATCGCCAAGCTGCTCGTGTCCTACGGGTTCTCCCACGTCGCCCTCTGCGACGTGCGCGGCATCCTGAGCTCGGCCTACGAGGGGATGAACGACGCCCAGCGCGCGATGCTGGCCGTGACCAACCTCGAGGACGCCCAGGGCACGCTGGCCGACGCCATGGCCGGCGCCGACGTGGTCATCGGCGTGTCGGCCCCCGGCGTCATCAGCGCCGCCATGGTGGCCTCCATGGCGCCCGACCCCATCGTCTTCGCCATGGCCAACCCCACCCCTGAGATCTTCCCGGACGAGGCCCGGGCCGCCGGCGCCCGCGTGGTGGGCACCGGCCGGTCGGACTTCCCGAACCAGGTGAACAACGTCATCGCCTTCCCCGGCATCTTCAGGGGTGCGCTCGAGGCGCGCGCCGAGCGCATTACCGAGGAGATGAAGCTCGCCGCGGCCGAGGCCCTCGCCGCGCTCGTCTCCGACGAGGAGCTCTCCGAGGACCGCGTCATGCCCGACCCCTTCGACCCCCGCGTCGCCGACGCGGTGGCCGGCGCCGTGCGCGAGCGCGCCCTGGCCGCCCGCGGCCGCTAGGGGGCGGCCATGGCGCGCGGACGCGACCGGGAAGGTGCCGCGGGGGCCCCGCGCGGCGTCCTCGTCACCTTCGAGGGCGGCGACGGGGCGGGCAAGTCCACCCACATCCGCTTCCTCGCCCGGGCGCTCGCCGACGCGGGGCGCGAGGTCGTGTCCCTGCGCGAGCCCGGCGGCACGGCGGTGGGGGAGTCCCTGCGCGCGCTCGTGCTCGACCCGGCCAACGAGGGCCTGGCCGACACCGCCGAGCTGCTCATCTACGAGGCCGCCCGCGCCCAGCTCGTCGCCGAGGTCATCCGGCCCGCCCTCGAGCGCGGCGCCGTGGTGCTGTGCGACCGCTTCTCCGACTCCACCGTGGCCTACCAGGTGGCCGGCCGCGGGCTCGACGCCGCCTTCGTGGACGCCGCCAACGCCTTCGCGACCGGCGGCATCGCGCCCGACCGCACCCTCGTGCTCACGGCCGGCGACGGCCGCTCGACGCTTGGGCGCGCCACCCACGGCACCGCCGGCGACCGCCTCGAGCGGGCGGGCGACGCCTTCCACGCGCGGGTGAACGAGGCCTTCCTCGAGCTGGCCCGCCGCGAGCCGGGCCGCGTGCGCGTGGTGGACTCCTCCGGTGCGCGCTCGGCCACCGCCGCCCAGGTCTTCGCGAGCCTGTCCGACCTGTTCCCCTGGATGGCCGACGTCGCGCGCGCGGACGGGTCCTACTTCTCGGTGCTCGACGACAAGCGCGCGCTGGCGGCGTGGCTCGACCGCCCCGCCGGCCCCGCCGCGCCCGCCGAGGGGGCCGCCCGTGCCTGACGCGTTCGAGAACATCCTCGGCCAGCCCAAGGTGCGCGAGTTCCTGCGCGCCTCCGTCGCCTCCGGGCGCGTGAGCCACGCCTACCTGTTCGCCGGCCCCGCCGGCTCGAACAAGACGCTCGCCGCCTACGCGCTCGCCCAGGCCGTCCTGTGCCCCAAGGGCCCGCGCGGCCCGCGCGGCGGCCGCTGCGGCGACTGCACGGCGTGCGACCGCGTCATGCGCCGCAAGCACCCCGACGTGCGCTACTTCGCGCCAGAGGGCGCCGCGGGCTACCTGGTCGAGCAGATCCGCGAGCTGGTGGCCGACACGGCGCTCGCCCCCATCCAGGGCGCGCGCAAGGTCTACATCATCGACCGGGCCGACCTTTTGGGCACCGCGGCGGCCAACGCCTTCCTCAAGACCCTCGAGGAGCCGCCGGCCGACGTGGTCATCATCCTGCTCGGGCGCACCCGCGAGTCGGTGCTGCCCACCATCGTGTCCCGCTGCCAGGTGGTGCCCTTCCGGCACATCCCCGCCTCGGAGGCGGCCGGCATCGTGCGCCAGAACACCGGCGCGTCGCTCGAGACCTCCCGCGCCGCCATCGAGGCCTGCGGCGGGTCCATCACGCGCGCCTGCGAGTTCCTCCGCGCCCCCGGCAACGAGCGGCTGCGCTTCCGCTCGCGCGTGCTCGAGGTGCTCGCCTCGCTGCGCCGCGCCGACGACTGGGACGTGATCGGCTACGCCGCCGAGATGGTGACCGCCTCCAAGCTGCCGCTCGACGTGGTGCGCGAGGGGCAGGAGGCCGAGCTGGCCGAGAACGCCGACTTCCTGGCGAAGTCGGCCATCCGCCAGATCGAGGCGCGCAACAAGCGCCAGATCACGGCGAAGTCGGCCGAGTGCCTGCGCCAGCTCACGGCCATCACGGCCTCGTGGCTGCGCGACGTCCTGGCCACGAGCGCCGGGGCGCCGGAGCTCGTCATCAACGTCGACGCCCGCGCCGCGGTGGCCGACGCCGCCGCGCTCGCCGATGAGGCGTCGCTGGCCCGGGCGCTCGCGGCGGTCGACCGCTGCGAGGAGGCCCTTGCGTATAATGTGTCCCCGGAGACGTGCATCGACGTGCTCCTATTCGAGATAAGAGAGGCCCTCAATGGTTCGGGTAGCACCCATCAACATAGCCTTTAACCCGCGCACCCTCTGGTTCGACCCGCGCGACCTGGAGATATCCAAGGGAGACCCCGTGGTGGTGACCACGGCCCGCGGCATCGAGTTCGGCCGCGCCGCCAGCGACGTGATCGAGGTGGACGAGCGCGAGGTCAAGGCGCTCAAGACGCCGCTCAAGCCGGTGAAGCGTCTGGCCACGCCCGAGGACGTCGAGCGCGCCGAGGACCTCGAGCGCCGAAGCCGCGAGGCCCTGCCCGAGTTCAAGGCCATGGCCGCCGAGGCCCACGCCGACATGCACCCCGTGTCGGTGGAGTTCCTCTTCGACGGCGACAAGGCGGTCTTCTACTTCGAGGCCGAGGAGCGCGTCGACTTCCGCGACCTGGTGCGCAAGCTGGCGGCCCACTTCCACGTGCGCATCGACATGCGCCAGATCGGCGTGCGCGACGAGGCGCGCATCGTGGGCGGCCTGGGCCACTGCGGCCAGGAGCTGTGCTGCAAGCGCATGGGCGGCGAGTTCTGCCCCGTGTCCATCCGCATGGCCAAGGAGCAGGACCTCTCGCTCAACCCCCAGAAGATATCGGGGCTGTGCGGGCGCCTCATGTGCTGCTTGCGCTACGAGTACGACGCCTACAAGGACTTCAAGTCGCGCGCGCCCAAGGCCAACGCCACCGTCCAGACCCCGGAGGGGCCGGGGAAGGTGTGCGAGCTCGACGTGCCGCGCGAGATGGTGTCGATCCGGATAGAGGGCGAGAAGCCGGTCAAGGTGCCGCTCTCCGCCTTCGAGGCCCCCAAGGAGGGCGCCCGCCCCAGCGTGGTGACCGAGGAGGGCTGGGAGGAGGCCAAGGGCGCCGTCGAGGTGGCCAAGGGCGACGCGGTGGCGTTCCTCACCTCGCAGTTCACCGGGGCGGACAAGCTGGCCGAGGCGGGCAAGGTGCGCCGCACCCCCGGCGGCAAGAGGGCCCAGGGCGACGGCCGGCGCGGCGCGGGCTCGGGCGGAGGCGCGGGCTCGGGCGGCTCGCGCGGCGGGCGCGGCAAGGGCCGCGGCCGGGGCGAGGAGCCCCGGGGCGGCGCCGACGAGGCGCGCAAGCCGCGGCGCCGGCGCACCAAGGTGGGCGAGGGCGGCGCGCCCGAGGCCGGCGGCGCGCCCGCCAAGGGCGCCTCGGCGGCCGACCCCAAGCGCAAGAGCCGCAACCGCAGCCACGGCGGCGACGCCGCGCAGCGCCAGGCCGGCGCCGCCGAGGGCCGCTCCGGCCGCGGCGAGCGCGCGGCCAAGGGCGGCAAGGGCGCCGCAGGCGGCCGGGCCAAGGAGGGCCAGGCGCCATCCGGCGCCAAGGGCGCGGGCCCGCGGCCCGGCCAGCGCTCCTCGGGCCTGCGCGGCGAGCGCGGCGACAAGCCCGGCCAGCGCGGCGGCGAGCGCCCCGCGCGCGACCAGGGGCGCTCCGGCGGCGTGCCCGAGGGCGACGGCGCCCGGCGCCGCCGGCGGCGCAGCCACCGCTCCGGCGGTGCGCCCGAGGCGGGCGCCGAGGCGAGGGGAGGCGCCGAATGAGGGTCGACTACGCGCTTCTGACCGACCTCTACCAGATCACCATGGCCCAGGGCTACTGGGACGCGGGCAAGGGCCGCGAGGAGGCCTGCTTCTCGATGTACTTCCGCGACTACCCCTTCAAGGGGGGCTTCGCGGTGGCCTGCGGCATGGCCCAGCTGGCCGAGATGGTCGAGTCCTACCGGTTCGCCGACGATGACGTGGCCTACCTGGCCGGGCTCTCGGCGCCCGGCGGCGGGCCGCTGTTCTCCGAGGACTTCCTGGCCTACCTGGCCGACTTCCGCCTGACCTGCGACATCGACGCGGTGCGCGAGGGCACCGTCGTGTTCCCCCACGAGCCGCTCGTGCGCGTCACCGGCCCCATCATGGAATGCCAGCTGCTCGAGACGGCGCTGCTCAACTGCGTGAACTTCCAGACGCTCATCGCCACCAAGGCGGCCCGGGTGTGCCTGGCCGCCGGGGACGCGCCCGTGGCCGAGTTCGGCCTGCGCCGGGCCCAGGGCCTCGGCGGGGTGTGGGCGAGCCGCGCGGCGGTGGTGGGCGGCTGCGCCTCGACCTCCGACGTGCTGGCCGGCAAGCTCTTCGACATCCCCGTGTCGGGCACCCACGCGCACTCCTGGGTGATGTCCTTCGACGACGAGCTGACCGCCTTCCGCGAGTACGCGCGCATCTTCCCCAAGAACTGCGTGCTGCTCGTCGACTCCTACGACGTGGAGCAGGGCATCCGCAACGCCATCACCGTGGGGCTGGAGATGCGCGAGCGCGGCGAGCGGCTCGCCGGCATCCGCATCGACTCGGGCGACCTGTCGTGGCTGGCCCGCATGGCGCGGCGCATGCTCGACGAGGCGGGGCTCGAGGACTGCGGCATCGTGCTGTCCAACGACCTGGACGAGCACACCATCAAGTCGATCCTCGACGAGGGGACGCCGGTCACGTCCTGGGGCGTGGGCACCAAGCTCGCCTGCGCCTTCGACCAGCCCACCCTGGGCGGCGTCTACAAGCTGGCCGCCGTGCGCGAGCCGGGGGCCGAGGAGTGGACGAACCGCCTCAAGATATCGGAGTCGGCCGCCAAGCTCACCACCCCCGGCGTGCTCGACGTGCGCCGCTACTACCACGACGACGGGCGCATCGCCGGCGACATGGTCTTCGACGTGACGCGGCCCGTCGACGGGCGCGAGGTGATCGTCGACCCGGTGGACGACCTGCGCCAGAAGCGGCTGGCCGGCAAGCGCTACGAGACGCTGCTCGCGCCGCTGGCCCGGGGCGGGCGCGCGGTGCTCGCGCCCGAGGACCGCTCGGCCATGGCCGCGCGCGAGCGCGCCCGGGCGGGGCTGGCCACCCTCGACGAGACGCAGAAGCGCATGCTCAACCCCCACACCTACCCCGTGGGGCTCGAATACGGATTGTTTGAGCGCCGTCGCGAACTTGTCGCGTCGCTGCGCGGCATCGTGTAGCCTATAATCGCCGGATACCGCAAGCGCGCCCGCGCGGGCGCAGCGCCTGAGAGGACGACAATGATCAGGATCATCACCGACTCGGTTTCCTCCATCCCGGCGGACGTGGCCGCCCGCCTGGACGTGGAGGTCATCACCCTCTACGTCAACCGCGAGGGCACCGAGTACGCCGACGCCTCCATGGACCTCGACGCGTTCTACGCCGACATCCACGCCATGGTCGACGACATCCCCACGTCGAGCCAGCCCTCCCAGGCCGTGCTCGAGGCGGCCTTCGAGGAGGCGGCGCTCGCCGGCGACGAGGTGCTCGGCGTGTTCATCTCGACGGGGCTCTCCGGCACCTTCGACGGCGCCGTGCGGGCCGCCCGCGCGGTGAAGGCCCGCAACCTGGGCTTCCGCTGCGTCCTCATCGACTCCACGTCCTGCGGCTACGACGAGGCGTGGCCCGTCTTCGACGCCGTGGACGCCCGCGACGCCGGCGACGACCTGGCCGCCTGCGCGGCGGCGGTGCATCGCGGCATCGAGTCCACGCGCTTTCTGTTCACGCCCGAGACGCTCACCTTCCTGAAGAAGGGCGGGCGCATCGGCGGCGCGGCGGCGCTCCTGGGCAACCTCATCCAGCTGGCGCCCGTGCTCACCGTCATCGACGGGCGGGCCGACACGCTGGCCAAGGTGCGCACGCGCAAGAAGGCGCTCGCCCGCATCGTCGAGACGATGCGGGACGACATCGAGGCCCACGGCCTCAAGCGCGTCGTCGTGCACTACATCGGCGACAAGGCGCCGGCCGTCCAGTGGGCCCGCGACGTGATCGAGCCTCTGGTCGGGCGCGCGGTGGACGTGCTGCCCGTGAGCCCGGTCATCGGCCTGCACGTGGGGCCGGCCGTCGGCGTCGCCTACGAGTGCCTGGAGACCATCGCCGGTAAGATCACCGGCCCGGCCGCCGAGCGCGAGCTCGCCCTGTAGCCGCCTGGGGCCCGCGCCCGGCCCGCCCGCGCGCCGCCTTCCCCGCCCTTTTCGCCGCCCGGCCCCGCGCCCGGGCGGCGCCACCCCGTCGGGCGCCACCCGCGCCCGCCCGAGAAGAGAGGCCGACCACCCGATGCCCAAGTGCAACCTCATCATCGACTCCTGCTGCGATCTGCCCCCCGAGCTGGTGGACCGCGACGGGGTCTACCTGCTCAAGTTCCCCTACATCATGGACGGCGAGCCGCTCGACGACGACCTGTTCCGCACCCGCACGGCCGCCGACTTCTACGGCGCCATGCGCGAGGGGGCCGAGCCCTCCACGTCCCAGGTGTCCATCCCCGCGCTCACCGAGGCCTTCGAGGCCGCGGCCGCCTCGGGCGTCCCCACCGTGTACCTGTGCTTCTCGAGCGGGCTGTCGGGCAGCTACGACGCGGCCGTGCTCGTGCGCGACCAGGTGGCCGCCGCGCACCCGGACGCCGAGCTCTACGTGGTCGACACGCACCTGGCCTCCATCGCCGAGGGGCTGCTCGTCTACGAGGCGCTCGAGCAGCGCGCCAAGGGGCTCACCGCCGAGGAGATGGTGCGCTGGGCCGAGGAGGCCCGCTACTTCGTGAACGAGAAGTTCATGGTGGAGGACCTCGACGCGCTGCGCCGCGGCGGGCGCATCCCCGGCTCGGTGGCCGTGGCCGGGGCGGCCCTCGACGTGAAGCCGCTGCTCGTCATCGCCGCCGACGGGACGCTGTCGCTGTCGGGCGTGGCCCGCGGCCGCAAGAAGGGCCTGCGCGCCCTCGTCGACTTCTACGCCAAGCACGCCGCGCCGGCCGGCTCGGCCCAGTGCGTGCTGGTGGGCCACGCCGACGCGCCCAAGGACGCGGCGCGGCTGAAGGACCTGCTGCTCAAGGAGAACGACTCCATCCTCGTGCTGGAGTGCAACATCGGCCCTGTCATCGGCAGCCACGTGGGCCCCGGGATGGTGGCCGCCGTGTTCTGGGGCGGCGACAAGCGCGACGAGCTGTCGGTGGCCGACCGCATCGCGCGCAAGGTGAAGGGAGTGAGCTAGCATGACCACCGGATACGCCTTCCGCGGCAGCGAGCGCCTCATCGGCGCCGTGGCCGACCGCCTGGCCGGCGCCGGCCTCGCGCCGGTGGCCGACGAGGCCGCCGCCGACGTGGTGATAACCTTCGCCACCACCCAGCGCGAGCTGGAAGACCTCTACTTCGGCGACGACGGCTTCGTCCAGTCGCTCGCGCCTGGCACCCTGCTCATCGACCTGAGCGCCACCACCCCCGGCTTCGCCCGCGAGCTGAACGCCGTGGCGACGGTGAGCGACCTGGTGATGGTGGAGGCGCCGCTGGTGGTGGACGACCTCGCGCGGCCCGACTCCTTCGCCCGCGACAACCTGAGCTGCTTCGCGGCGGGGGAGGGCGACGGTCTGGCGCGGGCAGCCGGCGTGCTCGGGGCGCTCTTCGGCGCCGTCCACGAGGTGGGCACGCCCGGCGCCGCCCAGCTGGCGCGCGCCGCGCTCACCCTGCAGGTGGCCGCCCAGGTGATCGCCGCCATCGAGGCCGACGCGCTCTACCGCGCCGTGCGCCGCTCGCCGGCCGGGTCGGGCCTGGGCGACGCGCGTCCCGACGCGCTGTCCGGCGCGGGCGCCGCGGTGATCGCGGCCGCCCGTGCCGGCCGCTTCGAGGGCGCCTACACGGTGGAGATGCTCATGGCCGAGCTCTCCGCCGCGCTCATGGCCGCCGACGACGCCGAGCTCATCCTGCCCCAGGCCGAGGCCGCCATGCACCTGCTGGAGCTCCTTGCCGTCATCGGCGGCGCCGACAAGGCGCCCGCGGCGCTCTCGCTCGTCTACGGCGAGGAGTCCGCCTGCGCCGAGGCCGGCCTCGACTGGACGCGCGCCGAGCAGGCCTACGGCCACGCCGAGGACGAGGACGACGGCTGGGACGCGCCCGAGGACGAGGACGAGGACTGGTCCTCCGACTGGGACGACGGCTTCGACTACCGCTCGAACTAGCCCCGACCCGCCGGGGGCGCAGTCACGTCCGGCGCGCCGGTTGGCATTCCGGCGGCGCGCCGGATGCGCTTCGCGGCGCGTGCCTGCGCTGCCGGCGCGGCGTTTCCGTTCCCCGTTCCGAAGGAGCCCCTCCCATGACCGCCGACGACAGCTACCTCCTCCCGTCCTCCTGCGAGCTGTGCCCGCGGCGGTGCGGGGCGAACCGCGCGGCGGGGGAGCGGGGCGCGTGCGGCGCCGACGACCGGCTGGTGGTCGCCCGCGCGGCCCTGCACTTCTGGGAGGAGCCGCCGCTGTCGGGCGAGGACGGGTCGGGCGCCGTGTTCTTCTCGCACTGCCCCCTCGGCTGCTCCTACTGCCAGAACGGCCCCATCGCCCGCGGCCAGGCCGGCGCGCCCGTCACGGTGGCGCGCCTCGCCGAGATGATGCGCGAGCTCGAGGCCCAGGGAGCCCTCAACGTCAACCTGGTGACGGCCACCCACTACGCGCCCCAGGCGCGCGCTGCCGTCGCGGCGGCCCGCGAGGCGGGGCTGGCGCTTCCCGTGGTGTGGAACACGAGCGGCTACGAGACCGTCGAGGCCGTGCGCGCCAACCGCGGCACGGTGGACGTGTACCTGGCCGACCTCAAGTACGCCGACGCCGGGCTGGCCGCGCGCTACTCGGCGGCGCCCGACTACCCGGCCGTGGCCCTGGCCGCCCTCGACGCCATGGTGGAGGCGGTGGGCGAGCCGGCCTTCGACGAGCACCGCGGCCAGGAGCGCCTGGTGCGTGGCGTGATCGTACGCCACCTCCTGCTGCCCGGCTGCCTCGACGACTCCCGCGCCGTCGTGCGCCTGCTCCACGAGCGCTACGGGCCCGCGGTGCGCCTGTCGCTCATGAGCCAGTACACGCCCGTGCTCGCCGCGGCCGCCGAGGCGGGCGACGCCCGCGCGCGCCGCGTCCTCGAGCGCTGCCCCGAGCTCGCCCATACCGTGCCGGAGGCCGACTACGAGGCCCTCCTCGACTACGCCGACGACCTCGGCGTCGAGGACTACTACTGGCAGCAGGGCGCCGCCGCCGAGGAGAGCTTCATCCCCGCCTTCGACCTCACCGGTGTAATCCCGCCCGCCCCAGCGGACAATCCCGCCGACGCCTAGGTCCGCCGCGGCGGGCCGGCAAGCCGGCACCTAGGTTGTCGCGCCGGGCAGCCCCGTCGACGCCTGGGCTTTGCTGCAGCAAGTGGCTCAGTCGACGCCTGGCTCGCCGCGGCAGGCAATCCTGCCGGAACCTAGTTCGCCGCGTCAGGCAAATCCTGCCGGAACCTAGTTCGCCGCGGCGGACAAATCCCGCTGGCGCCTAAGCCCGCCGCAGGCCTCTTCTCCGATTGCCGGGCTTTAATTATTAGTAATTAACTCATATTTACCGCTCCCCTTCCATCTTCTCTTCCGGATTCGGGCCTTCCCGGGCGCCTTCTGCGATTGGCGATCGAGGAAGACGCCTCGCGGTCTTTCAACTCATGCTGAATGTGCATCAGAAGCAAACGAATGTTTCACGTGAAACATTCTCGGCCCGTAAATGCGGCACACGCCGCAAGACGGGCAGCGGGTGTCGGCGAGGCGCGCCAGCGGAGCTGGGGTTCGTGCGATCGGAAGCGCAGATGGGACTGCGCGATCGGAGGAGCAGGTGAGGTCACGCGGACGGGGGGCGCTGGTGGAAGTCGCACGAATGGAAGGGCTGGTGGGAATCGCGTGAGTGGAGGTGCTGGTCAGCCTGGTATTTGGCGTGTCTGGCGAGGCGCGTCGTCTGTCGGGGCGTGTCGCCTACAACCTAAACAAATGTTTCACGTGAAACATTTCTGCAGAGATTCGCGCTTTGGAGGAGGGTAACAAGGGGCACTTGGGGCCGCGGGGCGCCCTGCATGGCGGAAGAGGGTCGCAGAGCGGGGCACGAGGAGCTAGCGGGTGGCGAGGGCGGGCGCTTGGGGCTGCGGGGCGTCCCATGTGGCAGAGGGAGCTGGCGGGGCTAGGGCGCGGGAGGCTAGCGGGTGGCGAGGGCGGGGAGATCCTCCTGCATCTCGGTGAGGTGGCGCCAGAAGCGCTGGGGCATGAGGCGCTGGCGCAGCTCGGGGTTGTAGCGCGACTCGACGGCCACAGCGCGGTAGAAGCGGCGCCAGGCCTGCTGCATGACGGCCTCCTCGGCCGTGCGGCCGGGCAGGGCGTCCTCGGCGAGGCCGTCGACGGGGGCGAGCACCCAGCTTCTGCCGTCGTAGACGCCGGCGAGGCGGTGGGCCTCGTCGTAGATGACGAAGGGCTGGTCGTTGAGGCGCCCGGCGAAGTGATCCATGACGAGCGGCACCGCGTTCGCCTTGGGGCTGCAGCGCGCGAGCCACAGGCCGTCCTCGAGCTGCTCGAAGCGGATGAACTGGAGCAGGTGCTCCCGCTCGACGAAGACCGAGCGCGCCAGGCGGTGGACGGCGCCGATGACGGGATGCGCGAGGTCGGATGCCATGGCGCCGCGCACCTTGGGGCAGTGGGCGCGGCCGGGTCGGCCCTGCGGGTTGGAGGCGCCGGGGCACGAGCGGCGGCGTCGGCAGCGCGCGCAGCCGCGGCTGGCGTTGAGGGCCATGCCGTGGCGGATGTAGCGGAAGACGGCCGCCGGCGCCCCGGGCTCGTCGGAGAGGGCCGCCCGCTCGGCGTAGGCGAGCGCCTTGGCGCCGCAGGCCGCGCGGAAGCCCGCCCGCACGCGCCCGGCCCTCTCCGGGTCGGCGTCGATGCGCGAGAGGTGCTGGCCGAGACGTGCCTGGAGGCCGCCCTCGGGCAGTACGTCGGCGGGATCTTCGTGGCGCTCGTAGGAGACGAACACGGCCGAGAAGAGGCCCTCGAGGGTCCCGTCGAACACGTAGGCCAGCTCGTCGTAGAGCTCCGCCGCCCCCGTGGCGGCCGTATCGGCGACGTCTTGCGCGCGCGGGCTCATGCGAAGATCATCTCCGGCGTGGCGTCGGCGGGGACGGCCCGCGCCCGCCGCGCCATCGCGCCCGCGCCGGCGCCCGACGTTCCGGAGGCGGCGCGGGTGGGGACGGGGCGCCGCTCCCTCGCCCGCGAAAGTCGCGCCCCGGCGGCGGGAGCGCCGGCGAGGGCCGCCTTGGGCCCCTCGCCGCGCACGGCGGCCTTCTCGGGGGTGTCCACGGCGTCGAAGAGGCTCAGCTGGCCGGGCGTCGCGCGGTCGGCGCGCCGGCCGTGGCGCCCGCCGTCGATGGGGGAGACGAGCTGGGCGCGGAGGGCCTCGCGCGTGAAGGCGACGCCCGAGCCGGCGTAGCGCCCGTCGCAGGTGACGAAGAAGCGCGCCCGCTTGTAGGCGATGCCGAGCTTGCGCAGGGCATCCTCGCGCAGGGTGGCGTGGCGCCGGGCGCGCAGGATGAGCTTGGCCCCGCGCACGCCGATGCCCGGCACGCGCAGCAGCGTCTCGTAGGGAGCCGTGTTCACCTCCACGGGGAAGAGCTCCAGGTGGTTGAGGGCCCAGTTGGCCTTGGGGTCGACGAGCGGGTCGAGGAAGGGGGCGTCGGCGTCGATGACCTCGTCCACCTTGAAGCCGTAGAAGCGCAGGAGCCAGTCGGCCTGGTAGAGCCGGTGCTCGCGGTCGAGCTGCACCGCGTCGGTGGAGGGGAGGCGGGCGTCGTCGTTCACGGGCAGGTAGGCGCTGAAGAACACGCGCCTGAGGCCGAGCGACTGGTAGAGCGCGGCCGCCAGGTTGAGGATGTGGTGGTCGCTCTCCGGCGTGGCGCCGACGATCATCTGGGTGCTCTGGCCCGCCGGCGCGAAGGCGCGCGTCTTGCGCTTGGGGGCCGTCGGCGTGAGGTAGGTGGTGCGCTTGCGCATGAGGGCGCGGGTGTCGGCGTCCTCGGCCATGGAGGCCATGATCTGGCGCATGGGCGACAGGATGCTCGCGCGCGACTTGTCGGGGGCGAGCAGGCGCAGGCTGTCGGCCGAGGGCAGCTCGAGGTTCACCGACAGGCGGTCGGCCAGGTGCCCGAGGCGGTCGAGCAGCTCGGGCGAGGCGCCCGGCACCGCCTTGGCGTGGATGTAGCCGCGGAAGCGGTGCTCGTCGCGCAGGATCTCGAGGGTCTCGATCATGAGCTCGGTCGTGAAGTCGGCGTCGCGGATGACGCCGGAGCTGAGGAAGAGCCCCTCGATGTAGTTGCGCCGGTAGAACCCGATGGTGAGGTCGGCCAGCTCCCGCGGGCGGAACGCGGCGCGCGCCACCTCCTCGTTGCTCGCGCGGTTCACGCAGTAGGCGCAGTCGTAGGCGCAGACGTTGGTGAGGAGCACCTTGAGCAGCGTGATGCAGCGCCCGTCGGCCGCGAAGCTGTGGCAGATGCCCGCCTGGGAGGCGCTGCCGAGCGAGCCGCGCCGGGGCCCGCGGCTGACGCCGGACGACGTGCAGGCCACGTCGTACTTCGCCGCGTCGGCGAGGATGTCCAGCTTCTCCGCCACGTCCACGGAAACTCCCTTCACGCACATCTGTACTAACGAATATCTGTTTGCTATAATAGGGAACAGATATTCGCCCGTCAAGGAAAAAAGAGGGAAGGGAGAGGAAAGGGAGAAGGCCGGGCGCGGAGCCTCGGCCTTCGGGAAGTCGTGGAGCCGGTGACAGGAATCGAACCCGCAACCCACTGATTACAAATCAGTTGCTCTACCGTTGAGCCACACCGGCGGGCGGGCGGCACGGCGCCGCCGCATCCGGGTATTGTACGCCAACGCCGCCGGATAGGGAAGCGCGCCGCGGGCTAGCGCTCCCCGGCCAGGGCGTCGGCGTCCAGAGCGCGGGCGAGGGCGGTGGCCGACTCGCTCGCGCCCTCATCGCCCTCTGCGATCGGCGATCCGCAGGCCGCCGCCTCGCCGAGGGACACCGCGCCTCGCACCCCGCCGCGGGGTGCCGTACCTCGAGCTTCGCCGCCGGCTGCCCCGCCGTCCGCCGAGCCCGCCGCGTCGGCCCCCGCGCCATCGCGCGCGCCCTGGGGGCGCCCGCGCGCGGCGGCGAGGGCGCCGGGCAGCCACTCGCTCACCAGCACGGCGGCGAAGATGAGCGCGAAGCCGGCCACCATGGGGCCCGTGAGCGCCTCGCCGAGCAGCAGCACCGAGAACAGCACCCCGAAGACCGACTCGAGGCTGAGCAGCAGCGCGCCCGTCGACGGGCTCACCCGCGCGAGCCCCAGGTTCTGCAGCAGGAGGGCCAGGCAGGTGGCGAGGAGGACGAGGTAGGCCAGGTTGCCGAGGACGGCCGGGTCGGCCAGCACCTCCATCGTGGGCGTCGGCTCGCAGAGCGCGCCGAGGGCCACGCCCAGAAGGCCGCACACGACGAACTGGAGCGCCGTGAGCACGGGCATGTCGCGGCCGCCGGCCAGGCGGGAGGTGGCCGTCACGTGGAAGCCCAGGAACACGGCGGACGCGAGGGTCAGCGCCTCCCCGGCGCCGAAGGCGAGCCCGCCTTCGCCCCCGGGCAGCGACACGAGCGCGATGCCCGCCAGGCACAGCAGGCCGGCGCCCACGTTGAACGCCGTGGGCCGCCGGCGCATCACGAGCCACGCCTGGAAGGGCACGAGCACGCAGTAGGTGCCCGTGAGGAACGCGCTTCGGGCGGCCGTGGTGGCCGTCAGCGCGCCGGTGTTCAGCAGGTAGGCGGCGCCGATGAGGACGCCGAGGACCAGGCTCGCGCGCAGGTGGTCGCCGAGCCGCCCCTCGCGGGCCAGGCGCGCCAGGCGCGGGGCGAACAGGACGCAGAAGAGGGCGCCCGCGGACAGGAAGCGGATGCCCACGAGCCACAGCGGCGGGAACCCGCCCACCGTGTCCTTGATGACCACGGTGGCCAGGCCCCAGATGGCGGCGGCGAGCACGAGCAGGAGCCCGAAGGCCCGGGCGGTGCGCGGGGAGGGGGAGTCGGTATGCGAGGTGAGGTCAGCCATAGGGCGCAGGGTAAGGGGAGCGCTCGCCGAAGGCAACCCCCGGCCGGCCGCGCGGCGCCGATTCCACAGGCTGCGCACCTCGGCGGCCCGGGAGCGCCCTCTCGCGGCCGCGCCCGTCGTCCGTTTGTGGAGCCGATGTGCAGAACATTTGGCGAAACGGCCGCGGTTCGCCCCTGCGGCATACAAAAACGTCACTTTGGGCGAAAGGGGGCCAACGGCCCCGCTGAAGTGGCTATACTGTCAAAAGTTTGTGCGTGCGCGGCCCGTCCGCGCGAAACCGCCCGCCGCCGGCCCCGGGCCGGCGCGCCGCGAGGGATCGCGGCGGCCCTGAAGGAGCAAGAGCCGTGCTTGATTCGCTGATGTCGCAGGTCTCGTTCGTCGAGGTGTTCAACTTCTGCGTCTTCATCACCTTCACGATCTGCTACACCTACCAGCTGTTCTATGTGCTGGTGGTGCTCACCCGCAAGGCGCCGCGCCACGTCGCCCAGCGCAACCACCGCTACGCCGTCATGGTGGCCGCCCGCAACGAGAGCGCGGTCATCGCCGACCTCATCCACTCCATCAAGGTGCAGAACTACCCGGCCGAGCTCATCGACGTGTTCGTCATCGCCGACAACTGCACCGACGACACCGCCGAGGTGGCACGCGACGCCGGCGCCATCGTCTTCCCGCGCTCCAACGACAAGCTGGTGGGGAAGGGCTACGCGCTCGACTACGGCTTCAAGGCCATCCGCGAGCAGTACGGCGAGCGCGGCTACGAGGCCTACTTCGTCTTCGACGCCGACAACGTGCTCGACGTCAACTACTTCCGCGAGATGAACGCCACCTTCGACTCCGGCGCCAAGGCCTCCACGTCCTACCGCAACTCCAAGAACTACGGCTCCAACTGGATCTCGGCCGGCTACGCGGTGTGGTTCCTGCGCGAGGCGAAGTTCCTCAACCAGGCGCGCCTCACCCTCAACACCTCCTGCGCCGTGTCGGGCACCGGCTTCTTCATCGCCGCCGACATCCTCGAGGAGGCGGGCGGCTGGAAGTGGCACCTGCTGACCGAGGACATCGAGTTCTCGGCGTCCTCCATCGCCGCGGGCACGCGCATCGCCTACTGCCCCACGGCCATCCTCTACGACGAGCAGCCCATCACCTTCCGCGACTCGTGGAACCAGCGCTTCCGCTGGGCCAAGGGCTTCTACCAGGTCTTCGCCCACTATGCCGGCAGCCTCGTGCGCGGCATCGCGAAGAACCCGCGCGGCTACCGCTTCGCCTGCTACGACATGCTCATGACCATCGCGCCGGGCATGCTGCTGTCGATCATCGCCATCCTGTTCAACAGCATCATCATCGTGCTGGCGCTCTCGGGCGTCATGTCGGTGGGCCAGACGGTGGCCAGCTCGCTGTCGTCTATCTTCTTCTGCCTGTTCAACTACCTCATGTTCATGTTCGTCTTCGGCGTGCTCACCACCTTCGTCGAGTGGGACTCCATCCACTCGACCACGGCGAAGAAGATCCGCTACATGTTCACCTTCCCGCTGTTCATGCTCACCTACATCCCCATCGCGCTCATCGCTCTGGTGAAGAAGGCCAGCTGGAAGCCCATCCGCCACTCCATCTCGGTGGACGTGAGCGAGTTCTCCGACGCCGCCGACCGCGAGCGCGCCTAGGCGCAGGGCCGGCGCCGCCCGCCCGAGCGCGCCGGATGCCGCCCGCCCTGGTGGCGGGGAAGCTGATGAGGGGGCCGTCCCGTGAGGGGCGGCCCCTTTTTCGCGTCCGTCGCCGACCGCGAGCGCGTCCGGCCTCGGAACCGGCTCCGGGCGGCCCGGGGGTCAGGCCCGGGCGAACGTGAGGGCGTAGACGGGGCCCGCGCCCGCGGCGGCCAGCGCCTCGGCGGCGGCGCAGAGGGTCGCCCCGGTGGTGGCCACGTCGTCGACCACGATGACGGCACCGGGGGCCGTGGCGCCGGGCAGGGCGGCGAGGGATCCCGCCATGTTGGCAGCGCGCCCGGCCCGCGAGAGGCGGCGCTGGTCGGCCGCGCGCGGGCGGCGCAGCAGGGGCGCGCAGGCAAGCCCGAGCAGCCCCGCCACGGCGCAGGCGAGCTCCTCGCCGTGGTCGAACCCGCGCCGGCGCCGGGCGGCCCCCGAGGCGGGGACGAAGGTGACCAGGGTCTCTGGCGCCACCCAGGCCGGCGGCGCGCAGGCGGCCATGCGCGCCGCCATCACCGAGGCCAGGCGCCGCTCCCCGCGGTCCTTGTAGGTGACCACGACCGCCCGGGCCGCCTCGTCCAGGATGACCGCGGCCGCCCCCTCGGCGTAGGGCAGCGCCTCCCTGCCCGAGGCCGCCAGCATGACGGGGTTGCACTCGCTGCACTGGACGCGTCCCCAGGGCGCCCCGCATCGCGGGCAGGCGTCCCACCGGTCGATGACGGCGAGCGCGTCCGCGCAGCGATCGCACAGCACCGCGCCCGGCTCGTCGCAGACGGCGCAGCGCGTGGGCCACGCCGTCTCGACGACGGCCTCCCGCAGGAGGCGCGCCGCGCGCCGCCCCCGGCCGGCCGGCTCGGGCTGGGGGCGGGGCACGGGCGTGGGCGCGGCGGGCCGCCCGCGGCGTGTCGGAGGCGCCGCGGGCGGACGGGAGGGCGGGTATGCGAGGGCGGATCGGCTCATGGCCCCATCATCGCGCCCCCGGCGTCTCGCGGGCGCCTCACGGGCGTCGCGGCTGCGGCCGCCCCGCGGGATCCGCCCGCCACCCCCGCTCCATCGACGCCCCGCTCCGGCGTCCCGCCGGCGCCGCCCCGCGCCGCCTCGGATCCCCTGCGTCCCCGCCCCCGCCATGCGCGGGCCCCGCCGCGTCCGAGCCCCATCCCGCCGCAGGCGCCCCTCGGCCCTACCTCATCCCCATCCCTGCCATGGGCGGGCCCTCCGCTCCCGCCATGGGCGGCCTCCCGCTCCGCCGCGGGCCCCGCCCGGACCCCAGCGCCACGCCGCCTTCGCCTCCCACCGCATCGCGGCCCCCGCCACACCTCCGCCCGCCGCGGGCCCCCGCACGGCCCGACCTGGCATGACGCCTCCGCGCGGGGCGCGCTTCTGCTACACTGTACGGTGCTTCCTTCGGGTCTGTAGTTGCGGGGGGCGCGTGCGCCTCCTCAGTCCATGGCAGATGCGGTCGAAAGGATCCACGTAAGCGGGCCCGTCCCGTGAGCACGGCGTATCCTAGAGGTAAGCCGCACCGCCCGTCTTACCTTATCCGCGGCACGAGGCCGCGGCGGGCGAGAGGGTCGCTAGCGCAAGCGAAGGCCCCGGTGCGCGAGTGTGGGGTCGAAGACTAGGTCAGCCGGAGGAAGCGCTCTCGAAGTCTCGAAGACGGAGGTCAAGTTGGGAAAGCGTACCCGTGCGCTCGTCGCCCTGGCGACCGCCATGACGTGCCTCGCGCTCGTCCTGGGCGGCTGCGCCAGCTCGAGCTACCAGCCCGCGCTCAAGGATCCCACGGTGGCGCCGCCGACCATCGGCCAGGCGGGCACCCTGCGGGTGGGCGTCGACACCACCAACCCGCCCTTGGCGGGCATGGGCTCGGACAAGATCATCGGCATCGACGTGGACATCGCGGCCGCCCTGGCCGACCAGATGGGGTTGAAGCTGTCCATCGTGGACGTCGGATCCGACCCGGAGGGCGCGCTCGCCGAGGGGAAGGTCGACGTCGTCATGGGCATCGACCAGTCCGAGGGCGGCGACTTCTGGATGTCGGACGCCTACTTGCCCACGGGCGTGGCCGCCTTCGCCACCTCGCCCGACGCGCCGGTTCCCGCGGCATCCGCCTCGCCCAAGTTCGCCGCGCAGATATCCTCCAAGAGCGCCTGGGCCGTGACCAACGAGTTCGGCGAGTCGGCGCTCACCTCCACCACCAACCTCACCGACGCCTTCGCCGACCTGTCCTCCGGGACGGACGACTACGTGGCCGCCGACGCCATCATCGGCTCCTACGCGGCCCACGGCCAGGGCGTCGATGTGTCCATCGTCGCCATGCTCCTGACGCCGAGCGGCTACTGCATCGGCGTGTCCAAGGACAACGCCGATCTGCAGGCCTCCGTCGCCCAGGGGGTGTCCGACCTCACGAACGGCGGCGTCATCGACGTGATCGAGCGCAAGTGGCTCGGCACCGCGCTCGACCTGTCCGCCGTGCCCCAGACGGCCGGCGCCTCGGCCGCCACCCAGGAGGAGGACGACGGCGATGACGACGGAGACCTGCCCTCGACCGTCGGTGGCAACGCCGTGGGGGCGAGCCCCTCGCGCAGCTAGCAGGCGCGAGAACGCAGGGAACGCAAAGAGAGAGGGGGCGGCTCCGCCGGGAGCCGCCCCCTCTTCTTCTATCCGGGCGGCCCCGCAGCCACCCTCCTCGCGACCGCAGCCACCCTCCTCGCGAAAAAAGGGGGGAGCGGCCCGCAAGCCGCCCCCCCCCTTCGCGAGCGCCCTAGTTCAGGAAGTCCTCGAGGATCTCCTGCTCGGCCTCCTCCTCGGTGAGCCCGAGGGTCATCAGCTTCACGATCTGGTCGCCGGCGATCTTGCCGATGGCCGCCTCGTGGACGAGCATGGCGTCCTCGCTGGCCGCCTCGATGCCGGGGATGGCCTTCACCTTGGCGTTGCCCATGATGATGGCGTCGCACTGGACGTGGCCGCGGCAGGCCGCCTCGCCGATGACGAGCGGGTTGAACACCTGCACCGAGTCATCCTGGGCCACCGAGCGCGAGATCACCTGCACCGACGACCCCTCGCCCTTGAGCTCCACCTTCATGTTGGACTCGGCCGTCTGGCGGTCGTGGGTGAGCAGCTTCTCGACCAGCACGAGCTTGGCGTCGGCGCCCAGCTCGGCGTTGGTGTCGCGCACCGTGGAGGTGACGCCGCGCAGCTGCACCATCTCCATCTCGCAGTAGGCGCCCTCCTCGAGGTAGACGTTGGTGGTGGGGTTGAGGATGCGCTCACCGGTGCCCTCGCCCTCGCCGTAATGCTTCTCGACGTAGACCACGCGGCTGTTCTTGCCGCAGTAGAAGCTGTGGATGCCGTCGTGCTCGGAGGCCTGGTCGCTGTGGTTGTGGATGCCGCAGCCGGCCACGATCTTCACGTCGCAGTCCTCGCCGATGTAGAAGGTGTTGTACACGACGTCCTTGAGCCCCGACTGGGTGACGATGACGGGGATGTAGACGGTCTCGCCCTTGGTGCCCGGGGCGATGCGGATGTCGATGCCGGGGACGTCGGTCTTGGTGGATATCTCGATGAACGCCGAGGAGTGGCGCTCCACCAGCTCGCCGTCCTTGCGGATGTTGAAGGCGCCCTTGGGCATGCCGTGGAGGTTCGCGATCTCCGCGAGCAGCCCCTCGTCGATGGGGGAAAGGTCAACGGCCATGGTTGTCTCCTTCTAGGGGGAAGCGTGCGCGGGCGTCCGCTAGCACGTGGTGGGAATCTCGGTCAGGTGCAGCTCGGTGGGGGTGGACAGCGGGCAGCCGTAGTCGTCGAGGCCGCGCGCCGCGAAGCCGAGCTTGGGCATGAGCTCCTCGGGCGTGCCCGTCTCGACCACCTGGCCGTTGCGCAAAAGCACGATCTCGTCGGCCAGCTGGATGATGCGCTCCTGGTGCGAGATGATGACGATGGAGCGGCCGTCGCGCGCGGCGTGGATGTCGCGGAACGTCTCGGTGAGGCGGTCGAAGCTCCACAGGTCGATGCCGGCCTCGGGCTCGTCGTAGATGGCCAGCTTCGGGTCGCGGGCCAGGATGGTGGCGATCTCGATGCGCTTGACCTCACCGCCCGACAGCGACTTGTCCACCTCGCGGGTGAGGTAGCTGGCCGAGCACAGGCCCACCTTCGCCAGGTACTCGTTGCAGGCGAGCATGGGCAGCTTCCTGCCGGCGGCGATGTCGAGCAGCTTCTTCACGGTCATGCCCTTGAAGCGGGCCGGCTGCTGGAAGCCGTAGCCGATGCCGAGGCGGGCGCGCTCGGTGATGGGCAGGGCGGTGATGTCCTGCCCATCGAACAGGATCTGGCCGCTCGTGGGCGTCTCGATGCCCATGATGAGCTTGGCCAGGGTGGACTTGCCCCCGCCGTTGGGGCCGGTGATGACCGTGAAGCGGTCGTCGCCGATGGAGAGCGACAGGTCGTCGATGATGCGCTTCACGTCCCCGTCGGGGCCGGAGGGCACCTCGAACACGAGGTTCTTCAGCTCTAGCATGTTCCATGTCTCCGATCGTTCAGGCGCGCCGCCCTCGTCGAAAGCGCGGGCGCCCCGCTGGGGGACGCCCGTCGGCGCGCGGCACGTGATCCAGGTTTCCCTGGCTATTGTAGCCGTCCGCGGCGAATTGCAAAGGGGGTTTCTCCGCTAGCCGTTCAGCAGGTCGACCACCGTGAAGTCGAGGCCCGACTGCTCGATGAGGGAGCGGTTGCCCACGGTGCACACCAGCTGCTCGTCGGTGGCGCGGGTGATGGCCGGCCCCAGCTCGCGCACCTGCTCGGGCGTGGCGGCGATGACCTCCGAGCGCACGCGGGCGCGCTGCTCGGGGGTGAAGTGCGAGAAGAACTGGCCGTCCTGGCGCCGCATGAGCTCGCGTGCCTTGAGCGGCACGTCGATGCCGGCGATGGTGGACACCACGTAGCCGTCCATCTCGGCCGGCGTGGGGTCGAAGTCCGCCACCCAGCCCCCGGCGCCCTCGAAGCGGGCCACCGTCTCGTCGATGTGCGGGTCGCGGTAGGAGTAGAAGCGCATCGAGCCGGGGCGCGTCATCTGGAAGCCGGCGCCGTAGGCCCCGCCCTTCACGCGCACCTCGTTCCACAGGTAGTCGTAGGACAGCGCGCGGCTGGCCAGCATCCAGATGCCGGTGAAGGGGCCGTCGAAGAGGCGGCGGTCGTAGCCCATGGCGGTGTAGGTGACGTCGCTGGGCACGACGAAGGCCTCGCGGCGCGGCACCGGCTCGGCGGCGATGAGGCGGGCGGCCACTCCGGCGTCGGAGAGCCCGAGCCGGCCGCCGGCGGCCCAGTAGCGGTCGAGGTCGTCGTCGGTGCCGGCGAAGCTCAGGATGCAGCCGTCGTCGGCGAACAGGCGCGCGCTGATGTCGCGCAGCGTGGCCTCCAGCTCGTCGGCGCGCTCGTCGAAATGCTCGATGAGGTCGCGGAGGAAGCGGTAGAAGTCCATGCCGCCCATCTGCTCGCGCACCACGGCGGCGGGCAGGTAGTAGGAGGCGACGCGCGCCATGGCCGAGCTGTGGCCGGCGTTGGCGATGCCCTGCTCCATGGTGACGCGCTTCTGGTTGAGGATGTCGAGGATCTTGGCGTGGTCCGAGAAGTCGGTCTCGGAGAGGATCTCGTCGGGCAGCGACGCGCAGTAGCCGGCGTTCTCGGAGAGGGCCGAGGTGCTGGCCACGAACTTCGCGGTGTAGGCGGTGCGCTCGACGGCGTCCTCGTGGACCTCGGTGAAGAACGACAGGTTGCCGAGGCGCGACTGGGCCAGGGTGTCGATCTCGGCGGCCGTGCGGTGCGCCGTGGGGAGCTTGCCGAGCACCATGGCGAGCACCGTGGCGTAGGGCAGCTCCTCGAAGGTGAGCCGCGACAGGTCGAAGTAGCGGTAGGCGAACACGAGCCCGCGGGTGTGCAGGTCGTGGCGCAGGCACGGCACCGGGGTGTGGCGCGAGGTCATGCCGTAGAAGGGCTCCTCGGGCGCGTCGGCCAGGTCGGCCACGGTGAGGGCCGGCAGGCAGGCGAGGGCCTCCGGTGGGTCGGGGCGCTCCTGGACGGCGCGCAGGGCGTCTACGGCCCGCCGCACGGCGTCCAGGTCGTCCTCGCCCATGCCGGCCTCGAGCGCGGCGAGCCGCTCGCGCAGGGCGGCGTCGCCGTCGCCCTCGACGGGGACGAGCTCGACTGAGGCGCGGTGCGGGTTGTCCAGGAGCAGCTCGCGCAGGAGCCGCTCGAACCACCCCTCGGCCAGCTTGGCCCGCAGGGCGGCGAAGGCGTCCTCGTAGCGCAGGTAGGCGCAGGCGTCATCGTCGTCGTAGAGCCAGCCGGACAGGGCCGACATGGCCAGCAGCACGCCGTCGGGGTAGCCGAAGTTGCGCTCGCGCATGACGAACTCGGCATGGGAGAGCGCCGCGTCGATGAGGGCGCGGTCGAGCCCGCCGCCGGCCAGCCGCGCCGCCTCGGCCGCGACGAGGGCCTCGAGGCGCTCCAGGGCGTCCGGGGCGCGCAGCCCCTTGAGCTCGATGACGGCGAAGGGCTGGGCGACGGCGTCGGCGAGGAAGCCCGAGGCGTCGTCGGCCAGGCCGGCGTCGAGGATGGCGCGCTTGAGGGGCGCCTCGTTGGAGCCCATGAGGGCGTCGAGCAGGATGTCGGCGGCCAGCACCCGCTCGCGGTCGGCGGCCCGGCCCACGACGAGGCCGAGGGCGCAGGCGGCGTTCTCGGGTGCGGTGGCCATCTCGCGGCGCACGCCGCGGGCCTCGACGGGCGCCTGCTCGCCGAGGGGGTTGGGCGCGCCCGCCCCGCGGGGGCTCGCGGCCAGAGGCGCGAGGTAGCCGTCGTCGATGAGGGCGAGGAAGGCGTCGAGGTCGAGGTCGCCGTAGAGCGTGAGGTAGCAGTTGGACGGCTGGTAGTGGCGCGCGTGGGCGTCGAGGAAGCCCTCGAAGGTGAGCGTGGGGATGGCCTCGGGCGTGCCGCCGGACTCGAAGCGGTAGGTGGTGTCGGGGAACAGCGCCGCCGACAGGGCGTCGTAGAGCACCGAGTCGGGGTCGGACAGCGCCCCCTTCATCTCGTTGAAGACCACGCCGTTGTAGGCGAGGCGCGGCCGTCCGGGCCCCGCCGGATCCGCGCCGTCGCCGGGCGCGCCGTCGGCGTCGACGAGCTCGAGGTGCCAGCCCTCCTGCTCGAAGGTGGTGCGCTTGTCGTAGATGGCCGGGCGGAACACGGCGTCGAGGTAGACGTCGGCCAGGTTGAGCAGGTCGCGCTCGTTGGTGGAGGCCACCGGGTACATGGTCTTGTCGGGGAAGGTCATGGCGTTGAGGAACGTCTGCATGGACCCCTTGAGCAGGTTGACGAAGGGCTCCTTGACGGGGAACTTCTCCGACCCGCACAGGACCGAGTGCTCCAGGATGTGGAACACGCCGGTGTCGTCGGCGGCGGGGGTCTTGAAGGAGACGGAGAACGCCTTGTTGGCGTCGTCGTTGCGCAGGTAGAGCAGGCGCGCGCCGGTCGCGTCGTGGCGCAGGGTGAGGGCGGTGCCCTCGATCTCGGGGAGCTCCTGCTGGTCGACGGGGGAGAACCCGTGCCGGCGGGCCGTCTCGAGGACGGCGGGATCGAACGTGGTCATGATGAGCCTTTCGCGCGTTGGCGTCTTGCCGGACCTGTTGGAGCGTGCGGTGCTAAGACGTGTCGGGTGTGCGGTGGAGCGGGGTGATGCGGTGACGTGCGTGACGTGCGTTGCGTGCTCTCAGGTGGGCGCGGTGCGGCCCAGGTGACTTGAGAGACATTCTACTCGTTCACCGTGCTTTATAACACGTGGAGCGAACTCCAAGTTGAAGAAATGCCATCCGGGCGAAACATCCACACACCGGCCCGGCGGGTGGCCCGCGGCGTGGGGATTTCCCGGAATGGGGCGCCCGGCGCGCCCGGCGCGGTATAATGCCCCGGTTAGGAGAAAGGACGGCGGCATGACCGAGGCCCAGAGGTACTCCCATATAAAGGTGAGCGACGTCGACGACGACATCGTCATCCAGGCGGGCGCCGTGGGCGGCCCCGTGCCCCGCGCCGGCGACGCGCCCGCGCCCGCCCCGGCCCCCGACGCCGCGCCGGCCCCCGAGGAGGCCCCGGTCCCGGCGGGAAAACCCCGCCCTGCGCCGCGCGCGCCCAAGGCGGACGCCTACCGCGAGACCACGCTGGAGGACCTGGAGTCCTCCAAGATGGGCACCGCCCAGAAGGCGGTCATCGTGCTGGCGGTCCTCGGCGTCATCGCCTTCGCCGTCTGGTACTGCCTGCTGAGGTAGGCCGCCCGCGGCCGCCCCGCACCCCGAGGAAAAAGGAACGGACCCATGCCCAAACGAACCAGAGACGAAGCCAACGGCACCCCCGACGAGGCCCCCCTCGGCCTCACCCAGGCCTTCGAGGCCCCCTCCGACGACGCCCTCGTGGACGCCCGCGCCCGCCGGCGCCGGCCCACGTCGTGCGACGCCCCCGACGGCGCCCCCATGGGGCTCACCGAGGCGTTCTCGCCCGTGGTCCCGTCGTGCCGCGAGGAGGACGCGGGCGACGCGTGGATGCCCGACGACGCCGACTGGTCGGCGCCGGCCCCGGGCGAGCTGCCCCCGGCCCCCGAGGTGGACGGCGAGCCCGGCGCCGAGGACCGCCCGCGCGGCCGCCACGGCCGCCACGGCAGGGCCGCCCACACCGGCGCGCCCGAGGCGGGCGGCCGGCGCGGGGACGAGGAGGTTCCCGCCTACCTGCGCAAGTCGCGCCGCATGCGCCGCATCCTCATCGCCGTGTCCGTCGTGCTCGTGCTGCTGCTGGCCGCCGGCGCCTACTTCACCGTGCAGCTGGTGAAGGTGGCCGAGACCTCGGCGTCCCAGCAGGCCCAGACCCACCAGGACCAGCAGCAGGCCGCCACGCTCGACGCCGATAACACCTCCGACGCCTCCACGGCCACGGCCAAGAAGACCACGGTGCCCAACCTCGTGGCGCTGCTCGGCATGGGGCAGGACGAGGCCGTCGAGTACCTGGCCCACGGGGCCCAGGTGTCCAGCTCGCGCGAGGTGAACGAGGAGGACAACCCCATCAGGCTCGAGGTGCGCGTGGCGCTCACCTCCGAGCCGGCCGACGTCCGCACGGGCACGCCGACGGTCTACCTGGGCCTGGACGAGGCCGGCCTGGTCGTCCAGGCGGGCTACTCCACCTCCACCACCTCGCTGGGGTACGGCTCGCTCAGCTTCTCGGACGCCGTGCGCAACGAGGCCATCATCGAGAAGACCCTGGCCGAGGCCGGCGTCGACGTGGCGCCCGGCAGCGTGGAGCTGCCCGAGGACAAGGCGAGCTACTCCACCTACGACACCGACGGCAAGACCCTCATCAAGGAGTACTGCTCGTTCTCCGGCCCGGCGGAGGGCGAGGGCGCCGTGCGCGAGTGGTCGGCGGTGCTGTCCTACGACTACACCATGGCCAACGCCACCGGCAACCTGGCCGACACGGTGCGCACCATCTACGTGTACGTGAACGCCTAGGCGCCCCGCGGTGCGGCCCGCGGGGCCGTCCGGCTCCTCGCGGGGCGCGCCCCATTTTTCCCTTGCATAACGGGAGAGGGGGCGATATACTATCAAATCGCGTCTTTATGCAGACGGTACCCAAGGGTCAGACATAGGCAGTATATAGAAGGAATCGACATGGACATCATTCGCGCTATCGAGCAGCAGCAGATCAAGCAGGACCTCCCTGAGTTCAACGTGGGCGACAACGTGAAGGTCCATTACCGCATCACCGAGGGCAACCGCGAGCGCATCCAGGTGTTCCAGGGCGACGTCATCCGCCGCCAGGGCGCCTCGAGCCGCGAGACCTTCACCGTCCGCAAGATCAGCTTCTCCGTGGGCGTCGAGCGCACCTTCCCCGTGCACTCCCCGAAGATCGAGAAGATCGAAGTCGTCCGCCGCGGCGACGTGCGCCGCGCCAAGCTGTACTACCTGCGCGACAAGGTGGGCAAGGCCGCCAAGATCAAGGAGAAGGCGTACCGCTAGGACGCGGCTTCTCAGAGCTGAGCAAGACCGAAGGGGCCCGCGGGCCCCTTCTTCGTATGCGGAGGGAGGCGCCGATGCAGGGCGAGACGGTCGCGGAGGTGAGGGCGCGGCTCCAGCGGGCCGACGAGGGGGAGTTCGCCGTGCTGGAGCGGGCGCTCGTCGCCGACGGGCGCAAGGGGGTGCGCGCCGCCGTGGAGGCGGCCCGGCGCCGGCTGGCGGCCGAGGCCGCCGAGCGGGAGAGGCTCGCGGGCCTCTACGGCTTCGAGCGGGCGCTCGCCGACGCCCGGGGCGCCTCGGTGGTGGTCGGGCTCGACGAGGTGGGCCGCGGGCCCCTGGCCGGGCCCCTGGCCGTGGGCGCCGTCATCCTGGGGCCGGGCGAGCCCATCGCGGGGCTCAACGACTCCAAGCAGCTGCGGCCCGAGGCGCGCGAGGCCGTGGCGGCCGAGGTGCGCGAGCGGGCGCTCGCCTGGGCGGTGCGCTACGTCGAGCCGGCCGAGATCGACGCCGCGGGCATGACGGCGTGCCTGGTCACCGCCTTCCGCCGCGCGCTCGCCGCGGTGGAGGAGACGGTGCGGGCCGACCTGGTGCTGCTCGACGGCAACCCCCTGCGCCTGGACCCGCGCGAGGCCAACGTCGTCAAGGGCGACGGGCGGTGCGCCTCCATCGCGGCGGCGTCGGTGGTGGCGAAGGTGGAGCGCGACCGCCTCATGGAGGCCTACGACACGGAGTACCCGGGCTACGGGCTGGCGGAGAACAAGGGCTACGCGAGTCCCTCCCACATCGCGGCCATCCGCGAGCACGGGCTCACGCCCATCCACCGCGCGTCGTTCTGCACCGCGTTCGCGCAGCCGACGCTGTTCTAGGGCCCGGCGCGCCCGGCGCGCGCGGACGGCCGCCTGACGAGGGCGATCCCCGAGGGGGTCGCCCTCTTGCTTTGCCCGCGGGGCGGGGCGGGCGCGCGGACGCCCGGGGGCGCGGCAGGCGGGGCGCCCTCGGGCGGCGGGGGCGATGCCGCGCGGGCGCCCTCGGGCGGCGGGGGAGCGGCGCGCGCGACGCCGCGGGCCGCCGGGGGCGGCGCCGGCGCGGGCCTCGGACGAGGCGGGGCGGGCGCGCGGGGCGGCGCGCGGGGCGGCGGGGCGCCTCTCGCGGCGGCGCGGGGCGGTCGCAGCTGAGGCGCCGCCGCGGCGCCGTCGGGCCGCCGGGGGCGTCTAGGCTTCCTCTCCACGACGACGAGAGGAGGGCCCATGGCCGTCAAGGAGAGGGAGGGCGCCGCCCGGCGCGGCGTCCGCAACCGGGAGCTCGGCAGGCGCGGGGAGGACGCCGCGGCCAAGTTCCTGCACCGCCACGGCTACGACGTGGTGGAGCGCAACTGGACCTGCTTCGCGGGGGAGGCCGACATCATCGCGCGGGACGGGGACACGCTCGTGTTCGTGGAGGTGAAGACGCGGCGGGGCACCGACCACGGGTTCCCCGGCGAGGCGGTGGGCCCGGCCAAGCGCGAGCGCTACGAGCGCATCGCGCTGGCCTACGCGACCGAGCGGGGGATGGACGGCGCCCTCGTGCGCTTCGACGTGGTGTCCATCGTGGTGACGTCGGCGGGCCGCGCGGTGGTGCGCCACCACATCAACGCCTTCGACGCCCTATGACGGGGGCGTTCGGGCGCTGCTCGGTGGCCGGCGCCACCCTGCGCGGGGTCGAGGCGCTGCCGGTGCAGGTGGAGGTGGCGGTGTCGGGCGGCCTGCCGGGCATGGCGGTGGTGGGGATGCCCGACGCCGCCGTCCAGGAGGCCCGCGAGCGCGTGCGCGCCGCCATCCGCGCCGCGGGCTTCGCCATGCCCAACGAGAAGATAGTGGTGAGCCTGGCGCCGGGCGACCTGCGCAAGACGGGCACCGGCTTCGACCTGCCCATCGCCGTGGGCATCCTGGCGGCCACCGGCCAGCTCGCCCCCGCCGCCGTGGAGGGGCGGCTGTTCGTGGGGGAGCTGTCGCTGGAGGGACGGGTGCGCCCGGCCTCCGGGGCGCTCGCCTTCGGCATCTGCGCCCGGGACCGGGGGCTCTCCCTGGTGGGCAGCGCCGAGGCGGCCCGGCTGCCCATCGCCGAGGTGGAGCAGCTGGGGCTCGAGCGCCTGTCCGACCTGCGGCCCGGCGGCCCGGGCCCGCGCACCCTCGCCGAGCGCCCGCGGGCCCGGGACGCGGGCGCGGAGCCGGACTTCAGCGACGTTGCGGGCCACGAGGTGGCCAAGCGGGCCCTCCAGGTGGCCGCGGCCGGCGGCCACGGGGTGCTGCTCATGGGGCCGCCGGGCAGCGGCAAGACGCTGCTCGCCTCGCGGCTCACCACCATCCTGCCGCCGCTGACCCCCGACGAGATGCTCGAGGCCGCCGTGGTGCACTCGGTGGCCGGCGAGGACGTGGCGCCCATCCTGGCCGGGCGGCGCCCCTTCCGCAGCCCGCACCACAGCGCGTCCCAGGCCGGGCTCGTGGGCGGCAGCAGCCCCGTGCGCCCCGGCGAGATATCCCTCGCCCACCAGGGGGTGCTGTTCCTCGACGAGCTGCCCGAGTTCGCCGGTTCGGTGCTCCAGGGCCTGCGCCAGCCTCTCGAGTCGGGCTACGTCTGCATCACCCGCGCCGACGGCAACGTGCGGCTGCCGGCCCGGTTCATGCTGGTGGCCGCCGCGAACCCGTGTCCCTGCGGCTACTACGGCGCCGACGAGGGGGAGCGGGGCTGCCGCTGCACGGAGGCCCAGGTGCGCCAGTACCAGGGGCGCATCGGCGGCCCGCTCATGGACCGCATCGACCTGCACCTCGACGTCCAGCGCCTTCCGCCGGAGAGCGTGATGGCGACCGGCGGGGGCACCGACTCGGCGACCCTGCGTGCCGGGGTGATGAGGGCGCGGGAGTACGCCTCGTGGCGCGCCGCGCGCGAGGAGGGCGTGCCGGCGGGGCCCCAGGGCACGGTGGCGCGCTGCCGCCTGTCCGACGACGATCGGGGCTTCCTCGAGTCGATGGCGCGCGCCTGGCGCATGAGCGGGCGGGCCATCATCCGCACGCTGGGGGTGGCGCGCACCCTGGCGGACATGGACGAGGCGGCGGCCGTGGGGCGCGGGCATCTCGCCGAGGCGCTCGGGTTCCGGCTGCGCGAGGGGATGGGGGGATGACGATGGCGCGGGATCGGATACGGGGCGAGCGCCACGTGCTCGCGCGCGGCGAGGCGGGCTACCCCGCGCGGCTGGAGGAGGTGGGCCACCCGCCGGCGCGGCTCTACGTCATCGGGAACCCGGCGGCGCTCGCGCCGGGGCTCGCCGTGGTGGGCGCGCGCCGGGCGACGCCCTACGGCCTGGGCTGCGCGCGGCGCTTCGCCGGCCTGGCGGCCGAGCGCGGAGTGCCGATCATATCGGGCGGGGCGCGCGGCTGCGACGCGGCGGCCCACGAGGCGGCGCTCGCGGCCGGCGCGCCCACCGTCGCCTTCCTCGGCGGCGGCCTGGACGAGCCCTACCCGCGGGCCAACGTGGGGCTGTTCCAGCGCATCGTGGACGCGGGCGGGGCGCTCGCGTCCGAGCACGAGTGGGGCTTCGCGCCCCTGCCCTTCACCTTCCGCGAGCGCAACCGGCTCATCGCGGGGCTCGCGCGGGCCACGCTCATCGTGGAGGCGGGGCTGCCGTCGGGGACGTTCTCGACGGCGGACGCGGCGCTCGCGGCCGGGCGGGAGGTGCTCGTGGTGCCAGGGGCCATCACCTCGGCGTCGTCGCGCGGGGCCAACCGGCTGCTCTGCCAGGGCGCGGTGCCCGTGGTGGACGACGACTCGCTCGCCGACGCGCTCATGGGCGCCTTCGGGTGCCTGCGGCGGGAGGAGGCGCCCGGCGGCGCGGCCCGCGCCCGGCCCCCGCGCCCCGGTGGGGCCGCCGGCGCGCTGCTGGCGGCGCTCGAGGCCGAGCCGCTGGGGATGGAGGCCCTCGGCGAGCTGGCCGTGCGCCACCGCGGCGGCACCGACGCCCTCACCTGGCTCATGGTGTGGCTCGCCGAGGCCCAGCGCGACGGCCTGGTGGCCCGCTACCCCGACGGCCGCTACGGCCCCGTCGTCCGCCCTCCGCGCTCCTAGGTGTCCGGGGTATTCCGTATAGGTACCTTATAGGCATCTGTTGAGAATCCGAGAGGAGCATGGTAAGATGGCGGAGAAGTTCGTCTACAACGTTGCCAAGAGCCGCGCGAACCTGCTCAAGCATGGGATCGACTTCGAGGAGGCGCAGCGGCTCTGGGATGACCGGCACCGGCTGTCCATGTCCTTGGAGAGCCGTGGCGAGGAGCGTCGGATGCTCATCGCGCGGTATGGCGGTTGTTGCTGGTCGGCCGTCTACGTCGGGCGGCTGGGAGCTATACGCCTCATCTCCGTGAGGCGCGCGACCAAGAGGGAGGTAAGCTGCTATGACCGCGCGCGAAACGCCAACCGCTAGCGAGATCGACCGCATGTTCGACGAGGGCGTGGACATGACCCCCTACGTCATACCCGGTACCGAGATCTGCGCCGCCACGGCGCGCAAGGTGGGCGTCACCATGTCGCCCTGGATGATCGAGGAGCTCGACCGTGAGGCCGACCGGCTCGCCGTCAGCCGCCAGTCGCTCATCGTCATCTGGCTGGCCGAGCGGATCCAGGAGGAGAGGGAGCGGCGCGGCCGGCTGGCCGAGGGGTAGGTCGTGGGGGTCTTCTGGCCTTCCGCCGCGGCCGGCGGGCCGGGCGCGCGCCTTCTGCTATGCTGGCGCCCATGGAAGAGAAGATCACCGTCATAGGAGGCGGCCTCGCCGGGAGCGAGGCCGCCCTCACCCTGGCCGACCGCGGCTTTTCCGTGCGCCTCGTCGAGATGCGCCCGGACGTGCCCACGGCCGTCCACCACACGGGCCGGCTCGCCGAGCTCGTGTGCTCGAACTCCCTCAAGTCGACCAAGCCCGACAGCGCCGCGGGCATGCTCAAGGCCGAGCTCGACCGGCTCGGCTCGCGCGTCTTCGCGGCGGCCCGGCGCCATCCGGTGGCCGCGGGCGGGGCCCTCGCCGTGGATCGCGACGCCTTCGCGGCCGACGTGACCGCCCAGGTGGAGGCGCACCCGCGCATCGCCCTCGACCGCGCCGAGGCCGTCGACGTGGCCGCCGAGGCCGCCCGGGCCGACGCGGTGGTGCTGGCCACGGGCCCGCTCACCTCCGACGCGCTCTCGGAGTCGATCGAGGCGCTCACCGGCGCCGACCACCTGGCCTTCTACGACGCGGCGGCCCCCGTCGTCATGGCCGACTCGCTCGACTACGGCCGCCTCTTCCGCCAGAGCCGCTACGAGGAGGGCGCCGGCGACTACCTGAACGCCCCCTTCGACCGCGACGAGTACGAGGCGTTCGTCGACGCGCTCTTGGGCGCGCGGCGCGTCATCGACAAGGCCTTCGGGTCCAAGGACCTGTTCCAGGCCTGCCAGCCCATCGAGGAGATCGCCCGCGCCGGGCGCGACGCCCCGCGCTTCGGCACCCTGAAGCCGGTCGGCCTCACCGACCCCCGCACGGGGCGGCGCCCCTGGGCCGCGCTCCAGCTGCGCGCCGAGGACGCGGCCGGCCAGAGCTACAACCTGGTGGGCTTCCAGACCAACCTCGCCTTCCCCGAGCAGGAGCGCGTCTTCCGCATGGTGCCGGGCCTCGAGCACGCGGAGTTCGCCCGCTTCGGCGTGATGCACCGCAACACCTTCATCGACGCCCCGCGCCTGCTCGACTCCCACGGGCGCCTCATGACCGAGGCGGCCCGCCGGCTGCCGGCGCCCGTCTACGTGGCCGGGCAGCTCTCCGGCACCGAGGGCTACGCCGAGGCCATCCGCTCGGGGCTGCACGTGGCCCTGGCCGCGGCCGCCGACCTGCGCGGCACGTCCCTGCCCGCCCTGCCGCGGCACACCGCCTACGGGGCGCTCATGGCCTACGCCACCGACCCCGCCACCGCCGACTACCAGCCCATGCACGTGAACTTCGGCATCATGGAGCCGCTCGACCCGCCCGTGCGCAGCAAGGGCGCCCGCTACCACGCCTACGCCGAGCGCGCCGCCGCCGCCCTCGAGGCCTACGCCCGGGCCCTCGAGGGGGCCGGGCTGCTCGCACCGGGCGCCGGCGCGGCGGAAGGCGGCCGCTAGCATGGGGGAGGGGCCCCTCGCCGACGAGGCCCTGCCGGGCGCGGCTGAGGTTGAGGGCTTCTGCGAGTCGCTGCGCGTGGAACGGGCCCTGTCGGCCCACACCGTGCGCGCCTACCGGGTTGACCTGTCCGACTACCTGCGCTGGGCGGCGCGGGAGGGGCTCGACCCCCTCGCCGTCACCCACCGCCAGCTGCGCCGCTACCTGGGCGAGCTCGACCAGGCCCGCTACGCGCGCCGGACGGTGGCCCGGCGCCTTTCGGCCCTGCGCGGCTTCTTCCGCTGGCTCAACGTCGCGGGCCTGGCGCAGGGCGACCCGGCGAGCGTGCTCCAGGGGCCGCGGCTGCCCTCGTCGCTGCCCAAGGTCATCCCGCCCGCCGACATGGCGCGCCTGCTGGCCGTCCACGGCAAGCGCGGGCCCGACGGCGAGCCGCGCGACCAGACGCCCCAGGACATGCGCGACCTGGCCCTGCTCGAGTTCCTCTACGCCTGCGGTGCCCGCGTCTCCGAGGCGTCCGGGCTCGCTCTGGACGCCGTCGACTTCGAGCGCGCCCAGGCCAAGGTCCTCGGCAAGGGATCCAAGGAGCGCATCATCCCCGTCCACGACCTGGCCCTCGACGCGATGCGCGCCTACCTGCTCGTCGGCCGGCCGCGGCTTCTGGGCGGCCGCGAGTGCGACCGGTTCTTCGTGTCGTCGCGCGGCAACCCCGTGAGCCCCGACGCCATCCGCAAGATGTTCAAGGCCACCGTGCGCGCCGCCGGGCTCGACGACGGGCTGTCGCCCCACGACATGCGCCACACCTTCGCCACCGACCTGCTCTCCGGCGGCGCCGACCTGCGCTCGGTCCAGGAGCTGCTCGGGCACGTGAGCCTGTCGACCACCCAGGTCTACACCCACGTCTCGCCCGAGCGCCTGCGCGCCGCCCACGCCGCGGCGCATCCCCGCGCCTAGCCGCCGCGCGCGGCTCGCGGGAGGGCCGCGCGCGTCCCCGCCCGCGTCCGCCGGGGCGCCGCCGGCCTTCGTGCCGCGTCCATGGCCGCCGCGTGCGCGCCTGCCTCCACCCCGCCTCCTCCGCCGCGGTTACCGGCCGCTTGCCGTCGGGTTACGGGGCGGTGGCAAGGTGACGGGGCGGCGCCCGCCGCGCCACGGCCGCGCTGCGGATCGGCTGCGGCGCCCCCACGATCGCCCGGCGCCCGGGACGGCGCCCCCGCGTGCGCGCGACAATCCCCCTAGCAAGCGATGGCGGCACTGCGGTGCCGCAGGCCACGGCGGAGGGAGGACCCATGAGTCGCAAGAAGGCAAGGACGCTGTTCTGGGCCGCGCTCGTCGTCTTGGCGTACATCCCGTTCTTCCTGTAGCCGCCCCGGGCCGCGGGCGATCCCCCAATTGTGGACACTCTTTGAATAACGAACAAAAGTTCCCCTATCGCACCTCGCGTCCGGGGTTTTGGGTTAGAATGGCGCCCTGAGAAAACCTAAGTCGGACGGTAGCGCCCCTCGCCGTGGCGCGCCCTCCGCGGAGCAGAGGAACGAACCAGGCAATGGGACAGAGCGAAATCGTCATCAAGGGTGCCCGCGAGCATAACCTCAAGGACATCGACCTCACCATACCCCGCGACGAGCTGGTGGTCATCACGGGGCTGTCGGGCTCGGGCAAGTCGAGCCTGGCCTTCGACACCATGTACGCCGAGGGGCAGCGCCGCTACGTGGAGAGCCTCTCCAGCTATGCGCGCATGTTCCTCGGGCAGATGTCCAAGCCCGACCTCGACTCCATCGACGGCCTGTCGCCGGCGGTGTCCATCGACCAGAAGACCACCTCGAAGAACCCGCGCTCGACCGTGGGCACCACCACCGAGATCTACGACTACCTGCGCCTGCTCTACGCGCGCGTGGGCATCCCGCACTGCCCGGAGTGCGGCCGGGAGATCCGGCGCCAGACCACCGACCAGGTGACCGACGAGATCCTGCGCCTGTCGCCGGAGGGCGAGGAGCGCCGGGCCATCGTCATGGCGCCGGTGGTCGCCGGGCGCAAGGGCGAGTTCACCAAGCTGTTCGCCGACCTCCAGAAGGAGGGCTTCTCCCGCGTGCGCGTCGACGGCGAGATCGTCAAGCTCGACGGCGAGCCGCTCACCCTCAACAAGAAGATCAAGCACTTCATCGACGTGGTCGTCGACCGCGTCACCCTCAAGGCGTCGGCCACCAGCCGCATCGCCGAGGCGGTGGAGCTCGCCACCAAGCTCGCCGACGGGCGGGTGCTCGTCCAGGTGATGGGCCCCGACGGCAAGCCCCAGGGCGAGGCGGGCGGCTCGTCATCGGGCGCCACCGGCGGCCTGGGGGCCGGCGAGCACCTGTTCTCGCTGGCGCTCGCGTGTCCCGAGCACGGCCACTCCATGGACGAGCTGCAGCCGCGAGACTTCTCGTTCAACGCCCCCTACGGCGCTTGCCCCGACTGCCTGGGCATCGGCAGCCGCGACGAGGTGGATCCCTCGCTCGTGGTGCCCGACCCGTCGCTGTCGCTGGAGGAGGGCGTCATCGCGCCGTTCAAGAGCGGCAACTACTACCCGCAGGTGCTGCGGGCCGTGGCCCTGCACCTGGGGGTCGACCCGGCCACCCCGTGGGAGGATCTGCCCGCCAAGGCGCAGAAGGCCATCATGAACGGCCTAGGCAGCGAGAAGATCCGCGTGGACTACGTCACGGTCGACGGCCGCGACACCTACTGGTACATCGAGTGGGAGGGCGTGCTGGCCGCGGTGCAGCGCCGCTACTCCGAGGCCCAGTCCGACGCCCAGCGCGAGAAGATGGGGGCCTACTTCGCCACCATCCCGTGCGCCACGTGCGGCGGTCGGCGCCTCAAGCCCGAGATCCTGGCGGTCACCGTGGCGGGGAAGTCCATCCACGACGTCACCGAGATGTCGGCGGGGGAGTCGCTCGCCTTCTTCGAGGGGCTCGCCTTCGAGGGCCAGGACGACTTCATCGCCGGCCCCATCGTCAAGGAGATCAAGGCGCGCCTGCGCTTCCTCGTGGACGTGGGCCTGGACTACCTGACCCTCGAGCGCGCCACCGCGACGCTCTCGGGCGGCGAGGCCCAGCGCATCCGCCTGGCCACCCAGATCGGCGCCGGCCTCATGGGCGTGCTCTACATCCTCGACGAGCCCTCCATCGGCCTGCACCAGCGCGACAACGAGCGGCTCATCGCCACCCTCGAGCGCCTGCGCGACCTGGGCAACACCGTCATCGTCGTCGAACATGACGAGGACACCATCCGCGCGGCCGACTTCGTGGTGGACATGGGGCCGGGCGCCGGCGAGCGCGGCGGCGAGGTGGTGGCCGCGGGCACGCCGGCCCAGATCATGGCCGCCGAGGGCTCGCTCACGGCCGACTACCTGTCGGGGCGCCGCTCCATCGCCGTGCCCGAGGAGCGCCGCCGCCCCAAGCGCGGATCGCTCAAGATGACGGGTGCCACCGAGAACAACCTCAAGAACGTCACGCTCGAGGTGCCGCTCGGCACGCTCACCGTCATCACCGGCGTGTCCGGGTCGGGCAAGAGCTCGCTGGTCACCGACACGCTGGCTCCGGCCCTGGCCAACCGCCTGAACCACGCGCACCGGCGCACCGGGCCCTACCGCAAGATCACGGGCCTCGACAAGCTGGACAAGGTCATCAACATCGACCAGAGCCCCATCGGCCGCACGCCGCGCTCCAACCCCGCCACCTACATCGGCCTGTGGGACGACATCCGGGCCCTGTTCTCCTCGACGGCCGAGGCCAAGGCTCGCGGCTACGCGCCGGGGCGCTTCTCGTTCAACGTGAGCGGCGGGCGCTGCGAGGCCTGCAAGGGCGACGGCCAGATCAAGATCGAGATGCACTTCCTGCCCGACATCTACGTCCCCTGCGAGGTGTGCTCCGGGCAGCGCTACAACCGCGAGACGCTGCAGGTCACCTACCGCGGCAAGAACATCGCCGAGGTGCTCGACATGACGGTGGAGGACGCGCTGGCGTTCTTCGAGAACATCCCCGCCATCAAGCGCAAGCTCCAGACGCTGTTCGACGTGGGGCTCGGCTACATCCGCCTGGGGCAGTCGGCCACGACGCTCTCCGGCGGCGAGGCCCAGCGCGTGAAGCTGGCCAGCGAGCTGCAGAAGCGCTCGTCGGGCAAGACGTTCTACATCCTGGACGAGCCCACCACCGGCCTGCACTTCGAGGACGTGCGCCAGCTGCTCGCCGTGCTGCAGCGGCTGGTGGACGCCGGCAACACCGTGCTCGTCATCGAGCACAACCTCGACGTCATCAAGAGCGCCGACCACATCGTGGACCTCGGCCCCGAGGGCGGCGACTGGGGCGGCCAGATCATCGCGTCCGGCACGCCCGAGGAGGTGGCCCGCGTGGCCGAGAGCCACACCGGCCGCTTCATCGCCCGCATGCTGGGGGACTAGGCCATGGGGGACAGCCGGCCGGCCGCGCGGCCCGGTGATCCCGCGGCCGCCGACGGTGAGCCCGCGGGCGCCGTCGCCGGCGGGGCGCCCGCGCGGCCGCATCTGGCGCGCGGGGTGGCCTGCGCGCTCGCGGGCGGCGTGTTCTGGGGGTTCTCGGCCAACTGCGCCGAGGTGCTCATGGGCACGTGGGCCGTGCCGGTCGAGTGGATCACCTGCGCGCGCCTGGTGTGCGCCGCCGCCTTCTTCCTGGCCCTCGCCGTCGCGCGGGAGGGGCGCCGGGTGCTCGCCGTCCTCGCCGACGGCTCGTCGCTCGCGCGCATCGCGGGCTTCGCCATCCTGGGCATCCTGCTCACCCAGGTGAGCTACCTGTCGGCCATCGGGCTGGCGGGCGCCGGCACCGCGCTGCTCCTCGAGCAGCTGGGCCTCGTGCTCGTGATGCTGTTCGCCTGCCTCCAGGCGCGCCGCTCGCCATGCCCACGCGAGCTGGCGGGCCTGGCCTGCGCGCTCGCCGGCGTGGTGCTCATCGCCACCCAGGGCGACCTGGGCACGCTCGCGGTGCCCCTGGCCGGGCTCGTGTGGGGCCTCGTGTCGGCGGTGTCGCTCGCCTTCTACAACCTCATGCCCGTCCGCCCGCTCGCACGCTACGGGTCGTTCCTGGTGACGGGTGTCGCCATGGCGCTGGCCGGGGCGGTGGCGCTCATCGCCTTCCGCCCGTGGGAGCAGCCCGTCGTGCTGCCACCGGAGGGCTGGGCCGTGTTCGCCGCCATCGTCGGGGTGGGCACCATCCTCGCCTACCTGCTCTTCGTCCAGGGCATCAAGGACGCCGGGCCCGTGCGCGCCGGGCTCCTCGGCAGCGTGGAGCCGGTCTCGGCGCTCGTTATCTCGGCCGTGTGGCTGGGCACGCCCGTGAGCCCCTGGGACGTCGCGGGCGCGGCGGCCATCGTGGCCATGATCTTCCTGGTGAGCCAGCGCGAGGGCGCGCCCGCGCCGGCCCGCGACGCGCCCCCCTCGGGCTCGCCGGCACCGGCCGGCGGCGACGCGGCGCCGATCCTGTCCGCCCCGTCCGCTGCGGCGCCCGCCTCGCCGGCCCGCGACGCGGCCCTCGGGGATGACGCTGACCTCGCCTGCGACTGAACCTGAAGGCGCCTTAAGGCTTGCGTATTTCCTGTCCGGGCGCCGTCCGGCCGCGGAGGCGCCAGGGGAGGGCCGGCGCGGGGGCGCTATAATCCATGACACTATGGATAAGGCTTCCCGGGAAAAGATCGCCCTCGTCGTGTTCCTGCTCCTCGTCGCGTTCGCCGGCGTGGTGCTGACGAGCTACTTCTCCACCGCGCGCACGTGGAACGTCGCGGCGTCCTTCGTCGACGACACGGTCGGGCGCATGGACGGCTACACCGTCCTCGTCTACGCCGGCACGGTGAGCCCCGAGGACGCGGCCGCCGAGGCCGACCCGGCCGCCGACCCGGCGCCACCCGACGTCGACCCGGCCACCAACAGCATCGGCCTGGCCATCCTGCCGCTCCTCGGCTCCTTCGGGGGCACCGAGGCCGAGGCCCCGACGGTCTTCGTGTCGGACGTGCGCTCGCTCTACGAGCAGAAGGACGCAGCGGTGCTCTCCCTCGACATCGCCGACGCCGCGCGCTACGACGAGCCCCAGATTCTGCGGGCCGGCGGCAAGCGCGTCGGCGTCTACGCGGTCAGCTCCTACGCCTCGGCCACGCTGCTGTCCTGCTACGAGCGCCACCTGCGCGAGGAGGGGGCCGACCTCGTGGTCTGCATCGCGCCGAGCAGCCGGATGCTCGGCTCCTACGACCACGTCGACGTGGTCGTGGTGACCGGCGCGGAGCGGGGGCTGCCGACCACCGGCGAGGACCGCGGGCGCGCCTTCGTGGTGGAGTCGCCCGAGCGCGGGTCGGTGGGGGTGGTGGTCGTCACCTCGAGCAACGTGCGCTCGGCCCGGGTCATCGACCCGCCCGAGGCCTGATCGCCCTAGCTCTCGGGGAAGCGGATGTTGAGGTCGACCGTGCGCCCGATGCCGGCCACCTCGCCCTCGTCGGTGTACTGCCAGATGGAGAAGCGGCCCAGGCGGCTGGGGATGGTGGCGCCGTACTCGGCGAACCAGATGCCGTAGCCCGGCAGGTCGGCGAGCGAGTAGCGGGCCAGGCCCGCGGCGTTGCCGTAGATCATGGCCGGGTAGCCGGCCTCGTCGATGCGGTCGCAGAACGCCTTGGCGTTAGCCGTCATCTGCTCGACGCTCAGGTCGTCGGCGCGCCCCTCGACCCCCTCGACGGGCTCGTGGTCGTAGACGACCGGGTAGTCCAGCTCGCGCCCCTTGAGGTGCTCGATCACGAAGTCGGCCTCGGCGCGCGCCTCCTCCTCGTCTATGGCCTGGGAGAAGAAGTAGACGCCCACGTCCAGGCCCGCCTCCCGCGCGCCGGCGAGGTTCCGGGCGTAGCAGGCGTCCTCGCGCACCTCGCCCTCCGCCGCGCCGCGCCAGCCCAGGCGGATGATGGCGAACTCGATGCCGTCGCCGGCCACGGCGTGCCAGTCGATCTCGCCCTGGTGCTCGGACACGTCGATGCCGGCCGTCGAGGCCACGTGCCCGTCGACGGTGTAGACCATGCGGCCGTCCTCCTCGTGGAGGTCGGCCCAGTCCGGCGTCTGGTGGGACACGAAGTCGGCCGAGGTGGGCCGCGCCGCGGCGGCCGTGGACGAGCAGGAGCCGACGGCGGAGGCGACGCCCCAGGCCATGAGCGCGATGACGACGGCGACGGCCGCGATCCGCGCCCGGCGCGACGCGAGGAGCGCCCCCACCGCGTCCGCCGCCGTCGCGCGGCCCGCCGCCTCGCGCCCCCGCTCCCCGGCCGGCTGGCGGCCCTCGGACGCCCGGCGCTCATCCCCGGCCCGCCGCCCCTCGGCACCGCGCCGGCCCTCGGGCGCCCGCCGCGTCCCCTCGGCCGCCCGGCGCCCGTCGGCCTCGCGGCGTCCGCGCTCCCGCGTCCCCCGCGGCGGCTCCGCCGCGCGCCGCCCGGCGCGGGCCTGCTCCCCGCGCCCCCGCGCGTCCCGGCCCCGATCACCGCGGGCGCGATCCCCCCGTCCGCCCGCGGCCGCCTCCCGCGAGGGAGACGGCTCCGCCCCGCGGGGCCTGCGCCCGCGTGCTTCGTCGCTGTTTCGTTGCCGATTTTCCATACTTGAGAGGATACTACGAAAACAGGCGCGTCCGGCGCGATTATGGCGATAAGGGGGAAATAGCGCCCACAGGTTGTGCGATCCCGTGCTCGCAGGCGCACATGTTGTGCCCGGAGACGAAGAGGGGGCCGGGGCACGCGGCCCCGGCCCCCTCGCCGGCGATCCTTAGGCGGGCGCGTCCCTAGACGATGCCCTCGGCCATCATCGCGGCGGCGACCTTCTCGAAGCCGGCGATGTTGGCGCCCATGACGTAGTTGCCCTCGTGGCCGTAGCGCTTGGCAGCGTCGTCCATGGCGTGGTAGATGCTCACCATGATGCCGTGCAGCTTCTCGTCCACTTCCTCGAAGGACCAGGAGAGGCGCTCGGAGTTCTGCGACATCTCGAGGCCCGAGGTGGCCACGCCGCCGGCGTTGGCGGCCTTGCCGGGGATGAAGGCCACGCCGTTGGCCTGCAGGTACTCGGTGGCGTCGAGCGTGGTGGGCATGTTCGCGCCCTCGGCCAGGAGCTTGCAGCCGTTCTCGACGAGCGCCCTCACGTCGTCGATGAGCACCTCGTTCTGGGTGGCACAGGGCAGCGCGATGTCGCAGGGGGTCACCCACACGCCGCGGCCCTCGTGGTAGGTCACGCCCTCGCGGCGGGCGGCGTACTCGGAGATGCGGCCGCGCTCCACCTCCTTGATCTGCTTCACCAGGGCCACGTCGATGCCCGCCGGGTCGTAGATCCAGCCGGTGGAGTCGGACAGGGTGACCACGGTGGCGCCGAGCTGCTGGGCCTTCTGCGTGGCGTAGATGGCCACGTTGCCGGAGCCGGACACGCACACCGTCTTGCCCTCGAGCGAGTCGCCGTGGCACCTCAGGTACTCGTCCACGATGTAGACCAGGCCGTAGCCGGTGGCCTCGGTGCGGGCGAGCGAGCCGCCGAAGGCCAGGCCCTTGCCGGTGAGCACGCCCTCGAAGACGTTGCGCAGGCGCTTGTACTGGCCGAACATGAAGCCGATCTCGCGGGCGCCCGTGCCGATGTCACCGGCCGGCACGTCGGTGTCGGCGCCGATGTGGCGCTGCAGCTCGGTCATGAACGACTGGCAGAAGCGCATGACCTCGCCGTCGGACTTGCCCTTGGGATCGAAGTCGCAGCCGCCCTTGCCGCCGCCCATGGGCAGGGTGGTCAGGCTGTTCTTGAAGATCTGCTCGAAGCCGAGGAACTTGATGATGCCGAGGTTCACCGAGGGGTGCAGGCGCAGGCCGCCCTTGTAGGGGCCGATGGCGCTGTTGAACTGCACGCGGAACCCGCGGTTGACCTGCACGTGGCCGGCGTCGTCGACCCAGGGGACGCGGAACATGATGACGCGCTCGGGCTCGACGATGCGCTCGAGGAGGCCGGCGGCCTCGTACTCGGGGTGGGCCTCGATGACCGGCTCGAGGGACTGGAGCACCTCGGTGACGGCCTGGATGAACTCCGGCTGCTCGGCGTTCTTCGCCTTCACCTGCTCGATGACGTCGGATACGTAGCTCAAAGCGGACCTCCTCTTATCGGCGGGGACGGGCCCCGCGGGGCGCAAAAGGCGGCCAGGCGGCGGCCCTTCGCTCGCGGACGACGCCATTATAGGAAGCGCGCCTCGGGCCATGGCGATTATTTAACGTTCGCGAAACAAAGGGCCGGCGAGGGGCCCCGCCCCCGCGCCGGCGGCGCCAGACGCGGGGGCGCGTGCGCTACAATGGGCGCGTCAGCTACCGGATGAGGAGAGGTGCGGCCATGGCATACTGCCCCCAGTGCGGCGAGGCCCTCGACGAGGGAGCGCGCTTCTGCGCCGAGTGCGGCGCACCCGTGGAGGGCGCGCGGCCCGCGCCCGGTGGCGCCGGCGCGGGGGCGGGGGACGTCGCGTCGGCCCCGGACGCCACCGTCGCGATGACCGCCGCCCCGCGGGACGCGGCGCCCGCCCGCCCGGACGCCACGGCCGCCGCCCCGGACGCCACCGCCGCGATGCCCCCGGCCGGCGGCGCCGACGCGGCCCGGCGCGCGGCCGACGCGGCCCGGGCGATGGACGCCCTCGGCGCCGGCGCCGGCGGGGTGCGCCCCGTGACCGGCCCGGTGTCGGTGGGGTCGGGCTCGACCCGGCGCATGCCCGCGGTGACGACGCCCCAGGCGCGCCCGGTGGGCTCGCGCCGGCCGGTCACCTACTCGGCGCGCAACACCGTGCGCAGAAGCCGCGTGCCGCTCGTCGTCGGCATCGTCGTGGCGGCGCTGCTGGTGGGTATGGGCGCCTTCGCGGCCGTCACCTGGGCCAACCGCGACCATGCCGGCGGCGGCGCGGCGGGCACGAGCTTCCTGTCCGACGGGGCGGCCGACGCGCCGGCGCCCCCCGCGCCCGACCCGGAGCCCGCCGACGGCCGCGCGCCCGCCACGGCAGAGCGGCTGCCGGGGGCGCAGGATGACGCCCAGGCCGCGCTCGCCGCGTACTACGGCGAGCTGCCCGGTCTCGACGGCCGGGTGTCGGCGGCCGCCCAGGAGTTCAACGGGCTCTACGTCAGCGGCAGCCTGGAGGAGCGCCGCGCCGCCCTCGGCCGCTGCGAGGCCCTGCGCGCCGACATCGCCGAGGCGCGCGACGAGGTAGCGGCCCTCGGCATCCCCGCCGACTCCCCCTACCGCGGCTGCGCCGCCGACATCGCCGCCCTCTACGAGGACCTGTGGCAGCGCATCGACGTCATCGTGCGCTCGTGGGAGGTCGACGTGGGCTTCGAGGATCCCGCCGGGCACTCCGACGAGATCTGCGCGCCCATGGCCGCCGCCAACGAGGGCGGCGTCAACCGCTACCTCAGGGACTACCAGGAGCGCTACCCCGGCGCCGACCCGGCCAAGGTCGAGGCCTAGTCGCGCACGGGCGGAGGCGGATTCGCGCCAAAAAGCGGGCTTGTGAACCCGTGGGGCGCGGGAGGGGCGGCTGAGGCGCCCTCCCAGGAGTCGATGCCCGCATCTTCCCAGGAAAATCCCTCAGCTAACTTCTTCGAAGCTTTCCCCTGCGGTTCACAAGTCCGCTTTTTGGCGGAAACGCGCCGTGCGTCTGACGACCTAGCCGTCCGCGCCCCCGCACCCCCCGCGCCCGGCCGCCGGCCCTCGTGGAATCGCGGTGGCCGCCGCCGGCGCGGGCGCCCCGCGTGGCCCGCCAGCGGTAGAATGGCCCTCCGAGACACGAGGGAGGGAGGCGCCATGGCGCTCGCGACGATGGATGAGGCCCGGCATGTGCTCGCCGAGCGGTTCGGCTACGCCAGCTTCCGCCCGGGGCAGGAGGCCCTGGTCGAGGCCGTGCTCGAGGGCCGCGACGTGCTCGGCGTCATGCCGACGGGCGCGGGCAAGTCGCTGTGCTACCAGGTGCCCGGCGTGGCGGCCCACGGCATGGCGCTCGTGGTGAGCCCGCTCGTGTCGCTCATGGGCGACCAGGTGCGCTCGCTGCTCGACGCCGGCGTGCGCGGCGCCTACCTCAACTCCACGCTCACCCCGGGCCAGCAGGGCACCGTCATGCGCCGCGCGCTCGAGGGCGCCTACGACGTCATGTACGTGGCGCCCGAGCGCCTGGCCGACCCGCGCTTCACCGACTTCGCCGCCCAGGCCGACATCGCGCTCGTCGCCGTGGACGAGGCCCACTGCGTGTCCCAGTGGGGCCAGGACTTCCGCCCGTCCTACCTGGCCGTGGGCGACTTCATCGCCACGCTGCCCGCGCGCCCTCCCGTCTGCGCGCTCACCGCCACGGCCACGGGCCGCGTGCGCGCCGACATCACGCGTCTCCTGGGCCTGCGCGACCCGCTCGTGCTGGTCACCGGGTTCGACCGACCCAACCTGGGCTTCGCCGTGGAGCGTCTGGAGCCCAAGCGCAAGATCGCCCGCATCGCCGCCCGCGCGCTCGCGAGCCCCGCGGAGTCGGGCATCGTCTACTGCTCCACGCGCAAGGACGTCGAGCGCGTCCACGAGGCGCTCGTGGCGGCCGGCGTGCCCGCCACCCGCTACCACGCGGGGCTGGCCAAGGAGGAGCGCGCCGCCAACCAGCGCGCCTTCATCGACGACGACGCGCCCGTGATGGTGGCCACCAACGCCTTCGGCATGGGCATCGACAAGTCCAACGTGCGCTACGTCATCCACCACAACCTGCCCGGCTCCATGGAGGCCTACTACCAGGAGGCGGGCCGCGCCGGCCGCGACGGCGAGCCGTCGGAGTGCCTGCTTCTGTGGAGCGACGGCGACATATCCACCTGCCGCTTCTTCATCGAGCAGGAGTCGGGCAACGAGGAGCTCACGCCCGAGGAGGCCGACGCGGTGCGCGCCACGCGGCGGCGGATGCTCGAGACGATGGTGGGCTACTGCTACACCGTCGACTGCCTGCGCGGCTACATCCTGCGCTACTTCGGCGAGCCGGCCGAGGGCGGCTGCGGCAACTGCGGGAACTGCACTGGCGGCGTGGAGGCGGTCGACGTGACGGCTGAGGCCCGCGCCGTCATGCGCTGCGTGCACGAGCTGCGCGGGCGCTTCGGGAAGGGGATCGTGGCCGACGTGCTGCGCGGGCACGCCTCGGATCGCGTGGAGGAGCTGGGGCTCTCCGCCTGCGGCTGCTTCGGCGACCTGGCCGAGGGCGCGCCCGCGGGGCCGGCCGGCACGCCGCTTCCCGCCGCGGTGCCGGCGGCGCGCATCCGCGAGGTGGTGGAGCTTCTGGCCGCGGGCGGGTACCTGGTGGTGACCGAGGGGACGTACCCGACGGTGCAGCTGGGCCCGCGCTTCCGCGAGGCGGCCGAGCCCGGGTTCTCGCTGGCCATGAAGTCGGTGTCGCGCAAGGCCGCCCGCGGCGGCGCCGGCGCGGGCGGCGGCCGCGCCTTCGGGAGCTCGGGCGGCGCGCCCGCGGGCGACGAGGGGCTCTTCGAGTGCCTACGCGCTCTGCGCAAGGACATCGCGACCAAGCTGGGAAAGCCGCCCTACGTCGTGTTCTCGGACGCGACCCTGCGCGACATGTGCGCCCGCCGCCCCGCCACCGACGAGGAGTTCCTCGAGGTGTCCGGCGTCGGTCTCGCCAAGCTCAAGCGCTACGGCGCCGACTTCATGGCCGCCATCCGCGATTACGAGGGGGAATAGAAAAAGCGGCCGGCAGGATTGTGTCCTGCCGGCCGCCCCTGGGTTCTAGCAGTCTCCCTACGCCCAGACGGCTCGCATGAAGTCGGCGTAGACGTCGTCGATGATGGAGGCGGTGCGGCCGACGAGCTCGGTGAGCACCTCGCCGGCGGTGGGCTCGGAGATGATGGCGTCGGCCTCGGCGATGAGGTCGTTGTCGTCGTCGATGTAGAACTTCACCCAGCGGAAGCGCGTATTTGCGCTGTTCACGGCCAGGAGCACCGCGGCGGTCTTGTCCGCCGGGATCGAGGCGATGGGGGACGTGACCACCTGGGCGCTCTCGCCGTCGAAGTCGAAGAAGACGTGGATGCGGACGTGGTTGTAGGAGAAGTCGCCGCCGCCGAAGTTGAGGGCCACGAGCGGCTTGTCGCCCTCGGCCACCTCCACGCGGTCGAACTTGAGCCCGTGGGCCTCCAGCGCGCGCTCGAAGTCGAGGGCCTGGGACGCTGCGTCTGCCATGTTGGTTCCTTTCGCCGGTTTCTCTCTGCTGCCTATGTTAGCGCTCCTCGGGCGCTGCTGCGTTCAGAATGTCCTCGCAGGATCGCAGCTCCGCGAGGAAACGGGCGCGCTCCGCGGCGGCCGGGTCGGCCTCGGGAAGGGGAGCGGCGGTCACCTCGGCCGGGGCGGCGCCGGTCACCGGCGCGGCATCCGGAGCAGCCGGGGCGGGCGCGGTGGAGCTGCCCGCCCCGGCGGGCGCGGACGGGATGGTGCCGACGCCACCGGCGGCGGACGGGGCGGTCGCCGCGGGCGCGGCTGCGGGCTGCGTGGGCAGCGCGGGCACCGCGGCCTGCGCCTCCTCGGCGGCCTCGCGGGCCTCCTTCACGCCCCTGCCGCCGAGGGCCGCCTTCAGGCTGGCCAGCAGGTCGGACTCTTCAGGCTTCGTGCTCATCGGACTTCCTCCTCGCCGGCGCCGTCGGCCGGCGCCCCTTCCTCGTCCTCGCCAGCCCCGCCGCCCGCGCGGTGGCGCTCCCACAGCGCGACGATCTCCTCGCCGCGCAGCGTGCGGCCCGTGAGCAGCGCGTCGCGCAGCGCCTCGAAGGCCGCCGCGTTCCCGTCGATGACCTCCCGCGCCCGGGCGAGCGCCGCGGCCATGAGTTCGTTCATCCGCGCCAGCACCGCCTCGGGCAGCTCGGCGGTGGGGCAGCGCTCGCCGCGGGCGTCCGGCGCCACCAGCTGCACGAGGCCCGCGCCCGACATGCCGTAGGTGGCCACGTAGGCGCGCGCGAGCGCCGTGGCCTGGGTGAGATCGGAGCTGTTGCCGGCCGAGAACGCCCCGCACTCGCGCTCCTCGGCGGCCATGCCCGCCATGAGCATGGCCAGCTCGGCCTGAAGATCGGCGGCGGTGGGCAGGGGCCGGGCCCGGTTCTTCTCGTGCTGGACGTAGCCGAGGGTGCCGGTGCCCTCCTGCTCGATGGTGACCGCCTTCACGTCGGTGCGCCCCGTCTCGGCCAGGCCGACGAGCGCGTGGCCCGCCTCGTGGGCCGCCACGCGCCGGCGCGCGTCGTCGCCCGCCACGTCCACCGGGTCGAAGACCGTCGTGGCCGACAGCTTGCAGAAGTGCCCGACGTCCGGCACGTCGTCTGCCAGCACCTCGCGCACGTCCCCGCCCGCGCGGCCGGCGCGCCGGGCGATCACCTGCTGGAGCACCTCGTCGACGAAGCGGCCGTTGCCGAAGTTCTCGACGTTGTGGAAGTAGCGCAGCACGTCGGCCGCGGCCGCGAGCGCCCCCTCCTCCAGCGCAAGGCCGGCCGCCTCGGCCTTGCGGCGAAGCATCTCGGCCAGGTCGTCGGGCTCGTAGTCCTCGAAGCGCAGGCGGTAGCCGATGCGCGAGGCTATGCCCGGGTTCGCGTCGAGGAACGCGCGCATGGGCCCGTCGTAGCCGGCGAGCATCACCACGAGCTCGCCCTTGCGGTCCTCCATCGCCTTCACGAGGATGGCGAGCGCCTCCTGGCCCGATGAGGTCTCGGTGAGCGCGTAGGCCTCGTCGATGAACAGCACGCCGCCGAGCGCCCGCTCGATGAGCTTGGTCGTCTCGTCGGAGGTGCCGCCCACGTACCAGCTGACCAGGTCCTTCGCCTGCACCTCGGTGAAGCGGTCGCCGGGCACGGCGCCCGTGGCGAACAGCACGCGCCCGATGATGCGCGCCATGGTGGTCTTGCCGGTGCCGGCCGGGCCGGTGAGCGCCATGTGCAGGTTCTGCGGCGGCAGCGCGAGGCCCTCGGCGGCCGCGCGGGCGCGGAACGCGGTGACGCGCTCGATCTCGCGCACGCGCTCCTTGACCTCGTCGAGCCCCACGATGGGCGCCATCAGCTCGTCGGCCGTGGCGCAGGCCCCGTCGAGCACGTCCATCATCTCGCGGCGCGAGGGGATGTCGGCGGCCTCGATCACGCGGGTGGCCTCGCGGCCCTCGTCGCGCGCGGCCACGGCGTGCCGCACGAGCGCGCGCTGGAGCACCTCGCAGGCGAAGCGCCCGTTGCCGAAGCTCTTGAACCCGGCGAAGTAGCCGAACAGCTCGTCGAGCCGCGCGTCCACGCCGGGGCCGGCCTCGAAGCCGCCGCGGGCGAGCTCGAGGGCGAACACCTCGGCCAGCTCGTCGCGGGTGAGGTCGGCGAAGTGGAAGGTGTAGCCGATGCGGGACGCCAGGCCCGGGTTCGCGTCGATGAAGTCGGCCATCTCGCGCTCGTAGCCGGCCACGATGACCACCAGATCGTCGCGGTAGTCCTCCATGAGCTTGACGAGCTCGGCCAAAGCCTCGTAGCCGAAGGAGGCGGAGTGGTGCGGATCGGGCGCCAGCGCGTAGGCCTCGTCGATGAACAGCACGCCGCCGCGCGCCCTCTGCACCACGTCGAACACCTGCTTGTCGGTGTGGCCCACGTAGCGTGCGATGAGGTCCTTCGACGTGACCTCCACGCACTTGTTCTGGCTGATGATCCCTATCTTGTAGAGCATGGTGGCGATGATGCGCGCCACGGTGGTCTTGCCGGTGCCGGGGTTGCCCATGAAGGCCATGTGCAGGTTGGTCTTGGGCATGGAGAGGCCCTGGCCCTCGGCCTGCTTGGCGAACAGCGCGTAGGCCTCCAGCTGGCGGATGGTCTCCTTCACCGAGCGCAGGCCGACGATGCCGTCGAGCATCTCCTGGAGCGAGGACGATCGGTAGCGGCTCGGCGGCAGGGCCAGCACGCCGCGGGCGTTGGAGGTCTTGGCCAGGTAGTCAGCGAGCTCCTTGCCGCGGAAGGGGAGGATGTCGAGGTTGAAGTCGACGAAGGCGGTGAACTCGGCGCGGAAGGCGTCGTCGGCCTCGGCGCGCACGGCCTCGTCGAGCTCCTCGAGGTAGAGCTCGTAGATGTCGGCGGCGGAAAGCCCCGCCAGCTCGAGCCGGTGCTCTCCGAGCAGGAGCTCGAGGGTGGGGGACAGCCCCAGGAACCGGGCGAGCTCGCCCTTGGTGCCGGCGAGCACGAGGTAGCGGTGGTCCACCACGTGCCCGAAGCGCTCCACCAGGTAGCGGGCTGAGAAGTCGCGCTCGGGGTCGCGCTCGAAGAAGTCGTCGAGCCGGTCGACGACGTAGAGGCGCCGGGCCTTGAGGTTCTCGTCGCGGGTGGCGTGGAAGGTGGCCTCCACCGGGTTCACCGAGCGCAGGAGCGCGCCGATGTGGCGCCGCTCGAGGCCGTCCTCGTCGATCTTGCCCATCTTCGCCAGGATGTGGGCCAGGTCGGCCGTGAACTCGTCGAGGTAGGTGTCGTCGTCCACCACGAGGATGCCCGAGAAGTCGTCCTCGGAGCGGGCGAGCAGCAGGTTGAGCGCCGTGTCCGAGCGGATGAGGCGCGGCGCCCAGGTGCGGCGGAAGCGCGCGATGGCCCGAGACACGTCGAGGGCCTCGGAGTAGAGGGGGATGACGGTGGCGCCCAGGTCGTCCAGGGCGCGGAAGCACGCGGCTAGGGCGAAGGGGCACAGCGCGCGGGGGCACGCGTCGCCGCGGGAGCACTTGAGGTCGCCGTGGCCCTGCTTCATGACGGCGCCGCGGGCCCGGGGAAGCGTGCCGTCCAGAAGCGCGCAGGCGCCCGCGTCCACGCAGCCGGCGGCCACGGCGGCCGCGGCGGCGGGGTCGGGAAGCGCGAAGCCGATGGCGCGCCCTCCCAGGGCCTCGTCCTCCACGACGGCCACGAGCCCCTCGTCGAAGAGCGCCCCGGCCGCCTCCTGGGCGGCGGCGTCCTCGGCCTCGAGGCTGTCGAGGACCGACTCGACGTCGGTGCGGGTGTAGGTGAGCGCGCGCCGCATCAGGCCGTCCCGCCTTCCGCGACGGCGCCGTCGTCCCCGGCGCCCAGCCCCTCGCCGTGGGCGGCGAGGATGGCGCGCAGGTGGTCGGCGTAGGCGCGGGCCAGCGACGTCGGCTTCTCCACCACCACGGCGTCGCCGAATTGGGCGAGCCAGCCGAACAGCACGGGGCTGGCCATGGCGGTGGCGGCCACGTGGGCCCAGCCCTCGCCGGCCGGCGTGGCGGTCACGTCGCGGCCGAGGCGGTCGATCACGCCGCTCATGGCGTCCTCGCGCACGCGCAGCGTCAGGGGCACCGGGTCGCCCTGGTACATCCCGAAGGCGCGGCGCTCGTGCTCGGCCACGTCGAACGACGATATCAGCTCGCTTCTCGCCGCCTTCTCGTCGCAGATCATGAGCGAGGTCATGCGGTCGACGCGGTAGGTGACGAGGCTGTCGTGGCGGTCGTTGTAGGCGATGAGGTAGTAGAAGCCGTCGCTGTAGACCAGCTGCACCGGCGTCTCGACGTAGGGCTGGCCGCCGTGCTGCATGACGCGGCGCTTGTCGACGCCGTACTTGAAGTACTTGAACGACACCTTGCGCTTCTCGCGCAGGGCCTCGTGGATGCAGTCGACGTTGGAGAAGACGCTCTCGTTCTGCGTCTTGACGCGGCCCTCGACGTGGGTGCGCTTGGCGAGCGCCTTGGCCTGGTGGCGCGACCCGAGGGTCTTGATGGAGCGCACGAGCGCGTCGGACTTGCCCTGGGTGAGGAAGCGCGACCCCTGGACGGCGTCGGCGAGCAGCAGCATCTCGGACAGCGAGAACTCGCGGCTGGCCAGGGCGTACTCCACGGGGCGGCGCGGCAGGGTGGTGATGTCGAGGCCGAAGGAGCGCAGCGCCTCGATGTCGCGGTAGATGGCCTTGCGCTCGGCGGTGATGCCCTTGCCGGCCAGGTGCTCGAGGATCTGCGGCATGGTGAGCCCGTGGTCGGGGTCGGTCTCCTCGTGGAAGAGGCGCACGAGGTGGAGGAGCTTGAGCTTCTGGTTCTCCTGGGGCATGGCGTACTCCCGGTCGCGGCGCGCCGTGGCGAGGACCCGGGAGGCCCGGGCGCGGCCGACGCGCGAAAGGCTTCTGTGAGTACCGATTATAGTACAGCTTGGGAAGGGGCGGGGACTATTATGGGCGCATTCGGACGGTCATTCGCGACGGACGGCCCCGGTGGGGCCCGTCGGGTGGGAGGTAGCCATGGAATCGAGGATCATCGCGTTTCGGGAGGCGCGCGGGGACGCGGCGGCGGGTGCGGCCGGGGCCGGGATTGCCGCGCGGGCCGGGGAGACCGGCGGGACGGGCGCGCGGGCCGCGCAGTCCGGCGGGGACGCGGCGGCGCGGCGGCGGGTGCACGCGGGGGCCGGGGCCGGCCCGGGGCGCTCGCTTCCCCTGGTGGAGAGCACGGCCGTGGCGGGGACGCGCCACGTGCCCGGGGTGCGCTCGCTGGCCGAGGGGCTCGCCCCCGGCGACGAGCTGGCGCTGGTGCGGGACCGGCGCAACCCCTACGACCCCTGGGCCACCGAGGTGCGCGACGGCCGCGGCAACCGCCTGGGGTACGTGTCCTGCGAGCACAACGAGGTGGTGGCGCGCCTCCTGGACGGCGGCCGCGACGTGGCCGGCGTGGTGGGGTCGGTGGACCAGCTGGGGAACTGGACGCGCATCCAGATGGAGGTGAGGCTCTATGCCTAGGATGATGGCGGCGGCCGCGTGCGGCGCGGCGGCGATGGCGCCTGCGGGCGCGGGGCGCGTGCGGCCGGCCGGCGCGGCGGCGCGGGCGCGGGAGCGCGGGACGGCGGGCGCGTCCCGGGGGCCGCAGGCGGCGCCCGTGCGCCGGGCGGATCCCGTGCGGCGGCCGGGGGCGAGCCTGGCCGAGGCGGCTCGCGCCGCGCTCGCGCCGCGCCCGCGCGCGGTGGGGCTCGGCGCGCGGGCGTCGTGGCTGCTGTTCGGCTCGCCGAGCGTGCGGCGCGCCAACGGCGGGGCCGAGGCGAGCCTCGTGCCCGGGCGGCTGCGGGGCGAGCGCTGGCGGGCCCGGCGCGCCGCGACGCCGGTGTTCGCCGTCGACCGCCGCGGCCGCGGGGCCGCCGAGCGCCTGCCCCGGGTGTGGGTGAGCGAGCCGGTGCTCGACCCGGCCACGGGCGAGCGCGTCGGGCGGGTGCTCACCGGGTCCTATCCCAACGACCGCGACCCCGGCGGCGCCAAGGCGCGCCAGCTCGCCGACGGCCTGTTCGCCGAGGCCCTGGCGACCTGCGACGCTGCCGACGCCGAGCTGCGCGCCGAGTGCTTCCGCGCCGCCGAGCTGCTCTACCTGCACGCCGCCGAGCGCGGGGACGCGGGGGCGTGGGGGCGGCTGGGGGTCATCTACCGCGACGACCTGGGCCGGGGCCGCTACTGGCGGACGCGGCTCGAGGAGCGGGCCCTGCACACGGCCCCGCGCCCGCTGGCCGCCCGCGCCGCGGAGTGCCTGCGCCGCGGGGCCGAGGCGGCCGACGCCGAGGCCTGCTGGGCGCTCGGCGACATGACGGCGGCCGGTGAGGGATGCGTGGCCGACCCGGCTCGGGCGCTCGCCTGGTACGCCCGGGCCCGCGAGCTGGCGCTGGCCTCCGGCGACGACGCGGCCCTCGGCAACGCGGCCCTGCGCCTGGCCCGCGCCTGCGAGGGGGCGCTCGGGCGGCCGCACTCCTTCGAGGAGGCGCAGGCGTGGTACGAGGAGGCCGCCGACGCGCTCGGCCGGGCCCTCGGCGAGGGCGCCTGGTTCTTCAAGCGGCCGCTCCACGAGGCCCGCGTGGGCGCCCGGCGCATGGCCCAGGAGATCCACGGCGGCTACTAGGCGCCCCGGTTGCGACGAAGCCCCCCCCGGCGGACGGTCGCCGGGGGCCTCGCGGGGTCGTGACGGGGCCGGAATCGTGGCGGGCCGGGGCGCCGGCGGGCGATGCCCGCGACGCGCTCCGCGCCCGCCGTGGCCCGCGCTACTGCGTGATGAGCGCGATGCCCTGGTCGAGCCGCGCCTCGTCGAGGGCGCCCATGGCGCGCCCGGCGACGTTGCCGTCGGCGTCGACGAACCAGGTCTGCGGGATGGAGCTCACCCCGTAGGCGCGCGCCGCCGAGCCGTTCTGGTCGAAGAAGACGGGGAAGCTGTAGTCCTCGGCCTCGATGAGGCGCATCGCCGTCTCGCGCGACTCGCCGTTCATGCCCGTCATGTTGACCATGAGGAACTGCACCTCGTCGCCGTAGCGGTCGAAGGCGGCCTGGAAGGCGGGCATCTCGTGCTGGCACGGGCCGCACCAGCTGGCCCAGAAGTTGAGCACGACGGGCCGCCCGCGGAAGTCGGCCAGGGTGACCTCGCGGCCGTCGGCGTCTACGGCGGTGAAGTCGGGCGCGGCCACGGGCTCGGACGCCGCGCCGGCGGAGGAGCCGTCCGCGCGGCCCGGCGCGGCGTTGCCGCCGGGCTGGGAGGCCTCGGGCTTGTAGGAGGGCTGGGCGACGAGATCCTCCCTCTCGGCCGCGGGCGCCAGCGCGTTGTAGGCCACGCCGGCGGCCACCAGCAGCACGGCGAAGGCGACGATGCCGATGAGGAGCGCGCGGTGGCTCTTGCGGTCGGCCGCCGCGGGGCCGCCCGCCCCGCCGGGCCTCGGGCCGCTCGCCTCGGGCGGCATGCCGGCCGCCTCGGGTCGCGTGTCGTCCGCCGCGTCGGGCCGCGCGTCGGTCGTCTCGGGTCGCTTCTCTTCCATGGTCTGGTCCTTTCTAGCTCAGCAGCGACAGCAGGTTGCCCAGAAGGCCCGTGGCCATGAGGATGCCCACGGCGACGAGGAACCAGCCGCACGCCTTGGTGATGACGTCGTAGTGGCGCTTGATGGCGTCGAAGGCGCCCTTCAGCTTGTCGATGAGCACGGCGGCCAGGACGAAGGGCAGCCCCAGCCCGGCCGAGTAGCACAGAAGCATCCCCACGCCCACGGCCACCGACCCCTGGGTGGAGGCCAGCATGAGCGCCGAGCCCAGGAAGGCTCCGACGCAGGGCGTCCAGCCGACGGAGAACACCACGCCGAAGGCCATCGACGAGGCGAACCCCAGCTGGCGGCCGGCCATCGAGGCGCTTGTGCCGCGCAGGAAGCCCAGCTTGACCACGCCGAGGAAGTACAGGCCGAACAGGACGACCACGGCGCCGCAGACGACGTTGACGATGCCCTGGTACGCGACGAGGAAGGCGCCCACCGAGGAGGCGAGCGCGCCCATGGCCACGAACACGACGGTGAAGCCGAGCACGAAGCCGAGGGCGTTCTTGAGCACCGTGCGCACCGGCGCCTCCTCGCCGGCGGCGAAGTAGGTGACGTAGAGGGGGATCATGGGCAGCAGGCAGGGCGACACGAAGGTGATGACGCCCTCGAGGAACGATATGAGGTACTGCATGGCCTGCCTTCCCGTCTGTCGCGCCGTCGGGGCGCGCTGCCCATGGGAGGGGAGTATAGCAGCGCCCGCGCCCCTTGCGCGGCCCGGGCCGCCAGCCGTTCCCGTCCGCTTACCCGGGGGCTGCCGCCCCGTGGTCGCGGGACGCGGCGGGCGGGGCGGGGATGGGCGCGTCCTCGTGCCCCGGATCTCGCGGCTGCGTGCGGGGGGCCGGCCTATAATCGTGGCGTCTGATGTGAAGGAGGCCCCATGTTTCGCCTGACTCCGATCCGCGTCCCCACTGCCGGCCCCTCGGCCCTTACCGTCCGCCTCGTCGCCCTCGTCGCGCTGGCCGTCCTGCTCGCCGGGTGCTCGGCGCCCGCGCCGGCGGGGCCGGGCGCCTCCGAGGGGCCGGCGCCCGAGGCTGCCGCGCCCTCCCCGGACGCGGAGGGCGCCTCGCTGGCCGAGGATCCCGCGCCCGCCTCCGCCGAGGCCCCGGCCGCGCCCGACCCGGCCGCCGCCACGCCCTCGACCGCCGGCGCGCTCCAGGTTCGGGGCGCGCGGCTCTGCGGCGCCGACGGCGCCCCGGTGCAGCTGCGCGGCGTGTCCACCCACGGGCTGGCGTGGTTCCCGCAGTACGTGAACCCCGCGCTCTTCGCCGAGCTGCGCGACGACTGGGGCGCCAACGTGGTGCGCCTGGCGCTCTACACCGCCGAGTACGGCGGGTGGTGCGCGGGCGGCGACCGCGAGGCGCTCGGCCGGCTCGTGCGCGACGGCGTGGCCTGGGCCGCCGACGCCGACCTCTACGCCATCGTCGACTGGCACGTGCTCTCCGACCAGACGCCGCTCGCCCACGCCGACGAGGCCGTGGCCTTCTTCTCCGTCGTCTCGGCCGACCTGGCCGGGCGCGACAACGTGCTCTACGAGATCTGCAACGAGCCCAACGGGTCGGTCACCTGGGACGATGTGCGGGCCTACGCCGAGCGCGTCATCCCCGCCATCCGCGCCAACGACCCCGACGCCGTCGTCATCGTGGGCACGCCCGAGTGGTCCCAGCGCGTGGACGAGGCCGCGGCGGCCCCGCTTGCGGGCGAGCTCGGCGACAACGTCCTCTACGCGCTGCACTTCTACGCGGCCACCCACCAGCAGCCGCTGCGCGACCGCCTGGCCGCGGCCGTGGCGGCGGGGCTGCCCGTGTTCGTGAGCGAGTTCGGCATCTGCGACGCGAGCGGCAGCGGCGCGGTGGACTACGCCTCGGCCGACGCGTGGGTGGCGCTCATGGACGAGCTCGGCGTGAGCTACGTGTGCTGGAACCTGTCGAACAAGGACGAGTCCTCGGCGCTCTTCCTGCCCGGCTGCGAGAAGGAGAGCGGCTTCACCGACGCCGACCTGTCCGCCGAGGGCCGCTGGCTGCGCGCGGTGCTCCGCGGCGAGGCCCCGCCCGCCGCCTAGAGCGCCGCGGCTATCGCGGCGGCGACGAACTGGTTGAGGGACTCCCGGCGCTCGGCGGCCGCGAGGGCCGCGCGCCGGTGCAGCTCCGGGTTCACGCGCACGTTGAAGGATCCCTTGAACGGCTTCTCGGGCTCCTTCCCCTTCTCCGCGCAGAAGGAGAGGTAGTCGTCCACGGCCGCGTGGAAGCGCGCCTCGACGTCCGAGGCGCCCTCGGCCTCGAAGAAGATGCCGTCCCGTATGCCCGCGACGGATCCGGTCAGGATCATCCGCTCTCCGTCGAACTCGACCGGGGCGGAATAGCCCTTGTAGCTCAGGACGTTACTCATCGTCGGCCTCCTCGCCGTAGAGGAACCGCGCCGCGTACCGGATGGCGCCGGCGCTCATCTCGTCGCCGGGATGCGGGCTGTGCATGATGAGCATGCGCCCGTCCCGCGGGCGGTAGAACCGGACGCGGGAGCCCGAGGTGCGCCCCTTCTGGTCTATCTCGTAGCCGTAGTGGCCCATGACCCTCGCGAAGTCGCTGAAGCGGAAGGCGCTCGGCTCAGACCTCAGCTTGGCCGCGAGCTTCTCGACGCGCGTCATCCCGGCTTCCTCATGGTAACTGAAAAACAGTTGCAAATCAAAGGGGGAGACGCGCGAGGGCGCGTCCGGCATGACGGCGGGAGAGGGGGGTGCTTTGGGAGGTGGGTGGCGCGGGGCATGGCGGCTCCTCTGCGTGTCGCGGCTCTCATGGCAGAGGATCTTGCGGGGCGGCGAGCGGTGTCGCAGCCGGCGTTCCGGCCCCCGTACTGGCTCTAGGGGCATGATAACACAAAACAAGAACAAATGATCGATATTCTTGAGAAGAAAAGCGGCTTCAACGAGGCCAACCTGTCCGCCGAGGGCCGCTGGCTGCGCGCGGTGCTCCGCGGCGAGGCCCCGCCCGCCGCCTAGGGCGCCGCGGCTATCGCGCCCCCGGCCGCCGCGGAGGCTTACGATTCTGTGAGATAGGGGCGGCGGGGGCCGGGAGATGGTATCGTGGGCGCAGCCTGAGGGAAGGGGGCTGCCGTGGCCATGGGGGCCGTCCGACATACCGCGCGCGTCGTCGCCATCGTCGTCGCCTGCCTCCTGGTGACGGCGCTTCTGGCCGTGGAGGCGCGCTACGCGGACGCCGCCGGCGTGCGGCGCGGGGCCGCGTCGCACGCGCCGGCGGCCGCGTGGGCCACGGGCGCCGAGGGCCCCGCGACGGCCGCGACGGCGCCCTCCCGGCGCGTGGTGGCGGCCGAGTACCTCTCCGAGGCGGCCGCCCTGGCGTCCTGGGCGGGCCATCCCGCCGCCCGGGGCGGCGCCTCGGCGCGCCTGGCGTGGGACGACCGCTGGCTGCTGGCCGACTCCTTCTCCTACAACCACGACCTGGCCCGGGCCTGCGCGGTGCTCTCCGCCGTGTGCAACGCCGAGTCGTGCTGGTACAGCGGCGCGGCGGGCGGCCGGCCCTTCGCCGAGCGAACGCTCGCGTCGCTGGGGTTCACCGCCATCCGCACCGACTCCTACGCCTGGCGCAGCAGCCTCCTCGACGAGGTGGGCGCCTTCCTCACCGGGTCGCACGAGGGGGTCGCCTACACCTTCGCGTCCAAGATGGTCGACGCGCCCGGGGAGGGGCCGGTCACCCTCGTGTTCGCGGGCGTGCGCGGCAGCTACGGCTTCGAGTGGCTCACCAACCTCAACCTGGGCGAGGGCCCCGATCACGACGGCTACCGCGCGGCCAAGGCGGAGCTCGCCCGCGCGCTTTCCGCCTACGTCGCCGACCTGGGCGCCGACCCGGCCTCCACGCGCATCCTGGTGACCGGCCACAGCCGCGGCGGGGCCGTGGCCAACCTGCTGGCCGCGGGGCTCGACGACCTGGCCGGGACGTCGCAGGTGCTCGCCCCGGCCTCGGGCGTGTTCGCCTACACCTTCGCCGCGCCGGCATCCACCCGCGCGGCGGGGAAGGGCTGCCACGGCAACATCTTCAACGTGGTGGGCGAGGGCGACCTGGTGCCGCGGCTGCCCCTGGCCAGCTGGGGCTACGGCCGCCACGGTGTGACGGTGACCATCCCGCGGGACGGCCGCGCGGCATCGGGCGGCGCGGCCGCCGCGGGAGCCGGCGACGCGCTCGGGCCGTCCGACGGCGCGCCCGCGGCCATGGCGGCCGCCTTCCGCGCCAACACCGGCGTGGGCTTCGACGCCGGCGGCGCCCGCCGCGCGGCCGACGCCCTCGACGCCTTCGAGGCCGAGGCGGCGGTCCTCACCGCCGACGACGGCACGCCGCCCGCCCCCGGCGAGCTCGCGTCCGCCCTGGGCGCCCTGGCCGCGCTCGACCCCGCGGCTGTCCTGGCCTCCCACTACCCCGACGCCTACATCGCCTGGCTCCAGTCCCTCGGCGAGGCCGACCTCGCCTTCGCCGCCTGAGGCCGCGTCCCGCCCCGCGCCCCGCTCGCGCGGCGGTAGAATGGGATCTCACGCCGGCCGCCTGGGGCCCGAGGGATCGGAGAGAGCTTGAACCTGTCGAAGTCGCGCTACACGCGCGGGACGCAGTGCCCGAAGATGCTGTGGATGGAGGCGCACCGCCCCGAGCTGTACGACGCCTCGGTCATGAATCAGGCCGTGCTCGCCGCGGGCAACGAGGTGGGCGACCTGGCCATGGGCTACTACGGCGCCTTCGTGGAGGTCCCCTTCCTCGAGCACGGGTTCCCCGCGATGGCAAGGCTCACCGAGCGCCTGATCGCGGCGGCGCTCGTCGCCCGGGCCGACGGGGGAGAGCCGGTGGACTGGGACGCGTGGCCCCTCGACGAGGCGGCGGCGCGGCAGGCCGCGGCCGAGCTGGCCGCGCAGGCGGCGGGCGCCGCGGGCGGCGAGCGTGCCGCGACTGCCGCCGGCGCGGCTTCCGGCGAGCACGCCCCGGTCGCCGACCCCCTGGCCGCGGCGGCCGCCCTCGCGGGGCGCCCCGTCATCTGCGAGGCCACCTTCGCGCTCGGCGGCGACCTCTGCATGGCCGACATCCTGCTCGTCGAGGCCGACGGCGTGCGGATGGTGGAGGTGAAGTCGTCCACCCACGTCCGCGACGTGTACCTGCACGACATGGCCTTCCAGCGCTGGGTGATCGAGGGCTGCGGCTACCGCGTGAAGTCCACCGCGCTCATGCACGTGGACGGCTCCTACGTGCGCGAGGGCGCCCTCGACGTGCGGGGGCTGTTCGCCGTGGAGGACCGCACCGAGGAGGTGCGCGCGCTCGCGGCCGGCGTCGCGGGGCGCGCGGCGCTGCTCAAGGCGGTGGCCGACGCGCCCGACGAGCCCGCGCTCGTGGCGCCCGACCGCGGCGTGCTCCAGCCGCTGCGGTCGTGGGCCGACTTCTGGGACGGCGGGGAGGGCGCGCCCGCGGCGCCGGCCGCGAGCGCGCCGCCCGATGCCCCCGCGCCGCTCGGCGGGGACGCGTCGCCCGAGGCCCCCGCGCTGCCGGCGGGCCGCCGGGCCGAGGTGCTCGCCTCCGTCCGCGCGCCGCGCGACATCGGCCCCCACTGCACGAGCCCGTATCCCTGCGGCTTTCGGGCCTGGTGCTGGCGCGCGGTGCCGCGCCCCGGCGTGTTCGACCTGGCCGGATGGCAGGCCGCCCGGCGCTTCCGCCTCTACGACGCCGGCGTGGCCACCCTCGACGACGTGGCCGCCGACGCGGGCCTGCGCCTCTTGGCGCTGCCCGCCCGCCAGCTCGAGGCGTGGACGACGGGCGCCGAGGTGATCGCCGACGCCCCGGCGCTGCGCCGCTTCCTCGACGGGCTGTGGTACCCGCTCGCCTTCCTCGACTTCGAGACGTTCCAGCAGGCGGTGCCGCCCTTCGACGGCACGCGCCCCTACGAGCAGATTCCCTCGCAGTTCTCGCTGCATATATATGAGGGGCCGAAGTCCCCGCTCGTCCACCGCGAGTTCCTGGTCGAGGCCGGCGCCGACCCGCGCCGCGCCGTGGCCGAGGCGCTCGTGGCCGCCGTGCCCGCGGGCGCCTGCGTGCTCGCCTACAACATGAGCTTCGAGAAGGCGGTCATCCGCGACCTGGCCGCGGCCTTCCCCGACCTGGCGGACGCGCTCGGCGCCATCCGCGGCAACGTGCGCGACCTCATGACGCCCTTCAGGTCCGGCGCCTGCTACGCGGCGGCCCAGGGCGGCTCGACGTCGATCAAGGCGGTGCTGCCGGCGCTGTTCCCGGACGACCCGGAGCTCGACTACCACGCGCTGCCGGGCGTGGCCAACGGCTCGGAGGCCATGGCCGCCTTCGCCGACCTGGTGGGCCTTCCGCCCGAGGAGGCGGCGGCCGTGCGCGCGGGGCTTCTGGCCTACTGCCGGCTGGACACGCTCGCCATGGTGCGCGTCTGGGAGCGCCTGCGCGAGCTGGCGGGGGAGTAGGGGCGCCGCGCGCGGCCCGGCGGCGGCCCCGGGGGGGCGGGCCGGCGCCCGCGTGGCGGAAAAACCGCTCTCGCTGTCCCGCCGATGGGACGCCCACGGCGCTTTTTCAGCGCTACAATGGCCAGAACACGACGAAGGGCGCGCCCGATGAGCGGCGCGCGGCCGGGAGGATGAGCCCATGAGCGAGATCAAGTGCCCCCACTGCGGGCAGCTGTTCACCGTCGACGAGGACGGCTACGCGGCGCTGGTGCGCCAGGTGCGCGACGGGGAGTTCCAGCGCGAGCTGGCGGCCCAGGCCGCGCGCATCGAGGAGGCGGCCGCCGCCCGCGAGCAGGCGGCGCTCGCCCGGGAGCAGGCCGGCGCCGGGGAGCGCCTGGCCGCCAAGGAGCGCGAGATCGCCGAGCTTCGGGCCAAGGCCCAGGCCGACGGCGCCGCGCGCGACGCGAGGATAGCCGAGCTCGCCGCCACCCTGGAGGGACGCGAGGCCGCCGCGGCCGCCGAGCGCGACCTGGCCGTGCGCCAGGCGCTCGACGCCCAGCGGGCCGATCTCGCCCGCGCCGAGCAGGAGCGCGACCGCCTGGCCGCGTCCCTCGACGCCCAGGCCGAGCGCGCCGCCCTCGAGCGCGACCTGGCGCTCGAGCGGGCCTCCGCCGAGGCCGACGAGGTCCGCCGCGCCGTGGAGCGCGAGCGCGACGAGATGGCCGCCGCCCTCGAGCGCGAGCGGCTCGAGGCCGAGCGCGCCGCCGCGGCCCAGGCCAGCGAGATGGCCGTCCAGCTGCGCGCCAAGGACGAGCTCATCGCCACCCGCGAGCGCGAGATCGACGACATCCGCCACATGCGCGCCGAGCTGTCGGTGAAGATGGTGGGCGAGAGCCTCGAGCAGTTCTGCGAGAACGAGTTCAACAAGCTGCGCGCCACCGGCTTCCAGTCCGCCGTCTTCGGCAAGGACAACGACGCGGCCGACGGCTCCAAGGGCGACTACATCTACCGCGAGCTGGACGCCGACGGCGCCGAGGTGGTCTCCATCATGTTCGAGATGAAGAACGAGGCCGACGACTCCACCCACCGCAAGCGCAACGAGGACCACTTCAAGAAGCTCGACGCCGACCGCCGTGCCAAGGGCTGCGAGTACGCGGTGCTCGTGTCGCTGCTCGAGCGCGACAGCGACTACTACAACACCGGCATCGTGGACGTGTCCTACGCCTCGGGCTACGAGAAGATGTACGTCATCCGCCCGCAGTTCTTCATCCCGATGATCACCCTCATCCGCAACGCGGCGCTGCGCTCGCTCGACTACCGCCGCCAGCTGGCCGAGGTACGTCAGCAGAACGTCGACGTGACCAACTTCGAGGAGCAGCTCGACACGTTCAAGGCCGGCTTCGGCCGCAACTTCGACCTGGCCCACCGCAAGTTCGAGGACGCCATCAAGGACATCGACGCCACCATCAAGAAGCTCCAGAAGATTCGCGACGAGCTGACGAGCTCGGACAACAACCTGCGGCTGGCCAACGACAAGCTGGGCAGGCTCACGGTCAAGCGCCTCACCCGCAAGAACCCCACGATGAAGGCGGCCTTCGCCGAGGCCGCTGAGCGTCGCGCGGCCGGCGAGCCCGCCGCCGACGCCTGGGAGGAGGAAGAGGACGACGCCGTCCTGGAGGCGGAGCTCCTGGAGGACTAGCGCCCGAGCGCGCGCCGCGCCCCCGAGAGCGCTTCCGCGCCTCCCTCCCGTCTCGAAAGCGCGCCGAGTGCTCCCCGGGGTCGTGGCGGCCGTCGCGCGTATCGGCAGCGCCCCCCGGGCCGTGCGGGTCCCTTCCCTCCCTTCGGTTTGTGGGCGTTTCGTGAAGGTCGCGGCCGCCTGATCGCCCGCCCGCGCGCCCGCGCCGTACCATCGCCTCCTCACCGCGACGTCGGCCGCCCCCGGGCGCCCCGACCGCTCCGGCGCATCGAACGAGCCGAGCCGCCGTGCCCCGTGGGGCGCCGCGCGTCTCCTGGGCCGCGTCCCCGCGGGACGGCCGCCCGCCTCCGGCTCGCGAACTCCCACAGCAGAAGAGAGACGAGGCCATGCCGCGCCCGCCGCGTCCCGGCCGGGGCGCGCGCCAGCATGGGCGGCGGGGAAGGAGGACGCGATGGAGCGGGAAGAGGAGAGGGACGTGGCGCCGGCCGCCCGCGGGGGCGCGATGGGCGGCGGAGGCGGGCTCGCCGGCGGGAGCGACCCGCGCCCGTGCGCGGGCGGCCCGGCCGCCGCCGAGGACGCCGTGGCCGAGGAGGAGCGGCGCCTGGCCGCCGTGACGGCCCAGCTGCGCGCGGCCCTGGCGCGGGCCGAGGGGCTCGCGGGCCGGGTGGGCGCCTCCTGGGCCGAGGCGTCCGCCGACCTCATGGCGTCGCGCGGCGAGCTCGCCCCCGAGGAGGCCGTCCACGGCAGCCTCGAGCTCGACCGCATGGGGCGCCAGGCGGCGCTCGCCGAGCAGTCGGCCGAGCGCATCGCCCGGCTCCTCGAGTCCCCCTACTTCGCCCGGGTCGACTTCGCCGCCGACGACGCCCCAGACGGCCCGCCCCTGGTCGCGTCCGTGGGCCGCTTCGCCTTCTCCTGGGAGGGCCGCCCCGTCATCTCGGACTGGCGCAGCCCGGTGGCCGGCCTGTTCTACGACTACGAGCCGGGGCCGGCGGCCTACGAGGCCCCCGCCGGGCGCCGGGAGGGCGTCCTTGTGCGCAAGCGCCAGGTCAAGGTGGAGGAGGGCCGCGTCGCCTGGGCCGTCGACACCGCCTCGAGCGTGCGCGACGAGGTGCTTGCCCGCGCGCTCGCCCAGGGCGGCGGCACGCGCATGCACGACATCGTGGCCTCCATCCAGCGCGAGCAGAACGCCGTCATCCGCGACGAGCGCCCGGGCACCCTCGTCATCCAGGGCGTGGCCGGCTCGGGCAAGACCTCCGTGGCGCTCCACCGCGTGGCCTACCTGCTCTACCGGCAGAAGGACCGCCTGAGCTCGCGATCGGTCGCCATCGTGTCCCCGAGCCGCGTGTTCGCCGACTACATCTCGGGCGTGCTGCCCGAGCTCGGCGAGGAGCCGGTGGCCCAGTGGAGCCTCCACGGCCTGGCCGAGCTCGCGCTCGGGGGCGTCGCGCGCGTCGAGCGGCCCCGCTCCTGGGCTGACGAGGCCGACCCAGCCCGCGCCGCGCGCGCCGCGGCGAAGGGGACCCAGGCCTTCGCCGACGGCCTCGTCGCCTGGCTCGCCGCCGTCACGGCGCCCGACGCGGCCGAGCCGCTGCTCGTCCCGCGCGACTTCGACCTGGGTTCCGCGACGGTGCCGGCGGCCTGGCTCGCCGAGCGCTTCGCCTCCCTCGGCGCCATCCCCGTGGCCGAGCGGCTCGGCATCCTGGCCGGCGACGCCCTCGCCCAGGCGTCCGCGGCCAGCTTCGGCCGGGCAGCCGCGGCCCTGCCCACCCGCCGCGAGGTGCGCGCCCGGCTGCTGCGGATGCTGCGCGCCCGGGACGCGCGGGCCCTCTACCGGCGCTTCCTGGCCGACACGGGCCGCAGCGCGCTTCTCCACGAGCCGGCGCGCGGCACGGTGGAGTGGGAGGACGCCTTCCCGCTTCTGCTCTGCCGCCTGGCGCTGGAGGGGCCGCCCCGCGCGCCGGAGCTCGCCGCCGTGCGCCATCTGGTCGTCGACGAGATGCAGGACCTCACGCCGGTGCAGCACGCCGCCCTGGCGCGGCTCCTTCCCTGCGACAAGACGCTTCTGGGCGACGTCAGCCAGGTCGTGGACGGGCGCGCGCCCGTGGCGCCCGAGGCCGTGGCCGCCGCCTACCCGGGCGCGCGGACGGTGCGGCTCACGCGCAGCTACCGGTCGACCTTCGAGATCGCCCAGCTGGCCGCGCGGGTGCGCCCTGACGCGGGGCTCGAGCCGGCCCCGCGCCACGGCGAGCCGCCGCGCCTCATCCGCTGCGGCGACACGCGCGGGGCCGTGGACGCCGTCGGGCGCGCCGTGGGGGCGTGGCGGGCGGCGGGCGGGCGCACCCTGGGCGTCGTGTGCAAGTCGGATCTGCTGGCCGCGCGCTACGCCGCGGTGCTGGCCGCGGAGCACCCGGTGACGCTCGTCACCGACGAGACCGACGCCTTCCCGGCCGGCATCGCCGTGTGCCCGGTGCGGCTGGCCAAGGGCCTCGAGTTCGACGACGTGGTGATCCTGGACGCCGACGCGCGCCTCTACGCGACCGAGGCCGACCGCGGCCTGCTCTACGTCGCCGTCACCCGCGCGATGCACCGGCTCACCGTCCTCTACCGCGACGAGCCCTCGCCGTTTCTGGCTTGAGGGAAGGCGCCGGCCCCAAGGCCGCCCGTCGCGCGCACCGGTAGTGCCCTCCGGGTCGTGCGGGCCTCGCGTTGGGTTCGGCGCGGTCGGCTCACGGGTCGGGGCCTGCCCGCCGGGGCTCGGGTATACTGTCCCACCGAGGGGAAGGGAGGCCGCATGGGCGAGACGCTGACCGACGAGCAGGCGCGCGAGCGCCTGGCGCGCTTCGAGGCGGTGCTGGCCGGGCTCGTGGACGAGCAGGAGCGCACCGCGGCCGAGCTCGAGCGCCTGCGCGCCGCGGGCCGGACGCGCACGGCCACCTACCAGCAGCTGGCGGGCCGCAAGCTCGCCCTGCGCACGGCCGCCTCGCTGTTCGAGGCCCAGGGCCTGCTCTGAGCACACGCCCGCGCCGAGCGGGGGAGAGGAGGGCCCATGGCCCGCGACTGGATAGACGGCTACCTGATGGGCCTGCCCGGCTGCGAGAAGGACTGGAAGGCCGAGTGGGAGTGGTGGCGCTACCAGGTGGGCGGGAAGCTCTTCGCCGCCACCATGACGCCGGGCCCGTCCCACGACGCCGCCTACGCGGAGCGCGACCTGATCTCGCTCAAGTGCGACCCGGCCTGGGCCGAGGCCCTGCGCGCCGAGCACGAGGGCATCCTGCCGGGCTTCTACGCCGACAAGCGCCACTGGATATCGATCGACCTGGCCAGCGCCGTGCCCGATGATTTGCTGCGCGAGCTCATCGACCACTCCCACGCGCTCGTCCTCGCCAAGCTGACGAAGCGGGCCCAGCGCGAGATCCTCGGCCAGGACGCCTAGGGCCGCGCGTCAGCCGCCCTCCGCGTTCGCCGCGCCCTCTCGCCCGCCGCGCCCGCCCCGGCGCGGTGGGCCGCTACTCCCCGCGCCCGGCGCGGTAGCGGGCGAGCGCCTCGTCGTAGCTGCCGGCCACGCGGCGGTAGCGGATCGTGTAGCCGGCGGTCGCCGCGGCCAGCACGGCCAGGTAGATGGCGCAGAAGCCCACCCACGGCCCGATGTCCCCCATGGGGAACCACGCGCCGAGCCACGCGCACAGGACGAGCGCCGGCAGCGCCGTCGCGCCGAAGCCGAGCACGCGGGCGGGGTAGGCGAGGCGCCGGATGAGGGCGCCCGAGAACCAGAGCATCTGCAGCGCGGCGAGCAGCGCGCAGGCGAGCAGGAGGGTGAGCGCGTAGAGGATGCCCGGCTCGGGCCCCGCGAAGGCGAGCCCGGCCAGCGACCAGAGCCCCATCGTGACGGTGAACAGGACGCAGAAGGTGACGGCGGCGCGCTTGGCGGCTGATCTCATGGCGCTTCCTCTCTGACGGGGGGGGGCGGACGGGGCGGGCTCGGCTACAGGCCGATCTTGGCCCGGAAGGCGGGGGCGAACTGACGCGAGGCGATGACCGACTCGCCGTTTCCCAGCACGAGCTCGAGCCGGGCGCCCGGGTAGGGCCTCAGGGCGCGGACGTGGTCGAAGTTCACGAGCAGCGTGCGCGACGCGCGCAGGAACTCCGTGCCCGCCAGGCGCTCCTCCAGCTCGGCCAGGCGCAAGGGGCACTCGATGACGCCGTCGGCGCCGTAGAGGAAGCAGGCGCCGTCCACCGACTCGGCGTAGAGCACCTGGGCGGCGTCGACGATGACGAGCGCCCCGTCGGCGATGCCGGTGAGGCGCCTGTCGAGCGCGCCCACGGCGGCGACGATGGCCTGGACGCGCCCGTCGACGGCGCGGCAGGTGACGCGCACCTCCACCTCGTCGGCGTCGGGGCGCTCCTCGACGGTGATCCTCATGGGGCTCCTTTGGGTCGCGGGGTCGGGCAGGGCCGCCCGGCGCGCTCCTCGCCGCCGGGCGGCCCCAGTGTGCCGCGCCCGCCCGCCGCGCGCAAGCGGCCCGCGGCCGACCTGCACCAGGCGGCCCCCGAGCTGCATGCCCGCCGCGCCGCGGGCCCTAGAGCGCGCCCTCGGGCCCGCGCCCGCCTGCCGCGGCCCGCCCCCGCTCCCGCCGGCTGGCCGCGGGCGCGCCGTCCCCCTCCCCGTCGAGGTGGCGCAGGCTCGGCGTCGCGAGCGCCCATAGGGTCACGGCCAGCCAGCAGCCGACCAGGACGAGCGCCGCCAGGGGCGCGCCGCCGGCCTCGGTCACCGCGGAGCTGGCGAACACGGCCGCGGGGGCGGCCGCCAGCGTGAGCGAGTTCTGGGTGCCGAGCGCCGCGCCGCGGCGGTCGGCGGGGATGCGGTCGAAGGCGAAGAACCCGAGCAGGGCCGACGCTGGCCCGGCGGACAGGCCCACCGCCAGCGCGCCGGCCAGCATCACGGGGAAGGAGGCGAGCGAGCCCAGCACGGCCACGCCCACGGCGATGCCGGAGAGCGAGGCGATGAGCCAGGTGCGGCGGCGCAGGCGGTGCGCGAGCGCGGAGTAGGCGAGCGAGCTCACCAGCATGCCGGCGGACAGGGCCGACAGCACGAAGCCGAGCAGCTCGGGCGTGCCGGCGGCGGTGAAGTGCACGGGCAGCACGAGCCCCTGGAACGACCCCATCACCATGATGATGCCGAAGGTGAGCAGCGTGGAGCTGCGCAGCAGGGCGTCGTCGCGGAAGAGCACGCGCACGCCGTCGCGCAGGGCCGCCACGGCGCCGGAGGCGATGCCGCCCCGCCCGCCGGCCGGCGCGGCCGCCCCGTCGCCGACGCGCCCGATGGAGCGGGGCAGCGTGAGCGTCACGAGCGCCGCGGCCAGCGACAGGGCCGCGGTGAGCCAGAGCGCGCTCACGCCGCCGGTCAGCGTCAGCAGGAAGGCGGCCAGCGCCGGCCCCGCGATGGCGGTGAGCGACTCGACGGACTGGCTCATCCCCATGAACTTCTGGAGGCTGCGGTAGTCGTGGTCGCACACGGCCGGCAGCAGGGCGTCGCGGGCGGTCATGCCGGGGATGTCGCCGACGGCGCCGAGCAGGCCGAGCGCCACGAACCAGCCGAAGTCGAGCCCGACCGTCATGTCGACGACGGGCAGCAGCGCCACGCTCGCCGCCGACAGCACGTCGGAGGCGATGGAGACGTCGCGGCGGTTGAGGCGGTCGATGAGCGCGCCGCCCACCAGGCCGATGAGCATCTGGGGCAGCGCGCAGATGAGGGCGAGCGTGCCGGCGGCGAGCGCGTCGCCGGTGGTGGCCAGCAGCACCAGCGGCAGGATGACGCCGGCGACGGAGTTGCCCAGCAGGGAGAGCGCGCAGGAGAGCAGGTAGCGCGGCGATACCTTGGAGCGAAGGGTCATGGTCAGGTTCCTCCCCGATGCGGTTACGTCGGAAGGGGAGTTAAGACTATGACGCTACGTCGGGGTCAAGCGGCTTGTGGCGAGGTTGTGGAGACGCGGCCCCGGCGCAGGGGCCGCCGCGCCCCGCGTCCCGCGCCGGCGTGCGTGATTCGCCGCGGCCCCGCCGCGATCCGCGCCCCGCCGCGCTAGCCGGCCCGCTCGCGCAGGGCGTCCTCGATGGCGCGCTCGATGCGCGCGGCCACGTCGCGCTGGGCCTCGTTGAGCCCCGCGCTGTCCGCCTCCTCCAGCAGCCGCTCGCCCTCGGTGGCCGGCCGCAGCCAGTTGGCCGGGTCGAAGCAGGCGATGACGGGCCCCAGCGCCTCCAGCGCGTCGGCGGCGAGCGCCGCGCGCTCCCACTCGGGCGCGTCGGGGGCCAGCCGCCCCATGCGCGCGTCGAGGGCCTCCACGGCGCGGGCCACCTGGGCGTCGGCCAGGGCGGCGCCCACGCGCTCGAGCTCGGCCACGTCGGCGTCCCCGTAGACGTGGCCCGCGATGAGCAGCGCCGCGCGGTCCTCCTCGGTGAGGCTCTCGAGCGCGGCGTCGCCCGCCAGCAGGCGCACGGCGCGGGCGAAGGGCGGCGGCAGGTCGGGGCGCAGCCGCTCGGCGCGCAGGGCGGCGATGGTGCGCCGCTGGGCCTCCAGGCGGGATATCTCCTGCTCGAGCTCGCGGTCGAGCTCGGCGAGCGGGTCGTCGGCCGCCTCGGCCCCGGCGTCCATCTCCTCCATCACCGCGCCCACGCGGGCAAGCGGGAACCCCAGGGACGCGAGTCGCCGGATCCGCAGCACCCGGGCCACGTCGGCTGGCGCGTAGTCGCGGTAGCCGTTGGCCGCGCGCGGCGGCTCGGGCAGAAGCCCCAGGGCGTGGTAGTGCCGAAGCGTCCGCACGCTCACCCCGGCCATCCGCGCCACCTCGTTGCTCCGCATGGGCCCTCCCGCCTCCGTCGTCGCCTTCCTCCCCCTATCCTACCCGCTGATGGGCTATGCTGGGGCGAGAAAGGGCGAGGGCGCGCGGCCGGAGGGCCGAGGCGCGCCGGGAGGGAGGCGCCGGGCATGGGCCGATCTGCGGGGAGGAGGGCGGGCGAGGCGGCCCGCGCGGCGCTGCCCGGGCTCGCGGGGGAGTGGTTCGCCGGCGCCTTCGAGGCGCCCACGCCGGTGCAGGCCCGGGCGTGGGAGGCCATCGCGCGGGGGGACGACGCGCTGGTCATCGCCCCGACGGGCTCGGGCAAGACGCTCGCCGCCTTCCTCTTCGCCATCGACCGGCTCATGGGCGAGAAGGCGGCGGCCGCGGCGGCAGGGGAGCGCTGGGCCCGCGGCGTGCGGGTGCTCTACGTGTCGCCGATGAAGGCGCTCGGCGCCGACGTGGAGAAGAACCTGCGCGGGCCGCTTGACGCCATCGCCGGGCTCGCCGCCGCCTCGGGCGGCCCCGCGCCCGAGGTGCGCACGGCCATGCGCACGGGCGACACCACGGCCGAGGAGCGCCGCAAGATCGTCCGCAACCCGCCCGACATCCTCATCACCACGCCCGAGTCGCTCTACCTCATGCTCACCTCCCAGGCCCGCGAGGCGCTGCGCGCGGTGGAGACGGTCATCGTCGACGAGGTGCACGCCCTGGCCGGCGACAAGCGCGGGGCGCACCTGGGGATCTCCCTCGAGCGGCTCGACGACCTCCTGCCCGCCCCGGCCCAGCGCGTCGGGCTGTCGGCGACGGTGCGGCCGCGCGACGAGGTGGCGCGCTTCCTCGGCGGCGCGCGCCCGGTGACGGTGGTGGCCCAGGAGGAGCCGCCCTGCCTCGATATGGAGGTGCGCGTGCCGGTGCGCGACATGACGGCGGTGCCCGCCCTCGGCCGCGGCGCCGGGCGCGCCCCGCGCCGGGCGCCGGCTGAGGAGGCGTGGAAGTCGGACCGGGCCCTGCGCGCGGCCCTGGGCGCGGGGCCGGCGGACCACCCCGACAGCCGGCTTGGCTCGTCGTCCATCTGGCCGCACATCGAGGCGGCCATCTTGGACGAGGTGCTCGCCCACCGCTCGACCATCGTCTTCGTGAACTCCCGCGGCCTGGCCGAGAAGCTGACCGCGCGCCTGAACGAGCTCTACGCCCGCCGCCTGGGCGCCGACGCGCCGCGCTCGGAGCCGGCGGGCTGGTGGACGGGCACGGGCGGCCAGGACGCCGCCGGCGCCGACGCGGGGCTGCCGGGGCCGGGCATGCGCTCGGACATGGGCGGGACCACGGGCCAGGCCCAGGGCGCCCCGGCGCTCGTCGCCAAGGCCCACCACGGGTCGGTGTCCAAGGAGAAGCGCCTGGCGGTGGAGCGCGAGCTCAAGGCGGGCGAGCTGCCCTGCGTGGTGGCCACCGCGAGCCTCGAGCTCGGCATCGACATGGGCTCCATCGACCTGGTCATCCAGGTGGCCGCGCCGCCGTCGGTGGCGAGCGGGCTGCAGCGGGTGGGCCGCGCCAACCACCAGGTGGGCGGCCGCTCGCGCGGGCTCGTCTACCCGCGCACGCGCACCGAGGTGGTGGACGCCGCCGTCATGGCCGAGGGCATGCGCGCCGGGGCCATCGAGGCCACGCGCCTGGTGTCGTGCCCGCTCGACGTGCTGGCCCAGCAGACGGTGGCCGCCGTGGCCATGGCCCCCGAGGGCCTGGCCGCCGACGCGTGGTTCGCCACCGTCACGCGCGCGGCCAACTTCTCCGCCCTGCCGCGGGCGGCCCTCGACGGGGTGATCGCCATGCTGGCCGGCCGCTACGGGTCGGGGGACGTGGCCGAGTTCGCGCCGCGCATCCTCTGGGACGGCGAGGCGGGGCTCATGCGGCCGCTGCCCGGGTCCCAGCGCCTGGCCGTCACCGCCGCCGGCACCATCCCCGACCGCGGCATGTTCCCGGTGGTGCTGCCCGAGGGCGACGCGCGCCAGGGGCGCCGGCGGGTGGGCGAGCTCGACGAGGAGATGGTGATGGAGTCGCGGGTGGGCGACGTGATCGCGCTCGGGACGAGCACCTGGCGCATCCGCGAGATCGGCGCCGACCGCGTGATGGTGGAGCCGGCCCCCGGCCGCGCGGCGCGCCTGCCCTTCTGGCACGGCGACGCGCCGGCGCGCCCGGCCGAGGCGGGCCGGGCGCGCGGGGCCTTCCTGCGCGCCGCCGACGCCGCGCTGCGCCCGGGCGCGGGCGACGAGGCGCCCGCCTTCGACGACGTCTTCGAGCGGCGCCTGGCCGACGCCGGGCTCGACGGGCACGCCCGCGGCAACCTGGCGGCCCTGCTCGCCGCCCAGCGCGCCGCCACGGGCGCGGTGCCCACCGACCGCGTGCTCGTCGTCGAGCAGTGCGCCGACGAGACGGGGGACTGGCGCGTCATCCTGCACTCGCCGCTCGGGCGGCGCGTCCACGAGCCCTGGGCGCTCGCCGTGGCGCGGCGCGCCCGGGCCGAGCTGGGCTTCGACTGCCAGGCGGCCGCGGCCGACGACGGCATCGTGGTGCGCGTGCCGATGACCGCCGAGGCGCTGCCCGGGGCGGACCTGTTCCTGTTCGGCCCCGACGAGGCGGAGGCGGTCGTGCGCGAGGCCGTGGGCGACACGGCGCTGTTCGCCGCGCGTTTCCGCGAGTGCGCGGCCCGCGCGCTGCTCATGACCCCCGCCGCCCCGGGCCGGCGCGCGCCCCTGTGGCAGCAGCGCCTGCGCGGCGGCCAGCTCCTCGAGGCGGCGCGGCGCGAGCCGGGCTTCCCCCTCATCCTGGAGGCCGCCCGCGAGTGCCTGGCCGAGGCCTTCGACCTGCCGGCCCTGCGCGAGGCCCTGGCGGCCCTGGCCGCCGGCACGGTGCGCCTGGCCGAGGCCCGCACGGCGGTGCCCTCGCCCTTCGCCGCGCCGCTCGTCTTCGGGTACCTGGCCGAGCACCTCTACGAGGGCGACCTGCCCCATGCCGAGCGCCGCGCGTCGCTCCTGTCCGTCGACCCCGCGCTTCTGGGCGAGCTCCTCGGCGGCGGGTCGGCCGCCGACGCGCTCGACCCGGAGGCGGTGGCCGAGGTGGAGTCCGAGCTGCAGCGCACCGCGCCGCACCGCCGCGCCCGCGGCCCCGAGGGCGCCTCCGAGCTCTTGCGCCAGCTCGGGCCCCTCACCGCCGAGGAGGTGGCGGCGCGCCTCCGCCCGCCCGCCGGCGAGGCGGCCCCGGTCGGGGCTGACGAGGCCGATCTTCCGGCGGGTGACGCCCCGGCGAGCCTCGCCGACGCCCTCGGCGCCCTGCGCGCCCTCGAGGACGCGCGCCGCGCGTTCCCCACGCTCATCGGCGGCGAGGAGCGCTGGGCGGCCGCCGACGACGCGGCGCGCCTGCGGGCGGTCGCGGGCGCCCCCGTCCCCGCCTGGGCCCTCGCCGCGACGCTGCCCGCCGCGGGCCCGCTGGACGCGGACGGCCCCGCCCCCGCCGAAGCGCCGCGCCCCCTCGACGCCCTCGTCGCCCGCTTCGCCCGCACCCACGCGCTCTTCGGCCCCGACGACGTCGCGGCCGCCCTCGGCCTGGGCCCCGCTCTCGTCGCCGAGCCCCTCGAGCGCCTCGCCTCCGAGGGGCGCCTCGTGCGCCTGGGCGGCGGCCGCTGGGCCGACGCCGGCGTGCTGCGGCGCCTGCGCGCCCGCTCGCTCTCCCGCGCGCGGGACGCCGTGCGCCCCGTGCCGGCCGCGGCCTACGCGTCGCTCCTGCTCGACCGCCAGGGCGTCCCGGCCGCCGGCCAGGCGCCCGCCCTGCGCGGCGTCGACGGCGTGGCCCAGGTGATCGCCCAGTTCGAGGGCGCCTTCCTCCCGATGGCCCTGTGGGAGTCCGAGGTGCTGCCCGCCCGGGTGCCCGACTACCGCCCCGCTATGCTCGACGAGCTCGTCGCCTCGGGCGAGGTCCTGTGGGCGGCCGAGCTCCCCGCGCAGGCGGCGCCCGCCCGCCCCGGCCGGGGCGCCTCCGCGGCGCCGGGCCCGGCGCGCATCGCGCTCTTCCCGACGGACTCGCCGCTCGCGCCCCTGGCGGCCGGCTGGGGCGACGTCCCTGCCGAGGAGGCCGTCCCCGAGCCCGGCGCCCCCGACTCCGCCGCGCCCACCGTGGCCGGCGCCGTGCGCCGGGTGCTGGCTGCGGAGGGCCCGTGCCCGCTTGCCCGCGTCGTCGAGGGCGCCCGCCGCGCGCTGGCGCCCGAGGAGCCCTCCGAGCGCGCCGTCGCCGAGGCGCTCGCGGCGCTCGCCTGGGCAGGGGAGGCCACGGCCGACGGGCTCGCCCTGCCGCGCGCCGGCGGCCTGGCCCCCGAGCCCGCGTCCGCCGCCCGCTCGGGCGGCCAGGAGCCGCCCGCCCGCCGCCGCGCGTCGAGCCGCCGCGGCCGGGGCGGCGCCTGGGCCGCGGCCAAGGCGCAGGCCCGCTCGGCCGTCGTCGCCCGCCAGGGGGCCCGCGCGGCCCTCGACGCGGCGCTCGCGGGTCGCTGGTCGCTGCTCGCCCCGGCGCCCGGCGGCGACACCCTGCGCGCCGTGGCGCTCGCCGAGTCGGCTCTCGACCGCTACGGCGTCGTCACGCGCGACACGGCGCTCCTGGCTGGGGTGCCGGGCGGCCTGCCCTCCCTCATGCCGGTGCTGCGTCGCATGGAGGAGACGGGAGAGCTCGTGCGCGGCCCCTTCGTCGCGGGCCTGGGCCCGGCCCAGTTCGCCGAGCGCGAGACGGTGGAGGCCCTGCGCGCCCGCGCCGCCGAGCTCGCGGCCGCCCCGGCGGGCCCCGCCCCCGTCACCGTGCTCGCCGCCGACGACCCGGCCTGCCTCCTCGGCGCCGCCGTCCCCTGGCCCGACCCCGCCGCCCTGCGCGGGCCCGCCACCCCAGACGCCCCGGCCTTCCCGCGCCCGAGCCGGCGGGAGGGCGCGCTCGTGGCGCTCGCGGCCGGCGAGCCCGTCCTCTGGGCGGCCCCGCGCCTCAAGTCGCTCATCGCCTTCACGGACGACGCGGGCCTGCTCGCCGCCGCGGCCCGCGCCCTCGTCGGCGCCATGCGCGCCCGGCTCGGGCGCGAGGGCCCGGCCGCCGCGCGCCGCAAGGTGGTCGTCGAGGCGGTGAACGGCGAGCCCGTCCTCGACACGCCGCTCGCCGCCGCCCTCCAGGACGCCGGCCTCGTCCGCCTCCCCGAAGGCCTGCGCCTCTACGCCGACCCGTTCTAGGGGCTACAGGACGAACTCGAGCACGAACTCCACGAGCAGGTAGCCGAGGGCCGCGTGCGGGGCTGCCGAGTTGCCGTGCCTTCCTGCGGCCTGTGGGGAGGAGGCGATTCGCTTGCGGCGGGGCGTGCCGCTCATCGGGCTTGGGATGCGCCGGAATTGCGATTTGGTGCGCTTCCGGCGGGCGCTCGGTCGTCCGCGCCGCCCATCGCGGCCGTTCGCCGGCGTGCGACCAGGGCAAAGGCCATCGTGGGGCGGGGGGAGGGGCCCTCGGCGCGCCTTCCTGCGCACCAAATCGCAATTCCGGCGCACCGGAGGCGTCGCCGCCGGCCGCCGCGGACGGTTTTCCCGGCTTGGCTGGCAATCCATCGAGGTTTGGCATACGAAAAGCCCTGCATTGCGCCCGCCTGGCCGCTCTCGAGGCGCGGAAACGCGTGACTCGCGATGTGCGACCAGGCGAAACGTCGCAGCGGGGGATCGCAGGCGCCGGCGCGCCTATGCCAAACCTCGATAGATTGCCACTCCGGTGGCGATAAGTGTCCGCGCGGGCTGCCCGAGGCGCGCTCCGGTTCCGCCGCGCCCGCCGCCACGGGCCCGGCGCCCGCCGGACGGCCCGTCCCACCCGCGGCGGTCGTGGCGAAAGCGTGGGGCGGCGCCTCCACGGGGCGGGGCGTGTCCCCCTGCGCTAGAATGGCGCCATGACTGACGACAGCAACGACATCAAGCACCCGCCCGTCCCCGCCGTCCGCGAGGCGGGGGAGTCCGTCGCGCTCGCGGGGGCGCGCGTGCGCGAGACCCAGGCCGAGAAGATCGCGCGCATCAAGCGCGAGCTGGCCGAGGTGCCGGCGCTGCCGGGCGTCTATCTCTGGAAGGACGCGTCGGGCCAGGTCATCTACGTGGGCAAGGCCAAGCAGCTGCGCGCGCGCATGCGCCAGTACGTCAACTTCCAGGACGAGCGCGCCAAGATCCCCCTGCTCGTCGAGCAGATCGACTCCTTCGAGTACCTGGTGGTCGACAACGAGCACGAGTCGCTCGTGCTCGAGAAGAACCTCATCAACCAGCACGCCCCCTTCTTCAACGCCGACTTCAAGGACGACAAGTCCTACCCCTTCATCGCGCTGACCAAGGGCGATGCGTTCCCCGCCATCAAGTACACCCGCGAGCGCCACCGCCCCGACACGCGCTACTTCGGCCCCTACACCGACAGCCGCGCCGCGCGCACCATGGTCGACATCGCCCGGCGCGTCGTGCCGCTGTGCGCCGCGAGCTGCGCCGACTGGCGCGCGCTCACCCGCCGCATCGAGCGCGCCGAGGAGCGCCGCGCCCGCGAGCTGCGCGCCGAGGGCGCCAGCACCGCCGACGCCGCCCGCGCCGCGCGGGCCGACGGGGGCTGCGTGGCCGCCGCGCTCGCCGACGCCGCAGCCAAGCCCTGCTTCGACGCCCACGTGGGCTTGGGGCCGGGGGCCTGCTGCGGCCAGATCACGCCCGAGGAGTACGCGGCCCACGTGGCGCAGATCGAGCGCTTCCTGGCCGGCCACCACGGTGAGTTCGTCGACGAGCTCACGGCCGAGATGCGCGACGCCGCCGACGAGCTCGACTTCGAGCGCGCCGGGCGCCTCAAGGCCCGCATCGACACCATCAACTCGCTCGCCGACAAGCAGCACGCGGTGTCGTCGCGCAGCCTCGACGCCGACGTCGTGGGCTTCTTCCGCGAGGAGACGGTGGCTGGCGCCCATGTGCTCATGGTGCGCGAGGGCCGCATCATCAACTCCAACGAGTTCGTCCTGAACCGCGGCACCGACGTGCCCGACCAGGACCTCCTCCACAACTTCCTCCTGCGCTACTACGACGCCACCACCTCCATCCCCCGCGAGGTGATCGTGCGCGAGCTGCCCGAGGACGCCGAGGTCATGGAGGGGTGGCTCACGTCCAAGCTGGCCAGCGCCCACGGCGCGAAGGTGCGCTTCGCCGCGCCGCGCAAGGGCGAGAAGGCCGACCTCCTGGCCATGGCCGAGAACAACGCGCGCCACACCCTCATGCGCTACAAGGTGCGCACCAACTACGACGACAAGCGCATCAACGACGCGCTCCTCCAGCTGGAGAGCGCGCTGGCCCTCGACGCGCCGCCGATGCGCATCGAGTGCTTCGACATCTCCACCATCCACGGCTCCTACACGGTGGCCTCGATGGTGGTCTTCACCAACGGCAAGCCGGACAAGAACCAGTACCGCCGCTTCAAGATCAAGACGCCGCTCGACGAGGCGAACGACTTCCTGTCCATGCAGGAGGTGCTCTCGCGCCGCTACGCGCCCGAGCGCATGGCCGACGAGCGCTTCGGGTCCAAGCCCGACCTCATCATCCTCGACGGCGGCAAGCCGCAGCTCTCGGCCGCGCTCGCCATGTTCGACGAGCTGGGGATCGACGACATCGCCCTGGCGGGCCTGGCCAAGCGCGACGAGGAGCTGTTCGTCCCCTGGCAGGACACAGGCCCGGTGGTGCTGCCCGGCGGCAGCGCCAGCCTGTATTTGGTCAAGCAGGTGCGCGACGAGGCGCACCGCTTCGCCATCACCTTTCACCGCGAGCTGCGCGGCAAGGGGATGACGGCGTCCATCCTCGACGAGGTGGCGGGGATGGGGCCGGTGCGCAAGAAGGCGCTGCTCAAGCACTTCAAGTCATTCAGGAACCTGAAGGAGGCCACCTTGGAGGAGGTCAAGGCGGCCCGCGTGGTGCCCGACGAGGTGGCCGAGGAGCTCGTGCGGGTGATCGCGCAGTATACTGTGCACCGCGAGGCGAGCGACGCGGCGCTCAACGCCCGCCCCGGCGACGCGTCGGCGGCCGGCGAGCTCGACGGCCCCGACGCCGCGCCCGAGCCGCCCGACGGCCCCGACGCGCCCGAGCCGCCCGACCCTGACGGCCCCGCCGCGTTCGACCCCGACGCCGCGCCCGGCCCCAAAGACCCCGATGCCCAGGAGGCGCCCCATGAGCGATGAGACCCAAGACCTCGCGGCCATGCCCCAGCTGGTGATCGTCACCGGCATGAGCGGCGCCGGCCGCACCGAGGCCATGCACGTGTTCGAGGACCTCGGCTACTTCTGCGTGGACAACCTGCCCTCGAGCCTCATCGGCAGCCTCGTGGACCTCGACGGCGTCATGCGCGAGGAGGGCCGCACCGCCGAGCGGCGTCTGGCGGTGGTGTGCGACGCGCGCAACCGCGACTTCTTCGGCAGCCTGAACGCGGCTCTGGCCGACCTGCGCGGGCGCGGGGTGGACTACACCGTGCTCTTCCTCGACGCCGACGACGAGAAGCTCGTCTCGCGCTACAAGTCGAGCCGCCGGCGCCACCCCATGTGCGAGGAGGGCACCACCATCGGCCAGGGCATCCAGCGTGAGCGCCAGCTGCTCATGGAGCTGCGCGACGCGGCCGACTACGTCATCGACACCACCGACATGCTGCCCCAGAAGCTGCGCTCCACCATCCGGTCGCTGTTCGCCACGGGCAACGAGCGCAAGGGCCTGGCGGTGACGGTGTACTCCTTCGGCTTCAAGCACGGCGCGCCCCTCGACGCCGACGTGGTGATGGACGTGCGCTTCCTGCCCAACCCCTACTACGACCCCGACCTGCGCCCGCTCACCGGGCTGGACGCCCCCGTGCGCGACTTCGTCATGTTCCGCGACGAGACGACGGAGTTCCTCAAGCGCTGGAAGGGCCTGCTCGACGTCGTGATGCCCGGCTACGTGGCCGAGGGCAAGCAGCAGCTGGCCATCGCCGTGGGCTGCACGGGCGGCCAGCACCGCTCGGTGGCGCTGGCCGAGGCGACGGGCGACTACCTCAAGTCGAAGGGCTACCGCGTGAGCGTCGCCCACCGCGACCTGCGCCTGGCCGAGAAGGCGGGGAAGTGAGCCCGGTGAGGAGGCGCCAGCCCTTCCGCGTGGACCCGTCGGCCACCGCCGCCTTCTCGGCGCTGCGCGACGCGCTGCCGCAGCTCGACCGCGCGCGGCCGGCCGAGGGCGGTCTGCGCGCGGTCGTCATCGGCGGGGGCACCGGCGCGCCCATGTCCATCCGCACCCTGCTCTCGCTCGGGGCCGAGACGAGCGCCGTGGTGGCCATGGCCGACGACGGCGGGTCCACCGGCATCCTGCGCGAGGAGGCCGACGTCACGCCGCCCGGCGACATCCGCAAGTGCATCGCCGCCTTCGCCCGCGACCCCTCCGACCCGCTCGTGCGCGTGTTCAAGTACCGCTTCGCCGTCGCCCGCGACCACGCGCTGGGGAACCTCCTCCTGGCCGGGCTCGAGGACGCCTGCGGGTCGTTCCCCGAGGCCATCGCCATCTGTGAGCGGCTCGTGGACGCCCAGGGGCACGTCTACCCCTCGACCCTCGACCACGTCACGCTCGAGGCGCGCACCCGCGACGGGCGCTACCTCGACGGCCAGGCCGTGGCCTGCCACTCCAAGACGGCGCTCGACTGGGTGGCCCTGCGCGGCGAGCGCGGCGTCATCGAGCCCTACGCCCCGGCGCTCGAGGCCATCCGCCAGGCCGACCTGGTGGTGCTCGGGCCCGGGTCGCTGTTCACCTCCATCATCCCCAACCTGCTAGTGCCCGGCGTGGTCGACGCCATCCGCGCCTCGCGGGGCCGCGTGCTGTTCGTGTGCTCGCTGGCCGACGTGCAGGGCGAGACGTGGGGGCTCACGGCCCGCGAGCACCTGGAGGCCCTGTTCGACCACGGCATGGCCGGGCTCGTCGACTACATGCTCGTCCACGCCCCCGAGCCCCTGCGGGCGTCGAGCCCCGCTGACGCCCGGGCGAGCCGCGCCATCGGCGCCGACGCCGCGCCCGCCCCGCTCGAGGATCGCCAGCTCGCCGCCGGCGTGCGCCCCGTGTCCATCACCTACCAGGACCTGGTGGCCATCCAGGCGGCCGGGCCGGTCGTGCTCGCCCGTGACCTGGCCGACCCTGAGCGCCCCACCTGGCACGCCCCGGCCGCCCTGCGCGAGGCCCTCGGCGACGTCATCAAGATGACCCGCGCCCGGCGGCGCTGAGCCGGCCCGCGCGAACCCCAGAGAGCAGGTAGCCCATGTCGTTCACCGCCGAGGTCAAAGACGAGCTGGCCCACGTGCCCCCGGAGTGCTCCCACTGCGAGAAGGCGACGCTGGCGGCCCTCGTGCGCATCGAGGGCACCCTGTTCGTGAGCGGGCCGGGGCACTACCGCATGGAGGTGGCCACCGACACCCCCAGCGTCGCGCGCCTGGTCATCCGCCTGCTCCACACGCTCTACCGCCTCAAGACCGAGCTCACCGTGCGCCGCAGCGTCCTGCACAAGACGCCGAACTACCTCATCGAGGTGGTGGCCCAGCCGGGCCTGGCCGACGCCCTGCGCGACATGGGGGTGCTCTCGGCCGACGGCGGGCTGGAGATGGGGGTGAGCCCCGACCTGGTGCGCAAGAAGTGCTGCGCGGCGGCCTACCTGCGTGGCGCCTTCCTCGGCAGCGGGTTCATCTCGAGCCCCAAGAGCGACTTCCACTTCGAGGTGACCGTCGAGTCCGAGCCCCTGGCCCAGGGCATCGTCGAGGTGCTCGCGCGGGCCGGCATCGAGGCGCGCGTCATGCAGCGGCGCAGCTCGTACATGGTGTATTTGAAGAGCGGCAACGCCATCCTCGAGTTCCTCGCCTTCGCCGGCGCCCACCAGGCGGCGCTGCTCATGGAGCAGGAGCGCGTGGTCAAGAGCGTCCGCAACGACGTGAACCGCCAGATCAACGCCGAGATGGCCAACCAGAACAAGGCCGCCTCGGCCGCCGTCGACCAGATCTTCGCCATCCGCCAGGTGGTGGAGCGCCACGGCATGGAGAACCTGCCCCCCGCGCTCCAGGAGTTCATCCGCCTGCGGGTCACCTACCCGGACGCCTCCCTGAAGGAGCTCGGCGAGCGGGCCAACCCGCCGCTGTCCAAGTCCGCCGTCTACCACCGCGTCCGCCGCATCGAGCAGCTCGCCCGCGAGGCGGCCGACTAGCGCCCGCGCCGGCGCCCGCCGCGCCCCGGCGCGCCGCCACCGCGCCTCCACAACGCGCCTTGCCGCGTCCTCCCACGTCGCGTCGCGCCACGCCCCCGCGCGTGCGCCCCCTCGGGCGACGAGCGACCCATTTCTCCCCGCGCGCGGCCCGCGATGTGGCACAATAGACGGCGTTCCGCTTAGCACCCGTATCTTTCGAAAGGGGATACCATGACTATCAAGGTTGGCATCAACGGCTTCGGGCGCATCGGCCGCCTGGCGTACCGCGCCATGGCTGGCGACCCGGAGATCGACGTCGTCGCCGTCAACGACCTCGGCGACATCCCGACGATGGCCCATCTGCTCAAGTACGACTCCGTCCACGGCCGCGCCTTCGACACGGTCGAGGTGACCGAGGACGGCTTCATCGCCGACGGCCACGCCGTCAAGGTGCTCTCCGAGAAGGACCCGGCCAACCTGCCCTGGGGCGAGCTGGGGGTCGACGTGGTGGTCGAGTCCACCGGCTTCTTCACCGACGCCGACAAGGCCCGCGCCCACATCGACGCCGGCGCCAAGAAGGTCATCATCTCCGCGCCCGCCAAGCACGAGGACATCACCATCGTCATGGGCGTCAACGACGACCAGTACGACCCGGCCAAGCACCACATCATCTCCAACGCGTCGTGCACCACCAACTGCCTGGCCCCCTTCGCCAAGGTGCTGCTCGACAACTTCGGCATCCGCCGCGGCTACATGAACACCATCCATTCCTACACCAACGACCAGAAGATCCTCGACCTTCCCCACAAGGACCTGCGCCGCGCCCGCGCCGCGTCCATGTCGATGATCCCCACCACCACCGGCGCCGCCCGCGCCGTGTCGCTGGTGCTGCCCGAGCTCAAGGGCAAGCTCGACGGCTTCGCCACCCGCGTCCCCACCCCGGACGGCTCCATGGTCGACCTGACGGTGGAGCTCGAGCGCGACGTCACCGCCGAGGAGATCAACGCCGCCATGAAGGCCGCGGCCGAGGGCCCGCTCAAGGGCATCCTCGAGTACACCGAGGATCCCATCGTCTCCATCGACATCGTCGACGACCCCGCCTCCTCCATCTTCGACTCCAAGCTCACCATGGTCATGGGCGGCGAGGGCAACTTCGTCAAGTGCGTGTCCTGGTACGACAACGAGTGGGGCTACTCCAACCGCGTGAAGGACCTCGTGAAGATCCTGCTCCCGTAGCACCGCGCGCCATCTGGAAAGCGGCTCCCGCCCGGGGGCCGCTTTTCTCATAGGGGAGGGGCGCCCCTCCCGCCGGGCGCGGGTTCGCGCCCGGCCTCCCGAGAAAGGAACGAACGTGGCCGACATCACCACCATCGACGCCCTCGACGCGCGCGGCAAGCGCGTGCTGGTGCGCGTGGACTTCAACGTGCCCCTGGACGGGGGCGCCGTGACCGACGACACCCGCATCCGCGCGGCGCTGCCCACCATCGAGAAGCTCGTGGGCGACGGCGCCCGCGTCATCCTCATGAGCCACCTGGGCCGCCCCGCCGGCACCGGCTTCGAGGAGGCCTACTCCCTCGCGCCGGCCGCTGCGCGCCTGGCCGAGCTGCTCGGGCGCGACGTGGCGCTGGCCGCCGACACCGTGGGGCCCGACGCCCGGGCCAAGGCCGCCGCGCTGGGCGAGGGCGAGGTGCTCGTGCTCGAGAACCTGCGCTTCGATAAGCGCGAGAAGAAGAACGACCCCGCCTTCTGCGCCGAGCTCGCCGAGCTCGGCGACGCCTACGTCAACGACGCCTTCGGCACCGCGCACCGGGCGCACGCCTCCACGGCCGGCGTGGCCGCCCTGCTGCCGGCCTACGCGGGCTACCTCATGGAACGCGAGGTGGCCACGCTCACCGGCATGCTCGACGATCCCAAGCGCCCCTTCGTCGCCATCCTCGGCGGCTCGAAGGTCTCCGACAAGATCAAGGTCATCGACGCTCTGCTCGACAAGGCCGACGTGCTCATCATCGGCGGCGGCATGTGCTTCACGTTTCTCCTGGCCCAGGGCCTGGGCGTGGGCGCCTCCCTCAAGGAGGACGATTGGGTCGACCGCGCCGCGGGCCTCATCGAGAAGGCGCGCGAGCGCGGCGTCGAGCTGCTGCTGCCCGTCGACGTGGTGGCGGCCGACCGCTTCGCCGAGGACGCCGCGGTGGCCACGGTGCCCGTCGACGCCATCCCCGAGGACATGATGGGCCTCGACATCGGGCCCGAGACGGCGGCCGCCTACGCTAAGGCCATCGCCGGCGCCGCGTCGGTGTTCTGGAACGGCCCCATGGGCGTGTTCGAGATGGAGCCCTTCGCGGCCGGCACCCGCGCCGTGGCCGAGGCCGTCGCCGCCAACGAGGCGGCCGACACCATCATCGGCGGCGGCGACTCGGTGGCCGCCGTCAACAAGTTCGGCCTGGCCGACGCCATGACCTTCATCTCCACCGGCGGCGGCGCCTCCATGGAGCTCGTGCAGGGCGAGGCCCTGCCCGGCGTCGAGGCCCTGCGCGCCTAGGGCCGCCCGTCCCGGCCCCGCCCGGCGCGGGGCGCGGGGTCGCGGCCGACGCGTCCCCATCCCACCCACCTAACGACCAAGGAGCCACCCATGACCAACCGCAAGCCCCTCATCGCGGGCAACTGGAAGATGAACAACACCGTCAGCGAGGCGGTGGTCCTCGCCCAGGAGATCTCCAACGGCTTCGAGAAGGACTGGGCCGAGCTCGTCGACGTGTGCGTCTGCCCGCCCTCCGTCGACCTCAAGGCCGTCCGTGGGGTCTTCCTCTTCGACCACACGAAGGTGGCCGTGGGCGCCCAGAACGTCTACTTCGAGCCCAAGGGCGCCTTCACCGGCGAGATTTCCGTGGACATGCTCGTCGAGATCGGCTGCGAGTACTGCATCATCGGCCACTCCGAGCGCCGCGAGCTGTTCGGCGAGACGAACGAGGGCGTCAACCTCAAGGCGAAGGCCCTCATCGCCGGCCACGTCAAGCCCATCGTGTGCGTGGGCGAGTCGCTCGCCGTGCGCGACGAGGGCACCTACCTCGACTTCGTGCGCGCCCAGGTGCGCGCCGCCTTCGCCGGCATCGGGGCCGCCGAGGCCGCCGACGCCGTGGTGGCCTACGAGCCTATCTGGGCCATCGGCACCGGGCGCACCGCCACCCCCGAGCAGGCCGAGGAGGTGTGCGCCGCCATCCGCGCAACCTTGGCCGAGCTCTTCGGCGAGGAAGTGGCCGAGGGCATGCGCGTGCTCTACGGCGGGTCGATGAACGAGGGCAACGCCGCGCTTCTGCTGGCCATGCCCGACATCGACGGCGGCCTCATCGGCGGGGCGTCGCTCAAGGCGGTCTCGTTCCTCGACATCGTGAAGGCCGCGCTGTAATGGCCGAGCGGGACGGGGCGCGCGCCGGCCTGCGCACGCCGGCGTGCCTCATCATCATGGACGGCTTCGGCCTGGCCGAGCCGGGCCCGGGCAACGCCATATCCCTGGCCGCCACCCCGGTGCTCGACGAGCTCATGGCGACCCGCCCCTGGGTGCGCCTCGAGGCGTCCGGCCAGGCCGTGGGCCTGCCCGACGGGCAGATGGGCAACTCCGAGGTGGGGCACCTCAACATCGGGGCGGGGCGCGTGGTCTTCCAGGAGCTCACGCGCATCAACAACGCCTGCGTCGACGGGTCGCTCGCGGCCAACCCCGCCATCCAGGCGGCCTTCGAGGCCGCCAAGGCGCCCGGCGCCGCCCTGCACCTCATGGGGCTGCTCTCCGACGGCGGCGTCCACTCCTCCCAAGACCACCTCTACGCGCTTCTGCGCGCGGCGCGCGACGCCGGCGTGCCCACGGTGCGCGTCCACTGCCTCATGGACGGCCGCGACGTGCCGCCCGCCTCGGGCGCCGGCTACGTCCAGCAGCTGCTCGACGTCATCGGGGACTTGCGCGACACGGCCGAGGGCCCCTTCGACGCGGCCATCGCCAGCATCTCCGGGCGCTACTACGCCATGGACCGCGACAGCCGCTGGGAGCGGGTGGAGCAGGCCTACGCCACCATCGCCAACGCCGCCAACCTGCGCGAGTACGGCGCCGTGGCGGCCATGGAATCCTCCTACGAGGCGGGCGTCACCGACGAGTTCGTCGTGCCCGTGGCCCTCGACGGCCGCGGCATGCGCGACGGCGACGCGGTCATCTTCTTCAACTTCCGCCCCGACCGCGCCCGCGAGATCACGCGCGCGCTCGTCGACCCGGGTTTCGCCGGCTTCGAGCGCGGCCGCTGGCCCCAGGTGGCCCTCACGTGCCTGACCGAGTACGACCCGGACATCCCGGCGCCGGTGGCCTTCCCCAAGGAGTTCCCGGAAAACGTGCTCGCCGACGTGCTCGCCGACGCGGGGCTGCGCCAGTACCACATCGCCGAGACCGAGAAGTACGCCCACGTGACGTTCTTCCTCAACGGCGGCCGCGAGGAGGAGAAGGCGGGGGAGGCCCGCTCGCTCGTGCCGAGCCCGAAGGTGGCCACCTACGACCTCCAGCCCGAGATGAGCGAGCCGGAGGTGGCCCGCCGCCTGGCCGCGGCCATCGCCGCCGACGAGGCCGACGTCTACATCGTCAACTTCGCCAACTGCGACATGGTGGGCCACACCGGCTCGATCCCGGCCGCCGTGGCGGCGGTCGAGGCCGTCGACGCGGGCGTGGGGGAGGTGCTCGCGGCGGTAGAGGCTGCCGGGGGCGTGGCGCTCGTGACGGCCGACCACGGCAACGCCGACAAGATGGTCGCCGCCGACGGCACGCCGCACACGGCCCACACCACCGCGCCGGTGCCGCTCATCCTGGTGGACGAGACGGGCGCGGGCCTCGGCCTGGCGGGTGACGACGGCCGGCTGGCCGACATCGCCCCCACGCTGCTCGAGGCCCTCGGCCTGCCGGTGCCCCCCGAGATGACGGGAAAGAGCCTCCTTGCCTGAGGCGGCCCGTTTGGCTATAATCAGCTACTTGCGTATTGATTGTTAGAACCGCGAAGAGAAGAGTGAAGCCTTGAGTCCGCTGCTTATCATCATGCTCGTCCTGCTCGTCGTCTCCGGCGTCGGGCTGGTCATCTTCATCCTGCTGCACTCCGGCAAGGGAACCGGCATCTCCGATGCCATCGCCAGCTCGATGTACTCCACCCAAACGGGCACGAGCATCGTCGAGAAGAACCTCGACCGCATCACCATCATCCTGGCCGTGGTGTTCATGGTCTCGCTGCTGGTGCTGATGATCATCTACCCGCACGGCGCCATCGCCGCCTAGGGAGGCGGCCGAGGAGTTTCAAAATTCCTGTTGCATGAGACGGGGGTTCTGGTAAACTAATCGTCGCTGTTTGAAGCATGTCAGAGTGGTGGAACGGCAGACACGCTAGCTTGAGGTGCTAGTGCCCTTTATCGGGTGTGCGGGTTCAAATCCCGCCTCTGACACCATCGAAACACCGGGAGGGCCCCTTTCAGGGGCCCTCTTCTTTATTAAGGGTTCGGCCCAGCCCGCCGGGCGGGCCCCGCCGGAAGGAGGCCGCCGTGACCGTCGAGAGCGCCGCCGGAACGTCGCACGCCCACCGCGTCGAGCGGGTGCTGTGGATCGTCTTCGTCCTCAACCTGGCCGTGGCGGCGGCCAAGTACTTCTACGGCCTGGCGTCGGGGTCGGCCTCGATGCAGGCCGACGGCATCCACTCGGTGTTCGACTCGGTGGGCAACATCGTGGGGCTCGTGAGCATCGCGCTGGCCGCCCGCCCAGCCGACGCGGGGCACCCCTACGGCCACTCGAAGTTCGAGACCTACGGCTCGCTCGTCATCGGCGTCCTGCTTCTGGCGGCGGCCTTCGAGGTGGGCAGCGGCGCGGTGGAGAAGCTGGCCACGGGCACCTACACCGCCGTGGTGACGCCGGCGTCCTTCGCCGTCATGGTGGGCACCCTCGCCGTCAACCTGGGCGTCACTACCTACGAGCGCCGCGCCGGGCGGCGCCTCAAGAGCGAGATCATCATGGCCGACGCGGCCCACACGCTCTCGGACGTGTTCGTGTCGCTGGGCGTCATCGCGGGCCTGGCGCTGGTGGCCCTCGGGTTCCCGCAGGCCGACCCCGTGATGGCGCTCGTCGTGACCGTCGCCATCCTCTTCTCGGCCTGGGGCGTCTTCCGCGCCGCCTTCCGGACGCTGTCGGACACGGCCCAGCTGCCCGAGGCCGACGTGCGGGCCGTGGCGTCGGCGGTGGAGGGCATCCGCGGGGTGCACCGGGTGCGCACCCGCGGCACCGAGGCCGAGGTCTACTGCGACCTGCACATCTGGGTGGACCCGGCCATGAGCGTGCGCGACGCCCACGCCCTGGGAGATGCGGTGGAGGCAGCCGTGAAGGGGCGGTTCCCGGCGGTCAAGGAGGTGCTCGTGCACATCGAGCCCGAGGGCGACGCCGGCGACGACGAGGGCGGCCCGGCGGGGGAGTAAGGCGCTCGCGCGGCCCCGGGGGCGGGCGGCCGCTGCCTTCGGCGGGCGCGTGCTGGCGTAGTGCCGGGGCGCCGACTGCCCCCAAACGCAAAAGACGGCGACCGAGGTCGCCGTCTTGAGGGATTCGATGGTGGGCGGTACAAGATTTGAACTTGTGACCCCTACCGTGTCAAGGTAGTGCTCTCCCCCTGAGCTAACCGCCCACTTCTTGGTGAGCGACGCGTTTCCGCGTCAGCAAGAGAGTATTCTATCAGAACCGGCGGTGCTGGCAAGACCCATTTTCCGAAATTCAGCGAGCGGGCGCCGGCGGATTTTTTTCGAAAACATCCTTGCGCCGCCGTCGCGCTTCTACTATCATATCTCCTCGCGACGCGGACATGGCTCAGCTGGTAGAGCACCACCTTGCCAAGGTGGGGGTCGCGGGTTCGAATCCCGTTGTCCGCTCCATCGTCATCGAGAGGCCGGCCCGAGCAACGCCCTGGCCGGCCCTTTTCATGACGGATGCCGCATGAAGGGGCGACGTGGCCAAGTGGTAAGGCAGAGGCCTGCAAAGCCTTCACCCCCGGTTCAAATCCGGGCGTCGCCTCCAACTTCCCGGCATCGACGCCAAACGCGGACATGGCTCAGCTGGTAGAGCACCACCTTGCCAAGGTGGGGGTCGCGGGTTCGAATCCCGTTGTCCGCTCCAGAGACGCCAGGGGCTCCCGAGAGGGAGCCCCTTTTTCGTGCATTGCTGCCCGCCTCCTTAGGGGGCGGGCAGCGTCGGCCGACGCGCCGTGCGCTAGCTGACGCGCTCGGCCGACGTGATGGCGGCGTCCACGCGCTCGCGGGCGTGCTCGCCCACCGCGGCCGGCTCCGCGCCCGCCTCGGCCTCGGCCACCGCGTCGGCGATGGCCTCGTCGGCCAGCTGGCGCTTCCAGCGGGTCAGGTTCGAGTTGAACCGCATCTGGATGAGCTCGAGCACCACGGCGAAGATCATGGCGAAGTACACCATCAGCTTCTCCATGTGCATGTCGAGCACCTCGATGGAGGTGTGGATGCCGGCGGAGTCGAGCACGAGCAGCACGCCGATGGCGCAGATGAACACGAGCGCGAGGATCTTCATCTCGGGGTGCGCGTTGATGAAGTCGGAGATGGCGTCGATGAACACCATCATGATGACGACGGCGATCATGACGGCCAGGATCATGATGATGAGGTGCTGGGCCAGGCCCACCGCCGTGATGACCGAGTCGATGGAGAAGACGAGGTCCATCACCATGATGGTGCCCACGGCCTGGGGCAGCGAGATGAGGTGGGCGGCCTTGTGCTCCTCGGACGTCTCGGCCTTGATCTCGGTGAGGGCGAGCACGTCGACGAGCTCCTTGATGCCCTTGTAGATGAGGTAGCCGCCGCCGACGAGCATCACGATGTCGCGCACCGAGAACCCGTGGCTGAAGAAGCCCACGTCGATGGTGAACAGGGGTGTCGTCATGTGCACCAGGTAGGAGGCGAAGCAGAGGAACAGGATGCGCATGAGCAGCGCGCCGGCCAGGCCCAGCTTGCGGCCGATGTGCTGCTTCTCCGGGGGCAGCCGGTTGGTGGTGATGGAGATGAAGACCAGGTTGTCCACGCCCAGGACGATCTCGAGGAATATCAGCGTCAGCAGGCTGATCCACGCCTCGGGGGTCAGGAAGATCGACAGATCCACAGGTTCCTCCTCTGCTCGGGGGCCGCGCGCGGCCCGGAAAAACAAAAGACCCACGGTGCACGCCGGGCGTGGCACGGGCCATCCCAGCATGCACCATGAGTCTCGCTAATTAAGGCTCGCCAGGCCGGTTGTGGCCGCCGAAGCGGGAAACCGTCGCCATGATGTTGAACGAGCCGCGCCCGCGGGCGCCAACTACTCCCTCATGGGATGCGACCCATGCTAACAAAGGGCCCCGCCCCGCGCAATGGTATAATCGGCGAGTTCATCAACCCGTCAGGAGCAGCCCCATGGAAGCCAAGCACAGCAAGCACGCCGCCGGCAAGCACGCCGGGGGCGCCACCGCCCCGGAGGCCGCCGAGGAGCCCCGCGAGGGCGCGCCGGGCGCCGAGGAGCCGCCCGCCGGCGAGGAGCCCCCGGCCGCGGCGCACGAGCGCCGCATGGGCCGCCCGGGCCGCCGTCACGGCGCCGCCTGGCAGGCCGCCCCCGGCGAGCCGGTCCGCCACCTGGACGGCAAGGGGCTCGCGCGCCCCCTCGACCCGCCCCTGCTCGTGCGCCGCGGCATGCTCGTCTTCGCCGCCGTGGCCGTGGCCGTCGGCGGCGTCATGCTCTTCCAGTGGGTCGACCGCGTGTACCTGAGCCCGGCCGACGAGCAGCAGGCGCTCCAGCAGAGCCTCACCCGCGAGGTGTCGCTCGACCTGCCCGTGCTCGCGGCGCTCGCCCCCCTCGACGATGCCGCCATCATGCAGTCCCTCGCCGACGCCGGCAACGTCCTCTACGAGCGCACCCCGGTGGGCCAGAACCCCGACGGCGGCTTCGACGTGGTGAAGCTGCCCGCCGACGTGCCGCTGGAGGAGGCCGGGCTGCTCTACCTCCAGGGCATCAACAACATCTCGCCGGCGAGCGCCGCCAAGCTGCTCAACGGCTCGTGGGACCTCGAGGTGTCCCGCAAGGCGGGCACGGTGCTGCGCCTGCACTACGCCGACTTCGCATCCGGCGACGCCGACGGCGCCATCTTCGCCGCCATGGAGTCCCAGGGGCTCGACTCCACCATGGTCACCGACTCCGGCGTCGACGACGCCGGCAACACCTACCAGGCCGGCACCACGCCGGAGGGCTACGGCTGGCGCGTGTCGGTCATCGGGCTGTCGGAGGTCTACAAGCTAAGCGGCCTGCCCGCCACGGCCCAGTACGTCGGCATCCGCCTCACCGCCTAGGCGGCAGGGCCCTCGGGGTCGGGGCCGTAGAGGCGCACGCACTCCTCCGACACGATGAAGCGGGCCGCCTCGGGCAGCATCCGCACGGTGAAGGGGGTGGTGAGCTCGGTCACCTCGCCGTCGTACTGCACCTGCAGCGGCGGGTCGGCGCTGACCGCGATGGTGCGCCCGCGGTGCAGCTCGAGGGCGTCGGTGCGGTCGGGGAAGTCGCCCGTGCGGTCGAGCATGCTCGCCAGGAGCGCCGGGATGAGCCCGAAGGCGTCGCGGGTGTGCAGGATGGCCACGTCGAACACGCCGTCGCGCGGCAGGTTCTGGTGCACCACGGGCAGGTCGAACTGGATCTTCGAGAAGTTGACGATGAGCACGCCCACCCCCTCGCTCTCGATGACCTCCCCGTCGATGTCGATGGTGAAGCGCGAGAACTGCGGCAGCGGGTTGGTGAGCGCCGAGGTGAAGTAGGCCATGGGCCCGAGCAGGCGCTTGGCGGGCTTGGCCCCCTGCATGATGAGGGCGTCGTAGCCGGCGCCGGCCATGATGGAGAACCCGAAGCGCTCGCCGGAGGCCAGCTCGATCTCGCCCAGGTCGAAGTCCATGATCTCGCCCTCGCGGGTGAGCTTGGCCAGCGCATGGGGCTCGCTGGGCGAGGCGAGGTTCATGGCCAGAAGGTTGGCGGTGCCGGCGGGGAAGGGGAGCACCGGGATGCCCGTGTCGGCCAGCAGGTAGGTGACCGCCGCCACGGTGCCGTCGCCGCCGCTGGCCACCACCACGTCGAACTCCCCGGCGTCGGCCAGGAAGCGGCGCAGGTCGGTGGAGCCGTCGGTGGAGCGGATGACCACCTCGTCGCCGTCGGCCGCCAGGGCGCGGATGTAGTCGTAGATCGCACCCTCACCGTAGCCGGAGACCAGGTTGTTCACGATCAGCAGTTTCACAGGAGTCCTTTCCCTTGGTATGATGGGGATGGTACTACAATCGCGCGCCGTCCTTCGGCGGCGGGCATCCGTTTGTGAGGAAACGACCCGGTGTACATCGACAACCAAGAGAGCCTCGAGGCCTTCGTCGAGCGCGCGCGCAGCTCGTCGGTGCTGGCCATCGACACGGAGTTCCTGCGTGAGAAGACCTACTACGCGCGCCTGTGCCTGCTGCAGCTGGCCACCGACGAGGAGGTGGCCATCGTCGACCCCTTCGCCGTCGACGACCTCCACGTGCTGGTGCCGCTTCTGTCCGACCCCGGCATCGTCAAGCTGTTCCACGCCGGCGGCCAGGACCTCGAGATCCTCTACCGCGAGGTGGGCATGCTGCCCGAGCCCATCTTCGACACCCAGGTGGCCGCGGCGCTCCTCGGCCACACCCAGCAGATCGGCTACGGCGCCCTCGTCCACTCGATCTGCGGCGTCAACCTGAAGAAGGTGGACTCCTACACCGACTGGTCGCGCCGGCCGCTGTCCGAGTCGCAGCTCGACTACGCGGCCGACGACGTGGCCTACCTGCCGGGCATCTACCGCGAGATGTGCGCCATGCTCGACGAGCGCGGGCGGCGTGACTGGCTGGCCCCCGACTTCGCCGAGCTGTCCGACCCGGCCCGCTACGAGGCCGACCCGCGCCAGCGCTTCCGCCGCCTCAAGCGCGTGTCGTCCCTGTCGCGTCGCCAGCTCTCGGCCGCCCGCGAGGTGGCGGCCTGGCGCGAGGAGCAGGCCGCCCGCCGCGACGTGCCGCGCAAGTGGGTCATCACCGACGAGCAGATCGTCGAGGCCTGCAAGCGCGAGGCGCGCACCATCGACGAGCTGTTCATGGTGCGCGGCATGCGCGAGAAGCTGCCCACCCGCGACGCGCGGGCCGTGGCGGCGCTCGTGGCCCGGGGCCTCGACGCCCCTCAGGACGAGTGGCCCGTGCTCGACCGCGCGTCGAAGAGCGAGCCCAACGTGGACGCCCAGCTCGACCTCATGGAGGCGGTGGTGCGCCTGCGCGCGCGGGAGAACGGCATCGCGCTCCAGACGCTCGCGAGCCGCGACGACCTGGCGCGGCTGGCCCGCGGCTACCGCGACGACGTGGACGTGCTGCGCGGCTGGCGCCGGTCCATGGTGGGCGAGGAGCTGCTGGAGCTTCTGGCCGGGCGGCTCGCGCTGCGCCTGGACGGGGCCGAGCTTCGGGTGGAGCCCGTGGCCTAGGGCTCCGGCGGGCCCCGGCGCGCGCCGCGCCGTTCGCCTGGCGCCTCCCACGCCCGTCGGCGGGCGCACCCGATGCGCGCCGCCCCTCGCGCGCCGCGCCCCGGCGCCAAGTTACGTAGGTTTGACGCTCTTCGCCCCGCGGGGGCGGGGGCGTACGTCTGTTGGCTATAATGGCCCGCAAGCAAGAGACACGCCCCCGAAGGAGTGATGGAACCCATGAACATGAGCTACCTCATGCTGGTCGCGGTGACCCTGGTCATCGGCCTGGGCGCCCAGTGGTACGTGAACAGCCAGCTCAAGAAGTACACCCACGTCGCCATCGGCAACGGGATGACCGGCGCCGAGTGCGCCCGGCGGATGCTGGCCTACTACGGCATCCACGACGTGCAGGTGTTCCGCGGCGGCCCGGGGCAGGACTACTTCGACCCGCGCAGCAACTCGGTGACGCTGTCGCCGGAGGCCTTCGACGGGCGCTCCATCACGGCGACGGCCACGGCCTGCCACGAGGTGGGCCACGCCTGCCAGTACGCCCAGGACTACGCCCCCATGAAGATCCGCGGCGCCATCGTGCCGGCGGTGAACCTGGCCTCCAACGCCTGGATCTTCGTCCTCATGCTCGGCATCGTCCTGGTCAGCAACAACCTCATCCTGGCGGCCATCGTCATGTACGCGGTGGTGGTGCTCTTCCAGCTGGTCACGCTGCCGGTCGAGTTCAACGCGTCGCGGCGCGCCATGGTCTACATGGGCGAGATCGGCCTGCCCGCCCAGGAGCAGTCCGGCGCCTGGAGCGTGCTGCGCGCCTGCGCCCTCACCTACGTGGCGGCGGCGCTCACCTCGGTGCTGCAGCTGCTCTGGCTGCTCAACCAGCGCCAGGACTAGGCCCGTGGCCGGCAGGGCCCCCGAGGCGCGGGGGGAGGACGCGGGCGCGCTGTCGGTGTCGGCGGCCATGGCGCTCGCGAAGGGCGCGCTCGAGGGCGTGACCGTGCGGCTGGTGGGCGAGGTGTCGGAGGTGTCGGCCAAGCCCGGCTACAAGGCCGTCTACTTCACTGTCAAGGACACAGCGGCGTCGCTGCCGTGCATGATGTGGAACAACCGCTACCAGGCCTCGGGCGTCACGCTGCGCGTGGGCGCGCTCGTGGAGCTCACGGGCCGCTTCACCCTGTACGCGGCCAAGGGCCGCATGAACTTCGACGTCTTCTCGGTGGCGCTCGCCGGCGAGGGCAACCTGCGCATGCAGGTGGCCGACCGGGCGCGCCGCCTGGCCGCCGAGGGGCTCACCGACGCGGCGCGCAAGCGGTCGGTTCCGGAGTTTCCCCAGGTCATCGGCTTGGTAACCTCGCCGCGTGGCGCGGCCGTCCACGACGTGCTGCGCACCCTGCGCCGCCGCTGGCCCGCGGCGCGGGTGGTGCTCTCCGGCGTGCCGGTGGAGGGCCCGGGCGCGCCCGCGGCCCTCGTCGAGGGCATGCAGCGGGCCGTCATGGCCGGCGCCGAGGTGGTGCTGCTCGTCCGCGGCGGCGGCAGCTTCGAGGACCTCATGCCCTTCAACGACGAGGGGCTCGCCCGGGCCATCGCCGCCATGCCCGTGCCCGTGGTGACCGGCATCGGCCACGAGCCGGACAACTCCATCGCCGACATGGTGGCCGACGTGCGCGCCTCCAACCCTACCGGCGCCGCCTCGGCGGCGAGCCCCGACGCCGCCGCGCTCGCCGCCGCGCTCGACGCGCGCGGCCGGGCCCTGGCCGACGCGGTGCGCCGCCGCCTCGAGCGCACGCGCCTCGCCCTCGACCGCATGGCCATGCGGCCGCTGTTCAGCGAGCCGGAGCGCCTCCTGGCCGCCGACGCCCAGGCCCTCGACGACCTGGCGGGGCGCCTGGCCGCGGCGCTGCCCGACGCGCTCGCCGCCGACGGCGCGCGCCTGGCCGACCTGCGCGCCGCGCTCGCCCGCTCGCTGCCGCAGCTCACGGCGCCCCAGGCCCGCCGCGCCGATGACGCGCGCGCGGCCCTCGCGCGCCTGGGCCCCGCCCTCGCCGCGCGCCCCGCCGCGCGCGCCGAGGCCCTGCGCGGGCGCCTCGCCTACCAGGGCGAGGTGTTCGGGCGCCGGTTCCGCACCGAGGTGGCGCTCGCCGCCGCCCGGCTGGACGACCTCTCGCCGCTCGCCGTGCTCGCCCGCGGCTACGCCATCGCCCGCGGCCCGGACGGCGCCGTGGTGCGCTCGGTCGCCCAGGCGTCCGCCGGCGACGCGCTCACCGTCGCCGTGGCGGACGGCGAGCTGGACTGCACCGTCCGCGCCGCCCGCAGGATAGAGACCGCCATCGAACCATGGAAGGAAGCCTAGATGAGCGATACCCCGAGACCCGTCGACGAGCTCACGTTCCGCGAGGCCATGTCCGAGCTGGAGGGCATCGTCGGCGTGCTGGAGAGCAACACCCTCGAGCTGGAGGACAGCCTCGTCAGCTACGAGCGGGGCGTGGCCCTGCTCGCGTCGCTGCAGCGCAGGCTCGACGCCGCCGAGCAGCAGGTGGACGTGCTGATGGGCGAGCTGGTGGCCGCCCCGGACGACGACGTCCAGGACACCACCCTCACCAAGGCCTAGGAGAAGGAGAGAAGCCATGCGAAGGGACGACTGCGTGTTCTGCAAGATCGCCGCGGGTGAGATCCCCGCGACGAAGGTCTACGAGGACGAGTCCGTGCTCGCCTTCGAGGATCTGAGCCCGATGATGCCGGTGCACACCCTCATCATCCCCAAGGACCACTACGACAGCATCGCCGACGGCGTGCCCGAGGACGTGCTGGGGCACGTGTTCGCCACGGTGGGCGAGGTGGCGCGTCTGAAGGGCGTCGATGAGGGCGGCTTCCGCGTGGTGGTGAACACCGGCGACGACGCCTGCCAGTCGGTCCACCACCTCCACGTCCACGTGCTCGGCGGCGGCCAGATGAACGACGGGAGCCCGGCCCTGGCCGACTAGCCCCGCCCCGCCTCGCCACGGGCGCCCCGCTTGCCGAAAGGGGGCGTCCCGCGGCGGCGCGGCGCCGGCCGCTCCCCCTAGAATTTCCCCTCGTACACTCGATTCAAAGGGGGCAGGTCGTTGAACGTACTCGTCATCAATGCAGGATCTTCGTCTCTCAAGTACCAGCTCGTGAACGTCGAGACCCAGCAGGTCCTCGCCAAGGGCATCTGCGAGCGCGTGGGCTCGGCCGAGGCCTTCCACAAGCACGGCATCGATGACAACGAGGTGGTCATCGACGCGAAGATGGCCGACCACACCGACGCCATGGCCCTCGTGCTGGAGTCGCTCACCTCCGGCCCCACCAAGGCCATCGACTCCCTCGACGAGATCGACGCCGTCGGCCACCGCATCGTGCAGGGCGGCAAGTACTTCGATCGCTCCGTCCTCATCGACGATGACGTCATCGCCAAGATCGACGAGCTGGCCGAGCTGGCCCCGCTCCACAACAAGGCCGCCCTCATGGGCATCAATGCCTGCCTCGCCGAGCTGCCGGGCAAGCCCATGGTGGCCGTGTTCGACACCTCGTTCTTCCACACCATGCCGCCGAAGGCCTACATGTACCCGCTGCCCTACGAGCTCTACGAGAAGTACGGCATCCGCAAGTATGGGGCCCACGGCACCTCGCACCGCTACATCGCCGAGCGCGCCGCCGCCTTCCTCGACGAGCCGCTCGCCGACCTCAAGCTCATCACGTGCCACCTGGGCAACGGCTGCTCGATGTCGGCCATCGACCACGGCGTGGCGGTGGACACCTCCATGGGCCTCACCCCGCTCGACGGCCTCATGATGGGCACGCGCTGCGGCGCCGTCGACCCGGCCATCGTGCCGTTCATCATGGAGCACGAGGGGCTCACCACCCAGGAGGTCAACGACCTCATGAACAAGCAGAGCGGCCTTCTGGGCATCTCCGGCATCTCCAACGACCTGCGCAGCGTGCGCGACGCCTCCGAGGCGGGCAACGAGCGCGCCCAGCTGGCCTACGACATGTACTCCAACTCCGTGAAGAAGTACATCGGCCAGTACATCGCCGTCATGGGCGGCGTGGACGCCATCGTGCTGACGGCGGGCGTGGGGGAGAACTGCGAGAAGATGCGCCGCATGATCTTCGCCGGCCTCCAGCCCCTCGGCATCGTGCTCGACCTGGAGAAGAACAAGGCCCGCGGCTTCGAGCGCGAGATATCGGCGGACTCCTCCCAGGTGCGCATCGTCGTCATCCCCACCAACGAGGAGCTCATGATCGCCCGCGACACCTTCTACATCATCCAGGAGCGCCAGACGGCCGAGGCCGCCGGCGTCGACATCCACACTGAGATGCTCTAGCTCCCGCACCGGGGGAATCAGCGAGGGGCCCGGCACGTGGCGTGCCGGGCCCTTTTTTTGGAGTAGGTGCCGCACTGGCGTGGCTCGTCACCGGGGATCCTCCTCGGCGGCGCCGCTAGCGCCCGGCAGCGGCGTTGCCGACACCGCGAGAGGCGATTCATATCCATTTCGTCGAGTTTTCCGAGGCTCGCAGCCCCTTTCGGCGGCTCTGCGAGGGCCCATGGCCGTCTTGGGAAAATCTGACCTGGGGAAACGGCGGCGTCGCTGCTGCGCGCTACTCGATATGCCTCAGAAAACTCAACGAAATGGATATGAAAGGCACTTTCTGCTGCAGCGTGACGCGGAGGGGCCCGGCACGTCATGTGCCGGGCCCCTCCGGTTCTCGGCGCGTGCCCCGCGGAGGGCGCGCGACGGCCCCTTAGGCCTCGCGGGCCTGGGCCTGGACGCAGGTGATGGCGATGACGCCCACGATGTCGGCGGCGGAGCAGCCGCGGGACAGGTCGTTCACCGGGGCGGCGATGCCCTGGGTGATGGGGCCGTAGGCCTCGGCCCTGGCCAGGCGCTGCACGAGCTTATAGCCGATGTTGCCGGCGTCGAGGTCGGGGAACACGAGCACGTTGGCGCGCCCGGCCACCGGCGAGTCCGGCGCCTTCGACGCGCCCACCTCGGGCACGATGGCGGCGTCGAGCTGCAGCTCGCCGTCGAGGGCGAGCCCCGGCGCCAGCTCGCGCGCGAGCGCCGTGGCCTCGACCACCTTGGCCGCGTCGTCGTTTCTGGCCGACCCGTGGGAGGAGTGCGACAGCAGCGCCACGGCCGGCTCGGTGCCGATGAGGGTCTGCCAGCTTCGGGCCGAGTTCACGGCGATGTGCGCCAGGCGCTCGGCGTCGGGCTGCACCTCCAGCCCGCAGTCGGAGAAGATGAACGTGCCGTCCTGGCCCAGGTCGCAGTCGGGCACCACCATGACGAAGAACGAGCTCACCAGCTTCACGCCCGGGGCGGTCTTGAGGATCTGCAGGCACGGGCGCAGCACGTCGCCGGTGGCGTGGCAGGCGCCGGCGACCATGCCGTCGGCCCGCCCGGTCTTCACCATCATGACGCCGAAGTACAGCACGTCGTCCATGAGGGCCATCGCCTGCTCGGGGGTCATCCCCTTGGCGCGGCGCAGCTCGCAGAGCTCGGCGGCCAAAGGCTCGCGCAGCTCGGAGGCCCGCGGGTCGATCACCTGGGCGCCGGCGAGGTCGTAGCCGGAGGCGGCGATGGCGTCGGCGTCGCCCAGGATGATGAGGTCGGCCACGTCGCGGGCGAGGATCTCGCTGGCGGCCTCGAGGGTGCGCGCGTCGTCGCCCTCGGGCAGCACGATGACCTTGCGGTCGGCCCGGGCGCGCTCGATCATGGATTCCAGGAACGTCATGGTCAGGTCCTTTCTCGCGGTCAGCTCGCCCCAGTGTAGCGGCCCCGGGCGCGCGGGCGGGCGCCTATTCGGCGGTTTGTATGGTTTGCCTGGGGTTTATGCCGTCCGGGCGCGCGCACCCGCTAGAATAGGTGGGGTTTTGCCCTGCAAGCGCATGACGCCCGCCGCGCGGGACGTCCACGAGAGAGGACTCGAACGCCATGGGAGTGCAGTACTCCGCCTTCAAGGACATCGACATCAACGACTTCGACGCGGTGGTCGTGGGCAGCGGCTTCGCCGGCTCCGTCACCGCCCGCCAGCTGGCCGAGCGCGCCGGCATGCGCGTGCTCATCATAGAGAAGCGCCCCCACATCGGCGGCAACATGTACGACGAGAAGGACGAGGCCGGCATCCTCGTCCACCGTTACGGCCCGCACATCTTCCACACCAACGATCAGCGCGCCTTCAACTACCTGCGCCAGTTCAGCGGCTGGCGCGCCTACCAGCACCACGTGCTGGCCGACTGGTTCGGCACCTACCTGCCCGTGCCGTTCAACAAGAACTCCATGGAGATCGCCTTCGGCGAGGAGCGGGCGGCCCACCTCAACCAGAAGCTGGTGGACACTTTCGGCGACGAGCGCAAGGTGACCATCAACGCCCTGCGCGAGCAGGACGACCCGGAGCTGGCCGAGATCGCCGACTTCGTCTACAAGAACGTCTTCCTCTTCTACACCCAGAAGCAGTGGGGCCTCACGCCGGAGGAGGTCGACCCGTCGGTCACCGCCCGCGTGCCCGTGTTCATCTCCCGCGACGACCGCTACTTCCAGGACGCCTACCAGGGCATGCCGATGGAGGGCTACACGGCGCTGTTCGAGAACATGCTCGACTTCCCGGGCATCGAGGTGTGCCTGAACACCGAGGCCGAGTCGGTCTTCGAGCTGGAGTTCGCCGACGACGCCGAGGACGCGCCCCTCACGGCCATCAAGCTGCACGGGGTGCCCTTCGAGGGCCCCATCGTCTACACCGGCCCGCTCGACGAGCTGTTCCTGGCCCGCTTCGGCCGCCTGCCCTACCGCAGCCTCGACTTCGTCTACGAGACCTACGACGAGGAGTACAAGCTGCCCTGCGGCACCGTCAACTTCACGGTGACCGAGGACTACACCCGCATCACGGAGTTCAAGCACCTGACCGGCCAGAAGTCCGACAAGACCACCATCATGAAGGAGTACTCGCGGGCCTACGAGAACCCCGAGGAGCAGATCCCCTACTACGCCATCATCAACCCGGCCAACCACGCGCACTACGAGCGCTACCGCAAGCTGACCGAGGCGCTGCCCAACTTCCACCCGCTGGGGCGTTTGGCCGAGTACCGCTACTACAACATGGACAACATCGTGGGCCTGGCCCTCGACCTGTCCGACAAGCTGATCGCCGAGGCGACGGCCGCCGAGGGAGCGGAGTAGGGCCCCATGAAGACCGTCAGCTTCGCCGTCCCCTGCTACAACTCGGCCGACTACATGGACAAGTGCATCGCCTCGCTCGTCGCCCTCGGCGACGACATCGAGGTGATCATCGTCGACGACGGCTCGACCAAGGACGACACCCCCGCCAAGGCCGACGAGTGGGCCGCGCGCCATCCCGGCATCGTGCGGGCCGTCCACCAGGAGAACGGCGGCCACGGCGCCGCCGTGAACGCGGGCCTGGCCGCCGCGGCGGGCCGCTACTTCAAGGTGGTCGACTCCGACGACTGGCTCGACGAGCGCGCCATGGAGCCCATCATGCGCTACCTGCGCCGCCAGGCCGAGCTCAAGGAGCCCACCGACCTGGTCATCGCCAACTACGTCTACGAGAAGGTGCACGAGGGCGCGCGCACCGTCATGCACTACAAGAGCGTCTTCCCCGAGGGCCGCGAGTTCGGCTGGGCCGACGTGGGGCGCTTCGGGCCGAGCCAGTACCTGCTCATGCACTCGGTCATCTACCGCACCGAGCTTCTGCGCGACATGGGGCTCGAGCTGCCTCGCCACTGCTTCTACGTCGACAACATCTTCGTCTACGAGCCGCTGCCGCACGTGCGCACCATGCGCTACTTCGACGAGGACATGTACCGCTACTTCATCGGCCGCGAGGACCAGTCGGTCAACGAGTCGGTGATGATGGGCCGCATCGACCAGCACTTGCGCGTGACGCGCCAGATGATCGACTCGGTGGACGTGATGGCGGTCGAGGAGCGCCACCTGCGCCACTACCTGCGCAACTACCTGTCCATGATGATGTGCATCTGCTCGGTGTTCCTGCGCATGCGCAACACCCCCGAGGACGAGGAGAAGCTGGCCGGCATCTGGGCCTACCTGAAGGCCGCCGACCCGGCGCTCTACTCGCGGGTGCGCGCCAACGCCCTCAACGTGGGGACGAACCTGCCCACCGAGCTGGGCCGCCGCGTGGGCCTGGGCGGCTACCACCTGGCCCAGAAGCTCTTCAAGTTCAACTAGGCGCCTCCTGGCATGCGAGGGCCCCGGTCGTTGGCCGGGGCCCTCGTGCGTTGCGGGGGGGGCGGGGCCTGCGCGTGTGCCGGCGGGGCGCCGGCTCACGGTCGCTCGATCCCCGAACCTCGCTTTTTCAGCCTTATCCTGCAAATTCGTTCGGTTATGCACTTCGAGATGCGACGGAGCGGCGCCTTATCGGCTTGAGAAGGCGCTCCGGGGAGGCTTATTGCGGGAAAAGGGCGCCTTGCTCGGCAAGGGAGAGTGCATAACCGAACGAATTTGCAAATGGGGGCGCGAAAAGCATGGCGCCGACGACGGCGCGCCGGACGGCGGGGCGCGTCGGGGGGGCGTGGCGCCGGCGCGCCGGGCGGCGGGGGGCCGACGGCGCGTGCGTGCCGGTGGGGCGCTTGGCGAGGAGGATATGCCGGGGGGTGTGGCGTCGGGGCGCCTGGCGGAGTGCGTCGGGGGGGCGTGGCGCCGGCGCGCCGGGCGGCGGGCCGGCGGCGCGTGCAGGTCGTCGTCAGGCGCCTAGCGGGGGCGGCGGTTGAGGGCGTGGAGGCGCACGAGGCCACGCAGGCCGAGGGAGGCGTCGGCCGTGGCCTCGTGGCGCAGCAGCCCGGCGATGAGCGCGGCGCCCTCGCCGGACACGACGAGCGGCGCGCCCTTGCCCAGCTCGCCCTCGATCAGGTCGGCGAGCCCGTCGAGGCGCGCCACCTCGCCCCAGACGATGCCCGCGCGCATGGCCTCCTCGGTGGAGCGGCCGATGAGCGCGTCGGGGGCGCGCAGCTCCACCTCGGGCAGGCGCGCGGCGCGGACGGCGAGCCCCCGGGCGCCGAGCCCCACGCCCGGCAGGATGAGGCCGCCGGCGAAGGCGCCCTCGCCGTCGATGACCTCGACGGTGGTGGCGGTGCCCAGGTCCACGACGATGAGGGGGAACCCGTAGTCAGCCCGGGCGGCCACCACGTCGGCGATGCGGTCGGCGCCCACCTCGCCGGGATCCTTGTAGGCCATGCGCAGGCCCGTCTTGACGCCGGGGCCCACCACGAGGGGGCGCCGACCGCAGAGGCGCCGCGCCGCGCCGGCCCAGACGGGGGTGAGGGCGGGCACCACCGAGGCGAGCGCGGCGTCGTCGGGCCGCCCGCCGCCCGCCTCCGCGGGCTCCTCCGCACCGCCCGCACCCTCCGGCGTCGCGGGTGCCTGGGCCAGGCCCGCCTCCGCGGCGCGCAGGAACCCCTCGAGGGCCAGCAGCGCCTCGTCCTCGGTGGCGGCGGGGTTGGCGGCCACCTCCCAGCACGCGGTGAGCGCGCCGTCGCGGGCGAGCCCCATCCGCACGACGGCGTTGCCGATGTCTGCCACGAGGAGGGTGTGGGCCATGGTGTCCGTCCTTTCCGCCCGATGCGCGCCCACAGGGCGCCTTCCCGCCTGATTTTCGCACATCTTCGCCCCGCGGGCGCCCACATGCGGCCCGGGCGCCCTATAATGGTGGCCGTCCTGAGGTAACCCGACTCCCCGAACCCGAGGGGGAGCGGATATACGGAACGGAGAAAACCTATGAGCGACCTCAAGGGTCAGCTGACCCTGCGGGGCGTCGTCGTCGGCTGCGTCGGCTGCGTCGTCATCACCGCGTCTTCCGTCTACACGGCCCTGCGCATGGGCGCGCTGCCGTGGCCCATCATCTTCGCGGCCATCGTGTCGCTGTTCTTCCTGCGGGCCGTGAGCCGCGGCAGGTCCACCTTGAACGAGGCGAACGTCACCCACACCGTCATGTCGTCGGGCGCCATGGTGGCGGGCGGCCTGGCCTTCACCATCCCCGGCGCGTGGATGCTGGGGCTCGCCGACGAGATATCCGCCCTCGATTTGGCCGTCATCGCCGTGGGCGGGGTGGTGCTGGGGCTCGTCGGCTCGGTGCTGCTGCGCCGCCACTTCATCGAGGAGGAGGGGCTCGAGTACCCCATCGGCCAGGCGGCCGCCCAGACGCTCAAGGCGGGGGACGCCGGCGGCGCCACGGGGCGGCGGCTGTTCGGCGCCATGGGCGCGGCCGGCCTCTACGCGCTTCTGCGCGACGGGCTGGGCGTCATCCCGTCCATGCTGGCGGCGCTGCCCGTGCCGGGCGTGGCCTTCGGCATCTACAACTCGCCGCTGTCGCTGGCGGTGGGCTTCCTGGTGGGCACGGGCGCGGTCCTGGTGTGGTTCGCCGGCGCGCTCATCGCCAACTTCGGCATCATCGTCGGCGCGCCGGCGCTGGGGCTGTGCGACGTGGCCACGGCCCAGGCGGTCGTGTCCAGCCTGGGCATGGGGCTCATGATGGGCTGCGGCGTGGCCGTCATCGCCCGTGACATCCTGCCCCGCGGCCTCGCCGGCGCCCGCCGCGCCTGGGCCGCCCGGCGCGACGCGGCCGGCGTGGTGGGCCTGACGGCGGCGAGCGCGGCGTCCGCCCGCCCGGCGCCCGGGCACGCTCGCCGCCGCTCCGCCGGCGTGGCGGCGCTCGCGGTGGCCGCCGTGGCGCTCGCGGCGGCCACGGTGCTGGGCCTGCCGCCGGCCGTGGCCGCGGCCGTGGTGCTGCTCGCCTTCGTGGCGGCGGCCATGGCGGCCCAGTCGGTGGGGCAGACCGGCATCGACCCGCTCGAGATATTCGGCCTCATCGTGATGCTCCTGATAGCCGCCTTCGCCGACGTGGCGCCGGCGCGGCTGTTCTTCATCGCGGCGCTCGTGGCCGTGGCGGCGGGGCTCGCCGGCGACGTGATGAACGACTTCAAGGCCGGGCACGTCCTGGGCACGAGCCCGCGCGCCCAGTGGGTGGGCCAGGCCATCGGCGGCGTGGTGGGCGCTCTCGTGGCCGTGGCGGCCCTGGAGGCGCTGCTGGCCGGCTACGGCCCCGACGCCTTCGGGCCCGGACGCGACTTCGTGGCCGCCCAGGCCTCGGTGGTGGCCACCATGGTGGGCGGCATCCCGCACGTGCCCGCCTTCGCCGTGGGGCTCGCCGCCGGGTTCGCGCTGTATCTGGCGGGGTTCCCCGCCATGATGCTCGGGCTCGGCGTGTACCTGCCCTTCTACCTGTCGTTCACGGGCTTCCTCGGGGCCATGGCCAAGGTGGCGTGGGGGCGCGTGGGCGCGTGGCGCCGGCGCGGGATGGCGCCGGAGGAGCGCGCGGCGGCCGAGGCGGCCGACGAGGAGCGCGGCCTCATCGTGGCCTCGGGCCTCATGGGCGGCGAGTCCATCATGGGCATCGTGCTGGCGATGATCGTGGCCGGCGGGGCGCTTCTGTCCTAGGCGCCGCGCCGCGGCTGCCCGCAGGCGCCCCGCCCGGCGGGGGAGGGCGGCGGCCCGGCGGGGAGGCACTGGATCGGCGGAGGAGGGTGGCGGCCCCCCGGCCGCGGGCGCCCGTCCGCGCCGGGCCGCCCGCCGGCGCCGCGGGACGCCCCGCCCGTCGCGCTACTTGTAGTCGGCGGGGTTCTTCGTGGACGAGCCGGTGGTGTTCGTCTCGTTGCGCAGCTCGTGGCCGAAGCGCACGGCCGATTCGCCGAAGCGGTCCTTGAGCGCGTCGGTGGCGGCCAAGAGGCCCCGGCGGCGGCCCTCGTCGCGCAGGGCGGGCCGCCCGTCGCGGGCGCGGCCCGCCGGCGGCCCGCCGCCGAGCTCCTCGTCGGAGAAGAGCGCCTCCTGCACCGCGTCCTCGGGCTTGAACCCGGCCATGCCCACGCCGAGCAGGCGCACCTTGATGCCGGGGCTCCACACGTCGTCGAGCATCTCGTAGAGCACGGGCGTGTAGGCCAGCTCGTCGTCGGTGGGCCGGTCCAGCCGCCGCTGGACGGAGCGGGTGGTGCGGTCGTCGTAGCGGATGCGGACGGACAGCGTCCGCCCGGCGAGCCCCTTGCGCCGCAGCCGGCGCCCCACCTTGGCCCCCATGGTGGCCAGCGCCGCCTCGATGTCGGCGCGCTCGGTGAGGTCGCGGGCGAAGGTCATCTCGTTGGACACCGACTTCACCTCGTCGTCCACCTCCACGGGCGACTCGTCGGCGCCGGCGGCCCGGGCGCGCATCATGGGCCCGTTCTTGCCGAACACGCGGCGCAAGAGCCCCTCGTCGGCGGCGGCCATCTCGCCTAAGGTGCGCACGCCGCGGGCCGTGAGGGCCGCCTCGGCCGCCGGCCCCACGCCGCTCAAGGTGCGCACGGGCAGAGGGCCCAGGAACGCCGCCTCGCCGCCGGGGTAGCACACGGTCAGCCCGCGCGGCTTGTCCATGTCCGAGGCGATCTTGGCCACCGACTTGGTGGTGCCCACGCCGATGGAGCAGGTGACGCCGAGCTCCTCGACGCGCCCCTGGATGCGCTGGGCGATCGCCACGGGGTGCTCGGCGTTCACGCGGGTGGGGGACACGTCCATGAAGGCCTCGTCGATGGACACCTGCTGGACGTGGGGCGTCTCGTCGCGCAGGATGGCCATGATGGCGCGCGACACCTGCCGGTAGCGGTCGTGGCTCCCGCCCGTCCAGATGGCGTCGGGGCACAGGCGACGGGCCATCGACGCGGGCATGGCGCTGCGCACGCCGAAGGCGCGCGCCTCGTAGGAGCAGGTGGACACCACGCCGTGCTTGTCGGCGTCGCCGCCCACGATGACGGGCTTGCCGCGCCAGCCGGGGTGGTCGAGCTGCTCGACCGACGCGAAGAAGGCGTCGAGGTCCACCAGCAGGATGGCCGGCCCCTCCCAGGGGGCCAGCAGGGCGTCGAGGCCGGGTATGTCAGCGCGCTCGTCCATGGGGGACATGGTACGCCATCGCCGCCCGGTTGGGAACAGACGTTCCGGGTGATTTTCGAGGGCCTGCGGGCGCGGTGCGGGGGATCACGGCGTGCGGGACCCGGCACGAAAGAGGCCCCCCGCGGAGCGAGGGGCCTGGGGCTTGCGAGGGGGGCTAGCGGTGGTCGGCGAGGAAGAACAGGGCCATGGTGCCGGGGCCGGAGTGCGCGCCGATGACCGGGTCGACGTAGTTGATGACCACGTCGCGCACGCCGAAGCGCTCCCGCACCATGGCGGCCACGTACTCGGCGTCCTCCCGGCAGTCGCCGTGGGTGATGAACACCGTCTGCTCGGAGACGGGCTGGATGGCCGTGGCCTCCATGTGGTCGACGAGCGCCTTGAGTGACTTCTTGCGGCCGCGCACCTTCTCGAGCGGGATGAGGTGTCCCTCGTCGTCGACGTGCATGACCGGCTTGATGTTGAGCAGCGTCCCGGCCCAGGCGCTCGTCTTGGACACGCGCCCGCCGCGGAACAGGAACATGAGGTCGTCCACCGTGAACCAGTGGGCCAGGTTGAGCTTGTGGTCCTCGAGCCAGCGGTGCACCTCCTCGATGGGGGCGCCGTCGCGGGCCATGCGCGCCGCGTACCACACCAGAAGGCCCTCGCCGCCCGAGGCGGCCAGGGTGTCGACGGTCAGCACCGTGCGCTCCGGGAACTCCTGGGCGAGCTGGCCCAGCAGCAGGTCGATCTCCTGGTAGGTGCCCGACAGCCCGCTCGAGAAGCCGATGTAGAGGATGTCGCGCCCGTCGGCGAGCAGCCCGCGCAGCAGGGCCTCGGAGTCGGCCATGCTCGGCAGCGACGTGGTGAAGACCTTCCCCTCGCGCATCATGGCGTAGAACTGGGACAGGTCGGTGTGCTCGCCCTTCAGGTAGCTGTGGTACTGCTCGCCGTCGGCCATGAACGACAGGGGGAGTATGTGCAGGCCGAACTCGTCGATCATGTCCTCGACGAGGTTCGAGCTGGAGTCGGTGACGATCTCGAATGCCATGGGGCGAATCTCCTCTCGCGCAGGGCGCGCGACCCCGCGGTGCCTGGCGCGTCCTAGTTTCTCCGAGGGGCCATTCTACCCCAACGATGCCCGGGGCGGGTGACGGATGATCCACATTCACCCCCTCGGGTGTGGCGTAAGGGGCCCGGCCCGCCGGGAGGGGTGGTGGGCCGGGCCGGCCCCTCGGGGACGCTCCCCGCCGGATGCCGGCCCCGCGCGGCCGGCATCCGGCGCCTCGTGGCCGCGCCTGCGGCCGGCCGCGGTTTTTCCGCGCAGGGGGCGCCCGCGCCGTGGCGGGCGCGGCGCCGTTCGCCTATACTGTTCGGGTTTGAGACCCCCGGGGGCCCGGCGCCGTGCGCCCCGCCCCCTTCCCAAGGCAGGCACGCGACAGCAAGAGAAGGATGGGACGAACGGTGGGCAACAGCTACAAGGAGACGATGAACCTCCCGCAGACCGACTTCGCCATGCGGGGCAACCTCCCCCAGAAGGAGCCGGATCGCCTGGCGCGGTGGCAGGAGATGGACCTGTACCACCAGGTGCTCGAGAAGAACCGCGACGGCAGGCCGTTCGTGCTGCATGACGGCCCCCCCTACGCCAACGGCCCCATCCACATCGGGCATGCCTTCAACAAGATCCTCAAGGACTTCGTGGTCAAGAGCCACGCCCAGCGCGGCTTCTTCACCCCCTACGTCCCCGGCTGGGACTGCCACGGCCAGCCCATCGAGCATATGGTGGAGGTGACGCTCGGCAAGGAGAAGATGGCCGAGATCGACCAGCCCACCCTGCGCCGGCTCTGCCGCGAGTGGGCCGAGCGCTACGTCGGCGTGCAGCGCGAGGGCTTCAAGCGCCTGGGCGTCAACGCCGAGTGGGACAACCCCTACCTCACCTTCACCCCCGACTACGAGGCCGGCAACGTCGAGCTGTTCCGCGACATGTACCTGCGCGGCTCCATCTACCGCGGCCGCAAGCCCATCCACTGGTGCAAGCGGTGCCACACCGCGCTCGCCGAGGCCGAGATCGAGTACGGCGACGAGGTGTCGCCCTCCATCTTCGTGAAGTTCAGGCTCGACCTCATGCCGGGCGTCTTCGAGGCCGCCGGCGCCGAGGGCGACGCCTACGTGCTCATCTGGACCACCACCCCCTGGACGCTGCCGGCCAACACGGCCGTGTCGCTGGCCCCCGACGCCGACTACGTGATGGTGCGCGTGGACGGCGACAACCTGCTCATGGCGCGCGACCTGGTGGAGTCGGTGGCCGAGGTGGCCGGCTGGGACGGCTGGGAGCTCGTCGCGGGCGACGACGGCGAGCCGGTCACGCTCAAGGGCAAGCAGCTCTACGGCCTCACCTACACCTGCCCCATCCGCCAGGACCTCAAGGGCACCGTCATCTACGGCGACCACGTCACGCTCGACACCGGCACCGGCGCCGTGCACACGGCCCCCGGCCACGGCCAGGACGACTACCTCGTGGCGCTCGAGTTCGACATCCCGCTGCTCATGCCCGTGGACGACGACGGCCGCCTCACCGACGAGGCGGGCCGCTTCGCCGGGCTCGACACCGACGAGGCCAACCCGGTCATCATCGACTGGCTGCGCGAGCAGGGCACGCTCGTGGCCGAGAAGAAGATCAGCCACTCCTACCCGCACTGCTGGCGCTGCCACCAGCCGGTCATCTTCCGCGCCACCGACCAGTGGTTCGTGTCGATGGACGAGAACGCCCTGCGCGAGGACGCCCTGCGCGCCATCACGTCGGAGGTGCGCTTCGTGCCCGACTGGGCGAAGAACCGCATCGGGTCCATGGTGGCCGACCGCCCCGACTGGTGCATCTCGCGCCAGCGCTCCTGGGGCGTGCCCATCCCCGTGTTCAAGTGCGCCAAGTGCGGCTCCACCGTAGCCGACGAGGACACCTTCGACGCCGTCATCCGGCTGTTCGAGGAGGAGGGCGCCGACGCCTGGTTCACCCGCGAGCCGTCCGAGTACCTGCCCCGCACCACGCGCTGCCCGAAGTGCGGCGGGACTGAGCTCGTGCCCGAGAAGGACATCCTCGACGTGTGGTGGGAATCGGGCGTGTCGCACACGAGCGTGCTCAAGCACCGCGCCGGCGAGGGCCTGCGCTTCCCGGCCGACCTGTACCTGGAGGGCTCCGACCAGCACCGCGGCTGGTTCCAGAGCTCGCTGCTCACCTCGGTGGGCGCCTACGGCGTGCCGCCCTACAAGTCGGTCATGCACTGCGGCTTCACCGTCGACGAGGAGGGGCGCAAGATGTCCAAGTCCCTCGGCAACGGCGTGGACCCAGCCGAGGTCATGGACAAGTTCGGCGCCGACGTGCTGCGCCTGTGGGTGTCGTCGGTGGACTACTCCCAGGACGTGTCCATCTCCGACGGCATCCTGAAGCAGGTGTCGGACGCCTACCGCCGCTTCCGCAACACCTTCCGCTTCCTGCTGGGCAACCTGGACGACTTCTCCAACGACGACGCGGTGACCGACTGGGACGCGCTCGAGCCCATCGACCAGTGGCAGCTGGTGCGCACCGTGCGCCTGCTCGCCGAGGTGGAGGCCGCCTACGAGGCCCTGCGCTTCAACGCCGTGTACCGCGCGCTCTACGAGTACGTCAACGAGCTGTCGGCCGTGTACATGGACGTGACGAAGGACCGCCTGTACTCCGAGGCGCCCGCCTCCCCGCGCCGGCGCGCCGTGCAGACGGTGCTCATGGACATCCTGGAGGTGCTCGTCCGCGTGATGGCGCCCATCCTGTCGTTCACCGTGGACGAGGTGTGGGACCACTACCCGCCGGCCCTGCGCGGCGAGGAGGGCCGCCCGGCCTCCGTCCAGCTGGCCGGCTGGCCCGTGCGCTCCGACTTCGCGCCGGCGCTGCCGGCCGACGCCGAGGCCCAGGTGGCCGCGTTCGGCGAGATGATGGCCGTGCGCGACGTGGTGACCAAGGCGCTCGAGGACGCGCGCACCGCCAAGGTGATCGGCAAGAGCCAGGAGGCCGCCGTCACCGTCGTGGCGCCCGCCGCCCTGGTCGAGGTCGCCCGCGGGTTCGACCCGGCCGTGTTCGAGGAGCTGTTCATCGTGGCGTCGGCGGCCTTCGAGGAGGGCGACGGCGAGGAGGCGACCGCGCGCGTGGCCGTGGCCGAGGGCGAGAAGTGCCCGCGCTGCTGGAACATCCGCGCGCTCGGCGGCGACCCCGCGCACCCGGACGTGTGCGCGCGCTGCGCGGAGGCCCTGGACGCCATCGGGTACGAGGGGTAGGCGCCCGTGGCCGACGCAGGCGAGAGGCCCGTGGGCGGCGCGCCCGCCCCGGGCGCCGGCGGCGAGCGCCCGGGGCGGGCGCTCGCGCGCAACGCCGTCGTCCTCACGGCGGTGGGGACCCTGTGGATCGCGCTCGACCTGGCCACGAAGGCGTGGTTCAACCAGTTCCCGCCCGGCACCGTGGTGGGCGGGCCCCTCCTCGGCCTCGTCCGCCTCCGCGTCGTGCACAACACCGGCGGCGCGTGGGGGGTGCTCGACGGCGCCACCGTCCTTCTGGGCATCCTCGCCGTCATCGTGTGCTCGGCGCTGCTCGTCTACGTGCTCGTCTTCGCGCGGCGCGCGACGCTCGCCGAGGTGATCGGGGCGACGCTCGTGTTCGCCGGCGGCGTCGGCAACGCCGTCGACCGCTTCACGCTGGGCTACGTGGTGGACTTCATCGACCCGGTGTTCATCGACTTCCCGACGTTCAACATCGCCGACATCGGCGTGACCTGCGGGTTCGTCATCTTCATCGTCGCTCTGGCCCGCCGTTGGCGCCGCGAGGAGCGCGCCCAGGCCGCCGCGGCCGGCGACGGCGCGGGGAGGTCCTAGCCATGGCCCGGTCGCTCTGCCACATCGTCGGCGCCGCCGACGCGGGCAGCCGCCTGGACGCGCTCTGCGCCGCGCGCGGGCTCTACGCCAGCCGCTCGGCGGCGGCGCGTGCCATCGAGGAGGGGCGCGTCTTCGTGAACGGCGCGACGGCGACGAAGCGCCACGCCGTGGCCGCGGGCGACACCGTGGTCTACGAGGCCGACGAGGAGCAGGCGCCCCCCGTCGTCTACGGCGAGCCCATCGACTTGGACATCCGCTTCGAGGACGGCGACATGATCGTGCTGTCCAAGCAGGTGGGGCTCGTGTGCCACCCGTCGGCCGACCACGCCCACGGCACCCTCGTCAACGCGCTCATCTGGCACTGCGGCGAGGAGAACCTCTGCAACGTTCAGGGCGAGGACGACCGCCTGGGCATCGTGCACCGGCTCGACCGCGACACGAGCGGCCTCATGCTGGCCGCCAAGTCCGACGAGGCGGGGCGCCGGCTCATGGAGGACATCCAGTCGCGCATGATCGACCGGCGCTACCTGGCCCTCGTCCACGGGATCATGGCCCACGACACCGGCATGATCGACGCGCCCATCGCGCGCTCTGCCAGCGAGCGCACCCGCATGGCCGTGCGCGACGTGCCGAGCGCCCGGGAGGCCATCACCACCTTCCGCGTGCTCGAGCGCTTCGAGGCCGGCCCCCACGACGACGGCTACTCGCTCATCGAGTGCAAGCTGTTCACCGGGCGCACCCACCAGATACGCGTGCACATGCAGTACACGCGCCACCCCATCGTGGGCGACCCGTGCTACACGGCCAACGGGCCCAAGGACGCCCGCGCCCAGCTGGGGCTCGAGCGGCAGTTCCTCCACTCCTATCGCCTGTCCCTCGAGCACCCCATGACCGGCGAGGTGCTCTCGTTCGCCGACAACCTGCCGCGCGATTTGCGCGGGGCGCTCGAGGCGCTCGCGCCGCGCAGCCGCGGCGTGACCGAGGCCGGCCGCGAGGTAGCCGAGGTCCTGGCCGCGTCGCCCGTGCCGAGCGTGGAGGGAGACGTCCATGGGGCTGCGTAGGAAGGCATCGCCCGTCCCCGGGCGCGTGGGCGTGCTGCTGGTGAACACGGGCACCCCCGACGAGCCCACGCCGCGGGCGGTGGCGCGCTACCTCGCGCGCTTCCTGATGGACCGCCGCATCCGCCCCATGAACCGGGTGGGCTGGTGGCTCATCCTGCACGTGGGGATCATCCCGCGCCGCAAGCGCGCCTCGGCCGAGAAGTACGCGGCCATCTGGACGGAGGAGGGGTCCCCGCTCGCGGTGACCCAGGCCCGGCTGGCCCGCGGGCTCGACGGCTGGTACCGCGAGGCCGGCGCCGACGTGGTGGTGCGCCAGGCCATGAGCTACGGCGCGCCCTCCATCGCGAGCGCCCTGCGCGAGCTGCGCGAGGCCGGCTGCGCGCGGCTGGTGGCCCTGCCGCTCTACCCCCAGGCCGCCTTCTCGACCACGGGCGCCGCGGGCGACGGCGTGGCGCGGGCCCTGCGCCGGCTGCGCTGGGACGTGCCCTGCCAGGTGGTGCCGGACTACCACGACGACGCCCTCTACGTGCGGGCGCTGGCGGCCGCCATCCGCAACGCCGGCTTCGACCCGTCGCCGGACGCCGGCGATAGGCTGCTGTTCTCGTTCCACTCCATCCCGCTTGCCGACATCGAGGCCGGCGACGTCTACGAGCTGCAGGCCGGCGCCACGGCGCTCGCGGTGGCCGGCGAGCTGGGCATCGATCGGCGCCGCTGGACCATCGGCTACCAGTGCCGCTTCGACAAGGGGCGCGCGTGGCTGGCGCCCTTCACGAGCGCGACGCTGGCCACCTGGGCCCACGCCGCGCCCGAGCCGCGCACCTTCGTCGTGTGCCCCGGGTTCTCCATCGACTGCCTCGAGACGCTCTACGACGTGAAGTGCGAGCTGCGCCCCGCCTACCTGGAGTCCGGCGGGCGGCGCCTGGCCTACGTCCCGTGCCTCAACGCCACCCGGGCGCACCTGCGGGTGCTCGCCCACGTGCTCGCGCCCTACGTGGGCGCGCCCGATTCCCCGACCGAGAGGAGCCCTCATGAGCGCTGACGCGAGCGCGCCCACGGTGCTGGTGGGCGTCACCGGCTGCATCGCCGCCTACAAGGCCTGCGAGGTGGTGCGCGGCCTGCAGAGGGCCGGCTGCCGCGTGAAGGTGGTCATGACCGAGCACGCCACGCGCTTCGTCGACCCGGTGACCTTCCGCGCGCTCACCCACGAGAAGGCGGCGGTCGGCCTGTTCGACGACCCGTCCGACCCCATCCACCACATCTCGCTGGCCGAGGAGTGCGACCTCATGCTCATCGCGCCGTGCACGGCCAACGTGGCGGCGAAGCTCGCCTGCGGCATCGCCGACGACCTGCTGACCACGACGGCGCTCGCGTGCCCGGCGCCGGTGATGGTGTGCCCGGCCATGAACGTGCACATGTACGAGGCGCCCGCCACCCAGGACAACCTGGAGGCGCTGCGCCGCCGCGGCGTGGTGGTGATGGAGGCCGACGCGGGCTACCAGGCCTGCGGGGACGTGGGGCGCGGGCGGCTGCCCGAGCCGGACGCCATCGTCGAGCGGGCGCTCCGGGTGCTGGCCGCGCCGCCCCTGCGCCCGGCCGCGGCCATCCGCCCGGCGGGCGACGACGAGGCGACGGCGTCGTTTCCGCCGGTGCCCGAGCAGGACATGGCGGGGCTCGAGGTGCTGGTGACGGCGGGGCCCACGGTGGAGCCCATCGATGCGGTGCGCTTCATCTCCAACTACTCGAGCGGCAAGATGGGCTACGCGCTCGCCGCCGACGCCGCGGCGCGCGGGGCGGCCGTGACCCTCGTGTCGGGGCCGGTGGCGCTCGAGCCGCCCGCGCGGGTGCGCGTGGTGCCGGTCAAGACGGCGCGCGAGATGCTCGCCGCCGCCGAGGAGGCCGCCCCCCGGGCCGCCATCGCCGTGTTCTCCGCCGCCGTGGCCGACTACCGGCCGGCGCGCCCGGCCGACCGCAAGCTCAAGAAGGGTGTCGACGACGCGGCGCTCGCCGCCGTCGAGCTCACGCCCAACCCCGACATCCTGGCGACCGTCGGCGCGGCCAAGCGTCCCGGCCAGGTGGTGGTGGGCTTCGCCGCTGAGACCGACGACGTGGCGGCCAACGCGCGGGCGAAGCTCGCGTCCAAGCACGCCGACATGATCGTCGCTAACCAGGTGGGGGAGGGCCGCGCCTTCGGTACCGACGACGACCAGGTCGTCCTCGTCACCGCCGCCGGCGACGAGGAGCTGCCCCTCATGCCCAAGCGCGAGCTCGCCCATGCCATCTGGACCCGCGCCCTGGAGATGCGCTAGCCATGGCCGAGGGGGCTGCGAGGAGTAAGGAGGAGGCGACCCCCGAGGCGCCCGCGTCGCCCTTCGGCGAGGTGAGCGCCGCCACCCGCAAGTGCATGCAGGGCAACAAGCGCCGCGACACCACGCCCGAGCTCAAGGTGCGCCGCATGCTGCGCGACCTGGGCTTCCCGGGCTACCGGCTCGACTGGAAGAAGGCGCCCGGGCACCCGGACATCGCGTACCCCGGCCGCAAGATCGCCCTGTTCATCCACGGATGTTACTGGCATCATTGCCCCACCTGCAACCTGCCGATCCCCAAGAAGAACCCGGAGTACTGGGAGGAGAAGTTCCGCCGTAACCGGGAGCGCGACGAGCGCACCCGCGCGGCGCTCGAGGCCGACGGCTGGAAGGTGCACGTCATCTGGGAGCACCAGCTCAAGAAGTCCGAGCTGGCCGCCACCGAGCGCTACCTCTACGAGATCGTCCGCTGGGACCACGACGAGGACGACGGCCCCGCCGAGGATCCGCGCACCTACGACGAGGGCGCGGTCGGCGAGGGTGCGGGCGCCGCAGACGCGAACGCGGGCGCGGGCGCCTGAGGCGGCTACCCGATCGGCGAGCCCTCGGCTTCCACGGCCTTCTCGACGGGGGCGTCCAGGAGGTCGCGGGCGCGCCCGGCCGGCTTCGCCGCGAGCCAGCCGATGACGCCGCCGGCCACGGCGAAGGGCAGCCAGCTGAACCCGAACTCGTAGAGCGGCAGGGCCGTGACGAACGGCGCCAGGCCGAAGCTGTCGTGGGCCACGATCACCAGGCTCGCCAGGAGCGCGCCCAGGGCCGCGCCCTTGTAGGCCCAGGTGGTGTGGATGCGGCGCAGGAACAGGATGAGCACCACCGTCGTCATGAACGGCGGGCACACCACCGACAGGATCGGCGTCGCCAGCGCGATGATGGCCTCGAGCCCGAGGTTGCAGATGAGCAGCCCGCAGCCGATGACGATGAGCACGCCGGCGCGGTAGGGGAGCCGCCCGCGGGTCACGCGCTCGAAGTAGGCGGCCGTGGCGCCCGTCAGCCCGATGGCGGTGGTCAGGCACGCGAGCCCCACCACCACGCCGAGCACCACCACGCCCGCCTCGCCCATGAGGTGCTTGGTGATCTCCACGATGAGCTGGGCCTGGTTGAGCTCGGGCCCGAAGGAGAGCCCCGTCATGGCGCCCAGGTAGGTGAGTCCCCCGTAGATGAGGGCCAGAAGCACGCCGGCCACGCAGCTGGCGAGCGCCATCACCTTCATCTGGGAGCGGCGGGCCGTGTAGCCGTCGGCGCGGATGGCGTCCTGGACGACGATGGCGAAGCCCACGCAGGCGATGATGTCCATGGCCTGGTAGCCGGCGAGGATGCCGTCCTGGGCGACGTGGACCGATCGCGGCGCGCCGATGTCGCCGATGGGGCTCACGATGCCGGCCACCACCAGCACGATGATGCCGAGCACGAGCAGCGGCGTGAGCACCTTGCCGATGATGCCCACCACCCGCGACTGGCGGAAGGTGAGCGCGAGCACGAGCGCGAAGAACAGGACGGAGAACAGCGCGAGGCCCATCCCGTCGCCGAACAGGGGCATCACCGCCATCTCGTAGGTGGTGGCGGCGGTGCGCGGCGTGGCGATGAGCACGCCGGTGCACAGGATGGCGGCCGTGTTCATGATGAGCCCTGGCACGCGCCCGAGCGTCCCCTCTATGGCGGCGTTGGCCCCGCCCGCGGCGTTGAGGGCGAAGATGCCCACGCAGGAGAGCACCACGTCGACGAAGATGAAGCACGCGAACCCGACGAGCCACTCGCTGCCGCTGGTCATGCCCAGGTAGGGCGGGAATATGAGGTTGCCCGCGCCGAAGAACATGGCGAACAGGGCAAGCCCCGTGACCAGCGCGTCTTTTCTCACCGTGCGTCCTCCTCGTGTCGGCCTATGGGGCGATTATCCCCGCGTCCCCGTTCGGGCGAAACTGCCCGCGCCCACCGGTAGCCCAATCGAAAGCGCCCCGTAAACGTCGGCCGCGCCCTGCGCCGGGGGGCGGCCGACGCGGCTGCCGGGCAGCGCGGCGGGCACGCAGGGGAAGCATGATACCCGTTGCGGGCCGGATGGGTGTCCTGCGCGCCGGTTCTCCAGAAAAGAAAGAGGGGCGCCCGCGGGGGAGAGGCGATCGTCCGGGCGGGAAAACCGCGGTTTTCCCGCCCGCTCCGCGATCCGCCGCGCTCGGCCGGCGGCGGGGGCGGCGCTTCGCCCCTGTGCCATCCAGACGCAGAACCACTTCTGATCCGCGGGGTCGTCGGCTTCTGGAAAAATCTTCTTGAAATGCCGTTGAAGTAACGCTAAGATAAGCAAGCTGTCTGATCGGGGCGTGGCCCCGGGAAGACGCGCAACGGGTTGTGGCGCAGTTTGGTAGCGCACTTGACTGGGGGTCAAGGGGTCGCAGGTTCAAATCCTGTCAACCCGACCAGCTTCTTCGGGGAGCCGGCGGCGAGAGCCGCCGGCTCCCCTTGCTTTTGCGGCGCCGGACGCCCGCCCGCGCGGTGCCCTATAATAGGGGGATGACCGGAAGGGAGGTGCGGGATGCTCTACCAGCTGATGAACAAGGACGTCGTGGTGGCGACCTACGAGGAGCAGGTGCAGCTCGGCCTGTACGTGTACGCGGAGGTCGAGCGGTCGGACGCCTACTTCCCCTACGGCTTCGTCAACATCAACGACTGGATCGACGGCCGCCAGATCGCGAAGCACCGCGTGTCCATCGAGCGGCTCATGCGCGAGCTCGGGCTGACGACGCGCCACGACTTCATCGCCATGGCCCGCTGCCTGTCGCTCACCGACACCTTCTGGATGAGGAGGGCCGACGAGGACATCGCCTGGGACGACGTGTCGTTGTACCGCAACCCCTTCGACGACGTGATCGCGCGGATCGCCTTCGACGGCACGGGCAGGTACGGCCGCCAGAACTCGCCGACCTCCCCCGAGTACGCCACCTCCGGCTCGTTCGCCAAGTGCTGGGTGCGCGAGGGCGACCAGATCTCGCTCCTGAAGCGGGGGAGCACCGGGTACGCCAACGCGGGGTTCGAGCCCTACTCGGAGGCTTTGGCCTCCCAGATCCTGGATGCGGCCGGCGTCGAGCACGTCCCCTACGAGGTGGTGACGTACCACGGCTCGCTCGCGAGCAAGTGCCCGCTGTTCACGTCCGAGCAGGTGGGGTTCGTCTCGGCCCACCGCTTCTTCGACGGGCCCTTCGACGTGCCGGACATGCTCGCGTTCTGCCGCGAGCACGGCGGGGAGGAGCGCTTCCGCGAGATGGTGGCCATGGACGCCGTCACGGCCAACGTCGACCGCCACGCGGGCAACTACGGCTTCCTCGTGGACAACGACACCGGCGAGGTGCTCGGCCAGGCGCCGCTCTTCGACCAGAACATGGCCTGCCTGCCCATGATGATGGAGCAGGACGACTTCGACACCTACCTCAGCATGATCGGTCCGAAGATCGGCGACGACTTCGTCCGCATGGCCCGCGCGCTCATCACCTCGGACATCCGCGCCAAGCTGATCGCGCTCAAGGACTTCTCCTACGACGACCCGGGCCTGGGCTACCCCGCCTGGAAGCTCGACGCGGCCAACCGCCTGAAGGACCGCATGATCGCCGACATCCTGGCCTAGCCGCCCGATGAGACGCGGATCCCTCGCGCCGCTTTTGGCGGTGCTCTACGGCAGCGGCTTTCTGGCCGGGTTCAACGAGAACCTGGTGAACATGGCCCTCGTGCCCATCATGGAGGCCTACGGCGTCGGGTCGGTCACGGCCCAGTGGCTCGTCACCGGCTACATGATCGCGGTCACCGTGGTGGTGGCCTGCATGGCCTTCCTCTACCGCCGCTTCGCCGTGCGCCGGCTGTTCCTGGCCGCGGCGGCCCTGAGCCTGGCCGGCTCGCTCGGCGGCCTCGTCGCGCCGGGGTTCTGGGCGCTCGTGGCCGCCCGGCTCGTGCAGGCCGTGGGCACCGGCATCTTCATCCCGCTGATGATGAACGTGATCGTGGCGCGCCTGCCGCGCGAGTCGTTGGGCACCTACCTGGCCGTCGGCAGCTGCATGATCACGCTCGGCCCCGCCTTCGCCCCGGTGGCGACGGGCTTTCTGGTGAGCGGGCTGGGGTGGCGCAGCGTCTTCCTCGTGCCGCTCGCCGGCGCGGCCGTGCTGGCCGCGGCCGGCTGGGCGGTGGTGCGCGAGGGCGGCGGCTCGCGCGAGGTGCGCCTGGACGCCCCCTCGGCGGCGCTCGCGGCCACGGGCCTCACGGCGCTGTCGCTCGGGCTCTCGGAGGTGGCCGCCGCCCCGGCGCGCGGGGCGGTCGCCCTCGCCCTGGCCGCGGCGCTGCTGGCCGGCTTCGTGGCGCGCACGCGCCGCTGCGCGCACCCGCTCGTGAGCCTGGAGCCCCTGGCGAGCCCGGCGTTCTGGCCGGCGGCGGTGCTCGTCGTCGTGGCGATGATGACGTCGTTCTCGCTGAGCGTGATGGTGCCGCTCTACCTGGAGGGCGCCTGCGGGATGGCGGCGTCGGCCGCCGGCGGGCTGCTGCTGGGGCCGGTGCTCGCCAACGCGCTCGCCGCCGTGGCGGGCGGCCGCGCGATGGACCGCCGCGGCGAGTGGCCGCTTCTGCCCGCCGGGTTCGCCGTGGCCGTCGCGGGGCTGGCCGTGACGGCCGCCGGCGCGCTCGCCTTTTCACTCGCGGCGGTCATGGCCGGGGTCTTCCTCGGCTACGCGGGGTCGGGGCTTCTGCTGTCGCCCTCGCAGACGGCCGGGCTGCGCACCCTGCCCGACGACCAGAACCCCCACGGCGTGGCGCTCATGTCCACGGCCGTGCAGCTGGCGGCCTGCATCGGGCCGGCGGCCTACATCGGCGTGATGGCGGCGGTGGAGGCTCGCGCCGCGGCCGCAGGCCCTTTGGCCGGCCCCGGCGCCGAGGCGGCCGGGTTCGCCGCTGCCATGGCCGCCGCCGCGCTCGTGGCGCTCGCCGGCCTGGCCGTCGCCTGGCGCTACGCCCGCCGCATGCGCCGCGCCCGCTAGCCCCGACTCGCGCCTACAGCTCGACCGCGTAGACCCGCCCGGCGCCGTAGAGGCGGCCGAACAGGTACTTCGCGCTCGCGGACTCCTCGCTCACCATCACGCGGCCCTCGAACGACTCGATGCCCTCGGTCATGGGCGGCGCGGCCAGGTCCACGGCGAGGGAGCGGCCGTCCAGGCAGTAGAGCGGCACGTCGAGCCCGCCGTCGGGGAAGGTGCCGTCGCGGGTGAGGCGCGCCCCGTCGTAGGCGTAGAGGTGCGAGGGGGCCAGCCCGAACGACTGCGACAGCACGACGGCGCCGTCCGACACGCACACGCCCTGGATCATCCCGGGGATGGAGAAGGCGGCCGCCGGCTGCACCGAGAACCCGGCGGGGGAGTCGGCGTCGGCGGGGAAGGCGAACATCATCGAGGGGTTCTCGGTGCCGTCGGGCGTCGTCAGGCGCCACGCCTCGGGCGTCTCGTAGTCGCCGGGGTGGTAGAACACGCCCGCGAGCAGGTAGCCGTCCTCGGCGTTCATGAACGAGGGGGAGAACCCGAGGTCGACCTGGCCGAGCACGCCCACCGCCGCGCCGTCGGCCGCCCCGGCGACGGCGGCCTCGTCGAGGACGAGGTAGCCGCCCTCCCGTGCGACCAGGACGCGCCCGCCGGCGCTCGTGACGGCCGAGCCGTGGTCGTCGTAGAGGCCGCCGCCCGGCAGCTCCAGGAAGACGCGGGACACCGCGCCGTCGGGCCCCACCCGGTACAGCGGCGAGGCCGACCCGTCGGCCATGTACCCGCTGAACAGCCACGACCCGCCCACGTCGAGGCGGTCGAGGTCCTGGCAGACGAACCCCTCGCCGATGCCCGGGATGGCCAGGGACGGCTCGGCATGCTCGTAGAAGGGGGCGAAGGCGACGCGGACGACGACGTTGGCGAGGGCGACGACGGCCACGGCCGCGCCGAGGAGGGCGGCCATCACGATGAGGGCGATCCGCGCGGGGCGGCGGGGCGTGGCGGCCATGGCGGCCTCCTTCCGACAGGGGCGTGACGGGGCCAGCGTAGCACCGGGCGCGCCGGCCCTGGCGGGTGCGCCCCAACGGTCAGGGAACCGTGACTTGCCTGCCCGGCGGGGCGCGTCGATAATCAGGAGGGGAGGGACGGCCGCGCACCGCCGCCCCAGCGAACTACCCGGTTGCGTTTTACACCCCATGTGGGGTATTATTCCGCACCGACAGGAAGCCGAGCGAGAGGAGAGGAGGCCGCAACCTATGGGCAACGCCCTGCGCGTGCTTCGGCGCGACGTCCTGCGCCTGCTCAAGGTGCCCCCGGCGCTCGTGGTGGTCGTGGCGCTGCTGGTGCTTCCCTCCATCTACACCTGGTACAACGTCATCGGCTTCTGGAACCCCTACGACAACACGGGCAACCTGCGCGTGTGCGTGGTGAACCAGGATGAGGGCGGCTCCTCCGAGCTCACCGGCGAGCTCCACGTGGGCGACATGATCGTGGACAAGCTGCACGAGAACGACCAGCTCAAGTGGGAGTTCACCGACTACGACGACGCCATGGCCCAGCTGGACGCGGGCGAGGCCTACGCCGCCTTCGTCATCCCGCCCGACTTCACCGCCGACCTCCTGACGCTCACCACCGGCGACTTCACCCAGCCGGCGCTCACCTATTACGTCAACGAGAAGGCGGGCCCGGTGGCGCCGAAGATCACCGACGCGGGCGCCACCACCTTGGACGAGACGATCAACTCCACCTTCGTGTCCACCGTGAGCGACGTGGTGGCCGGCTCGGTGGACGAGGCCTACCTCGAGTCCCAGAACGCCCTGGGCCGCACGCGGGAGGGCGCCGCGGGCAAGCTCGCCGAGGCGTCCGAGGCCGTGGCCGGCGCCCGGGACGCGCTCGCGCAGGTGGGGGATGCCGTGGCCCAGGCGCGTGACCGCGCCGAGGCGGCCCGGGGCGACCTCGCCCGCGCCCGCGAGGGCGTCGAGGCGGCGTCCCGCTCGCTCTCGTCCACATCCGACCTGGCCGCGCGCACCCAGGAGGGCCTGGGCGCCTTCGCCCAGAGCGCCATGCCGGCCGTGGGCCAGGCCCTCACGGCGCTGTCCCAGGGCGCGGCACGGGCCGACGCCGCCGTGTCCGGCCTCAACCAGGCCGTCGCCGGGGCCCAGGGCTCCATCGGCGAGACCATCGGCCAGGGCAGCGCCGCCGTGGGCCGCGCCGAGGCGCTCGCCTCCGAGCTCCACGCCGCCGCGGCCGCCCTGCCCGAGGGCGACCCCGAGCGCGCGGCCCTCGAGGCCGCCGCCTCCGAGCTCGACCAGCGCAACGCCGAGGCGCGCCAGGCCCTCGGGGCCCTGGCCGACCTGAACGGCCAGGCCGGCTCGGTGTCCTCGTCGGCCGCCGAGGCCTCCGCGGCCCTCTCCGCCGCCGTGAGCCAGGCCACCGACGCGGCCGGGGGCTACTCCGACGCCCTCTTCGGCACCACGCTGCCCGCCGTCGAGCAGGCCCTGGGCTCTCTCGCCCGGGCCTCCGCCTCGCTGTCGGCGGCCGTGGCGGGCCAGCGCACCCTCATCGACCAGGCCTCGGCGGCCCTGGGCCAGCTCACCGGCACCCTCGACGCTGCGGCCGACGCCGTGGGCCAGACCGACGGGCTGCTCGCCGGCCTCGAGGGCGAGCTTTCCCTCGTGCGCACCGACGTCATGGCCATCGGCCAGTCCGGCGCCCTCACGCGCCTGTTCGGCGACGAGGGGCTCGACGCCGCCAAGATCGCCGACTTCATGGGCTCGCCCACCGAGCTCGTCACCGAGCAGCTCTACCCGCTCAACGCCTACGGCTCGGCCATGGCGCCCCTGTTCATGAACCTCACCTTCTGGATCGGCGCCTTCATGCTGCTGGTCATCATGAAGCAGGAGGTGGACGGCGAGGGCATCCCCGGGCTGACCATCGCCCAGCGCTACCTGGGCCGCTTCCTGCTGCTGGCCGCCATGGCCGTGCTCCAAGCGGTCATCTGCTGCGCGGGCGTGCTCGCCATCGGGGTGCAGGCGGCCAGCGCCCCGGCGCTGTTCTTCGCCGCGGCCGTCACGTCGCTCTCGTACCTGAGCATCATCTACGCGCTGTCGGTCACCCTCCAGCACATCGGCAAGGGCATCTGCGTCGTGCTCGTGTTCGCCCAGATCCCGGGCGCCACGGGGCTCTACCCCATCGAGATGACCTCGGGCTTCTTCCAGGCCATCTACCCGTTCTTCCCCTTCACCTACGGCATCGGCGCCATGCGCGAGGCCATCTTCGGCTTCTACGGCACCGCCTACGCGGGCGACCTGGCCATGCTCGCGCTGTTCTTCGCCGTGTCCATGGCGCTCGGGCTCATCGTGCGCCCGCTCATGGCCAACGTGAACCTCATGGTGGCCGACCAGGTGCGCGCCGGCGGCCTGTTCAACGGCGAGCGCGTCGAGGTGCCCCGGCGCCCCTACCGCTTCTCGCAGATCGTGCGCGTGCTGTCCGACCGCGACGAGTACCGCGCCAGCCTGGAGGAGCGCTACGCGCGCTTCCGCCGCTGGTACCCGCGGCTCATCCGCGGCGCCGTGGTGGTGGGCGTGGCCGTGCCGGCGGCCCTCGCCGTCGTCTTCGCGCTCACGCCGGCCGAGAAGGTGTGGGTGCTCACCGGCTGGCTCGCCTTCATCGCCGCGCTGTTCGTGTTCCTCGTGGTGGTCGAGAGCCTGCGGTGCAGCTTCGAGCGCCAGCTGAGGCTCGGCTCGCTGCCCGACGAGCGCCTGCTCGAGCTCTACGGCGCGCGTCAGGCCGTCGAGGACGGAGGGGATGAGGGCCGTGGGTAACGTCTGGCACATCCTGCGCGACGACTGCCGGCGGCTGTTCGCCAACGTCGTGTCGGTCATCATCACGGCCGGCCTCGTGGTCATGCCCTCCATCTTCGCCTGGTACAACGTCATCGCCTGCTGGAACGTCTTCGACAACACGGGCAACCTCCAGGTGGCGGTGGCCAACTCCGACGAGGGCTACAAGAGCGACCTGGTGCCCCTGCGGGTGAACGTGGGCGACCAGGTGGTGAGCGCGCTGCGGGCCAACGACCAGATCGACTGGGTCATCACCACCCCCGACGACGCCGTGGACGGCGCGCGGTCGGGGCGCTACTACGCCGCGGTGGTCATCCCCGCCGAGTTCAGCCGCGACATGATGACGTTCTACGCCGACGACTCCGACCACGCCAAGATCGTCTACTACGCCAACGAGAAGAAGAGCGCCATCGCGCCCAAGATCACCGACCGCGGCGCGGACACGGTGTCCTACCAGGTCAACGAGGTGTTCGCCGAGACGCTGTCGGAGGTGGCGCTCGGCGTGGCCGACTCGCTGTCGCGCTTCGCCGAGGAGGAGGGGCTCGACGAGCGGGTGGCCGACCTGTCCGCCCACGTGCGCGCGCTGGCCGACGCGTCCGACCGGGCGGCCGGGGTGCTCGGGCTGTACTCCTCGCTCGCCCAGACGGCGCGCTCGCTCGTGGACGACTCGGCTGACCTGCTTGCCCAGGCCCGCTCGGAGCTGGGCGACGCGGCCGGCCCGGCCGCCGCCGGCGTGGCGGCCGTCCGCCAGGCCGCCGGCGCGCTCTCGTCGTCGGGCGACGGGCTCTCCGAGGCGCTCGCCGCTTCGTCGGCCGCCTTCGGGGCCGCCGCCGGGTCGGTCGACGGGGTGTTCGACGCGATGGCGGGCAGCACCGCGGCCACGGCCTCCCACCTGCGCGACCAGGCCGCGCTGCTCGACGGGCAGATCGCCTCCTACCGCGACCTGGCAGCTCGCCTGGGGGAGCTGGCCGCCCAGGCGCCGGACGACTACCGCGCCGCCCTCGAGCACGCCGCGGAGGGGATGGCCGCCGTGGCCGACCTCACCCAGGCCATGCAGGCCAACCTGCGCTCGGCGGCCGACAAGCTGGAGGCCGGCGACGACGCGGCCCAGGCCGACCGCGAGGCCGCCCGCCAGCGGGCCGCCGAGGCGCGCGACCGCATCGACGCGCTCAAGGCCGACTACGACGAGCACCTGGCGCCCCAGCTCGCCCAGCTGGCCGCCGACGCCTCCTCCCTCGCCGACGGGCTCGAGGGGACGCTCGGGCGCCTCGACGCGGCGGGCGAGGGGCTCACCTCGTCGGCCGGGTCGGCCTCCGGGTCCCTCGACGCGGCCTCGGGCAAGATCGACGAGGCGGCCGCGAGCCTGCGCTCGGCCGCCTCCGAGATGCGCGCCCTGGCCGACGCCGTGGACGCCGCCCTGGCCGCGGGCGACCCCCACGCCCTGGCCGACGTGCTCTCCGCCGACGCCCAGGTGCTGTCCCAGGCGCTCGCCGCGCCGGTGGCGGTGGAGCGGGTGGCGGTGTTCCCGGCCGAGAACTTCGGCTCGGCCATGGCGCCGCTCTACACGACGCTCGCCCTGTTCATCGGCTCGCTCCTCATCCTGGTGGTGGTCAAGCCCACCGTGGGCGCCGCCGAGCGGGCGCGTCTCGACGACCCCAAGCCCCGCCAGCTCTTCCTCGGGCGCTTCGGCGTGATGGCGCTCATCTCGCTGGCGCAGACCACCCTCATGGGGCTCGGCAACCTCTTCTTCCTCCAGGTGCAGGCGGCCCACCCCTGGCTGCTGATGCTGTGCTTCTGGGTGGCGGGCCTCGTGTTCACGTTCCTCATCTACGCGCTCGTGGCCGCCTTCGCCAACCTCGGCAAGGCCGTGGCGGTGCTGCTGCTCATCGTCCAGGTGACCGGCTGCGGCGGCTCGTTCCCCCTCCAGCTCCTCCCCGGGTTCGTCCAGGCGCTGAGCCCGTGGCTGCCGGCCACCCACGTGGTGGGCGCCATGCGCGCGGCCATGATGGGCACCTACGGCGCCGACTACTGGGTGCAGATGGGCGAGCTTCTCCTCTTCGTGCTGCCGGCCGCGCTCATCGGGCTCGTGCTGCGCAAGCCGCTCTCCCGGTTCATGGCCTGGTACGTCGAGCAGGTGGAGTCCTCCAAGCTGGTGGGGTAGGGCCGCGCCCGCCCCCTCTCGCCGCGCCCGCCCGCCGCGCGTCGCGCCCCCGGCTCGTCGCCCGCGGCGCCCCGGCACCCGCCCGCGCCCCGCGCGGGCCCCGCGACCGCTCGCCCCGCCTGGGCTGCCGCCGGCGCGCGGCGGGCGCGGGCCCCTCGTCCCCTCACCGGCCAAAACGCCCCCGCCCCTTGGGCCGCCCCGCCCGCGCGGCGCCTTTTGGTACCCTCCTTGGCAAGGCGGGGGCTCCCGCGCCGGGCGCGGAGAGGGCCCCGGGCGCGCCGTCCCCCGTAAGGCAAACGGGTAGAAGGGGGAACTTCGTGGCATTGCTCGGATTTCTCATCGTTTTCCCGCTCGTGGTGGCCGCGGTGCTCCTCGCCGTGCGCGGCGACGGGGCGCGAAACGTCATCGTGTGCGCCTCGGCGATCATCATCGGCGCGGCCTCGGTGGTGCTGGTCGGGTCCAACCTGGGCACCCAGGGCGTCTTCTTCGAGTTCTCCTCGCTGGCGCTCGACTTCACCTGCACCGGGGTGAGCGTCGTCATCGTGGGCATCATCCTCGCCTTCGCGGTGAAGTACAGGAATCTGTTGGCCGGGGCGCTCGCGCTCGTCCAGCTGGTGGGCGCGCTCGTGCTCGAGTTCGTCTTCGCCCATGAGATCGAGGTGCCGCTCGGGCTCTACTTCGACTCGCTGTCGCTGCTCATGACCTTCATCATCGGCGTCATCGGCAGCGGCATCTGCGTCTACGCGCTCGGCTACATGCGCGACTTCCAGGCCCACGAGCCCGAGGGCGCCAAGGACCGCCGCCCGCTGTTCTTCGCGCTCATGTTCGTGTTCCTGTCGGCCATGTTCGTCATCGTGTTCTCCAACAACATGGAGTGGATGTTCACCGGCTGGGAGGTCACGACGGTCTGCTCGTTCCTCCTCATCGGCTACACGCGCACCGAGGAGGCCATCGCCAATGCCTTCCGCCAGATCATCATGAACCTGGCCGGCGGCATCGGCTTCTTGGTCGCGCTCTACGTGTGCGCCATCCAGCTGGGCACCTTCTCGTTCGTCGAGTTCATCATGCTCGGCGTGGCCGACCCGGCGCTCGTCGCCGTGGCCGTGGTGGCGCTCGCCTTCGCGGGCATCACCAAGGCGGCGCAGATGCCCTTCCAGACGTGGCTCCTGGGCGCCATGGTGGCCCCCACGCCCACGAGCGCGCTGCTCCACTCCTCCACCATGGTGAAGGCGGGCGTGTTTCTGCTCGTGAAGCTGGCCCCCGTCCTGCTCATGAGCCCCGTGCCCTCGATGATGGTCATGCTCGTCGGCGGCATCACGTTCCTTTTGTGCTCGTTCATGGCCATCAGCCAGTCCAACGCCAAGCGCGTGCTGGCCTACTCCACCATCGCCAACCTCGGCCTCATCACGGCCTGCGCCGGCGTCGGCACGCCGGAGGCGGTGTGGGCGGCCGAGTTCCTCATCCTGTTCCACGCCATCGCCAAGAGCCTGCTGTTCCTGTGCGTGGGCACCGCCGAGCACCACATCGGCAGCCGCGACATCGAGTCGATGGACCTGCTCTTCGACCGCATGCCGCGCCTGGCCCGCTTCATGATGCTCGGCATCATGTGCATGTTCATCGCGCCCTTCGGCATGCTCGTGGCCAAGTGGGCCACCCTCGTGTCCTTCGTCGACATGGACCAGGTGGCGCTCGTCATCATCCTGGCCTTCGGCTCGGCCGCCACCTTCATGTTCTGGGCCAAGTGGCTCGGCAAGCTGGCGGGCATCGCCGGCTCGCCCGAGAACGTCGAGGTCACCGTCCACAAGACCGAGTGGGCCGCGCTGCTGCTCATGGCGGTGCTTCTGGTGGTGGCCTGCGTGACGCTGCCGCTCATCTCGACCTACCTGGTCGAGCCCTACGTGACGTCGATCTACGGCATCCTCGGCCAGGACATCTCCACCGACAACCTCTGGATAGCCAGCATCTGCGTGGCCATCGTGGTGGTCGTGCTGTTCGCCGGCATGGGCGGCTCGCCTAAGACGCGCAAGGTCGACGTCTACCTGGCCGGCGTCAGCCGCGGGGCCGACGAGCGCTCCTTCCAGAACGCGCTGTCGGGCACCTCGGTGGCCACGGCCCGCAACTGGTACATGGACGACGTGTTCGGCGAGAAGCGCATCGCGCCGGTGGGCGTCGTGTTCAACTCCGCCATCATGGTCGCGGCCCTCGTCATCGCCGCCGTGGCGCCGACGCTGCTCTAGGAAGGGGCTGAGAAGATGACCATCCTAACCACCCTCATCGGCACCGTCGCCTTCGCCCTCATCGCGCCGGTCGTCGGCTGTTTGCTCGCCGGCCTCGACCGCATCATCAGCGCCCGCATGCAGGGCCGCGTCGGGCCGCCCCTGCTCCAGCCCTACTACGACGTGCGCAAGCTCTTCGAGAAGGAGAGCGTGTCGGTGAACTCCGTTGAGCGCACCTACGTGGGCTGCGCGCTCCTGTTCGCCTGGGTGGCCGGCGGCGTGTTCTTCACCGGCGGCAACCTGCTCATGTGCGTGTTCATCATCACGCTGTCGAGCCTGTTCTTCATCATGGCGGCCTACTCCACCCGCAGCCCCTACGCTGAGGTGGGCGCCGCCCGCGAGACGCTCCAGGTCATGGCCTACGAGCCCATGGTGCTGCTCCTGGCCGTGGGCTTCTACCTGGCGGCCGGCACCTTCGACGTGGGCGACGTGCTCGCGCTCGACGCGCCGGTCATCACCACCATCTGGCTGGTCTTCCTGGGCCTGCTGTTCATCCTGACCATCAAGCTGCGCAAGTCGCCCTTCGACCTGTCGATGTCGCACCACGCCCACCAGGAGATCGTGCGCGGCATGACCACCGAGATGAGCGGGCCGACGCTGGGCCTGGTGGAGATCATGCACTGGTGCGAGAACGTGCTGTTCCTCGGCTGGATCGGGATGTTCTTCGTGTGGGGCAACCCGCTGTCGATCATCCTGGCCGTGGCGGTGGTGCTGGCGGTCTACTTCCTCGAGATCTGGATCGACAACAACTTCGCGCGCGTGAAGTGGCAGCTCATGCTCAAGTCGGCCTGGGCGGTGGCGCTGGCCGCCGGCGGCGTGAACATCGCGTTCCTCGCGTTCCTGTAAGGAGGCACCATGGCTTTCGCATCGAAATCCCCCTGGGTGATCCACTACGACGGCTCGAGCTGCAACGGCTGCGACATCGAGGTCTTAGCGACGCTCTGCCCCGGCTTCGACGGCGAGCGGTTCGGCGTGGTGAACACGGGCAACCCCAAGCACGCCGACATCTTCCTCGTCACCGGGTCGGTCAACGAGCAGAACATCGGCGTCGTCCGCGAGATCTACGACCAGATGGTCGAGCCGAAGGTGGTCGTCGCATGCGGCATCTGCGCCTGCTCCGGCGGCATCTTCCACGACTGCTACAACGTCATCGGCGGGGTGGACAAGGCCATCCCCGTCGACGTGTACGCCCCGGGCTGCGCCGTGCGGCCCGAGGCCCTCATCGACGCCATCGTGAAGGGCGTCGCCGTCCTGGACGAGAAGTCCAAGGCGCTCAAAGAGTCGAAGAAGAGGGGGGAGTAGCCCATGGCCCGATTCAGCCAGGAGTTCACGCCGCTGGCCGCCGACGCCATCCACGAGGACGCGGCCGCGCGCAAGGCGGACGGCTGGCGCTACGTCCAGACCCTCGCCGTCAACACCGAAGACGGCATCGACCTCATCTACTCCTACATGAGGGACGGCCTGCTCGAGAACCGCATCGTCAAGGCGCTGCCGCCCCATGCGACGGTGCCGTCGGTGACCGATGAGTTCCTAGCCGCCTTCGTCTTCGAGAATGAGATCCACGACCTGTTCGGCATCTCGTTTGAGGGCCTGGCCATCGACTTCGGCGGCAACTTCTACCGCGTGGCCCAGCCCGAGCCCATGACCATCATCTCGCCGGAGCTCAAGGCCGCCCGCGAGAAGGCCGCCAAGCTCGCCGCCGCCAAGGCCGCCAAGGCCGAGCGCGCCGAGAAGGCGGGGGAGGCCCAAGCCGAGTTCCTGGCCGCGCACCCCGAGGCCAAGGCGGCCGGGACGGGCGCGGGCAAGGTGCTCAAGCCCTCCGACGACGAGGCCGTCGAGGCGAAGCTCGCCGGCATGGACCCCGAGAAGGTGGCCCGCGTGCGCGCCGCCATCGCCGCCAAGGCGAAGAAGGCCGCCGAGGCCGAGCAGGCCGCCAAGGACGCCGAGCTCGAGGCGAAGCTGGCGGCGATGGACCCCGAGAAGGCCGCCAAGGTGCGCGCCGCCATGGAGGCCAAGGCGGCCCGGGCGGCCGCGGCGGGCGCGAAGGAAGGTGAGTAAGCATGGGCAAGGCGACGGTCATCCCCTTCGGGCCCCAGCACCCGGTCCTCCCCGAGCCGCTCCACCTCGACCTGGTGGTCGAGGACGAGAAGGTCATCGAGGCCATCCCCCAGATCGGGTTCGTCCACCGCGGGCTGGAGAAGCTCGTCGAGACCCGCGACTACAACCAGTTCATCTACGTGGCCGAGCGCATCTGCGGCATCTGCGCCATGGGGCACTCCCTCGGCTACGCCGAGACGGTGGAGAGCCTCATGGGCGTGGAGGTCCCCAAGCGCGCCCAGTACCTGCGCGTCATCTGGCACGAGCTGTCCCGTATCCACTCGCACCTGCTGTGGCTGGGGCTCGCCGCCGACGCCTTCGGCTTCGAGAGCATGTTCATGCACTGCTGGCGTCTGCGCGAGCGCGTGCTCGACATCTTCGAGAAGACGACGGGCGGCCGCGTGATCCTGTCGGTCGTGAAGGTGGGCGGCGTGGTGCGCGACATCGACGACGCGCAGATGGCCGAGGTCATCGCCACCCTCGACGGCATCGTGGACGACTACACGAAGATCATGAACACCCTGCTCACCGACGCGTCGGTCAAGAACCGCACCGTGGACGTGGGCTACATCAGCCACGACGAGGCGCTGGCCCTGTCGATGGTGGGCCCCTTCGCCCGCGCCTCGGCGGTGGGCTACGACGTGCGCTCCTTCGGCCGCGGCGCCTACGGCGACCTGTCCGACTTCCAGCCCATCACCGACGACGGCGGCGACTGCTTCGCCCGCGTCAAGGTGCGCTGCCTCGAGGTGCTCCAGTCCATCGAGATCGTCAAGGAGCTGGCGGCGAAGATCCCCGTCGGCGACATCGAGGTGGCCGTCAAGGGCGCGCCGGCGGCGGGCGCCCAGGCGTCCAACGTGCTGGAGCAGCCCCGCGGCGAGTGCTACTACTACGCCCGCGGCAACGGCACCAAGAACCTCGAGCGCATGCGCATGCGCACGCCCACCTCGCAGAACCTGGCGGGCATGACCAAGGCGCTGGCCGGCTGCGACCTGGCCGACGTCAACATGATCATCCTGACCATCGACCCGTGCATCAGCTGCACAGAGAGGTAGGCGCGACATGGGTTCCTTCAAGCTCGGTGGCATGACCTTCGGGTCGCTGTTCAAGAAGCCCGAGACCGTCCTGTACCCCGTGGTGACCAAGACCGCGCCGGCGGGGCTCAAGGGGCACATCGTCAACGACGCGAGCCTGTGCATCCTGTGCGGCATCTGCCAGAAGACGTGCCCCTGCCACGCCATCGAGGTGGACAAGAAGGCCCGCACCTGGGCCATCGACCCCTTCCGCTGCGTCCAGTGCGGCTCCTGCGCCCGCGCCTGCCCCAAGGCGTGCCTGGCCATGGAGCCCACCTACACCCCCGTGGCCGCCGTGCAGGCCGTCACCGTGGTGGAGGTCCCCGACCCCAAGGCGGCGGCCGAGTAACGCGCCCGCCGCGCGGGCCGCGCTTCTGTTACAATGGCCCCCTGGCATAGTCGATGATCCGGGCTCCTCGCGGGGCCCGGATTTCTTGAGAGGCGATCACATGGGCGCAGCACGGCAGAACGGCACGGACGGGGCCGTCGAGGAGGTCACCGACCGCATCCTCACCATCCCCAACGTCATCTCCGTCATCCGCCTGTGCTTGGTGCCCCTCTACCTGTGGCTGCTGCTCTCCGGCCACGACCTGGCCGCCGCCCTCACCTTCGCCCTGGCCGCGGGAACCGACTTCCTCGACGGGCAGATCGCCCGGCGCACCCACTGCGTGTCCAAGCTCGGCCAGCTGCTTGACCCGACGGTCGACCGCGTGCTCATGGTGACGGGCGTCTTGGGCGTGTTCCTCGTGGGCCGTCTTCCCCTGTGGATCATCCTCGTCGTCATCGCCCGCGACGCCCTTCTGCTCGTGGGCGGCTCGTGGCTGCTGTTCAGGCGCGGCATCCGCGTGCCCGTCGTCTACGCCGGCAAGGTGGCCACCACGCTGCTGTTCACCGGCTTCGCCGGCCTGGTGCTCAACTGGCCGCTCGTGGGCGGCCTGGGCGTCTGCGACGCGGCGTGGCTGCCCGGCTTCACCGCCGAGCCCGTGTCCTGGGGCATCTGGCTCGTCTACGCCGGATTGGCCCTGGCCATCGGCACCACCGCCTACTACCTCTGGGCCGCTGCGCGCGCCCTGCGCGAGCAGGGCCGGGAAGGCGACCGGTAGGCCCATGGCGCGCCGCACCGACCGCCCCGGCCGCGCGCCCGCGGGCCGCCGCTCGGCCGCGTCCGTGCGCGCCGCCCACGGGATGGCGCCCGCGTCCCGCCCCGGCCGCGCCGCCGACGATCCCGCGCCCCGATCCTCGCGTCCGTCCCGCGCCGCCGACCCGGCGCCGCGCCCCGGCCGGCCCTCCCGCGCCGACGGCCGCGCCCGCCGCACGGCGGCCGCTGGCCCGTCCCGCTCCGATCGCGCGCCGACGGCTGCCGCCGTCGCCTCCCGCGCCGCCGAGGCGGCCCTCGCCGGGGCCGGCCTGGCCGCCCGCGGCGCCCGCCGCGCCGGGGCGGCAGCCGCCGCGCTTCTGCGGCGCTCGCGCGCGGCCCGCGTCGCGGCGGCGCTCGCCCTGGCGGCCGTCGTCGTGCTCGGCGCCGACGCGGCCCTGACCGGCGGGCGCGTCCACACCGGCGTGTCGGTGGGCTCGGTCGATCTGTCGGGCATGACCCGTGACGAGGCCGAGCGCGCCATCGAGGGCGCCTACGGCGAGCGCCTCGCCGCCACGCGCGTCGTCGTGTTCGCTGACGAGGAGGCCCGCGCCACCATCGACGTGGACATGCAGCGCCTCCAGGAGCAGGCCCTGGCCGAGCAGCTGTCGGTGGAGGAGGCCGCCCGCGCCAAGCGCCTGTGGGTGACCGACGCGGGCGAGCTGGGCGCGACCCTGCCCGCCGCCGAGCTGGCCGACGAGGCCCTGGCCGTGGGCCGGGCCGACGGCGGGCTGCCCGCGCGCCTGGGGGCCGCCGCGCTCGGGCGCGCCATCCCCGTGCGCGCGTCCTACGACGGCGACTCCCTCGAGGCCCTGGCCGCCTCCCTCGACGTCGCCCTGGGCGAGCCGCGGGCCGACTGGACGGTCGCAGTGGGCGAGGACGGCTCCGTCTCGGTCGTCGAGGGCCACGGCGGGCGGATGGTGGACCGCGGGTGGCTCGTCGCCTCCCTCGACCGGGCGCTGCTCGAGGCCGGCCCGGACGACGCGGAGTTCACGGCCCAGGTGTCCGACGCGGCCCCGCGCACCACCGAGGCCCAGGCCCGCGGCGTGGCCGCCGCCCTCGACGCGGCGCTCGCCCGCCCCTTGAGCTTCACCTACGAGCAGCGCACCTACGACGTGACCCGCGAGGAGGCGGCCGCCTGGCTCGACGTCGCCGTCGAGGAGGGCGAGGGGGGAGCGGCGATCACCGTGGAGGTGAGCCCGGCCCGGGCCCGGGCGACCCTCCTCAAGCGGATCCACGCCGCCGCCACGGGCGACCCGGTGCGCGTCACCCTCTCCTCCGAGGGCGGCGCCGTCACCGTCGGCACCGACGGCACGGTGGTCATCCCGCAGGTCGACGACGCGCTTGCCCTGATCGACGGCGAGCTGCTCTCCCCGGCCCGCGCGGCCGGCGCGCCCGGGGCGCAGGAGGCGCCCGCGGTGCCCGAAGGCGCGCTTGCCGTCCCCGTCGGCGCGGCGACGGCACCGGCCTCGCTCAGCCTCGACGACGCGCTCTCCTGCGGGCTCGTCGAGGAGGTGTCGAGCTACACCACGCGCTTCGCCAACACCGAGTCCACGGCCAACCGCACCCACAACATTCAGCTGATCTGCGACATCCTCGACGGCGGCATCGTCGAGGCGGGCGGCAGCTGGTCGTTCAACGACCGGGCCGGCGAGCGCACCGCCGAGCGCGGCTTCCTCGGCGCCGGCGCCATCGTCGACAACGAGTACGCCGACGACGTGGGCGGCGGCATCTGCCAGGTGGCCACCACCATCTTCAACGCCGTCTACGAGAGCGGGCTGCCGGTGGACCGCCGCACGAACCACTCGCTCTACATCGCCAGCTACCCGGCCGGCCGCGACGCGGCGGTGTCGTGGCCCGACCTCGACCTCGCGTGGAGAAACGACACCGCTTCCGACCTTCTGCTGCGGCTCACCTACACCGACGACAGCATAACCGCTACACTATACGGCGTTGACCCGGGCTACTCCGTATCCACCCAGGAGGGGGAGTGGACGCCGGGCAAGAAGCATTCCACGCGCACCGAGCGGGACGACAGCCTCGCCCCCGGCACCAGCTACGTCAAGACGGCCGGCGCCGACGGGCAGCGCTTCTCGGTCACCCGCACGGTGAAGGCGCAGAATGGGGAGGTGCTCCGGGAAGACGTCTTCTCCTCCGCCTACGCCCCCATCACCGAGGTCATCGTCAAGGGCCCCGATGCTCCGGCGGCCGACGGCGCGGAGGCGCCCACGTCCTAGCGGAGCGTCTTCTGGCGCGGGGGACAACCGCGCCTGGTGAGAGAAGGCAAGCCCCCTAGGAGCAAGGAAGGTCCATGTACTACCAACCCGAGATCGAGACCATGCCGGTCGAGGAGCTGCGCGCCCTGCAGCTCGAGCGCATGCGGGAGTCCATGCGCAACGCCTACGAGAACGTCGAGCTGTTCCGCGAGCGCTTCGACGAGGCCGGGGTGACCCCCGACGACCTCGCGTCGCTCGAGGACCTGGCGCGGTTCCCCTTCTGCGTCAAGCAGGACATGCGCGACGCCTACCCCTTCGGCATGTTCGCCCGCGACAACGCCGACGTGGCCCGCATCCACGCTTCGTCGGGCACCACCGGCCAGGCCACCGTCGTGGGCCACACCGCCGAGGACCTGAGGAACTGGGGCGACTGCTTCGCCCGCGGCATCGCCATGGTGGGCGGCGACGAGAACTCCACCATCCAGGTGTCCTACGGCTACGGCCTGTTCACCGGGGGCCTGGGGGCCCATGCCGGCGGCGAGGCCATGGGCTGCACCGTCATCCCCACCTCCTCGGGCAACACCAAGCGCCAGGTGCAGATGATGAAGGACTGCAAGACCGACATCCTGGCCTGCACGCCCTCCTACGCCCTGCTCATCGCCGACACGGCCATCGAGATGGGCTACGACCCGGCGACCGAGTTCCCCATATCGGCCGTCATCTGCGGCGCCGAGCCGGCGTCCCAGAACATGAAGGACGAGATAGCCGAGAAGCTCGGCATCCAGTACTGCGACGTCTACGGCCTGTCCGAGATCATGGGCCCGGGCGTGGCCATGGAGTGCGCCGAGCGCGGCGGCCTGCACGTCGCCGAGGACCAGTTCTACTGCGAGATCATCGACCCGGAGACCCTCGAGGTGCTGCCGGACGGGGAGTGGGGCGAGCTGGTCATCACCACGCTCACCCGCGAGTGCTCGCCGCTCATCCGCTACCGCACCCGCGACGTGACGCGCATCGTGTCCGAGCCGTGCGCGTGCGGGCGCACCCACCGCAAGATCGACTATCTGCGCGGCCGCACCGACGACATGCTCATCATCCGCGGCGTGAACGTGTTCCCGTCCCAGATCGAGCAGGTCATCACCGAGTTCCCCGAGATCGCCACGCAGTACCAGATCATCCTGACCACCAAGGGCCCGCTCGACCGCGTGGAGCTGCAGGTGGAGACGGTTCCCGAGTTCCCCATCGACGAGGTGCGCAAGATCGAGGACCTCAAGGGGCGCCTGGCCGCCGAGCTGAAGAGCAACCTGCAGGTGTCCGTCGAGATCAAGATCGTGGAACCCAAGACCATCGAGCGCTCCATGGGTAAGGCCAAGCGCGTCATCGACCTCAGGGAGGCGAAGAACTAATGATTTCCCAGCTCACCGTCTTTCTCGCCAACGAGCGCGGCCGCCTGGCAGCCGCCTGCCGCACGCTCGCCGACGCGGGCGTGAACATGAGCTCGCTCGTGCTGGCCGACACCGCCGACTTCGGCGTCGTGCGCATCTTCTGCGACCGCCCCGACGAGGCCGCGGCGCTTTTGGTCGACGCCGGCTACCGCGCCGCCGTCACCCCGGTCATCGCCGTGCGCGTGCCCAACGAGCCCGGCGGCCTGGCGCGCCTGCTCGAGTTCTGCGACGAGGCCGGCATGAACGTGGAGTACGGCTACTGCTACTCGGTCGGCGACGACGCGGCCGTCGACGTGCTCAAGATCGACGGCGATGACGCCGAGGAGCGCCTGGCCGCCGCCGGGTTCGACGTCGTGCGCGACGAGGGCGCCCATGCCGCCTAGCGCCTCCCTCCGCCGCCCGGCCGGCTCGCCCGGCCGGGCGCTTCGCGCCGCGTGCGCCCTGGCGCTCGCCGTCGCGCTGGCGTGCGCGCCCCTGGCCGCGCCCGGCGTCGCCTGGGCCGACGTGCGCAAGACCGACCTGGTCATGGGCACGTCGGTCGAGCAGCGCGGCCTGCCGGCGGCGCTGTGCCCCAACGTGGCCGCCGACTACGCCGCCCTGCTGTCCTCCGACGGCACGCTCTACTTCGAGCGCGACGCCGACGCCCAGGTGCGCATCGCGTCCATCACCAAGGTGATGACCGCCATCGTGGCCCTCGACAGCGGGGCGCCGCTCGACACGCCCGTCACCGTGAGCGCCCGGGCGGCGCAGGTGGGCGAGTCGAGCGCGGGCCTGCTCGCCGGCGACACGATGACGCTCGAGTCGGCGCTCAAGGGGCTCATGATCCCCTCGGGCAACGACGCGGCCATCGCCATCGCCGAGACGCTCGGGCCGCTTCTGGGCCCAGGCGAGCCCGAGGCCGCCTTCGTGGCGGCCATGAACGCCAAGGCCGCCGAGCTGGGGATGGAAGGCGCCCTGTTCGCCAACCCCCACGGGCTCGACAACGGATCCCACGCCGCCGACATGCACTGCTCGGCTCGCGACGTGGCCACCATGTGCTCCTACGCCATGAAAAGCGAGACCTTCCGCTCGATCGTGGCCATGGACGAGGCGACCATCCCCGTGACCCGGGCCGACGGCACGCCCGCCACGGTCACGCTCAAGTCCACCGACAAGCTCATCGGGGTCTACGAGGGGGCCTGCGGCATCAAGACCGGCTACACCGAGGCCGCCGGCCAGTCCTTCGCGGGCGCCTGCGAGCGCGGCGGCGAGTACCTCTACGCCATCGTGCTGCACTCCACGTCCGAGAACCAGCGCTTCGACGACGCCGAGGCCCTCTACAACTGGGTCTACGGCAACCGCGTGAGCTACCCGCTCGCCCACAGCGACCGCACGGTGGCCATGGACGTCGACGGCGCCCCGGCCGAGGTGCCGGTGGTGGCCGAGGTGTCGCTGGGCGCCTGGCTCGACAAGACGGTGCCGGCCACCTTCGCCGACCCCGACGCCGCCGTGGAGGTGTTCGCCCCCGACGGCAACGTGAGCCAGTCCTTCGAGCTCTTCGACGTGAACGGCGCCGTGAGCGCGGGGGACACCCTGGGCCGCGCGACGTTCTACCAGGCCAACGAGGTGGTGGCCGTCATCGACGTGGTGGCCGCCGCCGACGCGGCCGCCCCCGGCTTCTTCGAGGGGGTGGGCATTTGGTGGGATCGCCTCTGGCGCGGCCTGGCCGGCGAGCCCACCGCGGCCGAGTCGGTTATCATTAACGACACCCCGCTCATCTTCGACAAGACGGCGAAGTAGCGCGGGCGCGCCCGCGGTGGGCGCGCGGGCCCGCGGGCCCGGATGAGAGCAACCCCGGCGGGGCGGCCGCGCGTGCGTGCCGCCCCGCCCGTCGATACGAGAAGGAGCATGCCATGAGCGAGACCTGCCCCGTGTGCGGCGCCCCCGTCACCCCCGGCGCGAGCGCCTGCGAGGCCTGCGGCTTCAAGCTGCTCGGCACCACCGAGCGCTTCGAGCCCATCAACCTGGCTGACGCCGACGCCCCCGCCGCCGCCCCGGCCCCGGCCGCCGCGACGCTCACCGTGCTGCGCGGGCGCCAGGCCGGCGCCTCCTACGCGCTCGGCGACGAGCCCGTCACCATCGGGCGCAGCCCCCAGTGCACGGTGTTCCTGAACGACATGACCGTGTCGCGCAGCCACGCCGTGGTGGAGCGCGAGGGCGACGCCTACGTCATCCGCGACGAGAACTCCTTCAACGGGGTGTGGATCAACAACGCCAACGTCGAGGCCAAGGTGCTCGCGCCGGGCGACCTCATCCAGATCGGGTCGTTCTGCCTGCGCTACGACGAGGCCTAGGATTCGGGGCGCCCGGGCGGGCGCCATGGGGAGCGGGCGCGCCGCCCGCCGAGGAGAGGACGTGAGATGAAGCTGCTGTCGGGAAACGAGGCCGTCGCCCAGGGGGCGTGGGAGGCCGGCGCCACGGTGGGCGTCGCCTACCCGGGCACCCCCTCCACCGAGACGATGGAGGCCTTCGCCCGCAAGGAGGGCGTCTACGCCGAGTGGTGCGTGAACGAGAAGGTGACCGTCGAGGTGGGCCTGGGCGCGTCGGCCGCCGGCGCGCGGGTGCTCGCCACCATGAAGCACGTGGGCGTCAACGTGGCGGCCGACCCGCTGTTCACCGCCGCCTACACCGGCGTGGGGGGCGGCATGGTGGTGCTCGCCGCCGACGACCCGGGGATGTACTCGTCCCAGAACGAGCAGGACTCCCACTTCTACGCCGCCGCGGCGCACCTGCCCATGATGGACCCGGCCGACTCGGCCGAGGCCCTCGCCTTCGCCCGCGACGCCTTCGCGCTGTCCGAGCGCTTCGACGTGCCCTTCATGCTGCGCTCGACGGTGCGCGTGTCCCACACCAAGACCCCGGTCGAGGAGGGCGGGCGCGCCGCCTACGAGCCGGCGCCCTACGAGAGCCGCCCGCAGAAGTGGGTGATGATGCCCGCCTTCGCCAAGCCGCGCCGCACGGTGCAGCTGGCCCGCGACGCCGAGCTGGCCGCCTGGGCGGAGGAGTGCCCCTACAACGTGGTCGAGCGCCGCGGCTCGGCCGTCGGCGTCGTGTGCGCCGGGGCCGCCTACCAGCACGTGGCCGAGGCGCTGCCCGACGCGTCCATCATGAAGCTCGGGGTCACCTGGCCGCTGCCGGCGGCCCGGCTGCGCGCCTTCGCCGACGAGGTGGACGCCCTCTACGTGGTGGAGGAAGCGTCGGACTACCTCGCCCAGGCCGTGCGCGCCTGCGGCGTGGAGGTGTCCGCCTTCCCGGCGCCCCTGCCGCGCGAGGGCGAGCTCAGCCCCGGGCTCGTGCGCGCCGCCTTCGGCCTGCCCGAGCCGCCGCACGCCGCGCCCCGCGCCGACGTGCCCGCGCGCCCGCCGGCGCTGTGCCCCGGCTGCCCCCACCGCCTGGTGTTCAAGGAGCTCACCCGCGTGAGGGCCATCGTGACCGGTGACATCGGCTGCTACACCTTAGGCGCCCTGCCGCCGCTTGCCGCCATGGACACCTGCGTCGACATGGGCGCGTCGGTGTCGATGGCCCACGGCTTCGAGCTGGCGCTCGCGGGCGCGGAGCACCGCCCCGTGGTGGCCGTCATCGGCGACTCGACCTTCGCCCACTCGGGGCTCTCCTCGCTCATCTCCACCGTCTACAACCGCGGCGGCGGCACCGTGTGCGTGCTCGACAACCGCACCACGGCCATGACCGGCCGCCAGGGCAACCCCTTCAACGGCGTCACGCTCCAGGACCGCCCGAGCCGCGAGCTCGACCTGGAGGCCGTCGTGCGCGCCGTCGGCGTCGAGGACGTGTCGGTCGTCGACCCCTACGACATGGGGGCTGTGCGCGCCGCGATCAAGGCGGCCGTGGCCTCGCCCGAGCTCACCGTGCTCATCTTCCGCGCGCCCTGCGTGCTGCTCGAGCGCACGCGCAAGCCCGTCTACAGCGCGGGCCCGCGCTGCACCGGCTGCGGCGTGTGCGCCACGCTTGGCTGCCCGGCCATCGCCCGCGACCCGGAGGCGGGGCTCGCCTCCATCGACCCGGCGCTGTGCATCGGCTGCGGGCAGTGCGCCCAGTACTGCCGCTTCGACGCCATCGCCCAGGACTAGGAGGAGACCATGGCTGATACGAAGACCGTCCTTCTGTGCGGCGTGGGCGGCCAGGGGACCATCCTGGCGGCCGACCTGCTGGCCCACGCGGCCCTCGCCGCGGGGCGCGACGTGAAGGTGTCCGAGATCCACGGCATGGCCCAGCGCGGCGGCGCCGTCACCACGGTGGTGCGCGTGGGCGAGCGGGTGGGGTCCATGGTGGCCGACCTGGGATGCGCCGACGTGATCGTCTCCTTCGAGACCACCGAGGCCCTGCGCAACCTGCCCTTCCTCGCCGAGGGGGGCGCGCTCATCGTCAACGACGAGGCCATCAAGCCGCTGCCGGTGCTCACGGGCAAGGCGGCCATGCCCGCCCGCGCCCGCGAGCAGCTCATCGACGCCGGGGCGCTGCTCGTGCCCGCCGACGCCATCGCGCGCGAGGCCGGCAACGCCAAGGCGTCCAACGTCGTCCTGCTCGGGGCGCTCTCGGCCGCCCTCGACTTCCCCGCCGAGGCGTGGGAGTCCACCGTGGCCGCCCGCGTGCCCGCCAAGACCGTCGAGGCGAACCTGGCCGCGCTCGCCGCCGGGCGCGCCTTCGTCGAGGAGAGGGAGGGGATCTAGCCCATGAGCATCACCCAGATCAGCGTCTTCGTCGAGAGCCGCCCGGGGCACCTGACCCGCACGCTCGAGGCCTTCGCCGAGGCCGGCATCCAGGTGCGCGGCTTCTGCGCCGGGGACACCGGCGAGTACGGCATCGTCCGCTTCATCGTGGATCGGCCCGACGCGGCCATGGCGCTCCTCGCCGAGCGCGGCGCCGCGGCCCGCACGAGCGAGGTGCTCTGCGCCCGCCTGGACGACCGCCCCGGCGCGCTCGCCCGCGCCATGGTCGCCTGCGCCCAGGCCGGCATCAACATCGTCTACTGCTACTCGCTCGCCGCCACCTGCATCGCCCTGTCGGTCAAGGACATCGCCTCCGCCGAGGCGGCGCTGGCCGATGCCGACATCGACCTGGTGGACCAAGCCGAGCTCGCCCGCGTGCTCGCGGGCGCGACCCTCTAGGAGGCGCCCCGTGGGAACCCCGATGCCCGCTCCCGACCAGATCGACTTCTCCGCGCTGCCCATCTACCTGCCCGAGGTGGAGTGCACCTCGCGCGAGCGCATCCGCGCCATCCAGCTGGCCAAGCTCATCGAGCAGGTCGGCTACACCTACGCCCGGGTGCCGTGGTACCGCGACCAGATGGACGCCCTCGGCGTCACGCCTGCCGACATCCGCACCTTGGACGACGTGCGCAAGCTGCCCTTCACCGACAAGTCCGCCCTGCGCGAGACGTTCCCCTTCGGCATGTTCGCCGTGCCCATGGACGAGATCGTCGAGATGCACGCCTCGTCGGGCACCACGGGCAAGCCCATCGTCGTGGGCTACACCGCCGCCGACATGGACGTGTGGAGCGAGTGCATCGCGCGCCTGGCCCAGATGGCCGGCGTCACGGCGGCCGACCGCGTGCAGATGGCCTTCGGCTACGGCATGTTCACCGGCGGCTTCGGCCTGCACTACGGCATCCAGCGCATCGGCGGCATGATGATCCCCGCCGGCGCCGGCAACACCGAGCGCCACATCCAGATGATCGAGGACTACGGCACCACCACGCTCATCGCCACGCCCTCCTACGCCATGCACATCTGCGAGGTGGGGGAGAAGCTGGGCTTCGACTGGGCGTCGTCCACCCTCGAGCGGGGGCTCTTCGGCGGCGAGCCGTGCCCGCCGCGCCTCAAGGCCGAGATCGAGGCGCGCATGCACATCACCTGCACCGACAACTACGGGCTGACCGAGGTCATGGGCCCTGGCGTGTCGGGGGAGTGTTTGGCCCACCGCGACCAGCAGCACATCGCCGAGGACCACTTCCTGTGGGAGGTCGTCGACCCCGCCACCGGCGAGCCCGTGGCCGAGGGCGAGATGGGCGAGCTCGTGCTGACGCCGCTCGACAAGCGCGGCATCCCGGTGCTGCGCTACCGCACCCACGACCTCACCCGCGTCACCACCGAGCCCTGCGCCTGCGGGCGCACGCTCGCGCGCATGCAGAAGGTGCGCTCGCGCTGCGACGACATGCTCATCATCCGCGGCACCAACGTATTCCCGAGCCAGGTGGAGGACGTGATCGGCCGCATCGACGAGCTCACGCCGCACTACCGCATCGTCGTGGACAACGAGGGCGGCCTCGACCGCATGACGGTGGAGGTGGAGATCAAGCCCGAGGCCTTCAGCGACTCCTTCGAGGAGATGAGCGCCTTTGCGCGCGAGGTGGCGGGCAAGCTGCGCAACGTGCTTTTGGTCACGCCCGTCGTGCGCCTGGTGGAGCCCGGCGGCATCGAGCGCACCCTCGGCAAGGCCAAGCACGTCGATGACCGCCGCCGGTAGCAGGGAGGCCGCCCCGGCCGCGCGCCCCGTCGTCGGGCGGTTCGCGCCGTCGCCCACGGGGCGCATGCACGCGGGCAACGTGTTCGCCGCCCTGGTGGCGTGGCTGGTGGCCAAGTCCCAGGGCGGCGAGGTGGTGCTGCGCGTCGAGGACCTCGACCGCGAGCGGTCCAAGCCCGGCTTCGTCGACGCCGTGCAGCGCGACTTCGAGCGGCTCGGCCTCACGTGGGACCGCGGGCCCTACTTCCAGCACGACCGCGACGACGCCTACGAGGCGGCCCTGGGCGCGCTGGCCGCGCGCGGGCTCACCTACCCCTGCTACTGCACGCGGGCCGACCTCCACGCGGCCTCGGCGCCGCACCGCGGCGAGAAGCCGGTCTACCCGGGCACCTGCCGCGGCCTGGGGCCACGCGAGCGCGCCGAGCGCGAGGCCGCCGGGCGCCGCGCGGCCACGCGCCTGCGCGTGCCTGCCGAGACGGTGGCCTTCCACGACCTGGTGCAGGGCGACTACGCCCAGGACCTCGCGCGCGACTGCGGCGACTTCATCGTGCGCCGCTCCGACGGCGCCTTCGCCTACCAGCTGGCCGTCGTCGTGGACGACGCCGCCCAGGGCGTCACGAGCGTGGTGCGCGGGGTCGACCTGCTCTGCTCGACGCCGCAGCAGATCCACCTCCAGCGCCTGCTCGGGCTGCCCGAGCCTGCCTACGCGCACGTGCCCCTCGTGGTGGCCGAGGCGGATCGGCGCCTCTCCAAGCGCGACCGCGACGCGGCCCTCGACGAGCTCATCGCGCGGCTCGGCTCGCCCGAGGCCGTCATCGGGCACATCGCCGGCGTGTGCGGGCTCGCGCCCACGAGCGATCCGGCCACGCCCGAGCAGCTGCTCGCCGCCTTCGACCCCGCCCGCCTCCCCGACGCCTTCGCCGACAAGATCCAGATCCCCTGGCGGTAGGGAAGGGGCGCCGTCAGCGGCGTGTAAACGACAGCTTACAAACATTTGCCCACTTGAAGCGGGGTTCGCGGTTGCCGGGGCACCGCCGTTGGTCTATTGTGGGCTGGTCAGTTTCATGCATCCCCACGGGAGGGGAACCTACGCAGAAAGGAAGAGCCCATGAGCTTCAAGAAGGTGCTCGCCGCCGTGTCCGCGTCGGCGCTTCTGGTCTTCACGCTGGGCCTCATGGCCGGCTGCAACAGCGGCCCGTCCGACGAGGAGGTCATCCGCAAGAGCCTCACCGAGGAGCTGGACCAGATCAAGAACATGGACGATGCGTTCATGACCGAGATGGCCACCGACATGGACGTCGACGAGCTCGCCACCTACGGCATCGACGGCGTCGAGTTCATGAAGACCTACCTGGACGGCTTCGACTACAAGATCGACGACATCACCGTCGACGGCAACAAGGCCACCGCGAAGGTCACCCTGACCTGCAAGAGCTTCACCGCCTACAACCAGGCCGTGCAGGAGGCCGCCACCAACCTGGCCTCCGACCCGGCCGCCATCCAGGCCATGACCAAGGACGAGCTGAACCAGCTGCTCGGCCAGACCGTGATGGACGCCCTGGCGGGCGTGGAGGTCGCCGAGACCGACCAGATCAACATCACCTACACCAAGAACGGCAACACCTGGACGCCGGACGCCGCCTCCGAGCAGGAGATCACCACGGCGATGCTGACCAACTAGGCCCCGCCGCTCCCCTCCGGGGAACCCACGGCCGCCCCGCCTGCGCGGGGCGGCCTTTTTTGCGGGCGTATACTCTTGCCCGCACGACCCGCCCGCCCGACCGATCCGAGGAGCCCCATGGCCGACACCCTCCCCGACGCGCCCCGCGCCCCGCGCGCCCACCTCACGCCCCGCCTGGCCCTCCAGCTGGCGGCGCCCCACACCTGGCCGGCGGCCATCATGCCGGTGATGGTGGCCGCCGGCGCCGCGCTGGCGACGACGGGGCGCCTCGACGGGCCCCTGGCGGCGCTGCTCCTGGTCATCTGCGTGCTCATGCAGGCGTCGGTGAACGCCTTCAACGACTACTTCGACTACGTGAGGGGCGCCGACTCGGCCGAGGACAACGTGGAGGAGAGCGACGCGGTGCTCGTCTACAACGACGTGCACCCGGGCGAGGCCCTCGCGCTGGCCGTCGCCCTCCTGGCCGCCGCCTTCCTGCTCGGCGCCTACGTCGTCGCCCGCGCGGGGTGGATCCCGCTCGCCATCGCCGCCGTCGCCGCCGTCGCGGTGGTGCTCTACTCCGGCGGGCGCACGCCCATCTCGTACCTGCCCATCGGCGAGGCCGTGAGCGGCGTGGTGATGGGCGGGCTCATCCCGCTCGCGTGCTACCAGGTGCTCTCCGGCTCGTTCAGCTGGATGGCGCTTGTCTGGGCGGTGCCCACCATCATCGGCGTGGGGCTCATCATGATGACGAACAACACCTGCGACATCGAGAAGGACGTCGCCGCCGGGCGCCGGACGCTGCCGGTGCTGCTCGGGCGCGAGCGCGCCCGCCGCGCCTACCACGGGCTCCTCTGCGCGTGGGTGGCGGCCATCGCGCTCATCGTGGCCGCGTGGTTCCCACGCGGGCTCATCGTGGTGGTGTTCATGGTGCCCGCGGCCTGGCCGCTCGTGGCCGGCATGCGCAAGAACCCCCTGGCCCCGCCCGCCCGCGTGGCCGCCATGGGCCAGATCTGCTCCCTCAACGTGGCGCTGGGGGCCTTCTACGCCTGCGCCCTCATGCTCTAGGCCCGCTCCCCGGGCGCATTGTGACGCTTCCGTCGAGAAACGGGCATCATTAGCACTCGTCGGCCCTGGCTGCTAGAATACTGCCCCGGAACGAGGATCGCCGCGGATGAGGGAGGAGGCCCCATGCTGTCAGATCGCCGCCAGCGCGTGCTCTGCGCGCTGATCGAGGAGTACGTCGCCCGCGCGCTGCCCGTGGGGTCGCGCACCCTCACCGAGCGCTACGCGCTCGGCGTGAGCCCCGCCACCGTGCGCAACGACCTGTCGGCCCTCGAGGACGCGGGCTACATCACCCAGCCCCACACCTCGGCCGGGCGCGTGCCCACCGACGCGGGCTACCGCGCCTTCGTCGACGAGCTGCTCTCGGGCGGCCTGGACTGGGAGGAGGCGCCCCGCCTGGACGTCGCCGACCAGCTGCGCGCCACGGCCAGCGAGCTCGACGCGCTCATGGAGCAGACCTCCGCGGCGCTGGCTCGCCTCACCGACTGCCTGTCGGTGGTGGTGGCCCCCTCGCTCCTGTCCGCGCACATCTGCCAGCTCTCGCTCATCTCGCTTTCCGACCATCACGCCCTCGTCGTCATCGTGGCCGAGGACGGCCAGGTGGCCAACCGCCACCTCACCTTCGCCGACCCCGTCGCGCCCGACGACCTGGCCCAGGTGGAGGCGCTGCTCAACCGCGTGCTGTCCGGCCGCTCGCTGGCCGAGGCCCGCACGGCGGCCCGCTCCCGCGACCTGGAGGCGCTCGCCGACCCGCTCGCCCGGGCGGTGCTCGAGGAGGTGGCCGCCTGCGTGCAGGAGTCGAGCCTGGGCCGGGCGCACCGCGTGGGGATGAGCTCGCTTCTGCGCAAGCCGGAGTTCGCCCAGTCCCAGGCGCTCGCGCCGGTCATGTCGATGCTCGAGGACGACACGGTGCTGCTGCACCTGTTCGGCGACGCGCTCGCCGGCGGCGCGGCGCCGTGCGCCGTGCGCATCGGCAGCGAGAACGGGGCCGAGGAGCTCGCGGGCGTGTCGGTGGTGGCGAGCCCCTACGGCTGGGGCGACGGCGCCGGCGTGGTGGCCGTCATCGGCCCCACCCGCATGGACTACAGCAGGGTCATCCGCGCGGTTCGCGCCGCGCAGCGCGCGCTGTCCGACGACGAGCGCGCCGAGCGTTAGGTTAGGAAAGGAAGCACCCTCCCATGGCCAAGGATCTATACGAGGTTCTCGGCGTCAGCCGCGACGCCTCCGAGAGCGACATCAAGAAGGCGTTCCGCCACCGCGCGCGCGAGCTGCACCCCGACGTGAACAAGGCGCCGGATGCCGAGGACCAGTTCAAGGAGCTCAACGAGGCCTACGACGTGCTCTCCGACCCGCAGAAGCGCGCCCAGTACGACCGCTTCGGCACCATCCCCGGCGCCGCGTCCGGTGGGCCGGGCGGCTACGGCGGCGGCTACGTCGACCTGGAGGACCTGTTCGGCGGCGGCTTCGGCGGCATGGGCGACATCTTCTCCACCTTCTTCGGGGGCGCGGCCGGCGGCGCGCGCCAGGTGCGCAAGAACGGCCGCGACATGGGCGTGGGCCTGCGGCTGACCCTGGACGAGGTGGCGGCCGGCGTCAAGAAGGAGATCGTCTACGACCGCCTGGCGCCCTGCCCCGACTGCGACGGCACGGGCCTGGGGGAGGACGGCGAGGAGGTCACCTGCCCCGAGTGCAACGGCCAGGGCCGCGTGGTCACCGTGCAGCGCACCTTCCTGGGCGACATGCAGTCGGCCACCACGTGCCCGAAGTGCCACGGCACGGGCACCGTCATCGAGAACCCGTGCCCGGAATGCGAGGGCCAGGGCCGCGTGCCCGACCGCCAGCGCGTCACCGTGGAGGTGCCCGCCGGCATCCGCGACGGCCAGCAGCTGCGCGTGGCCGAGTTCGGCGAGGCCGGCATGCAGGGCGCCCCGGCCGGCGACCTCATCGTCACCTGCCGCGTCCAGCCCCACGAGTTCTTCGAGCGCGACGGCGACGACCTGCACGCCCGGGTGTCGGTGCCCATGGTCCAGGCCGCGCTCGGCGCCGAGATCGAGATCGACGGCATCATGGCCGACGAGAAGGTGACCGTGCGCATCCCCGAGGGCTGCCAGGCCGGCCAGGTGGTGCGTGTGAAGGGCCACGGCATGCCGCGGCTCAGGAGCGACGCCCGCGGCGATCTGTTCGCCCACGTCGAGGTGGTCATCCCCAAGAAGCTCTCCAAGCGCGAGCGCGAGCTTCTGGAGGAGCTGGCCGCCGAGCAGGGCGAGGACGTGGCCGACAGCCGCTCGTTCCTCCAGCGCCTGCGCGACGCGATCTAGGCGCCGCGCCCCCATCCCACCGCCTCGCGCCCCGGCGCCCCGCCCCTCGCGGCGGCGCCGGGGCGCCTTCGTCCCCGCGGCGCCGCCGCGCCCGCAGAAAGAAGGCCCCATGTCCCTGCACCGGTTCTTCCTCGACGACCAGGTGATAGCCGCCGAGGCCGACGAGGTGTTCCCCCTGCGCCTGTCTGACGCCGACGCGCGCCACGCGCGCGTGCTGCGCCTGGGCGCCGGCGAGCACCTGGCCGTGGTGGACGCCGCGTCCGACTACTTCGAGTGCGAGGTGGTGCGGATGGACGGCGGGTACCCCGAGGTGCGCGTCGCGCGCCGCCTCGACGCGCCGGAGGAGGGCCCGAGCGTGCTGCTCGTCCAGGGGCTCGCGAAGGGCGACAAGATGGACGAGGTCGTTCGCCACGCCACCGAGCTCGGCGTGGCCGGCTTCCTGCCGCTTTCCTGCGCGCGCAGCGTCGTCAAGTTGGATGAGCGGAAGGCGGCGAGCCGCGTGGAGCGCTGGCGGGCCGTCGCCCGCAGCGCCGCCATGCAGTCGGGCCAGCCGCGCGTGCCCGAGGTGTGCGCGCCGGCCACCGTGGCCGAGGCGGCCGCGGCGCTGGCGGGCGCGACGGCGGTGCTCGTGTGCTGGGAGGAGGCGCCGAGCACGGCGCGCCTGGCCGACGCGCTGCGCGGGGCGCTCGCGGATGCGCGGATGCCCGCCGCCGACGCGCGGGTGGCCGTGGTGGTGGGGCCCGAGGGCGGTCTGGCGCCGGACGAGGTGGAGGCGCTTCTGGCCTGCAACCCGCGGGCGAGCCTGGTGAGCCTGGGGCCGTCCATCCTGCGCACCGAGACGGCCGGCGTGGTGGCGCCGGCGCTCGTGCTCTACGAGCTGGGCGCTCTCGGCGGATGCGCGGAGGCCCGGTGACGGGCGGCGCGCCGGGCGCCGGCGCGGGGCGCTTCGCCGTCGTCAACCTGGGGTGCAAGGTGAACCGCGTGGAGTCGGACTCCTTCGAGCGCGCCCTCGCCGCCGCCGGCTGGGAGGAGGCGCCCGGGGAGGAGGCCGGCCTCATCGTCGTGAACACCTGCACCGTCACCGGCGAGGCCGAGAAGAAGACCCGCAAGGCCGTCCGCCACGCCCTGCGCGCCGCGCCCGCCGCCCGCGTCGTCGTCACCGGCTGCGCCGCCGCCATCGACCCGGCTGCCTTCGAGGCCCTCGGGGAGCGCGTCGAGGTGGTGCCCAAGGCCCAGATGGGGGAGTGGCTGGCCCGCGCCGCCCTCCGCATCGCCGAGCCCGCCCCCGCCGGCTCGGGTGTTGCCCCCGCCTCCTCCGCCGACGCGGGCTCGGGTGCCGCCCCCTTCCTCGTCAGCCGCGCGGGGGATAGGCGCGTTGGGGGAGACGTCGCGGCGTCACCGGTGGCCCCGCGGCGGGCAGGTGCCCCCACGGGCGCGGCGCCCTCGGGGAGGGTGCGCGTGGGCGTGAAGGTGCAGGACGGCTGCGACAACGCGTGCGCCTACTGCATCGTCCACGTCGCGCGCGGGCGCGCCTGGTCACGTGCGGCCGACGCCGTCGTCGCCGAGGCGGCGGCGCTCGCGGCGGCGGGCACGCCCGAGATCATGCTGACCGGCATCAACCTGGGCTCCTACGACGACGGCGGCCTCACGCTCGCGGGCCTCTGCGAGCGCTTGCTGGCCGCCACGGCCGACGCCGGCGCGCCGGGCGCGCCGGCCTGCCGCCTGCGCATCGGGTCGATCGAGCCCCAGGACGTGGCCGATGACCTCATCGCGCTGCTCGCCCGCGCCGACGGCCGTCTCTGCCGCCACCTGCACCTGCCGCTCCAGTCGGGGAGCTCGCGCGTGCTCGCCGAGATGGCGCGCCCCTACGACGCCGACGCCTTCGCCGCGCTCGTGCGCCGCCTGCGCGCCGCCGTGCCGGGCATCGCGCTCTCCACCGACGTCATCGTGGGGTTCCCCGGCGAGACGGCCGCCGACTTCGCCGCCACCTGCGCGCTCGTGCGCGAGGCCGGCTTCTCCAAGGTGCACGTCTTCCCCTACTCGCGCCGCGCGGGCACGCCGGCCGCCGAGCGCGCCGACCAGGTGCCCGACGCCGTGAAGGCCGCCCGCGCCGCCGAGCTGCGCGCGCTCGCCGCCGAGCTGCGCGCCGCCGACCGCGCCGCCCGCGCGGGCACGCGCGAGCTCGCCGTCGTCGAGGCCTCCGGCCGCGCCACCTCCGAGAGCTACCACGAGCTCGCCGTCGACCCCTCCCTGCCCGCCGGCGCCCTGACCGAGGTGACGCTCTAGGGCTTCGCTAGCGCTCGAGCGCCTGGGAGGGGCTGACGTTGCGCAGGAGCGACGGGTCGTCGAAGAGCGCCTGGCAGCGCAGCTCCTCGCTGGAGAAGTCGGGCGCCGCGCCGTTGAGCAGGCTGTCGTAGAACGCCGTGAGCGGCGCCAGGTCCGGCAGCACGCGGGCGGCGGCGTTGCGGTAGTTGGCGCGCACGAGGGCGTCGCGGAAGAAGCGGGCATGGCGCTCGAAGGGGTCGTTCCCGACCGAGAAGCCGAGGTAGGCCAGGTAGAGCTCGGAGAACACGGCGACGGTGCGCGTGTTTCCCTCGACGAAGGGGTGAACCTGCCAGAGGCGCGCGATGAGGCGCGCGAAGGCCTCCAGGTCGCCGCCGCGCATCTCGCAGCCGTAGGAGCGGGCGGCCTCCTCCTCGAAGAGGTAGGCGAGGGAGGGCTCGACGAGCGCCGGATCGGCGTAGAGGACGCTGTCGCCGTTGAGGATGGCCTCCTGCTTCACCAGCGTCACCTTCTTGTGCTCGCCGGGATGGTAGACGTCGGCGTCGAGGTCCTGGAACAGCGCGGCGTGGATGATCGAGGGCATGGAGGGCACGAGCGCGAAGGCTCCGCGGCTCAGCAGCTCCGCGATGCGCTGGCTCACCAGGTCGGCCTCGCGGTGGGCGTCCCCGACGCCCGCGGCCTCGGCGTCTCCGCCCGGGCGGTGGTAGGAGCGGACGAGCGCGCCCGTCTCCTCCAGCGAGAGGTCCCCGGCGATGTTGCCGTCGGCGAGCCGGCGCAGGTAGGGCGAGGGCGTGAGCCCGTCCACCGCCTGCAGCCCCATGGCCACGCGCCAGTACCGCGCCCGGCAGGCGCGGTCGTCCGGCTCCCGGGCGGGGACGTAGTCGTAGTCGCGGGGGTCGTCGGCGGTCATGGGTCTCCTCTCTGGCTCGGGCACCCATTATACCCCGCCGCCCCGCGCCGCCTCCGAGAGCTGCCACGAGCTCGCCGTCGACCCCTCCCTGCCCGTCGGCGCCCTGGCCGAGGTGACGCTCTAGGGGTTTCGCCTCCTCCCGTCCTCTGCTATTATCGTATCAGCTATACGCTATACGATAGGAGGAGCCATGGTCAGCGTGCAGATGAACACGCGCATCGACGGGGCGGTGAAGGAGCGGGGGGACCGCGCGCTCGCCGCGGCGGGCCTCAACCCCTCCCAGGTGGTGCGCGCGGTGTGGGCCTTCGCCGCGCGCAACGAGGGGCGTCCCCAGGCGATGCGCGACCTCATGGGGGAGCTTGGCGAATCCCTGCCCGCGCCCGAGAAGCAGACGGTGGCGCAGGAGGGCTGGTCGATCGTGGGCGAGGGCCTCGCGCGCCTGGGGGTCCCGGCGCCGCCGCGGCCCGCCTCGGGCGACCTGGAGGCCCTCTACGACGGGCTGCGCGCCGACGCGCTGGACGAGCGCCTCGCGAAGTGGGGGCTGCGATGACGGCGGCGCCCCGGCTCGTGCTGCTCGACACCAACGTCTGGATCAACAACTACCTAGGCGCCCAGGCGGACGCAGGGCACGCGCGCGAGCTGGTAGACCGCTGCTGCGCGCGGGGCATAGGCCTCCTCTACGCGACGCACAGCGTCCGGGACGTCTACTACGCCATCGGCCGGTTCCTCAAGCAGGCGGCCCGCGCGGAGGGCCGCGAGGTGGACGAGACGGTGGCCCACGCGGCTGAGGAGGCGGCCTGGCGCTGCGTCGCCAACATGCGCGAGCTCGCCGCGGCCGTGCCCGTCGACGAGTCCGACCTGTGGCTCGCCGAGCGGTTCCACGCCCTCCACCCCGACTTGGAGGACGACCTCGTCCTCGCGGCCGCCGAACGCTCCCGCGCCGACGTCCTCGTCACCTTCGACCGGCAGCTGCTGCGGCGCTCGCCCGTGGCGGCGCTCGCCCCGGCCGACCTGCTCGCCCTCCTCGGCGCCGACGCCTAGTGCACGGGCCCGCAGGCCGGACAGGGCGCGGGCGGGGGGCGCGGCCCTGCCTCGCGGGCCGGGCGCGGCCGCGGGGCCCGTAACCAAGCCGTGCCCTCGGGGGCGCGGGGGCATCTGGTACAATCACGGTCATGGTAGACCAGACGCAGATATCGCTCACGGCGCCCGCCAGCGTGCCGATGGCCGCGGTGGTGGGGCAGGCCGACGAGCTGCTCCATATCATCCAGGACGCCTTCGCGGCGCGCGTCACCGTGCGCGGCGACACCGTCGTGCTCGAGGGCGACGCCATCGAGGTGCAGTCGCTCACGGCCCTGTTCTCCGACCTCATCAAGCTGGCGGAGGGCGGCGAGGAGCCCACGGCCGACTACGTCCGCCGCGCCATCGACCTCATGCGCACCGCCGAGTTCGCCCCGTCGGTCCTGCGCGAGGACATCCTGCTCACCTACCGCGGCCGCGCCATCCGCCCGAAGACCTCGGGCCAGAAGCGCTACGTCGACGCCATCCGCGAGCACACCGTCACCTTCTGCCAGGGGCCGGCCGGCACGGGCAAGACCTACCTCGCCATGGCCATGGCCGTGGCCGCGCTCAAGCGCAAGGAGGTCGGCCGCCTCATCCTCACGCGCCCCATCGTCGAGGCTGGCGAGAGCCTGGGGTTCCTCCCCGGCACCCTCACCGAGAAGGTGGACCCCTACATCCGCCCGCTCTACGACGCGCTCTACGACATGACCGATGCCGAGCGCGCCAACCAGCTCATCGACAACGGCACCATTGAGATAGCGCCGCTCGCGTTCATGCGCGGCCGCACCCTGAACGACAGCTTCATCATCCTGGACGAGGCGCAGAACTCCACGCCCGAGCAGATGAAGATGTTTCTGACCCGGCTCGGCTTCGGCTCGAAGATCGTGGTCACCGGCGACGTGTCCCAGACCGACCTGCCGCGCGGCACCTCGGGCCTGGCGCACGTGCGCCCCATCCTGGAGGGAACCCCCGACATCGCGTTCTGCGACCTCAGCGGGAAAGACGTCGTGCGCCATTCGCTGGTGGCCGCCATCGTGGCCGCCTACGAGCGCGCCGAGAGGAAGGCTCGATAAGAAGATGGACATCCTGATCAGCTACCGCTACCGCGAGGCCGACCTGGCCCCGCTGCCGCTCGAGGAGCTCACGCGCTTCGTGCTCGCCTCCGAGGGGCGCCCCGACGCCACGGAGGTCTCCATCAGCTTCGTGGACGACGAGGTCATCGCCGAGCTCAACGAGAAGTACCGCGGCAAGTCCGGCCCCACCGACGTGCTGTCCTTCGAGTGCGACGGCTGCGGCGACGAGCCGGGCGCGGCCGCCGGCGACGTCTTCGAGCTGGGCGACGTCATCATCGCCCCCGACGTGGCCGAGCGCCAGACCGCCGAGTTCGCCACCACCTTCGAGGAGGAGGTGAGCCTGCTGCTCGTCCACGGCCTTCTGCACCTGTGCGGCTACGACCACGTGGTCGACGAGGAGGCCGAGGTCATGGAGGCCCGCGAGGCGGAGCTTCTGCGCGCCTGGGCCGAGCGCGGGGCCTAGCGGCGGCCGCGGGGCGCGAGGGGGCCGCCATGGGGGAGCCGGGATTCGTCCGCAACAGGGGCGACAAGGAGGCGCATGCGCGCTTCCCGCTGGGGCGAGCCTTCGCCTGCGCCGGCTGCGGCATCCGCCACGCCTTCGCCACCCAGCGCAACATGCGCATCCACGCCGCGGTGGCCGTCGCCGCCGTCGTGCTCGGGGTCGTGCTGGGGATAGACGCCCCGTCCTGGGCCGCCGTGGTGCTGTGCATCGCCGGCGTCATGGCGGCGGAGTGCGCCAACACCGCCATCGAGGCCGTGGTCGACCTGGTGACCGATGACTACGCCGAGCTCGCCCGCGTGGCCAAGGACTGCGCGGCCGGGGCCGTCTACCTCATGGCCATCGGCGCCGTGGCGGTGGGCGCCATCGTCTACGGGGCCCGCGCGCTGGCCCTGCTGGGGCTCTGAGCCGCCCCGCCTGGAACGCAAGCGATGCCGGTCGGGCCGCGCGGCCGCCGGCGCCTAAGGAGGAACCGAGCCCCCATGCCCGACATGATCCTGGCCGCCGACGGCTTCAAGTCCGGCTTCGTCACCCTGGTGGGACGCCCCAACGCGGGAAAGTCCACCCTGCTCAACGCCCTCATGGGCAAGAAGATCGCCATCACGTCGAACACGGCCCAGACCACGCGGCACCGGTTCCGCGCCGTGCTCACCCGCGAGGGCTTCCAGATGATCATCGTGGACACGCCGGGCCTGCACAAGCCCCACGACGCCCTGGGCGAGGAGCTCAACACCTCGGCGCTCAAGGCGCTCGAGGACGTGGACGTGGCGGCCATGCTCATCGACTCGTCCAAGCCCATCGGGCGCGGCGACGAGTGGGTGGCCGCCCAGCTGCGCGGGTGCCGCTCGCGCAAGATCTGCGTGCTGTCGAAGGTCGACCTGGCCACCCCCGACCAGATAGCCGCCCAGCGCGAGGCCGCCGAGGGCCTGGCCGAGTGGGACGCCATGGTGGCGCTTTCGGCCGAGACCGGCTACAACGTCGACGCCTTCGCCGAGGAGGTCGTCTACCTCCTGCCCGAGGGGCCGGCGTGGTTCCCGCCCGACATGGAGACCGACCAGCCCATCGAGGTGGTGGTGGCCGAGTTCATCCGCGAGAAGATCCTGCGCACCTTCCACGACGAGGTGCCCCACGCCATCGGCGTGGCCCTGAACGAGATGGAGTACGACCGCAAGAAGGACCTCTACCGCATCTTCGCCGTCATCTACGTGGAGCGCGACAGCCAGAAGGGCATCATCATCGGCAAGCGCGGCGCCGCCATCAAGCGCATCGGGATCGAGGCCCGCGCCGATCTGGAGCAGCTGCTGGGCTGCCGGGTGTTCCTAGACCTGTCGGTGAAGGTCAAGAAGAACTGGCGCCGCGACGCGAGCCAGATCCGCCGCTTCGGCTACGGCGAGGGCGCCTAGGCCGCCGCCCGCGCGCGCCACGGCCGGCCCGGCGGCGCCGCCGCGCGCGCCGGCCGTAGAGTTCTGGTGAATTCGCGGCCAAACGGGCATCGCGTTACCGGCGTGCGACCTGGCCCGGCGCGCTTTTCGGTACAATGGCGGGCGGAATCGTAGCAAGGAGCCCCCGCGACCATGAAATGCCCCAACTGCCAGAGCGCCAACAAAGACACCGCCAAGTTCTGCATCGAGTGCGGACACCCCCTCCACGCCGGCCACGGGGCCAAGGCGGGGGACGCCGCGCCCGCGGGCGCGGGCGAGCAGGGGGGCGCCGCGCGCCGGGCCCGCCACGGCGCCGCGCCGAAGGACCGGGAGGACGCCGCCGCGGCGAGCCCGGCCGAGGTGATCGGCGCGTCCCTCGACGAGGTGCGCGCCCTGCGGGAGGATGCCTGCGAGGTGTCGGCCGACGCCGAGGTGTTCGCGCGGCTCATCGCCGACAACGCGCGCCGCAGCGCCCAGGACGAGGACGTCCCCCGCTACGGCGAGCGCCGCCGCGGGGCCGGCGAGCCGGCGCCAGCCGACGCGCCCGCCCACGTCCCGGCCCACGCGTCGGGCCCGCAGGCCGGCGAGCCGGCGCCAGCCGACGCGCCCGCCCACGTCCCGGCTCACGCGTCGGGCCCGCAGGCTGGCGCGCCCGGCGCCGGCGCCCCCGCGGCCGACGCGGCCGACGCCGAGCTGGAGTTCGAGTTCGTCGAGGAGCTGCCCGTCGGCGGCGCCGAGGCCGTCCCCGACGCGGCGGCCCCCGCCGAGCCGTCCGCCCCCGACGCGGCCGCGGATGATGATTACGGCGCCTTCGACGAGGCCCTCTACGCCCCGCGCGACGACGACGCCCCCGCCGGGCGCGACTCGCTCGCCGAGGTCGTCCACGAGATGTTCCCCGACGGCGTGGTGTCCGTCGGCGCGGCAGGCGCCGAGCGCACCGCCGACCTCACCGGGCTCGAGCGCCTGGTGGACTCCAGCTACGTGCCGCCCGCCTACGCCGCCCGCGCCGGCGACACCATGGAGCTGCCGACGGTGGGGGAGGGCCCGGCTGCGGCCGCCAAGCGCTACGCCGCCGAGATGGACCCCAAGGAGGCCCGCCGCGCGCGTCGCGCCCAGCGGAGGCTCGACCGCCAGATGGCCCGCGAGCAGCGCCGCGGCGCGGGCGACGGCGCCCCGCGCCCCCATCGCTCCCGAAAGCCGCTCGTCGCCGCGGCCGTCGTCGTCGCGGCGGCGCTCATCGTCGCCGGCGTCACGTGGTACCTGCAGCTGTGGGGCGGCAAGGTCGTCCCCGACGTGGTCGGCCGCTCCCAGGTCGACGCCACCTACGTGCTCGAGGACCGCGGCTTCGCCGTGCAGGCGCTGCCTGTCAAGAGCGACGACGTGGAGGGCATCGTGCTCCTCACCGACCCGGGCTCGGGGCGCCGCGCCGAGGAGGGCTCCACGGTGGTCATCCACGTGTCGGTGGCCCGCACGGTGCCCGACGTCGTGGGGCTGCCCCAGGCCGACGCCGAGGCCGCGCTGGCTGGCGAGGGCCTGACCTCGGTGGCCCTCGTCGAGGTCAAGTCCAACGAGGAGCCCGGCACGGTGCTCTCGGTCACCCCCGAGGCCGGCACGAAGGTCAAGGCCGCCACGCCGCTCACCGTCGAGGTGGCCGTGCCCTATACGGTGCCCGAGGTCGAGGGGCTCTCCCAGGCCGACGCCACCGCCGCGCTCGAGGCCGAGGGCTACGAGGTGCGCGTGGCGCGCACCTACACCGAGGACGTGCCCGAGGGCACCACGGTGTCCACCGACCCGGCCGCCGGCACCCAGCTCGACTCCGGCTCGGAGGTGACGCTCAACGTGGCGAAGTCGCGCAAGGCCGAGTGCCTGTCCTACGCGCAGGCCTACTTCCAGTCGTCCAAGTACTTCGTCATCGGCGGGAAGAGCTACGAGATCGACCCCGCCAAGCTGACGGTGGACTACGTCGGCGACGACACGACCCGCTATTCCGTGAGCGGCATCCAGTACGGCTCGCTCTTCGGCATCGTCGTGCGCGACGAGGCGACCGGCTGGCAGACCCTCACCGGCACCATCACCTGGGACGGCGAGGGCAACGTCAAGGCGTCCGACCCCGCCATCAAGCGGGCGTAGGGCCGGTGGCCCAGCCGACCTACAGCACGCGCGGCCTGGTGCTGCGCAAGACCAAGCTGGCCGAGGCCGACCTCATCGTGACCCTGCTCGCCGAGGACGGCTCGCAGCGCCGGTGCGTGGCGAAGGGGGCGCGCAAGCCCGCGAGCCCCTTCGCGTCGCGCCTGGAGCTCTACGCCGAGGCCGACCTGCTCTGCTCGGCCGGGCGCAGCCTCGACATCGCGAAGGAGGCGCGCCTCGTGCGCGGCAACGCGCGCCTGCGCTCGTCGGTGGAGCTGGCCGCCTGCGCCGCGCCCGCCGCCGAGCTCCTCTGCAAGGTGTCCCAGCCCGACCTGCCCCAACCCCGCCTCTACGACGCCACGGCCGCGGGCCTGGCCGCCCTCGACGGCGCCACGGCGGCCCAGGCGCCCGGGGTGGCCGCGGCCCTGCTCCTGAAGACCCTCGGCCTGGCCGGCCTGCGCCCCTCGCTCGCGCGCTGCGTCGCATGCGGCGTCGACGCCACGGCCACGGGCCCGAGCGTGCCCTTCTCGTTCTCGGAGGGCGGCGTGGTGTGCGCGGGGTGCCGCCCCGGGGCCGAGACGGTCCCCGTGCCCGCGGCGGCCGTGGGCTGGGCGCGCTTCCTCATGGGATCCACCTACGCCGACATCCTGGCGGCGCCGGCCGACCCGGGCTCGGCCTTCGCGGTGCTGCGCCTGGCCCAGGGGCTCATGCGCGCCCACGTCGGCGGCGCGTCGCGCTCGCTCGACTTCCTGTTCACCTGCGGGCTGTTCGGCGACGCGGAGTAGGGGAGCGCCGCCGCGCCCGCCCGCGCCAAGTTGTGCGCAAACGGTGCGGAGGCGCGCCGGGCCCCAGATTCTTCTTGCCCGCCCCCTTCCGCGGCCCTATACTGGAAAAGCTGTGTGTCCACAGCCGGTTTCGCCTTGGCCCGCATGCGCCACCCGCTTGCCCGCCCAGACGAGACCCGATACCGCGCAGGCGGCCCGACGGGCCGCGCAGGGCGCCTGGGGGCGCCCCCGACCAACCAGGAAGGTGGAATTCGAATGGCGAGCAAGAACAGTATCTCCAAGGAGAAGACCGCGGAGCTCATCAAGGAGTTCGGCAAGGGCGACGGCGACTCCGGCAGCGCCGAGGTGCAGGTGGCCATCCTGTCCGAGCGCATCCGCAACCTCACCGAGCACCTCAAGGTCCACAAGAAGGACAACCACACCCGCCGAGGCCTCATGATGCTCATCGGCAAGCGACGCGGCCTGCTGAAGTACATCAAGCAGCGCGACATCGACGAGTACCGCGCCCTCATCAAGAAGCTCGGCATTCGCGACAACATCTAGCGAACTGAACGCGGGGCCCGCCCGAGTGGCGGGCCCCGCGCTTAGTGATAGCGGTCGGCGGCGCTGGGCGTCCGCTGCTCGCGGGAGGCGGCGAACCGGTAAGTACCCGCCCCCGAAGAAGCTCCCGGGCAATGAGGCCCGCGAGAACAGAGAAGAGAGAACGGATACATGGAAAAGATCGTCGAATCCTTCGAGCTCTACGGCAAGGAGTACCGCCTGGAGACGGGCGAGCTGGCCAAGCAGGCCACCGGCGCCGTCCTGGTCACCCAGGGCGAGACGAGCGTGCTCGTCACCGCCGTCGTCTCCAAGCAGCAGCGCGACTACGACTTCTTCCCGCTGACGGTGGACTTCATCGAGAAGATGTACGCCGTGGGCCGCATCCCCGGCGGCTACCTGAAGCGCGAGGCCCGTCCCTCCGAGAAGGGCACGCTGACGGCTCGCATGATCGACCGCCCCATCCGCCCCGGGTTCCCCGACGGCTTCAAGAACGAGGTCCACGTGGTGGCCACCACCTTCGTGGCCGACCAGGTCAACCCGCCTGACACCATCTGCGTGGCCGGCGCCTCGGCGGCCCTGCTCGCTGGAGGCGCGCCCTTCGACGGCCCGGCCGCCTGCGTGCGCATCGGCCGCGACAAGGAGACCGGCGAGTTCATCGTCAACCCCACCTACGCCGAGCAGGAGAACTCCGACCTGGAGCTGACCATCGCCGGCACCGCCGACTACATCTCGATGGTCGAGGCCGGCGCGCACGAGATCTCCGAGGAGGACATGCTGGCCGCCATGACCTTCGGCCAGGAGGCTATCGCCGCCTTCTGTGAGAAGCAGGCCGCCTTCCTCGCCAAGGTCAACCCCACGCCGCTGCCCTACGTCGTGCACGTGCCCGACCCCTGCATCGCCGAGCGCGTCGGCGCCTACTACGACGCCATGGCCGCCGCCCTCAAGGATGCCGACAAGCAGGCCCGCATGGGCAAGGTCGACGACCTGAAGGCCCAGATCAAGGAGGAGTCCTTCTCCGAGGAGGAGCGCGGTGCCTGGGCCAGCGACATCAACGCCGCCTGCAAGGCGCTCGAGAAGCGCGCCATGCGCGCCATGATCATCGAGACCGGCGAGCGCGCCGACGGCCGCACGCCGGAGGAGATCCGCCCGCTGCACATCGTGCCGGGCTACCTGCCCCGCGTCCACGGCTCGGGCTTGTTCCAGCGCGGCCAGACCCAGGTGATGAGCGTCTGCACGCTCGGCATGCTCAACGAGTGGCAGCGCCTCGACACCATCGAGCCGGTCGACGGCAAGCGCTACATGCACCAGTACAACTTCCCGCCCTACTGCACCGGCGAGACCGGCCGCATGGGCGCCCCGAAGCGCCGCGAGGTGGGCCATGGCGCCCTGGCCGAGCGCGCGCTGCTGCCCGTCATCCCCGATGAGGACAGCTTCCCCTACGCCATCCGCGTGGTGTCCGAGGTGCTCGAGTCCAACGGCTCGTCGTCCATGGCGTCCACCTGCGGCTCGACGCTGGCCCTCATGGACGCCGGCGTGCCCATCTCGGCTCCCGTGTCCGGCGTGGCCATGGGCCTCATCAAGGAGGGCGACGACGTCGTCATCCTGACCGACATCCAGGGCATCGAGGACTTCCTCGGCGACATGGACTTCAAGGTGTGCGGCACCTCCAAGGGCATCACGGCGCTGCAGATGGACAACAAGGCCAAGGGCCTGTCCGTCGAGATCCTCGCCCGCGCCCTCAAGCAGGCCCACGAGGGCCGCGCGTTCATCCTGGACGCCATGCTCGAGCAGATCCCCGCGCCGCGCGAGGAGATGCGCGAGACCGCGCCGCGCATCGAGACCATCAAGATCCCCGTGGACAAGATCCGCGACGTCATCGGCTCGGGCGGCAAGGTCGTCCGCGGCATCCAGGAGGAGACGGGCGCGTCCATCGACATCCAGGAGGACGGCACCATCCACGTCGGCGCCACGTCCGGCACCGCCATGCAGGCGGCCAAGGACATCATCCTCGGCATCGTGAAGGAGCCCGAGGTGGGCGAGATCTACGAGGGCGAGGTCGTCGGCATCAAGGACTTCGGCGCCTTCATCAAGCTGACGCCGGGCAAGGACGGCCTGCTCCACATCTCGCGCGTGGCCAACGGCCGCGTGGCGAAGGTGGAGGACGTGCTCAACCTGGGCGACATCGTCAAGGTCGAGGTGCTCGAGGTCGACCCGAAGAACGGCAAGATCTCGCTGGACCGCCTCGACAAGCCGGACGCCCCGGCCGGCTCGTCCGAGCCGCGCGGCGAGCGCCGCGAGCACCGCGAGCGTCGTGACGACCGCCGCGGCGGCGACAACCGCCCCGGCCGCTCCGGTCGCGAGGCCCGCACCCCGCGCCGCCGCCACGAGGCCAACTAGCCGCGATCCGCGCCCCTCGCGGGGGGCGCCAAGCGCAAGGCCCCAAAGGAGCCGCCCACCCGGGCGGCTCCTTTTTTTTGCGCGCGGAGCAGCCGAGCGGGAAAAGCCCGATGGGCTGTGCGGGCAAGAGGAGTCGTTTTCTCCTCGCCATTAGGCTTAAGCGGGCTATAATGAGCCTTTAGTTACATCTTGGTAACGACAGCGCAACGGCATGGCAATGGCCGGGGCGTGTCTTGGCAGAGAAGTCAGGAGAGACCATGAGGAAAACGCACCCGGTTCTTCGCTGCGCGCTCGCGGTCATGCTCGCCTGCGGTCTGATGATCCCGACCGTGGCGCTCACCGCGTTCGCCGATGTGGAGAATTCGCTTACCCCCCCCCTTGCCGTCACTGACGTAGCCGCGGCGCCCGACGATGGCGCCGATGCGGCGGCCGCGGCCGCCGCCTCTAAGGCACGCGCGGCGAATGCCGGCGGCTTCACCGTGGAGGGCGGCACGCAGGCCACGGGCCCCACGCCCGGCACCGGCGACTGGTTCTTCGATACCACGAAGGGCACCCTCCTCATCCTCAGCAGCACCCCGCTCACCGTGAGCACGTCGGGGCAGACGACCAACAACATCGAGGTCTACCCCGGCGTGAAGGCCGACCTCACCCTAGCTGGCGTCAACATCAACTCGCCTCTGGCGCCCATCAACCTGGTCACCAACTCTCGTGAGGACAAGAGCGGCGTGAAGGCCACCAACGGCGACCAGATCGTGAACAAGACGATGCTCTACCTGACCATCGCCGAGAACACGACGAACACGCTCGTGTGCTCTGATGCGGGGACGACGGGATCTCCGGGCATCCGCTGCGGCTGGGGCTCCGTTCTCGTCATCGACGATGCCATCACCAACGTACGCCAGGGCGGCAGCAAGTTCAACCTTGACGACATCGTCACGCCCGAGAACGGCATGGTGCCCTACGACGTGACGCTCATCGATGGCAAGACCACGCTGAGCAAGGGCGATCCGCTCCTGGGGATGGATGCCGAGGGCTGCGTCCTCAACGTCATCGGCGGCGGGCACTCCGCCGGCATCGGGTCGGGCCCGAACGAGAACGCCGGCACCCTCGTCTTCAACGGCGGCGACATCACGGCGCGGTGCCTCCCGTTCGGCACGAACTACGCGATATCCAACGGCGCCGGCATAGGCGGCGGCTCCAACGGCTCCGGCACGGTCATGATCTTCAACGGCGGCACTGTCGACGCCTACGGCGGATCCTGCGGCGCGGGCATCGGCTCCGGCCTCGGCTATCATACGAAAGATCACCTTGCCGGCGTCACGAAGGGCGACGCCATCGACATTCCCACCGGCGCCGGCGCGGAGGCGCGATCTGGCGGCTACAGCTTCAAGGCGGCGCCGCAGGACGTCGACTGGTTCTGCTGCAAGACGTCCTATATGACGTGCCCGGGAAGAGTCCACTTCCTCATCTCTGCTACCGCGGAGAACTACTTCACCGTCGCCGGCGACATCACCGTTAACGGCGGCCTCATCAACGTGACGAGCGGAGCCCACGGCAACGCCTTGGGGCAGAGCTGCGCCCACGGGCCCTCCTCCAACCGCAACCACGTGATCCGCGTCACAGGCGGCACGGTGAAGACCACCGTGAAAGGCGCAGACCCCGGCGGCTTTACGCCGGGCCCCGACCGTCCTCCGGTAGCCTCCCTCGGCGCGGCCTTCGGCTACACCATCGTCACCGGCGGCTCCATCCAGCTCGCCACCGACGAGGGAACCGGTAAGCCCGCCTTCCAGGGTATCGGCGACACGGCCTTCAACACGCAGGGCATCGCGACGTGGGATGACGTCGAGGCCTACAAGACGGCTCACGACGGCAACGGCCTGCCCGACAACGACAAGGTGTTCATGCTCACGGTGAACCTCAAGGACTCCGATGAGAAGCTGACCAACGAGAAGATCACCAAGTTCGACCTCTACATCGGTGGCAACAAGCAGAACTACGGCGCACCGGCGCAGTTCACGGAAGGCAAGCTGTACCTGTGGCTACCGGAGTGGGCGGCCGACCCCAAAGCCCCGCAGGAGGTCCGCATCGAGATGGCGGTGCTCAAGGGCGGCGTCTCCACCCCCATCGACCCGCTCTTCATCACCAAGCCGGATGCGAACAACCCCGACCAGACGGCCAAGCGCTGGATCGAGTTCACTTTCCCCGCGGATTACCAGAAGTACCTCACGAAGGACTACGACGGCCTGCCGTTCGACCCGCTGAAGGTGGGGCCGGACAACGTCATCGAGGTCAACCGCGAGCAGGGCGGCGTCCCCATCAAGGAGACGCTGAAGAACGGCGCCGACGTCACGTTCAAGTACCAGATGCTCAAGCAGGACGAGGAGGGGGAGTGGGTGCCCGACGGGCTCGAGTCCGCCGAGGGCGCCACGTCGCTGCCCGCCGACGCGGGCCGCTTCTCCGTCACGATGATATCCTACGAGTACGCCAAGCTGGACAACTACAAGGCCAGCTACTGGGGCCACCAGGCCAAGGGCACGGCCGTCATCAACCGGGTGCCCGCCGTGCTCGAGATCGAGGGCGTGGAGTGGGGCCACCTCGACGTCGACAAGCCCGAGGGCGCCTCGGACGCCTGGACGCCCATCGTCGCCGACCAGGAGGCCGGCGGGGTGGCCGGCAACCGCCTGAAGCTCACCTTCAACGTGCGCTCGGCCAACACCACGGCGCTCACCTGCGCCGCGCCCACGGGCGAGTTCCAGGTGCGCATCGACGGCGTGGACGTCGGCGATCCCATCAAGCTCACGGCCGACGCCGTCACCGCGTCGAAGCACTCCACCTTCGAGCAGAAGGACATCGAGGTGAAGTCCAAGACCGGCGGCACCGAGACGCGCCATGCCACCGTGGTCACCTACTACCTCGACCCGGCCAACCGCGACGGGCTGCTCGAGCTTCTGGAACAGGCCGGCGACGGCGGCGAGCACAAGGTGAGCATCGAGTACATCGCCGACAGGAACTACGTCCAGGGCGTCGACAAGAACCCCGACAACGCCAGCGAGGACGATGCCTTCATCGTGCCCGTGCCGCCCAAGGGCGACGTGGGATCCGACGACCCCGACAAGGTGCAGGTCGAGGACACGCCGACCGTGCCGGGCGGCTCCGACCCGTCCGACCCCTCCGACCCGGACAAGCCCGTCGACCCCGACAACCCGACGGGCAAGACCCAGGTCATTCGCAAGACGGTCACCGTCAATTACCGCGACTTCCACCAGGAGGGCGTCGCGCTCGACGACTTCTTCCCCCTGGAGCTCACGTCCACCTCGTCGGTGAAGCCGACCTACGCCGTGTCCAACGCGGCCGTGGCCACGCTCATGCCCGCTGTGGAGGGCACGCCCGCCTACGGGCCGGGCGGCAGCCCCGCCCTGGACGACAAGGGGCGCCTGAAGGTGCAGGTGAACAGCTGCGGCACCTCGGTCATCACCGTGGAGCAGAAGCCCAACGCGCTCTACACGGGCCTCAAGTACATCCTGACGGTCAACGTCAAGCCCGACCCCACCATCAAACCCCAGGTGCAGATCCGCATGACATGGCGCAACCTCACGGCCATCCGCGAGGCGTCGCCCGCCCCGGCCGTGGCCACCTTCGCGCGAGTGCTCGCGGCGGCCGACGCGGCCAACGCCGGCGTGGGCATGAGCTCGCGGATGGCGCGGGCCGTGGCCGACCGCACCCACACCCCGCCGCGCCCCGGCGACGTGCTCGAGTACACGGTGACGGGCCTCAACCTCACGCCCGGGTCGGCCTGGCAGGCCGCCGAGCTCAGAGACGCCATCGACAAGAAGCTCACGTTCGACGAGGACGAGGTGGAGCTGGCTCCCAACTACGCCACCCACAGCGACCAGACCCAGCTCGGCTCCGACGCCTTCTACGCCGGCTTCAACTGGGACGGCCTCGACTGGGCCCCGGTGAGCCGCGGCACGGGCGATGGCGACTATCAGTTCGACGACGCGTCGGCCACGCTCTCCAAGGCCATCGGCACCGTCTACGGCGGCCAGTCGACCTCGGTGCGCTTCCAGGCCGTGGTGGGCGAGGACGAGGGGCTGGGCGACCGCCCGGCCGGTGGCAAGCTGCCCGAGATCGTCAACAAGCCCGAGGGCACGGGCGACTACGGCAAGCCCGAGGGCACGCTGAAGCCCGGCGAGCCGGTTCCCGACCCCAAGCCGCTCGACCCCGGCACCGACATCGTCTACGTCGGCGACGACGACCCCGTGCCCGGCAAGCCCGCCACGCCCGACCCCATCCCCGTGCTGCCGAAAGACCCGGCCGAGCCCGACATCGTCACCACGGTGGACGTGGCGCAGAAGGGCCACGTCGAGGAGCATGACGACGACCGCATCCTGGTGGGCGACACGCTGGGCGTCACCGTCACCTCGAAGAACCAGGGCGCCGACTCGTGCCTGACCAACGCCGTGGTGAAGGTCACGCTGCCCCAGGGCTTCGAGCCCAAGGAGGGCACGATCAAGCTCAAGGACGGCGCAGGGAATACCTACGACGTGCCGATGAGCGCCTACGACCCGAAGACCGGCATCATCGCCGTGAACGCGGGCGACCTCTACGGCGGCGAGGACGCCGTGCTCACCTTCGACGTGGAGGTGACCTCGGTCTACGACCCGGACGACCCGTCGGATCCGAATGATCCCGACGGCCCCGGCAACCCGGGTAACCCCGGCGACCCGTCGGATCCCGGCAACCCCGGCGGCCCCGACGATCCGGACGCGCCCGGCCCCGAGCGGCCGACCTCCCCGGTCATCGAGGGCGGCACGCTCGGCGAGACGCCCACCGACGAGTGGGAGCGCGAGCACCCGACCGACCCCGACGCCGAGCCGGCCGATCCGGACGACAAGCCCAAGCCCGGCACGCCCTTCGAGCCCGGCAGGCCCTGGGAGGACCTGGAGGAGGAGTTCGTCACCCCCGACCCGGTCAAGCCCGTCATGCCGCCGGTGCTGCCGGCCAGCCCCAAGCTGGAGGACGATAAGGACGGCAAGGCCGACGTGACGGTGGCCAAGGACGCCCAGAACCTGAGCAGCGCGGACGGCACCACGCACGTGGGCGACGTCGTCCGCTACACCATCACGGTCACCAACGCGAAGGCGAACACCATCTGGTACGACGTGGTCATCCGCGACGACGTGCCCATGGGGCTGGAGCCGCTCAAGGACTCGATCAAGCTCACCAGCCGCGACGGCGCGGCGCACGACGTGCCCGACGGCGCCTACGACGTGGAGACGCGGCGCCTGGCCGTGACGGCCGGCGACCTGCGCGGCCCGGGCGCGGTCACGCTCGTGTTCGACGCGCTCGTCACCGAGGAGGCCGCCGGCGCCGACATCGGCAACGTGGCCGAGGCGTTCGGCACGCTGCCCTCCGGCGTCGACGCGGGGGCCGTGGGCGAGGGCGTGTCGCGCCCGACCGGCGGCGAGCCCTTCGAGCCCGAGGACGGCTGGAAGCAGTTCGAGCGCGACCACGCGGGCCTGGCCAACCCCGACGCGTCCTACCCCGCGGGGGTCGACGCCAAGGGCGGCGTGATCGCCGAGCCGCGGCCGGAGGACCCGGCGGGCGACGGGACGGGCACGAAGGCGCCCATCCGCCTGGCCCAGACGGGCGACGAGCTCGTGGCCCCGTCGGTGGCCCTCGTCATGGCCGCCGCGGCGGCGGGCGTCATGCTCATGGCGGCCGCGGCCCAGCACCGACGCCGGCGCGAGGCGCTGGTGAGCCGCCACCGCAGCCAGTGGTAACCGCCTAAGGGGGCCGCGCCGAGAGCGCGGCCCCCTTTCCTTGTCCTTTCGCCTACAATGGGGCGATACGCTGACGATCGAAGGAGGACGCAGATGATCAAGGTTGCCGTTGCCGGGTGCGCGGGGCGCATGGGGAGCGCGGTGGTGGACGCCGTCACCGCCGCCGATGACATGGAGGTGGCCTGCGGCATCGACCCGCACGGCGCCGAGGCGGGCTTCCCGGTCTACGCGAGCGTGGCCGAGGCCGTCGCGGCCGGCGGCTTCGACGTGCTGGTCGACTTCACCCAGCCCGACGTGGTGGCTGGCAACCTCGCCGCCGCGCTGCCGGCCGGCGTCGACTGCGTGGTGGGCACGACGGGGCTTGCCAACGACGTGCTCGAGGCCCTGGCCGCCCAGGCGGCGCCCGGCACGTGCCTGTTCTACGCGCCCAACTTCACCACCGGCGCCGTGCTGATGATGGAGTTCGCCCGCGCCGCCGCGCCCTACTTCCCCGAGGCCGAGGTCATCGAGTTCCACCACTGCAACAAGAAGGACGCCCCGTCGGGCACGGCCGTGCGCACCGCCCAGATGATCGCCGAGGCCCGCGCCCCGCGCGTGAGCGCCGCCCCCGGCCGCGAGACCGAGGTGCCCGGCGCCGGGGGCGCGCGCGGCGCGCTCGTCGACGGCGTGCCGGTGCACGCGGTGCGGTCCATGGGCTACGTGGCCTCGCAGGAGGTCATCTTCGGCTCGCTCGGCCAGACGCTCACCCTGCGCCACGACTCGTGGGACCGCAGCTCCTACATGCCCGGCGTCCTGCTGGGCATCCGCAGCGTCGGCGCCCGCGAGGGCCTCATCGTGGGCCTCGAGCAGTTCATGGACTAGCGTCCGCGTACGTCCAAGGGCACGACGGCGCCGGGGCGGGGGAGGATTCTCCCGCCCCGCTTGGGTTCTGGGCGGCGGCGCGGTGCCTTGGGGCGGCCGCGCGGCGGCACGCGCTCGGCGGGTTCGAGGGTTCGCGGGACGCGCGGGCGGTGTATAATCTCATCTCATATACGTTTCGGTAACGGGAGCGTTACGGCCCGGGGCAAGCGGGCCGGACACGCACGGCATGCTGGCAGCCAGCAGAATGAGAGAGAGCCATGAGGAAGACGCACCACGAGAGGCGCCCGCGCCGGGCATTCCGCTGCGCGCTAGCCGCCGTCCTCGCCTGCGGGCTGATGATCCCCGCCGCGGGGATCGCGGCCTTCGCGGACGCGGAGGAATCGCCTACCCCCCCCCTTGCTCCTAAGATAGAGCCCGCGGCCGAAGCCGCCGCGGCCCCGGCGCCGCGCGACGGCGGGTTCACGCCCATCCCGAGCAGCGACTTCGAGATCCGCGGGGGCAAGGCGGCCACGGCCGTCGACGCGAAGGACGGCGACTGGTTCTTCGACGGCACCGTCCTCCACATCCTCACCAGCACCCCGCTCGCCGTGCGCACCACACCCCAGCCGGTCGCCGGCAAGGAGGGCGAGTTCACCCCCAAGCAGACGGCCCAGAGCATCCGCATCGAACCGGGGGTCAAGGCCGACCTCACCCTGGCGGGCGTGACCATCGCCTCCACGGTGGCTCCCATAGACATCATCACCAACAAATGGGACACGGCCGATAAGAGCGCCGCCGTCACGCCGGCGGACATCCTGCATAAGACGATGCTTCACCTCACGTTGGCCGACGGCAGCGTCAACACCCTCACCTGCACCACCACCGGCGTCGGCTCGAAGGGCTCGCCCGCGCTGCGCTGCGGCTACGGGTCGGTGCTCGTCATCGACGATGAGGTGCGCAACCTCGATGCGTCCAACAACATCGTGACCCCCGTCAACGGCGTGGTGCCCTACGACGTGACGCTCGCGACGGGCCAGAGCCTGCAGGCGGGCGATCCGCTCTCCCGCATGGACTCCGCCAATCCCGGAACCCTCAAAGCCACGCACGGCGGTCATTCCGCCTGCATCGGCGGCGGTCCCAAGGAGGATTCCGGCACCATCATCATCAACGGCGGCATCGTCTACGCCAACGGCAACACGGGGAACTCCGATTGCAACACCGGTGCGGGCATCGGCGGCGGCGACGGCGGATCGGGCACGGTGATCACCATCAACGGCGGCGTCATCGACGCCCAGGCGCCCTACCATGGGGCGGGCATCGGCGCCGGCTGGAGCTGGAAGAACCCGGGGAATCTGGCCCATGACGATGCGCTCACCATTCCCAACGCGCCGCAGAACAACGGGTACAACCAGTACGGCGGGGGAGATCCCTCCGACTGCTACCTCAACGTCGGCGGCGACATCACCATCAACGGCGGCTTCGTCAAGGCCAAGGCCGGCGGCCATGGAAATGCGTTCGGCCAGGCCTGCGGCGGCACCCCCAGCTCGAACCGCAACCACATCATGCGCGTCACCGGCGGCACGCTGCTGCCCACGGGCATGGTCGACCGCTTCGACATCGGCGGCAACTACGGCTACCTCATCATCACCGGCGGCTCGGTGAACTGCAACGTGTGGGATCAGAACCGCACGGTCAACACCTACCCGTCCACTAACGTCTACAAGGGTGACTACAAGTTTCAGGGCATCGGCGGCACGGCCTTCAACACCCCCGGCATCACCGAGTGGAGCCAGATCCAGACCCTCGAGGGCGGCGCGCTGCCCGAGAAGGACAAGGTGAAGCTCGTCACCATCGACCTGTCCCCCGATATCGTGGGCGCCGACAAGAACTGCAAGATCGAGGACTGGGAGCTCTACGTCAACAGCGAGAAGCGCACCTACGGCGCCCCCTCCTACCTGGACAACGGCAAGCTGTACCTGTGGCTGTCCAGCGAGGACGCCGTCAAGCCCGTGGCGGTGGAGCTCAAGTACCGCGACGAGAAGGGCGAGGTGGTGGAGCTCGAGACCATCGAGACCCTCGGCGACGGCGGCTCGGCCGCCAAGCGCTGGGTGAAGTTCGACCTGGACGAGAAGAACTTCCCCGGCGGCCTGACCAAGCACTACGACGGGCTGCCCCTGGCCAAGTGGTCGGTGGAGAAGACCCCCATCGAGGTGACGAGCAAGACGGGCATCACCCGCAAGCTGGACAAGGACTTCGACGATGCGGGCAACCCCTACGTTACCTTCGCCTACCAGCTGTACAAGGACGACGGCACGCTCGGCCCCATGTCGGAGGAGGCCACCGAGATGCCGGCCGACGCGGGCCGCATGCACTTCACCATGCACTCGACCCAGTTCGCCAAGGACAAGGACCTCTCCGTCACCTACTGGGGACATGAGACCTCGGGCGACTGCGTCATCACCGAGGCCAAGGCCGTCGTCAACCTGTCCTCGTCGTCCTGGGTGCGGCTGAACGAGGCCGACGGGTCCCACGTCGACGTCAATGAGGGCGACGAGCTGCCCGGCACGCACCTGCGCCTGGTCTTCGACATCCAGAGCGCCTCGTCGGAGGCGCTCACCTGCCGCCAGCCCACCGGCCACTTCCAGGTGCTGGTGGACGGCGAGCCCGTGGGCGAGCAGATCGCGCTCGACGACGAGGCGGTGAAGAAGGCCTCGGGCACGCAGCACTCCACCGTGAGCACCCTGGAGGGCCCGGTCGACGCCGACGACAAGACCAAGAAGAACCGCTGGGCCACCCAGGTGACCTACTTCCTGGATCCGACGCTGCTCGACGGCGAACTCGACGCCGCCGACGGCAAGCTCGACCACGAGGTGACCGTCCAGTACGTCCCCGACAAGAACTACGTGGAGAGCGTGGAGAACAACCCCTCCAACGCGGCCACCGCGCCCACCACCATCATTCCCGTCAAGCCCAAGGAGGAGGTCACCGCCGGCGGCACGAAGCTGGACTTCAAGGAGGACCGCGCCTCGCTCAAGCTGCCCTACAGCCAGTTCAACACCGAGGGCGGCGCGGCCAGCGACTTCTTCAACCTGAGCTTCGACTCCACCTCGGCGGCGAAGGTGAGCTATGTGAGCTCCAACCCCGCCGTGGCCGACATCGAGCGCGACGAGGACGGCAACCCGGTCTTCGACGAGGACGGCAACGTCAAGGTGCAGGTGTTCTCCTGCGGCAACGCCGTCATCACGATGACCCAGGGCGCCAACGCCTTCTACAGCGGGCAGCGGCGCATCCTCGACCTCACCATCACCCCCGATCCCACCATCAGGCCCCAGGTGCAGATCCGCCTCACCCAGCGCAACCTGACCGCGCTCGCCGAGGCGCAGGGCGCGCTCCTCTCGGTGACCCCGTTCGCCCTGGCCGCCGCCGACGCGCTCGGCGTGGAGCCCTACGCCGCCCGTGCCGCGGTCGACCGCGCCAGCATGCCGCCGCGCCCCGGCGACTTGATGGAGTACACGGTGACGGGCCTCAACCTGACCCAGGGGTCGGCCTGGCAGGCCGCCGAGCTCAGAGACGCCATCGACCAGCGCCTCACCTTCGACGCCGAGAGCGTGGAGACGGCCGCCAACTACGAGACGCCCGACTCCGACCCGCTGCTGGGCACGCCCGCCTTCTACCAGGGCTTCGAGTGGGACAAGCTGGACTGGGCCCCGGTTGACCGCGGCACCGGCGACGACGAGTACCGGTTCGACGACGCCTCGGCCACGCTGTCCAAGCTGATCGGCACCGTCTACGGCGGGCAGTCGACCTCGGTGCGCTTCCAGGCCCGGGTGGGGGAGAACCAGGGGCTCGGCGAGCGCCCCGGCGACGACGGCAAGCTGCCCGAGCTGAAGAACGAGCCCGAGGGATCGGGCGGCTTCGGCAAGGACGAGAAGGACCTCGCGCCGGGCGAGAAGCCCGTGCCTCCCGAGACACTCGACCCCGACGTCGACATCGTCGTCGTGGGCGATGACGACCCCGACCCGTCCACGCCGAACGTGCCCTCCTCGCCCAAGCCCACCCCCGTGCTGCCGAAGGACCCGGCGGCGGCCGACATCGTCACCACGGTGACAGTGGAGCAGACCGGTCATCGCGAGGAGCACGACGACGACCGCATCCTGGTGGGCGACACCCTGACCGTGACGGTGACCTCCACCAACAAGGGCCCCGACTCCAAGCTCGTCGACGCCGTGGTGAGGGCCACGCTGCCGGTGGGCATGGAGCCCAAGGACGGCACGATCAGGCTCACGGCCGGCGGCAGGACCTACGACGTGCCGATGAGCGCCTACGACCCGAAGACCGGCGTCATCGCCGTGAACGCGGGCGACCTGTACTTCGGGGAGAGCGCCGTGCTCACCTTCGACGTGGAGGTAGTGTCGACCTCCGAGACGCGCCTGCCGGAGGATCCCGACGGCCCCGGCAAGCCCGGCGATCCCGACGACCCGTCCGACCCCAGCGACCCGTCCGATCCCGGCAAGCCCGACCCGACGCGGCCGGAGGGCCCCGCCATCGAGGGCGGCGCGCTCGGCGGCACGCCCACCGACGAGTGGGGGCGCGAGCACCCGACAGACCCCGACGCCGAGCCGGCCGACCCCGCCGACAAGCCTAAGCCGGGCACGCCCTTCGAGCCCGGCGGGCCCTGGGAGGACCTCGAGGACGACTACGTGGCGACCCTGCCGGCGACCGACCCCGGCATGCCGCCGGTGCTGCCGGCCGACCCCAAGCTGGAGGACGACGAGGAGGGCCCGGCCGACGTCAGGCTGGCGAAGGTCGCGCGCAACCTCGACCGCGACGACGGCACGACCCGCGTCGGCGACGTGGTGCGCTACACGGTGACGCTGTCCAACGCCCGGCCCCACACCATGTGGTACGGCGCCGTCATCCGCGACGTGGTGCCCGTCGGCGTCGAGCCGCTCTCCGAGTCCATCCGCGTGACCGGCCCCGACGGCGCGGAGCATGCGGTTTTGGACGACGCCTACGACCCGGGCACGCGCGTGCTCGCCGTCGCCGTGGGCGATCTGGTGGGCGGCCGGTCCGCCACGCTCGTGTTCGACGCGCTGGTGACCGAGGAGGCCCTCGGCGCCGACGTGGGCAACGTGGCCGCCGCCTTCGGCACGCGGCCCTCCGAGGCCGAGCCGGGCGAGGTGGCCGGCGGCGCGCCGCGGCCGGTGCCCGGCACGCCGTTCGCGCCCGAGGGCGGCTGGGACGAGTTCCTGGAGGGCCGGCCCGGCGTCGACAACGCCCAGGCGCCCGCCTACGCCCCGGGCACGGACGGCGAGGGCGGCGTGAGGCCCGCCGAGCAGCCGGGCGGCGGCGACGGCGCGGCCGGCCCCGGCGCGGGGGCCGGGGACGGCGGCAAGGGCTCGCGCACGCCCATCCGCCTGGCCCAGACCGGCGACGAGCTCGTCGCCCCGTCGGTGGCCCTCGTCCTGGCCGCCGCAGCCGCCGGCGTCATGCTCATGGCGGCCGCCGCCCAGCGCCGCAGCCGGCGCGAGGCCCTGGCCCGGCGCCACGCCGGCCGCTGGTAGGAGCCGGGGGCCGCGCATCCGCCCGAGGGGGCCGCGCATCGCGCGGCCCCCTCTCTCATCTCCACCCCCTCCGTCCAGCGCGCGGCGAGGGAGGGGGAGGGACGCCTTCCGCGCCGTCCGATTGGAGGTTTGGCGAACTTCCCGCGGCGGCGGGGGCGCTACCGTACATTCGTGGCATAATGGCGCATCAGCGAGCCTCGTGCGCCGCGGCATGCGGCGCCTCACGATACCTAAGGAGATGCCCGATGGCAGCTGACGCCCCCCGCTTCGGCCGGATGATCCCGGCCATGGTCACGCCCTTCGACGACGACCGCGAGCTCGACCTCGACCGCGCCCAGGCCCTGGCCGACCGCCTGATCGAGGGAGGCAGCGACGCCATCATCGTCAACGGCACCACCGGCGAGAGCCCGACGGTGTTCTACCCGCAGAAGATGGACCTGTTCCGCGCCGTGGTGTCCGCCGTCGCCGGGCGCGTCCCCGTCATCGCCAACGTGGGCGACAACTGCACGGCCGACACGGTGGACTTCGCCTCGAAGGTGGCCCCGCTCGGGGTCGACGGCCTCATGTGCGTCGTGCCCTACTACAACAAGCCGCCGCAGGAGGGCATGTACCAGCACTTCCGCACCATCGCCGGCTCGGTGGACCTGCCCATCATCCTGTACAACATCCCCGGCCGCTGCGTCGTGAACATGGAGGCCGACACCACCCTGCGCCTGGCCCGCGACTGCGACAACATCGTCGCCGTCAAGGAGGCCAGCGGCCGCATGGACCAGATCGAGCGCATCATCGCCGAGGCCCCCGCGGGCTTCGACGTGTACTCGGGCGACGACTCCGCCACCTACGACATCATGCGCGCAGGCGGCGTGGGCGTCATCTCCACCATCGGCAACGTGGCCCCGGCCCGCATGAAGGAGATCGTGGACCTGTGCGCGGCGGGGGAGTGGGAGCGCGCCGCGGCGGCCAACGAGGCCCTGCTGCCGCTCATGGAGGGGCTCTTCACCACGGCGAACCCCATCCTCGTGAAGGAGGCGCTCAAGCTGATCGGCTTCCCGGTCGGCGGCGTGCGCCTGCCGCTCGTGGACGCCACCCCCGAGCAGTCCGCGACCCTGGCGCAGGTCATGCGTCAGACGGGCGTGCTCGCCTAGGGCGCGTCCCCGTACGTGACGTCCGCCGGCCCCGCATCCCCGCGCGGCCGGCGTTTCTTTGGAAAGAAGGAGAAACCACCCGCTATGACCAACGACAACAAGGACCCCCGGGCCGCCAAGGCCCAGGGCGACGGCGGCCAGCCCGGCCGCGAGGGCGCCAAGCGCCGCACCCGCACCTTCCGCCACGAGAACCTGGAGCGCAAGCGCCCCCAGCTCTCGCGCGATGGCGCGGCCGCGCCCAAGAAGAAGCAGCCCGCCAAGGGCGCCCACGGCGCCGACCGCCGCATCTCGGCCAAGGGCAAGGATCCCAACGCCAAGCTCAAGATCATCCCGCTCGGCGGCCTGGACGCCATCGGCAAGAACATGACCTGCCTGGAGTGCAAGGGCGACATGATCCTCGACGACGCGGGCCTCATGTTCCCCGACGACGACCACCCGGGCATCGACCTCATCCTGCCCGACTACACCCACGTGCTGGAGAACGCCGACAAGCTGCGCGGCATCATCGTCACCCACGGCCACGAGGACCACACGGGCAGCCTGCCCTACCTGCTGAAGGACCTCGACCGCACGGTGCCCATCTACGCCACCAAGCTGACGCTGGGGCTCATCGAGGGCAAGTTCGCCGAGCACAAGGTGAAGAACGCCAAGCTCATCGAGATCAAGCCGGGCGACCAGATCAAGCTCGGCTGCTTCACGGTGGACTTCTTCGCCGTGAACCACTCCATCCCCGGCGCCGTGGGCGTGTTCTTCCAGAGCCCGGCCGGCAACGTCCTGCACATGGGCGACTTCAAGCTGGACCAGACCCCCATCGACGGCGTCCACACCGACTTCGGGGCGCTCGCGCGCTTCGGCGAGATGGGCGTCGACCTCATGATGAGCGACTCGACCAACGCCACCAACCCCAACTTCACGCCGTCGGAGGCCGAGGTGGGCAAGACCCTGCGCACCATCATCTCCCAGGCCAAGGGGCGCGTGATCATCGCGTCGTTCGCCAGCCACATCCACCGCATGCAGCAGATCTGCGACGCGGCCATCGCCAACGGCCGCAAGGTGGTGGTGACGGGCCGGTCCATGATCCAGAACACCGACATCGCCCGGCGCCTGGGCTACCTCAACATCGCCGACAGCGACCTCATCGACGCCTACGAGCTCAAGGGCATCCCGCCCGAGCAGGTGGTCATCATGTGCACCGGGTCCCAGGGCGAGCCCCTGAGCGCGCTCGCGCGCATCGCCAACGGCGAGCACAAGACCATCGACCTGGAGCAGGGCGACACCGTCATCATCTCGGCCACGCCGGTCCCCGGCAACGAGAAGGCGGTCACCCGCGTCATCAACTCCCTCGCCAAGATCGGCGCGGACGTCTACGACAAGTCGCGCGCCCGCGTGCACGTGTCGGGCCACGCCGGCGCCGAGGAGCTCAAGATCGTGCTGTCGATGGTCAAGCCCAAGGCGTTCATGCCCGTCCACGGCGAGGCCACGCACCTGCGTGCCCACGCCGAGCTGGCCGAGGCCACGGGCGTGCCGGCCGAGAACATCTTCGTCATCGAGAACGGCGACGCGCTCGAGCTGTCCGCCAAGGGCGTCGAGCGGGGCGAGGGCGTCCAGAGCGGCATCGTGTTCGTCGACGGCCTGTCGGTGGGCGACACCTCCCAGGACGTGCTCGACGAGCGCAGCGCCCTGGGCGAGCAGGGCTTCGCCTCGGTGGCCGCCGCGGTCGACCTCAAGCGCCGCGAGGTGGTCGGCGAGGTGCAGATCGTCATGCGCGGCATCACCGGCGGCGACGACCATTACCTGGCCGAGGAGGCTCAGGGCGCCCTCAAGGGCGCGATGCGCCGGCAGCTCGGCAAGGGCGGCGGCGTGAAGGAGCTGCGCAAGGTGGCCCGCGACGCGGTGCTGTCGCTGCTGTGGGAGCGCACCAAGCAGCGCCCCATGGTGATCGTCAACATCCTGGAGGTGTAGGACGACGGCGCCCATGCGCTATAATCAGCAGGTTAGCCAGCGGGCGGCGCTCCTCGGGGCGTCGCCCGTGCGCCAGGCGGGCCCGGCCCGCCCCCAAACGCAGCACTGAAACGAGGCACGAAGGAGCAGGGCGTGGCCCGGAAGTCGACACCAACCCAGCAGACCCGCAAGAGCAGCCAGGGGCGCAAGGCGGCGCCCTCCAAGGGGCGCAGGCCCGCCCCCCGCGCGGCCGAGGAGGCCCGCGTCTTCGACGAGCGCACGCGCCGCGACATCGTGGGCGTGCTGTTCATCGTGGCCGCCGTGGTGCTCATGGTGGCCGCTGTCCTGCCGGCCGGCGACGCCATCGTGGCGTCGTTCCTCTCCGAGGCCCTGCGCCTCACCTTCGGCGTGGGCGCCTACGTCATGCCGCTGTTCCTGGCGGCCATCGGCGTCACCTTTCTCGTGCGCTTCGAGCGCGAGCGCGTGCCCGTGCGCGCCGCCATCGGCCTGGCGCTCATCCTGGTGGCCCTGCTCGGGCTGATCGCGCTCGCCTCGCCCATCCAGCCGGGCGCCTACGACCAGCTGTTCCTGCGCCAGCTGCTGCTGTCCCACGGCGGCTACATCGGCGCGGGCATCGCCTGGGCCGGCTACCTGCTGTTCGGCCCGGTCATCACCGGCGTCATCCTGGTGGGGCTCATCGTGGTGGGCGTCATCGTCATCGGGTTCTCCATATCCAAGCTCATCGAGACGGTGCGCCGCAAGCGCGCCGAGCGCGAGGCCGCCCTCGACTCCGCCGAGGCGCCCCCCTTCGCCCGCATCCGCCTGCCCCGCCGCCGCGCCAGCGCGCCGGTGGCCGGCTGGGAGGACGACGGGGACGGAACGCCGGCCGACGACGGCCTGGGATCGGCGCGCACCCGCGTGCTCGGCACGGCCGGAGGCGAGGAGGACGCGTCGGCGGCCAAGACGGTGTCGCTGCTGTCGGCTGAGCGCTCGCACCGCCGCGCCCGGCGCCGCTCCGAGGACCTCGACGGGGAGGAGGCCGCGCCCACCCAGGCGCTCACGCGCCCGCTGGCCGCGTCCGATGCCGGCGCGCTTGACGACGAGGACGACGGGGAGGCCCCCGAGCCGCCCGCGACCATCACCCGCAAGCTCGGCGCACGCCACGCCAAGGCCGCGCCCGCGCCCGATGGCGCGCCGGCCGAGGCGCCGGCGCCCAAGCCCAAGCGCGCCCCCAAGGCGAAGGCGGCCCCCGCGCCCGTCCCCGCCGAGGGCGGCTTCGCGCTGCCGCCGGTGGACCTGCTCGTCCAGGGCGACGGCAAGACGGCCGGCGCGAGCGACGAGGAGCTGGAGGAGACGGCCGCCAACCTCCAGGAGACGCTGGAGGACTTCGGCATCATGGTCAACGTCGTGGGCTGGGTGGCCGGCCCCACGGTGACCCTGTTCAAGGTGGAGCTGCCCCCCGGCGTGCGCGTGAGCCGCATCACCGCCCTGAACGACGACATCGCGCTGGCGCTCGCGGCGCCGGGCGTGCGCATCTTCGCGCCGGTGCCCGGCACCAACTACGTCGGCATCGAGGTGCCCAACCGCGCCCGCAAGACGGTCTACCTCACCGACGTGCTCAAGGACGTGGGCGAGGGCCCCATGCAGATCTGCATCGGCAAGGACGTTGAGGGCCACTCCATCACCGGCGACCTGTCGAAGATGCCCCACCTGCTCATCGCCGGCACCACCGGCTCGGGCAAGTCGGTCGAGATCAACGCCATGATCATGACCATCCTCATGCGGGCGACCCCCGACGAGGTGCGCTTCATCATGATCGACCCCAAGCGCGTCGAGTTCAGCGGCTACAACGGCATCCCGCACCTCTACGTGCCGGTGGTCACCGAGTGCAAGGAGGCCTCGAGCGCGCTCTCCTGGGGCGTGGCCGAGATGGAGCGGCGCCTGAAGCTGTTCAGCAAGGTGGGCGCCCGCAACATTGGCTCGTTCAACGCCAAGGCCAAGGCGGCCAAGGAGGCCGACGAGGCGGCGCGCGCGGCCGGCCGGGAGCCCGAGCCCAACGAGTTCGGCGACCCGCTGCCCTTCATCGTCATCGTCATCGACGAGCTGGCCGACCTCATGATGAACGTCGGCAAGGAGGTCGAGTTCTCCATCAGCCGCATCGCCCAGCTTGCGCGCGCGGCCGGCATCCACCTCATCATCGCCACCCAGCGCCCCTCCACCAACGTGGTGACGGGCCTCATCAAGGCCAACATCACCTGCCGCATCGGCCTCACGGTGGCCAGCGGCATCGACTCGCGCGTCATCCTCGACTCCACTGGCGCCGAGAACCTGTGCGGCTACGGCGATCTGCTCATCGCCAAGCCCGAGTACGCCAAGCCCCTGCGCGTCCAGGGCCCCTACGTCTCGGATGACGAGATCAACGCCGTGGTGGAGCACCTCAAGGCCCAGGGCGAGCCGGAGTACCACTCCGAGATCCTCCAGACCAACGTGGTCACCCTCGGCGCGTCGTCGCCCTCGGGCGACGGCGGCTCGGAGGCGGACGACCCGCTTCTGTGGGAGGGCGCCGAGATCGTGGTGTCGAGCGGCCTGGGCTCCACGTCCAACATTCAGCGGCGCCTGAAGGTGGGCTACGCCCGGGCAGGCCGTATAATGGATCAATTGGAGGAGAAGGGCGTCGTCGGCCCCGCCAACGGCTCGAAGCCGCGCGAGGTGCTCGTCGACGAGATGGAGCTCGAGACGCTCAAGGCCTTCGAGGCCCAGGACGCCGCGGAGTAGCCGCCCCGCGGCCGCCTTCCGGAAAGAGGAGTTGAGACTATGGCGCGACAGATTGCCTTCGGCGACATCCTGCGCGACGCGCGCAAGCGCAAGGGGATGGACCTCTCCGCCGCCGCCCGGCGCCTGCGCATCCGCCCCGACATCCTGCGGGCCATCGAGGACAGCGACTTCGCCCGCATGCCCCCGCGCGGCTACACCACCAACATGGTGAACGCCTACGCGCGGCTGGTGGGGCTCAACGCCGCCGAGATCGGCCGGCTCTACAAGGACCAGGCCTACGCCTTCGAGGTGGGCCGCGTGCGCGACGACGCCCGCGTCGGCGACGGCGCCGCCCGCCCGCGCTCCGGCGCGCGCCAGGGCCGCGCCGCCCGCCCGCGCGAGGAGCAGCGGGCGGTGCGCCACAACGCCCTCGGGCGCGGTCTCTACGACGACCGCACCGACGAGCGCGGCCGCACCTACGCCACCGACCGGGTGCATCCCTCGCGCCACGGCTCGATGCCGTCTGCCCAGTACACCAACCTCTACGCGCCGCCGAAGGTGCCCACGTCCGGCTCGCGGCTGCCCTACGTCATCGCCGGCGCCGTCATCGTCGTGCTGCTCATCGTGGTACTGTTCCTCGTCTTCGGCAACAAGGCCCCCGCGCAGCAGGACGTCCCCCAGGTGCCCATCACGGGCCTCACCGACACGTCCAACCAGGCCGCGTCGAACGGCACGGCCTCCGGCGGCGACGCCCAGGGAGGCGCCGCGACCACCCCGCCGCCGGCCGTGGCCCCCACCAGCGCCAAGTTCAGCTACGCCGTGAAGGAGGGCCAGTCGGCCTACATCGAGGTGTACCTGGACGGCTCGTCGGGCGCCGACGTGGCCCAGACGGTGGAGGGGCCCGCCACGCGGGACTACAACGTCACGGGCACGCTGCGCTTCGTGACGAGCAACCCCGACGGCGTCACGCTCACCCTGGACGGCGAGGAGGTCAAGCCCACCGACAGCCGCGGCAACGGCGTGTACACCTACTCGGTGGACTTCCCGGCCATCCTGCGCGAGTGGCAGGAGGAGCACGGCGGCGGCTCGTCGGCCGAGGGCGGGTCGTCCGGCTCGTCCGGCTCGGGCGAGGGCGGCTCGTCGTCCGGCGGCTTGTCGGCGAGCTAGCGGCCGCCTCCCTTCCGCATCCCTGCCATCCCAGCGGCCCGCGCGGCCGCCTTCCTCCTAGGAGAACCCTGACGAAAGGAGCCATGCCATGGCCAAGGAATCCAGCTTCGACGTGGTGTCGACCGTCGACATGCAGGAGGTGGACAACGCCTTCCAGCAGGCCAAGAAGGAGATCGCCCAGCGCTACGACCTGAAGGACTCGGGCGCCGAGATCAGCCTCGACAAGGCCAACCAGACCATCACGGTGGCCGCGCCGTCCGACTTCGTGGCGGGTCAGGTCATCGACGTGATCGGGTCGAAGCTCGTGAAGCGCGGCATCGACTTGGCCGCCGTCAAGTGGGGCGACGCCCAGGCGGCCGCGGGCCAGTCGGTGCGCCGCGTCGCCAGCGTGGTGGACGGCATCGACAAGGACACCGCCTCCAAGATCAACAAGGACATCAAGGCCACCAAGCTCAAGGTGAAGGTGCAGATCGAGGGTGACAAGCTGCGCGTGTCGAGCGCGAGCCGCGACACGCTGCAGGAGGTCATCTCCTTCCTCAAGGGCCAGGACTACGGCCAGCCGCTGCAGTACGTCAACTACCGCTAGGGGCGCCGCCTTGGATACCGCTGACATCGCGCAGGCGGAGCGCGCCGGGCACCCGGCGCGCTCCGTCGCGTTCGTGACCCTCGGCTGCGCCAAGAACGAGGTCGACACCGCCGCCATGGAGCGGCGCGCGCTGGCCGCCGGCTACCGCCTGGAGGACGACCCGGCCCTCGCCGACGCCATCGTCGTGAACACCTGCTCGTTCATCCAGAGCGCCACCGAGGAGAGCATCGAGGCCGTCCTCGACGCCGCGGGGCTGCCGTCGGTGGCCGAGGGCCGCGCACGCCTGATCGTCGCCGGCTGCATGCCGGCGCGCTACGGCGACGAGCTGGCCGCCGAGCTGCCCGAGGCCGCCGCCTTCGTCCCCTGCTCGCGCGAGGACGACATCGCTGCGGTGCTCGACGGGGCGCTCGGCGTCGAGCGGGCGGGCGCCGCCCCGGAGCCCGGCGCGGGCGAGGCGCGCCCGGCGGGCGCCTTCGGGTACGTGAAGATATCCGACGGCTGCGACCGCTGGTGCTCCTACTGCGCCATCCCGCTCATCCGCGGGCGCTACCGCAGCTTCTCCTACGAGCAGGTGCGCGCCGACGTGGCGCGGCTCGTGGAGGCGGGCGCGGGCGAGGTGGACCTCATCGCCCAGGACACGGGCCGCTGGGGCGCCGACTTCGACGAGCCGCTCGACCTGGCGTGGCTTGTCGACGCGCTGGCCCGGGAGTTTCCCGACACGTGGCTGCGCGTGCTCTACCTGCAGCCCGAGGGCGTGACCGACGAGCTCCTGGCCGTGATGGCGCGCCATCCCAACGTGTGCCCCTACCTGGACATACCCCTGCAGCACGTGAGCGAGCGGGTGCTGCGGGCCATGAACCGCCGCGGCTCGCGCGCGGCCTTCGAGGCGCTCGTCGGCCGGGTGCGCGCGGCGCTGCCCGACGTGACCCTGCGCACCACGCTCATCGCGGGCTTCCCCGGCGAGACCGACGAGGAGTTCGACGAGCTCCTCTCCTTCGTGGAGGAGGGCCTCTTCGACTACGTCGGCGTGTTCGCCTACTCCCGCGAGGAGGGCACCGCCGCCTTCGACCTGCCGGGCCAGGTCGACGACGACGAGCGGGCCGAGCGCGCCCAGCGGCTGCGCGACGCGGCCGACGCCGCCTCCTCGCCGCTCATCGCCGCGCGCGTGGGGCGCGAGGCGTTCGTGCTCGTCGAGGGCGCCGAGGAGGACGGCCAGCTCTACGGGCGGGCCCAGTGCCAGGCGCCGGAGGTCGACGGCGTGACCTACCTCGACGCCGGCGAGCCGGGCCGCATCGTGCGCGCCCGCATCACCGACACGCTGCTCTACGAGATGGAAGGCGAGGTGCTCTAGGCCTATGTCCGCCCCCCAGCGCGCCGAGCGTCTCTGGACGCCGGCCAACGTCGTCACCGTCGTGCGCATCTGCCTGGTGCCCGCCTTCGTGGTGGCGCTTCTGAGCCCGTGGCCCCAGTGGATGGGCCTCACCGACTTCACGGACCAGGCGAAGAGCCTGGTGGCGGCCGGCGTCTTCATCCTCATATCCTGCACCGACTGGATCGACGGGTACCTGGCCCGCAGCCGCGGCGAGGTGACCGACTTCGGCAAGTTCATGGACCCGCTGGCCGACAAGATCCTCGTGGCGGCGGCGCTGCTCGCCCTGGTGGAGCTCGCCGCGCTGCCCTCGTGGCCCGTGCTCATCATCCTGGCGCGCGAGTTCATCGTGTCCGGCGTGCGCATGGTGGCCGCCAGCCGCGGCGAGGTGATCGCCGCCAGCTGGTACGGCAAGGCCAAGACGGTCTTCCAGATCATCGCCATCGTGCTGTTCATCGTGAAGGACGGGCTTGAGCTGCCCGATGCCGCGGCGGCCGTGACGAGCCCCCTCTACGTCGTGTCCTGGGCGGTGATGATCGTCGCCCTCGTGCTGACCATCGTGTCGATGATGGACTACCTGGCCAAGGCGCGCCACCTGCTGGGGTTCGGGCCCCGGGCGGCCGCGGGCGCCGCCGGGGATGACGGTGCCGCCGGCTCCGCGGCCGTTGCGAGCGCCGTCGGCGGGGACGGGCTTGAGGCGTGCGTGGACACCGCGGCGCGGGAGGCGGTGGCGGCCCTCGGGGCGGCCGGGCTGACCGCGGCCACGGCCGAGAGCCTCACCGGCGGCCTCATAGCGGGCGCGCTCACCGCGGTGCCCGGGTCGTCGGCCGTCGTGCGCGGCGGCGTCGCGAGCTACGCGCCCGAGGCCAAGGAGGCCCTGCTCGGCGTGGACGGCCGCGCCATCGCGCACGCGGGCGTCGTGAGCGAGCCGGTGGCCCGGCAGATGGCCGAGGGCGCCCGCGCGCGCCTGGCGGCCGACGTGGCCGTGGCCGTCACGGGCATCGCGGGGCCGGGCGGCGCCGAGCCGGGCAAGCCGGTGGGCACCGTGTGGATGGCCGTGGCCACCGCCGACGGGACGGCCGCCCGCGAGCTGCGCTTCGACGGCGACCGGCGGGCGGTGCGGCTCCAGACGGTGGAGCGCGCGCTCGGGGCGCTCGCGCGCGCGGCGGCGGGGGAGGAGCCGCTGGGCTAGCCCGCGGCGCCGGGGAGGCGCCCGCGCGCGGCCTGCCGTGGCGCGCGAGACGTTCGCGGAGCGCTGCGGCGCGGGCCGCGGGGCGCCCTCCTGCGGCGGGGACGCGCCTCGGCGGCGCTCCCGTGATGCCGTGGCCCCGCGGGGGCGCGTCCTGGCGGCGCCCCCGCGGGGCGGGGGAGGCGCTCCCGCGTCGTCACGGACCCCGGGGGCCGGGCGCGCGGCGTCGCGGGGCGGTCGCGCCTGCGGCGCCCCGCCATCTCCGCGCCGTCGCCGGGGGCGCCTAGGATGGCGCTCGGGGCGACTTCCATGGCTTTCCGAAGTTTTCCCTTGACGTGCAAACAGGTGTTCGTATAATGGACGAAGACCGAAGCCGCGCCCGCGCGGGTACCCTTGAAGGAGTGGGAATGAACGAAGAAAAGTCGAAGATGCTCAAGCTGACCACGGACCAGATCGAGACCAAGTTCGGCAAGGGCTCCATCATGAAGCTGGGGGAGGGCGGCGCCGACCTCAACATCGGGGTCATCCCCACCGGCGCGCTGCCGCTCGACGCAGCGCTCGGCATCGGCGGCGTCCCCCGCGGGCGTATCATCGAGATCTACGGGCCCGAGTCGAGCGGCAAGACGACGCTCGCCCTGCAGATCCTCGCCGAGGCCCAGGCGGCCGGCGGCATCGTCGCCTTCATCGACGCCGAGCACGCCCTCGACCCGGTCTACGCCGCCCGCATCGGCGTCGACATCGACGAGGTGCTCATCTCCCAGCCCGACACCGGCGAGCAGGCGCTCGAGATCTGCGACATGCTCGTGCGCTCCGGCGCCATCGACGCCGTGGTTGTCGACTCGGTGGCCGCGCTCGTCCCCCGCGCCGAGATCGAGGGCGAGATGGGCGACACGACGGTGGGCCTCCAGGCGCGCCTCATGTCCCAGGCCCTGCGCAAGCTGGCCGGCTCGCTGTCCAAGTCCAACACCACCTGCATCTTCATCAATCAGCTGCGCGAGAAGATCGGCGTGATGTTCGGCAACCCCGAGACCACCACCGGCGGCCGTGCGCTGAAGTTCTTCTCCTCGGTGCGCCTCGACATCCGCCGCATCGACTCCATCAAGCAGAACGGCGACGTGGTGGGCAACCGGGTGCGCGCCAAGGTGGTCAAGAACAAGGTGGCGCCGCCCTTCCGCCAGGCCGAGTTCGACCTCATGTACGGCGAGGGCATATCGCGCGAGGGCTGCATCGTCGACATGGCGGTGGAGTGCGGCGTGGCCAAGAAGTCCGGCGCCTGGTACACCTACGGCGAGGAGCGCCTCGGCCAGGGCCGCGAGGCCGCCAAGCAGACCCTGCGCGAGAACCCCGATCTGCGCGACGAGATCGAGGCCAAGGTGCGCGAGGAGTTCGGCATCCCGGTGCTCACGCCCGACCCCGACGCCGCCGACAGCTTCACCCCGGCCCCCAAGGCGGGCACCGGCAAGAAGAAGTAGCCCATGCCCTCCAAGGCCGACCTCATAGCATCCCTGCGCGCCGACATGGAGGCCATCGCCCGCGGCGACGCTCCAGCCGCCGAGGAGGCGTCTGAAGAGGCGCCGCGGCGTATCGGCGCCCTCCCCCTCGACGACGATCGCGTGGCACGGGGTGCCGGAGAGGCGGGGGAGGACGCGCCGGCGGGCGAGGGAACAGCCGGGGACGCGGAGCTCACGGCCGAGCGGGCGTTCCAGAAGATCCTGCGGCTCGCGGCCGCCCGCGAGCAGTCCACCGTCCGCATCCGCGCGCGGCTGGCCCGCGACGGCTGGGGCGAGGCGGAGGCGGAGGAGGCGCTCTCCCGCGCCGTGCGTGCGGGCGCGGTGGATGATCGGCGCTACGCCGAGGCCCTCGTGCGCATGCGCATCGCATCGGGCCGGGGGGTCGAGGGCGTCCTGGCCGAGGTCGAGGACCTCGGCATCGACCCCTGGGACCTGGAGTCCTACGCCGAGTACCGCGCCGCGGGCGACGACGCCGACGTCGACCGCGCCCTCGCCCTGCTGGGGCGCCGCCCGCCACGGGCCAAGAACCAGCGCGACGCCGCCTTCCGCAAGCTCGTCCAGCAGGGCTTCGGCACCGCCACCGCCGCCACCGCCGCCCGCCGCTGGTCCGAATCCCGACAATAGCCCGCCGGGCGCGTGGCCGAGGGGGTGTGCTGTTTTCCCGTCTGCGCTCCAGGCGCGGAGATAATACGCTATACTCTTCCGAAGCTATGAGTGATGCGTACCCGCCGGGTATTTGACTATAGAGACAAACCTATATCGCGCCTACCCTCCGCGTTCATCGCTCATGCCCGTCCCAAGCGGGCTTTTTTACTGGAAAAACCGAACCGTGAACCCAAGACGCAGACGAAAGGGGGACCAATGCCCGAGATCATCTGGCTGGTCATCGGTGCCGTCGCCGGCATCGCCCTCGGCTTCGTCGCCACGCGCCTCCTTGCCAGCTCCGCCACCAAGCGCGCCGCCGAGGAGGCGGCGTCCGTGGTCGAGAACGCCAAGCAGCAAGCCGAGACGATGCGACGAGAGGCCGTCATCGAGGCCAAGGACCAGGCCCTGAAGTACAAGCAGGAGGTCGAGGACGCCAACAAGGAGCGCATGCGCGAGGTGCGCAGCGCCGAGAACCGCATCACCCAGCGCGAGGAGTCGCTCGACCGCCGCAGCGAGACCCTCGACGCCCGCGAGCACCAGATCTCGTCCCTCCAGGGGCAGATCGAGCGCCGCGAGCGCGACCTGGACGAGGCCGAGGCCGAGATGGGCCGCCGCCTCGAGCGCGTCGCCGGCATGACGCCGGACGAGGCCAAGGAGGAGCTGCTCGACACCATCCGCGACGAGGTCACCCACGAGTCGGCCGCCATCATCCGCGACGCCGAGGCCCGCACCAAGGCCGAGGCCGACAAGAAGGCGCGCATGATCCTGTCCCTCGCCATCCAGCGCGTGGCCGCCGACCACTCCGCCGAGAACACCGTGTCGGCCATCCACATCCCCTCCGACGACCTCAAGGGCCGCATCATCGGCCGCGAGGGCCGCAACATCCGCTCCTTCGAGCAGCTGACCGGCACCAACCTCATCATCGACGACACCCCGGAGTGCGTGACCATCTCGTGCTTCGACCCCGTGCGCCGCGAGATCGGCCGCGTCACCATGGAGAACCTCGTCGCCGACGGGCGCATCCACCCGGCCCGCATCGAGGAGATGTACGGCAAGGCCGTCCAGCTCGTGAACCAGCGCGTGCAGGAGGCCGGCGAGCAGGCCGCCTTCGACACGGGCATCCACGACCTGCACCCCGAGCTCGTCCGCACCCTCGGCCGGCTGCGCTACCGCACCTCCTACGGCCAGAACGTGCTCAACCACTCGCTGGAGGTGGCCTACCTCTCCGGCGTCATGGCCTCCGAGCTGGGGCTCGACCCCATTCCCGCCAAGCGCGCGGGCCTGCTGCACGACCTGGGCAAGGCCGTCGACCACGAGGTCGAGGGCAGCCACGCCGTCATCGGCGCCGACCTGGCGCGCCGCTTCGGCGAGCGGGTCGAGATCGTGCACGCCATCGAGGCGCACCACGGCGACGTGGATCCCAACACCGTCATCGACGTGCTCGTCCAGGCGGCTGACGCCATCTCCGCGGCGCGCCCCGGCGCCCGCAAGGAGACGCTCGACGCCTACATCAAGCGCCTCGAGAAGCTGGAGGAGATCGCCAACGCCCACGAGGGCGTCGAGCGCACCTACGCCATCCAGGCCGGCCGCGAGGTCCGCGTCATGGTGAAGCCCGAGGTGGTCGACGAGGCCCAGTCCGTGGTGCTGGCCCACGACATCGCCCACCAGATCGAGAGCGAGATGCAGTACCCCGGCCAGGTCAAGGTCGTGGTCATCCGCGAGAGCCGCGCCGTCGACTACGCCAAGTAGCCCATGGCCGAGGAATCGCTCGGCTCCTTCGTGGAGTCGGTATGCGGCGAGGGTCATCTCCGGGTCGAGGACGACCTCGGGGATGGCTTCGTCCGCCTTCGGAGCTCCGAGGCGGAGCGCCGTCAGGCGGCCCAGGACATCCGCTGCACCGAGGACATCGTCATCGAGATGCTGCGCAACTCCCGCGACGCCGGCGCGCGCAACATCTTCCTGGCCGTGCAGCGCGAGGACACGGCCCGCTCCCTCGTCGTCGTCGACGACGGATCCGGCATCCCGGCCGCCCTCCACGGGCGCGTCTTCGAGCCGCGCGTCACGTCGAAGCTCGACACGGCGCGCATGGACAAGTGGGGGATGCACGGCCGCGGCATGGCCCTCTACTCCATCGCCGTGAACGCCGAGGAGGCGCGCGTGGCCTCGTCGGCGCCGGGCTTGGGCTCGGCCATCGCCGTCACCACCGACCTCACCCGCCTCGGCGAGAAGACCGACCAGTCCACCTTCCCCGTCTTCGAGGCCACCGACGCCGGCTCCCAGGCCATGCGCGGCCCGAAGAACATCCTGCGCACGGCGGCCGAGTTCGCCCTGGAGCACCGCCACGACTGCAGCGTCTACTGCGGCTCGTTCACCGAGGTGGCCGCCACCCTCTACGCCTTCGGTATGGCCACCACCTCGGCCGCGGCCCGCGCCTTCTGCGAGGACGCCCGCGCGCTGCCCGCGTCCAAGCGCCTGGCCGCCGCCGCCGACCCCGCCGTCCTGGCCGAGCTGGCCGCTGACATGGGGCTCTCGCTCTCCGAGCGCAGTGCGCGGCGCGTCATGGACGGCCAGATCGCGCCTCTGCCCTCGCTCATGGACCGCCTGCGCGCCGAGAGCTTCTCCCGCGCGCCGGTCCGCAAGGCCAAGCAGCCGCGGCGCCCCTCCCGCGACGCCCGCGGCCTGGTGCTCGCCGAGGCCGACGTCGCCGAGCTGCGCGAGGAGGTCGGCCGCCTCTTCTCCGAGCTGGCCGGCCGCTACTACCTGGACGCCTCGGTCGAGCCGGAGGTGCGCGTCGCCTCCGACGCCATCCGCATCACCATCCCCGTCGAGAAGCTGCGCTAGGGCGCCGCGCGGCGGGCCGGCCCGGTTGCGCCGTGAGGGGATTACCGGTAAAATGACCGGCAGTCTAACGGTTCGCCCCGTTGCGGGTCATCACGCCGTGAAACGCACCACCGAACGAACGACAAACGAAGCGCACGACAAGGAACAGCACGTGTCTACCACAGACCCCAAGCCGGAGATCGGCTGCCTGAAAGTATCCTCGAAGTCCTCTCCCGCCTCGGTGGCGGGCGCCATCGCCGGCATGATCAAGGACGGCGTGGCCGTCGAGATCCAGGCCGTCGGCGCCGGCGCCGTGAACCAGGCGGTCAAGGCCATCGCCATCTCCCGCGGGTTCCTCTCGCCCATCGGCATCGAGATCGTGTGCGTGCCCTCCTTCGCCGACATCGTCATCGACGGCGAGTACCGCACCGCCATCCGCTTCGCGGTGGAGCCCCGCTACCTGCGCGGAACCGTCGACGGGGGAGAGGCGCGCTAGAGCCTCCCGCCGCCGCCCACCCCAACCCCTAAGGACGCCATGACCCCCACCTTCGACCGGATGACCTTCTGCATCCACACCTTCGGCTGCCAGATGAACAAGCACGACTCCGAGCGCATCGCCGGCATGCTCGAGGGCCTCGGCGCCACGATGGTCGACGCCGTCGAGGACGCCGACATCGTCGTGTTCATGACCTGCTGCGTGCGCGAGGCCGCCGACACGCGCCTCTACGGCCAGGTCGCCTCCCTCAAGAACGTGCCGCTGCGCGCCGGCTCGCCGCTTCCCAAGCGCATCGTCGCCGTGGGCGGCTGCATCGGCCAGCGCGACGGCGAGAAGCTCACCGAGCAGCTGCCGCACCTCGACGTGGTGTTCGGCACCCACAACCTGGGGTCGCTGCCGGGCCTGCTCGCCCAGGCCGTGGCCGACGGCGCGCACCACGTGGAGGTCCTGGAATCGTCGAGCGACTTCCCGACGGAGCTGCCGACGGCCCGTGAGCACTCCTGGGCGGCCTGGCTGCCCATCACCGTGGGCTGCGACAACTTCTGCTCCTACTGCATCGTGCCCTACGTGCGCGGCCGCGAGAAGTCGCGCGCCCTCGAGGACATCGAGCGCGAGGCCCGCGGCTACGTGGAGGCCGGCGTGCGCGAGATCACGCTGCTCGGCCAGAACGTCAACTCCTACGGCCGCGACCTCTACGGCGAGCCGCGCTTCGTCGACGTGCTCGACGCCGTGGACGCCACGGGCATCGAGCGGCTGCGCTTCGCCACGAGCCACCCCAAGGACCTCACCGACGAGGTGATCGCGCGCTTCGGCAGCCTGCGCTCGCTCATGCCGGCGCTGCACCTGCCGGCCCAGTCGGGATCCGACCGCATCCTGGCGGCCATGAACCGCCGCTACACCCGCGAGCACTACCTGGGCCTCATCGCGAAGCTGCGCCGCGCGTGCCCCGACATCGCCCTGTCGACCGACCTCATCGTCGGGTTCCCCGGCGAGACCGAGGAGGACTTCCTGCAGACGCTCTCGCTGGTGCGCGAGGTGGGCTACGGCCAGGTGTTCACCTTCATCTACTCCAAGCGCGAGGGGACGCCGGCGGCGAAGATGGCCGACGACACGCCGCGCGAGGTGATCCAGGAGCGCTTCGACCGCTTGGTCGAGGCCGTGCAGGAGGGCGCCTGGCAGGCGAACCAGGCCGAGCTGGGGCGCGTGGTCCCGGTGCTCGTCGAGGGCACCTCCAAGCGCGACGCGGCCATGCTCACGGGTAAGAGCCCCAAGAACCAGACCGTCCACGCGCCGCTGCCCGCGGGGCTCGACGCGGCTGGCCTAGTGGGGACCGTCGTGGACGTGCGCGTGGACGAGGCCCGCACGTGGTACCTGGCCGGCACGGTGGAGGGGGCGCCGCGCCCGTGAGGCCCGTCGTCTGCGTGGTGGGGCCGACGGCCTCGGGCAAGACCGCCGTCGCGCAGGAGATCGCGCTCGCCCTCGGAGGCGAGGTGGTCAGCGCCGACTCCATGCAGGTCTACCGCGGCATGGACATCGGCACGGGGAAGATCCCGCCCTCCGAGCGGCGGGTGCCCCACCACGGGCTCGACCTGGTCGACCCCGGCGAGCCCTATTCCGCGGCCCTGTTCCAGCCCTACGCGCGCGGCTGCTTCGCCGCCATCGAGGGGCGCGGCGGCTGGCCCGTCCTGGCCGGCGGCACCGGCCTCTACGTGCGCGCCGCCATCGACGACTACGACTTCCCGGCAGGCGAGCAGGTGGGAAACCCCGTCCGCGACGAGTGCATGGCCTTCGCCGAGGCCCACGGCGCCCAGGCCCTGTGGGAGCGCCTGCGCGCGGCCGACCCCGAGAGCGCCGCAGTGGTCCACCCCCACAACGTCCGGCGCGTCGCCCGCGCCCTCGAGCTTCTGGCCGAGGGCGGCTCCTATGCCGAGCAGAAGCGCAACCTGGCGACGCTTCCCCAGGCCGTGCCCGCCGTCCAGGTGGGGCTCGCCGTCGATCCCGGCCAGCTGCGCGCGCGCATCGACGCGCGGGTGGACGCCATGGTCGAGGCGGGCCTGGTCGACGAGGTTAAAGGTTTGTTAAACGGGGGCTTCAGGGCCGGGGTCACCGCGCCCCAGGCCATAGGATATAAGGAGATCGTCGACGCCCTGGAGGGGCGCTGCACCCTGGCCGAGGCCGTGGAGGCCGTCAAGGCGGCCACACGGCGCTACGCCAAGCGCCAGCGCAGCTGGTTTCGCCGCGACGCCCGCATCCGCTGGGTGGACGCGGGATCCGGCGACGCCGCCGCCATCGCGCGGGAGGCGCTCGCGGCCCTGGGCGACGACCTGCACGCGTAAGCGCCGCCGGCCCCGCCCGCGACGCGGGAACGAGGGAGGCGCCCTATGGAGATCGAGTTCGCCAAGCTGCACGGGCTCGGCAACGACTTCGTGATGATAGACGACCGGGCGGGAGAGCTCGCGCTCTCGCCCGACGAGGTGCGCGCGCTGTGCGACCGGCACTTCGGCATCGGCGCCGACGGCGTCATCCTCGTGCGGCCGCCGGTGGGGGAGGGGCATGCCGGCTACATGCACTACGTGAACGCCGACGGAACCCTGGCCCAGATGTGCGGCAACGGCGTGCGCTGCTTCGCGAAGTTCCTGGTGGATCGCGGCATCGCGCCGTCGGGCCCCGAGGGCGGCGAGCTGGTGGCCGACACCCTGGCCGGCCCGCGCCCCATCGCCTTCACCGTGGACGGGGAGGGCCTGCTCGCCGAGGCCACGGTGGACATGGGCGAGCCGGTGCTCGACCCGGCCGCGGTGCCGGTGGGCGCGGCCCCCGATGCGACGTCACCCGAGGGCGCGCCCTACGTCGGCGAGCTCGTCCTCGACACGCCCTGGGCGCCGCTCACGTTCTGCTGCGTGTCGATGGGCAACCCCCACGCCGTGTGCTTCATCGACGACTTCGACGCGCTTCCCGACGCGCTGTTCCCCGACTCGCTCGACAAGCGGCTCGCCACCCTCGACGTGGACGCCGTGGGCGCCTTCGTCGAGGCGCACCCCGCCTTCCCCGAGAAGACGAACGTGGAGTTCGCCCACGCGGGGGACGATGCCATCGCCATGCGCGTCTTCGAGCGCGGCTGCGGCGAGACGCTCGCCTGCGGCACCGGCGCCTGCGCGACGGCCGTGGCCGCCAGCCTCACGGGCCGGGCCGGACGCACGTCCACGGTGCGCCTGCGCGGGGGCGACCTGCGCATCCGCTGGGACGATGACGGCCACGTGCGCATGACCGGCCCCGCCGCCCAGTCCTTCTCCGGCACCGTCACCATCGACCGCGCCCGGTAAGCCGCCCGCGCCGGCCGCGCGGGGGCGCAGCCGGCAGTCCCGCCCCGAGAGAGGAGCCCGCCCATGAGAACCGCCGCCTGCCTCGATGAGATGGCGCCCTACCTGTTCGCCCAGATCGACGCCAAGCGCGATGCCCTGCGCGCCCAGGGCATCGACGTGATATCGCTCGGCATCGGAGATCCCGACCTGCCGACGCCGCCCCACATCGTCGACGCCATGGCCGAGGCCATCCGCAAGCCGGCCAACCACCAGTACCCCGACTACGCCGGCTCGCCCGCTTTCCGCCGCGCCTGCGCCGCCTACATGGCCGACCGGTTCGGCGTCGAGCTGGACCCGGATGCCGAGGTGCTCGCGCTCATCGGGTCGAAGGAGGGCATCGCGCATCTGCACACCGCCTTCGTCGACCCCGGCGACTACGTGCTCGCCCCCTCCATCGGCTACCCGGTGTACTCGGGCGGCGCCACGCTGCAGTCCGCGCGCACCTGGTTCATGCCCATGCGGGCCGAGGACGGCTTCCTCGCCGACTTCGAGGCGACGCCGCCCGAGGTGCTCGAGCGTGCGAAGATCCTCTTCCTCGGCTACCCGAACAACCCCACCGGCGCCTGCGCGCCCGTCGAGTACCTCGACCGCGCCATCGCCTTCTGCCTCGAGCACGACCTGCTGCTGGCCTACGACAACGCCTACGTCGACATCTGCTTCGACGGGTACCGCGCGCCCTCGATCCTCGAGCGGCCGCGCGCCCGGGAGTGCTGCATCGAGTTCTTCAGCCTGTCGAAGTCCTACAACATGACCGGCTGGCGCATCGCGTTCGCCTGCGGCAACGCCCAGGCCGTGGCCGCGCTCGGCACGGTGAAGAACAACCTGGACTCCGGCCAGTTCACCGCCATCCAGGAGGCGGCGGCCGTGGCGCTCACCGGCCCGCAGGACTGCGTGGACGAGATGTGCGCGCTCTACCAGCGCCGGCGCGACCTGGTGGTCGACGCCCTGCGCGCCATCGGGCTGGAGTGCGAGGCGCCCCGGGCCACCATCTACGTGTGGGCGCGCGTGCCCGACGGCGACACCTCGGCGTCCTTCGCCGAGCGGCTGCTGGAGCGGGCCCACGTCATCGTCACCCCCGGCAGCGGCTACGGGCCCGACGGCGAGGGCTACGTGCGCATCTCGCTCACGACGCCCGACGAGCGCCTGGTGGAGGCGGTGCGCCGCATCAAGGAGGCCATGTAGGCGCGGCCGGGCAGGGGATTCTATGCTATGATGGGCGGCGCGCGATCCTGCGCGCGCCTTCTTTCTAAGAGTAGGGAGATTCCATCATGCGCAGCATGTTCGTGATCTAGCGGCGACAGGGCCGAAGGACACCGACAGAGCCTGATCCGCGGGATCGCGGGCGCGCCGACGGGCGGCCCCGCGTGGTCGCGGCGTTGATGAGAGGAATCCCCATGACTGAATTCGAATCCGTGATAGAGCGCGGCCCCCAGACCCTGGCCGAGGAGCGCCGCGAGCGCGCCATCCTGGTGGGCGTCGACCGCCCGGGGCTCAAGTGGCCCCTCGCGTCGTCGCTGGCCGAGCTGGAGCGGCTGGCCGACACGGCCGGCGCCGAGACCGTGGCCGTGACCACCCAGAGGCTCGACGCGCCCAACCCCCGCACCTTCGTGGGCTCGGGCAAGGCCGACCAGATCGCCGAGCTGGCCCGCGCCCACAGCGCCGATCTGGTCATCTTCGACGATGAGCTCACGCCCTCACAGCAGTCGAACCTGGAGAAGGCGGTGGGCCGCGACGTGAAGGTCATCGACCGCACGGCGCTCATCCTCGACATCTTCGCCCTGCACGCCACCTCCAAGGAGGGGCGCCTGCAGGTGCGCCTGGCCCAGAACCAGTACCTGCTCCCGCGCCTGCGCGGCATGTGGGCGCACCTGGCGTCCAACCGCATGGGCGGCGGCGTCGGGTCGCGCTTCGGCGAGGGCGAGAGCCAGCTGGAGGTCGACCGCCGCATGGTGCGCAAGCGCATCACGTCCATCAAGCGCGAGCTGGCGCACCTGGCCGAGGTGCGCGCCGTCCAGCGCGAGGGCCGCTACGCGAGCGGCATGTTCAAGGTGGCCCTGGCCGGCTACACCAACGCGGGGAAGTCGAGCCTCATCAACCGCCTGACCGGGGCGGACGTGCTGAGCTACGACAAGCTCTTCGCCACCCTCGACTCCACCACGCGCAAGTTCGAGCTGCCCGAGGGGCGCGAGATCACCGGCACCGATACGGTCGGCTTCATCCAGAAGCTGCCGACGACCCTGGTGGAAGCGTTCAAGTCGACACTCGACGAGATAACGGGCGCCGACCTGGTGCTGCACGTGGTGGACGCGTCGTCGCCCGAGTACGAGGGGCAGATCGAGGCCGTGCGGGAGGTGCTCGACCAGATCGGCGCCCAGGACATCCCGTGCCTCGAGGTGTTCAACAAGGTCGATTTGCTCGACGACGAGGCGCGCGGGGCGCTCGCGCGGCGCCATCCGCTGGCGCTCGCCGTGTCGGCGGCGACGGGGGAGGGGATCGACGGGCTGGTGGCCCGCATCGCCCAGGCTGCCGCGGCGGCCGATGAGCACCTCGAGGTGCTCATCCCCTACCAGCGCGGCGACCTGGTGTCGCTGGCCCACGAGCGCTGCCACATCGTCTCCGAGGCCCACGAGGAGGCCGGCACCCGCCTCGTCCTGCTGGCAGGCCCCGCCTACGCCCCCACCTTCGCGCCCTTCACGGCAGGGGAGTAGCGCCGCCTCGTCCCAGGACATGCGGTGGGGGAGCGATACGCCTGACGCCCTCGCGCACGCGGCAACGATGCCGTGCGTTGGCAGCATGAACGTGGATGGGGGAGGGATGGCGCTGCTCCATCCGGTGATGTTGCTGGGGTTCCGGCAACGCGAACGCGAGAGGGGGAGGGCGTAGCGCTACCCCCCACTCTCTCCTAGAAAACGCGGTGGGGGAGCGGCCGATGCCGGCGCTCCCCCACCGCGTGTTTGCTCTTCGTTTCCCGCCTTCGCTCCTCGCGTGCTCAAAGCGGCGCGCGCGGCGTCCCTAGAGGCGGCGGAAGACGGCGACCACCTTGCCTGCGATGGAGCAGTCGGTGGTGATGATGGGCTCCATGGAGGAGTTCTCCGGCTGGAGCCGGATGTGGTCGGACTCCTTGAAGAAGCGCTTCACCGTGGCGCCGTCGTCGATGATGGCCACCACGATGTCGCCGTTATTGGCGACGGGCTGCTCCTTGACCACGACGTAGTCGCCGTCGTTGATGCCGGCCTCGATCATGGACTCACCGCGGACGGAGAGCAGGAAGGACGGCGAGTCGCCGACGATGTCGGTGGGCAGCGTGATGGTGTCGGTGATGTTCTCCTCGGCGAGGATGGGGGAGCCGGCGGCCACGTTGCCGACGAGCGGCACGTTCACCACCTTGCTGAAGGTGGGGGAGACCACGTCGGAGGCGTCGTCGTCGCGGTCGAGGTGGTAGGTGAGGGCGATGGAGCGGGACTTGAGCGGGTCGCGCTTGATGTAGCCCTTCTCCTCGAGCGCCTTGAGGTGGACGTGCACCGTGGAGGGCGACGAGAGTCCCAGGGTCTCGCAGACCTCGCGCACCGTGGGGCCGTAGCCCTTCTCGCGAATGCAGTCCTCGATGCAGTCAAGCACCGCCTGCTGGCGCTTCGTGACTTTCTGGGCCATGGTCCCTTCCTTTCGCTATGCAAGAACAAATGTTTTAATTTGTTGTTGACATGAACTTTTGTTCGTCATATTATAGCAACGAACAAAGGTTCTACGCAAGAGCTGGGAGGAAGAAAAATGAGGAATTGCGAAAAGATCTACCCCGTGATCGGCTCCTCGGCGCTGAAGCCCGCGTCCTGCCCGAGGGCCCACGGCGCGCGCATCATCGGCTTCCCGGCGACGCGGACGGCCGATATCCGGCCAGTCGAGGCCCAGGGCCCGACGACGCTCACGCGCGCCCAGTCAGCCGTCCTCTTCGCCGCCGGCTGCGCCATAGCGCTCGGCTCGCTGCTCATGACCCTCTAGCCAATCCCGAGACCGCCCCGTTGCTGCGTTCGCGGGCGGCACGACCGCGCCTGCGCGGGTCCGTCAGCCGGCGGCCCGCGCAGGCGTCACCAAGTGAGGGCGCCGTCGGCGGCCCTGGTCGGCGAATCGGCGCCTCCTGGGCGACGATCTTCCCTCGGCGCGATTCCATGGGGTATCATGGCCGGGTGAACCTGCGTTATTAAGGAGTGCCATGCTCTGTCCTGCCTGCGGCCACCCCGAGTCCAAGGTGGTCGATTCCCGTCCCGCCGATGATGGCGCCGCCATCCGACGCCGCCGGGAGTGCCTGTCCTGCGGTCACCGCTTCACCACCTACGAGCGCCGGGGCGAGAACCCGGTCATCGTCATCAAGTCCGACGGGTCGTCGGAGGCCTTCGACCGGCAGAAGCTCATGAGGGGCCTCCTCAGCGCCTGCGCGAAGCGCCCGGTGACGCCGCACCAGATGGAGAGTCTCATCAACGGCATCGAGAACGACCTGAGCGCCTCGCCGCGGGGGGAGATACGCTCCAAGGACCTCGGCGACATGGTGATGGCGCGGCTCGCCCCGCTCGACGACGTGGCCTACATCCGCTTCATGAGCGTCTACAAGGACTTCCAGAGCGTCGAGGAGTTCGCCGAGGCGCTCAACGACATCTCGTGAGGCCTCTCCCCCATGGCTCTTCCCGTCCCTATACAAATGTTCGATTCTTCGAGCGAGCCGCCGAGCTACGCCCACGAGGGTGACGCGGGACTCGACCTGCGTGCCGTCGAGGCGGTCACGCTCGGGCCCCTGGAGCGGGCGCTCGTGTCCTGCGGGTTTGCGCTGGCCATCCCAGACGGCTACGCCGGCCTGGTCATCCCGCGCAGCGGCTTGGCGGCCAAGCACGGCATCACCGTCGTGAACGCCCCGGGGCTCATCGACAGCGGGTATCGCGGCGAGGTGAAGGTCATCCTCATGAACCTCGATCCGTCCGACCCCTTCGAGGTCCAGCCCGGCGACCGCATCGCCCAGCTGATGATCGTCGCCGCGCCGAAGGTGGATCTCGTGCCCGTCGCCTCGCTGGACGTCACCGAGCGCGGCCAGGGCGGCTTCGGCAGCAGCGGGGTCAGCTCCTAGGGCGCGTTATCCTACGATCTGGCCTCAAACCCGTGCGGCCTCGGTGTAATTCGGACGAAGCGGGTCCACGTATCGGTCGGAGATGGTATATTTGCCCGTCAAGGCCTTCGGAAACCCTCATTTCCATGAGTATTTACCCATGGAGGGGCAAAATAGGGCCTTAGAACGGCTCTCAGAGCCTCGTTTGTAAAACCGCAGGTCAGAAGGCCTGTTTTTTCAGCGAAAGCAGGGAATGATGAGCGAGACGCCGAATCGGGCCCCCAAGACGCCCTATGACGAGCCCCGAAGGCCCGCGAGCCTCGGCCAGCTCAAGTCCGCCCAGACCCTCGTCACGGTGGCGACCATCGCCGGGCCCGTGTCGCTGCTCATCGGCGGCGTCGTCCTGAGCACGGTCGGCCTGGTATGCGCCATCTTGGCGGTGGTCAAGGCGCGCCGCGCGCTCGCGGAGGGGCTGGAGCCGGGTCTCAAGGTGTACGCGTCGCGCATCCAGCGCTCGGGCATCCTGAGCGTCATCATCTGCGCGCTGGCCCTCGTGCTGAACGCCATAGCGCTCGCCACGGTGCTGCCGGCCATGATGCAGGCGCTCCAGACCGGCGACCTGTCGTCGCTCTACGATGCAGCCGGCATCCAGGGCCAGCAGCCCGACGCCTCAGCACCCAAGGACTCGATCTGGGGCTAAGGGCAACGCCAGGACCCCGAAGCTGCCGCCAAACCCAAAACCCCAGATCACCCAGCGAAACCCAAGGCCCGCCAAGTCGTCCCTCTTTTGCGTATCCAAATAAATATCTGATAATATATGTTATGTAAACTAATGAAGAACTGAAGCGAACCGCCCGTCGGTAGCAAGCGGCTACTGGGAAGGCAGGTCGGGCTCGTCTTCCCACACGATCGGCGCGCTGTCTTTTGGGAAGGCCCTGTCGTTCACCATCTCCGAGGGGCTCTCGTAGAGGTGTATTCCCCCGATGCGGAGGCGAAGCCTTCTTGCCCGGGAGATCAGCGTGCCCCCGAATGCCTCCATGATATGGGTGAGCCGAGGCTCGCAGGAGTATATGTCGCAATCATAGGTCTGATACTCGCGCCGCTCCCTTCGCTTGGCGTCGAAGCTCCGCGGCCGAAGGTACACCCTGTTTATCCGGCTGATGACCTCTTCGGTCTTTTCTCCAAACGTCAGGAAGAAGGCCCTCTTCAAGGTCATCAGGTCTTCCTGCTTCTCGTTCAAGTGGTAGAGGCTGACTATGGGAGGGCAGGTTTCCCCGCTGCCCTTGGCCGCATCATAGGCCCAGGCTGCCGACGCGGCCATCGCGCCGGCAAGCTTCTTCGCCAGGCCCGGATCCTCGACCGCGCCGATCGCGTCCTTGAAGGTCTGCTCGCTAATGGGCTCGGGGGCCTTCGGATCCTCGCTCTCTTGAACGCCCGGGAACAGCATGCCGTCGATTATCTCCACCGACTCTTGAAAGGGGTGCCGCGTCTTCATGTCGAACTTCGATGGGAGAAGCCGCAGCTCGTCGAAGTGGATTCCCTCATTTGCCAAGGCGAGCTTGAGCAGGCCCTGCCGGGCGTCGACGTCGCCGCGGATCAAGCTGTCGTCAATGCAGATGGTGCAGATGGCCCAATGCTGGTCCCGGTACTTCTTCTTCACCGGCGCGGTGTCCGTGGTGATGTAGAAGGCGTTTATATGGGCGAGAACATAATGGGCCGCGAACTCGTCCTCCTTCCACACCTTCTTCACGGCGCGCTCAAGCGCCGAATAATAGCCGGAGACCCTGAGCTTCTTCGCAAGCTCGGGGTTCGCCTGGGCAAGATAGTTCGAGATCTCGACATCGATGCGGCCCACGATCCAGCCTCTCCTTCCCGTCGGCGCGCTCACAGGCGCAGGAAGGCCAGCAGGCCCTCGCAGCCGTCGCAGACGTCGTCCCAGGTGGCCTGGAAGTCGCCGGTGTACCAGGGGTCGGCGATGTCGCGCTCGCTGCCGGCGTACTCCAGCAGCCGGTGCACCTTGCCCGCGGGATCGCCACCGAACAGACGTTCCATGTTGCGCACGTTGGCGTCGTCCATGCCGATGAGGAGGTCCCACGCGTCGTAGTCGTCGGCTCGCAGGCGCCGGGCGCGCTTCCCCTCGCAGGAGATGCCGTGGGCCGCCAGCATCCGGCGCGTGCCGGGGTGCACGGGGTTGCCCAGCTCCTCGGAGCTCGTGGCGGCGGACTCCACGACCAGGCGGCCGGCCACGCCGCGGCGCTCGGCCATCTCGCGCAGGACGAACTCAGCCATGGGCGAGCGGCAGATGTTGCCGTGGCAGACGAAGAGCACGCGGATGGGGCGCTGGTGGGGGCTAGGCAAGGCCCGCCCCCAGGTCGTAGGCCTGCTGGAGCCCGGGGTTGCCGGCGATGGCGCCCTCCTCGTAGACGGCCTTCACCACCACCTCGCCGATGCTCTCCTGGCCGCAGTACGCGGTGTTCACGCGGTACACGTCCAAGAGCGGCTCGGCGCGCGCGGCGTCCTTGTCCTCGAAGCACAGCAGAAGCCCCGTTTGCTTGACGCCGAAGGGCTTGGCGATGCCGCAGAACATGCGGTCCTGGAAGGCGCGCAGCTGCGCCGGGTAGTTGTAGCAGTACAGCGGTGTGGCCCACACGATAACGTCGGCCGCGCGCAGGAGCGGGTAGAAGTCCTGCATGTCGTCCTTCTGGCAGCACTCCCCCTCGTGGCTGAAGCAGTACTCGCAGGCCAGGCAGCCGCCGATGCGGGCACGGCCGGCCTCGATGCGCGTGACCTCGTGGCCGGCCGCCTCGGCGCCGCGGGTGAACTCGTCGGCGAGCATCGCCGAGTTGCCGTTCAGGCGCGGGCTGCCGTGCACCACCAGGATCTTCTTTCCCATCGTCCTCTCCCCTCTTCCGGGTCTCTCGCTTGGGGCTATTATACCCGCGCCCTAGGGCGCGAGGTCGAGCAGGCGGCCGTAGAGCTCGTTGCCGCAGAGCCAGCCGCGGTCGGTGGGCTGCCAGCGGCCCTCGGCGCGGCGCACGAGCCCGGCCGCCTCGAGCTCGCGAAAGGCGTCCGGCGTCTCGGGGATGAGGGCGGCCGCGCGGGCCACGAGCGCGTCGTCCACGCCGTCGGCCAGGCGCATCCCCAGCATGAGGTCCTCGGCGGCCATCTGGCGCGGGTCGAGGTCGTCGGTCACCTGCCCGTCGGTCACGCGCATGCGCCGCTCGGCGTTCTGCGTCATGGTGGCCGCCGCCCGGCCGAGCCCCAGGTAGGGCACGCCGGTCCAGTAGGCGATGTTGTGGCGGCACGCGAAGCCGGGCCGCGCGTAGCTCGCCACCTCGTAGCGCCGGAAGCCCGCGGACTCCAGCACGTCGCGGGCGATCTCCATGTGGCGGGCCTCGACGTCGTCGTCGGGCTCGGGCATCTGGCCGCGCAGGATGGCGCGGTCGAACGCGGTGCCCGGCTCGATCGAGAGCGGGTAGACGCTCACGTGCGCCACGCCGAGGGCCACCGCCTCGCGCACGGTCGCCTCGAGGGAGGCGTCGGACTGGCCGGGGATGCCGCACATGAGGTCCACCGACACGTTCTCGAAGCGCTCCTGGGCCGTGGCGACGGCCCGGCGCGCGCCGTCGGCGTCGTGGGCGCGGCCGAGCACGCGCAGCACGGCGTCGTCGAGGGACTGCACGCCGATGGACAGCCGGTTCACGCCGAGGGCCCAGATGTCGCGCACGAGCCGCCCGTCCAGGCTCTCGGGGTTCGCCTCCATGGTGCACTCCACGTCCGGCTCGAGCCGCATCGACAGCGACAGGGCGTAAAGCAGGCTCGACAGGCGCCGCGCGCCCACGAAGCTGGGGGTGCCCCCGCCCAGGTAGACCGTCTCGATGCCGGCGAGCTCGCCTTCGCGGGCCTTACGGCGGATCTGGAGCACCATATCATCGACGTACTCGTCGATGGCCGGCGAGTCGCGCGCGACGGCGCTCGTGGCGAAGTCGCAGTAGCCGCAGCGCCGCACGCAGAACGGCAGGTGCAGGTAGAGCGCCCTATAGGGATCGTGCGGCATCTCCGCCTCCCCTCCCCTCGTCCGGCGCCCCCGCCGCGCAGGCCGCCTGTGCGCCCGCATCGTGCGCGGCGGCGATGGCCAGCAGGTCGTCGAAGACGGCGTCGAAGTCCTCGGGCGCGGTGCAGTAGTTGAGGCGCCCGCGCGCCGCGGCCGCCCCGGGCAGCCCCGCCAGGTACCACATGGCGTGCTTGCGCATGCGCACGATGTTGCGCCCCTCGCGCTGCTCGAGCAGGCGTGCGTGGCGCCGCGCCATCGCGATGCGCTCGGCCACGGTGGGCGCCGCCGGCTCCTCCTCGCCGGAAAGCGCGGCCCTCACCTGGGAGAACAGCCATGGGTTGCCCTCGGCGCCCCGGGCGATCATCACCGCGTCGCAGCCGGTCTCGGCCGCCATGCGCGCGGCGTCGGCCCCGCGGCGGACATCGCCGTTGCCCACGACGGGCATGGCCACGGCCGCGCGCACGCGCGCGATGGCGCCCCAGTCGGCGCTGCCGCGGTAGAGCTGGAGCGCGTAGCGGCCGTGCACGGCGCAGCCGTCGGCGCCCGCGGCCTCCATGCGGCGCGCGAACTCCGGCGCCGTCTCGTCGCCCTCGGCCCAGCCGCGCCGGAACTTCACCGTCACCGGGTGCACCACGGCGCCCTTGACGGCCGCCACGATGGCCGCGGCCAGCTCGGGCTCGCGCATGAGCGCGCTGCCGTCGCCCTTGGAGACGATCTTGCGCGCCGGGCAGCCCATGTTCACGTCGAGATAGGCGAGCGCATCTCCCATCTCGTCCTCTATCCACGCGGCCTCGCGCGCCATCACGGCGGGCTCGTGGCCGAACAGCTGCACGGCCACCCGGTCCTCCCCCGGCGCGAGCGCCAGCAGGTGCCGCGTCTTCTCGTTGGCGAACGACAGCCCCTTGGCCGACACCATCTCGGTGAACGCCATGTCGGCCCCCTGCTCGCGGCAGAGCGCCCTGAAGGCCACGTCGGTCACCCCCGCCATGGGCGCCAGCAGCACCCGGTACCCGAAGATCCCCCTCATAGCCGTCCCCTCCCTCCGCGCAGCGCGCCGAGCACCTGGCGGTGCCAGGTGGCGGCTGCCGCATCGGCGTTCTCCTCGAGGATCTCGCCTGCTGCCAGCAGGGCGACGTGGGTGAGCAGGGCCGTGTTGTCGAACAGGCTGAGCTCGTCGCAGAGCGGTGCGGCGGCGATGAGGTTGGCGATCGAGCGCCGCCAGCGCTCCTCGACGACATCCGGGTCGACGAAGTGGCCGCCGATGGCCGCCCGGTGGGCGATGCGCTCGTTGGCGATGCGGGGGCTCTCGACGCCGACGTAGTGCATGGCCACGCGGTATCCCCGCTCGCGGGCGAGTCGGATGGTGCGCAGCGGCGAGTGTCCGCAGAGCGTCGTCTCCTGGTTGAAGGACCGCCGTGCGGCGAGATGGCCGCGGATGAGGGCCACCGCCTCCCGCCCCGCCCTCAGCTGGGCGCGCGGGTCGGCCGAGTCCCAGCCGCGGGCGACGAGGATCTCGTCGGAGTTGACGCGGGGAAGGTCGGCCGGCACGGCGGGGCCGCGCCACAGCCCCGATCGGTACAGCGTCGACTTGCCCGCGCCGTTCACCCCGGCGAACACCAGGTAGAGGGGGCGATCCGCCATCAGAAGACGCCCTCCTCGATGAGCGTGCGCTGGCGTTCCTGCAAGAAGAAGCTGGAGACGGCCATGTAGAAGCGCGCCTCCTCCGGCGTGCGGGCGGCGCGCACGGTGGCGGCGTCGAACGAGCCGGCCAGCTGCTCGCGGCAGCCGTCGAAGAGGCGGTGGAGCGCATCGGCGTCGGGAGCCGCCGTGTCCCGCGGCGCCTCCCTCCCCCGCCGCGGCCGGCCGGCGCGAGCCCCCTCGCGCACGCGGGCGCCGACCGAGGCCTCGTCCACGACCCAGGTGCGGCCGATCTTCCCGCCCCTCAGACGGCCGGCCTCGAGCAGCGCACGCACGCGGGCCGGCGTCACGCCGAGCCGCTTGGCAGCCTCAGCGGTGCTGATCATGGGAAGCCTCCGATCCATTGCGTGATAAAAATATTTTGCAAACGCAATAATAAATGAAACGCGAGGGGCCGGCAAGGGCAGCCGCCGTCTCCTCCCCTACCGGGCCAGCTGGGGGCCGAGGATGGGGGGTCTACGCCCCCAGGGCGCCGAGGATGCCGGTGAAGGCGAAGGCGATGAGCGCCAGCGCGGCGGCCACCGCGGCGACGAGCCCGCAGCCGAGCGCGGGCGAGGTCTTGGCGCGCTCGAGGTCGGCCGCGGCCTTGCCCTCGTCGAAGGCGTCGTCGAGCCAGCTGCCCTCCTCGGCGCGCGGGGCGTCGGCGGCGCCCTCGTCGCGCGCGTCCCGGCCGTGGCGGCCGCTCCGCGCGGGGCGCGCCTGGGAGAGGGCCTCCTCCTCCCAGGGATCAGCCCCGGGTCCGTCGTGCCGGACGTGGCGCGCCACGGCTACTCGTCCACCTTGAGGATGGCCATGAACGCCTCCTGGGGCACCTCGACGTTGCCGATGGCCTTCATCCGCTTCTTGCCGGCCTTCTGCTTCTCCAGGAGCTTGCGCTTGCGCGTGATGTCGCCGCCGTAGCACTTGGCCAGCACGTCCTTGCGCTTGGCCTTCACCGTCTGGCGCGCGAGCACGCGCCCGCCGATGGCCGCCTGGATGGGCACCTCGAACATCTGACGCGGGATGATCTCCTTCAGCTTGTCGCAGAGCACGCGCCCGCGGTCGTAGGCCTTGTCCTTGTGGACGATGAACGACAGGGCGTCGATGGGCTTGCCGGACAGCAGGATATCGAGCTTGACCAGGGACGACGGCTTGTAGCCCAGAAACTCGTAGTCGAGGGAGGCGTAGCCTTTCGTGTTGGACTTGAGCTTGTCGAAGAAGTCCATGATGAGCTCGGAGAGCGGGATCTCCCACAGCATCTCCACCGTGGTGGGCGAGAGGTAGTTCATGGTGACGAAGGTGCCGCGGCGCGCCACGGTGAGGTCCATCACGGCGCCCACGTAGTCGGGCGGGATGAGCACCTTGGCCTTGAGGTAGGGCTCCTCCACGCGCTCGATGGAGCCGGGGTCGGGCATCTCCTGAGGCGAGTGGAGCGAGACCATGTCGCCCCCCTTGAGGTAGACGTGGTACTCCACCGACGGCGCCGTGGCCAGGAGGTCGAGGCCGAACTCGCGCTCGAGGCGCTCCTTGACCACCTCCATGTGGAGCAGGCCGAGGAAGCCCACGCGGAAGCCGAAGCCGAGCGCGTGGGAGGTCTCGGGCTCCCAGACGAGCGCCGGGTCGTTGAGCGAGAGCTTCTCGAGCGCCTCCTTGAGCGGCTCGTACTGGTCGCCCTCGATGGGGAACAGGCCCGTGAACACCATGGGCTTGGCCTCGCGGTAGCCCGGCAGCGGCTCGTCCACGCCGCCCGTGGCGCTCGTGATGGTGTCGCCCACCTTCACGAGAGACACGTCCTTCAGGCCCGTGACCAGGTAGCCCACCTCGCCGGTGTTGAGCGAGGGCAGGGCGCACTCGGCGGGGCGCCGCGCGCCCACCTCCTCCACCAGCGCCTCGGTGCCGGTGGCCATCATGCGGATGCGGTCGCCCTTCGCAAGGGCGCCGTCCACCACGCGGATGAGGGCCACCACGCCGCGGTAGGCGTCGAAGTAGCTGTCGAAGATGAGCGCGCGCAGGGGCGCCTCGGCGTCGCCTACGGGCGCGGGGATGTTGTAGACGACGGCCTCGAGCAGGTCGTGCACGCCCTCGCCCGTCTTGCCCGACGCGAGCACCGCGTCGTCGGCGGGGATGGCCAGGCCGTCCTCGATCTCCTGCTTGACGCGCTCGGGCTCGGCGGCGGGCAGGTCGATCTTGTTGATGAGCGGGATGATCTCCAGATCGGCGTTCATGGCCAGCATCGCGTTGGCCACCGTCTGCGCCTCGACGCCCTGGGTGGCGTCCACCACCAGCACCGCGCCGTCGCAGGCGGCGAGGCTGCGGGACACCTCGTAGGTGAAGTCCACGTGGCCGGGCGTGTCGATGAGGTTGAGCTGGTACTCCTGCCCGTCGTCGGCCGTGTACATGACGCGGACCGCCTGGCTCTTGATGGTGATGCCGCGCTCGCGCTCGATGTCCATGGAGTCCAGCAGCTGCTCCTGCATGTCGCGCTTGGCCACCGTCCCCGTGAGCTCCAGGATGCGGTCGGACAGCGTCGACTTCCCGTGGTCGATGTGGGCGATGATGGAGAAGTTGCGGATGTGGCTGAGGTCGGTCATGGCTTCTTTCCGTGGCGTAGCGGGCGGGCTTTGTGGACGTATCGCGGGGAATCGCGCCTTCCGGATAAATTTCCTTTGCGCATTGCCGCAGGTCTTTGGTATTCTATCGCATTGTGTATCCAGCGATACGTACGCGCGGTGATTCTACCGCCAAATCTGCAGACGAGGCTGCGCTCATGGATGACGTTCGCTGGCGGCCCCGGGGCCTGGCCCCGCCGCGGCCGAGGGAACGGAGAAATCCCGCCCGTCCCCCATCTCGCACGATTGCCTTGGCGGCCTGCCCGCCGGCGCGTCCGTGTCGTTGGATACCGCATGAGGGATACCGGACGAACGCGAGAAAGGCAACCATCCCATGGCTAACATCAAGTCCCAGAAGAAGCGCATCATCACCAACGAGAAGCGCCGCATGCGCAACCGCATGGTGAAGTCCGAGCTGAAGACCGCCGTCCGCCGCGTCAAGGACGCCGTGGCCGAGGGCGACGGCAAGGCCGCCTACGCCGCCGCCTGCGCCGCGTGCCGCCTGATGGACAAGGCCGCCAGCAAGGGCGTCATCCACAAGAACCAGGCCGCCAACCGCAAGAGCGGCATCATGGCGCTCGCCAACTCCGTCGTGACGGCCGAGGACATCGCCGCCTACGAGAAGGCCGCCCCGAAGGCCCAGAAGACCGGCTCCAAGAAGGCCGAGGCCAAGGCCGCCCGCAAGGCCGCCATGGCCGAGGCGTCCGCCGAGAAGGCCAAGCGCCGCGAGAAGCAGCTCAAGGAGGAGAAGAAGGCCGCCGAGCGCAAGGCGAAGGAGGCCGAGGCGGCCGCCAAGGCCGAGGCTGAGGCCGCTGCCGCCGAGGCGGAGGCCGAGGCTGCCGAGGGCGATGCCGAGGAGGCTGCGGCCGAGTAGCGTGCCGCGCCGCATGTACCTGCCTGATGAGAGGGGCCCGCGCCGATGCGCGGGCCCCTCTTGCGCTTGCTAGGAGGCGGGCCGCCTCACGGTCGCGATGACCCAGTCGAGGAAGGCGGCCTCGGCGTCGGCGCCGCCCTTCATGGCCCGCTCGGCGTCGCGGGCCGACGCCAGCGCGGCGCGCAGCTCGGCGGCCGACCAGCGCCGGGCCCAGCCCGCGTGGCCCTTCACGCGCCAGTCGGGCAGCTTGAGCGCCTTGGCGAGGCCGGCGGTGCCGCTGCCGCGGCGCGCCATGGCCTGGGCGCAGATGAGCTCGCGCAGCCTCGTCACGCACATCGCGATGAGCGCGTGGGGCGAGGCGGACTCCATGCGCGACAGCACGTCAAGGCAGGCCCGCAGGTCGCGGGCGGCGAAGGCGTCGGTGAGCTCCCAGGGCTTCGCCTCGGCCGTGCGGGCGGTGAGGGCGCCCACCTCGGCGTCGTCCACCGCGCCCGTGCCGCGATGCGCCAGCGCGATCTTGCGGATCTCGTTGTCGAGGTGGACGGTGTCCTCCCCCACCAGCTCGATGAGGCGGACGGCGGCGCGGTCGGTGAAGGTGACGCCGTGGGTGACGGCCATGGCCCGCACCTTGCGCGGCAGCTCCACGCGCTTGGGCGGCGCGCAGTCGATGACGGCGGTCTTGCCGAGGGCCGCCACGGCCTTGTAGAGCCGGGTGTTCTTGGCCAGCTTCTCGGCCTCGAGCGCGAGCACGGTGGTGGGGCTCGGCGCGGCCAGGTAGGCGACGAGGGCCTCGGAGTCGGCCTTCTTGAGCTTCTCGGCGTTGCGCACGTAGACGAGCCGCGCGTCGCTCGCGAAGGGCATGGTGTTGCAGGCGGTGACGATGTCGGCGCCTGCGGCCGCATCGCCGTCCAGGTCCTCGGAGTTGAACTCCAAGTCCCCCAGGGCGGCGATGCGCTGGCGCAGGCGGCCGAGCACCGCCTGGCGCTTGAGGGCGTCCTCGCCCACCACCAGGTAGGCGGGCAGGAGCGCGTCGCTTTTCGTTGAGGTAGCCATGGGCGCTATTCTACCCGAGTTTCGCCGGCGGGGCGCTGGGAGTCGACGCGCAGGCGGCCGGCGTCGAACGTGACGGCCACGTCCCCGGACTCGTCGGTGCGAAAGACGGCGGCTCCCGCCGCCTCAAGCGCGGCGAGGGGCTCGGGGCGCGGGTGGCCGTAGCGGTTTCCCTCCCCCACGCTCACGAGCGCGACGGCCGGGGCGAGGCGGCAGGCGAGCTCCCCATCGAGTGAGGCGGCCGAGCCGTGGTGGCCCACCTTGAGCACGTCGACGGCGCCGATGGCGCCGCCGTCGGCCATCGCGCGCAGCTGGTCGGCCTCGGCGTCGCCGGTGAGCAGGGCCGTGAAGCGCCCCGCCCCCTCGCCCGCCGCGGCCGCAAGGCACAGGCTGTCGCCGTTGCCGCCCTCGTCGGCGAAGGCGCGGGGCCACGCCACGCGCAGGGCGAAGGCACCCAGGGACAGCTCGTCGCCCGCCGCAAGGCCCGCGACCGCATCTGCCCCGACCAGCGCCGCCGCGTCGTCGCGCAGGCGAGCGCAGGAGGCGCAGGGGCACGTGAGCGCGTCGGCCGCCACCAGCACGTGCCCCACCTCCATCGCCTGGCCGAGGATCCCAAGCGAGCCGCAGTGGTCGTCGTCGCCGTGGGTGACGGCCACCGCGTCGAGGCGCCAGACGCCCTGGCGCGCGAGGGCGCGCAGCAGCAGGCGGTCCTGGTTGCCCGTGTCCACGAGCAGCGCGGCGCCGCGGCTGCGCACGAGGATGGCGTCGCCCTGCCCCACGTCGAGCATGACGATCTGGGTGGGCGCGGCGAGGGGCGCGAGGGCCAGCGCGAGGGCCGTCGTGGCCGCCAGGGCGCCCCCGCCGGCGAGCAGCGCCCCAAGGCGCGGGCGCGGCCAGGTGCGGTAGAGCAGCGCGACGGCCGCGGCGGAGAACGCGACCATGGGCAGGACGGGCGCGTCGACGGGCACGCAGCCGCCGGGGACGGAGGCCAGGGCGCCCACGGCCGCGGCGAGGGGGCGGGTGGACGCGGCGCCCAGGGCCACGGCCGCGGGGGCCGCCCCGGGCAGCGCGACGGCCGCGGCGGCGCTGAGAAGGCTCCCCAGGCAGGCGAGGGTGAACAGGGGCGCCGCGATGACGTTGGCCGGCAGGGAGACGAGGGGCAGCTGGGCGAAGAGGGCCGTGGCGTAGGGCTGGGTGGCCGCCGCCGAGGCGACGGTGAGCGCCGCCGGGTCGCCCAGGGCGCGCCGCAGGGCGGCCGGCAGGGGCGCGAGCCAGGACGCGACGAGGCCGGCGAGCAGGATGATGCCGAGGGTGGACCCGGCCGACAGGGCGAAGGAGGCCGAGAGCGCCGTCAGGGGGTCGAGCGCCGGGAAGGCGACGAGGCAGGCCCCGAGGGCCGCGAGCGCAGCGGGCCGCCGGCGCGCGAGGAGGGCCCCGGCCGACGAGGCCGCCATGAGCCCGGCCCGCAGGGCCGAGACGGGGAGGCCGGAGAACACGAGGTAGCCGCCGACGAGGGCCGCGAGCGCGGTCTGCCGCGCCGGGCGGGGCAGGCGCAGGGCGCGCAGGGCCCCCTCGGCGCAGAGCGCCACGAGGGTGAGGTGCGCGCCCGAGACCGCCACCAGGTGGGCGAGCCCGCAGGCCTGCCACGCGCCGTAGCCGCCCTGCTCGTCGAGCGGGGCGCGGTAGCCGCAGGCGAGCGCCTGCATGAGCGGGGCCGCCTCGCCGCCGTGCTCGCCGAGGGCCCCGATGGCGGCGCGACGCAAGGCGCGCACGGGCGCGAGCGGGCCCTCGGCCGGCAGCAGGTCCCATGACGCCACGGTCGTCCGCGCGCCGATCCCGCGCTGCCAGGAATAGCCGCCCGCGTCCTCGCCCACGGGCCTGAGCGTCGCGCGCGCCTCGAGGGCGTCCCCAGCGAGCAAGCCCGCGCCGTCCTCGGGAAGCGCGAGGCTCACGGTGACGCCGCGCCCGGCCCCGTCATCGGCCCGTGCCAGCGCCCGCCAGCCGCGGTCGGCGGGGCGGGCGTCCTCGACGAGCTCGAGGCGCCAGGTGCCCCAGGACGGCTCCGCGAGCATCTGCGCCTGCACGCCGATGGCCCCGGCAAGTCCGCAGAGGACGCCGAGCGCCACGCCCAGCCCGAGGCAGGCCGCCGGCCGCGCCCCGCAGCGCAGCCAGAGCACCAGGACAGCGGCCACGAGGGCGAGCGCGCCGCCCGCGAGCCACGGCAGGGCCTCGGCGTCGAGGCGGGCCGCGCCGGCGTAGGCGCCCGCCGTCCCCGCCCATACGCCCAGACCGAGCAGGAGCAGGGGCGGTAGGCTCGGACGCACCGCCGACGCGGCGGGGGCGGGGGCCCTGCGGGCACGGCGCCTTCCCACGAGCCGGCCGCGCGCCGCCTCGCGGGCGCGTCCGGCGCGGCTCGCCAGCGACGTCATACGCAGACCGCGTCGCGCAGGGCGGCGAGCTTGCGCTCCCCTATCCCCGACACGCGCGTGAGCTCGTCGACGGTGGCGAAGGGGCCGTTGGCCTCGCGGTCGGCGATGATCTTGGCCGCCGTCGCCTCGCCGATGCCGTTGAGCGTCGTGAGCTCGGCGGCGCCGGCCGTGTTGAGGTTGACGCGCGCCGCCGCGCCGCCCGCGCCCGGTGCGGCGGCTCCCGGAGACGCTGCCGGCGCCGCGGCCGCCTCCTCGACGGTGGGCACCACCACCTGCTCGCCGTCAACGACGACGCGGGCGCGGTTCACGGCGTCGGGCGCCGCGTCGGCGACGAGGCCCCCGGCGGCGGCCAGCGCGTCGTCGACGCGCGAGCCCTCGGGCACGGCGTAGACGCCCGGGGAGGCCACGGCGCCGCCGACGTGGACGTAGGCGAGGGCGGGCTCGGGCGGCCCCTCCTCCGCATTGGCGGGCGCCTCCTCGGCCGCGGGCGCGTCGGCGGCGCGGCGCACCTCGAGCTGGGCCGGGGCGAACGCGCCGCTCGCCGCCACGAGGGCGCACGCCGTCACCGCGAGCGCCGCCAGCAGCACGCCGATCGCCGCGGGAAGGCGCGCGCCCTCCAGGTGGAGCCTCGAGCGGAGCCCCACCGCCTCGTCTTGGAACGCCATCAGGTCCGCCTCTCACTCGGGTACGCGTCCGCCCGAGCATAGGCGCCCCCGATGGCCGGCGCGCGCCGCGCGGGCGCTCCCACGGCACCTGCCCCGCGTCGCCACGCTCCCGTCCCCGCGGCGCGGGAGCGCGCGGGCGCCCCTCGCCCCGGCGCCGGCGGATGACGCGAGGGCGCCCCGAGCGTCCCGCCCCGGCAGTCCGCGGGCACCTCGCTCGCCCCGCCCCGGCGCCTCGGGAGCGCCGCGCACGCCCGCCCCAGCGACCTGCGGGCGGCACGCAGGCGGCGCCCCCCCGCCCTCGGCCCCAAACGCAAAGGGAGCCGCCCGCAGGCGGCTCCCTGTCGGCGTCTCAGCCTCGGCCCCTACTCCCCCTTGGGCTCCCGCGGGGGCTTGTAGGCGGGGCAGGCGTAGTCGTGCGGCTCGGCCGCGGCGGCGAGCTCGGCCACCCAGCGCTCGACGGGCAGCGCCGCCTCGGCGGCCTCCACGTCCTCGATGCGCGCGTGGGTCTCGGGGGAGCGCGGCATGAACAACGTGCAGCAGTCCGGCGCGTCCATCGACGATATCTCGAAGGTGCCCAGCTCCTGGGCCTGCTCGATGATCTCCAGCTTGTCGTTGCCGATGAGCGGCCGGAACACCGGCATCGACACGGCGGCGTCGGTGGCGCGGATGTTCTCGAGGGTCTGGGACGCCACCTGCCCCAGGCTCTCGCCGGTCACGAGCGCGCCGGCCCGCTCGCGGGCGGCGATGCGCTCGGCCACCCGGAACATGAGGCGCCGGTACAGGATGATGCGCAGAGACGGCGGGGCCAGAAGCGATATCTCGCGCTGGCAGTCGCCGAAGGGCACGACGTAGACGCGCCCGATGCAGCCCGTCTTCTCGAGCACGCGTGCGATGTCGTCCACCAGGTACTCCGAGGCGTCCGAGGTCTGCGGCCGCCCGGAGAAGTGAACCCCCACGGGCACGGCGCCGCGCCGGGCCATGCGCCACAGCGCCACCGGCGAGTCGATGCCCGAGGACAGGAGGCACGCCACGCGGCCGGACGAGCCGACGGGCAGCCCGCCGATGCCGCGCACCGAGCGCGCGTAGACGTAGGCGGCGCTCTGGACGACCTCGACCCCCACGGTGACGTCGGGGTTCTTCATGATGACCCGCTTGTCGGGATGCGCCGCGCACAGGATGGCGCCCACCTCGCGGTTCATCTGCATGGAGTCGACGGGGAAGTCGGTGTGGTTGCGGCGGGCGTGCACCTTGAAGCTGGCGAACTCCCCCGCCTCGGAAAGCGCCAGAAGCGCCGCCTCGCCCATCTGGGCCAGGTCGCGCTCGCACTTGAAGCCGCAGGAGACGCGCGCCACGCCCGGCACGCCGACGATGGCGTCGGCGCAGGCCAGCGCCACGTCGCGCTCGGTGCCCTCGCGGAGGAACACGCACAGGCGCCCGGCGATGCGGTGGATGGTGACCAGGGGGTAGGCGGAAAGAAGCGCCTCCAGGTTTCTCAGGAGGCGCTTCTCGAAGATGCTGCGGTTGTGGCCCTTCAGCCCGATCTCGTGGTAGTGGACCAGGATGACGCGCTGGAACTCCGCCATGGGCCTAGTGGTTCTTGACGTCGATGGACTCCGGGTTGAAGGAGACCTCGCCGCGGGCCACCTCGGAAAACGCCATGGACAGCGGCTTCTTGTCGGCCGCGCGGGCGATCTCGACGGCGGTCTGCAGCTGGATGGCGCGGTCGCGCTGGCCGCGCATCATGTCGTTGATGTCGTGGGCGCGCTTGGACGCCAGGGCGCACAGCAGGAAGCGGTCGTTGTCGGTCTCGCCCAGAAGGACGTCGATCTTGGGTTCGATGATGCTCATGGGTTGGTTATCCTCGCGGTCTCTCGGCTTGCTCGTTCACGTAGGCGACCAGCGCCCGGGCGGCGTCGTCCAGGTCGTCGTTCACCAGCCGTATATCATACTTCATTTTCTGGGAAAGCTCCACCTCGGCGGCGGCCATGCGGCGGGCGATGACCTCGTCGGTCTCGGTGCCGCGTCCGCGCAGGCGCTCCTCGAGCACCTCAAGCGACGGCGGCTCGATGAATACGAGGCGCGCCTCGGGCATCTTGTCGCGCACCTGGAAGGCGCCCTGCACGTCGATCTCCAGGATGACCTGCTCGCCGGCGGCCATGTGCGCCTCCACCGAGGCGCGCGGCGTGCCGTAGCAGTTGCCGGCGTAGCGGGCCCACTCCAGGAGGCCGTCGCGGGCGACCTCGTCGGCGAACTCGTCCTCGGTCTTGAAGAAGTACTGGACGCCGTCGGCCTCGCCCGCGCGCGGGGCGCGCGTGGTAGCCGAGACGGACACCCAGGCGTCGGGCACCTCCTGCAAGAGACGGGCCACCAGCGTGCCCTTGCCGGCACCTGATGGCCCCGAGATGACGAACAGATTTCCGCGTCTCATGGACGGGCTAGCCCAGGCGCTCCAGCAGGGCGGCGCGCTGGCGCTCCCCCAGGCCGCGCAGGCGGCGGCTCTCGGCGATCTGCAGCTCGCGCATGACCTTCTCGGCCTTGGCCTTGCCATAGCCCGGCATCGTCTCGATGAGGGTGGACACCTTCATGCGGCCGACGACCGGGTCGTCGCGCAGGTCGAGCACCTGCTCGATGGTGAGCTTGCCGGCCTTGAGCTCGTCGCGGACCTCAGCGCGGCGGATGCGGGCGGCCTTGGCCTTCTCGAGCGCCTCGGCGCGGGCCTCGGGGCTCAGCTGGGGAATAGCCATGGGGTGTATCTCCTTCTCTCCGAACGGTCTTGAGGCGCGCGCGGACAGGCGCGAGCCATGCTCGGTACTGGGGCCATTATGGGCAGCGCCCGGCGAAAATGGCCCCCAAACGGGGGGAATTCCGCAAATCCACTACAAAATACCCGCACAGGCTGGGGCTTCGCGCCCCAGGCGCCCCCTACAGCCCCTCGAGCTCGGCGGCGATGGCGTCGAAGGCGGCCACGGGGTCGGGGGCCTGGGTGATGGGACGACCGACCACGATGTGGGACGAGCCGGCGCGGAAGGCCTCGGCCGGCGTCATGACACGGCTCTGGTCGCCCAGCTCGGCGCCGGTGGGGCGCACGCCCGGGGTGACGATGAACGCGTCGGGGCCGAGCGTCTCGCGCAGCATGGCCGCCTCGAGGGGCGAGGCCACCACGCCGGAGATGCCCGAGAGGCGCGCGAGCTCGGCCAGGGCCGCCACCTGGTCGGTCAGGGGCCGCGTGACGCCCGTCTCGGCCAGGGCCCCGGCGTCCATGGAGGTGAGCACCGTGATGCCGAGGGTGGCCGGCACTGAGCGCCCCGCGTCGGCGGCGCCGAGCTCGGCGCCGCGCTGGGCGGCCTCCATCATGGCGCGGCCGCCCACGGTGTGCATGGTGATCATGTCGGCGCCCGCGGCCGTGGCCGAGCGGGCGGCGCCCTCGATCTGGTGCGGGATGTCGTGGAACTTCAGGTCCAGGAACACCTTGAAGCCGCGGCGCTTGAACATCTGGATGATGGCGGGGCCCTCGGCGTAGTACAGCGTCATGCCCACCTTCACCCACGACGCCTTCCCCACCAGCGCGTCGGCCATGACGATGGCCTCCCAGCCGGTGTTGCAGTCGAGCGCGACGATGACGCGGTCCTTGGCGGGTAGCGCGCGGAAGTCGGGATTCAAGTTGTTCTCTAGCATTCCAGGGCTCCAATCAGCTCGTTGACGTCGGCGACGCCCTGCTCCTCGCAGTAGTCGATGATGCCGTCGATCACGTCCACCGTGGCGTGGGGGTTGGCGAAGTTGGCGGTGCCCACGGCCACGGCGGTGGCGCCGGCCAGCATGAACTCCACGGCGTCGAGGCCGCATGAGATGCCGCCCATGCCGAGCACAGGCACCCTCACGGCCCGGGCCACCTGCCACACCATGCGCAGCGCCACGGGCTTGACGGCCGGGCCGGACAGCCCGCCCACCACGCGGGCGAGCTGGGGGCGGCGCCGGCGGGCGTCCACGGCCATGCCGAGCAGCGTGTTGATGAGCGACACCGCGTCGGCGCCGGCCGCCTCGGCGGCGCGGGCGATCTCGGCCACGTCGGTGACGTTGGGCGTGAGCTTGACGATGAGGGGGCGCGCGGTGGCCGCGCGGCACATCCCCACCACCTTCTCGACCGAGGGGACGTGGCAGCCCATGGTCATGCCGCCGGCATCGACGTTGGGGCACGATATGTTCACCTCGTAGGCGGCCACCGGCGCCTCTTCGAGCGCCTCGATGACGGCCACGTACTCGTCGAAGCTGTGGCCCGACACGTTGACGACGGCGGTGGCGCCCACCTCGGCGAGCCAGGGCAGCTCATGGGCCTTGAGGTGGTCGACGCCGGGGTTCTGCAACCCGATGGAGTTGAGCATGCCGGAGGGCACCTCGGCGATGCGGGGGCTCGCGTTGCCCTCCCAGCCGTGAAGCGACACGCCCTTGGTGGTGACGGCGCCGAGCGCGGCCACGTCGACGAAGTCGTGGTACTCCCGTCCCGCGCCGAAGGTGCCCGAGGCCGTGGTGACGGGGTTTCTCATGGCCAGGCCGCCCAGGTCGACGGCCAGCCTCACGTTGGTTTCGCGGGGGACGCGCTGCATCACCACACCACCTCCTCGGCGGGAAACACCGGGCCGTCCACGCAGGCCCGGCGCTTGCCGTCCACGGTGTCGACCACGCATGACAGGCACGCGCCCACGCCGCAGGCCATGCGGCGCTCGAGCGACACCTCGCAGAACACCCGCGCCTCGGCGGCAAGCCCCGCCACCAGGCGCATGAGCGGCTCGGGGCCGCAGCAGGCGACGTAGTCGAAGGGGCGCCCCTCGGCCGCCGCCTCCTCGAGGGCCTCGGCGACGAGCGGGGTGCAGAAGCCGGCGCGGCCGTAGGTGCCGTCGTCGGTGGAGCAGAGCGGCTCGCGGCCGAGGGCGGCGCAGAAGCGCTCGCGGGCCACGAGGGCCTCGGCGGTGCCGGCGCCCAAAACGGCGGTCACGTCCGCCCCGGCCGCCGCCAGCTCGCAGGCGAGCGGGTGCAGGGGCGCCGAGCCCACGCCCCCGGCCACGAGCAAGGCGCGGCGCGCGTCCTCGGGCGGCTGCCAGCCGCGGCCGACGGGCCCGATCAGCTCGACGGCGGCCGCGCCGGGCGCGAGCTCGGTCATGCGGGACGTGCCGAAGCCGAGCACCTGGTACATCATGTCGACGGTGCCCGCGGCCGCGTCGGCGGCGTAGATGCCGAGCGGGCGGCGCAGGATGTGGTCGTCCATGCCGGGGATGCGGACGTGGACGAACTGGCCCGGCCGCGCCCCCGCCGCGATGGCGGGCGCCTCCACGGTCATGAGCCAGATGCCGCGCCCGAGTTCCTCGTTGACGAGGAGGGGCGCGTGCTCGTTGACAAGGTGGTTCACTTCCGTCCTTTCCCGCCCCGCGGGGCGCTGTCTCAGGGGACGCTGCGGGTATTGTACCAGGGCCGCCGGCCCGCCCGCCTTCGCCGGGCCTCGCCGGGGAGGGGCAGGGCCCTCCCCTAGCGCGGGCCTAGCCCTCCCACTGGGGGAGGTCCTGGAGGGCGATCACGGCCAGGCCGGCGTCGCGGACGACCTCCATGCCGGCCACCATGGCCTGGGCCCCGGCGAGCGTGGTGACGTAGGTGACGCCGTGGCGCACGGCGGCCATGCGCAGCTCGTAGCCGTCGCCGCGGGTGGCCGTGCCGAAGGGCGTGTTGATCATGAAGGATATCTCGCCGGCGGCGATGCGGTCCATGATCGAGGACGAGCCCTCGTGGATCTTGCCGACCTCCTCGCATTCCACGCCCACGGCGCGCAGGGCCCGCGCGGTGCCCTCGGTGGCGGCGATGGAGAAGCCCAGGCGCGCGATGTCGCGGGCGATGGGCACGAGCTCGCGCTTGTCGCGGTCGTTGACCGAGAGGAACGCCGTGCCGCCGGTGGGCAGCGCGTAGCTGATGGCGAGCTGGGTCTTGGTGTAGGCGGCCGGGAAGTTGCGGGCGATGCCCATCACCTCGCCGGTGGACTTCATCTCGGGCCCGAGCACCACGTCGGCGCCGGGGAAGCGGCCGAAGGGCATGACGGCCTCCTTGACGCTGAAGTAGTCCAGGCGCCTATCGTCGGCGGGAAGCCCGAGGTCGGCCAGCCGCTCCCCCGCCATGACGCGGGCGGCGAGCTTGGCGAGCGGCACGCCCGTGGCCTTGGACACGAAGGGCACCGTGCGGCTGGCGCGCGGGTTGGCCTCGATGACGTAGATCACCGTGTCCTTGATGGCGAACTGGATGTTGATGAGGCCCACCACCCCCAGGCGCAGGGCGAGGCGGCGCGCGATGGAGCGCAGGCGCGCCTGGACGGCCTCGGACAGCGCGAAGGGCGGCGTGCAGCAGGCCGAGTCGCCGGAGTGGATGCCCGCCATCTCGATGTGCTCGAGGATGCCGCCGACGTAGACCTCCTCGCCGTCGCAGAGCGCGTCGAGGTCCACCTCCACGGCGCCTTCCAGGAAGCGGTCGAGGTAGACGGGGTGGTCGGGCGAGATGCGGGCGGCCTCGCCCATGTACTTCTCGAGCTGGGCGCCGTCGTAGACGATGGCCATGCCGCGCCCGCCGAGCACGTAGCTGGGGCGCACGAGCAGGGGGAAGCCGATCTGGTCGGCCACGGCGCAGGCCTCCTCGAAGGTGGACGCCATGCCGGCCGCCGGGTAGGTGATCCCCATCTCGTCCAGGATGGCCGAGAAGCGGTCGCGATCCTCGGCCAGGTCGATGGCCTCGGGGCTCGTGCCCAGGATGGGCACGCCGGCCGCCTCGAGCGCGCGGGCCAGCTTGAGCGGCGTCTGCCCGCCGAGGGTGACCACCACGCCGTCGGGCTGCTCCACGTCGACGATGTCCATGACGTCCTCGAAGGTGAGCGGCTCGAAGTAGAGCTTGTCGGAGGTGTCGTAGTCGGTCGACACCGTCTCGGGGTTGCAGTTGACCATGATGGTCTCGAAGCCCGCGGCCTCAAGGGCGTAGCTCGCGTGCACGCAGCAGTAGTCGAACTCGATGCCCTGGCCGATGCGGTTGGGGCCCGCGCCCAGGATCATGGCGCGGCGGCGCTCCTTGGGCGCCACCTCGGACTCGGCGGCGTCGTAGGTCTTGTAGTGGTAGGACGTCGAGGACGGGAACTCCGCGGCGCAGGTGTCGACCGTCTTGAAGGCCGGGCGCACGCCGCACATCTTGCGGCAGGTGCGCACGGTGAGCTCGTCGGAGCCGGTCAGGTGCGCGATCTGCGCGTCGGAGAGCCCGTAGCGCTTGGCCACGAGGAACGCGTCGTGGTCGAGGTCCTCCAGGCGCATGCCGGCAAGGGCCCGCTCCACGGCCACCATGTCGGCCATGCGGTGCAGGAAGAACGGGTCGATGCCCGTGGCGGCATGCACGGCCTCCACCGAGCGGCCGCGGCGCAGGGCCTCGGCCAGGTACAGGATGCGCTCGGCCGTGGGACGCGCCACCAGGTCGTCCAGCTCGGCGTCGCTGACGGCGGACTCGGGCCCGCGTCCGTCGCCGCCGAGGCCCGCCCGGCCGTTCTCGAGCGAGCGCATGGCCTTGCCGAGCGCCTCCTCGAAGGTGCGCCCGATGGCCATGATCTCGCCGACGGCCTTCATGCGGGTCGACAGCGTGTCGTCGGTGCCCTGGAACTTCTCGAAGGCGAAGCGCGGCACCTTCACCACGCAGTAGTCGATGGAGGGCTCGAAGCAGGCCGGCGTGGCCTTGGTGATGTCGTTGGTGATCTCGTCGAGGGTGTAGCCGACGGCCAGCTTCGCCGCCGCCTTGGCGATGGGGAACCCGGTGGCCTTCGACGCGAGCGCCGAGGACCGCGACACGCGGGGGTTCATCTCGATGATGACCATGCGGCCGTTGTCGGGGCTCACGGCGAACTGCACGTTGGAGCCACCCGTCTCGACGCCGATCTTCTCGAGGATGGCCAGCGACGCCACGCGCATGCGCTGGTATTCCACGTCGGAGAGCGTCTGGGCCGGGGCCACGGTGATGGAGTCGCCGGTGTGCACGCCCATGGGGTCGAGGTTCTCGATGGAGCAGATGATGATGCCGTTGCCCGCGGCATCGCGCATCACCTCCATCTCGAACTCCTTCCAGCCCTCGATGGACTCCTCGACAAGCACCTCGCCGGCAGGCGACAGCTCGAGGCCCTGGGACACGATGAGGCGCAGCTCGTCCAGGTCATGCGCGATGCCGCCGCCGGCGCCGCCGAGCGTGAACGAGGGGCGCAGCACCACGGGGAACCCGAGGTCGGCCACGATGGCCTCGGCGTCGGCCACCGAGTAGGCGTAGCCCGAGCGGGCCGTCTCGACGCCGAGCTCGGCCATGCACTCGTTGAAGAGCTTGCGGTCCTCGCCGCGCTCGATGGCGGGCAGGTCGCAGCCGATCATCTCGACGCCGTAGCGCTCCAGCACGCCGGACTTGGCCAGGTCCACCGCGGTGTTGAGGCCGGTCTGGCCGCCGAGGGTGGGCAGCAGCGCGTCGGGGCGCTCCCGCTCGATGACCTTCTCGACGAACTCGGCGGTGATGGGCTCGACGTAGGTGGCGTCGGCCAGCCCCGGGTCGGTCATGATGGTGGCCGGGTTGGAGTTGACGAGCACCACGCGGTAGCCGTCCTCCTTGAGCACCTTGCAGGCCTGGGCGCCGGAGTAGTCGAACTCGCAGGCCTGGCCGATGACGATGGGGCCAGACCCGATGACGAGGATGGACTTGATGTCTTCGCGCTTGGGCATTTAGGCCACGCTCCCTTCCGCGCCGGCGTCCTCGGCGAAGCGCCAGCCGCCCAGGCGGTCGGTCGCTATATCGATGTCCAGGTAGTCGTCCCGCCCGTCCATGAGGCGCGTGAACGCGGTGAACAGGTAGTGGGCGTCGGTGGGGCCCGGCGAGGCCTCGGGGTGGTACTGCACGCTGAAGGCGGGGATGTCCAGGCACGCGATGCCCTCGGCCGTGCCGTCGTTGAGGTTCACGTGGGTAAGCTGGATGCGGCCGAAGCGCTCGTTGGCGACGACGGGCGCGCACTTGGCCTTGGCCCAGAAGCGCAGGTCGTCCTCATGGCCGCGGAACCCCGCCGAGAGCTCCGGCACGAGCGGGCCCAGGGAGGGGAAGACCAGGCCGAAGCCGTGGTTCTGGGCGGTGATCTCCACGCGCCCGGTGCGCAGGTTCATGACCGGCTGGTTACCGCCGCGGTGCCCGAACTTGAGCTTCTCGATGACGGCCCCGCAGGCCTTGGAGATCATCTGGTGGCCCAGGCAGATGCCGAAGACGGGCACCTTGCCCAGCAGCTGCTCCACCTGGCGGTAGGTGCCCTCGACGGCCTCCGGGTCGCCCGGGCCGTTGGAGAGGAACACGCCGTCGGGGTTCAAGGCCAGCACCTCTTCGGCCGGGGTGTCCCAGGGCACGGCGGTGACGTCGCAGCCGACGCGCACGAGGTTCTCGAGGATGGAGCGCTTGGCGCCGCAGTCGTAGGCGACGACCTTGTAGCGGGGCGCGGCCGGATCCGCCAGGGCGAAGCGCTGGCTCTCCGGCAGGTCGGCGGCCGTGAAGGCGGCGGGCTCGGCGCGCGAGACGGTGGCGGCCAGGTTCACGCCGACGATGGACTCGCTCGCGCGCGCCTTGGCGACGAGGGAGGCCGCGTCGGCGTCTGTCGTGGAGAGCACGGCGCGCTGGGCGCCGTGGTCGCGGATGTGGCGCACGAGGGCGCGGGTGTCGATGCCCTCGGCAGCCACGACGCCGTGGCGCGCGAGGAAGTCGGGCAGGCTCATGGCCGAGCGCCAGTTGGACGGCGTGGCGCACATATCGCGCACGACGAGGCCGCGCAGCGCCGGCGCGTCGGACTGGCAGTCGTCCGGGTTCACCCCGTAGTTGCCGATCTGCGGGTAGGTCATGGTGATGATCTGGCCGGCGTAGGAGGGGTCGGTGATGACCTCCAGGTAGCCCTCGAGCGACGTGTTGAAGCAGATCTCGCCGAACACCTCGCCCTCGGCACCGGCGGCGGTGCCCTCGAACACGGCGCCGTCCTCCAGCGCCAGCACGGCCCGGCCGCGCGCGGGCTTGCTCGTGCCCGCCAGCAGCCTCTCGGATATCTCGCTCAAGGCATCTTCCCTTCTCTCTCGGGCGACCGCCCTCCCCATCCGCTCGCCGCTGCCGCGTGCTGCCGCGGCCGGTGCCCCTGCGTCCGGCCCGGGTGGCCGCGCGCCGGCGTCCCTGCGTCCGGCCCGGCCGCCGTCCCCCGGGCCCGGGCGCGAAAACGCCCCCGTCACGGACGAGGGCGCACTGGTGGTGGGGTTGGGTTTTCGTGTCGCGCACCTTGTCGGTCTCTCTGTACCGCCTTAAAGGCTGTCCGACAGTATACGCCGCCCGGCCGCGAATATGAGCGAGAAGCGGGGAATTCCCCGCCCGGGCGCGTAAGCGGCGCCACCGGCGCGGCGAGCCGGCGGCAGCACCGCCCTTCCGCTCCTCCCGCCCGCCTTGGCCTCGCCCCCGTCCTGGCCCGCACCGCATCGCCCCCTGCCTCGGTGTGGGTCGGGTCGCACCGCCCCTCCTTCCCCCATCGCCTTGCCTCCCGCCTCGGCTCGCGCCGGATCACCCCGCTCTGGCTCGCCTTCCTTGGCCTTCGCCATCTCCGCTTAATTGATGAGCGATACCATCATGGACAAAAAACCGCGTTCTCGCAGCCATTGAGGGCCTGTTTCACGGCAGCTGCTCGCTCCCCTCTGCGTTTTCCCAGCTCAGGGCCTCGCGCTCTTCCCAGCCCCATGTTTCGTCATGGCAATCACCTGCGATATCTCGGCTTTTTGTCCATGCAGATGCGAGATCGCCGGTTTTTGTCCATCTCCCTGGACAAAAAGCTGAGATATCGCATCTGCGGGGAAGCCAGGCGGCGGAATCGGGGCAAGCAGGAGCAGGGGCACCTGTGCCGACGGGCCCGTCGGCACGGGGATGCCGGCTGCCAGCGGCCCGCGGAGCCGGCGTCACCTAGCGGCCTGCGTCCTCGCGCGCCAGGCGGTAGCTTGCGAGGGAGGGGCGACCCGTCCAGGGGTCGGGCTCGACGAGGGCGTCGAGGCCGAACACCTCGCGCAGCATCGCCGGGGTCATCACCTCGCCGGGCGTGCCGGCGGCGCGCACGGCCCCGCCGCGCATCGCGATCATCCAGTCGGCGAAGCGGGCGGCCAGGTTGAGCTCGTGGATGACGAGCGCGATGGTCTTGCCCTGGTCGCGGTTGAGGTCGCGCAGGAGCTCGAGCACCTCGAGCTGGTGGGCCATGTCGAGGTAGGTGGTGGGCTCGTCGAGCAGGATGAGGCCGGTGTCCTGGGCCAGCGCCATCGCGATCCAGGCGCGCTGGCGCTGGCCGCCGGAGAGCGCGTCGAGGGCGCGGTCGGCCAGCGGCGCCAGGCTCGTGATGTCGAGCGCCCAGTCGATGAGGGCGCGGTCGTCGGCGGTGAGGCGCCCGAAGCCGCGCTGGTGCGGGTAGCGCCCGTAGGCCACGAGCTCGCCCACGGTCAGGCCGCCGGGCGCTTGGGGCGCCTGGGGCAGGAGCGCCATCTGGCGCGCCACCTCGGCCGTGGGAAGCTTGGCGATGGCGCGTCCGTCGAGGTAGACCGCGCCGGCGCGCAGGGGCATCGTGCGGGCGAGCGCCTTGAGCAGCGTCGACTTGCCGCAGCCGTTGGGGCCGATGACGGCGGTCACGCGCCCGGCGGGCACGGCCACGTCCATCGGCTCGATGATGACGCGGTCGCCGTAGCCCACCGAGACGCTCTCGCCGCGCAGGGCCGCGTCGGCGAAGCGGTCGCAGGCGCTGTCGCAGCCCTCGCAGAGGACGGGCCCTCCCGCCTCGGCTGTCAGATCGGGCGCCTCGGCCCGGGCAGCCCCGCGGGCCCCCGCGCCCGCCTCCGCCGAGGCCCCGCCCGCCGCCTGGGCGGCCATCGCGCCCACCTGCGCGGCGACCGCGCGGCGGGCGCGCTCCTCGCTTCTCTTCCCCATCGCCCTCTCCTCTCTACGCCTTGGCCAGCAGGTACAGGAAGTACGGCGCGCCGATGACGGCGGCCACGATGCCCACGGGGATCTCGTTGGGCATGATCAGCGTGCGCGAGATGATGTCGGCCGCCAGCATGAGCACCGCGCCCACCAGGATGGTCGCGGGGATGAGCACGCGGTGGCGCGGCCCCACCAGGCGCCGGGCCAGATGCGGGCAGACGAGCCCCACGAAGGTGAGTCCGCCGCCGACGGCGCAGCACAGCCCCGAGCAGCCCACGGCCACGGCCAGAAGGCCGAGGGACGACCGACGCACGTCCACGCCCAGGCCCGTCGCGGCCACCTCGCCGAGGGCGAGCACGTCTAGGGTGCGCGCGGCGCGCAGGGCCACGAGGGCGAGCGCGCCCAGGCCCACGGCCAGCATGGCGACGCCCTGCCAGCTGGCGCCCCAGATGCTGCCCGCTATCCAGTTCTGCACGAAGGCGTAGTCGCCGTCGCCCATGCGCAGCATGAGCAGCGAGGTCACGCTGCCGAGCCCCGTGGCCAGCGCCACGCCGATGAGCAGCAGACGCGCCGGCGACGACGCGCCGCGCACCACCGACAGCTGCCAACCTGCCAGCGCCACGGCGAGCGACCCGGCGAAGGCGAGCACGGGCAGCGCGACCGCGGAGGGGACGAGGCCCGCGGGCACGAAGACGATGAAGGCCGCCACGAGCAGCCCCGCCCCGGCGTTGACGCCAAGCACGCCCGGGTCGGCCATGTCGTTGCGCGACACGCCCTGCAGCAGGCAGCCCGCCAGCGACAGCCCCACGCCGACGAGCAGCGCGGTGAGCACGCGCGGCAGGCGCAGCTCCACGAGCGTGTAGGCGAGCGACTGCGGGGCCGTGCCCGCGATGACCTGGCCGAGCTCCTCGAGGGAGATGCTGCGGTAGCCGGCGTTCACGTCGGCCCAGAGCGCCGCGGCCGCCAGCGCGGCCAGCACGATGAGGACGACGGCCGACCGGGCCGCCTGGCGCGCGTCAGCCAAGGCCGGCCTCCTCCCTGCGGGCGCACCAGATGAAGAACGGCACGCCGATGACGGCGAAGATGAGCCCGATGGGCACCTCGGAGGGCGCCATGACGGTGCGCGCGATGACGTCGGCCAGCAGCATGAACAGCGCGCCGCCGACGATGGAGGCGGGGATGACGGCGCGGTAGTCGGCGCCGACGAACCGGCGCACCACATGGGGCACCATGAGGCCGACGAAGGCCACGGGCCCCGCCAGCGCCACGGCGGCGCCGGCCAGCACCAGCACCGCCACGAGGCAGAGCGTGCGCACGCGGGTCACCGGGACGCCCAGCCCGAGCGCCGCCTCCTCCCCCAGCGAGAGCACCGCCACGCGCCGCGCGAGCAGGCAGGCGGCGACGAGCCCCGCCACGAGGAAGGGCGCCGCCATCGCGAGCGTGCCCGCGCGGATGCCCGCCACGCCGCCGGCCGTCCAGAACGTGAGGCTGTAGCCGACGTTGAAGAAGATGGCGACGCCCTGGGCCAGCGCCGTGAGGAACAGCCCCACCGCGCAGCCGGCCAGCACGAGGCGGACGGGGTCGACCTCGCGGCGGCGGAAGCTCACGGCGCCGTAGACCACGGCCAGCGCGAGCGCCGCGCCGACGAAGGAGCAGCCCACCACCCCGGCGAAGCTCATCCCCGGCAGCAGCGCCAGGCAAAGCGCCAGCGCGAAGGCGGCGCCCGCGTTGATGCCGAGCAGCCCCGAGTCGGCCAGCGGGTTGCGGGTGACCCCCTGCATGACGGCGCCGGCCACGGCGAAGGCGGCGCCCACGAGGATGCAGCCCAGGGTGCGCGGCCCGCGCAGCTCGAGCACGGCCACCTGCTCCTGGTCGGCCATATCGGGGCTCAGGAGCGCGGCGATCACCTGGTCGGGCGGGATGGGCGTGGAGCCGAGGAACAGGGAGAGCCCGGCGGCCAGGGCGACCGCCGCGGCTCCCCCCGCGATGACGAGCGTTGTCCTCAGGCGCGCCACGGCGCTTCCCCGCTCCCCTCGTCCCTAGGCCGCGTCGCCGGCGTGGGCGCGGAAGAAGTCGGTGAAGGCCTCGAGCTGGTGGCTCAGCGTGATGGGGTCGCGGTGCATGAAGGCCACCTGCTCGTAGGGCATCACGCGCCCGGCCTGGACGGCCGGCAGGTTCTGCCACAGCTGCGAGTCGTCCACGTACGCGCTGTCGGCGCCGTCGAGCACGCCGTAGCAGATGAAGTCGCCGGCGTATTGGGGCAGCGCCTCGACGGAGATGACCTGGTAGGCCTCGTCGCCGTCCACCATCGGGCCCTGGATGGCCTCGGGCGCCTTGAGGCCCCACCTGTCGTAGAGGATGGAGCCGCCGCGGGCGAAGTGGCTGCCCATGACGTAGATCTCCTGGGGCCACACCTCCATGATCGACACGGTGCGGTCGCCCACGATGCGCACCATCTCGTCCTTGACCGTGGCGGCGCGGTCGTTGAACTCGGCGAGGTAGGCGTCGGCGGCCTCCTCGCGGTTGACGAGGGAGGCGAGGTAGCGGAACAGCTCCTCGTCGCTGCGCGTGCCGTCGGCGACGTAGACCGTCGGCGCGATCTTGGCGTACTTGTCGTAGTCGGCCTCGGTGATGGTGACGATGAGGTCGGGCTGCTTCTCGGCGATCATCTCGAGGGACGTCTCGGCCGACACGGTGTTGAGCGGCTCGATGCCGTCGCACAGCCCCGCGAGGAAGGGGTTGTCGAGCGCGTAGGGGCTCGCGATGACCGGCTTCACGTCCACGGCGAGGAACTCGCCGAGGTAGTAGTCGCTAACGATGACCTGCGGGTCGACGGGGATGTCCACCGGGCCCTTGTCGGTGTCGACGGTGCGCGTACCCTGCGCGGGCTTATCCGAGGCGCCCGCGTTGGAGCCGGCCGAGGAGGCCGATCCCTCGCCCGAGGAGCAGCCGGCTAGGGGGATGGCGAGGGCCGCGGTTCCCAGCAGGGCCGCGAAGGAGCGACGGGTCATCGACTTCATGGGGTTCCTTTCACACGGGGCGGCGCGAGCGCGCCTTCATCTATTTGTTCACCTAATATAACTTATCTGCCTATAAATTAGCATTGGTTTACTTTTTCTCCACAAGGAGGGTTACCCTTATCTCACCAGGGGAAACAGCAGGCCACTCGCCCATTGTACGCGCCGCCTCGCGGCCGTCGGAGCCCCGTCACCGCCCCGAAGCCAGACCGTAGGCGTCCTGTCCCCGCCCCAAGAGAAGGGGGACGGCCCGCAGGCCGCGCCAAGAGAAGGGGGACGGGACGCAGGCCGCGCCCCCAGACGCCCGCGGGCCCCGCCATCCGGCGGGGCCCGCGGGGCCTTCGGGTATGTCGCGTAAGCGCGCTACTCGACGATGGCGCCGTCCTCCATGGTGGCGTAGCCGCCCACGTAGGTGTCGGTGGCGCGGCCGACGAGCTCGGCGCCGACGAAGCCGGAGTTGTTGGCCTTGGAGCAGAAGCCGCCGGCCTCCACCGTCCAGGCGGCCTCGGGGTCGATGACCGTCAGGTCGGCCACGGATCCGGCCGCGAGGGTGACGGGCTCCTCGTGCAGGATGGCGCGCGGGGCCACGGCCATGAGCTCGACCATCCGCTCGTAGCCGATGACGCCCTCGCGCACCAGGTGGGTGAGCACCAGGCCAAGCGACGTCTCCAGGCCGGTCATGCCGAAGGGCGCCAGCTCGAACTCGCGATCCTTCTCCCAGTCGGTGTGGGGCGCGTGGTCGGTGACGATGGCGTCCACCGTGCCGTCGGCCACGCCGGCGATGAGCGCCGCGGCGTCGGCGGCCGTGCGCAGGGGCGGGTTCACCTTGAGGGCCGTGGGGTAGTCGGGCCCGATGGCGTCCTCGGTGAGGAACATATGGTGCGGGGTCACCTCGCAGGTGACGGGCAGGCCCTCGGCCTTGGCGGCGCGCACCAGGTCCAGGCCGCGGGCGGTGGTCACGTGCTGGACGTGCAGCGCGCAGCCGGTCAGGCGGCAGAGCGCTATGTCGCGGGCGATCTCGATCTCCTCGCCCTCGGCCGGCCAGCCGAGCATGCCCAGGCGCGTGGACGCGACGCCCTCGTTCACCTGGCCCTCGCCCACCAGGCCGTCGTCCTGGCAGTGCACCATGACGGGCAGGTCGAACTGCTTGGCGTAGTCCATGACGCGGCGCATCATGCCGGCGTCCTGGATGCCGCGGCCGTCGTCGGTGAAGGCCTTGGCGCCGTGGGCGCGCATGTCGCCCATGTCGGCGAGCGTGTCGCCGCCGAGGCCCTTGGAGCAGGCGCCGGCCACGATGACGCGGCACTTCCCCACCGCCGCCGCGCGGGCCTTGACGTACTCCACGCCGAGCGCGTTGTCGATGACGGGCGAGGTGTTGGGCATGGCGCAGACCGCGGTGAAGCCGCCGTGGGCCGCCGCGCGGGTGCCCGACGCGATGTCCTCCTTCTGCTCGAAGCCCGGCTCGCGCAGATGCACGTGCATGTCCACCAGGCCCGGGACGACGACCTTGCCGGAGAGGTCGCGCTCGACGCCCTTCTCCATGGCCAGGTCATGGCCGATCTCGACGATCACGCCGTCGCGGATGAGGATGTCGGCCACCTCGTCGAGGCCGACCTGGGGGTCGATGAGGCGGGCGCCCTTAAGCATCAAAGCCATCGTTGGAACCTCCTAGCAGAAGATAGAGAGCGGCCATGCGCACCAGCACGCCGGCATAGACCTGGTCGAGGATGATGGAGCGGCCCGGGTGGTCGGCCATGAAGCTGTCGAGCTCCACGCCGCGGTTGATGGGGCCGGGGTGGCACACGCAGGCGTCGGGCCTCATGAGCCGGTCGCGCTCGCGGGTGAGGCCGAAGAGCTGGTTGTACTCGCGCAGCGACGGGTAGGGCGCGCCCTCGAGCCGCTCGCGCTGGATGCGCAGCATGTACACCACGTCGAGCTCGGGCAGGGCCTCGTCCAAGTCGAAGGTCACGTGGTCGGCGCCGAGCACGTCGGGGCGGGCCGGCATGAGGGTAGGCGGGGCGATGACCGTCACCTCGCAGCCCATGGTCTTGAGGGCCGGGATGAGCGAGCCGCACACGCGGGAATGCCCGATGTCGCCCACGATGCCCACGTGCAGGTTGTCGAAGGACCCCTTGCGCTCCCAGATGGAGTAGAGGTCGAGCAGGGCCTGGGTGGGGTGCTGGTGCTTGCCGTCGCCGGCGTCAATGACCGACACGCCGGACACGTCCGCGATCTTGCGGGGCACGCCGGCGTGCTTGTCGCGCACGACGATGCAGTCGATCTTGTAGGCGCACAGCGTCTCCACCGTGTCCACCAGGCTCTCGCCCTTCACCGTGGAGGTGGACGAGCCGCCGAAGTTGAGCGAGTTGGCGCTCAGGCGCTTCTCGGCGATCTCGAAGGACGAGCGCGTGCGCGTGGACGGCTCGTTGAACATGTTGACCACGGTGAAGCCCTTGAGCGTGGGCACCTGCTTGATGCGGCGCTCGTTGACCTGCTTGAACTTCTCCGCCGTCTCGAGCATCAGCATGAGGTCGTCAGCGGAGTACTCGGTGATGTCTATCAGATGCTTGTGGGAAAAGGCCATCCCCTACTCACCTCCGGTCTTCTGGATGGGTGCGGCGCCGGCGCGGTCGCCGGGGCCCATGGCCAGGATCTCGACGGCCGAGGTGCCGTCGATGTCCTCGAGGAACAGGCGCACGTTCTCGTCGGAGGAGGACGGCACGTTCTTGCCGACGTAGTCGGCGCGGATGGGCAGCTCGCGGTGGCCGCGGTCCACCAGGACCGCCAGCTGCACGGCGGCGGGACGTCCGATGTCCATGAGGGCGTCGAGCGCGGCGCGGATGGTGCGGCCCGTGTAGAGGATGTCGTCGACGAGCACGACGGTCTTGCCGTCGATGTCGAACGGGATGTCGGTCGAGTGGACCTCGGGCGCGAAGTGGGTCATGAAGTCGTCGCGGTAGAAGCTGATGTCGAGCGCCCCCAGGGGCACCTCCACCCCCTCGATCTCGTCGATCTTGGCCGCCAGCATCTTGGCGAGCAGGTCACCGCGCGTGACGATGCCGACCAGGGCCAGCCCCTCGGCTCCCTTGTTGGTCTCGAGGATCTGATGCGCGATGCGCGTCAGCGACCGCTCGATCTCATCGGCGTCCATGCAGATGGACTTGACGGTTCCCGTATCGTTCATACACACTCCCTTCTCCATCGAAAGTGCGTACAGGCGAAACCGGCCGTACCCTGCGGATACCGGCCCGGCGCGTCGGGCCCAGGGCAAAAAACAAGCCCCGTCCCCTTCGGGCCAAGGCTTCCTCCGTCGTGCCCCCGCGGGGGCGTATGGTGCGTGCCTTGTCGGTCTCTCTGTACCGCATTTAAAGGACGCTGCCAGTATGGGCCCCGCGTCGCCGAAGCGCAACCCCCGAAGTTGTGTTTTTTGGGGAAGGGACGCGGGGCGGGATCCGGCGCCGGGCGCCCTCGCGCGCGGATGCGGCAGGAGCGCCCCCCTCGGGGCGCCACAGGCGAGAGGGGGCGCCCCTGCCCGGGACGCCCCCTCTCGCCGCTAGTCCTCGATGCCGTCGTTGGTGCGGATGAGCTTGCGCTTGATCTTGCCGCCGATGGTCTTGGGCAGCTCGTCGGTGTACTCGACGATGCGCGGGTACTTGTAGGGCGCCGTCGTCCTCTTCACGTGGTTCTGGAGCTCGCGGGTGAGCTCGTCGGAGGGCTCGTAGCCCCGCGCGAGCACGATGGTGGCCTTCACCACCTTGCCGCGGATGGGGTCGGGCGCGGCGGTGACGGCGCACTCGACGACGGCCGGGTGCTCCACAAGCGCGCTCTCCACCTCGAAGGGGCCGATGCGGTAGCCCGAGCACTTGATGACGTCGTCGTTGCGGCCCACGAAGAAGCAGTAGCCGTCGGAGTCGCGCCAGGCCATGTCGTGGAGGTTGTAGTAGTTCCCGCCCACGGCCTCGGCCGTCTTCTCCTCGTCGCCGTAGTAGCCGACGAAGAGCCCCGGCGGGTAGGCTTCCCTGAGGCCCGTCACGCAGATGGCGCCCTCCTCGCCGTCGGCCACCTCCTCACCGTCGTCGTCGAGCAGCTTGACGTTCAAAAGCGGCGAGGGCTTGCCCATGGAGCCGGGTCGCGGCTCGACCCACGGGAAGGTAGCCAGGAGCACCGGGCCCTCGGTCTGGCCGAAGCCCTCGCGTATCTTCTTGCCCGTCAGGCGCTCCCACGCGAGCGTCACCTCGGCGTTCAGCGGCTCGCCGGCGGTGGCGAAGTTCTCGACGCTCGACAGGTCGTAGGCGGCCACGTCCTCCTGGAGCATGAAGCGGTACATCGTGGGCGGCGCGCAGAAGGTGGTCAGCCGGTAGTCCTGGATCTTCTGGAGCAGCTTGGCGGGCACGAACTTGTCCATGTCGTAGGCGAAGATGGTGGCGCCGGCGATCCACTGGCCGTAGATCTTGCCCCAGCCGAACTTGGCCCAGCCCGAGTCGGTCACGGACATGTGCAGCTTGTCCTCCTGGACCTGCTGCCAGTACTTGGCCGTGATGATGTGGCCGAGCGGGTGGGCGAAGTTGTGCTCGACCGCCTTGGGGTTGCCCGTGGTGCCACTCGTGAAGTACATGAGCATGATGTCGGACGACGTGACGCCGTCCTCCCCCGTCGGGCGCTCGAAGACGTCGGGCTCGCCGGCGATGAGCGCGTCGAAGTCGACCCAGCCCTCGCGCGAGCCGCCCGCGACGAGCCGCCCGATGATCGAGGGGCACTCGGGGAGCGCCGCCTCCACCTGGGAGCACACGTAGTCGTCGTCGACGCACACGACGGCCTTGACGTCGGCGCTGTTCACGCGGTAGGCCACGTCCTTCTTGGTGAGCTGGAGCGTCGCGGGGATGACCACGGCGCCCAGCTTGCACAGCGCCACCGCGCACACCCAGTACTCCCAGCGCCGCCGCAGGATGCACATGACCACGTCGCCCTTGCCGATGCCCATCCCCCTGAAGGCGTTGGCCGCCTGGTTGGACAGCCGCGAGATGTCGGCGAAGGTGAAGGTGCGCTCCTCCCCCGCGTCGTCGCACCATACCAGCGCCCGCTTGCCCGGCTCGACGCGGGCCCACTCGTCGACGACGTCGAAGCCGAAGTTGAAGTCGGCGGGGACGTCGATGCGGAAGTTCTCGGCGAAGTCCTCGTAGGAGTCGAAGTCGATGCGCGGGCAGTACTTCTTGAGCACGTGGTTCATGGTGTGGTTCCTCGGTTCTCGCTTTCCTGGGTCGGTGCGCGCGCCGGCGCGCTACTCGGCGATGATGGTGACGAAGGTGGCCGGCACGTCGCCGCCGCAGCGCTGGCCATGGGGGATCTCGGGGTTGAAGTAGACGCTGTCGCGGGCGTTGAGCACCAGGTCCTGGTCGCCGATGGTGACGACGACGGTGCCCTCCAGCACGTAGTTGAACTCCTGGCCGTGGTGGGTCACCAGCTCCGCCGGCTCGTCGGTGGGGTCGAGCACGACGAGCAGCGGCTGCATGATCTTCTCGCGGTAGCGCCAGGCCAAATCGTCGTAGCGGTACCCCGGGAAGCGGTCGACGTTGCGGCCCTCGCCCCGGCGCACCACGTGGAAGGTGTCGAGCTTGGCGGCCGTGCCGGTCAGAAGCTCGGTCAGGTCGACGCCGAACTTGCGCGCCATGTGGTAGAGGGCGGATATGGGCACGTCGACGCCCGTCTCCTCCCACGCGCGGTAGGTGTTGGGGCTCACGGCCAGCTCGGCCGCCATCTCCTCCACCGTCACGTCGCAGGCCTCGCGCAGGCCCTCCATGCGCAGGCCGATGTCGGCCAGGCTCTTCTCCACGTCGTCGGTCATGCTAGGCTCCCATCCCCAGGTCGACGGCCTGCTTGTTCTTCTCGATGAGGGCGGCCTTGCGGGGCGGCACGCACTTCTCGATGGCGGCGTCGAGCGTCTCGCGGCTGCAGAAGCCCGTGACGGCGAAGAGCTTGCCCAGAAGCACGATGTTGGCCAGGCCCTTGAGGCCCGCCTCCTCGGCCATCTTGGTGGCCGGCACGCCGAAGGTCTCCACGTCGTCGCGCACGCGCATATCGGCGATCATCGAGGTGTCGGCCACGATGACGCCGCCGGGGCGCACCTCGTCGACGAACTTGTCGTAGGAGGGCTGGTTCAGGGCCACGAGCACGTCGGGCGTGGTCACCAGCGGGCTGCCGATGGGCTCGTCGGACAGCGTCACCGAGCAGTTGGCGGTGCCGCCGCGCATCTCGGGCCCGTAGGAGGGCAGCCACGACACCTCGCGGTCGTCGATGAGGCCGGCGTAGGCGGCCACCTTGCCGGCGAACAGCACGCCCTGGCCGCCGAAGCCGGCCAGCACGATCCTCAGCTCTGCGCTCATCGGGCGCCTCCTTCCTCGGACGCGTCCGGGTTCACGAGCGGGCAGGCCGCCGCGCGGGCGCGGGCCGCCTCGGCGGCGTCGGCGTAGCCGTCGGCCACCACGTCCTTGTACACGCCCAGCGGGTAGTAGGGCAGCATGTTCTCGCGCATCCAGGCGAAGGCCTCCTGGGGGGTGAGGCCCCAGTTGGTCGGGCACGTGGACACGACCTCCACCAGCGAGTACCCCCGCCCGGCCACCTGGGTCTCGAAGGCCTTCTTGATGGCCTTCTTGGCCTTGCGCACGTTCTTGGGGCTGTCGACGCACACGCGCTCGAGGTAGGCCACGCCGTCGAGCGAGCTCAGGAGCTCCGCCACGCGGACGGGGTAGCCCGCCGTGGCCACGTCGCGGCCGTAGGGGCTCGTCTGGGTGACCTGGTTGGGCAGCGAGGTGGGGGCCATCTGGCCGCCGGTCATGCCGTAGATGGCGTTGTTGATGAAGATGACGGTGATGTTCTCGCCGCGGGTGGCCGTGTGGATGGTCTCGGCCATGCCGATGGAGGCGAGGTCGCCGTCGCCCTGGTAGGCGAAGACGACGGCATCGGGGTGCACGCGCTTCACGGCGGTGGCGACCGCCGGCGCGCGGCCGTGGGCCGCCTCGATCATGTCGCAGCCGAAGAAGTCGTAGGCCATGACCGAGCAGCCGACCGGGGCCACGCCGATGGCGTCGCCCTCCACGTCCAGCTCGTCGAGGCACTCGGCCACCAGGCGCTCCACGATGCCGTGGGTGCAGCCGGGGCAGTAGTTCGTCACCACGGGGAGGAGCGCGTGGGGGCGCTCGAAGACCACCTTGGCCTCAGCGTCGTTCGCCATTCCTACTCACCGATCCTCTCGTTGATCTCCTCGATGCGGGCCAAGACCTCCTCGGGCGTGGGGATCATGCCGCCGGCGCGGCCGAGGAACTCCACCGGCGCGCGGCCCTCGACCACCAGGCGCACGTCGTCCACCATCTGGCCCATGTTCATCTCCACGTCCAGGTACGCCCTGGCCGTCCCCAGCGTGGCGCGCAGGCCGTCCACGGGGAAGGGCCACAGCGTGACGGGGCGGAAGAGCCCGGCGCGGATGCCCTTCTCGCGCGCCGCGTTCACGGCCGAGCGGGCCACGCGGGCCGACGCGCCGAAGGCCACGACCACGATGTCGGCGTCGTCGCAGAGGTACTCCTCGAAGCGCTGCTCGGTCGCCTTTATCTGCTCGTAGCGCTCGTAGCGCTCGAAGTTGAGGCGCTCGAGGTCCTCGGCGGTCAGGTAGAGCGAGTTGGCCACGTTGTGGGGCCGGGCGTGCTTGTGGCCGGTGGTGGCCCAGGGCTTGGCCGGCAGGTCGGCCGGGTCCACCGGGTCGGGCAGCACGACGGGCTCCATCATCTGGCCGAGCAGGCCGTCGCCCAGGATCATGACCGGGGTGCGGTAGCGGTCGGCCACATCGAAGGCGTTGAAGGCCACGTCGGCCATCTCCTGCACCGTGGAGGGCGCGTAGACGACGATCTGGAAGTCGCCGTGGCCCGTGGCGCGGGTGGCCTGCCAGTAGTCGGACTGCGAGGGCTGGATGGAGCCGAGGCCCGGGCCTCCGCGCTGGATGTTGATGATGACGCCGGGGAGGTCGGCGCCGGCCATGTAGGAGATGCCCTCGCCCTTGAGCGACACGCCCGGGCTCGACGACGACGTCATGACGCGGGCGCCGGCGGCCGAGGCGCCGTAGACCATGTTGATGGCGGCCACCTCGCTCTCGGCCTGCAGGTAGGTCCCGCCCACCTTCGGCATCTGCTTGGACATGTAGGCGGCCAGCTCCGTCTGCGGGGTGATGGGGTACCCGAAGAAGAAGCGGCAGCCGGCGCGCAGGGCGCTCTCGGCCAGGGCCTCGTTGCCCTTCATCAGGACTTTCTCTGCCATGCCTTCCCTACCTCTCTACCGTGATGGCCACGTCGGGGCACATGAGCGCGCACGAGCAGCAGCCCGTGCAGCGCGCCTCGTCGACGCAGCGGGCCGGATGGTAGCCCTTCGGGGTGATCCGGTCGCGGTCCAGCTCGATGATGTGGACGGGGCAGGCGTCCACGCACAGGCCGCAGCCCTTGCAGAAGCCGTCGTCCACGATGATCCTTGCCATGGGCGTGTCCTCTCTCTCCTCATCGCCCGCCGCGGGCGGGCCGTCTTCCATGCGTGAAAGGCCGCGCGGGGCGGCCGGTGCTAGCTCTCTGTCTCCCAGGGGGTCCTCACCACGACGCCCACAGGATAGACCAACGCGCCGCCCGCCTGCCCGCGCAGCTCGTCGCGCTCCTGGCGAGCGAGCCGTTTGGGGGCGGTAACGAACGCGAGCGGCAGCCCCGCCAGGCGGGCGACCTCGCGCGCCAGCGGGATGGCGCGGGCCACCACGCCGGCGTCGGTCTCGGCCTTGAGGTGCGGGTTGGCCGCCACGGCCGTGGCGACAAGGCGCGATTTGGCCTCCACCTCGCGCAGGACCGCCACCGCGTCCTCGGGGCCGGCGGTGAGGTTGCGGTAGGGGTTGGCCACGTACCACAGCGCATGGGGGCCCGCCGCGACGCGCGCCGCGAAGCGGCCGAGCGCCGTGGCGCCCACGTCGTCGCCGCCCGCGTCGATGATGAGGCGGAAGGGCCGGGCCTCCCCCGCCGCGTCAAGCGCCCGGGCGTGGGCCTCGTCGATGGCGGCGGCCACGCCGCCGGTGAGCGAGGGCACGTCCAGGCTCGCGCCGGCCTCGGAGAACACGGGCGCCACGAGCCGCGCGCCGGCGGCCTCGAGCGCGCCGCGGTACTCGCTCGCGCGGAAGTAGGGGTTCACCACGTCCAGGTCGGCGAGGGTCACCTCGTAGCCGGCCGCGGCCGCGTCGAGCGCCAGGTTGAGCGCCAGGTTGGTCTTGCCCACGCCGTAGTGGCCGCAGATGACGGTGACGGGCGCGAGCGCCGCGAGCACCGCCGCGGCGTCGGCTGCGTCCCGGTCGCCCGCCTGCCCCTTGCGGGGCGCGTCTTCGGCCATCCCCTACACCAGCCCCTCCGGCGTGGCGTCGGCGGCCTCGTCGGCCTGGCGGATGGCCACGCGGCGGATCTTGCCGTTGACGGTGCGGGGCAGCTCGTCCGCGTACTCGATGATGCGCGGGTACTTGTAGGGGGCCGTCTGGTTCTTCACCCAGCGCTGCAGCTCGCGCGTGAGCTCGTCGGAGGGGCTAAAGCCCTCGGCGAGCACCACGGTCGCCTTCACCGCCGCCCCGCGCAGCGGGTCGGGCACGCCCGTGACGGCCACCTCGCGCACGGCGTCGTGCTCGAGCATGACCGACTCGATCTCGAAGGGGCCGATGCGGTAGCCGCTCGACTTGATGACGTCGTCGTTGCGCCCGACGTACCAGAAGTAGCCGTCCTCATCGCACCAGGCGGTGTCGCCGGTGTGGTACCAGCCGTCGTGCATGGCCGCGGCGGTCTTGGCGGCGTCGCGGTAGTACTCCATCATGATGCCGGCCGGGTGCGGGTCGATGCGGATGCAGATCTCGCCCGTCTCGCCGGTGTTGCAGCGGGTGCCGTCCTCGCGCTGGATCTCCACGTCGTAGAGCGGCACGGGCCTGCCCATGGACCCGGCGCGCGGGGTCGAGCCGGTGAGGTTGCCGATGGTGAGCGGCGTCTCGGTCTGGCCGAAGCCCTCGTAGATGGTGAGCCCGGTGTGCTCCTTCCAGAAGTCGAACAGGTCGGGGTTCAGGGCCTCGCCGGCGGTGGTGGAGTACTTGAGGCCCGACAGGTCGAAGGCGTCCACGTCCGCGAGCATCATGAGGCGGTACATCGTGGGCGGGCAGCACAGCGTCGTCACGCCGAGGCGGCTGATGAGCGCGAGGATCTCGGCGGCGTCGAAGCGGTCGAAGTCGTAGGTGAGCACCGCGGCCTCCATGAGCCACTGGCCGTAGAACTTGCCCCACACGGCCTTGCCCCAGCCGGTGTCGGCGATGGTGAAGTGCAGGCCCTCGGGGTCGACGTTGTGCCAGTGCTTGGCGGTGATGAGGTGCGCGAGCGCGTAGCGGGAATCGTGGAGCACCATCTTGGGGTTGCCCGAGGTGCCGCTCGAGAAGTACATGAGCATGGGGTCGTCGCGGCGGGTCTCGCGGCGCGCGAAGTCGGGCGAGGCCAGGCAGACCCCGGTGTTGAAGTCGTGCCAGCCGGGGCGCGAGGCGGCCGCGGCGCAGATGCCGCCCTCGCCGGAGAGGGCGGGCCCCACGAGCTCGCCGTCGTCGACGATGAGGCGCCCCTCGGCGTCGCGGGCCGTGAGGCCGGCGCCGGCCGGGTTCACCAGGACGAGGGTCTCGACGCTCGGACACGAGGGCGCCGCGGCGTCCACCACGTCGGCGATGTCGCCGGCGCTCGTGCAGATGACGGCCTTGATGTCGGCGCCGTTCAGGCGGTAGGTCAGGTCGTGCTCCTTGAGCATGAAGGTGGCGGGCACCATGACGGCGCCGAGCTTGGCCAGGGCGAGGGCCGTGAACCAGAACTGGTAGTGGCGGCGCAGGATGACCATGACGTAGTCGCCCCGGCCGATGCCGAGGCCGGCCAGGAAGCTGGCCGTCTTGTCCGACCACGTCTTCATGTCGGCGAAGGTGAAGACGTGGTGCTCGCCCTCGGGGTTGCACCACACCATGGCGGTGCGGCCCGGGTCGTTGACGGCGATGTCGTCGACCACGTCGTAGGCGAAGTTGAAGTCCTCGGGGGCCTTGACGTCGAACCGGCAGAGCATCCCGTCGGCGTCGTAGGCCTCGTCCACGTAGCGGAGGTTGATGTTTCTCATAGCGCTCAGGTCCTTGGGGGTAGGGCGCGGGCATCCACGGCCCCGCGCCAGGCGGAAGTCATCGAGGAGGGGGCGGCGCCGGCCGGCCCTCCCGTCGCGCGAGTCCCCCTCGCGGGGGCGCGGCGGGGCGCCGGGGCGCCTAGATAATCTTCTCGTCGTGGGGCTTCATGACGACCGCGAGGAACACGCAGGGCTCGCCGCCGATGGCGATCATGCCGTGGCCGCGCCCCGAGTCGTACATGAGGAAGTCGCCGGCCTCGAGCTCCTCCACGTGATCCTCGTAGGCGAAGCGCATGCGGCCGGAGATGATGTAGTCGAGCTCCTGGCCCTTGTGGCGGGACAGGTGGATGGGCGCGTCCTGCTCCTCCTCAAGGTACGGGGCGGTGACGAGGAAGGGCTCGGCGAGCTTGTGGCGGAAGTGGGGCGCCTTGTGCAGGTACTCGAAGCCGGCGCGGCGCTTGATGGACAGCCCGTCGGCGGCGCGGGTGAGCGAGTAGCCCGTCAGGTGCGGGTTCTCGCCGGTGAGCAGCTCGATGACATCGACGCCGAACTTGTCAGCGCACTTGTAGAGGAAGGTGAAGGAGAGGTCCTCCTCGCCCGACTCCTGGGCGGCGTACTCGGCCGTCGAGCGACCGGTGGCGTCGGCCATCTCCTGCAGGGTGAGGTCGAGGTCCTCGCGCAGGGCGCGGATGCGTCCCGCCACCTCCTTGATGTTCGGCTCCATGGGGCGCCCTCCTTCTCCGCTCCGGTGACAGCGTATCCGGTTATTGTAGCGAAGCGGCGGGGGCCTTCGTTTCGAAAGCGTTAAATCATCGGCGGCGCCCTCATAGTTTTCAGCGGACACGGGCCATCGGCCGGGGAGAACGCCGGGGGGCCGGAACGCGGGCTTCCCCCGGCGTTCCGGCCCCTTAGGCCCCCTAGGCCCTGCGGCGCAGGAGCGCCAGGAAGTGCGCGTCGGGGCCGCCGGGCTCGAGCGCCACCGAGAAGTACGGCAGCTCCACGCCCAGATCGGGGCGCGCGTAGGGCACCACCTCGAAGGCCGCGCCCTCCTCGGAGGCGAGAAACGCGTCCACCACCTGGGCGTTCTCCTCGGCCGTGACGGTGCAGGTGGCATAGGCCAGCGTGCCGCCGGGGGCCACGTGGGCCGCCGCCGAGGCGAGGAGCGCCGCGCCGAGGGCCGCCTGCTCGCCGATGGTCTCGGGACGCAGGCGCCAGCGGATGTCGGCGTGGCGGCGCAGGGTGCCGAGCCCCGTGCAGGGGGCGTCGACGAACACGCGGTCGAACAGCCGGTCGCCCACGAGCGCGTCGAGGTCGCGGCCGTCGCCGGTGAGCGCCTCGGCCACCTCCGCGCCGTACTGGGCCGCGCGCTCGGCGAGCAGCTTGGTCTTGAAGGCGTGGGCGTCCACGGTGACGTAGCCGGCCACCTGGCGCCCGAAGCGGCGCCGCGCGCAGGACTGGTCGAGGATGGTCTTGGTGGCGCGCCCGGCGCCCACCTCCAGGAAGGACGCCGGCTCCGCATCGCCCACCACGAGCGAGGCGATGGCCTGGGAGGTGGCGTCCGACACCAGCAGGAGCCCCTGGCTGAGCATCCGGCGCACGCGCCCGTCCAGAAGCGCCAGCCCCGAGGCCAGCCGGTAGCAGCCCTCGACGCGGCGCCCCGCCACCTCCACGGGCTCGGGCTCGCCGTGGGCCGCGGCCAGGACGGAGACGACCTCCTCGTCGGCCGCCTTGCACGCGTTCACCGCGATGAAGACCGGCGCCGGCTCGTTGGAGGCGGCCATGAGGTCATGGGCGCCCTGGGGCCCCAGGTCGCGCACCAGCCGCTCGGCGAGCCAGGTGGGGAACCCGTGGAGCCGCGCGTAGGCGCGGATGTCGGTGCGCGGGTCGCCGAAGGGGAAGCTCTCCTTGGCGCGCACGACGCGGCGCAGCACCGCGTTGGCCAGGCCGCCGGCACGCGGGGCCACCGACTTCACCAGCTCGACGCCCTGGTCGACGGCGGCGTGCGGGCTCTTCTGCAGGAAGATGATCTCGTAGGCCGACAGCGCCAGCGCGTCGCGCACGGCCGGGCTCGCGTCATCGGGCGAGTCCATGCAGCCGTCGATCACCTCGTCGAGGGTGCCGCGGGTGCTCGCCACGCCCAGCACGAGCCGGGTGGCGAAGGCGCGCTCCTCGCGGGAGATCTTGGAGGTGTCGACGACCGAGCCGATCACGTCCTGGGCGAAGGCCCTGCGCTCGCGCATCTGGTGGATCGCCTCGAGGGCGAGCCCGCGCGCCTCGGTGGCGTGGCCTCGCCGCGGGCGCCGGTCGTCGTGCCGGGGCGGGCGGCCCTCGCGCGGGCCGCGCTCGTCGTGCTGCGGCCGGCGGTCGTCCCGCCCGTCGCGGCGCGGGCCGCGCTCGTCACGACCACCTCGGTCGTCTCTGCGCGGGCCGCCCCCCTGGGGCCGGCGGTCATCTCGGCGCCCACCGGGGGCGCGGCGGTCGTCATGCACAGGACCACGTTCCTCTCTCCTCCCGCAGGGCGGGGCATCCGGCCGCGAAGGCGCGGCCGTCCATGGGCTTCTTTCCGTCGGGCTTGAGCGATAGCACCTCCAGGGCGCCGCCCTCGCACGCGATCACGAGGCGCTTGGCCGCCAGGAGCGCATCCCCCGGCGCGGCCGCGGCCGTGGCCTCGGCGGCGGGGCCGTCAGCCTCCAGCGGCGCGACCGCCAGCACGGTGACGGGGCGGCCGGCGATGACGCAGCGGGCGGGGTGCGCCTCGCCCGAGGCCCGCACGCGCCGGGCGTTCTCCTCGGGCGTTGCGGCCGGGTCGAGGTCGAGCTCGCCCTTCGCCACCTTGTCGGCGTAGGTCACGGCTGCCTCGTCCTGGGCCTCCCAGGCCACCTCCGCGCCCGCGGCCAGCGCGTCCAGCACCTCGACGAGCGCCTCGCCGCCCAGGTCGGCCAGCTCGGCCGTGAGCTCGGCGGCCGTACGGCCCTCCGCGGGCACCGGGCGGCATGCGCAGAAGGCGCCCGTGTCGAGCCCCTCCTCCATCTGCATGACGCACACGCCCGCCTCGGCGTCGCCCGCCAGGACGGCGCGCTCCACGGGGGCCGCGCCGCGCCAGCGGGGCAGGAGCGAGCCGTGGACGTTGAGGCACCCGAGCGGGGGCACCTCCAGGATATCCCGGGGCAGGATGGCGCCGTAGGCCGCCACGCACACCACGTCGGGCGCGAGGGCCGCGAGCTCGGCGGCCGCCTCGGGCGTGCGCAGGGTGCGCGGGGTCAGGACGGGGATGCCGAGGGCCTCGGCGGCCTCCTTGACCGGCGAGGGCACGAGGGCCCGCCCGCGGCCGCGCACGGCGTCGGGCCGGGTGTAGGCGGCCACCACCTCGTGGCCCGAGGCGGCCAGCTTGGCGAGCACCCGGGCGGCGAAGTCCGGCGTGCCCATGAACACGACCCGCACGGCTAGCCCACCTCGATGGAGGTGTCGCCCGGGCGGGCGCCCGCGGCGCGGGCCTCCTCGTAGGCGGCGAGCGCCTCGATGCGGGTCATGGGGTCGCAGCTCTCGAAGAGCGTGCGGCCCTCGAGGTGGTCGACCTCGTGCTGCAGGCAGCGGCCGAGCAGCCCGTCGCCCTCGATCTCCCAGAGCTCGCCGTCCAGGTCGTGGTAGCGCACGCGGGCCCAGGGCTGGCGCGAGACGGGCACGGTGACGCCGGGGCACGACAGGCAGCCCTCGCCGCCCAGCTCCGGCTCGCCGCGCAGCTCGACGATCTCGGGGTTCACCAGCACGATGGGCTCCTGCTCGCCCTCGCCGTCCCAGTCGACGTCGATCACGACCAGGCGCTTGGCGACGCCCACCTGGGGCGCGGCGATGCCGCAGCCGTTGTTCTTGTACATGGCGTGGGCCATCTGCTTCGCCAGCTTCCTGAGCGACTTGTCCCCCACCTCGCAGGGCTCGCAGACCTGCGCGAGGATGGGGTCGGGGGAGGTGACTATCTTGAGCATGGGGGCATCTGCCTTTCTGACGTGCGGGAACGCACCGTGCGGGGTGCGGCTTTCGGCTGCCGTCCATTGTGCGGCCCCGCCCGCCCCCTGTCCAGCGCCGGCGCGGAAACGCCACATCCTCCCGGGCGTGCGGCGCAGGCTAGGCGGGGGCAGGGGCTTGTGGGCCCAGCACGTGCCCCCGTGGGGGGCAGGGACCTGCGCCTAGCTTCCGCGCCGCGCAGCAGGGGGCGTGCGCCTCCCTGCGCGGCGCACGCCCCCTTCCCTCCCGCCACGTCCCTCCGCCTCCCGAACGCCCCATCCTCCCCTCTTCTGTTTTCCGAAGCCCGCCCGCGCCTCCCTATCCCTGCGTGTGATAAGTCGCGTTCTTCGGCAGAAGCTGCCAAAAAGGGGGACTTGTCACACGCCGCTGCCAGAAAATGCGACTTATCACACGTACAGGATCACGCCATCGGGCCCTCAGCTCACCTTAGCAGATTCTGACCTGGGGAAATACGGCGCCCGCTGGCCGCCGCAGCGGGCAGCGGGCGATAAACGCCGTCTTTTCGTGTGATAAGTCGCATTTTCCGGCAGCGGCGGAACCGGCGCCCGGCACTCGCGTCGCGCAGGAGGACGCACGCCGCCGCCCTGCTGCGGGGAACCGGGTTTCTGGCCGTTTTGGCCATGAATTCCGCAACAAGGGGACGTAATCGCGTCGCAGGACCCCGCGTCAGATCGCGTGACCTGGGGAAACCTCGCAGCGCCAAGCTCGGAAAAGGCGGGCGCCTGCCGCCTGCTGCGGAATTCATGGCCAAAACGGCCAGAAAACGCCACGTCGGTCTCCGCCGTGCTGCGCGGCGCCTCCCCCTCTCCTCATGCGAGAAGCCCCTCGGACGGCCGGCTCCCTGACCGCCCGAGGAGGGGGAGGATCGGGATCTGGCCACCCGGCTGCCCGGGCCCGCGGCGCGGGCTAGGCGGTGGCAGCGGAGCTTGCGCCCGGCACCCGCGCCACACGGGGCGCGGGCTAGGCGGGGGGCAGGGGCTTGTGGGCCTGGCGGCGGTGGTTGAGGTCGCCCTGCATGCCGACGACGCTCTGGAACAGGGCGTCGTAGTCCTCGGGCGCGAGCTGGGAGGGGTCGGACAGCAGCGCGCGCATGGACGCGATGGCCTCCTCCGCGTCGCCGAGCGAGAGCTCCTCGGCCAGGTAGGCGGCCACGGCGGCGGGGTCCTGCCCCTCGGGCACGGCCGCGGCGGTGAGCGTGCCGGCGGCGCCCGGCACGGCGACCGTGGCGTTGGTGACGAGGGTGCCCGCCGCGGCGCCCGGGTCGGCCGCGAGCGTCTCGAGCAGCGAGGCCGCGATGGCGCCGTGGGCGGACCGGCGCCACTGCACCTGGGCGAGCTCGTCGGCGTGGGCGAGCGCGAGCAGCGGGTGCTGGGCCAGCACCGACAGGAACTCGCGCTCGAAGCGCAGGCGGCTGCGCTCGGCCTGGGTGAGGCGGCGAGTCGGCGCCGGGGCGGCAGGCCGGGGCGCGGGCGCTCCCCCGTCCGCCGGGCCCTCGTCGCGCCGGGCGGGCGCCTCGAGGGCCGCGAGCGCGGCCAGGGCGTCCTCCTCGCGCGCCCGGCAGCGCCCCGCTATCTGGACGGCGTAGTCCTTGGCCAGGAGCGAGTCCTTGATGGGCGCGAGCACCGCCAGCGCCTCGGTGAGCGCGCGGGTGCGGCCCTCGGCCGTGGTGAGGTCGCTGGCCGCGAGCCGGCGGTCGATGCCGTACTTGAGCAGGGGCTGGGCCCGCTCGATGAGCGCGCGCAGGGCGTCGGCGCCCCGGGCGGCCACGAACTCGGCCGGGTCGAGGTCGTCGGGCAGCGTCACGGCGGCCAGCTCCACCTTCGAGCGGCCCGCCTCCGGCGTCATGGACTCGTCGATGAACCCGAGCGCGCGGTCGGCGGCGCGCTGGCCGGCGGCGTCGCCGTCGAAGAGGTAGACGATGCGGTGCTGGGCGTGGCGGGACAGCAGGCGGATGTGGCGCATGGTGAGCGCGGTGCCCAGCGTCGCCACCGCGTTCTTGATGCCGGCCTCGTGCAGGGCGATCACGTCGGTGTAGCCCTCCACGACGATGGCCGTGCCGGTGGAGGCCATGGCCGCCTTGGCGTGGTCGAGCCCGTAGAGCACCTGGGACTTGTGAAAGATCGGGGTCTCCTGGGAGTTGAGGTACTTCGGCTCACCCTGGCCGATGACGCGCCCGCCGAAGGCGATGCACTCCCCCGCCGCGTCGTTGATGGGGAACATCACGCGGTCGTAGAAGCGGTCGCGCAGGCGCCCCTCGCGGCTGCGCGAGGCCACGTTGGCCTCCACCAGCTCGTCGTCGCGGAAGCCGCGCCCGGTGAGGTGGCGCACGAGCGCGCCGCGTCCCGGCGCGAAGCCGAGGTTCCACTCCTTGGGCACCTTGCCGCCCAGACCGCGGCCGGCCAGGTACTCGCGGGCCCGGGCGGCCCCGGCGTCAGGGCTGCGCATGAGCTGGGTGTGGTAGAACTCGGCCGTGGCCGCGCAGATCTCCTTCAGGCGCGCCTTCTTCGACGCCGGAGCCGAGGGGCGCCCGCCCGTCTCCTGGATGTCGATGTGGGCGCGCTCGGCCAGCTTGCGCACAGCCTCGGGGAAGGACAGGTCCTCGGTCTTCATGACGAAGGCGAACACGTCGCCGCCCTCGTTGCAGCCGAAGCAGTGCCACAGCTGCACCGACGGGTCGATCTTGAAGGAGGGGGTCTTCTCCTGGTGCAGCGGGCAGCAGCACCAGAAGTCGCGGCCCTTCTGCTTGACGGGGACGCGCTCGCCGATGACCGACACGAGGTCGCTCGCCTCGCGCACGCGCTGGATGTCCTCGTCGCTGATGGATCCCACGGCTGCCTCCCCCCTTGAAGATGGAAGGGCCGCCCGAACCTCGTCCGAGCGGCCCAGTCTGTCGAAGGCCAGTATAGCGCAAGCGCCCGCGGGGCGCCCCGCGCCCGGCTACCTCCCGCGGCGGACGGGGCGGCGGCGCAGGGCCGCCAGCACGAGCACGGAGAGCGAGCCCGCCACGGCCGCGGCGGCCACCAGCAGAAGCGCGCCGTCGCCCGTCTGGGCGAGCGCGATCAGCTGCGGCACGAGGGCGTCGCCCTTGTCCTTGCCGCCCGCGCCATCGGCGCCGCTGCCGGAGCCGGATCCGCCCTGGGTGCCGTCTCCCGAGCCGGAGCCGTCGCCGCCTCCCTGGGAGCCGTCACCGGCTCCACTGCCACCGTTGCCGTCGCCCTCACCGTCGCCGCCCGGCTTGTTGCCGCCATTGCCGTCGTCGCCGTCATCCCCGCCGGTGCTGTCGTCGCCGTCGTCATCCTTCGGCTCGTAGGGCTCGCCGCCCTCGAACTGGACGTACACCTCGTGCGGGCCGTCGACGTCGTCGAAGGTCACCTCGCCCTTGTCCACCAGGTCGGGCCGGGGCTTTCCGTCCACCCACACCATCACCGGGGGCTTGCCGCCGTCGCCCTCCCAGGTGACGGTGTGGCTGCTGCCGCCGGGGACGTGGACGGGCGGGGCGACCTCGCCCTTGCCCGACCCGCCGGTGGACACCTCGTGGTAGCCGGCCGGGGGCTTGTCGGGCAGCGTCTCGGGCGGCGCCGCGGCCAGCACCACGCGCACGGTGTGGTCGGCGTCGATGTCGTCGAAGGTCCAGGAGCTGTCCTTGGGCAGGGGCACCGCGACGCCGTCCACGTAGACGGCCTTCACGACGCTGCCCTCCTCCACCGTCCAGGTGACGGTGTGGCTGGCGCCCTCGCCGACGGTGACGGCCTCGGAGATGGTGCCCGCGCCGCCGCCGATGGAGGTGCTCACGTTGAAGCGCCGGTCGGCGTCGGGGTCGGCCACGCTGAACACCACGTGCACCTTGTGGTCGGAGCGCACGCCGTCGAAGGTGAAGGCGCCCGCGGCGGCCACCCGCGCCCGCGCCATGCGGGCCGGAGACGCCAGGCTCGCCGTCGCGGGGCCGGCCACCAGGTCGGGCCGCTCGATGCCGTCCACCTGGACGCGCAGCACGTCCTCGTCGGCGTCGGCCTGCCAGGTGACGGTGTGGGACCCGTCGTAGGCGACGGAGGCCGACTTGCCGGCCGTGCCGTTGCCCTCGCAGGTCACGTCAATGGAGTAGTAGCCGGTCGCGTCGAGCGTCTCGGCGGGCTGCACCGACACCACCACGCGGTGGTTCTCGGCGATGTCGTCGAAGGTGATGCTCGTGCCAGTGAGCAGGTCGTCGCGGGGCACGCCGTCGACGTGCACCGACGCCACGCGCCAGCCCGCCGCCGCGGCCCACTCCACCGTGTGACCCGAGCTGTGGGCCTCGAGGTTGCGCATCGAGCCGGTGATGGTGCCCGGGCCGCCGTAGATGGAGGTCTCGATGGCGTAGAGCGTATCGCGCACCCGCTCCTTGGCGGTGAGCACGACCTGCACCCGGCAGTTCTCCCGGATGGCCGCCACGGGAAGCGTGCAGGTCGCCCCGCTTACCGCGTACTCCGACGGGTCGAGCTCGCGGCTCACGTTGCCGCGGGTGACGATGACCCGGTCGATGAGGTAGCCGTCCCCGACGCGCCAGGTGACGGCCTCGGTGGCGCCCTCCTCGACCGTGGTGCTCGGCGATATGGAGCCCGCGCCGCCGACGAGGGACGTGGAGAGCAGAAGCGACGGGTCGTCCGCGTCGGGGTCGTCGGGCTTGGGCGGGGCGGCGTCCTCGTCCTCGAAGGTCACCTCCACCACGTGGTCGGCGTCGACGTCTTTGAACACCTCGGTCGGGGGCGCCTCGGGCGCCGGCTTGCCGGGCTCGCGATCGAGGGCCTGGGCGGCCCGGTCGTAGACGAGCCTGCCGTCCACCACCACGCGGGTGACGCGGGCGTCGGCCGCGGGCTTCCAGCTCACCACGGCATCCGCGCCGCGACCCACCACCTGGGTGTCCGTGACGGCACCCGGGCCGTGCTTGACGGTGGTGATGGTGAACAGGTCGGCCGCCGTGCGCACCTCCACCGAGTGGTTCGACGCGATGTCCCTGAAGCCGAGCGAGCCCGCGGCCGCCGCGTAGGGCCGGCCGTCGACGAGCACCTCGATCAGGCGGAAGCCGGGGGCGAGCGTCCAGGTCACGTCCGCGCTCGACCCCTTGAGGGCGTTGGCCGTGGGCGTGATGAACGCCACGCCCTCGTCGCCCTTGGTGGCGATGCGGAAGACGTCCTGGCCGGGATCGGGCTTGCCACCCGGCTCGTCGGAGCCGGCCGGGTCGTCCTCGGCGAAGGTCACCATCACCGCGTGGTCCGCGCCGGCGACGGGCAGGTCGAGGGAGTCGGCGGCGAGCAGGTCGTCGCGTATCACGCCGTCCACGACGACGGCCGACACGCGCCAGCCCGCGGCCGGCTCCCAGGTGATGCGCGCGGTGCCGTCGGCGTCGAAGAGCCCCGTGGGCGCGTGCTGACCGGTCACCTCGACGGTGCCCTGGCCCTGCTGCGACGCCGTGACCGGGTAGCGCGGCACGTCCGAAGACGTCTTGGTCTCCACGAGCCCCAGGTCCTCGATGACGAAGTCGGAGTGGACGCCATCGCTCTCATCGACGTAGGCGCCCTTGAGCGAGGCCTGGTTCACGTATTCCTGGTAAGTCTGTGTGCCCTTGGCCGTGCCCTCGAAGACGATCTCGAAGTAGCCGCCCGGCTTGATCTTCTTCATCTTGGCATCCGCGGGCGTCTTCACCACCACGGAGTCGTCGGTCAGCTCGGCGACGAAGAGCTCGAAGTCCGCCTCCGCGCCATAGCCGGAGTAGTAGCGCGCCGTTACCTTCGCGCCCTCCGCCTCGCTGTTGAAGATATGAGCGAACGCCGGGGCCTTCACTGTGATGGAGGCGTTCTCCAAGCCCAGGTAGGTATCATCCCTCGAGATGTTCACCGCCTTCACCGTGGCCTTCAGGCGATCGCCTGCCTGGGCGTAGTCGCTCTTCAGGCTGTAGCCCGCGTCGGCGGAGGAGTACTGCTGGGTGAGGTTGGTGACGGTGAGCGAGGTCTCGAACGTCGGCGTGAGGATGTCCGCTGCCAGGCCGAGCGCGCTCAGGAGCGTAGGCGCGTCCGAGGTGGACACGGTGGCCTTCACGGATTCCTCGCCTCCGTCGAGCACCTTCTTGTCGCCAGAATCGCCGAAGCGGAGCCTGTCGAGATCGACGAGGGTGAAGTCGGTGTTGTAGGTGTGCGTGTTTGCGGCTACGTTATCGTTCTTGCTCGTATCCGCCGCGGTGGACGCCTTCGTTCCGCTTGGGCCGGGATTCGTGGACACGTCGCCGTCCTTGTTGAAGATGCGGAAATAGAAGAAGTGCTTGAGGGGGAAGAGCGTCTTGCCCGTCTCGTCCACATAGCGCACGGAGGCGGGCGCCGAGGAGTCGACGCCGAGGTTGAGCTTCTGGAAGCAGTCCATGTCGGTGCCATCCAGCGAGGCAAGCACCTCGCCGGTGGGATTCGGGGCGATGCTGAGCCCGTCGCCCGAGATGGTGGCCGAGGCAGGGGTCGTATTGCTCACCGACGTGCCGCCGAGCATGAGGCGCACCATGCGCACGGGGGCCGCAGCGTCCTTCTCCACCAGGACGAGCTTCCAGGCGCCGAAGTAGTCCGACCCGTAGCTGGCGCTGAAGTCGCTCATCGCCGTGAAGGGGATGTTGACGGCGGTATAGGAGCCATAGCCCTGCTTCTTGACGAATGACGTCACGTCGAAGAAGCAGGATGCGCGCGCGTGGGTAGTGCCCGCGGTGTCGACGAAGATACGGTCCGGGTAGTAGTGGACGACGGCGCCCTGCGGCCCCTTGAGGCCGAAGCCGAACTTGCTGAGCGGGTACTTGGCCCCGCTCCCCTTGTCGCTGACGAAGTAGGAGCCATGCTGGCTGGCGGTCACGATGAGGTAGGCCGCCATGATGTTGTCGGTCGAGCCACCCTCGGGGGCCTCGAGGATCGCCGAGCTCGAGTTCGTCCGCGTGGCGGCCGTCGTCTCGCCGCCGACCTTGGCGCCGCCTTCCGACCCGAGCGCGGGAAGGAGGGCCTCGGCGGCGGGGTCGCTGCTCTTCGGCTGGCCGATCTTCGCGTCGTACTTGCCGAACACGTTGGTGTTGCCGGCGATGTTGAAGCGGTAGGGACCGACGAAGGTGAGGTTGCACAGGGGGTCGAGGGACGGGTCCTTCCCCTTGGCCTCGGCTCCGAAGGTGTCGACGTAGACCATGGCCGCGCCCGGCGTGCCCACCACCGTCACCGACGGGTCGTCGTGGGGCGTGGGGTCGGCCAGGGCCACGGCGGGCACGAGGCCCGCTACCAGGGCGAGCGAGGCCAGCAGGCACGCCGCCCGGTGGGCGAGGCCACGACCCTCAGAATGACGAAGGGGGGGGGTAGTCGATTTCATGGCGCTTGTCTCCCGTCGACGGCTGCCCACTGCCGATTGCCGCGGCGGCGGGGCATGCGTTCCACCAGCCCCGAGGAGCCTGGTGCCTAAACGCTAATTTAACCGCAAATGTGACGGAAGCGCAACAAACGGGTAACGGAAGCGCGTCGGCGATCCAGAAGGATTCGATCGTAATCGAAACGATTGCCGAAAGGGGCGCGGGATTCGACCATGATCGTCTCCTTCGGCCCTGCGCGTCTCGCTCGCCTGCCCGGCGCCCGCCGGGCGCGCTACTTCCTCTTGGGGTAGTCGAGGCGGCGGGCCAGGACGTAGAGGACGACGGCGGCGGCCAGCAGGAGCGCTATGGTGGCGCCGCGGCCGATGGAGAGGTCCTGGTAGCCGATGGCTAGGACGAGGACGCCGAAGACGCCCATGGTGGCGCAGAGCGCCGCCAGCCAGCGCAGGTAGCGGGGGCTATTCCCCATCGCGATCACGCCCCTTCCTCACGTCGCGCACCACGTCGACGGCGTGGGCGTGGCGGACGCGGTCGGCCGGCGGGCGCCAGGACCGGTCCTCCGCGGCGCGGTAGGCCCGGGCCGCCGCCGAGCGGTCCGACACCCGGATGGCGTTGACGTGCCCGTCCTCGAACTCGCGCGCCCAGGCGCTCTTGGGCGGCATCCACGCCACGGCGAGCGCCTCGCCGGCGGTGCCCGCGATCATGGCCAGCGCGTTCGCCCCGGCCGTGTCGCCGGGCATAAGGGCCATCCCCGCCGCCGTCGCCGCGGCGCCCAGGGCGAGGTAGCCGCCGAGCGCGTAGCCGAGCGCGCGCCAGGGGCCCGCGTCGGCGTAGGTCATCCCCAGGGCCACCGCCACGGCCACGATGAGCTCCAAGGTGGGCGCGAGCACGCCGGAAAGCGGCAGGGCGCCCGCAAGCCCCAGGGCGAGGAAGGCCAGCAGCACGCCGGCGAGGGGCACGGCCAGGCGCCCGAGGCGCGCGCCGAAGCCCAGGGCGGCGGGCTCGTCGAGGCAGCGAGTGCGCACGAGCCGGCCGTGGGGCGCCCGCAGCGACCCGCGCGGCGCGGGCCGGCCGCATCCCGCCAGCTCGCCGAGGCGCACGAAGGCGAGCCCGCACGCGGCGGCGATGACGACGATGGCGGCTATCACCATGTTGGCGGTCACGGCCCTCCCCTTCCGACGGCGATTCTGAATTTTCCGTAGCTAATAGTAGCCCAGCGCCCGGGGGAATCGGGGAAAGTACGCCGATTGTTACAATAGGCGCAGACCAGACCGACGAAAGCGAGATGCCGTGAGCGAGACCAGCCAGACCGTCCCCTACCTGACCCTCGACCCCGAGGTGGAGGCCGCCATCCGCGCCGACCGCGCCGCCGGGCGCGCGCATCCCCTGCGCTTCGACGACGCGGACGTGGCGCGCCGCGAGGCCAACCCCCACGACGAGGCCACCCTCACGCGGCCCGCCTTCGCGCGCGACATCGAGAAGATCCTCAACATCCCCGCCTACAACCGCTACGCCGACAAGACCCAGGTGTTCTCGTTCGTCCAGAACGACGACATCTCGCGTCGCGGGCTGCACGTGCAGCTGGTGAGCCGCATCGCGCGGGGCATCGGCGGGCTGCTCGGGCTCAACGGCGAGCTCATCGAGGCCATCGCGCTCGGCCACGACGTGGGCCACACCCCCTTCGGCCACGCCGGCGAGCGGTTCCTGTCGCGCTGCTACCACGAGCGCACGGGCCGGTGGTTCAACCACAACGTCCACTCGGTGCGCGTGCTCGACGCGCTGTACCGGCGCAACGTGTCGCTCCAGACCCTCGACGGGGTGCTCTGCCACAACGGCGAGTTCGCCCAGCAGGAGCTGCGCGTGGGGGACGTGTCCACCTTCGCCCAGCTCGACGGGCTGGTGGAGGCCTGCGCGTCCGACGAGCGGGTGATCGGCACCCTGCGCCCCTCCACCCTGGAGGGCTGCGTCGTGCGGGTGAGCGACATGATCGCGTACCTGGGCAAGGACCGCCAGGACGCGCTGGCCATGGGGGTGCTCGACTCGCTCGACGTGTTCGAGAGCGACTACATCGGCGTGGACAACGCCCGCATCATCAACAACCTCACCGTCGACATCGTCAACCACAGCTACGGCACCGACCGCATCGCGATGTCGCAGGAGGCCTTCGCCGACCTCAAGCGGGCCAAGCGCCAGAACTACGAGGAGATCTACCTCAAGGAGGGCATGGTCGACGGGGCCGAGAACGTCGTGGAGGAGATGTTCGCCGAGATGTACGCGCGCCTCATCGACGACGTGCGCGCCGGCGACGAGTCGTCGCCGGTCTTCCGGCACCACGTCGCGCGCCTCACCGCCACCTCGCGCGACCTCGACGCGGCCGCCTACCTGGCCGAGGGCCCCGACCAGGTGGTGGTCGACTACCTGGCGTCGATGACCGACGGCTACTTCACAGCCCTGCACGACCACCTGTTCCCGCGCTCGGGGCGCGCGGTGGCGCCGCGCGGCTACTGCTTCGACCTGGACTAGGACGGCGCGCCCGCCCGCCGCCGGCGGCTAGAGCAGGCCCTCGGGCTCGAACCCCTCATCCACCCCGTGGCACGACGGGTCGTCGGCCGCGGCGGTGGCCAGCTGGTCGCAGCGCTCGTTCTCGGGATGGCCGGCGTGGCCCTTCACCCACACGAAGCGCACGTCGTGGGGCTCCTTGGCCGCGAGCAGCCGCTTCCACAGATCGACGTTCTTCACCGGCTCCTTCTTGGCGTTTCTCCACCCGCGCCTGAGCCAGCCGTCCACCCAGCGCTGGTTGAACGCGTTCACCACGTACTGCGAGTCGGAGTAGAGCGTCACCGAGCAGGGGCGCTTGAGGGCCTCGAGGGCCGTGATGGCGCCCAAGAGCTCCATGCGGTTGTTGGTGGTGCGCGCGAATCCGCCCGAGAGCTCCAGCTCGCGCACCTCGCCGCTCGCCAGGCGGCAGCGCAGCACGGCGCCGAAGCCCCCCGGGCCGGGGTTGCCGCGGGCGGATCCGTCGGTGTAGATGTCCACGTCCATGGGCCCTCCTTCGGGCGATTAGGTCGGCTGGGAGGCGGCGCGCCCGCCCCGGTCGGCGAGGCGCGGCCCGGCCTCAGCGGGCGGTGGGCGGCAGCTCGCGCTCGACGCGCTCGCCCAGGTCGATGAGCTCCTGGCGCGAGCGCACCCCGCACTTGGCGTAGATGCGCCGCATGTGGGTGTCGACGGTGTTCTTCGATATGAACAGCTCGGCGGCCATGCGCTCGCTCGTGCGCCCGCGCAGGGCGAGCGGCAAAAGCTCCGCCTCGCGCTTGGAGAGTCCCGCGTCGGCCGCGATGCGCCGGCAGGCCTCCTCGAGCCGGTCGGTGCGCTCCACCGCCACCGACAGCGCGCGCAGGTCGCGGTCGGTGAACAGGAACAGGTAGGCGTAGAGCACGGCGATGCCGGCCAGGGCCACCACGGCGAAGGGCGCCTCGCGGCCGAGCGGCAGCCCACCGAGCGCCAGGCCCGCGCCCAGGCCCGCCAGCTCGCCGGCAAACAGCGCCGAGAACCCGCGGGCGAAGGAGAGCGCGGCGTCGCGGCCGGTGAGCCGCCCCATCACCAAAAACAGCGAGATGAGCGCCACGAACACGCCCAGGTAGCCCGCCAGCGCCACGGCCTGCCCCGGGATGCCGGGGATGCCGAGCAGCGGCACGAGCAGAAAGCCGCCCATCATGAGCAGGACGGCCAGGCGCCACGCGCCGTCGAGCGGGCCGGCGTCGGCCGCGCCCGCGACGGGCAGGACCGCCCGCACGCCGGCCAGGGGGCGCTCGCCGTAGAGCTGGAGCGCCGCCAGGCAGTAGAGCACGAAGAAGAAGAGGGTGGGCGCGAGCGAGCCCGCCGCGTCGCCGCCGAGGGCGAGCGCCTCCACCGCGCCGGCGGCCACGCCGTAGACGGCGGTGCCGGCGAGGATGCGGCCTGTGAGGCGCCCGGCGTCCCCGTCGTCGGCGGCGTCGGACGGGCGCACCTCGCCCGTTGCGGGCGCGGCCCCCTCCCCGCCGCCGGCCTCCTCGGCGCCGCCCAGGGCGCGCAGGGCGCCGGCGCTGCCGAGCGGGAGCAGGTAGAGGGCCGCCGGCGCCGCCTCCACGGGCACGGCGACCGCGGCCAGGCACACGGCGGCGCCGAGCGCCGAGCCGATGAGCACCTCGGGCACCGACTGCTCGATGGGCGCGCGGCCGAGCACCCGACCCCACGCGCACAGAAGCAGCGCCGCGGGCACCCCCACGAGCACGCCCTGGGCCGCGGCGATGACCGCGCCCGGCAGCGAGCCCAAGGCGCCCAGGACGGTGACGCCCAAGGCGAACAGGACGAGCGGCACCCCGCACGTCACCACCAAAGACGAGGTGAGCCGCGCCAGGGCGCGGCGCGGCGCGGGCCGCGTGAGGGCGAGGAAGGCGGCGATCATGCACAGGGGCACCGCCACAAGCGAGCCCCAGCGGGCCTCCGGCGCCGAGGCGCCGGGCACGCCCAGGTAGAGCAGGGCCAGGAGGAAGGCCTGATTGCACGCGAACCCCAGGATGGACGCCCGCGCCTGGCGCACGCGCTCCCCGTCTGCCGTCGCCACGGCCATCCCCTCCTCCCGCAGAAGCGCCGCGGGACCAGGTCCGCGCGGCGCGTCGTCACGTCACATGGCGCGGCGGGCCCGTGCCCGCCGGCTCTGGCCATGGTATCAGACGCGCGAAGGCGCCGGCCCTGCGGGCGCGGCGCCTTCGGCGAATCTCTACGGAAGCGGGCCGCCCCGGCGCGGGGCGGGCGGGAAGGCTAGTCCTCCTCGACGGTGACGACCTTCTTCACCACGCGCTTCTTCTTGGGGGCCTCCGCGGCGCCCTCGGCGATCTTGGCGGCGGGCTTGGCCGGGGCCTCCTCCACGACCTCCTCGACCACCTCGGCCTCGGGGGCGTCGTCCTTGCCGGCGCCCATGCCGTCGCGCAGGCTCTTGACGGACTTGCCCAGCGCGCTGCCGAGCTTGGGGAGGTTCTTCGGCCCGAAGATGAGCAGGACGACGACGAGGATGATGACGAGCTCGGGAACGCCAAGGCCAAGGATCTTCATGGGTGTTGCTCCTTCTTACGTGGGAGGGCGGCGCGGGCCGTCGGGCCGGGCGCCATGCTTATCGACAGGCGGCATCATGGCACGCCCGCGGCCGCCGCGCTATCACGCAAAGCCGTGATTTTCCCGCGCACGGCCCCTTCCGCGGTGTCACGCAAAGCCATGACATCCGCTGTTTTACCAGGTCAAGAGCTGTCACATACATTCGGGGACTAAAAAAGGGCGCCCCGGGCCGGAGCCCGGGGCGCCCTTCGAGGCCGTCGGAGCGCGTGCCCTACAGCATCGCCTGGATGACGATGAACAGCGGGCTGAAGGTGAGCGCCACGATGGTCATCAGGTTGATGAGGATGTTCATGGACGGGCCGGAGGTGTCCTTGAACGGATCGCCCACGGTATCGCCCACGACGGCGGCCTTGTGGGCCTCGGAGCCCTTACCGCCGAAGTGGCCCTGCTCGATGTACTTCTTGGCGTTGTCCCACGCACCGCCGGCGTTGGACATGAAGATGGCCATGAGCATGCCGGTGGCCACGGCGCCGGCGAGGAAGCCGCCGAGCATGGCCGGGTTGAAGCAGCCGATGGCCACGGGGACGATGATGGCCAGGATGCCCGGGGTCATCATCTCCTTGAGCGCCGAGGACGTGGAGATGGCCACGCACTTGTCGTACTCGGGCTCGGCCTCGTACTCCATGATGCCCTTGATCTCGCGGAACTGGCGGCGAACCTCCTCCACCATGGCGTGGGCCGCGCGGGACACGGCGCCCATGGTGAGGGCGGCGAACATGAACGGCATCATGGCGCCGATGAAGATGCCGGCCACGATCAGCGGATCGGTCAGCGTCAGCTCGAAGTCGGGGATGGCGTGGTGCATCGTGGCCTGGTAGGACACGAACAGCGAGATGGCGGACAGGCCCGCCGACGCGATGGCGAAGCCCTTGGCGATGGCCGCGGTGGTGTTGCCCACGGCGTCAAGCGCGTCGGTGCGGTCACGCACCTCCTCGGGCAGGCCGGCCATCTCGGCGATGCCGCCGGCGTTGTCAGCGACCGGGCCGTAGGCGTCGACGCCGATGGTGATGGCGGTGTTGGAGAGCATGCCGGTGGCGGCCAGGCCGACGCCGAACAGGCCCACGGCGATGCCACCCTCGAGCGAGGCGTTCGGGAATGCCATGTTGCCGAACGTGAACGCGCCGATGATGGCGAGCGCCACCAGGACGATGGGGGCGATGGTGGACAGCATGCCCGTGCCGATGCCCTCGATGATGACCGTGGCGGCGCCGGTCTCGGCGGCCTCGGCGATCTTGTGGACCGGCTTATGATGGTCGGAGCAGAAGTACTCGGTGATCTTGCCGATGGCAAGGCCCGCCACCAGGCCGCAGATGACGGAGCCGAACAGGAAGATGGGCTGCGCCTCGACGGACTGGGACTGCCAGACGGAGAACAGCGCGAAGATCACGACGATCTCGATGGCCGCGGCCAGGTAGGTGCCGCGGTTGAGGGCCTTGTGCAGGTCGGCGCCCTCCTTGGTGCGAACGGCGAACAGGCCGATGATGGAGGTGATGATGCCACAGGCCGCGATGACCACGGGGGTCACGATGGCCCACACGAAGTCGCCGGTGCCGAAGTAGCCGCCCAGCGCGCCGAAGGTGACGGCGAGGATGGTGGGGGCCAGGATGGAGCCGGTGTAGGACTCGAACAGGTCGGCGCCCATGCCGGCCACGTCGCCCACGTTGTCGCCCACGTTGTCGGCGATGGTTGCGGGGTTGCGCGGGTCGTCCTCGGGGATGCCGGCCTCGACCTTGCCCACCAGGTCGGCGCCCACGTCGGCGGCCTTGGTGTAGATGCCGCCGCCCACGCGGGCGAACAGGGCCACGGCCGACGCGCCGGTGGCGAAGCCCTCGACCATGCCGATGTTCTCATGCATGAGCACGGGATCGAGCACGTTCACGCCGAACACGAGGAAGATGAGCCACAGCGACAGGCCCATGAGGGCGAACGACGCCACGCACAGGCCCATGGTGAGGCCCGACTTGAAGCTGACGTTGAGCGCCTTGGCCACGGACTCCTCGGCCGCGTAGGCGGTGCGGGTGTTGGCGCGGGTGGCCACGTGCATGCCCACGTAGCCCGCCGCGGCGGACATGACGCCGCCGGTGACGAAGGCGAGCGCGGTGACGGGGCTCAGGGCGACGGCCATCACGATGGCCACGACGACCATGAAGATGATGAGCAGCTTGTACTCGCTCATGAGGAACGCCTTGGCGCCCTGCTGGATCTTGATGGAGATGCTGTTCATCTTGTCGGGACCGGGGTTCTGCCTGAGAACCCAGTTCCCGAGGTAGGCTGCCACCAGGATGCCGACGAGGGCACAGATGGGGGCGAGCCAGGCTACTTGTGTAGTCACGGACCTTTCCTCCTTGGGGTATGAGCTTTCGCTTCGAGTACGCAGATGCGGTCTTCGGGCCTGGCATTCGGGGCCGGAAAATCGCAACTGCGCCATTTTAGGGGACTTGGAGGAATTGTGAAGGGGCATCCGCCCCTTTTCCGGCCCAAAGCGCCGCCGGGGCGCCGGGCGGCGGGGGCTGGAGGGCGCCGCGCAGGGGCGCGCGGCGCGTCCTGGCCTACAGGTCGTCGCGGACCTGCTGGATATTGGCGGTGATGGTGGCCACCAGCTCGTCGGCGTCGGCGAACACGCGCATGGGGCGCAGCCACTCCACGAACTCGACGGTGACGTCCTGGCCGTAGATGTCCTGGTCGAAGTCGAGCAGGTGGGCCTCGACGGTGGCGGTGGCGGCGTCGGCGAAGGTGGCGGCCACGCCGACGTTGACGGCGGCCCTGTAGCGCCGCCCGCCCACGGTGGCCCAGCACGCGTAGACGCCGTCGCCGACGGCGCGCAGGCCGTCGGGCACGGACAGGTTGGCCGTGCGGATGCCGAAGCCGCGCCCCTCGCCACGGCCCGGCTCCACCGTGCCGGACACCGCGTAGGGCCGGCCGAGCAGCGCCGCGGCCTCCTCGACGCGTCCCTCGGACAGAAGCCCGCGGATGCGCGTGGCCGTCACGGGCGCGCCGTCGTCGGCCAGAAGGTCGTGGCCCGCCACGGCCATGCCGCGGGGCGCGCCCCACGCCTCCAGGTCGGCCACCGTGCCCGCCCCGCGCGCGCCGAAGCGGAAGTCGGCCCCCACGTGCAGCTCGGCCGGCACGGCCGGCCCGAGGAAGCGGTCGAGGAACGCGGTGGGCTCGAGCGCGGCGAACTCGGGCGTGAAGGGCAGCACCACCACGGCGTCCACCGGCAGTGCCGCCAGGGCCGCGATGCGGTCCTCGTTGGCCATGAGCTTGCGGAGCGCGCCCGGGCGGAACAGCTCGTCGGGATCCACGTCGAAGGTGATGACGGCCGAGCGCCCCCCGCGCGCCCGCGCCGCGTCGGCGGCCGCGCCGATGATGTAGCGGTGCCCCTGGTGCACGCCGTCGAACACGCCGAAGGCGCAGCACGCCCCGGCCAGCGCCGCCTTGGCCTCCTCGCCTGATCCCTTCCTAAATATCCGCGCCACGGATGACCCCCGTCGAGAAGACGCACCGCGGCCGGTAGCGCCCGCGGTCCTGCTCGTATTCGTAGACGGCCGCCAGGCGGTTGCCGGCGACCAGCGACACCAGCTCGCCGCCGCGCGGCGGCTCGCAGCTCTCGCGCACCCCGGCCGTGCAGGCGCACAGCTCGGCGTCCGGCCCGCAGCTGCGCCGCTCGCAGAGGCGCAGCGCCTCGGCGGGGATGGGGTTGCCGTTGGCCAGCAGGCGCGCGGCCTCCCCCTCGGCGTAGGCGAAGCGCAGGCCGAGCAGGCGCACCGGGTCGAGCGCCGCGCGGACGCCGATGTCCTCGAGCACCTCGAGCGTCACGCACTCGTCGAGCCCGATGCGCCCGGCGGCCGTGCGGCGCAGGGCGCCCACGTGGGCCGGGCAGTCCAGGGCCGCGCCGATGTCGCGGGCGAGCGAGCGGACGTAGGTGCCCTTCGACACGTGGAAGGCGATGTCCCACGACACCGGCTCGGACCCGTCGGCGCCGTTCACGGCGAGCAGCTGGGCGCCGTAGACCTCGATGTCGCGCGGCTCAAGGCTGATGATGCGCCCCTTGCGCGCCTCGTCGCACGCCTTGCGGCCGTCCACCTTGATGGCGGAGTACACCGGGGGCAGCTGGCGGTGGCGCCCCACGAGCGAGGCGGTGAAGACCGAGGCGAAGAAGGGGTCGGCCAGCTCGTCGGGCACCGGGGCGGTGCGCGTCACCGCGCCGTCGGCGTCGTCGGTGTCGGTGGCGGCGCCGAAGGCGACGCGCACCTCGTAGCGCTTGTCGTCGCCGGCCAGGTAGGCGTCCAGGCGCGTGGCGGGCCCCACGCACACGGCGAGCACCCCCGAGGCGAGGGGGTCGAGCGTGCCGGCATGGCCCACGCGCCGCTCGCCGAAGACGCGCCGGCAGCGGTTCACCACGTCGTGGGAGGTCATGCCCGAGGGCTTGTCGACGGCCACGACCAGCGACAGCCCCAACTCGCCGCGCCTCATGCGCCCTCCCCCGCCGCCGCGAGCGCGGCCACGCGCCCGCGCAGGAGCGCCACGGCGTCGTCCAGGGGCGCGTCCAGGGTGAACCCGGCCGCGGCGACGTGGCCTCCCCCGCCCAGCTCGCGGGCGAGCGCGGCCACGTCGGTGCCGTCCTTGGCGCGCAGGCTGCCGCGCACCTGCCCGTCCTGCTCGCGCAGCATGCAGGCCACGCGCACCCCCGCGATCGAGCGCAGCACGTCGATGAGCGGCTCGGCGTCGGCGCGCACCGCCCCGGCCGCGGCGAAGTCGTCGAGGGAGAGCCAGCTTACGGCCCCCGCCCCGTCGGCCACAAGCTCCATATGGTCGATGGCCGCGGCCTCCAGGCGCACCGAGGCCGCGCTGCGGTTCTGGTACACCTCGCGCGCCACCCGGCCCGGGTCGGCGCCGGCGGCCACCATCTCCGCGGCCGCCGCGAAGGCCGCCGCGTCGGCGTTCTGGTACTGGAAGCGCCCCGTGTCGGTCATGAGGCCGGCATAGGCGCAGGTGGCGATGGCCGCGTCGCGGTCGACGCCGAGGTGGACCGCCAGCCGCCACACGAGCACGGCCGTGGCGGCCGCGTCGGGGTCTGTGTAGCTGAGCCGGCTCATGGCGTGGGGCACCGCGTGGTGGTCCACCGTCACGGTGAGGGGGGCGGCGCGGCGCACGGCGTCGGCCGCGCCGAGGCGCTCGGGCGTGGGCACGTCGACGGCCACGAAGCACTCGACGTAGTCGCCGAAGCCCGCCGCGGGCATGAGCGTGTCGGCGCCGGGCAGGAAGGCGAGCGTGCGCTCGACGGGCTCGTCGGCCGCCAGCAGGCAGAAGACGCGCTTGCCGAGCTTGCGCAGGGCGCCCGCCAGGGCGAGCTGGGACCCGAGGCAGTCGCCGTCGGGGCTCACGTGGCCGCAGATGGCCACCGAGGAGCAGCCCATCAGGGCCTCGGCGATGCCCTCGAGGGTGGTGTTGGTCTGGGGCGTGACGGTCACGGGCTAGAACTCCTCGCCTTCTCCGATGGTCTTATCGGCCACCGCGCGGCGCGCCTTCTCCTCGGCGATGTACTTGCCCACCGCCTCGGCGGCGTCCACCGAGCTGTCGCGGTAGAAGCGCAGCTCGGGCGCCACGCGCCACGACAGCTTCTTGGCCATGAGGGTGCGGATGTGGCCGCGGGCCTGCTCGAAGGCCGCCTCCACCTCGGGGTAGCGCTCGGGCTCGCAGGTGTAGTAGACGTTGCAGGCGCTGCGGTCGTAGCTCACCTCGCAGCCGGTGACGGTGACCATGTGCAGGCGCGGGTCGGACACCTCGAACAGCAGGATGGACGCGATGACCTCGCGGGCCTGCTCGTTGACCTTGCGGTTGGACGTTCCCTGCTTCATGGGGAAGCTCCTTCCTCTAGACGATGCGTCAAGTATAGGCGCGGGCGCCGCCCCTCCCGGAGCGGCGCCCGAATGTGAGCCGAAACGTCAACGAGGCGATTACTCGGTGCGCTCGACCTCCTTGACCTGGTAGCCCTCGATGGTGTCGCCCACCTTGAGGTCCTGGAACTTCTCGATGCCGATGCCGCACTCGTAGCCCTGCTTCACGGACTTCACGTCGTCCTTGAAGCGGCGCAGGCTGGCCATGGAGCCCTCGAAGATGACCGTGCCGTCGCGGACGATGCGCACCTTGTCGTCGCGGTTGATCTCGCCCTCGGTGATGTAGCAGCCGGCGATGGTGCCCACCTTCGGCACCTTGAAGGTCTCGCGGACCTCGGCGATGCCGGTGTCCTCCTCGATGATGTCGGGCGAGAGCAGGCCCACGCGCGCGGCGTTGATGTCCTCGATGGCCTGGTAGATGACGCGATACAGGCGGATGTCCACCTTCTCCTTCTCGGCCTGGGCGCGCGACTTGCCCGTCGGGCGCACGTTGAAGCCGATGATGATGGCGTCGGAGGCCGCGGCCAGGGTGACGTCGGTCTCGGTGATGCCGCCCACGGCCGAGTGCACGATGTTGATGCGCACCTCGGACTGGTCCATCTTGCCGAAGGCGTCGCGCAGGGCCTCGATGGAGCCCTGGACGTCGGCCTTGACGATGAGGTTGAGGTCGGTCTGCTTGCCGGCCTCGATGCGGTTGAACAGGTCGTCCAGGCTCATGTGGCTCTTGGTCTCCTGCTCGGCCAGGCGGGCGCGCAGCGCGCGCTCCTCGGCCAGCTTGCGGGCGTCGCGCTCGTCCTCGAACACGCGGAACTCGTCGCCGGCGGTGGGCACCGAGTTGAGGCCGAGGATCTCCACCGGGTCGGCGGGGCGCGCCTCGTCGACGTGGGCGCCGAGCGGGTTCACGAGCGCGCGGACGCGGCCGTAGGAGGTGCCCGCCACCACGACGTCGCCGGTGCGCAGGGTGCCGCGCTGGACGAGCACCGTGGCCACGGGGCCGCGGCCCTTGTCGAGGTTGGCCTCGATGACGAAGCCGGAGGCGTCGGCGTCGGGGTTGGCCTTGAGCTCGAGCACGTCGGCCTGGAGCAGGATGGTCTCGAGCAGGTCGTCGATGTGCAGCTTCTGCTTGGCCGACACCTCGACGAACATGTTGGAGCCGCCCCACTCCTCGGGGATGACCTGGTACTCGGTGAGCTCCTGGCGCACGCGGTCGGGGTTGGCGCCGGGCTTGTCGATCTTGTTGACGGCCACGACGATGGGCACGTCGGCGGCCTTGGCGTGGTTGATGGCCTCGATGGTCTGCGGCATGACGCCGTCGTCGGCGGCCACCACGAGCACGATGACGTCGGTCACCTGGGCGCCGCGGGCACGCATGGCGGTGAACGCCTCGTGGCCCGGGGTGTCGATGAAGGTGATCTGGCGGCCATCGATGTCGACCACCGACGCGCCGATGTGCTGGGTGATGCCGCCGGCCTCGCCGGCCACCACGCCGGTGTGGCGGATGGCGTCGAGCAGCGACGTCTTGCCGTGGTCGACGTGGCCCATGACGGTGACCACCGGCGGACGCGGCTTGAGGTCGCCCTCAGAGTCGTTGTACACCACGGCGTACTCCTCCTCGGGCGACACCACGCGCACCTTGCGGCCCATGTCGTCGGCGATGAGCTCGATCATGTCGTCGGCCATGGACTGGGTCAGCGTGAGCACCTGGCCCAGCATGAACAGGCGCTTGATGACGTCGTTGGGCTGCACGCCCAGAAGCTCGGCGAACTTGGCCACCGTGGCGCCCTGGGGGATCTCCACCACCGAGTCGTCGAGCACCAGCGTCGGGTCGAGCCCGCGCTCGATGGCCTCGATCTCGGCGCGCTCGCGGGCCTCGGCCTCGCGCTTCTCCTTGCGCTTCTTGCGCCGGCCCTCGCCCTCGCCGCTCGACGCGGCGGCCACGGCGGCGCGGGCCTCGGCGAGCACCTTGTCGCGCTGGAGCTTCTCGGCCTGGACGGCCATCTGGGCGTAGCGGTCCTCGCCCGCGGCCGCGGCCTGGGCCTCGAGCTCCGGCACGATCTGCACGGCGCCCTTCTTGCCCTTCTTGCCGCGGGCGGCGTCCTTCTTGGCGCCGCGGCCGGCGGGCGCGGCCGCCTGCTGGGCCTCGATGCGCTGCTTCTCGGCCTCGATCTGGGACAGCAGCGAGTCGAAGGAGGCCTTCTTGGCCCCGAGCACCGGCGCCGGCCGGGGCGCGGCCTTGGCCTTCTCGCCGCCCTTGCGGGAGTGGCTCTCGCGCAGGGCGCGCTCGACGGCCTGCTTCTTGGCCACCTCGGCGGCCGCCTTCTCGGCGCGGGCGCGGGCGCGGGCCTCGGCCTTCTCGCGCTCGACGCGCTCCTTCTCGGACTCGATCTGGCGCTCGAGGCTCTCGAAGGCCGACGGCGCCGGCGCCTTCTTGGGCTGCGGGCGCTCGGAGCCGCCCTCGGCGTCGTGGGACTCCTCGGCGCGGCGGGCGCGGGCGGCCTCGCGCTCGGCGAGCTCCTTCTCCACGGCGGCGCGGCGGGCGGCCTCCTCCTCGGCCTTGCGGCGGGCCTCCTCGGCCTGCTCGGCGGCGAGCGCGGCGGCCTCCTCGTCCTCGAGCTGGCCGGCGCGGGCCTTGATCTCGGGCTCGAGGTTCTTGCGGATCTTCTCCACGTAGGCGTCGGCGAGCATGCTCGCGTGGGACTTCGCGGGGATCTTCATCTCGTGGAGTCGGTCGAGAAGCTCCTTGCTGGTCATCTCGAACTCCTTGGCCAACTCATGTACGCGCATGCTGCCCATGTATCACTCCTCGTATCTCAGACGCTCGGCGTCTCGTCGGTGGCGCGGGCCATCTCGCCCGCCAGTCGGTCATAGTCCTCGTCGGTCAGCTTGACCCTCAGCGCGCGCTCCAACTTGCGGCCCCTGCGGGCGGCCTGGAAGCACTCGTCGGAGCAGACGTAGGCGCCGCGCCCGGGGGCGCGCCCCGAGGGGTCGAAGGAGACGGTCCCGTCCGCGGCGCGCGCGAACCGGCGCAGCGCGGCCTTCGTCTCCTGCTGGCCGCATGCTATGCAGCGGCGCTGGCGCTTCCTGTCTTGCTGCTGGGCCACCGACGTACCTCGCTCATCTTCCTACGACTCGTCGAGGTCGGCGTGCACGCCGCAGTAGCGGCTCCCCTCGCGGGCGTGGTTGCGGCAGCGGGTGCCGTCCTCGGCCACGTAGGCGCACGTCTCGTCCTCGGCGGGCTCGTCCTCGTCGATGAGGATGTTCTCGGATGCCATCGGCTCGCCCGCGAAGCTCGCGGACTTGATGTCGATGTGCCAGCCGGTCAGGCGCGCGGCCAGGCGCGCGTTCTGGCCCTCCTTGCCGATGGCCAGCGACAGCTGGTCGTCGGGCACCACGACGGTGGCGTAGTGGTTGTCCTCGTCGATGGAGACGTGGGACACCTTGGCCGGCGACAGCGCGTTGGCCACGTAGGCGGCCGGGTCGTCGTTCCACTGGATGACGTCGACGCGCTCGTTGCGCAGCTCCTCGACGACCATGCGCACGCGGCTGCCCTTGGGGCCGACGCAGGCGCCCACCGGGTCGAGGTTGTCCTCGCGCGACGCGACGGCCACCTTCGAGCGGGCGCCGGGCTCGCGGGCGATGGACTTGATCTCCACCATGCCGTCGTAGATCTCGGGCACCTCGATCTCGAAGAGCCGGCGGATGAGGTCGGGGTGGGTGCGCGACACCACGATGGGCGGGCGCGCCTGCTCGCCGCGGGCGCGGGGCGCGTCGGAGGAGGGGTCGCGCACGTCGATGATGAGCACCTTGAGGCGCTGGTTGTGGCGGTAGTGCTCGCCCGCGGGGCGCTCGTTGCGCTCGCCGGCGGAGCGCTTCACGTCGTAGTGGGGCAGCTCGGCCTCCACGCCGTCGCGAATCTTGATGATGGTGAAGTCCGGGGTACCCTGGAGCACGGTGCCGGTGACCAGGTCGCCCACGCGGCCCGCGAACTCCTCGTAGATGGACTGGCGGCCGGCCTCGCGCACGATCGACGCGATGACGCCCTTGGCGTTCTGGGCCGCGATGCGGCTCACGTCGGCCGGGGTCACGTCGCGCTCCTCGAACTCGGCGTACTCGCCGGTCTCCTCGTCGGGCTCGCCGACGGGCACCAGCTCGTAGACGTAGATCTTGCCCGTCTGGCGGTCGATGGTCACCCGGGCGTCCCACTCCAGGTCCAAGATGCGCTCATAGCTCTTGGCCAGGGACTGCTCCAGGCGCTCGATCAGGTAGAACTCGTCGATCTTGCGCTCGTGGGCGAGGGCCTGCAAGGCCTCGATCAGTTCGGATGTTGCCACGTCTTCGCTTCCTTTCCTAAGAGCCGAAGTCGATCGTGCCCTTGACGTGGGCACGCTTGATGCCTTCCAGCGGCAGCGCCACGCGCTCGCCGTCGACCAGCAGGATGACGTCGCCGCCCTCCATGCCGGCCAGCTCGCCGGTCCACGACGAGCGGCCCCCGACCGGGGCCGCCGTCTTGACGGCGGCCTGCTCGCCGGCGAACCGCGCGAAGTGCTCGGCGGTGCGCAGCGGGCGGTCGATGCCGGGCGAGGACACCTCCAGGGTGTAGGCGCCGGGGAACGGGTCGATCTCGTCCATGATGTCGTTGATCCACGCCTGCGAGCTCGACAGCACGTCGAAGCTCACGCCGTCGGGATGGTCGACGTAGACGCGGATGGTGGGCGCCTTCCGGGCGCCGGCCACCTCCACCGTGACTATCTCGACGCCCTCCTGGGCGGCGCGGGGCTCGAGCGCGTCGAGCAGCTTTGCCTCCGTGGCCGTGAGCACCGGTCCTCCTTGCCGTGTCGTCTTCCTGCCGCGCGCGATCGGGCCTAACAACAAAAGAAAGCGGGACAGGCCCACTTTCTCCGGTAAAAGCGAAAGTTGTTCGGCGCCGAAAGCGCTCAGTGCGAGCATTTATACCACATTATTCGGCGAATGGCTAGGGGGACGGCCTGATATTCGCGAGAAATCGCCGGGAGGGGACGGCCCGCCGCGGATGCACGGCGCCCCCCCCCGACGCGACGACGGCCCCGCGCGGTGCTTCCTACAGCTGGGCGCAGCCTCGGTGACGGCTCGGTACGGGGGCGGCGGGGCGGCGGGGCGGCGCCTATGATGAGGTCAGGGATCTCGACAGACGAGACGAGGAGATGGCCATGACCTCCCGAAACGACAATGCGAGCACCACTCCGACGAAGCCCGCCCCGACGGTCGACCCGGCGTCCCTCGACGAGGGGGAGCGGGCCGCCATCGCGGCCTACCAGGCCTCCGTCGCCACCGAGGCGGCGGCCTACCGGCTCATGGCCGGGCGCGTCGCCGACGACGCCAACCGCGCCACCCTCGAGCGCATCGCCGACGAGAAGGACGCCGACGCCGCCGTGTGGACGCCCTACACCGGCGCCGAGCCGAGCCCCGCGATGGGCCGGGCGCGCCGCTACGCGCGGCTCGCCCGCGTGCTCGGCTTCACCTTCGCCGTGAAGCTGATGGACCGCCAGAAGCGCGAGCTGCGCCGCGGGGCCCGGGCGCTCGCGGCCCGCGTGCCCGAGGTGGCCCGCGTCGAGGCCGACGAGGAGCGGCGCGGCCGCGAGCTCATGGGGATGCTCGACGAGCGGCTGCTGTCCTACGTGGGCGCCATGGTGCTCGGCATGAACGACGCGGTGGTGGAGATAACCGGCACGCTCGCCGGCCTCACGCTCGCCATGCAGAACACGCGCCTCATCGCGCTGTCGGGCCTCATCACCGGCATCGCGGCGACGCTGTCGATGGCGGCGAGCGAGTACCTGGCCGCCAAGAGCGACGGGCGCCCCGACGCCAAGCGCGCCTGCGCCTACACCGGCGGCGCCTACGCGCTCACCGTGGTGCTGCTGCTCATCCCCTACCTCGTGCTGCCCGACGGGATGTACCTCGCTGCCATGGCCATCATGCTGGCCGTGGTGGTGCTCATCCTGGCGGCGTTCAACTTCTACACCTCGGTGGCCCAGGACCTCCCCTTCAGGAAGCGCTTCGCCCAGATGTGCGCCATATCGCTCGGCGTGGCGGCGCTGTCGTTCTTCCTCGGTCTGTTCTGCAAGATCGTCCTGGGCGTGGACGTGTAGGAAACGCGGAGGGGGCGCCGCGGCCTGCGCGGCGCCCCCTCCTTCGGCGGGCGCGCCGTCGCGCGCCCCTCATGCCCGGGATCCTAGGCGAAGAACAGCTTCGAGAGCGTCATCGGGTCAATGTACTCCCCGTCCTTGTAGACGCGCATGTTGCCCGAGGCGATCTCGTCGATGAGGATGACCTCGCCGTCGGAGTCGTAGCCGAACTCGAACTTGATGTCGTAGAGGACGAGGCCCTTCTCCGCCAGGTCGTCGGCGACGATCTGGGTGATCTTCTGGGTCATGTCCTTCAGCGCGTCGTACTGCTCGCCGGTCATGATGCCCAGCACGATCAGGCCGTCCTTGGTGACCAGCGGGTCGCCCAGCTCATCGTTCTTGAAGGTGGTCTCGACATAGGCGGGCAGGTCGGCGCCCTCCTCGATGTACTGGCCGTAGCGGCGGTAGAACGAGCCCACGGCCTTGTGGCGGCAGATGACCTCGAGGCCGTCGCCGAACACCTTGGCCGGCAGCACCTCCATGGTGGTGTCGTCGAGGTCGGCGGACACGTAGTGGGTGCGGATGCCCGCGGCGTTGATCTTCTCGAAGAAGTAGATGGACATGCGCAGGTTCACGTCGCCGACGCCCTCGATGGTCAGCCCCACGGAGTTCTCGCCCGGATCGAACACGCCGTCCTTGCCCGTGCAGTCGTCCTTGAACTTCAGCAGGTAGTTGCCGTTCTCGAGGGCGAACACGTCCTTGGTCTTACCGGAGTACACAGGTTCCATCTTCAATCCTTTCGGGCTCGCGGGCCGCATCGGCGGACCGGGGTTCAACCGTGCTAGTGTACCGCGCGCGAAAACCCCCGCACAACGCCTAATGCCCCCGAAGCGGAATTTTTACGGCTTGTTAACAGTGGCCCCCACCCCCCAGCCCCCTCCCCGCGGGGGAGGGGGTGAGCGAGAGGGAGGGAAGGCGCCACCCCCTGGAAGAACAGACGTGAGGGCGGGGGTCTCCTACCTCACGCCCGCGAGCTCGGCGGCCATCTCGCGGAGCTTGAACTTCTGCACCTTCATGGAGGGCGTCATGGGGAAGTCGTCCACGAAGAAGACGCGCTTGGGCACCTTGTAGCGCGCGATGCGCGGGATGGCCCACTCGCGCACGTCGTCCTCGGTCATGTCCTCGTAGCCGGGGCGCGTGCGGATGAAGGCGCCCACGATCTCGCCGTACTTCTCGTCCGGGATGCCCACCACCTGGGCGTCGAGCACGCCGGGCATGGTGAGCAGGAAGTTCTCGACCTCGAGCGGGTAGATGTTCTCGCCGCCGCGGATGATCATGTCCTTGATGCGGCCGGTGACGCGGTAGTAGCCGTCCTCGTCCACCATGCCCAGATCGCCGGAGTGCAGGTAGCCGTCGGCGTCGATGGCCTCGGCCGTGGCCTCGGGCATCTTGTAGTAGCCCTTCATGACGTTGTAGCCCTTGCAGCACAGCTCGCCGGGCTCCCCCACCCCGCAGATGTGGCCGTCGGCCGGGTCGATGACGCGCACGTCCACGGGCGGGTGGGCGCGGCCCACCGTCTCGCACTTGTGCTCGATGTCGTCGTCGGCCGAGGTCTGGGTGAACACGGGGCTCGTCTCGGTGAGCCCGTAGCAGATGGTGACGTCGGTCATGTTCATGCGGTCCATGACCTCGCGCATGGTCTCGGGCGGGCAGGGGCTGCCGGCCATGATGCCCGTGCGCATGTGCGACAGGTCGAAGCTGTCGAAGTCGGGGTGGTTGAGCTCGGCGATGAACATGGTGGGCACGCCGTAGACGGCGGTCGCCTTCTCCTTGTGGAGCGCCTGGAGCACGAGCCCCGCGTCGAAGTCCTCCACGATGATCATGGTGGAGCGGTGCGTGAGGTTGGCCATGACGCCGAGCACGCAGCCGAAGCAGTGGAAGAACGGCACCGGCAGGCACACGCGGTCGTCGGGCCCGAGCTTCTGCCCCTCGCCGATGTAGAAGCCGTTGTTCAGGATGTTGCGGTGGGTGAGCATGACGCCCTTGGGGAAGCCCGTCGTGCCGGACGTGTACTGCATCATCACCACGTCGTTGTTGTCGAACTGGCGGGTGGCCCACTCCAGGTCGGAGTCGGGGCGGTGCTGGCCGAGCAGGATGAGCTCGGGCACGCTGTAGAAGCCGCGGTGCTTCTCGGGCCCCATGTAGATGAGGTTCTCGAGGCAGGGGTACTCCTCGGAGCGGAGGAACCCGCGCTGGCACTCGAGGGACTCGGGCACCAGGTCGCGGATGATCTGCAGGTAGTCGACGTCGCGGTAGGCGTCGATGATGCAGAGCGCCTTCATGTCCGACTGCTTGAGCACGTAGTCGATCTCGTGGCTCTTGTAGATGGGGTTCACCGTGACCATGACGATGCCCGCCTTGGCGGTGGCGTACATGAAGGTGAGCCAGTCGGGGATGTTGCGCGCCCACACGCCCAGGTGGTCGCCCGGCTTCATGCCGATGGACAGCAGCCCCTTGGCCAGGGCGTCGGTGCGCTCGTCGAAGTCGCGGTAGGTCCAGCGCAGGTCGCGGTCGGGGTAGACGACGAACTCGTGGTCGGGGTCTACGGCCACCTGCTGCTTGAGGTAGGCCCCGATGGTGAGCTCGGAGTGCAGGGGGTAGTCCTGGTCGCCCGGGACGGGCACGCGGTTCTCGTCGGTCATTCCGCCCTCCCCCTAGAACGGCGTGTACACGCAGGCCAGGAACTTGGCGTTCTGCCCGTCGTGGGCGCGCACCTGGTGCGGGACGATGGAGTCGTAGTAGATGCTCTCGCCCGGGTGCAGCACGAACACCTCGTTGCCGTACTCGATCTCGATGCAGCCCTCCATGCCGTAGAGCCACTCCTCGCCCTCGTGGCTGTCGAGCTTGTGGGTGGTCTCGCCGGAGGGCGTGACGGTGATGACGAAGGGGTCCATGTGGCGCGAGGGGCGCCCGGCCGCCAGGCTGAAGTAGCTCAGGTCGCCGGCGTCGCTGGCGGTCTGGAGGGCCTTGACGCGCTCGACCTCGGCCATCTGCTCGCCGTCGATGTAGGCCGGCCCGAAGGCCTCGTCGTCGTCCATGAGGGTGCCCAGGCGCACGCCGAGGGCGCGGGTGATCTTGATGAGCGGCGCGAGCGAGGGCGGCACCTCGCCGGCCTCGAGCTTCTCGATGACCTCCACGTCGCACTGGCAGCGGTCGGCCAGATCCTGGGCCGAGAGGTGGTGCGCCGTGCGCAGCGTGGTGATCTTGCGTCCCAGCTTGTTGTCTTCTGCCATGGGATACCTCCTCCGTGAAAAAGCGTATTCGGAAATGATAGCGGAAAAGGAGGAGGCGGGAAGGCGAGATCGGGGGGCGGCCCGGCCGGGCCTCAGGCCGCCCTGCGCGCCCGCCGGGCGGCGGCGCGGCGCTGCAGGGCGTCGACGCACTGGGCCACGGCGGCGTCGCCGGTGACGTTGACCGTGGTGCGCGCCATGTCGAGGATGCGGTCGACGCCGGCCACGAGCGCCACGCCCTCGACCGGCAGCCCCACCGACTGGAGCACCATGGCGAGCATGATCATGCCCGACCCGGGCACGCCGGCGGTGCCGATGGAGGCGAGCACGCTCGTCAGCACCACGGTGAGCTGCTGGCCGAGCGTGAGCTCGACGCCGAACACCTGGGCGATGAAGATGGCACACACGCCCTGGTAGATGGCCGTGCCGTCCATGTTGATGGTGGCGCCGAGCGGCAGCACGAAGGAGTACACCTCCTTGGACACGCCCATCTTCTCGGCGCATTCCATGTTGAGCGGCAGCGAGCCCACCGAGGACGCCGACGCGAAGGCGAAGCCGATGACGGGCAGCTCGCCTCTGAGGAAGCCGAGCGGGCTTCGGCGCGCCAGGGCCTTGACGAGCGCCGAGTAGACGACGGTGATCTGGCAGGCCATGGCCACGTAGGCCACCGCCACCAGCCACGCCAGCGGCAGCAGCACGTCGGGGCCGTTGGCGGCGATGACCGGCGCGATGAGCCCGAACACCCCGATGGGCGCCACCAGCAGGATGCCGCGCATGATCTGGATGCACACCTCCGACATCGCCTCGACGAAGTCCACGACGACGCGCGCCTTGGGGCCGGCCGCGATGATGCCGAACCCGAAGACCACCGCGATGACGATGACCTGGAGCATGGTGGCGTCGGCCATGGGCTGGAAGAAGTTGGAGGGGAAGATGCCCACGATGGTGTCGATGAGGGAGGGCGCGGCCTGGGCCTCGTAGGCCAGCTCGCCGGAGTCGAGCGAGTAGCCGGCGCCCACGTTCATCACGTTGGCGAAGACGAGGCCGAGGGTCACCGCGCAGGCGGTGGTGGCCAGGTAGAGCAGGATGGTCTTGCCGCCGATGGCCCCCACCTTGCGCACGTCCTGGAGCGACACCACCCCGGCGATGATGGAGAACAGCACGAGCGGCACCACGATCATCTTGATGAGGTTGAGGAAGATGGTGCCGAGGGGCTTGACGTAGGTCTCGGCCACCTCGGGCGCGCCCTGGAGGCCGAGACCGGCCAGGATGCCCAGGACGAGCGCGATGAATATCCAGGTGGTGAGCGACAGGCGGCGGTACCAGCGCCGGGGCGCGGCGGTGCTCTCGGCCATGGGGCGCGGCTCCCCTAGCGCTTGCCCGCCAGCAGGCGGTTCAGGGCGTTGAGGTAGGCCTTGGTCGACGACACGATGATGTCGGCGTCGGCGCCGCGGCCGGTGTAGACCTCGCCGCCGGCCGCCTTCACGCGCACCGTCACCTCGCCGAGCGCGTCGATGCCGCGCGTGACCGAGCTCACCGTGAACTCCGTCAGGTCGTTGGGCATCTTGACGATGCGGTCGACCGCCTTGTAGACGGCGTCGATGGGGCCGGTGCCGTGCTCGCAGACGGTCACCTCCACCCCCTCGGGGTCGGCCAGGGTGAGGGTGGCCGTGGGCTTGAGCGGGAACCCGCAGCTCACCTGCACGCCGCGGAGCGTGTAGAGGGCGTCCTCCTCGCGGCCGCGCTCGTTGACCAGGCTCTCGAGGTCCTCGTCGTAGACCTCCTTCTTCTTGTCGGCCAGGTTGAGGAAGGCCTCGTAGACCTGGTCGAGCTCCTCGCCCTCGAAGGCGTAGCCGAGCTCCTCCAGGCGGTGGCGCAGCGCCGCGTGCCCGCTGCGGGCCGTCAGCACGATCTGGCTCGTGCCGGCGCCCACGTCGGCCGGGTCGATGATCTCGTAGGTGTCGCGCTTCTTGAGCACGCCGTCCTGGTGGATGCCGGAGGAGTGCGCGAAGGCGTTGGCGCCCACGATGGCCTTGTTGGCCTGGACGCCCATGCCGGTGATGGAGCTGACGAGCCGGCTCGCCTTGGTGAACTCGCGGGCGTTGACGTCGGTGTGGGCGTCGAGCTCGTCGCCGTGCATCCGCACGCCCATGACGACCTCCTCCATGGCGGTGTTGCCCGCCCGCTCGCCCAGGCCGTTGATGGTGCACTCCACCTGGGTGGCGCCGGCGCGCACGCCGGCCAGCGCGAGCGCCGTGGCCATGCCCAGGTCGTTGTGGCAGTGGACCGACACGGTGACGTCCTCGATGCCGCGGACGTGCGCCATGAGGTAGGCGATGCGCTCGCCGAACTCCTCGGGCAGCGAGTAGCCCGTGGTGTCGGGGATGTTGACCACCGTGGCGCCGGCGTCGACGACGGCCTGGATGACGCGGGCGAGGAAGGCGTAGTCGGAGCGGCCGGCGTCCTCGGCGTAGAACTGCACGTCGTCGACGTAGCCCTTGGCGTGGCGCACGGCGGCCACGGCGCGCTCGACGCACTCGTCCTCGGTGATGCGCAGCTTGTCGGCCAGATGCGAGGGGCTCACGCCGATGCCGGTGTGGATGCGGGGGCGCCTGGCGTAGCGCAGGGCGTCGGCGGCCACGTCGATGTCGCGCGCGATGGCGCGGGTGAGGGCGCAGACCACCGCGTCGTCGCCGGCCAGCTCGGCGATGCGGCGCACGCTCTCGAAGTCGCCGGGGCTCGAGATGGGGAAGCCCGCCTCGATCACGTCCACGTTCAGGCGCAGGAGCTCGCGGGCGATGACGAGCTTCTCCTCGGTGTTCATGGAGGCGCCGGGCGACTGCTCGCCGTCGCGCAGCGTGGTGTCGAAGATGTGGATCTTGCGGGTCATGGGGCCTTCCTCTCCTTGCTTGCTCGCCCGTCCGGCCGGGGCTCCGGCCGATCGGGCCAGGATAGCCCCCGTATGTTAAGGGGTGGTTTCTACAGCGTGATGTACCACAGGTTCTTCAGGTCGATGGCCTCGCGCAGGCGGCCGAGCACCTCGTCGGGCACCTCGCCCTCGACGTTCATGAAGACGAGCGCGCACTGCTCGGCGGGCTTGTCGCCGATCTGCATGGTGGTGATGTTGACGCCGGCCTCGCCCAGGATGGTGCCGATGGCGCCGATGCGGCCGGGCGCGTCCACGTACTCGAAGAGCAGGGTCTGCTTGGCCGGGGCGATGTCGATCTTGTAGCCGAGGAGCGACACGACGCGGGCGGCCTGGTTGGCGCCGTAGAGGGTGACGCCCACCTCCACCCCGTCGGCGGTCACGCGCACGGCCGAGGCGTACTCCCCCGCCTCGGGCACGGCCTCGCACTCCACCCGGATGCCGTGGCGGTCGGCCACGGCCAGCGCGTTGGCGGCCGACACCGCGCCGATGCGGCGGTAGGCCAGAAGCCCGTCGAGGGCGCCGGCGAGCAGGATGGCCGGGTCGGCGTCGGCCACGGCGCCCATGGCCTCCAGGCGCAGCACCTTGGGGGTGGACCCGAGGATCTGCCCGATGACGCGGCCGGCCATCTGGCAGGCGGGCACGTAGGGGCCCACCGCGTCCATGACCTCGGGCGGCAGCGGGGCGGCGTTGATGGCGGTGGGGACGATGGAGCCCTCGAGGCCCTCCCACACGTACTCGGCGATCTGGGTGCCCGCGCGCACCTGGGCCTCGCGGGTCACGGCGGCGATGTGGGGCGTGAGCAGGGCGTTGTCGAACTCGTGGAGGGGGCTGTCGTGGCAGGGCTCCTCCTCGTAGACGTCCAGGCCCACCGCGTCCACCTTGCCGGCGGCCACGAAGTCGGCCACGGCGTCCACGTCGAAGATGCCGCCGCGGGCGCAGTTCACCAGCACGACGCCGTCCTTCATGGCGGCCAGCTCGGAGGGGCCGAACATCCCGATGGTCTCGGAGGTCTTGGGCAGGTGCACGGTGATGAAGTCGGCGATGGGCAGGATGTCGCCCACCGACTCGAACAGCTCCACCCCCAGGGCCGCGGCGCGCTCGGGGCTGCAGTAGGGGTCGTGGCCCACCAGGCGCATCCCGAACCCGCGGGCGCGCTCGGCCACCAGGCCGCCGATGCGGCCCAGGCCGAAGATGGCGAGGGTCTTCTGGTAGAGCTCGGTGCCGGTGAAGGCGGCGCGCTCCCAGGACCCGGCGTGCATGGAGGCGTCGGCCTGGGGGATGCGCCGGGCGCAGGCCAGCAGCAGCGCCATGGTGTGCTCGGCGGCCGACACGATGTTGGAGGTGGGGGCGTTGCAGACGATGACGCCGCGCTCGGAGGCGGCCTCCACGTCGATGTTGTCGATGGTCACGCCGGCCCGCCCGATGATCTTGAGGTTGGCCGCCGCGTCCAGGAGCTCCGGCGTCACCTGGGTCTGGGACCGCACGATGAGCGCGTCGTAGGGGGCGATGGCGGCCGCCAGCTCCTCGGGCGCCATGTCGAGGCGCACGTCCACCGCGTAGCCCTTGCGCCGCAGGATCTCCAGGCCCTCCTCGGCGATCTTCTCCGTGACCAGCACCCTCTTCTGCGTCATGGCGCGTGCTCCCCTTCCTCGGTAGCGCTTGCAAAGGCGGGCGGCCGCGCGCGGCGGCCGCCCCGTCGGTGAGCATGATAGCGCAGGGCCCGCCCCGCGCGCGCGGGGCGGGCCCTGCTCCGGGGCGCGCGGCCCGCCTGGGGCCACGGCCGGTCAGGACGAGCCGGCCGGCCGGAAGGCGGGCATCTCGTCGCCGCGCGCGGCCAGGTCGGACTGGAACAGGTCGCGCATGATGGCGTTGCGCGTCTTCCACGTGGCGCCGGTGACGGCGTCCACCGTGGCGGCCACGTCCTCGGCGGACACGGCCGCGAGCTTCTGCGCCCGCGCGCGCTCGTCCCTCTCCGCCACGGCGCCTAGGCCCCCTGGGGCGCCCCGTCGGCGACGGGCGCGGGGTCCTTCTCGCCGGTGACGGCCTTGGCCAGGCCGCCGGCGGCCGGGTCGCACAGGAACGCCACGATGACGATGGTCGGCCAGAACTGGAGGCACAGCGCCGCGAAGCGGTCGAGCAGGTTCACGGCCATCATCTGGCCAGTCATGGCGGAGAGCGCCTCGGTCTCGCCCACGCCGGTCATGAAGGCGGTCATGACGATGCCGAGGAAGAGCATGATGAGCGTGCTGAAGAACACGTTCTGGATGAGCCGGAAGGCAACGGTGCCGGGCCGGGCGTCGTAGTAGGCGGCAGCCGCGGCCGAGACGCGGGCGAGCGGGACGACGGCCGTCACCACGAAGGAGGCGACGAAGGCCACCCCGAAGCTCATCAGGTAGAACACCGGGTCGATGTGGGGCATGCCCTGCATGAGGGTCAGGCACACGCACAGGACGGCGGCGACGAAGAGGGAGAAGAACAGCCCGTAGATGAGGTAGTACTTCTTAGAGTGCATGGAACCACGCTCCTCGCTTGCGGCCCCCGGGCACGGCGCCCGGGGGCCTGCGTCGGGCGGTCGGCGGCTAGCCGACCACGAACAGGGTCTGCTGCTTGTCGTCCATCTTGGCGGACAGCTCGGCCACGGGGCCGAACTCGATGCAGCGGGACTGGCAGTGCTGCACGCAGGTGGGCACCTTGCCCAGGCCCCGGCGCATCGCGCAGGTGTCGCACTGCTTGGTGGGGATGGGCAGGTAGGAGAACTGCCAGTTCTCCTCGGCCTCGTCGCCGATCACCCAGGGGCCGATCTTGACCACCTTCACGCCGGTCTGCCCCACGGGGTAGCCGTGCTCCATCTGGCAGGCTATCTCGCAGCTGTGGCAGCCCGAGCACCACTGCGCGTCAATCAGGAGTCCGTACTTGGCCATGGCCTACTCACCTTCCTCAACCTTGTAGATCTTGCAGATGGAGCTCTTGTAGTTCGACCCGAAGCCGCTCTTGCCGGGGATCCAGGGCAGCGTGTTGTTGATGTTGAGGTCGAACACGTCGTAGAACTTCTCGGGGTCGCCCTCGGGGAACCACCAGCCGTGGTCGCAGGAGACCATGCGGCGGTCCATGACGGGCGTGAGCTTGGCCTTGCGCTTGGCGCGGCCGAGCGGGCCCTCCATCCACACCCAGTCGCCGTCGCGGATGCCGTACTTCTCGGCGGTCTCGGGGTGGATCTCCATGAGGGGCCAGGGGCGGTAGTGGCGCATGCGCTCGATCTGGCGGTGCTCAGAGTGGAACATGCCCCAGAAGCGCGCGCCGGAGGTCATGACCAGCGGGTACTCCTCCATGAGGTCGGGGGTCGACCCGGGGCCGGGCTCGGGCTCCTCGAAGTAGGGCAGCGGGTCGAGGCCGGCGCGGCTGTAGAAGTTGCTCCACAGCTCGATGCGGCCCGTCGGGGTGTTGAAGCCGGGCTCGCCGTCGGGGCGCAGCATGCCCTTCTCGTAGCGGTAGTACTCGATGGGCTGGTAGGCCGGGGCCACCTCCTGGAGCTCCTCGAAGGACATATCGGTGGGCTTGAGCATGTCGGTGAACATGTCGTCGACGTTGTCCCACGGCCAGGCCTCGGGGTTCCAGCGGCGGCCGAGCTCGAGGTTGATCTCCATGTCGGACTTCGTCTCGCCGACCGAGGTGACCTTGTTGATGGTCGAGCCGCGCTGGGCGCCGGACACGAACGCGATGCCGTTGCGCTCGGCGAAGGTCTGGGCCGGCAGCACCACGTCGGCGAGCGCCGCGATGGTCGGGGTCTTGAACAGGTCGACCACCACGATGAAGTCGAGCTTGTTCAGGGCCTTGTAGAGGCGCTGGGGGTCGGCGCCCATGCAGGCGATGGGGTTGGTGGTCTGGAGCCACGCGCCGTGGATCTCGTAGGGCTCGCCCGTCTCCATGGTGCGCACCGTCTCGTCGGGCTGGGACACGGCGAAGCCGAAGTTGTAGAGCGGGTAGTCCTTGATGCCGATGCGCTTCTCCTCCTGGACGGGACCCAGGATCTCGCGGCCCCAACCGCCGGCCACCGGCAAGATCTCCGGCGCCACGATCATGCCGCCGGGGCGCTCCATGTTGCCGGTGATCTCCCAGAGGGCGAGTATCGCCTGGCCAGCCGGCATGGCCTCGCGGGTCATGTCGACGGCCACGCCCCACTGCAGCGTCGAGTTGGCCGCGTTGCCCAGGATGCGGGCGGCCGCCACGATCTTGTCCGCCGGCACCCAGGTGATCTCGGCCACCTTCTCCACCGGGAACTCGGCGGCGCGGGCCCTGAGCTCCTCGAAGCCGTAGCACCACTTCTCGACGAACTCGTGGTCGTAGAGGTCCTCCTCGATGATGACGTTCATCATGCCCAAGGCCAGCGCCGCGTCGGTGCCGGGGCGCACGCGCAGGTGCAGCTCGGACTTGGTGGCGAGCCAGGTGACCTTCGGGTCGACGGTGACTATCTTCATGCCGCGCTTCATGAGGTCGATCACCCAGTGGCCGTAGAAGCCCTCGATGTTGGACTTGAGCGGGTAGTTGCCCCAGATGAACATGACCTCGGGCACCTCGTAGTCGGGGTGGTCGTAGCGCTCGGGGAACTGCTGGGCGGCATCGGGGATCCAGGGCGCGCCGGTGGTGGCGGCCATGCCGGCGATGCGCGGCAGGTAGCAGGCCTGGCCGGAGAGCAGGCCCGTGTAGTTGGGGGACCCGAACGACCACGCCAGGCGCGTGATGTAGGCGGCGATGTCGCGGCCGGTGCCCTGGGCGAAGATGACGGACTCGGCGCCGTACTTCTCCTTCATGTCCATGAACTTCTCGGTGATGAGGTCGTAGGCCTCGTCCCACGTGATGCGCTCCCAGATGTCCTTGCCGCGATCCCTCGGGTCGCGCTTCATGGGGTAGAGCAGGCGCTCCTTGTGGTTGGTCACCTCGGGCGCGTCCAGGCAGCGCATGCACAGGCGCCCCTCGGTCCAGGGATCCTCCGGATCGCCCTCGCACTTGACGAACTTGCCGTCGGCGTCGGTGTACATGATGACGCCGCACCCCAGGTGGCACCCCGGCCCCGTCCAGGCGCAGCCGCGCGTCACGTTGAGGTCGCCCTCCTCGTAGCGGAACGGCCGCTCGTGGGGCACGGTCTTGTACTTCTCGCTCATACCTTCCTCCCTTGCTTGAGAGACTCGGGCGCCGGTTCCGCGTCCCCGTTGCGCCGGGGCGCGGCCTTGCGCTAACCTGGTGGCCACGTTAGGCCGCGCCGCGGGGGGCCGCCATCGGCCAAGGGGGTGAAACCGCGGGCACGGGGTCGCGACTATCGGTCGATGCCAAGGGGGAAGCGTCTATGGAAAAAAGTATGAGCGCCGGCGTTGAGCCAGGTCAGGGCCTCAACTGGCCGCTGCTCTTCACCGCCGCCTGCGGGTTCGCCCTCTACTGGGGCTGCTTCTTCACCATGCTCATGCGCAACTCGTTCATGGACGGCGGGGTGGAGCTTCTGTGGTACCACCTGTTTCTGCGCGTCGTGTTCCTGGGCGGCTCGGGGCTCGCCTGCGTCATCATTGCCCGCCGCGCCGACTGGATGGCGTCGGAGCGCGGGGCGCGCGTGCAGAAGGCGGGCGCCTGGATGTTCTCGGTGGTGGCCGCGTCGGCCTCGCTGGCCTTCCACTCGATCGGCGCGGCGCTGCCGCTCGCCTTCGACCTGGTGGCCTGGGGGCTCGCCGGGATGGGGCTCGCCTGCCTGCTGATGCTGTGGGTGGAGCTCCTGGCCGCCTTCCCCGCGCCCGGGCGGACGGCCGCGCTCCTCGGCGCCATGGCCCTCGGCGCGCCGGCCTACCTGGTGATGAACCTGCTGCCCTTTCCCTTCAACATCGGGCTTCTGTGCGTGTCGCCGGTGCTGAGCCTGGGGATGCTGCGCGTGCTCGAGGCCGACCCCGCCACGGTGCCGGCCGCCTTCGTGCCGCTGGCCGAGTCGCGCGGGCGCGCCCGCTGGGGCGCCTCGTTCAAGGGGACGGCGGTGGCCTACGGCGTGGTGTTCGGCCTGGGCATCGGCTCGACCACGCGCATCGCGGCGAGCGAGCCGCTCTTCACGGGCATCGCCTGCCTTTTGGCCCTCGGCGCGGGGGCGGCCTGGTGGGGGCTGCGCCGCCTGCCCGACCGCATCCGCCAGGGCGGCAGCTTCCGGCTCATGTTCCCCGTGCTCATCATCGCGCTCATCCCGATGTCGTTCCTCCAGGGGCTGCCGGCCGTGGCCTGCAACCTGCTGCTCCTGGGCTGCTACGTGTTCTTCGAGGCCGTCGGCATCGACCTGGCGCTCACCCTGGCCGAGGCGCGCCGGGCGTCCCGAGTGCACCTGGCGGCGTCGGCCCAGGCGTGTTTGTACCTGGGGCTCGCGCTCGGCCACGTCATCGGGCTGGCGGCCACCTCGTCGGGGGCGATGGACTACGCGACGCTGTCGGCCGCGGCGCTCGCGCTGGTGGTGGTGCTCGCCGTGTTCGTGACGTTCGCCGCCGTGGCGCCGCTGGCCGGCGAGGGGCCGCGCGGCGCGTCCGTCGGCGCGCAGGGCGAGGGAGGCGGCGCGGAGCCGGGCGAGGGCGGCTTCCAGGCGCGCTGCGAGGCCGTGGCGCGGGGCGCGGGGCTGTCGGCCCGCGAGACCGAGGTGTTCATGCTGCTCGCCCGCGGCCGCGGCGTCGAGCACATCCAGAACAAGCTCTGCATATCGAGCCACACCGTCAAGACCCACGTCTACAACATCTACCGCAAGATGGGCATCGGCTCGCGCGAGGAGCTCCTCGACGCAGTGGAAGGCGACTAGGGGCCTGGCGCCCGGAGCGGGTGGGGCGGGGCTGCGGTCGCCTCCTCGCTTCGCTGCGGGGGTGCTCCCTTCGCCCCGCCCCACCCGCTCCGGGCTCCCTCACCTCCCTGGAGGCGAAAGGGGACAACGGGGACGTAGGCCGTTGTCCCGAAAGACGTGGAGCACCTGGTCGCCCCGAAGGGACGCGAGCCGCGATGGAAGGCGGGGGGCCGCCGGAGCAGACCGGCCGCTCCCCTGCCCCCTGGAGACGAGAAGGGGGCGGGCGCCCTGCGGCACCCGCCCCTCTGGCTGATCGGCTATCGCACGCGGCCTAGGCGTGGGCCTTCTCGAACTCGGCCATGTAGGCGACGAGCGCCTCGACGCCGGCCTTGGGCATGGCGTTGTAGATGGAGGCGCGCATGCCGCCGACGGAGCGGTGGCCCTTGATGGACTCGATGTTGTGGCTCTTCGCCTCGGCCACGAACAGCGCATCGAGCTCGTCGGAGCCGGTGACGAAGGGCACGTTCATGATCGAGCGGTCGCTCTTGCGGGCGGTCGCCTTGAACAGCGCGCTCTGGTCGAGGTAGTCGTAGAGGATGGCCGCCTTCTCCTCATTCTTGGCCTTCATGGCCGTCAGGCCGCCCTGCTCCTTCAGCCACTTGAACACGAGGCCGCACACGTAGATGCCGTAGGCCGGCGGGGTGTTAGAGAGCGACTTCGCCTTGACCTGGGTGGTGTAGCGCATGATGGAGGGGGTGAAGGGCAGCACGTCCTCGCGCACCAGATCGTCGCGGACGATGACGATGGTCACGCCGGCCGGGCCGATGTTCTTCTGGACGCCGCCGTAGACGATGCCGAACTTGGAGACGTCCATCGGCTCGGAGAGGAACATCGAGCTCACGTCGGTCACGAGCGGGACGTCGCCGGTGTCGGGGAGCTTGGGGTAGCGGGTGCCGTAGATCGTCTCGTTCTGGCAGATGTAGACGTAGTCGGCGTCGGGCGAGAACTCGATGGCGTCCACGTCGGGCACGTAGGAGAAGTTCTCGTCCTCGGAGCTCGCCACGCAGCGGGCGTCGCCGTAGAGCTTGGCCTCCTTGAACGCCTTCTTCGACCACGAGCCGGACACGATGTAGTCGGCCACCTTGTTCCGCATGAGGTTCATGGGGATGGCGGCGAACTGCTGGGTGGCGCCGCCCTGGAGGAAGAGCACCTGGTAGTTCTCGGGGATCTGCAGGAGCTCGCGCAGGTCGGCCTCGGCCGTCTCGATGATGCCCGCGAAGGGCTTGGAGCGGTGGCTCATCTCCATGACGGACATGCCGGTGCCGTCGTAGTCGAGCATCTCGGCCGCGGCCTGGCGCAGCACCTCCTCGGGAAGCACCGCCGGACCCGCTGAAAAGTTGTAGACCCTGCCCATGTTCGCTCCTTCTCGTGAGTGCGGCCGGCTTTCCGCCGGCCCTCCTGCGTGGGATAGCTGCTGCCATCGTAGCACCGCGGGCGCGCGCCGGGCGGCGCGCGGCGGATGCGGGCGGCGGGCGGCGGGGCGGCTGCGAGCGCGGGGGCGTGGGCTGATGGCGCGCGGAGCAGGCGCCGACGAGGACGCCGGACGCGGGGCGCCGCGAGCGCGGGGGCGCGGGCGGGGCGCTAGTCCTTCGCGTTGCGCGACATGGCGATCTTGCCGGTGCGGACGATCTCGCGGATGCCGTAGGCGCGGAACAGGTCCTCGAGCCCGGCCAGCTTCGCCTCGTCGCCGGTGGCCTCGATGGTGAGCGAGGACCGCCCCACGTCCACGATCTTCGCGCGGAAAATGTTGGCGATCTCGATGATCTCGCTGCGCCGCTCGGGCTCGGCGGCCACCTTGAACAGGGCCAGCTCGCGCTCGATGGCGCCCTCGTCGGTGAGGTCGGTGATCTTGTGCACGTCGATGAGCTTGTGCAGCTGCTTGGTGATCTGCTCGTAGGCCACCCCGTCGGCCTGGACGATGGCCGTCACCCGCGACATGGACGGGTCCTCGGTCGTGCCGACCGACAGCGACTCGATGTTGAAGCCGCGCCGCGAGATGAGCCCCGTCACGCGCGAGAGCACGCCGGGCTTGTTCTCCACGAGCGCCGAGAGCACGTGCCTCATGGGCTATTCCCCCCTTCCGCCGGCGCCGGTGCGCACGGCCCCCACCGCCACGTCGATGGCGCCCATCATCGAGTCGAGGCCCTCGCCGGGCGCCACCATGGGATACACGCTCTGGTCGGGCGATATGGCCACGTCGAGCAGGTAGGGCCCCTCGGCGGCGAGCATCCGCGCGATGGCGGAGGCCACCTCGGCCGGGCGCTCCACCCGCTCGCCGGCCCAGCCGTAGGCGTCGGCCAGCTTCACGAAGTCGGGCACGGGAGCCAGCAGCGTCTCGGAGTAGCGGCCGCCGTAGAACAGCTTCTGCCACTGGTGGACCATCCCCAGGCAGCGGTTGTCCATGAGCATCACCTTCACCGGCACGCCGTTGGCCGCGGCCGTGGCCATCTCCTGGGAGTTCATCTGGAACGACCCGTCGCCGGCCACGCACACCACCTGGGCGCCGGGGTTGCCGATGGCCGCGCCGATGGCCGCGGGGAACCCGAAGCCCATGGTGCCCAGGCCGCCGGAGGTGACGAAGGCGCGCGGGCGCTCGCGGCCGAGCAGCTGGTGGGCCCACATCTGGTGCTGGCCCACCTCCGTGGCGATGATGGAGCGGTCCGGGTCGATCTGGCGCCCGAGCTCGGCGATGGCCACCTCGGGGACGATCTCGCCGGCTGACTCGGCCTCGGCCATGCGCGGGTGGTAGAACGGCCAGCGCTCGCGCCACGACGCCAGCTGGTCGAGCCATGCCGCCGTGCGCGGGCGGGCGCCGTCGCGGATGAGCTGGGCAGCGATGGCGGCGAGCACGCCCTTGAGATCGCCCACGATGGGCACGTCCACGGCCACGACCTTGCCGATCTCGGCCGGGTCGATGTCGATGTGGACGATACGCGCGTTAGGCGCGAAGTCGGACAGGCGCCCGGTCACGCGGTCGGAGAAGCGCGCGCCGGCGGCGATGACGAGGTCGGCCTCGGTCATGGCGCGGTTGGAGTACTTCGCCCCGTGCATCCCCACCGGCCCCAGGTTGAGCGGATGGGAGGAGGGCACGGCGCCCTTGCCCATGAGCGTGGTGACGCACGGGATGCCCATAAGCTCCATGAGGGCCGCGGCCTCGGGCCCCGCCTCGGAGCTGACGGCGCCGCCGCCGACGATCATGAGCGGGCGGTCGGACTCCTCGATGAGCCGGCACGCCGCGCGGATCTGCCGCGCGTTGCCGCGGTAGGTGGGCTTGTAGGAGGGCAGGTCCACCGCGTCGGGGTAGCAGAAGGCCACCTCGTCGGCGGCGATGTCGGAGGGCACATCGATGAGCACCGGCCCGGGGCGGCCGGTGACGGCGATGTGGAAGGCCTCGCGCACGGTGCGCGCGATGTCGGCGGCGTCCTGGATGAGGAAGGAGTGCTTCACCACAGGCATGGTGATGCCCACGATGTCGGACTCCTGGAACGAGTCGGTGCCGATGACCGAGCGCGGCACCTGGCCGGTGATGACGATGAGGGGCACCGAGTCGAGGTAGGCGGTAGCGATGCCGGTGACGGTGTTGGTGGCGCCCGGGCCGCTCGTGACGATGGCGACGCCGGCGCGGCCCGTGGAGCGCGCGTAGCCGTCGGCCATGTGGACGGCGCCCTGCTCGTGGCGCGCGAGCACGTGGGTGATCTGGTCGGACCCGTAGAGCGCGTCGTAGAGGCGGATGGCCTGGCCGCCGGGGTAGCCGAAGACGACGTCGACCCCCTCGGCCTCCAGCGACGCGACGAGGGCCTCGGCCCCCGGCATCACGCGCCCCTGCTTGGCCGTGCGCGACCCCGCGCCCCGGCACGCGCCCACGCTGGCCGCGGTGCGCTCGGGCGCCTGTGCGCCCGCCGTCCTGCCTTCCCCGTCCACCGGCCCCATCTCCTCTCAACGCCTTTCGGACAGTATAGCGCCCGCGCGCCGGCCACCGCGCGCGGGCGGCGGGCGGCGGGGCGCGGGCGCCCGGCAGCCGGGGTGAGGAGGGCGCGCTTCCGCCGGGCGGCTGGGCGGCTGCGGCCGACGGGATGCGGACGCCACGGCGCCGGCGGGGCCGGCGGACGGGCGCGGTCGCCCCTCCCCTCGCGCGCGCCGCGCTCCCGCCAGGAAGATTCACAGTCGATAACCCACGCGCCGCACTTCCCCTCCCCTCGCGCGCCCCGCGCTCCCGCCAGGCGACGGGGCGCGTGGCGCGGTTTCTGGAGGCGGCGTAGAGGACGGGCGGCAGGGCGGCTACCGGACGGTCACGGGTCGGTGACGGCGATGGCGGGGCGGTAACGGAGGCGCGTTGGGTTCTTGACGGTGGGCGCCCACGGGCACGAGGGGACCGCACCGCCCCCTATGCTGGGCCCCAGAGAGCGTCATCCGCGTCACCGAGAGGAGGGAGCCATGCCGACCCGCCGTCATGCCGACCCGTCCCACCCCTCCCCCCACCGCCGTCCCGCGCCAGATGCGCGCCGGCCCTCCGTCCGCCGCAAGCCGACCCGCCGCCGCGCCAAGGGCCCCGACGGCGTCGCCGCCCGCCGCCGCGCGCGGCTTGGCGCCGACGACACCGCCCTCCCCATCATCGCCCCCGACGGCGCCGCGCAGCCCGCGCCCGCCGTGGGGGAAACGGCCGCCGCGTCCTCCCCCGCCGGCGGCGAGGCCCCCGTGCCCGCCGCTGCGTCGGCGGCCGCCCCCGCGTCCTTCCCCGACGGCGCCGAGGCCGCCGCGCTCGCCGCGGCGATGCTCGCCAGCGCCGGCGCGGCCGACGCGGATCCGGCGGCCGGCGACGCGGCCGAGCCCCACGGGGCCGGGGCCGCCCGCCCCACGCAGCGCTCCTCCGACACGCCGCGGCGCACCGCCGCCGAGCGGGCCCGCGCGCTCCTGCTGGGCCCCGCGCTGCGCGCCGCGCGCCCCCGCGCCGCCGCCAGCTCCGAGGGCTTCTACGTCCCCGCGCGCCAGGCCCACACCCCCGCCGCATCCTCCCTCGTGGCGCCCCACACCCCTGGCACGCCCCTCAACTGGGCCTTCGTCATCGGATTGGCGGGGCTTCTGTGCATGGCGGCCGTGATCGCCTTCTCGTGGGCCGTGCCGCCCCGCAGCGCCGACGCCCAGGAGTACTTCGCCCCCGACCTGAGCGTCGACGTGAGCACGCCCCAGAGCGGCTGGGCGCGCGGCACCGTGCCCGCCGTCTACCAGGGCGACCCGCGCTGGGCCCAGGCCGCCTTCGGCGTGACCACCATCGGCGAGTCGGGCGCGGCGCCCTGCGCGCTGTGCATGGCCTACGTGGAGGAGACGGGCGACGGCTCGCGCACGCCGCTCGACTTCGCCGGCTGGGCCGAGGGCGCGGGCGCGGCCTCGGCGGCCGAGGCCGACGTGACCGTGCTGCTCACCGACGGCGCCGCGGCGGCGGGCCTCGACGCGCGCCCCCTCGATCCCGACGCGCTGGCCCTGCGCCGGGCCATCGGCAACGGGCGGCCGGTCATCTGCGTGACGCGGCCGGGCACCTTCGACGACCACGTCTCCTGCGTGGTGCTCACCGGCATCAACGAGCACAGCCAGCTCGTGATCGTCGACCCGACCAGCTCGGAGCGCTCCGCCGAGAGCTGGACCTTCGACGAGGTGCTCGACGCCTCGACGGCCCTCTACGCCTACGCCCGCGCCTAGCGCGGCGCGCGCGGACGCTTTTCACGCCCTCCGTGGCAATCTATCGAGGTTCGGCATAGCCGGGCGCGCCCGTGCCGCCGGCGCAGGCGGCCGCCCGCGCGCGAAAACCCAGGTCGCCGTCCGCGCGCCCACCCCACGGGCGCCGCGGCACGCCCGACGCGCGCCGTTTCGCATGCCAAACCTCGATAGATTGCCATCCGGTACCCCGAAAGCGTCCCGAGACGCCCCCCGTGGCCAGCCATAGGCCGGCTCGCGCACATTTTTTCAACTTTGTCGCTGAAAACGGCCGCCTGGCGCGCGCGATCCCGCCGAAAGGGGCGCGCATCCCCCGCGAATCAGCCCGAATCGCCGCCAAAGAGGGCGAGGGGCGCCCCCAAGGCGCCCCCGAATAGCGACGAAGTTGAAAAAATGTGCGCGAGCGCGCCGATCCCTGGCCAAGCGCCCGCGCCCGGCAGCCTCACGCCCGGCGTCGCACCGGCGCAGAGGACGGGCACCTCAGCACAGCCCCCCGCCGCCCCGCGAGCGCGCCCAGCGTCCCGCGCAAGGCGCGCTACTCGCCGGCGAACAGCTCGGTGGAGAAGTAGCGCTCGCCGGTGTCGGGCAGCAGGGTGACCACGGTCTTGCCGGGGCCGAGCTTGCGGGCGAGCCGGCGCGCGGCCGCCACGTTGGTGCCGCTCGACACGCCCACCATGAGCCCCTCCTCGCGGGCGAGCTCGCGGGCGCAGGCCAGCGCCTCCTCGTCCGACACGATGCAGATGTCGTCGTAGATGCCCTGGTCGAGGATGGCGGGGATGAGCCCGTCGCCGATGCCCATCTGCAGGTGCGTGCCGATGCCCCCGCCCGAGAGGATGGCCGCGTTCTCCGGCTCGACCGCCCATATCTCCACGTCGGGGTAGAGGCGCTTCAGGGTCTGGCCGATGCCGGATATGGTGCCGCCCGTGCCGATGCCCGAGCAGAAGCCGTGGATGGGGCCCTCGGCGTCCTCGACGATCTCGAGGGCGGTGTGGTACTTGTGCGCGAAGAGGTTGTCCTCGTTCTCGAACTGCTGCGGGACGTAGACGCGCGGGTCGGCGGCCGCCAGGCGCTCGGCGGTGGCGATGCACTCGGCGATGCACTTGCCGATGTCACCGTCGTCGTGGATGACGATCACGTCGGCGCCGTAGTGGCGCACGAGCTTGCGGCGCTCCTCGGAGACGGAGTCCGGCATGATGATGCGGGCCGCGTAGCCCTTGACGGCGCAGACGAGCGCCAGCCCGACGCCCTGGTTGCCGCTGGTGGGCTCGACGATGATGGAGTCCGGCCCGATGTCGCCGCGCTTCTCGGCGGCCTCGATCATCTGCCAGGCGGTGCGCGTCTTGACCGACCCGCCCACGTTGATGCCCTCGTACTTGACGAGGATCTCGGCCGCGTCGGGCTCGCAGAGGCGGTTGAGGCGGATGAGGGGCGTGCGGCCCATGGCGTCGAGGACGGTATCGTAGATCATGTCGTTTCCTTAGGGGATCGGTCAGCGTATCGCGCCGATTCTACCACGGCGCGCCACGCCGGGGCCCCGCCGCGCGCCCGCGGGGCGGGGTCCCGGCGCCCGGCGGCCTAGCGGGCGGCGGGGCCCTCGGCGAGGAGGCCCTGGGCGGCCAGGTCGCGGCCGATGGCCACGTACTCGTCGGCGTTCTCGCGCAGGCCGGCCAGCTCCTCGTCGGTGAGGGGGCGCTTGGCGCGGGCGGGGCTGCCCACCACGAGCATGCCGTCGGGGACATCGGCGCTGCCGGTCACGAGCGCACCGGCACCGATGAGGCAGTCGCGCCCCACGCGCGCGCCGTCGAGCACCACCGCCCCCATGCCCACGAGCGTGCCGTCGCCGATGACGCAGCCGTGCAGGATGGCGCCGTGGCCCACCGACACGTCGGCGCCGATGACGGTGTCACCGTCGAGGGGCACGTGCACGCAGGCGAGCTCCTGGATGTTCGTGCGATCCCCCACGATGATGCGCCCGCGGCAGTCGCCGCGCAGGGTGGCGTTGAAGAGCACCGTCACGTCGGCGCCGAGGGTGACGTCGCCGATGACCACGGCGCTCGGCGCGATGCGGGCGGTCGGGTCGATGGTCTGGGCCTGGTAGTCCATGGGGCGTCCTTTCGACGAGGGATGGGAGGGCGCCATTGTACCCGCCCGGCGCCGCGAGCGCGGCTCGGGCGTCTCCGCCCGCGGCGGGCGGCAGCGGGACGCGAGTGACGCGTGGGGCGCGCGGGGCGCGACGTGGGAGCGCAGCGGCCGCCCGGCGCCTCAGGCAAGCGACACGAGGCGGCTCTGGTAGGCCACCGCGACGGAGGCGGGGTGGCCGGCGGCGGCCAGCGCGGCGGCGAGGCCCTCGGCGGGGCGGCGGTAGTCGTTGTTCTCCTGCGACACGTGCATGGCCACGACGGCGCGCAGCCCGTCGGCGCCGCCCTCGGCCAGAAGCGCCGCCAGCTCGGCGGCCGCCTGGTCGTTGGACAGATGCCCCCGATCCGACGCGATGCGCCGCTTCACCGGCCAGGGGTAGGGCCCGTGCTCGAGCATCGCCGCGTCGTGGTTGGACTCGATGGCCAGCAGGCGCGCGCCGGCCAGCGCCTCGTGGGCCTCGGGCGTCACCACGCCGGTGTCGGTCATGAAGGCGATGACGTCGCGGGCGCCCGCGTCGGGCGCGGCGGACGCCGGCGCTCCCGGCGTCGCGGCCCCGGCGGCCGCCCCTGCCGGCGCACCCGCGTCCTCGAAGCGGAACCCGAAGGACTCGGCAGCGTCATGGGAGGTGCGGAAGGCGTGGGCCTCGATGCCGGCGGCCGACACGGCGTCGCCAGCGCGCAGCGCGCGGAGGTCCGCCCCCACGCTGCCGGCCGCCTCGGCGATGGCCGGCGCCGCCGCGCATACGGCCCCGCTCGCGTACACCGGCGGCACGCAGCCCAGGCGCGCCAGCCCGCGCAGGGCCACGCCCAGGCCGCGCACATGGTCGCCGTGGTCGTGGGTGATGAGGACGGCGGCGATGCGCGCCGGGTCGAAGCCGGCCTCGGCGCAGCGGGCGATGAGGTCGCGCTTGCAGATGCCGCAGTCGACGAGGACGCCCTCGCCCGTGCGCGCGTTCTCCACCACCGCCGCGTTGCCGCCGCTGCCGCTGGCCAGCACGTGCAGCCTCATCATAGGCGCCCTTCCCCACACACGGGCGCCCCGCCGCACGCGGGGCGCCCCATCCGTCTCAGGCGAGAAGGATACCGCATGGGGGCGCCGCCGGCCCCCGAGCAGCCCGAAACCCCATCATCCGCCGAGATTCTGGCCGAAAAGCACGCGAATTCCGCAGCCAGGGCGCCCCCAGCTGCGGAATTCGCGGCAAAAGCGGCCAAACGAGGCCCCGCAAGCGCGACAGCCTGCGGAATTCGCATCGTTTCCGGCCAGAATCCCCCGCTCCCCAGCCGGCACTCGCCTCCCCGGGCGAGGCGCAGGCGCGTTCCGCCTCCGGTGCGGTGCGGCGCGGCGCGCGGGCGCGCCAGGATGGCCCTACGCCTCGGGCGCGGGGGCGGGATCGGGAACCGAGCCGGCGTCCCTCGTCGCGCGGCGCATCGGGCTCGCAGCCACGGCCAGCAGGAACAGCACGCAGGCCACCACGCCGGAGGCCGCCAGCACGCCGAAGCCCATGGCGAACCCGGCGGACTGCATGATGGCCGCGGCCACCAGGAACACCGCCGCCCCGCCCAGGTAGAACGCGCCCATGCCCACGGCGTTGATGGCCGTGTAGTCGCGCATGCCGAACAGCTGCGGGATGAACAGGGCCGGCAGGATCTGCACGGGGCCGATGAGCGCGCAGAGCACCAGGCCCCCGTAGAGCGCGGGCGTCCCCGAGCCCGTCATCCACAGCACCAGCAGCGCGATGCCCGCGGCGAACCCGGCGAACACCACCACCGAAGACGCCGAGGCCCCCAGCTTCTTGGTGACTGCCCCCGACACCAGGCTCACCACGGCCACGAGCAGCGCGAACGCCGACAGCAGCGTCACGGCGAAGGCCGGGTCCAGGCCGCCCGCCGCGAAGAAGTTGGACGCGTAGGCCGAGAACCCGTTGAGCGGGAACGACGCGAACACCATGGCGGCGAAGAACAGGTACAGGGCCGGCGTGCGCAGCGCCTGCTGGAGCGTGATGCCCGGCGCCTCGGGGGCGGCGGCCACGGGCGCCTCCGGCGCGGCGTCGGCCACGAGCGGGTCGCCCTCGGCCGCGGGACCCACGGCTGCCGCGGCCTGGGACGGCAGCCGCCCGATGAGCACGAGGTTCGCGAAGACGCCCAGGGTCAGCACCAGGGCCGCGTAGCCGTAGATGATGGTACGGTAGTCGAGCACCTGCAGAAGCATCGACTCGACGAACACAAGCCCGGCGATGATGAAGCCCATGATGCCCACCACCACGCCGAACACCGTGGGGGTGCGCTCGCCGTAGAACTCGGAGAGCACGCCCGCGGCCGAGGCGTGGGCGCCGATGGCCAGCACCACGCCGTTGATGACGTTGCCGGCGTACCACATGGCCGGCCCGGTGGCCGTGGCGAACAGCACGAGGGCCGCCGCCGTGCACACGCTGCCGATGAGCAGGCAGCGCTTCGGGCCGATGCGGCCAATGAGCTTGGTGCCCACCAGGCTGCCGAGAAACGCGAACACCGTGGCCAGCATCGGCCCGAAGGCATAGGTCACCAGGTCGATGCCCATGCCCTCCACCAGCAGCACGGCGATGGCGTTCAGAAGAGAGGTGGACCCGAGGCCCACCGTCAGGATGATGGCGCAGCCGACGGCCGCCATCATGGGGCGCTTTCCTTGGACTTCCATGAGAAGCCTCCCTTGGTATCAGGGCATGACGAGCCGGGCCGCCGGCAGGCGGCGGCTCGTCACGCGCGGGATGTGCGGAACATGCGGGAAAGGGGGCCGGGGGGCTCCCCGGCGCCTCCGGACGGGCCGCGCAGGGCGCGTGATCCCGCCCGGAGGCCTGAGAGCCCCCCGGCGCGCCGGCTAGCGCCGGCTAGGCCGTGAAGATGGCGCAGTGGCGGCCCTCGGCCTGGGGCACGATCTCAGCCAGCGGCCCGATCTTGAGCGCCTGGGCCGCGCAGCCGGTGACGCACAGCGGGTTGGGGTCGGCCTCGTAGCACACGCGGCACTTGTCGAGCACGGGCGCCACCAGGTGGTACTGGCGCAGCTCGCCGTCCACCACGACAGGCTCGCGGCGCACCACCTTCATCCAGTCCTCATGGTAGGGGTAGCGGTAGGTCTCGCGGCAGGCCGCCTCGCAGCCGAAGCAGCCGATGCAGTCGTCCAGGTCAAGCAGCAGGGCGATGCCGCCCCCATCGATCCGGCTCATTACAGATCACCCCTTCCGGGCTCGATTTTGCAGAGGAACGAGCGCATGGCCGTGGCGCCGTAGCCGGGCTCGGCCGGCTCGGAGGGCACGAGCACGTTGCCATTGGCCTTGTCCCAGCCGTAGCCGGGAAGCCCCAGCGCGCGGCACTCGTCGCGCCACGCCGGGCGCGGAATGAACACGCACCCCTCCTTGGCCTCGCGGGACACGAGGGCCTTGGAGATGATCTTGCCCCGCGGCGAGGAGATGGTCATCCACTCGCCGTCGGTCACGCCGTAGCGCGCCGCGTCGTCGGGATGCACCACCGCGAAGGGCTCGGGGTAGAAGTAGCGCTGGGCGGGCACGTTGGTCCACGCGGAGTGGAAGAAGCTGTAGACGCGATGCCCGGTCGAGCCGATGAGCGGGAACTCCTCGGCCAGCTCGGAGGTGCTCACGGGGCTCTCGGCGGGCTCGGTGTAGTCGGGCACCGGGTCGTAGCCGAAGGCGGCCATGGCCGGGCTCGAGAACTCGATCTTGCCGGTGACGGTGGGGAACCCGGGCTGCCCGTCGGGGCGCAGCAGCCCCTTCTCGTACTTCTTGTACACCGGCTCGGCGCCCGGCTCCCCCATCCCCACGACGCGCACGGGCACGGCCTGGAACTCCTCCCAGGTCAGGTCGAAGCCGTAGAACTCCTTGAGGCGCCAGAGCACCATCTCCTTCTCGTTTGCCCAGGGCCACTGCTCGGGGTTCATGCGCTTGCCCCACTCCAGGAAGAAGCGCCAGTCGTCCCAGCACTCGCCCGGCGCGGGCACGGCCTGGTCGAAGGCGAGGATGAACGGGCCGTCCAGCTCCTCGTCGTAGGTGCAGCGCTCAGACCAGTCGGCCGTGGGCAGCACGATGTCGGCGAGCTGGGCCGTGGGCGACAGGTAGAAGTCCTTCACCACGATGAGGTCGAGGTTGGGGCTGGTCATGGCCTGGTAGGTGAGGTTGGCGTCCTCGTAGCACAGAAGCGGGTCGTCGGCGATGGCCACGAACATCTTCACGGGGCGCGGCTCGCCGGTGATCATGGCCTTGAACACCGAGTTGGGATCGTTGGAGCGGCCGAAGGACTTGTAGAGCGGGTGCTTCTCGCCGCCGAAGGTGAACAGGTCGGGCCGGCCGGGGTCCTTGGCGGAGTCCCACAGGGTGATCTTGTCGTCGAGCATGACCGAGAAGGCCACCGGCACGTTCACGCCGCCGGGCACGTCGATCCAGCCGAGCAGGCCCTGGAGGCACGCGATGGCGCGGCCGTTCTGGATGGCGTTGGTGTGCATGCAGCCGGGCCCGAGGCCCACCATCATGCCGACCGGGCCCTGGGTGCCCATCATGCGGGCGGCCACGCGCACCTGGTCGGGCTCGATCCAGCAGATCTCGGCGACGCGCTCGGGGGTGAACTCCTCCACGCGGGCGCGCAGGTCCTCGAAGCCGTAGGTCCAGTTCTCGATCCACTCATGGTCGTACCAGTCGTTGGCGATGACCTCGCGGATGATGCCGAGCGCGAGCGCGCCGTCGGTGCCGGGGCGCGGCTGGATGGCCAGGTCGGCGTGCTTGGACATGTCCTGGAAGCGCGTGTCGATGACGATGAGGTTGCCGCCGTCGCGCTGGCGGTCGAGGATGCGCCTCATGATGCCGCGCTCCATGGCCGGGTTCTGGCCCCAGAGCACCATGGTGCCCGAGTTGGCCAGATCACCGTCGGCGGGGCTGAAGATGCCCAGCGATATGGCGTTGGGCAGGATGTGGGGCATCAGGCACACGTGGGTGGGCACGAGCGACCAGCCCTCCAGGCCCAGCGTCGAGTTGAGGCGGCAGTGCCAGTGGTTGGTGGTGCGCCCGGTGCCCTGGCCGGTGACGATGGCCTCGGGGCCGTACTCGTCGATGATGCGGCGCGACTCGCTGGCGATGGTGTCGAGGGCCTCGTCCCAGGTGATGCGCTCCCACTCGCCGCTGCCGCGCTCGCCGACGCGGCGCATCGGGTAGAGCAGGCGCCCCTCGGTGTCGTTGTGAATCTCGCGCTGGGACATGCCGGCGCCGCAGATCGTGCCGTAGGACTTCGGGTTGTCCGGGTCGCCCTCGATCTTGACGATCTCGTCCCCGTCGGAGTAGACGAACACCCCGCATCGGGCATGGCAGGTAGTGCAGACGGTCCTCGTCTTCTTGATGGGCATAGAATCACTCCTCTCAAAGTGAAGCCCCCATGGCCGGGTATCCGGCCCCGTCACAGCCGAGCGGCGATAAGAGGCGCTGCCGATCGGCAGGCGCGAAGGGGGGCGCGACCGGAGAACCCGGAGAGAACGTTGCGCGCCCCTCATCCCCCCTTGGGACCAGTATGGGCCGGCGAGCGGTCGCGGGCAAACAGTGAAAGGCAGTGATCCCACAACCGCGAGTTGTGGATACGGTGAGGAAGAGGTGGGGAGGCCGGCCTCGACGCGAGCGCGGGCGGCGGGCGTTTGCTATCCTGTGCGGCAGATTCCGGTGCTACTCGAGGGGGAGCCCATGAGGTTCGAGGCGTTGGAGTACTTCACCGCGGCGGCCGAGCAGGGGTCGTTCACCGCCGCCGCGCGTCAGCAGTTCGTGTCCCAGCAGGGGCTGAGCAAGGCCGTGGCCGCCCTCGAGCGCGAGCTGGGGTGCCGCCTGTTCGAGCGCGACGGCGCGCGGCTGCGCCTGACGGACGCCGGGCGCGCCCTCGTCCCCCATGCCCGGCAGTGCCTGGCCGCGCGCGACGATCTGGCGGCCGCGATGCGCCCGTTCGCCCGGGCCGCCGGGCCCCTGAACCGCCCGGCGGCCTCCCCGCCGGTCCTGCACGCGGCCGCCTTCGTGGCTGATTCCCTGTTCTCCCTGCTCGACCGCGAGCTCACGGCCGCCGGGCTGGACGACGTGGCCATCATCGAGCACAGCTACGCCGAGATCATGGGCGAGCTGGAGCGCGGGGGCACCGACGCCGTGTTCGCGCTGTGCCTGCCCCTCGACGAGGCGCGCGAGCTCGCCCGCGCGCCGCACGTCGCCTTCCGGCCCCTGTTCCTCACCGAGATCATGCTCGCCGGGTCATCGCGGTTCATCCGTCCCGGCAAGGGCGCCTTTTCCCTCGAGCGGGTGGCCGAGCTGCCGGTGGCCTACTACAACGACGCCGTGCTCAACTGGATCGTGCGCGACATGTTCCGCGACTGCCCGCTCGAAAACGTGATCACCCACGCCTCCAACCTCACGCGCATCGCGAACTACCTCACCGCGGGCAAGGCGGTCACGTTCACCGACTCCCTGAGCGTGTTCCTGTCGCAGCCCGACGAGCGGCTCGCCTACGCGCCCATCGAGGGCGCGGCGCGGTTCTGCATGGGGTTCGCGCACCGGTCCGACGAGGCACCCGACGCGGCGGCGCTCGCCTACGTCGAGCGCTTCGAGGCGTGCTTCCGCGCCCGCTGCGCGGCCTACCTGGCCGACCCGGCGCACCAGCCCGCGGCCTAGAGACGTGTACCCAGTGCGACGCGGCGGGGATGCCGGCACGACGCGGAGCGCGTCGGGACGCTGGCACGAACGGCGACGTGGCACGCGAGGCGCGCGTCCGGCGACGCGGCGCGGCACGAGGCGCGCGGGGCTCGCCTGGCGCGCTACATCCGCCCGACGACGCCGGTGACGAGCCGGCAGAAGTCCTCGCCGCGGTCGGCGGCCACCGCGAGCACCTCGGTGTCGTTGGGATTCGCGCCCTCCACGCCGCAGGCCATGTTGGTCACGAGCGAGATGCCGAGCACCCGCATGCCGACGTGCCGCGCGGCGATGACCTCCTCGACCACCGACATGGCCACCGTGTCGGCGCCCCAGCCGCGGAAGGCCCGGATCTCGGCCGGCGTCTCGAAGCTCGGCCCCAGGAGCCCCAGGTAGACGCCCTCCTGGACGCGGATGCCCGCCTCGTCGGCCACCTCATGCGCCAGGGCGCGCAGGGCCGGGTCGTAGGCGTCGAGCATGCTGAAGAAGCGGAAGGCGATGCCGTCGGGGTCGGTGCCGGCGACGGGGTTGCGGCCGGTGAGGTTGATGTGGTCGGCCATGAGGCAGAAGTCGCCCACGCGGTAGGCCTCGTTGATGGCCCCGGCCGCGTTGGTGGTGATGAGCGCGCCCACGCCCAGCTCGTGCATGAGCCACACGGGGAAGGCGACCTGCTGGGCGGTGTTGCCCTCGTAGCCGTGGAGACGCCCCTGCATGGCCAGTACCTGCCGGCCGCCCAGGGTGCCGCAGACGAAGCGTCCCACGTGGCTCGTGGCCGTGGACGTCCTCATGTGGGGGATGTCGCCGAAGGGCACGTAGGCGGCGTCCTCGATGCGCTCGGCGAGCGGGCCCAGGCCCGAGCCCAGGATGATCCCCACCTCGGGCGCCCGCCCGCCCAGGCGCTCCCGCAGCGCCGCGGCCGCCTCGGCCAGCTGCTCCTTGAGGACGTTGCGCTCTTGCGACATGACCGCTCCCTTCCGCCGCCCGCGCCGCGCCCCGGGCGCCCAGCGCCCGCCCGGCCCGCCGCGTCACCCGGCGATAGTAGACATGATCCTATACCCGCCCATTGTACCAGACGCCCCCGGGCGAGGCGGCCCCGCGCCAGCAGACGGCCGAGCCGCGCCCGAGGGCACTCCGGCGAAGCCCGGGCGGGGCCCTCCTCCGGCGGAGCACGAGCGGTTCCTCCTCCGGCGGAGCACGCCCCCTCCAGCGGAGCGCGGGCGGCCCCTCCTCCGGCAGGGCGTGCGCGGCGCGAGCGCCCTAGGCGGGCTTGCGGGCCGTGAGGACGCGGGGGCGGCCAGCGAGGTCGGCGACGATGCGCGCGTCGACGAGGCCGGCGGCGGCAGCGAGGCGGGCGGCCTCGTCGAGGTGGCCCTCGAAGAGCTCGCAGGCCAGCGCGCCGCCGGGGCGCAGGGCACGCGCGGCCCAGGCGACGAGGGGGCGGAACAGATCGAGGCCGTCGGCGCCCCCGTCGAGCGCGAGCGCCGGCTCGAAGGCCGACACCTCGCGCGGCACCTCGGCCATGACGGCGGTGGGCACGTAGGGCGGGTTCGACACCACCAGGTCGAGCCGGCCCAGGTAGCGCTCGGGAATGGGGTCGCCCAGGTTGCCCTGGATCACGCGCACCGCATCGGCCACGCCCGCGGCCTCGGCGTTCTCGCGCGCGAGCGCCACCGCCTCGGGCGCCACGTCCACGGCGATCACCCGGGTGTCGGGCCGCTCGCTCGCGATGGCGCACGCGATGCACCCGCTCCCCGTGCAGATGTCCGCCACCAGGTAGTAGCCGCGCTCCCCCTCCGCATCCGGCGCGGCCGCCGGGAGCGTACCGGCGGGTGTTTCACGTGAAACAACTTCCCCAGCCGCGTCATATTCCCCATCAGGGGCCGAATCGCGAACGAATGTTTCACGTGAAACATTCCGGGTGTCGCCGAGGCCGCCCGCCCCGCCGACCCGCGCACCCGCGCCCGGCGCGTCGGCGCCCAGGGCGGCCAGCTGCTCCTTGACGGCGGCCACGGCGGCGGCCTCCTGCTCGGCGGACTCCGCGCTCCAGGCGGCCTCGCGGGGCGCGGCCGGCGGCAGGCACGCGAGCGCCTCGCTCACGAGCACCTCGGTCTCGGGCCGCGGGATGAGCACGCCGGGGCGCACCTTGACGGTCAGGTAGCGGAAGGGGGCCTCGCCGACGAGGTACTGGAGCGGCTCGCCCTGGGCGCGGCGGGCCACCCAGCCGCGCAGCACCTCGCGCTCGCCGGCCGACAGCGGCCGGTCCAGGTCGAGGTAGAGCTGGACGCGCGTGAGGCCGCACGCCTCGGATATGAGCCACTCGGCCGACAGCCGCGGGCTCTCGTCCCCATGGCGCCCCAGGTAGCCGCCCGTCCACTCGAGCGCCGAGCGCACCGTCCACGTCTCGTCCGCCATGCCGTCCCTCCCCGATCACGCGAGAGGGCGCCGCCCGGCGCCCTCCCCCTCGCTTCCATCCACGCGCGCAGCGCGCCTCGCGCCCGCTGCCAGCACGCGACCCGCATCGCCGTATCCCGCGCGACGCGCCTTCCGCGCACCGCGCCGCCCGCGCGCACCCGGCGCCCCGCCAAGCGCGCCGCAGCGGCGCGCTAGACTGCCGCCTCCAGCTTCTGGGCGCGGTCGGCGGCCTGGAGCGCCGTGATCACGTCGCCCAGGTTGTCGCCCAAAAGCACGCCGTTGTAGGTGCCGTTGTAGCCGATGCGGTGGTCGGTCACGCGATCCTGCGGGCCGTTGTAGGTGCGGATCTTCTCGGAGCGGTCGCCCGAGCCGATCTGCGCCAGGCGCTCGGCGCCCTCGGCGGCCTGCTGCTCGGCGAGCATCTTCTCGTAGAGGCGCGCGCGCAGCACGGCCATGGCCGCGATCTTGTTCTGCAGCTGCGACTTCTGGTCCTGGGACTGCACCACCAGGCCGGAGGGCAGGTGCGTGATGCGCACGGCCGAGTCGGTGGTGTTCACGCACTGGCCGCCCGGGCCGCCGGCGCGGTACACGTCGATGCGCAGGTCGCCCTCGTTGATCTCGACCTCCACCTCGTCGGCCTCGGGCAGCACGGCCACCGTGGCGGTCGAGGTGTGGATGCGCCCCTGGCTCTCGGTCTTGGGGACGCGTTGGACGCGGTGCACGCCGGACTCGAACTTCATGACCGAGTACACCTTGTCGCCCTTCACCTTGAACTGGATCTCCTTGTAGCCGCCGGCCTCGGAGGGCGACACGTCCATGGTCTCGGTCTTCCAGCCCTGGGCGCCGGCGAACCGCTCGTACATCTTGTAGAGGTCGCCGGCGAAGATGGCGGCCTCGTCGCCGCCGGCCGCCGCGCGGATCTCCACGATGATGTCCTTGTCGTCGGCCGGGTCGGCCGGGATGAGCATGAACTTGATGTCCTCCTCGAGCGCCGGCAGGATGCCCTCGATGCGGGCGATCTCCTCCTGGGCGAACTCGCGCATCTCGGCGTCGGCCAGCATCTCCTTGGCCTCGGCCAGGTCGTCGGCCGCCTGCACGTACTCGACGGCCTTCTTGGCGAGCGGCCCCTGGTCGGCGTACTCCTTGGCCAGGCGGTTGTACTCCTTCTGGTCGGCGAGCACGGCCGGGTCGCCCATCTTGTTCTGGAGCTCCTCGTAGGCCTCGATTATCTTCACGAGCTTCTCGCGCATACCTGCTTCTTGCATGTCGGCTCTTCCTCACGTGACGTCGTTTTTCGCACAGCCCTTGATGATACCAGACCGCCGCCGCTCCTTGAAGGCGCGAGAAGGGGAAGAGGGGGAAGGGAGGCGCCGCGCACCGGCCGGCGCGCCGGGTCGCGCCCGACGACCGCCGCGGACAGGCCCGTCCCCGGCGGGCGCGTCGAGGGGGCGGGGGCGCCCACCGAGATCACGAGCGAGGGGTGGGCGGGTGGGCAGGCGCGCCCGCCAAGCACACGAGGGGGCGGGCCGGCGGGCGGCCCGCCCCCTCCCCCGCGCCCACGGGCTACTTGCGCCAGTCGAGGTAGTCGGCGGCGGCGGTGGCGGCGTTGGCGCCGTCGGCCACGGCGGTCACCACCTGGCGCAGCTCCTTGACGCGCACGTCGCCGGCGGCGAAGACGTTGGGCATGGCCGTGCGCCCCATCTCGTCGGCGATGACGTAGCCGGACTGGTCGAGCTCCAGGTCGCCGGCGAGGAAGGCGGTGTTGGGCCGCATCCCCACGGCGATGAACACGGCCGCCACGTCGAGGACGCGCCCCTCGTCGGTCTTGACGTTGCGCAGCCGCACGCCGGCCACGCGGCCGTCCTCAACGACGAGCTCCTCGGCCACGCTGTCCCAGCACAGCTCGACGTTGTCGAGCTGGCGCAGGCGCTCGTGGTAGATGGCCGTGGCGCGCAGCTTGTCGCGCCGGTGGACGAGGTAGACCTTGCGGCAGATGCGCGCCAGGTAGATGACGTCGGCCACGGCGGTGTCGCCGCCGCCGATGACCGCCACGTCGCGGCCGCGGAAGAAGTTGCCGTCGCAGGTGGCGCAGTAGGACACGCCGCGGCCCCGCAGCTCGTCCTCATGCGGCAGCCCCAGCTGGGCGGGCGTCGCCCCCGTGGCGACGATGACCGTGCGGGCCCGGTACGACCCGAACGGCGTGGCGATGAGGTTGGGGGTCACCGACAGGTCGACCGAGGTCACCTCCTCGGTCACCGTGCGCACGCCGAACGCGGAGGCCTGGGCGTGCATCTTCATGGCCAGGTCGAACCCGCTCGTCGAGTCGGAGTAGCCGGGGTAGTTCTCCAGATGCTCGGTGGTGGCGCACTGCCCACCGGGCGAGAGCCGCTCGAACAGCAGCGTCGTGAGCCCCGAGCGGGCCCCGTACAGGGCCGCCGTCATGCCGGCCGGGCCGGCGCCGATGACCGCCAGGTCGACGGTCTCGGGCTCGCGGGCGAGCGCGTCGCCCGAGGTGTTGAGGTCCATGGGTTCTCCTCCCTATGCGAGCGGGCGCCCGGGCCGAGAGGCCGCGGGCGCCCGCGTCGGCGATGCGTCGGGGTATCCTAGGCGTTCAGCAGGGCCAGGATGTTCTGCTTGGGCTGGGCGCCGACGGTCTGGTTGACCACCTGGCCGTCCACGAAGACGACGAGGGTCGGCACGGAGGTCACGCCGTAGCGGGCCGCCACGTCGGGGCTCTGGTCGATGTCGACCTTGTACACCTTGACGGCGGCGTTCTCGGCGGCCACCTCGTCCAGGACGGGGGCCAGCATGCGGCACGGGCCGCACCAGGTGGCGAAGAAGTCGACGAGCACCTTGCCCGGCGCCTCGAGGACCTTCGACTGAAAATCGGCGGAAGAGATGACTTCGCTCATAGTGTCTGCCTCCTTGCAGGTCAGATGTGCGATGGGCTGCCTTGCGTTCACATCGCCCGCGGCGCGCAGCCAGGCCCCGGGCAAGCCATGGGCCCATTGTAGGGCCCTGTTCCCAAGCGTTTCGCCAGCGTTCCCGTAATGGCATGAAACTGAACTATAATGGCAACGAAAAACGAGAGGACAGCCATGGATTCCCACACCCTGAAAGAGGAGATAGAGGCCGACTACCAGCCCGCCGAGGTGGACTTCCCCGTCGCCTGGCGCGGTCACGAGGTGACCCGCGCCAACCTGGTGCTCGAGGGCGGCGCCATGCGCGGCCTGTTCACCGCCGGCGTGCTCGACTGCTTCATGGACCGCGGCCTGTTCTGCGAGCGGGTCATCGGCGTGTCGGCCGGCGCGCTCATGGGCTACAACTACGTGGCCGGGCAGGCCGGGCGCGGCTGCTACGTCAACCTGAAGTACTGCACCGACTGGCGCTACCTGTCGCTCAAGAGCTTCGTGCGCACGGGCAACGCCTTCGGCCGCGAGATGAGCTTCGACGTCATCCCCAACGTGCTCGACCCCTTCCCCTACGAGGCCTTCGACGCCTCCCCCATGGAGCTCATCGCCGTGTCGAGCGACCTGGTCACCGGCGAGGCCGACTACCACCGCATCCGCGACGCCCGCGCCGACGTGCCCTACCTCATCGCCTCCTCCTCGATGCCGCTGGTGAGCGAGATCGTCGAGGTGGGCGGCAGGAAGCTGCTCGACGGGGGCACGTGCGACTCCATCCCCATCGTCTACTCGATGGCCACCGGCGCCTCCAAGCACATCGTCGTGTGCACCCAGGACGCCGGCTACGTGAAGGGCCCCAACAAGCTCATGCCCGTCCTCGACCGCCGCTTCGCCGACTACCCGCTGTTCGTCGACCGCCTGGCCAACCGCCACTTCGAGTACAACCGCGCAAGCCGCGGCGTCGACCGGCTCCACGAGGAGGGGCGCGCCTTCGTCATCCGCCCCGACAAGCCGGTGGAGGTGGCCAGCATGGAGAAGGACCAGGGCAAGCTGCTCGCCCTCTACGAGGAGGGCGTGGCCGTGACCACGCGCGTATGGGACGACCTGATGGCCTACCTGGCCGCTCCCGCGCCGGCCGACCCCGCGCCCGAGACGCTGCTCTAGCCGCGCCCGCGCCGCCCGGCGCGCGCCCCGTCCGTCACAGCCGCGCGCGGCCCTCGCCCTCGGCGGGATCGTCGCGGTCGTCATCGCGCTCGCCCGGGTCGTCGCGGCCGCCGTCCCCATCGCCGCCGTCGTCGCGCCCATCGTCGCCGCGGCCGTCGTCGCGTTCGTCCGCGTCATCGTCGCCATCGCCGCCCCCGGCACCGCCCTCCCCCGCCTTCTGCCGGGCGCGGCCCTTGCGCTCGTCGCGCTCGATGCGGCGCAGGCTCGCGTTCTGGAACTCCGCCACGAAGCCGGCCGAGAAGATGCCGCCGGGGATGGCCACGAGCGCCACCGACAGGAACATGATGAGCGAGCCCACCATGCGCCCGGGCACCGTCACGGGCACGATGTCGCCGTAGCCGGTGCCGGTCACCGTCTCGACCGCCCAGTACAGGCCCGTGAGCAGGCTGTTGAACGCGTCGGGCTGCACGGGGCTCTCGATCTCGTACATGAGGATGCTCGACACCACCACCAGAAGCGCTATGACCAGAAACGACGCCACGATCTCGTGCTTGCGCTTGGAGAGCACCCGCCCGATGGTGCGCAGCCCGCGCATGTAGCGGGATATCTTGATGAGGCGCACGAGGCGCAGCACGTTGATGGCGTCGTGCACCGACGGCGTCACCGGCACGAACCACGCCACCATGTTGGGCAGAAACGAGAGCAAGTCGATGATGCCGAGGGACGAGGTCATGTAGCGCAGCCGCGCGCGGGCCGGCGACACGTCGCCGAAGGCCAGGTCGGCTATCCAGATGCGCGCCAGGTACTCGACGGCGAAGCAGACGGTGGAGAAGGTGTAGAACCGCGCGATGACCCAGGTGGCCACCGGGTCGAGCCCCGGCTGGGCCGACACGAACACGATGGCGGCGTTGGCGAGGATGAGGGCGAACAGCGCGTAGCCGGCCACCTTCGCCATCAGGCGGCCGCGGGAGGCGTTCTCCAGGGCGTAGAAGGTCTGGCGCTTGAGCTCCGAGGCGCTGTCGAGCTTGAGCCGGCGCGCCAGCCGCGCGGCGCGCCGCTCCGCGCCGCCCTTGCGATGCCTCGTCACGGAGCCGCCCTCCTTCCCGGGCCGTGGGCCCTCCCCCGGCGTGACGTCCGCGCAACCCTCTTCGCCGCCGGCGCGCCCGTGTGGTAGGGTGGGTGCCGGCGGGCGCGGCGCCCCGCCCGACCTGAAGTCTAGCACGCGCCGCGTGCGCGCGGCACCCCGTCGCCGAGCGGTAACGGAGCCGTGCGCTACGACCGGAGAGGAGCCCTCGTGGCCGACCTGACCTCGCTCGCCTTCATCACGGCCCTGGCCTTCCTCTGCCCGCTCGTCGCCCAGTCCATCCCCGGCAAGCCCGTGTCCGAGACGGTGTTCCTCCTCATCGCCGGCATGGTCGCGGGCCCCCACCTGGCCGGCATCGTGTCGACGAGCGACGCCATCGCACTTCTGTCCGACCTGGGGCTCGGGCTGCTGTTCCTGCTGGCGGGCTACGAGATAGACCCGGGCAACCTCACGGGGCGCCAGGGGCGGCGCGGGCTCGCCACCTGGGGCGTCACCCTCGCGCTGGCCTTCGCGGCCGTGGTGGCGTGGCCGGCGTTCTCGGCCTTCGACGCCGACGGCATCGCCGTGGCCATCGCGCTCACCACCACCGCCATCGGCACGCTCCTGCCCATCCTCCAGGAGCGGGGCGCCCTCGACACGCCCGTGGGGCGCGCGGTGCTCGCCTACGGCACCTGGGGCGAGCTCTGCCCCATCCTCGCCATGACGCTGCTGCTGTCCACCCGCTCGGAGTGGCGCACCGTGCTCATCCTGCTCGCCTTCCTGGCCATCGCCGTGGCCGCCGCCGTCATCCCCAAGAAGGCGCGGGCCGCCGGCGGCTACGTCTACCGCCTCATCGAGCGCAACGCCGACACCAACTCCCAGATGATCGTGCGCGCGGTGATGGTGCTCCTGGTCGGGCTCACGGCGGTGTCGGCCGTGTTCGACCTCGACATCGTGCTGGGCGCCTTCGCCGCCGGCTTCGTGCTGCGCTACGTCCTGCCCGAGGGCTCCCAGCTCCTCGAGGGCAAGGTGAGCGCCCTGGGCTACGGGTTCTTCATCCCGCTGTTCTTCATCGTCTCGGGCGCCCGCATCGACATGGGGGCCGTCCTCGACCAGCCGCTGCTGCTGGCGGTGTTCATCGCGCTTCTCGTGCTCGTGCGCGCCGTACCCATCTTCGTGGCCCTCACCACCGACCCCGTCGATCGCGCGCTGCCGGTGAACGCGCGCCTGACCGTGGCCATCTACTGCACCACGGCCCTGCCGCTCATCGTGGCGGTGACCACCGTGGCCGTGGCCGCCAGCGCCATGGCGCAGGGCACCGCGTCGGTGCTGGTGGCGGCCGGGGGCATCACCGTGCTCATCATGCCGCTGCTCGCCTCGCTCACCCTGCGCACCATCGACGCCGAGCCCGTGGCCGCCGCCCGCGAGATCCGCCGGGAGCCGCGCCGCATCGGGCCCATCCTGCGCGACCACTACCGGCTGCAGCGCGAGCGCCACCGCCGCGACGCCATCCGCCTCGCGCGCACCTACGGGCTCGACCCCTCCGCCATCGAGGACGCCCTGCGCGACGCGGGCCCGGGCGGCTGCCCCGTCGTGCCCGGAAGGCAGGAGGGCCGCCCCGAAGGCGGCCCCCGCGACGACGATCGATAGGCGGCGCGAGCGAGCGCCGGGCGCGCAGGCGCCTAGTCCGGCTCCACCGTGACGGCGGTGCCCGAGGCGGTCACCATGAGCATGTTGCCCTGGCCGAGCACCTCGTAGTCCATGTCCACGCCGATGACCGCGTGGGCCCCGAGCGCCGCGGCGCGCTGCTCCAGCTCCTGGAGCGCCTGGGTGCGGGCGACCATCAGCTCTTCCTCGTAGCCCTGGGCGCGGCCGCCCACCAGGTTGCGGATGCCGGCGCCGAAGTCCCGCAGGAAGTTGATGCCGGTGATGACCTCGCCGAAGACGATGCCGTAGTAGCCGGTGACCCGGTAGCCCTCGACGGTGGGGGTGGTGGTGACGATCATGGCTGTCCTCCTCGGATGCCTCAGGCGCGCGGCCCGGGCGCCGGCCCGGGCCGCGCGGCGGGTCGGCTACAGCGCCGCCTCGCGGATGACGGACAGGAACCGCTCGCGGTCCCACTTGCCCAGGTCGCCCTCGGCGCGCTCGCGCACGGACACGACGCCCTCCTCGATCTCGGCGTCGCCCATGACGATCATGTAGGGGATCTTCTGGGCCTGGGCCTTGGCGATCTTCACGCGCATGGGCTCGTTCTGGTCGTAGACCTCCACGCGGCCGCCGGCGCCCTTGACCTGGCCGGCGAACTCGGCCGCCGCCTCCTTGTGGCGGTCGGCGATGGGGATGACCACCACTTGCACCGGCGCCAGCCACAGCGGCAGCGCGCCGGCGTAGTGCTCGATGAGGATGCCGAGGAAGCGCTCGATCGACCCGAAGATGGCGCGGTGGAGCATCCAGGGCGTCTCCTCGGTGTTGTCCTCGGTGCGGTAGGTCAGCCCGAAGCGCATGGGCATGTTGAAGTCGATCTGCACCGTGGAGCACTGCCAGGTGCGCCCGATGGCGTCCTTCACCTTGATGTCGATCTTGGGGCCGTAGAACGCACCGTCGCCCTCGTTGATCTCGTAGGCCAGGTGATGGCGCTCGCACGCCTCCATGAGCGACTTGGTGGCGTGGTCCCACATCTCGTCGGTGCCGATGGACTTCTCGGGGCGCGTGGATATCTCGGCCTCGTAGGCGAAGCCGAAGGTGCCCATGATGTGGTCGACCAGGTCGAGGATGGCGACGACCTCCTCGACCACCTGATCCTTGGTGCAGAACACGTGCGCGTCGTCCTGGGTGAACCCGCGGGCGCGCAGAAGGCCGTGCACCACGCCGGACATCTCGTGGCGGTACACCGTGCCGAACTCGAAGTAGCGCAGCGGCAGGTCGCGGTAGGAGTGCAGCTCGTTCTTGTAGAGCATGACATGGCCCGGGCAGTTCATGGGCTTCACGCCGTACTCGGACGGGCGCGGATCCTCCTCGGTGCCCTCGTTGATCTCGAAGAAGTACATGTTGTCGTGGTAGAAGCCGTAGTGGCCGCTCGTCTTCCACACGTCCGCGTTGTAGATGTGCGGGGTGATGACCTCCTCGTAGCCGCGCTCGTACAGATCGCGGCGCAGCCACTCCTGCAGGGTGCGGATGATGCGGGCGCCCTTGGGCAGGTACATGGGCAGGCCCACGCCGGCCATGGGGTCCATCATGTAGATGCCGAGCTCGCGGCCGAGCTTGCGGTGGTCGCGCTTCTCGGCCTCCTCGAGGTTGTGCAAGTGCTCCTCGAGGTCCTTCTTGGAGAAGAACGCGGTGCCGTAGACGCGGGTGAGCATCTCGCGGTCGGAGTCGCCGCGCCAGTAGGCCCCGGCGAGCTTGGTCAGCTTGAAGGCGGGGATGCGCCCGGTGGAGGGCAGGTGCGGGCCGCGGCACAGGTCGGTGAACGACCCGATGGCGTAGGTGGTGATGGGCTCGCCCTCGGGCAGCTCCTCGATGAGCTCCACCTTGAGCGGCTGGTCGGCGAAGGCGGCGAGCGCCTCGTCGCGGGTGACCACGGAGCGGATGAAGGGCTCGTCGGCGGCGATGATCTCGGCCATGCGGGCCTCGATGGCGGCGAAGTCGTCCGGCGAGAGCGCCTTGCCGTCGGGCAGCTTGACGTCGTAGTAGAAGCCGTTCTCGATGGCGGGCCCCACGCCGAACTCCACGTCGCCGTAGAGGTCGGTCAGGGCGGCGGCCATCACGTGGGCCGTGGAGTGGCGCAGAAGCTCGAGGGCCTCCGGGCTCTTGGCGGTGACGACGGCCACCGCATCGCCGTCGGCCAGCGGGGCGCGAAGGTCGACGGGCCGGTCGTTGACGATGCCTCCCAGGGCGGCCTTGGCCAGGCCCGCGCCGATGGCGGCGGCCGCGTCGGCGACGGTGGCGCCCTCGGCGAGGGCCTTGCGCGATCCGTCGGGCAGTACGATTTCCATGGTGCTCCTTTCCTGTGCCGGGCGCGCACAGAGCGCCTGCACGGTCATCACGCGCCGTGTTGAGTGCGGTGCGCTGGGATTGTCCACCCGGTCTTGGGCCGCCGGGTGCTCGGCCCGATAAAGCCCGAAGCCGCCCCGCAGGCGGCTTCGGGATTCACGCGATGGGGACGTGCCGGCCTAGGACTTGGGCCGCGGACGGCTCGAGCCGGAGGGGCGCGGGCGGCGCTGGCGCTGCTGCTGGGGCGCGCCGGCCACCGGGGTGGCGCAGTAGGGGCAGACCGTCCACGAGGGCTCGAGGGCGCGCTCGCAGCGGCCGCAGAGGTTCTTGAGCTGCGTGTGGCAGCTGGGGCACAGCACGTAGTCCGCCTCGACGGGATAGCCGCAGGTGGCGCACTCGCCGTACTTCATGAGCTGGCGCTGCTTGAGCGCGATCTCCAGCTCCTGCTCGTCACGGTCGATCTGGAGCAGGGGCGGGCGCAGCAGGCAGTAGGCGATGACGCCCAGGAGCGGCACCAGCGCCACGATGGCCCAGATGTACCACTGGGTGCCGCGCATGTAGGCGTCCCGCACGACCCACACGATGGAGAGCACGTACAGGATGACCAGCAGCACGACGACCACCGTGAAGGCGGCCTGCAGCTCCGGCGTCCAAAGCTGCGAGAGCAACTCGCTCATGAGAAACCTCTTCTGTCCTCAGGGATTGCGACACAGCCCCGCATTATAGCAAACCCGCGGCCATCCCCCGCCCCGAACCGCCCAACCCCGGCAAACAACCAGACGCCCCGCCCCCGGCCCCCGCACGAGAGCCGCTGGCGCGCCCTCAGGGGAGCCGGGGAAGCGAGAAGGGGCGCCCCGCGGTCGTTGCGGGGCGCCCCCTTCGGAGCGTGGCGGGATCGGGCGCCCTCCTAGCCCAGCTCGGCGAGGGAGGCCTCCACGCGGGCGAGCTTGTCGGCCAGCTCGGCGCGGCGGGCCTGATCCTTGGCGACGATCTCGGGGGCCGCCTTGGCCAGGAAGCCCGGGTTCGCGAGCTTCTTGTCGAGCTTGGCCACGTCGGCGGCGAGCTTGCCCTGCTCCTTGGCAAGGCGGGCCCGCTCGGCGTCGAAGTCCACGTGGCCGGCCAGGCAGGTGTACACCTCGATGCCCGCGCCCACGGCCGCCGACGACCCGGCCGGCTTGGCCACGTCGGCGCCCACGGCCAGCTCGCCCACGTTGGCGAGCGAGCGGATGAGTGCCGCCTGGCCGGCGAGCAGCGCCGCGTCGGCCTCATCGGCGCGCACCGCCGCGTCGAGCACGGTCTTGGGCGACAGCCCGTAGCGCGACCGCGCCGAGCGGATGGCTCCCACCGCCTCGCACACCATCTCGATGGCGCGCTCGGCCTCCTCGTCGCGCAGGCGGGCGAGCGCGGCGGCGTCGGGCCAGGGCGCGATGATGAGCATCGGGGCGTCGTGGACCGGCATCTGCTGGTAGATCTCCTCGGTGATGAAGGGCATCACGGGGTGCAGCAGGCGCAGAGCCTGGTCGAGCACGAACACGAGGTTGCGCTGGCAGGCCAGGCGGTCGGCCGGGTCGGCCCCCTCGGCCAGGCGGGCCTTGGAGAACTCGATGTACCAGTCGCACAGCTCGTTCCAGAAGAAGCGGTACAGCGCGCGGGTCATCTCGCCGAACTCGTAGCCATCGTAGGCCGCGTCCACGGCCTCCACGAGCGCCGCCAGGCGCGAGAAGATCCACTTGTCCGCCGGGGTGACGGCCTCGGGCGCGCCGGGCTCGAAGCCCTCCAGGTGCATGAGCACGAAGCGCGCGGCGTTGCGGATCTTGTTGGCGAAGTTGCGCGAGCCCTCGATCTTCTGCTCGTCGAAGCGCATGGCCTGGGCGCCCGTCACCTGCATGAGCAGGCCGAAGCGCATGCCGTCGGCGCCGTAGTCGGCCATCAGCTGCACCGGGTCGACCCCGTTGCCGCGCGACTTGGACATGGGCTTGCCGTCGGCGCCCATGACCGTCGGGTGGATGATGACGTTCTCGAAGGGGATCTGCCCCGTGCAGCTCTCCGACGCCATCACCATGCGGGCCACCCACAGCCCCATGATGTCGCGGGCGGTGGAGAGCACCTGGGTCGGGTAGTAGGCCGAAAGCTCGGGGGCATCGGCGCCGTCCTCGGCCCAGCCCTGGGTGGCGAAGGGCCACAGCTGGCTCGAGAACCAGGTGTCGAGCACGTCCTCGTCCTGGCGCGTCGGCGCGCCGCACACCGGGCACGTCTCCACCGGGTCGACCGAGGCGTCCTGCCAGCCGCACGCGTCGCAGTAGTACATGGGGATCTGGTGGCCCCACCACAGCTGGCGCGAGATGCACCAGTCCTTCAGGTTCTCCATCCAGTCCAGGTACACCTGGGCCCAGCGCTCGGGGTGGAACTTGACCTCGCCGTCGGCCACCACGCGCGCGGCGGCCTCCTTCAGGCCGTCCACCGCGACGAACCACTGCTCGGACAGCCACGGCTCGAGGGTGGTGTGGCAGCGGTAGCAGTGCATGACCGAGTGGTCGTGGTCCTCCACCGACTCCAGCAGGCCCAGGGCCTCGAACTCGGCGACGACGGCCTCGCGGGCCTCCTCGCGGCTCATGCCGGTGAACCGGCTGTAGCCCTCGATGACGTGCGCCGTCTCGTCGAAGACGTTGATCTTGGGCAGGTCGTGGCGCTCGCCCATGGCGAAGTCGTTGGGGTCGTGGGCCGGCGTCACCTTCACGCAGCCGGTCCCGAACTCCGCGTCCACGTAGAAGTCGGCGAAGACGGGGATCTCGCGGTCGACGATGGGCAGGATCACCTTGGCGCCCACCAAATCGCGGTAGCGCTCGTCCGACGGGCTCACGGCCACGCCGGTGTCGCCGAGCATGGTCTCGGGACGCGTGGTGGCCACCACCAGGTACTCGCGGCCCCCCACCGGCTCGGCCAGCGGGTAGCGCAGGTGCCACAGGTGCCCCTTCTCGTCCTCGTACTCGGCCTCGTCGTCGGCGATGGCCGTGGTGCAGTGGGGGCACCAGTTGACGATGCGCTTGCCGCGGTAGATGAGGCCCTCGTGGTACCAGTCGGTGAACACGCGGCGCACCGCGCGGGAGAACTCGGGGCTCATGGTGAACTTCTCGTCGGCGTAGTCGCACGAGCAGCCCATGGCCGCGATCTGCGACACGATGCGCCCGCCGTAGTCGCGCCGCCACTCCTGGCAGGCCTCGATGAAGGCCTCGCGCCCGATCTCGCGGCGGTTGATGCCCTGCTCGGCCAGGTGCTTGTCCACCTTGGTCTGGGTGGCGATGCCGGCGTGGTCGGTGCCGAGGATCCAGCGGGTCTGGTAGCCCTGCATGCGCGCGCGGCGGATGCAGGCGTCCTGGATGGTGTCGTTGAGGGCATGGCCCATGTGCAGCACGCCGGTGACGTTGGGCGGCGGGATGACGATGGTGTAGGGGTCGTCGGCGTGGGCGCCGAAGCCCGGCGTGCGCTGGAAGTAGCCGCCGTCGCGCCACGCCTCGAACAGCGGGCGCTCGTGGGCGGCGAAGTCGTAGGCGACCTTCCCGTCGCCCGCGGGGGCTGCTTGGTTGTCGGCCATGTCCCTCTTCTCCTCTATCTCTTCTCTCAGGCGGCCGCGCCCACGGGCACGATCTCCACCTTGGTCTCCCCCGTGATGTCGCTCGCGCGCACCGTCACCGTCGAGGGGCCGGCCTGCTCGGGCAGCTCGTACATCACGTCGGTCAGCACGCGCTCGCAGATCGAGCGCAGGCCGCGGGCGCCGGTGCCGTGCTCCACCGCCTCGTGCGCGATGGCCACGAGCGCGTCGGGCTCGAAGGCGAGCGCGGCGTCCTCGAAGTCGAACATCTTCACGTACTGCTTGACGAGCGCGTTGCGCGGCTCGGTGAGGATGCGCACCAGGTCCTCCTCCGACAGCTCCTGGAGCGACGTGATGACCGGGATGCGGCCCACGAACTCCGGGATCATGCCGTACTTGTTGAGGTCCTCGGGCAGCACCTGGGCCAGAAGCTCCGCCTCGCGCAGCTTCTGCGACTCGGGAAGCTCCACGGCGAACCCTAAGCCGCTCGTGCCCTTGCGCTGGGCGATGATGTCGGCCAGGCCCACGAACGCCCCGCCCAGGATGAACAGGATGTTGGTGGTGTCGATGTGGATGAGCTCCTGCTGGGGGTGCTTGCGGCCGCCCTGGGGCGGCACGGAGGCCTCGCAGCCCTCCACGATCTTGAGCAGCGCCTGCTGGACGCCCTCGCCCGACACGTCGCGGGTGATCGAGAGGTTCTCGGCCTTGCGGGCGATCTTGTCGATCTCGTCGATGTAGATGATGCCGATCTCGGCGCGCGGGATGTCGAAGTCGGCCGCCGTGATGAGCTTGAGCAGGATGTTCTCGACGTCCTCGCCGACGTAGCCCGCCTCGGTGAGCGTGGTGGCGTCGGCGATGGCGAAGGGCACCTTGAGGGTGCGCGCCAGCGTCTGCGCCAGAAGCGTCTTGCCCGAGCCGGTGGGGCCGAGGAGCATGATGTTGGACTTCGCCAGCTCGACGTCGCCCTCCTCGGCCTCCTGGCCCATGGATATGCGCTTGTAGTGGTTGTACACCGCCACCGACAGCGCCTTCTTGGCGGCTTCCTGGCCCACCACGTGCTCGGAGAGGTTCTCGTAGAGCTCACGCGGGGTGGGCAGGTTGTCGAGCACCTCCTCGGGCGCCGGCTCGCCGGCGTCGTCCTCGCCCGCGGGCGCCTCCTCGGCGTGGCGGCCCCGGCGGTGGCGCGGCAGCTCGCGGTCCTCCTCGATCAGGTCGATCTCCTGGGACATCGAGAAGCCGAGGTCGCGCATCATGGCGTCGGCGCACACCGATATGCACTCGTCGCAGATGTAGATGCCGTTGGGCCCCGATATCATGGCGTTGACCTGCTGGGGCACCTTGCCGCAGAAGGCGCAGTAGATGTCGTCGTCCGCGCCGCCGTAGCCGGGCGTGTTTCTCTCTTGGGTCATGGGGTACCGCTCTTCCTCCCTACGACTCCGACTTGGCGCCGTGGTGGGTGATGATCTCGTCGACGAGGCCGTAGGCCTGGGCCTCCTCGGCCGTCATGTAGTTGTCGCGCTCGGTGTCGAGCTGGATCTTGTCGATGGGCTGACCCGTGTTCTCGGACAGGATCTTGTTCAGGCGCTTGCGGGTCTTCAGCATGAAGTCGGCCACGATGGCGATCTCGGTCTGCTGGCCCTGGGCGCCGCCGAGGGGCTGGTGGATGAGCACCATGGAGTTGGGCAGGCAGAAGCGCTTGCCCTTGGCGCCCGACGACAGCAGGACCGCCGCCATGGAGGCGCACTCGCCGATGCAGATGGTGGACACGTCGCACTTGACGAAGTTCATGGTGTCCAGGATGCCCAGGCCCGCCGTCACCGAGCCGCCCGGGGAATTGATGTAGAGCTGGATGTCCTTCTCGGGGTCGGCGCTCTCCAGGTGCAGCATCTGGGCGACCACCGAGTTGGCCACGTGGTCGTCGATCTGCTCGCCGAGGAAGATGATGCGGTCGTTGAGCAGGCGGCTGTAGATGTCGTAGCTGCGCTCGCCGCGGGGCGACTGCTCGATGACGTAGGGGATGAGGGCGTTGCTCACGCGTTCTATGCCCATGGTGTGCCTCTCTCTCGCGGGGCGCCCGTCGATGGCGGACGCCGTCAATAGTTCGGGTACCATACTGATATAGGTTCGCCCCCGGCGCAAGGCTCGTGCGCCGAAAGTACACGGAAAAAGGCCGCCTGAGGGCTGTTTTACCACATCAGACGGCCTTTTCTGGTAAGCGGGAGGCTAAGGGTTCGCGCTTACTCCGCCTCGTCGGCGGCCGCATCGGCAGCCTCGTCCTTGGCGGCCTTCTTCTTGGAGGCCTTCTTGGGCTTGGCCTCCTCGGCGGGCGCGGCAGCCAGCTCAACCTCGGTGACGACGGCCTTGTCCAGCACGTCCTCCATGGCCTTGAAGCGCACGACGCCCTCGCGGATGAGGTAGAGGCGGCCGGACTCCAGCCACTCCTTCTCGACGGCGGCGGGATCGGGCACGCCGGCCTTCACGAACTCGGCGCTGACCTCCTCAGGGGTGGCCTCGATGCCGTAGTGGCGCGCCCAGGCCTCGAGCGCCAGCTCCTGCTTGGCGTTGTCGGCGGCCTGCATCTTCACGTCGGCCTTGAACTGGTCGGCGTCGATGCCGGCCTGCATCAGGTAGGTGTCGAAGCTCAGGCCCTGGCGCTGCAGCTGGGTGAAGAAGTCCTGGAGCAGGCTCGCCTCGGCCTCCTCGGCCAAAGACTCGGGCACCTCGCCCTCCAGGCGGGACGCCAGCACGTCGAGGGCGGCGTTCTCCTTCATGCGGGGCAGGATGTCGGCCTTCTGGGCGGCGATGGACTCGGCGATGCGCGCGCGCAGGTCGGCGGCGTCCTCGAAGCCCATGGTGTCCTTGGCCCACTCGTCGGTGACCTCGGGCAGCTCCTTCTTCTTCACGACGTTGCAGGTGACCTCGAAGGCGATCTTCTCGCCGGCGTGGGGCGCCAGCAGCACCGACGCCTCGTCGGCGGGCACGTCGAGGGTGAACTCGCGGACCTGGCCCTTCTTGATGCCCATGATCTCCTCGTCGAAGGCCTCGGAGAACATGCCGGAGCCGGGGCCGTACAGGCGCGAGGCGCTGGTGAGGCCCTCGATCTCGGCGCCGTCGGCGTCCTTGGCCACCACGGCGATGTCGACGAAGTTCTCGGGCTTGAGCTTGGTGGCGGCGGAGGCGTCCTCGAAGGTGCTGTAGTGGGCGCGCAGGGCCTCGAGCTGCTCGGCCACCTCGGCGTCGGTCGCGCCCTCGGCGGGCAGCTCGACGGCGACGGGCTCGTAGCTGCTGAGCTCGAGGGCCGGCTTGACGTCCAGCTCGAAGGAGAACTCGTAGGGCTTGCCGTTCTCGACCAGGCCGGCGTCGCCGAACTCGGGACGACCCACCGGGCAGAGCGCCTCGGCCTCGACCACCTGCGGGAACACGTCGTTCACCAGGTCCTCGGACACGGTGGCGAGCACCGCCTCGGCGCCGAGCGCGTTGTCGATGACCGGGCGCGGGGCCTTGCCCTTGCGGAAGCCCGGGAAGTTGTAGCGCTGTGCGAACTGCTTGTAGGTCTTCTTGATGCGGGCGTCGACGTCCTTCGCGTCGATGGTCACGACCACCTTGACGCGGTTGCCCTCGAGAGCCTCTACCTTAGTCTTCACGTTGTCTTTCCTCCATCGTTTTGCCTTGGGGCGCCGGGTGGTCCGGCGCGTATGCGTCTTGCGCTTCCGCGGCCGGCAGCGCCCCGCGCGGGGCTGACCTACGGGCGCAAGCGCACCAGCACGCGATTATCGCACAACCTAGTCGATCTCGTCCAGTGAGAACGCGTCCTTACCCAGGTGGACCTCCTTGCCGGCCTTGATCTGGGCGCGGTACTCGGCGGTGGCGGTGAACACCACGTCAGACGAGGAGTTGAGCGCCGTCTCGCAGGAGTCCTGGATCACGCCGATGATGAAGCCGATGGCCACCACCTGCATGGCGATGTCGTTGCCGATGCCGAACAGCGAGCAGCACAGCGGGATGAGCAGGAGCGACCCGCCGGCCACGCCCGACGCGCCGCAGGCCGACACGGCGGCCAGCACGCACAGGATGACGGCGGTGACGGGCTCCACCGCGATGCCGATGGTGTTGGCCGCGGCCATGGTCATGATGGCGATGGTGACGGCCGCGCCCGCCATGTTGATGGTGGCGCCGAGCGGGATGGACACCGAGTAGTTGTCCTTGTCGAGGCCCAGCTTGCGGCACAGCTCCATGTTGACCGGGATGTTGGCCGCCGAGCTGCGGGTGAAGAAGGCCGTGATGCCCGAGTCCTTGAGGCAGCGCAGGATCAGCGGGTAGGGGTTTCTCTTGGTGCAGGCGAACACGATGAGCGGGTTGGTCACCAGCGCGATGAAGAACATGCAGGCCACCAGGATGAGGATGATGCGGCCGTACTCGACGAAGATCTCCATGCCGGAGGTGGCCACCGAGTTGTACACCAGGCCCATGATGCCGAAGGGCGCCAGCGCGATGACCCAGCGCACCACCATGGACACGGCGTCGGAGACGGCCGCGAAGACGTCCTTGACGGCCTGCTTGGCCGCGCGCAGGGCGATGCCGAGGACGACGGCCCAGGCCAGGATGCCGATGTAGTTGGCCTTGATGAGGGCGTCCACCGGGTTGCAGGCGATGTTCATCACGAGCGTGGTGAGCACGGCGCCCACGTGCTCGGGCGAGGACTGCTCGACCACCGAGGAGGTGTCGAGCGTGAGCACGGTCGGGAACAGGTAGCTGGCTATGACGGCCACGAGCGCCGCCACGAGCGTGCTCACGACGTACAGGACGACGACGGTCTTCATGGACCCGGCCGTCTTCGCGTTGCACAGCGCGTTGATGACCAGGAAGAACACGAGCACGGGCGCGACGCCCTTCAGCGCGCTCACGAACAGGTTGCCCAGGAGCACGATGAACTGGCTCAGGCCGTCGAGCACGTCGTTGCCCGAGTCGACCGGCACCAGAAACGACAGCGCGACGCCGATGACCAGGCCCACGAGGATGCGCTTGATGAGGCTCACCTCGTTGTACTTCCTCAACACGTCTCTTACGGCCATGGAAAGCCCTCCTACTAATATAAATGGTGCGGGCGAAAGGACTTGAACCTTCACGGGTCTCCCCACCAGAACCTAAATCTGGCGCGTCTGCCAATTCCGCCACGCCCGCACGGCTGACGAAGGGCGGCGCGGCGGCCGCCCGGGCGCGTCTGCGCGCCGTAATCGCCCATGATAGCAGAAGTGCCCGCCGGCGCGCGCGGACCGGGGCGGGCGGCGTCGGCTATACTGGGCGCCATGGGATCGAACGGGACAAGGCAGGCGGGAGGCTACGCCGCGCGGTGGGCGCGGTGGACGGCGCCCCTGCGCGCGCGGCCCGGCGGGGCCCGCGCGCTCGAGGCGGCCAACCGCGCGCTGGCGGCGCTCTTCTACGCCGCCTACCCTGTGCTGCTGGCGTGGGCGGCGCTCGCCGACCCGGCCCGGGCGGCGGCCCTCGCGGCCGTGCCCGCCGCCGGCTTCGCGGCCGTGACGCTGCTGCGCCGCGCCCTCGACGCGCCCCGGCCCTACGAGCGCTGGGAGATCACGCCGCTCATCGCCCGGGACGGCGCGGGCCGCTCGTTCCCGAGTCGCCACGCCTTCAGCGCCTTCGCCATCGCCTCGTGCTGGGCGGGCTGGTGGCCCCCGGCGGGCGCGGCGCTCCTGGCGCTCGCCTGCGCGCTGGGCGCCTGCCGCGTCCTCGGCGGCGTGCACTACCCGCGCGACGTCGTCGCCGGCGCGGCGCTCGGCGCGCTCGTCGGCGCCGCCGCCGCGCTCATCGGGTAGGAAGGGGCGCCGGCGCGCGACACGGGGGCGCGCGGCGCTAGAGCGCCTTGCGCATCCACTGGTGCTCGACGTGCTCGTCGAACTCGACGGGGCCGTAGGCGGCGTAGCCGGCCCGCTCGTAGAAGGGCTGGGCGCTGCACTGGGCGTGCAGGTGCATCTCGGCGGCGCCGGCCTCCCGCGCCAGGCGCTCGGCCTCGGCCAGCAGAAGCGAGCCCAGGCCGCCCCGGCGCGCCTCGGGCAGCACGGCGAGCCGGCCGAACACCCAGCGGCCGGGCGCGTCCTCGAGTGCCGGCTCGAGCGCAGCCGGGAATACCCGCGCGCAGCCGAGCGGCGCCCCGTCGCCGTAGAGCACGATGTGGAGCATATCCGGCGCCTCGTCCTCGGGGCCGAACTCGTTTCGGAACCCCTGCTCCTCCATGAACACCCGCGTGCGCACCGCCGCCGCATCGGGAAACGCGCCCTGCCCGTGTCCGAACGTGATGTCCACCAGAACCCCCTGACCTCTTCCGGGTAGCAAAAAGGCCAGCTGGGAAGCTGGCCTCTCTTGTTTATGGCTCCCCGGGTAGGATTCGAACCTACAACCCTCCGGTTAACAGCCGGATGCTCTGCCGTTGAGCTACCGAGGAATGTCGCGCGGCCTTCCGGCCCCATGCGCAAGATAGCATTATACCCAAAGCGGCCCCGCGCGCAAGACCCAATTTACGCGCGGGGCCGGACGGCGCACACAAAGCGTGAGGCGGATCGGCGCATGCGGAACGCAGCCGGGCCGCTACACGAAGATGAACATCGCCAGGAAGGCCAGGGCCGCCACCCACATGAGCGGCTTCACCTCGGCGACGCGCCCGCGGGCCACCATGAGGATGACGTAGGCGATGAAGCCCAGGCCGATGCCGTTGGTGATGGAGTAGGTGAACGGGATGCCCACGATGACGAGGAACGCCGGGAAGGCCAGCTCGGGCTCCTTCCAGGAGATGGCGCCCACGTCCGTCATCATGAGGAAGCCCACCACCACGAGCGCGCCGCAGGTGGCCGGCCCCGACACCATGCCGAACAGGGGCGCGAGGAACGCGCACACCAGGAACAGCGCGCCCACCACCAGGTTGGACAGGCCCGTGCGCGCGCCCTCGGCCACGCCCGAGGCCGACTCCACGAAGCAGGTGATGGAGCTGGCGCCGAAGAAGCCGCCGACGATGGCCGCCGAGGAGTCCACGGCGAGGATGGGCTGGATGTCCTTCACGTCGCCCTTGGCGTCGGCGAAGTCGCCCTGCTTGCCGATGGCCACCACCGTGCCCATGGTGTCGAAGAAGTCGCTCATGAGCAGGCTGAACACGAACAGCAGCAGCGCCGGCTGCAGGAACACCTGGACGATGGCCATCTGGCCGTCCACCATCTGGAACGGGGCGGCGAAGGTAGTGAAGTCGAGCCCGAAGCTCCAGGAGGTGGGCAGCGCGGTCACGCCGAGCGGGATGCCCACGATGACGGCCACCACGATGGAGATGAGCAGGCCGCCGCGCACGCCCATGATCTGGAAGATCACCGCGCAGACGAGCGACACGAGCGCCACGACGCAGCCGGGCTCCGACAGCTCACCCAGGGCCACGAGCGTCGAGTCGTCGGCGATGACGAGCCCGGCGCCCTTGAGGCCGATGAAGGCGATGAACAGGCCGATGCCGATGCCGATGGCGTGGCGCAGGTCCACGGGGATGGCGTCCATGACCGCCTTGCGCAGGCCGCCGAGCACGAGCCCCAGGATGACGACGCCCTCCAGGAACACCACGGCCATGGCCACGCGCCAGTCGATGCCGAGCGAGCCGCACAGGCCGTAGGCGACGATGGCGTTGATGCCCATGCCCGAGGCCAGCGCGACGGGCCGGTTGGCGATGAGGCCCATGGCCACGGTCATCACGGCCGCGCCGAGGCAGGTGGCGGTGAGCCCGGCCTCGAACGGCACGCCGGCGTCGGCCAGGATGGCGGGGTTCACGGCCACGATGTAGGCCATCGCCAGAAACGTCGTGAGGCCGCCGAGCACCTCCGTCGACACCGTCGACCCGCGCTCGCGGATCTTGAAGAACTGCTCCATTGGGCACTCCCCTTCCGTCTTCGGTTCCCTGAAAAAGCGCCTGCCCGCCACTGTACCACCTTCCGGCACCGACCGGACGAGAACGTCCCCTTTTCGTAGGTTACCAGGGAAAACGAAGGCCGGCGGCGCCTACCTTCCCGCCGGGGCGCGGCGGACGAGGTAGCAGCGGTGGATCTTGGGGTTGCGCTCGAAGTCGTGGGGGATGGTATCGGCCGTGACGTCCTCCAGCTCCACGCCCAGGCGCGCGAGCTCGGCCACGTCCGGCTTGAAGCCGCGCAGGTTGCAGGAGAACACAGCCACGCCGTCCTTGGCGAGCAGCCGGCTCACGCCCACGAGCAGCTCCACGTGGTCGCGCTGCACGTCCCAGGTGCGCCGGCCCATGGCCTTGGAGTTGCTGAAGGTGGGCGGGTCCACGAAGATGAGGTCGAACGTGCGCCGGGCGCGGCGGGCGTCGCGGATCCAGTCCATGACGTCGGCGCGCTCCAGGTGGTGGGCGGCGCGGGCGGGCGCCTTCCCCCCGGCCGGGCGGCCGCCGCGCGCGCCGCGGCCGGGGCGGGCGCCGCCGGCCGGCTGAGCGCCGGCGCCGTCGCAGGGAAAGCCGTTGGCCTCGAGGTTGCGGCGCGCCCAGTCGAGGTAGGTCTGCGACAGGTCAACCGTCGTGGTCTCGGCGGCGCCGCCGGCCGCCGCGTGCACCGTGGCCGTGCCCGTGTAGGCGAACAGGTTGAGGAACCGCTTGCCGCGGGCCATCCGGCCCACCATCGCGCGGGTGTCGCGGTGGTCGAGGAAGATGCCGGTGTCCAGGTAGCCGCCCAGGTCGACCTCGAAGGTGAGCCCCGCCTCGGACATGTGCGTGACGTAGCTGCGCCGGCCGGCGTCGCGGTACTGCGAGCCGCCCTTGGAGCGCGTGCGCACCTTGGAGAACACGTGGTCGGGACGCACGCCCAGAACCACGGGGACGATGGCCAGGATGTCCTCGAAGCGCCGCCGCGCCGTGTCCGGGGCCACCGAGCGCGGGGCCTGGTACTCGGCCACGTGGACGAAGGTCTTGCCCTCCGCGTCGCCCGTGCCCTGGTACAGGTCGATGGCGGCGGCGTACTCGGGCAGGTCGGCGTCGTAGACGCGGTAGCTCGCCACGCCTGAGCGCCGCGCCCACCTGCGGCGCTCGCGGGCCACCTTGAACAGGCGGGCGGCGAACTGGGCCGCGCCCTCGTCGTGCACCTCGACGCGGTGGTCGGCACCGCCGGCCGGGTCGGGCACGGTGATGGCGGCCAGCGCCGCGGGCGGCGCGTCGAAGACCTCGACGACGGCGTCGGCGCGGCCGCGCACCTCGGCGCGCGAGGCCGGCGCGGCGCCGAAGCGGCCCGCCACGCCCGCGGGGCCCGCCCAGGCGAAGCGCGAGCCCGCCGGGGCGTCCGAGCAGGCGGCCATGAAGGCGGCCTCCTCGGCCACGGCGCGCGCGTCGCCCGGGTCGCGGCCCGCCGGCGCCGCGTGGGCGATGACGAGCGCGGGGGCGGCCGGCGCGGGGCGCTCGGTCGATTCCTGGGCGGGCGTCACGGACGTCGCGGGCGGTTCCTGGGCGGGCGCGGGACGCACGGGGCGCATGACCGATTCCCGGCCGCTTTCGCCATGAATTCCGCGGCCAAGGTGCTCCTCGGCCTCGGTTCTGGCCGCTTTCGCCGTGAATTCCGCGGCATCGGGGCCCTCGGCTGCGGAATTCGCGGTGTTTCCGGCCAGATTCCCGCCGGCCGCCACCACGCCGGCCAGTCGGGCGCCGACGGGCGCGGCGCCCCCGGCCGCGGCCGCCTCCACGGACGCGACGCGCCGCAGCCCCGCGGCGCGCAGGTGCCCGCGGGCGCGCGCGACGGCCGGTGACGACGCCGAGGTGCCCACGATGCGTACCCGCGCCAGGTCGGGGCCGTCCGCGGCCGCGCCGGCAGCGCCCGGCGAGCCCGCCCCATCCGCCGGCGCGCCGTCGCCCGCGAGCGCCGCCAGGCCGCGCTCGAGGCGCTCGTCGGCCTCAGCCAGGAGGTCGCCCCAGGCGTCCTCGTCGTGGAGCACCCAGCCGAAGAAGCCCCAGCGCTCGCGCAGGAGGCCCGGCGCCTGGCCGGCCGCCGCGGCCGCGGCCTCGCACACCACGTAGCCGTCGTCGCAGGCCGGGTCGTAGAGCCCCCAGCCCTCCGCGGCGGCCCGCTCCCAGCCCGCCGCCGCCAGAAGCGCCGCGGCGAGCGCGCAAGCCGCCGGCGCGTCGTCGCCGTCGCGCGCGTCGAGGTAGGCGCGGCGGTGGAGCGACTCGCCCGACAAGTCGAGCGACAGCGTCGCCCTCCCCTCGCGCACCCGCGCCTCGATCACCGCGTCGGCGCCGTGCGGGGCGACCTCGGGGCGCTCCCCGCGGCGCGCGAGCAACCGGTCGCACACGGCGTCCTTCAGCTTGAGCTCGGTGAAGTGGCTGTTGCGCAGCGCGGCGTTGGTGCCGCGGGCGCGCACGGCCAGCGATGCGCCGGGCGCGAGCACGTCCTCCCACGGCACCGCGTAGGCGCCGGCGTAGAGCAGCTCGGCGTCGCCCGCGTTCACGCGCGCCACCGTGAGCGTCACGCGGCCGGCCAGGCGCGACCACAGGCACACGCGCTCGGCGTCGAGCGGCGCGCCGAAGAACGTCACGCCGCCCTTGAGCGGGCGCACCCGCCGCACGCCCAGGGCGCGCAGCTCGTCGGCCAGGAGCGCCTCGGCCCCCGGCAGGCACGTCGCGAAGAACTCGAGCGCCTCGCGCCCGCCCTCGCCGCGGGCCGCCCGCGCGCCGCCGTCCACGCTGGCGGCGCGCCCGCCATCCGCACCGGCGCGTCCGGCGCCGCCCTCACGGCCGCCATCGTCCACGCCGTCGCCGGCCCCGCCCGCCTCCGCGCGCCTCTCTTCCACAGCCATCTTCGCTCCCAACATGAAGAGGGCCGGCTCGGCGCCGGCCCTCACGGTTAGTCCTCCAGGTAGTCCTTCAGCTTGCTCGACCGCGACGGGTGCCGGAGCTTCGCCAGCGTCTTCGACTCGATCTGGCGGATGCGCTCGCGGGTGACGCCGAACTCGCGACCGACCTCCTCGAGCGTGCGCGGATGACCGTCCTCCAGGCCGAACCGCAGGCTGATGACCTTGCGCTCACGCTCGGCCAGCCCGTCGAGCACCTTCTGCAGCTGCTCCTGCAGCATGCTGAAGCTGGCGGCGTCGGGGGGCACCACGGCGGCGTCGTCCTCGATGAAGTCGCCGAGCTGGGAGTCCTCCTCCTCGCCGATGGGAGTCTCCAGGCTCACCGGCTCCTGGCTGATCTTCTGGATCTCGCGGACGCGCTCGGCGGGCAGGCCCATCTCCTTGCCGATCTCCTCCGGGGTGGGCTCGCGGCCGAGCTCCTGGAGCAGCTGGCGCTGGATGCGCACGAGCTTGTTGATGGTCTCGACCATGTGCACCGGGATGCGGATGGTGCGAGCCTGGTCGGCGATGGCGCGGGTGATGGCCTGGCGGATCCACCAGGTGGCGTAGGTGGAGAACTTGAAGCCCTTGGTGTAGTCGAACTTCTCCACGGCGCGGATGAGGCCGAGGTTGCCCTCCTGGATGAGGTCCAAAAACAGCATGCCGCGGCCGACGTAGCGCTTGGCGATGGACACGACCAGGCGCAGGTTCGCCTCGATGAGCTGCTGCTTGGCGTCCAGGCCCACCTGCTCGATGCGGCCCAGGCGGCGCTTCTCGCGGCGGTCGAGCTCGACGCCCTCGTCCTCGGCGCGCTCGAGCTCCTCGGTGGCGGCGACGCCGGCCTCGATCTTCATGGCCAGGTCGATCTCCTCCGCGGCGGTGAGCAGCGGAACCTTGCCGATCTCCTTCAGGTACATGCGCACCGGGTCGCCGGTGAGCATGGTGACGTTGGCCTCGGCGTTGCGCTTGCGGGCCTTGGCCTTGGCGGCGCGGGCGGTGGTGCGGACCTTGGGCAGCGACACGTCGGAGGCGGCCTTCAGCTCCTCCTCGGGGATGCCGGCGAGCAGGTCCTCGTCCTCGCCCTCGATGTCCGACTCGATCTTCTCCTCGGCGAGGGACTCGCCCGAGGCCTCGATGGCGCCGGAGGCGGGCTCGGCGTCCAGCTCGTCGTCGTCCGCCGCGTCGTCGGCGTCGTCGACCACGACGACCTCCTCGACGACCTGCGTCTCGGGGGCGGCCTCCTCGGTCTTGGCGGGTTTCTTCGTTGCAGCTTTAGCCACGCGGTCTTCCTTCCTATAAGGCGTCACAAGGCATAGCTTCGCCATTATGGGCGCAAAGATACAGCGGGATATAGTACCACAACCCCGGGAGGGGTACAAGGGCGGGGTGGAGGTGGCCGCGACGCAGGCCGGCGGGCGGGCGACGGGCGACGGGCGGGGTCACGGCAAGCGCGCCGGCGGCGGGCGCCGGGCGCGGGCGCCCGCCGCCGGCTACAGCAGGTCGACCGGGTCGACGTCGACGGCCACGCTCACCTGGGGGTCGGCCTTGCGGGCGCGGAACAGGCGCGTGAGCACGCCGGACACGTCGGCGCCGGGCGGGGCCTTCACCACCACGTGCCAGCGGAAGGCGCCGCGCAGCTTCCCCAGCACGCACGGCGTGGCCGGCAGCACGCACCAGCCCTCGCCGCCGTAGTCGCGCACGAGCACCTCCAGCTGGTCGTGGAGCTGCCCGGCCGCGCGGGCGACGGCCTCCTCGTCGGCGCCCCAGACGAGCACGTTGGCCATGCGCACGTAGGGCGGGTACCCCAGCGCCCGGCGCTTGGGCAGCTCGGCGCGCAGGAACAGCGCGCGGTCGTAGCGCGCCGCGGCACGGATGGCCACGGCGTCGGCCTCGTAGGTCTGCACGAGCACGCGCCCGGGCAGCTCGGCGCGGCCGGCGCGGCCCGCCACCTGCTCGATGAGGTCGAAGGTGCGCTCGGCGGCGCGGTAGTCGGGCAGGTGCAGCTGGGTGTCGGCGTTGATGACGCCGACGAGCGTCACGTCGTCGAAGTCGAGGCCCTTCGCGATCATCTGCGTGCCGAGCAGGACCGCCGAGCCCGCGGCGGCGAACTCCTCGAGCAGCCGCTGGTGCGCCCCCTTGCCGCGCGTGGTGTCGGCGTCCATGCGGATGACGGGCACCGCCGGCCCCACGCCGGGCATCCCGTCCAGGAGCGCCCTGAGCTCGGCCTCGACCCGCTGGGTGCCGGCGCCGAACTTCTTGAGGTAGGGGCTGCCGCACTCGGGGCAGACGGGCGGCGCAGGCACTCGGTAGTCGCAGTGGTGGCAGCGCAGCGTGCGGTCGGTCTCGTGGTAGGACAGCGACGTCGAGCACGACGGGCACTCGGGCACGAAGCCGCAGTCGCGGCACAGCAGGAACTTCGCGAAGCCGCGCTGGTTGAGCAGGAGGACCGCCTTGCGCCCCTGGGCGAGCTCGTCGGCCAGCGCGCGCGTGAGCCGGCCCGAGAACATGGCGCGCGAGCCGCCCTTGAACTCGGCGGCCATGTCGATGACCTCCACCTGGGGCAGCGGCCGGCCGTTGGCGCGCTCGGGCAGCGCCACCTGGGTCCAGGCCGGGTCGGTGGCCGCGGCGTGGAGCGCCTCGACCGAGGGCGTGGCCGACCCCAGCACGAGCACGCCGCCCGCGCGGCGCATCATCCACTCCGCCACGTCGCGCGCCTGGTAGCGCGGCGCCGAGTCCTGCTTGTAAGAGCCCTCGTGCTCCTCGTCGATGACGATGAGGCCCACGTCGGCCAGCGGCGTGAACAGCGCGCTGCGGGCGCCCACCACCACGCGCGCCGCGCCCGAGCGGATGAAGTCCCACTGGTCGTAGCGCTCGCCCTGGCCCATGCGCGAGTGCATGACCGCCACGGCATCGCCGAAGCGGCCGCGGAAGCGCGCGACCGTCTGCGGGGTGAGCGATATCTCGGGGACGAGCACGATGGCGTTGCGGCCGGCGGCCAGCACGTCCTCGATGGCGCGCAGGTACACCTCGGTCTTGCCCGAGCCGGTGACGCCGTCGACGAGCACGACCCGGCCGCCGCCCGCCGCGCGCGCCGCCGCGATGGCGGCCAGGGCGGCGTCCTGCCCGGGCGTGAGGACGGGCCGCGCGGCGGAGCCGGGCGCGGCGGCCGCGGCGGGCGGCGCGGCCCCAGGCGATGCGGCGACGGAGGGCCCGGCGGGCTCCCCGGCCGCCCCGCTCCGCGGCGGCTCGCCCGCCACGGCCGGAGAGGCTTCCGCATCCCGCGGCTCGGTGTCCGCCCCGACCGGGCCGGCCGGCAGTCCGACGACCGCCGGGCTCGCGGCGGCGCGGCCCTCGAAGCCGCGCATGCGGCGGCGGTGCTCGATGCGCACGACGCCCCGCTCCTCGAGCGCCTTGAGCGTGCCGCCCACCGAGGCGCCCAGCTCCAGCGCCAGCTCGGCCACGCGCAGATCTCCCCGGCGCAGCGCCTCGATGGCAGCGGCCTGCTTGACCGCGTTCTTACGCGGCACGTAGTCGGCCGCGGCGGGCAGGAGCGTCGCCCAGCGGTCGTCGACCTCGCCGACGGCGGGCTCCTCCAGCCGCCAGCCGCCGTGGGCGTTGCGCACGAGGCGCGGGACGCCGCCGGGCGGGGTGAACAGGCGCACGCAGGCCGACAGCGGCGCGACGTAGCGCTCGGCCAGGTAGCGGGCGCAGGCGGCGCCCTCCTCGTCGAAGTAGGGCTTGGAGAGCACGCGCTCGACGGGCTTGAGCCGCGCCAGGTCGAGCCCCGCCGCGGCCTGGCGCTCGCGGCGCTCCTCGGCCGCCGTCGCCTCGTACTGCGCGCCGAACCCGAAGTGCAGCTGGCCCGCCCCGTCGCCTGCGGTGGAGGCCGACACGGCCCGCGCACCGTCCGGCGCGGCCGCGGCATCACCGCCCGCGCCGCCCGGCCAGGGCTCGCCCGCGCCCAGGGCGCCCGGGCGGCCCGCGGTCGAGGCGCTCGGCCAGCCCGCGGCCGCCCGGCCGTCCCGCGCGTCGCAGGCGTCGCCGGCGTCCTCGCGGGATCCGAAGGCGCCCCGGGTCTCCCCCGAGGCGCCGGGCCCCGCAGCCGCCTGGCCCATGGCATCGGCGACCTCCGCCCCGGAAGCCTCCCCCACCTCCCCGAGCGCGACGATGAAGCCGACGGCCTTGCGATGGCCGAACGGCACGAGCACGGCGCAGCCCACCTCGGGCGCCAGGCCGCCGGCCCGCAGCTCGTCGGGCACGAGGTAGGTGTAGGGCGCGTCGAGGGCCTGGGTGGGGATGTCGAGTATGACTGAGGCGATTTCCATGCCCGCCAGTATACCGCAGCCACCCCTGGCCGCCGCGGCCGCCCGCCGCACCATGCCCGCCACAGCCGACAGCCGTCGCGCCCCACCCGCCGTGCCGCGTCCGCCGCAGCCGGCAGCCGCGCGCCGGCCGCCAAGCCCTCGCACCACGCACGGCCCGACCACCGCACCGCAGGCAGCCGCCCCAGCCGGCCCGCCGCGGGCCGTCCCCATCCGCCGCATGCGGCCGGTCGGCCATGCCGGACGCTCCAGCTTCCGAAGCCGACCACGCTGCTGCGCCGCCCCCCGTCCGCCCGCATGCCGCCCGAAAACGCGACTTATCACACCGAATTCCGCGCCTTCTCCCCTCCTCCCCGCGAGCCTTCTCCCATTTCCCCAGATCAGAAATCGCCACTCCCCATCCGAACCACCCGACGGCCATAAATCAGGTGTGATAAGTCGCGTTTTCGGGCAGGCGAATGTGATAAGTCGTGAAAAATGGCAGATCCTGCCGCAAATGGCGACTTATCACATCGGAGAAGCGGCACAGGCTACGCGAATTATGGGCCCCTCGTAGTCTTTGGCGCGCGACGGCAACGCCGATCGCCGGCGGGCTTACACTCTCCGCCCGAGATGAGAGAAGTGTAAACGCCATGTTACTCGTGCTGCACGGCCTGTCCGCCTACCGACTCTGGTTCCGCTCCACCCGGCGCCCCGCACCGTCGGGCGCCACCGACGTCCGCGTCCTCGCCGCCGCGTCCCCGACGCGGACCTCCGTCGCCTACCTGCGAGAGGCGATGCCCTGGCTCGGCCCCACCCCGCATCTGCTCTGCGCGCAGAACTCGCGGCGCGTCGACGGGGCGGCGGCGCACCGCTCCTCCTACCGCTATCCGCCGGGCTCGTTCCTGCCCGTGGGCGGCGGGGTCCACGCCGCATCGCCCGAGCTCACCGCCGTCCAGCTGGCCCTGCGCTGCCCGAGCCCGCTTCTGGAGAAGGCGCTCTGCATGCTCCTGGGCACCTGGGCCCCGGCGCCTGACGGGCTCTACGGGACCCTCAGCCGCCCGCCGCTGACGGACGCCCCCGCCCTGGGGGCCTACCTCGCGGCATGCCCGGGGCTCCCCGGCGCGAGCGCGCTCGCCCGCGCGCTGCCCCGTGCGATCGAGCGCGTGGCATCCCCCGCCGAGGCCGACCTGGCGCTGGCGCTGTGCCTGCCCCCGCGGCTGGGCGGGCAGAGCCTCCCGAAGCCGGTCGCCAACCACCGGATCGACCTCAGCCCGCGGGGACGCGCCCTCGCGCGGCAGCGCGTGGCCTACGTCGACCTCTGCTGGCCGGACCGCGGCCTCGTCCTCGAATACGATGCCGACCTCACCCACCTCAACCCCGAGCAGCACGCCCGCGACGCCTCGCGCCGCGCCGCGCTGGAGTCCGACGGCTACAAGGTGATCACCGTGACGACCGAGCACCTCTACGGGCCGCGCTCCCTCGACCCCATCGCCGACGAGGCGGCCCGCGTGCTCGGCATCCGGAGACGGGCGCGCCCGGCGGGGTTCCGGGAGCGGCAGCGCGCCCTGCAAGGCCTCCCGCGCGGCTACGACCTCCCCGACGACCTGTTCGCCTGAGCCGGCCAGCGCGACGCTGCCGCAAAACGCGACTTATCACACGGAAAACGGCGCTTTTGGCCGCTTGACACGGTGACTGGGAAATCTGCTAAACCGTTTTCCCAGGTCAGAAGCCTTCGCATTAGGCAGCAGAACGGAAACGGCGGCGCAGGCGGTGTGATAAGTCGCGTTTTGGGGCACCTGGATGTGATAAGTCCCCGTTTATGGCGCTTTCTGCCAAAAACGGGGACTTATCACACGCGATGGGCGGCGCGGCAGCACCCGCGCGGCGGGGGCGAGCGACGCCGCCGCCCGCGGCGCGGCGGCACCCCCACGCGGCGGACGCGGGCGGCTACGCGAGGCCGCAGGCGGCGCGCAGCTCGTCGACGCGGTCGGTGCGCTCCCAGGTGAACTCGGGCAGCTCGCGGCCGAAGTGGCCGTAGGCGGCCGTCTTGCGGTAGATGGGCCGGCGCAGGTCGAGCGCGTCGATGATGGCGCCCGGGCGCAGGTCGAACACCTCGCCCACGGCGCGCTCGATGTCGGCCTCGGGCACGTGCGCGGTGCCGAAGGTGTCCACCATCACGCTCACGGGGCGCGCCACGCCGATGGCGTAGGCCACCTGTACCTCGCAGCGGTCGGCGAGCCCGGCGGCCACCACGTTCTTGGCCACCCAGCGCGCCGCGTAGGCCGCCGAGCGGTCCACCTTGGTGCAGTCCTTGCCCGAGAAGGCGCCGCCGCCGTGGCGGCCCATGCCGCCGTAGGTGTCGACGATGATCTTGCGGCCGGTGAGCCCCGCGTCGCCCATGGGGCCGCCAATAACGAAGCGGCCGGTGGGGTTGACGTAGATCTCGCAGTCGTCGGCCAGGGCCACGCCCTCCTCGGCGAGCACCGGGCGGACCACCGTCTCGACGACGGCGTCGCGCAGGGCGTCCTGGGCGATGTCGTCGGAGTGCTGGGTGGACACGACCACCTTCTCCACCGCCGTCGGGCGGCCGTCGACGTAGCGCACCGACACCTGGGTCTTGCCGTCGGGGCGCAGGAAGTCCAGCGTGCCGTTCTTGCGCACCTCGGTCAGGCGCTCGGCCAGGCGATGCGCCAGGTAGATGGGCATCGGCATGAGCGTGGGGGTCTCGTCGCACGCGTAGCCGAACATCATGCCCTGGTCGCCGGCGCCCACCGACTCGTAGGGGTCGGCCGCCGCGGCGCCGCGCTGCGCCTCCCAGGACTCGTCGACGCCCTGGGCGATGTCGGGCGACTGCTCGTGGATGGAGCTCATCACGGCGCAGGTGTCGGCGTCGAAGCCGAACTTGGCGCGGTCGTAGCCGATCTCGCGCACCACGTCGCGCACGATGGCCGGGACGTCCACGTAGGCCTGGGTGCGGATCTCGCCGGTGACGAAGACGGTGCCGGTGGTGGTGAGCGTCTCGCAGGCGACGCGCACCTGGCTCACGTCGGCGGGCTGGCCGGACGGGGACACGTAGCCCTCGCGCTCGAGCTCGGCCTCCTTGGCCAGGATGGCGTCGAGGATGGCGTCGGATATCTGGTCGCACATCTTGTCCGGGTGCCCCTCGGTGACGGACTCGGACGTGAACAGGTACGAAGAGCGTGCATCAGCCATGAAGTTCCTCCTTCATCGGTGTCGGCCGGACCACCTTGGCGCAGGCGCCAGGTTGGTGTCGGGATCGTCGAGCCAACTCTCTCCCCCGACTCTGGATAACGGATCGCGCGCGGAAGGCGCGCAGCGGGAATGGTACCCCGAACCGCGCCCCGGCGCAAGGCGGCGCGCGGAGGGGACGCCGGTGTGCGGAAGGCGCCCCGGGCGGGACGGCACGCGCCCATCGCCCCGGCGGGATGGCGCGTGCCCAGCGCCCCGGGCGGGACGGCTGCAGGCGAGCGCCCCGCCCGGGCGGCCGCGAGCACCCGCCCCCGGCCCTCCTGCCCCCCAGACGCGAGGGCGCCCGCCCCACGCGGGCGGGCGCCCCCATCGTCGCCAGGCGCGCCGGCGGCTAGCTCGCGCGGCGCAGCGGCTCGGCCGGCTCAGCGTCGGGCTCGGCGGCCGCCACGGCCTCGTCAGCCTGGGCGAGCGCGGCCCCCTCGTCCAGCGCGCGGCCCAGCTCGGCGTCGAGCTCGGGCTCCAGCGCGTACTCGTCCACCTCGCGGTCGGGGTCGAAGGCGCCGTGGAGAGTGCGGCCCAGGCGGTCGAACTTGTCCTGGTCAGTGTCGGCCATGCCGCTGTAGCGGCGCGCGCGGAAGGGAGCGCGCGGATCGTCGCGGTCAGTCCAGATGCGCTCGGCCACCGGCGCCCAGGCGCGCGCCTGCGGGCGGCACTTCTCGGCCAGCTCGTGGGCGCTCTCGGTGGCCTGCAAATCGGTGCAGTGGGCGCCCGAGCGCTCCACCATCTCCTCCAGGCAGTCCGGGTTCTCGAGCATGGGGCAGGGGCGCAGCAGGTTGTCGTTGAAGGGCTGGCCCTCGTAGTAGGCCATGAAGATGGGCGAGCGCAGGCAGTCGAGCAGCGACATCTCGCGGATGTTGGCGTTGGAGTAGTGGATGAACACGCACGGCTCCACGTCGCCCGCGGCGTTGATGTGCAGGTAGCGCCGCCCGCCGGCGATGCAGCCGCCGACGAACTCGCCGTCGTGCTGGAAGTCGAGGGTGAGGATGGGCTTGGTCTCGCGCACGCGGCGGTTGAAGCGGTAGAGGCGCTCGCGGTCGGCCGGGTCGGGCATGAGCGCGGTGGGCGCGCCGGCGCCGACCGGCATGTAGGAGAAGATCCACGCGAACAGGGCGCCCTTGGCGATGAGCCAGTCGAAGTACTCGTCGCTGGCCACCGACGGCGCGTTGTCGTGGGTGTAGCAGATGGACACGCCGAAGGGCAGGCCGTGGCTGCGCAGCAGGTCCATGGCCGCGTCCACCTTCTGGTAGACGCCCGCGCCGCGGCGCCCGTCGGTGGCGGCCTCGTCTCCCTCGGCCGAGATGGCGGGCACGAAGTTCTTGACGCGGATCATGTCCTGGCAGAACTCCTCGTCGATGAGCGTGGAGTTGGTGAAGCAGAGGAACGCGCAGTCCGGGTGCGCCTCGCACAGGCGGATGAGGTCGTGCTTGCGCACGAGCGGCTCGCCCCCCGTATATATGTAGACGTGGACGCCGAGCTCCTTGCCCTGGCGGATGATGGAGTCGATCTCGTCGTAGGTCAGGTTGAGCTTGTGGCCGTACTCGGCGGCCCAGCAGCCGGTGCAGCGCAGGTTGCAGGCGCTCGTCGGGTCGAGCAGGATGGCCCAGGGGATGTTGCACTGGTACTTGTCGCGCATCTTCTCCTGCACGCCCCAGGCGATGAGGTTGGCGTCGACCAGGAACGTCTTGATGAGGTCGTTGCGCACCGCGGGATTGAGGCCCATCACCCGCATGAGCAGCTGGTACATGTTGTTGGCAGGGTCGGCCATCACGTGCGTGAAGGCCTCGCGCTGCGCGGGGAACAGCGAGTCAGGGCAGATCGCGTTGATCTTGTCCATCACCTTCCCCATGTTTTGCTCGGGATCGGCGCAGAGGTAGTCCACCAGCTTGTTGGCCGCCGTGCGCTTCGCGAAGTCCATCGGTTTCATACGCGTTCGCCTCCATAGGTAGTCGGTGCGTGAGCAACACCTGTCTCTCTCGAGTTCTCGCGATTCTGCCATGACGGGAAAGCTCCGCTTATGCTGCCGCATGGTTCGTTGAGCGCCTGGCCGCCGGCCGTTACAAAGCTGAAATCTGCGTGCTGCGAACCTCTGTGATTAAGGCGTGACCTGCCCAAACGCTTCCTCTACCACGAAAGCGCCCTGATTATCACTTAATTCACGGGTGTTGCATAAGCTATATTCGGGTAGTATAGGAACCGCCTGTTGCGGAAACAATGGGCAATGGAGTCAGCATTGTGGACTATCCCCTCCCCGCCGGGCGGAATGGGGTGAAAGGAGAAGCCGTGGCACCCAGCGACGAGGCCGCGCCCAAGCTCGACCGGCGTGTGGTGAGGACGCGCCGGGCCATCCAGGCCGCCTTCCGCGACCTGGTGGTGCACGAGGGGGCCGGGAAGATCACCGTGAGCGCGATCGCACGCAAGGCCGACATCGACCGCAAGACCTTCTACCTGCACTACGCCTCGCTCGACGAGCTGGCCGAGGAGCAGGGGCGGCTCGTGGTCGACCGCATCACGCAGGTGCTCGTGGTGGGACGCGAGCCCGACGGCATCACGGTGAACCTGCGCACCGTCGTGACCGAGCTGGCCGCACTGTTCCAGGAGGACCCGGCGTTCTACCGCCGCGTCGCCCGCGAGCTGTCCGTCGACTCGATGGTGGACACGCTCTGCGAGCCGGTGCGCCAGGCCATCGTGGCCTCCAACCCGCCGGCCGCCGAGCTGGACCAGCCCGGGCTCGACTACCTCATCCGGTTCTTCCTGGCCGGGACGCTCTCCGGGTTCGTGCACTGGTTCCTCACCGAGCCGGACACCCCCATCGACGAGGTGGTCGACCACATCCAGCGCGCCACGGGCGACTCCCACCTGTTCCACCTGACGGGATAGGCCCGCGCCCCTCGCCGACAACGGCCCGGTGGCGGATGGGCGCCCGGGACGCGGGGCGTGCTAAGATGCTCGGGTCACGACTCCTTCGCCCAGGAAGAGGCCCCATGAACACCAACGCCGACTACACCAGCGCCTACCTGCAGATCATCGACGACCTCGACGGCGACATCCCCAGCCGCCGCGCCGCCTACGACTACATGCGCGCCTCCACCGCCATCGTCCACCACCGCGTGGTGGATTGCTCCTTCGTGCCGCGCCTGTTCAACCGCCGCACCTACGAGGTGATGCGCGACACGGCCGAGACGGCCCACCGCATCCTCTGCAAGGTCATCCAGCGCTACCTGGACGACCCGGCCTACCGCCGCTGCTTCGACTTCGACCCGCGCCTGGAGGAGCTCATCCTGCTGCCGCGAGGCTACGACTCGCTGCTGCCCTTCGCCCGCGTGGACACCTTCCTCGACGAGGACGACTACCGCATCCGGTTCTGCGAGTTCAACGGCGACGGATCGTCGGGCATGAACGAGAACCGCGAGATCACCAACTCCCTCCTGCCTTCCGAGAGCCTCCGCGTGTTCTCCGAGAACCACGCCGTGCGCGGCTGCGACTTGTTCGAGCCGTGGGTAGACGCCTTCCTGCGCATCTACGGCACCTACGAGCACAAGGCGGAGCACCCGCGCATCGCCATCTGCGACTACCTGGAGAACGGCGTGGTGGACGAGTTCCACCTGTTCGCCGGCTTGTTCCGCGAGCGGGGCCATGACTGCGTCGTGGCCGATGTGCGCGAGCTCGCCTTCGACGGCGAAACGCTGCGCGACAAGGACGGCGGGCGCGTGGACGCCATCTGGCGACGCTGCGTGACCAACGACGTGATCGACCACTGGGACGAGTCCCAGGACCTCATCGAGGCGGTGCGCGCCGAGAAGGTGGCGCTCATCGGCAGCTTCGCCGGGCACATCGTCCACGACAAGCAGATCTTCGAGGTGCTGTTCAAGCCCGAGACCTGCGCCTTCCTCACCGCTGACGAGATCAGCTTCATCGAGGAGACGGTGCCCCTGACCGCCTTCCTCGACGAGGGCGCAGTCAACCTGGACCAGATCCGCGCCAACAAGGACGAGTGGATCATCAAGCCGTCGGACCACTACGGGGCCGACGACGTCTACGCCGGCTGCGCCCAGAGCGAGGAGCGCTGGAACGAGCTCATCGACGCCTTCGCCAACGGGGCGGCGGGGCACCCCTTCATCGTGCAGCGCTACATCAAGCCGTTCAAGACCGAGACGCTGCCGCCCGACACCGGCATCGACGAGCTGCCCGACGGCGCCGTGGCCACCGAGCCCGCCTGGTACAACAACCTCAACGGGCTCTACCTCTACGACGGCCGCTTCCAGGGCGTCTTCAGCCGCCTGGGGCCGCTGCCCACCATCTCCAAGGACATGCGCGGCATCACGGCGGCCACCCTCTGGGTGGACTGCGATGGCGAGTAGCGCGCCGGCGGACGGGCGCGAGGCGCCCCGCCCCGCGGGGCCGTCGGCGGACGGGCGCGAGACAGGCGCGAGCACGCCCGCGCCCGAGGCGCCCAAGTCCGAGACGCCCGCGGCTCCGCGGGCAAGGGCGCTCGACCGGGTGCTGGCGGCCGTGGCGGCCGCGGGGCTGGCCGTGCTGCTGGTGGCCGTGGGGTTCGCCGCCTGCGCGGCGCCTCCCACGACCGCGGCCCTGGCCGCCTGGGCGGACACGGGCGCGGGCTCGGCCTACCCCGCCGACGAGCTGCCGGCCCTGGCCCAGGCCACCCGCGCCTACACGGTGGACGCCCGGCCCGCCGGGTACGAGGCGGCGCGCGCGGCCCTGGCCGAGGCGGTGGCCCGCGCCGCCGCCCGCGCCGCCGCCGACGGCTCGCCCACGGCCGGCGAGTGGTCGGCCCGCGCCCGCCAGGCCCTCGCCGGCGGCGACGCCCTGGCCGCCACCGAGGCGCTCGGGCGGCTGAGCGACCGCTACGCCCTCGACGCCGACGCGCTCTCGCACCTGGACGACTGCAACCGCCTCATCGGCGCCGCCGTTCCCGCCGCGGCCGGCGCGGCCGCGCTGGGCCTGGCCGCCCTGGGCGCGCTCATCGCCCGGGACCGGCGCGCGGCGGCCGGGAAGGCGCTCATGGCCGCGCCGGCCTTGGTCATCGCCGCCTTCGCCGTCCTGGGGCTGTGGGGCGCGCTCGACTTCAACGGCCTGTTCGGCGCCTTCCACGCCGTGCTCTTCCCCCAGGGGAACTGGACGTTCTCGTGGGACTCGCTGCTCATCAGCATGTATCCCCTCGCATTTTGGATGGGGATGGCCGGGACGTGGCTTATCGCGACCGGCTGTGTGGCTATACTGTCCCTCGTGGCCGGCCGCCGCCTCGCGCGGCGCGGCTCAAGCCGATAGAAGAAGAAGGAACGACATGACTGACACTCCCAACGCCCCCGTCCGCGTGCGCTTCGCGCCCTCCCCCACCGGCAAGCTCCACGTGGGAGGCGCCCGCACCGCCATCTACAACTGGGCCTTCGCCCGCGCCATGGGCGGCACCTTCGTGCTGCGCATCGAGGACACCGACCCCGAGCGCTCCACCCAGGAGAACACCGACATCATCCTGCGCGCCATGGAGTGGCTCGGGCTCGACTGGGACGAGGGCCCCGGCGTGGGCGGCGCGTGCGGCCCCTACTTCCAGACCCAGCGCACCGACACCTACCAGGAGGCGCTCGACCGGCTCGTCGCCGCGGGAGCCGCCTACCCCTGCTTCTGCACGAAGGAGGAGCTCGACGCCAAGCGCAAGAGGGCCGAGGCCGAGGAGGGCGGTTACGCCGGCTACGACCGCACCTGCCGCGGCATGGACGCCGATGAGGCCGCCGCGCGCATCGCCGCCGGCGAGCCCCACGTCTGGCGCCTGGCGGTGCCCGACGGCCACGGCCCGGTGGAGTTCGACGACGCCGTCTACGGCCACATGTCGTTCCCCCTCGACGTGATGGACGACATGATCCTCAAGCGCACCGACGGCACCTTCACCTACAACTTCGCCGTGGTGTGCGACGACATCAACATGGCCATGACCCATGTCATCCGCGGCGACGACCACCTGTCCAACACGCCGCGCCAGGTGCTCGTCTACGAAGCCCTGGGCGCGAAGGTGCCGCTGTTCGCCCACCTGCCCATGATCCTGGGCCCCGACGGCCACAAGCTGTCCAAGCGCCACGGCGCCACGTCGGTGGAGCAGTTCCGCGACGAGGGTTACCTGCCCGACGCCCTGGTGAACTTCCTGGCGCTCATCGGCTGGTCGCTTGACGGCGAGACCACCGTCGTGCCGCCCGAGGAGCTGTGCCGCGTGTTCTCGCTCGACCGCATCAGCAAGAAGCACGGCGTGATGGATCCGCAGAAGCTCGACTGGATGAACGGCGTGTACCTGCGCGAGATGGACCAGGCCGCCTGGCTGGCCGCCGCGGCGCCGTGGATCGCCCAGGCCGCCGTGCTCGGCGCGTCGGCGGACGACGGCGTGACCGTGGTGCCCACGCCCGTCCCCGGCGAGGAGCCGCCCGCACGCGACTTCGGGCCCGGTCACGAGGGCTGGGATGAGGCCGTGGCGGCCGCGCTGGCCGACATCGAGGCCGACCCCGCCTCCTACGCGCGGGTGTACCCGCTGGTCATCGAGCGCCTGAGCCGCCTGGACGAGATCCCGGCGAAGCTGGAGTTCCTGTTCTGGGGCCCGAACGTGCGCCTTGACGAGAAGAGCATGAGGAAGGTGCTGCTCAAGGAGGGCGCGCGGGCCCAGGAGGCCCTGGCCGCCTGCCGCGAGGCGCTCGCCCGCGAGGACGTGCCCTGGGAGGCCGCCGCGCTGGAGGAGGCGTGCCGGGCGCTGGCCGAGCCGCTGGACCTGAAGGTGAAGAACCTGCTCCAGCCGCTGCGCGTGGCCGTCTGCGGCAACATGGTCTCGCCGCCGCTGTTCGAGTCCATCGAGCTCATGGACCCCGCCGACGTGCTGGCGCGCATCGACGCCGTGGCCGCCGAGGCGTTCGGGGCCTAGGTGGCGCGACCCCGCGTCATAACCGCCGACGAGCTGTGCCTGAACCCCCGCGGCGGCCGCTGCCGGCGCTGCGTCGAGGTGTGCCCCACCGGCGCCGTGAGCCTGGACGCCGAGGGCGCGCCGTCGGTGGATGACGACGCCTGCACCGGCTGCGGGCTGTGCGTGGGGGCGTGCGACGCCTTCTCGCCCGTGCGCGTGACCCTGGCCGACCTGCGCGAGCGCCTGGCGCGCACGGCCCGGGGCGGCGAGGAGCCGGTGGTGGCCTGCGAGCCGCTGGTCGAGGCGCTGGACGGCGAGCCCGCGCCCAACGTGGCGGTGGTGCCGTGCTTGGCAGCACTGCCGGCGGAGCTCTGGGCCCAGGTGCTGGCCGAGGACCTGGGGCCCTGCGCGGTGTGCGACTTCGAGCGCTGCGATGCCTGCCCGCGGGCGGGCGAGGCCGCGGTGGCGCTCTACGCCGAGGCCATCGAGCAGGCCCAGGAGTGGACGGGGCGCGAGGTGCGGGTGCGCTCGACGGTGCCGGCCGACACGTCGCTCGTGGAGCGCATCATGTCGCCGGGAGAGGCCGACCGGCGCGGGTATCTGGCCGGCGCCGTGCGCGGCGTGGCCGACATCGCCTCGGGCGACTACCGGCGCCGCCGCTCCGACGCGCTGCAGGACTTCTACGCCCGCCGCGAGCGCCTGCGCGCCACCGCGCGGGTGCTGCGACCCCCCGACGTGCCCCGGCCCAACCGGTTCTGCGCCGGGGGCCTCGAGCGGCGCGTGATGATGCCCCGGCGCCAGATGCTCCTGGCCGCGGTGGAGGCCGACCCCGAGGCCGCGCCCCGCGTGGCCCTGCGCCTGTCCGCCACCGACCCCGCGCTCTGCGACGACTGCCTGGCCTGCGCCGACGCCTGCCCCACCGGCGCGCGCCTGCCCGGGCCCGACGACGGATCGCTCGCCTGCGACGCGCTCTACTGCGTGGGCTGCGGGCTGTGCGCGGACGCATGCCCCGCAGGCGCCGTGACGCTGGTCGACGCGACGGCGGCCGCGCTGCTCGCGGACGCTGATCCGGCGGGAGCGGGGACGCGCCGGACGATGTGACCCACTGATGCAGACCCCCCTTGCGAGAAAGGCCCGCCATGCTGCCTGACAACCCCACCCTGAGCGAGATCGAGGACTTCTTCAGCGCTGACCGCTTTGCCACCCAGGCCGCCGGCTGCCGCATCGTCGAGGGCTGGCGCGGCCACGGCGTGGCCGAGATGGAGCTGGGCGACATCCACCGCAACGCCATGGGCGGCGTCATGGGCGGGGCCATCTTCACCCTGGCCGACTTCGCGCTCGCCCTGGCCTGCAACATCGGCGAGGTGCCCACGGTGAACGCGGTCACGTCCATCGAGTACCTCTGCGCCACCCGCGGCGCCAAGCTCATCGCCACCGCCGACTGCGAGAAGGACGGACGCCACCTGGCCTTCTACACGGTGAAGGTGACCGATGACACCGGGCGCCTCATCGCCCGGGCCTCCGTCACCGCCTACCGCCACCAGCCCTCCCCCGAGGCCTAGGCCGCCCGGCCGCACCGCGGGGGCCGGCCCGCCGGCGGCGGCGCCGCGGCCGCACGGGGCCCGCAGGCGTCGGGCGCGCCTCCCCCCTTCTTGGCGCCCTCAGGCGGGTCGCGTCCTGGGGCGGCGCGCCCTCCCCGCCCCCTCCCCCCTCTTCTTTTCCGCCGCGCAACCCTCCCCTCCCTCGGGCGCCGGCCCGTTCGCTATAATCAACGGAGCACGAAAAGCCGTCCGCAACCCCGAGGAGGTCTTGATGGATCCCAACGTCCGTCCCGATTCCATGGAACGTATCACCACGCCCGAGCTGGCGAGCGCGTTCATCGACGAGCAGGTGACCGCGCTGCGCGAGCAGATCGGCGACAAGAAGGTGCTGCTGGCGCTGTCCGGAGGCGTCGACAGCTCGGTGGTGGCCGCGCTGCTCATCAAGGCCATCGGCAAGAACCTCGTGTGTGTGCACGTCAACCACGGGCTCATGCGCAAGGGCGAGTCCGAGCAGGTCATCGACGTGTTCCAGAACCAGATGGACGCCAACCTGGTCTACGTGGACGCCACCGACCGGTTCCTCGACCTGCTGGCCGGCGTGGACGAGCCCGAGACCAAGCGCAAGATCATCGGCGCCGAGTTCATCCGCGTGTTCGAGGAGGAGGCCCGCAAGGTGGGCGACGAGGTGGACTTCCTCGGCCAGGGCACCATCTACCCCGACATCCTGGAGTCCAAGGACGGCGTGAAGGCCCACCATAACGTGGGCGGCCTGCCCGAGGACCTGCAGTTCGAGCTGGTCGAGCCGGTGAAGCTGCTGTACAAGGACGAGGTGCGCGTGGTCGGCCGCGAGCTCGGCCTGCCCGAGAACATGGTCGAGCGCCAGCCGTTCCCCGGCCCCGGCCTGGGCGTGCGCTGCCTGGGCGCCATCACCCGCGACCGCCTGGAGGCCCTGCGCGAGGCCGACGCCATCGTCCGCGAGGAGATGGAGGCAGCAGGCGTCGGCGCCTGGCAGTACTTCGCCGTGGTGCCCGACATGCGCGCCACCGGCGTGCGCGACGGCGTGCGCGCCTACGAGTGGCCGGCCATCATCCGCGCCATCAACACCGTGGACGTGATGACCGCCGAGGTGCCCGAGCTCGACTGGGCCCTGCTCAAGCGCATGACCGACCGCATCACCCACGAGGTTCCCGGCATCTGCCGCGTCTGCTACGACCTGACCCCCAAGCCCGTGGGCACGGTGGAGTGGGAATAGGTTTGTGGCTTTGAACTGGGGTTTCTTGATTCTTTATTCCTGTTGATTCGAGAGTAATTTAGTTGAACCCAGTTGACCGAAAGTTGCAAACCACTTGGAAAAGATGGACTTTGCAGAATTGAGAGCGAGCCGCCGGATAGAAACCGGCGGCTCTTCTTATCTGGCCAAACTTCATTCCCGACCCGGCGTTCTGCCGTTTTTTGCTGCTCTCGCTTCGACTGTATTCCACTGCATTCAACTCCGCTCATCTGGACGGGAAGGCGCCGAAGCTGCAAGCCACGTGGAACCGTCGGCTAGGAATAGAGAAACATCCCCTCATCCCCATTTGTTACCACTTTCCGATTTGTCGCGTTTTCGCCCCTCGAAAAGCAAGTTTCCCCAGCTCAGAAACGAGGAGTAAATTTTCGGCAGAATCGGCGTTTTCGGAGAGAATCCCTGCCTCTCAGAGACCGTCCGGGGCTCCCGATTCGAGGGCCGGAAGCCGGTGAATGCTGCGCGGTTTGCAATTTCCCGGGCCCGGCTTACTCCCCGCGCAAAGGAGGAGTATTTTTCCGGCCCGGTAACACGGGGCCCGGCAGCCGGCGCGCCTCCGCATCAGGGCAAAGAAAATGGCGGCACGAATGCCGCCATCTGCGATCTATCGGGAAGGGTTCTCTGCCGCGCTATTCGAAGGTCGCCCTCCAGCGCTCGTACTCGTCCTGGGTCATCTCCCCGGCCTCCAGCTCGTCGAGCGCGCCCCTCCATGCCGCGAGGGCGGCACTCAGCTTCTGGGCGCCCTCCGCCTTGGGGTCGAGAGCGAGCGTCTCGCCGTCCACGGGCTTGAGGCCGAAGGCGTCCTCAAGCCTGAAGAGTGCCTCCAGCGCCTCGCGCGCCGAGGAGAGCTCGTAGTCGTCAAGGGCGGACATCGGCACCCCCAGGGCTTCAGACAGCGCTGCCAGGGTCTCCTGCGAGGGGTCCCGCAAACCCAGCTCGTAATTGCGGACGGCGGATTCCGCGAGGCCGATCTTCTCCGCGAGGCTCTTCTGCGTCAGCCCCTTCATCTTCCGATAGCGCCTTATGCGCTCGCCCCTGCTCAATTCGACCCGCTTTCCTTCCGGTTCTTAACTTGTGCCTCGAATTCTATAACAGCACGTTTCTGTGCGCAATCGCTTGACAGCACGATATTGTGCTGATAAGGTCTGGAATCATCCAACCGCACGGATATGTGCTGTTTAGAAAGGACGGACATGGCAGGACGGGAAAGAATGATGAAGGTGGACGAGGTGATGGAGCGCCTGGGCGTGTCTAAGGCGACGGCGTACCTGGTCATCAAACGCCTGAACGCAGAGCTTGAGGCCAAGGGGCTGCGCACCATACCCGGGAGGGTGAGCGAGAGGTACTTCGACGAGACTTACTTCTCACTGAAGGGGGCTGGCGAAGATGACATCTAGGCAGGAGGCGAACGGCACATGGACGAGCCAGTTCCGCTACGAGGACGCCTACGGCCGCTCCCGCAGCAAGTGCAAGCGCGGGTTCGCGACCGAGGCCGATGCGGACCGGTTCGAGAGGCACTTCAAGGCCAGGGAGAGCAAGTCGCTCGACATCAGCTTCCTCGACTTCATTGAGCTGTACGAGGACGACGTCGCCCCGCAGCTGAAGGAGAACACCTGGCGGACCAAGGAGTACATCATCAACGACAAGCTCGTCCCCTTCTTCGGGCCGATGATAATGACCGAGGTCACGACGCTCGACGCGGTCAGGTGGCAGAACGCCCTCCTGAAGGGCAACCCCAGGACGGGGCGGCCGTACACGGACACCTACCTGCGCACGGTCAACAACCAGGCGGTCTCCATCTTCAACCACGCCGAGCGGTTCTACAAGCTCAAGCCGAACCCCTTCAAGAGGGCGCCGAGGATAGGATCCAAGATCGCGACCGATATGAGCATATGGACCAAGGAGGACTTCCTCCGCTTCTCCAGCACGCTCACGGGCCGACCCATCTACTTCATGGCGTTCGAGCTCCTCTACTGGGCCGGCATCCGCGTGGGCGAACTCCTGGCGCTCGTCCCCGACGACTTCGACCTCCGGAGATCGGAGCTGCGCATCACGAAGTCATACCAGCGCATCAACCGCCGGGACGTGATAACGGACCCGAAGACGGAGAACTCGGTGCGGACCATATCTCTGCCGGAGTTCCTCCGGGACGAGGTGAGGGACTTCGCCTTCGACCCGCCGGGCTTCGACCACGACGAGAGGATGTTCGCGGGCTTGACGAAGGCCTCGCTCTCCGCAGCACTGCGCGAGGGGGCGCAGGCGTGCGGCCTTGAGGTGATCCGCGTGCACGACCTGCGCCACAGCCACGTCTCTCTCCTCGTAGAAATGGGCTTCTCGGTGATCGCCATCGCGGAGCGGCTGGGGCACGACTCGACGGACATCACGCTCAAGTACGCGCACCTCCTCCCGAGCACGCAGCAGAAGATGGGCGAGGCCCTGAACGGCTACCAGGAGGCCGACGATGAGCTGCTATGACCACAACAGGGTCCGGTCTAAGACGATCGCGTTCCGGATCACGCCCGAGCTCAACGAGCAGATCAACCTGATCGTGGCCGCCAGCGGGATGACGAAGCAGGACTACATCACGAGCAAGCTCCTAGACCTGGAGGTGACCATAGTCCCATCCACATACACTTACGCCGCCCTGCGCGACGAGATGCGGGAGGTCTGCCGGCAGCTGAACAGGATCAGGAACGGCTGCGAGCCGAGCGAGAGGCTCCTCGGGCTCTGCGAGAGGCTTTCCGACCTCTTCCTCGGCCTCAGATGCGACGATGCGGGCTCCCAGATCGAGGACGAGGACGACATGGTGCGCAAGATGGAGAGGTGCTGACCATGGCCGCGCGCAGAGAGGAGAACGGGACGTGGAGCAGCTCGTTCCGCTACAGCGACTGGGAGGGCAAATCCAGGCTCAAGCATGCCAGGGGGTTCAAGGAAGAGGCCGAAGCCGACGCGTTCGAGCGGGACTTCAAGCGCATGGCGTCGGGCAAGTCCGGGATGCCCTTCGAGGTGTTCGCGGAGAAGTACCTGGAGGACATCGAGCCGAGGGTTCGGCCCACCACGTACGAGACGCGGGAGCGGATGATCCGCGTGAAGATCGTCCCCCTGTTCAAGGGAAGCCTGGTGTGCGAGATCACGTCGCTCGACGTGCTCCACGCCCAGAACGTCCTGCTCGCGCAGCGCAAGCCCGACGGAAGCGAGTACTCGCCGGTCTACATACGGCGCATAAGCGAGCAGGTATGGGGCATGTTCAACCACGCCGTGGACAACTACGAGCTCGAAGAGAACCCCTGCAGGTCGCTGAGGCAGGCAGGGTCGAAGAAGAACGGCGAGATGAAGATCTGGAGCAAGGCCGAGCTCAACCTCTTCCTGGACGCGGTGTCCGACAAGCCGCTGATCTACTACGCGTTCGAGACGCTCTACTGGACCGGCATCCGTGAGGGAGAGCTCCTCGCCCTCACGCCCACGGATCTCGACTTCCGGGCATGCACACTGACGGTGAGCAAGACCTATCACAGGCGCGGAGGGAAGGACGTCATAGGGCCGCCGAAGACCGCTTGCTCGTACCGAACGATCTCGATGCCGCAGTTCCTCTGCGACGACCTTCAGAGGTTCATCCGCGACGTCGCCAAGACCCAGCCGGACGAGCGCATCTTCGCCGGGCTCAACAAGAAGAAGCTCCTCAGGGCGATGAGCAGGGGCTGCGCCGCATCCGGGGTGAAGGCCATCCGCGTCCATGACCTCAGGCACAGCCACGTGTCCACGCTCATCAAGATGGGCTTCTCCGTTGTGGCCATCGCCGAGCGGATGGGGCACGAGTCCTCGGATATCACGCTGCGTTACGCGCACCTCTTCCCGAGCGCTCAGGCCGAGATGGCGGACGCGCTGCAGGCGGCTAGGGGGAAATAGATTTGCATGGGTGTCCCATTTGCGGGCACCCTCCCTGCACCTCGGGCTATAGACTCGATTAAAACGAGAGATTGCAAGGTGAAGATGTTTCATGCAATGACAGAGCAGGAGATCGACGGCTTCGAGGACTACCTCGCGGATGTTCTATGCGTCTGGGACTGCTATGAGCAGGAGTGGGTTGAGAAGGCTCCGGTAATCCTGCGATTCGAGAAGATGGATGTGCTTATCCAGCGACCTAGCGTTGGCGGTGATGCCAAGCTGTCTGTCCCTACTGCTGGTTCAGAAATCGGCTACCCGGAAAGCGGGAAGACCTGCAATGCGAGCGCCGATTCTTGCGTTTGCTGGCGGAGGGCCGATCACTACTCGTTCCTAATTGGCCGCAAATTCAAGGGAAGGGAAATGCTTAGATTGGCCGTCTTCCAGAGGAGCAGGCAGGCCGCCGAACAATGAAACGCTACGCATATGCGCTCAGCGTCATTCCGGGCTCGTTCTTTTCCACCACTTCCTTGGCACAATTTGGTCGTAGCCCTTATCCAATACGTCGAAGAGCAGATCGACCTCTTTCGATTCTTCATGGCTCGGGAAGTGCTTCCGCGTGATTCCGAACTGCGTCTCGGCTTCCACCACAAAAGCCTCGCATTGCTCTAGGGCGTTGGTCACTAGGGTCATTTCCGCATAGCTGTATTTGCTGTCATCGCGCAGGTTGTCGAGTTGGAGATGGGCTAAACGCTGGTTTCTTATGTCCCTGAACGCCGAAGCGATACCGACTTTCGCGGCCTCCAGCTTCTCAGCGTAGAGACCCGGATCAGCAGCTCCCTCCTTGAACGAATCGAAGCGATTGAGCGTGAATGTGTCGTTGCCGAAAATGCTCTCTCTGTCAACAAGCCGCGCCAATCGAATCGTCATCTCATCGAGCAAAGAATCCTGTATTGTTGCCGACAAAACGCCGGCAACTCGGTTAAGCGCATCTACGCGTGCTTCGTCTTTGCAGAACATCTCTACGTAGTAGTTCTTAATCAGCTCGATTAGGAACAGCTCGTCCAGTAGACATGCCACGAGAAAGCCGATTTCGCTTCCATCGCCATATCTTTCTTCGCACTCTTTGAATAGACTCGATTGCAAAGGTTCGCCAACTCCCTCCGTTCTCTAGCGCCACAGAAGACAGGGAGCTAGAACTCGACGTTGTCGAAGGTGAACGCCTTCAGCGCCAAATCGATGAGCTTTGTCGTGCGAGCTTCGATTTGGTCTCGCGTCCACATTTCCTCCGAAACCAGATCGTCGTTCAGGTTCAAGCCGTTTCGATAGCCCACATTGATGCCGTTTGAGTCTTGCCTGTCCCTCTTCTCGATGAAAGACATGTTGCTTAGCTTGGAGTTGTATCCGGAGATAGTTAGATTGCCCAAGGTATGCACGAGCTCTGCCTGTATGCTCTCAGCCATCGCCTTGTCGCCATCTCCTACCATCTCGATCCAGTCCTTGGGGATGTTCTCGCCCTGAGGGAAGACGTGCTCGATCGTCCATACGTAGTTACCGGATGGATAGCGCTCCCAAAGGCCTTTCATCTCCTTGGTCACACTGGGCTCTGCCAGTGTGGTGAGAATGTACCGGGTCATGTCTGGATTAACGTCGTAGATAGGCCCCGCAAGCCTATCCTCGAACGTCGCGTCGCTCGCGGATATGTCGACGAGCCTCTCCTTTACGTATCGCGCGACGCCCACGCCCGACAAGCCCTTGTCCTCGATGCTCTCACAGATGTTGATGAAGAGGCGCTCCAAGTCGCGCGTCGGCGGCGTGTCGGTGACATTGCGTCGCACGAAGAACAGCGTCAGCAACTCGACAGTCTTCGCAAGAGTGGCTTTATCGATTTCGAGCTCTCCCTGGCGCTTTATCAGGAACAGCAGGAGCAGATATGAGGGCACTCCTTGGGCTCTCGCCAATTCCGTGAGCTTAGCCTCGACCCTCGCATCCATGCCCTCGCGGTTGACCCCGACTATCTGGGAGTAGATTGCGGAGTTCACGATGAGCTCGTCGAGCACGCTCAAAGCGCCCGACTCCTGCCCGATCCTCTTCTCGTAGATCTTCAGAAGGTTCGAGCGCGTGGCCACCGAGCCGAGGGGCAGCTGCGCCCCGCCCTCCTGAATGAACGGCTTATTCACGTCTCTGCGAAAAGCGTCGTAATTCTGGCGGAAGAATCGCTCTTGCGTAGTGTAGTCGTCTCCGAGATTTCGCAGCATCTCCTGCCACTGGTCGAAATAGTAGTCGAGCTCGTTCTCATCTGCATCTGCCACTCTCGCGAGAAGGGTGTTCTTGATCAGGTCGACGGCCGATAGAGGAACCCCGCGATTGTTCAGGGACGCGAATAGCGTATACGCGTCGGCATGGCTGTCGACGCTGATCTGGACGAGCACGGCCGAGCAAAGAAGCTGGCTCATCTCCAGAAGCTTCCTCACCGCCCGCTCATCGTCCATACCCTCGATTTCTTCCCCGATCCGGTCGTAGAAGTAGTCGAAGGCCTTTGACATCTTTCTCACGCCATAGTACTTAGGCTTCTGCACCACAGCTTCAAGCCCAGCGTTCTCCTTGAGCGTCCATCTGTAGTCATCGAGGTTGTGGTTCTGAACCTGCGGCACAACACGGCTTTTACCTTTGTCGGCCTTTAGGATGAGCCTGTTTCTCAGCGGTCTGATGTCGTCTGAGTTCATGTCCTCGTCGATGGCACCCGGATGCTCGTTGAGCCTGGCGTAGAGGGCGGCTAGCAGGAGGCTGATGGTCGTCAGGCGTTGCTGGCCGTCAATGACCTCAAAGTTGATGATGTTGGTTTTGGGATCGATCTCGCTCTGTATGACGATGATGGAGCCGAGAAAGTAGCCAGGGTCGTTGTCGAAGACATCATCGTAGAGGTTGCACCAATCTCGCTGCCCCCACGTGTACTCGCGTTGATACCGCGGGATATTGTAAACCTTCAGCGCGTCTGTAGAGAGGATGTCGGCTATAGAAGGGTCGCTGACGTTCTTGATCATATATTTTTCCTAATCGCATGTATTCGAATTACTGTTTAAGGACTTCAAGCTCTTTGATGGCAGGCAGGCTATCTACTATCTCCATCGTGTTCAGAGAAATCGTCACTACTTTTTTAATCAAATCGACGATGTACCTTTCGTCTTGGCTATACAAATTGGGGTCATTCACAATTCCAGATTTCCCCTTAGTGTCCTCCTGAATGGCATATTCCTTGATGATCCATTCGACTGCACTCCTGCCTTTGATGGTATAGCGATAAGCGCTTAGCGGGATCTCCGAGAGTGTCAGATACTCATTGATAACGATTTTTGACAGATCCTGTTCACCAGAGCGCTTCGGGTGTTTCATTTTCTTGACCGTAAAGTTGCGTTCCTCGCTCTTCCACTCTTCCTGGAGTGGGTAAGGATCAACAGATTCGTAATTAACATGCATACCCAACAGTGCCTTCCCTGCCGTTGCGAATGCTTTGAAATCTTTTGCGAGAGGCACTCTCGGAATCTGCTTCTTGAGATCACTAGCAAATCTCGTTCGATACTCAGGAGAGTGCAAAATCCCGTAAACGTAATTGAAGACATCTTCCTTAGATATTGAGGGAGTACCGTAGGCAGATCTGAATAGGCTCAAGGCATAGTCAGTAATTCCGTCAACCTCTTTGATGGTCTGTTTAGCATGAGTATCCGAAAACAAGCCGCCGATAGGCTCTTCTTTTTCGTACCAATGTTGTGCAACCCACTGGCTGCCCTCAGACCCCCCAAAAGACGAATTGGCGATATTGTTTACTGCGAAGATGAAACTTTCCGTTGAGCCTGGCGAATTAAAACCTATAGATATATTTCGACTGTTTTTGCGAGGATAGTAGGAACCTTGAAGCCCAGGGACTTCGTTAAGTTCGCGACTATAATAGAGGAACCTCCGCGAAAAGGGCCTATATGCTGCCGAATAGATGGCATTGGCATCAAATCTAACCTTTTCACCTCTTTTGGCCCTATTAAGTAAAGCACGTGTCCATTTAATCTGCCCTGGATCGCTATCGACGAAATCGCGTATCCCTGTTTCTGGGTTCGAAGAGATGTATCTCTCGGTCTCTTGATTGTATTTATCGATTAAGCGCTTCATGTTCTCTTCGACAGACGCTCTTGAGTAGTTGAATGCCCATGCGTCACGATTTGTAACTACGCCGTTCGTAATCCTCGAAAAGACACCTCTTCCATCTTCGGAATAAATTGGGACAAACGTTTCAAACGACTCGTCGCGTTGATTTATCCAATCGTGGTGTGCATTTGGATGGATGCTTTTCCAATCTTTAGACTTCGGATCAAAGGGATTAGTGCGCAACAGTGCCAGCTTATCTGCCGCAGAGAGTCCATCGGGCACAGCAAAATAATGGATGTTTGCCTCTCCGACTTTGGAGGGCTTCTTTACTAAGAACGTGATTGCGATGCCAGCCTGAGACCCGCTATCGAATACCTTACCGCCCTCTGCGCGCCAATTCACGCTCTTTTGATTACCCCTTAAATCATAGACGTAGATATCGGAGTATTCCCTTTCGAGACTCTTCCTGAACCCATCGGTGCTGGCTGCGTCCAGCCACCCGGAATTCGTGACAAAACTGACGACTCCCTTATCTTGGATCCGATCTGTCGCCCATCTGAATGCACGTATATAGGGATCGTAAAGACTTTTAACGAGTCCTGCGGCGGAATGCCTTGCGTAAGTGTCCGCAATTCTCTTATCAAGAGTTTCATATTTCATATTCTGGTTGTTATCGTTTGCATTGCTCTGGCCGATCGAATAGGGAGGATTCCCGATTATCACGGTAATAGGAGACTCCATCTCCCGAAGGATTCGCTCCGTATTATCAACAAAGGTCTCAAGATCAAGAGGATCTCCCTCTTCATACATCTGGAATGTGTCGGTTAGAACGGCCCCTTCAAAAGGCGAATAGTCACCCGAAACGCGAGAATGGTATGCGTGTTCGATATTAATTGTTGCGATGTAGTAGGCGAGCAGCAGTATCTCATTGCACCACATCTCACCGTGATATTTCCTTGGGAGCTTATCGCCCGGCATCAGCTCCTTATCCTGGATGAGATTCACCATAAACGTGCCAGTTCCCGTAAATGGGTCAAGTATGTTGATCTCGGGATCGAATAGTCTCTGCCCAAACTCTTCTTGCAGCAATCGATCAGTAGCTTGGAGTATATAGTCGACTATTTCATTCGGGGTGTACACGATGCCCATCTTCTCGGACGTTGCCTTGAACGCCTGGCTGAAGAACTTCTCGTAGAGCTCTTTGATAATCTTCTGCCGGCCTCCGTCGGTTCGCACGCCCTCGGCGCGCAGGCGCACGCTTGAGTAGAGCTCGGCGAGCTCGCGCCTCTCCGAGTCGGTCTCGATGCCGTGGCCTCGGAGGGTCTCGACCATCCCCTCCATGGCGATGGAGACGGGGTTGGAGCTCGCGAACTCGGCTCCTGCGAACAGCGCCTCGAACACCGGCAGCGTGATCATGTGCTGCGCGAGCATCTCCACCGCCTCGTCCTCGGTGATGCCCTGGTTCAGCGAGTCCCTGAGTCCCTTGAGGAACGATGCGAACTCTGCAGAGGCCGGGCCTCCGTCGAGGACGAGCTCGCCTACGCGCTCGATATGCCTCTTGGCGATCTTTCCGATGTCCTTCGCCCAGTCCTCCCAGTAGACCTTAGTTCCGCACTTGCGGACGAGCACGGCGTTCACGGCCTCCTGCAGCTCCTTGTCGGAGAAGTCGAGCTTCATCTGCTGGCCCTCGCCGTCGAGCTCGGGCGGCAACGCGCCCTTGCCCTCGCCGGTTGCATTCGGGGGCTTCTGGCCGTCCTTCGACACGTTGATGACGTCGACGACTGCCGTCGTGGCAGGGTCGTATTCGAGCCCGTTGATGGATCCGTCGAGACGCTCGTCGTGGCTGCGGAGAGCCTGCACGATCTCCCAGACGACCTTGAAGGCGTCCGTGTTGTCAAGGGCCTCCTCGGGCGTCATGCCCGCAGGTATGACGACGGGAAGGATGATGTAGCCGTACTCCTTGCCCTCAAAGCGACGCATCACGCGGCCCACTGCCTGCACCACCTCGATTCGCGACTTCTTGGGCTGGAGGAACATGATGGCGTCGAGGTTGGGGACATCAACGCCCTCGGAGAGGCAGTGGACGTTGGAGAGCACGTGGCACTCGCCTCCGTCCTCGTCCGGGTCGTCGACGTCGGCGAGCCAGCGCAGCTTCTCCTTGCGAAGGCCCATGTCCATGGTGCCGTCCACGTGATCGACGACGCACTCCAGCAGCGGCACGTCGTTGCCCTGCTCGTTCTCGTAGTCGATGTAGGCGTTGACCGTCCTCTGGAAGTAGTCGGTCATGCGCTTGGACTCGGGGATGGTGGAGCAGAAGGCCACGGCGTTCTTCAGGCTCACTCCCTCGTCGCCCTTGCCCTGGTCGGCGAGGCCCTTCCAGCACCCGATGACCTTTGCGGCGTCGGTGATCTCGAAGCCCTCCTCGCTCGCCATCGCCATCTGGTAGACGTCGCTCACGACGTCCTCGGAGACCGTCAGCGCGATGACTCGGTAGTCGGTGAGCAGCCCCTCGTCCACGGCGCGGCCGAACGTGAGGCGGTAGAAGACCGGGCCGAACTTCGCCTCGTCGTCCATGGAGGAGATCTCGTAGTTCTCGGTCTTGGCCTGACGGCGCGCGTTGTCGCCGTAGAGCTTGGGGGTCGCCGTCATGTAGATGCGGCGGTGCGCCGACACGAGCCTGTTGTCGTGGACCTTCGTGAACTCGCTCTGCTTCTTCAAGTCGTCCGCCGCCTCGGAAGCTCCGGTCGTTCGATGTGCTTCGTCCGAGACTATCAGGTCGAAGGGGTCGAGTCCCATGCGCTGGGCGTCGGACACGACCTGTATGGACTGGTAGGTCGAGAAGACCACGTTGATCCCGCTGCCCTTGTCGAATCGCCTCACCTGCGCGCAGAGGTTCTCGGGGTCGGTGGTGGCGGGATACGGGATGTCGGATAAAGAGGTCTCCCAGGTGTCGCCATCGGTGCTCGAAGCCTTCGCATCCGAGCACACGACGGCGCAGCGCATGGCGCGCTTGGACTGGTTCGCCCACTCGCGCATCGTCTGCGCGACGAGCGCGATTGAGGGCGCGAGGAAGAGGACCGTGGATCCTTCGGGCAGGAGCTCCTCCGTGAGCCGGAGGGACGTGAGCGTCTTGCCCGTGCCGCATGCCATGATCAGCTGTCCGCGCTCGCTCTCCCCGAAGCCCTCAAGGCAAGCGTCGATGGCCTCGCGCTGGTGAGGCAGCGGCTCCTTGAACTTGCGTTCGGCGGTCTCGCGGCCCTCCATGAAAGCATCCCAGTCGACCTCGGAGTCGGCCATGCCGTCGGCGAAGAGCCTCACCGTGTCCCATTGCCTCGCGATCTTGTTCAGGTTCGGGCCGAAGTCGGCGCAGGTTGTGACGATCATGTTGTGCTTGTACTGGTCGGTCGCGCCGGTCTTCCCGTAGAAGGTGGCCACGTCGTTGTAGTCGAGTGCCGCCTTCTGGTAGCACTTGCACTGGATCGCCCAGTAGCTGCCGTCCTCCGCATCGAGGGCGACTAGGTCGATTCCCATGTCGATGCCGTCGTTTGTGGGGGCGTCCTTCCACATCCACACCTTGCTGAAGCGCTGGCTGTACACCGGGTCGTGCTCCAGGAAGAAGCGCGTCGCGCGCTCGAACTTGTCGCCCTTGTCGCGCTCGCTCTCCGAGGTCTCCCGGATCCAGTCGATGACGTGGTAGATGGTGCGGCTCGATGACTGGTCGTAGCGGAGCTGCGCGGCGTCGGGGTAATGCCGGCCCTGCAAGCCCAGCACCTCCGCCTCGACCTCCCTGAGCATGGACTCGTCCAAATCGAGCACTGAGACCTTCCAGGCGCATTGGAGGTAGGGGTTGTAGATGCCGACCTTCGTGATGCCCTTGAACTCGGGCTGGTCGGAGTGCAGGCTCAAAAGGTAGTAGAGGAGGACCTGCAGAGTGGAGTTCTTGTTCGGCTGTGCCTTCCTCACCTTGAGGTCCCAGATAGTGTCCGATGTCAGATAGTCGGAGTCGCCCGACTCGATGCTGTCGCTGTAGCCGCCGCTGAAGGTGAAGCCGCTGTCGATCACTGGGCCGTTCTCCTCGAAGAATTCTACGGTCCTCTCGATGAGCGTCCGGATGTCCGCCACGGTCTGATCATCTGGCTCGATCTCGCTCACCGGCTTGTAGGCCCTCGCTCCCGCCCTGAAGGCGGAATCGAACCCGGATAGCTTGCATATGCGCACGATGGAGCCCGAAGACAGTACCCCGTCTTCGCCCGCGATATCGTCAAGCTCGCCCAGGAGCTCTTCCGCCTCGCTCAAGGCACCCACCAATGATGCGCCTGCCAGGGCCACCGAGAACACTTCTCGCGATGGCGCGCCTTGCGCGAGCCTGGTGCCGTAGTCGACGGCCAGCCCGACGATGGCCGGGTGGATGTTGTACTCTCCGCTGACGGACCTCCCGTCGCTATACTCCGTCATATCGAACTTGGATAGAGGCAGGTAGCCCTTACGGGGCTGGTGCGCCGTTCCGACGATCTGGGTTACTGAGGGCATAGGCCCCTCCATTCGGTAATTCTGCTAACCAATCTATATCTAGAGAGCGTCCGCCATCTTAAGTAGATACTCCCTGTACTCCTTCTTCAGGCTCTTCGGTGCATGCAGCCTCACCGTTCCGCCGAGGCCTGCGAGCCAGCCGAAGAACTGCTCGGACTTGTGCACCTTGACTATCGCCTTGGCGGTGCCGCCGTCGTGCCGGTACATCTCGGCTGAATCGCCGAAGCGGTCCATGATGATCTCGACCTTGTCGGCGTTGACGAGCAGTGTTGCCGTGACGGGGTCTCCCCCGAAGCGACCGAACAGCTCGTGCCCATCGCCCTCGAAGGTATGATGCGTTATCTCGTCATTCTTGGTTGCCCGTTCATCGGACACCCTGACGCTTTCCATGCGGTCGATACGGAACTCGGTCATGTTCCCGTGGTCGTCGTTCCAGGCGGTGAGGTAGTAGTAGCCGTCCGAGAAGGCGATGCCGACCGGCGTCACAACGTGCTTCTTGCCGTCATGGGTTGCGTAGCGCGTGCCATCGAGCGCGTATTTGTAGTACTTGAACTCGACCTTCTTCTGGAGCCTCATGGCGTCATGGAGCGTGTCGATGTCCTGAAACACGCTGTCGCGCTTGGAGGTAATCCTCCCGGGGACGTGGATGCGGCGGTCAAGCAGCGCGCGCTCGTGGTCGCTCGCGAGAAGCTTCAGGTTCGTCGTCAACGACCGGGACTGCCTCTTGGTGAGGAACTTGCACGACTCCACGGCGTCCACCAATAGCATAAGCTCCGACAGCGTGAAGTCCCGCGTGGCGATGGCGTACTGCACGGGGTTCCTCTGGTAGGTCTGTATGTCGATGCCGAACTCCCTGAGCGCCTCGATGTCGCGGTAGAGCCCCTTGCGCTCCGCCTGGATGCCGTAGTCGGCGAGCCTCTCGATAATCTGGCGAAGCGACAGGCCGTGCTCGGCATCCGTCTCGTCCTGGAGGATGCGCATCACGTAAAGCGTCTTGAGCTTCGCCTTCGGGTTGTTCGACATGGGATTCCCTCAATTCCTCGCGCCTTGACGTATTACGAAAGCGCCATTGTCCATTCTAGGCGATAATCCGCCCCAAGGTCCCTGGGTGTCCCATGGGCGCACAAACTCTCCCTCCATGCGGTGGTCGCCCGCTTGCCTTCATGCCCGCACGAACTCTTATTCGCCGATCCTCCGAGCGGGCCCGCCCTTGGCCTTTCCTTATTCGACGCACGTTCGCACGGAACCGCTTGGCCTTCGCAAGGGCCGCGATACTTTTCCGATTTCTTCTCGCGGGGAATGCACCGCCGTATGCGCGAGAACAAATCCGAAAACTACCACGGCGGGGACGTTCTTCCCACGTGCCGCTTCGCTTTGACCCCTTGCGCAGGACGCGAACCCGCGCGCCCGCGATCTCACAAGGCAAGCCAAAGGGGCGAGCCGAAAGCAACAGGAGGTCACCGAAATGAAGAACTTCACCAGCAAGGCACTTGAGGCAGCAGAGATGTTCCTCATCCGCAGGGGCTTCGAGATCATCGAGCGCACCTGGGAGACCGAGGGCGACGGAGGGCTCGTGGACATCGTCGCCGAGGATGGCGGCGCAGTCGTCTTCGTCTCCGTCAAGAGCCGCGAGGCAAGCGACAAGGGCTTCCCCGAGAGCACCGCGAGCCGCGAGGAGCTCGAACGATTCGCAATCGACTGGTTCTCCCAGAGCCCGGAGCAATGCGAGGAGTGCATATTCCGATTCGACACGATCGCCCTCATCCTCGTCAGCCCCGACCGCGCGATCATCCGCCACCACATCAACGCAATGGCGCCAGGCTGCGACATCGACTCCGAGGAGGAGTAACGACCTCCTGACATCCTCCTCCGGAGGAAACCCGGCCCCCGCTCGGGCAGGCGCCCGGGCGGGGACGCGGGACGACCGGCCAAGAGAAAGGACACCACCATGGGACTTGACATGTACCTCACCAAGAACCGCCCCGGAACCGACGGATGCGAGCTTCTCGCCTACTGGAGGAAAGCCAACCACGTGCACGGGTGGTTCGAGCGCAACACCTCCGACGGATACATCGAGAACTGCGAGCTCTACCCGGTGTGCCGAGGCGACCTGGTCTGCCTCATGAGCGACTGCCGCAAGGTCCTCGACGATCCCGGATGCGCCGCGAGGGTCATGCCCCGCGAGGACGGCTTCTTCTTCGGCGCCCAGGCCTTCGACGCCGACTACTTCGACAGCCTCGACGAGACGGTGGAGATGGTGCGGCACATACTTGAGGAGGTCGACGAGCGGGACGAGCTCTTCTACCACGCATGGTGGTAGATCGGCTGAATCTCACAGAACAGCACAATATTGTGCTGTTCTGTGCTATACTGGCAGTGTAATACAAATCGCGGGCGCCCCATTCCACCTCCGGGGGCGCCCCCGGTCAAGACGCAAGCAGGAAGGAGCCTTCATGCGCACTATCGCCATATCCAACTACAAGGGAGGCGTGGGAAAGACCACCACGGCGGTGAACCTCGCCGCGATCTACGCCTCCCGGGGCAAGCGGGTCCTGCTCATCGACCTCGACCCGCAGGCATCCGCCACCGACTACTACGGGCTCTACGACAAGGCGAGGTCTGAGGGCCGCACGTCGGTCGAGCTCCTGTACGAGGGGGCGTCCGTGGCCGACATCGCCTACCCGTGCGGGGACGCGGGCCTGTCGGTCATCCCCTCGGTGATCGAGCTCGTCGACCAGAACGAGCTCCTGCTTCGCGAGCAGAGGCTGAAGTTCGCCCTCGACGACGCGGCGGAGGACTTCGACATCGCGATCATCGACTGCTCTCCCGTGCTGAAGCGCCTCGCGTTCAACGCATACCTGGCGGCAGCAGAGGATGGCATCATCGTTATCCCGGTGAAGCTCGACTCAACTGTCATGCGGGGTACGGCTCTCACTGTGGAGGCGACGAGGGCGATCACGGAGGCGCTCCGCCTCCCGCGCCCCAAGTTCCGAATCCTTCGCACCTGCGTCCCGGGGCGCATGACGAACGCGGAGCGCACGGGAGCCGAGGTTCTCGACAGGTACTTCCCGGACGTCATGTTCGACACTGTCATCCACGCATCCTCCAAGGTCTGCGAGGGCAGCTGGCAATGGAAGCCGGTCGCGTCCTTCGAGCCCGGCAGCCGCCCGGCGAGGGATTACGCCGCGCTCGCGGAGGAGGTTTTCCATGAGCTCGCCTAGTGACGTCGCATCCGGCTTCTCCATCTCGGGCCTTCTCGACGAGTCCTCCCTCACCCGGGAGAGGTTCCCCATCGTGGAGATCGACGTCGGCGCCATCGAGGGGCACCCCGCCAACATCGCCTACTCCATGGACGAGAGGTCCATTGCCAACCTCGCCCGCTCGATAGAGAAGGACGGCCTCACCGACATCCCCCTCGTGCGCAAGCTCGACGACGGGCGCTGGCAGATGATCTCGGGGCACCGCCGGCTCGAAGCGTACCGCCTCCTCGCCTCCGGGGACGACTCCTTCGCGAGGATCCCGTGCCGCGTCGTGGAGGGGCTCACCGACTCCCAGGCGGTGACGCTCCTCCACACCGCGAACTACTTCGTCCGGGCCCTCACCGTCACCGAGCGCGCCCGGGCGACGGAGGCGCTCGGGCTTGAGGCGGAGCGCCTGCGTGCGGAGAACCCGGATCTCAAGGGCATGCGCACGGCCGACATCAAGGCCTCGATGGTCTACGAGCAGACCGGCCGCACCGTGTCGCCCAAGACCATCAGGCGCGAGGAGAAGCTCGCGAAGGTCATCAACGAGAGCCTCTCGCGCCACTGGGCGCAGGAGGCCGACGAAGGGAGGCTCTCGGCGTCGAGCGTCGACATGCTGAAGGACCTCCCGAAGGAGAAGCAGGCGCGTCTGTTCGCGGGACGCCCTGCCGGGCTCAACAAGAAGGAGACCACCGACTACCTCAAGGAGGAGCTCGGCGTCGAGGAGGAGGCGGACAGGAGGCTCGTGCGGATCCTCGACGACCTCAGGTCGTACGCCTCCTCGCACCTCGGCGAGGCGAGCAGCGCCGACCGGAAGGCCGTCGCCGAGATCAAGCGTCTGAGCGCCCGAATCGCCAAGTTGGTGGGATAAGTCCCCACCTCGGGGATTATCGGCGCTCAGACGCGAAATCCAGCAAGTAGCCCATGGCGTATTACATTTCCATTCCATCGCCATGGCACTTGCCCCCGGAGGCGTTCGATCAGCTTTGTCGCCGAGCAATTGAGGGGCTCGGCTCCGGCGACTCCGGGGGATGAACCAGGCGGGCTGCCTCGATGCTCGCGAAGCGTCGCTTCGAGGCTCATCGCCCGGCGGGGGATCCCCCGCGCCCCTGAAGACCTAGAGACTTCCGATGGTTAGGAGAAACATCATGACCGATACCAACAAGACCCACACCCTGAGCTTCCGCCTCGCCGAGGACGACTACCAGAAGCTCGTGGAGCGCTGCCGCGAGGCGGAGCTCTCGAAATCGAAGTACCTGCGTTACCTGATCCGCATCCCCGTGGTCACCGAGGGCGAGCATGCGGAGGACGTGCCGTGCCTCGTCCTCGACCGCAAGTCGCTCGCGAGGATCTCCAAGGAGCTCACCCGCTGGGGCTACCACTACAACCAGGCCGTCCACGCCATGAACTCCATCAACTACTACGTGGCGCACGGCAAGGCGACCTCCGACATCCTCGACGGGAAGGCCGAGAGCATCGAGTGCGCGCTCATCGACGTCAACGACAACGCCCAGCGCATCGTCTACGAGATCGCAGAGCTGCAGAGCAAGCAGCTCGTACAGGAGTGACCATGCCGATCCTGAAGGTCATATCCGGGCATGGCGGCACCGGGGGCATCCGCAACTACCTGGAGAAGGACGGTCGCGCGCTCGGCCGGGACTTCCTGAACCTGCCCGTAGAGGAGTGGATCACGGAGGACCGGGGCGGCGCGCCCCTCCGTGTCGAGTGGGACGCCGAGATGGATTCAACTCGCAGGGCCTACGGCACCGACGCCCCCTGGAAGGGCATGCGGGCGAGAACGTTCAAGCACTTCGTGATCTCGCCTGATCCCGAAGACGCTATAGGCATGGCCCAGCTCCGCGAGCTATCGCAGACATGGGCGGCCAAGCACTTCGGGTCGCATGAGGTGGCCATCGTCTACCACAACGACAACGAGGGGAACATCCCGCACGCCCATGTCGTGGTCAACAACGTCGACCTCAAGACGGGATACCGGCTCCACACCGACCATCCCGAGGATCTGAACCGGGACTTGCAGGACATGGCACGGGAGCGGGGGTTCACGGGGCTCTCCAACGTGATGCCGGGTCGCGGGGAGAGGAGCCGTGACGAGGGCAGGCCGCGAAGCCGCCAGGGAGTCTACTTCGGGCGCGCCGAGCGTGAGCTCATGCGCGAGGGCAGCTACTCCTGGGTGGGAGACATACGCGCGCGGGTGGCGCTCGCGAAGAACACCTCCCGAACCGAGGCGGAGTTTCTGGAGGCCCTCGACCGCCTCGGCTTAGAGGTGTCCGACAACTCCGCCAGCGCCAGGCGGGACGACTGGATATTCGCGTTTGCCGACCAGCCCACGCGGAGGGTGTCCGGCGAGAGGCTCGGCTACACGTTCGGCAAGCAGATGCTCCGCAGCCGCTTCGAGCGCCAGTCCTCGTATCGTCCGGAAGCAAGGTCGGGACGAGAGATCAAGCATCGTGCGGCCGAGGCGTTCGAGCTGAACGACCTTCAGGACCTGAGCCGACTCTCGGCCGTGCTTGAGACGTGCGCCAAGTTCGACGTTCGCTACATGGAGGACTTCGACAGGAGGATCGCGACGCTCGCGAGGCGCGGTCATGAGGACTCCGAGGGCTTCAGGCGGCTGGCAGAGGCGAGGGCGTACGTGGCCGATAACCGGCTCATGAACTGGCGCGAGGGAAGCAACGAACCGGCCCCGATGGCTACCCGCAGGCGGGGCGGTCAGGGAGAGGCCAAAAGGCAGAGGGCACAGGAGGCGGAGCGCATGCGCTACCGAGAGAGGGGCGAGCGATGATAGTCAAGATCACATACGACGACAAGCGGCTCGACGTGTTCGACACGTCCACGTTCACCCAGGCGATGCCCCTCGGCAAGCAGAACATGCTCACCAATTTTGAGGTGAGGTTCGACGACATGGCATTCGACGGCCTTTGGCTGACAGCGCACAGCTACCTCGCAGACGAGGCGTTCAAGAAGGAGGCCACCGAAGGAGAAGTGCCGGTTGCGCGGCGCACCAAAGGGTGGCGCTTCCTGCTCGCATCGTCCGAGGAGCTCAACCACGTGGAGCTCGTCGTGGTGGACGGAGAGGCGATCGTCAAACGGGTGCTCGGGGAGCTCGTGGACCTCCAGAGCTTCGACGAGAAGGCATACGAGTGCATCGGCTCATCGTCCAAGGGGCTTCACGAGCGCATCCGCGAGCTCTACCTCTATCTGCAGAAGACGACTGGTGAGATGGAGCCGTGCGTTCCAGGGATCCCGAGGCAGGTTGCAACGAAGGTGATGTCGCTCGGGGCCGAGGAGGTCGCAGAAGACGAGATGGACGAGGAATGGGGTGATCTCGATGAGGCTGGTTGGTAGCTTCGTGCGTTTCTTGATCAAGGCAGTATTCCGATTCATGTAGGGAGTGGTTGATATGAACAAGATCCTCGATAAGCTCAAAGGTGTAAGCACGTGCAGGGTTGCCGCTATTGTCGCAACGCTCCTGCTTGCCGTCCTGGTCGCAGGCTTGGCGGCTTGCTCGGCAGCCACGTTCTCAAGTGAGGCCGGCGCCGTGAAAGCCGTCGGGGACGCGGCTGCAGGCATCATCGACGAGGCGCGAGGGATCGAGTTCCCGGAGCAGGGAGACGAGGACAATGAGGCGTCTGAGTCGAGTCCTCAAGATGCCGAGGACGCAGAACCCGATAGCGGGGACGCGCCTTCGAGGCCTTCGCCGGAGCCAGGAATCGCAGATCGAGCACAGGCATCAGGCGGCACCGGCGACCCCGGTGGCTCCTCACAGAACACGGGAAGCGCCTACTCTGCGGGTTCCGCCCAAGCGCCCGCACAGCAGAAGAAGTGGGTTGAGGACACCGAGCAGGTCTGGGTTGAGGACAAGGCCGCATGGTCTGAGCAGGTGCCCGTCTACGGCACGAAGGAGGTGTCCATCTGCAACATCTGCGGACAGGACATCACGGGCAACACGTCGGCGCACGGCAAGGCCCATATGATCGCAGGAGAAGGCTCGGGGCACCACAGCGAGGTGCGTCGAGAGGTCACCGGCTACAACACGGTGAGCCACCCCGCAGAGGGCCACTGGGAGACCCGCGTCGTCGGTGGCCATTGGGAATGATGCATATAAGCTGCAGCAATTTCAGGCCATAGCCGGACAATGGCCAGACGCCTCGAAGAGAAAGGGAAAGAACTATGACAGATGCAGAGGCATTGAAGCTGCAGGATACGATAGGGTCGGCGCTGAGGGTTTTCGCCGGAGTGGAGCAGTCTCTCGGATACGTCGATGAGTCATCGAGCGATTACCACATGAGCCATATGCTCGCAGATGTTATGAGGGAAGAGATAATGAAGGTCATGAAAGCGTTCCCCGAGAGCTGGAAGGAGGAGATCATCGTCTTCTAGCCTAGGTCTATGCTGCAAGCCGTACATGGCCTCCATTGCGGGCGGGGACGCACCATGCGTCCCCGCCCGTATTCGTAGCCCCGCTATCTCCGCTCAGCGCTTCGGTTCCTTCCGGCAGCCATGTTGAGGGCCCAATAGAGACATCCTCCTAGCATGTAGGCAATGAGATCAAAGGGATCGCCGACGCTGTCAGTCAGGAAAGCAGGGGCAACGAGCTCCCAGAAGAGGCCGCACAGAAAAATGAAAACGAGTATCGTAGGCAAGCGCTTGAACCTGACGTCCGGCTTGACGAGGTCTATCAAGAGATTGGTATAAGCGAGGAAGGCGGTTCCGCCCAGGAAGTCGTTCGCATGGCATTGGAGCAAGTAGCCCACCAGATCGCCATCTGGGGATGAATACCATGGCTTTATTAGGAACTCGTTCGCCTCGAAAAGGACAAAGCAGATAGCGAGAGCGGAAGAGTCCAGAGCAAGGTATCGTCCCGACAGCTTGGCGTTGTGCTGGAGCTGAGAGCAGGTGGCCACGACAAACTTCCTTAGGCCGTTGCGGCGAGAATCCTCCTGCCCCATATCAGAAGGCTGCATGCGCTATCCGCAGAATGCGAACAGGGCAAGCCCGAAGGCGATGCCCAGAGCGATCACGAAGACCCACCAACAGCATCCATGGTTGTTGTTCATGCTAGCCTTTCCCTAGAGATTCGATCGAAACGATTATATCCGCTGAAGCTTCCCGATCTTGCGCATTCATGGGACACCCCCGCACGTGGTAGAAGGCTAACATGGCAGCATGATTCCTTATCCGACAAAGAGGAGCTGCGAATGGCGAGAATAGGCTGCCCTTGCGGCGGGTGTATCTCGAACACCTCCGACGGCGACGAGGTCGAATACTATTTCATGGCGGACGCGATGCTGAAGGAAAACTGGGAATCTAAGGCCTTCTTCGACATCCAGTACAGCGACCTGGCCACCGAGATCTGGAAATGCGACATATGCGACAGGATGCTGTTCTTCGAGGACGGAGCATCCGTGACGAGGTACATGAAGCGCATCGATGTTGACACTCTCACACCCTCCGACCTCGAAGCCGAGCATGTGGAGGGAATCTGCTACAACAACCTTTTGTTCAACGAGGTAGACCGTCACTTCACTTGGAGGAACGAAAGAGACGAATGCCCCGAGTACGCCTTCTTCGAAGACATGCCGGACGGCCACGACCTCCTGACCCCGGAAATCATGTTCAGAGAGGTGTTCAGTCACGAGAACGGCAGGTTCCGCAACTGGTGGTACGCGCGGCTGTATGATGACCTGCTCGTTTTCTATTCTCCCTACAAGGAAGATGGCGGCAAGCCTGTCAAGGCGTGGAGGCGCTACGAGCAGGTGTGGAATTGATGCTTGAAGCCCGGTTAGCTTCCAACTCGGGCGGTTTAAGCAAATCGAGGCCTTAAAATAGTATCCAAGTTTTAGGAGGATCTATGAGGAAGTCTCTGATAATCGTTTGCGGCGATTCCGACAGGAAGTACGCAACTTACATCCAGCAGCTGATAAGCGCCTTCGACGACGAGGGCGACGAAATCGTGGGAACGAGGGACGGCAGCGTCGATGCCGTCGTCTGGGACGAGAAGCACTACCTCGACAACATGAAGAAGTTGAACTCCTCGAACCACATCCTGTTCATCGGGGACACCAATGCCGCCAAGGAAGCGCGTTGCAACATGGACGTGAGATTCGACGAATTAGGCATGAGCTATGGATGGCTCGGCACGCAGGCTTTCATGCGAGTAGCCGACAACTCGCTTAACAAGGACAATTACGAGCACTTCAAAGAGCTGTGCGCGAAGTATGGCAAGAGCTTCGAGAAGGAGCTGGATCTGCATTTCAGCCCCAAGGAAGCTTCGAATGTTGGCAAGACGGCAGAAGAGGTCAAGCCGATTGATTTCCTGCCTGTGCCGCTAGGCTTTCTTTCTCCGGTTCTTGGCGTAGCTTCCGCAGTGGCAATGCACGGGAAGACCGTTGTAGACGCAGCTGGCCAGGCTCTGAACTTCGGAGGTGATCTGCTTCAAGCGGGCCAGGCGAAGGATCAGCAATACTCCCTTCTCTCGCTCATCGTTTACATGGATGCTCTTCCGGAGTTCTTGGGCGAGAGATGAGCGACGGGTTCAAAGACGGCTATGAGTTCTATGTAAGAACTGCTGGCGCACAGCTTGCCGCACTGACCGAGTCAGCGCGCATAGAAGCAATAGACCGTGAGATAGAAAAACTCTATCGCGAGATCGCAGAACTTGGCACGAACAAAACCGTTGAGACGCTGAGCGGCGACATCGCCGAGTTCTACCATGCCGACACCTTCAACATCGACGCGATACTCAACGACTCGTCCAATCGTGCGTACGTGCCACGCATCAACACCTTCGCTTCTCCCGATGTCGTATTGGATACCGGCGAGGCATTTCAGATCAAGTACTACGCAGATGGCGCAAAAAGCGCCAGGGCGCAAGCCGTTTCCCTAGAAGAGGCATCTCGCAATCCCCATACAAGCTCCGGGGCGATTAAGACTCTTGCATCCGATGGAGCAACGGGGTCGGATCCCATCTACGATGGAATGGGGAGGCTCATCCCCGATGGTCAACTGGACGAAGCAGACGTGTTCCTCGACCAGAAGATCGTCAAGGAATCCGTTGTGCGGCCAGATGAAGTAAGGCGCTACTCCGAAACGAAGGAAAAGCTCACCAGCACCGTCTCCGATAGGGACGGGATCTCCTCCAAAGGGCTCTCACGCGAGGAATCGAAGCAGCTCGCGAGGGAGTCGAAAGAGGGCTCGCTCGATCTTGCAAATCACGGCATTTCAGCCGATCAGCTGATGGAGGCGAAGCACATCGCCAAGGCGTCCCTCAAGGCGGGCCTCTCTGCAGCCGCGATCGCGGCATTGTTGCAGGCGGCCCCTAGCATCATTGAGTCTATCCAAGAGCTTGCACAAGAAGGGTCTATCGACCTCGGTCGCTTGCAGGAAGACGGCGCAGACACGGTGGCTGCAGGTGGTTCAGCATTCGTGACGGGTGCACTTACCGCTGCTCTGACCGACATGGCTCAATCGGGAAAGCTCGGCGAGTCCCTTGTAGGGCTTCCCTCTGCAGTGATCGCAAGCGCCACCGTGATCGCATTCAACGCTTTGAAGAACGGCATCAGGATGGCTCATGGCGATATGGATCAACGATCTTACGCCGATGCCATTTTGAACGATACATTCATCGCTTCCTGCGCCCTTGCATCGGGAATGTTGGGGCAGGCAGCATGCCCCATTCCCGCACTTGGTTACATGCTTGGGAGCTTTGTTGGCTCGGCTGTTGGTGGCCTCACGTACCAAGCCGGAAAGCAAGCGTTCATATCGTTCTCCGTGGAGCACGGTGCCACGTTCTTTGGGCTTGTAGACCAAGACTACGAGCTTCCAGACCCGGTCTTGAGCGAGATAGGGCTGGACGTCTTCGAGTATGACCGGTTCGCGTTCGAGCAACCCGCCCTGGATGGCTTCGCCCCAAGCTATGCAGAGATTGAGATGTCCGAAGGGCCGAAGCCCGCCATAACGCTTCCTCGCCGTGGGGTCATCGCTGTTGGGAAAGTCGGCTATGTTCTATAGCATAGACCGTCGTTCTTGAGTTCCAGGTCTGATATGAGCAGGTCGTGAATGCGAAGAGCTGCTCTGCTTCGCCCGGGTCGCACAAAATCAAATCTGACTCAGCGATGCGCTCTGCGGGGGCTACGCCTTGATCGATCCTCAGCGATTCGCGGCTGGCATTCACAACATCAATGGCGATGGGCGCAAGATGAAGGGTCTCGCCGCCGCGTTGGTAGATGATTATCTCATCGTGCTCTTGCGCATAAGCCTCGTCGATGAAGCTTGCGAAGTCGGCGAAGGCAGAGCCGTCCGACATGTGGTGGCCGTAGACCATGACGAAAGACGAGTCCAGCGAGCACTCGCTGTCTATGTAGGGCGTGCCGTAAGCGCCCTGCCCTAGCGCATCCCGATACAGGTATTCGTTGGGCTCGTCGGGGCTTGCCTGAACGACGGGTTCGTCGATTGACGTCCCTGGAACCTCGACCCAAGCGACGACCTCGGGCGGAAGGGACTCCCAGTCGATCTGGCGCACCTGGTCCGCATCCTCGGAACTCGCGATCATCTCAGCTAGTTCGGCGCGCTCGTCCTCCGGTGCCGTGACGTAGGTAACAAGCGCCGCGAAGGCGACGCTCAGGAGGATTACGCTGAGCACGCCCGTTAACTTCTCCAGCTTCTTCATATCCTTCTCCTATGCAACAGGAGCGGGCCGATCGGAAGGCCCGCTCCTTTGGGGATTAGCTGCCAGCTAAGGTTCGCCGACAGCGATGTTCCTTAGCTGCGAGCTAAGATTCGTCCGCGCTCTCGATGGCCTCCTTTTCGAGCGCGTCTATGGCCTTTGCCGTGTTGCGGGAGCGGCGAATATAGGCATATCCCGCTCCGGCGCAGCCGCAGATGGCGATGACGAGGAGGCTTGCGGCCACAGGGTCGACTTCAGCGAAGCCGCCTGTCTTGGGGTAGCCCTTGCCGGGCGATTCGGGCTCGGGCACCTCCTCGGGGAAGGTCACGGTCTGTCCCTCGTCGTCTATGTCCTCGTGGACAGCGATGATGGCTTCGCTCTCATCGGTCAGCTTCTCGAAGAAGACGATCGATTTGCCTGCTAGCTCGCGCGTGTCGAGGCTGACGGTGATGTCGATGGTGCCGTTGGGCGTCTCGGGGGTGAACGTGGTCATGCCGACCCTCGGCAAACCGTCGTCCCCTGTCAGCGCGGCTCCCGACGCCTTCTCCATGAGGGTGGTGAAGATGCGATACTCCTTGCCTGGAGTGAGACCCGTGTAGGCCACGGTGTCGATGAGGACGCCGTTCTCGGTGCAAGTGCCCTCGCTCGTGTTCGTTATGCCGTCGCGCGCCTGCGTGGCGATGTCCACCACGGCGACGGTCTGGTCCACATCGTCGATGTCTGCGTGGACCATGTACTCGATGCCCTTGAACTCCATGGTCTCGAACGCGACGAGCGACTTGCCTGCGAGGCTCGCGCTCTTGAATGTGAAGGTAACGTCCACCGTGCCGCAAGAATCCTCGGCTACGAAGGTGGAAGACGCCGTGATCCCGTTGCCCTCGTCGTCCGTTGCGGGCTCGCCTGTCGCCTTGTCCATGAGGAGTCCAGTCGCGGTGTATTCGTTTCCGGGGACGAGCCCGGTGTATTCGATCGTGTCGACGATGGTGAGGTCATCCCGCGCCTGGGTCTCATGGGCTCCCGTCTCGGGGTCGGCGGCCGTGGTCTTCATGGTCTTCGGCATGTTCTCAAGCTCGAAGGTGTAGGCCTGCGCCATCGATCCGGTGTCGTCCCATTCGATCATGCCCTGGTCGTTCACCTTGAAGTCGACGACGGTCGGGTTTCCCTCCTCGTCGACGTCGGTGATGGCGTAGCCCTCGGGTGCCTCGACCTCCTGCACGTGGTAGTTCCCGTGCTTGGCGTGGGCGAGCGAGATCTTGCCCTCCTCGTCGGTCACCAGCTCCTCGTCGAAGGTGCCCTCGTCGTTCCAGACGTGGAACTTAGCGCCTGCGAGCACCGTATCGTGGTCGAGCGCGTCGACCTTCAAAAGCTCGGGGTCGGTGGGAAGGTCGGTGACGGCTTCCTCGTGGTCGTAGACCGCGACCTCCTGGCCCGCGTAGTCGAGGGCCACCGTCTTCTCGGCCACGTCGAGCGCGTAGCCGTCGGTTGCCTTCGCCTCGTAGACGGTGTAGGTGCCCAGGTACAGCTCGGGGCTCGTGGCGCGACCGTCCTCGCCTGTGGTGAGCGTGGCCACGATCTCACCCTCGGTGGCACGCACGGTGCCGTCGGGCGTGACGATGGCCTCGGCCGCCTTCACGATGTAGACGGAGCCCTCCACGGGTTCGCCCGTCCAGCCGTCGGCCTTGGCGACGGTGATCGTCGCCTTCTGCGCCGTGTTGGGGAACTCTACCACGAGCGGGTCGTCCCAGCTGTTGTACTCTGCTCCCACTGTGAAGGCCTTGCCCTCAAGCTCCTTCACGTAGCCGCAAGGGGCCTCGACCTCGACGAGCGTGTAGTCGCCCTCCTCCAGCAGCATCGGCAGCGTGAGCTCGCCGCGCTCGTTGGCGATCCAGGTGTCGAGCACCTGGGTCTCTGGGTAATGGGCGGTGTAGGTGACAAGGTTGCCCTCCGAGTCGAGCAGCTGGAAGCTGCAGGGCAGCGGGATGCGCTTGCCGGTCTCTGCGTCGACCTTCTCGATCTTCAGCGGCGTCTGCGGGATGCGGTCGTTGACGAGCTGGGGCGGGTCGTACTGTCCCTCCTCGGTGATGGTGGTCTTCCAGTCGTCCACGGGAAGGAGCTCCTTGCCCCACTCTGCCTTGAAGGCGGACGCCACGTCCGCCGGGATCACCTCGTGCACCCGGTAGGTGCCGTAGGCGAGCGCCCCCGTCCAGGCGCTCGGCTTGCTCCAGCCGTTCACCTCGGCGTTGTCGTCCTTGGTGGTCGCGAGCCCGTTCTCGTCGACGGTGATGGTGCACACGCGGTCACCGGGCGCCACGGGCTTGCCCGACTCAGGGGAGAGCACGGGGTTCTCGCTGTCGTTGTAGAGCTCGAACTTCACTCCCGGCACGAGCACGCGCTTGGTCTCCTGGGGCATGTCCCCGGCGGGCTCGTCGTACACGGTGACGGCCACCTCCTTCACGAGGCGGAAGTCCCCGCGCTTCACGGTATCCGGCACCTGGGGCGAGTTGTACGTGTAGACGCTCTCGCCGACGGCGCCGTCGGGCGTGATGCGGATGCAGAACACCTTGGGATCCCCGCCGTGGCCGTCGTCGAGGTTGTAGCCTTGCGGCGCGCGCGTCTCCTGGATCAGGATCGTCCCGAGCGGGATGGAGGCGTCGCCGTTGGTCTGGTAGAAGAGGGGGTCTCCCGAGTGCTTGTAGTCGTCGGCCAGGTAGGCGAAGCCGTCGGCGTCGGTCTCGAAGACCCAGGTGCGAGCGGGCGCGCCCGACGCCTCCGCAGCCTCGGCCGTGGTGAAGTCCCCGGCGTAGTAGCGGACGGTGAACAGGCCTCCTGCGAGCGTCGCGTCGCCCTGCGGCGCAGGCTCTCCGGTGTCCGCGTCGATCTTGCCCAGAAGCATGCCGACCGGGTCGGATTGCGCGATGTCGGAGACCTCCCTGCCGTTCACGCGGGTCGTCTCGTCGGAGACGACGGTCACGGGATAGGTCTCGGGGTCGATGGCGTGCCCGGGCGCCGGCTTCGTCTCCTTGACGTAGTACTTGCCCGGTTCCAGGTCCTCAAGCTTCCCGTACCCCTCGTCGTCGGTCGTGATGGTTCCCACGGCCTCCGTCAGGCCGGAGTTGCGGTAGACGGTGTACACCGCGCCCTTCAGCGAGTAGATCGGGTTGCCCTCGCACATCTCGGGGTTTGCCGAGACCTTCTTCAGGTCGATGTGTCCGTAGGGTACGTACTTGAACGAGAGGATGATCTGCGTTCCCTCCCCGGTGTAGAGCTGGAATGCCTGGAAGCTGCTCGGCACCTCGCCCTGTCGTGCCGCGATCAGGCGGCCGGTGGCACTTGGGTTTGAGAGGTTGCCGGAGGCGTCGAAGCCGAGGATGTTGCTTCGCGCCCAGCTCTTGAACTCGGGGTTGCAGCCGAACAGCGCGTAGGACCCGTCGGATGTGTAGGTGTCCGACACGAGGATGTGTGCGCACGCTGCGTAGCGGGACGCCGTCATCTCGGTGCCGTCGTACCAGGTGCTCGGCCAGAGGCTCTTGTCGAAGCCGGGGCTGCCGTAAGCGAACCAGAGGTCGGCGACCGTTTCGGCCGTCCGCCCCGAGGGCGCGGAGAGGGCGCTCTTCGCGTACGTCCCGGGGCTCGGCGTGGCCGATTGCGGGTCGGCGCAGTAGGCCATCTCGCCGTCTGCGTACATCCATGTGGTGGAGTAGCCCCCGTAGGGGATCTTTCCGCCTGTGGTGAGATTTGCCGACTCGGCGCCGTAGGCGATGCCCGCAGGCAGGGCGGTCCCCACCGAGAGCAGCGACGTCACGGCGAGCAGGACGGCGAGCGCGAGGCGCACGGCTTTGGAGGCGAGGGCCTTGTCGATGCTGGATTCCATGGCGGCCTCCTTAGCGGACGGCGGGCTCGGCGTGCCGAGCCTCGCGGTCCTGGTTCTGCGAGGCCTCTCGCGCCTCCTTGGCCTTCTCGTCGAGGGAGGCGAGGAACTCCTTGCGGCCCTTGTCGACGGCCTCCTTGAGGGCGGCGGGCATGACCTTGACGGTGTCCTTCACGCCCTTCCCGCCCTCGTCCTTGACGGGGTCTCCGTTCTCGTCGAGCTGGGTGCGGGTGAGCCACACCTCCCGCTCCGCGAGGAGGGGGATGTCGCGGAAGTGCTCTCCCTTGAATCGGGAGGGGTTCACGAACAAGGGGCTGAACTGGTAGTAGCCGACATCCACTCCGTCGATGACGGTGTTCTTCGGCAGGGTCACCGAGTTGAAGGTCTTCTCCTCGCCGGTCCTCTGGTCGATGTAGGAGATGTCCTCCCGCACGAACTTCTCGTGCATTGTCAGGTACACGTGCTTCTTGTCTTCCATTTGTGAAGCTCCTTTGCGTCTTGATTGGTCTCTTCGGGCCTTTAGTGGAATGGCCCGTGGTACTGCTGATGCGCCTAGCCCATAGGCACCACCTCCTTTCGGTCGGGCATGTCGCTAGAACCCGCTCACGATGTCGCGCGCCCAGCTTCCGCTCTTCACGAGCGAGAGCACGAGAAGGATGCACATGGCGAGGTACTGCAGCGCGTAGGTGAGGCCGTTCGCGATGGCGTCGATGGGCGTGCCGGTACCGGGGTTCACGGCTACGATGCCGCCGAGGATCGCGGGGAAGCTGATGAGGAGCACGAGGATGATGAGGCCCGCTATGCAGACCGCCCCGAAGCTCTTGAGGTAGCCGATGCCGATCTGGCGCGTCTGGTCGAAGCCGAGGAACGCGAGCGGTATCGGGGAGAAGGCAGCCATGATGTAGAGCTGGATGGCGCGCGCCCAGCAGACGACGAGCGCGACGATGTAGGCGATCAGCACCACCAGCCAGCTGATGACCGCCACGACCAGCAGCGCGAGGAGCGCCGAGAGGTCGTCGTCTGTTGTCACGACGGACACCGTCGCCATGTCGAGAGCGCCTCCCGTGCCGAAGAGCGCCTCGACGCGGTCGATGGCGAGCCCTACCACCTCGTAGATCGCGGCCATGAGGTCGAAGCTGTGCTGGATGAGGAAGAGGAACACGGCGAAGAACACGAGCAGGAACACGACCTCCTTCACGCCCGGCATTGCCTGGTTGCCGTCCATGCGCTGCGATATCTCGATGAGCTTCAAGGTGAAGACGAGCCCGAGCACGCCGCAGCCGATGGGCACGATGGCGACCTGCCAGACTCCGCGCGCGATGTCGTACATGGACACGTCGCCTGCGGTCGTGAGCATGGTCGCGAAGGGCGCGGAGAGCACGCCCTCGGCACCGAGGGACCTCATTACGTCGGTCTGCGCGCCGAAGATCCAGTTGCACCAGTCGCGGAGCACGCCGCAGAGCCACGAGTTGATGTCGTCTGCGATGGACGCCCAGGCGGACTGGGCGGGAACGAGCAGCGCAGCGAGAACGGCGAGCGTGATCGCGAACGCGTACATGAATGCCCTGTTGTGGGCCAGCATCTTGATCCTCTGCATGCCCATCAGAGCGCCTCGATGGAGCCGTCGGCGTTCCTCGTCACCGACACGATGGTGGATGCCCCGTCGTCGAGCGTGAAGCTCGTGGTGGCGGTGTCGTTAGCGAAGTCGATCCACACCTCGGCGTCCCATATCGCGCGGGCGGTATCAGGCGATACCGCTGCGGCACGGGACGCGACGGCGGCCTCGACCTTCGCGGCGTCGACGCCGAGCGCCTCTTCGAGCTTACTGGTCACGCCTGTGAAGGATAGTGACTTGGTCTCGGTCTGGACGGAGGCATAGGTCGTTGCCAAGGCATCGCTTTCGATGAGGGTGCGCCCCGCCTCCTCGTGTACCGTGACGAGCACGGGGCTCGCCGCCTCTGTCATGGACTTGGAGGCGAGGACGGTGGCCGTGATGTCCCCGTTGGACTCCTCTTCCGAGTCGACGGTGAAGTACGTGACGGTGTTGCTGCCCTCCTTGCCCTCGACGAATGCTCCGTCGACGATGGTGAGCGTGAGCGTCGGGTCGTCCGCCCCCACCCATGAGGTGCCGACGAGGCCCGCGAGGCCGGAGACCTCGTCGATGTCGGCGGCCTCGTCGATGTCGGCAGACTCGGCCTCCGGGTCTGCCTCGCTGACGGCCTCCTCCCGCAGCACCGCCTCGGCGCTCTCGGTCTCCTGGATGTCCTCGGTCGCGAGCGAGCAACGCGCGACGCCCGATCCTACCAGCAGGAGCAGCGCTATTGCCGCTGCGGCTGCCATGATCTTGTTCTTCCTAGTCATGTCCGGATCCTTTCCCTATCTGATCTTGATGGCGCTCGTGAAGTACGACGCGCCGCTTGCGATGGTGCAGACCGCCCCTGTGTGCGGCTCGTGTATGTACTGGTCTCCTCCGATGTATATGGCCACGTGGCCCGGCCTCCAGAGGATGTCGCCCGGGCTCGCTTGCGAGACGGGGACCTTCTTTCCGAAGGCGGCCTGGGCCTCCGACTGCCTCGGTATCTGGATGCCTGCCTTCGCGTAGCAGTACTGCGTGAGGCCCGAGCAGTCGAGGCCTACCCCGGGCGTCGAGCCGCCCCACACGTAGGGAACACCCAGCTGGCTGTATGCGGCTTGCACGATGACATCGCCCGAGAGCGCCCCGCGATCAAGGTCCTCGACGCTCATCGAGTCGAACCTTCGCAGGTTGTAGGTGTCCATGATGGATTTCAGGCTCTCCACGTAGCTTGAGCTCGTGGCCCAGCCCGCGTCCTTCAGGCCCTCGGCCATCTTGTCGGACGACTTCTCCGATATCGCCTCGCGGATGAGTGCGTTGTTGCGGTAGTGGGACGCCTGCAGGAACACGCGGCTGCGGAAGCGTATGCACTCGACGTCGCCCTTGAACACCGTGAAGTACGCGGTGATGGTGGTGATCTCGCCGGGCGTGTACTCCTCCTTGGTGGACCATCCGGCCTTTCCCGCGACCTCGGGGGCGGAGGCGAAGCTCGCCGTCCATTTCATGCCGAAGAGGTTGTGGTCGCGCGTCGCAAGTTGGCTCATGGACTCTCCCTGGCCGGACTCGGCGATGATCTGGGCGATGGTGCAGCCTGCGGGATGCCCGTACTCCTCCTGGCAGCGGATGGCCTCCTCGACCATCTCGTAGGTGATGTAGGGCGGAAGGCCCTCCATGGATCGCTTCTTGTCCTCGGCATCCCAGAACCCGAAGAGCGCCGATACCATCTGGCCCACGAGGAGGGCTATGAGCACGAAGGCGATGACTCCGCAGAGGACCCCGCCCGCTGCGGCGAGACCGCTTCCCCCGAGCGTGCCCGCGACCGCCGTGCTCCCAGACGTCGATGCGGAAGCCTTGGCGGCCGTTCCCGCAGCTTGCGCTGCGGCGTGCTGCGTCGCCTGCGCCTGTGCGCCGCTCGCCCCTGACGCCCTGGCAGCCCCTGACTTCTTGGCACCCAGGGCGCTTGCGCGCTTGGCGGATCCTTCGACTTTGCCAGCAGCGCTTGCAGCATCGCTCTTGCGTGCGTTTCGTGCATAGCTCGCTGCGCGCTTGGTCGTCCTCCCGGCATCGTATGCGCCTTGGGCACCCTCGAACTCGTCGGTGTCGTCGAGCTCGGACACTGCTTCCCGCATTGCGATCTGGCGGGCGCGCAGCGCTTTGTCCTTCGCATCGGTCGGCTCGGCGTATTCGTTGGACGATTCGAGGTCTTTGGGTTCAGCGCCCGAACTCGATGCAGACACAGCCTGCTTTGCGCGCGCTGTCCTGTTGGCTTTGTCGCGCTTTCTCGACGCGCGCACGCCGAGCGCGTCTTCCCGCTTTGTGAGCACGGAGAGCTTCTGGGACTCGTCGTCCTTGACGATCCCTGCGCTCACGGCATCGACCTTGCGTGCGGTGACGATGTCCGAGATGGCGCTGCTATCCTGTACGAGCTCCTTTGCATCCATACGATCAAGCGCCCTTCCTGGCGTTGTCGTTGAAGGCCTTGGCGCGCTTTAGCTGCGCGATCTCCTCCGGCTTGGTGTTGAAGAGGTCGTAGAGCAGGCCCTTGGGGAAGTCGTCCCGGATGGGCACGCGCGCTCCTCCCGCCACGAGAAGGCCTTCTCCTGCCTTGATCGACTCGTCGATGTACTCCTTCTCGGCAGCGGAGAGCGAGAGCATCTCCGCCCACGACGCGAGGTCCTGGGCCGCCTGCTTGTGCAGCAGGCAGAAGTCCGAGTTGAGAACCATCGTCCGCGCGCGCTCATGGGTGAGCATGTGGGAGGTGTTCTGGGAGATGCCCGTGCAGATGAGGTTGAACTTGCGCCCCTCCGCCCAGAACTTCGCGAAGTAGTCGATGATGGTGGGATGGCCGAAGAGCGATTGCACCTCGTCGATGTAGAGCCAGGTGGTGACCCCTCGCTCGAAGTTCGCGTACATGCGGTTCCTCACGGTCTCTAGAGCTGTGAGCATTCCGAAGACGCGCATGTTGGTGGAGAGGTCGTGCAGGTCTATGTTGGTGATGCGGTTCGCGAATCCGATGTTGGACTGCCGGTTGAAGAAGGAGAGCGCGCCCGTGACGTAGCGCTCGTATCTGAGCGCGATGTCGCGCGCCTCGCCTTCGGGCTGCTGCAGCAGTATCCCGTGGAAGTCGGTGAGCGTCGGTGTCGCGCCGTCCTCGGCATGCCTTGCGTACGCCGCCTCGACGCAGCGCGTGATGATGGACTTGTCCGCCTCGGGCAGGCCCTCGGACGACTCCGCCATCATGGCTGAGGACAAGGCCAAGAAGGCATCGATTTTGAACGCGAGCTGCGCGGCGTCGGCGCGGCCCTCGACGTCGGTGAGGTCGAAGGGGTTCAAGGCAGTGTCGGCATCGGGCGCTAGCCGCACGTTCACGCCTCCCAGGGCCTCGATGAGGTTCCCGTACTCTCCGGCCGGGTCGAAGATGATGATCTCGTCGTCGGGGTATGCGAGCACTGTGTTGGTGATCTCGCGTTTCACTGAGAACGACTTGCCGGAGCCCGGCTTGCCGCAGACGAATCCCATGGGGCTCGCAAGCTTCTTGCGGTTGCAGATGACGAGGTTGCCGGACTGCTTGGACTGCCCGTAGTAGCCGCCTCCCTCCTGGTTGAGCTCTAACGAGGCGAAGGGCATCTGCATGGCGATCTGGCCCGTGGTGAGGTAGCGGGTGACGTCTATGTGGTTCAGCCCCAAGGGCAGCACCGAGTTCAGCGCCTGGCGCTGTCGGTAGTAGAGGGGCTCGATGCCGAGGGAGTTGCCCTGCCCGACCGAGATGATCTGCTCGACCTGGCGCTCAAGCTCCTCCACCGTGTCGGCGTAGGCGTAGACGAGTCCTGTGTATACGAAGAGGCGCTCGTTCTTGTTGCGCAGGAAGTCCAGGAGCTCTTCCGCCTCCTCCTTGGAGTACCGAAGCTCGGGCGGTAGGATCGTGTAGTCGTAGCCCTTCTTCATCGCGCTCATCTGCTCGTCGATGATCTCCTTGTCCATCCAGTCCAGCTGGCGCTTGACGAGCGCGAGCGCGTCTGATTGAGCGATGGGCTGGATATGGAGGTTCACTGAGAGCGGCATCGGCAGGTCGATGATGTTGGCAAGGTAGTGGTCCTCAAGCATCGAGCCGAACGTGCGGATCGAGAGCACGCAGCCGTACGTCTTGTCGACCTTGAAGATGTCTGATCGACCGTCCGGCTTGAAGTCTATGAGCGCCGGTGCGATGAGGTCCTTGGTGCGCACGTTCGATCTCGGGCTGATCTTGTCCCATGAAAAGGTGAAGGGCGATCGTGGGCGCAGCTGCGACTGGATCGCGCGCAGCCGCTCGGCGCCGTCGAGCGCGTGCGCCTCGCAGCGGATGCGGGAGAGCGTGTCGGTGACGTCTCCCTTGATCCGGGCGAGCTTCGGCACGGCCTCGTCTACGTCGGCAGCTCCCACCATGTAGGTGAGGTAGCGGTGGCGAGTGAGGTTCGAGACGCCCTCGCGCATCTTGTCGTTCAAGATCTGGTTGTACTCCCGGGCGTATCTCGCCGTGTCCTGGTCGGACTCCGGAAAGAAGCGCTTGTTGCCGATCTCCTCGTCGGGGATCGGGACGTTCGCTATGGTGAGCTGCACGGAGGAATCCGCGCCGAAGTAGTTGTAGAGCGAGGAGAGCACGGTGAAGATGTTCTGCTGGCTCTCCTTGCGCGCCGATTGGTAGGAGATGTCGGCGAACTCGACGGTTTGGGAGAAGAGCCCCTCCTCGACCTGGGCGATGCCGTCGCGATAGATGGCGTCGTAGCCGATGAAGGAGGATATGTCCCGCGCGGCGGCGCGCGCCCTCTTCTGGCCCGCGACCTTCTCCTCGTGCGCCTTCCTGCTGCGGTCGGCGTTCGATGAGCCACCCATCATCTGGCGCAGCATCCCAGCGCCAGCATGCGACCTCGCCTTGCTCCGGGCCGCCTTCCGCTTGCCCTTGAGCGCCTTCTTCTCTTCCTTTCGCTTCCTTGGATCAGATGTCTTCTTATCGGGATGGCTCATTGCCTTCAGCTCCTTTGCGTCGGGCTGCCCGTCTCGCGCGCCTTGTGGGCCTGCCCGCCTCGGCCTTCTGGAGGTCGGGGGCGGCGGGGCACGAGTAGAGCAGCTTCTGGTCTTTCAGGTGGTGGTTAGCGAGCAGCGGCGCGAACTTCTCCGCGCGCATGCCGAAGGGCCGCCAGAAACCGGCGAGCCAGAACGGGATGGATGCGCACATGACGGGAAGTGCTGCGTCCGCGACCTCGATGCCTATCCAGAAGTGGCATAGGGCTGCAACGAGGATCGCCGAGCCGAAGCCTCCTGCCACGCACACGAGCGTGCGGAAGGAGAGCTTGCCGACGATCTTCTCCTCGTATTCGCCGATGTCCTTCTGTATGGGGATCTGCAGTGACATGGCGACCACGCCCCTACGATGGGAGCCAGGATGTGTCTAGCATCCCGAAGTAGACCGCTGCGGCGATGATAATCGCGCCGCCCGCGATGGTGGAAATTGCGGAGGCGATCTGGCTGCCTCCCTGCTGTTCACGGATCGCCAGTCCCAGGCTTACCGCGCCCCATACGACGAGGAAACCGCCGAGGAAGGTCACGCAGCCGGAGACCAGGCTGATGATGTTTGCGAGCATGTTCTTTGTCCTTTGCGTCTTGATTGCCCGCATGCGCCCCTGAAGTGGAATGGGGCCCTTGCGGGCGAGGGTATAATTGGTAGTTGCGAAGGGCGCGATGCGCTCCTTTGCGTCTTGATTGGCTGCGGCGACCGGTGGTGCGTGGAATCATTGCCGGTACTTGGAGGCTTAGCCTGCCGCAGCTTACTCACTCGCCCATGAGCATCCCCTCCCTCCGCGCGCGATACCGCTTGAAGTCGAATGCGCCGCGCTTGCTCGCGGCCTCAAGCGACTCTCGCCTCGGGTGCGCATCCAGCGGGTATTTCTTGTCCAGGTAGGCCTGCGCGCCGTTGATGAGGACGAGCGCCTGGTCGCGGGGCATGCGGGACACCTCGCTCGCTTGCATGAGGTCGCGCTCGATGAGCCCGTAGTTGTGCGTGTAGGTGGGGTTCGCGCCGCGCGAGTCGTTCACGGAGACGTTGGCCACTGTCTGCTTGCCGATCATGTCCGCAATCTTCTGGTTTGTGTCCGCCGACTTGCCCCCGAGGTAGAGCAGCGTGTCGCATGCGTTCATGATGGTCGCCGCGTTGTTCTCCCCGTAGTTCTCGTCGAGCTGGGAGAGCGACTGGCAGATCATGGACACCGCGATGTTGCGGCTTCGAGTCACCGTGATCATCCGCTCGAAGTCTGGGATGGTGCCTATGTTTGCGAACTCGTCGAACACGAAGTGCACGCATCTGGGGAGAGCGCCCGAAAAGCGTGAGAGCGCCGCCTCGCAGAGGGTGTCGAGCGCCTGCTGCATGAGCAGCGCGAAGACGAAGTCGAAGGTGGAGTCCGTGTCCGACATCGAGCAGAAGACCGCCACCTTGGCGCGCGCGTCCCCCAGGTGGTCGAGCGCCATCTCGTCGTAGGCGAGCAGCTCCTTCATCTCGGCGATGTCGAAGGGCTTCATGCGCACGTTGCACGAGACCATGATCGACTTCAGGGTCTTCCCGGCGGCCACCTTGAACTGCTTGTAGCTCGCGAGCGCGAAGTCGTCCTCCGGACGGACGGGCTTCGCGACCTTCACCCAGGCATAGCCGCTCGATGCCGGCTGGAACTCTCGCGATGAGATGTCGTAGCCGCTCGACTCTGCCACCCTCATGAGCCTCTCGCCGGTCTCAATCTCGTGGAAGAGCATGTCGAGCGGGCTCATGTAGTCTTCGTCGTCCTCGCGCGCGTCGGCGAGCGCCAAGAGCGAGAGCAGCCCTGGGACGCTATGGTCCTCCTCGGGGCAGTGGAGCAGAAGGTACGAGATGAGCGCGGTGTAGAGGAGCTTCTCGGCGTTCTCCCAGAAGGGGTCGCCTGAGTGCTGGTCGTCTCCTGTGGTGTTGCGGATGAGGCATTCCACGAAACGGAGCGTGTCAGCCTCGCCCTTGATGTACTCGATGGGGTTGAAGTGGAGGGAGCGGGTGAAGTCGATGGTGTCGAAGGTGCGGATCTCGTATCCGGCGTCTTCGAGCACCCACCCCATGTCGTGGATGAGCGTGCCCTTGGGATCGGTGATGAAGTAGTTGGCGTTGAGCTGCATGAGGTTGGGCTTCACGAAGTAGCGCGTCTTGCCGGTGCCGGGGCCGCCTATGACGAGAACGTTGTTGTTCGTCTCGGTCCTCTGGTCGTGGGTCTTGTCGATGAGGCGTATTCTGGCGTGCTCGGTGAGCAGGATGTTGTTGTCGGCGTCCTTCCTGTCCGAGAACGCCTCCATTTCCTTTTGCGTCGCCCAGCGCGCCGACCCGTGCTCCTCGCCCTTGCGGTAGCGGCCGCGACGCTCCCACCAGCGCACCCATACGAGCCAGACCGCGCAGGCGCATGCCGCGCCGATGGCGAGTGGCAGGGGCTCTAGGGACAGCAGGGTGCCGCTTTGCGCCATGGACAGGGCGGCGCTTGCGACGTCGCCCTCCGAGTTGCCCATGGCGCAGAGGACGGCCGCGGCGGCGTCTCCTGCGAGGAACGCGATGGCGGAGAGCGCTGCGATGAGCGAGAGCTCCGCCCTCATCGGCTCTTCACCTCGACCCGCTCGACCTCGCGCGCGGCGTCCTTCGCCTCATGGGCGGCCTTTGATGCCTCGCGGGCTGCCTTGGCCTTGTCCTCAAGGGGCTCTTGGTCGCGGGCCTCCGTGAGCTCGATCTCGCGCGCCTCGCAGGCGCGCTCAAGCTCTGCATCCACATCTTGCTCAAGCCCGGCGAACACCTCGTCGACCTCCGGCGCGTCCGCGATGCGGAACACCAGGTGGTCGTGGCCGTCGACCTTCGCGAAGTCGTGCTCAATGGCCGCATCGTCGAGCCTCTCGCCAATGATCGCTTTTAGGCTCTCGTAGTCGGGGAGCTCCTCGAACTCGGACATGTCGAGGCGCGCGAACTCGCGCACCTTCTCGTCTTGCTGCGGGGCGGCGTCTTCCAAGTTCCCGCGAAGGTTCTGGATCGCGCCTTTGAGCCTCTCGGCCGAGGCGCGGAGCGCCTCCTCGCTCATGTCCTGGCCCATCCTGAGGAACCAGTCGAAGAGCTTCTCTCCCGACTCGTCTCCGAAATCGCTTGCCATTTCCTGCCTCCTTCGTCTATCTCTCGTTCGATCGCGCATCGCTTGCGCGTTCGGCTTTGCCTTGGTGCTCTGCGGCGAGCCTTGCTTCCTGGCTGCGCTGCTCCAGGGTCGGGATCGCGGGCTCTTTTGTTTGCGCCTCGTACGCCTTGAGCTGGGCGTTGATGGCCTGCAGGAGCGTCATGCCCTCTTGCTCCTCCTCAGGGATGTCGATCAGGTCTATGCCCTTGAAGGTGAGCATCTTGCCCAGGTAGTTGCCCTCCACCGACATGAGGAAGTTCTCGCCCCTGGCTATGACTGAGCCGTCGTCGAGGTAGGGAAAGGCGTTTCCGCCCCAGGTAAGCCCTGCGTTTATCGGCAGGTAGTCGAGGTGCTTGCACTCGTCGACGGTGGCGATCCGCATCCCGGCGACATAGCGCACGAGCTCCGAGTGCTCCTTGGCTATCGCCTGAAGGCTGAGCGACTCGAAGGGCACCCAATCGGGGCCGTCTTGCTTGAGCGTCCACCACTCGTCGCCGCCGTCGACCTGTTGTATGAAGGCGAGGTCGCCGTAGATGACGCCTTGTCGGATCGCCCAGTTGCCTGCCTTGAGGAAGTCCGAGAGGTCGTCCATCGAGAAGCACCTGTCGAACTCGTAGGGGTACTCCTCAAGGTATGGGTCGTCCTGCCAAGCGAAGCCGCCTCGTTTGAGCCAGCCGTTCTTCTGGCATGCCTCCTCAAGGCTCTTCTGCTCTTCCGGGGTTGCCGGTGCCATGTTGTACATTTCCTCATCCTCTGCTTCTGTGTTTCCAGCCGTTCGATCTAAAGGGCGCGGCGGGGTCGCGTGGTTGTCTCGGCCCGTTTCCCTTATTCGTTGCGCTTCGGCTGGCGTCTGCTGCCCCGCCGCTTGGGTGCTTTATAGCCGACGCGCTCGTCGCGTGCGCTCCGCGCTGTGCCGCCTTGCGTCCCTAAGCGTCCCTAAGCACGTCCTCCATCAGATTCACATTCGTGCGCCTCGGCAGTCGCACGAGCCGGCATGTCTCCTTGAGCCTCTCCGTGATCGCGATGGCGCTCTCCTTCTCGCCGTTGCGGGACATCCGCCGCATGAGCTCGTCGGGCAGGTACTGCGATGTGACTATCGTCGGCCGCATCGCCTCGTAGCGCTCGTTGACGATCTGGAAGAGCGTCGTCATCACCCAGGAGTTGGCGTTCTCCTTGCCGATGTCGTCGATTATGAGGACGTCGCACGACGCGAACCTGGCTATGCCGTGCTTGGCGTCGCCGTCGAAGCTGGCCTTCACGGCGTCGAGCATCGACAGGGACGTGGTCATGATCGTCCTGTACCCGGACGCGCAGAAAGCCATCGCTATCGCCGATGCCGCGTAGGTCTTGCCGGCCCTTGAGGGGCCGCAGATGTAGAGGCCAACCCCCGGGCTGTCCGAGAAGCCGTCGAGGTAGGCCGACAGGCCGGCGTGGCAGACCGTCGCGTCGAGGAACCTCCTCTTCACGCCGCATCGGACGAATGCCTCGCGCAGCCTGGACTTCTCCTCCAGCTCCTCGCGCCGCCTCTGCTCCTCGCGCTCCCTGGCGGCGCCCTCGCAGCCGCACGGCTCGGCCCCTATCCAGTGGAACGCGCCCCGGAACCCCGTCATGCCGATCGGCTCCAGGGGGCTTCCGCACCACTCGCAGCTGACGGGATCGGGCTCCGGCACGTCCATCTTCCGCGCCTTCGCCTCGCTGTAAGTCAGCAGCTCCGAGCCCCTCCGCTTGATCTCGTCGCCCATCTTCGTCGCCTTTCTTTTAGAATCCTTTGTTTTCTTCTTTACTTATCAGGTGCCAGGTCTTCACCCCCGCAGGTGCCGGGGTGTCACCTCCCGGCCCTGGGTCGGCGCCCTTGATGTCAGGGGGTGACGTTTTGTCGCCCGTATGGCGCAGTGCGGCGCCGCCGAGCCGGTAGCAGCGGGTGGAGCAGCCGTCCGGCGCCCATGCCGGGCCCTCCTCGACGATCAGGCCGCCGTCCGCGAGCTCGCCCACGGCGCGTATGACGGAGCGCTCGGAGATGCCGAGGTACGCTGCGGTGCTCCTACGGCTCTCGTAGAAGCTGCCGCCGCCTGCGCAGAAGCCGTAGACGCGGGCGAAGACGAGCAGCTGCACGCCCTTGAGCCCGAGCTCCCTCCACATGAACGGCCGGACGATGAGGAACGCGTCGCCGTCGTCCCTCTCGCCGCTGCCGCTCACTTCCTGCGCCTCTCCGAGACGAGGCCGAAGTTGCGCCGCGTCCAGTCGAGCATCTCGTCGCGGAAGACGATCGACCCCCTCTTCATCCCGGCGAGCCTGCGCAGCGGGAAGGGGTCGTCTCCGCCCCTCGCGAGCTCCCAGATCCTGTTCACCTTCATCCCGAGCAGCGCGGCCGCCTCGTGGGGCGAGTAGATGTCCTGGATCGGCACCTGATGCTTCGTCTCTGTCTCTCTGGTCTCTGTCATATCTTCGAAAGTCCTGTCTGCTTGCGAGCAGGCCCGGCCGGATGGCGCCCTAGAGCCCCTTCCTCGATCGCTTCTCTATGAGCTGCTTGTATCCCTTCGGGGTGATGCGCACGAGGCGGTTGAGGTGCACTGCCTCGATCTTGCCCTCGCGGACCATCTTGTAGACCGTGGCGGTGCACACCTTCAGCTTCGAGGCGACGTACTTGACATCGAGCAGCTCCTCGATGCCCTCCTCCGGCACGTCGCCGTCCGGGCGCTTCGCTTCCATGTCCGGGAACGCCGCGTGACCGCGCTGGCTTCCGTTGTCCATTTCGCTTCCTCCTGCTCGATTCCTCTTGATTTCGGTTGAGCGCTTGTGAGCGCTGTTGGTTCGCAGATGGTTGCAGGGTCTTCCGGCGTCGGCAAATGGGAAGTCGCGGTTAGGCGTCCCTAAGCGTCCCTAAGCACGTCTTCCGCAAAATGCGCACAATCGGGGCTTGCGCCGTCGCTTGCGACCCTGCTCTGGTGAATAAAAAAGCCCCGACGTATAGTCGAGGCTATTTGCAGGCTTTGCGGAATCGCGTCAAGGCTTCGTCATCACCGTTCGCGGTTCCTTCGACCGAGTGCTCGCGAGGAGGTGGTGAGAGGGCAGTTCGATCTCCATCGTCACGCCCTCCTTCCTGCGCATCTACTCGTGGTCGGTCATCCTGCCCGCTGCACTCTCGATCGAATGCAGCGATGCGTACATCCTACGCCTGGAGCAAGGATAAAGATGTGCATCCATGGGACACCCCTCTTGAATGTGAAGGACTAGTATGCGATGTTGGCGATCTGTTACCGATTCCGCCCGGATATGACGGGTCGGGCGTGCACGGCTCCCAGGCGGCCGCCCGGGGCGCATCCCCCAGGGATGGCGGGAAGTGGGCGCCGTCGCGCTTTTCGGAAAAAACGCCAGGTCGGAGCTGCGGGGCCAATTTGACCCCGCAGCCGGGCCCCGGCCCCGCACCGGGAAAACACAATTTGTTCGATTGACTAGGTCGTCGGGAAAGCGCATCATAGGTAATTCAAATAACGAACATATGTTCCTATACAATGAGGAGGTGCTCCGTGCGCGAGCGCGTGATCATGCATATCGACATGAACGCTTTCTACGCATCCGTCGCGCAGCACCTCGACCCGCGCCTTCGCGGCAGGGCGGTGGCCGTCGCCGGCGACCCGGAGCGCCGGAACGGGATCATCCTCGCCAAGTCGCGAGAGGCCAAGGCTTGCGGCGTGAAGACGGCGGAGGCGATATGGCAGGCCAGGCAGAAGTGCCCGGGGCTCGTCGTCGTGCCGCCGGACTACGCCGCCTACAAGCGCTACTCGCGCCTCGCCCGCATGATCTACTACGAGTACACCGACCTCGTGGAGCCTTTCGGGCTCGACGAGTCCTGGATCGACCTGACGGGCTCCCTGCAGCTCTTCGGGGGCGACGCGATGCTCGTGGCGAATGAGATATCTGGTCGCGTGAAGGACGAGCTCGGGCTCACGGTCTCCGTCGGCGTGTCGTGGAACAAGGTGTTCGCCAAGCTCGGAAGCGACACCGACCCGGGTGACGGGATCGTCTCGATCACGCGCGAGAACTACCGCGATGTCGCCTGGCCCATGGCGGCATCCGAGATGATCTACGTCGGCCCCGCCACCGCCCGCAAGCTCCGCGCGGCGGGCTACGAGACCATAGGGGACCTGGCGCATGCGGGCGACTACTTCCTCGGCAGGCGCTTCGGCAAGATCGGATTCATGCTGCGCGACTTCGCCAACGGCATCGACGGGAGCCCGGTTCGGCAGATGGATCCCGCGAAGGCCGACGTCGACTATGTGGTGAAGGGCATCGGCAACGGGCTCACCGCCCCGCGCGACCTCGTGTGCGAGTCGGACGTGAAGGCGCTCGTGTGGCTTCTCTCCGAATCGGTCTCCCAGAGGATGCGCGAGTCGCGCCTCAGGTGCCGCACGGTATCCGTGGGCGTGAGGCGCGCGGGGGATCTGTCCGGGTACTCCAGGCAGACGACGCTGCGGATCCCGACGTGCCTGACCTCGGACGTCGCGAAGCTCGCGATGGGGCTCATCGAGGCGAACCAGCCGCTCGACGAGGAGCACGCCATCCGCGCCATCCACGTTCGCGCAACCAACCTCTCCTCGATGGACGACCCGCTGCAGTGCGACATCTTCGGCGACGCCGAGGAGGCGCTCAGGGCCGAGAGGCTCGACCTGGCCATCGACGAGCTCAGGTCCCGCTTCGGCAACCGCTGCGTGCACCGCGCGGTGGAGCTCACCGACGAGGTGATGGGAGGCCTCGACATCAAGCGGGACAACACCGTGCATCCGATCGGGTTTCTGAGGTAGGAAGGAGGTGACGGGCATGAAGGGAGCCGACGGCTGGCGCAAGCGCTACGTGTCCGTCACCGCCCGCATGGACGAGGACGGTCGCGTTCGGCCGCTCTCTATCCAGTGGTACGACGGCAAGACCTACGCCATCGACGACGTGCGCAGCGTCCGCCGGTCCTCGTCGCGCAAGGTCGGGGGCGACGGCATCTGCTACACGATACGCATCGGCGAGCGCATCACCCAGCTCTACTACGAGGACCCGCGCTGGTTCGTGGAGGAGATCGTGCCGGACGAGCTCGTCTCCTAGCGGCTCATATCGACGCGGCGCGGGGCCCCGCCCATCCATTTCTAATATGCGGCTCCAATCCGCTTGCCGGTGCAGCCCGCTTCCAAGCGCCTCCTTGCTTGGCGGCATGGCCCCTCGCACGCCTCTATCCAGATAACGCTCGCACTGAACCCGCGTCACGCCTCAAGGCGCTCATCTCCTCGCGAAACCCGTACAAGCGACGATGCGCCCATCCATGACGTGGTGCAGGTTTCGCGAAGACATGCGCTCTGATCCTTGCGGCGCGCGCAGAACCAGCGCAGGCCATCTGGTCACGAGGCGGTGAGCGAGGGGCTCGCCGCATTAGACCAAGGAGGCAAGACCATGGGAAACAGGGCGGTCATCACGACACCGGACAAGGAGCTGGCGCTATACCTTCATTGGAACGGCGGGCGCGACACGGTAGAGCCGCTGCTTCGGTACTGCGAGCTGCAGGGGTACCGTCCCCCGAGCTCCGACAACTACGGCTGGGCGCGGATCGCGCAGGTGATGTGCAACTTCTTCGGCGGCTCGACGAGCGTGGGCATCGACCGCTTCAAGAACCTCGGCGACCAGGGAGACAACGGCGTCTACATCATCGACGGCTGGAAGATCGTCGGCCGCAGGGAGGTCTCCTACGACGAGGGCTGGAACGTGAACGGATGGCACGACATCCCGGAGTCCCGCGAGCAGCGCGAATACGACTTCGACGAGATGCTGCGAAGCTTCGACGAGGCCATGCCCGAGGCCCTGCGCCTGGGCGATCTCCTCGATGCCGTCGAGGTTCCCACATCCGAAGTCGAGATCGGCGACGTCGTCTTCATGCGCGAATACGAGTCCGGCTGGAAGACGTACCCTGTCGTCGGCATCGGCGAGGGCAATCGCAACAGGCCGGAGCTTGCAGGCGTGCCCTACGTCGAGCGTTACGACCACGACGGCGACTACTCTTGGAACGCGAACAACTACATCCGCGAGGACACGGCCTTCGTCGTCGCCCGAGAGTAGGCCGTCGGGGATCGGCGCCGCCGGGCCATGCTGGGGCGGCGGCGCGCATCCCGGTTGCGATTCGGCTACCGTTCCCGCAGGCACGCGGGCTGGCTGCTACGATGTTGCAATGTGCGGAAGATGCGTCATATTCACATTCGACGAGGTTCTCGAAATCGTGCGGCAGATCGAGGTCGGCGTGCCGCTCAACTTGGAGCCAGACTGGCCTGCGCGAAAGCCGCAGGCGTACCCGAAGTCGCTCGCGCCCCTCATCGTGCCATCGTTCGACACGGCGCAGCCCGCCCCGAACCTGGGCCCGGGGAGCCTTGCCGCCCGCGATCTGTCCTGGGGCTTCGAGGAGTCGTGGAGGCCCGGGGTAGTCTTCAACACGCGCATCGAAAGCGCCATGAAGCCCACCTGGCGCGACTCAATGGAGCACCGTCGCTGCGTCATACCGGTGCCCGCGTTCTTCGAATCCAGCCAGAGCGAGACATTCCCTTCGCCCAAGACCGGCAAGCCAATCAAGCGCCAGTACGAGTTCCGCGTGCCCGGGCAGGTCATCATCCTCATCGGCTGCACGTGGAGGGGCGATGCCTTTTCAATGGTCACCACCGAGGCGAACGCCGACATGGCACCCATCCACCACCGCATGCCTCTCATCGTGAGGCAGGAGGAGCTGCCGCTCTGGCTCGGCCCGGACTACATGGAGCTGGCGGACCGATCGTCGATCCGCCTCGAAGCCCGGCCGACGTAGCTCATCGGGGAGTTTCCAGAGAGAAACACCTGTTCAGGCGCACGGGGTCAATTTGACCCCGTTAATCTGGGAGCCCGAAAGAGCGCATGCTTCGGCGGTCCTTGCGCTTGCCGGAAGCGTCCTCGCAGGCTTTAGATCATGTGGGAGAATATAAGGGATGCAAGAGGAGATTCCGTCTCGATATCCGGTCGGGACCGTTTAGGAGCGCAGTTGCCCGACATCAGATGCAGAGAGTTCTCTGACTTCCTTTCGACCAAGAGGGACCACTACCCGTATTCCGATAGGTATATTGCCGAAGTCCACGATTCGCCGGATAAGACGGGCCGGACAGAGCGCGAGCACATGGTCGTGTGGTTCCGCGCGAACGAGACCAAAGGCTCGGGATCCTATTCAAGGGAGACCCCCAACAGGAGCGCCCGCCGTTGCTACAACAGCCTCATGAACGCGGCATCGCTGCTCTGGATCGCCGAGGCGGTTGGGGTCGACGAGCTGACCGTTCGTAGAGCCTTCGAGGCGGCTGTCGCCGCCGGCGATTATCGGCGCGCATGCGGGGCTATCCGCAAGATAATCACCTGGGACATGATTTATGCCCTTACGTAGCGGGAGTAGATGTCGCCCCGAACGCCGCAATATGCTTCGTCGCATTGCCGAAGGAGGAACACTGTGGGAGTAGTTTCTTTCGATCTCAGCGCGCCACTAGACAAGGCGGGTATGAGCATTGAGGAATTGGCGGACAAGATAGACCTGGGCGATGACAAGCTTGAGCGCGTCAGAAACCAAAAGCTCTCGGCAGTCAGGTTGTCCACATTGGCTGCCATCTGCGACGCTCTCTCTTGCGAGCCAGGAGACGTGCTGAAATACTCGAAATAGCCGCGCGTGGAAGCAAGGAGCTTGTCTCTCTAAGGCAGAGCGTTCCTCGCTCATGGCACGTAATCACTTTTGTGAAGATTGTAATCAGCTTATCTTGTTTCCGCAGTTAGATGGCATTTTCCAGACTGCGATATTTACTCCTTTTCATATTCCCGGGGAGTAAATTTCCTCCATTTTGCCGGTATACAGGGGTGCCTGTAATCAGGCGCTAGCATTCGCGCGGCATCGCCGCACGTCAGCTGCCATTTCCTGGCAAGCCGTCATTTATTCCCCGCGCGCAAAGAATAAATATCCGAAAAGGCAAACCGAGTTCTGGTAACAGAACATCTCGGACAGTCTTGGTCTCCTTGGAATCCATGTCGCCAGGTAGCACGCATAGGACGCGCTATTGGCTTTGTCCCCATGGAGTGGGAGTAGGTCAGCGCCATTAATTGAGCTCCGATAGCTTTCATAATATAAAGCTATCGGAGGCTTTTGCTTCTACCAAGTGGCCGGGGGTGTTCCCCGGCCACTTTTATTTTTGAGTTACAACCCAAAAGCGGCCAGCCGCTAGTGAGACCTCTCAAACCTAATAGCTGCGAAAAAGATCCATCAAAACCTCGGTAGGCCTGTTTCTTCCTAGATGGGCGGATGCCGTCGTCGCGCAGATGCTGCCCGACGGGGCCGTCAAAGGCGGCAGCGCCCTGAAGCTCAGATTCGGCGATGCGGGCACCCGTTTCAGCGAGGACCTCGATACCGCACGAGCCTCTGACATCGGCGAGTACATAGGTGCGCTGAACACCGCGCTTGAGGAAGGGTGGCAAGGCTTTATCGGAACCGCCGTCAGAAGAGAGCCAGCCACGCCAACCGGAATGGCCTCCTCGCATCGTCGCTTACCCCGATTGGGAGATAGGCTATGCAGCCGCCGCAGAGGGGTTGGACGTGCTTGATTTAGAGCAGGCTGTCGTCTGGGAAAATGACTTGATTGATAGCATAAATGGAATTGGATGAACAGGAGGCTTCGTGTCATTCTCAGAGGTATGCATCTATCAGGTGAAGCCTGATAAGGTCGAGGAATTCGAAACCATCATGAACGAGGCGAAGCCGTTCTTGGAAGAGAGGACAGGGCTCTTGCAGCTGCGTCTTATGAGGCGCGGCTACAAGATCGACATGGAGCAAATCCGGGAAGGCCTGCCTCCAGTTGAGCTTACTCGCATCGTGAAATGCGTGAAGTACGTCCTCTTCTGGGAGTTCGCGTCCAAGGAAGACTACGGAAAGGCCCAGAAAGACCTCTACGAGACCTTCTGGAAGCCCATCGACAAATGCCTCATCCAACCACATGATAAATACCTGGGCGAAGCAATCTTCTAGTCGGCCTGTTATTGCCAGTGGCTTGCACGTGATGACGCTTCTTGATCTCTGTGTAGTTCAAGCAACTTAAGTCCGCTGATGCAATTTGTCCCAATGAACCGAGGAGGGCAAGACTATGGATGCAGCGAATTGCAGGCAAACAAGCTTGCTCGCTTTTTGCGCGCTATGTCTTGCCTTCTGCGTTTACGGAGTCATCTCCTCGTCATTCATGCCAAGCCATATCGAAGGCATTATCTTGCCGCTCGATTCTATGGTTGGCATACCTCAGCCGGCGCATCGCCGAGCGCACCGAGGCCACGGCCGCGCTCGAGGAGCCTCCTGCGGTCGTCCCCGACGACGGGATCGACCAGTTCTCCCGCGCCTACAAGCTGTCGGAGAACGAGACCCGGGTGCTCCGACTCACGGTGAGGGGCAGAACGCGCCAGCGCATCGCCGAGACGCTCTACGTGTCAGCGGGCACCGTGAACACCTACCTCCACCGCATCTACCAGAAGGCCGGCGTCCACTCGCGTCAAGAGCTCCTCGACAAGATCGAGGAGTTCCCCGGCATGGGCACCGAGGAACGCTAGGCGAAGGGACCCTGGCCGATGGTGATTCTCATAACGGGCGCGAGCCACACGGGCAAGACGCTGCTGGCGCAGCGGCTGATGGAGCGCTACCGCTACCCGGTGCTCTCCCTCGACCTGCTGAAGATGGGGCTCATCCGCAGCGGGCAGACCGAGCTGACCCCCGAGGATGACGAGCTGCTCGTCCCCTACCTGTGGGGAATCGCCCGGGAGATGGTGAAGACGGCCATCGAGAACGGCCAGAACCTCATCGTCGAGGGCCGCTACATCCCCTTCGACTGGCAGGAGAACTTCGAGCCCGCATACCTGGACGAGAGTCGGTGATGGTCTGCTGCAGCTTGCCGGCGGGGATGCCCAGGGCGGTCTCCAGCTCGGCGATGCTGCCCGCGCTCACCACCTGGTCCTCGAAGCCCGCGGGGATGCCGTGGTGCTCCTCGGTGATGGCCTTGTTCTGGGCCGCGTCCCACACCATGTAGGTGTTGCGCGGGCGCTTGGGGCTGATCCAGCCGCCGTTGCTGGGCACGTGGCCGTGGCGGTTGTAGACGTCCTCGCGCAGGTAGCGCTCGCCGCCGTTGCCCACAACGATGACGCTGCCGGAGAGGTTGCGCAGGTCGTTGAAGGTTTTGGCGTGCTGGCCCAGCTCAACCACGAAGGAGATGCCGCCCGGGGCGAAGCAGTTGCCCTCGAAGGCCTCCATGTGCCACAGGTCGGCGCCCACGCCCATGGCCATCTTGATGCCGTCGCCCGTGTTGAACGTGGTGCCGGCGGGCGCGCTCTTGGTGAGGCCGAGGAAGTCCTCGACCATCTGCGGGTTGTTCTCGAAGCCGCCGCAGGTCAGCACCACGCCGTTCAGGGCGCGCACGTTGACCGGCTTGCCCTCGCGCTCGATGGTGGCGCCGATGACGGTCTTGCTGACCGGGTCCTGATGCAGGCTCAGGGCCGGCGAACCGTACCACACGTCGATGTTGTCGGACATGCTGAGCACCTTGTCGCGGTACACCTTCCACAGGGCGGAGTTGCACACGTTGTCGCTGACGGTCAGCACGTGCAGCTCGTCGCCGCCCTCCAGCTCGGGGTACTCGGGAGCGAACATGCCGATGAGGGGCTGCTTGGAGGAGTCGTACTTCCAGTCGAGGAAGTTCTCCTCCGACACGCCGAAGAAGTCGCGCAGCAAGTCGCGCGTCTGCGTGAGGCCCTCGGCGTAGACGTCGTAGAGCTCCTCGTCCACGTCGAAGTCGGCGGCCATGGCCTTGTTGCAGGCCAGCATGGCGTCCTTGTTCTCCGATCACAGGATGATCTGGCCGCAGAAGCGGGTGTTGCCGCCCTCCATGCCGTTGGGGGCCTTGTCGACCAGCAGCACCTTCGCGCCGGCGTCGGCCGCGTAGCAGGCAGCCACGGCACCCGCGGCGCCGAAGCCGATGACGATGACGTCGTACTCGCCGTCCCAGGCGATGGTGTCGGCGAACGTGTAGGCGCCATCCTTGGCACCCGTGCCCGCCAGCGCGGCGCCCCTCTGCTTCGGAGCGCACCCAGCCAGGGCGCCCATGCCGGCCAGAGCCGCCACGCCCGCGGTTCCCGTCAGAAATTGACGGCGTGAGACAGTGCCCATGTTTCCTCCTTGCTTTCGTGTGATAGAAGATATAAGCGGCCGGCCTCGTCTGGGGCCGTGCCATCGCGTCAGAGCTTCCCCCTCCGACGCCACGCATCCTACCAAGCGCGAGGGCGTCAGCGTGAGAGGTAACCGGGGGTTAATGGGGTGAAGAATTCGCTAACCCAGGTGTTGCACTGTCACTAACCCAGGGGGGTTATAAAGTTGTTCCTGTCCACCCACTGCGTTCTGTGGTTCTATGAGCGCACACGAAGGAGGTGAATGAACATGGGTCGCTCGAATTCCGCCGCGCAGGCGCTGGAGACGAGGTTCGTCCAGCAGTTTGCCGCAGAGGGGTCCGTGAGCCTTTTCGTCGGGCTCGCCTGCAACCTCGCCTTCGCCGGCCAGGTATTCTTCTGACCTGCCATGTGGCATACCTCCGTGTTCACCATCTCCTACACCGATGCCAGCTACGTCGGCCAGCTCATCGGCGCCCTGGCGCTGATCGTCTACTTCAGGCAGACCGGCCGCACCGCGCCGGATCGCGCGACCCTGTGGGCCAGCGCCCTGACGGTGCAGCTCACGCTCGTCGCGTACTTCATCTTCTTCCAGTACAGAGTGGACGTGCCCGACCTCGTCCACTGGCTCTTCGGCGCGCTGTTCGGTGCCTACCTGCCCATCACGCTCGTCGCGTGGATCGGGCTCTTCATCGGGGCCAAGCCCTCGCACGTCATGTGGGACATCATGCTCTCGGCCATGTTCGCCGCGTTCGTCATCTGGCTCTTCTCCGGACTCGACGAGCTGAAGATCTGCGTCTGCATGGGCATCCTCATCGTGGCCGCCACGGCCATCCTCACCCAAAAGCTCCACGCGTAGCAGGCCCCGGCCCTCGACGCCGGGCAGGCGGAGACGCGGTGGGAGTACTCCTACTCGGCGCCCGCGACGTTCCTCTTCAGCGTGGCGTTCGTCATAGCGGTCTCGTTCGCCGGCGTCGACGGCGAGCGCGCCGCGTTCTCGACGGGGGCCTTCTTCGCGCCGATGCTCGTCGTGTGCGTGCTCCTGCTGTTCGTCAACCAGGTGGGCTTTCCCCTCTCGAGCGTGGCTGTGCCGGCAATCGTCACAGCCACCATCGCGGCATCGTCGATGCACTTCGACCCGGCACTCTCGTTCGACATCGCGGCCTTGGGCATGTTCCTGTTCCTCGCCTTCGCCGTGGTGCTGCTCTGCTCGAGCGACTTCGGCGAGAGGCAGCGGCAGATACGCGAGTTCCTCTTCCTGATGGTCGCCTTCGCGAGCGGCTGCCTCGTCGGGCGCGTCATCGTCGCGGCCTGCGTCGCCTGGGCCGGCGGCTTCGCCTCTGAGGCGCTCGTCCTCGTCTCGATCGTCGCGGCGTTCACCGCCATGATCATCCTCATCCGCAAGGGCGTCACCCAGCAGAAGGCCCAGCAGCTTTTCAAAGCCGAGGAGGCCGAGACGGCGGCCCACGACAAGGAGGCCTCCTATCAGGTCAAGATAGACGACGTCGTCGAGCGCCACGGCATCGGCAACCGCGAGAGAGAAGTGCTCGAGCTTCTCCTGGAAGGCAATTCGGCGAGCGAGGTAGCGCGAAGGCTTGTGATAGTGAACGGCACGGCGAAGTCCCATATCCGCCATGTCTACAAGAAGCTCGGCATCCACAACCGAGACGAGCTCTTCGCGATCTTCTCCCTCGACGATCCCCTACGACACCGAGACTAACCCCGAGGACAGGGCTGGGCGTCCGACGCGTGCTTCCCCCACGCGAAGGCGTCATGCGGCCCGAGACCTCGATTCCAAAGAAAGGGGGCGCCCCTACGCCCCCGCCACCGAGCGCCGCCGCAGGCGATGCCTGCCCGACGGCGCCCCGAGAAAAGAAACCAAGGAGGTACAGGAATGAACGAGGAAACCAAGGTGAAGGCCACCGAGGAGGCGGCGGCTGGCGCCGACGCCAAGGCCGCTGGCGCCGCCCCGAAGAGGAAGGGGAAGCGCTGGCCGGTCGTGGTCGGCGTGGTCGCGGTCATCCTGGTGGCGGCCGGCTCCGGCTTCTGGGTGTGGCATGAGCAGCCGAGCTTCTGCAACGCCATCTGCCATACGTCGATGGATCCCTATAACGAGACCTACGACCAGGCCGACGGCGTGACCGGCGTCGACAAGTGGGGCAACGAGGTGTCCAACACCCACGCCATGCTCGCCGTCTCGCACAAGACCGCCGTCGCCGACGGCGGCGCGGACGCCACCTGCATGTCCTGCCACGTCCCGCAGCTGAGCGAGCAGGTGTCCGAGGGCATCGCCTGGCTCACCGGCGACTACTACGCCGAGCTCGACGAGCGCTCGCTCGACGACCTGACGGAGGCCCGCGCCATCCCCAACGATGAGTTCTGCATGAACGAGGCCTGCCACGTCAACGAGGACGGCACGGTCATGACCCGCGACGACCTGATCGCCCTGACCGCCGACTACGAGCGCAACCCGCACGTGGCCGAGCATCAGGAGTACGACTGCGGCACCTGCCACAAGGCGCACCGCGCCTCCGTGGTCGAGTGCTCGCGCTGCCACACCGACACCGAGATCCCCGAGGGCTGGCTGTCGGTCGACCAGGCCAAGAAGCTGGACATGCCCGCGTAAGCATACGCTGACGAGAGCAAGCGGGGCCCCGCGCCAAAGCGCGGGGCCCCGCTGCGTGTTGGGGGGAGTGACGAGCGGGCTTGTTGGGTGCCGCGCAGAACTCGTTCCCAAATTGGCCAAAATCGTCGGTTTGACGACGAGGCGCCAGGAGCGCGTGAGCGAGGGCGCGGCAAAAGCCCAGGTCGCAGAGGACGATTGGGCGGATGAGGGGCGAAAAGGGAGCGAGCGAGAGCTCCCTAGGCGGGGAATCCGTCGTCAAACCGGCTTTTTTGGCCAATTTAGCCGCGGATCTCGCACGGCGCCGTACCGCAGGCCGGCGCTGTCACCCGGGGGCCGCGTTATCACGAGGATCGTCACGGCCGCGCGGGCGCAGCGGGGCTCGGCCGGTTGCGCAGCGCTCGGCGTCTCAGGCGCTGACGCGGGCGTGGTATCCTTGGGGCCGAGCAAGCACAACCCAAGGAGGGCCCGTGACCGCCGCTACCACCACCATCTTCTCCCTCGTCGAGCACCCCGAGGCCACCGAGCGGGCGGCGGCGTGGTTCTCGGATAAGTGGGGCCTGCCCGCCGAGGCCTACCGCGAGAGCATCGAGGCGTCGCGCGCGGACGCGCCCGTGCCCCAGTGGTACCTCGTCTGCGAGGGCGACGACCCGGCCGGGGCGCCCATCGCCGGGTGCGGCATCATCGACAACGACTTCCACGACCGCCCCGACCTGGCGCCGAACCTCTGCGCCCTCTACGTGGAGGAATCGCACCGCGGTCGCGGCTTGGCCCGCGCGCTGCTCGACCACGCCCGCGCCGAGGCATCACGCCATGGCCTGGACCGCCTCTACCTGGTGACCGACCACGACCGCTTCTACGAGCGCTGCGGCTGGGAGTACCTGGGCGACGCCCACGAGGATGACGGCACGCCCATCCGCCTCTACGGCGCCGACACGCTGCCGCCCTCAGCCCCGACCGAGCGGTAGGCGCCGTTGCGCTCCACGGCCAGCTGGGCCTGGGCCAGCACGAAGGACACGAGCGCCAGGTCGGCCTGGTCGAGGTCGGCCTGAGAGCAGTCGACGGCCACCACGCCCAGGGTGCGACCGCGCATGCCGAAGGGCAGGAACTTCTCGGCCCCGTCGCGGTAGCCCAGCTCACCGCGACCCGTGGGACAGTGTTGCTGGTAGCACTCCAGGGCGGCCTCGCCGCGCTCGGGCCCGGGCTCGCCGAGGACGATCTCCACCGGCCGCCCCAGGGACGCCGCGAGGAACTCCTGGGCCGCCTGGCACGCCCCCTCGGCGGTGTCGCTGTCCACCAGCTCGGCCCCCAGGCGGTTGACCCGGCGCAGGGCAGCGGCCGTCCGCTCGGCCGCGGACACCTGGCGGCGCATGCGGTGGGTGACCACGCCCATGATGAGCGCCACCACCAGGAAGATGACCAGGGCCACCACGTCGGTGTAGCTCAGCACCTTCAGCTGGTAGAGCGGCTCGGTGAACAGGTAGTCGTAGGACACCAGGTAGCCCAGCCCCAGCACCGCGCCCCACAGGCCGGAGTCCGACTCCAGGCTGGCGATGAGGATGCCCAGGACGAACAAGGGGAACACCACAAGGGGGCTGACGGCCATGAGGGAGAACCCCCACACCGCCGCCATGCCCGCGCCGTAGAGCAACGCGACGATGGCGATGTTGCGGACCAGAAGCCGTCCCCGGCACCGCCAGGCCGCCGACCGCACGGCCCTCGCCTGCGCGCTATCGCCCATGGCGAACACCTCCTAGGAGAAACGACAGCAGGGCACCGGCCCCCATGAACAGGGGAATGATCTCCAGACGCCCCAGCAGCATGCCCACCGACCCGATGATAAGCGCCGCAGCCCCCGAATCCGGGCCGAGGAACCCCGTCCCCACCCCCGTGTTGCCCAGGCAGGACGCGAAGTCGAACGCCGCCTCCTGCAGGGTGGCACCGCAGAGGATGAACAGGAACGTCCCCACCGCGAACACGAGAAAGTAGAGGGCCACGAAGGCCCGGGCCTCGGCCACGTCGTCGGCAGTGAGCACCGTGCGCTTGCCGAACCGGTTGATCTTGACGCTGGTGATGTGGCGCTTGCTCCCGTAGCGGCTGCGGAGCGTCTGGGCCAGCCCCAAGGAGGCCACGGCGACGCGGTAGATCTTGATGCCGCCCGAGGTGGAGCGCGCCTCGGCCCCGCTGAACATCAGGAGCATGAACAGGAACAGCAGCGCGGGCCCCATGGCGGCGAAGGAGGGCACGGTCTGGAACCCCGTGGAGGTGAGCACCGACACCACCTGGAACAGCCCGTCGCGCAGGGCGTCGCCGGCCCCGTCGCTGATGCCCCGGGCCCAGAACAGCCCGCCCACCACCAGGGTGCCCACGGCGATGATGCCGAAGTACAGCGGCGTCTCGATGTGGGTGGCGAACGCCTTGAACTTGCCCCTCATCAGCAAGAACAGCAGGAGGAAGTTCATGCCGCCGGCTATCATGAGGACGACGGTGACAAGCTCGATGGCCGGACTCTGCCAGAAGGCGAGGCTCTCGGGATGGGTGGCGAACCCGGCCGTGGACACCGCGCACATGGAGATGTTGACGGCATCGAAGGGCGTCATGCCCGCGATGACGTAGGCCACGGCCCCGACGGCGATGATGCCGGTGTAGATGAGGAGGATGAGCCGGGCGGTCTTCGCCGAGCTGGGCAGGAGCCGGTCGGTGTGCCCCTCGGCGTTGTAGACCCCCAGGCCGCCCGTCCCCGTGACCACGCAGGTGAGGATGAGCACGAGCCCGACGCCGCCGAGGTAGCAGGTGAGGCTGCGGTGGAACAGGAAGACGGCCGGGCACGTCGCCACGTCCACCACGCTCAGGCCGGTGGTGGTGAGCCCGCTCGTGGCCTCGAACACGGCCTGAACGGGGGTGAGCAGGCCGGCAACCACGAAGGGCGCGGCGTAGACGACCACCGCGATCACCCAGATCAGCAGCGTGCAGACGGCCGCCTGGCGCCGGGAGAGCGGCACGGCGCGGGCCGGCCAGGCGCTAGCGAAGCGCAGGAGGTAGCCCAGGGCCATGGCGGCCAGGCTCGGGAAGATGAAGCAGGGAGCCAGGGGCACCTCGTCAGGATGGAGCCACAGCACGGCCAGGGGCGCGAAGCCGGCCAGGCCGATGAACAGCGAGGCGGTGCCGACGTAGCGGGCCACCGGCGAGAGCGCGCGCGACCCGCCGCCCCCGGGAAGCCCGAGGGGCAGGGACGCAGGCAGGTCAGAGGGGCCGCGGGACACCATGGGCGTCATCCCCGATCCTTCCCGAGGAGGTGCCATGAGCCGAGCAGCGGCCTCGCCTCGCCAAGCCCGTCGCGGGCCGCGCCGTCGCCGGCGGGGCCGGGGGCGCCGTTGGCGGGCACCTCGGCCAGGGCGTCGCGGATGCCCTGGGCCAGGGCGGCGGTGCCGCTGATGGCGGCCGTCACGCCCAGCTGGCGGAACACACGCACGTTCTCGGGGTTCGCCACGATGCACAGCTGGCGGCGGATGCCCAGGAACTGCCTGGTCACCTGGCAGATGGCCAGGTTGTCGGCATCGCAGCCGGTGAGGGCCACCACCACGTCGAAGCCCTCCACGCCGGCGTCCTCCAGGACGGAGCGGCTGGTGCCGTCACCCCAGATCACCTCGTTGTCGTGACGGCTGGAGAGGTACTCGCAGAAGCCGCGGTCGCTGTTGATGGCCACTATCTCGTCGGCCACGTCGGCCAGGGCGCCCATGAGGTAGTCGGCGCGGGAGCGCCCGCCGACGATGACCGCCCTCATCGCTCCCCCTCCGCCCGCGGCAGGCCCGTGATCTGGAAGAACTCCTCCTCGCAGATGCGGTGGGGACAGATGGGGTCGATGCCCCGCTGCTCCAGGATCTCCACCAGGGAGTCGTCGTCGACGACGGGCAGCACCTGGCGCACGCCAAGCACCTCGCTGGCCAACTCGGCCACCAGGAGGTTGACGGTGTCGCGGCCCGTCGCCACCACCAGGTGGGTGGCGCGCTCGGCGCCGCACTCCCGCAGGACCGACGCGCTGCTTCCGTCGCCGGTGACCGTCTCGCCGTCGAAGTCGTCGCCCAGGCGGTCGAAGGCGTCCTCGCGCATGTCCACGACGATGACGTCGCTGCCGCTGGCGGACAGCGACCGGGCCACCGCCGCCCCGAAGGCGCTGCAGCCCACCACTATGACTCGTGCTCTCCTTGCCATGACCTGCGTCTCCTTCAGCGCAATCTCACTGAGAACAGACTAGCGGCTCAAAGGCCCCGCCACGGCAAAGGATACGCGACTGTTTCCTAGGCGCCCGCCCGGCGCAGGGCAGGCTCGGCGAACACGGCGGCCCCGCGCTCGCGGGCCACCACCTGGCGGGCGGCCTGCAGGTGCAGCTGCACGGCGGCCTCGTCGCTGTGGCAGGTCTCCAGGAGCGCGTCGTAGACGAGGGGCGCCAGCCCCTCCACCAGCTCGCGGCCCTCGGCCGTGAGGGCCAGGGCCTTGGTGCGGCGGTTGTCGGCGTTGCGCTGCTTCAAGACGAGGCCCCGCTCCTCGAGCGCCTTGAGGGGCGCGGTCACGTCGCTGCTCCTCAGGAACAGGTAGGACGCCACCTGGGACGCGGTAGCCCCGGGCCCCAGGATGCGCAGGGCGGCCAGCACGCGGAACTGCGGCGTCTTCAGGCCGTAGCCGGCGAGCTTCGCGGCGGTGAGGGTGCGTGAGATCATCACCGCGTCGAAGAAGGCGGTGTCCAGCCGGTGGCTCCCGTTCTCGATGCGCGAGGCGTGGTGGAGCGCCGCGGCGTTCGCGGAGCTGTCGAGGGCCACCCTCAACTGCTCGGGGGTGAGGTTGCGCCAGTAGCTGCGCAGGAACGCGCCCACATGGCGGTCGGCCCGGCCTATCTCCTCCACGCCGGCCGGGGTGAGCGCCAACGACACGACGCGCATGTCGTCGGGATCCTCGACGCGCGCCACCAGGCGGCCCTCCACCAGCCGGGGCATGGCGGCCGACACGGTGCTCGCGCAGACGCGCAGGTTGTCGGCCAGGTCGGTCGTGCGCAGCGTGCCGCCCTCCGCGCCCAGAAGGCGCAGCAGCATGCGGTACTGGAGCGTCGTGAGCGCGCAGTGCTCGGCGAGCACCTGGCTGATGGAGCGGAACAGCAGGTTCATCACGGTCAGGTAGTCCGACTCCCCCTCGAACGCGTCGAGGTGCCCCGGGTCCGATCGGTCCTCCAGCCGGCGGCGGTGCGGGTCATGGCCCATAGCGCCCATCGCTCCTCCCCTCGCGGTCAGACGGCACAGTTAGTTCAATCACAATATTATCAATTAGACACATTGTCAACGAAGGATGCTTTACGGCCCCCAAGTCGCGGCTATGCTGGGGAATGACGGTCCTCGGCGTCTGACGAGCCCGGGGAGCGCGGCAAGCCTACGGAGAGGAGTTGCACATGTCAGAGGAGTCGTTCGTCTACACGGCCTGCCCCGGATGGGGCGACCACGACTACTGCGCGCTCAAGACCATCGTGAAGGACGGGAAGATCGAGCGCATGGAACGCATCGTCTACTCGGCCCCCGAGGAACCCGACGGCCACATCTGCCAGAAGGGGTGCCTGGCCGGGCGCCAGCCCTACGACCCCAAGCGCCTGAAGGCTCCGCTCAAGCGCGTGGGCGAGCGCGGCAGCGGCATCTTCGAGGAGATCAGCTGGGACCAGGCCCTCGACGAGATCGGCGAGAAGCTCTGCAAGATCCGCGACGAGCACGGGCCGTCCTCGGTGGTGCTATGGAACCTGGGCGCCGGCGTCCCCGCGCAGTACAGCTTCGAGAACCTCATGCCGTTCCGCTTCGCCAACACCTTCGGCGTCACCGTGCCGCTAGGATCCATCGGCCTCGACAACGGCCCCTTCTACGCCGAGTTCTACAACGCCGGCAGCGAGTTCCCCCGCACCGTCATCGACCCGCGCATCATGGTGGGCACCGACCTCATCTACGTGTGGGGCTGCAATCCCATCGAGAACCAGATGCGCTGCGCCCAGAACCTCGTGCGCGCCCGCGAGGCCGGCGCCCGCATCGTCGACCTGGGCCTCATCTTCGACGGCACGGCCGGCTTCGCCGACGAGTTCGTGGCCATGAAGCCTGCCTCCGACGGCTACCTGGCCATGGCCATGGTGAACTACATCCTCGAGAACGACCTGCAGGACGACGCCTACCTGCTGGCCCGCACCATCGCCGCCTACCTGGTCGACGACGAGACCGGCCAGCTGATCCGCGGTGAGGACGGCGGATCGTTCTACGTGTGGGACGCCGCCGCGGGCGCCCCGGCCCCGGTGGCGGCCAAGCGCGGGGCCTACCCCGAGGGCGCCGACATCCCGCTGCTGGGCACCTACGAGGTCGGCGGGCGGCGCTGCTCCACCGCGCTCCAGAAGCTCAAGGACGGCGCGGCGGAATACACCTTCGAGCTGGCCGCCGAGAAGTGCGGCATCAGCGCCGAGGACGCCGAGCGCCTGGCCCGCGACTGGGTAGAGGCCGAGAACGCCTTCATCCTCTCCGGCTACGGCCTGCGCTACCGTAACTCCAACGAGACCTACCGTCAGTTCCTGCTGCTGGGCGCCCTCACCGGTCGCCTCGGCAAGCCGGGCTCCGGCGTGTTCGAGGCGCTCCAGCTCCAGAGCTGGCCGCTCGTGTTCAACGACCTGCCCATCAGCTGCCCTGACGGCGTGGCCAGCGTGAAGTCGGTGCCCGTGCGCATGGCCGAGTGGTTCGCCCGGGCGGAGGCCGACGACAGCCCCTACAAGGCGCTCATCGTCTGCTCCGGCAACCCGGTGCACCAGCAGCCCGACCGCCAGCGCTGGCTCGACGTGGTCCGCGACATGGAGCTGGTGGTGGACTACGACGTGTGGCTCACCGACACCGGCGAGATCGCCGACTACGTGCTGCCCGACCTCATGTCCTTCGAGCGCGAGGACCTCATCACCGGCGCCTGCTACAACCACATCATCCTCCAGGAGCCGGCCATCGAGCCGCAGGTGGACGGCCATGAGCCGGTGTGGGTGTTCAGCGAGCTGGCCAAGCGGGTGGGCCTGGGCGACTACTTCACCCTGGGCATCCCCGAGTACATCGACATCCGCCTGCAAACCCAGTACCCGCTTGTGGCGGGCATCCAGCCTCCCGTGACCTATGAGCGCCTGAAGCAGGAGAAGATGATCCGCGCCGCCGCGCCGCCCGAGCCCAAGTACACCCCCTACCTCAACCCCGAGGAGGTCATGGACAACGAGACCGGCCGCATGGAGGTCATCTACGCCGAGAAGCTGGCTGACCTGGGCATGGCGGTGACCCGGGTGCTCGAGCCCAACAAGATCGGCAAGTCGGCCACCTACCCCTACCAGCTGTTCACGGGCCGTCAGCGCTTCTTCATGCAGTCCAGCTTCACCGACGACCCCATCACGGTGAAGCTCTCCGGCGGCACGCCCGCCACCCGCCTGAACCCGGCCCAGGCCGCGCGTCTGGGACTCGCCGACGGCGACACCGTGGAGGTGTTCAACGACCGCGGCCACGTCATCACGCGCCTGGTGCTCGACGAGAGCGTTCCCGACGGCACCGTGCACGTGTGGTTCGGCTGGCGCCGCCGCCAGTTCGAGGAGGGCACCTACGCCGAGATCACCCACCAGTGCGCCGGCCAGGACTCCCAGGGCCCGCTCGAGGACAAGTGGTTCGCCGACTGGCTGGCCGCCGGCCACCATCCCAACCCCTACGTGGAGTCGATGAGCTCGCTCACGGGCTCGACCGACTGCTACTGGGACTCGTGGTGCGACATCCGCAAGTTCGAGGGCGAGCTCACCCCCAACCCGCAACAGACCATCGTGAAGGAGGCTTAAGCCATGGCGTACAAGATGCTGGTCGACATCGACCGCTGCGTGGGATGCTGGACCTGCGCGATGGGCTGCAAGGTGGGCAACCACCTGGACGACGACGTGTACCGCGTGGAGGTGGAGACCCACGGCTCGGGCCAGGGCATCGACCGCCCCGCCGGCGTGTACCCCGACCTGCACATGTGGTGGCAGCCGGTCTACCTGCCCAGCTGCACCTTCTGCGCGCCGCGCGTGGCCGAGGGCCTGCCCCCGTTCTGCGCCATGGACTGCCCCACCCAGGCGCTCGCCTTCGGCGACGCCGATGACGGGCAGTCCGCCTACGCCCAGGCCCGGGCGCGCGTGGAGGCGCGGGGCGCCCGCATCTGGGAGCTCGACTCCGCCGGCGCCGAGACCCGCGCCAGCGTGGAGTACGCGACGGCCCGCTAGGCCACGCGGCGCCCATCACCTGATCGGGGGAGCGGCCGGGGCATCTCGCCTCCGGCCGCTCCCCTTCTTCTTTCCCGGCGCTAACCGGCAGGCCCAGGCGGCCCTACGCCTTGGCAACAGGAGCGAGCCGGGAATCAGCCGGGGCGCGGGGCGGGGCCATGCTGGGACGTAGCTGCAACCCCGCCGCCTCGCGCGCCCACTCCCGCCCTCGTTCGGGCCCGGGCCGAGAGGGGCCTGACCGAGAGAGGGGCCACCATGTGCACCGGCATCCGCTTCACCGACCCTGAGGGCAACCTGTACTTCGGACGCAACCTCGACTGGACCGTCGGCTACGGCCAGGAGGTGCTCGTCACCCAGCGCGGCTTCACCCACCCCGACTTCATGGAGGGCAAGGTGCCCACCCGCTACGCCGTCATCGGCATGGCCATCGCCCCCGAGGGCTGCCCGCTGTACCTGGACGTCATGAACGAGGAGGGCCTGGCCGTGGCCGGCCTCAACTTCCCCGGCTACGCCCAGTACGCCGACGCGCCGGAGGACGGCAAGGTCAACATGCCCGCCTATGCGTTCCCCTTCTACCTGGCCAGCCAGTGCAAGACCGTGGACGAGGCCGAGGAGGCGCTCAAGGACATCGTCATCCTCAACCAGGCCCCGAGCGACCAGTACGAGGTGGCCCTGCTCCACTGGTTCATCGCCGACAAGAACCGCTCCATCGTAGTTGAGTACCAGGCCGACGGGATGCATGTCTACCACGACGAGCTGGACGTGCTGGCCAACCAGCCCACCTTCGCCTACCACCGCGAGAACGTCCGCAGCTACCTGGCCTGCACGCCGGACTTCCCCGCCGACGCCCACTGGCGCGAGGCGACGCTTTCCCCCTACGGGTCCGGCGCCGGCATGCGCGGCATCCCCGGCGACTACTACTCGCCGTCCCGCTTCGTCCGCGCGGCCTACCTCAACGCCAACTACCCGGCCCAGGAGGGCGAGGAGGCCAACGTCAGCCGCCTGTTCCACACCCTCGGCGGCGTGGCCATGGCCCTCGGCGCGGCCAAGGTGTCCGACGGCGACTACGAGTACACCCTCTACACCAGCTGCTACTCCGGCCGCACCCGCACCTACTACTACAACACCTACGAGAACCCGGCCATCCGCGCCTACCCCCTCGACTCCGTCCCGCTGGACGGCGGCGTGGTGGTGAAGGTGCCTGCTACCCTGTAGCGCCCCCCCCCGCGTCCCAACGACGCGGGGCCCTCGTGCTGCGCTATGGCTACAACTCGACGCGACCGAACCTGGCGAGGATCTCGGTGGCGGCGGTGCAGGCGTCGCAGTCGCACCACTTGGCGCCCTCGGCCTTGCGCTGCTGCTGCGTCGCGAGCATCTGGGCGGCCGCCTCCTCACCGAACAGCTCCTTCGCGAGGCCCTCGGCGAAGGCGATGACGCCGTCGATGGTGGTGGGACGCCCCTCCAGGATGTCGAGGAGCCGCTCGGTGGCCGCGTCGGCGGCGGCCTCTCCCCCGGCCTCGACGGCATCCCTCCACGCCAGCGCGGCGTCCTTGGTCACCTGCGTGCTCGCGCCCGACGTCGAGAGAACCTCGACACGCTCGGCGATGTAGTCGATCAGTTCCTTATCCATGGCATGCCTCCTCGAACGAACTCATGGGGTACGATGAGATCATAGGGCAACGTCGCGCCGCCCGCAATTCCGCGCAGCAGGCGAGCGCCAGCCCGCGCCCGGGCGCCCGACGACCGCGGCAGGCAAACCGGCAGCCCACGCGCCCGGGCGCCCGACGGCCACGGTTTTCCGGACGGTGCCAAGTTGATGGCACTTGGGCGAACAGGCTCGCGGGACTGGTAGCATGGCGCCGTCGCGCAGCCCCGGTGAAGGGAGTCCCCCTATGTCCTACGAGATCGTCGACGCCGCATATGTCCTCGACAACCTGGGCGTCCTGCCCATCGTCGATGTCCGTCCCGGCTTCATGTACGCCGAGAGCCGCATCCCCGGCGCGCAGTCCATCGAGCTGATGGCAGCCAAGGAGGCGCCTGGCGACACGGCGGAATGCTTCGTCGGCAGGTTCGCCGAGGCGGGGCTCGGCCCCGACGACGAGTTCGTCGTCTACTGCCACAACGGCGGCCTGGCCCGCGAGGCATGCGACCTGCTCGAATCACGTGGCTACACGAGGCAGAAGTGCTATGAGGGAAGCTGGGTCGACTGGATAGCGGACGGCACGCGCCCGATCGAGTCCTAGGCAGCCGACGCGGGCGCGCCTACCGCATGCGAGCGCGACGCATGGCACGCCCTGCGTGCGGGCGTCCCAGCCTTGCGCCTGCACGCCCGCACGCGTTTCGTCGCGTCGCGCAGACCCAGCTCTACGCGACGCGCCTGCGTGACGCGCCTGCGCCGTGAACCCCAACCCACGCACGTCGCGCCCAGCGCCACATGCCTGCATGCCCGCACGACGCGCCCGCACGCGCTCGCACTCCCACCCGCACGCCACCCCGCCCTGCGCGACCCACCAGGCAGCTTCCTGGCCCCGAAAGTCGATGCTCGCGCAGAAACGACGGCCAAAATGGCCAGAACGGACGGCTTGACGACGCAAAAGGAGCGTTTCGCGTGTATTTGCGCGGCCTTGCCGTGGGTTGGATTCTCGCGACCTGGGGTTTTGCTGCGCGGGACTTGCGGGGACGGTGGTGCGGCGTCGTCAAGCCGTCCGTTCTGGCCATTTTGGCCGCGGATTTTGCGCGGCGGCCATCGCGGGGCCGGCATGACGTCCAATGCGGCGCCCGGCACGTCACACCGGCCCGCTCTCGCAAGGCGGCCGCGCGCCTCGGGCGCCGGCGTGGGTGCGGCGCCCCCGTGGCCGCGAGAATCAAGCCGAGGAGGATCCGCAGGTGGAGTACTCCCTCACCGAGATAGGCGAGAGCCTGCGCCCGGCGATGGACGCCCTGCGGGCCCGGGCGCGCTAGGCCAGCGCGTGCACGAAGGGCACGCGGCCCGGGACGCGCACCAGGACGGCGGGACCGTCCGCCACGTCGGGCGCCGGCACGCGGAGCCTCCCGCACGCGAAGACCCCGTCCGCGACGTCGCCCTGGATGGCGGACGAGTCGTTGAAGCAGGTCCTGACCGCCTCGTGCGCCGGGCTCAGCAGCATCTCCCGCGGCGTGCCCGCCTGGATCAGGCGCCCGCCGCTCATGAACAGCACGAGGTCGCTCATCACCAGCGCCTCGTCCGGGTCGTGCGTCACCATGACCGACGTGATGCTGAAGCGCTCGTGCAGCGCCGTCACGAGCCGGCGCATGTCGTCGCGCAGCTGCTCGTCCAGGCCGCTGAACGGCTCGTCCAGCAGCAGCGCCTTGGGCCTCGCCGCCAGCGCGCGGGCCAGGGCCACGCGCTGCTGCTGGCCGCCCGAGAGCTCGAACGTGCGCCGCCGCGCGAATCCCTCCAGGCGCACGGCCTCGAGCATCTCGTCCGCGACCCTCTGCCGCTCCGCCTTCGAGACGCCGCGCATCCTCAGCGGGAACGCCACGTTGTCGGCGACGCTCATGTGGGGAAACAGGCGGATGTCCTGGAACACCATGGCCACGTCGCGCCGGTGCGTGGGCACGTCGTCCACGCACACGCCGTCGAAGGTCACGCGCCCCGCGTCCTGCGGCAGGATGCCCGTCACGACCTTGAGCGTGGTCGACTTGCCCGCGCCCGACTCGCCGAGGATCGACACGAACTGGCCGTCCTCCACCGTGAAGCTCACGTCGGAGAGGATCTCCTTCCCGCCGAGCGACAGGCCTATGTTCTCGAGCGCTAACCGCATGAGCCGCCCCCTCGTGCCTCGAAATCCCGCTGCGGCGCCCACGCGCCCGGCCGCATCCGCGTCCGCATGCCCGCGTCGGGCCGCGCGCCTGCGCGCCCCGACGCGACGCCGTTGCCCGCCCTACTCATACAAGCCGCCCCCCTCGCGCACGCCGAAGCGCTTGAGCATCACCTCGAACAGCAGAAACACCGCGAACGTGACCGCCAGGAACACGAGGCTGTACGCGCAGGCGATGGTGCGGTCGCCGCCCGTGAGGTACGGGAACAGCGTGAGCACGAAGGTCTGCACCTTTCCGCCGCCCACGAGCAGCGTGAGGAAGTACTGCGAGAACGACATGATGTAGCACATGGACAGCGACGACATGATGCCGGGCATGAGCTGGGGAATTGGAGTGGGTAAGATAATCTGGACACCAAGTTAAGGGCGGAAGGTGTTCGATATGACCCAAAGAAGGAAGCGATACGACAGGCAGCTCAAGATCTCGGCAGCGAAGGTGGTTCTTTCGGGCGAGATGACAGTGAGGGGCCTCTCGGAAGAGCTCGGCATAAAGGACTCGACGCTCAGACGGCGGGCTTGCGAGTACGATGGGATGGGCGAGGCGGCATTCCCCGGAAATGGGTCTCCGAAGATCAGCAAGGACTACGAGATCGTCAAGCTCGGGAAGAAGATCGAAGAGCCCGAGCGCGAGAACGAGATGCTAAAAAATTTCCGGGCCTTCTTGAGCCAAGACCATGCGTGAGGTTCGAGTTCCCCAAGGCGCATAGGGGCGAGCTCGGCCCCATCAGGAAGGCGTGCGAGCTGATGAGGGTCTCTAAATCCGGCTATTGCGAATACGTCCACAGACGTAAGTCCAACGCGCAAATCGAGCGCGAGGCGCTAGAGGGGTTCGTGGAGGATGTCTTCGAGCGCCATCGTGCAAGATACGGCTACCGGCGCATCAACCGAGAGCTTCGCAGAGCCGGCGTCTTCGTGAGCGAGAAGCGCGTGCTGCGCATCATGCGGAGGTTGGGACTTGTCGCCAAGGGCGCGGCCAGAAAGCGCAGTATCCAGAAGAGGGTCGAGCCGGGAGATCCCCGCCTGAACCTAGTCGAGCGCGTCTTCGCCGTCAATGAGCGCAACAGGCTCTGGGTAGGCGACATCACCTACGCACCGACAAGTGAGGGATGGCTCTACCTCGCGGCCGTCATCGACGCCTTCTCTCGCAAGGTCGTGGGCTGGTCGATGTCGGATCGGATCACCGAGAAGGCGGCGATCGATGCGATAGGGCAGGCAGTCGGCAGAGAGCGTCCAGGCGCTGGCAGACATGACGCTGGCGGACGTCATAGCGGACATGAGGAAGAGGGCGCAGGAAGACGGCGTCCTCTGAGGCGCTGGGGAAGGAGAACACATGGATGTGACGCTCATCGAATTCAGCCCCACCGGAGGTACCGGGAAGGCAGCCCGGGCCCTGGCCGAGGGCCTGGGGCCCGTGACCGCTCGCATAGACCTGGCCGACCGCTCGACGGACTTCGCCTCCGCCGCCGTCGATCCCGGCACCGTCGCGGTGGTGGCCGTGCCGTCTTTCGGCGGCCGCGTGCCGGCGCTGGCAGCCGAGCGGCTCGCCGCCATCGATGGCGCCGGCGCGGCGGGCATCGCGGTGGCGGTTTACGGGGATCGGGCCTACGAGGACACGCTTGTGGAGCTTGTCGACCTCTGCCAAGCCGCCGGCCTGCGACCCGTCGCCACGCTGGCGGCGCTGGCCCAACACTCCATCCTGCCCCAGTACGCCGCCGGGCGCCCCGACGCCGACGACCTCGCATGCCTGGCCGACGCAGCGCGCGCCATCGCCGCCAAACTGGCCGACGGCGACGACGCGGTGCCCTCCGTGCCGGGTAGCCGCCCCTACAAGAAGGCGGGCGCTGCGTCCCTCGTTCCCAAGGCGGGGAGCGCCTGCGACGGATGCGGGCTCTGCGCCGCGCGCTGCCCAGCGGGCGCCATCGACGCGAAGAGCTGCCGCACCGCCGACAAGGCCCTCTGCATCGGCTGCATGCGCTGCGTGCGCGACTGCCCCTGCCAGGCCCGCTCGGTGAGCGGTCTCATGACACGCCTGGCCGCCCTGGCCATCAAGGGCGAGTGCGCCAAGCCCAAGGCCGTCGAGCTGTTCCTTGAGCCCTAGGGGCGGCCGTCGGAAGACTGATTGAGACCCCGCAACCATCCGCGCCTACCCCCTCGACTCCATCCCGCTGGACGGCGGGGCGGTGGTGAAGGTGCCCGCCACCCTGTAGCACTCGCACGGAGCCCATGGAGCAGGGGCAGGGCGAGGTTCCTCCCCCTGCGGCAACTGCCCCGCAGACCCTGTGCGCATTCGCCGAAGAGACTGCTAGAATTCGCATGGAGGAGGGTGTTTCCGACGCACGGCGGCAGCAAGGGGGCCAACATGGGATCGTTGGAGAACAAGATCGCCATCATCAGGGCCATGGATGAGCTCATGGCGGAGCACTCGCTCGAGGAGATACGCACCGTCGACATCTGCGCCCACGCCGGCGTGTCCCGCCAGACCTTCTACCGCAACTTCAGCGATAAGTACCAAGCTGCCATCTGGTTCATGGAGGAGGGCGCCTGGCACTCGGTGCGCCAGATAGGCGTGACCTGCGGATGGAAGACAGGCCATCGCCGCCTGTTCTCCTTCGTGGCGGGCAACCGCCGCTTCATCAAGCGCTTCTTCCAGATGAACGGATCGAGCGCCCTCGGCAAGACCCTCATGGAGAAGACCATCGAGCAGAACTTCGTGGAGCACTATTGCGAGCAGTACGCCGCAGCCACCGGCCGCGAGCCTGACGGACGCGTGGAGTTTCAGATCAAGGCCTTCGCCAAGATGAGCATCGAGTGCATAAAGGAATGGCAGTCCGATCCGCACCCCGACCAGTCGGAGGAGTACATCGACGCCTTCCTCTCCGCCGTGCCGAGAGACCTCTTCGAGGCCCTCGACATCGAAGACAAGCCCTCGGACGCCTCCATCGCCTTCCCCCTCTCCACCCTCGTCGCGGGCTACTAGTCCTGCCCCCATGGAACAGAACCCGCGCTCTGCTCCAAACATGGAGCAGAGCGCGGGTTCTGCAGTCTTTCTGTCCCCCCACCTGCCCTGAATAATGGGTTCCAAGAGATCCGCCGGGTTCGCCCCAGCGTACGCCGGGCCCTGCGGATCGGCAGGAGAGGCATCATCTGAGACAGGAGGAGACCATGGAATTCAATGATGCTGCCGTGGAGATGCGCGACGACGTGGGAAAGCCCTGGCGCTACGAGGAGGACGGCTGCACGGTGACCCGCACCTGCGTATGGTCGGCCCCGGGCTGCCACCCGGTGGGCTGCGGCCTGAAGGTCTACGTCAAGGACGGCGAGGTCGTCAAGGTGGAGGGCGATGAGAACCACCCGGTGACCAAGGGCCGCCTGTGCGTGCGCTGCCTGGCCATGAAGGACTTCCTGTACCATCCTGACCGCATTATCTATCCCATGAAGCGCGACCGCGCCGACCGCGGCAAGGACAAGTGGGAGCGCTGCAGCTGGGATGAGGCCATCGCCATCATTAAGAAGAACTACGACGAGGTGAAGGAGAACTACGGCGTCGAGTCCATGGTCGCCTTCATGGGCACGGGCCGCCAGGGCAACATCGGCGCGACGGGAGCCCACCGCGTGCTCGGCTCGCCCAACGGCTGCTATCCGCTGAGCGGCTTCTCGTGCTACGGCCCGCGCGTCTCCATCACCATGGACGTCGTGGGCTCCTCCTACCCCGAGATCGACTACGCAGGCGGCCTGCCGGGCGGCTATGACGATCCGGCCTACCAGATCCCCGAGATCATCATCCAGTGGGGCAAGGAGCCCATCTACTCCAGCCCCGACGGCCTCTTCGGCCACTCCATCATCGACCTGATGAAGCGCGGGGCCAAGCTCATCAACATCAACCCCCGCATCACCTGGACCGGCTCGCGCGCCATTCTGAACGTGCAGCTGCGCCCCGGCACCGACGCGGCGCTGGCCATGGCCATGCTCAACGTCATCATCAGCGAGAACCTCTACGACCAGGACTTCGTGGAGCGCTGGTGCTACGGGTTCGAGCAGCTGGCCGAGCGCGTGGCCGAGATGCCGCCCGAGAAGGCGGCTGAGATCTGCTGCGTGCCGGCCGAGCAGATCTACCGCGCGGCCCGGCTCTACGCCAACGCCAAGCCGGCCTCCATCGCCTGGGGCGTCTCCATCGACCAGAGCCCCAACGGGGCCCAGGCGGGCCAGGCCATCCTTGCGCTCATGTCCATCACCGGCAACATGGACGTGCCGGGCGGCCAGGTGCTCGTCGACATGACCGCCGGCGACGGCGGCATGCAGGAGGACATCGACTCGGTCGGCTGGCCCGAGATGAAGCAGGAGCTCAAGGACGCCATCATCGGCCGCGAGGAGTTCCCCTTCTACACCGGCGGCCTCAAGATGTCGCAGGCCGACCGCCAGCTCGACGCGCTCGAGACGGGCAAGCCCTACGCCATCCACTTCTGCTGGCTGGGCGAGACCAACCTCATCGCCCCCACCTGCTCGGCCCAGCCCAAGCGTTGGTACGACGCCCTGCGCAAGGTCGACTTCAACTTCGCCACCGACACGTGGATGACCCCCACCATCCAGGGCTGCTGCGACGTGGTGCTGCCGCTTGCCTCCTCCCTTGAGATGGAGACCATCGTCCCCACCCACTACGGCGGCTCGCCCAACTACGTGGGCGCGCTCAACAAGTGCGTGAAGTGCGGCGAGGCCGTGCCTGAGTGGGAGCTCTACCGCATCCTCGGCCTGGCCCTCAACCCCGAGGCCTGGGAGAACCGCGAGAAGGACTTCAAGGAGTTCTACGACATCGCCATGATGCGCGCCTACGACTTCGACTACGACGAGGTCCAGAAGAAGGTGGTCATCCAGCGCGACGTCTCCTATCGCAAGTACGAGACCGGCAAGCTGCGGCCGGACGGTGCCAAGGGATTCAACACCTCCACGGGCCGCATCCAGCTCTACAGCCCCATGTTCGAGGCGGTCGGCGAGGATCCCCTGCCCTACTACTTCGAGGCTCCCACCACGCCCGTCTCCACTCCCGACCTGGCGAAGGACTATCCGCTGACCATGATGACCGGCGCACGCGAGATAGGCTACTTCCACTCCGAGGGCCGTCAGATCGAGAAGCTGCGCGACCTGTGCCCCGACCCGCTCGTGGAGCTGAACCCCGTCGACGCCGACGAGCACGGCATCAAGGAAGGCGACTGGGTGCGCATCGAGAATCCCTGGGGCGTGTGCTTCCTCAGGGCGAAGATCACCCCCATCATCAAGGAGGGCTACATCCAGGCCCAGCACGGCTGGTGGTTCCCCGAGGAAGACGCGGAGGCCCCGCACCTCTACGGCGTGTGGAAGTCCAACATCAACACGCTGATCCCCCACTCCCGCATGGGCAAGCTGGGATTCGGCGCGCCGTTCAGAACCACCCTCGTCAAGATCTCCAAGGCGAGCGAGGAAGACCTCGTCGAGGCCGACCGCTATGGCCTGGAGGGCGCCGACGGCAAGCCCCTCGACCACACCGACAACTTCTTCCGCATCGACGACCCGTCGCTCGATCCGGCGGCCTGCTAGAAAGGATGGGAACCATGAGCCAGTACGGACTCCTCATCGACTACGAGTACTGCACCAACTGCCATTCCTGCGAGGTGGCCTGCGAGGAAGCCCACGACTTCCCGCCCAAGGCGCGCGGCATCCGGGTCTTCGAGGACGGCCCGTTCGAGTACGGCGACAGCCAGTGGAACTGGAACTACATCCCCACGCCCTCTAACCGCTGCGACCTGTGCGCCCAGCGGGTCACCAACCACCAGCAGCCGGCCTGCGTGCACCATTGCCTGGCACAGGTCATGAAGTTCGGCCGCATCGACGATCTGGTGGAGGACTTCAAGGCCAAGCCGCGCCAGGTCCTCTGGATGCCCAACTAGCAGACGGGAAAGGGAGGCGAGAATGTGCGGCTATGCCTGCATAGGATGCGGGAGGTGCGGCAAGAAGCCCGACCGAATTCTGCCTCCCTTCCGCTGCCCAGCCTGCGGCGGCCCGGTCGAGGCCGGCGCCAACGCCTGCCCGGCCTGCGGCCTCTCCCTCGTGCCCGGCGAACCGCTGGGAGTCAGGCGAGGGACGCTCAGGGACGGGCAAACCGAGGCGGGGGACGACGCGGTTGCCTCGTCCCCCGCGCGACAAAGGAGGGAACCATGTTCAAAGGACCCCAAGGGTTCGGAAGGATGATGAACATCCTGATGTGCGCGATCATGTGCGCCGTGCTCAGCATCGCCATCCCCCTCATCATCGAGGGAGCCACCGGCGCCCAGGGGCTGCTCAACCCCATAGGCTTCGTCCAGAGCTTCGTGCTGAGCTTCTGCATAGCCTATCCCTTCGGCGATCTCGTGCCCGCCGTCGCCTGGGGCGGCACCCTGGCGGCGCGGATGGGCGCGAGCGGCCCGGTCGCCTACCTTATCCAGTGCGTCGTGACGGCCGTGCTGCTCATTACCTGCATCGCCTTCACGGTGTCGTTCGTCAACAACATCGCAACGCCCGGCGGCATGGGTGCCGTCACGGGATTCTTCGCCATGATCTGGCCCGGCGCGCTCGGCTTCGGCTTCCTGGCCATCTTGCTCACGCTCGGCCCCTGCATGAAGGTCGCCGCCAAGGCAACGGGCTTCGACCCCGCCGCTGCGGCCGCGGCCGCCTAGGGATAGACGCGCGGCCCGGCCCAAGGAGGGCGATCCGGCCGCGAAGATCCGAGAGAAGGGATGCACCCCATGTGCTTCAGACCTGCCGCCGTATCGGCGGATCGACCCTGCCCGTCCTGCGGCGCCACCTGCGCGCCAGGGCTTTCCGCCTGCCCGTCCTGCGGCGCCGAGCTGCCGGCTGGCGCCGCGCCGGGGATGCCCGCGGCGCCCGGCGCGCCCGGAGTATCCGCGGCGCCGGGCGTTCCAAGCGCGCCCGCGGCCCCAAAGGCCCCCGGCGAGCGCTAAGACCGCAGCCTACGCGACGACGCCCTCCCCGCCGATCGGCGGGGAGGGCGTCGTCGCGTAGGGGAGGGCACCGAATAAGCATCGACGCTCTCTTCTCCGGTTTATTGCCGGTAGCGGCAATAAACCGGAGGTCTCCTACGCCGTTCCCGTAGTTTCTTGCCGATGGGGCGCCTTTCCGTTTCCGAGATTGTCGAAGCCTGGGGCCTGTCCGAGCAGAGCGTTCGGAGCTACCCCGCCAGGTGCCGTCAGGCGGGCGACGGGGCTAGTCGTCGAGCTCGTCTTCGAGGCGGCGGCGGTTCTTGATGGCGTCGCGGAACAGGGAGGCCGAGAACGCCATGGCCAGCACGAAGGCCAGCCCGAAGTAGACGATGCCGATGGCGACGTCGCCTCCCCAGGCCACGGAGGCCACGCCGACGATCTGCACCTCGGCCAGCACGCGCATCACCACGCTGAGCACGGCCACCGCAGCCCCGCACGCCAGGGACGTGAGCAGCACCAGGTCCCACGGGACGCTGTCCACCTGGGCGAAGCGGGCGCGATCGCTCACGATGCCGCGGCGCGCCTGGAGCGCGAGCGGGATGAAGCAGGCCACCAGCAGTGCCCCCATCAGCAGGACGTTGGGGGAAACCACCCCCGCGCCGGCCACCGTGAGCAGCGGCACGTCCGCCACGCAGGCCACCTGCTCGAGCATCACCCCGTAGTAGACGCACAGGACCACGCCCGCCAGCAGCAGGTAGTAGCCGATCCTCAGATAGCGGGCCGACTCGGCCTCCAGGCGCTCGTCCTTGGGGCCCAGGTACTCGTTCCAGCGCTTCATCAGGCTCATCTCAGATCCTCCCTAATCCCAGAACAGGTCGTCGAGCGTGACGCCGAGGGCGCGGCAGATGGCGCGGCACAGCTTGAGGCTGGGGTTGTAGCGCCCCGCCTCGATGAGCCCGATGGTCTGGCGCGTGGCCCCCACCTGCTCGGCGAGCTCGGCCTGGGACAGCCCGCGCTCCATCCGCGCCGTCTTCATCCGCATGTTCTTCCCATCCGCCAAGCCGAATTCCCTTCATGTAATATATATCTGACAATTGCAAAGTATATATTGCATTGCGACGCTGTCAAGAGGAGGGAAAGGGGACGTTGGCGCGATGGGCGTGGTTCTCGGAGGCAAATTGGCCAAAATCGTCGGTTTGACGACGAGGCGGAGGCGCGCCCGCTCGCCACTCTCGGCAAAACCCCAGGTCGCGTTCCACGCTCCCGCGCCAGAGGGCGCCCAGGGTCGCCGAAACCGGGGCAAAACCGGCTCCGATCGTCGTCAAACCGTGGATTTTGGCCAATTTAGACGCGGAAACTGCGCGGCAGCGCCGTGGACGAGCAGGCCGCGGCGACGCGGGCCAAGGCTCGCCGGGCAAGCTGGCGCCGCGAGCAATGCGGCAGGCACCCGGGTCGCAGGCGGGCGGGCAGACGGCCGCGCCGGCCGACCGGGCGGGCGTCAGGCGGAATCGGCCGTCGTCCGGCGCCCCTCGCGGGTCGCCGCGCGGCGCAACTGTGGGATTTGGGCGAGGGATCCGGGGCGAGCAACACGGAGTGGTAGAATTTTCGCGATTATGGTGCGCGGGGCGCGAGGACGCCGCGCGACAAGCTCGAGAGGAGCCCATGGGTTCGCAGAATCCCCACAGCAACGGGCGACCGCACGAGGCGGCCCGCCCGCAGACGCCCTACGACGCCTGCTACGGCACGCCCGGCGCGCGACCGCAGACGCCCGGGGCCGACCGGCGCGCCGCCGCGCGCCCGCAGCAGCCCGGCCCCGCCGCCGGCCCGAGCGCCCCGGGGCCCTCCTCCACACCGCCCGGCATGTCGGAGGAGGACTTCGAGCAGCTCTGCCGCCAGATCAGCGAGACCGTCGACCAGGTGTCGCAGGCCGTGGGGCGCGGCCTGGGCCAGGCGGGCAGCGCCCTCGGCGGCGTCATCAGCCGCGCAGCGGAGCGTCAGCGCCAGGCCGCCGCCGCGCGCGAGGCCGCCGCTCCCCCGCCGGGCGCGCAGGGTGCCGCCCGCGCGTCCGTCCCCGGTGCCGCCCCCGCGCAGGGCAGCCCCGCCGCCTCCGCTTCCGCCCCCTGGGCCGCCGCCTCCACGGCGCTCAGCGCCCGGGCGGCCGAACGTCAGCAGCTCGCGCAGCTCAAGGCGCGCTTCAAGTCCCCCGTCGGCCTCACGGCCGCGGGCGCGGCGCTCACGTTCCTCGGTGCCTATGGCGTCGTCAGCCTCGGCTTGGGAGACGTCTTCTTCACGCTCGGGTCGATCGCCGCCGGCGAAACCGGCTGGCTTCCCGCCTCGCTCGCCATGGGCGCGGGGGCGGCGCTGTGCGTCTGGCCGCTCGCGGCCGGCATCCGGCGCCTCGGCACGGCGCGGCTCGCCCAGGCGTTCCGCCGGGCCTTCAGCCAGCGCGAGGTGTGCACCTTCAAGGAGCTGGCCGTCCAAGCCCAGGTCAGCGAGAAGCGCGCCCTCGCCGCGAGCCGCCGGATGCTGCGCCGGGGGCTGCTGCCCCAGGGCCACATCGACGACGAGGGCACCTGCCTCATGGTCACCGACGACGTCTACCGCCAGTACCGCGCCGCCCAGGCCGCCTACCAGGAGCGCTGCCTCGCCCAGAGCGCTGCCGAGGACGAGGCGCGCCGGCAACGGGCCCAGCGCGAGGCCGACGACGCGCTGCCCGCCGACGCGCGGGCGGTCATCGACGAGGGCACCCGCTCCCTCACGCGCATCGCCGAGCTCAACGACGCCATCGCCGACGCCGCCGTGAGCGCCAAGATCGCCGCCATCGAGGACGTGGTGGCGCGCATCCTCGACCGCGTGCGCGACGAGCCGGAGTGCGCGAGCGCGCTCGACCGGCTGGCCGGCTACTACCTGCCCACCACCATCCGGCTGCTCGAGGCCTACGACGACCTGGAGGAGCAGCCGGTCCAAGGCGAGCACATCTCCCGGTCGCGCCATCAGATCGAGCGTACCCTCGACACGCTGCGCGGCGCCTACGAGAAGCTCCTCGACGAGACGTTCCGCTCCGTGGCCATGGACGTGTCCGCCGACATATCCGTCCTCCACGCGGTGCTCGCGCAGGAGGGCCTGACCGAGAGCCCCTTCGACCAGACACCCGGCGCCCCGCGCCCCGCCCAGGACGCCTAGGCGCCCGAGAAAGGAACCGCCATGACCGACGAGATGGCCAAGATCAGCTCGCTGCCCGTCCCCGAGCTCACCCTCGACCCCCTGGCCGCCGAGGCCCCGGCCGCCCCCATCCTCCAGGCCGAGCCCGCCCAGTCCCCGGCCGCGGCCCCCTCCCTCGAGGACATGCTGAGCGAGGAGGAGCGCGCCCAGGTGGACGCCTTCGCGGGCCAGATCGACCTGGCCGACTCCCAGCTGGTGCTCACCTACGGCGCCGGCGCCCAGAAGAAGATGGCCGACTTCTCCGAGACGGCCCTCGACCGCGTGCGCACCCAGGACCTCGGCGAGGCCGGCGACCTCATCGCCAGCGTGGTGACGGAGCTCAAGAGCTTCGACGCCGACGAGGAGAAGGGCCTCTTCGGGTTCTTCAAGCGCCAGGCCGACAAGGTGACCGCCCTCAAGGCGCGCTACGACAAGGCCCAGGCCAACGTCGACAAGATCGTGCGGGCGCTCGAGGGCCACCAGGTGACCCTCATGAAGGACGCCGCCATGCTCGACCAGCTCTACGAGCTCAACCTGGCCTACTTCAAGGAGCTCACCATGTACCTCCTGGCCGGACGCAAGCGCCTGGCCCAGGTGCGCGAGGGCGAGCTGCGCGAGCTGGCCGAGCAGGCCCGCGCCACCGGCCGCACCGAGGACGCCGAGGCCGCCCAGCGCCTGGAGGCCGCCTGCAACCGCTTCGAGAAGAAGCTCTCCGACCTCGACCTCACCCGCACCATCGCCCTGCAGATGGCCCCGCAGATCCGCCTCGTGCAGAACAACGAGGCCCTCATGATAGAGAAGATCCAGACCACGCTCGTCAACACCATCCCCCTGTGGAAGAGCCAGATGGTGCTCGCCCTGGGCCTGGCCAACAACGAGGCGGCCCTGCGTGCCCAGACGGCGGTCACCGACATGACCAACGAGCTTCTGCGCAAGAACGCCGAGAAGCTGCGCCAGTCCACCGTCGAGGTGGCCCGCGAGAGCGAGCGCGGCATCGTGGAGGTGGAGACCCTGCGCGCCGCCAATGACAACCTCATCCAGACCTTCGACGAGGTCATGCGCATCCAGGAGGAGGGCCGCGCCAAGCGGGCCGAGGCCGAGGCGGAGATGCGCAAGATGGAGGCCGAGCTCAAGGAGAAGCTGCTCTCCTTCCGCGGCTAGCCCTGCCGCGCCCGCCGAGACGCTCTCCGCTCCTGCTCGGATTCGGCGAGGACGGGAGAAGAACGCTCGCCTAGAATGGAAGCCGTAAGGAGACGTTGGCATGAACCTGCTGGAGAACCTCAACGCGGCGATAGCCTACCTCGAGGAGCACCTGGGCGATCCCCTGGACTGGGAGGCCCTCGCCCGCAAGGCGGGCTGCTCGTCGTTCCAGCTGCAGCGGATGTTCCCCTACCTTACGGGGATGACGCTGCCCGAGTACGTGCGCCGGAGGCGCATGACCCGGGCAGCGGCCGACCTGCTGGCGGGCGACGCGCGCGTCGCGGAGGTGGCCCTGCGCTACGGCTACGAGTCGCCCACCGCGTTCAACCGGGCGTTCAAGGCCGTGCACGGGGTGGCCCCCAGCGCGGCGCGCCACGGGGGAGCCCAGCTGGCGACTTACCCGCGCCTCACGTTCACCTTGTCCGTGAAGGGGGCAGAACCTATGGATTACCGCATCATCGAGCAGCCGGCGTTCCGCGTCGTGGGCGTGCCGTCCGGCAATGGCGATTGGAACGTCGAGGACGCCGGGGAGAAGGCCACCGCCTACTGGGCCGAGCTGGGGCCGCGCATCCACGAGATCCTCGCGCTCATGGACGGCAGCGAGCCGGCGGGGCTGCTGGGCGTGCAGCTCTGCCGCGACGGTGCCTTCGACTGCTACATGGCCTGCGTGGCCACGGACGCGCCCTGCCCGCCGGCCATGGCCGAGCGCGTGGTGCCGGCGGCCACCTACGCCGTCTTCGAGTGCGTCGGCCCCATGCCCCAAGCCATGAACGAGCTGTGGCACCGCATCCTCACGGAGTGGCTGCCCGCGTCGGGCTTCGAGTGGGCCACCGGCTCCGACGTCGAGCGCTACCTCACGCCGGGCATGACCGCCCCCGACAGCCGCAGCGAGGTCTGGCTGCCCGTGCGACCGGCCCGCTAGCCCCGCCGCGCCCGCCGAGAAGCCAAGGAGAAGCCCCATGCCCTACGACTACAAGCGCGAGCTCAAGGAGCTCTACCAGCCGCCGCGCACGCCCGGCGTCGTCACCGTGCCGCCGGCGACCTACGTCGCCGTGGACGGCCGGGGTGATCCGAACGAGCCGGACGGCGCCTACCAGCGCGCCCTCGGCCTGCTCTACGGCCTCTCGTTCACCCTCAAGATGGCCCCGAAGGCCGGCGTGGACCTGCCCGGGTACTTCGCCTACGTCGTGCCGCCGCTGGAGGGCCTCTGGACGCTCGACGGCGCCGGCGCGTTCGACCCGGCCCGCAAGGACGACTTCGCGTGGACGAGCTGCATCCGGCTCCCGGGCTTCGTGACGCCCGAGATCTTCGAGTGGGCCCGAGGTGAGGCCGAGCGCAAGAAGGGCGGCGACTTCTCCGCCGTGCGGATGATGACCCTGGACGAGGGGCTGTGCGTGCAGCGCCTCCACGTCGGCCCCTACGACGACGAGCCGCCCGCCATCGATGAGCTTCACCGGTTCGCAGAGGAGGAGGGGCTCACCATCGACCTGACGCCGCAGCGGCGCCACCACGAGATCTACCTCTCCGACCCGCGGCGCACCGCCCCCGAGAAGCTCAAGACCGTCATCCGCCTGCCCGCACGCCCGGCCTAGGGGTTGCGGCGCGTTCACCTTCTTTCTTGCTGCGATTATTTAAGAACACTTGTTTGTAAATAGGTTTGCTGATATAATCGTAAACACGTTTACAGGAGGTGCTGGCAATGGCAACGCGAACGTTCTCGAGCCGGGCTGACGAAGAACAGCTCGCCTTCGCCGATGCCCTCTCGCGCCGCGAGTACGGGATGTCCTACGGGCAGTACTGCGGAACCGTGCTCCTCGGCTCGATCAAGGCAACCGGATCGCTCCCGCGCCCCGCCCAAGCGGAGGAGGACGCAAGAAAGAAGGCGGCAGCGTCCCTCATAAGGGGGTTCTCCGCCCACGTGCGCAACCCCGAGGTGGCATGCCTTTCCGACGAGGGCATACGCGAGCTCATAGCGAGCCGCTATGACTAGGCGCCTGCTCATCGACACCAACATCCTCCTCGACGCGGCGATGGGAGAGCGCCCTGGGTGGACGGCGGCAACGCTCCTCGTCGACGAGCTAGTCTACGAGGACGTCATCGGCTACGTCTCGGCGCTCTCGCTCAAGGACGTCTACTACGTCCTCTCAAAATACGCCGACGAGCGCGCAGCGCGATCCTTCGTCCTCGCCACCATGAACCTGCTCACCGTCGCGGACGTGGATGGCGCGCTCTGCCGGCTCGCCGCGCTTTCAGACGAGCCGGACTTCGAAGACGGCATCATCAGGGCTTGCGCTGAGGATCTGTCCGTCGACTTCATCATATCGAGGGATGAGAAGACGTTCGCGCGCTCCCCCATCAGACGGCTCTCCGCCCAGGAGTACATCGACCTGTTCTGTACGACGGAGGAGATCGACTTACCCGACTGACATGGCAGAAGACAGCCTGCCCCGGCGCCCCGGGCGATGGGCAGCCGTTGCACAGTCTTCTTCTACACCTGGGGCGTCTTCGGCGAGCGCCGCCACGGCTCGCTCTCGCTGCGCTACGTGCTGCTCTTCTGGGCCGGCCTGGCCTGCGACACCACCGGCACCCTCACCATGAGCGCCATCGCTGGGCAATCGGCGGCCACCGGCTTCGGCATCCACGCCCTCACGGGCATGGCCGCCATCATCCTCATGCTCGTGCACGCCCTGTGGGCCACCATCACCTACCGCCGCGGCAGCCTGCAGGCCCAGCGCCGCTTCCACACCTTCAGCACCATCGTGTGGCTGGCGTGGCTCGTGCCCTACATCATCGGGATGCTGGTGGGCATCCCTGCCATCCACCTGCAGTCGGTCTGCGCCATCGGGACGAGCCTCGTGGTGGCGGGCCTGCTGACCGCCGTCATCTTCGGGTTCGACCGTAGGAAGGCCGTCCACGCCCATCGCTAGGCAGCGCCTCGCGGGCCAAGCGCCAGATGCAACGCGTGGGGCCGCGTCCCCGGCATGTCCTCATGCCGCGGGGTGCGACCCTTCGTCACGTTTTGGCGCACGGGCGCGGGCAGGCCGGCAACAGCCGGCGGACGCAAGGGGCGTCCCTGCCGCGGCTCGCTAGAGTAGGGCCATGTGGTACGCGCGGAAGGGAGGCATCGTGGCGAAGGCGGGCGCAGCGGCGGGCGCGACGGGCATGGCAAGCACGGCGGCAACGGGCTCGGCAGCCCCGACAGCAGCCCCGACGGCCTCGGCGCGAGACGCCGCCGACAAGGTGACGTTCGACAAGCGGGGCTGCCAGGCGCTGCTGCGCAAGCACCCGGCGCTCGAGGGGCGCGTGGCCGCTACGGTCGAGTCCCAGCTGGCCCACGGGCTGTTCAAGTCGAAGTTCGCCACCGCCGAGCGCTGGGAGGGCCAGCCCGTCTGGGAGTGCCGCGTCAACGAGGCCTCCGCAGGCTCGGTGCGCGCCGCCTTCAGCGTCCGCGACGGAGAGGCCACGGTCATCTACCTCTCCCCCACCCTCCAGAAGCGCGCCTTCACCGCCGAGCTCGACCGGTTCCTGAGGAGGCGCCCATGAGGCTCATGCCCGCAAAGCAGGCCCAGGCGCGGCTCATGAGCGCGCCCGGCGACGCCGGCCTGCGCACCCTGACCCTGCTCACGTTCAAGAAGGACCGCTCCGTCGCCCTGGAGCGCGACGCCGAGGGCGCCTGGGAGCTCTTCGAGGACGGCTTCGAGCGCGCCCGCACGCCGCTGCCCGCCGGTGGCGCGGGAAAGCGCCTGGTCAAGGACGCCTTCAAGCGCGAGTTCCCCCGGAGCAACAAGCTCTACGTCGACGAGCGCCGCTAGAGGCGCGCCCGCGAGCCCCCCGACCGGAGGTCATCCGCCACGCCCCCCCACGCGAAAAGGGACGCGCCCGACACCGGACGCGCCCCTCGCCAGTCCTGCCGGCAGCGCCGGCATGCGGGCGTCAAGCCGCTACTTGTTCTCCTCCAGCACGCGCTCGTAGGGCCGCGTCCCCGCGTAGATCTCATCCTTGAGCGGGTTGAGGCGCAGCTTGCGGACGCGGACGAGCTGGTAGACCGCCAGCGCCACGTTGGCCGCGAGCGCCACCAGGCTCACCACGAAGAACGCCGTGGGGTTGTGAGTGGTGGGGATGGGTGCCAGCACGTCGGCGAACTGGGGCACCGTCATCACGAACATGATCCACAGCGCGAGCGTCTGCGCCCGGTGCTGCAGCCATGCTCCCCGCTTGATGAGGAACGTGGGGATGGTGCAGGCCAGGAGCAGCGCCAGCCCGCAGTAGGCGGAGTGATCCGAGATGCAGTTGTAGGTGTAGGCGAAGTTCCACAGGTCGTAGGCGATGACCCACGCCCAGATCATGTCGGGCCAGATCATGTCGCGCGCCGGATCCTTGGAGATGATGATGCCGAACCAGCCGCAGATGGTGAGGATGTTGAGGATGCCGGCGATGCCGTTCATGATGTTCCACGGGCCCGAGATGGTCCACAGGTTCTCGACCACGCCGCCCTCCCACAGCGCGAAGCTGAACACCTGGAAGTCGCGCGCCACGGCCTCGGCGATGTTGATGGCCAGGATCAGCGGCGGGAAGCACAGCGCCCACTTCTTCTCGTAGAGGTGATGGACCTTGCCGTCCGCGCCCGTCCACTTGACGAAGCGCAGCGCGATGAACCCGAGGCACCCGGCCAGGGCCGAGTAGGTCTTGACCCAGTTGAACCACGTGCCCGTGCCGTACTCGTTGCCCGGCGCGGCGGTGGTGGGCCACACGAACACGGTGAGCGCGAGCGGCACCGCCGCGAACAGGACGATTCCGCACCAGAGCTTCACGCGCCCGAGCTCGTTGAACGCCATGAGCGCGAACAGGACGAACAGCCAGATGGCCCAGTAGATGGGATCGGCTGCCTCGTAGAGGATTCCCATGATCTGCCTCCTTCGATTACCCCAACCTTTCGATGGCCATAGCCTAAAATGGGCAGACGGGCATTTCTTTCACATATCCCGTTGACTTGTGAAATCCTGAGGCCGGGCAGCCGCGACGCGGCCCGAACGGAAGGAGGTCCGGTGAGGCCCCTGTCCCACTATCCCCAGCGCACGCCGCGCGAGGCGGCGGCCGCCGAGCGCCCCGCCCGCCGCACGCTGGCCGAGAGCCGGCGGCTCACCGGCACGCCCGGCGTCATCCTGGCCGCCGCGCGCAAGCTCTTCGAGCGCGACGGCGTGCGCGCCACCACGGTGGGCGCCGTCGCCCGCGAGGCGAACGTCACCCGCGAGCTGGTGTACTACCACTTCGGCAGCAAGGACGGCCTGGTCGAGGCCCTCATCGACGACTACGTCGAGGACCTGGTGGAGAGCGTGATCGTCTGGAACGAGTCGCGTGTCTTCGGCGACACGGCCGGGTCGCTGCGCGCCTGCGTGCGCACGTTCCGCTACGCGCTCTACGACGCGGAGGGACAGCCGCGGCCCATGATCGGCGTGCTCGAGGAGCTGGGCATCCGCGACGCCTTCGACGTGCGCGCCACCAAGGAGACGGCAGCCTGCCTGAACGACCATATCGCCAAGGAGTACGCGGCCTGGCACGACCTGGAGATAGAGCTCGTCTACGAGATGTTCTGCCTGGTGGTGTTCGGGCTGGTGGGACTCGTGAAGGTCAACCCCCGCATCAGCGACGACGACCTGATGAAGGTGGTCGAGCAGACCCTGCGCCTCGACATGGCGCCGCTCAGCCCGCGCCCGCCCGACGACGGGGGCGGGGATCGGGCCCGAGAGCCCCGCGGCAGCGCGCGCCCGCGCTAGCCGCGCTCGGAGATGAGGCCCTGGCGGTAGGCCGCGAGCAGGCGCTCGAGGTCGGCCACGCGCTGCTTGAGCTCGGCGCCGGTATCGGTGTCGGCCACGAGCGTGCGCCGCTCCACCCGCTCCACCACGCGCCGCGACGAGTGGATGTCGAGCCCGCGCTCCACCGCCGCCTCCGCCGACTCGAGCGGCTCGTGGGCCGCCAGCACGAAGCCGTAGGAGTTGGAGATGAGCGTGTAGCCGGCGATGCCCGTGGTGGGCTGGTAGGCGCGCGAGAACCCGCCGTCGATGGTGAGCACGCGCCCGCCGCACTTCACCGGGTCCTCGCCGTCCTTCGCCTTCACCGGCACGTGCCCGCAGATGATGCGCGACGCATCCGGGTCCATCCCGAAGTCCTCGAAGACGACGGCCATCGCCGCAGGGTCGTCGAGCAGCGAGTAGAACGGGTTCTTGACCTCCTTGCGCGCCTCCTTCTCGGCGATGAGGTAGAGCTCGAAGGTGGCCATCTTGCTCTTGGCGAACAGCGGCGAGCAGGGGCTCAGCCACAGCCACCACAGAAGGTCGCGGCAGCGGCGGCGCTCCTCGGCGTCGGGGCTGAAGAACGCCGCGCGCACGGAGCGCTCGAGCACGTCGTAGAGCTCGCGGCCCTTGTAGCGCCGGCCGAAGACGCTCGCCTCCTTGAGCGAGCCGTCCTCGTTGAGCGGCACGCAGGCGTGGAAGAGCAGGTTGGAGTTGCACACCTTGTAGAGGCTGCCGGCCTCCAGGAACAGACGCATGTGGCGCTGGAGCTTCTCGCTGCCGACGAAGGCCTGCTCGAGCCGCTGCATGACCGCCTCCTCCTCGGGCGTGAGGCGGTAGGGGTCGGCCGGGTCAACCGTGGGGAACACCCGGTCGGTGAGCTCGTAGGTCACGCCGTCGACGACGACGGTGCCCCTCTCGTGGTCGATGAGGTGCAGGAGCTTGCGGTCATCCAGGCCGAAGTCGGGGTTGTCGTCGATGAGGGCCGCCTCCACCTTGAACTGGATGATGGCCATGGCCTTCTGGATCTTCACGTTCAGCTCGCGCTGGGACTCGGTGAGCCCGGGGTCGCCCTTCAGCCCGAAGGCGACGCAGGGGTCGTCGCGGTAGGCGTCCATGGCGAAGCTGGCGAGCGGCAGGATGTTGATGCCGTAGGCGTCCTCCAGGATGGACAGGTTGCCGTAGCGGGCGCAGTTGCGCACGACGTGCGCGATGCAGCCCCACTGCCCGAGCGACGCGCCCATCCACACGATGTCGTGGTTGCCCCACTGGATGTCGAGGCAGTGGTAGCCGGCCAGCGTGTCCATGATGGCGTCGGGCGCCGGGCCGCGGTCGTAGACGTCGCCGACGATGTGGAGGTGGTCGACCGACAGGCGCTGCACCAGGTGGCAGAGGGCCTCGACGAAGGCGGGGCCGCGGCCGGTGCGGATGACCGCGCCGATGATGGCGCGGTGGTAGGCCTCGCGGTCGACGGCGTGGTTGTTCTCGGTCATGAGCTCCTCGAGCGCGTAGGCGAACTCGGGCGGCAGCGCCTTGCGCACCTTGGACCGGGTGTACTTGCCCGACGCCTGCTTGCACAGCGCCACCAGCCGCTCGGCCGCCGTGGTGACCCAGGCGTCGGCGGCGGCGCGGTCGAGCCCGTCGAGCGCGAGCGCCGTCTTCTCGCGCGGGTAGTAGACGAGCGTGGCCAGGTCGCGCTTCTCGTCGGCGGTGAGGATGTCGCCGAAGGCGTCGTCGATCTTGAGGCGCACCGACCCCGAGCCGTTGCGCAGCAGGTGCGAGAACGCCTCGTGCTCGCCGTGGATGTCCGACGCGAAGATCTCGGTGCCTTTCGGCAGGCTGAGCACGGCGCTCAGGTTGATGACCTCGGCCGCCGCGTCGGCGACGGTCGGGAACGACTGGGAGAGCAGTCTCAAGTAGCGGAGCTCGCGTTCGTCCATGGGGGCCTCCTCGGGGCGTAGTCGGCGGATGGCCCCATTGTAGCGCCGCGGCGCGCCGCGCCCCGCCCGCCCCCGGCGAGCCGCCCCGCCCCCTCGGGAGGTGGGCGCGCGGGCGAAGACGCCCGCGTCGGGACCGACCGACCGCGAAGTGCTATAGAATGGGGCATCATAGCCGCCGCTTGAGAGGAGTCCCCATGGCCGCCACGTTCCTGCACCGCTGCACCCACGTGCTCGACAAGGAGAAGACCGTCGCGTTCTACGAGCAGGCGCTCGGCTTCCGCGTCGTACGGGAGATGGGGCCCGACGACGGGTCGTGGACGAACACGTTCATGGAGGCGCCCGGCTGCCCCTTCCAGCTGGAGCTGACGTGGAACCGCGGCCGCGTGGAGCCCTACGACAACGGCGGGCCCGACCAGCACATCGCCTTCGCCGTCGACGACTTCGACGCCGCGCACGCGCTCCACGAGGAGATGGGCTGCATCATCCGCGAGAACCCCGCCATGGGGCTCTACTTCATCGCCGACCCCGAGGGGCAGTGGATCGAGATCCTCCCGCGGGAGGGCCGCTAGGGCCGCGGGGAGGGAGCGGGGAAGATGGGCAGCAGGAAGGGATCGGCCAAGGCGCGGCAGCGGGCGGCCTTCGAGGCCGGGGCGGGTGACTTGGGCGACGCGTTCGCCCGCGAGGAGCGCCGCCGCGACGAGGCCGACGCCGAGCGCGAGGCCGCGACGCGCCGCCGCGCCTGCGAGTCGAAGAACCGCTACGCCACCCGCGCCGACGCCGAGGAGGCCATCGCCTCCTGCGCCGCCCACGGCACCCGCGGCCTCAGCGCCTACCGCTGCCCCCACTGCCGCGGCTGGCACCTCACCTCCCACCCCTGGGACTAGGCGGGGCGCCTTCCGCGCTTCCGCATCATGACGAAGGAGCGCGTCGACGCTCGCCCCCGCAGGGGCGCTCAGAAGAGCCAGAGCTGGAGGTAGGAGACGGCGCAGCAGGCGGCGAAGCCGATGACAAGGATCGCGAACAGGCCGTTGGCCACCGGCGGGCGCAGGCGCGCGAAGCCCTCGCAGGCAAGCGGGAAGATCACCCAGACGTAGACGACGGCCACGAGCCCGATGAGCACGTCGTTGACGAGCCACGCCTGGCCGAGCACGTTGAGCGGCAGGTCCGAGTTGTCCCAGTAGGGGTACTCGCCGGCGACGTCGGGCTGGTTCACCAGCAGGCCGATCACCAGCTCGAGCAGCATGCTGAGCACGACGGTGACGGCGAAGGACTCGAGCACCGCGCCGGCCAGGGTGCGCCGGCGCATGATCAGACGCTCCTTCAGCGGCTCGATCACGAGCGTCATCACCACGGCCCCCACGCCGTAGACCCAGTAGGGGTGGTACCACGGGTCGGTCCAGACGGGGTAGCCCTCCGACACGATGCCGAAGCAGCGGTCCATGAGCAGGCAGTAGGGGATCTCGAGCCAGTGGCCGGCCAGGGCTCCCAGGCAGAAGCAGACGATGAGGGCGCGCCAGAACGGCCAGGTGCGGGGCGCGAAGTAGCCGATCTCGTCATGCTCGGTGATCCTATGCAAACCCAGCTTGGCCATGGCGGCCCTTCCCCTCGCGGCTCCCGCGCGGGCCCGCGCCCGAGGGGCGCCTGCCGGCGGTAGCCCCACTCTAGGCCCCGCAGGCGGGAGGCCGGGCCCGCGCGCGTCCTCCTTTGCCGCGACGCTGCCACATCGTTACCGCGCCGAGCGTCTGCCGCGGGCTGGAGGGCGCGCACGTCGCATCTCCACGCGCCCGCAGGCCGCTCGCGCGAACGCGCTCGCCGGACGCATCCGGCCAGACCAGCGGCCGATTCTTGCACCCTGGGTACAATCGAGTCACCGATGCCGCGCCTGCCGGTCCCCTGGTTGCCCCTCAGGTGCGGGAATCGGCCGCTGGTCTCGGATGAAGACGCCCGCCGGACGCCTCAGGGCCGAGGGAAGGGAGTCGCCCATGGAAGACGATCGCGGCCGCGACGGCTGGCTGGCCGCGCCCCAGCCGCGCCTCGGGGCGCCCGGGCTCGCCGGGCTGCTCATCCTGGCCAACGCTCTCATCCCCTTCTCGCTCGACATCTACACCCCCTCGGTGCCCATGATGCCCGCCTACTTCGGCACCACCGAGGCCCTCGTCAATCTGACCATCCTCGGCTTCTTCCTCTTCTTCGCCGTGGGGCTGCTCGTCTTCGGGCCGGTGAGCGACCGCGTGGGGCGCAAGCCGGTGCTCGTCGGCGGCATCCTCGCCTACATCGCCGGGAGCGCGCTGTGCGCCGTCGCCCCCACCATCTACGTGCTCATCGGCGCCCGCGTGGTCCAGGCCCTCGGGGCCGGCGCGGTGAACGCCGTGTCCATGGCCCTCGTGAAGGACTGCTTCGCGCCGGCGCGCCGCGGCACGATGCTCGCCCTCATCCAGGTGCTCACCGTCGTGGGGCCCGTGCTCGCGCCGCTCCTGGGCGGCGTCATCATCCAGCTCGCATCGTGGCGCGCCATCTTCTGGGCGCTCGCGGCGCTCGGCGGCCTCTGCCTGGCCGCGGCCCTGCTCTTCCGCGAGAGCCTGCCTGCCGACGAGCGCACCAACGACGGCGTCCTGCGCTCGCTGCGCGGCCTCGGGCGCGTCGCGCGGCAGCGGAAGTTCATGCTGATCCTGGCGGCCGCGTCGCTGTTCAACCTACCGTTCATGGCCTACATCGCCGTCGGGTCCTACGTCTACGTCGACCTCTTCGGCGAGACCCAACAGGTCTACACCTACTTCTTCGCCGCCACCGCCGGCTTCTCCACCCTGGGGCCGGTGCTGCACCTGCGCTTCGGACGCGGCGCGTCGCCCTGGCGCCTCACCTACCTCCTGCTGGCCGCGTGCGCGGCGCTGGGGGCGGCGATGCTCGCGGTGGGCGGCCGGTCGGTCTGGGCGTTCGCGGCGCTGATGATGCTCTTCGCCGCGGCGAGCGCCACGGTGCGCCCCTACACCACCAACCTGCTGCTGGGGCTGTGCCGCGGCGACACCGGCGCCGCCAGCTCGATGATCAACTTCCTGAACACGGCCGCCGGCGTGGTGGGCATGGCCCTCATCATGCTGCCCTTCCCCGACTACGTGACGGGCATCGGCGCCATCCTGCTGGTCTCGATGCTCGCGGGCCTGCCCCTCTGGGCCATCGCCTGCCGCGCCCGCTGAGGCACGCGGGCGCACGCCGGCGCCCCGTCCGAATTTGTTTCACGTGAAACGCCTTGAGGCGGACTTGGCGCGCTATCCTATGCCGGAGAGGATGACGGGCACCCCGATGCCTGCGACGCCCGGCGGGCGGAGACGTCGGATGCTTCACGTGAAACGCCCCGCGTCCGATTCCCCGCGGAGAGGGCCGCTGGGGAGAAGAACAACCGGGAAAAGCGGCAGAGGCTGCGGGAAGGGAGAGGGAGGGCCATGGAGATCACGGCGGTTGCGGAGCGCGAAGACGCGCTCGTGGGCGAGCTGCTCGCGCTGTGGCGCGCCTCGGTGGAGGCCACCCACGACTTCCTGACGCCCGTCGAGGTCGACCGCATCGCCGGCTACGTGCCCGACGCCCTGCGCGGCGTCGAGGCCCTCGCCGTGGCCCGCGACGATCAGGGCGGGGCCCTCGGGTTCGCCGGCGTGGACGGCGACGGGCTCGAGATGCTCTTCGTCGCCCCCGCCGCGCGCGGCACCGGCGTCGGCACGGCGCTCCTGCGCCATGCGGTGGGGACGCTGGGCGCGCGGCGCCTCGACGTGAACGAGCAGAACCCGGCCGCCCGCGGCTTCTACGAGCACCGCGGCTTCCGCATCGCGGGCCGCTCCCCCGTCGACGGCCAGGGCGACCCCTACCCCCTGCTCCACCTCGAGCTGGCCGATCCCGCCGCCCTGGGCCTGCCGACCACGATCGAGACCGAGCGGCTCGTGCTGCGCCCCTGGCGCGAGGGCGACGCGGACGACCTCTTCGCGCTGGCCCGCGACCCGCGCGTGGGGCCTCCCGCCGGCTGGCCTCCCCACGGCAGCGTCGAGGAGAGCCGCGAGGTCATCCGCACCGTCTTCTCCGCCCCCGAGACCTATGCGATCACCCTGCGCGGCGACGGCCGCCCCGTCGGCTGCGTCGGCCTGCTCACGGGCGACGCCGGCACCGAGCCGCTGGCGCCCGGCGAGGCCGAGGTCGGCTACTGGGTCGGCGTGCCGTGGCAGGACCACGGGATCGCCACCGAGGCCGCCCGCGCCCTCATGCGCCGTGCCTTCGACGATTTGGGCCTCTCCGCGCTCTGGTGCAGCTACCGTGCGGACAACGGGCCCTCGGCCCGCGTGGCCGCCAAGTGCGGCTTCGCCCCGCACCACGTGACGCGCGGCCTGCCCCGCCCGCTCATGGACGATGCGTGCGACGCCTGCTTCACGCGCCTCGACCGCACGGCATGGCAGGCTGCCCGAGATGGCGCCTCCCGCTAGCCGGGGAGCCCGCCGGCGGGGCGCCGCCCCGCGCGCCAGACGCCGCTTGGTACGCAAGGCAGTGCCCGGGTGTCAGACGGCGCCCGCGCGCAAAGGCGGAGCCCCGGGCGCAAGCACTGCGCCCCTGGTGCAAGGCGTCGCCCCATGCGCCAGGCGGCGCCCCGCGCGCGGGGCGCCGCCCGAACACGCACGCGGCGTTTCACGTGAAACACCGCGCGACCGAAACAGCACGCGGAAGGGAGAGCCGACCATGAGGACGTTCATCGCGCTGGAGCCGCCCGCTGCCTTCGCCGACGAGGCGGCGGGCGTCGCGCGGACGCTCTCGCGCGCCGTCGAGGGCCGCTTCCTGCCGCGGGAGTCCTACCACCTGACGCTCGCGTTCCTCGGCGAGGTCGACGACGCCGGCGCAGCCCGCGCCATGGACGCCCTCGACGAGGCCTGCGCCGGCCGCGGCCCCGTGCCGCTGCGACCCGAGGGCCTGGGGAAGTTCGGTCGCGCGTCCGACGCCACGCTCTGGCTCGGCATCGCGGACGACCCGGCGCTCACGGGCCTCGCCGCCGCCGTGCGCGACGCGCTCGCCGCCCGCGGCCTCCCCTTCGACGAGCACCCCTTCCGCCCGCACCTCACCCTCGCCCGCCGCGCCCGCATCCCCCGCGCGGCCCTCCCGCCGCTTGCCTTCCCCGCCCCGGCCGTCGCGACCCGCGTCGCCCTCCTCAAGAGCACCCTCTCCCGCGAGGGCGCCGAGTACAAGCCGCTCTCTGTAGTTAGCTTAAGGTAACTAATTATCGCGACGCGCTCGGATCGCCTTCGTCTCGCATTCCCGCCCCTCTACCATGCGAGAATGTTTCACGTGAAACATCTGTATGCGCTTTCGGGAAGCGAGGTGGACGCGTCGCCTGGGTGTCTGCATGGCCTCAGGAAGACGAGGCGGACGGCGGGGCCGCGGACGGGGCGGACTTCCACAAGAGGGAGGGAATCGCCCTCACTCGCCTGGCGAGAATGTTTCACGTGAAACATTTGTGCGCTAATGAGAGGCGGAAGGAAGGCGGAGGCCCTAGTCATCGAGAAGCGGGTTGTGGGTCATGCGCAGGCCGCGATCGAGGCCGGCGAGGATGCCGAGCACGGTGAGCGCGCCGTCCGCCCAGGTCGGCAGGCCGAGGGTCGGCAGACGGAAGACGAGGAGCGCCGACAGCTCGCCCAGCGCGTCGGCTGCGTCGGCGAGGACGCCGGCGTCGAGCAGCCCGAGCGCGCCGGATGCCCCGCCGGCCGCGCCAGCGGAGGCGGCGAGCGACCCGGCCGCGTCCGCGAGCGTGCCGGCCGCGCCCCCAGCCAGCGCGAGCAGCTGATTCACCGCGTTGGGTGCCTGCGTGACCAGCGCGAACGCCAGCACAACCCATGCGCCGGCGGCGAGCGCCGCACCACCGCCATCCGCGCGCGGAAATGTTTCACGTGAAACACTCGTTCGCCCTTCTCGCGCCCGCGCGCGAGTGCCCGCATCTCCCACGTGCGCCGTGCCTTCTACGCCTCTCTCGCCGCCTGCGCCTCCCACGCTCCGCACGATTCCCGTGCGCACCGCGCTTCCTGCCCCGCTCTCACTTCCCCCGTCTCCCACGCTTCTTGCGATTCCCGCACCCCCCACGCTTCCCCCAAGAGCCGCGCGAGCCACGCCTCCCGCGCATCCCTCGCATCCCGCGCCGGTCACGCCTCCCGCACGCGCCGCGTCCCTCGCGCCTCCCGCGCTCCCCGCACCGCCCGTCAACGCCTGGCACGCTGCCGCACCGGCGCCCCGCGCGCACCCGTCCCTCCCCGCGGCTGCAGGCCACCCCATCATCCCTTCCATCCTTCTCTCCTTTTATAATACGTTTGTATTTTATACACGTGTATTATAATAGCAAGAGAGAGGAACGCAAGAAGCGAGAAGCCGGGACGCGCGAGAAGGGGGCCACGATGCCCAAGGTCATCGACGAGCGGAGGCGGCGCGAGCGCATCGCCGAGGCGGTATGGGCGATCGTGGCGCGCGACGGCCTCGAGGGCGCCACGGTGCGCGCCGTCGCGGCGGAGTGCGGGCTGTCGGCCGGGGCCGTGCAGCACTCGTTCCGCAGCCAGGCCGAGCTGCAGCGCTTCGCCATGGAGCTGGTCGTCGAGCGCGCCGCGGCCCGCATCGACGCCACCGGCCGCCGCGCAGCGCCCGACGCCGCCACGGGGTCGGGGGCGTCGGCGCTCAAGGCGGTCGAGGCCGTGCTGTCGGAGCTGCTCCCCCTCGACGCCGAGCGCCTGGCAGAGGCGCGCGTGTGGGCCGCCTTCTCGGCGGCAGCGCTCGCCGACCCCGCGCTCGCGCCCCTCAGCCGCCGGATGATCGCCGTCGTCGAGGGGCTCTGCGCGCGCTGCCTCGCCCAGCTGCGCGCCGACGGGGCGCTCGGGCCCGCTGCCGGCGATGCGCTCGCGGCGCCCGCCCTGCGCGCGCTCGTCGACGGCCTGACCGTCGGGCTGCTGGCCGACCCCTCCCCCGCCGCGCGCCGCCAGGCCCGCGCCGTCCTCCACGCCCACCTCGAGTCCCTGCGCCCCTAGCGCGAGACGTGCCCGGCGTCACGCGGCCCGCCCAGCGTGCGCCCGGCCGCGCCTACTCCCCCTGGCCGCCGTGGTCGATCGTCTTGGCCAGCGGGTGCTCGCGCAGAAGCAGCATCAGCCCGAAGGCGGCCACCATGAGCGGCACGAACCACAAAAACAGCGGCACGAGCGCCTCGGAGTAGCCCTGGGCGATGGCCGCCTGGGCCGCGGCCGGCAGCCCGTCGACGGCGCTCGGCGTGAGCGTGGCCAGCGACAGGTTGTCCACGTGCGGCATCTTCCCCGCCAGGTCCGCCGTCAGCCGCGCCGTGAACAGCGCGCCCACCAGCGACGTGCCCACCGACGAGCCGATCTGCCGGAAGAAGTTCTCCGACGCGGTGGCCGTGCCCACCAGCGTGTGCGGGAACTCGTTCTGCACCACCAGCACGAGGATCTGCAGCCCCAGCCCGATGCCGAGCCCCAGCACGAGCAGGTCGGCCACGGGCACCCAGATAGGATCGCCCACCTGGAGCCGCGAGAGCAGCCAAAACCCCACGGCGCACACGGCGCCCATGGCCACCGGCATCCACTTGTAGCGCCCCGTGCGCGAGGCCAGCCAGCCGGTGCCCGTGGTGGTGACGAGGATGCCCGCGCTCATCGCCGTGCACACCAAGCCCGCCATCTCGGGCGACAGCTTGTCGACGATCTGGAAGTACGTCGGCAGGTAGTTGACCGACCCGATGAAGCCGATGTTGAGCAGAAGCCCCGTCAGGCAGCACAGCACGAAGTTGCGGTTGGAGAACAGGGGCAGCGGGATGATCGGCTCGCGGGCGCGCCGCTCGGCCAGCACGAAGGCGATGGCCGCGGCGATGGCCAGCGCGAGCAGCCCGCAGATCTGCCAGCTGGCCCAGGCGAACCGCACGCCGCCCCAGGCGAGTCCCAGCACGAGCGAGGTGACGGCCACGGTCAGCGCCGCCGACCCGGCCCAGTCGATGGCCGGGCGCCCCGCCCGCCGCGGCGACGTCGGCAGGCACAGCCCCAGCACCACGATGGCGAGCACGGCCATGGGGACGGTGAACCAGAAGATCCAGCGCCAGCCCGTCACCTGAACGAACCAGCCGCCCAAAAGCGGCCCGAGCACGTTGGACACGGCGAAGACCGACCCCATCACGCCCATGTAGGTGCCCAGCTTGCGCGGCGGCACCACGTCGGCGATGGCCGCCTGCGACAGGATGATGAGGCCGCCCCCGCCCAGGCCCGACACGCACCGCCCGGCGATGAGCATCCCCATGCCCGTCGCCAGCCCGCATATCACCTTGCCGGCCGCGTAGACGCCGAGCGCCCCCATGAGCAGCCCCTTGCGCCCGATGAGGTCGCCGAGCCGCCCGTAGAGGGGCATCGTGATGGTGGAGGTGAGGATGTAGGCGGTCGAGACCCACTGCATCATCTCGACGCCGCCCAGATCGCCCACGATGGTGGGCAGCGCCGTGGCCGCGATGGTCTCGGACAGCGAGCTGATGAACATGGCCAGCATGAGCCCGAGGAAGACCAGCGCCAGCTGCCGCCCATGCACCCCGCCGGAGGGGGAAGGCGCGTCCGATGCGGAAGCAGGGGGAGAGGACGGGGAAGCCGCGCCGGGCGCGAAAGAGACGGCGGACGCGGGCGCGGATGCGGCCGGCGCGGGCGCGGATGCGGCCGGCGCGGGCGCCGGGGCGCCGGATGCGGCCGTTCCGGGCGCGTCCCCCGCGGGCGGGTTCGTCGCCGCCGTGCCGGGGGACGCCGCCCCCGCCTTCGCCTCGCTCGTCATCTTCCCCGCCTTCCGCCGCGTCCGCCAGGTCTTCATCCCCTCGATTCTAGCGACCGCCTCCCGGCGCCCCGGACGCCGCACGCCACCGGGCGCCGTCCCGTTGCGCGGCCGTCACCGGGCGGAGGGCGGCGCGACGCTCACGAGGACGATCATGGCCACCATGAGGACGAGCCCGCCGGCGTCGGCGGGGCTGACGGCGGTCCCGAGCCACAGGGCGGCCAAAAGCGTCGCGCTCGCGGGCTCGACGGCGCCGAGCAGCCCGCCCGTCACCGGCCCCACGGCGGCCACGCCGACGAGGTAGAGCCCGAAGGCGGCGAAGGTGCCGAGCGCGCCGACGCCCACCGCCAGCACGGCGATGCCGGCGGCGTCGAGGGGGACCAGCGCGGGAGGGGCGCCCCACAGCCCGCCGGCCAGCCACAGCGCGACGGCCACGGCGGCGCTCGCGACCATGCTGCAGCCCACGACGGGCAGGCTCCCGAAGCGGGCGTAGAGGCGCTTGGGGTACATGATGTAGAACGCCACCGCCACGGCGTTGGCGAGCCCCCACGCCAGGCCGTCCGCCGGCAGCCGCAGGGCGCCCGGGTCGCCCTGGGTGGCGATGAGCCAGGTGGCGGCCAGGGCGCAGGCGAGCCCTGCGGCCTCCCGCGGGCGCGGCAGCGCGCGGGCCCGCAGACACGAGACGACCATGATGATGACGATGCCCAGGCTCTGGAGCACCGTGGCCGTGCCGGCGTTGGTGGCCCCCACCGAGGCGGCGAAGGTGATCTGGCTGAGGAAGAGGGCGACGCCGAAGAGGCAGACGGCGCGCACGGCCGCGCCGTCGCCCAGGATGGCGGCCACGGCCCGGCGGTGGCGCGCGGCCAGCAGCACGGCGAAGAGCGCCGCGGCGATGAGGGCGCGGGCGGCCGTGACGAGGGAGGGCGTCACGCCGTAGCCGTCCAGCAGGAACTGCGCGCACGCGCCTGACACGCCCCAGAGCGACGCCCCGGCCAGCGCGCAGGCGAGCCCGCGGCCGTATCCCAAGCGTGTCACGCCTCCTCCTTCCCGCCGCCTGCGCGGCCCGCTACTCGGCGCCCTCGCCCTCGCCCTCACCTGCGTCCTCACCGCGGCGCCGGGCGCGGGCGGCGCGACGGGCGGCCAGGCGCTCGCGGGCGGCCTCGCCCCGCGCCTCGGTGACGGCTCGCCGCCCCGCGCGGCCCCCGGCCACCGCCGACGCATCGCGGCCGGGCGCCTCCCGCGCCGCGTCCGCCTCCGCCGCGCCACGTGAGCCGCCGCCGGCGCGCCCGACGCCCGCGCTCCCCAGCCCGTCGCGCGGGATGGACGACGCGCCGCCCGCGCGGGAGGTGCGCACCACGCTGCTCGTCCCCGAGGTGCGACCGCGCGCGTAGCTCGCCCGCGGCCGCCCCCGGCCCTCCTCGGGCGCATCCGCGCCACGCCGCCCGGCCGCGGCGCCCGCGCCCGCTCCACGCCCCTCGGGCGCGCCAGCCGCACAGCGCGCGCCACCCGCGCCACCCGCGCCCGCGCCGCCCGCGCCGCGCCCCTGGGGCGAGCCCGCGCCCGCTGATGTTTCACGTGAAACACTTGTTCCCTTATCACACGACATTGCGACAAGCGCGCCATCACCCGCGCCGCCGCCATCGCCCGCCGCACCCGACGCGCCATCGCCCGCGCCCGCCGCGCCCTCCCCCGCGAGCTCGGCCAGGTAGGCGGCCACCGGGGCCAGCAGGTTGTCACGCTCTTCCAGCTTGAAGTGGCGCACGGGCAGCGTCAGCTTGCGGCGATCGGCCACGTAGCGGCCGCCGGCGCGGTGCAGCTCCTTGAGCGCATCGCGCGGGACGGCCACCGGCTCCACCACCAGCTTGCCGCCGGTCACCGACACCGTGCGGATGCCGTGCTCGGCCGCGAAGGCCCGGATGCGCGCCTTCGCCATGAGGTTGCGCGCCGCGGCGGGCATGTCGGGCCGCGCAGCGGCCAGATCCCCCTCGAGCGCGTCCACCGCGTCCACGGTGGCCGCCGAGGCGATCCGCCGGTACCACAGCACCCGCTCGTCGGCGTCCGGGATGTACTCCTCGGGCAGGTAGGTGTGCCCCGGCACGTTCACCGTGATGTCCGACAGCGCCGGGGGCAGCCCGTCGACCGCCCCGTCGCCCTCGCGGGTGGCGGCCACGGCCTGAGCGAGCATCTGGGCGAACAGGTCGAAGCCCACGGCCGACATGTTGCCGGACTGCTCGGCGCCCAGAAGGCTCCCCGCCCCGCGGATCTCCAGGTCGCGCATGGCGATGCGCATGCCGCTGCCGAGGTCCTGGTGCTCGTCGATGGCGGTGAGCCGCGCGGTGGCCTCCTCGGTCAAGGGCACGTTCTCGGGGAACATGAAGTAGGCGTAGGCCTGGGCGGACGAGCGGCCCACGCGGCCCTTGAGCTGGTACATCTGCGCCAGCCCCAGGCGCTGGGAGTCCTCGATGATGAGCGTGTTGGTGTGCGGGTTGTCGATGCCGCTCTCGATGATGGTGGTGGCCACCAGCACGTCGAGCTCGCCGGCGGCGAAGTCCTCCATCACGCGCTCGAGCTCCTCCTTCGACATCTGGCCGTGGGCCACCCCCACCCGCGCCTCGCCGGCGGCGGCGTGCACGCGCGCCACGGCGTCCTCGATGGACCGCACCCGGTTGGACACGTAGTACACCTGCCCGCCGCGGCCCAGCTCGTAGCGGATGGCGGCGCTCACCACGTCGGGGTCCCACTCCCCCACGTGCACCTTCACCGGCCGCCGCTCGTCGGGCGGCGTCAGGATGAGCGACATGTCGCGCACGCCCGACAGCGACATCTGCATGGTGCGCGGGATGGGCGTAGCCGACAGCGTCAGCACGTCGATGGACTCGCGCAGGTTCTTCAGCTGCTCCTTGTGGCCCACGCCGAAGCGCTGCTCCTCGTCGATGACGACGAGCCCCAGGTCATGCGGGTTCACGTCGCGCGAGAGCAGCCGGTGGGTGCCCACGAGCACCCCCACGCTGCCGTCGGCGAAGCCCTTGAGGGCGGCGGCCTGCTGCTCGGGGGTGCGGAAGCGCGAGAGCACCTCCACGTCCACGCCGAAGGGCTCGAAGCGCTCGCGGAAGTTGACGTAGTGCTGCTGCGCGAGGATGGTGGTCGGGCACAGCACCATCACCTGCTTGCCGTCCTGGGTGGCCTTGAAGGCGGCGCGCAGGGCCACCTCGGTCTTGCCGAAGCCCACGTCCCCGCAGATGAGGCGGTCCATCGGCTTGGCCGACTGCATGTCGGCCTTCACGTCCGCGATGGCCGCCAGCTGGTCGGGCGTCTCCGCGTAGGGGAACGCGTCCTCCATCTCGCGCTGGGCGGCGGTGTCGGGGCCGAAGCGGTGGCCCTGGGTGGCGGCACGGCGCGCGTAGACGTCCACCAGGTCGAAGGCGAGCTTGCGCGTCGCCTTGCGCGCCTTGGCCATCGCCCGCGACCAGTCCGACGTGTTGAGCCGCGTGAGCCGCGGGCTTCCCCCCTCGGGCCCCACGTAGCGCGTCACGCGGTCGAGCTGCTCCACCGGCACGAACAGCTTGTCGCCCTCGGCGTACTCCAGCTGCAGGTAGTCGCGCTCGGTGCCGTCCACCGAGCGGCGCACCAGGTCGCGGAAGAGGGCCACGCCGTGGGCCGCGTGCACCACGTAGTCGCCCGGCTTGTAGGGGAAGGTGATCTCGGTGATGTCCACCACGCGTCGCGCGCGGGACGCCGTCTGGGCCCCCTGGGTGTCGGCCAGCGCCACGATGCCCAGCCGCGCCTTGGGGATGATCATACCCAGGGGCACGTCCACGTCCACCACGTTGACCACCCCGCGGCGCAGCCGCCGGCGCGCCGAGCCGTCCGCGGGCGCGCCGGCGCCGAGCCCCTCGGCCGCGAGCCCCTCCCCCGGCGCCCCCGCGGCGTCTCCGCCGTCGGGCGCCGCCAGGTCGAGCCGCTCCTGGATGGGGATGCCCCGGTCCACGAGCGCCAGCTTCAGGTCCTCGCGCGCGCGGTAGTTCGGCGCGCTGAGCACCACCGTGTAGTCGGCCTGCACCAGGCTCGTGAGCTTCCCGAACAGCTTGTCGGGGTGCCCCGCCACGTCCGCGCGCTTGACGGGCAGCTCCTCGTCGATCTCGCCGCCCACCCGCATGATCGACACGTAGGTGGCCCGCAGCTCGTCGCCGAAGTCGAGGGCGGCCGGCTCGGCGTAGAGGCCCGCCACCGCGATGCCCGTGCCCTTGGCCCGGGCCGCGATGTCGTCGTAGGCGTGGGACGCGTCGTCGAAGAGCGACCGCGGCTCCACGAGCGCGGTGAGCGTGCCCGGCCCCGCGTAGTCCCCCAGCGTGGCCGTGCGGTCGGCCAGGTAGGGCAGCACCGCGTCGGCCCCGTCGAAGCGCAGGCCCCCCTCCAGCTTCTCGAGAATCGCGCGCAGCGCCGGGTTGGTGAGCGCCGGCGTCTCGAGCGCGCGGCGGGCGCACCGCAGCAGGGGCTCGGTGGTCGGAAACTCCGAGACGGGGAAGACCTCCACCTCGGGCAGCGCCTGGATGGTCTGGCCGGTCGAGGGCACGATGCGGCGGATCTCGTCCACCTCGTCGCCGAAGAAGTCGACGCGCACGGGGTAGGCCAGGTTGCCGGGGAACACGTCGAGCGTGCCTCCGCGCAGGGCGAAGGTGCCCGGGCCGTCCAGCTCGCCGGCGTTCACGTAGCCGCGGGCCTCGAGCGCGCGGGAGAGGTCGCCGAGCTCCTCGACGCCGTCCATCCCCAGGTCGGCCAGCTCATCGCCGGCGCGCAGGACGACCGGGTCGGCCGCGTGGGCGTCGGCTGGCAAGAGGCAGCGCGTCATCGCCCGGGCGCTCGCCACCACGATGCGCGCGCGGCCGGCCTGCAGGGCATGGGCGGCCTCCATGCGGCGGGCCACCTGGCGCGGGTCGGCCGGCTTGGGCGCGAAGGGGGTGTCGGCGCGCTCGGGGAAGCGCAGCACGCGCTCCTCGCCCACGTAGGCGGCCACGTTGCGGGCGAAGGCCACGGCCGCGTCCTCACCGGCCACCACCACGAGCGTGGGCTGGGGCGCGTGGGCGAAGCGGGCCGCCACGAGGAAGGGGCGCGCCGAGGCGGCGACGCCCAGGGTGGCGTCCTCGCCCGCGTCGAGGCGGCCCCAGAACGCGTCGAGGCAGCCGGACCGCTCCAGCGTGAAGGTCAGCGAGTCGATGAGCATGGCGCTTCCTTTCCCCTCGGCGCGAGGGCAACGCGAAAAGCCGCGGGAGGCCCGCGGCGCGGCATGTCGGCACGCGGCCGCCCGCGCGGCCGCGGGGCCAAGTCTACTATAATCGGGATCGGCCGCGCCCCATCGGTCGGCCGCCTGTCACCCATCGGAGAGGAGGGCCCATGGCCCGCGAGTCCCTAGCCTCCAAGCGCGAGCGCGCCGCGACGATCGAGGAGCGCATGTACGCCCACTACGGACCGGGCGAGGCGTCGCTGGACTACCGCACGCCCTTCGAGCTGACCGTGGCCGTGGTGCTGTCGGCCCAGTGCACCGACGCCGCCGTCAACAAGGCCACCCCGGCCCTGTTCGCCGCCTACCCCACGCCCCAGACCCTGGCCCAGGCCGACCCGGCCGACGTGGCCGGGCTCATCCGCTCGCTCGGGTTCTTCCGGTCCAAGGCAAAGAACCTCGTGGCCCTGGCCCAGACGGTGATGGCCGACTTCGGCGGCGAGGTGCCCGCCGACGTCGACCTGCTCCAGAAGCTGCCCGGCGTCGGCCGCAAGACGGCCAACTGCGTCATGTGCGAGGCGTTCAAGGATCCCCAGGGCATCGCCGTGGACACCCACGTCTTCCGCATCGCCCACCGGCTCAAGCTGGCTGGGCCCTCGGCCGACACCCCGCAGAAGGTGGAGGACATCCTGCTCAAGGTGTACCCGCGCGACCAGTGGGGCTACATCAACCACCAGTGGGTTCACTTCGGCCGAGAGTTCTGTCGCGCCCGCTCCCCCCGCTGCGCCGACTGCATCGTCGGCGACCTCTGCCCCACCCGCGGCCGCTGGTAGGCGCCCCGCCGTCACGCAAGAGGGCGCTTGGCCAGCGAAAGCCCCTTGCGCGCACATTTTTTCAACTTTGTCGCTCTATTCGAGGCGGCGAGGGACACAAAGGCCGCCAAATCGGCCGCGAACGCGCCGAGAGCCCGGATCGACACCGCCGAATCCGGGCTCTCGGGCTGAAAGAAAGCGACAAAGTTGAAAAAATGTGCGCGATCAGCGCTCTGGCTGGCCAGCGCTCGCGGCTACTCGGCCTCGGCGGCCGCCTCGATGCAGCTGATGGCGTTGAGCACGCGCGGGTAGCCGATGTAGGGCACGAGCTGCGACACCACGTCGATCAAAAGCTCCTTGCCGTTGCCGACGCGCATGTTGCCGCCGGCGTGGGCCGTGGCCTGGGCCTCGCAGCCGCCGAGGGCCACCAGGTAGCAGAAGGTCACGAGCTCGCGCTCGCGCAGCTCCAGCCCGCCGCGGGTGTAGTAATCGCCGAAGCAGTTGGCGGCGAGCCAGCGGCGGATGTGCGCCGTGTCCTCGGGGCCCTGCTCCCAGGCGTCGCGCAGGCCCTCGCCGAAGATCTCCACCTGCAGGTCGTTGCCGCGGCGCAGGTGCTCGTCGCGGGTGGCCGTCTTCTGGTCGGGCAGCGGCAGCTTCACCGAGCGGCCGCGCAGCACCTCGTTGGTGATGATGATGTAGGGCAGCACGCGGGCCAGGCCCAGGTAGGCCACGCCCTGGTAGACGACCTCCTTGATGGCGGTCGGGTCCACCCCCACCTCGAGGGCGGCGGGCAGCATGGTGCGGTAGGCGTCGGCGCCCTGGGATCCCATGAGCGCCGCGAGGATGGCGAGGAAGCGGGTGCGGTCGTCCAGCTTGCTGTCGCGCACCACGTCGCCGAAGGCGAAGTTCTCGAAGATCTGCACGAACTCCGGGTCGGTGTAGGCCAGCACCGAGTCGTAGTGGCCGAAGAGCCTGGTGCGGTAGTCGTCGGCGTCGCGGATGATGTCGCTGCTCATGGTGCATACCTCCTCTGGGCCGGATCCCCTCCGGCTGCGTTCGTCCCCGTCCTAGCGGCTATGGGGACAGCATACCCCCACCGCGCCCCCCGATCGGCGCCGTCCGCCGAAAAGGCCACGGTTTCTCCTCGCCTCCGGCCGCGCGGCGGCCGGCAGAGGGCGAGGAAGGCGCGCGCCGCGGGGCCCTAGGCCGACTTGCGATGGTGGCGGCGGGCCTCCTTCTCGGCCTCGCGGGCGGCGTCGGCCGCCTCGTCGCGGGCCGTCACCTGCTCGAGGGCCGTGTCGGGCAGCCCCGCCTGGGAGTCCTCGATCATCTGCTGGAGGATCTCGACATGCGAGCGGCGCTTCTGGGTGGCCGTGCCCACGATGGCGACCGACTGGTAGCGCCCGTACTTCTCGAAGAACTGCGGCACGGCGTCGCGCTGCACCATCTCACGGTGGTAGTTGGCGAAGAAGTCCTCCCAGTCCATAGTGCCGCGCAGGTAGCGCTCGAGCACCGTGGTGGCCGGCGAGAACAGCACGTCATGGGCGTAGTCGGCGTGCTGGATCTTCTCGACGAAGTAGGCCAGGTCGTCGCGCTTGGTGAACCCGGCCAGCTGGTTGGTGTTCTTGAGGCGCACGTCGAGCACCAAGTCGGCGTCCCACTCGGCGAGCTTCCCGAAGAACTCCTGGGCGGTGGTCTCGTAGGCGCTGAGGGTATGGATCTGCATGGCGCGTCCTCCTTGGGCTAGAGCTTCACGATCACCAGGCAGGATAGCTCCGAGGCGCCCGAGGCACCGCCCGCGCGGGGCAGGCCTTACCGTGCGGGAAGGCAACTGTTTCCCAGGGGAAACCCTCGCGGGGCCGACAGGAGCCGGCGGCGGGAGGATGGAGGGAGCGGGCGGGATGGCGCCGCGCGGGCCCGCTAGGCCCTCTTGCGCAGGGGGAAGCCGCGGCGGTCGAGCTCGGCGACGACCGTCTCCACCAGCAGCGGCAGGGCGTCGTAGACGGCCGGCGTGAGGCCCACCACGTACTCCTCGGGCTCCATGTTGTCCACCTGCATGCCCAGGCAGTAGCCCTCGGCCTCGTAGCCGAGCAGCGACGCGGCGTCGAAGAGGTCCACCAGCCGCAGGTCGTGGAGGGACGCCATGGCGCCGCAGTGGCGCGCCATGGCGTCGGGCGGGAAGCGGTAGACGGTGCCGGGCGCATCGCCGGTGCCGTCCACGGCGTCCACGGTCAGGATGACGTCGCAGGACTCCACGTAGGGCAGCATGTCCATCGACATGCATCCCACGTCGAAGAGCAGCACCTCATCGGGCACCTCGTAGCCCTCGACGATGGCGTCGTAGGCGGCCGGCCCGACGCCCTCGTCGAGCATGAGGCGGTTGCCCACGAAGAACACCGCCGCCCGCCGCCCCGTGCCCGGCGCGCTCACATCCCCACCGTCGGGCGGATGGCCAGGTTGTAGTAGGTGGCCAGCGCGATCATCGCCGCACCGCCGATGGCGCAGCCCACGGCCCAGCGCCGCTCGCGCCGCAGGTAGGTGGCGCGGTCGACGCCCATGGCCTCGGCCCGGTGCGCGGCGAGCGGCTGGGACACGAGCGCGAAGCCCACCGTCACCGCCACGAGTATCGCCAGCACGACGGCCGCCACCGCCACGGAAAGCGGCGTCGGCTCGGCCCAGGCGGCGTAGAAGCAGTTGTCAGCCAGAAGCCACGCCGGGTAGAACAGGATGGTCGGCATCATGCCGTGGCCGGCGCCCCACACCGGGGGCAGCAGGAGCGCCCCCCAGTTCACGCGGGGCAGCCCGCGCATGAACGCCTCCTCCTGGGCTATCTGCTCGTCGGTCAGCTCGGCGGCCGGTGATGCGGTCGGGGTCATGGGAAGCTCCTCGTGCGTATCGGTTGTCGTCTCGGGCCAGCATAAGGCAAGAACGGCGCCCCGTAGGGCGCCGTTCCCAGCGAACATGCTCAAAACACGTCGAGCGGACGCGGCCGCGGGGGCCGCCCCCCCTAAGGGGCTAGTGGGTCTCCAGGTCCTCGCCGACGATGTCATGCACCTCCGGGGCATAGACCAGGCCGCCATGCTCCTTGTGGATGAACATGAGCTTGGTGGGGGCGAAGCCCTCCACGTTGGCCAGGTAGATGTGGATGAACATGAAGATGATGAACACGTACATGCCGAAGTAGTGGATGATGCGCATGGACATGAGCCCGCCCACCAGGTTGGTGGTGGCGGCCATGGGGGCGGCCGTCATGGTCGGGGCCCACAGGCACAGGCCGGTCCAGAACATCGCCACGATCAAGATCGGGATCAGGAGGTAGCTGATCTTCTGCGGCACGCCCAGCTTCGCTCCCAGCGGGTGGGTCTTGCGCAGGAACAGGTAGTACTTGATCCACTCGATGGCCTGATGGCGGTTGTCCTTCTGGGGCAGCCACGTCTGGTAGTCCGGCACCTGCTCGCGCGTGCCGCCGGTGGGCGAGGTCTTCACGAAGAAGGCCGCGATCACGCGGAACACGCAGTTCAGGAACAGCACGAAGCCGAAGAACACGTGCACGCCGCGGGCGATGCCCATGAACAGGGGCCAGAAGGGGAAGTGGATGCAGAAGCCCGTGATGATCAGCAGGATCATCGCGATGAGGTTGATCCAGTGGGTCACCACGAAGATCATCGGGTGGGCCTCACGGTAGTGTGCGAGATGCGCCATCTTACTTCACCCCCCAGGGGCTCGTCACGGTCTCGAAGTGCTTGCCGGTGGCCGGCTCGCTCACGTGGACCGCGCAGGCGGTGCAGGGGTCGAAGGAGTGAACCGTGCGCAGGGCGTTGATCGGCATCTCGATGTCCTCCACCGGCACGCCGATGAGCGCCTGCTCGAGCGGGCCGTGGTCGCCGGCGCCGTTGATGGGGGCCAGGTTCCAGGTGGACGGGATGATGATCTGGTAGCCCTCGATCTTGCCGTCCTTGACCTTCTCGGAGTGGTAGAGCGCGCCGCGCGGGGCCTCCCAGAAGCCGGTGCCCTCGCCGGTGATGGTCTTGGGCTCGCGGAAGTACTCGGAGTCGCCGGAGGCGAGCGCCTCCATGAGCTCGGTCACCCACTCGCGCATGAGGCCCGCCACGTAGAGGGTCTCGATCTGGCGGATGGCCGTGCGGCCGAGGGTGGACTGGAAGGCGGTCAGGTCGCCGGGCTTGGCGCCCAGGGCCACCAGCAGCTTGTCCACGTTCTCGACGATGAAGGGCACCTTGCGCTGGTAGGCGGCGAAGATGCGGGCCATGGAGCCGGCCTCCATCGGCTTGCCGTCGTAGGTCGGGCACTTCACCCAGGTGTAGCGGTCGTTCACGTCGTACTCGGTGAAGTCAGGCTCGGTGACGAAGTAGGGCGACTGGTAGGTCTCGGTGCCCTTGTACCAGGAGCGGCCCATGTACTCGTCGATGAGGGACTCCTCGACGTCGGACACCTTGAACTGCTCGTCTAGGACGGCCATGGGCAGGTAGCGGTTCTTCATCTGGTCGATGTAGTTGTCGCCGTACGGCCAGCCCGGGCCCTCGAAGACGCCCCAGGCGATGTAGCGGCCGCAGCCCTTGCCGAACTCGAGCACGTTCGGGTAGTAGGTGGCGAGCACCATCGTGTCGGGCAGCATGGTCTCGGCGACCCAGTTGTAGATCTCGTCGACCATGGCCTTGAGGTCATCGAGCTTCTGCTCGGTGGGCACCCACATGGTGCCGCCGGGGACGCTGGTCATGACGTGCGGCATCTTGCCGCCGAGCAGCGCCGACACCTCGGAGGCGCGGGCCTGCATCTTCAGGGCCTCCAGGTAGTGGGCCGTGCAGATGAGGTCGGCCTCGGGGGTCATCTTGTACGCGGTGCCCTCGTCGGCCTCGAACCAGTTGCCCGAGAAGATGGACAGCTGGCCGTTCTTGGCGAAGGCCGCCAGCTTCTTGTGCAGGGCGCCCAGGTCGGAGTGCATGGACGTGCCCGCGGCCTGCGCCAGGTCGATGGCGTCGGCCACGTTGGCGGTGAGCGCGTTCAGCGGGTTCACGTAGTCCAGCGCCGCCAGGTTGTACATCCACAGGATGTTGGAATGCAGGAACTGCGCGCCCTCGAGCAGGTTGCGGATGATGCGCGCGTTGTTGGAGATGGTGATGCCGTAGGCCTTCTCGCCGGCGATGGACGAGGCGTGGGCGTGGGACACGGGGCACACGCCGCAGATGCGCTCGACGATCTGGGCGGCGTCCTCGGGCGTGCGGCCCTGGACGACGAGCTCCATGCCGCGGAAGCAGCCGCCGGACACCCAGGCGTCGGCGACCTTGCCGTTCTGGACTTCCATCTCGACGCGCAGGTGGCCCTCGATGCGGGTAATCGGGTCAATGACAGAGCGGGTCATTAGGCCTGGCCTCCCTTCTCGCTATCGTCCTCGGGAACCGCGTGGCCGCAGTTCTTCTCGGCCAGCTCGGCCTTCTCCTCGCGGGTCAGGTCGTACTTGCCGATGGACTTGTCGGGATGCTTCTCGTCCCACTTGCGGATCTTCTCGAAGTCGGCGCCGCCGTCCATGCGGCCGGACACCTTCATGCCGAACCCGTGCACCACGAGCGCGGCGGCCACCAGGCCGGTCAGCGCGAGCGCGATGGTGCCGGGCTGGAAGGTCCAGTCGCCGATGCGCAGGTCGCGGTGGCGCTTGTAGAACGGGGTGTTCACCTCGACCCAGTTCTGGCCCGGGTTGTTCGGGTTGGCCTCGCAGCAGCCGATGCACGGCGCGCCGGCCTGGACGCACCAGCTGCGGCGGTTGTTCCACAGGATGACGCCGCAGTTGGACTTCGTCTGCGGCCCGCGGCAGCCCAGCGGGTACAGGCAGTAGCCCTTGGCCTCCTCCTCGGAGCCGAACTCGTAGACGAACTCGCCGTTCTCGAAGTGGCCGCGGCGCTCGCAGTTGTCGTGGATGGTCTGCCCGAAGATGTCATTGGGCATCGCCATGTCGTTGAGGCGCGCCAGCAGGAGGCTGGGGTCCTTCATGACCACGACGTCGACCAGCACGGACATGAGCCACTCGGGGTTGGCCGGGCAGCCCGGGACGTTGACGACCGTCGCCTCGACGCCGGCCTTCTTCAGGTACTCCTGGACGCCCATGGCGTTGGACGGGTTGGGATGCGCCGCGCACCAGCCGCCGTTGACCGCGCAGGAGCCCAGCGCGACGACCGCGTTGGCGCTCTTGGCGGCGTCGACCAGGGCCGCGGTGCCGACCTCGCCGGCGACGCGCAGGGCGTTGCCGCCCCAGCCCTCAAGAACCGCACCCTCATACACAAGAATGTAGTTCCCTGCCTCGATGGTCTGGGCCTTGGCCTCCTCCACCGAATGGCCAGCCGCGGCGGACAGCGTCTCCGAGTAGTTCAGGGAGATGAGGTCCAGCACGACCGTGGCGACGTCGGGGGTCTCGATCTGGGCGAAAGACTCCGTGCAGCCGGTGCAGGAGGCGCCCTCGATCCAGATGACCGGATAGAGGTCACCCTTCGTCGCGCCGATGACAGACTCCTCGAGCGCCTGGGCGACGCGCGGCGCGGCGAGCTCGGAGAGCCCGGCCGCCACGGCGACGGCGCCGGCGAGCTTCATGAAGTCGCGGCGGGTCACCCCGCGGGAGGCCAGAATGCTGTCGAATTCTGTGATCGTGGCCTGATTTTCCATGTGTACACCTCCTCAGGTGTCCTCGTCTTCTGACATGCGTCGCCCATTCTGCCCGACCGTGATGATTTTGTGGCTGTGAAATTGAGAAAACGTGTCGGCGGCGGGGCCAATGGGCCCAAAATGTTACGACTTAATCCGGGCGTAACATGAATCTCGTTGCCAAGGCGCTATCATAGGCACCCGGCGCCCGCGACGGGCGCCCGCGTCACCCTATATATGTGATATGTGAGGAGCACCCCATGGCCAACGACCAGTCCATCGCTTTCCTCGGGCCCGTCGGCACCTACACCCACGAGGCCGTGCTCGCCTTCGCGCGCGAGCTGGGGCTCGCCGAGCCGGAGCTCGTGGAGTGCGTGTCCTTCGACGAGGTGTTCGACTGCGTCGACCGCGGGCGGTGCGCCTTCGGCGTGGTGGGCAAGGAGAACTCGCTGGAGGGCCCGGTCACGGCCACCCTCGACAACTTCGCGTTCCGCTCGAGCGCCGCCATCCTGGCCGAGAAGGTGGTCGACATCCACCACTGCCTGGTCGTCCACCCCGACGCCGAGCTCGCCGACGTGCGCACCGTCGCGTCGCACCCCCAGGGGCTCGCCCAGTGCCGCCGCTTCCTGAACGAGCGGATGCCCGGGCGCGCCACGCTCACCGCCACCTCCACCGCCGAGAGCGCGCGCATGGCCGCCGCCGACCCGACCGTGGCCGGCATCGCCAACGCGTTCGCCGCCGAGGTGCACGGGGCGAAGGTGGCCGTCCGCGACATCGAGGATCACTTCGGCAACCAGACGGTGTTCGCCCTCATCGGGCGCCCCGGCGCGGCAGCCCTGGCGGGGGACCGCATGAAGACGTCGCTCGCGCTGTTCATGCGCGAAGACCGCGCCGGCACCCTGCACATGATCCTGTCGGAGTTCGCCTTCGCCGGCATTAACCTGACCATGATCCAGTCGCGCCCCACCAAGCAGCAGCTGGGCGACTACATGTTCTTCATCGAGTTCGCGGGGGCCGCCGACAGCCTGGAGGCCCAGACGGCGCTCAACTGCCTGCGCATGAAGCTGCGCGAGGTGAAGCTGCTCGGCAGCTACCCGGTGTTCTAGGGCGCGCCGGGCGGGCAGGAGCGGAGGGCGGAAGCGCCGGGCGGGCGGCGCCCGCGACGCGCGCCGGGGCGCGGGGCCCTAGCCCAGGACGCCGAGGTGCTCGAGGAGGATCTTCAGGCCGATCAGGATGAGGACGACGCCGCCGGCGAGGGCGGCGGGCCCCTCGAAGCGGGCGCCGAAGCGGTTGCCCACAGCCACGCCGACGAAGGACAGCGCGAAGGTCGTCACGCCGATGACGGCCATGGCCCACCCGATGCTCACGCCGAGGAAGGCGAGCGTGACGCCCACGGCCAGGGCGTCGATGGAGGTGGCCACCGCCAGGAGCGTGAGCTCGCGCAGGTCGAGCGGCGCGCCCTCGGCCGGGCACGACGCCGCCGGGTCCTCGTCGTCGCCGCGGACGGCGTCCCAGATCATCTTCCCGCCGATGAGGGCGAGCAGGACGAAGGCCACCCAGTGGTCCACCGGCGTGATGAGGGCGGCGAACTGGGTGCCCAGGAGCCACCCGATGAGGGGCATGAGCGCCTGGAAGGCGCCGAAGAACAGGGCGATGACCAGGGCGTGGCGCCAGTTGACGCGCCGCATGCACAGGCCCTTGCACACCGACACGGCGAAGGCGTCCATCGACAGGCCCACCGCCACCACCAGAAGCTCCGCGAAGCCCATCAGGACCTAAGCCTCCCCTCCGCGTCGCGGGCGAAGAAGCCCTCGGCCACCAGGTCGGCCACGATGGAGGCGCCGAGGCCCGGGTTCACCCCGTCGCGCCCGGCGGCGCGCTCGGCGGCGTCCAGCTCGGCGATGAGCTCGCCCTCGCCCACGCCGCCGTCGGCGGCCAGCACCCGGCGCACCACCCAGGCGCGCTTCTGGCGCCGCGAGCCCTCGAAGGCCGACTGGCGCGCGTGGTGGGCGCTGCGCCGCGAGGGGTTGGGCACCGTCGCCTTCAGGTGCGCGCCGTAGTCGAGCAGCGCGTAGTACCAACCCCGTGGGTCGGCCGCGTCGCAGGTGGCCTCCACGAGCGGCCTCAGCTCGCGGTCGGGCACGCCCTCGCGGCCTGGGAACAGCTCGTGGATGAACACCGAGCGCACGTTGGTCTCCAGGTAGACGGCGGGGCGCTGATAGGCGAAGGCCATCACGCCGGCGGCCGTGGCGGGACCGATGCCCGGCAGCTCCTCGAGCTCGGCGGCCGTGGCGGGCAGGCGCCCGCCGCGCTCGGCCGCGCACGCGTCGGCGCAGCGCTTGAGGGCGAGCGCCCGGCGGTTGTAGCCAAGCCCCTGCCACAGCTCCAGCACGTCGGAGGTGGCCCCGGCCGCGAGCGCGTCGAGGGTGGGAAACGCCGCCAAAAAGCGCGTCCAGAAGCGCTCCACGCGGGCCACCTGGGTCTGCTGGAGCATGATCTCGGACACGAGCACGGCGTAGGGGTCGTCGACGTTGCGCCACGGCAGGTCGCGGTAGCGCGCGCGGCCCTCCTCCCGCACCCGGGCGGCGAACTCCTCGGGCGGCGGGGCGCCCTCGGGCCACCCGTCGATGAGGCGGCCGCCCTCCCGGGCGGCCGCTTCATCCCCTGCGATCTTCCGGCGCTGGGCCACCCTAGCGCTCCTCGGACAGCGACTCGACGAAGGAGTCGAGCTCGGCCATGTCACGGCGGAAGTCGCTCACGACGGCCTCCTCGAGCTCGTGGTACTCGGCCGAGTCGAGCGGCTGGTAGGCCGCCAGCTTGTCGAAGAGGTTGTCGCGGGTGACCGGGTGGTAGCGGCGCATCATGAGGCCGGCCTTGTAGGCCTCCTCCACCGCCTCGCGGGCGGCCATGTAGATGTCGAAGCGCGGCATGTTGGCCGACAGGCGCACGAGGTCGGCGCGGTTGACGCCGCGCAGCGACGGGTGGTCGCGGGCGATGTCCATCCAGATGGCGACGCGCTCCTCGGGCGTGGGGTAGTCGATGTCGACGACGACGGCCCCCTCCAGAAGCTCCTGGAAGTACTCGTCGATGTCCATGGTCGACGACGCCGAGGCCAGGATGCGCACGTCGGGGTTCTCCACCGCCGAGCGGATGAGGGCGAGCGCCTCGCGGGCGCCGCGCGACAGCTGCATCATGAGCAGGCTGTCGGCCTCCTCCGAGAAGTCGGCCAAAGGCGCACCCCACAGATCGACGTCCTCGAGCACGAGCACGCCGCCGCCCTCGAAGGCGTTGCGCAGCGAGCTCAGGCGCGGCGCGTCCTCGGCCTGGGCCATGACGCACAGCACCGGCATGCCCTGGAGGTTCTCCTCCATGCGCATGCGGATGCTCGGCAGCTTGAGCTCTCCCAAGGTGGCGGCCATGAAGCGGTTGGCGTCCTCGCGGGCCGGCGAGCGGAACAGCAGCGCGTCGGCCGGCGGCATGCCCTCGACGCCATGGCGGCGGTTGAGCAGCTCCACCAGCTCCTGGAAGTCCGGGTCGTCCTGGAGCCCCACGCCCAGCTCGCGCATGAGGCGGATGGCGTCGTCGTAGCCGGCCAGGCTCGCGTAGGTCAGCGGCTCGGCGGCCGGGGCGACGGAGATGCCCGCCTGGCCCGCCGCCCGAGCGAGCATCTCGAGCGCGCCCTCCCCCTCCGGGGCCGCGGCGTCCCCGCCCGCGCCCTCGCCGGGCGCCTCGGCGGCCTCGTCCGCGGCGGGGGCGTCGGCCCCGCCCTCGGGGGCGCGGCGCGCCGGGCGGCCCGGCAGCGGGTGGTCGATGACGTGCTCCACCTTCACGATGCGCGCGTCCATGCCCAGGACGTCCTGGGCGATCATCTCGGTCATGTCCTCCAGGTCCTCGCGCGACAGCCCGAACTCCTCGAGCCGGTCGAGCGCCAGCCCCTGGAGCTGCTCGGCGCAGGCGGCCGTCTCGTCCGGGGTGAGGTAGGGCTCCATCTTCTCGAAGATGTACTCGGCCAGCGAGCGCTCCTTGTGCTTGCAGGCGAGCGCCCAGGCCCGCTTGATCCCGTCGAGGGCGTCCTCGCAGGGCACGCCCGCCGCGCGGGCCGCCTCCTCGAAGGCCGCCAGGTACAGGTGCATGCCCAGCACGGCGTCGCCCGCGGCGCAGGCGTCCACCGCCCGGCGCAGGTAGTCGGCCGCGCCCCCGCGGCAGCCGTCGTCGCGGCTCGGCACGTCAGCATCCGGGTTCTTCTCCACGATGCCACCTCCTGATAGCTCCATCCGCGCCGCCCTCGGGCAGCCGGCACGTACGCGCCGCCTCGTTCCCTCGGGCCCGCGCGCTCTTTTCCACGTTGCATTGTATCGGACGCGCCCGCCCGCGCCCCGCGCAAGGGCGCGAAACACCAAATCCGTAAAGGAAGGGCGTCGCGCGACGGATGCGACAGGTGGCCAGGGACGCGTCAGTCGACGTCCCAGTCGAGGACCTGCCAGCCCTCACGCCGGGCGGTGCGGGCGAGCGGGCGGTCGGGCGTCACCGCGTAGGGGGTGCGGGCGGCCTCGAGCAGCGGCCGGTCGGAGTGGTGGTCGCCGTAGGCCCAGCCCAGCTCCCAGCCGCCCTCGCCGAACTCGGCGTCGCAGAGCCGCCGCAGGGCCACCAGCTTCTCGGCGCCCTCGACGGGCAGGCCCTCCACCTCGTCGGTGTAGTCGCCCGCCGCGTCCACCCGCATCCGCGTGGACGCCTGGTAGTGGACGTAGTGGTCGCGCATGGCCTCCAGGATGATGGGCTCGAAGCTGGCCGATATCCACACCACGACGTGGCCCGCCTCGGCGTGCTCGCGCAGGGCGCGCACGGCCTCGGGCCTGAAGCGGCCCTCGATCACCTCGTGGTAGAACCGCGCGAGGAAGGCGTCCACCCGCGCCTTGGGCTCGCCCCGGAAGGCGGAGAACACCAGCCCGCGCACCCAGCTCTCGTTCTGGGGCAGGCGCACCTTGTAGGCCGCGGCCCACAGGAGGATGCGGAGGATGACCGACTTGCGCAGCATCCCGCGCAGGGCGAGGTAGCGCACGAGCATGACCGGCGAGTTGCCCTGGATGGTGGTGCCGTCGAAGTCGAAGGCGGCCACCTGCACGCGCCCGGCGGCGTCGGGCACGACGGGCAGGTCGGCCGCGCGCGAGGGCGGGCCGTCGTGGCGCGCGGCGTCCTCCCCCGCCTCGCCGGGGGTGAAGGCGAGGGCGGCGGCCACCGTGTCGGTGTCCTCGCGGCCGGCGCGCAGCGGCACGGCCGCCCCCGGGGCGTCCGCAAAGGCGCCCGGCGCGAGGCCGGGCGCGTTCTCGTCAAGCTGGGGCATGGTCGGGCCGCCTAGTCCTCGAGTTCGTCGATGCAGTCTACGAACTGGGAATTATACAGCTCCGCGTAGAAACCTCCAAGCTCCAGCAGCTCCTCGTGGGTGCCCTGCTCCACGATATCGCCATGGTCCATCACCAGGATGAGGTCGGCGGCGCGGATGGTGGAGAGCCTGTGCGCGATGACGAAGGAGGTGCGGCCGGCCATGAGGTTGTCCATGGCCCGCTGGATGCGCTCCTCGGTGCGCGTGTCCACCGAGCTCGTCGCCTCGTCCAGGATGAGCATGCGGTGGTCGGCCAGGAGCGCCCGGGCGATGGTGATGAGCTGGCGCTGGCCCTGGCTCACGTTGGAGGCGTCCTCGTTGATGACGAAGTCGTAGCCGCCGGGCAGAGTCGCGATGAAGTGGTGGACGCACGCCCCGCGCGCGGCCGCCTCCACCTCCTCGTCGGTGGCGTCGAGCCGGCCGTAGCGGATGTTCTCGCGGATGGTGCCGCTGAACAGCCACGTGTCCTGGAGAACCATGCCGAACAGCGAGCGCACCACGTCGCGCGGGTAGTCGCGCACGTCATGGGCGCCCAGGCGGATGGCGCCGCCCTGCACGTCGTAGAAGCGCATGAGGAGCTTCACGAGCGTCGTCTTGCCGGCGCCGGTGGGGCCGACGATGGCGACGGTCTGGCCGGGCGCCACCCGGGCGGTGAAGTCGCGGATGACGGGCGCATCCGGGTCGTAGCCGAACCGCACGTGGTCGAAGGCCACCGACCCGTCGGCCTCGGGCGCGAGGGTGGACTGCTCGGCGGGCTCCTCCGGCTCGGCGAGGAACGCGAAGATGCGCTCGGCGGCCGCGGCCATCTGCTGGAGCACGTTGGACACCTGGGCGAGCTGGGTGATGGGCTGCGTGAAGTTCTTCACGTACTGGATGAACGCCTGGATGTCGCCGACGGTGATGATCCCCGCGGCGGCGAAGAAGGCGCCGGAGACGGCCACGGCCACATAGCCCAGGTTGCCCACGAAGCTCATGATGGGCATCATCATCCCCGACAGGAACTGAGACTTCCAGCCCGACTCGTAGAGGCGCCGGTTGACGGCGTCGAAGTCGCGCACCGTGGCGTCCTCGCGCCCGAAGGCGCGCACCACCGCGTGGCCCGAGAACGTCTCCTCCACCTGGCCGTTGATGGCGCCGAGGGCCGCCTGCTGGGCGTAGAAGTAGCGCTGCGAGCGCTTGACCACCAGCATCACCAGCACCACCGACACCGGCACCATCACCAGCGCGATGAGGGTCATCACCCAGTTGATGGACAGCATCATCACCAGCACGCCCACCACGGTGACGGCCGAGGTGATGGCCTGGGTGACGCCCTGGTTGAGGCTCTGGCCCAGGGTGTCCACGTCGTTGGTGATGCGCGAGAGCACATCGCCGGTGGAGGTGCGGTCGAAGTAGCCGAAGGGCATGCGGTCGATCTTGGCGGCGATGGCGCGACGCAGCTCGTAGCAGGTCTGCTGGGACACGTAGCTCATCACCCAGCCCTGGATGAGCGAGCAGGCCGCCGACAGCAGGTACAGGCCGAGCGTGGCCAGAAGGATGCGCCCAACCAGCCCGTAGTCGATGCCGCCGGTGCCGGCCACCTTGGCCACGATGCCCTCGAACAGCGCCGTCGTGGCCTCGGAGAGCACCTTGGGCCCCACGATGCTGAACACCGTGGACCCGACGGCGAACACGAGGATGACCGCCAGGTGCGCCTTGAAGCGCCCCATGAACGAGAGCATCTTTCGCATGGTGCCCCTGAAGTCGCGGGGCTTCTCGCCGGGCATCATGCGCCCGCCCGGGCCGTGGCCGTGGCCCGGCCCGCGGCCGCGCCCGGGCCCGTGGGGCGCCCGCGCGGCGCCGGCGGCGGGGCCGATGGCAGCGGCGGCGCGCTCGCGCTCGGCCAGCTTGGCGGGATCGGCGCGTCTCAGGCTCATGCCGCATCACCTCCCGCCAGCTCCTCGGCGGAGAGCTGCGAGAGGGCGATCTCGCGGTACTCCCCGCAGCGCTCCATGAGCTCGTCGTGGGTGCCGAGCCCCGCCACGCGCCCCTCGTCGAGAACGACGATGGCGTCGGCGTGGCGGATGGTGGACACCCGCTGGGCGACGATGACCTGGGTGACGTCGCCCAGCGTGGCGGCCATGGCCTGGCGCAGGGCGGCGTCGGTCTGGTAGTCGAGGGCCGAGAACGAGTCGTCGAGCAGGTAGGCCCGCGCGTCGGCCGCCAGCGCCCGGGCGATGGCCAGGCGCTGGCGCTGGCCGCCCGAGACGTTGGAGCCGCCCTGGGCCACCTCGGCGTCCACGCCGTCCTCGCGCTCGTTGACGAAGCCGAGGGCCTGGGCGCAGGCGAGCGCCTGCTCCACCCGGGCCTCCCCCATGGCCTCGTCGGCGTAGGCGACGTTGGACTCGATGGTGCCGCTGAACAGGAACGCCTTCTGGGGCACGTAGCCCAGCTGGGCCCGCAGCACGGCCTGGGGCAGCTCGCGCACGTCCACGCCGTCGATGGTCACCGAGCCGCCCGTCACGTCGTAGAACCGCTCGATGAGCTTGACGATGGTGGACTTGCCCGATCCCGTCGAGCCGATGATGGCGAGGGTCTGGCCGGGGCGCGCCGTGAAGCTCACGGAGTCGAGCACGCGCTCGTCGGAGTCGTCGTAGGCGAAGGACACGTCGTGGAAGGCGATCTCGGCCCCGCGCGGGCCGCCGGAGGCGATGCGGGCCTCGGCGGCGGCCGCCAGGCGCGCCGCGGCCGCCTGTCCAACCGCGGGCTCGGGGTCGCGCACGGCCGGCTCGGCGGCGAGCACCTCGTTCACGCGCTCGGCGGCCACGTCGGCGCGCGGCAGCATGATCGACACCATGCCCAGCATGAGGAAGCTCATGATGACGACCATGGCGTAGGTGATGAAGGCGATGAGGTCGCCGGTCTGGATGACGCCGGCGTCGACGTAGGCGCCGCCCACCCACACGATGGCCACCGAGGTGGCGTTCATGATGAGCATCATGGCCGGCATCATGAAGGTCATGACGCGGTTGGTGAACAGCTGGGTGCGCATGAGGCGCGTCGACGCCTCGTCGAAGCGAGCCTCCTCGTAGGGCTGGCGGTCGAAGGCGCGGATGACCGGCATGCCGGTGAGCATCTCGCGCGCCACCAGGTTCACCCGGTCGATGAGCTGCTGCATCACGCGGAACTTGGGCATGGCCACCTTGAACACCACGGCGATGACGGCGAACACGCACGCGATGGCCACGACGATGATCCAGCCCATCGACGCGTTGGTGGCCATCACCATGACGATGCCGCCCACCGCCAGGATGGGCGCGGAGAGCACCATGCGCAGGAGCATCACCGACACGTTCTGGATGAGCTGGATGTCGTTGGTGCCGCGGGTGATGAGCGAGGCGGCCGAGAACCGGCCGATGTCGCCCTCGGTGAACGACACCACGCGCGAGAACAGCGCCGAGCGCAGCTCGTAGCCGATGCGGGCGCCGGTGCGCGCGGCCACGAGCCCCACGCAGATGGACACGGCCATCCCGAGCGCCGCCAGGCCGAGCATGGCCGCGCCGGTGCGCAGCAGAAACGACATCTGCAGGGCGGCCAGGTCGTACCCGGCGTCCTCGTACTCGGCCCGCGCGGCGGCGAGCGCCTGCTGGCCGGTGAGGCCCTCCCCGTCGCCCAGCTGGGAGCGGGCGGCGTCGGCCAGGGCGAACACGCGCTGCTTGTCCAGCTCGCCGGCGCGGTAGGCGGCCATCATCTGGTCGAGGGAGCCCACGGGCGCCTCGTCGGGCGCGTGGGCGGCGATGAGCGGCAGGGCCAGCACGCGCTCCAGCTCGGCGCGGTGGGCGCGCCCCTCGGCGTTGAGGGCCCAGGTGCCCCCGTCGGCACGGTCGTAGGAGGCGCGCAGGAGCGCCTCGTCATCGGCCGGGGCCAGCGCGCAGGCCAGCTCGAAGGTGCGGTCGGTCATCTCGTCGACGGCGACCGACTCCACGCCGGACTGCTGGATGCCCACGTCGACGATCTGGGAGGTGAGGCCGGGCAGCGCCAGGTCGGCGGCCGCCTGGACGACGAGGAGGGCGAAGACGATCGCCACGGCCGCCTTGTGGCGGCGGAAGTAGCCGATCAGATGCACGGGGCGCCCTCCTCGGGGGCGGGGCCGGCCTCGGGCGCGGGGCCGGCGGCGGGCGCGCCGCAGGGGCGGGCCGCGTCGGGCGCGCCGGGCGCGGACGCCGCCTCGGCCAGGCGGAACTCGACCACCTTGGCCACGCCGTCCATCATCTGGGAGAAGAGCTCGGGGCCCACGTAGTCCACGAGCTCGCGCATGCGCGCGGCGAAGGCGTCGTCGAGCGAGCGGGCCAGCGCGGCGCCGGCAGGGGTGAGCCGCAGCGACACCGCGCGGAAGTCGCCCTCCCCGCGCTCGCGCGTGACGAGCCCGCGTTCCTCGAGGGCCTTGACGACCTGCGAGAACGCCGAGGGCGACACGGCCAGATGCGCGGCGAGCACCCCCGGCCGCGCGTCGTCGGCAGCCTCCCCCTCCAGCACGTAGACGAGGTGGAGGGCCCGGGCCTGGTTGGCGGTGAGCCCCTCGCAGGTGGGCATCCACGGGGGCCCGGCCCGGTGCAGCTTGCGCATGAGGTCGAGGAACTCGACCTTCATCGTCTCGATGGTCCTCTCCATGGGGTGGCGCTCCGTCCGTCTCGGGTTGCGACGCTAAATAGTTTAGCGTCTAAAGTACCCCAAGTCGCCGCCCGCGGCAACGCCCGCGCCCCGCCCGCCATCGAAACGGCACGCTCCGGCTCCGCGCCGCGCGGAGCCGGAGCGCGGAGCCGCGCCCGCCTAGATGCCGCGGGCCACGCGGTAGGCCTCGCGGACGGCGGCCGCGGTGAAGCGCGGCCAGATGAGCTCGCTCTCCACCGGCTCGATCTTCGACGGCGGGTAGGGCGCGTCCACGATGAGCGGGTTGCAGTCGCCCACGGCGTAGACCTCGGGCGCCACGCCGGCGAGCTCGTCGTAGAGCGCCAGGTTGGGCTCGAGCGGCAGCGCCGTCACCACGCTGTCGGCGCGGATGAGGCGCTCGCCCCCGTCCGCGTCGGCCACCACGACGCCCGCATCGGTGATCTCGCGCACCCGCGCGTTCGTGAGCATCTCCACGTCGTTGGCGACGAACCAGCGCAGCATGTTGGGCTTGGGCCCGCAGTCGAGCATGCCGGTGCCGAGCTCGGGCCCCTCCTCCACGATGACCACCTCGCGGCCGCGGCGCATGAGGAAGTGCGCCGTGCGCAGCCCGTGCATGCTGCCGCCCAGGATGACCACCCGCCTGCCCACCGGCAGGTAGAGCTTCGAGAGCCTGCCGAGCCGCTCGACGTTGAACACCTTGAGCGCCGCCCGCAGCTGGCGGTGCAGCTCCTCGCCGGTCACCACGATCTTGCGGTCGATGCCGGGGATGTCCACGGCCGGCTCGGCGCCGCCCACGGCCACGATGACGGCGTCGGGGGCCAGCGACTCCACGAGCGCCCGGTCGGCGACGGTCTTGGTCATCACGCGCACGCCCAGCTTCTCCACCTGGCGCACCTGCCAGCGCGAGAACCCGAGGAAGTCCTCGTGGAAGTCGCAGATCATGCCCGCGAGCGGCAGCGTCCCGCCGAGCTGCCCCTCGCGCTCGACGATGGTGACGTCATGCCCGCGCAGGGCGGCCACGCGCGCGGCCTCGAGCCCGGCGGCGCCCGACCCGATCACCACCACGCGCTTGGACGCGTCGGCCGGCGGCACCTGGGCGTAGTCGGCGCCCTCCATGACGCCGCCGTTCACCATGCACCACGTGTTCACGTTGTGGGCCGACATGTCGTAGCAGGTGTTGCACCCCACGCAGGGTCGGATGTCGTCCCAGGCGCCCTCGGCCACCTTGCGGCAGTAGTCCGCGTCGGCGTGCGCCCGCCGGCAGATGCTGATGAAGTCGATCTTGCCCTCGGCGATGAGCTTGTCGCCGTTGAACGCGTCGGTGCGGCCCGATACGCTCACGGGGATGGACACCGCCGCCTTCACCGCGGCCGCCGCGCCCGACCAGGCCATCATCCCCTTCCCGAAGGAGTTGTCGATGCCCCACTCCGACAGATCCTCGTCCACGTAGCCGGGGTAGAGGTCCACGTCAGGCAGCTCGTGGGCCGTGCGCGGGATGCCGAGCTCGGGGATGCCCTCGTGGTACATCTCGTAGCGGCAGTGGATGGCGTCGGCGCCGCTCGCCTCGAAGAGCCGGGCCAGCTCCACGGTGTCGGCCACCGTGCGGCCGCCCTCCACGTTGTACTCGGCGCCCGACAGGTTGTCGATGATGGGGAAGTCCGCGCCGCAGCGCTCCTTGATCTTGCGGTTGATCTCGCAGACGATGCGGGCGCGGTTCTCGGCCGAGCCGCCGTACTCGTCGGTGCGGCGGTTCCACGCCGGCGACAGGAACGTGTTGAGGCCGTGGTTGTGCCCCGCGTTGATCTCCACGCCGTCGAACCCGGCGCGCTGGAGCAGCTCGGCGGCGTCGGCGAAGGCCGTGGTGATGACGTCGATCTGCTCGCGCGTGAGCGCGGTGGTGGGGTTGTAGTACGGGATGAGCCCGTCGAGGTCGTCCTGGGTGAGCGTCGAGGAGGCGTAGGAGGTCACGTGCGCCTGGTCGAGCTGGCGCGTCGGGTAGCCGCAGAGCAGCTGCCAGAAGGCGTGGGCGTCGTGCTTGTGGATGACCGCGGCGAGCGCCTGGAGCCCCTCGAAGGAGAAGTTGGACTGGATGGTGGTGAAGCCGCGCTCGCCCGTCTCGTCGAGCTTCACGATGCCGCCGCCGAGCGACACGAGCCCGAAGCCGCCGGCCGCGAGCGACTCGTAGAACGCGAGCCAGCGCGGGGAGATGGGCGCGTCGCCCTGGTCGTCCTTCGGGATGGACCCGTGCGACCCCATGTGGATCATGCGGTTCTTCACCTTGAGCTTGCCGATGTAGCACGGCTCCAGGATCTTCTCGAGCCTCCGTCTCGCCATGATAGCCCTCCCCTTCTCGCGGGCCGCGTGACGGCCCATTCCCTCGTAGAATGCCCGGGCCCGCCGAGGCAGGCTCGGGGGCGCGCCCCTTGCGCGCCGTCCCACGACCTCATGGTAGAAGAGCGCCCCCGCCCAGGGAAATTACCCTTTGCCCTCGGTGATGCTAGAATGGAATGACCGATTGGCCGAGCGCGCCTGGGCGGGCGCCGGAGGGAGGCCCCGTGAAGATAGAGCACCTGCGCGAGTTCACCACCTGCGCCCGCGAGGGCAACGTCACCGCGGCCGCGCGGCGGCTCTACCTGTCCCAGCCGGCGCTCAGCAAGCACCTGGCGGCGCTTGAGCGCGAGGTGGGGCTCACGCTGCTCGACCGCACCACCCATGCCGTCACGCCCACCGCGGCCGGGGCGGTGGCGCTCGAGCTGTTCGAGCGGGTGGTCGACGACTACGACCGCGCCATGGCGGCGCTCGACCTGATGCGGGACGGCTACGACCGCCAGGTGCGGCTGGGGTTCCTGCTGCACTCCCTGGGAAACGAGCTGTACCAGGCCACGCGCGCCATCGCCGCGTCCCAGCCCGGCTGCCGGGCGTCGGTGCGCTTCGGCGACGCCGACGAGCTGGTGGCGGGCCTGGCGGCCGGCACCTACGACGCGTGCCTGCTCCTGGGGGTGGCCTACCCCTGCGAGGGGCTCGCCTTCCGGCCGGTGGGCCGCGTGCCGCTGCTGGCGCTGGTGGAGGAGGGCGACCCGCTGTGCGAGCTGGGCGCCGTGGGCGGGGAGGCCCTGCGCGGGCGCGCCCTCGTCCTGCCGCGCGATGAGATGGGGTTCGCCACCACCGTGGAGGCCCTGCTCGCCGAGCGCCTGGGCGTGGCGGGCCCCGTCACCTGGGCGCCTCAGCGCAGCACCGAGCTGTTCGCCGTGCGCGAGTCCGGCGGCGTGGCCGTCATCAGCGCCGTGTCGCGCAAGCGCCTGCCCGCGGGCGCCCGGACGCTCCCCTTCGCCGACGCGGGGCTCGCCCTCGACATCGGCTGGCTCCACCGCGTGCCCGCCGACGGCGCCGAGCGCGACGCCCTCACGGCATTCCTCGACGACGCCGCCCGCATCCTCGCCGACCACGGGGCGCTCTGACGCGCCCGCGGCTCCCGGCCTGTCACGTCGGAGGTCGCAGGGCGGACGCGCCACCGCATGCCGCAGGCGCCACCTCCCGCTCCCCTGCGCCGCGCCCTCGGCGCGTTCCGCCCTCCCCACGCGGCGCCTGGCGCTCCCCACCCCTTCCCGCGCCGCGCCTTTAGGCGCGGCGAAAAATTTCCCAAAATAGTTCTTGCATCGTCTTGGGGTGGTGCGTATACTATACGAGCTGCGAAAGCACGGGGTGTTAGCTCAGTTGGTTAGAGCGCCGGCCTGTCACGTCGGAGGTCGCGAGTTCAAGTCTCGTACATCCCGCCATCGAACCCACTCGCCGCCCACGTCGGGCGGCGTTTTTCTTTTCCGCGCGAAAGGGGGAGGACGCGCTGGGCACCCTCCCCCGTCAGCTCGCCGGCAGCCCCGCGGCCGCGACGCGCGTCACCCTCGCTGATACTCGTAATCGCAGGCCGAGACGACCGTGACCCGGCCGCCCTGGGCCTCGACGGCCATCTCGAGGACGTTCACCAGCATGAGCGCGCTGCCGGGCTTGCCCATGAAGCCGTCGAACCGCGTCCTCCTGATGTTCTCGCCCAGCATGAGCCCCACCCGCCTTCCGTCTCCGGCTCGTCTCACGGCCCCACCCTAGCGCCAACCGCCCGCCGCCTCAAGCAACGCGCGCTAACATCGCCCCCGACCAGGCGGAAGGGGGACGCACCGAGGCACGGTGACCGCGTGGAGGGGGCGCCCCACGCGGCGTTTCCGGGCCGTCGCTTCCCTCCCCTCACGCGAAGTGCTAGGGTACGGGGGAACTGACAGGCGCGTGGCGAGGAGCAGGACATGCCGAAGGTAGGGCCCAAGGGGCTTCTGGGAATAGCGGCGGCGGTGTGGATGGCCGCCGGGACGAGCATCGCGACGCTCGGGGTGCAGGCGCTCATGCAGGAGGGCGCGACGGCGCCCTGGTGGCTCACCGCCCTGCTCGTCGCCGGCGCGCTCGCCGTATTCGCGCTGTTCCACTCCCGGGTGTTCCAGCCCCTCGTGGCCAAGCACGTCGCGCGCATCCGCGCCTACGACGAGCCCCAGGGCGTCCACCGCTTCTTCGACGCCAAGGGCTACCTCATCATGGCCGTCATGATGGGCGGCGGCATCTCGCTGCGCACCTTCGGGCTGGTGCCCCCGTGGTTCATCGCCTTCTTCTACACCGGCTTGGGCGTGGCGCTCGGCTTCGCCGGCATCACCTTCCTCGTCCACTGCCTCCACGGCGACGCGCGTCCCCTGAGCCCCCACCGCTCCCACTTCAGCGCCTAGGCGCCCCGAAGCGCCAGGGGCCGTCCCACCCGGGGCGGCCCCTTTTTCGCGCCCGCGCGGACGGCGCTCGTGCAGGACTCGGGCGCAAAATGGCCGAAACTCACGGTTTGACGACGCTTCCGGGCGGTCCGCGCCGCGCGCCCCACGCAAAACCGCAGGTCGGCGCTTCCCATTCCCTCCCATTCGCCTGCCGGGGCGTCCGAGAGGGCGGGAAAACGTCGTCAAACCGTCGTTTCGGGCCATTTTGTCGCCGGATTCTGCACGGGGGGGGGCAACGCGAGCGCATAGGCGCCGCGGCACCCCCCCGTGCGCGCAGGCGAGCTACGGCGACGCCCCTCGCCCCTTGGCGCGATCCCAGGCGAAATTCCACCGGAGGGTCTTCCCCTCACGGCGGTTATCGCTATAATCCCCCCGTGAAAACCGTATTTTGTAAACACACGGCTACGTTTCTCCTCCGCTCGGGCCGCTTCGGGAGCCGGGGCGCCTCGCCGCGCGCCCTCCTGCGCCCCGACGACGAGCCCCTCTCGGCGCGGCGGGTGAGCGCGCTCGCCGACGACCTGAGCCTTCCGGCCCCGAGGCCGCTCCACGTGCTCGACCTCGACGGCCGGCGGCCACGCTCGACGACCGCGGCCGCGTTCCACCGGTGGGCGGCCCCGCTGCCGATGGGCCAGCTCGTCCCCCTGGGCGGCGACGCGTTCTCGCTCGGGCCCGAGCTGCTCCTGCTCGACATGGCGCGCTGCGTCGACGACCTCGACCTGCTCCTCCTGTGCCACGAGCTCTGCGGGGGCTATCGCATCGACCGGACCTGCGACCAGGGCTTCGCGAGCCGACCTCCCCTCACGAGCGTGCGGGAGCTGCGCCGATGCGCCGAGCGCAACGCCGGCGTCGCGGGGGCCAAGCGGCTGCGCCGGGTGCTGCCCCACGTAGGGGAGGGTTCGGAGTCGCCCATGGAGACCGCGACCGCGCTCATCGTGGGGCTTCCTCCGAGGTGGGGCGGCCTCGGCGCGCCGCGGCCCGAGCACAACCACCGCCTCGATCCCGGCCGGCGCTGGCGGGGCGCGGCGGAGAAGGGGCACTACCGCTGCGACCTCTACTGGCCCGAGCGGCGCGTGGCCGTCGAGTACGACGGGGAGCGCGCCCACACGGGCGCCGAGCGCATAAGCGCCGACGCGCGGCGCCGGGCGGCCATCCAGGCCATGGGCGTGACGACGGTGACGGTCACGCGCGACCAGCTGTACCGCCCCGCCGACTTCCGGCGCCTGGAGAAGACGCTGCGCCGGGTGCTCGGCCTGCGCTCGCGCGTCCGCTGCGCGGACTACCCCGAGCGCCAGCGGCGGCTCCGCGCGCGGGCCCTCGGCTTCGACCCGGCCATGGGCGACGTCTCGCGCCTCATCCGCTTCGGATAGCGCGCCGGCGCGCCGCCCTCGCGCGCCAGGCGGCACTCCTCCGCGGCGGCGCGGCGGGCATCGATGAGTGGCGGGCTCCTTTATATTCTGTTAATGCAAAAGTTAGCGAAACCTTAGGGGCGCGCGGCCCCGCGCTCGCGCGCATGCGCTAGACTTGCCATTCGACCTGAGTCAAAGGCAACGTGGGGCTATCCGGCGAGGGGGAGGTGACGCGGCGATGAGGGGCAAGCTCGGCCTGCGCGCCATCTACTTCCTCGCGCTCACCGCCGTGTCGCTGGCAGCCATGCTCATCTTCGTCGTCTTCGACGTGGAGACGCAGCGGCGCGACACCGAGACGTCCATGGTCGAGGAGGCCCGCACCTTCGCGCGGGAGATGGACGCCGTGTGGAAGTTCATGGACACCTCCCAGGACACCATCAACTACACCTCCGACGGCACCTACGAGTTCAAGGGGCTCCACTGCGCCATCGTGGGCAAGAGCATCGGCGCCATCTTCTCCGCCAACAACGACTACTCCATCCGCTACACCAACCTCAACCCGCGCCGCGTCCACGACCGCCCCGACGAGTTCGAGACGGAGGCGCTCGTCACCTTCAACGAGGACCGCTCGGTGACCGAGTACTACGGCACGGTCGTGGAGGAGGACGCCCCGCAGTTCCGCTACGTGCGGGCCCTCGAGGTGGACGAGAGCTGCCTGGAGTGCCACGGCGAGCCCGTGGGCGAGATCGACATCACCGGGCATGACAAGGAGGGCTGGACGCTCGACTCGGTGGGCGGCGCCATCTCCATCAGCATCCCGGCGGAGCGCGCCAGCTCCATGCTGCTCAACAACGTCCTGCGCGACGTGGTGTTCTTCGCCTGCCTCATCCTGGCCATCGGCGCGGTGGTCTACGTGGTGACGGCCCGCTTCGTGCTGCGGCCGGTGGGGCTCATCAAGGCGGCCTCGGACGTGGAGGCCGGCGGCTACCCGCGCCAGGTGGCCGCCTCGTCCCGCGCGCGGGAGATGGCCCAGCTCATCAACCAGTTCAACGTCATGGCACGCGAGCTGTCGGCCCTCTACTCCGACCTCGAGGCGAAGGTGACCGACCGCACGCGCGACCTGCGGCAGGTGAACCTGGCGCTTGAGCGGCAGCGCGACCACCTGGAGGCGCTCGGCCAGCGGCTGGCCGAGGAGTCGCAGTTCAAGACCGACATGCTGTCCATGGTGAGCCACGAGCTACGCACGCCGCTCACCTCCATCCTGGCCACCACCCACTTCTCCCTCGACGCCTGCGAGGAGGGATCCGAGGCGTGGCATTCCTGGGACGAGGTGCGCCGGAGCAGCCTCGTGCTCTTGGACATGGTGAACAACCTGCTCGACATCGCGCGGCTCGACGCCGGCCGCGAGTCGCTGGCCTGCGAGCCGATGGACCTGGGCGATCTGGTGGCCTCGGCCCAGGAGGCCGCGTGGCCCCTGGCCGAGAGCGGGCACCTGGTCTTCAGCGCCGAGGTGGCCGCCGACGTGTCGCTGGTCTACGGCGACTACGACAAGACCCACCGCGCGCTGGAGAACCTGGTCACCAACGCCATCAAGTTCACGCCCGACGGCGGCAGCGTGCGCGTGAGCGCGTCGGTCGAGGAGGGCACGGGGGACGTGCTCGTGCGGGTGGAGGACACGGGCATCGGCATCGCGCCCGAGGACCAGGAGCGCATCTTCGACCGCTTCGTCCAGGTGGACAGCACCTCCACGCGCCGCTTCAAGGGCAGCGGCCTGGGGCTGGCGCTCGTGCGCGAGTACGCCACGCTCCAGGGCTTCGAGGTGGGGGTGTCGAGCCACCCGGGCACCGGCAGCGCGTTCACCATGCGCATCCCGGCGTGCCTGGCGGTCGCGCTCGACGGGGACGATGACGAGGGCGTCGGGGGACGCCCCGACGGGGAGGTGGGGTAAGGTGTTCAAGGTCATGCTCATCGATGACGAGGAGAGCATCCACGGCGTCATCCGCAAGGCCCTCGAGCAGGGGGGGCTACGCCTACTGCGGCGCCCGTGACGCCGAGGAGGGCCTGGCCCTGCTCGAGCGGGAGCGGCCCGACCTGCTGCTGCTCGACATCATGCTGCCGGGGATGAACGGCTTCGAGCTGTGCGGCCGCATCCGCGAGCGCGAGCGCGAGATGCCCATCATCTTCCTGTCGGCCAAGAGCGACATCGTGGACAAGTCCATCGGGTTCCGCGCCGGCGGGGACGACTACGTGACAAAGCCCTTCGACATCGCCGAGCTCATGCTGCGCATCGAGGCGCACCTGCGGCGGCGGCGCGACGCCATCGAGTTCTCCAGCTGCACCACCCGCGAGGGCACCGCCGTCATCGGCGACCTGGAGATCCGCTTCGACGCCTACCAGGTGCTGGTCAAGGGGCGCCCGGCCAACCTCACGGCCAAGGAGTTCGAGATCGTGGCCTTCCTGGCCACCCACCCCGGCAAGGTGTTCACCCGCGGGCAGATCCAGGAGTACATCTGGGGCGACGGCGAGGTGGACGCCAAGTCCAACTCCATCACGGTCTTCGTGCGCAAGATCCGCGAGAAGATCGAGGAGAACCCGAGCGAGCCGCGCTACCTGCTCACCGTCCCGCGCGTCGGCTACAAGATGACCGATTCCCTGTAGGCCCCGCTTCGCGCACCCCCCACGCCAAGTCCCCGCTCCGCGCGCAGGCTCCTCCCCTGCGCCAGACGCCTGCGCGCGGAGCCGAAACACCGCTCTCACCTGCGACATCTTGTCGTTGCCAATTTGTTAATGAAACGTTAATCAAATAGTTAGCGAAGCCTTATCACCCGTGTATGGCTATTATTCGCGCCGGCTCGTACTCTCTTCACCAGGGGATCCGAAGAGAGAGGAGGGCCTCATGACCCAAGAAAAGCCTGTCGTCTTCGAGGAAGGAGGTCGCGATCCATGTCGTTCGTCCTGACGCTTGTCGTAGCGTTCGCAGCATGCCTCGCCCTGCGCGAGCCGCTCCGACGCTGGCCCGTCGCCTTCTACGCGCTCGCCGTTGTCGCCGTCGCCGTCCAGCTCGCCTCCGCGCCGCTCGGACTGCCCAAGGCGGTCGACCTCGCGCTGCTCGTCCTCATCAAGCGCTGCTACGTGGCCATGGCCCTCTTCGTCATCGTCATGTTCATCGGCGTCCTGCCGCGTGACGGTCGACTGAGCCGCTGGCTGCGTCCCGTGCGTGCCGAGGTCTCCATCGTCGCGTGCGTCCTGTGCGTCGGGCACATCGTCGGCTACGCCGCCTCCTACGTCCCGCGAGCGATCTCCGGCGCCCTGGCCAGCCCGACCGTCGTCACCGGCCTCATCGTCGCCCTCGTGCTGACGGTGCTGCTCATCGCCCTGGGGATCACCTCGTTCCAGCGCGTCAAGCGGGCCATGAGCCTGGCGCAGTGGAAGCGCGTGCAGCGCCTCGCGTATCCGTTCTTCGTCCTGGCCTGCGCCCATGCGCTGCTCATGCTCATGCCCTCGGCCCTCGGCGGCGGCACTGCCGCGCTCGAGGGGGCCATCGCCTACGCGGCGGTGCTCGTCGTCTACGTCGCCCTGCGCGGCGCCCGCGCGCTGTCCGACCGGCGCGTGAAGGACGCTGCCAAGGCGGAAGACCCGATGAGCGACGAGCCTGAGCCACGCGCAGCCTAAGGGCCGTCCGTCCGTCAATCCCGAATCTTTAAGGATGATGTCACATGATTTCTGAATTCCCGCTCTTCATCTTCACGACGCTCGGCGGCCTTTCCGCCGGCCTCGTCATGGCCATGGCGGCCTTCCCGCCGGCGGAGAAGCCGGCGCGCCCCTGGCTCGCACCGCTCACGGCGCTCGTGCTGCTGGGCATCGGCATGCTCGGCGTGCTCTTCCACCTGAAGAGGCCGGCGCTGTTCCTGCTGGCCCTGCGCAACCCCACTGCCGGCATCGCCCAGGAGGCCTACTGCGGCATCGTGCTGGGCGTGCTGCTGCTGGTGCTGCTCATCGTGTGCTGGCGCAAGGGCGAGGCGCCCAAGGCGCTCGTCTGGGTCACGGCCGCGGTCAGCTTGGTCATGACCTTCATCATGGGCTTCGCCTACCTGGCCAACGTGGGCACCGCCGCCTGGGCCAACTGGACGACCATCCCCCTGTTCGTGGTCGGCGACATCGCCATGGGCCTGGCGCTGTGGGCCATCCTCTCGAAGGACGTCCTCGCCAAGCGCCCCTTCACGCTGGCTAACATCGTCGTGCTGGCCGTGCTGGCCGTGGTCATGCTGCTCACCGGTCTGCACTTCGGCTCCGTCGGCAACGACGCCATGCTGATCTACGCCGGCCTGGTCGTGGCCGGGCTGGGCGGCATCGCCGTCTCCGTCGCCGCTCAGAAGGCCCCCGCCAGCTGGCAGGCCGGCGCGCTCATCGCCTGCGTGCTCGTGGGCGTGTGCCTGAGCCGCTACGGCTTCTACGCCGCCAGCATCATCTAGCGAGCCGCCCGCAAACGAAGGAACGACGATCTCCCGCTCAGGGGAGATCGAGGAAAGGAGAGCTTTCATGGAAAAGCAGGAGAGCATGCACAGCTTCTCTCGCAGGAGCTTCATCAAGGGGGCCGCGGCCCTCGGAGCCGCTGGCGCCCTGGCCGGATGCAGCGCCCAGGGCTCGAACCTGGCCGAGACCGGCGGCCCCGTGCCCGAGACCAAGATCTTCGCCGGCGCCTGCCGCTCCCAGTGCGCCAACGGCTGCTACGTCAACGTGCACGTGCGTGACGGCCAGGTGGTCCGCACCACCGCGGGCAAGTTCGACGACGGCCCCGAGTTCAACCGCATCTGCCCCAAGGGCCTCTCGCTGCCGGCCCGCGTCTACAGCTCCGAGCGCCTGCAGTACCCCATGCGCCGCATCGGCGAGCGCGGTGAGGGCAAGTTCGAGCGCATCAGCTGGGACGAGGCCATCAAGGAGATCACGGACAAGTGGAAGGGCTACATCGAGGAGTACGGCCCCACGTCCATCGCGTTCTTCCTCGGCAGCGGCAACACCGGCACCCTGGGCGGCCCGGCTCCCGAGGGCTCGATCATGGCGCGCCTGCTCAACGTCATGGGCACGAGCCGCGTCCTGCCCGACCGCGACATCGCCACGCCGATGTCCCACACCTACATGTTCGGCCCGGGTGCCCACGGCCATCGCGCCGCCGACACGGTGAACGGCGACCACTTCATCATCTGGGCAGGCGACACCGCCGTGTCCGAGAAGCAGCGCACCCACTTCTTCCTCGAGGCCCGCGACCGGGGAGCCGACCTCATCGTCATCGACATCGCCTACCGCACCATGGCCGGCAAGGCTGACAAGTTCATCCCCGTGCACCCCGCCACCGACGGCGCGCTCGCGCTCGGCATCATCCACGAGGTTCTCGAGCAGGGCTGGGAGGCCACCGAGTTCCTCCGCGAATTCACCGAGGCCCCCTTCCTCATCAAGGACGACGGCAAGTTCCTGCGCATGAGCGACCTGGGGGTGGCGCCCACGACCACCACCGATGCACAGGGCAAGGAGACCACCGTCGACCCGTGGGTCGTGTGGGACGAGGACACGCAGACCGCCATGCCCTACACTGAGGCGACCAAGCCCGCCCTCGGCGACGTGCCCGACATCAACGGCTTCCACGTGCGCACCGAGATGGATATGATCCGCGAGGCAGCCGAGCCCTGGACCCTGGAGCGCGCCTCCGAGGTGACCGGCACGAGCATCGAGGACATCAAGTACCTTGCCCACCTCTACACGCAGGAGGGCAACGTGATGACGGACATGAAGTACGGCCTCAATCACTACAACAACGGCATGTACACCTCCAAGTGCATCAACTCGCTGCTCCTGATCACCGGCCAGATGTGCTTCCCCGGCAGAGGCATGTACACCGGCGAGGGCAACTTCGGCGAAGGCAACACCCAGGCGACCATCTCGATGCCGAGCGCCTCGGGCGAGAAGCCGCGGGGCGTTGGCGCCACCCTCAACTGGACCGACTTCTGTAACATCGTCCAGACGGGCAAGAAGATGGGCAAGGACTTTCCCATCAAGTCGTTCTACGCCGTGTGCACCAACATCGTCTCCAACCAGACCGAGCAGAACGAGACCATCAAGGCGCTCAAGGCGATCGAGTTCATCGTCATCCAGGAGATGACGATGAACGACACCTCGCTCTACGCCGACATCCTGCTACCTGCCTGCCACTGGTTCGAGACCTCTGACCTCCGCGTCCGCTACTACGGCAACCCCTACCTGCTGTGGAATGAGAAGGCCGTCGAGCCGCTTTACGAGAGCAAGCCCGACGCTGATATCTACCGCCTCATCGCCGACGCCATGGGCTATGGCGACTTCTTCCAGTTCACCGACGACGAGTACCTCAACGTCCTGCTCTCCACTCCCTGGGGCAAGGCGCACGGGGTCACCATCGACAAGATCCGTGAGAAGAACTACCTGCGCTGCGAGGTCAGCGGGCCGGTCGCCCATCCGAACGGCGAGTTCTACACGCCGAGCAAGCGCGCCTCGTTCTACCGCGAGGATCCCAAGCCCGACTACATGATGGGCCAGGAGCTCGACATCGAGAAGGAGAAGTTCACCCTGTTCTGGGAGCCGGCGCGCGAGGCCGACCTGGACAACCCCATCCGCGAGAAGTACCCCTTCAGCGTCTGCTGCGAGCACATGCGCACCCGTACCCACACCCAGTGGTACGACGTGGACTATATGAAGGAGTTCGAGAAGCAGCCGGTCTGCCGCATCAACCCCGAGGACGCCGCTGAGCTGGGAATCAAGGAAGGCGACACCATTCGCCTGTACAATGACCGCGGCTCGGTGACCCTGCTGGCCACCATCAACCCCGGCGAGCAGCGCAAGGCGCTCCACTGCCCGCGCAGCTTCCTCACCCGCGAGCACATCGACGGCGACCTCGCCACCACCACTTTCAATGACTACAACCAGGCATGCCGCAACCAGTCCTACTTCGACTGCGCCGTGGCCATCGAGAAGCTCTAAGGAGGAGGGAAACATGACCCGATACGGAATGGCCATCGACCTGTACCGCTGCATCGGCTGCCAAGCCTGCACTACGGCCTGCAAGATCTCCAACAACCTGCCCAAGGACATCTCCTACAACGTGGTGTACACCAAGACCGACCACGACTGGGACGGCTCCTTCGGCACCGCGGTGGTGAAGGGCGCCCTCGCCAACGACAACGCTGGCGGCACCTTCCCCAACTGCATCCTCGAGTTCATGCCGATCCAGTGCCAGCACTGCGAGAACCCCAGCTGCCTGCGCGTGTGCCCCACCGGCGCTACGCAGAAGCGCGATGACGGCATCGTCTGGGTTGACCCCGAGCTGTGCATCGGCTGCGGCGCCTGCATCATGGCCTGCCCCTACGAGGGCGTCCGCACTCTGAGCGAGGGCGATCCGGAGTACTACCTTGATGTCGTGGTGGGCGAGTACGACGCCCCCAAGCACATGGCGGGCATCGTGGAGAAGTGCACGTTCTGCAAGAACCTCATCGACCGCGGCGAGGTGCCGGCGTGCATGGACCTGTGCCCCGGCCGCGCCCGCTACTGGGGCGACCTGGACGACCCCAACTCCGAGGTGTCCAAGGCCATCGAGGGACGCAAGTACCACAAGCTGCGCGAGGGAGCCGGCACGGCGCCCAACGTGTACTACCTGCTGCCGCCTGAGCGCTCCTAGCGCTACGGCACCAACCGCCGACCCGCGTCGATCCCCTCCTCGACGCGGGTCGGCCTGATTCTGAGGAGTGACCATGGTCGACGAGAACGAACTGCGCACGGTCGTCGGGAAGGCCGACGCGTGCGAGCTGCTGGCTGCCGCTGCGCCCTTCCCCACCGAGGAGCTGGCACGGGGCCTGGCCGAGGGCACGCTTGCCGCTGACGCGCGGGGCTGCCTCGAGGACTGCGGCATCGCGCCCGATGAGGCCGCGGATGCATGCGCGGCATGGAACGAGCTTGTCGGATGCGACGCCGACGCGCTGCTCGGCAAGCTGCGGCGGGCGCACTCCCTCCTGTTCATGCGTCAAGGCGACGGCGTGGCCGTGTGGCCCTACGAGTCGGCCTTCCGCCATGTCGTGGACGGCAAGGACGGTGAGCCCGCGCTGTTCCGGGCCCCCATCACTTTGGCCGTGGAGGGCTCGATGCGCGACGCGGGCGTGCTGCCCGAGAATTCCCGCGTCGAGCCCTGCGACAGCATATGGAGCGAGCTGTCGTTCCTGTCGTACGCGATCGGCAGCGAGGCGGCAGCGCTCACGGCGGAGGACGAGGAGGGCGCCGCGCTCTGGCGCGAGCGCTCAGAGCGCTTCGTCGGAGAGCACGCGCTTCGCTGGCTCCCCGCGTTCTTCGAGGCCGTGAGCCACGCGCTGCCCGTCGTCGTCGACGACGACGAGGCGCGCACCTTCTACGCAGGGCTCAGCGCCTACGGACTGCGCGTCATGGAGCTGCTGACCGAGCACTAGAGCGCTGCCTGCGGGGCGCTCACAAGGTGCTCACGGGGTGCGCGGCGTCGTCAGGCCCGCGTGCTCCGACGGGCTGGCGGATTACCCGCCGGCGTTGCGGAGGGGGGAGCTCCCCGACGGGTAATCCGCCAGCCCGTCGGGGAGCTCCCCCTCCGCGTTGATCGCCGCAAGGCGAACTCCAGGCCGCTTTCCAGACGAGCACTCGTCTGGCGGATGGCCGAGATCCGCGCGTTCGCATAGGGCGCATATCGCCCTGCGCGAACGCGCGCCCACAGGAGGTGCCGCGTTGCGCAGGGCGCGCATTCGCGGGAAAGCCCAACACAGCGCATGGGCGCGCGCCTGGCATAACGCAGGCCTCCTCCGATTGCCCGTCCCACTCCCCCTTCCCTCTTCCCGTGCGAAATGCCGCGCTAAAATGGCCAAAAGATCCGCTTCGACGACAGAATACGTCCGATAGAGCACCTGGGAGCGCGAAAGTAATTTTTGGTAAACTTCGTGACCTGGGACTATGCGCCTGAGATCCTCGGAAGCTGGTTCCCCTCCGTCGTCAAACCGTCGATTCTGGCCATTTTAGCGTGGCTTTTCGCACGGGCGGCGACGCAGACGCCTCCGACGACCGGCGGCGAGGGCACATGCCCGCACAACCCGAATCGCCTGCGTGACCCGCAGAGGCCTGCCGCGTAGGCGCCTCTGCCCCTTAACTGCAACGATCGCCTGCGCCCAACCGGCAGGCCAGGCCGGGGCCGATGGCAGGGGCCGCCCGCGACAGAAGGCGTCGTGAATCGTCCGCGCGTCTGCCCCCCAGGCGATCTGCGCCGCGCCTGACTTCCGCATGTCGGCCGTGCCGGCGCCCGCGCCGCCTCGCGCACCGCTACGCTGGTGCCCCACGCCGCCTCGCGCACCGCTACGCGTCCGCTAGCCGAAGCGGATGAGGCGGGACAGGTCGCCCGCTTCGCGGTCTACGCCGAGGACCCGCGCGCGCAGCCGATCCTGACGAGCCGGGTAGTCGGCGCAGCGAGCATGCGAGCGCAGCCCGAGCGTCTGCCGCAGCGTCTTCACCAGGCGCTGGAAGTCGCCCGGTCGGTAGAGCTGGTCGCGCGTGACGCTGACCATCGTGACGCCCATGGCCTGAAGCGCCGCCCGCCGCCGCGCGTCGGCGCTGATGCGCAGGGCGCCCGTATGCGCGCGTTCCCCGTCGTACTCGACGGCGACGCGGCGATCCGGCCAGTAGAGGTCGCAGCGGTAGTGGCCCTTCTCCGCTGCCGCGCGCCATCGACGCCCCGGATCGAGACGATAGTTGAGCAGGGGCTTGGGAGCGCCCAGGCCGCCTTGGCTCATGGGAAGGCCCACGATGAGCGCGAGGGCCGTCTCCATGGGGGACTCCGCTCCCTCCCCGATGTGCGGCAGCACCTTGCGCAGGCGCTTCACCCCCGCGACGCCAGCGTTTCGCTCGACGCAGCGCGAAATCGCGCGGACGGTCGTGAGCGGCGCCGCGCTTGCGATTCCCTCCTCGCGGCTCCGGTCGACGCGGTAGCCGCCGCAGAGCTCATGGCCCAGAAGGATCAGGTCGACCTCATCCACCCAACGCGCCATCTCGAGCAAAAGCAGCTCGGGGCCGAGGGCATACGCGTCCCCGCCAAGGGAAACCAGCTGGTTGAGCGGAAGCTCCGCCGCCCAGCGGTGGAACGCAACGCGATCGGCGGAGCGAGGACGCGCGCCCACGAGGTCGAGCACGTGGAGCGGGATGTCGGACGAAAGGCCCAGAGCCTCAGCGCAGGCACGCGCCCGCCGCGCCGTGAGAGGCTCGCCGTCAGGCCTCAAAAGGGCGCGCGACGAGCTCGTCGGAACGTCAAACCGACCCGAACGGAGGATAAACGTAGCCGTATGTTTACAAAACACGGTTTTCACGGAGGGATTATAGCGACTGGCCCCGCAAAGGGAAGTGCCTGGGCGGGAATCCGCCGAAAAAGCCGTCCCGCACGCTCCGCAGGCACGAGGGGACGCCGCACCCCCCCTCTGAAAAGGGCGACCCGACGCCGCCCGGCGATCCCTTCGCCCGAGGACGACGCCGCGCTGCGCCCGCCCGACGTTCCCGCCCCGCGCCCGCCTGCGAGGGATCCCCAGAACGCCCGCTGCCCCTCCCCGAAGACAGCCTAGGGCGCGCTCGAAACGCCCTCTCGCGCAAAACGGCGCTCTAAAATGGACGGAAACGACGCCTTGACGACCGAATTCGTCCACCAGGACACTGCGATTTCCGAAAGTTTGCTAAAGAAAACTTCATGACCTGGGGTTTTGCGAAGCGAAGCGCGGCGAGAAGCCAGGATGCTGTCGTCAAACCGGGTTTTCCGTCCATTTTGGCGCGCCGTTTTGCGCGAGAAGCGCTGACCTCCCCCCCTTGCAGCCCCAGGCTCCCGGAGAAGAGGCGCCCTAAGTTTTCTCGCGCGGGCGCCCCGGAAGAAAAGCCGAACCGGATCCCGCCACGGGGCACATGCCCCGGCCGCGCCAAAATCCTCTTTAGAAGCGCGAACCGGCTGCTTGACGGGCCGTGCCGCATTCTCAACGGCCCGTCGGCCAGCCGCCGGCCGCGCTAGAGCGTCGTCGTCCCGTCGGACTGCGCGATGCGCGTGAGGGCCGCGCGCTGCGGGCGGGATTTCTCGGGCATGAGCGCCAGGCAGGCATCGACCAGCTTGTCGGGGCGCAGCGACCCGGTGGGCTTGGCCTCCAGCGCAAACATGACGGAGCGCCCGTCATCGGCCAGGAGCATCTCGCCCGCCAGGTACTCGGCGACCGCCAGCTCCTTCTCCTTCTTCTTGCGCACGACGGTGACCGCGTCGGGCACCGGCCACTCCCCCACCGGCGCCGTGAGGTCGACGCGGTAGGTGCTGAGGGGATAGGCCACCGACGCAGCCGGCGCCGCGTGTTCCACGTAGGCGCACTCAAGCGCCATGAGGTCGTCAGGGCTCCCGGCCCGCAGCGCCTCGAGGCACTTGGCCGGCGCCACGTAGCGGGTGAGGAACAGGTCGTAGAACTCCCGCTCGCCGCCCACGCCCACGGGCAGCGCGGCGCCGAAGGCGATGCGCATGTGGGGCGAGAATCCCTGGCTCACGGCGAAGGGAAGCCCCGCGCGGCGCACCGCGCGCTCAAGGGCGCGCGCCACCTCGAGATGCGACAGGAGCGCCAGGCGCCCGGCCTTGCGAAAGACCACGCGCAGGCGGAACAGGCTCGGATCAGCCATGGCACGCGCCTCCTTCCGGCGCCCCCGCGCGGGGCGCCCCCTCGTCCGCGCCGCGCGTGGCCCCGGCGCCCGCCGGCGCCACGCGCGGCGCGGCCAGCTCGTTATCCACCCCCAGCGTGGGGCAGGCGCCGCAGCCGGTGCAGGCGCCGAAGGTGCAGTCGGGCGTCGTCTCGCCCGCGGCCGCCCGGCGCCGCTCGAGGGCCAAGAAGCGCGTCGACACGCCGGTCGAGACGTGGGCCCACGGCATGACGTAGCCGGGCTCGCGCGTCACCTGGGCGATGGCCTCGGGCTCAAGGCCCACCTCGGTCGCCGCCTCGCGCCACGCGTCCTCGTCGAAGTGCTCCGTCCAGGCGTCGAAGCGGGCGCCGCGGCGCCAGGCCGCCTCCACCCAGTCCGCCGCCTCGCGGCCGCCGCGGCTCATGACCGCCTCGACGAAGCTCGTCTTCGGGTCGTGGTAGTGCACGTCCACGGCCTTGTACTTGACCGAGCGCTTGAGCAGCCCCACGCGCCGCAGCACCTCGTCGGGGCTGATCTGGCCGTCCCACTGGAACGGCGTCTGGGCCTTGGGCACGAACACCGCCACCGACACGCCCATGCGCACGGACCCGCGCTGGTCGGGCGGCACGGCGGCCTTGGCGCGGTCGTAGGCGCGCTGGGCCAGGCTCGCGATGCCCTTGATGTCGTCGTCGGTCTCGGTCGGCAGGCCGATCATGAAGTAGAGCTTGCAGCGGCGCCAGCCGGCGGCGAAGGCCGCGTCGATAGCGCCGAACAGGTCGTCCTCGGTGACGTTCTTGTTGATGACGTCGCGCAGGCGCTGGGTGCCGGCCTCGGGCGCGAACGTGAGGCCGCCCTTCTTCTGGCCGGCCACCAGCCGCGCCATCTCCACGCCGAAGGCGTCCAGGCGCTGGGAGGGCACCGACACGCGGATGCCGCGGCCGTCGCAGGCGCCGTTCACGCGGGCGAGGATCTCGGCGATCTGCGAGTGGTCGGTCGAGGACAGCGACGTCAGGCTCACCTCGTCGTAGCCCGTCTCGGCCAGGCCGCGCTCCACGGCGGCCACGATGTTGTCGGCGGAGCGCTCGCGCACCGGGCGGTACATCATGCCCGCCTGGCAGAAGCGGCACCCGCGGGCACAGCCGCGCAGCACCTCGACGTTCAGGCGGTCGTGCACCACCTCGGTGTAGGGCACCACGGTGGGCTCCCAGGCGTCGCTTCTCGCGAAGCCCTCGAACACGCGCCGCTCGATGGCGGCCGGCACGCCCGGCTCAATCGGCTCGGCCCAGCTGCCGGCCTCCTGCGCCTCGGCCTCGGTCCGCCAGCGATAGAGCGAGGGCACGTAGGTGCCGGGGATGGCGGCGAGCGCCCGCAGGATGGCGGCGCGCGGGGCCCCGGCGTCGCGCAGCTCGCGGATGCGCGCGAGCGTCTCGGGCGTGGCCTCCTCGCCCTCGCCGATGGTGATGGCGTCGAAGAACGGCGCGTAGGGCTCGGGGTTCAGGGCGCACGGGCCGCCGCCCAGCACGATGGGGTCGTCCTCGGCGCGGTCGGCGGCGCGCAGCGGGATGCCGGCCAGGTCGAGCACCTCCAGCACGTTGGTGGCCGCCAGCTCGTGGGGCAGCGTGATGCCCACCACGTCGAACTCGCCCACGGGCGCGCAGCCCTCCAGCGAGAACAGGGGCAGGCCCTCCTCGCGCATGAGGTCGGCCATGTCGGCCGCGGGCAGGAAGGCCCGCTCGGCGGCCAGGCCGTCTGCGGCGTTCACCGCGTTCACGAGGATGCGCACGGCCTGGTTGGCCTGGCCCAGCTCGTAGGTGTCGGGATAGACCATGCAGAAGGAGAAGGCGTCGCCCGCCGGCGCGCCCGCGCCCCACTCGTGGTCGAGGTAGCGCGCCGGGCGCTCGACGCGCGCCAGCAGGGGCCGCAGCCGCGGCCACAGGTTCGTCTGAGGCACGGGCCCTACCCCCTCGCCCGGCCGCGCACGGCGCGCACAAGGCCCGCCGCCCCGCGCTTGGCCGCGTCGATGACGCGCTCGCCGGCCGGCGTGGCCGCGGCCCGGCCGGCCGCCTCCACCGCCTCGTCACGCGCCCTCTGCACGACGCTCGCCAGTCCCACGATGTCGCCGCCGGCCTCGAAGTACTCGATGGCCGCCCGGCCCATGGCCTCGGTGCCGGCGAAGCCCACCGCCGCCTTCACCGCCCAGCCGAGCCCGGGCACCAGGCCCGCGAACTGCCGCGCGATGTTGCGGAACAGGAAGGCGCCGCCCACCACGGCCGCCAGCTCCTTGATGCGCTCGCCGTTCAGCGGCTGGCCGTAGGCGGCGGCTATCTGGAGGAGCATCTTGGCCTGGTTGAGCGTCATCACCGGCATGTCGGCGCCGGGGATGAACACCACCGCGCCGATGCCGGCGTTCTGCAGCGCCGTGGCGTTGACGGCGTCAACCGCCAGGGGCCGGCGCACGAAGGGGAAGGCCAGCGCGAAGGCGAGCTTCTTCTCGGCGCAGGCCGCGATGACCCAGTGCCCCATGCGCACGTCGAGCGAGGCGCGCGCCGCGTCGTCGAGCGCGATGGGCTCGCGGGCGGCGTCGGCCAGGGCAACCGGCAGCTCGCCGGACGCGGAGGGCGCCGGCGTGTCGGGCGCGGCCACGTCGCCGGCGGGGATGGGGCATCCGGCGGCCTCGGCCCGGGCGCGCACGGCCGACGGGCTCAGCGTGGCCACCATCACCGGCGTGCCGGCGGCGCGCACGGCGGCGGCCTGGGCGCCCACCCGCGGGCCCTCCCCCGCCACGATGACGGCCATGTCGTCGCGGCCGGTCGGCTCCACCAGCCGCTCGCCCTCCAGATACCCGATGGTCACCCGCGTGTTGGCGCCGGGGCTCGCCAGGAGCGCGCGCACGTGCCCGGCCAAATCACCCGGGGCGGTCTCGTCGATGTAGACGCTCACCGACAGCGGGGTGGCTGCCGCGCCGTCGATGTCGGTCGCCGCCTTCAAGACGGCCGGGATGTCAATGGGTAGCTGCATAGGCGCCCTTCCTTCCTAACGCGTTGTGATGGGTGCAGACCGACGCGATCAGCCCGAGCATGGCGAAGTTGACCACCATGAACGACGACCCGTAGCTGACGAACGGCAGCGGGATGCCCGTGATGGGCATGAGCCCGCAGGTCATCCCGATGTTCTCGAGTATCTGGAACAGCCACATCCCCACGACGGCGCACACGATGAGCATGCCGAACAGGTCGTCGGCCTCCCGCGCGATGCGCAGGGCCGCCATGATGAGCGCGATGTAGAGGGCCAGGAGCGCCACGACGCCGACGAAGCCCAGCTCCTCGGCGAGCACGCAGAAGATGAAGTCGGTGGGCGCCTCGGGCAGGTAGCCGTAGGTGGCCTGGGTGCCGTGGAGCAGCCCCTTGCCGAACAGCCCGCCCGACCCGATGGCGATCATGGCCTGGGCCAGGTTGTAGCCGTCGCCGGAGGTGTCGGCGTCGGGGTTGAGGAACACGAGCAGGCGGCTGCGCTGGTAGTTCTTGAGCAGGCGGTACTCGTAGACGCCCGGCGACTTCTCGTACTTGAGGAACTCGTCGATGACGAACACCGCCGCGATGGCCGCGATGCCGGCGAGGAGCGTGATGACGAGGTAGCGGGGCCGCGCGCCGCCCATGAGCAGCGTGGTGGCGGCGATGAACAGGTACACGAGCCCCGTGCCCAGGTCGGGCTGGGTCATGATGCACAGAAACGGGATGAGCAGCAGGCCGAGCACCTTGCAGTACTCGCGCGCGTCCTCGAGCGTGCCGCCGTAGCGGCTCACCAGGCTGGCCGCGAACAGCACGACGGTCACCTTGGCGAACTCGCCGGGCTGCACCTGCATGCCGATCTTGATCCACGACTGGGCGCCCTTGGCCCCCACGCCGATGACGGGCAGGTGGGGCGACAGGATGAGCACCACGTTGATGACGAGGAACACGATGGTCATGTTGGCCAGGCGCCGGTAGTCGAGGCGCCACAGAAGCGCCATGATGACAAGGCCGCCGGCCACGCCCGCCAGCTGGCGCGTGAAGCTGAAGTCGGCGTTGGTCGAGGTGGCCGACCAGCACACCACCAGCCCGTAGCCGACGAGCAGCGCGGCCACGGCGAGGAACCACAGAAGCGACCCGCCGACGCCGCCCAGGAGCGCGGGGCGGCTCGCCCGGGGGGCGGCGGGCGCGACGTGCACGGAGTTGATCTGGGGAAGCTCTGCCACGGGCCCTCCTAGTCCGTTCGCCCGGCGCTCGTGCCGTGGTACTCGACCGACTTGCCCGTGAACCCGGCCACCCGCTGGGGCGCCTCGAGGTCGGCGCCGGCGTCGGCGGCCATGGCCGCGCCGAGCAGCTTCGCCGCCACCGGGGCCGCCACCTCCGAACCGCCGCCGCCCTGGTCGATGATGACGGTGACGACGTACTTGGGGTCGTCGTAGGGCGCGTAGGCCACGAACCAGGCGTGGTCGGCCGCGCCGCTGTTCTCGCCGGTCCCCGACTTGCCCGCCGCCTGCACCCCGGCCTCGGCGAACATCCGGGCCACCTTCTCGTTCTCGACGATGACGCCGCGCAGGGCGTCGCGCACGTAGGCCAGGTGCGACGCGTTGGCGTCCACCTCGGTGACGACCTCGGGCTCGAAGGTCACCACCACGTCTCCCGCGGCGTTGCGCACGTCCTTGAGCAGGTGCGGGCGCATGATCCTTCCCGTGGCCACACCGCCGTAGGCCGCCGCTATCTCGAGCGGGGTCACCAGCACGTAGCCCTGGCCGATGATCATGTTGGTGTAGTCGCCGCCGCGCCAGGGGGCCTCGGAGGGCACGTTGCGCCAGCGCTCGGCCTTCCACGCCGGGGTGGGGATGGTGCCGGCCGCCTCGTTGGCCAGGTCGATGCCGGTGGCCTTGTCCAGGTTGAAGCGGGCCAGGTAGTCCTGCAGCGCCGTCTCGGACACCTGGCCGGTGCCGGCCGGCCCGTGGTCGAAGAACGCCTTCGCTATCTCGTAGAACACCACGTCGCAGGAGTGCACGATGCCCCCGCGCAGGTCGAGCCCGCCGTGGCCCGAGTGGTTCCAGCACATCTGCACGTCGCCCGACCCGAAGCCGTCCCACTTGCCCTCGCACACCCAGCCCGACGTGGGCGAGGCGAAGCCGTACTCCAGGCCCGCGAGCGACGTGAACGCCTTGTAGGTGGACGCGGCCGGGTACTGGCCGGATATGACGCGGTTGCTCAGGGGCTCGTGGGAGTCCTCGCTCGTGTAGAGGTCCCAGATCTCCTGGGGGATGCCGCCGGTGAAGTTGGCGGGGTCGAAGGTGGGGAAGCTCGACAGCGCCAGCACCGCGCCGTCGCGCACGTCCATGACCACGGCCGCCGCGGCCACGCCCCGGCCCCGGCCGATGACGCCGTCGGGCGCCACGAGGTCGGCCAGCGTCTTGTCGGCCACGTACTGCACGCGGGCGTCGATGGTCAGGTGCACGTCGGAGCCCTTGGTGGCCTGGGTCTCGCTCACCACCTCCACCGCCCGGCCGGCCGCGTCGGCCAGCACGCGGCGCTGCCCGTGGTCGCCGGATATGAGGCCGTCGTAGAAGGCCTCGACGCCGCTCTTGCCCACCGTGTCGGTGGCCTTGATCTCGCGGCCCTCCAGCTTCGCCTTGAGCTCGTCCTCCGACGGGGGCCCGGTGTAGCCCAGCACGTGGGCGGCCAGGGCGCCGAAGGGGTACTCGCGCACGGTGCGCGTCTCGACGGCCACGCCGGGGAAGGCGTCGGAGTGCTCGGAGATGAAGGCCACGTCGCGCAGGCGCACGTCGTCGGCCACCACGCGCTGGGACTGGGCGCCGCCCGAGGCGTCCTGGATGCGCTGGCGCACCACGCCGGCGGGCACGCCCAGCACGGCTGCCAGGCGCCGCACCACGTCGCGGTCGTCGGCCACCTCGGCGTCGGCCAGCACCGTCTGGCTCGAGCGGTTCTTCACCAGCGGCGTGCCCTGGGCGTCGCAGATGAGCCCGCGGGGCGCCGGGGTGGACACGGTGGAGTAGAGGTTCTTCTCGGCGTCGCGCGAGTAGTCCGACGACGAGAGCACCTGGAGGCTCCAGAGCTTGGCGCCGAGCGACCCGAACACGGCCGTCGCCAGAAGGCCCAGGGCCACGAAGCGCGACCTGAGGCCGTCGGCGGGCTTCTTCACGGCGGTCTGGCCGCGGGTGACGTGCACGTCGCCGGCGCCGGACGGGGCCCCGTCGAGGGGCGAGGTGCCCACGCCCACGGTGTCGAGCTGCTGGACGTCCTTGCGCGGGGCGGCCGCCGACGCGCGCCGGCTGCGCACGATGGCGACGGCCACGATGACGGCCACGACCACGAGGCCCGCGGCGATGGCCGCGATGATGGCTGCGAGCAAGACCTAAGCCTCCTTAGCGAAGTTGAGGCGACCCCGGGTGCTGCAGAGGCTGCCCGACCAGGAATCGCGCGGCGAGCGGGTAGACCACGATCCCCGCGGCGCAGTCGTAGAGCGCGCAGGGAAGCGCCCGGTAGGCGAGCGCGCCCGGGAGCGTGCCCCCCACGCCGCCGGCCAGGCAGAGCGCCCCGTAGAGCACCTCCACCGCGACGAGCGACGCCATGAGGATGGCCAGGGGCATGAACAGCGTGTCATTGTTGAGGGCCCCCATGGCCCGGGAAGCGGCAAATGTTACCAAGACGAGCAGAAACGCCATGGCCCCCACCGGCCCGCCGCCGATGAGGTCGTAGGCCATGCCCATCACGAAGGGCAGCACGTAGCCGCAGCTCTGGGGCCGCGCGACGGCGGCCGCCACGCAGTACACGGCGATGAGGTTCGGCTGGGCGGGGCCCACGGCCACAACCGGCGCCAGCACGACCTGGAGCACCAGGGCGATGAGCGCGCCTACTATGAGCGCGATGCGCTCGCGTCCGTCGGTCATGACGCGGCACCTCCCTGCGAGCCGGAGGAGCCCGTCGACGCAGAGCCGCCGTCGCCCGCCGCCGGGGAGTCGGCCTTGGACACCACGAAGACCTCCTCGAGGGCGCGGATCGACTCGCCGGGCGCCACGACGATGCGGCGCGTGGCGTCGCCGGCGGCGCCGTCCACGCGGGCGACCGTGCCGATGAGCAGGCCGCGCACGTAGCTGCCGCCCAGGCCGCTCGTCAGCACCACGTCGCCGACCGACACCGTCACGTCGGCGCCGATGTTCTCGAGGTAGAGCAGGCCGTCGAGCGAGCCGCGGACGATGCCCTCGGCGCGGCTGGACTGGATGAGCGCCGCGGCGCCCGAGGCCGGGTCGGACAGCAGGCGCACCGTGGACGAGCCCGGCGCGGTGGCCACGACCTGGCCCGCCACGCCGGTGGGGCCCATGACGGTCATGCCCGTCTCGACGCCCGCGTCGGAGCCGGCGTCGATGGTGACGGTCTGGTTCCAGGCGTCGGTCGAGCGCCCGATGACGCGGGCGGCGGTGCCCTCCAGCTTGTAGGCGTCCTTCAGGTTCAGCAGCTCCTGGAGGCGCTGGGCCTCGAGCCGGTACTCCTCGCCCTGGGCGAGGGCCTGGCGCAGCTGCTCGTTCTGCTCGCGCAGGGCGGTGAGGGTGCCCTCGTCGGCGCCGGCGTCGGCCGCGGCGTCGACGGCGCCGTCCACGGCGGCGTCGGCCGCGGCGCCGGCCGCGCGCAGGGGCGCCACGGCGCCGGCCACGGCGGCCTGGGCGCGATGGAGCACGCCGTCGGACCCCTCGCGGGCGTAGACGGTCATGGTCGCGAGCGACACGACGAGGAAGACGACGAGCAGCACCCGCCTCGCGAGCGCCGATCCCTGGTTTTGGAAGCTGAGGGCCATCGAGTGGGGCGGCCTACTTGGAGCGCATGAGCGTCTGGCGCAGGGCGGTGGGCGTCTCGAGCACCTTCAGGCAGCCGGACACCACGTTGGTGAGCGCCGTCTCCGACACCCACACGGGGATCTCCAGCTCGTTGGTGAGGTAGCGGTCGAGCCCGTGGAGCAGGCCGCCGCCGCCCGTGAGCAGGATGCCGTTCTGGATGATATCGGAGGCCAGGTCGGGGTTGGTCTTCTTGAAGGTCTCCTTGATGTGGAGGACCATCTCCTCGATGGGGGCCTGGAGCGCCGCGCGGACGTCCTCGGACTGGATGGTGACCTCCTTGGGCTGCTCGGTGATCATGTCCTGGCCCGAGATGATCATGTCGCGCTCGCGGCCGTCCTCGAAGGGCAGGATCGACCCGATCTTGATCTTGATGACCTCGGCGGTGCGCTCGCCGATCTTGATGCCCAGAAGGTCGCGCAGGTGCACGGCGATGGCCTCGTCGAGACGGTTGCCGGCCAGGCGCAGCGAGCTGGAGGTGACGATGCCGCCGAGCGAGATGACGGCCACCTCGGTGGTGCCGCCGCCGATGTCGACGACCATGGAGCCGGTGGGCTCGGTGACGGGCAGATCGGCGCCCATGGCGGCGGCCATGGGCTCCTCGATGAGGTAGGCCTGGCGGGCGCCGGCCTGGATGGCGGCCTCGAACACGGCGCGCTTCTCGACCGAGGTGGCGCCGCAGGGGATGCAGATGACGATGCGGGGCTTGGGCTGCCAGGGGTACTTGCGCTCGGACGCCTTGTTGATGAAGGCCGACAGCATGGCCTCGGTCACGTCGTAGTCGGCGATGACGCCGTCCTTGAGCGGGTGCTCCGCCGAGAAGGCCTCCGGCGTGTGGTTGATCATGTTCTTCGCCTCGTGACCGACGGCCAGGACGCGGTGGGTGGACTTCTCTATGGCGACGACCGAGGGCTCGTTGATGACGATGCCCTCGCCCGTGATGGCGACCAGCGTGTTTGCCGTCCCCAGGTCGATGGCCATGTCCGCGGACATCTGGCCGGTCAACCCCGAGAACATGTCTAGAAAGGACATACTAGCTTTCCCCTTGGGTCAGGTTTCGGGCGTGAATCGGTAATCGGTTCAGTTAGATTCGAATTCTATCACAGGCCCGCCCCGCCCCGCGAAACTCCACAGGGCACACACCGCCCCACCAGGCCGGAGGCTCCTACGCGTCGGACGCGCGGCCGTCGTCCCCGGAAAGCGCGGCGCGCACCTCGCGGACCGCGGACTCCGTCAGCTCGAGGAAGCCCTTCCAGAACTCGGTCTTGCAGCGCTCCTCCACCTGCGCGCGGTAGCGCGGAAGCCAGGAGAGGACGTAGCGGTCGATGAACGACGAGAGCGACGCCTCGGCCTCACGCGCCCCCTCGCCGCCGGCGGCGGCCTTGGAGAGCAGGTGCGCCATGAACTCGAGCTCGACGCCCAGGTAGTCGAGGCGGTTGGGCTTCGACCCGCTCGTCCCGAGGCCCTCCGCGACGTAGCAGGAGTTCACGGCGAGCATGACGCCCACGCCCGTGCCGTCATCGCCCAGCCACGCGCCCGCGTAGGGAGGCCGCGGGCCGTGCGCGGGGCTGACGCCGCGAAACGCGAGCGTCCAATCGACGGCCAGCGCCTGCACGAAGTCATCCTCGCCGGCATGCTCCCCCAGGTAGCGGCGCATGCGAGCGCAGCCCGGCGCATCGTCGCCGAGCGCCTCGACCGCCTTGACGAGGGAGGGCGTCCACTCCCCGTCCGGAACCGAGCCCATGACGCCGGAGAGCATCCGCAGCGTCTCGGCGGCGGCCTCGACGCTGACCGCGTCCTCGTCGCTTCTTCTCACTTCCATGGTAAACCCCCTGATAGGTCTTTCTCTCTTGCCGGCAGGCGGGCCCGGCCGGCTCCCCCGCCCACGCAGGGCGAGGGGGCCGGCGGGCCCGCCGCCGTCGAATGCGGGCCCGCCCGGTTGGAGGGAGGAAGCCGGGCTAGCCCTCGCGCAGCGCGGCGCGCACGATGAGGAACAGCAGCAGCGCCAGGCCCAGGCACCCGAGCGTCATGAGGACCTCGACGACGCTCGGCACGTAGAGCAGCGTGGCGAACGACTCGGCCTCGGGGCCGATGTGGTGGAAGGCCAGGCCGACCTCCGCCTCGCCCGCCAGCACGAACCAGAGCTTCTCGCAGGCCAGGCCGACGACGGCGCATGCCGCGGCCGCGACCAGGCTCTTCCCGCCCACCGCGAGGAGCAGCGGAATGACGATGCCCACGATGAGGCTGATCCAGAAGTACGGGGCGTAGGCGCCGGCCACGATGGAGGCCATGAGGCCGCGGGAGAGGTCGGTGCCGGAGATCAGCCCGGTCACCGTCTCCGCGAGGATGACGGCGGCCATGGCGATGAGGCCGGCCACGAAGAGGTTCTTATGGCGCGGGGCGATGGCGGCCAGCAGGGCGGTGCCGCCCGTGAACGCGGCCACGAGGAACGAGGCGACGCTCATGCCCGAGGCCCACAGGGTGTGCGAGGTGTTGTTCGCCATCATGATTCCCTCGATGACGATGACGAGCACAGACGCGGCCATGGCGACCACGCCGATGGCGCGCCCCTGCGACCCGCGGGCCAGCAGGGCCAGGTAGACCACGCCGACGATGACCGCGAGCAGGACCGCCCAGAAGTCGAGCACCGTGAACGAGGTGAGGTTGAGCGAGGTGATGAGGTTGATGAAGGCGCCGGGGTTGCCGAGGTCCATGATGATCAGCACGCCGGCGGCGAGCATCGTCGGAGCCGCGGCGGCCATGGCGAGCTTGCGCTCGTCGACGCTCATCACCGACGGCTTGAACTCCGAGAACCCGCACAGCGCCATCAGGCCGGCGGCGCAGGCCATCATCGCGTAGAACACCGAGACGGACAGGCCCCAGATATAGGTCTGGGTCAGCGAGGTCACCTGCAGCCCCTGGGTTATCTGGAAGATCCACGCCGCGATGCCGGCGCAGGCGAGGACGGCGGCCACGATCATCGGAGCGCGGCTCGCGCCCGCTTTCCTTGCAGCTTCAGTAGACATAGCTCCTCCTTAGCGGGGCAGGTAGTAGACGGCGGGCTGGGTGCGCTGGTCGGGGCGCATGACGTAGGCGCCCCGCCTGATGAGCTCCTGCATCTCGGGCGAGTCGAGGTCGCCGAAGATGCGCGCGTGGGTCGGGCAGGCCTGCGAGCAGGCGGTGGACACGTCGCCGGAGTCGATGCGATCAGAGCACAGGATGCACTTGCTCACCGTGCCCGCGTGGAACGCCCCCTCGTGGGCCGACTCGTAGGGGTTGTCCCCCTCAAGCTCGGGGAAGTAGGTCTTGTCCTCGCCGAAGTCGAAGGTGCGGGCCTCGTAGGGGCACGCGGCGATGCAGTAGCGGCAGCCGATGCACTTGTCCTGGTCCACCATGACGATGCCGTCCTCGCGCTTGTAGGTGGCATGGGTCGGGCAGACCGCCACGCAGACCGCGTTCTGACAGTGGTTGCACAGCGTGGGAACCGACTTGCGGTAGGCCTTGGGGTACTCCCCCTCCTCGGTGGTGGTCACCTTGCACCAGAACGTTCCCCGCGGAGTGGCGTTCTTCTGCTTGCACGCCACGGTGCACGCGTTGCAGCCGATGCAGCGCCCGAGATCTATGACCATTCCATAGTGCATGGTTATTCCGCCTTCCTGATCTTAACGCGAGACGCGATGGAGATGGATCCGCTCACCGTGAAGTAGTCGCCGTCCTTCGCCGAGAGCAGCTGGTTGTAGTTGGTGCCCCGCTGCGCGGCCGGGTTGAGGAACTTCGACACGTGGCCGCCCTGGGCCGGGAAGCCCAGGCAGTCCTCGCGGATGAGGCCCGTCACCTTAACGACTCCCTCAGCCGTGCCGCCGAACTGGGACTCCACCAGCACCTTGTCGCCGGTCTTGAGCCCGCGCGCCTCGGCCGCGAGGGGGTTGATCTGGATGCAAAGGTCGTCGAACTCGTGGTTCTCCACCACCTCGCGCAGCCACACGTTGTTGTCGGCGCCACCCAGCCCGAGGATGCGCGGCGAGATCTTCCAGTTGACGCAGTACAGATCGAAGCCGTCGTCGGTCGAGGCGGTGAGGGAGTTCTCGTGCCACTCGGGGACGGGCGTGTACTCGGCGTACACCTCGTCCATGCGGCCCTCCCAGCCGGGCTGCTCGACGCCCCACTTCTCGCAGTTCGCCTTGAGGTGGCGGCCCACCATGAGGTCGCGGTGGTCGTAGACGGGCAGGCGGCCGGCACCCTGGATGCAGTAGTCGTAGCAGTCCTCGACGGGGCGCTCGAAGGTCCAGAAGCCGTTCTCGCGGAACCAGTCGATGCCCTTCCCGTCGTCCTTCGTCGTGGCCTTGAGGTAGCGGTCGAGCACCTCGGCATAGGTGTAGCGCTTAGTCGGGTCGAGCTGGTAGGGCGTGCCCATCAGGCCGAAGAAGCCGGACGTGGTCATGTTGAGCTGCGGGCCGCGGCCGAGGCGGTAGGCCAGCTCCATGACGAACTCCTCGAACTGCACCGTGTCGTACACGTGCTCGACGGGGCTCTCCTTGTAGTTGACGCCGCCGACGCGCAGCGAGTCGACGCCGGCCGTCATGATCTCCTCGATGGGGTGGATCTGCTGGCGCTCGAGCGAGGAGTGCTCGGGCAGGATGACATCGCAGAACAGCGAGCACTCGTCCATGAGCAGGCCCGTGGTGAAGATGAAGGGCACCTTCTTGTAGGCCTGGACGAACAGGTCGCGGTCGGTGTCGGCCATGAAGCCGTTGGATCCGATGGGGAACAGCACGTCGATGTCGTAGTCGACGAAGTACTTCGCCGGATCGACGATGGCGCCCATGGCCGTGGTGAGCACGGGGAAGCGCGCCAGGGCGGAGAACTGCTTGCCGGTCATGTCGTTGAACGGGATGGTGAACCCGGCGTCGTACTTCTCCAGGTAGGTGGTCAGCTTCTCGGGCAGGATGACGCCGTCCTCCACCTCGAACTTCGGGTGCTCGACGTGGATGAGCGAGCCGGGCACGCCGAGGGCGCCCACGAGCATGTTGACCGTGTCGGCCACGATGTAGGTGCGCTGCCCCTGCATCGTGTTGGCGGAGCCGCGGCCGGCGGCCAGGCAGACGGGGCGGTAGGGCATCTCGACGCCGTCGATGACGATGGTCGAGCCGATCTGGGCCGCCTCGGCGAACTCGGTGGTGACGCGGCGGATGTCCTCGGCGCTGATGCCGGTCTTGCCCTCCGCCCACTCGGGCGTGGTGTCCTTGACCGACGCCTTGATCTTCTCGAAGGCGGTCTCGACGGGCGTGCCGTTCACGGTATAGGCCCCCTCGAGCGCTACCTCGCCGAACTCCGCGTCGTAGTCCTTCGCGACGCCCTCGGCCGCGTCCCACATCATGGGCTTGCCGGTCTCGGGGTTGCGGTAGTAGTCCTGATCCTCCTGGATGAGGTAGGGCAGGTTGGTGCGCTCGCGCAGGTACGGCCCGTCGTAGACGTTGAGCTCGTGCAGCAGCACGTTGATCATCGCCATGCAGAAGGCCATGTCGCCGCCGGGGCGGATGGGCAGCCACTCGCCGTGGGATGCCTCGACGTTGCAGTGCGGGTCGACGACGACCGTCTTCATGCCGCGCTTCCAGGCGTCGGCCATCGCGCGAGACGGGCCGGACGCGAACGCGGCGCTCGCGCCCATGTTGCGCCCGAGCGTGATGAGGTAGTTGCAGTGCCCCACGTCCACGCGGTCGATGAAGGTGTTGTTGAACAGCTGCGGGGCGTGGTGCACCTCGCACAGCGGCCCGCAGGACATGGCGTAGTTCGGCGTGCCCATGATGGCGGTGTAGGTCTTCTGGTAGGGGCCCTCGTGAAGGGTGTCGCCGAAGCCGTACATGAACATGTGGCGGCGCGGGTCCTTCGCGTAGCACTCCTCCATCTTCGTGAAGATGATCTCCTTGGCCTCCTCCAGGGGGATCTCCTGCCACTGGGGATCCACGTCGAGGCCCTTCTCCGGGTTGGTGCGCTTCACGGGCACCTTGCAGCGGTACGGGTCGTACAGGTTCATCAGCTGCGCCGCGCCGCGCGGGCACATCGTGCCCTGGTTGGCGGGATGGTCCTTGTTGCCGCGGATCTCCGTCGCGACGCCGTTGACCACCTTCACCTCCATGCCGCAGTTGGTGAAGATGCACGTGCCGCAGAACGTCTTGACCCACTTCTCCTGGGCGGGGCCCTCGTCGGCCTCGGCGAGCGTGGCGGCCCCGTCAAGCGTGAGCCCCGCGCCCAGCGCCGCCGCCGCGCTGAGCGCGGCTCCCTTCAGGAACGTGCGCCGGGTTGACGTCGTGGAAAGCATTCCCATGCTCCCTCCTCCTCTTTGTTCTCCTGCGCTCCTCTTGCGCAGCCCCATGGTAGGGAGGAGAAGGGGCCAACTGGAATAAGCAACGGCTTAGCCGGGGCGTCAACTCGCCGTTGATGCCCTTCCGACCTGGTATTTCATTGACGAATCGGGGGAATGCCGCCGCAAGGGCCCCTCGGCACGCCGGCGCTAGGACCTGAAGACGCCCTGGCAGCAGTCCCTCATCCGCCGGACGAGGGACGACGTGGGGTTCGCGGCGATGGCGATGGCGTGCACGGTGACGGTGTCGAGGATGGGGATGTCGACGCAGCCCTCTCGCGGGGGCCTTCCCGGGTAGCCGCCCGAGATGGACACCGCGTCGGGGAAGCGCTCCGCCAGATCGCTCACGCTGCCCTTGAAGGCGTAGTCGGCCCCGCCGTAGTCTGCCAGCAGCCAGTCGGTGACCTCCTCGATCACCGGCTCGGCATAGCAGCAGATGCGCTCGCGGGCGAGCTCGGCGCGGGTCACGCTCCGGCGCGTCGCCAGCGGGTGGTCCGCGGACACGCGGATCCCCATGGGGATGTCGAAGAGCCTGGTCAGCAGGTACCGGTCGCCGGAGAGGTAGTCCTTGGCGCGGTACTCGGGCACGGTGGCGATGAGGAGCGTCGAGGACAGCTGCTCGTCCGACAGGTTGCGCGCGTAGCCGATCATGTCGCACGAGTTGTGCTCGGAGACGGTGACCCTGACGTCGGGCATCTCCTCGGCGAGCCGGCCGAGTATGCGCGAGAGCATGTTGGTGATCGTGAAGAGGGGCGGAACCACCAGCTTGAGGCCACCCTCGACGCCGCGCGCCGAGGCCACCGAGAGCTTCGCCACCTCGCGCTCGAACTCCTCGTAGGAGCGCAGGACCTCCTCGGCGAGCGGCAGGAAGCGCCGGCCGTCCTCGGTGAGCTCGGAGCCGCGGTTGGTCCTCGTGAAGAGCACGAGCCCCGCCTCGCGCTCCAGCTGCGCGATCGAGCGGCTCAGCCCCTGCGGCGTGATGTAGAGGTTGGCTGCCGACTGGGTGACCGAGTGGGTCCTCGCCACGTCGAGAAAATGCCTTATCTGGTTAACGTGCACGGCTCCCCTTCTCGCTCATCCCCCATGAACGAGGTTCATTATAACCGACGGAAAGCGCGGGGGCAGGGCGCGCCCGACCAGGACGGGGCGGGCGCGCGGGGCTAGTGCACGCTGCAGGACAGGCAGGGGTCGTAGGCGCGGACGAGCTTCTCCACCTCCAGGCGGATGGCGGCCTCCGAGCGGCCCTCCCCCACCAGCTTCTCGGCCAGGAGGCGCATGTCCGCCTCGAGGTTGGCCACGTTCTGCGCCGTGGGCGTGAGGATGTTGGCGCGGGCGACGCGGCCGTCCGCGTCGATGGCCAGGCGGTGGAACAGCGCGCCGCGGGGCGCCTCGGTGAACCCGACCCCCTCGCCCGCGCGCACCTCGAAGGCCACGGGCTCGCTCGAGCCCTCGAAGCCGTCGGGCTCGGCCAGGCGGCGGCACAGGCCCGCGCAGCGGTCGAGCACGTCCACCAGCTCGACGGCCTGGGCCAGGTTGTTCATGAAGGGGTTGAGCTCGGGCGGGCGCAGCCCCGCCTTGGCGGCGGCGTAGCGGGCCCGCTGGCTGAGCGCGCCCCACGACGCGTTGACGCGCGCGAGGGCGGCGGTCAGGTAGGGCGAGCCAGTGCGGCGGGCGCGGGCCAGGAAGGCCGCCGAGCGCCCCACCGGGTACTCCTCCACCTCGGCCTCCACCTGGGAGCAGTCGAAGTCGTAGCCGGCGCGCACGAAGCGGGCCGTGTCGGAGTCGCACACCGGGTAGCGGCCTGGGGCCACCATGGCCAGCATGTCGCCGGCCGTCTCGATGGCGGGCACCTCGAACCCGTCGAACAGGTCCACCGCCTCCACGGCGAAGTCCGCCATGGCGTCCATCTTGTCGGCCAGGGAGCGGTACTCGGCGGCCGTGAGCTCGTGGGTGAAGCCGCCCGTCACCGCGGTGATGGGGTGAACCGAGCGCCCGCCCACGGCGGTGCACAGCTCGTTGCCGAGGGCCTTGAGCGCGAGCGCCCGGTCGAACAGCGCCGGGTTCTCGTCGGCCAGGGGGAACACGCTGCGGTGCCCCAGGAAGTCGGGCGCGCTGAACACGAACAGGTGGGTGGCGTGGTTCTGGAGGAACGAGCCGTACACCAGAAGCTCGCGCAGGGCCGCCGTGCGGTCGGTCACGGACACGCCGAGGGCCGCCTCGATGGCACGCAGATCGGTGACCACGTGCGACGACGAGCAGATGCCGCAGATACGCGAGGCCACGTAGGGCACCTCCTCGAAGGGGCGTCCCACCACCATCGACTCGAACAGGCGGGCGGGCTCCACCACCTCCATCTGGCAGGTGAGCACCTGGCCGTCCTCGATGACCAGGCGCACGTTGCCGTGACCCTCGATGCGGGCGATGTGGTCGATGCTGATAGCGGTCACAGCCATGGCTATCCTTTCGAGGCGAGGCTCGGGTCGACGGTGTTGAACAGCTCGAGCGCCTTGTCGAGCCGCGCGGGGTCGACGCCGCTGCGCGCGGCGACGGCACGGGCCGAGGCCACGTTGGCGTCAGGCGAGAGGCCCGCGCAGCCGTTGCAGGGCCGTCCCAGGTCGGGGCAGCGGGCGCCGCAGCCGGCGCGGGTCACGAGCCCCAGGCACAGCGTCTCACGCCCGTAGAAGCAGCCGCGCTCGTTGCGCTTGCACTCCCCGCAGAGCGTGGAGGTGGGAACGGCCTTGTTGGATCCGCGCAGCACGCGCTGGAGCGTGTCGACGAAGTCGAGCGGGTCAATGGGGCAGCAGCGCACCTCGTGGTCGACGGCGATGACGCTCGACACGGGCGCGGGCGGGCGCAGCGACCCGCAGGCCTCGGGCGCCTCGTCGCCGTAGACGGACGCCGCGCGCTCGGCGAACCCGGGCGCCGCCATGGCCGGTATGCCGGCCGTCACGGCGCAGGCGCCGATGGCGATGACCGTGCCCGCCCGCTCGCGCAGCTCGCGCACGGTGCGCACGGCCTCCTCGGTGGTCACGGCGCCCTCGATCACGGCCACGTCGAACTCCTCCGGCATGGGGTCGGACGACGTCAGCTGCCAGTAGCGCAGGTCCACCTGGCCGAGCACGTCAAGCAGGTGCCGCTCGATGTTCGTTATCTGCAGCTGGCAGCCGAAGCAGCTGGCCAGCCCCACCACCACCACGCGGGCGGGGGCCTTCTCGTTCGTCGCGCTCATGCTACATCGACCCCTGGATGTTCTTCGCTTCCCAATAGTTGAACACGGGCCCGTCGATGCAGCAGTACTGGTGCCCGATCTGGCAGTGGCCGCACTTGCCCATGCCGCACTTCATGTGCCGCTCGAAGCTCATGTAGATGTGGTCGTAGCTGATGCCCTTCTTGCGCATCTCCTCCACCACGAACCGGTACATCACCGGCGGCCCGCACACGGCGCCGAAGGTGCGGCCCGGATCGACCTCCAGGTGCTCGAAGGGCTTGGTGACCAGGCCCACCTCGCCATCCCACGTGTCGTCGGGGTTGTCGACGGTGAGGTAGAGGTCGAAGTCCTTGCGGTGGCGCCACATCTCGAACTGGCTGCGGAACATCACCTCGGCCGGGCTCTTCGATCCGTAGATGATGGTCACCTTGCCGAAGTCGCTGCGCTCGTCGTGGATGTTGTTGATGAGCGAGCGCAAGGGCGCGATGCCCAGGCCGCCGGCCACGAGCAGGATGTCGTGCCCGCGCATGTCGTCGAAGGGGAACGGCCGGCCGTACGGCCCGCGGATGCCCACGATGTCGCCGCACTGCATCTGGTGGAGCCGCTCGGTGAAGGTGCCGGCGCGACGCACGCACAGCTCGATGAAGCCGCTCTTCGACGGCGAGCTCGATATGGAGATGGGAGCCTCGCCCACGCCGAAGAGCGACAGCTCGACGAACTGGCCCGGCTCATGGCGGAATGCCTCGCGGATGCGCTCGTCGACGAAGCGGAACTCGAAGAGCTTCTCGGTGGCGGTGAGGTCGGTGATGGACGTGATGCGCGCCGGCCAGGGCCGATAGGGGTTCGCACGGACGAGCTCGGCCCCGGTGAGGGGCGCTCCCTCGTCGCGCAGCGGCGCAACGGCCACACCGGGCACGGTCTGGCTAGTCGGCATCGTCTGCCCCCTTCCGCTCGAAGAACCTGAGCACCTCGATGGGCGATATGCCCGCCTTGCAGGCGTAGACGCAGCGGCCGCAGCCCACGCACAGGTTGCGGTCGTGCGCGGCCATGAAGCCGTTGAGCTTGTGGTACATGCGATGCCGCACGCGGTTGCGCCCGTCGGCGCGGAAGTTGTGGCCGCCGGCGACGACGGCGAACTGGGGCGAGGTGCAGGCGTCCCAGGTGCGCTCGCGAAGCCCGTGCACGCCGTCGGGGTCCATGGTGTCGCGGATGTCGAAGCAGTAGCAGGTGGGGCACACGCTCGAGCAGGCCGTGCACGACAGGCAGCGGCCGCCGAGCTCTTCCCAGAACGGGTCGGAGTGGAAGGCGTCCATGAGCATGGGCACCTCCTGGATGTTCGGGATGTCGGGGTTGAACGACGCCTGGCGCCGACGGGTGGCATGACGGAAGGCGATGCGGTCCTCGTCGGTGGCCTCGCGGGGGTTGCACGCCCCCTCCAGGATGTTGGCCGCCTCGACGCTGCCGATGCTCACCAGGTAGCGGCCGCCGATGTCCTGGAGGAACAGGTCGTAGCCGGTGCGCGCCTCGTCGGCGTCCACCAGGTGGCAGAAGCAGCCCTCCGACGGCGTGCAGCTGATGCCGACCACCATGGTGGCGTCGCGGCGGGCCGCGTAGTAGGGGTCGGGGTAGCGTGCGTCGCGGAAGACCAGGTCGAGGCTGTTCAGGGCGTTGATGTCGCAGGCATGGACGCCGAAGATCACCCGCGGGGTGACCTCCTCGACGAAGTCGGCCACCTCGTTGGCCGCGGCGTCGAACTCGAACAGGGTCTCGCGCGGGGGCAGCACGTACTTCTTGGGGGAGGTGATGGTGGTGGGGTAGTCCAGCACGATGTCGTCGAAGGAGCCCACGGCCTCGAAGGCGAAGCTGCGGCCGCTTCGGACGGGGGCGATCACCTCGTAGCGCTCCATGAACGCGTCCACGAGCGCGGGGAGCTCCGCGGCGTCGATCACACGGTAGAGCATGCGTCTTCCTCAGTCTCTCGTCGGCGGGATAAGGCGATTGCCCTCATCCTACTCCCCCGCCGCCGCGCCCCGCCCCACGCCCCGGCGAGAGGGCGATTTATTCAGCCCGGCCGCCTTCGAAAATCGCCCCCGCCCTGCAAATTCGCGCGTTTATGCACTCCCTGTCGCGGGACACGGGGCGCCTATCCGCAGCGGCAGGCGCAAAACCCCAGGTCGCCGTCAGGCCCTGCCCCTAAAACGACCCGAACTCGCGTACGCCGGGTGCATAAACGCGCGAATTTGCAGGGCGGGAGCAAAATGAGGAGGATCGCCCTCCCCTCACGTGCTGCCGGCAAAAAAAGAAGGCCCCCGAGGGGGCCTTCCTCTCTCCTCCTCCCTGGCGGGCTAGTTGAAGAAGATGCCGATCTCGCGCTCGGCGGACTCGGGGGAGTCGGAGCCGTGGATGACGTTCTCGTCCATGATGAGGCCGAAGTCGCCGCGGATGGTGCCGGGGGCCGCCTCGGCCGGGTTGGTGGCGCCCATGAGCGAGCGGCACTTGGCCACGGCGCCCTCGCCGGAGATGACCATCTTCACCACGGGGCCGGAGGTGATGTACGCGATGAGCCCGTCGTAGAAGGGCTTGCCCTCGTGCTCGGCGTAGTTGGCCTTCGCCTGCTCGGGGGGTGACCATGCCCAGCTCCATGCGCTCGACGGCGAGGCCGGCGCGCTCGAAGCGGTTGACGATCTCGCCGATGTGGCCGTTGCGCACGCCGTCGGGCTTGATCATGGAGTAGGTCTTCTGGATAGCCATGGGTTCTGGGTTCCTTTCTCGTTCTCTTCTCGCAGACGGGCCGCCCGCGGGCGGCCCGGTGATGCCTCGGCTGCCCGGGCCTAGTTCTGGCTCGGGAAGTACAGCTCGATGTTCGACACCTTCCAGCCTATGAGGTCGCGCACCATGGAGATGCGGTACTGCACCGCTCCGCCCTCGGGCGTGTGGGCCGTGACGTAGACCGTCGAGTCGCTCATCGACTTGTTCATGCCGTCGATGGTGGGGTTGGCGTCCTGCTGGACGGGCTCGATCATCGTGTCGATGGACGACTCGCTCGTGGCCTTGGAGAACACCTCGGACTTGGCGGCCGACGGGTCGGCGAACAGCTCGCGCACCACCGTCTCCTGGCTGGGGAAGCCGAAGCCCTGGGTGTAGGCCACCACGCCGCCGGCGCAGGCCAGCAGGATGACGATGATGAGGGCCACGAGGATCTTGAGCCCCACGTTGCGGCGCTTGCGGTCCTGCTTGGCCAGGCCCTTCGACCACTGCTCCAGCTCCTCGTCGCTGGCGTTGAAGAAGTGGTCCTCGCCCTGCTCGTAGACGCCGACGTAGCCCGGGTAGGCCTCGTCGTCGTAGGAGGCGCCCTCGTCGTAGTAGAAGGCGTCCTGGGTCTCGTAGTCGTCGTAGCCGTAGCCGTCGTCGTAGTAGCCGTCGTCCTCGTAGGCGGCCATGGAGGTGCCGTCCGCCGCCACGTCGAGGCCCGACATGTCAGCCACGGGCAGCACCTGGGTGAGGGCCGAGGTGTCCGAGGGGGAGGCGGCCAGCGCGGGCGCGGCCGGGGCGAGGCCCTGGCCGACGGTGGTCACGCCCTGGGCGACGGCGCCCACGGCGCGCTGGTAGTCGACGCTCGCCGAGTCGGACAGGAAGTAGGTCTTGTCGGCGATGGCCTGCTCGAAGGCGCTGACGGCCTTGGCCATCTCGCCGCAGGACACGTAGGCCTGGCCCAGGCTCGCGTAGAGCTTGTTGCGGGTGGCCGGGGCCATGTCGAAGGGCAGGGCGCTCTCGTAGGAGGCCACCGCGTCGGCCGGCCGGTCGAGGGCCATGAAGCACACGCCCAGGTTGAGCAGGGCCTTGGTCGGATCCGGGTTCTCCTCGTCGAGGGCGGCCTCGCGGAAGGCGACGCCGGCCTCGGCCGACTTGCCCAGCTTCATGAGCGCGTTGCCCATGCCCATGTAGGCCTTGTAGACCGCGGCGTAGGAGTCGTCGGCGACGGCCTGCTCGAAGCAGCGCACCGCGTTGTCGTAGTCGCGCAGCGAGGCGTAGGCCATGCCCAGGTTGCACTCGACGGTGCCGGCGGCGTTGTAGGTCGCGTCGGCCGTCGCCTGCGTGTAGGCGTGGATGGCCTCCGTGGGGTTCTTCAGCTTGACCAGGCAGTTGCCGATCTGGTGGTACAGCAGCCCCATCTCGCCGGGGGCGAGGGGGCTCGCCGTGTCCTGAAGGCACTGGGTGAAGCTCATGAGGGCGCCCTGGTAGTCCTTCTGCTGGTACTGCCGGTTCGCCAGGTCGAATAGCTGGTTGTTCATGGGGGTCCTTCGGTTAGTCCTCGGCCTCGCCGCGGGCGGGGCGTCCTAGGCGGCGTTCTCGATGACGACGGACTCGATGACGTCGCCGGCGCGCAGGGAGTCGATGACGTCCTTGCCCTCGATGGTGTCGCCGAACACGGTGTAGCCCGAGTCGAGCATGGGCTGGGCGCCCAGGCAGAAGTAGAACTGCGAGCCGGCGGAGTTCGGGTTGGACGAGCGGGCCATGGCCAGGGTGCCGTCGTTGTGCTCGTTATGCGGGTTGGTGGTGAACTCCTCCTTGATGGAGTAGCCCGGGCCGCCGGTGCCGAAGGGGCCCTGGCCCTTGGCGACCTGCTCGGGGGTGGCGTCGCGCGTGGTGGGGCAGCCGCCCTGGATGACGAAGCCCGGCACGTAGCGGTGGAACTTCAGGCCGTCGTAGAAGCCCTTCTGGGCGAGCTCGACGAAGTTGCCCACGTGGATGGGGGCGTCCTTGCCCGCCAGCTGCACGCGGATGGTGCCCTTGGAGGTGGTGATGACGGCGATCTCGTCGCCCGTGGGCTGGTACTCGGGAGTGTACATGGCCATGGTGATGGCGTCCTTTCTCTCTTTCGGCGGCGGCCCGCCCCCAGGCGGGCGCACGCGGCCCTGCGAATGCTCGCATATGAAAGTGGATTCTACCAGCCCCGCCAGGCCGAATGCCAGAATACCGTTAATCTCCACGCCCAGGGGCTAGGCGCGCTCGAAGATGCTCGTGACCTCCACGTGGTAGGTCTGCGGGAACAGGTCCACCGGCGTGGCGCGTGCCAGCCGGTAGCCGGACTGCTCGAAGAGCGCCACGTCGCGCGCCCAGGTCTGCGGGTCGCAGCTCACGTAGGCCACGCGCCGCGGGCGCGCCGCGGCGATGTCGCCCACGACGCCCTTGGCGAGCCCCGCGCGCGGCGGGTCGACCACCAGCGCGTCGAGCTCGCCGAGCTCGGGCAGCTCCCGGGCCGCGTCGCCCCCGATGACCTCGATCTCGACGCCGGCCATCTGGGCGTTGCGGCGCAGGTCGCGCACGGACGAGCCGGCCGACTCCACGGCCACGACGTCCGCGCCCGCCAGCGCCAGCGGCACCGAGAACGTGCCGCCCCCGGCGTAGAGGTCGGCCACGAAGTCGCCCTCGGCCACCTCGAGCCCCTCCAGCACGAGCGCGACGAGCCTCTCGGCCTGGGCCGTGTTCACCTGGAAGAACGACGGCGCGCTCGTGAGGAAGCGGGCGCCGGCGAGCTCCTCGCCCCAGCAGCCCCGGCCCGACAGCGTCTCCACCTTCTTCACCTTGCGGGCGCGGCCGGGCTCGGCCAGCACGCGCACGACGCTCGTGGCCCGGATGGCCGAGCCGAGGGTCTTGGCCACCGCGGCGCGGGGGAAGGGCCCCGGCGGTGTCCAGAGCGCCACCTCCACGTCCTTGGTGCGCAGGCTGCCGCGCACCCCCACCCGGTAGATGCCCAGGTCCTGGGACCCCGACAGGTAGCGCAGCGCCCCGCGCAGGGCCTTGGGCGCCTTCTCAATGACGCGGGCCGCGGCGGGGCAGGCGTCCACCACGTCCACGTCGTGGGTGCCCTCGCGGTAGAAGCCGAGCGCGAGGCGCCCGGCCGCGTCGGCGGTGGCGGCCAGCTCGACCTTGTTGCGGTAGCCCCACTGGCGCTTGCTCGGCACGCACGGGGTCACCAGATCCTCGGCGCGGGCGGCGTCGAGGCGGGCGTTGCGGGTGAGCGCGCTCACCACGTTGGCGCGCTTGGCGGCCAGCTGGGCGTCGTAGGCGAGCGGCGCCCAGGGGCAGCCGCCGCAGGCGCCCGACGCGGCGCAGGCCGGCACCTCGGCGGCGCGGGCCGGGCCCGGCTCGGCCACGCGCACCAGCCGGGCCCGGGCGAAGCTGGGCCGCTCCTCCACGAGGGCCGCCTCCACCACGTCGCCGGGGGCCGCGCCGGGCACGAAGACGGCCTTGCCGTCGGCAAGGCGCCCCACGGCGTCCGGGCCGTAGCTCATGCGCTCGACGGTGAAGGTCTGGGTCTGGTCCATGGTCGTCCTCCCCGGTCAAAATCCCCCGCCGCCCCGGCGGAGGTTGTCGTATAATAGGCGCCACGCCCTCGTAGCTCAGGGGATAGAGCGTCTGCCTCCGGAGCAGAAAGTCGCAGGTTCGAATCCTGTCGAGGGCACCATCCCGCATCCCGAGAACCCCGCCAGGCGGGGTTCTTCTCGTTTTCGCGCCCGCGCCCGCGAGCGGGTTCTCCCCGTGCCTATGAAAAGGGCCCTTCCGAAGAAAGGCCCGTTCATCCGTGGTGCCCCCAACGGGAATCGAACCCGTGTCTCAGCCTTGAAAGGGCCGCGTCCTGACCTCTAGACTATGGGGACGAGAGGCGCGCTGCGAAAACAGCCCGTCTAGTATGGCAGACGCCCGACGGGGGCGCAAGGATTTCCTGCACATTTTCGGCCCCCTCGACCCCTGCGCCCTTGCGCTCGGCGCGCCCTTTCCCCACAATGGCCGCTGGGGCAGGCCGGGCGCGCGCCCGGCCCCCTGACGACGGCACGCGGCGCGAGGGAGTCAGAGGTGCGCAAGCTCATCGAGCAGATCATGAAGTTCGGCGTGGTGGGCGTCATCGCCTTCGTCATCGACTACGGGCTGATGGTGCTGCTCACCGAGGCCTTCGGCGTGGACTACCTGCTGAGCGCGACCGTCTCGTTCATCGTGTCGGTGACGTTCAACTACCTGGCGTCCATGCGCTACGTGTTCACCCATAAAGAGGGCCTGTCGCGCCGGCGCGAGTTCGCCATCTTCGTGGTGCTGTCGGTCATCGGCCTTATCATCAACGACGCCTGCATGTACCTGGGCACCACGGTGCTCGCCGTCGACTACCGCCTCACCAAGATCGGCGCCACCCTCATCGTGATGGTGTGGAACTTCGTGACCCGCAAGAAGTTCCTCGACGCCGGCGACGAGGCCGAGCTGGCCGAGGAGTCCCTCGAGCGGGCCGTCGGCGAGGCCCGCGAGAACCTCGCGACGTCCTGCGAACGTGCCGACGACGAGGCCCACGGCGTCCCCAGCCGCCCTCGCCGCTAGCGCAAACGTAAACGCGCGATTACAAAATACCTAACCTGAACAGGCATTATGCCAAAACAAGCAGCAAAAGTCACGACTGTGATGCCGCCGGTCGGGCTGGTAGCATGGGGCGTGGGAGGCGCGGCATAAGGAGGGCGTCTCGGTTTGCCGACAACCCACCAACCCCCGAGCCGCGCCGCCTATCCCCTGAACTTGCCGGCGGAGTCCGGCCAGCCCCCGCCCTGAACGCGCGGATGTCGCGCCCGACCCGCCCGCGGGCGCCTAGGCGTCGCGGCGGTAGGCCTCGTAGACGTCGATCTCCCACTGCTTGCGGTGGGACTTGGCCACGGTGTCCAGGATGATGCCGGCCGTCACCGACAGCGCGCCGCACAGCACGAGGGCCACGGCGAGCACCGCCGAGGGCACCTTCGACACGTAGTCCGTCGCGAGGTACTCCGCGATGACGGGCACGCCCGCCACCAGGCCCAGCACCAGGAACAGCAGGGCCAGCCAGCCGAAGAAGGCGAAGGGGCGGTAGTCCTTGAACAGCGACGTGATGGCACGCAGCACCCGCGCCCCGTCGCCGAAGGTCGACAGCTTCGAGAAGCTGCCCTCGGGCCGGTCGCGGTAGGTGATGGGCACGTCGGCGATGCGCCAGCGCTTGTCCACGGCGTGGATGGATATCTCCGTCTCGATCTGGAAGCCCTCGGAGAGCACCGGCATCGTCTTCACGAAGACGCGGTTGAAGGCGCGGTACCCCGTCATGACGTCCTCGAAGGCGTACCCGTAGATGGCCTTAATGAGGAAGCGCACCAGGTCGTTGCCGAAGCCGTGGAAGGCGCGGTCGTTCTCCTCGCCGTAGCTGCCGTTGGACAGGCGGTCGCCCACGGTCATGTCGGCCTCGTCGGCCGCGAGCGGCGCGAGCAGGTCGCCGGCCGCCTCGGCCGGGTAGGTGTCGTCGCCGTCGACCATGAGGTAGTAGTCGGCCTCGATCTCGCGGAACATCTGGCGCACCACGTTGCCCTTGCCCTGGCGCCCCTCGAAGCGTACCTGCGCGCCGTGGGCGGCGGCGAGGGCGGCCGTGCCGTCCGTGGAGTTGTTGTCGTAGACGTAGACGACCGCCTCCGGCAGCGCGCGGCGGAAGTCGTCGACCACCTTGGCGATGGTGACGGCCTCGTTGTAGCAGGGGATGAGGACGGCGACGCCCTCGCCCCGGCGGACGCGGTCGATGGCGGCCTGCTGGGCCTCGGTGCGGTAGGCGGCGGGATCGGACACGGCTCGGAACCTCTCGACGGGGATGCGCATAATCCCGCTTATGATACCCCAACACCCGCCGGGCCGCCCTCCCCCGTCGTGCCGAACGTCGCTTTATTGATGACGATGGGCCGCGCCGGGCCGCCGCCGGCCGCCCATGCGCTATGATGCCCGTCATGGATACGCAGGAAAACCCCCAGAAGGCCGTGCCCGAGGCCGGCGCGGCGCCCGGGCAGGACGCCGGGTGCGCCTCCCCCGCCGACGCCCCGTCGGCCGGCGCCCTCGCGCCCGCCGACGCCGCCCTCGCGCCCGCCGACGCGCCCGACGCCGCGCCCGCGACCGGGCCCGCCGGGGCCGCCGCCCTCGCGCCCGCCGCGCCCGAGGAGCTCGTCGCCGCGCCCGCCGAGCAGGATCCGGCGCGCCCGGTCGTGCTCGTCATGCACGCCTCGGTGGGCTCGGGCCACCGCAGCGCGGCCGAGGCCGTCGCCCAGGCCTTCGAGCTGCTCCGCGACGACCCGGCTCACGGCGGCGGCCTGCCCGACGACCTCGACGTGCGCGTCCTGGACATCCTCGACTTCGGCCGCGTCCCCATCGACGGCAACGCCACCGCGTCCATGTTCACGGGCGTCACCCGCCCCTTCTACGACCTGACCTGGCGCTACACCCTGACGGGGCGGCTCCTGTGGGGCGGCGGCACCATCTGGGTCCACGCCATGTTCCCCCGCTTCGCCGACTACGTGCGCGAGTGCCGGCCCGCCGCCGTCGTCGCCACCCACATCACGGCGGCCAACGTCGCCGTGGGCGCGCGGATGCTCACGGGCCAGGACTTCCCCATCGTGTGCGTGCCCACCGACTACGAGGTGGAGGGCATGTGGCCCCATCGTAAGTCCGACCTGTTCTGCGTGGCCAACGAGTACATGGCCGAGACGCTGCGCCCCCGCGGCGTGCCCGAGGAGCGCATCCTCATCACCGGCATCCCCACCCGCCCCGCCTTCGGCGAGGACTACGACCGCGACGCGGTGCGCGCCTCGCTCGGGCTGCCCTCCGACAGGCGCGTGGTCCTCGCGCTCGCCGGCGCGCACCTGCCCCGGCCCTACGTGCACTTCCGCGACGCGCTGGACAAGCTGCTGCCCTACCTGCACTCCTTCGAGGACATGCACCTGGTGGTGGTCGCCGGCAAGGACGCCGCCTACGCCGACCACGTGCGGCGCCAGTGCGAGGACTACGGCCTGGCCAACGTGACGGTGCTCGAGTACGTCGACGCCATCGCGGCGCTCATGGCCGCGAGCGACCTCATCATCTGCAAGTCCGGCGGCCTCACGGTCACCGAGTGCCTCTGCGCGCGGGTGCCCATGGTGCTCATGGGGCGCGCCTACGGCCAGGAGAACGCCAACGTGCGCATGCTCACGGCCTCGGGCGCGGCGCTGCACGTGACCACGGCCCGCGAGCTTCTGGACACGCTGCGCCACATCGACGCGCACCCGGCCAGCACCGACGCCATGCTCATCAACGCGTCGTTCTTGCGCAAGCCGGCGGCCGCCCTCGACATCGCGCGGGCCACGTGGCAGCTGGCGGAGAGCGACGAGCCGCCCGACCCGCGCACGCGGCGCAAGCGCCTGTTCGACTTCTACTGGGGCCGCAAGCCGGCCCACATCCGCTAGGCCGCGCGCCCGCGGACCATCCCGACCCGCCCGCGGCGCTCGCCGCGCGGCACGACCGCGGGGACGCGCCGTCCCCCTGAGAGGAACCCCATGACCACCTTCGCCGACACCGGCCTGTCCCCCGCCGCCCTGGAGGCGGTGTCCCGCCTGGGCTACGAGAGCCCCACCCCCGTGCAGGAGCGCGCCATCCCCCTCGTGCTGGAGGGGCGCGACATCATCGCCGCCGCCAAGACGGGCACCGGCAAGACCGCCGCCTTCTCGCTGCCGGCGCTCGACCGCACGGGCCGCGCCGCGCGCCCCAAGCACCCCGTCGTGCTGGTGGTCACCCCCACCCGCGAGCTGGCCAACCAGATCGCCGAGGTGTGCGGGACCATCGCCGCCGGCGACGGGCGCCGCGTCACCTGCGTGGTGGGCGGCGTGGCCCAGGGCCCCCAGGAGCAGCGGCTGGCCAAGGGCACCGACGTGCTCATCGCCACCCCCGGGCGCCTGCTCGACCTCACGGGGCAGCAGGCGGTGTTCCTCGACGATGTGGAGGTGCTCGTGCTCGACGAGGCCGACCGCATGCTCGACATGGGATTTCTCCCCAGCGTGCGCCGCATCGTGGCCGCCACGCCCGAGAGCCGCCAGACGCTGCTGTTCTCGGCCACCATCGACGAGTCGGTGCGCCGCCAGGTGGACGCGCTCTTGCACGACCCGGCCGTCGTGCAGATCGCGCACGTCGGCGAGACGGCCGACACCGTCGAGCAGTTCATCTGCCGCGTGCCCAAGTCGCTGCGCATGGACCTTCTGCGCTGCGTGCTCGACGAGCACGGCGCCGACCGCGTCATCGTGTTCGTCCGCACCCGGCGGCGCGCCGACGCGGCCTGCCGCAAGCTCAAGAAGTGGGGCTACGCCGCCGAGCCGCTGCACTCCGACCGGTCCCAGAACCAGCGCGACCGCGCGCTGCGCCACTTCGCCGAGGGGACGACCGGCATCCTCGTGGCCACCGACGTGCTGGCCCGCGGCATCGACGTCGACCAGGTGGCCTACGTCGTCAACTTCGACCTTCCCACCGTCCCCGAGGACTACGTGCACCGCATCGGGCGCACGGGCCGCGCTGGCGCCGAGGGCTTCGCGTTGTCCTTCGTCATCCCCGAGACCGAAGACGAGCTGGCGGCCATCGAGAAGCTGACCAAGCGGCGCATCCCGACGCTGGAGGTGCCCTCCTTCGACGTGGAGCAGGCCGCGGCCGAGTCGGCGGCGCGGGCCACCCAGGCCTCCGCCCGCAAGGACCCCGAGATCGCCGAGGCCGCCAAGGAGCTGCGCGCCCGCGAGAAGCGCAAGGCCAAGGCCCGCGAGAGGGCGGCCGAGGAGGGCGCGGCCCCGGGCGGCGCGCCCAAGGCGGGCCGCGGCAAGGGGCGGCGCCCCAAGGACGTGGCGGCCAAGGCGGCCGCGCGCGGTGCCGGCGCGCCCGCGAAGGCCCCGGCGGGCGGAGCTCCCAAGGGCAAGGGAACGCACGGCGCCCAGGCCCCGGCGGCCCGCGGCGGGCGCGCGGCGGGCGGCTCGGCGGGGGCGCGCGGCGCCAAGGCGGGCAGCCGGGGCGACCTCAGGCCCGGGCGCGCGCACCGCGCCGCGGTGGCCGAGCAGCGCCGCTCGCGCGGTGAGCGGTCGGGCCGGCGCTAGCGGCCCCCGCTCGCCGTCGGCGAAACCCGCTTCCCAATGCCTCGCCCCTCCCCCGCCCTCCTCACGGTATCTTAGGGGGCCGAGGGAGACGAAGAGGAACGTGAAAGGTGGGGGCCCATGAAGGTTGCCGTTGCATGCGAGGGCATGGGAGTGTCGCACCATGCCGCCCAGTGCGCCAGCTTCATGTGCTACACCGTGGACAAGGGCATCATCACCGACTGCCGCAACCTCCCGAACATGGGCGTCACCAGCCACGACGCCGCCCAGCTGGTGAAGGACCTGGGCTTCGACGCCCTCATCGCCGGCGGCATCGACATGGACATGGCCAACGAGCTGTGCTATGCCGGCATCGAGGTGGTGGCCGGGGTGGAGGGCACCGCCCGCGAGGTGGCCGAGGCCTACATCAGCCACACGCTCATGGGCGCCACCGAGCTGTGCCACGCCGCGTCCCAGCGCTCCGCCGACCCGGAGGACCGCGACATCGACGCCGCCTTCGACCGCATCTACCGCGACCTCGAGTCCGCCGTCTAGCGCCGACCCGCTGCGCCCGCCGAACGCGCCTGCCGCGCCGCGGCGCATCCCCCCCGAGACGCGAGGCCGCGCGCTGCATCCCAGACGCGCACGCCACGCCGCGTACCCTCCCCTGAAACGCGAAGCATCCCCGTCTCGCCTCGCCCATCCCCTGAAATGCGAAGCCCCCGCCTCGTCCGAGGTGGGGGCTTCTCCCCATGCAGAGGGGCCCGCATCCGAGGACGCGGGCCCCTCTCTCTTCTCTCCTAGGCGCGGAAGGCTAGGCGACGGCCTTCTTGGCGACCTCGGCCAGGGCGGCGAACGCCGTGGGGTCGTTCACGGCCATGTCGGCGAGCACCTTGCGGTCCAGGGTGACGCCGGCCTTCTTCAGGCCGTTCATGAACACCGAGTAGGACAGGCCGTTGATGCGGGCCGCGGCGTTGATGCGGGTGATCCACAGGCGGCGGATCTCGCGCTTCTTGTTGCGGCGGTCGCGGTACATGTACTGCAGCGAGTGCTGCACCTGCTCCTTCGCGGCACGGTACGAGCGCGACTTCGCGCCGTAGTAGCCCTTGGCGCGGGAAAGGACGGTACGACGCTTCTTACGGGCGTGGATGGAACGCTTTACACGAGGCATATCTGAATCACTCCTTGGATGACGGTGAGGTGAGCGGGACTAGCGGAGGCCGAGGTTGCGCTTGACGACCTTGGCATCGGCCTCGGCGATTTCCGTCTCGTGGCGGAAGTTGCGCTCGCGCTTGGGGCTCTTCTTCGTCATGATGTGGCTCTTGAACGCCTTGGCGCGCATGATCTTGCCGGAACCGGTGACGCGGAAGCGCTTGGCGGTCCCGCGGTGGGTCTTCATCTTAGGCATCGTTACTCGTCCTTTCCTTCTTCTTTCTTAGAGTCTTTCTTCTTCACCGCCGCCGGCAGCGGGGCGATGAGCATGTGCATGTTGCGGCCCTCCATCTTGGGCTGGTTCTCGATGACGGCCACGTCCTTGAGGTCGTCGGCGAGGCGCTCGAGGATGGACAGGCCCTGCTCCGGGTGGGCCATCTCGCGGCCGCGGAACATGATGGTGATCTTCACCTTGTTGCCCGCCTCGAGGAACCGGAGCACGTGCTTCTTCTTGGTCGTGTAGTCGCCCACGTCGATCTTCGGGCGGAACTTCATCTCCTTGACCTCGATCTTGCTCTGGTTCTTGCGCGCCTGCTTCGCCTTGATGGCCTGGTCGTACTTGAACTTGCCGTAGTCCATGATGCGGCAGACGGGCGGGTCGGCGTTCGGCGCGATCTCGACGAGGTCGTAGCCGGCCTCCTCGGCGATGCGCTTGGCCTGCGCGGTGGGGAAGATCCCCTGCTGGTTGCCGTCGAAGTCGATCAGACGGCACTCGCGCGTGGTGATCTCGTCGTTGAGCCTGGGCTCCTGAGCAGCTATCGCGCTCACCTCCTCTTTCCGCGCCTTCCGGGCGCAATAAGAAACCCGCGGCGCAGACGGCGCGGCGGGCTCGATCCAAGGATGCGGCCGCGAGGCGGCCAGCCTAACGAGGAACCCATCAGCAGCCGAGGCGCCGAACCAGGTGGAGGGTCTCCCCTCACTTGTCAGACAGCCTTTGCAGTATAGGGCATGGCAAACGCGAGCGCAAGGGGGAAGTTGAGAAGGCGCGCGAGAGGCGGAGGACGGCTACTCCCCTGCCAGGTTGACCACGCGGGTGGCGAGGCGGGCGGTGAGGGCGGGGGAATGGGACACCAGGACCAGGCCCAGGTCGCGGGCGGCCGCCTCGTCGAGCAGGACCTGCCACACCCGTGCCTGGGTGAGGGCGTCGAGCATGGTGGACACCTCGTCGGCGATGAGGTAGCGCGGGCGCGCGGCGAGGGCGCGGGCGATGCAGAGCCGCTGGAGCTCGCCGCCGGAGAGCTCGTGGGGGAAGCGCGCGAGCCACGCCTCGCGGATGCCGAGGGCCTCGCGCAGGCGCGCGAGCTCGTCCTCGTCGGCGCCGGCCTCGGCGAGCGTGGCGCCCAGGCGCAGCCGCGGGTCGACGACGTGCTCGGGATGCTGGCCGATGAGCTGCACGGGGCAGCGCCCGCGCCGGGGCAGCGGCGCGCCGTCGACGGTGACCGACCCCGCCTGGGGGCGCTCGTAGCCGGCCAGGATGCGGCAGAGCGTCGTCTTGCCGAAGCCCGACGGCGCGCTCAGGGCCACGCGCTCGCCGGGGGCCACCGCCAGCGAGAGCCCCTCGTAGAGCGGCCGCCCGCCGTAGCCGAACGTGATGTCGCGCGCCTCTAGCATGGATCCTCCTCGTCGGCCTCGACGTCTGCCTCGGTGAGGGGCGCGCCCGCGCCCCAGGGGCCGTCGGCGGGGGCGCCGACCGCTCCGGGGAGGCCGCCGTCCGCGGCCGCCGCGGGCCCGGCGCCCTCGCCGTCCGTCAGCGCATCGTCGCCCGCGGCGAAGTCGTGCTCGGGCAGGGCGTGCCAGAGGGCGCGGCTGAACGGGTGGGCCAGAAGCGCCGGGTCGGCGAAGCTCGCCACGGCCGTCTCCTCCACCACCGTGCCGTCCCGGAACACCGCCACGCGGTCGGCCACCGCGAGCGCCAGCTCGATGTCGTGGGTGATGAGCATGACCCCGCCGCCGGCGTCGGCGAAGGCGCGCAGGTCGGCCAGGGCGCGCACGGCGAGCGGCAGGTCGAGGCCCGGCGTGGGCTCGTCGGCCACGATGAGCCGCGGCTCGTCCATGAGCGCGCAGCACAGGAGCACGCGGCGCGCCATGCCGCCGGAGAGCTCGTGGGGGTACAGCCGCGCCACCTCCGGCGCCAGCCCGTAGCGCTCGAAGAGCTCCGCCCGTCGCGCGGCCCGGCGCCGGGCGTCGGCGCGCCGGGCGGCCCCACGGCCCCGCGGCGCGCCCTCCACCTGGCGCCCGACGGGCATGAGCGGGTCGAGGCTCGCCGTCGACTGGGGCACGAGCGAGATGCCGCGCCCGCGTAGGGCCGCAAGCGACGCGGCGTCCTGCGGCTCGCCGTCGAACCAGATGCGCCCGCGCACGGACGCGTTGGGCTCGAACAGCCCCATCACCGCGTCGGCCAGAAGCGACTTGCCCGACCCCGACGCGCCCACCACGGCCACCACCTCGCCCTCGTGGACGGATATGGACAGGTCGTGAATGACCTCGACGTCGCGCTGCGGCGCCGTGAGGAACGACCCGGCCGCGTCGTCGTACATCCGGAACGCCACCGTGAGCCCCTCCACCTGGAGGAGGTGGTGGCCGTGCCCGTGGCGCGAGCCGGGGGCGTGGGAGTGGTGGTGGTGCACCGCCGAGGCGCCGTGGTCGAGGGCCTCGTGCGGCGCCGTGCCGGGGTCGCCCGCCGCCGGGGCCGCGCCCGCCGCGCCCGGTTCGGCCGACGACGGGGCCGCGCCCGGCCCGCCCAGCACCGCGCCGGAGCCGCCGCCTGGCTTCCGCATCTCATCCGCGCTCATCTCCCCCACCCCCTACTCCTGGGCCCCACGGGGGTCGACCAGCTTGCGCAGCGAGCCTCCCACCAGGTCGAACAGCATCACGACGGCCACCAGCGCCAGGCCCGGGAACACCGCGAGCCACCACATGCCGGCCGAGAGGTAGCCCATGGCCTCGGACAGGATGATGCCGATGGCCGGCAGCTCGGGCGGCAGGCCGAACCCGAGGAAGGTGACGGCGGCCTCGTGGAGGATGGCGTGGGGGAACAGCAGCACGAGCCCCACCAGGAACTGCGGCAGCACGTAGGGCACGAGGTGGCGCCAGGCGACCTGGGCCGGCGTCGCGCCCAGGCGGCGCGCGGCGGCCACGAAGCCCGACGCGCGGCATTGGAGGATCTCGGCGCGCAGGACGCGCGTGAGGCTCGGCCAGTGGGTGAGCGCCACGCCGACCGTCACGCCCACGAGCCCCTTGCCCAGGGCGAACGAGATGAGGATGAGCAGGACGATGTGCGGGATGCCCATCATGAGATCGACGAGCCACGCCACCACGGCGTCGGCGCGCCGGCCGCCGAGGGCCGCCGCCGTCGCCAGCGCGAGCGCGATGAGCGAGGACGCGACGGCCGCGGCCAGGCCCACGAGCACCGAGGTGGACAGGCCCGCCACAGTGCGCGCGAGCATGTCGCGGCCGAGCCAGTCGGTGCCAAAGGGGTGCGCAGCCGAGGGCGCGAGCCCCTTGGCCGCGAAGTCGACGCGGGCCGCCTCGGGGGCCAGCGCCGCGCCGGCGGCCACCACGGCCGCGAGCGCGACCGCCCCCAGCACGGCCAGCGCCAGCGCCGCGCGGCGGTTGGGCAGGCGACGGGAGCGCGGCGCCGAGAGCACGGGGACGGGAGCGGCGGGGGCGCCTCGCAGGTCAGCCACGGGAGGCCCCCTCCCCCGCCAGGGCCCGGCGCGCGGCGGCGCGGGCCCGCCCGGCCGGCCGCAGGCGCGGGTCCACCAGCCCGTAGATCAAGTTCGCCGCCAGGTTCCCCGCGAACACGATGGCCGCCGAGACGAGCGCGATGCCGGCGAGCAGCGCCACGTCGCCGCCGAGGCCCGCGGTGACGGCCGCCTGGCCGAGCCCCGGGTAGGAGAAGACCTCCTCCACCAGCACCGAGCCGCCGAAGATCTCGGCCACCTGGGCGAACTGGAGCGTCACGGCAGGGAGCGCCAGGTTGCGCAGCCCGTGGCGCGCCATGGCGCGGGCCGGCGAGAGGCCGCGGGCCCGGGCGAAGCGGAACCAGTCGCTTCCCATCACGTCGATGGCCTTGGCACGGGTGTGCAGGGCGATGTTCGCCACCCCGACGAGCGACAGCGTGACGGCCGGCAGCGCCACGTGGCGCAGGGCGTCGGCCAGGGTCACGTCGGCCGCGGCCTTGCCCGCCGGCACCGAGAAGCCGAGCGGCAGCCAGCCGAGCATGACGGCGAACACGGTCAGCAGCAGAAGCCCCACCCAGAACGTGGGCGAGGAGGCCAGCACGAAGCAGTAGGCGCGCACGGCGCGGTCGAGCAGCCGCCCGCGGCTGAGCGCCGCGGCCACCCCCAGCGCGAAGCCGAGGACGCCGCTCGCCGCCCAGGCGATGCCCATGAGGACGAGCGAGTTGCCCGCCCGCTCGGCGATGACCTGGGCCACCGGCTGGTTGTACCGCAGCGACGTGCCCATGTCGCCCTGGAGGAGCGCCTGGGCCCAGGCCAGGTAGCGCTCGGGCCACGGCACATCGGCGCCCCAATGGGCCGCGAGCGCCGCGCGCTTCTCGTCGCTCATGCCCAGAAGCGCCGCCTGGCCGACGTTGGCCTGCACCGGGTCGATCGGCGAGAGGTCCACCAGGACGAACACGGCCAGGCTCACGGCCGCCAGCAGCAGGGCGAGGCGCCCCAGGGCGATGAGGATGCGGCGCGCCACGGCCCTACGCCCAGCTCCACTTGTCGACGTTGTTCACGAGCGACCAGCCGTGCCCGTGGGGGTGCGGCTTCTGGGCGGCCACGCGCAGGCCCTCGCGCGCGAGGTAGAGGTGGTCGACGTTGGCGAGCCACACCCACGTGGCCGCGCCCTGGGGCGCGACGCCCGTATTCGTGGCCGGATCCCACTGGGCCTGCTGGTAGAGCGGGTAGGACGCCTCGACGGTCGGCTGGGCCTGGGCCGCGGTGAGCGCCGCGTCCACCTCGGGGCTGGCGTAGAGCGCGTAGTTGCCCCAACCCTGCGAGTAGGTGAGCTCGAAGAGCTCCACCGGCGAGTTCGACCCCCAGCCCCACAGCACCGGGTCGGCGTACTGGCGCAGGTAGATGTCATCCCAGCTGGCGCCGCGCGGGCTCACGGCGACGCCCAGGGCCGCGCACTGGTCGGCGAAGTCGTAGGCGAGCGCCTGGCGCGCCGAGTCGCCGGCGGGGTACCACAGGTCGAAGGCGCAGCGCACCCCGTCGCGGGCGCGCACGCCGTCGGCGCCCGCGGCCCAGCCGGCCCCGTCCAGAAGCGCCCGGGCGGCGTCGGCGTCGTAGTCGACCCGCATGGCCTCGCTCGCCCAGGGCATCCCGTCGCCCACGCTGTAGGCGGGGGTGCCGTAGCCGTCCAGCACGTGCTCGATCATGCGGTCGCGGTCGATGCCGCAGTTGAGCGCGCGGCGCACGGCCACGTCGCTCGTCACGGCGTTGCCCGCCTCGTAGGCCATGTCGCCCTCGACCACCACCGGGCCGTGGTCGGGGCCCACGCTCGGCAGCGAGATGCCGCGGGAGTCGACGGTGCCGCAGACGAGCAGGTCGTAGCCCGCCGGCGTGCTCGGCGCCAGCGCGGGCGAGGTGTAGGCCACGTCCGCCAGGCCCGACTGGGCGGCCGCCAGCGACGCGTCCTCCTCCATGAACAGGACGACCACCCGCTCGATCTGGGGCGCGTCGCCGTAGTAGCCGGGGTTCGCCCGCAGGATGGCCTGCTGGCCGCGATCCCACTGCTCGAGCACGTAGCGGCCGCTGCCGACGGGGTGCGTCCCGTAGTCGGGCCCGTAGGCATGCTCGGGGACGATGCCCACCACGGCCAGCGTGTAGAGCAGCGCGTTGTTGGGCCGCGCCATGCGCAGCTCCACGGTCACGTCGTCGAGGGCGACCGCCTCGCGTACCATCGAGAGATCTGCCTGGGATCCCGCGCCGTTCACGATGCCGTTCACGGTGAAGGCCACGTCGGAGGCCGTGAGCGGCTCGCCGTCGGTGAAGCGCACGTCGTCGCGGATGGTGAACGTCCAGGTCATGCCGTCGTCCGAGCAGCCGTAGGCGGTGGCGAGGTCGTTCACGAACGCCAGGTCGTCGTCGGTGGCGATGAGCGTGGACTGGATGAGGGGCTCGTGGACGTGCTCGCCGGCGCCCCAGCCCGCCAGCGGGTCGAAGCCGGCCGCCGGCTCGGATCCCGGCGTCATGGTGACGACCACCTGGCTGGGCTCCGGGCCGTCCGCCGGGGCATCGCCGCCGGCGCGGGGCTCCTCGGCGGAGCAGGCGGCCATGACGCCGCCGAGCGACAGGGCGCCGGCCGCGCAGCCGGCCAGCTTGACGAATCCTCTTCTCGACAGGGGGGCCACGGCAAGGCTCCTCTCCCGCCACGGCGTCGACGCCGGACGTGTTACGAATTGAAATTGCGTAACACAGGATACCAGGGATGGGCGCGGGCGGTGTTACGAATACGAAAGACGTAACTTCCGCCGGCGAGCGGCGAAGTAACGATGACCAAGAAGGTCAAGTGTTTCACGTGAAACATCCGTACGCATGGTGTGTGACAGCGCGGGCGCTAGATGAGCGTGAGCAGGGCGTAGGAGGCGACGCCGGCGACGGCGCTCCAGAGGAGCGACTTCGTCTTGCAGGCCACCGCCACGACGCAGAGCGCCGCGACGAGGGGGATCCCCGCGGGCCACAGCCCCGCCGACAGCATCCCCGGCGTCAGCAGGTCGTTGGCCACGAGCGCCGCGAAGGCGGCCGGCGGGATGAACCCGAGCGCACGGCTGAGCGTCGGCGGCAGCTCGCGCCCCTTCAGCAGGAACAGCGGCAGCACGCGGCACGCGAGCATCGTCAGCCCGCACACCACCAGCACGACCCAGAACTCCCCCCAGCTCATCGCCGCACGCCCCCCTCGGCGCCCGCGCCGCCGGACGCGCCGTCGCCCGTGCCGGCCACGCCCACGGCGTCCGCCCGACGCGCGGCGTCCATCTGGGCCGAGCGCTCCACGATGCGGCGGTCGCGCGCGCTCGCGTAGGCCATGGCACCGGCCACGCCCAGAAGCGCCCCCACCAGGATGGCGGGGCCGGTGAGCCCGACGGCCTTGCACGCGTAGACGCCCGCCATCGCCAGCACGATGGCGACGATGTTGGCCGAGGTCATCCGCTGGGTCACCAGCAGGCAGATGAAGATGGAGGTCATGGCGAAGGCCGCGATGTTGAGCGGGATGCCGATGGCCCCGCCCAGAAGCGCACCCGCCACGTTCGACAGCGCCCAGGAGCTCTGCGAGAGCAGGTTCACCATGAGCGCGCGGTCGACCGACCAGCCGCCCTCGGCGAACTTGGCGGTGGACACGCCGTAGGACTCGTCGGTCACCGTGGCCGCGAAGAAGAACGCCAGGCGCTTGGACACCCCCTGGCACTCCGGCGCGAAGGACGCCGAGTAGAGCATCTGGCGCGTGTTCACCAGCGACACGCTCGCGATGATGGAGGCGAGCGGCGACGCCGCCAGGTACATGTTGGGGATCATGAACTGCCCGGCCCCCGAGTAGAACAGCGCCGACAGCAGGAAGACCTGCAGCGGGCCGAGGCCGATGGAGTCGCACAGGATGCCGCAGGGTATGCCGATGGCCACGTACCCCAGCATGATGGGCACGGCGGCGTGGAAGGCGTCTCGTATGTGCTCGCGGCAAATCACAGCCTGCCCATTATAACCATTCGCCCCGCAGCGCGCCCGCGATCCGGCCGGCGGCGCGCCCCTCCCCTAGTAGTGGATGGAGTTGGGCACGAAGATGTCCTGGAAGGTGGCCTTGGCGTAGCGGTCGGTCATGCCGGCGACGTAGTCGGTCACGGCGCGCACGTCGTCGCCGTCCGAGATGGCGCGGTACTCGGCGGGCACCTCGGCGGGGTGCTCGATGAAGTAGCCGAAGAGCGCCTCGATGAGCCGCGTCGCCTTGTCCACCTCCACCATCACCACCGGCGCTTGGTAGACATGGGAGAACAGAAACGCCCGCAGCTCCATCATGGCGTCCCACACCGCATCGCTCATGCGGATGTCGTCGCCGGCGGCCGAGGTGCGCACCATGTCGGTCACGAGGGCCTCGATGCGCGAGGAGTGGTCGGGGCCGAGCACCTCGTGGGTGCTCTGGGGCAGCTCGTCCTCGCGCAGGAGCCCCGCGCGGATGGCGTCGTCGATGTCGTGGTTGACGTACGCGATGCGGTCGGCCGTCGCCACGATGCGCCCCTCGAGGGTCTCGGCGCGCGTGGGGCCGGTGTGGCAGAGGATGCCGTCGCGCACCTCGGCGGTGAGGTTGAGGCCCTTCCCGCCGTTCTCGATGAGCTCGACCACGCGCAGGCTCTGCTCGTTGTGGCGGTAGAGCGCCGCGGCGGCGGGGCTCTCAGGGTCGATGCCGCGCCGGCGCGCCACGCAGCGGGCGAGCGCGTCCTCGCCGGTGTGGCCGAAGGGGGTGTGCCCCAGGTCGTGGCCGAGCGAGATGGCCTCGGTGAGGTCCTCGTTCAGGCCGAGCGCCCGGGCGATGGTGCGCGCGATCTGGGCCACCTCGAGGGTGTGGGTGAGCCGCGTGCGGTAGTGGTCGCCCTCGGCGGCCAGGAACACCTGGGTCTTATGGGACAGGCGGCGGAACGACTTCGTGTGCAGGATCTTGTCGCGGTCGCGCTGGAAGTCGGTGCGCAGGAGGTCGGGGTCGCCCGACCGCTCGCGCCCCTCGCTGTCGCGGGCGAGCGTGGCGTCGGGGGACAGCGCGTCGATCTCGCGCTGCTCCAGGTCCTCGCGCTGGCAGATGTTCATGGCGGCGCTCCTCTCGTCTCAGGCGCAGGCGCGGGCGATGTCGGCGGGGGCGAAGGCGCCCCGCTCGGTGATGATGGCGGTGATGAGGCCGGCCGGGGTCACGTCGAAGGCCGGGTTCCACACGTCCACGCCGGGGATGGGCGCGGGCAGCACCTCGGCCGGGTCGCGCTCCTCGATGGGGATGGCGGCGCCGTCGGGGACGGCGAGGTCGACGGTGGAGGTGGGCGCGGCCACGTAGAAGGGCACGCCGTAGCGGTCGGCCAGCACGGCCACGCCGAGGGTGCCGATCTTGTTGGCGGCGTCCCCGTTGGCGGCGACGCGGTCGGCGCCCACCACCACGGCGTCCACCGCGCCCGACGCGAGCAGCGAGGCAGCCATGTCGTCGCAGATGAGCGTGACGGGCACGCCGGCGCGGGCGAGCTCCCAGGCCGTCAGGCGCGCGCCCTGGCCCACCGGGCGCGTCTCGTCGGCGAAGACGCGGGCCACGCCTCCCCGCTCGGCGGCGGCGTAGACCACGCCGAGGGCCGTGCCGTAGAAGGCGGTGGCGAGGCTGCCGGCGTTGCAGTGGGTGAGGATGGTCGCATCGCACGGCAAGAGCGCCGCGCCGTGGGCGCCGAGCGCGCGGTTGGCGGCCTCGTCGGCCGCGGCCAGCTCGACGGCGAGGTCGGCCAGCGCCTCGGCGACGACGCGGGGCGGCTCTCCGGCGGCGGCGAGGCGGCGCGCCTCGCCGAGGGCGCGGCCCACCGCCCAGGGCAGGTTCACCGCCGTGGGGCGCGCCTGGGCGATGGCGGCGCCGTCGGCCTCGAGCCCGGCGAGGAAGGCGGCCGCGTCGGCAGGCTCCGGGCCGGCGGCGCGCTCCCAGGCGGCCAGCGCCACGGCCGCCGCGCCCGCGACGCCGATGGCCGGCGCGCCGCGCACGGCGAGCGCGCGGATGGCGTCGACGGCCGCGCGCCAGTCGCGCAGGCGCACGGTGCGCTCCTCGGCGGGCAGCAGCCGCTGGTCGAGTAGCACGAGCTCGGGCGCGCCGTCCGCGCCCCGCTCGAGCGCCACCGTCCGCGGCAGTCGCGAGACGTCCACCTTGCCTGCCATAGGGCCTCCTTCGCTCACCGGGGATCTCGCGCCCATTCTAGCGCAACCGCGGGAAGGCGGCCGGCGCGGGAGGACGTCCTACGCAAAAGGGCCCCGCGGTCTCCCGCGGGGCCCTGGGCGGTCGGCCCTTCTCGCGCTAGCGCTGGCGCAGGGCCGCCTGGCCGGCGGCCAGGCGCGCGACCGGCACGCGGTAGGGGGAGCAGCTCACGTAGTCGAGCCCGATGGCGTTGAACGTCTGGATGGAGTCCGGGTCGCCGCCGTGCTCGCCGCAGACGCCGCAGACGATGTCGGGATTGCCCTCGTGGCCCAGCTCGACGCCCATCTTCACCAGCTTCGCCACGCCGGGGTCGATGGTGGCGAAGGGGTTGAAGGGCAGCAGGCGCTCGGTCAGGTACTGCGGCACGAACTCGGCCTCGACGTCATCGCGGCTGAAGCCGAAGGTGGTCTGAGTGAGGTCGTTGGTGCCGAAGGAGAAGAAGTCGGCGTACTGGGCGATCTCGTCGGCGGTGACGGCCGCACGCGGCAGCTCGATCATGGTGCCGACGGGGATGTCCAGCTCCACGCCCTCCTCGGCGGCCACCTCGGCGATGGCGGCCTCGGCCTGGGCGCGCAGCTTGGCCAGCTCGGGCGCCACGGACACGAGCGGGATCATGATCTCGGGGCGCGGGTCGAGGCCCTCCTTCTTCAGGCGGGCGGTGGCGGTGGCGATGGCGCGCACCTGCATGGTGGGCAGGATGGGGTAGACGATGCCCAGGCGGCAGCCGCGCATGCCCAGCATCGGGTTCTGCTCGGCGAAGGAGTCGATCTTCTCCATCAGGTCGCGCTTCTCGGCGATGGCCTCGGCCGCGGCGCCGGCCGCCTCCATGCGGGCGATCTCGACGTCGAGGGCGCGCGGGCTCTCCAGGAACTCATGCAGCGGCGGGTCGAGCAGGCGCACGATCACCGGGTAGCCGTCCATGGCCTTGAACATGCCGTAGAAGTCACCGGTCTGGGCCGCGAACAGGTCGGCCACGGCCTTCTCGCGGATGAGCTCGTCGTCATGCAGGATGAAGGACTGGATGATCTGCTTGCGGTCGCCCAGGAACATGTGCTCGGTGCGGCACAGGCCGATGCCCGCGGCGCCGAAGTTGCGGGACAGCTCGGCGTCCTCGGGGTTGTCGGCGTTGGCGCGCACGCCCAGGGTGCGGAACTCGTCGGCCCACTCCAGGATGGTGTCCAGATCGCCGGTGAGCTCGGGCATCACCAGGTCGACGGCGCCGAGCACCACCACGCCGGTCGTGCCGTCGATGGACACCATGTCGCCCTCGCGGATGACGATGTCGGTGCCGGTGACGGTGGCCTGCTTCTTCTCGGCGTCGATCTTCAGGGCCTCGACGCCGCAGACGCAGGGCGCGCCCATGCCGCGGGCGATGACGGCCGCGTGCGAGGTCTTGCCGCCGTGCGAGGTGAGGATGCCCTCGGCGGCGATCATGCCGGCCAGGTCGTCGGGGTTGGTCTCCCAGCGGACGAGCACGCACTTGCGGCCGGCCTCGGCCAGCGCCACGGCCTCGGCGGCGGAGAACACGGCCTCGCCGACGGCGGCGCCGGGGCTGGCGTTCAGGCCGCGGGCGATGACGTCGTAGGAGGCGTCCTTGTCGAACTGCGGGTGGAGCAGCTGGTCGAGCTGGTCGGGCTCGACGCGCATGACGGCCTCCTCCTTGGTGATGAGGCCCTCCTTCTCCATCTCGATGGCGATGTGGAGCGCGGCGGCCGCGGTGCGCTTGCCGACGCGGGTCTGGAGCATCCAGAGCTTGCCCTGCTCGATGGTGAACTCGATGTCGCACATGTCGCGGAAGTGGTTCTCGAGCGTGACGAAGACCTCCTCCAGCTGACGACCCGCGTCCTCCAGGCCCTCGACCTCCTTGAGCTCGGCGATGGGGCTCGTGTTGCGGATGCCGGCCACGACGTCCTCGCCCTGGGCGTTGACCAGGTAGTCGCCGTAGAACTCCTTGTCGCCGTTGGCGGGGTTGCGCGTGAAGGCCACGCCGGTGGCGCTGGTGTTGCCCTTGTTGCCGAACACCATGGACTGCACGTTGACGGCGGTGCCCAGGTCGTCGGCGATCTTGTTCTTCTTGCGGTAGAGGACCGCGCGGGGGTTGTTCCAGGAGCCGAACACGGCCTCGATGGCCAGCTGCAGCTGCACCATCGGGTCCTGCGGGAACTGCGCGACGCCGTCGACCGCGAGCGCCGGGTAGTCGGCGGCCGGCACGTTCTCGGAGAAGATGCGCTTGAACTCGTCGACGAGCTCCTTGAGGTCGTCGGCCGACAGGTCGGTGTCGGAGGCCACGCCGCGCTCGTTCTTCATGGCGGTGATGGCGTTCTCGAACAGGTCGCCGTCCAGGCCCATGACCACGTTGGAGAACATCTGGATGAAGCGGCGGTAGGAGTCCCAGGCGAAGCGCGGGTTCTCGGTCTGGGCGATGAGCCCGTTGATGGACTGGTCGTTCAGGCCCAGGTTCAGCACGGTGTCCATCATGCCGGGCATCGACATGGGGGCGCCGGAGCGGACGGAGACGAGCAGCGGGTCGGCCGCGTCGCCGATCTTCTTGCCCATGCGCTCCTCGAGGTCGGCGCGGTACTCGGCGATGGTGTCGAGCGCGCCCTCGGGCCAGGTGTTGTCCGCGTTGGCGTACTCCATGCACGTCTGGCAGGTGATGGTGAACCCGGGAGGCACCGGAAGGCCGATGTTGGCCATCTCGGCGAGGTTGGCGCCCTTGCCGCCGAGGATCATCTTCATGTCGGTGTTGCCCTCGGTCACGTTGTTGCCCTGGGCATCCTTGCCGAATGCGTAGACGCGCTTCACTTCTTCGGTCACCTTTTCTCTCCTTCACGCTGTGCACGGCGGGCCGTGCGGTTACCTGGGTCGCCGGCGCCTGCGGTGAGGAGCCGCGCGAATGCGGAAGCGCACCCGCGCGGGCGGGTGCTACTCAATGATATCAGTGGCGGAGGGGTGGGATCGCTCGTAGTAGCGCAAAATCTCCTGAGCGGTCTCTTCTACGGCGCGTTTCTCCGTGTGGATGACGATGCAGCCCAGCCGGCGCATGAGGGCGCGCGCCTTCTCGAGGTCCTCGTAGATGTACTCGGGGTCGGCGTAGCTGGCGGCGACCACCGCGGCGTTGCCGAGGCGGCGCTGGCGGATGTCGGTGAGCACGTCGGCCGTGGTCATGAGGCCGAACAGCCGCGTGCGGTCGACGTCGTAGATCTCGCGCGGGGGCTCGGTGGACGGGTCGAGCGGGATGTTGGCCACCTTGTAGCCCTGCTGCGACAGGTAGATGGAAAGCGGCGTCTTGGACGAGCGCGACACGCCGAGGAGCACGATGTCGGCCTCGGTGAGGTCCTGGGGGTTGCGCCCGTCGTCGTGGGCGATGGTGAACTCGATCGCCTCGATGCGGCGGAAGTAGCCCTCGTTGGCCTCGCGTAGCGAGCCGGCGCGGCTGGTGGGGCGCATGCCCGACAGCTCGGCGATGGCCTCGACGGCGCCGGTCATGATGTCGACGCCCAGGATGTTGTCGTGCTCGGCGATGTAGGCGGCCGTCTGCTCGGACATGGAGCGGTCGACCAGGGTGAAGAAGACGAGCAGCCGATCGTCGCCCAGGGTGTGCACGTGGTAGGCCGCGTGCTCCTCCAAGAAGGAGCGTATCTGGCCGAAGCTCTGCACCTTGGGCAGGACCTCGATCTTGGGGTCGTTCACGCCGAACTGCGCCGCGGCCGCCCGCGCCACCGCCTGGGCGGTGACGCCGACGGAGTCGGAGATGACGTGGATGGTGGGCACGCGCGCGGCGCGCTCCTGCGGCGAGTGGTTGTCCACGGGATCCTCCAATGGTCAGCGGGGAGGGTGGCGCGGGGTCTCGCGCGCAGTTCCGCAGCGACTGCGACAGCCCGGTGGGCTGTCGCACCAAGCGAGGACTGTTTGAGCACGAGGCCCCGCGCCACCCTCCCCGCGGGGCGTGCGAGCTACTTCTTGGACATCAGGCCGAAGTCGGCCAGGTTGGCGAAGACGCCGGTGAAGCGGTTGAGCAGGCGCAGGTGGTTGGCGCGCAGGGCGAGGTCGTCGTCCATGATCATCGTCGCCTCGAAGAAGGCATCGATGGGCGCGCGCAGGGCGGCCAGCTGGGCGAGCGCGGCCGGGTAGTCGTCGGCGGCGAGCGCCGCGGCCACGGCGGCGTCGGCGGCGTCGACGGCGGCGGCCAGCGCCGCCTCCTCGGCCGAGAACAGCGCCGGGTCGCAGTCGGTGCCGGCGTCGGCGTCGCGCAGGTTGTTGGCGCGGGCGAAGGCGACGGCCAGGTCCTCGAAGGTCTCGGGCGCGTCGGCGCGGGCGGCCTCGAGGGCGCGCACGCGGGCGATGAGCGCCATGGGCTCGGCCACGCCGGTGGCGAGCACCGCGTCGATGGCGTCGGCCGCGGCGCCCTCCTCGCGCAGGAGCACCTTGACGCGGGCGATGAAGAACTCCACCACCTCGGCGCGCACGGCCGCCTCGTCGAAGGCGATGCCGTCGGCGGCGATGCCGGCCAGGGCGGCGTCGATGGCGTCGAGCAGCGACACGGGCAGCCCCGCCTCGAGCATGGCGATGACGCCGATGGCCGCGCGGCGCAGCGCGAACGGGTCGGACGAGCCGGTCGGGGCCTGGCCCACGGCGAACAGGCCGCAGATGGTGTCGACCTTGTCGGCCATGGCCACCACCTGGCCCACCCGGCTCTCGGGCAGGTCGTCGCCGGCGAAGCGCGGGCGGTAGTGGTCGGCGATGGCCTGCGCCACCTGGGGCGTCTCGCCCGCGGCCAGCGCGTAGTAGCGGCCCATGATGCCCTGGACGCTGGTGAACTCCACCACGGCGCCCGTCACCAGGTCGGCCTTGCACAGGTACGCGGCGCGCTCGGCGTCGGCGGCGTCCTGGCCGGTCAGGCCCGCGTCGACGGCCAGGTGCGCGGCCAGCTTGACCACGCGCTCGGTCTTGGCCAGCGTCGAGCCCAGCGACTCCTGGAACACCACCTGGCTCAGGCCCTCGACGTAGTCCTCGAGCGGCTTCTTCAGGTCCTCGTCGTAGAAGAACTTGGCGTCGTAGAGGCGCGGCGCCACGACGCGCTGGTTGCCGTCGATGATGTTGGCCTCGTAGCGCGCATCGCCGTTGCTGGTGATGAGGAACTTGTTGGCCAGGGTGCCGTCGGCGTTGAACAGCGGGAAGTAGCGCTGGTGCACCAGCATCGCGTCGACGGTGATCTCCTTGGGCACGGCCAGGAACAGCTCGTCGAACTCGCCCACCATGACCGTGGGGTACTCGACCAGGTTCACGACCTCGCGCATGGTCTTCGCGTGCAGCTCGGCGGTCAGGCCCGACTCCTTTTCGGCCTTCGCCACCTGCGCGCGGATGAGCTCCTCGCGCTCGGCCTCGCTCGGAACGACGTAGGCGCCGCGCAGCACGTCGATGAGCTCGTCGGCCGACGCCACCTTGTGGGGGCCGGGCGCCAGGAAGCGGTGGCCGCGCGTGGTGTCGCCGGCGACGAGGCCCGCGAACTCCACCGGCACCACCTCATCGCCCAGCAGCGCGAGGAGCCAGCGCACCGGGCGGCTGAACTGCTCGCCGCGGCTGCCCCAGCGCTGGGTCTTGGGCCACGGGATGGCGCGCACGACGTCGGCGAGCAGCTCGGGCAGCAGCTCGGCCACGTCGCGCGAGGGCGTGCTGACCACGGCGTACACGTACTCGGTGCCGTTCTCGTCGCGGCGCTCGAGCGCGCTCGCGTCGACGCCCTTGCCGCGGGCGAAGCCCAGCGCGGCCTTGGTCGGGTTGCCGTCGGCGTCGAAGGCGATCTTGGCGGAGGGGCCGCGGAAGCACTCTTCGGTCGCCTCGGTGCGCTCGGGCACGTCGGCGGCCACCACGATGAGGCGGCGCGGCGTGGAGTAGACCTCGATCTCGCCGTGCGGGATGCCGGCGCCGTCGAGCGCCGCCGCGGCGATGCCGCCCAGCTTGGCGGTGGCCTCGTGCAGGTCGAACGCGGGAAGCTCCTCGGTGCCTATCTCGAAGGCAAGGGTCTTGGTGCCCATGGCTTACTCCCCCTTCTCTTCCTCGAGGGCGGGCGCCTGGCCGACCACGTGCTCCAGGTAGCTGGCGCAGCAGGCCTTGGCGATGGTGCGCACGCGCAGGATGTAGCCCATGCGCTCGGTGGCGGAGATGACGCCGCGCGCGTCGAGCAGGTTGAACGCGTGGCTGCACTTGAGCACGTAGTCGTAGGCCGGCAGCGGCAGGCCCGCCGCGAGCGTGCGGTTGCACTCGCGCTCGTAGCGGTCGAACTCGCCGAACAGGAAGTCGGTGTCGGCCACCTCGAAGTTGTAGGCGGAGAACTCGCGCTCGTTCTCGAGGAACACGTCGCCGTAGGTGAACACCGTGCCGTCCTCGCCGCGGCTCCACACGATGTCGTAGACGCTGTCGACGCCCTGGATGTACATGGTCAAACGCTCCAGGCCGTAGGTGATCTCGGCGGGCACGGGCCGGCACTCGAAGCCGCCCATCTGCTGGAAGTAGGTGAACTGGGTGCACTCCATGCCGTCGATCCACACCTCCCAGCCCAGGCCCCAGGCGCCCAGCGTCGGGCTCTCCCAGTCGTCCTCGACGAAGCGCACGTCGTGCTCCTCCACCTTGATGCCGATGGCGCGCAGGCTGTCGAGGTAGAGCTCCTGCACGTCGTCGGGCGAGGGCTTCAGGATGACCTGGAACTGGTAGTAGTGCTGCAGGCGGTTGGGGTTCTCGCCGTAGCGGCCGTCGGTGGGGCGGCGGGAGGGCTGCACGTAGGCGGTGCGCCACACGCCCGGGCCGAGCGAGCGCAGCGTGGTGGCGGTGTGGAAGGTGCCGGCGCCCACCTCGTTGTCGTAGGGCTGGAGGACGACGCAGCCCTGGTCGGCCCAGTAGCGCTGCAGGTTCATGATGACGTCCTGGAACGTGGGCGGCAGCCCGGCGTCCAGCGGTTTATCGGTTGGCATGGCTCTCCTTCTCGTCTCGTCTTCCCCTCGCGGGCGGCCGCCGCCGTCCGCGCCTGATTCGCGTGGCGCCCCGCGGGCGCCGGGCCCTAGGCGGGCGTGAGCAGGCCGATGTTGCTGATCGGCCAGTAGATGAGCACGGCGCGGCCCGTGACGGTGTCCTCGCCGATGGGGCCGAAGTAGCGCGAGTCCTGGGAGTTGGTGCGGTTGTCCCCCATGACCCACAGCTGCCCCTCGGGCACCGTGAACGGGTAGCTGATGGCCTTCCCGTAGACCGGCGTGAGCGGGTAGGACGGCTCGCCGTCGGTGTAGGGCTCGTAGAGCGGCACGCCGTCGACGACCACCTTGCCGTCGACCAGGTCGACCGTCTGGCCGCCCGTGGCGATGACGCGCTTGATGAGGATGCGGCTGGGGATCTCCGGGTCCTGGAAGGTGACGATGTCGCCCGGCTCGGGCTCGTTGAAGTAGTAGGTGACCTTCTCCGAGAACACCATGTCGCCGGTCATGATGGTCTCCTCCATCGAGCCGGAGGGGATCTCGTAGGCCTGGAACACGAAGGTGCGCAGCCCCCAGGACAGCGCCACCACCAGGCCGATCATCACGAGGATGCGGACGAGCGTGCGCAGGAAGGTGGGGCCGCGGGTTTCAGCATGCTGACCAGAGTACATGGGCGTGGCGCTCCCCTTCTTCGACGCGTGTCCGAGCTGCCGGGCGGGCTCTCGTCCCCGCGCCGGCGCCGCGCAGCCGCCGTGCGGGCGCAGCAAGCCCTCATGATACCGCTTGGGCGGCCGCGGCCGGCGGGCTATCGGAGGTTCTTCAGAAATTCCCGATCATCGGGGGTGAGCTCGGCGGCTTCGATGAGGTCGGGGCGCAGCGCGGCCGTACGCGCCAGGCTCTGCTCGCGGCGCCAGCGGGCCACCGCGCCGTGGTCGCCCGAGAGCAGGACGGGCGGCACCTCCATCCCGCGGAAGGAGGCGGGGCGCGTGTACTGCGGGTGCTCGAGCAGCCCCGCGGCGAAGGACTCCTCGGCGGCGCCGTCCGGGGCGCCGAGCACGCCAGGGAGCTTGCGCACCACCGCGTCGATGACCACCATCGAGGCCAGCTCGCCGGAGGTGAGCACGTAGTCACCGAGCGATATCACGCGGTCGGCCAGGGCGTAGGCGCGCTCGTCGATGCCCTCGTAGTGGCCGCAGACGAACAGCAGCCGCTCCTCGGCCGCCAGCTCGCAGGCGAGCGCGTCGTCGAGGCGCTCGCCCTGGGGGGCCAGAAACACCACCGTCGGCCGCGGCCCGCCCGCGTGGCGCGGCGCCGGCCCCGTGCGCGGGCACGCGGGCACCCGGGGAGCGGGGGGAGCGTCCACCAAGCGAGTTCCGCACGAGCCGGAGGCGCCGGTGGCGCCTCCGTGCGAGCAGGACTGTCTGAGCGACTGGGCATGCCCGTGCGCGAGCCCCTCCCCGAGCTCCGCGCCGGCGATGGCCTCGACGGCCTCGAAGAGCGGCTCGACCCTCATCACCAGGCCGGCGCCGCCCCCGTAGGGGTCGTCGTCGGTGGTGCGGTGGCGGTCGTAGGTCCAGTCGCGCAGGTCGTAGGCGGTGAAGTCCAGGATCCCCTTGTCCTGGGCGCGGCGCATCATGGAGGCGCCCATGACCGAGTCGTACATGCCCGGGAAGGTGGAGAGGGTCTCGATGATCACGGGTGGCTCCTACAGGTCGAGCAGGCCGGCGGGCAGCGCGACGTCGATGCGGCGGGCGTCCTCGTCCACATCCGCGATAAGGTCGTCCACGAGCGGGATGAGCGCCTCGGAGCCGTCGGGGCGCGCCACCACGAGCAGCGACTGCAGCGGCATTTCGGTGATGCCGGCCACCGTGCCCACGGGCCCGGCCTTAGCGTCGACGACCTCCCAGCCCTCCCAGGCCGGCCACGCGCCCGCCGGCTCCAGGTCGGCCGGGTCGAGCTCGTCGCGGGGCACCAGCACGTGGCAGCCCACGAGGGCATGGGCCACGTCGGCGTCGGTCACCTCCTCGAAGAAGACGAGGGCCTCGTCGTCGGCGCGCATCTGGACCGAGGCCACGGTCACGTCGCGCGGGGCGTCCAGGCGCGGCGGCACGAGGGCCGCGCGCATGCCCTCGGACAGCAAAAACGGAAGGCCCGCGGCGCTACGCGCGACGAGCCCTCCGTTCAGGTTCTTCGTGGTCGCCAGGTAGGCGACGTCTGCCCAGGCGCGCATCTAGTCGATGAGCTCCACCTCGACGGGCGTGCCCGTGCGGGACGCGGCGGCGCGGGCGAGGGTGCGGATGGCCTTGATGACGCGGCCCTGGCGGCCGATGACCTTGCCGGCGTCGGCCTCGTTGACGCGGACCTCCACCATCACGGCCTCGTCCTCGGTCTCGTACGAGGTGATCTCCAGGTCGTCCGGGAACTCGACGAGCGGGGCCACGACGGCCTCGACCAGGCCGGCGAGGTCTTCCGTAAGCTCGGACATGGCGGGTTACGCCTCTTCCTTGGCCGTCTTCAGCAGGCGGGCGACGGTGTCGGTGGGCTGGGCGCCGTTGGCGATCCACTTGTCCACCTTCTCCATGTCGAACTTCACCAGGTGCGGGTGCACGCAGGGGTTGTAGCGGCCGACCTCCTCGATGAAGCGGCCGTCGCGCGGGGCGCGGGAGTCGGCGACGACGATGCGGTAGTACGGGCGCTTCTTGGCGCCATGGCGAGCGAGGCGAATCTTAACAGCCATGAAGTTGTGCTCCTTCTAGTTTCCTTCGACTTGGGTCATGCGTACGCCGCCCCGAGCGGCGCAGCGAAAACAGCAGTTGCTTATGATACGGCTAACGGGCGCCTTTTGCAAGCGCGCGCCGCCCGCCGGCCGCGCCCGGCGCCTAGGCCAGGTTCACCTTGCGGCGCAGCACCCACAGGCAGATGAGCCAGCACGCCCCGCAGGCGACGAGCTGCAGGCCCGTCCCGATGACCGAGGTGATCGCCAGGTAGGCCTCCAGATCTCCCAGGCCGTCCGACGCGAGGACGCCCATCACACTCACGGCCCCGGCCAGAAGGCCGTAGCCCCACGACAGCGCCACGTAGAGCCCGATGCCCGCGGCCACCTTGTGGCGGGAGGCGAGCGCCGCGCCCAGCGAGAAGGCGGCGTAGGCCATGAGCAGGCCGAAGGCCATCTGCACGAGGGTCTGGACGAAGGTGCCGGCCACCTCGAGGGCGCCGGGGGTGCCGTAGAGGCCCGCCATGCCGTGGCCGGACGAGGCGCTCATCACCCAGTACGGGATGGATCCGGCGATATCGAGCGAGCCCGACAGCGGGTCGGCCGATAGCACGATGAGCATCATCCCCGCGAACACCACCACCAAATCGACCGCCATCCAGATGAGGCCGGCCAGCACCTTCGACCCCAGCTGCTGGGACGGGTCGGCCGGCAGGGTGAGCGTCAGGTAGCCCTCGTCGGTGAACAGGTTCCCGTAGAAGCGCCACAGGACGGTGACGAAGGTGGCCGCCGCCACGCAGGCCAGCGCCAGCACGGCCATGACCAGCACGAGGGCCGCGAGCCCCGTGAGGACGTCCGCGAGCGACGACGACGAGGCGCCCGGCATCTCGCTCGCCGTGTAGCCGGTGAGCCCCGCCCCGCAGCCCACCGCGATGACGGCGAGCGCCGCCAGGTGGACGGGGATGAGGATGCGGTTGAGCGCCTTCAGGTCGTACTTGAGCAGCTTCCCTAGCATCGAAACGCCCTCCTGAAGTAGTCGTCGAGGCTCGCGTAGCCCTGCTCGCGCACGAAGGCGACGGGGGCGTGGACCACCATGGTGCCGTACTGGAGGAAGATGAAGTCGTCGAGGACGGCCTCCACGTCGGCGATGAGGTGGGTCGAGATGAGGATGGTGGAGTCGCGGTGGTACTGGGCGATGATGGTGTCCAGAATGTAGTCGCGCGTGGCCGGGTCGACGCCGCCGATGGGCTCGTCGAGCAGGTAGAGGGCCGCGTGGCGCGCCATGACCAGCACGAGCTGCACCTTCTCCTTGGTGCCCTTCGACAGCGTCCCCATGGGAGAGTCGGCCGGCACGCCGAGCCGCGCGAGCATGTCTTGGGCGAGCGGCTGGTCGAAGTCGGCGTAGAAGTCGGCGAAGAAGGCCACGCAGTCGCGCACCCTCATCGACGGGGCGAAGTAGGGGCGCTCGGGCAGGTAGGACAGGAGCGCCTTGGCGCGGGTGCCCGGCTCGAGGCCGGCGACGCGCACGGCGCCGGAGGTGGGCGTGAGCAGGCCCGCGGCCAGCTTGATGAGCGTCGTCTTGCCCGAGCCGTTGGGGCCGAGCAGGCCCACCACGCGGCCGGCGGGCACCGAGAAGGTGACGTCGGCCAGGGCCGCGCGCGCCCCGAAGGACTTGGTCAGGTGCTCGCAGGCCAGCACCGGCGCGAAGCCGGGCGCCGGGTAGGGCGCGGCCGGGGGTGGCGCGGCGACCCGCGGCGGCTGCCAGGCGGGCTGCGGCTGGGCGTAGGCGCCGGCCGGGGCGCCCCAGGCGGGCGGCGCGGCAGCGGGCGCCGGGGCGCCGTAGGGCGGCGCCGGCTGGGCGGCCGCGACCGGGGCCGCCGGCTGGGCGGCGGGCGGCGCGGCGGCCGGGGCCTGGGATGGGATGTCGTAGGGCTGGTCCATGCTACTCCCCCATCATGTCCTGGATCTTCTTGAGGTCGGACAGGGACATGCCGCCCATGCCGGGCAGCCCCCGGCGGCGGCGCGCCTTGCCCCTCTTCCCCTTCTTGCCGGCCTGCTGCTCGATGCCGGCGGTCATCTTCCGCATCATCTTCTTCGTCTCGTTGAACTTCTTGATGAGCTGGTTCACCTCGGTGACGGTGACGCCGGCACCGGCGGCGATGCGGGCGCGGCGGCTTCCGTTGAGCACCTCGGGGCGGGCGCGCTCCTCCTTGGTCATCGAGTTGATGATGACCTCCATGGCGTCAAGCGCCCCCTCGTCGACCTGGCCCGAGCCGAGCGCCTTGTCGCCGCCGGGCAGCGCGCTCACGAGCTTGGACACGCCGCCCATCTTGCGGATCTGGCGGTTCATGGTGACGAAGTCGTCGAGGGTGAGGTTGCCCTTGGCCATGCGCTCGGCCTCGACGGCCTCCTCCTCGGCCTGCTGGACGCGCACGGCGCTCTCGATGAGGGAGACCACGTCCCCCATCCCCAGGATGCGCTTGGCCATGCGGTCGGGGTGGAACTCCTCCAGGCTGTCGGGCTTCTCGCCCGAGGAGATGAACTTGATGGGCTTGCCGGTGACCTCGCGGATGGACAGCGCGCCGCCGCCGCGGGCGTCGCCGTCCATCTTGGACATGATGACGCCGTCGAAGTCGACCTCGGCGGCGAAGGCCTCCACCACGTTCACCACGTCCTGGCCGGTCATGGCGTCGACCACCATGAGGATCTGGTCGGGCCTCACCGCGTCGCGGATGGCGCGGGCCTCGGCCATCATGTCGTCGTCGACGTGGAGGCGGCCCGCCGTGTCGATGATGACCACGTCGCGCAGGCTGTCGATGGCGTCCTGGACGCCCTCGCGCGCGATGGCCACCGGGTCGCGGCCGTCGCCGCGGTAGACCCGCGCGCCGATCTCGTCGCCGAGCGTCTGGAGCTGGTCGGCCGCGGCGGGGCGGTACACGTCGCAAGCCACGAGCAGCGGCGCGTGGCTCTCCTGCATGAGGCGGTAGGCCAGCTTGGCGGCGGCCGTCGTCTTGCCCGAGCCCTGCAGGCCCACGAGCATGATGACGTTGGGGATGCGGCTGCCGAGCACGAGCTTGGAGTCGGTGCGGCCGAGGAGCTCGGTGAGCTCGTCGAGCACGATCTTGATGACGTTCTGGGCCGGCGTGAGCGAGTCGAGCACGTCGGCGGTCAGGCAGCGCTCCTTGGTGCGCTTGACGAAGGCCTTGACCACCTTGAAGTTGACGTCGGCCTCCAGAAGCGCCAGGCGGATCTCGCGCATGGCGTCGTTGATGTCGTCCTCGGTCAGGCGTCCCTTGGACCGGAGTCCGGAGAAAATGCCCTGGAGGCGTTCGGAGAGGTTCTCGAGCATGGTCGCTCCCGTCGGGTTATCGGTGGCACGGGGCGCGCCGGGGCCGGGCCGCGGGCGCGCGTCCCCCGATTATACCAGCGGCCCCGCCCCGCCCGGAAATCTCGACGCCGCCCCCACACCCCGCCACGCAGGCGGGGCCGGGCGGGCGGCGGGCCGCCGCGTCAGAGCAGCCGACGGCGCAGGTAGTCGCGGAAGCGCGGGATGCCGATGGACACCATGCCGTGCCCGTGATCCTCCAAGACCCCCTGGGCCATCAGGCGGCGCTTGTACTGGGACACGTAGTTCCCCTTCTTCCCCAGGCGGCGGCCGATGTCCACCGTGCTGCTCTCCCCGCCCTCGTCCTCGAGCATCGCCGCGAGGAACCTCAGGTCCCCGCGCGACAGCTCGCGGAAGGTGGTCTCGAGGATCTTCCGCTCGATATCGTGCTCCGCGTACCCGATGCCCCGGAGCACGTCTTCCACGGATATCTCCCGGTCGTCGGGGGACACGTCCCACATCCGATAGCCCACCAGCTGCATCATGTAGGGAAAGCCCTCGATGGCGCGCACCGCCTCATCGAGGGCGGCGGAGCCGATGGAGCGGCCTCCCGCCTCGACGGTCTTTCTCAGGGCGTCGAGCACGGCGTAGTCGTCGACGCGACCCAGGTAATGGTAGCTGGAGCGGCGCAAGAACGAGACCGAGTCATCCCTGAGCAGGGCAGACACCTTGGAGGGGAGGCCCGCCATGAGGAGGGCGACCTTCCTTCCCTCCCGCACGAAATGCTGGTAGACCGAGGCGAGCTGCACCATCTCCTCGAGGTCCACCCGGACCTCGTCCACCACGATGACGAGGCCCACGTCGTGCTCGGCCAGCATGTCGAGGATGACGCCCATACGCGTGCGCCAGTTGCCCGCCGGGGCTTCGCGGGTATCCCACTCGATGCCGAGGAGCTGCCCCACGCTGATACCTCGCAGGCGCATCCTGTCCGGCGTCTCCACGAACTCGCCCGCCGCGACGAGCGCCCGCTCCTCGATGTCCTCGAGCATGCCCGGCACCGCCGACACGCTCGCCGTCACCCAGCCCCGCGACAAGGCCTCCTCGGCCAGATAGGTAAGAAGCGCCGTCTTGCCGGCGCCGCGGGCGCCCACCAGCAGCGAGACGAGGTTCGGGTCGCCCATGCCCCGGTCGAAGGCGCGCACCACCTCGCCGATGACCTCAGAGCGGCCCGCCATGAAGGGAGGGATCTGCCCGAACGTCGGCGTGAAGGGATTGGGGACGCAGCCTGCCTCCATGGCTTCTCCTTTGCTTCTTTTGCTCGCCTTTGCTTCTTTTGCTCAGTTTTGCATTTTTTGCCTGAGAACGCAATGAGGCGAGGAGGCCGCCTTGGGCACAGCCGGGCCGGGCGGGCGGCGGGCTAGTCGGCGGGGTGGTAGAAGAGGTGGATGTCCTCGTAGGCGCCGTCGGGGTTGAGGAAGCCGCCGGGGACGGTGCCGACGCGGGCGAAGCCGAGCGACTCGTAGAGGGCGATGGCGCCGGCATTCGAGGCCACCACGGCGTTGAACTGCAGGCCGCGGAAGCCGCAGGGGGCGAGGGCCGCGAGCGAGTCGGCCACCAGCGCGCGCCCGATGCCGCGCCCACGCGCGGAGGCGGCCACCGCGTAGCTCGCGTTGGCGACGTGCGCGCAGCGGCCCACGTTGTTGGGGTGCAGGACGTACAGGCCGAGTACCTCGCCGGACGCGCCGGCGGCCACGGCCGCGCGCGTCTGGGCGCCGAAGAAGGCGGCGGCCGCGTCGGCGCCGGGTAGCTCGTCCGTCTGCGGGAAGGCGCGGCCCTCGCGGACGACCTCGTTCCAGATGGCCGTCATCGCATCCAGGTCGGCTGGCTCCCAGGGGCGCACCGCGACGGCGGGCGCGGCCCCCTCGCGCGCGTCCACCCTAGAACCAGCGCTTCCAGAAGCCGCGCCGCTCCTCGGACTCCGGCTCCGGCTCAGCGTCGTCCTCGGCGGCGGCCAGGGCGAGCTCGGCCAGCTCCTCGTCGGTGAGGGGCGTGTCGTCATCGTCGGCGACGCCCTCATCGGCGCAGTCGTCCTCAGGCTCGAGGAGGTCGTCCTCGGCGGGCTCGGACGCGGCGGCCGGCTCCTCCGCGGGGACGGAGGGCTCGGGCTCCGGCGCGGCGTCGTCGGCGACCTCCGGCGCGTCGGACGCCGCAGCGGCGGGCGCGGCGAGCGCGCCCTCCTCGGCATTCCCGTCGGGCTCAGCGGGCGCGGGCGCGTCCCCGTCGTCCTCCTCCGCCGCGGCGGGCGGCGCGGCGGGGGCGCCCTCGATCACGTCGCGGCGGCGCTCGCCGGCCGTGACGGCGGCCTCCTTGGCGTTCTCGCCGCGCAGCGAGCCCCCGTCCTCGTCGAAGCGCTCGTCGAAGCCGCCCACCAGGGCGGAGGCGAACTCGGCGGCGTCGAAGTCGCGCAGGTCGTCGATCCCCTCGCCCACGCCGATCTTGATGATGGGCAACCCCAGCTCGTGGCTCACGGCCAGCGCGATGCCGCCCTTGGCCGTGCCGTCGAGCTTGGTGACGATGAGCGCGTCCAAGTCGAGCGCGCGGTTGAACTCGCGGGCCTGCTGCAGGCCGTTCTGGCCGGTGGTCGCGTCGATGACGAGCACGGTGTAGACGGGCAGCTTCGCGCGCTTGCGCACGACGCCCACCACCTTCTCCAGCTCGCGCATGAGGTCGGCCGAGGTGTGCAGGCGCCCGGCGGTGTCCACCAGCACCAGGTCGGCCCCGACCGCCTCGGCGCGCTCGATGGTGTCGTAGCACACGCTCGCCGGGTCGGCTCCGCGCTCGCGCGTGACCATCTCCACGCCGGCGCGGCGCGCCCACACCTCCAGCTGCTCGATGGCGGCGGCGCGGAAGGTGTCGGCCGAGCCCAGCAGCACGGCGCGCCCGGCGTCAACCTGCTCCTTGGCGATCTTGCCCACCGTGGTGGTCTTGCCCGTACCGTTGATGCCCACGAACAGCACGAGCGCCGGCTCGCCGCCGAGGATGGCCTCGCCGCCCTCGGTGAAGGCGCCGGCTATCTCGTCGTTGAGCAGGTCGAGCACGGCGTAGGCGTCGGGCAGCGCGCGGCGCGTGGCCGCGTCGCGCAGGTTCTCCACGATGGAGTCGGCCGCCGCCCCGCCCACGTCGGCGAGGATGAGCGTCTCCTCGAGCCCCTCCCAGAACCCCTCGTCGAGGTCGGGCCCGCGGTCGAGCAGGACGTTCATCGACTCCTTGAGGCGGTCGCGCGACCGCGAGAGCCCCTCGCTGATGCGGTCGAGAAATCCCATGGCGTCTCCTTCCTCCCCGCGCCCGGTCGCCCGGGTGCGGCGCGCTACTCGGCGTACTGCAGCGCGCGGTCGAGCTTCTGGCTGATGACCTTCGTCACGCCGTCGGCCTGCATGGACACGCCGAACAGCACGTCGGCCGTCTCCATGGTGCGGCGCTGGTGGGTGATCATGATGAGCTGGGTCGAGTCCCGCAGCTGCTCGATGTAGGCCACGAGCCGCCGCAGGTTGGTGTCGTCGAGGGCGGCCTCCACCTCGTCGAGGATGTAGAACGGGGTCGACCGCGTGCGGTACACCGCGAACAGGAGCGCCAGCGCCGTGAGCGACTTCTCGCCGCCGGACATGAGCATCATCTTGGTGATGCGCTTGCCGCGGGGCTGGGCCGTCACCTCCACGCCGGTGTTCTCCACGTCGTCCGGGTCCACGAGCGACAGCGACGCCGAGCCGCCGGGGAAGAGTATCGCGAAGATCTCCTGGAAGTTGGCGTTGACCTCCTCGTAGGTGCGGGCGAAGTCGTCGCGCATGCGGGCGTCGATGACGCGGTTGATCTTGGCGAGCGACTTGCGCGCCGAGTCGAGGTCGGCCAGCTGGCCGGCCAGGTAGTCGAAGCGGGCCTTGAGCTCGTCGTACTCCTCGGCCGCGTCCGGGTTGATGGTGCCGAGGTTGGCGATGCGCCGCTGCAGCCGGAAGGCCGTCTCCTCGGCGAGCGGGCGGTCCTCGAGCGGCGGCAGGACGAGCGCCGTCTCGAGCGGGGTGCCGCAGTCGCCCGTGATGACGCCCACGGCCGCCTCCACCTTGAGCTCCAGGCGCCCCTTCTCCACCCGGGCCGCCGAGAGCTGCTCGTTCACGGCGTCGAAGGCGTCGTGCGCGCGCCGGGCGGCGGCGCGGGCCTCGGTGATGGAGGCGTGCAGGCCGGTGGAGGAGTCCTGGGCGGCGCTCGCGCGCTCCTCCAGATCGCGCGTCCAGCGGCGGGCCGACAGCGTCAGCTCCTCGAACACGGCGAGCAGGGGCTCCAGGCGCCGGGCCGACACGGTCTTCACGGCCAAAAGCGCGCGGGACTCGGCCACCGACTCGGCCAGGGACTCCAGGTCGCGCAGGCGCGCGTCGCGCACGCGCGAGGCGTAGGTGTCGCGCTCGGCCAGCTTGGCAGCCTCGAGCTTGGCCTCGGCCAGCTCCTCGGACACGCGGTGCGCCTCCGAGCGCAGGGGTGTCAGCTCGGACTGGATCTCCTCCTGCTTGGCCTTGGCGTCGGCCAGGCCCTGCTGGCAGGCGGCTATCTCGGCCTCGTAGGTCTCCACGTCGGGCCGGGCGCTCGAGATGATGGCCTCGGCCTCCTCGCGCTGGCGGGTGACCGACTCCAGCTCGCGGCGCACGGCGGCCAGCTTCTCCTCGGCGCGGTCGGCCTGGGACCGGGCCGCCTCGGCGCCGCCGCGCAGGGCGGCCAGCCGCTGGCTCAGGTCCAGGCTCGCCGCCTGGGCGCGGCGCAGGGACTCCTCGGCCTCGGCGGCCTCGGCGCTCGCGCGGGCCGTGGCCTCGCGGGCCTCGGCCAGGAGCGCCCGCAGCTCCTCGACGCGGCGCACGCGGGCGAGCACGCCCTCGGCGCCCTCGTCCACGGCGGTGCCGAGGGTCACCTTGCCGCCGGGCCACACCACCGACCCGTCCGGGGCGGCGAAGCGCAGGCCCAGGCCGTCGGCGGCGTGGGCGTCGAGCGCGTCGTCGAGCGTGGCGCACACCACCACGTCGCCGAGCACGGCGCGCACGGCGCGGGCGGCCGCGCCGGGGAAGGAGAGCCGGTCGATGAGCGGGGTGCCGGGCGCATCGGCGGGGTAGGCGGCCGCGCGGGCCTCGCCCGGGCTGTCCGGCGAGGCGTCCTCGCGCAGAAGCAGCGCCACCTCGCCGTCGAGCTCGGCGGCCGCGAGCACCGAGGCCACCGAGGCGGCGCACACGGCGTCGTCGACGAGCAGCGTCGCCACGTCGGGGCCGAGCAGCGCCTCGACCAGGGCCTCGTAGCCCTCGGCGGCGCGCACCACGTGGGCCAGCGGCTCGAGCGCGCCGGCCAGCTCGCCCTCGTGCTCCATGAGCCAGGCGCGCGCCGGGCCGGCGGCGGCCACCGAGGCGCGCTCGACCTCCTCGAGCGCCTGGATCTGCGCCGCGTGGGCGCGCTCGGCGTCGCGGGCCTCGTCGAGGGCGGCGCGCGCGGCCTCGCGGGCCTGGGTGCACGACCCCACCAGCTTGCGCGCGGCGGACTCCTGCTCGTCGAGGGCGGCGAGCGCCTCGTCGGCGGCCTGGGCCTCGGCGGCCAGCGACTCGGCGTCGGCCTGGGCGCGCGCCAGCGACAGCTCAAGCTCCGCGCTGTGGCCCTCGATCACCTTCACGTGCGCCAGCCCGTTGGTGAGCGCCTCCTGGGTCTCGGCGTGGCGGCGGCGCGCCACGTCCATCTTGGCCTCCAGCTCGCGCGCGTCGCGCCCGAGGGCCGACGCCTCGCGCTCGAGGCTGCCCCGGCGCACCCCCAGGTCGCGGTAGGCCTGGTCGAGGGCGGCCACGCGGCCGTCGGCCGCCGCGCGGGCGGCCCCCACCTCCGCCAGCGTCGCCTCGGCGCCGCGCAGCTCGGCCTCGGCGCCGGCGCGCTTGGCCTGGGCGGCCTCGATCTCCAGCTCGATCTCGCCGGCGCGGGCGGTGGCGGCGCGGCGGCGCTCGTGCATCACGAGCGCCGCGGAGTCGAAGCGCTCCACGGCCGCGGCGGCCTCGCGGTACTGGCGCGAGAGCTCCCCGGCGTCCACCGTGTCGAGCCGCATGCGCTCCTGGAGCTCCTCGACGGCGGCCTCGGCGGCCTCGATGGCGCCGCGGCGCTGCTCCATCTCGGCGGCGAGCGCCGCCTCGCGGTCCTGGGAGGCGTCCCAGGCGCGCTGGAGCGCGCGCAGGTCGTCCACGGCCAGCCGCAGGCTCACGTCGGCCAGCTCGCCGGCCAGCTCCTGGTAGGTGCGGGCCTTCTTCGCCTTGCGCGACAGCGGCCCCAGCTGGCGCTCGACCTCGGCCACCACGTCGCGGGCGCGGGCCAGGTGCTGGTCCATCGAGGCGAGCTTGCGCTCGCTCTTCGCCTTGCGCTGCTTGTGCTTGAGGACGCCGGCGGCCTCCTCGATGAGGGCGCGGCGGTCCTCCGGCCGGCTCTGGAGGATGGAGTCGAGCGAGCCCTGGGAGATGATGGAGTGCGTGCCGGTGCCCAACCCCGAGTCGTGCAGGATCTCCAGCACGTCCATGCGGCGGGCCACCGTGCCGTTGATGAGGTACTCGCTCTCGCCGTTGCGGTACATGCGGCGGGTGATGGCCACCTCGTCGTAGTCGATGGGCAGCGTGCCGTCGGAGTTGTCGAGCACGAGGTCCACCTCGGCCAGGCCCGTGGGCTTGCGCGCCGACGAGCCGGCGAAGATGACGTCCTCCATGGCCTGGCCGCGCAGGTGCTTGGCGTTGCGCTCGCCGAGCACCCACAGCACCGCGTCGGATATGTTCGACTTGCCCGAGCCGTTGGGGCCCACCACGGCGGTGATGCCGGGCTCAAGCGCCATGACGGAGCGGTCGGCGAAGGACTTGAATCCCTTGAGGACGAGTGACTTGAGGTACATGGGCGGCCCTAATCCTGCTTCTTCTTGGCGGCCTCGCGCTCGCTCTTCTTGCGGGCGCGCTCCTCGGCCTTGGCGGCCTTGGCCGCGGCCTTCTCGGCGGCCTTCTCCTCGGCCTTGGCCACCTTGGCGGCCTTGTCGGCGGCGGCCTTCTCGGGGTCGGCCCCGATGCCGAAGAACTCGGAGAGGCGCGCGAGCGTGGTCTTGGCGGCCTGGCTCTCGGCCTCCTTCTTGGTGCGGCCGGTGCCGCGGGCGAGCCCCTGGTCGCCGGCGTAGACCTGGGCGACGAAGGTGCGGTCGTGGGGCGGGCCCTGGGTCTCCACCAGCTTGTAGGTGGGGGTGATGCCGTCCTCCTGCAGCTTCTCCTGCAGGGCGCTCTTGGGGTTCTCGGGCTCGCTGGCCATGTCGAGCGACATGCGCGGCACGAGGGTGCGCTCGACGAAGGCGACCGCCGCGTCGAGCCCGCCGTCCAGGAACAGCGCGGCCACCACGGCCTCGTAGACGTTCTCGAGGGCCGAGTGCAGCCCGCGCTTGCCGGTGCCCGTCTCCGACGAGCCGAAGACGATCACGTCGGCGAAGCCGAGCCCCGCGGCCACGTCGGCCAGCGACGCGCCCGACACGAGGGCCACCTTGATGCGCGTGAGCCCGCCCTCGTCCAGGTCGTGGAAGCGGTGGAAGGCGGTGGACGCCACGATGGCGCCCAGGATGGAGTCGCCGAGGAACTCGAGGCGCTCGTAGGAGAACTTGACCGACTTGCCCTCGGTGGCGGAGGGGTGGGTGATGGCGGAGAGCAGCACGCTCTCGTCGCCGAAGCGGTAGCCGAGGATCTCCTGGGCGCGGTCGAGCTTCGAGCGCTGCTCGTCGGTGAGCGTCATGCGCGCTCACCGTCCTCGGCGACGGCGGCGGCGATGACCTCGGACACGTGGGAGCGCACGGTGCGCGCGGTGGCGAGCACGCCGTTCTTGACCGCCTCGGCGCTCGACGAGCCGTGGCCCACCACGCAGGCGCCCCTGACGCCCAGAAGCGGCGCGCCGCCGTGGGTGTCGGGGCTCAGGCGGCCCTTGAGCTCGGCCAGGTCGCCCTTCACCAGAAGCGCGCCGAGCTTGCCTTTGGCCGAGGCCATGAGGGCGTCCTTCATGTAGCGGAAGAGCACGCTCGAGGTGCCCTCGATGGTCTTGAGGCAGACGTTGCCGGTGAAGCCGTCGGTGACGACGACGTCGAAGGAGCCCGCCAGGATGTCGCGGCCCTCGGCGTTGCCGGCGAACTCGGGCAGCTCCGCGCGCAGAAGCGCGTTGGCCTCCTGGGCGAAGACCGAGCCCTTCGCGTCCTCCTCGCCGATGTTGAGCAGGCCCACGCGCGGGGCGGGCACCCCCATGATCTCGCGGGCGTAGACGGCGCCCATCTGGGCGAACTGGAGCAGGTAGTCGGCCTTGCAGTCGGCGTTGGCGCCCACGTCCAGAAGCAGGACGGGGCGGCCGTAGGCGGGCAGTACCTGGCCGAGCGCCGGGCGCTTGACGCCCTTGACGCGGCCCATGACGAGCGTGGCGGCGGCCAGGCACGCGCCGGTGGAGCCGGCGGAGAAGAAGCCGTCGGCGCGGCCCTCCTTGACGAGCCGGCAGCCCACCACGATGGACGAGTCCTTCTTCCGGCGCACGGCGTTGGCCGGGTGCTCGTCCATGGCGATGGACTCGGTGGTCGCCTGGGCCTCGCAGCGCCCGTGGGCGTCGGCGAAGGGCCCGACCACCTCGGCCGGGCCGCACAAGACGACGGTCAGGTCGGGGTCGGCCGCCAGCGCCTGCTCGACGCCGGCCAGGACCACCCCGGGGGCGTCGTCGCCGCCCAGGGCGTCCACGGTGATGGTGACGTTCTCTGCCACGCTACGCTCCTTCACGTCTCGGGCTCGCGCAGCCCGCGGGCCTGACCGCCGCGGGGCGGCCGGGCACGCCCGCGGGCGCGGGGGCCTACAGCCAAAAAGCCCCCTGGCGCGTCCGGCGCGGCGCCGGGCGTGCTAGGAGGCTTGCGGGGACCTCATGCGGATGGGATGCCCGACCGCATGGCGTCGCCAAGCGGGCGCGCTACTCGGTCTCGATGACCTCGCGGTTCTTGTAGAAGCCGCAGCTCGGGCACACGCGATGCGGGAGCTTGGCCTCGCCGCACTGCGGGCACACGGAGCGGGCGGGAGCCGCGATCTTGTCGTTGGTGCTGCGGCGGGCGTGGGTGCGGGCGCGGCCGGTCTTGCGCTTGGGTACTGCCATGGTCGATTCTCCTTCATTACATCCCGGAGACGCGGGCCGTCACCGGGCTTTGCTTCAGTAAACGCACGAAATGGTATTCTACCAAACCGATTTGCCCCCCGCAAGGCCCCATCCCCGGGTTTTTGCGCAGCGCCCGGGCGGCGGCGCGGCGGGGCGGCGCGAGCCGGGAGACGTCCCCGTCCGGCCGCGGGCGGCACGCCGGGCGCGGCCACGTTCGCGCGCGAGCCGGACGCAGGCGGCGACGTGACCCGGGCGGCGGCACGGGCCGAGCGGGGCTACTCGCCGAACTGGAGGCGGTAGTAGCGGGCGTAGGTGCCGCCGCGGGCGAGGAGCTCGTCATGGGTGCCCTGCTCCACCACGCGCCCGCCCTCCACCACGGCGATGAGCGAGGCCGAGCGGATGGTCGACAGCCGATGCGCGATCATGAGCGTGGTGCGCCCGCGCGAGAGCTCGGCCAGCGACGCCTGGATGGCGCGCTCGCTCTCGTTGTCGAGCGCGCTCGTCGCCTCGTCGAGGATGAGGATGCGCGGGTCGCGCAGAAACACGCGCGCGATGGCGATGCGCTGCTTCTGGCCGCCGGACAGGCGCGCGCCGCGCTCCCCCACCAGCGTGTCGTAGCCGTCGGGCAGCGCCGCCACGAAGTCGTGGACGTTGGCCCGGCGCGCGGCCTCCTCGATCTCGGCGTCGGTGGCGCCGGGGCGGCCGTAGGCGATGTTCTCGCGCACGGTGCCGCCGAACAGGTACACGTCCTGCTGGACGATGCCGATGGCCGCGCGCAGCGACGCGAGCGTCACGTCGCGCACGTCGATGCCGTCGATCTCCACCGCGCCCGCGTCCACGTCGTAGAAGCGGGGCAGAAGCGAGCAGGTGGTGGTCTTGCCGCCGCCCGAGGGCCCCACGAGCGCGACCGTCGCGCCGGCGGGCACCTCCAGGCTGAGCCCGTCGAGCACCGGCGTGCCGTCGCCGTAGGAGAAGCGCACGTCGCGGTAGCTCACGCGCCCGCGCGGGACGGCCCCGCGCCCGGGCCCCGTGCCTCTCCCGCGGCGCGCGCCTCGCTCGCCTTCCGCGCCTTCCGCACCTCGCTCGCCTTCCAAATCCCCGGCGCAGCGCACGCCTTCCGCGCCTTCCCTGCCCTTCCCTTCCGCGTCCTGCCCGGCCGCGCGGCGCGCCTCGGCCTCCTCGAGCGTCACGGCGCCCGGGCGGTCGGCCACGTCGGGGCGCTCGGCGAGCACCTCGATGAGGCGGCGGAAGCCCGCGTAGCCCTTCTGGAGCGTCTCGGTGAAGTTGATGAGCTGCTCCACCGGCGCGATGAAGATGCCGATGTAGAGGGCGTAGATGGCCAGGTCGGCCACGCTGAGCGTGCCCTGGGCCACGAAGTAGCCGCCGCCCACGACGGTCACGCCGTAGAGCACGCCCAGGAACAGCGAGCTCATGGCGTGGAAGGCGCCGAGGAACTTATACGAGCGCCGCTTCGTGTCGAGGAAGGCCTCGTTGGCGCCGCGGAACTTCTCGCGCTCGGCCGCCTCGCCGCCGAAGGACTTCACCACGCGGATGCCGCCGAGGGAGTCCTGCACGGCGGCGTTGATGCCGGCCATGCGCTCGCGGTTCTCGCGGAACACGGCGCGGCGGCGGTAGTTGAGGGCGAACGACAGCGTCGCCATCACCAGCGTCGCCGCCAGCATGATGGCCGTGAGCGGCACGTTGATCATGAACAGCAGGGCGAAGGACCCCACGATCTTGAGCGTGCAGATGAGCAGGTTCTCCGGCCCGTGGTGCGCGAGCTCGGATATGTCGAACAGGTCGGTGGTGATCTTGGACATCATGGCGCCGGTGTTGTGGCGGTCGTAGTAGCCGAACGACAGGCGCTGGTACTGCTCGAACAGGTCGCGGCGCATGTCGGCCTCCATGCGGGCGCCCATGATGTGGCCCCAGCAGGTGATGAACCACTGGCAAGCGGTGCGCGCCAGGTACAGCGCGGCGAACAGGGCCGCGATGGCGCCGAGCGAGGCCAGGATGACCTCGGGCGGCTCCAGGAAGAACTCCTTGGTGAAGAAGCCGAGCAGCTGGGGGAAGGCCAGGTCGACGGCGGCGAGCGCCACGGCGCACAGCAGGTCGGCGGCGAGCAGCCCCTTGTAGGGGCCGTAGTAGCCGATGAAGCGGCGCAGGACGCGGCCGGCGGTCACGTCGGCGTGGGATTCCTCCGCCGCGGCCCGCGCGGGGGCCGACAGCGGCCCGCGGTGCGGGTCCTTCGGGGTCTGTCTCATAGCATCCTCCATGGGCCCATTGTAGCCCTGCGGCCGCGCGCTCACCCCTGCGAGCCGGAAGTCGGCTCGTGGCGGCGCTCCAGCTCGGCCTCGATGGCGCCCATCGCGCGGTGGGCGCGCTCCACGTCCTGGGACAGCGCGTCGGCCACGGCGCGACGGTCGGCGCGGGCGGGAGCCGCGGGCGCCGCGCCCGTCTGGCGGGCGCGCTCATCGACGATGGCCCGGTCGGCCGCGCCCACGGCGGCGGAGACCACGGCGGCGCGCTCGGGGTCGCGCACGCGCAGCGCGGCGGCGCGCCCCAGGTGGTAGACGGCCGAGGTGGCGCCGAGCCCGTACATCCCCACGTCACGCCCGAAGGGGAACGACACGGCCACGGCGATGGCGAACAGCGGCGCGCCCTCCCAGCCGAATATCTCGCAGCCCATGAGGATGGCCGCCAGCGGGCAGCGGCTCATGGCGGCGAAGAAGGCCACCACCCCCACCGCCGCCGACCAGCCCGCGTCGCCGCCGGTCATGGCCGTGCACGACGCGCCGAGCAGCGCGCCGATGGTGAACGAGGGCATGATCTCGCCGCCCTTGAACCACAGCCCGAGCGCGAGCGCGGTCACCACCGCCTTGACGGCGAAGTCCCAGGTGCCCGCCCTCCCCGCCAGGGCGTCGGCCAGGAGCGGCCCGCCGGTGCCGCCGAAGGGCTGCCAGCCGAAGGCCAGCGTGAGCCCGGCGATGAGCAGGCCACCGGCCGCCACCCACAGGTAGTAGTCGCGCGAGCGCCGCGCCGTGACGCGCTGGAGCCCGTCGATGGCCTTGACGAACAACGTGCCCACGATGGCGCAGGCCACGCCGATCACCGCGCACTGGCCCACCGCCGGCCAGCTGAGGGCGGGCAGGGCCACCTTGGGGATGACGTCCCCGATGCCGACGGCGCTGGCCAGGGCGAAGGCGACGAAGCAGGCGAGCAGGATGGAGAGCAGGTGCTTGGTCACCGTCCGCTTGAAGCGCGCGAGCTCCAGCACGAACATGCACGAGCCGAGCGGCGCGAAGAACAGGGCCGCGAAGGCGGCGGCCATGCCGGTGGCGGCCGCGTAGCCGGCCATGGACTGCCCGGCGTCGGCGCGGTGGACGGGGCGCAGCTTGAAGGGGCGGGCCACCAGATCGCCCAGCGACGCGCCCATGTGGAGCGCGCCGGCCTCCTTGCCCACCGAGGCGCCGCCCAGGATGGACAGGCACGTGCCGATGAGGATGCCGGGGGCGAGCCAGGGCGACACCTCGCGGTCGTCGCGGATGTAGCCGACCACCTTGTGGGTGGTCATGTCGAGCGGCAGGTGCCACGCGCGGTAGAGCAGAAGAGAGAGAATGCCCAAGGCGGGCAGGGCGAAGATGAGTTGCCAGCATGCCTGGTAGGCGTCCCAGGCCAGGCCCACGCACAGGCACAGCACGATCGACGCCGCCGCGCCCGCCACGCCCACGGCCACGGCGAACAGCGCGTGGCGCGCCACCTGGCCGCCGTCGATCACGCCCATGGCGCCCCCTTCCCGTCGGTTGTCGTCCACCCCCACCTTAGGCCGGCGGAGGAGGACGAAAACCCCGGGCGGCGAAGCGTTTCCGCAGCGCCGCCCGGGGTTTTCCGGGACGTTACGTTGGGTTGGCGGGCGATAGGCGCGCCGGCCGGGGGCGCTTCCCCGCTCGACCTCGCCCGCAGCGGGCGCGCAAGCGGCGCAAGCGGGCGGCGTGAGCAACGCAAGCGGGCGGCGTGAGCGACACCGGAGGCGCCGGGGGCGCGAAACCTCGGAAAACAGCCGGCCGCCCGCAAATTCGCGCGGTTTTGTACCCCTCCGACGCTCCGGAGGGCCGCCTATGCGGCGTCTTTCCTCCCCCTCCGGGCCCCAAGGGCTCCCCCGGGCCCAGGCAGGGGGCATCCGGGAGTGCAAAACCGCTCCGATTTGCAAAGGAGGGCGCGATTCTCAAGGTCGAGCTGCGCGGGGGCGCTACTCGGCGTCGCCCGCAGCGGGCGCGCCGCCCAGGTCGAGGCCCTTGAGCACGGCGAACGGGTTGCCCGCGTCGGGCTCGTCGCCGGCCGGCTCGCAGCCGCACGGGCCGTCGTTGAGGTTTGCGCCGCAGGTGGCGCACAGGCCCGCGCAGTCGTCGCGGCACAGGGGCACGAGCGGCACCTCCAGGCGCACGGCCGCCTCGATGAGCGGCGCCAGGTCGATCTTGTTGTCGGCCGGCAGCAGGTCGAACTCGTCCTCGTCCATGTCCTCGGGGGCCTCGGCGTCCTCGCCGCCGATGAGGAAGTAGCCCTCGATCTCGCCGGTGACGGGCAGGTCGACATCGTCGAGGCAGCGGGCGCAGGCCGTGCGCGCGTCGCCCTCGACGGTGCCGGTGACCAGAAACGCGTCGCCGGTGTTGGTCACGTCGACCGACCAGGAAAGCGGCGCGGCGAAGGTGTACAGGTCGGGCCCGGCCTTCATCACGCCCATGTCGACGGTGCCGTCGAAGTGGGTCATCTCGGCCGGCGAGAACAGCTCGTTGGGGATGGCTATCTTGATGGGTTCCATGACGTCCCTCCTCGGGGATCGGGGGTAAAAAACAGCCGGCCGCGGTGGGCGGCCGGCGTCGGTGCTGGTGATGCGGCGCCCTGGCGCCACGTGCGGGCCGCTCGCGCGGCTAGCGGACGCTGATGGAGTTGGCGTTCAGGCGGTCGCGGCAGCGGCGCGCGTTGTTGAGCAGGGTGTCGAGGCTCTGCTCCACGTGGCCGAAGACCTCGTCGGCGTAGTCCTCGGCGCCGGCGCGGGTCTGGCGCTCCAGCTCGCGGGCGTCGGCCAGGATGGTGTCGGCCTGCTGCTGCGAGATGCGCACGATCTCCTGCTCGGAGGCGATGGTCATGGCCTGGGAGCGCGCGTCCTCGATCATGCGGTTGGCCTCGGCCTCGGCGTCGTCGAGCAGGCTCTGGCGCTCGCGGACGATCTGGCGGGCCTGGGAGAACTCGCTCGGGAAGGTGTCGCGGATCTCGTCCATGATCTCGAAGGCGGCGGCGATGTCCACCTGGCGCAGGTTGTTCTTGCCGAAGACCGGCTTCGAGTCCTCCAGGAGGATAGAGAGCTCCTCCAAAAGTCCCAAGACTCCCGTTTCGTCCATGTTCGTCCTTCCAGCCGTCACGTGCCCGAGGGCACCGGGTCTATCGCGTCATCTGCGCGGCTGCGTTCGCACAGAAGTCGTACCATTCTAGCACGCTCGAACCACCCCCTAAAACCACACACAAACCGCACACGTTTTAGAAGGCAAAGCGACACCCGAGCGGTGCCCCAATCGTCATTTTACGCCGCCCTGACTTAACGTTTTACGCCAATCCCAATCGATGTTTTACGCCAAGCCTCCCTCAAACCCGAGAACCTCCCGACCTTCCGTTAGTCCGGCGCATGATATAACCTTCTCATGGTTAAGACGCCAATCTGCCGGAGCAACTATAGCCGTCCGACCAAGCGGCGCTAAAATAGCTACTTGGAATAGGTGATGAATTGATCGTAAAGTACGAGTGGAAAACATATGAAATGACCTTCGGGAAAGCAATTTGCTTTCAATTTCAAAAGCTTTGGTTCCCCAGTCGAAGGTTTTTACGTGCAGTAAAGCGGTGCGTGATGTATTTGAAGGACTGGCTACCCGTATTGGCCGTTTTCACCCCTATCGCCATCGGAGCCTTATTCGTTCTCTGGAAGGCCGATTTAATTAGTCATTCCAGCGCAATCGTTGAGCTAGTCCTTCTCTTTCTCGGCTCCTTCATGCTGCTGGCAATACGTGAAATCAGAGAAAAGGAAATCAAGCGCCATCAGAGCCTTTTGCGCCAGTGGGAGATTTGCTCGGAATTACGCGGGCGTTTTGGAAGAGATTTCGAAATAATCGGATCTCCCTTTAAGGCTCAATTTACGAAATGGGAATCCATGGCCAACCTTAATGCGCTGAACGAAGCACTCAGTACCGTACGCGCACCCGCTTCTATAACCGAAAAAGAAATAAACTGCATAAAAGATGCGATTGATGACCTAAAACACTCTATCCAGCTCATAAAAGACGAAAGGAGGCAGATCGGCTTCGTCGATTGTTTCATTGCAAGCGGGGATTCTTACTTTCTATCGAATGCAGAATCTGAAGCATTGGAGTTGCTAAACAATTTGAGTGCACGGAATTACGAAAAAGCCGCCCAGTCCTTACGAGAAATGTCTTCGTCTTGCTTTTGGATTCTTAAAGACTTTCGGACACCCTGGAAGTATCGAATGGATATAGCCCGAAGGGAACTTATGGAAAAGTATTTAATGCAGCATGGTGTCGAGTACCAGATTTGAGCAATGCCTACATGTTGACAAAGACAAACCAAACTCGAGAGACCGCATTTTGCGCGAAAGGCATTTCAACGGGAATAACTTATCGCAAAACCACCGTAAGAATCTGGGAGATATGACTTCCAAATTGGCACAATTACCTGAGCCCCAAAAGCGCTTTTGTGATTACAAGCCACTCAAGAGCTTCCTCTCATCCTCGCTTTGAGGCGGGCACCGATCGCGTAATGAGCATATCCGATGGCAGTGCATGCCACCACTGAGAAGACGATGGAGCCGACAAGGCCCATCGCGTCGAACCAACCCATATGGGCGTTCATGAAGTAGAAGAAGAGCATCTGGAATATGTAGATGTGCAGCGCCGCCTTGCTCACCGACTCGAAGAACAAGGCGACCCGCGATGGCGGGCGCTGCTCTCCGAGTCCGAGCAAGTCGAGCCGCCCCGTACGATGGCATGAGAACATGGCGATCATCATAGTCCCCGCCGCGTAGGCAAACGACAGCATCGAGGAGTTCCTCCAGCCCTCCCCGCAGGGCAGGTGGACTCCCCAGATGTTGACGGAGGCCAGGTAGAGCGCGCCGACAACGACGAGGGAAGCCCCGGCAAGGAGGAACTTCGATCCCCCACCCGCCCCTCTCGGTACCAATCGCAGATGACGATGCCCGCGAGGAGGTAGAACCCGTACCGAATCAGCACCAGGCGATACGCCTGCGTCGAAACCAGGCCCATCGACGCAGCGAACTCCCACGCGATAATGGCCAGGGCGCCAACCGCCAGGGTCGCCTTCGGCCAGCGCCTGCGCCATGCGCAGAGGAACGGCAGCACGAGATACATCTGGAAGAGCATCGGAATGTAGTACCCTCCCGGCCCGTTTCCGCCGCAGAGGTAGTCCACCACGATCGCCGGCACGAGCATCAGCCGGCTATGGGGAATGCCAACCCCTATCAGCTGGCTTGCCGATGAGTAGATATCAGATTGCGCAAAGACGAGGAAGAGGAGGAGGGCGAACACTATGGTATAGGGCACGGCCACGCGCTTAAGCCTGGGAACGAGCCTACCCCCCAGCTCATCGCACGACCGCTCCGACCCATGGCGGTAGAAGGCGAGGTTGAACAGGAAGGCGCTTATGAGCCAGAAGAAGGGGACGGCCTGGTCGATCCAGAACGCGAACTGCAGGTCGGCGCGCATCGCCCCCGTAATGAGGGGAACGTGGGTGACGATGATAAAGGTCTTCATGAGCACCTTTATGTAATCGAAGAGAACTATGCGCACGCGTCTTCTCCGTAAAGCGACTTCGGCGAAGCACCCCCAGGCGAACCTGCGGCTATCGCCACGACATCGCCCTCGCGATCTCGTCCCACTTGGATCGGGTGTCGGGATCGGCGAAGCGCGGGGAGAGGCCGAAGGGGCGCTCGATCAGGTCTCCCAGGTAGCCGCGCTCACCCAGCGCCTCGTCGGCCACATCGCTCGTCAGCTCAAAGGCCAGGCAGATGACACCGACCAGGCCGTCGAGACTCGCCCTGCGGTCGTCGGGCCCGAGGCAGCGACGCTCGCGGAAGCCGACCATCGCCTCGTCGGAGATCCCCCCGCGGGCGAACTCGTCCGGTGCCAGCCCCAGTATCGCCTCGCACTCACCCTGCGAGAACACGCGCACTATGTCGACCTTATCGGCATCGCGCACGATCTCGCAGAACGCCCGCACGCGGGGATCGAGGCCGTCCGGCAGACGCAGGTCGCTGTGCAGACCGACCGCGGGCTTGATGACCGATGCCCATGCGGGATCGCCCGTGAACCGCGGCAGGAGGCCCTCCCCGTCTCCCAACTCGGCGCCCGTGAGCCCGGCGCCCTCGAGGATGGTCAGCCCGAGCCTCGCGTGGCTCACCGACTCGGAGTCCCGGAACGTCCCCCACATCCGCAGCTGCTCGAAGCGGCCGATGTCGTGCAGGAGCCCGCACAGCCACGCCAGGTCAACGTCGTCGGGGCCCATGCCGCCGCCACGCGCTATCTCCGCGCACAGCTCCGCGACGTTCAGCGTATGCTCGTATTTGAGGGCGATCTGGGGGTCTCGGAGGTCGAAGCCTCGGACGTACCCCTCGAATACGCCGAGGGCCGCGGACCGACCGAAGCTAGGCGAGGGCAACTTCGATCTTTCCCAAGGCCCATTCGGCGAGACCGGCGGCAACCTCGGCGTCATCCCCCGAGCATATGACATGGCCGATCCTGTCATTGCTGGAATGCGGTGCCCCGATGCGATCCCCGGGAGAGAGGTAGAGGCTGACCTCCTCGACGCCCTCGGCGCCCTCCACCTCATCGGGGACGGAGACGGACTCGACGACCCCAGGCTGTGACGCCGTGATGAACCTTATGGCACTTCCCCGGCGATCCTTCGGGGAGAAGTCGTAAGGAAGGCCGAGCGCCACGGCGACGGATCCCTCGACCACGTCGATGCCGGTCGACAGCGGCACGAGGCGCGATGTGATGAAGTCCCCTCCGAGCCGCGCGGCCGTCTCGATGATCTTCGGGCCGTCATCCGTCAGCATCACCTCCGTGTGGGAGGGGCCGGACACGATCCCGATCGCCTCGACGGTCCTGCGCGCGATGGCGCGAATCGCCTCCTGGGCATCAGGGGGAAGGCATGAGGGCTCGGAGTGCCCGAGCTCGACGAAGTACGGAGGCTCCGTCGTCATCTTATCGGTAATGGAGAGCACCACCGTCTCCCCGCCTACCGTCATGGCCTCGACGCTGACCTCGGATCCGGAGATCCGCTCCTCGACCATGACGGTGCCCTTCCGGGAGAACGCGCAGAAGGAGGCGAACAGCTCGCCGACGGGCCGGCCCCGATCGGCGGGCGCGATCAGCCTCACGCCCCGGCTCGCCGCGGAGTCGGCCGGCTTGGCGATGCAGTCGTATCCGAAATGGTCGAGCGCGGCGCCGAACTCCTCCACCGTGTCGCAGGCGAAGAACTCCGGTATGGGAACGCCGCGCTCGGCGAGCCGCGCCCTCATGGCGTCTTTCTGCGTGGCGCAGACGGCGTCCCCCGAGGAGATCCCCGTGGGCAGCCCCAGCCTCTCGGAGACGAGGGCGGCCACCCTCACTGGGGCGTCGCTCGTCGAGGTGATGACGAAGTCGGCCCCCTCACGCCTCGCAAGCTCCTCGATGGCGTCGACGTCGAGGGTGCTCGTGAGAGAGGCCTTATCGGCAACCGCGAAGCCGGCTGCTTCCGGGTCGTAGTCAGCGCAGACCACGCGAAAGCCGAGCCTCTGGACAGCCTCTATCGCCGGGATCTGGAGCCTGCTCCCGCCAAGCATGACAACCGTCTTGCGCCCATCAAGCTGCGTCATAACGTGATGATCTCCTTTGCAATCCTGTCCGCCCCGCGGCCATCGATGAGGGCATGGGCGCGCAGGGCAAGCGCATGGGCCCTCCTCGGCTCCGAGACGAGCCCCTCGAGCCGGGTAAGCGCCCTCCTCGCGACCTCGGAAGCGGAATCTCCCGCACATCCCGCATAGGCGACCGCGCCGAGCCTTGCCAGCGACTCAGCGCTAGGGACCTGCTCCTCCACCATTGCGAACGTAACCGCCGGCAGGCCGACGGCCGCCATCTCGTAAACCGTCGTTCCGTTTGCCGATACCGCAGCATCAGCTGATGCCATGAGCTCCGCCATATCCGAGACACCGCGATGCAGCTCGACGCGAGGATGCGCCGACGCGATGCCCTCGATCTCCGAGACGTCATCGAACATTCCGCCGACGACGACCGCGAACGAAACATCCCTGAGCGCCTCCGACTTCAAGGCTGCTTCTAGAAACGTCGGCACGAACCTCATCGGATCAGTGCTTCCCGTAGTCACTAAGACCCTGTCGACCTCACCCGTTCGATCCTCGTAGGAGTCGGCGAACTGAGCCCGCAGGGGCGCGAAGGAGGGGCCGAGCAGAAGTCGCGTCCCGCGACTGCCGTAAAGCATCTCGCAACCTCGCACGTCAACCTCCGTCGAGTAGTTGGCCAGGAGGGCGAGGCTGCCCAAATCCCCGGCCTTGCTCCCAAGGTAGCACACCCGGCAGCATCGGGCGAGGCGGTTCACGTAGGAGCTCGTGATCGCGTAGGTGTCCACCAGCACGACCGGCCTCTCCGACTCCTCAAGGCACCTGGCCTCGAGGAGCTCGGCGCCTTCTTCGATTCGCCGCCAATCGGTTCCGAGGATAAGCGCCTCATAGCCCCTCTCGCGTATGACCCCAGCGGGCCCGTTGTCCGACAGAACGAATTCAACGCCAGCCCCTCGGCCCCTCAAGGCATCGGCGACCGACAGGCAGCGCATGACGTGGCCCGACGCGATCATTGCATTGGCATCCGTCCTTATAAACACCTTCTTAGGGGAAGAGCCGCACATGATCACTCCGGCAGAACGCGCTCCCCCTCGTTGCCCGCAGAGCCACCTCCGCGAAAGAGCGCCGGCATCACCCCGCGCTCCTCCTCGTATCTCCAATCCGCCATCAAGTCGCGGAAATCAGCAAATGCCGGCGAGTAGCCGAAATCGCGTCGGGCCCGGCCTATGTCAAACCGATACGATGTGATTCCGTTCGGCTTATCGGGATCGACGCTCACCGCGGACTTCCCCATCGGCCCGGCAAATACGTCGGCTATGGCCTCGGCCTGCTCGAGCAGCGACACTGCGCGACCAGAACCGATGTTGTAGAGCCCCGACGTCTTCTCGCTGCCAGCAGCCCTGACGAACGCCTGGGCAACGTCCTTGACATAGACAATATCCCTCACTGCAGCCTCGGCGTCGCCGAAGACGGTTATGGGCTCGCCGGCCTTCGCCTTATCGACAAACAGCCCGATACCTGATTTCCTCACCGCGCCATTCACGCGAAGGGAGTCATGGGGGCCGCACCCGTAAACGGGAGGGAGCCTGAACGCCGCGTTCTTCATCCCGTACTGGTTGTTGTAGTACGTCAGCAAGTCGCATGCCGCGTTCTTCGATATAACGTAGGCGGCATGGTCGCCGCTCAGCCTGAAGTCCCTCGGCCATGTCTCAAGGACAGACTCATGAGCGCTCCAGCGATTCTGAACGTCGGCGTAAGACGTGGTGGAGATAATCCTGCCGATGCCGCTCCTTCTGCACCACTCGAGCAAGGAGGCCATCCCCAGCGCATTGGTTCTCAGGTAGTTGCCAGCATCGTCCTCCGACTCCAAATCAAAAGTAGAGTTTGCGGGGAGACGTCCCGCCAGGTGAACGACTACGTCGACATCGGTCGGCAGGACATCCATCCCTGCCGGATCATCGAGGTCGAGCGGCAGGTACCCAACGCCGACGGAGGCGTAGTGCTCCTTGAAGCGGGGGTTGCGCCCCGTACCGACCACCTCATAGCCGGCCTCGCGAAAGGCATCGACGGTATATGCCCCGATGAAGCTCGAGGCGCCAATTACCAAACATCTGCCCATGCACTACCTCATCTCTCTTTTAGCACAGCGTCGCCGTGCGCTTGATTGGAAAAAGCATCTCCGCGCCATAGGGGCGAGCTACCCGTCCAGGTCGGATGACACGATGGGTGACCCGAAGGCGATATCGCGTCGCGCCGCTCGACCGAGAAGGTCGTCGAGGTGCTTCGGCGCGATGCCGTATGCCGGCCTGATGCTGCGAACGTTTTCCGCCGTGAACAGCTCCCCCTTGGCGATGGGTCTCACGGCGTAGAGGGAGCGGCGACCGGCAAGCCCTCGCTCCTCCTTCTCGGAGCGCTCATAGGTGGCCGAGCCAATGGCGGCTCTGGCAATCCGCACGTCGCGCACCATGGAGGCGAACTCCTCCGGCTCCATGGAGAACTCGGAATCCACGGTCTTGTCCTCGCGTGAAAGGCAGTAGTGCTTTTCGATGACGCCGGCGCCGAGCGCGGCGGCGGCCACGTCAACCGCCCAGCCCATGGAGTGATCGGAAAGGCCCACGTGGCATCCGAACCGCTCCCTCATATCGACTATGGTCGCGACGTTCATGTCCTCGTAGACCGCAGGGTACTCGCTCGTGCACTTGAGCAGCACGATCTGGTCGTTGCCAGCCGACCGGCAGGCGTCGACTGCCTCGGCGATCTCCTCCTCGCTGCCCATGCCGCACGAGATCACCATCGGCTTGCCCTTGGAGGCCGTATAGCGTATGAGGGGAACGTCTACCAGCTCCGGGGAGGCGATCTTGTACATCTCGACGCCGATGGACTCCAGAAAATCCACTGACGTGGGGTCGAACACCGATGAGAGGAAATCCATGCCAAGCCGTTCGCACTCCTGCTTGATCTCCGCCTGCCACTCCCAGGGTGTGTGAGCCTCCTCGTAGAGGTCGTAGAGGGTCCGCCCCTCCCAAAGGCCGCCCGCCTGAGTCTGGAAGTCAGGCGAGTCGCAGTCGATGGTGATAGTGTCGGCAGTATAGGTCTGAAGCTTCAGGCAATCGGCGCCTGCCGCGGCAGCGGAGCGCACGATCTCCATCGCGCTCTCGATGCTGCCCCCGTGGTTGCCCGACATCTCCGCGATGAAGTAGACATCCCCCTTCGCCATGGTCTCGAAGAGCCTCATGAGGCATCCCTCCCAATCATTGCTCGGTACTTCTGCTCGGCTACCTCCCAATCCTCCGGTGTGTCGATGTCCTGGACGAATCGGGCGGGAATCCAGAGCGCCTGGGTCTTCTCCGTCATGAAGCTGCCGGCGCTTTGGAACGCATCGGTCGTGGCAAGGTAGAACCGCCCGCAGTCGTGGGCCATCGCCGGAAGATCCTGGCTTCGCATGGCGGCGTACTCGGGGAAGGCGTAGGAAAGCGACCCGTCCACATGAATCTTGAATCCTCGCAACGGTGGGTAGTCATAGGACGTCACCGGTATGACCGACGTCGCGCCCTCCCTCATCAGATCGAACGCCTCGCGAAGCTCTGGCGCCCTGACGAAGGGAGCGGTCGGGTAGAGGCAGCACACCGCGTCGAACCTCTTGCCGATGCGCTCGTAATCGTCCAACACCTCGCGAACCGCCTCGGAGGTAGCCGCGTGATCGTCGCTGGCCGCCACGCTCCTCATGAACGGAACCGACGCGCCGTACTCCCGCGCAACCGCCGCGATGGCCTCGTCGTCGGTGGACACCATGACCTCGTCGAAGAGTTCGCTCGCAAGCGCCGCCTCGATGGAGTAGGCGATGATGGGCTTCCCGCAGAATTCCCTGATGTTCTTGTGCGGGATGCGCTTCGAGCCGCCGCGGGCCGTGATGATGCAGATCGCGGAAGCCACTACGCGTCCCGCCCCCTCTCGCGGCACCACTCGACGACCTTCGCCACGGCGTCTACCACGTGCTGGGCGTCCTCGTCGGTGAGGCCGCAGTGCAGCGGCAGCGTGACGGCATGGTCGTAGTAGTCCTCCGCGTTCGGGCACTCGCCCCGCCTGTGGCCCAGGTCCTGGTAGTACGGCAGCAGGTAGACGGGCAGGTAGTGCACGTTCACGCCGATGTTCTCCGCCTTGAGGGCGTCGAAGATGAACCGGCGGGACGCGCCGAGGGCCTCGGTGTCGAACTTCAGGCAGTAGAGGTGGCGCGTCGTCTCCTCGGGGGTCGCGTCGATCTGGAACGACACCTCAGGGATCTCGGCGAACCGCTCGTCGTAGAACGCGACCAGCTCCCGGCGACGGGCCGAGAACTCGGGCAGGCGCCTGAGCTGGCTCGCGCCGAGCGACGCCTCGATGTCGCTGATGCGGTAGTTGTAGCCCAGGGCCAGCTGCTCGTAGTACCAGCCGCCCTGATCCTTGTCGCGCAGCAGGCCGCGATCGCGGGTGATGCCGTGCTTGGCGTAGAGCTCCGCCATCCGGGCCAGCTCCGGGTCGCTCGTGACGACCGCGCCACCCTCCCCCGTCGTGACCGTCTTCACGGGGTGGAAGCTGAGCGTCGTGATGTCGGCGAGGGATCCCACCGGCACGCCCCCGCGCGCGGAGCCGAGCGAGTGGGCCGCGTCCTCGATGAAGACGAGGCCGAACTCGTCGCAGATGGCCCGGATCTCATCGGCGGCCACGGGCACGCCGCCGAAGTCGACCGCGACGATGGCCCGCGTCCTATCGGTAACCTTCTCGCGGATGGACGCCGGAGAGATGTTCCAGGTGTCGGAGTCGATGTCGGCGAACACCGGGGTCGCCCCGCAGTAGCGCACGCAGTTGGCCGACGCCGCGAAGGTGATGGGCGACACGATGACCTCGTCGCCCGGCTTGATCCCCGCCGCGAGGCAGGCGATGTGGAGCGCCGCCGTGCCGTTCGCCACGGCGGTCACGAACCCCGCGCCCGTCACGCCCCTGAGGGCCTCCTCGAACGCCTCGGTCGCCGGGCCGCAGGTGAGGTAGTCGCTCCTCAGGCAGTCGACGACCGCCCGGATGTCCTCCTCCGAGATATCCTGATGCCCGTAGCCCAGGTACCGCTCGCTTGCGGGGAGGCCGCCGTTGATGGCAAGTTCCATGGCCGGCCGCCCTAGTACTTGATGGTCATGCCGGACAGGAGCTCGCGCAGCTGCTCGACCGAGAGCCAGTCGGTGTTGGTGGCCGAGTCGTAGACGAAGCCCTGCTCGACCTTCTTGCCGCCCGCCAGGTCGATCTCGGACAGGTCGCACCACTCCATGTGCGGGTAGATGATGTAGTTCTTCTCGTACTCGTAGGTGGTCATGCTGTCGGCGGCGGGGACCATGCACTCCGAGAGCTTCTCGCCCTCGCGGATGCCGACCTCCACCTGCTTGGCGTTGGGCGCCATCGCCGTGGCGAGGTCGGTGACCATGAACGAGGGGATCTTCGAGATGAACGTCTCGCCGCCCTCGGCCTCGGCGAGCGCCTTGACCACCAGCTGGATGCCCTCGTCGAGCGAGATCCAGAAGCGCGACATGCGGAAGTCGGTGATGGGGAGCTCCGTCGCGCCGCCCTTGATGAGGTTGTCGAAGAACGGGATGATCGAGCCGCGCGACCCGGCGACGTTGCCGTAGCGCACGACCGAGAACGTGGTGCCGGACTGGCCCCGGTAGGCGTTGGCCGCGATGAAGAGCTTGTCGGAGACGAGCTTGGTGCCGCCGTAGAGGTTCACGGGGTTGACGGCCTTGTCGGTGGAGAGCGCGACGACCTTCTGGACGCCGGAGTCGAGCGAGGCGTTGACCAGGTTCATGGCGCCGTCGATGTTGGTCTTGACGGCCTCCATCGGGTTGTACTCGCAGGCGGGGACCTGCTTGAGGGCGGCTGCGTGGATCACGTAGTCGACGCCGACGAGGGCGCGGCGCAGCCGGGCCTCGTCGCGCATGTCGCCGATGAAGTAGCGCAGCTTGGAGTCGTAGTCCTTGCCGGCGACCTTGCCGAGCTCGATGAACTTGTTGCGCATGACGAACTGCTTGTACTCGTCGCGCGAGTAGATGATGATCTTCTTGGGGTCGTAGCGCTCGAGCACATACTGCGTGAACGCGTTGCCGAACGACCCGGTGCCGCCCGTTACGAGAATCGTCTTACCGTCTAGCATTGTTCTATTCCTTTCATCGTAGGCGTCATCGACGAGCGCCGGCTGGGCGCCGCCGCTCGGCATCTGACGACATTGGGAACCAGATCAGCTCTTCCTCCGAAGCAGACCAGAGGCGACGTGTGTCACCTGATCGAGCTCTTTAAAATGAAGGAGCTTGGCGCCCCCGAGGAAGACAACGCCGAACACGAGAGACTGGAGAAGCAGCTCGGCAACGTAGGGAATCTGGAGGCAGCTGGTGAAGAAGGCTGCGGAGAACGCGATGATGGCGAGCAGGAATATGGGCATTTGATCCCGGATCTGATCGAGGGCGCCATAGCCGAGGATTCTGCGAGCAGGCGCCATATCGACCACGAGCACCGAGAGGATCCCCACGACGAACGTGGCGATGGCGGTAGCGTAGATATCATGCGAGATGACGGCGGTGGCCCATATGGCCCCACCGCCTCCAAGCACCTTGATGATCTGCAATTTCAGGTAAAGGGCACTATTGCCAAGCGCCATATAGGCGCGAAGATTGACGAGCTGAAACATGAGAACGGAGTTAGAGAGGCACGTTAGCTGGAAGATGGGCACACACGGGAGCCACTTCTCAGTAAGCAGGATCGCCACCAAAGGCTCGGCTAAGGCCGCGAAAAGGAGGGACAGGGGGGCAACCATGAACGACCCTACCGCAAGAGACTGCTTAAGCCTTTCCCTTAGTACCTCCTTTTCATTCTTTACCAATGAGAATGTAGGAAAAAGCACGTTGGCAATAGAGTTGCTAATGACGCCGATAGCAGCCAGGGGGTATTTTCGCCCTTGGCTATAGAGGCCAAGATCGGATGCCGAGCAGGCACGACCAATTACGAGCTCAGAAACACCTGAATAAAGTACGTTGAGAATTCCTGTGACGCATATTTTCCAACCATAGCCAAACAACTCCCAAGCCTCTCTGCCGCTGAAGAACAGGCGAGGTTTCCACCGAAGTTGGAATCTCATTACCAAGCTCGTTACGACGCTCTGCAACAGAGATTGGACGACAAGCGCCCAAACGCCAAATCCGAGAAATGCCAGTACGATGCCTACGACTCCGGAAGCGAGCGCGGCGATCGTTGTTGATTTAAAAATGGGTTTAAAATTTAAGGATCGTTGAAGATGAGAGCGCTGTATCGAAATCGCTGAATTAAAGAAGACGACTATACCGAGAACTCGCAGATACCCTTCGAGATCCGGTATCCGATAGAGCGATGCCACAAACGGGGCAGAAGCAAAAATTATCACGTAAAGCACAGCTGCAAGAACAAGGCTTATCCACCAGGCCGTCGAATAGGATCTATCGTCCGCATCTGTCTTCTGCACTAACGCCATTCCAAGTCCGCTTTGTGCTATAGAATCCGCGATGCTCGTAACAACCAGCACGATGGCCAATACGCCAAATGCCTCGGGAGACAGTATTCTCGCAAGGACGATCTGGACGATCATGAGAACAGCCTTGGAGCCCCCTTGTTCCAAGAAGCTCCAGGCGAAGGATCGAATAGTGCGACCGTCACCCGCCAAACTGAGGAAGCCTCCCGCCTTCCTCTAGTCGAAGAAGGCATTCGCGAATAGTAGGCCCACTGCCGCTGATCTCGTTTCTCTTCAACAGCTCATATCCAGCTCGAAAACGATCGATCGAGAATGACTCGATAAGATCAACCTCTTCCTCGGAAGAAAAAGATAGGGGGATCAGGTTGCGATACTCATTGAAATACCCATCCCCACAATCTCCCAGAATAACAAGCGGGGTGCTTAAACATATGACATCTAAAACTGCCGTCGACTGCTCAACTACGGCAAAATCAAAATCCAGATCCTCTATCCTCTCTTCCTTGTACAACTCGATCGTTTGCCCGCACGTGGAGCGCTTTAAATTCTCAAACGAAAACATGCTTCCTGGATGCATCTTGACCATGAGATCGAATCCGTACTTCTCCTGAAGCAACAGAAGAGGATCGAGGCGTTTCTGTATCTCATCTACACTCTTACTTGAAGAGAGACACAGTAAAACCTTCTTCGCAGATGCAAAAGTCGCGCTCGCGTTATCCCAACACCCTTTAGCGGTGAACTTATAGGTACCGGTTGGAATAGCCTTTCTCGAGCATACTAGGCTCACACTTTTCTCGCTCCACGCGAAAAAGTGATTTGCCCTAATTGGCTTATAAAACCTCTCGTCTTGTATCAAACCATGCTGAAGAACAACGCTCTCAAGATGGGGCTGCATTGCAGCCACCGCAGAAAAGAAGTGATGATCCGACATCAGCACTATTACCCGAGCATCAGCCAGCCTAGAAACATACTGTTCGAACCACCAAATCAGGAAGACCATGAGCCGTCTATTGACTCCTTCCTTCTTTCCCGCAAAAAGAGCTACGAGGAAAGAGGAAGCTATCGCAACCCCGAGAATGGCCCCCGCTGTCCAGATCGCCCCCGTTCGACAATGATTCTCATGTTCGATCCTATTAAAGACGAGAAAACGCGCGTTTTCTCCATGGGTTATCGCCGCGGTCTTCCTTAGGTTCTCGCGCATGCTCAGATTGTTGACTTCGTCAACATATACTGTCTTTTCCCACCCTCTTCTGCCAAAGGAGTTGATGAGAAGAACGAGAAACTTGGCAACAATATCCATCCCGCATCGCCGAATCCACGATTTTTTGCCCATAGCGACGACGTTTTCCCAATCTTCAAGGCAAAGCTGAAGGATGTGTTCTCTAGCAAGACGAGTCATCGAAAACCTTGATCCCTGCTAGTACCATTCCCAGATAAGTCGAGGATATGGCCTCAAAAAAGACATGGCCACCAAAGCATCCGAACACAACAAGAACAACGAGCGCAATCAGATAAAAGGGCTTCTCTCCTGAAATACAGAATGCTTTGTGAATTATTGATGCGATAAAACCATATACAACTGCCGTTGCAATGATTCCGTAGGAGAAGAGCAAATCCGCCCAGTCAAACTCAATCGGACGAACAGCATTGGTTGAGAGGTAGTCCGATGCAACCGCTAGCTCATGATGGAACGTATAGTATCCGCTTCCCAGTAAGAGATTGAGAGGATTCCCTCCGCTCAGACGAATATCCATTGCAGCCTCAAGCATCCACGCCCGGCCGCTAGTTAAGTAGTCGAAAAGGGATCGAGTCTCGAAAAGATATGCCTGTCGCTCGAGAGTACTCGTAAACGAATCGCGCAAAAAACTGATGCTGCTGAACGCTAAGACCACGGCAACGCATGCACACCCGATAACAAATAGACGCTTTATGCGGTTCTCTCCAGCAAAAAGGGAATAATACGCAATAACAACAAGAGCAAATAGGAGACTCGATTTTGTCCCCAAGAGAAGAAGCGAGACTAGATTTAATGCTGCCGGCACTCCCCACTTTCTATCTCGAGATGAGAAAACCTTGTCTAGTGAGTAAATGAACAGCACAAGCATTGCTATGTTTATGCTGTTCAGCGAAAGAAAGACACTCTTAAAGCCAGATCCATTGCTGTAGCTCGCAATCCCTACGCCAAGAAAGAGCGTCATTAAGTAGAGCAGGGGTGTGTATATTGCCGCGAAGCCGAAGACTGCCTCGATCTGTTTTCCATCCAAAAGACCCTTGCGGTTAAGTGCGGTAAGAGCTGAATAAACGCAGTAAAACAGGAGTATTTTTAAACCAGCGGAGATGTCGTAGAAAAAGGAGTTCCACGACAAAGATGTACCCGAAAATGCTTGAGTAATAAATGAATTCAACACGATAAGACCGAATAGAGCAGTGATGAAAGAAAACTTCTTCACATCTAATCTCATAATTACATAAAGGAGCGCAGCTAGAAGCAGTGCACGCGCAAACTGCGAAATCACGCTGGCTTTCAAAAGCCCGGCAATAAAATCAAAGAAAACAGTCGCGCCCAAGAGCACGAGGATGAGGTTCCGAAGAGAGATCAGGTTGTATCGCCAACGAATCCTAGTTGGATTGAAGGCAACCAGGTTGCAGGCAGCTGTCTCAACCACCTTAGTTTCGGTCACATCGTTCCCCAGATCGACAGGCTGTTCCAAAACCCCTACAAGAATTCCTAAAAAGCGCCTCGTATTGAGCAGCAATGTACTTCCACGAGAACCGCTCTTCTATGGTTGACTTGGCAGCCGCACCCAAGCGCTGGATCTCCTTTGCGCCCAGCGCCTCGGCCCCCTCTATCAGCCCCGCCAGGGAGCCCTCCTCCTTGGTCCAGTAGAGGGCGGCGTCGCCGGCGACCTCGCGGTTGAAGCCCACGTCGAGCAGCAGGCACAGGCCGGTGGAGGCCATGCCCTCGAGCAGGCTGGGGTTGGTGCCCCCGACCTCGTGGCCGTGGAGGTAGGCGA
>NZ_JAJMLW010000003.1 GCF_022669055.1 Adlercreutzia faecimuris
ATGAGCGGAACCATGGAGGGGGGGATCACCCGGTCCCATTCCGAACCCGGAAGTTAAGCCCCCCATCGCCGAGAGTACTGCGGGGTAGCCCGTGGGAGGGTAGGGCGTTCCGCTCATGGGGGGTGCTCCCGCGTGCATGCCGCCCGACGGGCGGCCTTTTTGCCTTCGGGCCCAGCCGCCCGCGCCTGGCCGCCCCGCTCCTGCCGCCCGATGGGCGGCTTCTTTGTTTTCTGGCGCCGCTCGGGTTTCCGGGGAGTTAATTGCGCGGAGCGTTCGGCTTCGCTGACTTTTCAACGCGTATAATAGAAATGGACTATTAGTCGCCCGTTCAGGCATGATGAAAGGGGTAACGCGTTGGCAGTCAAAGCACAGGATGCAAAGGAGCAGGCAGAGGCGCTCGTCGCAGACGAGAAGGCCCTCGCTGATCTGGTCGGCGTGCTGGCCGAGGGATCGCGTCGCGAGCGGCAGCAGGCGGCCGCGGCCATCTCGCAGGCGGCCAAGCTGAACGCCGAGGCGCTCGTTCCCCATGCGAACGCGCTCGTGGACGCCCTGAACCGCCCGGAGGCGCAGACGCGCTGGGAGGTGCTCGACGCCCTGACCGAGCTCGTCCCCTACGAGTCCCGCACCTGCGACAAGGGCGTCGTCGGCGCCGAGACGGCCCTGTTCGACGAGGACAGCGGCCCGGTGCGCCTGGCCGCGATGCGCTTCCTGTGCAAGCTGGGCGCCACCACCGAGAATCGCTCCGAGAAGGTGTGGCCCCTCATCGACGAGGGCATCCAGTGCTATCATGGCGACCTCGAGTTCCAGGACATGCTGCTGGCGGTCATCGACTTCTCGGCGGGCAAGCTGTCGCCGACGGTGAAGAAGGAGCTGGGCGACCGCATGGCCTTCGACGCCTCCAACGGCAAGGGCGCGCTCAAGAAGAGAGCGTCGACGATCGTGGAGAACGTCTCCAAGTAGCCGCCACCCTCAGAAAGACGCCTCGCGGGGCGCCTTTCTCTTGCTGTCCGCGAACGCGCGGGCGGGCACTCGCATCCCCGAAACGCATCTCAGGAGGTATCCTCATGGCACGGCATAGCGTGACCCTCATCCCCGGCGACGGCATCGGCGTCGAGACCTCGGCTGCCATGCAGCAGGTAGTCGCCGCCAGCGGCGCGCAGATCGACTGGGAGGTGGCCGAGGCGGGCGCCGCGTGCATGGACATCCACGGCACGCCGCTGCCGGATTCCACCATCGAGGCGGTCAAGCGCAACAAGGTGGCCATCAAGGGCCCCATCACCACGCCGGTGGGCACCGGCTTCCGCAGCGTGAACGTCGCCCTGCGCAAGACGCTCGACCTGTACGTGTGCCTGCGTCCCGTGATCTCGCTGCCCGGCGCGGGCGGCCGCTACGACGACGTCGACCTCGTCATCGTCCGTGAGAACTCCGAGGACCTCTACGCCGGCATCGAGTTCGAGGAGGGGAGCGAGGGGGCCCGAAGGCTCATCGAGTTCGTCGATGAGAGCGGCGCGGGGTCGATCCGGCCCGATTCCGGCATCTCGATCAAGCCTATCTCCGTCACGGGGACGCGGCGCATCGTGGAGTACGCTTTCGAGTACGCGCTCAAGCACGGCCGCGAGAAGGTGACGGCCGTCCACAAGGCGAACATCATGAAGCACTCCGACGGCCTGTTTCTGCGCGTGGCGCGCGAGGTGGCCGAGGAGTACGCCGGCCGCGTGGCCTTCGAGGCCAAGATCGTCGATGCCTTCTGCATGAGCCTGGTGATGGATCCGTCCCAGTTCGACGTGGTGGTGTTCCCCAACCTGTACGGCGACATCGCGAGCGATCTGGCGGCCGGCCTGGTGGGCGGCCTGGGCATCGCGCCGGGCGCGAACATCGGCAAGGACTACGCCGTGTTCGAGGCCGTGCACGGGTCGGCGCCGGACATCGCCGGCAAGGACATCGCCAACCCGACGGCGGAGATCCTGTCGGCGGCCATGATGCTCGATCACCTGGGCGAGCTGGAGGCCGCTGCGCGCATCCGCGCCGCCGTGGCCCGGGTGTACGCCGAGGGCCGCTGCCTGACCGGTGACATCCGCCGCGCGACGGGGCTTGGCGGGGAGCCGGCTCGCTGCAGCGAGTTCACCGCCGAGCTCGTGCGCGTGCTCGAGGAGATGTAGGGAGGCGGGGCGCGGGCCCTGCCGAGAGAGGCGCCCCGGAGGGTTCCGGCGGCGGCCGTGAGAGGATGGTCATGGCGAATCGCGAGTTCGAGGCGACGCTTCAGGTCGGCGAGGCCGGCTACACCTACTACCCCGTGTCTGCCGTGGAGGGCGCCGAGCGGCTGCCCTACGCGCTGACCGTGCTGCTGGAGAACGTGCTGCGCAACGGCGCCACGCCCGCGGAGGCGCGCATCCTGGCCGACCGCGTGGCGGCGGCCGGGCTGGCCGGCGAGCAGGGGGCCGAGGTGGAGTTCATGCCGGCGCGCGTGCTCCTGCAGGACTTCACGGGCGTGCCCGTGTTCGTGGACTTCGCCGTGATGCGCGAGGCCTGCGCGGCGCTGGGGGGCGACCCGGCGGTCATCAATCCGCAGGTGCCGTGTGACCTGGTCATCGACCATTCGGTCATCGCCGACGAGGCCGGCTGCGCCGGCTCGCTCGCGGCCAACATGGGCCTGGAGTTCGAGCGCAACCGCGAGCGCTACGAGTTTCTGAAGTGGGCGCAGGAGTCCTTCCGCAACGTGCGCATCGTGCCGCCGGGGATGGGCATCTGCCATCAGCTGAACATCGAGGAGTTCGCGAGCGTGGTCATGGCCTCGCCCGCGGGCGCCGTGGGCGCCGACGGCACGCCGGTCGTGTACTTCGACACGCTGGTGGGCACCGACTCCCACACGCCGACGGCCAACGGCCTGGGCGTGCTGGGCTGGGGCGTCGGCGGCATCGAGGCCGAGGCTGCGGCGCTGGGACAGTCGATCACGACGTTGGTGCCGCCGGTGGTCGGCGTGGAGCTCACGGGCGCGCTCGCACCGGGGGTGACGGCCATGGACGTGGCACTCACCTTCGCCAAGATGCTGCGCGAGCGCGGCGTGGTGGGCTGCTTCGTCGAGTGCTTCGGCGAGGGTGTGGCGGCGCTCTCGGCCACGCAGCGCGCCTGCATCGCCAACATGACGCCGGAGTACGGCTGCACCTGCACGCTGTTCCCCGTGGACGGGCGCACCCTGGACTACCTGCGGCTGACCGGCCGCAGCGCCGAGCAGGTGGCGCTGGTGGAGGCCTACGCCAAGGCCCAGGGGCTGTGGGGCGACCCGGACGCCGTGCCGCGCGTCTACGCCGACGTGCTGCGGCTCGACCTGGGGACGGTGACGCCCTCGGTGGCGGGGCCGTCGCGTCCGCACGACCTGATCGCCCGCGCCGAGGCTGCCGAGCGCTTCGCGGCCATCTGCGCCGAGCGCGGCCTGGACGATCGGACCGTGACCGTCGACATCCTGGGCGAGCCCCACGAGCTGACCCACGGCGCCCTGGCCATCGCCGCCGTCACCAGCTGCACCACCGCCACCGACCCGGCCATGATGCTGGCGGCCGGTGTCCTGGCGCGCAACGCCGCCGCCCGTGGCCTGCGCCCCGCCCCCTGGGTGAAGACGATCCTCGCGCCGGGCAGCCGCGCCACCGAGCTTCTGCTGGAGCGCGCGGGGCTGCTGGAGGGCCTGCAGGCGCTGGGCTTCTACACCTGCGGCTTCGGCTGCATGAGTTGCATCGGCAACTCGGGCCCCGTGATGGGGGCGCTCCACGACGTGGCCGATGACATCGAGCTGGCGAGCGTGCTGTCGGGTAACCGCAACTTCGAGGGGCGCATCTCGCCTGACGTGGCGCAGAACTACCTGACCGCGCCGGCCAACGTGATCGCCTACGCGCTGGCGGGCACCATGGCCGTCGACCTGGAGCGTGATCCCTTGGGTGTGGACGCGACGGGCAACCCGGTGTACCTGGCCGACATCGCGCCCGACCCGGCTGAGGTGGCCGCCCTGGCCGAGCGCTTCGTGACCGCCGACCTGTACGAGGAGGGCACGCGCGGGATGTACGAGGGCGACGCGGCCTGGCAGGCCCTCGGCGCCGAGCCGAGCGCCACGTTCGCCTGGGACGACGACTCCACCTACGTGCGCTGCCCCCCGTACTTCGACGGCATGACGCGCGCCGTGACGCCGCCGGCCCCCGTGGCCGACGCGGCGGTGCTCGGGTACTTCGGCGACTTCATCACCACCGACCACATCTCGCCGGCCGGGGCCATCGCGTCCGACTCGCCGGCGGCCCGCTACCTGGAGGGCCATGGGGTGGAGCCGGCCGCCTTCAACACCTACGGCAGTCGCCGCGGCAACCACGAGGTGATGATGCGCGGCACCTTCGCCAACGTGAAGCTGATGAACAAGCTGGCCGAGGGGCGCCGGGGCGGCTGGACGCGCGACGTGCTGCGCGGCGGGCTGGCCACGGTGTTCGACGCTGCCGAGCACTACGCCGACCACGACGTGCCCTCGATCATCCTGGCGGGCAAGATGTACGGCAGCGGGTCGTCCCGCGACTGGGCGGCCAAGGGGCCGAGCCTCTTGGGCGTGCGCGCCGTCATCGCCGAGAGCTTCGAGCGCATCCACCGGTCAAACCTCATCGGCATGGGCATCCTGCCGCTGCAGTTCCTGGAGGGCCAGAGCGCCGAGGGCCTGGGGCTCGACGGCACCGAGGGCTACACGGTGGGGGGCATCGACTTCTCGGCCGGGCTGCCCGAGCCGGCTGTCGTGGAGGTGCGCGCGACGCGGCCCGACGGCACGGAGACGGCGTTCGAGGCGCGGGTGCGCATCGACACGCCCACTGAGGGGCGCTACTACGAGAACGGCGGCATCCTCCCCTTCGTCCTGCGCGACCTGGTGGCGCGCGGATAGGCGGCAGATGCGGCGAAAGCGTGGTTACGGGGGCGGGCTCTCTTGGGGCCCGTCCCCTTCCCGTATAATGGCCTTTTCGAGTACACGTCGGGGGCGCGTGCCCCCGCCGACGCAAGGGAAAAGGGGATCATGGCGAAATCATCTGGCATTGACGCGCTGCTGGAGGCGCTGAGGCAGTCGGGCTTCGACGCCGGCAGTGCGCAGGGCGCGGGCGGCAGCTCGCCCTTCACGGTGGACGCGGAGGACGCGTCGAGCGAGCGGGGCGCGGGCGCCTCGGGGTCGCGCGGCGGCGTCGGCGGGTTCGGCAACGGCTTCGGGGGCTTCGGTGGCGCGGGCGGCCGCGGGGGCTCGGGCGGCCAGGAGCCGCACATCGACCTGTCGTTCCTCGACAACCTCAAGGGCATCAGCAAGAAGATGCTGGTGGTGCTGGCCATCGTGCTCATCCTGGTGCTGGCGGCGGCCTACTGGTGGTTCCACCCGCCCATCAACATCCACTCGGTGGACACCTGGACCTTCGTGGCCGTGTTCATCCTGCTGCCGCTGTTCCTGTTCTTCACGGCCAAGTCGCGCGCCTACAAGGCGGGCACCGACAAAGTGACGGCCAACGCCGGCAAGGCCAAGACGTTCAAGGGCCTGTCCTTCGTGCCCGTGGCCGTGCTGCTGGTGGGCGTGCTGGGCGCGGTGCTGTCGCTTTCGATCATCCCGGGCAACGCCGAGCGCTACTCCAACGTGCTCAAGACCGACACGCTGGAGTTCGCCCAGGACATCCAGGAGGTCAACTACTCGGAGATTCCCATCATCGACCGTGACTCGGCCATCCTGCTGGGCAACCGCGAGATGGGCTCCATCCCCGAGTACGTCAGCCAGTTCGAGGTGTCCAGCCTCTACAGCCAGATCAACTACAAGGGTGCCCCGGTGCGCGTGAGCCCGCTGGGCTACGCCGACCTGTTCAAGTGGTTCACGAACCGCGAGGCCGGCATCCCCGCCTACGCGCTGGTGGACATGACCACCCAGGACGCCGAGATCGTGCGCCTGGGCGACAGCCCCATCTACTATTCCCAGTCCGAGCCGCTGGCGCGTAACATCGACCGCCACGTGCAGCTCAAGTACCCCTTCTACATCTTCGGCGAGAAGTCCTTCGAGATCGACGAGGACGGCCACCCCTGGTGGATCTGCCCCGTCAAGGACTACACCATCGGCCTGTTCGGCGGCGAGACGGTGAGCCGCGTGGTGCTGTGTGACGCCACCACGGGCGAGACCCAGGACCTGACGGTGGAGGAGTGCCCGCAGTGGGTCGACCGCGTGTTCCCGGCCGAGCTGCTGATCCAGCAGTACAACTGGTGGGGCTCGTACCACAACGGCTGGCTCAACTCGTTCCTGGGCCAGGAGGGCGTGGTGCGCACGACCCCCGGCACCAACGGGACGCTGGGCTACAACTACCTGGCCAAGGACGATGACGTGTGGGTGTACACCGGCGTGACCTCGGCCACGGCGGACAACTCCATCATCGGCTTCGTGCTGGTGAACCAGCGCACCCAGGAATCGCACTTCTACAGCGTGTCGGGCGCCACCGAGGACTCGGCCATGTCGTCGGCTGAGGGCCAGGTGCAGAATCTGCGCTACACCGCCACGTTCCCGCTGCTCATCAACGTGTCCAACCAGCCCACCTACTTCATGGCGCTCAAGGACGGCGCGGGCCTGGTGAAGAAGTTCGCGATGGTGGACATCCAGCGCTACCAGAACGTGGCCGTGGGCGACACCGTGGCCGACACGCAGAAGTCCTACGAGGCGCTGCTGGCCACCAACGGGGTCAACACCGACGCCGCCGGCACGCCCGACGTGCAGACGATGACCGGCACCATCCGGTCGCTGTCCCAGGCGGTGATCGAGGGCAACTCGCACTTCTACGTGACCATCGTGGGCCAGGACGGCGCGATCTACGACTTCGCGCTGCCGGGGCTGATCGACATCGTCGGATACAAGGAGGGCGACACCATCACCTTCTCGTATCTGGAGGGCACGGGCATGAGCGCGGCCTACGAGATCAAGAAGGCGGGCGCCGACGAGACAGCCGGCGGCCTGCCGGACGACCGGGACGCCGTGTCGGCCACGCCCGCGACGGCCGGTGAGGTGACCCAGCCGGTCGAGGAGCCGACCAAGACGGCGTAGGAGGCGCGAGGCTGCGGAACCGGCTCTGAGCGCGGGGCCGCGTTCCTTGGCGCGAACGGATGCGCCTTGGCGCCAGAGCCAGACGCCCGCATGCTCTTCGAGGCATGCGGGCGTCTCTTGCTTCCTCCTCAGCGCGAGGGGTTGGGGTGGGCGGCGAAGCTTCGGATGGTCTCGGCCACGGCGGCCAGCCCGGTGCGCCGGGCGGCGTCGAACGTGTCGGTGACGCCGGCCTCCTGGAGAAAGTCCAGGGGCGTCTCTGCCACCAGCGCGCAAGGCGCCCCGTTGAGGACCTCGGCCACCAGGGCGAGGATGCCGCGGATGACCAAGGTGTCGCTGTCGCCCTCCAGGAAGAAGACACCCTCCCGCGCCTCGAGCTTGAGCCAGGCGTTGCTCTGGCACCCGCGCACCCGCCGCGCCACGGTGCGCTCGCTATCGGGCAGCGGGGGAGAGCGCCGCGCGACGTCGAGCAGGAGCTCGTAGGCGTAGAGCGGGTCGTCCAGCAGGGTGAATCGCTCTACGATGTCTCGCTGGGCCTGGAGCACTGCCTCCTGGCCACGCACCGCAGGAGGCTCCTGTGGCTGGGAGGCCGCGCTGCCGGCGCCTAGGCGCACGTGAGCACCTCGAAGCCGGCCAGCTCGCCGTAGCGCACGGCGGCGTCGAACACGTCGCCGTAGACGAGGGCCTGATGATTGCCGGTGGTGATGCTCCCCTGGTTGAAGGCGGCGATGTCGTTGACGGCGTAGTAGACGCCCTCGGAGCAGTTCTCGTCGTGATAGCCGGCGCCCGAGACGATGGTGCCGCGGGCAACGAACAGCTTGCGGCATGTGGGGTCGAACCGGGCGACGGTCACCACCTGGCCCGCGTCTTGGGCGAAGTCGTGGCGGATGGTGGCGCCCCAGCGGCCGTCCATGGCGAAGGGGCGCAAGGCGTAGTCCGTGGCCTCGCCGGCGATGCCCCTCATCTTGCGGTTGGGGGTAGAGTGGTAGGTGCACACGATGCCGCCGCGGCCCTCGATGGCCCGGGTGAAGGCGGCGAAGGCCTCCTCGTGCTTGGCGAGGGACTTGGGCGCCGACACCGGCGAGTCGGAGTCATACTTGATGATCATGGTGTTGCCCATGTAGGGGGCGGTGCGAGAAAGGGCGCTCAGCAGCTGCATCGAGACGAGGGCGCTCACGTCGTACTCGCAGGCGGAGCAGATGCCCTCCTCGTTGTTGAGCGAATGGTTGAGGCACATGGTGAACTGCTCTTGGTTGAGGCGGCGGGTGGCGCACATGTCGGGGCAGGGGGCCGTGAAGCCGTTGCAGCCCGTGGCGGCGAGGAGCTTACGGGTCAGGTAGTGGGCGCGCAGGGACTTGTAGACGTTCTCGGCGGGCATGTCCGCCTCCAGGGCGCCTTGCACGAGCTCGTCGGTCATCTCCTGGATCTCGCGGGCCTCCTCGGCGGTGATGTTGCCCTCGCGGCGTCCGGGAAGCGTCGGATTGGCGGTGGGATCGTTCTCGCGGGTCTGGTCGAGGAACTCGTGCATGTTTAGGTAGGTGAAGCGGATGCCCATCTTGTCGGTGACGGCGCCGTGGTCGATGAAGGAGTCGGGCGCGCTGATGGAAGTCGTCGAGTTGTGGCGCACGAGGGCGAGGATGCGCAGGTTCTCCATGACTTTGCGGGCGAGGAGCGCCCTCACGTCGTCGCGGGCCTCGTCCCAGCTGACCCAGCCGAGGCACTCGCAGCCATGGGCGCGCAGGGTTGCCACGGTAGCCGTCCCCGTGGCCGATCCCGTGAGCATGACCGCGACGGGCTTCTTGGTGGCAAGAGCGAGCTGGAGGGCGAAGTCGATGCCGAAGGGGTAGTAGGTGACGGCGTAGAGATCCACCTCCTCCTTGTCGGCGCAGAGATCGGCGATGAGGTCATCGGTGAGGGGGAAGGTCTCATCGCGCTTGCTCACGTACGGGGCCATGACGTTGACGAAGTCGAGGCTGCCCAGCTCGGCCCGGAGGGCCTCGTCCCAGCCGGCTGCTATCTGGGCCGTGCGGGCCTCGTCGAAGTCGCTCGTCAGCTCATCGCCGCGACCGAAGCGGCACGGGCCCTCGAAGACGTACTCGTGGATAAGCCCGAAGATGACGGGCTTGATGTTGAGCTTGATGTCCTGGGTCTTGCTGATTGGTTCCATGGCGGGTGTCTCCTTCTCTCTTCGTACCGTGCTATCCGTCACGCAGTCTCGGACGAGAGCTGCGAGAACGCCTTCTGGGCGACGTCCTTGACGCTTCGGGCGGTGCCGAGGTAGTCGGGCGAGAGCGTGATGCCGAGATCCTTACGGAGCTTCATGAGCAGGAGTATCTGCTTGGTCTCGGCCGAGGTGGCACCGGCGCAGTTGAGCGAGGTGTCTTGGAGCGTCCCCTCTCCGTTGCCGGCTGCTGCCCGCTGGTGCTCCATGCTGAAGCGGGAGAGCTCCCTGAGGTCGTCGGTCCAGAAGCTCGTGTCGTCTATGAGGTAGCGCAGCCGAATGTAGCGGATGAGGAGGTTCGTGAACGCCTCCAGGCTGTCGGCCTGCTCGCGCATGGGGGGAACCAGATCGTCGGCACGGCGAAGGTTGTCCCTGAGTCTCTCTGCGAACTCCACGGCGCCTCCTCTGCTTGAAGGTGGGTCGGTGGGGCGATTATACGGGCGTCATGCAATGAAGATATCCGGTAAAATGACCAATAAAACGATAGTATTTTGGAGGATCTGAAGAAGGAATCGCCGATGTTCACCCTTACCATGTTGATTCATGACTACGAGCCGTGCACGGTGCTCGCGAGGCCGAGAAACCGCGTGATGTTTGATTCGCTCCTTGTCGGCCTGGGGTGCTCCCCGCTGCCGCAGCAGGGGGCGGGTGACGAGGATGGATGCCGGGATGACGGGGATCAAGGACAGGCGACGGCGGGCTTCCCGGGAGGGGCGCGTGAGCCGTGCGCTCTCTTCGTCGGGGGCGAGGAGCAGGCGCTCCGGTTTCTCCGGAGCCATCCCGGCGCCTTCGCCTGCGTTCTCGTCGCCGAGGGGGAGAAGGGTGACGCTTCGGGCCTCCCTCCTGATCGCTGCTTCGTGGTGCGCGTCGATGACCCGGGGGCCCTTGCCCTCTTCATGCAGGAGGCGTGCGGGCGCATTCAGCTTTGGCAGGATCGGATGAAGTCCTCGATGCTGCAAAACGGAAGCTACCAGCACCTCATCGACTGCAGCGAGGACATCCTGGGAAACTTCATCTCCCTCACCGACCTGTCGTTCCGGCTTCTGGGCTGGACGCGCGGCATCATGCCCGACGATGAGGTGTCGCGGCGTTTGGTGGAGAAGGGCTATCATGACGCCGAGACCATCGAGGTGTTTCGGGAGCACCGCCTCTTCGATATCTGGGAGCGGCAGGGCGGCCTTACCGTCTACGAGGAGTCGCTGACGGCCCAGACGGAAAGCGCCTCGTACATCTTCCGCATGCAGGGTACCTACTTCGTGCATGTCATCATGCGCTTCAACCGCCGGGCGCGCACGGCGGCCCTCATGGACACCTTCGACATCTTCATCGCGCATCTGGAGACGTTGGTGCGGAGGGATTGGCGGGAGCGGCGAGGCGGCGGCCCGGTCTACACGCGTACGCTGGCGGGGCTTCTGTCCGGGAAGCTGACTGAGTCGACGGCTATCGGCGAGGAGCTGGCCGTGGCGGGCATCAGACGCGAGGCCTCCTTCACCGTGCTGGTGTTCTCCCCGGGAGACTCCTCGGGTCGGGCGGCGGCAAGCGAGCGTCACTACTTCATGAGCCGGCTTGAGGGGGAGTTTCCCGACGAGAAGATCATCGAGTATGGATCCACCCTGGTGCTCGTGCACCAGGGGGTGCCGACGGGGGACGGAGGTGCCTCGCCCGGGGAGGCGCGGGCCGACCTGCTGTCCCGGACATCGCTGTTCCTCAACCTTCACCGCGGCGCCTGCGGCTGCTCTGACATCGTCGATTCGGCTTTCGACCTGCGCTTCGCCTACCAGCAGGCCTGCTTCGCCCTGTCGCGGAGCGCCGTTCCTCCGCGGATGCCTGCCGAGGGCGCGGTGCCGCTCGTCCTGCCGTTCGACGCATGCTACCTCGACTTCCTGCTGTTCGGACGGGAGGAGAATCGCGACCTCGACCTATTCTGTCGTATGCGCGGGCCGGTGGCTCGCATCGCCCGGGACGACGAGGCGGAGGGGAGCGGCAACCTGGAGGTTATCGTGACGTACCTCTCCTACGAGCGGCGCGCTACCCAGGCCGCGAAGGCCCTGTACCTGCATAGAAACTCGCTGCTATATCGCATTGACGCGCTCCAGCGGCGCTACGAGCTCGATCTCGACTCATGTGCCTTTCGCCAGGCGTTCCTGATCGAATACGACCTCATGGTTCGAGGCGGGAGAGGATAGGAGGGGCAATGACCGGAGGAAGCGAGGGTGCCCAGGAGCGCCCGGTTGACTGGGGGGACGTGCGGCGGTGCTTTCCCATCCTGGATCAGGAGGTGAGCGGCCGTCCGCTCGTCTACCTGGACAACGCGGCCACCACCCAGGTGCCCGAATGCGTGGTGGGGGCGATTGCCGAGCACTACCGGCGGGACAACGCCAACGTGCATCGCTCGACCCATACGCTGAGCGCCCGCTCGACCGCGTCCCTTGAGCAGGCGCGCGCGACCGTTAGGCGCTTCATCAACGCGGAGTCGGCCGAGGAGGTGGTGTTCACGCGGGGGACGACGGAGTCCGTGAACCTGGTGGCGGCGGGCCTGGCAGCCTGGCACGGGGCCGGATTCTCGGCCGTCGCGTCGGCCTTGGAGCATCATTCGAACTTCGTTCCCTGGCAGCAGCAGGCCCTGCGTGCCGGGGGATCGTTCGCCGTGGCGCCGCTGACGGAGGGGGGCGACCTCGACGAGGTGGCCCTCGTCTCCCTCTTGGAGTCTCGGCCGCGCGGCATTGTGGCCCTGGCGCTTGTCTCGAACGTCTTGGGCACGGTGAGCCCCGTGGCGCGCCTGACGCAGCTCGCTCATGAGCGGGGCTGGCTCGTGCTCGTCGATGCCGCCCAGGGTATGCGCCACGGGACGGTTGACGTGCAGGCGATGGGCTGTGACTTCCTCTGCTTCTCGGGCCACAAGATGCTGGGTCCTACGGGGATCGGCGTTCTCTACGGCCGTCGAGGGCTTCTCGACGAGCTGCCTCCGACGGCCTTCGGCGGCGAGATGGTGGAGGAGGTGTCGGGGGAGCGCTCGCTGTTCGAGCGTGCGCCCCTGCGCCACGAGGCGGGCACGCCGAACTACGTGGGGGCCCTGGCGCTTGCGGCGGCCATCGACTTTCTGGAAGGCGTCGGCCGGGAGGCCGTGGCGGAGCGGGAGCGCCGCCTGCTGATGAGGCTGGAGGAGGGCTTGCGCGCGCTGGGCCGCGTCCGCGTGCTGGGAGCGCCGCGACGGCGTGAGGGCGTGATCTCCTTCACCGTGGAGAACGCCCATCCGCTTGACGTGGCGGTGCTCATGGACAAGAGGGGCGTGGCCGTGCGCGCGGGTCGGCAGTGCGCGCAGCCGCTGCTGACCGAGGCCTACGCGGTGGACCGGGTGGTGCGGATGTCGCCGGCCTTCTACAACACCTTCGAGGAGATCGACGTGGCCCTCGACTGCCTGGAGCGGACGATGGCGCTGCTGGGATCGTGATCATCGCGGCTTTTCCGTTGACAAGGGCAGCGGGGCCGCTATACTGGAAAAGCTGTCGCTTCGGCGACGGCGTCCTAGAAGAATAGTTCCGCTGCTTAAGACAGCAGGTACCCGCAAGGGTTTAATCGCGGAAACGCGGCCCGCCGAGGTGGTCGTCAACGATGCGTTGCTGTGCGACCCCTGCGTGCTCTGAGCGGCAGGGGTCGCTTTCTTTCTTGAGGCAGCGATCCCACCCCCGTGAGGGCGGAACGCGATCTTGAGAAGAAGGAGGTGTACGAAGAATATGCCCAACGCACAGAACAAGGAGATGCTCGAGGCCATCAAGGCCGACCTCGATGGCGTGAGCGCGGTGTGGGTGGTCGACTACCGCGGCCTGACCGTGAAGGAGATCCAGAACCTGCGCCACAGCATCCGCGAGGCGGGCGCCAACATGAAGGTGTACAAGAACACCCTCATGCGCATCGCCCTGGAGCAGTCCGAGCTGCCCACCCTGGATGACCTGCTGGAAGGCCCCAGCGCGTTCGTCTTCGCCGGCGACGACGTTGCCGCCGCCGCGAAGGCCGTGAAGAACTTCGCCAAGGACAACCAGAACCTGGAGATCAAGGGTGGTCTCATGGAGGGTAAGGCGGTCACCGCCGCCGAGGTGGAGGCCATCGCCTCTCTGCCGTCCCGCGAGGAGCTCATCGCCCAGATCGCCGGTGCCATCTCCGGCGTGGCCCGTGGCCTTGCCACGACCGTCAACGGCGTGCCGCGTGGCCTGGCCCAGGTGGTCAAGGCCGTGGCCGACCAGAAGGCTGCCTAGCAGCCCGCGCGGCGTGAGATGCGCCGCATGACAAGAAGACAAACTGGTCGGAACGCGTGTTCCGGCCGCCTTTGAAAGGAAACTAACATGGCTGTTACCCGTGAGGAGATCATTGAGGCTCTGAAGGAGATGTCCCTGCTCGAGGCTTCCGAGCTCGTGAAGGACATCGAGGAGACCTTCGGCGTGTCCGCCGCTGCCCCCGTGGCCGTGGCTGCCGCTGCCCCGGCTGAGGGCGGCGCCGCTGCCGAGGAGAAGTCCGACTTCGACGTCGTGCTCGAGGGCTTCGGCGACAACAAGATCGCCGTCATCAAGGTTGTCCGCGAGATCACCGGCCTGGGCCTGAAGGAGGCCAAGGAGGTCGTCGAGGGTGCCCCCAAGGCTGTCGTCGAGGGCGCCAACAAGGAGAAGGCCGAGGAGGTCAAGGCCAAGCTCGAGGAGGCCGGTGCCGCCGTCACCCTCAAGTAACTTCGCCTTACTTGGACGTTCGGGGAGCGCGTGCCTTCGGGTGCGCGCTCCTTTTTGTTTGGGGGCGGGGCTTGCGCTCGACCTGGGGGGGCGCCGGGGCCGCGCTGGGCTGAGGGGGGGGCGCCGAGGCCGCGCCGGGCTGCGCTCGACGCGTCGGCTCCGTGAGCCAAGGTCTCACGGAGCCTTCGGCTTGACCTCGCTCCGCTCGGCACGGCCCCGGCGACGCGGCTCCAGATGTGAGGGGGCGGCTGCTGGGCTCGCGCGGGTGCTCGCCGTTCAACCTGCGGGACGGCCGCCGGGCAGGGAGCGGCCTTCGCTCGACGCGTCGCCCCGGCGAGCCAGGGTCTCGCCGGGGCTTTGGCTTAACCTCGCTGCGACCGCTCCCTGCCCGGCGGCCTGTACGTTGTTGATTGGGGGATGATGCTGTGGAGGATGCTAAGAGCCGGTTGCGGCGGGTGCTGGGCGATGAGGGCCTGGCTCGGCTGGATGCGGCCTGCGTGATGGTGGTGGGCGTCGGCGGCGTGGGGTCGAACTGCGCCGAGGCGCTGGTACGCGGCGGCGTGGGGTCGCTTGTCTTCGTCGACGGCGATGCGGTGCAGGCCTCCAACATCAACCGCCAGGCCATCGCCTTCACGGAAACCGTGGGGCGGCGCAAGGTGGAGGTGATGGCGGCCATGGCACGGGCCATCAACCCCGACGTGCGCGTGGAGACGCGTGACGAGTTCGTGCTGCCCGAGGGCGTGGAGGCGCTGTTCGCGGGGCTGCCGCGCCGGCCTGGCTACGTGGTGGACGCCATCGACACCGTGGCCTCCAAGCTGGCCCTCGCGCTCTACGCGCAGCGGGAGGGCGTGCCGCTGGTGGCCTCCATGGGCGGGGCCAACAAGGCCGATCCCACGCGGCTGCGGTTCGCCGACCTCTACGAGACCCATGGGGACGCGCTCAGCCGTGCGGTGCGCAAGCGGGCGCGCGCGGCGGGTATCGAGCGGCTGGAGGTGCTCTACTCCGACGAGCCGCCGCTGCCGGTTGAGGTGCCTGAGGGCACGCCGCGCAGCGAGCGCGCGGAGCTGGGGACGATGTCGTACATTCCGCCCATCATGGGGCAGATGCTTGCCGGGCGGGTGATCTGCTCGCTGCTGGGGCGGTAGCGCGGTTCTGGTGGTGCGCCGCGGGGGCTTGGTGTTGGGCACGCTCCCCGGCGCGGCTCAGCGTGTGGGGGAGTGGGGCGGCTGCTCGGTGGTTCGCGACTTTCGTGCTGCCGGGATGCGTTTCGCGGTTCCGGTGGCTCGCCGCGGGGGCTCGGTGCCGGGTGTGTGACCTCAGCGTGGCTCGATGAAAAGGGGCCGGATGCGAGGAGGGGCAGTCCTTGGACTGCCCCTCCTCTGCTTTCCTCTTAGGCGGCTAGTAGCGGTAGAGGGCGGCTATGCCCTTGTTTCCGGGCATCTTGTCGGCCGGGAGGACGTAGATGTGGGCGTCCTGGGCCAGGGCGGCCTGGGCGAAGGCGTCTACCAGGTCGGGGCTGGCCGGGTCGAGGATCTTGTCGTCGGTGGGGTTGGTGTCGGTGTCGAAGAAGATCTCTCCGGTCTTGGGGTCGAAGGTGCCGGGGATGTCCTTCCCTTCCTGGACGAAGAGGGCGGCCACCTTGCGCTCAACCAGGGCCATCGCCAGCTCGTTGTAGTCATCCGTCGCCTTGCCCTTGGACAGGTCGTAGGCGAATTCGTCGAGCGCCTTCTGCACCTTGGCGTCGCGGTCGGCCTCCATGATGGCCAGGGCGTCGTCGCGCAGCTGCTCGCCGGTGAGGCTGGCGGGATCCTTCTCGATGGCGGTGGGCATGAGGTGGCGCAGGGTGGATACCTTGCGGAAGGCGGCCACGTGCTCGGGCAGCGTCACCAGGATGATGGACGTGGCGTCATCGCGCACGAGGTGGTCGTCGACGGCCTTGTTCACGTAGCGGAAGAACTTCTCGGCCTCCTCCTTCGCCACGTTCTTGCGCGACTGGAAGTCATGGTAGGGGGACAGATGGCCCTCGAGGGTGATGAAGTCGAGGGCGCCTTCCTCGTGCTTGCGCTCGTCGGCCACCGTGTCGTCGGAGTTGGCGAAGAGCTCGGAGAAGTAGTCCTTCACCTCGGGCGGGAGCGCCATGCGCTTGACGCTGTGCTGGTCGCCCTTGATCCAGCCGAAGCGGTCGGTGCCGAGGGCCAGCAGGTAGTAGCGCGTGCCGTACTGGAAGTTGCGCAGGAGCGGCTTGGTGTAGTAGGCGGGGCCCACCACCACGCAGGGGTCGACGGCAAAGTCCAGGTTGAAGGCGTAGACGTCGGTGTTGCTGATGAGCAGCGCGACGCCCTCGGGCGCGTTCTCCCAAAGGGGCAGGTCGGGGTGGGCCAAGAGGTAGTCGAGGCGCTCGGCGATGCCGGCCCAGTCCTTCTCGTTGGGAAGCTTCTCGCGCAGGGTGCGCTCGGCCTCCTCCTTGAGGTCCTTGAGCTCGATGCCGTCCCACTCGTCGCGGCGCGGCTCCTCACGCTGGTCGCGGTGGATGGGGAGGTAGATGGATACCAGGGGCGGCTCCGCCTGCTCGTAGGCCCGGGGATCGAAGTTGTCGAGCACGTGGATGCTGTCCTGCAGCTCCTTCATAGCGTCCTTCATGGGAAACCTCCAAATACGCCGTCGGTTACTGGTTGTGATGGGCGCGTTGGTGCTGACGGCAGGCGATGCGAGAGCCTGCGGGCACGTGCGCTCACCATTCAGGATAGGCCCGGGGCGGAAGGCGGGGGATTGCCGGGAGAACCTGTTGTCGTCCGGTTGCCGATCCTGTGCCGAGGGGTTTCAGGGAGGGTGGCGTGCGGACGGCATGTGGGTGGCGTGCGGGGTGGTGCGGTGGGTGGTGCGGGGGCGGAGGGGTGGCGTGCGGGCGGGGGCGGAACGCGCGAGCGGCGGCCGACGCGTGGGCGGAGGGGCGGCGGGCGGGGCAGGCGAGTGGCGCGGGCGACGGCGGGGCGGTCGGGTGGCGACGCGGAGGGGCGGGGTAGGAGCGGGCGGCTACCCGCGTCGCTATCCGCGTCGCCACCCAGGAGGGCGCTACTTGCGGACGTTCATGGCGCGCATGGCGTTGAGGATGGCGATGACGGCCACGCCCACGTCGGCGAAGACGGCCATCCACATGTTGGCGATGCCGACGGCGGCGAGCGCCAGCACGGCCAGCTTGACGCCCAGGGCGAAGACGATGTTCTCCCAGACGATGGCCATGGTCTTGCGGGCCACCGAGATGGCGCGGGCTATCTGCGAGGGGCGGTCGTCCATGAGCACCACGTCCGCGGCCTCGATGGCGGCGTCCGAGCCCATGGCGCCCATGGCGATGCCGATGTCGGCGCGGGTGAGGACGGGGGCGTCGTTGATGCCGTCGCCGACGAAGGCGAGCCTGCCCTTGGGGTTGGCCTGGGCCTGGGCTTCGAGCAGGGCCTCCACCTGGGCCACCTTGTCCTGGGGCAGAAGCTCGGCGCGCACCTCGTCGATGCCGAGGCTGGCGGCGACGGCCTCGGCCACGTCGGCGCGGTCGCCGGTGAGCATGACCGTCTTGCGCGCGCCGGCTTTGCGCAGCGCGGCGATGGCGGCCGCGGCGTCGTCCTTCACCTGGTCGGCGATGACGATGTGGCCCGCGTAGACGCCGTCGACGGCCACGTGGAGGATGGTGCCCACCAGCTCGTAGTCGTGCCAGGCTGCGCCGGCGGCGTCCATGAGGCGCCCGTTGCCCACCAGCACCTCGCGCTCGTCGACGACGGCGCGGATGCCCTGGCCGCTGACCTCTTCCGCCTGCTGGATGCGGGCGGGGTCGAGGGGGCCGGCGTAGGCCTGGCGCACGGAGGCGGCGATGGGGTGGTTCGAGAGCGACTCGGCGTGGGCGGCCAGGGCGAGCAGCTCGTCCTCGGTGGTGTCGCCTTCCGCGTGGATGGCCGTGACGGTGAAGGTGCCGTTGGTGAGCGTGCCGGTCTTGTCGAAGACGACGGTCTCGGCGTGGGCGAGGGCCTCCAGGTAGTTGCTGCCCTTGACGAGGATACCGATGCGCGAGGCGCCGCCGATGCCGCCGAAGAACGATAGGGGCACCGAGATGACCAGCGCGCAGGGGCACGACACCACCAGGAAGGTGAGGCCGCGCAGGATCCAGTCGGCCCACTCCTGACCGAACAGGAGCGGCGGCAGGATGGCGAGGGCCGCGGCCACGCCGACCACGGCGGGGGTGTAGTAGCGGGCGAAGCGGGTGATGAAGCTCTCGGTGCGCGCCTTCTTGTCGGCCGCGTTCTCCACCAGCTCCAGGATGCGGCTGACCGTGGAGTCCTCGAAGGGCTTGGTGACGCGCACGGTGAGGGCGCCGGTGAGGTTGACGCAGCCGGAGATGACCTCGTCGCCCGGGTTGGCGCCGCGCGGGATCGACTCGCCGGTGAGGGCGGCCGTGTCCACCTGGGACCGGCCGTCGACGACGACGCCGTCCAGGGGGATGCGCTCGCCCGGCTTGACGACGATCTCATCGCCGGGGGACACCTCGTAGGGGTCGACCTGCACGAGCTGCCCGTCGCGCATGATGTTGGCGAACTCGGGCGCGATGTCCATCATGTCCGAGATGGACTTGCGCGACTTGCCCACGGCGTAGCTCTGGAACAGCTCGCCCACCTGGTAGAACAGCATGACGGCGGCGCCTTCGGCCATGTGGGGCTCGGTATCGGGGAACAGCACCAGGGCGAACGCGCCGATGGTGGCCACGGACATGAGGAAGTTCTCGTCGAAGACCTGCCCGCGCCCGATGTTGCGCGCTGCCTTGAGCAGCACGTCGTAGCCGGCCACGAGGTAGGGGACGAGGAACAGCACGAGCTCGGCGTAGAGGTCGCTCGGCGTGTCGAACCAGGCCTCGAGGAGGCCCGCCTTCTCGATGGCGAAGGCGATGACGAAGAGCACGAGGGCCACGATGATGCGGTTGCGCCAGCGGATCTGCTTATCGGTGAGGGTGGTCATGATGAGGGCCATTCTGTGAGGAAGCGGGCAGGGTGGGTGAGGCTCTTAAATTCTTAGAGCTGGAGCCAGCTTTTACGCTGACTGCGTCTCGCGCCGTGTAGAGACGACGAACTCGTTGCGCCGTGCGCCGTGTGCAGCGCGCTACGCGGGCGGCACCGTGCAGCGCGCTACGCGGGCGGCACCGTGCAGCGCTCCGCGATGAGTCCCGTGGCGTGCGGGAGCGGCAACTGCGATGCGCCCCCTCCGTGGCGCGCGGGCGTGCGGCGACTAGCGGAGGATGACACAGTCGGGCTCGTACTTGGCGCAGATGGCCTGGGCCTTGTCGAGGACGGTGTCGAGGGCCTGGGCGTCTCCGTCGACGTCGATCATCAGCTTCTGGGTCATGAAGCTGATGGAGGCCTTGTTGACGCCCTCGAGGGCGCTGATGTCGCCTTCCATCTTCGCGGCGCAGTTCGCGCAGTCGAGGTTCTGAAGCTTGAGGGCCTTGCGCATCGGGGCTCCTTTCTCTCGATCCCTCAGGGAGGGTACGAATGTTTCACGTGAAACATTCGGTCGGGCATCTTGCTGGTCACTTGGCGAGCGATGGCCGCGCTTTCCACGAACTAATGTTTCACGTGAAACATTTTGTTCGTCGCTCGGGGGGGTGCTGGTCGCATGGGTCGCCTGGTTCGTGCTGGTCGCTTGGGTTGCGAGGGCTTTGCGGGTCGTGCTGGTCGCTCGGGTCGTGCGGGCGGTGCTTGTCGTACGGGGGTGCGGGCGCGCTACTCGCAGATGTGGGTCATGCCCTGGGCGAGCATGGTGTAGACGTGGTCGTCGGAGAGCGAGTAGATGATGTTCTTGCCGTCGCGCTGGAACTTCACCAGGCGCGCCTGCTTGAGCGTGCGCAGCTGGTGGGAGACGGCGCTTTGGGACACGCCGATGATGTCGGCGATGTCGGCGACGCAGCGGTCCTGGCCCATCAGCGCGTAGAGGATGCGGATGCGCGTGGTATCCGCGAAGGCCTTGAACAGGTCTGCGAGGTCGTAGAGCAGCTCCTCATCCGGCATGCACTCTGGGGTAGCGGCCATCTCCGGGACCTCCGTTGCCTCCAGGGCCTCCGCTATCTCTGGGGCTTCCGTCGTCCCCGGGGTTTTCGCCGGCTCTGGAGCCTCTTCCGTCTCTGGAGCCTCTGCCGTCTCTGGAGCCTCTGCCGTCTCTGGCGGGAGATCCATGGTCTCGTATCGATACTGTATCATATGTTCCCTCATTCACTTAAACATATGAGCAACTGTTCATAAGTATAGGAATCCGGCGAGGTTTGTCAACGGGTTCTCGGGATTTCCCGGAGTTATTGTTGGCGACCGCCGGGAAACGATTGGCGAAGGAGGTGGAAGGCCGGCGCGCAGCCCGCTATGATCGGGGGAAACGTGGTCGAGCGAAAGAAGATTCCCATGGCTAACAATGACCTGACGGGCGGCGCGGAGCTTCCGCAGCCTGTTCCCGGCTTCCCCGACTTCGGGCATGTGGCGCTCCAGGGGTTGCCCAACACCCGCGACCTGGGCGGGCTTCCTGCGGCTGACGGGCGGCGCATCGCGCGGCGTCGGCTCATCCGGTCGGGCGCGCTCCGTCACGCCACCGAAACCGACCTGCGGCAACTGGAGTTGATGCACGGGATGGAGCGGGTCGTCGACTTCCGCACGGACATGGAGCGCCAGAAGGAGCCTGATCCCAAGGACAAGCTCGCGGGCGTCGTGTTCTACGACCTGCCCGTGTTCGAGGAGGCGGCGCTGGGCATCACCCATGAGGGCGACCTGGCCGAGGACGCCCGGGCGCTGCGGAAGTTCGACGGGAACCCCTTCGAGATGATTCGCCAGCTGTATCCGGAGTGCCTGCTGGGGGAGGCCGGAATGCGCGCCTACGGCAGCTTCTTCCAGGTGCTCCTGGGAGCGCGGGCTGGCGCGACGCTCTGGCACTGCACGGAGGGCAAGGATCGCGCGGGGCTGGGCGCCATCCTGGTGGAATACGCGCTGGGAGTGCCGCCGGAGGCCATTCAGGCGGACTACCTGGCCACCAACCTGTTCGTGCGCACGTGGGCGGAGAAGATGCTCGACGCCCTAGCGCGCCATCATGTGCTGGAGGGGGCGGATGCCGACGTGGACGCGCTGTTCTACGCGCAGATGGAGTACTACGACGCCGCCTTCGACGCCGTGCGCAAGGAGTTCGGCGGCGTGGAGGGCTACCTGCGCGACGGGTTGGGCGTCGGGCCGGACGCGGTAGCCGAGCTGAGGGGTCTCTACCTGGAATAGCAGGCGAGCCAGGATGGCGGCGCGCTGCGGATGTGCCGTGGATTCCGCGGCATGCGGTAACACGGGCGTAACCTGCGCCGTGTATGATGGGCGGCGTTTCTGCAACCGGCGCGCGCCCGGCGCGCCCTTCGCATCTGAGGAGCCATCGTGAGCCAGTCCGCCCTTCCCGATCAGCGTGTCATCGTCGTCGACTTCGGCGCCCAGTACGGGCAGCTCATCGCGCGGCGCGTACGCGATTTGCACGTGTACTCCGAGATCGTCCCCTGCGACATCACCGCTGACGAGGTGCGGGCGATGGCCCCGGCGGCCATCATCTTCTCCGGCGGCCCGGCGAGCGTCTACGCCGATGACGCGCCCTCCATCGACCCGGAGATCCTGGAGCTGGGCATCCCCGTGCTCGGGTTCTGCTACGGCCAGCAGATCATGGCCGTGACGCTTGGCGGCGAGGTGGGGCACACCGAGAAGGGGGAGTACGGCCCGGCGCCGCTCACCCGCTGCGGCGAGAGCGCGCTGTTCGCGGACACACCCGGTGAGCAGACGGTGTGGATGAGCCATCGTGACGCGGTGAGCCGCGTGCCCGAGGGCTTCACGGTGACGTCAAGCACCGACGTGTGCCCCGTGGCGTCGATGGAGTGCGCCGAGCGGCGCCTGTACGCGACGCAGTTCCATCCCGAGGTGCGCCACACCGCGTTCGGCAACGAGCTGCTGGCGAACTTCCTCTTCGGCATCTGCGGGCTTGTGCCCGACTGGACCATGGACTCGATCATCGAGGACTCGGTGGCGGCCATCCGCGAGAAGGTGGGGGAGGATCGCGTCATCCTGGGGCTTTCCGGCGGCGTGGACTCGTCGGTGGTGGCGGCTCTGGGCGCGCGAGCCATCGGACGGCAGCTGGTGTGCGTGTTCGTGGATCACGGGCTGCTGCGCAAGGGCGAGCCCGAGGAGGTGGAGGCCGTCTTCACCGAGCAGTTCGACGTGGACTTCATCCGCGTGGACGCGCGCGAGCGCTACCTGGAGCTGCTCGCCGGCGTGAGCGACCCGGAGGAGAAGCGCCGCATCATCGGCACGCAGTTCTGGAAGGAGTTCTTCGCCGTGGCGCAGCAGCTCGACGGCGTGAAGTACCTGGCCCAGGGCACCATCTACCCCGACATCATCGAGAGCGGCGCGCGCAAGACGGGCGGAAAGGCGTCCACCATCAAGAGCCACCACAACCTGATCCCGTTCCCCGAGGGGGTGTCCTTCGAGCTCATCGAGCCGCTCGACCACTTCTTCAAGGACGAGGTGCGGGCGCTGGGCACCGCGCTCGGGCTGCCGGACCACATCGTGCACCGCCAGCCGTTCCCCGGTCCCGGCCTGGCCATCCGCATCATCGGCGACGTGGACGCCGAGAAGCTGGAGGTGCTGAAGAGCGCCGACGCCATCGTCCGCGAGGAGCTGGACGCCTACAACGAGCGCCTGTTCCAGGAGACCGGCGTGCGCGACAGCGAGCGCAGCGTGTGGCAGTACTTCGCGGTGCTCCCCGACATCAGGAGCGTCGGCGTGATGGGCGACGAGCGCACCTACGCCCGCCCGATCATCCTGCGCGCCGTGGAGAGCCAGGACGCCATGACCGCCGACTGGGCGAGGCTGCCCTACGAGCTGATAGCCCGCGTGAGCAGCCGCGTGGTGGCCGAGGTCCCGGGGGTGAACCGCGTGGTCTACGACGTGACGAGCAAGCCGCCTGCTACGGTGGAATGGGAGTGAGTTTTACCAGTTAAGAGGCACTATTTCGCTTCATTATTACTTTCTAATTCTTTGTAAAACTGTGTAATTCTCCATAAGGATTTTGCAAGCCACTCGATTATCCTCTCGCTTTCGCTTTGAATGAAAACGACCCGTCAATGCCTTGGCGGGTCTTACTTTTCCCTGCTCCGATACTGTTTATTAGCGACTTCTGGAGTATCGCCGCCAAGGGAGTTCGAAAGCTTTGTTAAGTCTTCCTAAGAAGTGGAAAGAAATAGCCTGAATCAAGCCACTCGAAACTGTTGCTGGTAATGAGAAAAGTGGGCAATTGTGGAGAACAGTATCGTTTTGTACTCACCCCCGAAATCGAGCTTCAAAATGGACGTTTCCCCAGGAAAGATAGGGGTGTAAAAAATGCGTCCGATACTACGAATCAGGGCTTTTCGGGCACATTTCAAGACCAGATCTTCCTACGATTTACAGTATCGGTGAGTGTTCAAATCGCCTCAGCAACTACGAGAAAAATGGGGCAAATGTATGCGGGAGTAAATTCGATTGCCGATACTACGAGGTAGATGGCATATTTTGCGAAAGGCATGTGCAAGAGGAAAAGAAAAAGGCGCTCTTTGAGCGCCCGTGAACGATGCAAGTTGATGCTTATATCAGACCTGGAGGCCTGCGCGCCAGGCTCTGTAGTCCTCCTCCGTCATGTCGCCACGCGTGAGCTCACCGCGCGCATTCACCCAAGCCTTGATGGCTGCATCGAGCTTCTGTGCATTGTCGGCCTTGGGATCGATCATGAGCGATCCATCCTCCTGGGGAACTAGTCCGAACTCGTCTTCCAGCTGGAACAAGACTCCAAGCGCGTCCTTTGCGCTTGTTATCTCGTGTCTGACAAGGGAGTCGGGCGTTACTCCTAGAGCCTTCGATATCTTCTCCAGCTGGCCTCTGTCGGGAGTCCTGTTGCCCAGCTCGTAGTTTCTGATGGCTGGTTCGGAGAAGCCTGCGGCCTCGCCCAATCCGGCCTGTGTCATATGTTTGCGCTTCCTGTAGAAGCGAATCAGTTCTCCAGTGTTCATAAGGCTCCTTAGCGCGTTGTCCTACGAATTCTAAAACAGTTCACAAATGAACGCAACGTATTGACCGTACGAAACTGAACTGTTAGTATGCCCTGAATGAAACAGTTCAATAGTGAACTGTCCGAAAGGAGCATACATGGTAGATAACAAGCCAGAGATGATCAGAGCCGATGAGGTGGCGGAGAGGCTGGGAATCTCACGAACCTCCGCCTACTCGGTCATCAAGGAACTGAACCGTGAGCTTGCCGAGAAAGGCTACATGACGGTCACGGGAAAGGTGAGCAAGGACTACTTCGAGCAGCGCTATTTCGGCTGGAAGGACGGTATCCGATGACAGCGGTGAGAGAGGAGAACGGGAGCTGGACGAGCCAGTTCTGGTACAAGGATATCTACGGGAAGCGCAAGCACAAATGCAAGCGCGGGTTTGAGACGAAGGCCGATGCCGAGGCGTTCGAGCTTGACTACACGAACAGGGCGCGTGGCTCCATGGATATGAGGCTTTCCGACTTCGTAGACGTCTACGCCGAAGATGTGAAACCGACCATCCGAGAGTATACCTGGGCTACCCGTGAGTACATCATCAACGACAAGATCATCCCAAAGTTCGGCACCAAGCGCATGAGGGACATAACCGTGCTCGACGTCATCGACTGGCAGAACGAGATCCTCGCCTTCAGGAAGGAAAACGGCGAGCCCTACTCGGAGACGTATGTGCGAACGGTCAACAGCGCATTCGCCTCGATCATGAACCACGCCGAGCGGTACTACGGGCTCCGACCCAACCCGGTCAAGAAAGCGCCGCGCATCGGCTCCAAGAACGCTCGCGGCATAAACATCTGGTCCAAGGAGCAGTACCTGAGGTTCTCCGAGTCGCAAATCGACGACAAGCTGCTCTACACCGCCTTCGAGGTCCTCTATTGGACGGGTGTGCGAACAGGAGAGCTCCTCGCGCTCACTCCCGCCGACATCGACTTCGTGGGATCGACACTGCATGTCAGGCATTCCTACAGGCGCCTCAAGCGAAAAGACCTCATCACCGATCCTAAGACGGAGAAGTCGATTCGCCAGATAGCCCTTCCGGAGTTTTTGCGCGACGAGCTTCGGGACTTCGTCTACAACGTGTCCCCGACGGCTCACGACGAGCGCATATTCGCTGACCTCAGCTCGGCGAAGCTGAAGGCTGCCATTGCTAAGGGAAGCGCCATGACGGGCGTTCCCGTCATCAGGGTTCACGATCTTCGGCACAGTCACGTTTCCCTTCTGATAGAGATGGGGTTCTCGGCCGTGGCGATCGGCGACAGGACGGGACACGAGTCTGCAGAAATCACGTTCCGCTATGGCCACATGTTCCCTGGCTCACAGGAGAAGATGGCCGATGCCTTGCAATCGTATAGGGAGGATTGATATGACTTGCAAAAACGAGGACCGGGCGCGCCCCATGACCATCGCGTTCAGAGTCACCAAGGAGATGAACGAACGGCTAAACCTAATGGTCGCAATGAGCGGGTTGACCAAGCAAGACTACATAATGTCCAAGCTATGCGACATGGAGATCACCGTTGTGCCCTCGCCCAGGGCGCTGAAAGCGCTACGTGACGAGATGCGCGAGGTCTGCAAGCAGCTCAACCGGCTCCGAAAGGGCGACAGCCCCAGCGAGCATCTGCTGGAGACATGTGACCTCCTAGCAGATGTCATGCTCGGGCTGCGAGGAGACGAGACCAGATCTGAGATCGAGGACGAGGACGAGATTCTCAAGAATATGGGGAGGTGTTAGCCAATGCCCGCATACAAGTTGGATAATGGAAAATGGTGCGCATCATTCTATTACCGCCTGCCCGATGGCTCGCTCAAACAAAAGTACAAGCGCAGCTTCGAGACGGAGGACGATGCGCTCCGTTATGAGAACGAGTTCAGGGCGCGCGCCGAGAACCCGTGCAGCTTCCCATTCTCGGCCTTCGTGGACGTTTACCTGGCAGACATGAAGCCGCGCATTCGCTGGACGACCTACGATACCAAAAGGCTGTCCATCGGGAAATGGATCAAGCCCTACTTCGGGGAGAAGCTGATGGGAGACATAAAGCCCATTGATATCCTGCATTGGCAGGGATGGCTAGACGAGCAGAGACTCAAGAACGGCAATCCCTTGTCACCGACCTATGTCAGGAAACTCAACAGCGATCTGGCATCTCTGTTTAACCATGCCGAACGGAACTACGGACTCAAGCCGAACCCGATGAAGAAGATCTCCAAGACAGGCAAAACGAGATCGGGCGAGATGCAGATATGGAGCAAGGAAGAGTTCAATCGGTTCCAGGACGCGATCTGCGACAAGGCTAAAAGCTACTATGCTTTCGATCTCCTGTTCTGGACGGGCATACGCGAAGGCGAGCTTCTAGCTCTCACGCCCACCGACTTCGATTTTGAAAACCGCATCCTCACCATAGACAAAAGCCTCGCAAGAAAGGACGGTGGAGCGATTGTAGGCCCACCGAAGACGAAGAAGTCATACAGGAAAATCGCATTATCCGAGTTCTTATGCGAAGAGATCCGGGAGTACATCGAATTGATCCTGAAGATAGGGCCAGACGAGAGGATATTCGAGGGGATGACGAAATCGTTCCTCTGCAATGAGATGGATCGCGGCTGCAGGATCTCAGGTGTGAAGCGCATCAGGGTGCACGATCTGAGACATAGTCACGTTTCCATGCTCATCCATATGGGCTTCAGCGTTGTTGCGATAGCCGAGCGCATGGGACACGAGACAACGGACATCACGTTCCGTTATGCTCACCTGCTCCCCAACTCTCAAGGAGTGATGGCCAACGCGCTTAACGAAGCCAAGGGAACTAAGAAAGTCGGATGAAATCGTCGGGTGTCCCATTTGAGGACACCCATACTTCTGCAGGCACTGTATGCTTACCGAAAACGAGAGATTGCTAGGTGATGATGACTGGAGAAAACTCGATAACCTTTCCCGATGATGTGCGCGCTGCCTTCCTAGCGTTTCAGGATGACTATCTTGCAGACGTGCTCAGGCTCTGGGATTGCGATCTCAGGGATTGGCATGATCCTGCAGTGATGATCTTCAGGTTCGAAAGTGACGATATCTTACTCTGGCGAGAAATGAATGCACTGAAATGCAAAAAAGGCACTGTTGATGCCACGACCTCAAGAAGCTCTATTCCTGAAAAAGTAGAGGCAAGCATCGACATAGATGCTTGCCTCTGTTGGCTGCCAGATGATTCTTACAGCGATTTCATTGGTTTCACCACAATTACCCATGATCTTCTACAGGCCATGAGCAGACTGTCGTTTTAGAGTTTCTCGTAAGCTTCCTTTACAAGTTGTGACATCAAACCACGTCTCTTCTGCAAGAATGTTTCGTAATCCATCGTCTCGAAGTCAACGGGTAGCGCATGTTCTTCACATGCCTTCAAGTACGCGTCTTCCCCTAGATCCTTCCTGTATTTGCTCACATATTCTGATGGCGGATCATCGGAGATGTAGATGTTGTTCTGGTAGTCGACATAGGTGAAGTTTGCTCGATTGCTTCGGTCTGCTATGTGCCCAACCTCTTTTAGGTAGTTGTCCGGGAATAGATGGTGCTTGTCCACGGCCTTCTTCGTTCCGGAAGAATAAGGACCCACCAACTGAGATAATGGCACGGTGCTAAACAGGGCCTTAGCGCCAAGAACAATCTGAGAAGCTACGAAGCCGTACCAAGTGGGACCTGTTGCCTCGTTCGCATCGAGATCGGCTGGTAGTGTGATTCTGAAGTAATCGTCGGTAAGGAGCGCCTCGATGCTTCTATCGAAATAGGCCTCGAACTCGTCCGAGTTGCTCAGCTTTGAGATATCGTTCAGCTGCTGCTCGAAATCGGATTCGAAAGAGCCCACGTAATAGGCAGTGAGAGCAGAAGCGAAATACCATCTGCGGACAAGTCTCTTGATCCTTAAGGGTTCCATCTTGAACTCGTACTTGCCGATAATGTAGAAAGCGTAATTGAAGAAGAGCGCATTTGACGAGGAGATCTGATCCGCGTTTATGTAGCCAGCTTCGCTGAGCGTGTTGATGAAGGCGTGCCAGTTGTTGAGGTCAAGTACGTGATCAAGGGCTTTTCCGAACTTTTCGAAGTTCTCCTCGCGCGTTTGAGCGCTCGTCTCTTTGGTCTTCAGATCGCGGCCTCTGAGTATCTGGTAGGCGTAGCGCAGGCGACCCCTCTTGAAGCCGACGCCGACGGTTGTTCTGATCAAGTGCGTGGGCGACACCTTTATCAATGGATTGTATGATGTGTTCTGCGCAGGTATATGGCTCTCCTCGCAGAAGAGTTCTATCCTCTCTCGCATCTCGGGCTCGTACACTGAAAGCAGCGTCATGATGAAGTCGTCCTGTTTCAACGCCTGTCCCTGGGAGTTAACCCTGACGAAGATGTCAGAGACCATCTCCTCATCGGCGTTGGCTGTGATGTTCAGTGTTGGCAGGTAGTACCGCTCAAGCCCAAGCAGCGCATTGAGCCCGTTCTCGATCCTGTCTTCCTCCTCGTCTGTCAGCTCAGCTAAGCCCTTCTTCAGGCTCGAATCGTTCAAGTCCTTGATGAACTCTCTCCTGAACTTGCTCAACTTGTTCAGACGGTTCGCCTCAAAGACCTCTGATACGGCCGATATGTACCTGGGATCCCTGTCTGTCGATGCGTCGGCGTTCTTGAACTGCCTTTCGATGGGATCGTAGGCCACCCTGATGATGCGCTCGCTAAAGCTCTTGTCCTTGACTGGTATTCCGTAGAAGGAGGCGAGAAGTGCGGTCAGCCTCTGCTGCCCATCGATGACGAGCTCCTTCGGGGAGCTGTAAGACTTCTCATTGGCTCCAATGGCCTCCGTTTTACCGGCCTCTTCTACTGGTGACTCCCAAAGCATGATGTATCCGATAGGGTATCCACGAAGCATCGAATCGAGCAGATCTCTAACCTTGTCGTTCTTCCAGACGAACGGACGCTGGAGGTCAGGCAGGCCGATCTTTCCGCTTCTCACATCTTTTAAGATATTGCCCACTTCGAGCGTTACAGGTGTGTATATAGAGTTTCCCATGCTGTGTTCCTAAATCTTATTCGTGACAGGCTGAGCGAGTGCCAGCAAATCGTTCCAGGAATCGGACTTTGCGATATCGTCCTCATAGGCGATCAGGTATCCCCAGTGACTGTTGGAGAACACATCGTCGATGGCGAGCTTCCTCACGAGCTGTTCTGCTGCCTTCCGCTTCGCCTGCACCTTCTCATCATCTCGGCCTCGCGCGTCTTTGCCCTCGATGATCCAATACGTTCCCTCATCGTCTAAGGCGACGAAATCTGGGAAGTAGCGGTCTTTGGGCGTGTAGTAGATGTAAGCACCCATGAAAGGATGCAGCCTGTTCCACCAGACTATGCGAGGGGATGTGTTGAGCAAGCGTGCGAGCATGTACTCGCCAGTGTACGAATCAAACGATTCCTCCGCATAGAGTGATTTGAACCAGCCGGAATAGACGCGACCTCTCACGAATTCATCCCGGGTATCGATCTGGTCGTAGACCTTCTCGCCAATCGGGAGAGAGTAGCCGGTGCATTCGATAGCCTTGGCTTTGATGACGGGCACTTCCTGCGTTGATCTCAGTGTCTCGACTATGAAATCCTTGATGGTCTGCCTCAGCTGCTCTTGGGCAGAAGACAACGATTTGACTGTCCATGTGTCTAAGTTCGATGCGCTCATGAACCTCGGGATAAGGTATTGCGCGATATATCGCGCCGTCCCCTCGGTTTTCGGAACCATCGACATGTTCAGCACCAGCTTGACAAGGGCGTCCCGTGCGTCCTCGTCGCTCACATGAACGGAGTCTACCTCGGCGCTTTCGGTGTCCACTGCGCGTAGGGACTTGCCCAGTACGGCAACTATCTCCTTGCGGTAGAGCACATCACCGGTTGAGGTGACCCTTCGTGCAGCGGCAGCGAGTGTGTCATCGGAGATACCGGAGAGGTCTATCTCGGGCTGCTTCGCCTCTATGATCGTCACCGGGAAGTCGTATGAGGTTCCAAGGAATGCCGGATTGGGATCAATCGTGATGTAAGTCAGATCAGGCTCATCTGTGAGGCTAGGATCGTTGACCGACTGGACTAGGACGGTCGGCTTGTTTGACGCAGCGTCGGTATTTGTATCGTCACCAAATGAGGTTCGCGTGTAAGGAGCTGGTGCATTAGAAGCCTCCTGATAGCCTTCAGTCGCAGAATCTGATCCGAAGGCAGCACCTGTGGTTTCGTCGCCTTGGCCGATATGCGCAATCTCATACTCGAAGCGAGACCGATCATTTGAGCTAACCGCTTCTTCGAGACCGAACTGCCTGAGCACGTTTTCCTGTTCGAGAAGCTCCTTGAAGGATTGGTGCGAGATGATGTCCAGCTGATCGACCTGCCTGATGCCGGTGTATTTCCCGAAAGGCAGGCGGAGCCCGCGCCCCATGGTCTGCTGTGTCAAGACCTCTGAGGCCATGGCTCTCAGCGTCACGATCACGGCGATATTCTTGACATCCCACCCTTCCTTAAGCTTATTCACGCTGACGACCGCCTTGACGGGCGAGTTGGGATCGTCCAGATCTTCGAGCATCCTTTGCGTGAGGTCGTCGTCATGCTCGGAGTCCACCTGCAGAACGGCAAGCTCGCGTCCGAAGAACTCAGGTCCCCGCAACAGATTTGTTATCTCGGTCGCATGGGACACGTCCGAGCAGACCACGAAAAGCACGGCGTTCAACTCGGGCAGCTCGTTCTGCGCTATATAGGCATCGTATGCCGACTGCTTGATGTCCCGAAGCTGGAGCGCGTCCCTCAGCTGCTGCTCCTCGGATGCCTCGTCTTCGCCGTACCCGCCTTTTCGGAAAGCGAGGACGGGCGTTTTCACGTACTCGTCTGCGATGGCGCGGTAGAGAGGGTACTTGTAGATGACGTGGTCGCCTTCGAGGATGGAGGCGGTCAGCCCGATGGTCGCAGCAGGTTCGAGCTCGCGGATCGCCGAATGGAATGCCGCCGCGCTGGTCGAATAGAGATGGGACTCGTCCGCGATGAGCACGAGATCGTCCTGGCTCTTCAGGTAGTCGAAAAGCACGCCAGCGTTTTCGTCGAAGCGGCGCGGCTTCCGCCTCATGGCGTCCTGGCTTCCGTCGCTTGTCCCGCCTTCCTCCTTCTTAGGGGCGATGAGCTGCTGGATGTTGAAGATGAATGCGAGCAGTGGAGTCTCTCTTCCAAACGAGAGCTGTGCTGCTCCGTTCTGCCTCGCGATCCAAGGCGAGTAGTCTTGCGGCGTGACCACATCCGGAGGGATCTGTGCGCCCTCGATGTAGCGGCCGCTTCCGGGGGTGAAGTTCTTGACCGTCTTCGCCTGAACAGTCTTACCGGGGGTGACGATCACGACATTGCCCACGCCCTGCCTGCGAAGGTACTCCATGAATGCGGCCATAAGATAGGTCTTTCCGACGCCGGTGGCAAGGTTCATGACTTGGATGACCTCTGGATCGTAATCGCCATCGAGTGTGAATATGAGCTTGCGAAGTGCTTCCTTGTTCGGAGTGCGCAAGTCGAACTCCGAGCTGATGGACTCGATAAGATCTGAATCGAAGTTGATGTTGAGTCGTTTTGCCATTATCTTGCGCCTCCCTTCGTATAGCGGAAGACGTCGTCCGGTACGGCAATCACCCGCGACCCCTTGCTGATCTTTCTCAGATGCTCGCGTGCTCCATCCATGACCATGGTTCCGGCTATGACGATCTTTTCTCCTTCTCCAAGCTTTCCGACGATCGAGTCAACCGTGTCGGCATCGATAATGCCTTCCACGACTTTAAGGTACGTATCGCCGCGATGGGCGTCGAATGGGCTCGTGCAGCTATCGGGGATCGTCCTGAACCCTAGATTTGCGGCAATCGATTTCACCAGCGTATCGCCCGTTGCGGCTTCCGTAAGCATCACTCTGCCAAGAGAGTCGTCATAGTCAAAGCATTCCTTCGAGAGATGGGCGACCTGGAAACCGCCTCCGCCGCGCCAATTGACGAGCATCTTTGACTTCTTCGTCTTTGCGAGCTGCTTCAACTTCTTGACATCGCTGCTTGTTTTCAGTGCATCATCATTCGATATCAGCTTGTTCAGCCAAGATGTGAACTGGTTGGCATCCTCCGGAGTCATCTTGTCAGGTAGTCCTTCGGGACTGTCGTCAAAGCGCTCGCCTTCAGAGCGGCTTACGCCGCCCTCGTCGGTTCCGTACACGACTTTCTCCAATCGTGGCAAAGTGAAGTCTCGGAACGTCGAATCGAGAAGCTCGCAGGTGACCCAGCGCCTTCCCATCTTCTGGGCGACGGCCGCAGTTGTGCCAGATCCCGCAAAGCAGTCGAGCACGATGTCGCCTGGCTTGGAGCCGATGTGGATTATCCTCTTCAGGAGCGCCTCGGGCTTGGGCGTTGAGAAAGGGGTCTTGCCAGGGAACAAGGCCTTGATCTCCGACTTGGACGTTCTGTTGTGCCCTACCTCGGCATTCGGCCACAACGTGCGTGGGACGTTCAGGCGATTAGGAATATATGACTTCTTCCCGAATCGTCCTTCACCTCCTGAACGCAGGATAAAGACTGGCCAATTCCCTCCCTCGTATATTTCTTCAGCTTGCTCCTTTGCTTCATTTAGAGGTACGGCAAGTACGAGAGCTGGGACATCACGTCTAACTTCTTCGGGAGAGATGCCACATAATTCAGCTCTCGCATCAGTATCGTCAAGTATCTCTAGTTTGTATGGTGCCCAACCATTCACGATTTCTAAAATCTTGCTTTGATCAAAAGCCCAATGCCTTGCGCGAGCAGGGTATATCAACTCACCAGTTATCGGCTGTTGGATTGCGTATACCATTCCTTGATGGAATCGCGCATCGTTTGCGGTTGGATCTCCGTCCCACCATGGGCCTTTTGGATCATTGTCGGGATTGGAGAAACGCGCATTGTCTGCGACCGTTCTTGGCAGACCGTTCACTTTGAACGCCTCTGACTTTGCATAGACCACGATGATGTCATGGTCTGACGAAAAGTATTTAGCATCATTTCTAGGCGAATCCGCCTTTTGCCAGATGACCTCGGTCACGAAATTCCCAGCTCCGAAAATCTCGTCCAGAAGCACGCGCATCCTGTGGTCTTCTTTGTCGTCGAGATGCACCCAGATCGATCCGTCGTCTGACAGGAGGCGCTTCAAATGGAGCAGCCTGTCCCTCATCATCGTAAGCCAGATGGAGTGCTCCAGGTTATCCTCATAGGAATCGAAAGTCTGGGCCGTATTGAAAGGCGGGTCGATATAGACCAGCTTCACATTGCCCACGTATTTTTCGGCAAGCTCGGGCACACGCGTCAGCGCCTCAAGAACGTCGCCAGATTCGCCATGGACGAGCAGATTGTCAGTTTGGGGTTCAAGATCGGCATATTCGGAATACTGGTATTCATCTGATTTAGGCGATTGTTCGCCCTGAATGTATTCATCCATTACGAGCGTGTGCGTCTCGCAATACCTGGGATCCGAAGGTTCAACCCACCGATAGCCATACTTGCCTGTTTCGGTCGGTATGAGTGCTTTGTCCTTGTTATACCAAGTTAGCTGTAATCGCTGCTGGGTCATTTCGCCTCATTCTACTTTCTTGCCTCGGCGGCCAATCTATCCAAATAATCTGCGTATTCATCCCTCAAGCTCTTCGGCCCGTGTATCCTCACAGTGCCTCCGAGTCCCGCAATCCAGCCGAAGAACGGCTCGGACTTGCGGATCTTCACGATGGCCTTCGCGGTCTCGTCGTCGTGCTCGTACATCTCGGCGGCGTCGCCGAAACGGTCCATGATGATCTCCACCTTGTCCCCGTCGACGAGGAGCGTCGCTGTGACTGGCTCGCCGCCGAAGCGGCCGAAGCTCTCGTGTCCGTCGCCGTCGAATGTATGATGCGTTATCTCCTCGTTGCGGGTTGCCGCGTTTTGGGACACCCGCAGCTTCTCCATGCGGTCGATCCTGAACTCGGTCATGCACTCATGGTCGTCGTTCCACGCGGTCAGGTAGTAGTAGCCGTCCCAGTAGGTGATGCCCACGGGCGTCACCTCGTGCGGTTTGCCGTCATGGGTTGCCTTGCGCTCTCCCTTGAGGTTGAACTTGTAGTACATGAAGGAGACCTTCTTGTGCTGTCGCATCGCATCGTGAAGGATATCGATGCACTCGAACACTCCGTCCTTCTTGGACGTTATGCGCCCAGGCACGTGTATCCGTCGATCCAGAAGAGCCCGTTCGTAATCGCTCGCGAGGAGCTTCAGGTTCGTAGTGAGAGCGTTTGACTGCCTGCGGGTGAGGAACTTGCACGATTCCACGGCGTCTACCAGGAGCATAAGCTCGGACAGCGTGAAGTCCCGCCTGACGACGGCGTACTGGACGGGGTTCCTCTGGTAGGTGCGGATGTCGAGGCCGAATTCCTTGAGCGTCTCAAGGTCGCGGTAGACGCCCTTGCGCTCCGCCGGTATCTCGTAGGCGTGCAGCCGGTCGATGAGCTGCGTCATGGACAGCCCGTGGCTCTCGTCGGTCTCCTCTTCGAGGATGCGCTTCAGGTACAGCAGCTTCAGCTTCGACTTGCTGTTGTTCGCCATGATCCCTGCCCTTCTCTCGCGCCCCATCTGTATTACATACGTTGATTACTCATTCTAAGCGATGAAGCCGAATCACCGCTTTGGGTGTCCCTTTTTCGCATAACTTCTCCTCCCGGGCGGAGCATCTGCCCACGCGAACGTACGAATTCCTCCACCCACGTGCTCTCCGAATCTCGCGCATGCCCCTTCGCCTTCCTTGAACGTCGCACCCTCGCACAGCGCCGCTCGTTGCCGCGCAAGGGCCGCGATGCTTTTCCGATTTCTTTTCAGGGAGGTCTTCGCTTCGCATGTCCCAGAAAACAAATGGGAAAACCAGCACGGCGAAGATGCTTCCTCGATACGCCGTTTCGCTTCCTCCCTTGCACGGCCGCGACGCTATGCGCCATGCGCCTCACAAGGCAGGCCAAAGGGGCCGAGCCGAAGACGAATTGGAGGTCGATTCGAATGAAGGAATTCAGCAAGCACGTTCAGGACGCGGCGGAGATGTTCCTCAAGCGCCGGGGCTACGAAATCCTCGATGCGAACTGGGAGTGCCCGGACGGCGACGGGAAGTTCGACATCATCGCCCAGGACGAGGACTCCATCGCATTCGTCCAGGTGAAGGGGCGCGACGGAAGGGTCGATGGATTCGGCTTCGACGAGGCGACCATGGAGCGCGAGGACTTCGAGCGCATGTCGATGAGCTACCTCGCCGAGAACCCGGACATCTGCGACTGCGCGGTCCGCTTCGACGTCGTCGCCATCACGGTAGTCGGCGAGGCTAGGGCGATGATCCGCCACCACATCAACGCGATGAGCCACAGCCTCTCGGAGGAATAAACGACCTCCGTTCCTCCGGACGAGGAACCCCGCCCCGTCCGGGCCGCAAGGCCCGGGCGGGAGCCAGGGGGCATCCGGCAACGATTGAAAGGACGCACGAAAATGGGACTCGACATGTACCTCACCCGCAGGGCAAAGGGCGAAAACGCCGAACACGAGCTTCTGGCCTACTGGCGCAAGGCGAACCACATCCACGGCTGGTTCGAGCGCAACACTTCCGACGGATTCATCGAGAACTGCGAGTACTATCCGGTCTGCAGGCAGGATCTGGTCTGCCTCATGGACGACTGCAGGCTCGTCGAAGACGACCGCTTCCTGGCACCCGAGCTCCTCCCGGTGCAAGAAGGTTTCTTCTTCGGGGCATTCGGCTACGAAGACGACTACTACACGCAGTGCATAGACGAGACGGTCAGCATGCTGGAGCGCGTGCTTAAGGAGACCGGCGAAGATGACGAGCTCTTCTACCACGCCTGGTGGTAGCGACCGCAAAGTACCCTAAAACAGTTCACAAATGAACTGTTTTAGGGTACAATACCGAATGTAATACAAATCCACCTGAAGCGCCCAACCTCCAACCTGCGGGCGCGAGATGCAAGGGAGAAAGGACAAGCATGCGCACCATAGCCATCTCCAACTACAAGGGAGGTGTGGGCAAGACGACGAGCGCCGTGAACCTCGCAAGCATCTACGCCGATGCGGGCAGACGGGTGCTCCTGATCGACCTCGACCCCCAGGCCTCCGCGACCGACTACTACGGACTCTACGACAGGGCGAAGGCGGAGGGCAGAAGCTCCATTGAGCTGCTGTACGGACAGGCTTCCGTGGCCGACCTCGCCTTCGAGACCGAAACGGAGAACCTATCCGTGATCCCCTCCACCATCGAGCTCGTCGACCAGAACGAGCTTTTGCTCCGCGAGCAGAGGCTCAAGTTCGCGCTCGACGATGCGGCCGACACCTACGACATCGCCATCATCGACTGCTCGCCTGTGCTCAAGCGCCTGGCATTCAACGCCTATCTCGCAGCTGCGGACGGTGGCATCGTCGTCATCCCGGTGAAGCTCGACTCAACTGTCATGCGGGGCACGGCGCTCACGGTAGAGGCCACCAAATCCATCGCCGAGGCGCTCCGCATGCCCTGCCCCAAGTACCGGATCCTGCGCACCTGCGTCCCCGGGCGCATGACCAAGGCCGAGAGGACGGGAGCAGAGGTGCTCGACCGCTTCTTCCCCGATACGCAGTTTCAAAGCGTGATCCATGCCTCGGCCAAGGTATGCGAGGGAAGCTGGCAGTGGACGCCAGTGGCGTCATTCGAGCCCGGCAGCAGACCTGCGCGCGACTACGCGGCTCTGGCTGAGGAGGTTCTCAATGAGCTCGGCTAGCGACGTCGCAAAGGCGTTCTCGATCTCGGGGCTCCTCGACGAGAGGTCCAAGACGCGCGAGCGCTTCCCCGTCCTTGAGATCGATGTCGGAGAAATCTCCGCGCATCCCGCGAACGTCGCCTACTCGATGGACGCCTCCGCCATAAAACAGCTCGCGAGCTCCATCAAGCGCGACGGCCTCACCGACCTCCCGCTCGTGAGGAGGCTTGCCGACGGCGGCTACCAGATGATCTCGGGGCACCGCCGCCTTGAGGCGTTCCGCCTCCTCGCAAAAGACGACGACGCGTTCTCACGCATTCCCTGCCGGATCGTCGAGGGGATCACGGACGCCCAGGCGATAACGCTGCTCCACACGGCGAACTACTTCGTGCGCTCGCTCACGGTGACAGAGAGGGCATTCGCTACGGAGGCCCTCGGCATCGAGGCGGAGCGGCTCCGCGCCGAGGACCCGTCGCTTAAGGGGAGGCGCACCGAGGACATCAAGGCCGAGATGATCGAGAAGCAGACCGGCAAGGCCGTCTCCGGAAGGACGATCCTGCGCGACGAGAAGCTTGCCAAGACCATCCAGAGCGACCTCTCCAGGAACTGGGCAATCGAGGCCAACGAGGGGCGGCTCTCCGCTTCGAGCGTCGATATCCTCAAAGGCCTTCCGAGGGAGAAGCAGACGCGACTTTACGTGAGCCGCCCAGCAGGCCTCTCCAAGAAGGAGACGACCGAGTACCTCAAGCGCAAGCTCGAACTTGAGAGCCCGTGCGACAAGAGGCTCGTCCGCATCCTCGACGACCTCCGCTCGTACATGTCCTCGATGGAGGGAAAGCCCTCGAAGGCCGATTGCGAGGCCGTCGCCGAGATACGGCGGATAAGCGCCCGAATCTCGAAGATGTGCACTAAGTGACCACCCTGGGACTTATCGGCGCTTAGACGCCGAATCCAGCAAGTAGCCTATGGCGTATTACATCTTCGATGACGCCATAGCACTTGCCCCGGGAGGCGATGGAGCGGCCATGTCGCTTGAGCCTCGTGAGGGCTCCGCTCCGCCAGCTCCCGGGGGTCGGGCAAGCGGAGAGAATCGGCCTTTCGACCATCGCCTCCGCTTGGCGGGGGATCCCCCGCGCCCCTGATACGAACTTTCGGAACAACAACTAGGAGGTATTCCTATGAACCCCATGAACAAGACCAGGACCTTGAGCTTCCGCCTCGCAGAGGACGACTACCAGAAGCTCGTAGAGCGCTGCCGTGAGTCGGAGCTCACGCAGTCGAAGTACCTGCGCTACCTTATCCGCATCCCCATGCTCGCCGAGGCAGCCAAGGGAGAGATCCCCGACGGCGTCGTCATCGACAGGAAGACGATGCGCCAGATGTCGCGGGAGCTCACGCGCTGGGGCTACCACTACAACCAGGCCGTGCATGCCATGAACTCGATCAACTACTACATCGTCCACGGCAAGGCCACAACCGAGCTCATCGCGCCCAAGGCCGAGACCATCGAGACGGAGCTCGCGGCGGTGAACGAGAACGCAGAGCGGATCGTCTACGAGCTGGCGCGCATCCAGTGCGCGACCATCATGGAGGCGTGAGCGATGCCGATCCTGAAGCCGATATCGGGACACGGTTCGGTGGCGGGCATCAGGCGCTACCTGGAGAAGAAGAACCGCGCCATCGGCCGCGACGTCCTGAACCTCCCGCTCGACGGAGAGTGGGTGTGCGAAGACCGCGGCCAGAGCGCGATCTTCGTCGACTGGGACGCGGAGATGGACGCCACGAGGGAGGCCTACGGCACCAACTCCGAGTGGCGCGGGCTCAAGGCGCGCACCTTCAAGCACTTCGTCATCTCGCCCGACCCGGAGGACCGCATCGACCTCGCGTCCCTGCGCGAGCTCTCGCAGGCATGGGTAGGTGTGTACTTCCCGGATCACGAGGTAGCGATCGTCTACCACGAGGACAACGAGGGGCGCATCCCCCACGCGCACGTTGTCGTGAACAACGTGAACCTGAAGACCGGCTACCGCATGCAGACCGAGCATCCCGAGGATCTGAACCGGGCGCTCCAGGACATGGCGCGCGACCGGGGGCTCACGGGATTCTCGAACGTGATGCCCGAGAGGTCGCAGAAGAGCGCAGAGCCCAAAACGTCCCGTACGCGCCAGGGCATCTACTTCGGGCGCGCAGAGAAGGAGATCATGCGGTCCGGCAACTACTCCTGGGTGGGCGACATCAGGGCGCGCGTGGCGCTCGCGAAGAACACCTCCCGTAGCGAGGCCGACTTCATGGAAGCCTTGCGCCGCCTCGGCATCGACGTGGCCGACAACTCGTCGAAGGCACGGCGCGACGACTGGATCTTCTCTTTCGCCGACGAGTCGACGAAGAAGGTGTCCGGCGAGAGGCTCGGCTTCACTTTCGGCAAACAGATGCTGAGGAGTCGGTTCGAGAGGCAGTCGGCCTACCACCCCGAGCGCAGGACCGAGGGCGAGATACGCCGCCGCGCGGTGAGCGCCGTGGAGCTGAACGACCTTCAGGACCTCTCAAGCCTCTCTGCCGTCCTTGAGACGTGCGCTAAGTTCGATATCCGATACCTGGAGGACTTCGATGCGAGGGCGGCCACCCTCGCCCGCAGGGATCAGCTGGGCAGCGAGGGCTTCAGGCGTCTGGCCGAGGCGCGCATCTACGTAGCCGAGAACAACCTCATGACGCACAGGAGCAGAAGCGAATCCGCCCCGGCATCGACGAGACGGCGCGGAAACCAGCACCAGCACGCGCCAAGGACGCAGGAGGCCGAACAGAGGCGCAACCGAGAGAGGAGCGACAGATGATAGTGAAGGTCACATACGACGACCAGAGGCTCGACGTCTTCGACACGGCGACGTTCACCTCGGCAACGCCTCTAGGCAAGTCGAACATGCTCACCAACTTCGAGGTGCGCTTCGACACCTTAGGAGATGGCGGCCTCTGGATGGCCGCCCACAGCTACCAGGCGGAGAAGATGGAAAGTGACGACGACCAGGTGCCAGCAGCCAGGCGCAGGCGCGGATGGGAGTTCCTCCTTGCCGATGCCGATGAGCTCGGGCACGTGGAGCTCGTCGTGGTGGACGGCGAGGCGATCATGAAGCGCGTGTTCGGAGAGCTCGTGGATCTGCAAGCGTTCGACGAGGCGGCCTACGAGTGCATCGGGAGCTCGTCGAAGGGGCTGCACGCAAGGATCGCAGAGCTCTACGGGTATCTCAAGAGGATGACGAGCGAGCCGAGCCCGAAAGTGCCGGGAATCCCGGCAGATGTGGTGGACGCCGTCATCTCCTCGGTCGAAGCGGAGAGCTCGGTGCGGGAGAAGCAAGAGGACGAGTTGGCTGAGGAATGGGGCGATATGGATGAAGCTGGTTGGTAGTTTCGTGCGTTGGCTTATCAAAGCGGTGTTCCGCTTCATGTAGGAAGGTGAGATAGATGAAGTTCAGCGAGTTGACCAGAAGCGACAAGGGAAAGCTAGCGGCAGCCTGCGCCATCCTGGCTGTGATGCTGGCTCTGTGCATCGCGCTCGTGTCCTGCTCGGGAGACGTAAGCGCAGGGGAAATCGGTGCAAACCGCGCCGTCGCAGACGCTACAGACGGAGCCATCGAGGGCATCGAAGCTCCGGAGGTTGTCGAGGGCAGTGAGGCTGAAGAGGGCTCTTTCGCACAACAAGCAGAGGCCATCGAGGCTTCAGAAGATGAGACGACCTCGAATGAAGATGATGACTCTGCCGATCTGGCTGTTGCGGCATCGGAGCAACCAGTCTCCGACTCTTCGCGCACCGAATCTAAGAGCAGGAGCAAGCCAGATGGCTCCGCCCCTGCACAGAGCGCATCGCAGAGGAAGTGGGTCGAGGACACCGAGCAGATTTGGGTCGTGGACAAGGCCGCATGGACCGAGAGCGTCCCCGTCTATTCCACAGTCGAGGTCTCGATCTGCAACATTTGCGGCCAGGACGTCACGGGCAACGTCTCAGCTCATGCGAAGGCCCATATGAAGGCTGGCGAGGGGTCGGGGCACCATAGCGAGATGCGCCGCGAGATCACCGGATACGAAACTGTGAGCCATCCGGAAGAAGGACATTGGGAAACAAAGGTCGTAGGAGGGCACTGGGAATAGACCCCAAGGGCTAACATTGCTCAAATGTAAAGCTGCATTATTTACGCAAAGGAAAGGTACATTTATGACCGATGCGGAATTGCTATGTTTCCAGGATCAGCTTCGGAACTCGCTGTCAAGCATCTCTGGGGTGGCCGAAGCGCTCTCGCACGTGGGCACCGAATCCAACGATTACTGTATGTGCCAGATGCTTGCGAACGTGCTGAAAGGCGATATCGAAAGTATTGTGTCTAAATGCCCGGAAGAATGGGAAATTTCCTACCCGGGGATCTAGCATAGAGCCGGGAGCCGGTAGTCTGGCCAGTCGCACATCCGGCTCCCTTGATCCAAAGAATAGCCAACAACCAGTTCGATTTCATTAACTGCTAGCTAATCTTCGGGACGGTAGATCAGAAGTCCTCACCGAAAATATCCCGCCACACTTCGTTAGAGATATCCGAGGCTTTGAGCATCTCTCTCATTTTCTCCTGCAGAGCTAGTGGCATTGATGCGAAGTCTTCCCTGATCGCTTTGTCCGTAGTCTCTTTTGCCTTGTCATGGCGCTCTATCAGTTCTTTCATCTCGTCAATCTCGTACATACCAGGGTTCTCGATAGCCAATCTCTCGCTGAATTCGATGGCCTCTTGCTCTATCTGAGCTTTTCTTGTGTCTTCTTCGCTCATGTCCTGCCACTTGCCCAGCGTTCTCTTGTAGGCCATGTCCCTTTATGGGACAGCGTCACGATGTAAGATCCGATAGCATAGTGACTGATATGGTTGCCATGCATTATACCGAGCTGCATCGGTCTTCCGCTGATATCTGGAATACAATTGTCTCTATGATAAAACTGGAGGATTAGATGAAGAAGACTTTGATTATCGTCAGCAATGAGTCTGACAGGAAATATGCAACCTACCTGCAGCAACTGATAAGCGCATTCGACGATTCTGATGACAAGCAGATTGGAACGAAGGACGGCTCGGTCGATGCCGTCGTTTGGGACGAAAAGCACTACAGGGACAATTTCAATTGCCTGAAATCAACTAACCATATTCTCTTCATCGGCGACAACGAGAGCGCCAGAGAAGCCCGTAGTAATATGAACGTCAAGTTCTATGCCGTCGGAATGAGCTACGGTTGGCTGGGCTCGCAGGCATATATGCTCGTAGATGACGGGAGCCTCAACAAGGACAACTACGGCGAATTCAAGGAGCTCTGCGAGAAATACGGCAAGACCTTCAAGAAGGAGCTCGATCTTCACTTCAGCCCGTCTGAAGCCGAGCAGCAAAACCAGCAAGCGAAGCCAGATGACGCCATCGCCCTGCTTCCTGTCCCCTTGGCCTTCCTTTCGCCTGTTCTCGGGGTTGCGTCCGCTGCCGCAATCCATGGACAAGCTGCGGTGAACATGGCCGGTCAGGCTCTGGCGAAAGCGGGCGATATGCTTCAGGCCGCCGAAGCGAAGGATCAGCAGTACTCGCTTTTGACCCTGATATTGTATATGGATGGGCTGACGGAGTTCTTGGGCGAGTAAGATGGATGCGGGATTCGTCGAGGGATTTGAATACTTTGCGCAGAACGCTGGTGCTCAGATTGCGGCTAACGGCTCCGCAGAGCGCATCGTGTTGGCCGAGGAGGAGATCGCTGCCCTAGCCGAGGCGATAGAGGTGCTAGGCACCAACAAATCGGTGGATTTTCTTAGCGGCGATATTGCCGAATATCTGCTCGCGCATACATTCAACATCGATGCGATTTTGTCCGAGTCCGAAAACCGTGCGACTGTCCCGAGGGTCACCTCTTTCGCTTCTCCGGATATCGTGCTGAACACGGGAGAGGAATTCCAAGTCAAGTTCTATGCCGACGGGGCGAAGAGCGCAAGAGCTCAGTCGGTGACCTATCGGGAGGCCTCTAATAATCCATCCACGAAAGCAGGTGCCGCACATGTCATCGCCCAGGGTGACGTAGACCCCAACAGCCCGATATACAAGGGCATGGGGCGCGTCATACCGAAAGACCAGACAGCGGATGCTGAGCTTTTTCTGGATAGGAAAGCTGCGAAGGAATCCGTAACGAGAAAGTCGAATGCACGGCGATATGTGGAGACCAAGGAGAACCTCACCGAGGTCGTTGAGGATCGGAGGGGCGTCGCCTCGAAATCATTCGCTCGCGAGGAATCAAAACAAATTGCACGGGAAGCCAAAGAAGGCAATCTCAATCTCGAAGACTATGGTATCTCCATGGACCAGATGATAAAGGCAAGGCACATTCTGGCGTCTTCTATTAAGGCGGGCATGTCTGCCGCGATGATAGCGGCGGTTCTGAAGGCGGGGCCGCTCCTTGTCTCCTGTGTGGAGGAATTGGTCGCAACTGGCGAGGTAGACCTGGATCGGCTTCAAGATTCAGGAACGGATTTGGCGACGAATAGCGGTGCGGCTTTTGTAACAGGAAGCATCAGCTCCGCGATCGTAGAGGCGATGCATTCGGGCCTTCTTGGCGAATCCGCAAAAGACCTTAATCCCTCCATCGTCGCCAGCGCCACCGTGGTCGCTGTGAACGCAATCAGAAACGGCGTGAAGGTGGCCAAAGGAGAGATGGGCAATCGCGAGTTCGCCGATGCCGTCGTCAGGGATACTTTCGTCTCTGCCGTCGCGTTGGCGGGAGGCGCTGTTGGCCAAGCTGCTCTTCCGATGGTCCCGATGATCGGATACTTGCTGGGCAGCTTCGTCGGCTCCGCAGTGGGGGGCATTACATACAACGCTGGGCAAAGCTTGCTCATGTCGTTCGCTGTCGAAAAGGGTATTACCTTTTTTGGAATCGTCGACCAAGATTACGAACTACCGGAATCCACACTTGAGTCTTTAGGCATCGAGGTTTTCGAGTATGAGAGGTTCATGCCAGATTCAGCCTCTATCGATAAGTTTTCTCCAGATGTCTTGCGCCTCGATCCGACGTCTGTCGATACTTACCGAATTAGCTTTCCGAAACGAGGCGTTATCGGATTCGGCAAGGTAGGCTATATCGACTCTCACTAACGCAAAAGAGCCGAGAGGAAATCTCCCGGCTCTTAGATCGTTATACCGACTTTCGTGCCTTAGTCTGCGAACTTTGTAACGCAGGCCGCTCCTTGCATTCGGACAGTAGCATCTGGCTTGAGTCGTGAATCTGGAAGCCATCCGGCTGTCACTCTGGCCTTCCCGCCAGCGTTGATGGGGGTGGTATCGAAGCTGTTCGTGACAGCGATCAGTTTATCTTCAGCATCATACATGCCTACGAGGAATGTGTAGTATTCGGCATCCCTGTTATGCGGATTTGTCAAAACGGCTTCTGCAGCGAAATGGGTAGTGTCGTATTGATAGTTGTCGATACGAGTAATCTCGCCAACCTCCAAAGTGGTTTCGTCCTCAGACGCAGCTCTGCTGTAATCGATGTTGACTTGGATTTCCTGAACTTCGTCCTCGGCTGTCAGAGTCGCATTTGTGCCCGAAAACGTATCCATGGCGTATCCGGTTTGCGACCCTGCTAAGTACTTGGGTGCCAAGTCGACCATATCCGTTCCTGTGATCGTCACGCCGTCTTTGTCGAAGTACTGGAATTCAACCTCATCGATATCGATGGGGACTCTCGATTTGTTTTCAAAGCTCGCATAGCCCATCAAATCGAAGTTGTCGCTGAACTCTTGCTTGTATACATAGAATCCTTTTTGAACCTCTATTGGATTGAGCGTCAACGTGAACGACTTGCTTGCCTCGTTGTCGGCTTCGTCTTTAACCGACAAGGTCACATTGTAATCGCCGAATTCCCCAGTATCGATTGCGCCGGTCTCGCTATCGTAGATATCGCCATCGCAGGTGATGCTGTAATCTAGTTCGTCAAGACCATATTCCTTAGTCCCGTCATCCGTTTCGTCGGTGACGCCTTCGATGTTGTCTCTAATGTAGTCGTTGAGGTTGAACTCTGTCCCGCACATCACCTCTACGTTTTCCTCGTCAAGCCCAACTATTTCTGGAGGCGTGTTGTCGCACCCAGTAAGCGCAAAACACGCCAAAGCAGCCATTAGACCGCAAGCCACAATTTTGCTTTTCATAAGCCCTCCTTAATGTATTGGCATTTCAATGGTATCAGTGGTTTTGATGTTGAGCTGGGCGATAATGGTACATACGGTTTTCGGGTTTCAGCATCGTTAATTGGCTATTTGCGCGTAGACGATCGTCCGAGAATTCCATGTTTGATAGGAGCAGGTGGTAAAAGCGAAGAGCTGGCTTGCGTCGTATGTATCTGTTAGCTGCAAATCCGGCGTTCCGACAATCTCCTCAAAGCCCTCCTCCTGATCGATCACTAATCTCTCATTGCTGGCGTTCACGATGTCTACCGCGCAGACCTCAAGCTCAAGCGTCTCGCCGCTTCGCTTGTAGACGATGATGCGACTGTGTTCCGGGGCGAACCCCTCGTCGACGAAGTCGGCGAACTCTGCGAACGTAGTTCCGTCGGACATATGGTGGCCGTAGACCACGACGAATCTGGAATCTATCGTGCAATCACAGTCTATGTAGGGCGTCCCGTACGCCCCTTGGTCGAACACGTCTCTGTGGAGGTATGCGTTCGGGGAATCGGGCGTGGCCTGCACGATCGGCTCGTCTATTCCCGTGCCGGGCACTTCCACCCATGCGATGATCTCTGCAGGGAGGCTGTCCCAATCGATCTGCCTTCCGGGTTCCTCCCGGTCGCTCACGCTTTCCAACGCATCGATCAGCGCTACGCGGTCCTCTTCCGGCGCGCAGAAGACGGTGACGGCGAGTGCCGTGAGGATGGCAGCTACGATCACGCTCGTGACCCTTGCCGCCTTTCTGATTCTCTTCATCTTTTGCTCCTTGTTTCGAAAAAGGGTGGGACGCCCATCGAGCGCCCCACCCTGCCTGTCTTAGCTCCCGTCTAAGATTCCTGTCGCTTGCGCGAAGGGTCGGTTTAATCCTCGTCGGCTGCCGTCAGCGCTTCCTCTTCTATCTTTTCGATGGCGTCGGTCTGCTTGCGGGAGCGACGGACGTAGGCATAGGTCGCACCGGCGATGCCGCAGAGCAGGATCACCGCGACGCTGGCCGTGACGGGATCGACCTCCGCGAACGCTCCGGTCTTCGGGTATCCCTTTCCAGGATTCTCGGGCTCAGGCACGGGCTCCGGCTCGGGGAAGCTCACGGTCTGGCCGTCGTCGTCGATGTCCTCGTGGGTGGCGACGATGTTCTCCTGTGCGTCCGCGAGCTTCTCGAAGAACACGATGTCGTGGCCTGCGAGCTCGCGCGTGTCGATCTCGACCTCGACGTCGATGGTGCCGTCCGGGGTCTCGGGCACGAACTCGGTCGTTCCCACGACAGGGAGGCCGTCATCGCCCGTGAGCGGGTTTCCGGTCGCCTTGTCCATGAGCATGGTGAAGAGCTTGTAGGTGCTGCCAGGCGCGAGCCCGGTGTAGGCAACCGTGTCGATGAGCTTCACGTGCTCGCCGATGGTGCCGACGTTGGTGCCGGTCTCGGCGTCGCGCGCCTGGGTGGCGATGTCCACTATGGCGACCGTCTGCTCCACGTCGTCGATGTCGGCATGGACCATGTACTCGTACCCCTCGAACTCCATCGTCTCGAACGCGACGAGCGACTTGCCTGCGAGGCCCATGCCCGCGAAGGTGAAGATTACGTCTACAGTGCCGCAGGATTCCTCTGCCGTGAACGTGGTGGACGCCGTGATCTTATTGCCCTCATCGTCGAGCGCGGGCTCTCCCGTTGCCTTGTCCATGAGGGTTCCGCTCACGGTGTACTCGTTTCCGGGGAAGAGGCCCGTGTATGCGATGGTGTCCACGATGGTGAGCTCTTCGCGGGCTTGCCCCTCGTGGGTTCCGCTCTCGGAATCCGTGGCGGTCGTCTTCATGGTCTTGGGCATGTTCTCAAGCGTGAACTCGTGCGTCTGCGCCATGGCACCGCTCTCGTCCCACTCGATCATGCCCTGGTCGTTCACCGCGAAGTCGGTGACGGTCGGGTTTCCCTCCTCGTCAAGGTCGGCGATCACGTAGCCTTCGGGCGCCGCAACCTCCTGGATGTGGTAGCTTCCGTGCTTCGCGTAGGCGAGCGATATGGCCCCGTTCTCATCGGTAGTCGTCTCCTCGTCGAAGTTTCCCTCGTCGTTCCAGACATGGAACACGGCTCCCGCTACGGGCTTGTCGGGATCGAGCGCGTCGACCTTCTTGATCTCGGGGTCGGTGGGCGTGTCGGTCACGGCCTCCTCGTGGTCGTAGACGGCCACCTCCTGGCCCGCATATTCGAGAGCCACGGTCTTCTCGACGATGTCGAGCGCGTAGCCGTCCTTGGCTTTGGCCTCGTAGATCGTGTAGGTGCCGAGGTAGAGCTCGGGCGTGGTCGCCTTTCCGTCATCGCCGGTCGTGAGGGTGGCCGCGATCTCGCCCTCGTGCGCGCGGATGGTGCCTTCGGGCGTCTGGATGGTCTCCGCCGCCTTCACGATGTAGACGGACTCGTCCACGGCCCCTCCCGTCCAGGAGTCGGTCTTGGCGACCGTGATGGTCGCCTTCTGGGGAGCGTTCGCAAACTCGATGACGAGCGGGTTCTCCCAGCCGTTGTAGGCCTCGCCGACATGGAACGCCTTGCCCTCAAGCTCCTTCACGTAGCCGTGGGGTGCCTGGACCTCTCTGAGCGTGTAATCGCCCTCTTCGAGCAGCATCGGCAACGTCAGCTCGCCGCGCTCGTTGGCCGTCCAGGTGTCGATGGTCTCGGCCACGGGGTAATGGGAGGTGTAGGTGACGAGGTTGCCGCTCGCGTCCTCAAGCTGGAAGCTCACGGGAAGCGGAACCTGCTTGCCAGTCTCGGCGTCGACCTTCACGACCTTGAGGGGGGTCTGCGGGATGCGGTCGCTCACGAGCTGCGGCGGGTCGTACTGGCCCTCCTCGCGGATCGTGGTCTTCCAGTCCTCCACGGGAAGGAGCGTCTTTCCCCACTTCGCCTTGAAGGCATCCGCCACGTCTTGCGGGATCACCTCGTGGACACGGTAGGTTCCGTATGCGAGCGCTCCCGTCCAGTCGGAGGGCTTGGACCAGCCGTTCACGTCGGCGTTGTCATCCTTGGTAGTGGCGAGTCCGTTCTCATCCACCGTGATGGTGCACACGCGGTTGCCGGGCTCGACGAGCTTGCCGGTCTCGGGCGAGAGAACGGCCTCCTCGGAGTCGTTGTAGAGCTCGAACTTCACCCCGGGCACGAGTACGCGCTTGACCTCCTGCGGCATGTCGCCGTTAGGAGAGTCGTAGATCTCTACTGGCACTTCCTTCACGAGGCGGAAGTCGCCGCGCTTTATGGTGTCGGGCACCTTGGGAGAGTTGTAGGTGTAGACGGACTCCCCCTGAGCGCCGTCGGGGGTTATGCGCACGCAGAACACCTTGGGTTCCCCGCCGTGCCCGTCATCGAGGTTGTAGCCCTGCGGGGCTCTCGTCTCCTGGATGAGAACGGTGCCGAGCGGGATGGAGGCGTCTCCGTTGGTCTGGTAGTAGAGCGCGTCTCCCGAGTGCTTGTACTCGTCGGCGAGGTAGGCGAAGCCGTCCCCGTCGGTCTCGAACACCCAGGTGCGCGCGGGTGCGCCGGATGCCTCTGCCGCATCGGCATCGGCGTAGTCGCCCGCGTAGTAGCGGACGGTGAAGAGGGCTCCCGCGAGCGTGGCGTCGCCCTGCGGGCGGCTCTCTCCCGTATCGACGTCGACCTTGCCGACGAGCATGCCGACGGGGTCTGACTGCGGGATGTCGGAGACGGTCTGACCGTTCACGCGAGTCGTCTCGTCCGAGGCCACCTTCACCGGGTACACGGTCGGATCGATCGCATGCCCCGGTGCCTGCTTGGTCTCCTTCACCCAATAGTCGCCCGGCTCAAGCTCCTCCAGGATGCCCCATCCGTCCTTGTCGGTCGTGATGGAGCCCGCAATGTCCGTGAGGCCCGAGTTGCGGTACACGGTGTAGACCGCGCCCTCAACGGAGTAGAGCGGGTTGCCCTCGCACATCTCCTCGTTGGCCGTGACCTTCACAAGGTCGATGTTGCCGTAGGGGGTGTACTTGAACGAGAGGATGATCTGGGTGCCAGCACCGGTGTAGAGCTGGAACGCCTCGAAGTTCGAGGGAACCTCTGCCGTCCTCGCGGCGATGAGGCGTCCCGATGCGTTCGAGTTGATCATGCTTCCGTCGGTGCCGAACCCGATGACGTTCTTCCTAGCCCAGCTCTTGAAGTCGGCGTTGCAGCCGTAGAGCGCGTACGAGCCGTCGGAGGTGTACGTGTCGGACACGAGGATGTGGGCGCAGGCCGCGTAGCGGGCAGAGGTCATCTCGGTGCCGTCGTACCACTTGTCCGGCCAGAGGCTCGCATCGAACCCGGGGCTGCCGTAGGCGAACCAGAGGTCCGCCACCACCTCGGCGCTGCGCCCGGAGGGGGCGCTGATGGGGCTCTTGGCATAGTTGCCCGGCGAGGGCGTCGCCGATTGGGGGTCGGCGCAATAGGCCATCTCGCCGTCGGCCTCCATCCAGGTGGTGGAGTAGCCGCCGTATGGGATCTTGCCGCCAGTCGTCAGGTTCGCGCTCTCGGCGGCATAGGCGCTTTCGCCCTGCACGCCGAGCGCCCCGAGCGCCGATGTCAGGGCGATGAGCGCGGCGAGCATGCAGCGCACTACCTTCGAGGCGATCGCTGCTTCTGTGAACTCTTTCATCTTCCACCTCCTTAGCGCGCGACGGGCTCGGCGTGGCGAGCTTCGCGGTCCTGGTTGGCCGATGCCTCGCGGGCGTCCTTCGCCTTGTCGTCGAGCGAGGCGAGGTAGGCCTCGCGGCCCTTGTTGATCGCCTCCTTGAGCTGCGCTGGCATGACCTTGACGATGTCCTTGACCTGCTTCCCGTCCTCGTCGAGGACGGGGTTCCCGTCGGCGTCGAGCGCGTCCTTCTTGAGCCAGACCTCCTTGTCCGCCAGAAGCGGGATGTCGCGGAAGTTCTCGCCCTTGAAGCGTGAGGGGTTCACGAACAGGGGCGTGAACTGGTAGTAGCTGACGTCCACTCCGTCGATGATGGTGCCCTTCGGCAGCGTCACCGAGTTGAACGTCTTGGTCTCGCCGGTCTTGCGGTCGGGGTACTCGATGTTCTCCCTCACGAAGTTCTTGTGGACCGTGATGTAGACGTTCTTCTTGTTGTCTTCCATGTGAGTGCTCCTTTGCATCTCTTGTCGATCTCTGGGTGCGGCGTTGCTTGGAGGTTCACCGCGCCCTACTGCCTTACCGTTTTCCGCCCGATTCCATAGGCACCACCTCCTCTCAGGTCGTCTCCTCCATCAGAAGCCGCTCACGATGTCGCGCGCCCAGGCACCGCTCTTCACGAGCGAGAGCACGAGCAGGATGCACATGGCCAGGTACTGGAGCGCGTAGGTGAGCCCGTTAGCGATGGCGTCGATGGGCGTTCCCGTCCCCGGGTTCACGGCGACGATGCCGCCCAGGATCACGGGGAAGCTGATGAGCAGGATCAGGATGATGAGGCCTGCTATGCAGACCGCCCCGAAGCTCTTCAGGTACCCGAGCCCGATCTGGCGCGTCTGGTCGAAGCCCAGGAACGCCAGCGGTATCGGCGAGAAGGCCGCCATGATGTAGAGCTGTATCGCTCGCGCCCAGCAGACGACGAGCGCAACGATGTAGGCGATGAGGACGACGAGCCAGCTGATGACCGCGACTATCAGGAGAGCCAAGAGCGCCGATAGGTCGTCGTCGCCGGTCACGATGGACACCGCCGTCATGTCGAGGGCGCCGCCCGTCCCGAAGAGGCCCTCCACGCGGTCGATCGCGAGACCTATCACCTCGTAGATCGCCGCCATGAGGTCGAAGGAGTGCTGGATCAGGAACAGGAACACCGCGAAGAACACGAGGAGGAACACGACCTCCTTCACGCCCGGGAAGGATTGGTTGCCGTCCATGCGCTGCGAGATCTCTATGAGCTTCAAGGTGAACACGAGCCCGAGCACCCCGCATCCTATCGGCAGCACCGCGACCTGCCAGACGCCGCGCGCGATGTCGTACATGGAGACGTCGCCAGCGCTCGTGAGCATCGTCTCGAAGGGGGCCGAGAGCACGCCGTTCGCGCCGAGCGATCGCATGACGTCGGTCTGCGCCGCGAAGATCCAGTTGCACCAGTCGCGCAGCACCCCGCAGAGCCATGCGTTGATGTCGTCCGCGATCGAGCCCCATGCGAAGTGCGTCGGGATGAGGAGCGCCGAGAGCAGCGCGAGGGTGGCCGCGAAGGCCAGTATGAACCGCCTGCTTGAGACGAGGTTTCCTATCCTCTGCATGCGGATCAGAGCGCCTCGATGGTGCCGTCGGATGCGCGCGTGACCGAGATCATGGTCGATGCGCCGTCGTCGAGCGTGAAGGTCGTGGTCGCAGCCCCGTTCGCGTAGTCTATCCACGCCTCGGCGTCCCAGATGGCACGGCTGGCGTTGGGCGATACCGCCGCAGCCCGCGCGGACACGGCCGCCTCGATCTTGGCGGCCTCTACCCCCATGGCCTCCTCCAGCTTGGAGGTCACGCCCGTGAACGAGAGCGTCCTCTCGCCGAGGAGCACCTTCTTGTACGAGCATGCGAGCGCGTCAGTTCTCAAAACGGTGTCAGCGCCTTCGATGGCCACGGTTACGAGAGAGGGACTCGCGGCCTCGGTCAGCGACTTCGAGGCGAGCACGGTCGCCGTTACGGTCGTGTCGGTCGCCTCCTCCGTATCGAGCGTCCAGTAGGTGACGCTCGTCTGGCCGTCCTTCGCCTCGACGAACGCGCCCTTGACGATGGAGAGCGTGTAGGTCGGGTCTTCTATGCCCGTCCAGGAGGTGCCGACGAGCGCCTCCAGGCCTGTCGTCATATCCGCGTGCTCTTCTGCCGGAGCGCCTTGGTGGGACGCAGATGATTCTTCCTTCTCGACGGCCTCGATGGCAGAATTCGTGCCCTCGACGTCCTCGCGGGCGAGCGAGCAGCGCGCCACGCCCGACCCGACCAAAAGCAGCACGGCGATGACGGCGGCTGCGAGCATGAGCTTGCTCTTCTTCGACATTTCCTCTTCCTTCCTATCTGATCTTTATGGCGCTCGTGAAATACGACGCGCCGCTTGTAATCGTGCAGACCGCGCCCGAATGCGGCTCGTGGATGTAGCGGTCGTCCCCGATGTAGATGCCCACGTGCCCAGGCCTCCACAGGATGTCGCCTGGCGTTGCCTGAGACACCGGGACCTTGCGGCCGAACGCCGCCTGGTCCTCGGAGTTTCGCGGGATCATGATGCCCGCCTGCCGGTAGCAGTACTGCGTGAGCCCCGAGCAGTCGAGGCCCACGCCCGGCGTTGTGCCGCCCCACACGTAGGGCACGCCGAGCTGGCTGTAGGCGGCGGCGATGATGGCGTCGGCCGAGAGCGCGCCGCTCTCAAGGTCCTCGACCGTCATCGAGTCGAACCTGCGCAGGTTGTACGCGTCGAGCGCCGCCTTGAGCGACTCGACGTAGGACGACGACGTCGCCCATCCCGCGTCCTTGAGTCCCTCAGCCATCTTGTCGGAGGAGTGCTCGGCGATGGCCTGCCTTATGAGGGCGTTGTTCTTGTAGTGGGCGGCCTGGAGGAACACCCGGCTCCTGAAGCGTATGCACTCGACGTCCCCTTTGAAGACCGTGAAGTAGGCGGTGATCGTGGATACCTGCCCGGGCGTGTACTCCTCATGCGTTGTCCACCCGGCCTTGCCCGCCACTTCCGGTGCTGAGGCGAAAGACGACGCCCATTTCATCCCGAAGAGGTTGTGGTCGCGCGTCGCGAGCTGGCTCATGGTCTCTCCCTGACCCGACTCGCAGATGATCTGCGCGATCGTGCACCCGGCGGGGTGCCCGTATTCCTCCTGGCAGCGGATGGCCTCCTCGACCATCTCGTAGGTGATGTAGGGCGGAAGCCCCTCCATGGAGCGCTTCTTGTCCTCGGCGTCCCAGAACCCGAAAAGCGCCGACACGATCTGTCCGACGAGGAGAGCGACGAGCACGAAGGCGATGATCCCGGCGAGCACGCCTCCGGCGGTCGCGAGCCCGCTTCCGCCGACGGCACCGGCGATGGCTGTGTTGCCCGATGCGGATGCCGCCGTCTTTGCGGCACCTCCTGCTGCCTGGGTTACCGTTTGCGCCGCGCGAGCGCGCTCCGGGGCCGTCGCAGTCGGGGATGCCTTGCCCGCTCCTGCGGCACCGGCGCTCTTGCCCTTCGCGGCCCCTGCGCCCTTGCCGCTCCTATATGCGCGCGCAGCTCCCTTTGCCTTGCGCTCCCGCACCTCTGCGATGCCGCGCTTTGCACCCTTTCCGGCGTCGTATGCGCCCTGCGCGCCCTCGAACTCGTCGGTGTCGTCGAGCTCGGATACCGCCTGTCGCTCCAGGACCTGTCGCACCTTGAGCCGTCCGTTGGTCTCGTCCGCCGCGTGCGCCGCCTCCTCTGGAGGCTCCTGTGCCGCAGCTTGCTCTTCGCCTGCCTTCGAGCCTGCGCCTGCGGTGGCGGACGACCTTGCCTTGCGGGTGTTTCCCTTTGAGCCCATCTTGGGGCTTCGCATGCCGAGGGCGTCCTCCCTGCCCGCGAGCGCGGAGAGGCTCTGGCTCTCGCCGTCTTTCACTATTCCCGAGCTCACGGCGTCGACCTTATCCGCAGTGACGATGTCGGCGATGGAGCAGTGGTCCTTGTCGAGTTCTCTCGGATCCATCTACCCTCTGCCCCTCTTCGCGTTGTTCTCGAAGAGGTGCGCGCGCTTTAGCTGCGCGATCTCCTCGGGCTTGGTGTTCCATAGGTCGTAGAGCGCGCCTTTAGGGAAGTCGTCCCGGATGGGCACGCGCGCGCCTCCTGCGACGAGCAGCCCCTCTCCGGCCTTGATTGACTCGTCGATGTACTCCTTTTCCGCTGCCGAGAGGGAGAGCATGTCGGCCCATGCGGCGAGGTCTTGGCTCGCCTGCTTGTGCAGCAGCATGAAGTCCGAGTTCAGCACCATGGTGCGGGCGCGCTCGTGGGTGAGCATGTGGGAGGTGTTCTGCGAGATGCCGGTGCAGATGAGGTTGAACTTGCGTCCCTCCGCCCAGAACTTCGCGAAGTAGTCGATGATGGTGGGGTGCCCGAAGAGCGACTGGACCTCGTCGATGTAGAGCCAGGTGGTTATGCCCCGCTCGAAGTTCGCGTACATCCTGTTGCGCACCGCCTCAAGCGCGGTGAGCATGCCGAACACGCGCATGTTGGTGGACAGGTCGTGCAGGTCGATGTTTGTGGTTCGGTTGTCGAAGCTCACGTTGGACTGGCGGTTGAAGAAGGAGAGCGCGCCTGTGACGTAGCGCTCGTAGCGAAGGGCAATGTCTCGCGCCTCGGCCTCGGGCTGGCCGCTCAGTATCTCGTGGAAGTCAGACAGCGTCGGCATGCCCCGCCCGTCGGCGCATCTTGAATATGCCGCCTCCACGCATCTCGTGATGATCGACTTGTCGGCTTCGGGAAGGCCTTCTGAGGACTCCGCCATCATCGCGCTTGAGAGCGCGAGGAACGCGTCGATCTTGAACGCGAGCTGGGCGGCGTCCGCGCGACCTTCCACGTCTGAGAGGTCGAAGGGGTTGAGCGCGGTGTCGGCGTCGGGGGCGAGCCGGACGTTCACGCCGCCGAGCGCCTCGATGAGGTTTCCGTACTCTCCGGCGGGGTCGAAGATGATGATCTCGTCCTCCGGGTAGGCGAGCACGGTGTTGGTGATCTCGCGCTTCACGGAGAAGGACTTCCCGGAGCCGGGCTTGCCGCAGACGAACCCCATGGGGGAGGCGAGCTTCTTGCGGTTGCAGATGACGAGGTTTCCGGACTGCTTGGACTGCCCGTAGTAGCCCCCGCCCTCCTGGTTGAGCTCAAGCGATGCGAAGGGCATCTGCATGGCTATCTGGCCCGTGGTGAGGTAGCGGGTGACGTTGATGTGGTTCATGCCTAGGGGGAGCACCGAGTTCAGGGCCTGGCGCTGCCGATAGTAGAGCGGCTCTATCCCGAGCGAGTTGCCCTGCCCGATAGACACGATCTGGTCAACTTGCCGCTCAAGCGCATCCACGGTGTCTGCGTAGGTGTAGATGAGGCCGGTGTAGGTGAAGAGGCGCTCGTTCTTGTTGCGAAGGAAGTCCAGGAGCTCCTCGGCCTCTTCCTTCGAGTACCTGAGCTCCGGCGGAAGGATCGTGTAGTCGTAGCCCTTCTTCATCGCGCTCATCTGCTCGTCGATGATCTCCTTGTCCATCCAGTCGAGCTGGCGCTTCACGAGCGCGAGCGCGTCGGACTGCGCGATGGGCTGGACATGCAGGTTCACCGACAACGGCATGGGAAGGTCGATGATCTTGGCGAGGTAGTCGTCTTCGAGCATCGAGCCGAACGTGCGGATGGAGACCACGCAGCCGTAGGTGTCGTCCACCCGGAAGATGTCGGCCCTGCCGTGCGGCTTGAAGTCGATGAGCGCTGGCGCTATGAGGTCCTTCGTCCTCGTGCTCGACACGGGGCTCACCTTGTCCCAGGTGAAGGTGAAGGGGGATTTCGGGCGCAGCTGCGACTGGATCGCCTCGATGCGCTCCGTGCCGTTCAGGGCGTGCGCCTCGCAGCGGATGCGCGAGAGCGTGTCGATGACGTCGCCCTTGATGCGCGATAGCTTCGGCACCGCCTCCCAGACGTCGTCCGCGCCCACCATGTAGGTGAGGTAGCGGTGGCGCGTGAGGTTCGAGACCCCCTCGCGCATCTTGTCGTTCAAGATCTGGTTGTACTCCTTGGCGTACTTCTCCGTGTCGGGATCGGACGCCTTGAAGAATCGCTTCTTGCCGATCTCCTCGTCGGGGATGGGGACGTTGGCGATCGTGAGCTGGACGCAGGAGTCCGCCCCGAAGTAGTTGTAGAGCGAGGAGAGCACCGTGAAGATGTTCTGCTGGCTCTCGCGGCGCGCCGACTGGTAGGAGATGTCCGAGAACTCGATCGTCTGCGAGAAGAGGCCTTCCTCTACCTGGGCTATGCCGTCCTTGTAGATGGCGTCGTAGCCGATGTAGGAGGTGATCTCGCCCGCCTGGGCGCGCGCCTTCTTCTGTCGCTTGAGCTTCTCCTCGTGGGCCTTCTTGGATCTATCCGACTTGCTGGCAGAGCCCATCAGCTGCTTTATGAAGCTCGCCGAGCCCGACCTCTCGCGCCTGGCCTTGGCCCTCGCTGCGCGTTCGGATCTGATGCGCGCCTTCGCGAGCCTCTTCTCAGCCTTGAGCTTCTCCTTGTCGCTCGTTCTCTCTTTCCTTGCACTTTTCGCATTCTCTCGTTGGCTCATTGGCCTCTGCTCCTTTTCGTCTGGCTATCCTCTTCGCCCTGCGCGAGGGCCTTCCCGCCTCGATGCGCGGGAGCGACTTGTCCTGCGGGCTTTCGTAGAGGAGCCTCTGGTCTTTCAGGTGGTGGTTGATCAGAAGGGGCGCGAACTTCTCGGCGCGCATCCCGAACGGCCGCCAGAACCCGGCGAGCCAGAAGGGAATGGAGGCGCACATGACGGGAAACGCCGCGTCGGCGACCTCTATGCCGACCCAGAAGTGGCATATCGCTGCCACGAGGATCGCCGACCCGAAGCCGCCCGCCACGCACGCGAGCGTGCGGAACGAGAGCTTCCCGACGATCTTCTCCTCGTACTCGCCGATGTCCTTCTGAATGGGGATCTGAAGCGACATGGCCTGGCACCTCCCTTAGGCGGGCAGCCAGGACGTGTCGAGCATCCCGAAGTAGACCGCTGCGGCGATGATGATCGCGCCGCCAGCGATGGTGGATATGGCGGAGGCAATTTGCGAGCCTCCCTGCTGCTCTCGTATGGCGAGGCCGAGCGAGACCGCGCCCCAGACGACCAGAAAGCCGCCGAGGAAGGTCACGCAGCCCGATACGAGGCTGATGATGTTTGCGAGCATGTGGGTGTTCCTTTGCATCTCGATTCGCCCGCGCCTGCGGTACTTGGAGGTTCCAGGCGGCGGGCTGATGGTAGAATTTCGGATCGAGGGGCACGTGCGTGCTCCCTTGCATCTCGGCTGCGACGGCCGGTCGCGGTACTTGGAGGTTCTGCCCCGGCCCTTGGGTCTAGGCACCTGTCGCAGCCATTACTCACGCTTCCATAAGCGCCCCCTCCCTTCTCGCCCGGTACGCCCTGAAGTCGAACGCCCCCGCATCCTCTGCGGCCTTGAGCGCCCCGTGCCTCGGGTGCGTCTCAAGCGGGTACTTCTTGTCCTTGAACGCCTGCGCGCCGTTTATGAGCACGAGCGCCTCGTCGCGCGGGAGCCTCGCCACCTCGGAGGCCTGCATGAGCTCTCGCTCTATGAGGCCGTAGTTGTGCGTGTAGGTGGGGTTCGCGCCCCGCGAGTCGTTCACGGTGATGTTGGCGACGGTCTGCTTGCCGATCATGTCGGCGATCTTCTGGTTGGTGTCTGTCGACTTGCCCCCGAGGAACAGCAGCGTGTCGCAGGCGTTCATGATGGTCTTGGCGTTGTTCTCCCCGTATGACTCCTCAAGCTGGGAGAGGGACTGCAGGATCATCGAGACCGCGATGTTGCGGCTTCGCGTGACCGTGATCATGCGCTCGAAGTCCGGGATGGTGCCGATGTTGGCGAACTCGTCGAACATGAAGTGGACGCATCTGGGCAGGCGTCCCGAGAAGCGCGAGAGCGCCGTCTCGCAGAGCGAGTCGAGCGCCTGCTGCATGAGCAGCGCGAACACGAAGTCGAAGGTCGAGTCGGTGTCCGACATCGAGCAGAAGAGCGCCACCTTCCTGTGCGCGTCGCCCATGCGGTCGAGCTCCATCTCGTCGTAGCGCAGAAGCTCCCTCATCTCGGCGATGTCGAACGGCTTCATCCGCACGTTGCAGGAGACCATGATGGACTTGAGCGTCTTTCCCGCCGCCACCTTGAACTGCTTGTAGCTTGAGAGCGAGAAGTCGTCCTCGGGGCGCACGGGCGCGGCCACCTTCACCCATTCGAAGCCTCCGGCGCCGTTGTCGAACGCGCGGGACGCGCGGTCGTACTTCTTGGCCGAGGGCTTCCTCACGAGCCTCTCTCCGGTCTCAAGCTCGTTGAAGAGCATGTCGAGCGGGCTCAGGTAGTCCTCGTCGTCCTCGCGGGCGTCCGCGAGCGAGAGCAGCGACAGGAGCCCCGGCACGTTCCTGTCCTCCTCAGGGCAGTGCAAGAGGAGGTAGGAGACGAGGGCCGTGTAGAGGAGCTTCTCGGCGTTCTCCCAGAACGGGTCCCCTGCATGGTCCTTGTCGCCGGTGGTGTTCTTGATGAGGCACTCCACGAAGCGCAGCGTCGCCGCCTCGCCGTCGATGTATGCGATGGGGTTGAAGTGCATGGAGCTTGCGAAGTCTATGGTGTCGAACGTCTTGATCTCGTATCCGAGCCCTTCGAGGACGTGGCCCATGTCGTGGATGAGCGTGCCCTTGGGGTCGGTGATGAAGTAGTTGGCGTTTCCCTGCATGAGGTTCGGCTTCACGAAGTAGCGCGTCTTGCCCGTGCCGGGTCCGCCGATGACGAGCACGTTGTCGTTCGTCTCGGTCTTCTGGTCGTGGGCGGTGTCGATCAGGCGGATGCTCGCCTGCTTGGTGAGGATGATGTTGTTGTCGGCGTCCTTCCGATCCGAGTACGCCTCGATCTCCTTCGCCGTCGCCCAGCGTGCGCTCCCGTGTTCCTCGCCCTTGCGGTAGCGCCCCCTGCGCTCCCACCATCTGACCCATGCGAGCCAGACGGCGCACGCGCAGGCGCACCCGATAGCGAGCGGCAGCGGGTCCATTGACGGGATCGCACCTTGCGCCGCGAGGCCCATCGCCGTGGAGACGAGGTCGGCCCCGGAGCTTCCTGCGGCCATGACGGCGGCCGTGGCGACGTTGCCGAAAAGGAGGGCCGCGCCCGATAGCGCCGCGATGAGGATGAGCTCCGACTTCATCGGGTCTTCACCTCGACCTTCTCGATCTGCCTCGTCGCCTCCTTGGCCTCGTGCGCCGCCCTGGATGCGGCCTTCGCTGCCTCGGCCTTCTTCTCCAGCGGCTCCTGGTCGCGCTCCTCGGTGAGCTCGCGCCCGCGCGTCTCGCAGGCGCGCTCCGCCGCTGCATCGACGTCGTGCTCAAGGTTTCCGAACGCCTCGTCGACCTCGGGGGCGTCCGCCACCTTGAAGACAAGGTGGTCGTGCCCCTCGACCTCTACGAAGTCGTGCTCGATCGCGGCTTCGGCGAGCCGCTCGTCGATGACCTCCTTCAGGGTCGCGTAGTCGGGGAGCTCCTCGAACTCCGAGAGGTTGAGCCGTGCGTACTCGCGCACGTCCTCGCGCTCCGCTTCAACTGCGGGCTCCTCGATCTGGCCCCTCAGGTTCCTGATGGCGCTCTTGAGCCTCTCGGCGCTCGCCAGGATAGCGTCCTGGCTCGCGTCCTGGCCCATCCTGAGCATCCAGTCGAAGAGCTTCTCTCCGCTCTCGTCTCCGAAATCGCTTGCCATGTCGTCCTCCTCCTTCTAATCTATCTGGCCGTCTCGCGCGACTCGCTTGCGCGGTCGGCGCGCTGCTGGTTCTCGGATGCGCGCAGCGCCGCCTGCGTGCGGTCGGCGAGGCTCTCCGTCATCCTCTCGGCCTTGTACTGAACGGCCCTCTCGACCTGGGACTTGATCGCGTCGAGAAGGGACATGCCCTCCTGCGCCTGGTCGGCCATGTATTCCTCTGACGGGGCGTTGACGGTGAGGAGCTTGCCCATGCGGTTGAGCGCCACGTGGATCCTGAAGTCGCAGTTCCTTGCCGCCACCCAGCCGTCGTCGAGATAGGGGAAGGCGTTGCCTACCCATTGCATGTCTGATTTAGGCGGAAGGTAGTCCAGGTGCTTGCATTCATCTATGGTGGCGAGGCGCATTCCCGCGACGTGGCGGGTTAATTCCGAGATGTCTCCCGCGATCCTCTTGAAGCCGATGGACTCGAAGGGGACCCATGTCTCTCCGTCCTGCTTGAGCGTCCACCACTCGTCGCCCCCGTCCACCTGTTGGATGAACGCGAGGTCGCCGTAGACGACTCCCTGCCTGATGGCCCAGTTCCCGGCCTTGAAGAAGTCGGAGAGGTCCTCCAGCGAGAAGCAGCGGTCGAACTCGTAGGGGTACTCCTCCAGATAGGGGTCGTCCTGCCAGTCGTATCCGCTGCGCTTGAGCCAGCCGTTCTTCTGGCAGATCGCCTCCAGGCTTTCCTGTTCCTCCGCCGTGACCGGCACCATGTTGTACATTTCCGTCTCCTCCTCGGGAGCCGACTCGCATCGGCTCCCCTCGGTTCGGTGGTTCGGCGGCGAGGCGCTGTAAGTCGTCCTCGCCCGGTTGCGTTTGTGAGAGTGTTTCGGCTGACCCGCTTCTCCTCGCCGCCCTGCAACGGTTATAGCGTGGTCGATTCCCTGATGGGACGGGGATTTTTCTCACAGTCCCGCATGGTCACGGACAGTCACTTATCCATCAAACCCACATTTTTCCTCGGCGGGAGCACGACCAGTCGGCACGTCTCCTTGAGCCTCTCGACTATCGCCTCGGCGCTCTCGCGCTCCCCGCTGCGCCCCATGCGCGACTTGAGGGCGTCGGGCGCATATTGAGATGTGACCACGGTCGGCTTCATGTTCTCGTAGCGGTCGTTGATGATCTGGAAGAGCGTGCCCATGACCCAGGAGTTCGCGTTCTCCTTGCCGAAGTCGTCGATGATGAGCACGTCGTATCCCGCATAGCGCTCGACTCCCTGCTTGGAGGGGGCGTCGTAGCTCGCCTTGATCTCGTCGAGCATGGAGAAGGACGACGTCATGAGCACGCTGTACCCGCTCGCGAAGAACGCCTTGGCGAGCGCGGTGGCGCAATGGGACTTGCCCGCGCGGGAGGGGCCCGTGATGTAGAGCCCCACGCCTGATTTCATATCGAAGGCGTTCAGGTACTCGGCGATCTCGCGCCTGTCGACCTTGGCATGGGCGAAGCGGGGCTTCACGCCGCACCGCCTGAGCGCCTCGGCCTCGGCTTTGGCCCTTCGCTTCCTCTCGGCCTCCTCGGCGCGCGCCCGCTCCTCGCAGGCTCCGTCGCACTCGCACTCCTTGGCCCCGATCCAGATGACCTTGCCGTTGAAGCCGATGAGTCCGATGGGGTCGAGGACGTCCCCGCACCATTCGCATCTGCGCTCTGCGGGCTCCTCGTATTCCAGGCCGCGCTCCTTGGCCGATGCCAAGGTGATGATGCGGCTCTCCTCGTCTGCCATCCCGCAGCTCCTTTCCTATCCTTCTTCTTTGTATTCTTCTTTGCTTTTAAGGTGCCAATCTGGCACCCCCTTAGGCGACATCCCGTCATCTCCTCCATGCTTGGAAGCGGACGATTTGTCAGGGGGTGACAACTTGCCAGGTACGCAGGACGTCCTCATCGCGCGACGGCCGAGCACGTAGCTCCTCGTGGTCATCCCGTCCCTTGCCCATTCGCCTCCGGTCTCGGTGATGAGCCCTCTCTGCTCCAGCTCGGACACTGCCCTGATGACAGAGCGCTCGGACACGCCGAGGTAGGCTGAGGTCCTCTTGCGGCTCTCGTAGAATGTCCCGCCGTCCTTGCAGAATCCGTAGATGCGCGCGAACACGAGCAGCGACGTGCCCTTGAGCCCGAGCTCCTTCCACATGAAGGGGTGCAGGATCAAAAAGGCGTCGCCGTCGCGCGGGCGCGCGGGTTCTCTCTTCGCATGCATTGCTGCCGCCTACCCGACGCCGATTTTCGAGAAGTTGCGCATGGCCCAGTCGAGTAGCTCTACCCTGAACGCGATCGAACCCTTCTTCTGGCCTTCCATGCGCCTGAGCGGCAGGGGGTCGTTGCCCCTCTTCGAGAGCTCCCATACCTTGTTCTTGCTTATGCCTAAGAGCCGGGCTACCTTGTAGGCGTTGTAGATGTCCTGCACGGGCACCGGCTGCTTCGATGAATCGTCAAAGATCTCGGGCATATACTCTCCTGTTCTTCGTTCGAACAGACAGCCCGAGGCTCTCAAGACCCTTGCCGGCCTGAGCCCGATAGGCGATCGAGCATCCGCTCGATCGCCGACGGCGTCACTCTGTAGAGGCGCCCGAGGTTCACGGCCTCAAGCTCGCCCTTTCGGATCAGCTGGTAGACTTTCGCTGTCGAGACGCCGAGGCTCTCGGCGACTTCTCCCACGCTCAGGAGCCGTGGAGACTTCATGTCGTTGGTCTGGTTGGACACCGGCTCTTCGCGCTTCATTTCCCTGATATCTTTCGGCATTTGCATTCCGCCTTCTTCTTGCTCGTTTCTTCAACTTCTGTCGAATGCTCTCGACTCTTCTTGATGGCGGCGATGATTGCAGGTTTTCCGGGCTGGTGCTTCGTGATTTTTGCGCACAGTCCCGCACAGTCCCGCATAGTCACAAATTCGCTAAACCCACACAGCTGCCTTGTTCGAGGTGGCCCATCTGTCTGTTCTTTCGGAAAAAAGCCCCGACGTTTGTCGGGGCTTATTGCGGCACCTTGAATCAGTGCGAGGTTCTTGGTGACATGTCTGGCTTCCTCGCGTCCGACGGCGAACTGGCCATGATCGTGTATCTCTCGGTTCCCATGCCAGTCCTCCTTCCCGGTCTTGTCGGCGCTGTTGCGCCGGATGCTTGGAACCCGCTTCGGGCTATCGCCCGTTTGAAGCATTTCGTGTGTTCATAATAGACCCTGTGGCAAGGGGTAGTTGTTCCGAAATGGGACACCCATCTTGATTGCGATGATTTAGTATGCGATGTTGATATGCTGTAACAATTCGATGTCATCATCCGGGCGGTTGGGTGGCGTTTGCGAAAGCGAGATGAGCAGGTTGGCAGAGGAAAACACCCCGAAAAAGCAGCACTATGTGCCCCAGTACTACCTGAGGCGTTTTTCGGATGATGGCGACAGTCTCTGGGTTTACAACCGCAGGGCGGGTAAGACCTATAAGAGCAGATCGGAAGACGTGTGCGAGCGCAACTACCATTATGAGATGGAAGCGAGATGCCAGAGGAGCTGGCATGGGCGTCACCTCCTCCCCGGGAAGATCGAGAAGAAGCTTTCCCAGATAGAGGGAGAGCAATCGGCTCTCCTACGCAAGATAGATGTCCAGATAGATGCCGGGCGCATCCACGAAAAGGAGCGAAGGGCGCTCTTGTGGCTGGTCGGACACCTTATCGCGAGGCACCCTGCAATGCTTGCAGACTACGAGCCGGATTACGATGCGATGTACAACGATCCCGAAGTGAGATGGGGCTGCGAAGTTCTGGCCCAAGCGGGAATGGCTGAGGAGATCGAGGTTCTGGCAAAGGGCGCGAACCAGATGGTGCTCGCGCTTTGGCGATGCAAGGGGAGCCCCACGTATTTCGCCAAGAACGATCTTGAAAGGCTTCGCTGCTGCTTCATCAGACCGCAAGGGGAAGCCCGCTTCATCACCTCCTCCCTGCCCCCGCATTTCAACTCTACGCTTCAGAAGGACGGAAAGTACCACATCGATGACCTTACGCTTCCGCTATCATCCGCACTTGCGGTTCGCTATTCCAACGATGGACCTACGAAATGCGAGATCATTGAGGCCTCGGACGATTCTGTCATCGAGATCAACGCCGGATATTTCGTCTCGGAGCCCCCATGCGAGCAGATAGTTTCTGGAAGGAAGTCAGATCTCGATCAAGCACAAGCTTTCGCCCAGCGATATCGCATCAACGCCGCTATGGCGCGCATCAGAAGCTGCCGCTGAGAAGCGCAGAGTCCTGTCAAAGTCGGGAAAGCCAGCGCGCGAAAGTACCGTTCTTGGCGCATTTGCCGAAGTTGTCGCTATATCCGCAGAACCTGTCCGATCTTGAGATGGCGATCATGGAGGCTATGATGAGCAGATCGTCCGCGCCATCCATGTCCTGCTCGGCTATCCTCCGGACATCGAGGGGAATTCCATGGCTTTCGAGGATCTTCCCGTAGTCCTTGTATCGGGGATTCTCCTCTGCGAGTACATAGAGGTCGTGCAGAAGTTCGCTTGCGGCAACTTCTGCCTCCTCTTCTCCATCCTTGACCTCGTCCTCGTCCAAGAGCCCCGATCGGTGCTTACGGCGGAGCTCATCGACGTTCACCAACACATCGGCGTAAGCCGCAACGTGGTCGATTCCGTGCATTTCGTCGGGGAAAGAGGATTCGTATCCACCCTCGACCATGAGCTCCTTACAACCGAATTCCTCTGCCAGGAACGCCGTCAGAGCATCGAATCCCTTGGGAAACGCGTTCGATCCGCCGTAGCTTTCTCCACGAGCGCAGACATCCCATTGCGTTCCGTCCAGGACCGGGCTGAAGTAATGGCAGTACCAATCCTCCACGCCGGAGGCATCCAGCTGGCGCTCCAACTTCTCCATCTGGGCATCGGTCACATGAAAATCCCTGCATTCGGGCTCAGGGTAGAAGGAGCGCGAGTATGTTGCAAGATATCCGTCGCTTGACTTGAGTATCTCAAGCTCCCAGCAGCCGCCGAAGAAGCCACCGCAGCTGAATTTGAATATGCTTTGCGCATGTTTCGCCATCGTCGCTCCTAACCTCTCCCTAATACTCTCATACCTGCATCGACAGCGTTGTTCCGTTTTGGGACACCGGTTAGGTCTAGCGTCTTAGATAATCTGATCCGCCCATGTTGTCACAAACTCGGTTTTCATGATATATGCCCTGTTCAGGGCAACTGTGACAAATTGTCACAGTGAAACTTTCGCATGTGATCCAGGAGCTTTATAGCTTCGCCGTTCCGAAAAATCCACAATCTGTTCGATTGACTGAATAAGCGATCGGGTGCATCATAGGGATTCACGATAATCGAACACATGTTCCCTTTTGATAGCGAGGTGGTGCCATGGGCGACAGGGTCATCATGCATATCGACATGAACGCCTTCTACGCGAGCGTCGCCCAGCACCTCGACCCGGGGCTGAGGGGCAAGGCCGTGGCGGTGGCGGGCGACCCTGAGCGCAGGAGCGGGATCATCCTCGCGAAGTCCCGGGAGGCTAAGGCCTGCGGCGTGAAGACGGCCGAGGCGATCTGGCAGGCCAAGCAGAAGTGCCCCGAGCTCATCGTTGTGCCGCCCGATTATGCAGCCTACAAGCGCTACTCGCGACTGGCGCGCATGATCTACTACGGCTACACAGATCTCGTCGAGCCATTCGGCCTCGACGAGTCGTGGATCGACGTCACCGGATCGCTTCAGCTGCTCGGAGGCGATGCCATGCTCGTGGCGAGGGAGATCTCCGAGCGCGTGAAGTCCGAGCTCGGGCTCACCGTGTCCATCGGTGTCTCGTGGAACAAGGTCTTCGCCAAGCTCGGGAGCGACACCGATCCGGGCGACGGCATCGTCTCCATAACGCGGGGCAACTTCCGCGACGTCGCATGGCCCATGGCCGCATCCGAGATGATCTACGTCGGCCCGGCCACCATGCGCAAGCTCCGCTCAGCCGGATACGAGACCATAGGGGATCTCGCCCATGCCGGGGACTACTTCCTGAAGAGGCGCTTCGGCAAGATCGGCATCATGCTGCGCGCGTTCGCAAGGGGCGAGGACGCGAGCCCCGTGAAGGTCATGGATCCCTCGAAGGCCGATGTGGACTACGTCGTGAAGGGAATCGGCAACGGACTCACCGCCCCGCACGACCTCGAATGCGATTCCGACGTGAAGGCGCTCGTCTGGCTCCTCTCCGAATCCGTGGCGCAGAGGCTGCGAGAGTCCCGAATGCGCTGCCGGACGGTGTCGGTGGGGGCGCGGTTCGCACGCGATCTTTCCGGCTATTCGAGGCAGAGGACGCTGAGGACTCCGACCTGCCTCACAAGGGACGTCGCGAACGTCGCCATGGGGCTTCTGCGCTCGAACCAGCCGCTCGACAAGGAGCATGCCCTCAGGGCCGTGCACGTGCGCGTGACCAACCTCGTCCCTATGGACGTGCCCGTGCAGTGTGAGCTCTTCGGAGACGCCGAGGAGACGGAGCGCCTTGAAAGGCTGGATCTCGCGATCGACGCGCTGAGGGGGCGCTTCGGCAACACCTGCGTCAAGCGCGCGGTCGAGCTCACCGACGAGGTCATGTCCGGCCTCGACATCAAGCGCGACAACACCGTCCACCCCGTAGGGTTCCTCAGGTAGGCGGGCATCATGGTCGAAGGCATCTCGGGAAGGGCCAAGCGGTACGTCAGCGTCACGGCGCGCATGGACGAGGACGGTCGCGTGCGGCCGCTATCCATCCAGTGGTACGACGGCAGGACCTATCCAATCGATGAGGTCAAGGACGTGCGCCGCGCCTCGTCGCGCAAGGTCGGCGGAGACGGCATCTGCTACACCGTCCGGATCGGCAACAACGTTACCTACCTGTTCTACGAGGATCCGCGCTGGTTCGTGGAAGAGGTAGTCAAGGGCGACATGTCCGCCTAAAACTCGCATTTCTTGAGCAAAACGCCAGGTTGGAGGCACTGTGACAATTTGTCGCGGTGAGCGCGCCGCTTCCATCCGATGCGCTGAGCCGCTCGTTCCCATGACCTCCGTCACGCTTAGCGCGCCCTGCCCCGCCTCTAATCCAGGCACTATCGCACGGAACCCGCCATGTACGCCGCAAGGCGCGCCCTTCCTGCGCAAAACCCGCACAAGCCGCACTTGCGGTCTCGGACTGCCGCTTGTGCAGGTTGCGGGCATGCGCCCTTTGCGAAGAAGCCCGCTTTCTTCCTTGCTTCGCAGGCGGAACCCGCGCACGGCCCCGGATCACGAGGCGGTGGCACAGGGCGACCGCCGAAAGACAAGGAGGTCTTCAAAATGGGAAATCGAGCAGTCATCACCACGCCGGACAAGAACCTGGCGCTCTACCTCCACTGGAACGGCGGCCGCGACTCCGTCGAGCCCCTGCTCAAGTACTGCGAGCTCCAGGGCTACCGCCCCCCGAGCCAGGACTGCTACGGATGGGCGCGGATGGCCCAGGTGGTCGGGAACTTCTTTGGCGGATCGCTCTCGGTGGGCATAGACAGGTACCGCAGCCTCGGCGACCAGGGCGACAACGGCGTATACGTCATCGACGGCTGGAAGATAGTCGATCGCTACACGACGGAGTACGACAAGGATTGGAACGCGGTCGGCCTCAGGCACATCGACCCTTCCGCCGAGCAGAGCGGATACGACTTCGACGAGATGCTGCACGCCTTCGACGAGGCGATGCCCGAGAACCTGAGGCTCGGTGCCTTCCTAGATGCCGAAGAGGTGCCAGTGTCCGATGTCCGCCTGGGCGACAAGGTTTGGATGAGCGGGTACGAGTCCACCCCCGAGCTCTTCGAGGTCGTTGGATTCGGCGCCGACGATGCGCCCAGGGGCTTCAAGGGCATCCCCTTCGTCAACCGCTACGATCACGAGGGCGACTACTCCTGGAACGGCAACAACTACATCGACGCTGACACCTGCCGCATCGCCCCGCGCGAATAGCCCCGAATTCGCCGCCAGCCCGTTGCGGCTGGCGGCTCTCCACAGTCAAACCCTATGGCGAGAGAGAGGTGCATGGAAATGGGATACAGAAGCGAAGTGAGGATCGCCACCACCCGCGAGGGCTACGACCTCATGTGCGAGAAGGTCGACTCCCTGAGCGAGGGCCTCGACAGCTACCCTCTGATGGGGACCGAGCGCGAGCCCGAGTTCTTCGGCGAGGAAGACGGATGCGTGGTATTCGGCTGGGACAACATCAAGTGGTACGACGGCATGCTCGTCGATGTCACCAATGTCGTCGAAGCGCTGGCCGAGCTCGCCAAACAGGAGATTCCCCACGAGTTCTGCCGCGTCGGGGAGACCTGGGACGATATCGAGTTCAGAGCCTCCGGCGAGAACGAGGAGCTTTCACTACATGTCGAGCCCGTGGCCTATATCGACATAGTCTGATTTACTCAGCCCAGGTTGCGGGAATCGCAACCTGGGCTGTGCTTCGCCTTCTCGGCTCATTCACCCTATGTCCCATTATGGAACAGCAACCCATTGCACGTGCCGATAGAATTATGGGAAACGAGATTAGCCGAAAGCGGTGCGTCCAATCCCCGGCACTCGCAAGGATGGAGAACGAGATGGAATGGATCGATATAGAGACCAAGAAGGATGTCGATGCTTTGCTGGAGAGGGTAGAGCAGTTCCACGACTGGTACGTCGCTGGCTTCTCCTACGATCCCCTTGCGCGCGCAGAAGGCGGAGACTTGAATCTGGGGAGGTTCAAGATCGACGTGGATTCCCTGACTGTGACCTTCAGATGGGACTGCAAGAGCAGAGGTGGAGAATGGCCGGAAGTCCAGCTTGAGTTCAGCGGTCTGCTCGTCTTCAGATTCGCGAACTTCAAGGATCCGGATCCGATCTGGCACGGGCGTATCGAGGAGACGAATCGGGGATGGGCCTTCTTCGATGATGACGGCGTTCCGTTCACGGACGAGGAGCGCGCCCATCCCGAGAGAGTCGATTCCGGGTTCTTGGCCGTATGCGACCAGATAAGGTGGCGGCCTCTCGCAGTCGTCACCGCCGATGGCCCTGACTGGTGGAACGATTAGGAGGATAGTCATGCATAACGCCGAAGTCGAAAGGAACGAAAGCAGCGGCGGCCTGAACAGGCTCGCCGGGAGACTCTTCAAAACGATTGCAGACATACCCGGCAACGCGGTCGTTTCGCCTTCCTGCCTCTTCCAAACGTTGTCGCTGGCCGCAGCGGTCACTGACGGAGACACGCGGGCGCAGATCGTCGATGCCCTCGGCGGCGAGGATCCGATGCGATCCGAGCTCTCCTCCGTTTCAGAAATCGGGGAGCCGGAGTACGGGTGCAAGAACTTCCATTACTCGACCGGGGCATCGATATGGCTGGACGAGAGCCTTGAAGCCAACGACCCGGGGTTGGCGGAAAAGGGATTTCCCATCGCATGTGACGTCGAGCGCGTCGCGATGGACAGCGAGGACGCCAAGACCCGAATGAGCGAATGGCTCTCCGGCTGCACGGGCGGGCTTTACTCCGAGGCTCCCGACATGAGCCCGGATACGCTCGCTGCCCTCATGGGGGCGATGCACCTGAGGGATTCTTGGAGCGACGGGTTCGAAGAAGACACGCCACGTATGTTCCAACCGGATTTTGGGGATGCCGTGATGGCAGACTTCATGCTGGGATGGGACAACTACGACGTCCTCGACTCCGAGGGGGCGGTCACTTTATCGAAGGATCTTACATCGGGTTGCAGAATGTACATGACGCTGCCACCGACGGGCTGCTCCCTGAGAGACTACGTTGCGAGCGGATCCGCCTGGAGGAACATCTCCTCGAATATCGCCGGAAAGAGCACCGAGCCCTATCGTGAGTGCAAGCTGTACCTGCCCCGCTTCGAGCTGACATCCAACGGCGTGAACCTCAAGCGTTTTCTCATGGAGGCAGGCGTGACCCGTCTGTTCGAGCCCGGGGCCGACTTCAGCCCCATCAGCCCCGACGACCTCATGGTCGATGACGTCATCCAGAACACCATGCTAAAGATCGACGAGGAGGGGCTGGAGGGCGCGTCGTACGTAATCATGTGCGTGTGCGCCGGGGCGCTTCCCGAGGATGCGCCCGAGCCTCGCGAGATCGTCCTCGACAGGCCCTTCGCCGTAGCGGTCACCTCTCCCGACGGACTCCCGCTCTTCGTGGGCACCGTCGAGCTGCCGAGCGCGGAGCACCGTCCATCCAAGAGCCTGAAGGGCGTCGTCTACGGGGCCGCCATCGGCGACGCGCTCGGGGTTCCCTACGAGTTCATGGCGCGCGGCACCTTCGAGTGCGACGGCATGGTCGGCGGAGGGGCGCACGGGATGCCCGCCGGAACGTTCTCGGACGACACGTCGCTTCTGCTCGCCACCTGCGACAGCATCAGGGAGCGCGGCGGCATCGACGTCGAGGACATGCGGGAGCGCTTCCGGGCGTGGCTCTACGAGGGCGCGTACACAACCGACGGCCGCGCCTTCGACGTGGGGAACGCCACCGCCACGGCGCTTCGGCAGGGCTTCGGCTGCGACGGCGAGAGGTCGAACGGCAACGGGTCGCTCATGCGCATCGCGCCTCTGGCCCTCACGGACGCCACCGACGACGAGATACGGGCGGTCTCATCCATTACGCACGCCCACCCCGTGTCCATGGAGGCATGCGTCTTCTTCGTGCACGTCCTGAGGGATCTTCTTGAGGACGAATGGATTGAGGAGGCGATCGAGAAGAATATCCCCAGCGACGGGCGCTTCTCGTTCCTTAAGGGCATACAGGGCGCGTCTCGCGACGACATCCGGTCGACCGGCTATGTCCTAGACACTTTGGGTGCGGCGCTCTGGTGCGCCTGCAATACCGACAGCTATGGGGAATGCGTTCTGGAAGCAGTGAACCTCGGGGACGACTCGGACACCACCGCCTGCGTCGCCGGAGCCCTTGCGGGGGCGATGTACGGCCTCGATAGCATTCCCTCGGAGTGGATAGAGCAGCTTCGCGGCAAAGAGGTCATCGATGGCTGCCTGTTCTAGTTTTCGAGAAGTGTCGCCTGCTCAGAGCCGCTGTGACAATTTGTCGCAGTGATGCAGGGAGGTCATTTTATGGGTTGGATAATAGCGATACTTGTCATCGGTCTGGCGATAGCCGGATTGGTTGGAGAGACCGTCCTCCACCCGCTACTCTATGGCCTGTTCATCGCCTCGATACTGATTGTTCCTCTATGGCTCGGGTCTTCGATCGTCAACGGCATCATAGATGCGATCTTCGGAAAGAGGCGATAGGCCATAGGGTGTGCAAAAGTGGCTCTCCGTGCCTGCCGTTATAATTACATGTGAAGGAACCATAAACGAGGGAAACAGCTTGGCCGACATCAGATGCAGGAGATTCTCGGACATTCTCAGAACCAAAGAGGATCACTACCCATATTCAGACAGGTACATAAGCGAGGTTCACGACTCGTCCACCAAGACGGGAAGGACCGAGCGCGAGCACATGGTCGAATGGTTCCGTGCGAACGAGACCAAGGGAGGCGGCTCGTACAGCAGGCAGACTCCGAACTCCAGCGCGAGACGATGCTACAACAGCCTGATGAACGCTGCCTCGCTCCTCTGGATCGCCGAGGCTGTCGGTATAGACGAGCTTACCGTGAAGATTGCATATGAGGCTGCTGTTGGTGCCGGAGATTATCGCCGAGCATGCGGGGCGATTCGAAAGATCATCACCTGGGACATGGTCTACGCCTGCGTATAGCCACGAGAGGTCGCGATTTCGTGTAGGGCGGAATTGCCTGTTGTCGCAGGAGCTCGCAGGCCTTATAATGTTCAGCAACGGACTGGTCGAATAGATCTTGGTCCACCCTGCGGCGGGGATATTCCCCGCCATTTCTATATCTAGGAGCAATACCTTGTCTGACCTTGGGATATTCATCGACGAATCTGGAGACGTGGGGTCGAACTCCGAGTTCTATCTGATCACGATGATACTCCATGACCAAGCATCGAGCATCGAACAGCAGGAACAAAAGCTTTGCTACGAGCTCGATCTTCTGGATGCGCATCCTGAAGAAGCAGTCCACTCCGGTCCCATAGTCCGCAAAGAGGACGAATGGAAGGACATCGACCTCGAAAAGCGCCGCAAGGTCTTCTTCAAGATGTTCTCGTTCGTGAGGCTCTGCCCTATCAGCTACAAGACGTTTTCTGTCAGGAAGAGGGAATGCGCCGATCGGTTCGCGCTGAGGGGGCGGCTCGCAAACGAGCTGGGCTCTTTCCTGAGGGACAACCTCGCTTTCTTCCAGGGCTTCGAGTCGGTCATCGTGTACTACGACAACGGGCAGGCGCTCGTCACGGACCTCATCAACACCGTGCTTTGCGCCTATCTGACGAATGTGGATGTCCGCAAGATAGCTCCCTACGAATACAGGCTTAGCCAGGCGGCGGACATGGTCTGCACGCTGGAGCTCATGCGGGAGAAATCTGAAAATGGCGCGGGCATGAGCAAGTCCGAGCTCATCTTCTTCGAGAGCAGGCGAAGGCTCAGCAAAGTGTTCCTGAAGACGCTGAAGGGACTGGAGTTTCCCAAGAGCTAGCTCACCGGGTGAACCGAGCCCCTCGTGACATTACCGCCGCAGCTCCACCCGGAGCGCGCGTCTTCGCAAACGAGTGCTTGAGATAGGAGAATTACCATGGAGTCACCCAGGGTCCTGCCAGAAGCGGGCGACAGGGTTCGATTCGAATTCGACGGAAACCTCGTCTCCGGCACCGTATTCGTCGTCGATCCTAGGGGCGGCGGCGTTTGTTTCGGTATTTGCCCCAGCTGCGATGTGAGAGCCGATGACGGCACGCTTCACAAGCATGTCCCCATCAACGAGGTCGTGCCTTTATCGGTTGAGCAGAGGTAAGTTGGCGGGCCCCTTCTTCGCCGCATGCTGGATCTGGGCGGCAAATGGGCGGTCGATGCATGCTGCCAAGCGGTTTGGGGCGATTTTGCTCTGCGAACCGGCTCATAAAGACCCTGTACTCACTTGGAACTCACTTTGTACTCAGCGTTTCACGTTCTGCCTGTTCAGGCCTTTACACCCCTATGCTGAATTTATTCCTGAGTTATTCCTGGTAATAAATTTGCGGAGTAAACGATCGGGATCTCGGCATTTTTGTACTCAGCATTTTCGAAATAGGAGAAAACACCTGTTCACAGGTGCTTTATTGTAACGCCGTATTTATTCCCTTTCCGAGGTGTGTAAAACGGGGATTTAAGGTGAGTACAAAACGATACTGTTGATTTGCTTAACTAGGTGGACGTCATGATACAGGTTGGACGATATAACATGATTTGATACGTATTGTACGCCTGACGGCAAAAACTACAATCGAGTGGGAATAACGTGCTGGGGTAATCCGGTATACGCCTAAAGTCGTTTATAGCCATCTACCTGCGGATATTGGCAATCGCTCCATAGCCCCGCAGGTAGATTTTGCGTAATCGTCCTCCGAAAGTCCTCCGCTCCAGCCGAAAAATAGCAAAGACCTTTTCTGCTTTCCTGAAAAGAAACTAAACCGCATTTCCCCAGTTCGGGGCTATTTCTTCATGTCATGTCGGAGAAATCCGATAGATCTCTTCATTGTTCCGAATCCCCATAGACTTCCTTACAAGGAAACGCACCGAAGGCGTTTCCCGCCCGTAGGTTCGCTATTGAAAGGAAAGAACAATGTTTATCGCAGAACTTACCAAGCCGCTCGGCACCCTCGTTTTCGGCATGGCGCAGCCGCGCAATGACTACGAGACGAAGCAACAGAAGATGACACAATGATTAATAATTTATCCTGCTTTCGCTCAGCCACTTTCGGAGGCAGGGGGCCGCGGTCGCTTCCAGGTGCTCTGGGGTGCTTCGCATCTACCGAGCGACCCTATGATACGATGACAAATACTCGAAGCGTATTCATGAATGTTTCTTTGGAGTGTGTATTGTGTTTAGAACGATAGTACGAGAGGTGCCGCAAGATTATCTGTTGACTCCTTTTCCTAGAAATTACTGTGATTTTATGGATGAAATCTCTAGTGATGATCTTTATACGGGACTTCTTGGGTACGGTTTGTTCGCCGATAAACTGCCGCCGATGTTTACTAGTAAATCCTTCGCGGCGGACTGCGTTAATAGTAAAGAGTGCAGAGTTGGTCACGAGAAGAGCGATTGGGTTGTTTTTTCTTACATTAGAAATATCGGAACAAAACGCGTTTTTGGCATCCCGTCTCCCTTTGCTTATGAGAGTCTAGTGCGTCATTTGGTCGAACACTGGAAAGAAATCAAAGAAATCTTTCGTAACAACACACAAGGCCATCCCTATCGAATTAGCCGCATTCACATTCGAAAGCGCAAAGACTCGGACTCGCTTTTTAGTATGAATTATCGTTGTTGGCAAATTGAAGAAAACCCGTTGCCTGCCTTGTTGATAGGAAATCGGATGGCCGTCGATTGTGATATATCGAGGTGCTTCCCCAGTATTTATACGCATGCTCTAGATTGGGCTATTTTAGGAAAGGAAAAGGCAAAGAGAAATACGAATGGTACAGAGTGTAGATGGTCGCATGAGCTAGACCAGCGCACGATGAACACAACAAATGGCGAGACTCATGGTTTGCTCATTGGCCCTCATACCTCAAATCTTCTTGCCGAATTAATCTTAACGCGTATTGACGCAGCATTATTCGAAAAGGGATATCGATTTTTGCGACATATCGACGACTATCGCTGTTACGTAGACAGTAAGGAGCGAGCGAGGTCGTTCATCCTGGATCTTGAGACTGAGCTCGATCTGTATGGGCTCTCCGTAAATCAGAAAAAAACGAGGGTTTGGGATCAGCCGAGTGCTTCTCTCGATGATTGGGTGAGAATACTGAAAAATGCTTTTCCGCACAAACCCCTCCTTGATAAGGGTGATGTGGAGAGGTTTCTAGACACCGCCATAGTGGCTGCAAAAGAGTCTGGAAGTGGGTCTGCGCTGGCTTATGCTTTTGGGATGCTATCAAAAAGTCGCATGAACCACTGGGCCCGAAAATACTACGGCGATATTGCCCTCCACCTCGCTTACACTCAGCCGTATCTCCTCCCTTTCGTTGAAGAGCGAGTTATCATGGCGGCAAAGATACCAAGCAAACGCATTGAAATTTTTTCGAATTTACTGCTAGATAAGTCCATTGAGGAGAGGGATTACCTTTCGGCATCTTATGCAATCTATTATGCAATGCGATATGGTTTTGCGCTTGCTCTTTTGGAGAGTGCGGAGGCGGCCTCTGTTTTAGAGGAGACACGAGATTGCGTTCTGTGTACCTGTGCGTTGGTGTATTCAAGAAGACGGCAGAACAAAGCTTTGCGCAACAAGCTTATTAGCTATGCAAAGGAATTGGCGAAAACCGAAGGAGACTTTCAGCGCAATTGGTTGTTTGTTTATGAGGCGTTGCCGATCGATCAGATACCCAAAGAGTATCTGTCTGGCGCGTGGCGCGCAATCAAACGCAAGGGGATCAGCTTTATCGACACGATTCGTATTGAAGAGCCGCCGAGAAATAACGAGTCGATAGAAGATGTCATTGATGCTTTGGCGGAGCAGTTGTCCGACGACGGTGAGGTGGGAGCTGATAGAGCAAGCGACCGAAGCACTAACGAGCTGTGAGAGCTCGCTTAGGAATTGTAGAAATTGTCGTAAGAGCGCAGGTGCAGCGAGGCTTCCTTTGATTGAGGGATTCCCTACCCCCACGTCTGGTCGCTTGTGCGCTTGTACCTTGAGTAGGGGAAGTCCTCGAACCTCAGATCGGCCGCCCTGCCGGCCATGTCGGCTCGGATGGCGCGGCCGATGGCCTCGCCGAGGGCCACGGGGACGGCGTTGCCGATCTGGCGGTAGGCGTCCATGACGTCGCCGCAGATGCGCCAGTCGTCGGGGAAGCCCTGGACGCGCCGGTACTCCTCGACGGCCGGCGGGCGGTCCTCCGTGGGATGGCACAGGTCGGTCGCGGGCATGGTCGGCGACGTGACGAGCATGGGGCACGGCCGGTCGAAGCCGATGCGCCGGTAGAAGCCTGTCTTGCCAAGAAATGAAACGGTCTTAAAGCGCGCGTTGCCGAGAGGCGTGAGCGCTAGCTTTGATTGCCACGAATGATGTTGCGGAGCATAATAAAAAAAGATTCCTCGCTAGGGCTCTTTGCGAGGGGTGAGTTGCGTTCGGAAAACGCCAGATGACAAAAAGAGGACGGCTTTGATCGAGATAACCACAGAGGTGCGGGCTGAGGAGCCGGCGGGCGCGTCGTTCATTGTCGATCGGTGCCCCTTCCGCTATGGCGAGCAGATCAACCTTGAGGTTCTCGATCTCGAGGAAGACAAGGTTCTCAACTGGCCCATGGTGTACATCCTGGCCAACGAGGATTCCGCCTATGTGGGACAGACCACCAGCGTGGCTACCAGAATGACCCAGCACGGGGCAAGCGTTGAGAAACGCGACTTCACGATGGCGAACATCATCTTCAACGAGGAGTTCAACTCCTCGGTCGTCACGGATTACGAGCATCGCCTCATCGGGCTCATGCATGCCGATGGGCGCTATCAGCTCACCAACAAGAACGACGGGATGACCGATACGAACTACTTTTCCAAGGAGCAGTACTCGGCCATGTTCGAGAGCCTTTGGGATGAGCTGAGAAGCCTCGAGCTCGTCGACCACACCATTGACGAGATAGAAGAGTCAGAGGTGTTCAAGTACTCGCCCTACAAGGGGCTGACGGTTGACCAGAGGGTCGCGCTCGATAAGATTCTGGCGGTTATAGGCAGAGGCATCGGGGATGCTGCGCCCCTGGTGGTTGAGGGCGTCCCGGGTACGGGGAAGACCATCCTGGCCATCTACCTGCTCAAGACGCTTCGGGATGATCCCCGGTTCGCCGGCATGAACATTAGGATACTGGAGCCGGTCACCTCTCTGCGCGAGACGCTCCGCAAGGCGCTTGCCGGCGTACGCGGCCTGAGCCCGGCGGACATCATCGGCCCGGCTGACTTGGTGAAGCCGGAGTTCGGCTATCGGGCGAACGGGGAGCGCGGCTTCGACATCCTGCTTGTCGACGAGGCGCACAAGCTCAAGCGCCGCGTGAACCTGGGCTCCCAATACCGGCACTTCGACAAGGTGAACGAGAAACTCGGCCTTCCCAAGGGCGCCAGCCAGATGCAGTGGGTGCTGGAGCAGGCGAGGTTCCCGATCTTCTTCTATGACCCGCGCCAGTTCGTCGGGCCCTCCTGCGTTACGAGGGAGGATGTGGAAAGTGCCCTCGGCGAGGCCGTCGGCAATCCCATCAGGCTGGAGACGCAGATGCGGGTGAGGGGTGGCGACGATTACCTTGACTATGTCTTCGGGATCCTCAATGGGGGAGACCCTCTTCCTCGGCCGTTTGAGGGGTATGAATTCGTGCTGCACGAGGACTTTCGGGATTTCGTCGAGTCCTTTGAACGCACGTACGCTGCCCATGACCTGAGTCGCATGATCGCGGGGTATGCGTGGCCCTGGCTGACCAAGCCGAAGAAGGGGTCGAGGGTTTCGGCGGCGCCTTTCGACATCGAGATAGAGGGAGTCGGCCTTCGCTGGAACTGCACTTCCGAGAACTGGGTCGGGAAGGGGGCGGATAATCCGGCGATCGCCCATGAGGTGGGCTGCATCCACTCCATCCAGGGGTATGACCTGAGCTATGCGTATGTGATCATCGGCGACGACCTTGTTCTGGATGAGGAGTCGGGTCGTCTGCGGGCGAACAGGGCCGGCTACTACGACCGCAATGGCTATGCAACGGCTACCGATGAGGAGCTCACGCGCTTCATCAAGAACATCTACTACGTGCTGATGACCCGTGGGGTTATGGGGACGCATGTCTACGTCGCGAATCCGGTGCTGCGGGGGTATTTGCGAAGGTTCTTTGCCTGAGTGCTGGTGGGTGGGCTTTTCGCGTGGATTGCGCGTTGGTGCGAGTTGGGGGCAAGCATGGATCCGCGGGGAGGTTCGCACTGTGATCGCGCCGCTTTTTCTGCGCCTTGGGGCGTCTGGCGCGATGCTTGGGTGATTTAGCGTCATGCGATGGTATGCTTGGAGGAGGAAATCGCAAGATATTGCGGTCGCTGCCCCTCGCGGGGCGGCGTGGGTTGAAACCGTGTAGCTAAGCATCGAGCACCGCCTTGGCGATGTCGCTGCCCCTCGCGGGGCGGCGTGGGTTGAAACTTCTATGAGGAAGGCGAAGGTGCATGGCCCAGCATTGTCGCTGCCCCTCGCGGGGCGGCGTGGGTTGAAACTGGGCGATATCGCCATCATGGCCGATGAATGGCCGTCGCTGCCCCTCGCGGGGCGGCGTGGGTTGAAACCGGACTTCCTCTTGGAGGACGATCCCGAGTGCTTGTCGCTGCCCCTCGCGGGGCGGCGTGGGTTGAAACAACTCCAACCACCGTCACGCCGAAGTAGTACGTGTCGCTGCCCCTCGCGGGACAGCGTGGGTTGAAACAACGGCCCCTCCGTCATCGGCATCGGCGAGGCTGGGTCGCTGTCCCTCACGGGGCAACGTGGGCTGAAACTTGAGCAGCAGGTTCACCCCCGGCTCAAGGCTGGTCGCTGCGGCGGATTCCCTACCCCCACGTCTGATCGCTCGTGCGCTTGTACCTTGAGTAGGGGAATCCCTCGAACCGGGGATCGGCCACCCTACCAGCCATGTCGGCGCGGATGGCGCGTCCGATGGCCTCGCCGAGGGCAACGGGGACGGCGTTGCCGATCTGGCGGTAGGCGTCCATGACGTCGCCGCAGATGCGCCAGTCGTCGGGGAAGCCCTGGACGCGCCGGTACTCCTCGACGGCCAGCGGGCGGTCCTCCGTGGGATGGCACAGGTCGGTCGCGGGCATGGTCGGCGACGTGACGAGCGTGGGGCACGGCCGGTCGAAGCTGATGCGCCGGTAGAAGCCGGTCTTGCCGCCGGAGAGCGCGTAGGCCTTGCCCATCGCCTCGCGCTGCATGTCGTCGGGCAGGTTCTTCCAGTACTCGCCTCCCTTGAGCATACGGAAGTAACGCAGGCGCTTCTCGGGGAAGTCGGTGTGGCGCAGGGTGGCGGGGTCGAGGCCCTCGACGGCCTCGCGGAAGGTGCGCCACGGCGGCAGGCCGCACTCGCCGGCCGGGGCGTGGGTGGGCTCGAGGTAGGGCACGCGCCCGCCGCCGCGCTTCGCGATGAGCACGACGCGCTCGCGGATCTGCGGGGCGCCGAAGTTGGCGGCGTTGTAGAGGTTGAAGCTGGCCTCGTAGCCGGCTTCCTCCAGGTGGCGCAGGATGAGGCGGAAGGCGCCGCCGCGCTGGGGCTGGCCGCCCTCTACCAGGGGAAACGGCGTCGAGAGCAGGCCGCGCACGTTCTCGATGACGAGGTAGGCCGGCTGGATGTCGGCGGCGAGGGCCAGGTACTTGAGGAAGACGTTGCCGCGCTCGTCGTCGAAGGCGCGCTGGGCGCCGGCGGTGCTGAACGCCTGGCACGGCGGGCCGCCGAACATGACGTCGACGGTGCCGGGCTCAAGGCCGGCCATCTCCAGCACCTGGGCGGCGTCGTAGCGGTTGATGTCGCCGATGAGGGCGGCGTCGGGGCGCATGGCCTGGATGGTCATGCGGCACTTGCGGTCGTTCTCGCAGTAGAGTGCCGGGTAGATGCCGGCGCGCTCCATCCCCAGGTCAAGCCCGAGGGCGCCCGAGAAGAAGCTGAGCGCGTTGATGGCGGGGGAGCCGCCGGCGGGCGTCGGGATGCCGACGCCTGCGCGGCGCGGATGGTCGGGTGGCTCGGGCACGAGGTTGTTCTCGACCAGGTAGTCGTCCAGCTTGCCGGCGAAGATGACCCAGCGGCTGCCCACCTTCTCGGCCGGCAGCTGGCCGGTGCGAATGAGGCGAGAGACGGTCTGCTTGGTGACGCCGAGGATGCGCGCGGCATCGTCGGCGGAGAGGAGGTCGTCGCGGGTCTCAGCGGTATTGGCGGCGGGGATGTTCGGCTGCTGCATGGCGTCGCTTTCTGTTCGGAAAATTTCGCAGACCCATGATAGCGGGTAGGGGATGGCGAGGAGGGCAAGGCGGGGGAGTTTTTCGCGAGGAAGCGAGAAAGGCGGCTCGGTGTACTACGTGCGGGACAGGGATGGGGGATTCTTCTTGCTATGGTGTGTCTGCAAGAGAAAGAAGGTCTCGCCGAGTGAAGGGAGGGCTGTCATGATCGGATGGAATCCCCAGGCTGGTCAGGCTACAGGATGCGAGCGATGCGGCATGCCGAACAGCGAGGCGTTCGGGCGGCCGGTTGAGAGGGGCGGCGGATTTGCGACGATACATGTCAGTCATGTCGTAAACACGGGCATGCCCGTCATGGAAAGCGATCTGCAGGGGGCGCTATTTCATGCTTGTAACCTGACGGGGATTCGCGGGGCTTTGGGAGATCTGCGCTATCGAGAATAGGCGTGGCAGGGCCGCAGCTTCGTTTTCCGGTATCCTGGGGGTTGAGGGAAGGCGACGAGAGGCGGGGAGATGGCGAGCGGGTTCGAGGATCGGTTGGACGCGGCTGTTGCGGAGGAGTCCATCCAGCGGCAGCGGGACGTGGCTTACGAGCTGCTGGGAGAGTTCGCGCAGAAGCGGATCGCCTGGTACGGCGACGCGTCCAAGGTCAACCTGCGCAAGCTGCTGGCCAAGGACGTGATCATGTTCGCGGCGCGCGGCGTGGCGTCGGCCGACGAGTTCGTAGCCGAGGCGTTCCGCGCCTGCGAGAGCTCGAGCGAGGAGACGGTCATCGGCAACACATGGCAGGCGGTCATCGCAGCCATATCGTCGGACACGCTGGACACGGGCGACATGATGACCGTGCGCGACGGCGCGCTGTGGGTGTGCGAGCTGAAGTCGCAGGCCAACACGGTGAACTCGTCGTCGTTTCCGCAGGAGCTGCGCGAGCTGAAGGACAAGTGCGCGGCGCAGGAGCGCTTCCGTCGGGCGAGCGGCCAGCCGGTGCGCCCCGCCTTCTGCGTGCTGCGCAACCCCCGGCCCGTCGACGAGGTGCGCGTCTACCGCGCCGACCCGCGCGACCTGCCGAACCGCGACATCGACGGCTTCGAGTACCGCTACCTGGCCGGTGACGCGTTCTGGCTGTGGCTCACCGGGTTCGACTCGGTGGAGGGGCTCGTCGCGGACGTCGACCTCATCGCCAACGAGGGCGTCGTCGAGGCGCGGGCGGCCTGCCTCGCGCGCCTGCGCGCGGAGATGCGAGAGGCTTTGGCCGCCCGCGGCCTGGGCGAGACGATGAACGACGTGCTCAAGCTGAAGAAGCTGCTGGGCTGAGGTTGTGTGGGGCGCTAGGCGCGCATGGGCGGTGTGGATTGAAACGCGTCCCAGCAGGCGTGGCGGGCGTTCCCAGGCGCAGGTCGCCGCTCGCAAGGGTGGTGTGGATTGAAGCAGGTGCGTGTCTGAGTCAGGCGCGAAGCGTATGGACGGCGCTGCTCATGAGGGCGGGGCGGATGAAGTTGGCTCGTCGGCTTACAGATTGCCTCCGTGGGCGTCGACGGAGAGCGAGCATCGTCGCGTAGAGGGCGCTCTCGGCGGGACGATGGGAATGCTGGGTGTCTCTCTCACCAAATCTGTTGGACAAAAAACGCCGATATCGCGGAACTTATGCGTGGATCTTCCGACTCACTCTTACTTCTTTGACGCGTTTTCCCTGTTCAAGGCCTTGCGGGTAAAAACCCTTTTAGCTTTTTTCCTCCGAGGGACGGTGATATCTCGCTTTTTTGTCCATCCAGATGCGAGATCGCGGGTTTTTGTCCATCTAAGGGAGTGAGGGGCTGAGATTTGGTTAGAGGAGGTTGAGGGACAACAGGCGATGCCCCTGTTGCCCCGCTCAGGGCCTCGCTGTCTAGGCATGTCGCAGAGAGGCTGCGGCCGAGGAGCGCTGGCTCCTTGTGGCAGCGGAACCCAAGAAGGCGCCCCGGTACTTGGCGACCTCCATCCCAGAGTCTCGTTTTAAAGTATCCAGTGGGCGTGCCTGCGAGCCTTTGGCTTAGCGATGCGAGCATTCGAGCGGTGTGATTTGGCGGCGTTTCTTACTGTGTGGGTGTGTTTGGGGCGGGTAGTCAGTCGAATGCGCCGCCCGGAGGGGGCAGGCGGTGCGAAGCGGGGGCCGACAAGGAAACGCCGGCAGGTTCGCACCGCCTTTTATGGGTTTTGGGGCGCATACGGGGCTTTCGTCGTTGCGGCAGGTGGCTTTGATATCGAGCCGTGGCGCACACATCTCAGTGGCGTACAATATATTGCGGTCACCGCTCGCAAGAGCGGTGCGGATTGAAACTGGACGGGACTTTGGGACGGCGTCATGGCGGTCGTCACCGCTCGCAAGAGCGGTGCGGATTGAAACTGGTCGCATAACGCGGTTGACAATCTTGCTTCTAGTCGCCGCTCGCAAGAGCGGTGTGGATTGAAACTCAATCTCAGCTCGTAAAGACCGGCAGGTTCTTCGTCACCGCTCGCAAGAGCGGTGTGGATTGAAACGCTGTAGCTACTTTAGCAAAAACATGGAAAATGTGTCACCGCTCGCAAGAGCGGTGTGGATTGGAACTTCGCGGGCGTCTCCGGCATGAGCAGCAGGGACGTCACCGCTCGCAAGAGCGGCGTGGATTGAAACGAGCTCGTGGACGGTGAGATGGTGCCCCGCTCCTGTCGTCGCTCGCAAGAGCGGCGTGGATTGAAACAGCTTGGCGGTGATGGTGGCATACTGGATGGACGTCGTCGCTCGCAAGAGCGGCGTGGATTGAAATGGCGACTTCGGCCAGATACTCAACTCCAGCGTTGATGTCGTCGCTCGCAAGAGCGGTGTGGATTGAAACAGGTGTGTGGCTGGGTCGGGCGCGAAGCGTATGGGCGGCGCTGCTTGTGAGGGTGGGGCGGATTGAAGCTAGTCCGTTGGGCTGCGGGTTGGCTCTGTGGGCGTCGGCGGAGTGGGGCGCCGTCTCGTAGAGGATGCTCTCGGCGGGACGATGGGGGGGGTGTTGGGCGCTGTCCTCGGTAGGTTCGCTGGACAAAAATCGGCGATATCGCGGAACTTGTGCGCGAATCTGTTAGTTCGTTCCCGCCCCTTTGGCGCGTTTCCCCTGGTCATGGCGTTGTGGGCAAAAACTCTGCTCGCTTTTTTCCTCCTAGGGACGGTGATATTTCGCTTTTTTGTCCATCCAGATGCGAGATCGCGGGTTTTTGTCCATCTGAGGGGGGTGTGGGTTAGCTGGAGGGGAGTCTAAGGACAACAGGCTACGTCCCCGTTGCCCCGTCCCCGTTGTCCGCGCCGTTGCCCCCGCGCGCGGGCGCGGGCGGCGCTGTGCTTCTTGCTATTCCCAGCGGCGCTTGTGGGCGTTTATGGCTTGCTTGGCGGTGGCGGCGAAGCGGCGCAGCTTGGCTTCCTGCACGTGGAGGGAATCCTCGCGGTAGCGGAGGTCGTGGTGCAGGTCGCGGACGCCGCGGAGGTTGCCGATGGTCAGCTGGGCGGTGCCGGGGAGCTCGGCGCGGGTGGCCTCCACGCGGGTGTCGGGGCCGCCGAGGGCCCAGGCGGCCAGCGCGGCGTCACGCAGGCTGCCGGTCTCCTGCAGCACGGCCAGGCCGGCCCAGGCGCCCAGGCCGTCGTCGGCGTCCTCGACGACGCGCGTGCCCTCCTCGACGCGGCCCTGCGTGACCGCGCAGATCACGAACGACTCGTCGGTGAAGCGCCACAGCACCCCGCCGACGCGGATACCGGCGGTCGTGACCTCCCAGAGGCCCGATCCGTCCCGGGCGGTGAAGCTTGCGAGCATCTTGGCGGGCATGGGGCTCCTCTCTCCTGGGGCGATTCTACTACGGAAGGGGAGTGAGCGCAGGGGCTAGAGGGTCTCCAGGAGATCGAGGAGCTCCTGCTTCTTGTGGATGTCGAGCTTGGTGTAGATGCGCTTGGAGTGGGTGCGGATGGTGTTCTCGGACACCACGAGCATCTCGGCGATGCGCGCGACGGAGTGGCCGCGGGCGATGAGCTCCATGACCTCGGCCTCGCGCGCCGAGAGGCGGTAGCGCTCGCGGGCGCGCTGCGCCTGCGCGGCGAGGAGGTCTGCGGCCTCCGTCGCCTCGGCCGGCAGCAGGGGCCCCGCCGCGCTCACGCCGCCCGCGCCCCTCGCACCGCCTCCGGCGGCCGGCCCCGTCTCGCCGGCTCCCGCCGGCGCGCCCGCGCCGCCCGCGCCGAGCGTGCCGTCCGCGCCCTCGGCGCCCATGCCGAGCGTGCCGTCCGCGCTCCCGCTGCCCACGCCGCTCTTGCCACCTGCACCGCCCCCGGCTCCCGCCGGCGCGTCCCCGCCGCCCCCGGCCTCCGCCTTCTTCCCGCCGTCCGCACCCGCGCCCGCGGCGCTCCCGCCGGCCCTCCTCCCGGGGGCGATCGTGCGCAGGGAGGCCAGCTCGATGGCCTCGTCGCGGCCGCGGGCGGCGAGGGTGGACGTGAAGCCGCCCGAGCCGACGAAGTGCATGAGCCCGAGGGCCCACACGGCGACCATCGCCACGATGGCCAGGGGCGACAGCCCCATGACGCGGATGTCCTCGGCAAACGTGCCGCCGAGGAACCCGACGCTGTGCAGGGCGAACACGACCGCCCCGAAGAACCCGTAGATGAACACGGGGTTGACGCCGCGGTCGCGCGAGACCTGGGCGCACTGCATCATCATGAGCATGATGGCGGCGCTGTACACCGCGTAGAGGATGGCCGCGAGCCAGCGCGCGTACTCGTCGGAGAGCAGCGGCAGCCCCAGAAACGACGTGATGAGGAAGGGGAACACCACCCGGTAGGCGTCGGTGATGGACAGCCGGATGCCCTTGAGCCGTCACAGCCAGATGGTCACGAGCGCCGCCACCAGCATCCCGGCCATCGACAGGTTGTTCACGTAGATGCCGATGGAGGGCTCCGCCACGGCGACGGAGCGCATGATGCCCGCGCAGAACCCGAGGGCCCCCACGCACAGCGCGCTGCGCCAGTATCCCCGCACCGCGTGGGCGTAGACGGCGGGATGGTCTTGGGGGACATCCTCGAACATCGGCTGGTCGAGGTTGATGGTGCGGCTGCGCAGGGTGACGACGAGCCCGAAGAGGGGCAGGAACGCCGCGGGGATCAGGTAGGCCGTCACCGCCTGGGGGATCAGATGCAGCGCGTAGTAGAGCACCGCGCCCCAGGCCGTCCCCACCAGGAGCCCCCGGCTGCCGCCGTCGGCGTCCTGGCTGGCGAACAGGCGCTGCCAGAGCATGTAGAAGCCGGCCGACCCCAGCCCGAGCAGCACGCCGCCCGCCACCACGAGCGCCAGCGCGGCGCCGTCCAGGTAGATGGCGGCTATCAGACAGCACCAGCCCAGGAAGTAGGGGGCGCTCGCCAGCTTGACCGAGAAGCGCCGCGTGGGGCCGGGGAGGAAGTAGGCGCCGACGCAGCTCAGGGCGAAGCTCGCCGAGAAGGCCAGCGACTGCGACAGGAAGAACCAGAAGAGGATCTTCGGGGTCTGGAACGCCAGCGGCAGGAAGGGGAACACGCCGCCCCACACGCCCGCCGCGTTGATGGCGAGGAAGAGGGCGTAGCCGATCGACTCCAAGTCGGGCCTCAGGAGGGTGAAGATGCTCTGTCTGCGCTCGCGCTGCATGGGGGAAGTATAGACAACGCAGCGCGAAAAGGCGTCGGGGCTGGTGGGCCAATCGGGTGGGTGAGAAGGGTCATTATGGGTCTGACCTGGTGCTTCATGAAAAATCACATAATTTATGTGACAAGTCCCCCCGAGCCGCGACCTATAGTCTTGCCCACGACAGCCGTCGGCTAAGGGGGTCGGCGGCTCATTGGGCGGCGGGGAGGGCCGCCACCTCGAGGGGACGCGGGCCGCGCATGCAGGCGGGGCGCGCGTCGGAGGTGGGAGCGGTTTCGCCGCCCGGTGTCAGAGAGAAGGAGGATCTGCATGATCGATACGAATGTGAGTCGTCGCACATTCCTCAAGACGGGTGGGGCGCTCGGCGCGCTCGCCGTGGCCGGGGGAGGCGCCGTGGCGGCGGACTCCCTCTTCGGATCCGGCGTCGCCGACGCGGTCGCCGCGCCCGAGGAGAAGGTCACCTGGGGCCACTGCGCGATCAACTGCCCCGGGCGCTGCGCGCTCAAGATGCACGTGAAGGACGACGAGATCGCCTGGGTCGACACCCACACGAGCCCTGACGCGACGTTCGACACGCCCCAGGCTCGCGCCTGCCTGCGCGGCCGCACCTACCGCCGCTGGGCCAACAGCCCCGACCGCATCAGCTACCCCATGAAGCGCGTCGAGGGAACCAAGCGCGGCGAGGGCAAGTACGAGCGCATCAGCTGGGACGAGGCCATCGACCTGGCTGCGTCCAAGCTCAAGGAGGTCATCGAGAAGCACGGCAACGAGGCGGTCTACGTGCCCTACGCCACCGGCGTGTCGGCGACCACCTCGCGCCCGTTCAACCGCTTCCTGAACCTGGTGGGCGGCTACCTGAACTTCTACAACAGCTATTCCACAGCGCAGATCTCCTGCATCACGCCCTACATGTACGGCTCCAAGAACAACGGCGGCAGCTCGCTGTCCTCCGGCGAGGACGCCAAGCTGATCCTGTGCTTCGGCTCGAGCCCGACCGAGACGCGCCAGGGCGGCCTGACCACCCACTACGACTGGGTCCACATGCGCGAGCGCACGGGCGCCAAGATCTATATGATCGAGCCGCGCTTCAACGACTCCAACTTCGGCCATTCCGAGGAGTGGCTGCCCATCAACCCCGGCACCGACGCGGCGCTGGTGGCGGCGCTGGGCCACGAGCTCATCAAGAACGGCCAGACCGACGAGGAGTTCCTGCACACCTACTGCGTCGGCTACGACGAGGAGACCATGCCCGAGGCCTACCAGGGCAAGAACATGTCCTACAAGGACTACATCATGGGCACCGGCTACGACAAGGTGGAGAAGACGCCCGAGTGGGCCGCCCCCATCACGGGCATCCCGGCCGAGCGCATCCGCGCGCTGGCCGACGAGATCGCCACGACCAAGCCGGTCTACGTGGTGCAGGGCTGGGGCCCGCAGCGCCGCTCCAACGGCGAGTGGACCGCCTGGGCCATCATGGCGCTGCCCTGCCTCATCGGCCAGGTGGGCCTGCCCGGCACGAGCAACGGCACGCGCGAGGCGCGCAACAGCCCGTCGCTCTCCTCGCTGCCGGCCGGCACCAACCCGGTGAAGGCGTCCATCCCGTGCTTCCTGTTCACCGACGCCATCGACCACGGCCCGGAGATGACCGCCAAGAACGCCGGCGTCAAGAACGCCGACGCGCTCAAGACGGGCATCAAGTACATGATCAACTACGCGGGCAACTGCCTGACCAACCAGCACAGCGACATCAACAAGGCCCACGAGATCCTGGCCGACGAGAGCAAGTGCGAGTTCATCCTGGGCATCGACACGGTGATGTGCGACTCCATGAACTACTCCGACGTCGTGTTGCCCGACCTGTTCCGCTTCGAGAACGACTCCCAGATCGCCACGGGCTCTGACTGGGGCTACATCATCACCGGCACGCCGGCGACCTCTCCGAAGTTCGAGCGCAAGTCGGCCTACGAGATGGCCGCGATGCTGGCGGACAAGTTCGGCGTGAAGGACCAGTTCACCGAGGGCAAGACCGAGCAGGAGTGGATCCGCGAGCTCTACGACAAGTCCCGCGAGAAGGACGCCAAGCTGCCTCCCTACGAGGAGATGCAGGAGATGGGCGTGTACACGCGCGAGTACCCCCACATCGTCTCGATGCAGAAGTTCCGCGAGGATCCCGCCGCCAACGCGCTGACCACCCCGTCGGGCAAGATCGAGATCTTCTCCGAGAAGCTGCTGAAGGACACCGAGGGCTGGGAGCTTCAGGACGGCGACACCCTCAAGGGCATGGACACCCTGCCGCCGCTGCCCGTCTACATCCCTGAGTGGGAGGGCGTCGAGACCACGACCGAGGAGCATCCGCTCGTGCTCTCCGGCTTCCACTACCGCGGGCGCATCCACTCCTCGTGGGGCTTCATCCCGGAGCTCAAGGAGGTCAACCCCATGGAGGCCTGGATCAACCCGGCCGACGCCGAGCCGCGCGGCATCAAGCACGGCGACACCGTCCACGTCACCAACGACCGCGGCACCATCGAGCTGTACGCCAAGGTGACCCCGCGCGTCGTGCCCGGCACGGTCGCCGTGTCCCAGGGCGCCTGGTGGGACGGCGACGTCCATGCCGGCAAGGACGGCGTCGACAAGGGCGGTTCCATCAACACGCTCACCACGCAGCGGCCCTCGCCCCTTTCCAAGGGCAACCCGCAGCACACCAACATCTGCGAAGTCAAGAAGGCCTAGCGGCGAGAGGAGGAGAGATAGATGACTCACTACGCATTTCATTTCGACGGCACTCGCTGCACGGGCTGCAAGACCTGCGAGATGGCCTGCAAGGACTACAAGGACCTCGGGCTCGGCGTCGCGTACCGCAAGGTGTACGAGGTCACGCTCGGCGAGACGAAGAAGGCCGACGACGGCACCTTCGCCAGCACCTGCGTGAGCTATCCGCTGTCCCTGGCGTGCAACCACTGCGAGAACCCGGCCTGCGTGAAGGTGTGCCCGACCGGCGCCATGCACCAGGACGCCGACACGGGCCTGGTGTCGGTCGACGCCGACAAGTGCATCGGCTGCGGCTACTGCCACATGGCGTGCCCCTACAACGCCCCCAAGGTGGATCGCGAGAAGGGCCACTCCGTCAAGTGCGACGGCTGCAAGGAGCGCGTGGCGGCGGGCGAGAAGCCCGTCTGCGTGGAGGCGTGCCCGGCGCGCGCCCTCGACTTCGGCCCGGTGGACGCGATGAGCAAGCTCGGCGAGCAGGCCGACATCGCCCCGCTGCCGGCTAAGTCCTACACGTCCCCCAACCTGTACGTCAAGCCTTCCAAGGACGCGAAGCCGGCCGGCGACGCCTCCGCGAAGGTCGTGAACCCCCTGGAGGTGATGTAGCATGGAGGCCGCCTTCGCCGAGATGCCCCTTGCCCTGTTCAGCACGTTGGCCCCGATGGGCGCCGGCGCCTTCGTCATCCTGGCCGCCGCGTTCCTCACGGCCAAGCTCGACGCCGAGGCCCTGGGGCGCATCGACCGGCTCACCGCCATCCCCGTGGCGTTCGTGATCGTCGGCTTCATCGCCGCATTCTTCCACCTGGCCAGCCCCGCCAACGCCTTCGGCGTGTTCGCCGGGCTGGGGTCGTCCCCGCTGTCCAACGAGATCGCCGCGGGCGTGGTGTTCTGCGTGGTCATGGTCGTGTACTGGGCCTGGGCCCTCACCGGCAAGATGCCCGAGGGCGTCCGCAAGGGCCTCGCGGTGGTGCTGGCCGTCCTGGCCCTGGTGTTCGCCCTGTTCACGGGCATGGCGTACATGATCGACACCATCGCCTCGTGGAACACGCTGGCAGGACCCGTCCAGATTCTCGGCTACGCGCTGGTGGGCGGCGCCGCCCTGGGCGTGCTGGTGCTGGCCCTGGCCGGCTGCGCCGATGAGCTGAAGGCCGGCTCGCTCAAGACGGCCGTGCTGGCGGTGCTCGTCGTGGGCCTCGTGTGCGGCATCGGCGGCCTGGCGGCCCAGGCCATGGCGGCCAACGGCCTGGAGAACGCGCTCTACAGCGGCGCCGACATGGTGTCGAGCGCCCTGATGGTCATCGTGGCCGGCGTGGTGTGCCTGGTGGCCTCCGGCGTGTGCGACGTGTTCGCCGTGCGCGGCGGCGGCGCGAGCGCGGTGGTCGGCATGGGCGTCGGCGCGGCGGTGCTGGCCGTCGCGGGCATCCTGCTCATGCGCCTGGCCTTCTACGCCATGCAGGTGTCGGTCGGCCTGAGCATGCTGCTCTAAGCGCCCGCCGCCCGGCGGCCCCGCTGACGGGACTGCCGGGCGGCGCTTGCGAAGGGCCCCGGATGCCCGGGGCCCGCCGCCCCGTCCCACGCGCCGGTGATCCCGGTCGCGCAGGGGCGCGGTGACGGGCCCGGGCCCCGGGGCTTTTCGCTATCATGGACGCAACACGGATACGGAGGAGGAGAGACATGGTCGACACGCGCGAGGACGAGCTCGAGGCCGTCGCGTTCATCGGGGAGGTGCTCGGGCCGCTGTTCCTCTACGACCCGACGGACGCGGCCATCGCGCCCACCTACGAGATGCTGGCGGCGCTCGACGTGGGCGAGGCCGCGCAGGAGTGGCCCCTGGTCGACGACGACGTCGCGCGCGAGGCGCTCGCGCTGATGACGGGCGGGATCGCCGAGGGGGTGGGCGACGACGTGGTGTGGGAGTACCGGCGCCTCTTCGTCGGCCCCGGGCCGAAGGCCGCGCCGCCGTGGGGATCGGTCTACACCGACCGCGAGTGCGTCGTGTTCGGCGAGGCGACCCTGGCGCTGCGCCAGTGGATGCGCGAGAACGGCATCTCGCGCCCCGGCGACGGCACCGAGCCCGAGGACCACATCGGCCTCATGCTGCTTCTGCTGGCGTGGGTCGCGCGCAACCGCGCCGACCTGCTGGACGACTACGCGGCCGCGCACCTGCTGACCTGGGCGCCCCATTTCCTGGAGGAGATGGAGGCGGCGGCCGCGAGCCCCTTCTTCGAGGGGCTCGCGGCGCTCACGCGCGCCTCGCTTGCGGGCGTCGCGTCCGCGCGCGGGCTGGCGGTGGAGACGCCGCGCTTCTACCGGTAGGCGCCGGGGGGCACGCCATGCATCCGATCAACGGGTTCGCGAGCGCGTTCGGCGAGATAACGCTCGTGCTGTTCACCACTCTGGCCCCGGCGGGCATCGTCGCCTACGTCATCATGGCGCTGCCCCTCGTCGTCCGCGGCGACGGGCTCGGGCGCGACGCGCGCCGGCGCCTCGACGCCTCCCTCGGCATGCCGGTGGTGGTGGCCATGGTGGGCCTGGTGGCGTCCGCCACCCACCTGGGGAACCCGGCCAACGCGCTCTATATCGTCGCCGGCCTCGGCCGCAGCCCGCTGTCCAACGAGGTGGTGTGCGGCGTGGCCTTCCTCGGCGCGGCCGGCGTGTTCTGGCTGACGTCCTTCTCGGAGTCGGGCGGCAACGTGACGCTGCGCCGCGTCGCCGCCGCGGCGGTGTCGTGCCTGGGCGTCGTGTTCCTCGGCGCCATCTCGCTCGCCTACAGCGCCGTCTACGCGGCATGGGGCGCCGAGCTGGCCGGGATGGAGAACGCGCTCGCCGCGGCGCGCGACCTGGCGCCGGCCTTCGGCCCCATGGTGGGGCTGTTCGCGCTGCTGGCCTGCGCGGGCGTGGCCCTGGGCGCGTGGGCCGCGTCCCCTGCGCGGCGGGCGCCCCGCTGGGCCCTCGTCGCGTCGCCGGTGTGCGTGCTGGCAGGCGTCTTCGTTATGCGCTTCGCGTTCTACATGGTCCACATGACCGCTGGCTTGGGGGTGTAGGGCGAGCTCGCGCGCCCCCTTCCGCCCCTTCCTCGCGCGCGGCTCTCCCGCCTTGAAATTCCCCTTGACTTGTAGCTAGCTCGAAGATATAGAGTGAGCCCATGTGTCATCGTTGGCGAGAGGAGCCTCCATGGGCAAGGCCAAGGTCTACTTCACGAGGGACATCACGCCGGACAACGTCGTCCGGCTCTACGGGATGCTCGGCGTCGAGCTGCCGGGGAAGGTGGCCGTCAAGGTCCACTCCGGCGAGGAGGGCAACCAGAACTACCTGCATCCGGAGTTCATGCGCCCCATGGTGGAGGCTGTCGACGGCACCATCGTCGAGTGCAACACCGCCTACGAGGGCGCGCGCGATACCACCGAAAAGCACGAGAGGCTGATGGCGGCCCACGGCTGGACCGACTGCTTTGCCGTGGACATCATGGACGCCGAGGGCCCCGACCTCGTCCTCCCCATCGAGAACGGCCGCGTGCTCAAGGAGAACCGCGTGGGGAAGAACCTGGCGAACTACGCGAGCATGCTGGTGCTGTCGCACTTCAAGGGCCACCCGATGGGCGGCTTCGGCGGGGCGCTCAAGCAGCTGTCCATCGGCTGCGCGTCCAACCAGGGCAAGGTGGCCATCCACACGGGCGGCGCGTCGCTCGACCAGGCCGAGTTCTGGGACAAGCACGCCGAGCAGGACGACTTCCTGGAGGCCATGGCCGAGTCGGCCGAGACCGTCGTCAACCACTTCGGCAGCAACCTGGCCTTCGTCAGCATCGCCTGCAACCTGTCGGTGGACTGCGACTGCTGCGCGGTGGCCGAGGATCCGTGCATGGCCGACATCGGCATCTTCGCGTCGCTCGACCCAGTGGCCATCGACCAGGCGTGCATCGACGCGGTGCTGGCCTCCGACGACCCGGGCCGCGACCATTTGCTGGAGCGCATCAACTCCAAGCATGGCACCAAGACCATCGACGACGCCGCGCGCCTGGGCTACGGCACCAAGGACTACGAGCTGATCGTCGTCGACTAGCCGCGCCGCCGCGAGGGCGGGGGCGCCGACGGGGCGCCCCTCCCGCGCGCGGTCGGGCAGCGGGGGGCGCCCGGGGCGGCTGCCGGCGCGCCCGGACGCGCCCGGCCGGGGCGTGGGTTCTCGGGAAAGGTGCTGGTGGGGCGGGGCGCTTCGCGATATCATTCTTCCATCTGCGAAAGGATGGTTTGATGGAGAAGCTGCTGGCCGCCTGCAAGGCCATTTTCGACGAGAGCCCCCAGGCCGTCGGCGTCGCCCAGGTGCTGACCGACGAGGCGGGGGAGCCCTACGACTTCGCCTACGTCTACCTCAACGCGGCCATGGCGGCCTTCACCGGATCGCAGGTGGAGGACCTGGTGGGCATCCACGCCTACGAGGAGTGGGGCCACGACGACATGGGCTGGCTCGAGCACTTCGCCGACGCCGCCTTCGACGGGGTGCCCTGCGAGTTCGAGACCGTCTCGGTCATGCTCGAGCGCTTCCTCCACGTGACGGTGACGCCTTTGGGCGAGGGGCGGTGCACCTTCTTCATCCAGGATGTCACCGACTGGGTCGACCAGGAGCCCTACTGGGCCGACGACTTGACCGTGGGGCTGTTCTTCCTCGACCTGCGCACCCTCAACCTCATGCTGACGGCCGCCACCCAGGAGCGCTACGGGTTCTCGAAGGGCTACCTGCCGGCCGCCGCCTTCGCCGACGAGCTGTTCGGCCCCGACGCGGCCGCGGCGGTGGACGAGCAGGTGGCGACGATGCGCGCCGGCGGCCACGGCGTCTTCTACGAGGGGCGCTCGGCCGACGGCCGCTGGCTGCGCCTGAGCACCGGGCGCATCGCGCAGTCCGACCGCTTCGTGTTCGGCCAGGTGGAGGACACGACGCGCGCCCACGAGGCCGAGGAGCGCAGCCTGCGGCGCATGGACGTCATCGAGAGCCTCACCCGCGAGAACTTCGCGCTCTACGTCGTCGACCTGGCCAGCGAGGCGGTCGAGGTCTACGGCCAGCCCGACGACCTGTCCGGCGCCGGCTTCGTGCGCGCCATCGTCGACGACGCCAGCCTCCCCGCGCGCGAGGCCTACCTGCGCGACGTGGTGGCCCCCGACGACCGCGACCGCGTCGACGCCGCCATCAGCCGCCCGGCCCTGGACGCCTTCTTCGCGTCGGCCCAGGACGAGATGGCCGTGACCTACCAGCGCCTGATCGACGGCGAGGAGCAGTACATCGAGGCGCGCATCATCCGGCTGGCCGGCTGCGAGCGCACGGCCGTGATCGCCGTGCGCAACATCCACTCCGAGATGGAGGAGCAGCTGCGCCAGAAGCGGGCGCTCCAGAAGGCGCTCGAGCTGGCCCAGCACGCCAGCGCCGCCAAGTCCACGTTCCTCACCAACATGTCCCATGACTTCCGCACGCCCATGAACGCCATCGTCGGCTTCGCGGGCATCGCGCTGGAGCATCGCGACGACCCCGACCGCATGGCCGAGTGCCTCGAGAAGATCCAGCGCTCGAGCGACCACCTGCTCCGGCTCATCAACGACGTGCTGGACGTGAGCCGCATCGAGAGCGGCGTGGTGGAGGTGGACGAGGAGCCCCTCGATTTGGCCGACCTGGCCTCTGACATGGAGCTTCTGTTCTCGGGCGAGGCGCAGCGCAAGAGCCTGGGCTTCTCGGTGGACGCCGCGGGGCTGCGCCACCCCCACGTGCTCGCCGACCGGCAGCACCTGGGGCAGATCCTGGTCAACCTCATCGGCAACGCGTTCAAGTTCACGGGGCCCGGCGGGCGCGTGGACGTGCGATTCGCCGAGTTCGCCGACGGGCAGTCGGGCTACGGCGCGCACGTGCCGGCGGGCTACGGCCGCTTCGAGGTGACCGTGTCCGACACGGGCTGCGGCATGGTGCCGGAGTTCCTCGACCTGCTGTTCGTGCCCTTCGAGCGCAACGGCCTGGGCGAGGTCAACCCCACCGAGGGGACGGGCCTGGGCATGCCCATCACGAAGAACCTGGTGGAGCTCCTGGGCGGCACCATCGAGGTGAAGAGCGAGGTGGGGAAGGGGAGCGAGTTCACCGTGACGCTGCCGCTGCGCCTGGCGGAGGGCGCGGGCGGCGCCGAGGCGGGCGATGCCGGGGCGTACGCCGCGCCGGGGGCCGGCGAGGACGTCGCGGCCGGGGTCGCGGGAGCGGAGCCGGGTGTCGGCGAGGACGTGGACGGCGCGCCGGGGGGCGGCGGCGCGGGCGCGCGGTTCGCGGGGCGCCGGTTGCTGGTGGTGGACGACGACGAGCTCTCGCGCGAGATCATGAAGGAGGTGCTCGGCGGCGCCGGCTTCGCCGTGGAGGAGGCCGCAGACGGCGAGGCGGCCGTCGCGGCGGCCCGGGCGTCCGCGCCGGGCTGGCTCGACGGCATTATCATGGACATGCGGATGCCCCGCATGACCGGCGACGAGGCGGCCCGCGCCATCCGCGCCTCGGGTCGCGCCGACCTGGAGCGCATCCCCATCATCGCGCTCACCGCCGACGCCTTCGAGGAGGGGCGGCGCCGCAGCCGCGAGGCCGGCATGACCGCGCACGTGACCAAGCCCTTCAAGACCGCCGAGCTGCTGGCGCTCCTGGGGGAGCACCTGTAGCGCGTCCCGGCAGGCGCCCGGCGTGGTCGGGGCGTGGCGGGTGGAAGGGTGCCTGCCGTGCCGCGGGCGCGGGCGCCTAGGCCTTCGCGGGGGCCGGGTGCGGGCGGCTGGCGTCGCGGCGGCGCCAGGCGTAGGCGAGCGACACGGCCAGCATGACGGCCTCGATCACGATCATGATGACGACGGTGTGCCCGAAGGCGCCCGCGTAGGCGGCCGCCTCGGCCATGCCCGCGTGCACGTTCGCCGCCACCTCGTTGGACATCGTGCCCACCAGGAGCGCCGAGGACAGCGATGAGGCCAGCTGGATGGACACCGACGCGATGGAGGCGCCGGCGGCCAGGTGCTCGGCGTCGAGCGACTCGAGCGCGGCGGCGCGGTTGGATGAGTTCTCCACCCCCACGCCGCCCAGGATGAAGACGACGGCGATCATGAGCGGCACGAGCAGCAGCGGGCCGGACGCGCCCAGCACCACGGCGAACCCGGCGGTGATGACGGCGAACCCGATGGGCACGACGGGCCAGATGCCGTGCTTGTCGGTCAGCTTCCCGCCGAGCAGGGCCACCGCGGAGTAGGCCAGCTGCGGCAGCAGCATGAACAGGCCGGCGTCGGACGCGGTGAAGCCGGCGGCGCCCTCCAGGTACAGCGGCAGGGTGAGGCGCACGGCGTGCTCAGCGAGCGAGCCGAACATCAGCAGCATGATGCCGATGACGAAGGCGCGGTCGGCCAGCGGGCGCAGGCTGAGCAGCGGCACGGCCAGCCGGCGCTGGCGCCAGGCGAACAGCCCGGTGACGGCCACGCCGGCGGCGATGAGCGCCAGGGCCACGGGCAGCTGGTGGTTGATCTCGGATATGCCGAACATGAGCGCGCCCATCCCCGCGAAAATGAGCGGGATGCTGGGCAGGTCGACCGAGGCGGCGTCGGGGCGGCGCTCGCCGATGGGGCGCATGACGAGGAGGCTGGCGACGCAGCACGCGGCGCCGGCGACGACGGTGGGCGCGAACACGGCGTTCACGCCGAAGCGCGTCAGCAGCAGGCCCGACACGAAGGGGCTGATGGCGAAGCCGACGCCGCCGCAGGCCGTGAACAGCGACAGGTTGAACGCGCGGCGGCCGGGCGGGGCGATCTTGATGAGGCAGGTGCTGGCGGTGGGGAAGAGCAGCCCCGCGGCGCTCGCCTGCAGCACGCGGGCGGCCATGACCATCCCGTAGTCCTGGGCGAGCAGGCCGACCAGGCCGCCGGCTGCCATGAGGCCCGTGGCCAGGCCCATGATGACGCGGATGCCCCAACGGTGCAGCAGCCGCGCGCCCATGGCGATGAGCGTGGCGCCCACGATGGTGAAGACGAGGATGACCCAGTTGGCCTGGGCGACGGTGACGTGGAACTCGCGCGCCACGCCGGGCAGCGCCACCGACATGAGCGTGATCATGAAGCCGTTGCAGAACATGGTGGCGATGATGACCGCCGTCATGGCGTTGGCCTGGCGGCGCGTCAGCGGGGGCGCGCCGCCGGCGCCGGCAGGCGTGACGGGACGCGCGGGCGCGGCCTTCCCGCCGGCTTTCGGGTCTTTCTGCGTGCTGGCGCCCATGGGGGCCTCCCTCCGCTCGTCGGTGCTCCTCCGACCAGCATAGGCGCGCCTCCTCGCGCGACCGCCCGGCACCCCGACCTGTAAGCGCCCCGCCACCGACGCGCCACCGCCCGGTTTCGCCGGCTAGCGCGCCTAGAAGAAGCCGGGGAAGCGGGCCATGAGCTGGTCGGCGTAGTCCTCGCCGACGCAGTAGTCCCTGATCTCGCCGTCCTGGAACATGATGGAGGTGGGGAGCCAGCGCGCGTTGTAGTGCCGGGCCGACGCCTTACTGCAGGGGGGGGCTTTGACTTGCCTGCGTGACGAAACTATTATTATCTGTGGCGAGGGTGCTGGTATGGGGATGTAATTTCCCTTGGATCGGCGCCCCGCTTGCTTTCTGAAGCTATGCTATGGGAAAAACGAAACGGTGCCCCGCGGGGCGCCGTTTCCTGCTTTCGAAGGCAAAACGTAAATGCGGGATTACGTTTTGGAGGATCAACAGGACGTAATTTGAACTTCTATGCTAAAAAAATTAATATTTATAGCATATAAGTTCATGCGAGAGAAAAGAGAAACGTGCAGGATATTCTAGATATAGCGGAATCAAACAAGGGGTTTGTGACGACGGCCGATGTGACGGCGGCTGGGATTCAGCGTCGCGAACTCGCAAGGGCGGTTAGCGAAGGTCTGATCCTTCGGATTGGCCGCGGTATCTACTGCCTTCCTGAGACATGGGAAGATGAGTACGTCATCGCTCAGCACCGCTTCTCCCGAGGCGTGTTCTCTCACGAGACGGCGCTCTATCTGCTCGACCTCTCCGATCGCATGCCGGAGAGGCTGACCATGACGTTTCCCCAAGGATATAACACCTCGGGAGTGTCTGCAGAAGACCTGATTCCGAGAACCGTCGCCGGAGAGCTTCTCGATTTGGGGAAGACGCGTCTCAAGACGCCCTATGGCAACGAGGTGATTGCCTACGATGTGGAGCGTTCCCTGTGTGATCTGTTCAGGGGCTGCGCTTTCCCTGACGTGCAGATACTTAATCCTGCTATGAAGAGCTACCTGTTTCGAAAAGGAAGGAACATTCCCAAGCTTCTTGAGTATGCCCGAATGCTCGGCGTGGAAAAAAGGGTGCGGATGCATGTGGAGGTTTTGCTATGAGAACAAAGAACGCGATGCAGCTTAAGGCTCTCATCAAGCGAAAGGCTCGGGAGATGGGCGTCTCTCCGCAGGCGATGCTTCAGGATTATATGCTCGAAAGGCTCATAGTGAGGGTGGCCCATTCTCCATGGGGAGACTGCCTGATTGTGAAAGGCGGTGTGCTAGTCGGGTCTCTCATCGGCCTCGACAGGCGGACGACGAAGGATCTCGACACTACCGCAACGGGCTTCTGCCTCTCCGAGGAGACCATTTCCCGCGTGTTTGAGGATATATGCTCGACAGAAGTGGATGACGATTTGACGTTTGAGATTGTCAAGGTGGCGAGAATCAGGGAAGGGGATGAATATCCCGGCGTTAGGGTTTCGCTTCAAGCACGATATGAGCCCCTGGATGTTCCCCTGGCGGTTGATGTGACAACGGGAGACAGAATAACCCCCTCGGCTATGTCCTATGACTTCCCCCTCATTTTCGACGAGGGGTTCGTTCGCATCATGGCCTATCCAATGGAGACTGTTCTTGCCGAGAAGTTGGAGACGATTCTGGCAAGGGGCATCGCTTCGACTCGCCCGCGAGACTTCTATGACGTCTATGAACTGTGGAAGCTGAGGGGTTGCGATGCTCGAGGGCTTCGCCCGGCGCTGGTGGCGACTTGCGAAAGGAGGGGAAGCACGGGGGCATTGGACAGGGCGGAAGGGACAATCGATGAAATACGCCGCAGTGAAGCCCTTCGAGTAACCTGGGAGAACTACGCCAGGCGATATGCCTATGCTGAAAGTATCTCCTATCCCGAGGTATGCGATGTTCTATCCGAAGTTTTGAGGGCCTGCGGGGTGCTCGGTTAAATATGAGGTTTTCGAGGCCGCGGCGCGCTAGGCGAGGTGGGTGCGGGCCTTGCGGAGGAGGACGGCGCTGGCGGCGGCGGTTATGAGGAGGAGGGCGGCCAGGGCGGGGGCGTTGTCGCCGGTCTGCGGGATGTCGGGGGCGCGGGTGCCGGCGGCCTTCGCGTTATCGGGGGCGCCGGGCGCGGCGGGCGCCGTGTTGCCGGAGGCGCCGCCCGCGTCGGGCGCGCCTGCGTCGGGGGCGCCGGGCGTGGCGGGCTCGTCGGGGGCGCCGCCGGGCACGTCGGGCTGGCCGGGGTCGTCCGGGTTGGCCGGCTCGTCCGGGTTGCCGGGCTCGTCGGGGTTGTCCGGCTGGCTCGGGTCGTCCGGGTCATCCGGGTCGACGGGCTCGCCGCCGCCGGGGGTGTCGGGCACGTCGGGCTTCGGCTCCTCCTTGACGAAGTGGGCCAGGAACAGCGTGGGGGAGAAGGACGAGCGGCCGTGGTTCAGGAACCCGAGCGCCGTCTCGGCGCCGAGCTCGGCCTCGGTGGAGACGCGCTCGTCGTCCTCGTACCAGCCCTCGAACACGTAGCCGGCGGCCGGCTCGGCCGTGACGGCCTCGAGGCCCGCGCCGGTGCGCGACTCGACGATGAGGATGCTGCGGCTCACCTGCCCGCCCTCGGCAGGGTAGGCGCCGTAGAGCACGTAAGTGTCGCCGGCGGGCAGCTCGCCGGTCTGGGCGGTGGCGCTCTCGGGGCCGGCGTCGGCGGCCAGGCCGTAGGCGGGCGCCTCCCCGTGGGCGGTCACGGTGCTCATCAGGGCGTCTCTTTGCACGTCATCGGCCGTGACGACGTGGGTCCACTCGGACGACCGCGTCTGGCCGGGGGCCAGCGGGCCCACGGGGGCGAACGAGGCGATGTCGCCCGCGAAGGTGACGGTCGCCAGGTCCACGTTGCCCGTGTTGGTGACGGTGGCGCGGAAGGTGACGGCCTCGCCCTCGGTGAAGCAGCGGCCGTTGGCGGGCGCGGAGACCAGCTCCTCGGTCAGCCGCAGGGACGCGGAGGGGCGGGCGAAGCGGGCGATGAAGGTGGTGGCGGCCAGGGTGCCGTCGGCGTTGCGGTCGGCACCCGCCAGGGCCTCGTCGCGGGTGAGCACCGCGTCGGCGCTCACCTGGTTAGCGCCGTTGTACCAGCCGATGCACACGTAGCCCTTGAGCGGCGTGGCGACGCTGCCGCCGAGCCCCGCGCCGTCGGAGGCGCGCACCAGCTCCTCGCCGGGGCGGACGTTGCCGGCCGTGCCGGGGGAGGTGCGGTAGAGGATGGTGACGAAGCTCTCGGGCGCCGGCTCCGGCTCGGGGGCGGCACCGTCCGGGGCCTCGGGCGCGGCGGGGTCGGGCTCCTCGGCGCCAGAGGCGGGCGTGGCGGCGTCGCCAGTCGCGGCGGGGCGGGCCTGCGGGGCGGGCGTGGGAGCGGCGGGGGTGGGGACGGCCTCGGGCACGGCGAGCGCCGGGGGACGGTCGGCGGCGTCCTCGGCGGCTGCGGGGGCGGCGGCCGGGCCGGGCGCGGGGGTCTCGGAGGCGGATGCGGTGGCCGATGCGCGGGCGCCTGCGGCAGGCGCGGACGCGGCGGGGGCGCCACCTTCGGCCGCCCCGGCGAACGAGGGGGCGTCCGGGGCGGTCATCACGGCCAGGGCGAGGGCCATCGCGCAGGCGCCGAGCAGCGCCCCGATCCGCCGCCTCTGGGCGTAGCGCGCGTCGTGGGGCCTTCTCGTGGGGCGTCCGCCCCTCTTCTCGCCGGTCTTCATGCCGTCATCGCCTCGCCTTCGCCTCTTCCCGCTGGGCCTTCGAGCCTTAAGGGTAGGCGCGGGCGCGGGCGCGGCGACGGCGCGGGGCGCAACTGTAGGGGGGCCGGGTGCGGGCCGTTTCCCCGGCGTTGGGCGCTAGCCCAGGATGTCGTCCACCTTGCGCACCTTGGATTCCATGGTGCCCGTGTGACCGGGGCGCAGGTCGGCCTTGAGGATGACCTCGGTGCGGATGCCCTGCTCGGCCAGGACGAAGGTGGCGCGCTTGACCACGTCCATCACCTCATCCCAGTCGCCCTCGATCTCGGTGAACATGGAATTGGTGCGGCAGGGCAGGCCCGATGCGCGGATGACGCGGACGACCTCGGCCACGTGCTCGGCCAGCTCGTCGCCCACGCCGAAGGGGGCGATGGCCACGGCTACCAGGGTGTTCATGAGCGGACCTCCTCGATGGTCAGGGGGTTGGCGGCGATCTCGGCCGCCGTCAGGTTGAACAGGGCGTCGATGAAGGCGACCTTGAAGCTGGCGGGCCCCGCGGCACGCGCCTCGGCGGCGGTGCCGGCCGCGGCGTAGTGGGCCGAGGCGGCCACGGCGGCGGTGAGCGGGTCGGCCACGGCGGCGTAGACGGCGGCCACCCCGCCGAGCGAGCAGCCGAAGCCGGTCACGCGGGCCATGAGCGGGCTGCCCCCGGCCACGCGCACGGCCACGCGGCCGTCGGTCACCAGGTCGTCCTCGCCCGACACGGCGACGGCGCCGTCCGTGCGGCGGGCGAGCGCCGCGGCGGCCCGGGCCGCGTCATCGACGGCGTCGGCGCTGTCCACGCCGCGCACCCGTCCCGTGCCGGCGACGGCGTCGGCCGCGCCCCAGGCCTGGGCGAGCGCGATGACCTCCGACGCGTTGGCGCGGACGATGGCGGGGCCGCAGGCCGCCAGCTCGTCGAGCACGGCGCCGCGCAGGCCGCCGATGCCGATGCCCACCGGGTCGAGCACCCAGGGGCGCCCCAGGTCGCGGCAGGCGCGGGCGGCGGCGGGGATGCTCTCGCGGTGCGTGGGCAGAAGCGCCCCCATGTTCACGTAGAACGCGCCGCCGGCCTGGGCGAGCGCGACGGCCTCCTCGGGCAGGTACACCATGGCGGCCGACCCGCCGACGGCCAGCTGGGCATTGGCCACGAAGTCCATGGTGATGGCGTTGGTGATGGCGGGCGCGAGCGGGGCTGAGGCCCGCACGTCGTCGACGGCGCGGGCGACGCGGCTGCGCAGGGCGTCGAGGTCGAGGGCGGAGTCGGCGGTCATGGGCGCTCCTTTCCGAGGCGGTCCCGGCGCGGGCTGCGTAGGCGCGGGGCCGGGGGATGATCGGTCCATGATAGGCGAAGCGCCGGCGCGCGGCCCCGGGCGCCGGCGCGCGGTTGCCATTTCGGCGGGAGGGGACGGGGACGGGCCCGGCTGCGCCCGATGCGATTGCGCCTGCGGATGCGGCCGGCCGTCGCGTCTGCCCCTCCCCGCGCCGCCGGCAGGGCTCGTGCGGGCGTGTTCGCCCCCCACCTGGGTCGACGCGAGGTCGTTACCTCAAAGGCGGAGATGGGGATCATAAGTTGGAGGCAGCTACAAACTATTTGCGGGAAAGCGTAACCAAGCCGTTACTTCCGTGATAGCACCGAAGCATCTGCGAGGCACGGACGGCCTCTGCGGGGGCAGTGCGGGCTCCGTGGCAAGGGGGCCATCCAGTCCGTCCGCCGCCCCGCGAAGGCAGTAAGAAGCAGGGGATGGTGAAGCCCATGGGCAAGCACAACGAAGCGAGCATGAGCGCGCAGGCGGCTGCCTGGTCGCCGGCCAGGAAGGCGGTGGCCGTCGTGGCCGCCCTGGCCCTGGCCCAGGCGCTGCTCGGCTCCCCCGCCTTCGGCGCGGGGGACGCGGCCGATCCGGGGGATGCCGGCCCGGTCGCCGAGGAGCAGGCTGCGACGGCTGACGGCCAGGAGCGGGAAGGCGAGGCGGCGCCGGCCGCGGATCCCGCCGCGACGCCGGCCGCCCCGACGGCCCCGGCCGCGGGCGCGGGCGCGCAGGGCGCGGCGCCGGCCACGCCCGCGCCGCTCGTCACCGATGCGGGCACCGAGGTGATCGACGAGAACGAGACCCCGCTGGTCGCCCCGCGCGAGGAGAGCCTGGATGACGCGCCGGTGCCCCTGGCGGCGCTTCCGTCCGACGTCGCTGGCGCCAACGCGGGGGAGCAGGGCGCCCGCCCCTGGCCCGCCGCCCCGTTCCTCGCCGCGGCCGCCGTCCTGGCCGCCGTGGTGGCCGTCATCCTCATAAGGGCCCGCCGCAAGGCCGCCGAGGAATAGCAGCAGGGGGGCGCCCGATGGGCGCCCCCGTGTGTTTCGGCCGGCGTTTCCGCCCACCGCGGATCCCCCATGTGCGCGCGACGACCCGCCCGGCACGCATGCACCCGGCGCGCTTCCGAGAGTAGGGGTGAGGCGCGCCGGAAGAATGCGACGCCGTTCCCCCTACGCGTGGGGTTCGCGGGTGGGGCTTAGGCCTGCTTGTAGGCCACGTAGGTCTGCTTTACCTGGCCGTTGGCGTCGAAGGCGGCTATCTCCTCGGCGGTCTTGAACTCCAGGTCGTCGCCCTTGTAGCCGTAGTTGCTGTTGTTCATGGTGTACATGTAGCCGTAGATGATGCCGCCCTCGTCGGCGCCCTTGTCCTGGGCGTCGGCCAGCTCCTGGGCAGCGGCCTTGCACTTGTCGAGCTCCTTGGGGTTCCAGAGGCGGTCTCCGCCGAGCGGTCCGAGCATGATGCCCTCCTTCTTTCTGGGGTTTGCCTTGTGGCCCGTATGGTAGCCGCCGCGCGCCCCGGGTGGGACGGCGCGGCGCCAACGAAAGCGGGCGCCGCCCCAACGAAACGCGGAGCCGCCTGCGCGGGCGCCCCGAAGAAGCCCAAAACAAGCCGCTGAACAGGTAATACGTCGCAGCATCAAGTTTTCGTTGCGCAGGCTCCAACGGCGCGCTGCTGTCGCGCGCCGCCGCGGCGCCCTAAGCTGGGGCCATCGAATCCCGACCCGTGAGGAGGATCCCCCATGTGCTTCAGACCAGCAGCCGTGAGCGCCGACAAGATCGCCTGCCCCATGTGCGGCCACGAGAACCCCATCACCGCGACCACCTGCGAGGAGTGCGGCTTCGCGGCCGGCGCCCCCGGCGCGGCCCCCAAGGCCCCCGGCGCCCCCGGTGCTCCTAAGGCCCCGGGCGCCCCGAAGGCCCCCGGCGCTCCCAAGGCCCCGGGCGCGCCGCGCCCATAGGCTCCCCGGAAGGCCCGTCCTCTCTCCTCGGGGGCGCCCCGCCGATGACCCGGCGGGGCGCCCCTCCTGCGTCTGGGCGCGGCGCGCTACCCGCAGAGCGTGTAGAGGCCCGCGTCCTGGTGGGCGCCGTAGAAGCCGTCGAGGATGTCGATCAGCGCGCGGAAGGCCGGCGCCTCCAGGTCGCGCTCGCGGCCGGCGAAGCCGATCTCCACCTCGTAGGGGCGCTCCATGGGGCGCAGCACGTAGCCGCCGTCCTCGGGCGTGGTCAGCTCGGCGATGGCCGGCAGGAACGACACGGCCGAGTCGGCCTCCACCATCTGGCGGCGCAGGGCGAAGTTGGCGCTCGACAGTGCGATGGCGTCGCGTCCGAAGCGCTTGGAGAGCACGGTGTAGAGGTGGCTGTTGGTGGCCACGATGGGGCGCGTGGCGATGTCGGCGTCCGTCAGCACGTCCTTCTGCGCGAGCGGCGAGGCGGCGCACACCATCGCCTTGTCGAAGGTGCGCAGGTAGGGCCGGTAGCGAAAGCCGTGCTCCTCGAGGGCGGCCAGGCCCTCGTCCTCGGAATGCCTCTCCTGGTTGAAGAAGCAGAACAGCCCGACGGCCGGCAGCGCGTCGCCGTCGCGCTCGGCGCAGGAGGCCAGCAGGCTCTGGCGGATCTGCGAGTTCTGCGACTCGCGGAAGATGATCTCGCGGGCGCCCAGCAGGTAGTCCTTGGCCTTCTGGGGGAAGAACGCCAGCGTGGCCACGTTCTGGCAGTCGAGCAGGAGCGACCCGCAGGGCGCGTGGTCGGGCTGCGCCTTGGCCGCGGCCAGGTCGAGCAGCGCGTTGTAGTCGTCGACGACGCGCGCCGCCGCGTCGGTGAGCTCCTCGCCGGCGGGGGAGAGCGCGAGCTTGTTGGAGTAGCGGATGAACAGCTGGCAGCCCAGCTCCTTCTCGAGCTCGCCCATGGCGCGGCTCATGCCCTGGGACGAGATGAAGTTGAGCTTGGCGGCCTGGGCGATGGACTTGGTCTTGGCCACGTCCAGGAAGTAGTGCAGGTACTCGATGTTCACGGGCAGCCCCCTTCGCGCCTCGCGTCCCCTCGGCGCCGCATCCGGCGCAGCCCCATTGTACTCGCGGGCCCGTCGCGCGGAAAGGCCGCCGGGCCGCCCGCACCCCGCCCGCCGCAACGTCCCCTGGCGCCGCCCCCACGAATCGTTGGGGCGCCCGGGCGCGTTTTCGCCCCTTTTCCTGCCCGCGCCCCTTCCTGCGTGCCCCCGCCCTGATTCGGCGGCCCCTCACGCGATCGCCCTGATCCGGCGGCCCGCCCCGCGTCTCCTCCCGCATCGCCGCGCTCGGCCCCAACGAAAACGGGGGGCAGCGCAACGGGGCGTTTGTTTTCGCCGGCCGCCGCGGTTCCCATAATCGAGGCAGAGAGCCGGGGCGGCCGCTGCGCGCGAGGCGGGCGTCCCGGGTCGGATCCGCGGCCCGGGCCGCCGGCGCGAAGGCGCGGCGCGGCCGGGCGATGAGAGGCAAGCGAAAGTAGGAGGAGCATGAAAACATCCGACAAGACGGTGTACAAGAACATGTCGCTGTGCTCTTTCGGCAACGGGGCCAACCTGACCGCTGTCGATTCCATGGACGGCCGCGTGGTGCGCATGCGCCCGGTGCACTTCGACGAGCACTACACCAAGGAAGACCTGAACTACTGGACCATCGAGGCGCGCGGCCACACGTTCGAGCCGGGCATGAAGACCCTGAACTCGCCCTTCACCTTCATCTACAAGACGCGCACCTACTCGCCCAACCGCATCCCCTTCCCGCTCAAGCGCGTGGACTGGGGCCCGGACGGCGAGCGCAACCCGCAGAACCGCGGCAAGTCGAAGTTCGAGCGCATCAGCTGGGACGAGGCCACCGACATCATCGCCCGCGAGATCGTCCGCATCGACGAGACCTACGGCCGCAACTCCATCTTCTGCCAGGGCGACGGCCACGGCGAGACGGGCTCGATCCACGGCCCCCACGGCACCATGGCCAACCTGCTCGACATGACCGGCGGCCTCACCATGCAGGCGCGCCAGCCTGACAGCTGGGAGGGCTGGTACTGGGGCGCCAAGCACGCCTGGGGCAACGAGCCCCTGGGCCAGAACACCCACCAGCACAACCTGTTCAAGGACATCTCCGAGAACTCCGACGCCGTGCTGTTCTGGGGCTGCGACCCCGAGACCACGCCGTGGGGCTGGTCGGGCCAGCAGGCGAGCCGCCTGTGCTTCTGGTTCACCGAGATCGGCGTCAAGCAGATCCACATCGCGCCCGACGTGAACTACGCCAACGCCGTGCACTCGGACCTGTGGATCCCCATCCTGCCCAATACCGACGCCGCCATGCAGCTGGCCATCGCGTATATGTGGATGACCGAGGGCACCTACGACAAGGACTACGTGGCCACCCACACCGACGGCTTCGACTGGTTCGAGTACTACGTGCTCGGCCATGAGGACGGCGTGCCCAAGACCCCGGAGTGGGCCGAGGAGAAGTGCGGCGTGCCGGCCTACCGCATCAAGGCGCTCGCGCGCTACTGGGCCAAGCACAACGTGTCCATCGGCCACTGCAACGGCGGCTCCTACATCCGCAGCTGCTACTCGCACGAGCCGGCGCGCCTGGAGGTGTACCTGCTGGCCATGCAGGCCGTGGGCAAGCCGGGCCGCAACCAGGTGAAGTTCATCGAGTGGGCCCTCATCGGCATGGACTCGTTCAACCCGCTGCCCCCGGGGCACTTCCTGCCCGAGGTGCGCGCCTGCTACCACGGCTCGGTGCTCGGCGAGCTGCCGGCGTCGTTCATCCCCAAGACGCTCGTGCCCCAGTGCATCACCGTGAAGGAGGGCGAGAAGGTGGAGTGGTACGGCCACACCACGAGCCGCCATCACCGCACCGACCAGTTCAAGAAGTTCCAGTTCCCCCAGGACGGCGACCACGGCATCAAGATGATCTGGTCGGACAGCCCCTGCTGGTCCACCTGCTGGAACGGCGGCAACGAGTTCCAGGACGCGCTGACCAACCCCAACCTGGAGTTCTTCCTGGTGGAGCACCCCTGGATGGAGAACGACACCCTGTTCGCCGACATGATCCTGCCCATCTCCACCACCCTCGAGCTGGACGACTTCGGCGTGGACACCTACTCCGGCCAGTTCAACTCCATCATCTGGGAGCGCCATGCGTGCGACCGCCAGCATGAGTCGCTGTCCGACTACGAGGCCGTGCTCGAGGTGGCCAAGAAGCTGGAGAAGTACGGCGGCATCTACGAGGACTGCGCGAGCCACCTGTCCGGCGACATGACCGTCGAGGAGTGGCAGGAGGTCGGCTACCAGGGCTGCGGCCTGCCCGAGGACGAGCAGGACATCGAGATGATCCGCGAGCGCGGCTACCAGATGCTGCCCACCCGCGAGGGCTGGGACGAAGAGCCCGCCGGCATGATCGAGTTCTACGAGGACCCGGATGCCAACCCCATGGAGACCCCCACGGGCAAGATCGAGTTCTACTCCACCGGCCTGGCGAACTTCTTCCCCGACGACCCGGAGCGCCAGCCCGTGGCCAAGTGGATCGAGGAGTCCGAGACGCACCACGAGCGCCGCAGCTGCGAGCGCGCCAAGGACTACCCGTTCCTGCTCGTGTCCAACCACCCGCGCTGGCGCATCCACGCCAACTTCGACGACTGCCCGTGGACCCGCGAGATCGAGACCTGCAAGGTCATCGGCAAGGACGGCTACGCCTACGAGCCGGTGTGGCTCAACCCGGTGGACGCCGAGCGGCTGGGCATCGTCGACGGCGACATCGTCGAGGTGTTCAACGAGCGCGGCACGGTGCTCGGCGGCGCCTACGTCACCGAGCGCATCGTCCCCGGCGCGGTGCTGCAGGATCACGGCGCCGAGACCGACCCCATCGTCCCGGGCGTGGGCGGCATCGACCGCGGCGGCGCGAACAACCTCATCGCCCCCTCGGCCACGTCGTCGAAGAACGCGGCCGGCGAGGTGACCGGCGGGTTCCTCGTGGGCGTGCGCAAGTGCGACATCGACGCGCTCATGGAGCGCTACCCCGAGGCCTTCCAGGCCGAGCACTACACCGTTGAGACGGGCACCAACGTCTACGACTACCTGCAGGAGGACTAACCATGAAGGCAATCCTTTTCGACGCGAGCCTCTGCAACGGCTGCTACGGCTGCCAGATGGCCTGCAAGGACGAGCACTGCGGCAACAGCTGGCTGCCCATCGCGGCCGAGCAGCCCCTGACCGGCCAGTTCTGGTGCCGGGTGGACCAGGAGACCCGCGGCAAGACCCCCGAGGTGAAGGTGCAGTACACGCCTGTGCTGTGCGCCCACTGCGAGCACGCCAGCTGCATGGAGGCCGCGGAGGACGGCGCGGTGTACCGCCGCGAGGACGGCCTGGTCATCATCGACCCGCTCAAGTCCAAGGGCCAGCGCCAGATCGTCGACGCGTGCCCGGCCCATGTGATCTTCTGGAACGAGGAGCTGGAGATCCCCCAGAAGTGCACCGGCTGCGCGCACCTGATGGACGACGGCTGGGAGGCGCCCCGCTGTGTGGACGTGTGCGCCACCGGCGCGCTCACCTACGTGGACGAGGCCGACATCCCCGACGACGCCGAGCCGATGCCCGTGCTGGCCGACAACCACCCGCACGTGTACTACCGCCACATCCCGCGCCGCTGGGTGTACGGCGTGCTGGTCGACCGCGTGGCCAACGAGGTGGTCATCGGCGCCACGGTGCGCCTGATGGACGCCGCGGGCAACGAGGTGGCCGCCGTCGAGACCGACGACTTCGGCGAGTTCCGCTTCAAGGAGCTGGCGAGCGCGCCCCACACGGTGCGCGCGTCGGTGGCGGGCTACGAGGACGTGGCCCTGGCCGCCGACACCACCGACGCCGACGTGGTGCTCGGCGACATCTTCCTCAAGGCCGTCGCCTAGCCGCGAGGAGGGGAGGGCCCGCGCCCGCGCCACGGCGCCGGGACGGGCCCCGTCAGGAGGAAGGCCCCGCGCCCGCGCGCCCGCGCGGCCGCGAACGCGGGGCCTGCCGCACGCAACGAAGGAAGGGGATACCCTATGGCTGAGCAAGCCAAGGACAACAAGGTCCTGTTCAAGTGGATATGGATCGCCGTGGCCATCGTGCTGATCCTCATCGGGCAGGTGGGCCCGCTGTGGGCGCCGGATCTGTCGCGCGAGGGGCAGTCGGCCATCATGGTGCTCGTCGCCGCCGTGGTGATGTGGGCCACCGAGGCGCTGCCGCTGCCCATCACGTCGCTCGTGATGGTGGCGGCGTGCGGGGCGCTCGGCATCGCGTCGTACAACGCCATCTGGGCCGCCACGTTCACCGGCGCGCTCTGGATGTTCGTCGGCATCTTCGGCTTCACGACGTTCCTCGCCCAGTCCACGTTCCCCCAGCGCCTCATCGCCAAGATGGTGGCCCTGGTGAAGGGCGACGTCAACAAGGTGATCCTGGGCTTCATGATCATCTGCTGCGTCATCTCAGTGGTCATGTCCAACATCGCGCTGACCGCCATCATGATGGGCTTCGCCGAGACGCTCCTGCGCGCCGCCGGCGCCGAGCCCGGCAAGTCCAACCTCGGCCGCTGCCTGGCCTTGGCCATCCCGTTCGCCGTCATGTTCGGCGGGTGCCTGCTGCCCTCCGGCACGCCCATCAACGTGGTGGTGCTCGGCCTGGCCGAGAGCGCCTGCGGCGTGACCATCTCGTTCGCCGGCTGGTTCGCCTTCATGGTGGTGCCGGTGGTGCTGAGCCTCATCGCCAGCTGGATCATCCTGGTGAAGATCTACAAGCCCGAGCCGCTGAGCAAGGAGACCGTCGAGCGGTTCCTCGGCGAGGTGTCGGCCCTGCCGCCCATGGACTTCAAGGAGAAGTTCAACATCGGCGTGCTGCTGCTGGCGCTCGTCTGCTGGATCGCGAGCTCGTGGGTGCCCGTGCTCAACACGACGCTGGTGGCCCTGGTGGCGCTGGGCCTGCTGTTCCTGCCCGGCACGTCCATGATCACCATGCGCCAGTACCGCTCCGACAGCCCCTGGGACATCCTGCTGATGATGGCCTCCATCAACGGCATCGTGGCCGCCATGTCGGCCGCCGGCTCGGTGGCGTGGATGGTCAACCTGCTTCTGGGCGTGACCAACGGCATGAGCTTCTTCATGCTGTTCATGGTGATCAGCGTGGTGCTGGCCATCGTCCACAACTTCTTCCCGTCGGGGCCTGGCCTGGCGGCGCTCGTGACCGCGCCGGTGCTGGGCCTGGTGGGGGCGGTGACCGGCAACTACACCGCCACCATCCTCATGATCGCCCTGTGGTGCGCGCTGTGCTTCCTCGTGCCGCTCGACTCGGTGCTGCTGGTGTCCTACGCCGGCGGGTACTACAAGTTCAACGAGATGTGGAAGGGCGGCCTGCCCATCACCGTGGCGACGATGGTGTTCTTCAGCGCTTTCCTGCTCATCGTCTGCCCGCTGGTGGGGGCGGCCTAGGATAGTCCGTGCGCGGCGGGGCGGCCCCGCCGGGGGCTCGCGGCGGGCGGGGTGCCCGCCACGAGCGCCCCGCCGCGCGTCCACGCGGCCCTGCGGGGCCTGATCGATTCTAGGGGAGCGATCGTGGTCGAGAGAATCCTGCAACCTGTGGCGGCGGGCGCCGCGCGCCTGCGCCCGCGCAGCATCCTGTTCATGGCGCTGGCCGCCGCCATCGTGGCCGCGGCGGCGTGGGCGCCCGCCACGGCGGGGCTGGCCTTCGAGGGCCGCATGGTGCTGGCCATCCTGGCGGCGGGCATCCTCCTGTGGGTGACCGAGTCGATGCCGCTGCCGGCGACGGCTCTGCTCATCTTGGTGCTGATGCCCGTGACGGGCGTGTGCTCGTTCGAGGCGGCCTACGCCAACGCCATGGGCTCGACGGTGTTCTTCCTGATGGGGACGTTCGCCTTCACCGTGGCGCTCGACGCCACCACGGTGCCCACGCGCATCGCGGCGCGGGTGCTGGCCTGGTCGGGGACGAGCTCGCCGAAGATGCTGCTGGGCTTCATGGCGGCCACGGCGTTCCTGTCGTTCTTCATGTCCGACGTGGCGGCCTGCGGCGTGTTCATATCCGTGGGCAAGCGCCTGCTGGAGCGCAGCGGCGCCGAGCGGGGGCGCTCGGCCCTGGGCAAGGCGATGATGATCGCCATCCCCTGGGCGTCCTACGCCGGCGGCCTGGCGGTGATGACGGGCAACGGCTGCAACGTGGTGACCGTGGGGCTGTTCGCCGAGCTGTTCGGCGTGCAGATGACCTTCATCGAGTGGTCGATGCTGGGCGTGCCGTTCTGCCTGGCCATGCTGCTGGTGGCCTGGGCGGTCATCGTGGGCGTGTTCAGGCCCGAGGCCATCGGGCAGCCCTCCATCGACGCCACGCGCGCCGAGGCGGCGGCGCTCGGCCCCCTGGCGGGGCCGGAGAAGGCCACCATGGGCATCATCGCCGCGGCCATGGTGGCCTGGATCGCGAGTTCCTGGGTGCCGGCGCTCAACACCGCCATGATCGCCATCGTGGCCGTGGTGCTGCTGTCGCTGCCGGGCGGGTCGACGCTTGAGTTCAAGGAGCTCGTGTCGCGCATGAACTGGGGCGTGCTCGTGATGATCATGTGCATCCTGTCGGTGGCCCACTTCGTGGTGGCCACGGGCGCCGGCGACTGGATGGTGGGCGCCATCATGGCCGTCATGCCCGACGGGTGGAAGACGCCCTTCCTCGTGCTGCTGGCGCTGTCGGCCGTGGGCGCCGTCACGCACAACGTGGTGCCCGTGGGCCCGGCGGTGGCCGGCATCCTGGCCTACCCCTTCGGCGTGCTGGCCGGCGACTTCGGCATCAGCCTGTACTGCATGCTCATGGTGGTGGCCTGGCAGGCATCGCTGGCCTACGTCCTGCCGCTCGACTGCGTGCCCATCCTCACGTACTCCACCGGCTACTACTCCATGGCCGACATGGCCCGCGTCGGCTGGATCCCCACCGTGGTGCTGACCGCCCTGACTGCGACGCTCCTCCCCGCGCTCTGCGCCCTGTTCGGGTTCGCGTAGGGGAGGGCGGCGCGCGGGTTCGCCTGGGGGAGGCGCTTGCGGTAGAATGCTTCGGTGCGTTTTTCGATAGCGAGCGGAGGCATTCCCATGATCAAGGACATCATCACCGACGAGGCCGTGCTCTCGCAGCCCTGCGAGCCGGCCACCGCGGCTGACGCCGAGGTGGCCCAGGACCTGGTCGACACGCTTCTGGCCAACGAGGAGGCGGCGGCGCTGGCCGCCAACCAGATCGGCGTGACCAAGGCCATCATCGCCTACCTCAACGACAAGGACCGCCCGGTGGTGATGTACAACCCGCAGATCACCCAGGCGCTCAAGCCGTTCCCGGCCGTGGAGGCGTGCCTGTCGCGCGAGGAGGCCGCGGGCGTCACCCGCTACAAGTGGATCCGCGTGTCCTACGACGTGTTGCTCAACGGCGAGCTCATGTCCCGCAAGAAGAAGATGGAGGGCTGGCAGGCCCAGCTCGTCCAGCACATGGTGGACCACTGCAACGGCGAGCTGGTGTAGGGATGGCCGACGCCAGCGAGGGGCGCGCGCCGGCCGACGCCGTGGCCGCCGCTGACGCCGCGGCCCGCGACGCCCAGGCGGCCGAGCGTGCGGCCGAGGCAGCCGAGCGTGCGGCCGACCCCGTGTTCGCCGCCGAGCAGGAGCACCTCTCCGCCACCTACGCCAAGCTGCTGGAGCTGGGCCGCGCGGCGGCCCGGGCCATGGCCGAGCTCGCGGCTGATGCCGCGGCCGACAAGGAGTCGATGGCCGAGGAGCTGGCGACCAACTACGCCACCTGGGACGACGCCATGGAGACCCACGCCGACTTCATGGCCCTGAACCGCATCATCGACGGCTACAACCTGTCCCACGGCGTGCAGGCCGAGCGCCTGGCCGCCGTCGAGACGCTTCTGCGCCAGCCCTACTTCGCCAAGGTGTCGCTGCGGTTCCGCGCGGGCGACGCGCCCAAGGACCTGTACCTGGGCACCGCCGGCATCTCGGACGAGAGCTACCGCCGCATGGTGGTGGACTGGCGCAGCCCGGTGGCCGAGGTGTACTACAACCAGGACCTGGGCCCCACCTCGTACGAGGCCGACGGGCGCACGATCAAGGTCGACCTTCTGCTGCGCCGCCAGTTCGACATCGAGGCCGACCGGCTCAACGGCTACTTCGACAGCGACGTGGCCATCCAGGACTCGCTTCTGCTGGCGTCGCTCGCGCGCCAGCGCTCGGCCCAGATGCAGGCCATCACGGCCACCATCCAGAAGGAGCAGAACGTCGTCATCCGCCACGAGGACGTGCCGGCGCTGCTGGTGACCGGCATCGCCGGCTCGGGCAAGACCTCGGTGCTGCTCCAGCGCATCGCCTACCTCTTCTACCGCAACCGCGACACCCTGCGGCCCGAGGACGTCTACCTGCTGACGCCCAACCCGTTGTTCCGCAGCTACATATCCGGCGTCCTGCCCGACCTGGGCGAGCGCAATCCCCACACCCTCACCTGGGACGAGTTCCTGGCGCCGCTGCTGCCTGAGGGACGCGGCGTGGGCGACGGCGCGGCCACGCTGGACGACCTGGCGCGCATCGACGCGGCCGTGGCGGGGATGGAGTTCGAGCCGCGCGACTTTCTGCCCGTGGCGTGCGGGGGCGTCGTGCTCCTGGGCGCCGACGCGGCGTGGAAGGCGTGCCAGAAGTTCCGCACCGCGCCTGCCGGCCCGCACCGCGTGAGCCTCATGCGCGAGGAGCTGGGCCGTCGCCTGGAGGCGCGGCTCGCCCAGATGGCCGCGACCGACGGCGTGCAGGCGGAGGTGGCGGCGCTGCCCATCGAGGAGCAGCTGCGGCTGTTCGGCGAGACGGTCGATCCCGTCGACGAGGCCGAGGAGCGCGCGCTGGCCTTGCGCTACCTGCGCGACCGCCACGCCGGCGCCTTCGACGTGGTCGAGCGCGACGAGTGGCTCGACGTCGACCACCTGGCCCTGCGCCTTTTGGGCGAGGCCGGGCTGGCCTCCGTCCCGTGGGCCTACCTCAAGATGGCGGTGACCGGCCTTTCCGAGCCGGGCGCGCGCTACGTCTTCGTGGACGAGGTGCAGGACTACTCCGCCGGCCAGCTGGCGGTGATGGCACGCTACTTCCGCCGCGCCCGCTTCCTTCTGCTCGGCGACCCGAACCAGGCCATCACCGAGGGGACGGCCGGCCTGGACGAGGTGCGCGCCGTGTTCGAGCGCGCCTGCGGCAGCGTGGACGAGTGCCGCCTCATGACGAGCTACCGGTCGTCTCCGGCCATCACCGCGCTGTTCGCGGGGCTGCTGCCGCCCGAGGTGCGCGGCGAGGTGTCCTCGGTGCTGCGCGACGACGTGGCGCCGGTGGTGGAGGTGTGTGCCGACGGGGACGCCCATATCGCCGCGCTCGCCCGCGTCATCGCCGACGCGCGGGACGCCGGCGGGCTCACCGCCGTGGTGGTGCCGTGGAAGAGCGAGGCCAAGCGCCTGGCGCGCGTCCTGGGCGACGACGCGCCGCCCGTCGTGGACGGCCGCGAGGGGCTGCCGGACGCGGGCGTGGTGATGGTGCCGCTGCGCTACGCCAAGGGGCTCGAGTTCGACGCCGTCATCGTGCCGGATGCGTCCGAGCGCGCCTTCCCCGCCGACGACCTGGGGCGCCGCCGCCTCTACACCACGGTGTCGCGCGCCACGCGCCGGCTGACCATCCTGGCCGAGGGCGCGCTCACGCCGCTCCTGGCCGAGGCGGGGGCGTGAGCGCCGTGGCATCCGGGGCCGCCGGGGCCGGCGCGGCCGGCCGCCGCCCGTCGCTCACGCGGCGCACCATCCACTACTACTGGCAGGCGACCCGCCGCCACCTGGGGCTGTTCGTGCTGCTCATCGCCACGACGGTGGGCTTCTGTGGGCTTCTGTCCTACGGCAATCCCTACGTGATGAGCCTCATCGTCGACCGCGTGAGCGCCGAGCCCGTGGCCGCCGACGAGGTGCTGGCCGCCTTCGGGCCCTCCATCGCGGCCCTCATCGCCATCAACGCCGGGGGCCTGGCGTGCTCCAAGCTCCAGGACTACGCGTTCTGGAAGCTCCAGATAGCCGTCAACTACGACCTTGCCACCATGGCCTTCGACGCGCTGTCGAACCAGTCGATGACGTTCCACTCCAATCGCTTCGGCGGCACGCTCGTCAGCCAGACGACCAAGTTCATCAACGGCTACACGCAGATGATCAACAACCTCACGTTCCCGTTTCTGCCGGTCATCTGCTCGGTCGTGTTCACCTGCGCGCTGCTGGCGCCCGTGGTGCCGCTCTACACGGCGGTGCTCATGGCGCTCTTGGCCGTGTACGGCGTCATCTCGTACGTGATGTACAAGCGCATCCTGCACCTCAACGAGAAGGCGGCCGGCGCGCAGAACCAGCTCTCCGGCGAGCTGTCCGACGCGGTGACCAACATCCTGGCGGTGAAGACCTACGGGCGCGAGGACTACGAGCGGGGGCTGTTCGACCGCGCCAACCGCGAGGTGGTCGCCCGCGACTCCCAGCGCATGCGCGCCTCGCTGGCCCGCGGCATCATCACGGCGGCCATCACGCTGGTCATCATGAGCGTGGTCACCGTGTTCATCGCCGGCGGCAACGCATGGTTCGGGATAACGCCGGGCACCGTGGTCATCATGTTCACCTACACCTACACGGTGACGAACCAGTTCAACTTCATCAACCAGGGGCTCCAGCGCTTCAACCAGGCCTTCGGCGAGGCGAGCGGCATGACGGCCGTGCTCGACGAGCCGCGGCTGGTGGCCGACGCGCCGGGCGCCCGCCCGCTCGTGGTGGAGTGCGGCGACATCGAGTTCAAGGGCCTGAGCTTCTGGTATTCCGACGGCGGGGCCCGCACCCAGGTGTTCGACGACTTCAACCTGCGCATCCCCGCGGGCCAGCGCGTGGGCCTGGTGGGGATGAGCGGCGCGGGCAAGACCACGCTCACCAAGCTCCTGCTGCGCCTGGCCGACATCCAGGAGGGCGAGATACTGGTGGACGGGCAGAACGTGGCCGACATCACCCAGCAGTCGCTGCGCCGCCAGATCGCCTACGTGCCGCAGGAGGCGCTGCTGTTCCACCGCACCATCGCCGAGAACATCGCCTACGGGCGGCCCGACGCCACCGAGGGCGAGATCCGCGAGGCGGCGCGGCAGGCCAACGCGCTCGAGTTCATCGAGGCGCTGCCCCAGGGCTTCGCCACCGTCACCGGCGAGCGCGGCGTGAAGCTCTCGGGCGGCCAGCGCCAGCGCATCGCCATCGCCCGGGCGATGCTGGCCGACGCGCCCATCCTGGTGCTCGACGAGGCGACGAGCGCGCTTGACTCCGAGAGCGAGGCCGCCGTGCAGGAGGCGCTCGGGCGCCTCATGGCAGGGCGCACCTCCATCGTGGTGGCGCACCGGCTGTCCACCGTGGCGAGCCTCGACCGCATCGTCGTGCTCGACCACGGGCGCATCGTGGAGGACGGCCCCCACGCCGAGCTGGTGGAGCGCAACGGCGAGTACGCGGGCCTGTGGAGCCGCCAGACGGGCGCGTACCTGGGGTAGCGGGGGCGGCGGTCGGTAACGGGGCGGGAACTGCTTTTTCCTCGGGGCGTTACGGTTGGGCGCCCGGGTCGGCGCGGGGGCGTCGGCGTGGCATCGTGGAGCCGTGGGCGACACGCACGCCCACGCCTACGCGAGCACCCGTTGGGAGGAACCATGAAGAAGCACCCCGCCGCACCCTCAGCCGCCAGCGCCCCCGCGCCGTCTGTCCCGGCGGCCTCCGCGACGCCTGCGCCCGTCGCGTCCCCCGGCGCCATGGAGGCCGCGGCGCCCGTCGACGACAACCTGGCCGCCGCGCCGCCCACCGGCGCCGCCAACGGCGGCTTCAAGCGCACGCTCTCCGTCTTCGACCTGGTCATCTACGGCCTCATCTCCATGGTGCCCATCGCGCCGTTCAGCATCTACGCGAGCGTCTTCAACGCCTCCCACGGCATGCCGGCGCTCACCTACCTCATCGCGCTGGGCGCTATGCTGTTCACCGTGCTGTCCTTCGGCGTGATGATCAACCGCTTCCCGTCGTCGGGGTCCATCTACACCTACGCCACCAAGGGCATCGGCAAGCTGGTGGGCTTCGTGGCCGGCTGGCTCATGCTGCTGCAGTACCTGGTGGGGCCGACGCTGTGCTACATCATGGCGGGCCTGGCCCTCAACCAGTACGTGCCGGCGGTGCCCGTGTGGGGCTGGTGCCTGATGTTCATGGCCTTTACCGCCTTCGTGGCCCTGCGCGGCATGAAGACGACCATCGCCGTCAACCGCGTGGCGCTGGTGGGCGAGCTTCTGGTGCTGGGGCTGTTCCTGGTGCTCGGCATCGCCTACATCATCGGACATCCCGCCACCTCGGGATTCTCGGCCACCGCCTTCTTCAACCCCTCCGCGTTCAACTTCGGCGACACCATGGGCGCCGTGTCGCTAGCCGCGTTCTCCTACGTGGGCTTCGGCTGCGTGGCCACGCTCACCCAGGAGGCCAAGGACGGCAAGACCGGCCCGTCGCGCGCCATGATGATCATGATCCTTCTGCTGGGCGCCATGTTCGTGTTGACCTGTCTCGTGGCCACCTGGGTCGACCCGTCGGGCAAGGTGTTCGCCGGCAACGAGGACAACGGCTTCTACCTGGTGGCCCAGATGGTGGCCGGGCCCTGGCTCGGCATCGTGTGCGCCGTGGCCGTGGCGCTGGCCCAGGGCGTGTTCACCGGCATGGTGTTCGAGGTGTCCATCGTGCGCGTCATCTACGTCATGGGCCGCGGCGGGTCGCTGCCGCGCGTGCTGGGGAAGATGGACGAGAAGACGGGCGTGCCCGTGGTGGCCACCCTGTTCGTGTCGTGCCTGTCGCTGGCCATCCTGCCGGCCCTGCTGTACCTGGGGATGGACGAGGTGGCCAAGGTGAGCAACTTCGGCGCGCTGTCCACCTACCTCATCCTCAACTTCACCGTCATCTGGTACTACTGGGTGAGGCAGAAGGACCACTCCAACCCGTGGCGGCTGCTCGTGTGCCCGGTCCTGGGCATGGCGGTGACCCTGGCCGTGCTGGCGTCGCTGAGCAACGTCGCACACATCGTGGGCATCATCTGGATCGTCCTCGGCGTGATCTACTACCTGGTCACCACCCGCGTCCTGCACCACGACGTGGACCTGGGCGACCCGGCCTAGGGTGGGAGGGGCACCCCCACGGGCATCCGCGTCCAGGAGGTGGGGGAGTGGCTCGTGGGGGAGTAGCGCGTCCGCCGCGTGCCCGTGCCCGCGTGGCCGCGGGCGGGGCGCTAGGGCAGCAGGTCCTCGATGAAGCCGGCCCGGTAGTCGCGGAAGACGGCCTCGCCGGATTCCTGGGTGGCGTCGAGGTCGACCGTCGCGGTGATCTGGAAGTCGTGGTCGCCGGCCTCGTCGGCGAAGACCTGGCGCACCCGCCAGGCGTGCTCGGCGCGCTCGGGCGCCTCGTCGATCTCCAGGTAGGCGGCCGAGCGCGCGTCGGCGTCGATGCCGATGCTCTCGTGCGCCTCGAAGTAGGCGTCGAGCGCGTCCTGCCAGCGGCGCTCGCCGAAGCCCCATTCCCCGTCCAGCCGGCCGAGCTCGGCGGCGCGGCCCTGGGAGGCCAGGCGCACGCGGGCGAACAGCGCGTTGCGCACGAGCACGCGCAGGCCGCGGCGGTCGGACACCACGGCGCCGTCCGCCGCCGGAGGCGCCGCGTCGGGCAGCTCGCCCGCGGCCGCCCACTCGTCCACCAGGCTCGAGTCGGTCGTGCGCACCAGGAACCCGAGCCACGCCACCACGTCCTGGAGCCGCTCGTCGCGGGCGGCGGGCGGAATGGTGCGGTCGAGCACCCGGTAGGCGTCGGAGAGGTAGCGCAGAAGCGTCCCCTCCGACTTCGCGATGCCGTAGCGGCCCACGTAGGTCTTGAAGTCGCTCACCGTCTCCACCATGTCGCGCAGCACGCTCTTGGGCTCGAGCTCGTAGTCGCGTGCCCATGGCACCGCCTGGCAGTACAGCCCGAAGGCATGGTCAAGCAGGTCCTCGAGCGGGCGGGGGTAGGTGACGTCGGCTAGCCGCTCCAGGCGCTCCTCGTATTCCACGCCGTCGGCCTTCATCTCGGCCATGGCGGCGTCCTTCGCCTTGCGCTCCTGGGCGCGCAGCACCTGGCGCGGGTTCTCCAGCGTGGCCTCGACGATCGATATCACGTCCAGCGCGTAGGCGGGGTCGTCCCGGTCGAGCAGGTCGAGGGACGCCAGCAGGAAGGGGGACAGCGGCTGGTCGAGCGTGAAGTCTTCGGGAAGGTCGACGGTGAGCAGGTACTCGTCGGCGCCATCCGGCCCCGCGCCCGCGCGCCGCTCCACCACGCCCGCCTCGATGAGCGTGGCGAATATCTCGTCGGCGCGGGCCGCGAGCGCCGCCTTCTCCTGCGGCTCCTGGGCCGAGTCGGCGATGAGCTGGCGCACGGCCGCCCGCGCGTCCCCGCCGCGCGCGACGACGGCCAGCACCATGGAATGCGTGATGCGCATGCGCGGGGTCAGCTTCTCCGGCGCCTTCTCCACCAGGTGGGTGAACGTCTTCTCGTCCCAGCTCACGAAGCCCTCGGGCGGCTGCTTCTTCTTGATCTTGCGCAGCTTCTTGGGGTCGCCCGCGGCCTTGACCTGGGCGCGGTGGTTCTCGATCTCGTGCTCGGGGGCCAGCGCGATGACCAGGCCCTCGGTATCGAAGCCGGATCGCCCGGCGCGGCCGGCTATCTGATGGAACTCGCGGGCGCGCAGCCGGCGCATGTGGTGGCCGTCGAACTTGGTCAGCTGGGTGAGCACCACGGTGTGGATGGGCACGTTGATGCCCACGCCGAGCGTGTCAGTGCCGCAGATGACGGGCAAGAGCCCCTGCTGGGCCAGCTTCTCCACCAGCAGGCGGTAGCGCGGCAGCATCCCCGCGTGGTGCACGCCCACGCCGGCGGAGAGCAGCCGCTGGAGGATCTTGCCGAAGGCGGTGGTGAAGCGCGTGCCCCTCATCGCCTGCTTCACGGCCTCGCGCTGCTCTCTGGTGGCCACGCCGTAGCTGGCAAGCGACTGGGCCGACGCCAGCGCGGCGTCCTGCGAGAAGTGCACCAGGTACAGCGGCGCCTCGCCCTTGCGCAGGGCCAGCTCGACCGTGGCCTCGAGCGGCTCGAGAGAGTACTCGTAGGCGAGCGGCACCGGGCGCGGCGCGTCGGCGATGACGTCGACGGGGCGGCCCGTGCGCTCCTCGAGGTCGGCGGCGATGGAGCTGACGTCGCCGAGCGTGGCGCTCATCAGCAGGAACTGCGCGCGGGGGAGCGTGAGAAGCGGCACCTGCCACGCCCAGCCGCGGTCGGGGTCGGCGTAGAAGTGGAACTCGTCCATGGCGACGCAGCCCACCTTCGACGCCTCGCCCTCGCGCAGGGCCTGGTTCGCCAGGATCTCCGCCGTGCAGCAGATGACGGGCGCGTCGGTGTTGATGGTGGTGTCGCCGGTGATCATGCCGACGTTCTCGCGGCCGAGGATGTCGACCATGGCGAAGAACTTCTCGTTGACGAGCGCCTTGATGGGCGCGGTGTAGTAGGCGGTGCGGCCCGTGGCGACGGCCATGAAGCACAGGCCGAGCGCCACCATCGACTTGCCCGAGCCGGTGGGCGTGCCCAGGATCACCGAGTCGCCGACGGCCAGGTCCATGAGGGCGTCCTCCTGGTGGGGCCACAGCTCCATGCCGCGCGACTCCACCCAGCCGAGGAACACCTCGAGCGCCTCGGAGGGGTCGAGCACGTCGCCCTCGCCCGTCTCGGCCCAGGGCAGCAGCCAGCCGAGCGACCCGGGCGCGAAGGGGTCGTCGGGCGCATGGGCGCCGGCTCCGGCGTCGGGCGCGGGGGCGTCCTCGGGCAGCTCGTAGGCGGGCTCTTCGGCGATGGCGGTCATGGCGGCTCCTCGGGCAGGCGCGGGCGGGTGGGCTTCAATTATAGGGAAGCGGTCGCGCGCGTCGGCAAAATGGCCAGAAACGACGGTTTGACGACGCGCGAGCGCGCCCTGGCGGGCCATGCGGTGCTAAAACCCCAGGTCGCGCTTCTCGGGTCTCTCCAGTGTGCGGTGCCATAGCCGGTATTTTCCGCGAATCGGGCCGTCGGCTGTCGTCAAACCGTCGTTTCTGGCCATTTTGCGCGCGGATTCTGCGCGAGGGGGTCGGATGGCTCGGTTCCGGCGCTCGCGGGCCCAGCTCCGCAGGCGCCCCGATCCTTCGTGCCGGTTAGGAGGCCATCCGCAGCAGCTCTTCCTTGGGCTGCTCTCCGACCTTGCGCTCGACCAGCTGGCCGCCGTCGAACAGCGCGAAGGTGGGCACGCCGTCGGGGGCGAAGCGGTCGGCCACCTCGGGCGACCGGTCGATGTCGACGCGGTACACCGGGACGACGCCCTCGAGCTCGGCGGCTACCTCGTCGACGACGGGCGCCTCGGCCTGGCAGTGCGGGCACCAGGTGGCGAAGAACTCCACGAGCGTTCTGCCGCCGCCGTCGATGACCTTCTGCTGGAATGCGAGCTTGTCCAATTCCTCTACCATGGCAGATCTCCTTACGTTTGCGGTTGTGGCGCCGCGGCGCCGGATGCGGGGAGCGCCCCCGGACGGGCGGCTGGCGGCGCGGGCCGGTGCCGAGCCGTCCTCCTACCCTAGGGCGCTCCCCGGCCTGAGGCCCCTGGCGCTCCGTCTTTGTTTTCAACTTGCGGCGGCCCGTAACGCGCCCGTTTCCTCTTCCGGCTGGCGCAGGCGTACCATGGGCCCATGGATGCCCGTGATTCCCATGATCCGGCCGCCGCGCCGCTGATGTTTCCCGAGCCCCTGCGCGAGGGGGTCATCCTCGCGCGCCCCAACCGCTTCATCATGGACGTGGCGCTGGCGGAGGAGGGCGCGGAGGACGCGCGGAACGCGGCGCTGACGGGGGAGGGCGCGGAGGACGCGCGGAACGCGGCGCTGACGGGGGAGGACGCAGCGGGCACCCCCGGCTCGCCGCCGCCCGGCGACCTTGCGCCTGGCGCGCCCGGCGCCGCCGCGCCCGGCGCCCGCGTCGTGCGGTGCCACTGCCCGGCGGTGTCGCGCATCGGCGGGCTCGACCTGGCGGGGCGCCCGTGCCTCGTCTCCGACAGCCACAACCCCAAGCGCAAGCTGCCGCTCACCGTGGAGGCGTTCTCCCTCGACGAGCCCGCCGCGCCCGCCAAGCGCTGGATCGGCATCAACCAGAACGCGTCCAACCGCTACGTCGAGCACTTCCTGCGCGCCGGCGCCCTCGAGCCCATCGCCGGGCGCCCGCGCGAGGTGCGCCGCGAGGTGCCGCTCGGGTCGTCGCGCCTCGACTTCCTCGTGGACGACCGCCTGTACCTGGAGGTCAAGACGCCGCTCGTGCAGATCCAGACCGCCGTGCCCGACTACGTGCCGCGCCTGCCCGAGGCGCCCTTCTCGTCCACCGAGCGCTCGCTGCGCCACCTGCGCGAGCTGGCCGCGTCGCTCTCCGACCACGAGCGCGCCGTCATCCTCTACTGCCTGTACTACCGCAACGACGGCTTCCGCTTCTACCACGGCACCACCTACGACGAGGTGCTGGCCACCGTCGACGCCTGCCGCGCCGCCGGCGTGGAGCTGTGGCAGGCCGACTTCGAGGTCACGCCCGAATCCATCGCCCTGCGCCGCTGCTTCCCGCTTGAGGAGTGGTAAGGTCCCGCCGCTACGCGGCCGTCGCGGGGTCGCCGGCGGCCGGCTTCCCCTCTTCCCCGTCCCCTCCGCGGCGCTCGGGGATCAGGAAGATGAACACGAGCGAGCTGACCAGCAGCAGGAACGGGTAGAACAGGAACGGGATGATCTGGAACGCCGTCACCGCGAAGCCGAGCTCGGTGCAGGCGCTGATGGCCACGAGCATCTGGGCGCCGTAGGGGATGACGCCCTGGAAGACGCAGGAGAACGTGTCGAGGATCGACGCCGTCTTGCGCCGCGAGATGCCGTAGGTCTCGGCCATGTCGCGGGCGATGGGGTTGGCCATGACGATGGCCACGGTGTTGTTGGCCGTGGCGATATCCATGGCGCCCACGAGCAGCCCCATGCCCAGCTGGCCGCCCTTACGCCCCTTGAACAGGCGCTTGATGCCGTTGAGCAGCGCGGTGAAGCCGCCGTACTCGCGGATGAGCGCGCAGATGGCGCTCACCAGCACGGCCACCATGGTGGTCTCGAACATGCCCGCGGCGCCGGTGCCCATGTTGCCCAAAAGGTCGGTGGGCGCCGTGACGCCGGTGGCCACCACGATGATCGAGCCCGACACGATGCCCAGCAGAAGCACGATGAACACGTTGATGCCGATGATGCCGCCCACCAGCACGATGAGGTAGGGGATGAGCTCGACCAGCTCGTAGTCGTGGGTCACGGTGCCGGCCAGGTCGGTGTTGAGCGACAGCGCCAGGATGATGACGAGCGTCACGAGGGCGGCCGGCAGGGCTATCTTGAAGTTCTCGCGGAACTTGTCCTTCATCTGGCAGCCCTGGCCCTGGCAGGCGGCGATGGTGGTGTCGGATATGAACGACAGGTTGTCGCCGAACATCGCGCCGCCCATGACCGACGCCACGCACAGAGGCAGGCTGAAGCCCGACGCGGCCGACACGGCCACGGCGATGGGGGTGATGAGCGTGATGGTGCCCACCGACGTGCCCATGGACAGTGACACGAAGCAGCTCACCACGAACAGCACCGCCACCGAGTACTCGGCCGGGATGATGGAGAGCATGAGGTAGGCGACCGACTCGGCCGAGTCGCGGCCGACCGTGCCGACGAACACGCCGGCGGCCATGAAGATGAGGATCATGGTGACGATGGTCTTGTCACCGATGCCGCGGCCCATGATGGCGAGCTTGTCGTCGAAGGGCAGCGCGCGGTTCTGGAAGCACGCCACCAGAAGCGCGATGAGGAAGATCACCACGATGGGGATGTTGTAGAACCCCATGGGGATGCCCATGCCGTACTCGAACAGAATGCCAAGCCCCAGGTACAGCACCAGGAACACGCCGATGGGCAGCAGCGCCCGAACTCTTCCCTTTTCCATCTTCGCCCCGTCCGTCGGTGATAAGCGTACAGCCGCCTATCTTACACCACCGCCGCCCGGGCCCGGCCCGCGCCGCCATGCGCGTTCCCGCGCGCCGGCTATCGCCCCAAGCGCACACGGGGTGCGCGAGACACGCGAACGCGAGCCCGCGCCCAGCGCGGGGTGGGGCGAGTGGGACAAGCGCGGAAACGCGGGCGGTGCGGGGACGTGGGGATGGGGGCGCAAAGAGGGGGCGGGGCGACGTGGCCCCGCCCCCGGCGGCATGGCTTTGCGTGGGGCGGCCCGCCCGGCGCCTAGTAGTTGGTGGCGCGGATCTGGAAGTAGGCCTGCGGGTGGGCGCAGACGGGGCACTCCTCGGGAGCCTCGGTGCCGATGTGCAGGTGGCCGCAGACGGTGCAGTACCACACCTGCACCTGCTCGCGCTTGAACACCTCGTCGTTGGCGATGCGCTCGGCCAGCACGTCGAAGCGCTCCTGGTGGCTCTTCTCGATGGCGGCCAGGCCGTCGAAGAAGTCGCCGAGCTCGGCGAAGCCCTCGTCGCGCGCCACCTTCGCGAACTCCTTGTACTGGACGTCCCACTCGTAGTGCTCGGAGTCGTGCGCCAGCTTGAGGCACTCGGGCGTGGGCGGGGTGCCGCCGTCGTGCAGCTTCTTGAACAGGAGCTTCGCGTGGTGCAGCTCGTTGTCGGCGGTCTCCTGGAAGAGGTTGGATATCTGGACGTAGCCGTCCTTCTTGGCCTGCTGGCCGTAGAACACGTACTCGACGTAGGCCAGGGCCTCGGCGTTGAGGGCGGTCTCGATGTTCTTCCACGACTGGGAATCCTGCAGCTTCATGGCATCTCCTTCCGCATGATGGCGTGACGGGGCCATCATGCGCGCGGGGCGATGCGCTGAGGGTCGCGGTCAGGATTTGGGGCCGGCAAGGCGGGCGGGGCTAGGCGGCGCACCAGGCGGCGATGGCGTCGCGCAGGAAGGCGGTGGCGCCGGGGCCCGCGGCGTCGTCGTAGTAGCGGGTGAAGCGCGCGTCGGCCACGTAGCCGTCGGCGAGCGCCGCATGGGCCTCCCGCGTGTAGGCGCCCTCGCCCCAGTGGAGGGCGAGCCAGCGGCCGTGCATCTCGGCCAGGGCGCGGGCCTCGGGGCCGGCCGGGTCGCCGGCGCCGTCGGCGAAGGCGGCGCGCAGCTGGTCGAGCACCGCCTCGCCCAGGGCCTCGCGGTCGTTCCAGGCGTCCTCGTCCAGGGCGAGCGTCCTCTCGTTGGCGGCGTCGACGGCCGCGTCGCCCCAGCGCTCGCGGGCCTCGGCGCCGTAGGCCTTCTCGTTGTCCTCGACGGCCTGGCGCTTCAGGCCCTCGAATCGCTCGTGATCGGTCATGATGGTTTCTCCTTCCAGGGCGGCGATGGTCTTCTCCACCGTGCCCATCAGGGTGTTCAGTTGCTCTTGCTGCGCGCGCAGGGTGGCAAGGCGGGCGCGGAGCGCCGCGGCGCGGTCGAAGCCCGGGTCGTCCAGGCTGCGGCGGATGTCGCCGAGCGCCAGCCCGCAGGCGCGGAACAGCAGGATGTGCTGCAGCCGCTCCACCTGGTCGGGGCCGTAGCGGCGGTACCCGCTCGCGTCCCGCGCCGGCGCCAGCAGGCCCTCGGCCTCGTAGTGGTGCAGGGCGCGTACCGTCACGCCGGCCAGATCCGCCAGCGCCCCGGCCGTGTAGCCGCCCGCCGGGGCGGCGGAGGCGGGCGCGTCGCCGGGGGCCGCGGGGCGGGCGGCGGCGCGGGATGCGGGGGCGGCGGTGCCGCGCGGGGTCGTCTGTGCCATGGGGCTCCTTTCCTCTTGCCGGGGACAAGCATAGACCCTCACGTTACGTGAGGGTCAAGGGGGAGTTTCGGGTTTTTCGAGTCGGGGGTATCGGGCGCTGCCGGGGCCGCGCGCCTCGCCCTTCCCGTCCGCGCCGAAATAGGGGGGGCGCGGGCGCAGGAGCGCGCCCCATTTGCCTTCGCGGCGCCGGTGGGGGACAATGGGCGCCATCCCGGCCCCTCGCAAAAGGATCCCCCCATGGCAGCTCTCACCGACCTTCCCAACATCGGTCCCCATGCCACCGATCAGCTGCGCGCCGTCGGCATCGACGCGCCTGATCAGCTGGTGGCGATCGGCGCCAAGGAGGCGTGGCTGCGCATGCAGGCCGTCGATCCCGGCGTGTGCCTCCACCAGCTCCAGGCGCTCGAGGGCGCCGTCCTCGGCATCCCCAAGGCGCGCCTCAGCCCCGAGCGCAAGGCCGAGCTCAAGGCCTTCGTCGCCGCGCACCGCCCCGCGAAGGACGCGCGATGAGGGCCGTCATCCAGTGCGTCAGCGAGGCGCGCGTGACCGTCGACGGGCGCGTCACCGGCGAGATCGGGCCCGGGTTCCTCATCCTGCTGGGCGTCGGGCACGGCGACACCGAGGCCGAGGCCGACCGCCTCTGGCGCAAGGTGTCGCGCCTGCGCGTGTTCGACGACGCCGACGGCAAGACCAACCTCAGCCTGGCCGACATCGGCGGCGGCGTGCTGGTGGTGAGCCAGTTCACGCTGTACGCCAACTGCCGCAAGGGCAACCGGCCGTCGTTCACCGAGGCCGCGCCGCCCGACATCGCCGAGCGGCTCTACGAGTACTTCACCGGCCTCGTGCGCGCAGACGTGGCGCAGGTGGGCACGGGCGTCTTCGGCGCTATGATGGACGTGGCCCTGGTCAACCGCGGCCCCTTCACCATCGTGCTGGACACCGACCAGCTCTAGCGGCGCGGCGGGGGATTTCCGCCAAAAATCGGACTTGTGAACCCGTTTTTCGCGGATGGCCCGCCGCCGTCATGTTCCGCGTCGCGTTGCCCCTGCAAAAAGTCACGGCTAACTTCTGGCGGGCGCGCCTGAGGCCGCGGCGCGGGTTCACAAGTCTGATTTCTGGCGAAAAAGGGCGCCGCGTCGAACGCGGGTGCCGTGTTCGACGCGAGCATCCTCGGATATCAAGCGTTCGGTTGCAAATTCGAGCGGTTTTGCACCCCTCTTTGCGGGATCCCGGGCCGGCTCGCGCACTCTTGCCGACGAAAGCCCAGGTCGCTCGCGACGAGGAGCCTCGGATGCGGCGTACGCGCCGCATCCGAGGGTGCAGAACCGAGCGAATTTGCAGTAGCGCCCCGGAATTCCAAGGTACGGATCGGTGCCGGCGACGCCATGGCAGCCGGCGGGCGCAAGGCGGCGCGGTATCATGGGGGCCGATCGTGCCAAGGCGACGAAAGGAAGAGCGATGAAGACAGCGGCGATCATGCTGGGCGAGGGCTTCGAGCCCGTGGAGGCCGTCGGGCCGGCCGACGTGCTGCGGCGCGGCGGCGTGGAGGTGACGCTCGTCTCGGTGATGGGCCAGCTCGAGGTGCGGGCCGCCCAGGGCGTCGGGGTGCGGGCCGACGCGCTCGAGGGCGACGTAGACCTGGGCGGCTTCGACCTTCTGGTGGTGCCTGGCGGGTCGCTGGGCGTCGAGAACCTGGCGGCGTGTGCCGCGCTGGTCGACGAGCTGCGCGCCCGCATGGCCGATAGCCGCCTGGTCGCCTCCATCTGCGCGGGACCGACCATCCTGGCCGACCTGGGCCTGCTCGAGTGTCGCAGGGCCGTGTGCTACCCCGGCTGCCAGGACGGGTTCCCGGCCGGCGCCTACCAGGAGGGCGTCGATGTGTGCGTCGACGGCAACCTCGTCACTGCCACGGGGCCGGGCACGGCGCTCGACTTCGGCGTGGCCTGCCTGCGCGCCCTCGCCGGCGACGCCGTGGCCGACGGGGTGGCTGCGGACATGCTGATCGCCCGCTAGCGGCGGCGCGGGAGACGACGGAGGGAAGGGAAGGCGTGGAGGACGCGAAGGGCGCGCCGCGCGCTGCGGCGGGCGGGCGGCGCGCGCAGGGCGCGCGGGGCGTGCTGCGGCGGCTGCGCTACCTGGCGGCGCGCCACGCCGTACTGCTGGTGGCGGCCGCGGCGGCCCTCGCCACCATGGCGGCTGTGCCGCCCGACGGCGCCTACCTGGGCTACCTCGACCTGCGCACCCTCGGGTGCCTCTTCGGCATCCTGGCCGTGGTGGCCGCCCTGCGCCACCTGGGCGTCTTCGAGCGTGCCGCCCGCGAGGTGGTCGACCGCTTCGCCACGTGCCGGGGCGCCGTCGCCGCGCTGGTGGGGGCGACGCTCCTGCTGTCGATGGTGGCCACCAACGACATGGCGCTGCTCATGATGCTGCCTCTGGCCGCGGCCACCCTGCTCGAGGCCGGCTGGGCGCGCGCCCTGCCCGTGACGTTCGTGCTGCAGAACCTGGCGGCCAACCTCGGCGGCATGATCCTGCCCTTCGGCAACCCGCAGAACCTCTACCTCTACGAGCGCTTCGCCATCCCGTTGGGCGACTTCCTGGCGACGATGGCGCTGCCCTTCGCCGTGTCGGTCGCGCTGATAGCGGCCTGCTGCGCCCTGCTGGTGCCCGCCACGCGGAAGGAGGGAACGGTTGCGGAGGGTGAGGTCGCGGAAGCGGAGGGGGCGGTCGCGGAAGGCGATGCCACGGCTGCGGAAGCGGAGGGGACGGTCTCGGAAGCGGAAGGCGCTGCCGCTGCCGCAGGCGCCGCCCGGCCTGCGGAAGGCGCTGCTGTACCCGCCTGCGCCGCCGCGCCGCCCGAACCCTCCTCTCGGAAGGCCGTCGGCGACGCGCGCACCGCGGATGCCCGGCCCGCGCCGCCCGCTCCCGGCGGCCAGGCGGTGCCGGCGATCCTGCCCTCGCGGCGCGCCCGCGCACTCGTCTGCCTGGGGCTTTTGGCGCTGATGGTCGCCTCCGTGCTGCGCCTGGTGCCGTGGCCGGCGGCCGTGGCGGCGGTCGTCGCCGTGCTGGCCGTGCTCGACCGCCGGGCGCTCGCCCAGGTCGACTACGGGCTGCTGCTCACCTTCACGTGCTTCTTCGTCTTCGCGGGCAACATGGCGCGCATCCCCGCGGTGGTGGACGCGCTCGCGCCGCTCATGGCCGGCTGCGGCCTGTGGGTGAGCGCGGGGGCGAGCCAGGTCATCAGCAACGTGCCGGCGGCCGTGCTGCTGTCGCACTTCACCAGCGACTGGGCGCCGCTGCTCGTGGGCGTCAACGTCGGCGGCGCGGGGACACTCGTCGCGTCGCTCGCGGGCCTCATCACCTTCAGCCACTACCGGTCGGTGCGCGCCCTGTTCGCCCGCAGCGGCCCGGCGGCCCTGCCCCGCACCCGCGTCTTCCTGGGGTGGTTCACCGCGCTGGGCTTCGCCTTCCTGGCTGTGCTGCTGGCTGCGTCCGCCCTGGCGCTGGGGTAACCCTACACCCAGATGACCCGCGACTTCCGCTCCTTGGCGGGGGTCTCCCTCGCGATGTGGCCGAGGGCGCAGATGCCGTGGACCTCGTAGTCGGCGGGGATGCCGTACCCGTCGAGGAGCGCGCGGACGGCGGGGTGGTCGCACAGGCCCTCCAGCTGGTTGATCCAGCAGCTGCCCAGGCCCAGGCTCGTGGCGGCCAGGAACATGTTCTCGAGCGCGCACGAGTCGTCCTGCCGCGCGTAGGGGTAGTCGCGCGGCACGGCCACCAGCACGGCGGCCTGCGCGGCGTACATATCGTAGGCGCCGCGACCGAGCAGGGGCTCGAGGACGGCGGCCAGGCGCGCCACCTCATCGCCCGCGGACAGCACGGTGAAGGTGAGCTCCTGGCGGTTCATGCCCGACGGCGCCCACTGCCCGCAGGTGACGATTGCCTCCAGCTGCTCGCGCCCGACCGGCTCGTCCGTGAACGACCGCGTCGACCGCCGCGCCAGGATGTTCTCGATGACGGGATTGGAAAGCATGGCGTGCCTCCTGCCTCGGGGGTGATGGTCGCCCCAGCATAGCACGGCGCGTCCTGCCGCGGCGTTCGAGCAGCGCCCCGGCGGGACGGGCGTTGGCGGGGCGCCCCGCAGTCGGTCTGTCGCGCGGCGTCCGGCTTGCGCCGGTGTCCCGGCCGGCGCGTGCCCCGGCCGCCCGGGCGGCGGAGGAGGACGCGGCCCTTCGCGGGCGGTTCGCCTATAATGCCCCCAGGGTTAATCGAAGGCCCGCGCGGGACGACAGGGCGCGGGGTCACTGGGGAGTGATTCATATGGACGAGGCACTGGCCCGCGCGCTGCGCGGCTATGACGACGTGCGCGACCGCTACATCGCGGCGCTCGAGGCGAAGGGGGTGCGCTTCGCGGCGCCCGGCGCGGCCGGGGCCGACGAGGCGCCAGGGTCATTGGAGGCGCGCATCGCCGAGGCCCGGGCGCGGCTGGCCGCCCGCGGCGTGGCGTCGCGCAACGCCGGCGCCAGCCTGAGCGTCGGGTGGCTGTCGCCGGCGTGCGTCGCGTGCACGGGGCCCGAGGGCAGCGAGACGTTCTCGACCACCTTCCGCTGCCATCGCGACTGCTACTTCTGCTTCAACCACAACCAGCCCGACTACGAGCGCTTCGTCCGCGAGGGCTGCCCGTGGGAGGAGGGCCTCGCGACGGCGGCGCGGGAGCGGCCGGGGATCGTGGCCGTGGGCCTCACCGGGGGCGAGCCGCTGCTGGCGCTCGACGACGCGGTGCGCTTCCTCGAGCGCGCCGGCGAGCTGTTCCCCGCCGCCCACAAGCGTCTCTACACCTCGGGCGACCTGCTCGACGAGGACGCCGCGCGCCGCCTGGCCGCCGTCGGGCTGCGCGAGATCCGCTTCTCGGTGAAGGACTTCGACCCCGAGCCTTTGCAGGAGCGGGTGCTGGCCGCCATGGCGGTGGCGCGCCGCCGCATCCCCGACGTGATGGTGGAGATGCCCGTCGTCCCGGGCACGGGCGCGCGCATGCGCGAGCTCCTGGCCCGCTTCGACGCCATCGGCATCCGCGGGATCAACCTGCTGGAGTTCTGCTTCCCCTTCCACGGCTGGGATGAGTTCGCGCGCCGCGGGCTGGTGGTGCGCAACCCGCCGTTTGCGGTGATGTACGACTACGGCTACTCGGGCGGCCTGCCCATCGCCGGCAGCGAGGAGCTGGCGCTCGAGCTGATGGAGTACGGGATCGACCAGGGGTTCTCCTTCGGGATGCACTACTGCTCGCTGGAGAACAAGCACCGCAGCGAGATGCGCCAGCGCAACGAGCGCGCCGCCGGGCTGCACCCCTGCTTCTCGCTGGACGGGGGCGACTTCATGCTGAAGGCGGGCAAGGTGTTCGGCGCCGATCGGGCGCCGGCGCGCGCGGCGCTTGCGGCCGCGGGCTGCCGCGACTTTCTGGAGGACGCCGACGACGAGGCGCTCCTGTTCCCGCTGGCCTGGGCGGGGGCGCTCGCGGGGACGGAGGTCACGCTCGCGCGGTCGGTCAACCTGATGGAGCCGGGCGAGGGCGGCACGAGCGCACTCATGGAGGTGGGCCTGGAGCTGGCCTGACGCGGGAAGGCGGGGAAGGCGGGCGCGCGGCCGTGGGGCCGCGAGGCGCGGAACGCGCGCGGGCGCGTGCGACGGCGCGATGTCCGACGCGCGCGGCTCCCGCCCGGCGGCCGGGCGCTAGAGGCGGCGCACCGCCTCCCAGCCGGCCATCGTCACGCAGTGGGGGAGCACCTTGCCCAGCACGCGCAGGCCGAGGGCCTGGGGGCTGCACGTGGCCACGGCCAGGTGGGCGCGGTTGGCGGCCAGCGCGCGGGAGACGACCGTGGAGGCCTGCTGGGCGCCTAGCAGGTGCCGCACGTCCTGGCCGGCGCCCGAGTCGCGCGCCACCTTCTCGAACCCGGTTCTCACCCAGGTGGGGCACACGGCGGTGGCGGTGATGCCGGTGCCGTGGAGCTCCCAGCGCAGGGCGCGCGTGTAGCTGAGGACGAAGGCTTTGGTGGACGCGTAGACGTTGAGGTGCGGCAGCGGCGTGAAGGCGCTGGCCGAGCACAGCTGGATGACGCGCGAGCCGCGGGCCATGTGCGGCAGGCAGGCGCGGGTCATGGCCACGAGGGCGCGGCAGTTGAGCTCGATCATGGCCTCGGCGTCGGCCTCGTCGATGGCGCGCCAGTCGCCGAACTTGCCGAAGCCGGCCGCGTTCACCAGGTAGGTGATGAGCGGCGCCTCGGCGTCTATCGTGGCGGCGACGCGCCGGCGGTCGTCGGCGTCGGTCAGGTCGGCGGGCAGGCAGCGCGCCGGCGTGGTGAGCGAGGCCGCCACCGCGGCCAGGGCGTCGGCGTTGCGGGCGATGAGCCACAGCTCGTCGGACTGCTGGAGCAGGTCGATCTGGCGGGCGAACTCGCGCCCCATGCCCGACGAGGCCCCCGTGATGACGGCGATGCGCTTTCCCATGCATGCTCCTTCCCGATGGCGTGGCGTGCGCGCGGGCGCGGCGGCGCGCAGCGGCTCGCGGGGCGGGCGACACGCGGCAGGTTGCGCGCGGCCAAGCCCTTCTGGCGATCATAGACCGCCTGGTGACGGCTTGGCGCCATCGGGTCGGGCTGGGACACGGAACGGTTACGTTTGCGGCCGGCTCGGGGCGGGGCGGTATCATTTTTCGCGATCGGCCGACCGGCCGGCTGACAATTCGCGACGAGAGTCGAGGCGACGCCGCATGGACATCAAACGCATCCTGGCTAGCGCCCCGCGCAAGCACGACGTGGGAGAGCCCGCGCCCCTCACCACCCCGTGGGGCGAGGCGCTCGACCCCGCCCGTGTGCGCGCCGAGCATCCCCATCCCCAGTTCGCGCGCGAGGACTTCCGCCTGCTCAACGGCTGGTGGCAGTACGCCATCGTGCCCACGTTGGACGCGGCGCGGTCGTGGGCGAAGGTGCGCCCGCCGGCACGCTACGACGGGCGCATCCTCGTGCCGTTCTCGCCCGAGGCCCCGCTGTCGGGCGTGGGCCGCACGGTGCGTCCGGACGATCTGCTGTGGTACCGCCGCGCCTTCGCCACGCCCGCCCTGGACGAGGGCGCGCGCTGCGTGCTGCACTTCGAGGCCGTCGACTACGCCTGCGCCTGCTACGTGAACGGCGAGCTGGCCGGGTGCCACGAGGGCGGCTACCTGCCGTTCTCCTTCGACGTGACCGACCTCCTGCACGAGCGGCCCGACCACCTGCCTGCCCACGGCATCATCGAGGAGAACGAGGTGGAGCTGTGCGTGTGGGATCCGAGCGAGGCGGGCACGCAGCCGCGCGGCAAGCAGCGCATCGACCACGGCGGCATCTGGTACACCGCCCAGAGCGGCATCTGGCAGCCGGTATGGCTGGAGGTGGTGCCCGCCTGCCGGGTGCAGGCGCTCGCGCTGCGGCCCGACGCGGTGGCCGGGATGCTGAACCTCACGGTGGGCATCCACGGCGCGGGCCGGCTCCTCCACGTGGACGTGGCCGCGGCGGACGGGACGCTCGTCGCGCGCGAGACGGTGCGCGTGGAAGCCGAGGGCATTGCCCCCGAGGTGCAACTTCCCATTCCCGACCTGCGGCTCTGGAGCCCGGGTGACCCGTACCTCTACGGCGTGACCCTGCGCTACGGCCATGACGTGGTGCACAGCTACGCCGCCTTCCGCACCGTGGAGGTGGCCCGCGACGACCAGGGGGCCTTCCGCTTCCTGCTCAACGGCGAGCCGCTGTTCCTGCGCGGCGTGCTCGACCAGGGCTACTGGCCCGACGGCCTGATGACGGCCCCGTCGGACGAGGCGCTGGCCTTCGACGTGCAAGCCATGCGCGACGCCGGGTTCAACCTGCTGCGCAAGCACCTGAAGGTGGAGGCCGACCGCTGGTACTACCACTGCGACCGCCTGGGCATGCTCGTGTGGCAGGACATGGTGAGCGGCGGCGGGCCGCTCAATGCGTGGGAGACCAGCTACAAGCCGACGCTGCTGCGCCGGTCATGGGGATCCTACGCCGACGACACGCCGCGCCACCGCCAGCGGCTCTCGGCGGGGGACGAGGCCTACCGCGACCAGTGGCGCGCGGCGTGCCGCGAGACGGTGGCCTACCTGGCCGACCACCCCTGCGTGGTGACCTGGGTGCTGTTCAACGAGGGCTGGGGGCAGTTCGACGCCGCCGTGGCGACGGCCGAGGTGCGCGCGCTCGACCCGACGCGCCCGGTGGACGCCGTGAGCGGCTGGTACGACCAGCACTGCGGCGACTTCCTGAGCGTGCACGACTACTTCCGCCCGCTGGCGGTGTACCCGGACGACCCGGCGCGCCTAGTGGGCGCCGCGGCGGCTCGCGGGGGCCGCGCCTTCGTGATATCGGAGTTCGGCGGCCTTGCCCTCGGGGTGCAAGATCATGTGGCCTACCAGGGAATCTACGGCTATGATACCTTCGACGGCGCCACGGCGTGGGCCGCTGGCGTGCGCGATGTGCTGGCCGCGGCCGACGCGCTGGAGGCGCGGGGGCTGGCCGGCTGGGTGTACACGCAGCTGTCGGACGTGGAGGAGGAGGCCAACGGCATCCTCACCTATGATAGGCGCGTGAACAAGCTGGCGCTGGCCGACCGGGAGGCGCGCGCCCGCGCGGCGGCGGACGCGGGCGGCGACGGGGCGGGAGCGTCCGCGCCCGCCGCGGTGGGGGACGCTGAACCCGGGGATGCCGTGGGCACGCCCGCGCTCGCGGATGTGCCCGCCGATGGCGAGCGCGCCCACGCAGCGCCGGCCCATGCTCGCCGCGAGGCGCCCGCACCGGATGCGCCCGCCGCGGTGGGGGACGCTGCCGAGGGCGACGCGCCCGCCCCCGCGCCCGCGGACGACCCGGATGCCCCGGCGTCCGCGCCGCGCCTCGCGGCAAGCCTGGCGGCGGCGGGCTCTCGCGTCGCGGGTACGTGGGCTCCTCGTGCCGCGGCGGCGCGCTCCCGCGCGGGGGATGCGTGGACGGCCCGCGCCGAGGCGACGCGGTCGTGGGCGCGGGAGCGGGCGGACTGGATCCGCGAGACGATCGATTCGCTGCGCGAGCCCGAGGTGCGGGTGCCGCGGGGAAGGGAGCAGAGGCCATGATGAGCGAGCCCTGGGAGTGGGAGCCGGCCGCCAACGCGCGCGCCGAGGCGTCGGACGTCGTGGTGGCGGCGATGCAGGCGCGCCTGGAGGAGCGCTTCGCGGCGGCCTTCGGCGGCGCGCTCGGCTCGGCGCGCCCCGACGCCGTCCCGCGCGACGCCGCCTTCGCCCGGCGCGCCTCCCACGGCCCGCGGGTGCTGGCCTCGGCCCCGGGGCGCCTGGAGCTGGCCGGCAACCACGTCGACCACCAGGGCGGCCAGGTCATATCCGCCGCCATCGACGAGCGCCTGTGGGGCCTCGGCGCGCGCAACGGCCTCGACGTCATCCGCGTGTCCATGGAGGGCTTCGGCGAGGCCGCCATTGACCTGTCCGACCCCTCCTGGGACGCCCCGCGCCCCGCGGAGCGCGGCACCTCGGCCGCCCTCGTGCGTGGCATGGCCGCCGCCTTCGCCGCCGCCGGCGGCCACGTGCGCGGCTTCGACCTGGCCACGGCCGCCAACGTGCCCGCCGGCGCCGGGCTCTCCTCCTCGGCCGCCTTCGAGATGATGGTCGGCGCCGCCATCGAGGCCCTCCTGGGCGCAGGCGGCGCCTCCGCGGTGCCGGCCGACCCGGTGGCCCTCGCCCTGGCCGGCTGCCGCGCCGAGGGCGCCTACTTCGGCAAGGGAAGCGGCGCCCAGGATCAGCTGGCGAGCGCCTGCGGCGGCGTGCTGCTGCTCGACTTCGCCGGCGAGCGGCCCCAGGTGAGCCCCGTCCCCTTCGACGCGGCCGCCCACGGCTACGCGCTCGTGCTGGTGGACAGCCGCCACGACCACTCGTTCCACACCGACGAGTTCTGCGCCATCCCCGCCGACATGCGCGCCGTGGCCAACCTGCTGGGCGCCGCGCGCCTGGGCGACGTGCCGCCCGAGCGCTTCTTCGCCAGCCTGCGCCAGGTGCGCCACGAGCTGGGGGACCTGCGGGCCCTGCGCGCGCTGCACTACTACGACGAGGTGGCGCGCGTGGCCGACCAGCGCCTCGCCCTGGACCTGGGCGACTTCCGCGCGTTCCTCGCCGCGGCGCGCGTGTCCGGCGCGTCGTCGGCCCAGTTCCTGCAGAGCGTCTCGAGCCACGGCGAGGGCGGCCGCGCCCACCAGCCGGCCATGGCCATCCTGGGGCTGTGCTCGCACCTGCTCGGCGAGCGCGGCGCGTGGCGCATCCACGGCGGCGGCTTCGGCGGCAGCGTGCTGGCCTTCGTGCCCACAGGCGAGCTGGACGGCTTCACGGCCGCCATCGACGAGATGCTCGGCTACGCGGCCTGCTCGGTGGTGGAGGCCGGCGCCCCCGGCGTCTGGGCGCGCGAGCTCTGATGGAGCGGGCCGCGAGGGGGCGGGGCCCCGCCGGGCGAGCCGCGGACGCGCCGGACGCGTCGGCGTCGCGCGTGGTGCCCGCGAGCGCGGCCGGGCCCGCCGAGTCCGCCGCGGGCGCGCCGGCGTCCGCGGGCGGGCGCGTCGCGGACGACGCCGCCATCCCGCCGCCGGCGCGGGTGCGCGCCCGGTTCGCGGCCCTCGAGGCCGCAGAGGGCGCCGAGGCGGCCGTCCGCTGGCTCTACGAGGCCGAGCGCGCCTGCGGCTATATCCGGGAGGAGGCCGTCGCCCGCAACGTCTGCTGGGAGTCGGCGGCGCCCTGCGGCATGCTCGAGCTGACGATCAACCGCGCCAAGCCCGAGAAGGATCCCCGCGCCATCGCCGCCGCCTACGAGGCCGAGCGCGCGGCCGCCCCCGGCCCCGCGCCCGCCGCGCGCGAGCCGCGCTGCGACCTGTGCTGGGAGAACGAGGGCTGGCCGGGCAGTTCTGCGCACCCCGCCAAGCCGGGGCTGCGCATCGTGCCGGTCGAGCTGGGCGGCGAGCCCTGGGGCCTCCAGTTCTCGCCCTACGCCTACTTCCCCGAGCACTGCATCGTGCTGGCGGCCGAGCACCGTACCATGCGGGTGGACGCGGCGGCCGTCGCGCGCCTGCTCGACTTCGCCGACCGCTTCCCGTTCTACTTCGTCGGGTCGAACGCGGGGCTGCCCGTGGTGGGCGGCTCCATCCTCTGCCACGACCACTACCAGGGCGGCCGTCATGTGTTTCCCCTGATGAAGGCGCCGGTTGAGCAGGAGCTCGCGCTCGACGGCCTGCCGGGCGTCCGGGCCGGCGTCGTCCGCTGGCCGGCGAGCGTGCTGCGCCTGGCCGCGTCCGATCGCGCGCCGCTGCTGGCTGCCGCGGCCCGGGTGATGGCCGCCTGGGAGCGCTTCGACGACGAGGCCGCCGGCATCCTCGCCCGCACCGACGCGCCCCACAACGCCGTGAGCCCCATCCTGCGCCGCCTCGCCCCGAGCGCGGGCTGGGCCGGCGCCGGCTTTCCCGCGGAGCCCGGCGCCTCCGGAGCCGCCGATGCCGCCGCCGACGCCGTCGACGCGCCGATCTACGTCCTCGACCTGGTGCTGCGCAACAACCGCGCGACGCCCGGGCGCCCCTTCGGCCTGTTCCACCCCGACGAGTCGCTCTTCCATATAAAGAAGGAGAACATCGGCCTCATCGAGGTCATGGGGCGTGCCATCCTGCCGGGCCGCCTGGCGCGCGAGCTGCCCGTCGTCCAGCGCGCGCTCTGGGACGCCGCGGCGGCGGGGGAGGCGCCGGACGCCCTGCGGGCGCGCCTCGCCGCCGACCCGCTTGCCGCACCCCACGCCCCCTGGGCCGCCGACGTCCTCGCCCGCCGCCGCGCCGACCTGCGCGCCGAGGCCGTCGCTCCGGGCGCCTCTGCGTCGACCGGCGTCGCAGCCTCCGCGCCTGCCGAGGCCGCTGCGTCGGACGCGCCCGCCGCCGACCTCCTCGCCCCCGTCCTGCGCGACGAGGTCGCCCAGGTCTTCCACCAGGTGCTCCAGGCCACCGCCGTCTTCAAGCCCGACGCCGCCGGCCGCGCGGCCCGTGCCCGCCTCCTCGCCGCCCTCGGCGCCCGTCCGGCCCGCCCGTAGCACGCCATTTCCGGTTTCATATCCATTTTCGCGAGTTTCCCGAGGCTCGGCGGCCCCGAATCGCCCGAAATCGCCCGTCGGGGCGTCCGCCGTTTTTCGCGACCTGGGCAAACGTCGCCGACGCGCCCGCCGCGCCCCCGTCAAGCCTCGGGAAACTCGACGAAATGGATATGAAACCGCCTTTCCGCGTCCAGCAGGGCGCTTCGCCCGCCTGGCGCGCCCGCCGCCCTGCCCGACGCCGTCGGCCGCGCGGCCCGTGCCCGCCTCCTCGCCGCCCTCGGCGCCCGCCCGGCCCGCCCGTAGCGCGTTTTCCTGCTCTTCCCGTGCGCGGCGCGGCCGGCGGCTGGCAAACTCCCCGCGCCCATGCGACAATACGCAGGTTCGTACCCCCATCAGGAAAGCGAGAGCAAGCACCGTGGCAGAGTTCATCTACCAAATGCACAAGGCGCGCAAGGCCGTGGGCGACAAGGTCATCCTCGATGACGTGACGCTGTCGTTCTACCCCGGCGCGAAGATCGGCGTCGTGGGCCCCAACGGCATGGGCAAGTCGACGCTGCTCAAGGTCATGGCCGGCCTCGAGGAGGTGTCCAACGGCGACGCGCGGCTGACGCCCGGCTACTCGGTGGGCATCCTCATGCAGGAGCCGGCGCTCGACGAGGACGCCACGGTCATCGAGAACATCCGCCAGGCGTTCGGCGACGTGCTCGCCAAGGTCGCGCGCTTCAACGAGATCGGCAACGAGATGGCCGAGCCCGACGCCGACTTCGACAAGCTCATGGACGAGATGGGCAGGCTGCAGGACGAGATCGACGCCGCCAACGGCTGGGACATCGACTCGCAGCTCTCCCAGGCCATGGACGCGCTGCAGTGCCCCGACCCCGACGCGCCGGTGTCCATCCTCTCCGGCGGCGAGCGGCGCCGGGTGGCGCTGTGCCGCCTGCTTCTGGAGGCGCCCGACCTGCTGTTGCTCGACGAGCCCACCAACCACCTCGACGCCGAGTCGGTGCTGTGGCTCGAGCAGTTCCTGAAGGGCTACCCGGGCGCGGTGCTGGCCGTCACCCACGACCGCTACTTCCTCGACAACGTGGCCGAGTGGATCTGCGAGGTCGACCGCGGGCAGCTGTTCCCCTACAAGGGCAACTACTCCACCTACCTGGAGACGAAGGCCGCGCGCATCGCCGCCCAGGGCCAGGCCCAGGCGAAGCTGGCCAAGCGCATGGAGAAGGAGCTCGAGTGGGTGCGCTCCAGCCCGAAGGCGCGCCAGGCCAAGTCGAAGGCGCGCCTCGAGCGCTACGAGCAGATGGTGGCCGAGGCCAGCGCCGCGAAGAAGCTCGACTTCGCCGACATCACCATCCCCGTCGGGCCGCGCCTGGGCGCCAAGGTGCTCGTGGCCGAGCACCTGCATAAAGAGTTCGATGGCCGCGTGCTCATCGACGATCTGTCCTTCGAGCTGCCGCGCAACGGCATCGTGGGCGTGATCGGCCCCAACGGCGTGGGCAAGACCACCCTGTTCAAGGCCATCGTCGGCCTGGAGCCGCTCGACGGCGGCACGCTCGAGCTGGGCGAGACGGTGAAGATATCCTACGTCGACCAGAACCGCGCCGGCATCGACCCGGACACGCGCCTGTGGGAGGTCGTCTCCGGCGGCACCGACTACATGATGGTGGGCGAGCAGGAGATCCCCTCCCGCGCCTACGTGGCGGCCTTCGGCTTCAAGGGCGCCGACCAGCAGAAGCCCGCGGGCGTGCTGTCGGGCGGCGAGCGCAACCGCCTGAACCTGGCGCTCACGCTGAAGGAGGGCGGCAACCTCCTGCTGCTCGACGAGCCCACCAACGACCTGGACGTCGAGACGCTGTCCAGTCTGGAGGCGGCGCTGCTCGACTTCCCCGGCTGCTCGGTGGTCGTGAGCCACGACCGTATGTTCCTCGACCGCATCGCCACGCACATCCTGGCGTGGGAGGGCGACGACGACAACCCCGGCCGCTGGCACTTCTTCGAGGGCAACTTCGAGAGCTACCAGGCCGACCGCGAGGCGCGCCTCGGCAAGGAGGCCGCCAAGCCGCACCGCCTCCACCGCAAGCTGACCCGCGACTAGCGCCGCGGGGGGGCGGCTGGCGCCGCGAGACGAGAAGGGGGCCTCCCGCATGGGAGGCCCCCTTCTCGATTGCAGCCGCGCTACACCAGCGTCTGCTCCACCTCGTCGTCGGCGCCGGCGGCGAGGACCTCGGCCAGGCGCAGCTCGTCGACGATCTTCTCGACGTCGCGGGCGATCATCAGCTCCTCGTTGGTGGGGATCACCATGATCTTCACGCGCGAGCGGTCCTCGGATATGATGCGCTCGCCGGTGCGCAGGCGGTTTCTGCGCGCGTCGAGCACGATCCCCAGCGGCTCCAGCCCGGCCAGGCACTTCTCGCGCATGTACTCGGAGTTCTCGCCCACGCCGGCCGTGAACACGATGGCGTCGGCGCCGCCGAGCACGGCGAAGTACTGCCCGATGTAGCGCTTGATGAAGTACGCGTACAGCTCGAGCGCCAGCACCGCGCGCTCGTTGCCCGCCAGCGCCGCCTCCTCCACCGCGCGCAGGTCGCTCGACACGCCGGACACGCCCAGAAGGCCGCTGCGCTTGTTCATGATCTCGTTCATCTGCTCGGGCGTGTAGCCGAGCCGCGTCTGGATGTGGGTGACCACGGCCGGGTCGATGGTGCCGCAGCGCGTGCCCATCATGAGCCCGTCGAGTGGCGTGAGGCCCATGGTGGTGTCAACGGCTACGCCGTGGTCGACGGCCGCGATGGAGGCGCCGTTGCCCAGGTGGCACGTGATGAGCCGCAGGTCGTACACGTCGGCGCCGATCATCTTGGCGGCGTGGCGCGCGACGTAGCGGTGCGACGTGCCGTGGGCGCCGTACTTGCGGATCTGGTAGTCGGTGTAGTACTCGTAGGGCAGGGGGTAGACGTAGGCGCGCGGCGGCAGTGTCTGGAAGAAGGCGGTGTCGAAGACGGCTACCTCCGGGATGCCGGGCATGAGCTCGCGGCAGGCGCGGATGACGTGGAGCGCCGGTGGGTTGTGCAGCGGCGCGAGCTCCGAGCAGACGGCGATCTTGTCGAGCACGTCGTCGTCGATGAGGGTGGACTCGCTGAAGAACTCGCCGCCCGACACGATGCGGTGGCCGATGGCGTCGATGTCGGCCAGGTCGCGGATGGGGCCGCGCTCGGCCTCGGTGAGCACGGCGAGCACGAGCTGCAGGGCGTCGTGGTGGTCGCGCATGGGCTCGGCGCGCTTGAGCTCGCCCAGGCCGCGGTCGAACTTGTGGACGGCGTCGGGGCCGCCTACGCGCTCGCACAGGCCGCGGATGAGCACGGTGCCGTCGGCCAGGTCGATGAGCTGGTACTTGAGCGACGAGCTGCCGGCGTTGAGCGTGAGGACCTTCATCGGCGTTCCTTTCGGGTGGGGTGGGGGAGCGCGGCGCGCGGCGGCGGGATGCCGGCGCGGGGCGCGGGCGGTGGGGCGTGGCGCCGGGGCGCGAGGTGCGACGGGCTCGGGCGGCCTACGCGTCCGCGCGCGCGGCGGCCGCCTGGGCGGCGCGGGCCGCGTCCTTCTGGGCCAGGTACTCCAGGGTGACGATGCGCGTCTCGAAGGTGCCCGTGGACATGACGTCGCCCGCGTCGTCGTAGGCGGTGACGCGCCAGATCTGCTTGACGCCCTCGACGCGGTCGAGCTCGGCCACGCCGCGGACGCTGCCCGCGCGCCCGGGCTTGAGGTGGCGCACGTCCATGCGCGTGCCGAAGGGGCGCTCGGCATCCAGGTCGGCGCGCAGCTCGGCGGCGCGGCTGGCTGCCGTCTCGAGCAGGGCGAGGGTGGCGCCGCCGTGCACGAAGCCGAAGGGCTGCCGGATGGCGTCGGTGATGGGCATGACGGCCTCGCAGCGCTCGGGCGTGGCCTCGGCGATGCGGATGTCGAGGAGGCCCACCAGGCCGTCTCGGCTGCGGACGATGTCCTCGTTTCTCATGGGCGCGCCTTTCGTCTCGGGTTCTTCCGCGCGGTCGGGCCCAGTATAGCGGTGCGCGCCGCCCGCGCGCCCGGCGAGCGGGCGGCCTCATCCGAACCGTAGGGTGCGCCGCGGCCGCCCGCCGCCCGGCCGGCGCGGGGAGCGCGAAAGGCGCGCATTCTGGGCGGGGGGTGCTGCCGTGGCCAGGGAATGCCGCGGCAGCGCACATTTTTTCAACTTTGTCGCTACTGCCGGGCGCGGAACTGCGATTTTTCCAGGGGAAACGCCCGTTTTCGCTTCCGAGGGCTCCCTTTTTGCGGCGTAAAGGGGCGGAGGCGCGTCTTTTCTAGCGACAAAGTTGAAAAAATGTGCGCGGGGGAGGGGATCGCTGGCCAAGGGGCGTCGCGGGGGCGCTAGGCCGGGGCCTGGAGGATGAGGTAGCGGTTGAGGCGGCCTGAGGCGCCGTCGGCGTCGAGGCGCGCCAGCTCGCGGGAGCCGGGGCGCGCGGCCAGCGCGGCCGCCGCCAGGGCATCGACCTCGGCCTCGTCGAAGTGGTGGCAGTAGCGCCAGGCGCTCGGCGCGCCCTGCCAGCCGAGGATGCGGTCGCCCGCGTCGAGCGCGGCGGCGTCGATCCCCAGCTCGGCCAGCGCGCGGGCGTGGTCGGCCGCGGCCTTGCGCGCCAGGCGCCCGTCGTCGAGGAAGCGCCACAGCGACACGGCCGCCACGCCGCCGGGGCGCACGGCGCCGAGCAGGGCCGCGAGCAGGCCGGCACGTGCCTCGAACCCGGGGATGTGGTGGAGGAACCCGAAGCTGACGGCCAGGTCGCAGGGCGCGGACGCGAGGGCCGCCAGGACGTCGCCGCCGGCCAGCAGTGCGGACGCCACGTCCTGGTTGCGGAAGCGCACGCCGTCCGGCGCGGCCGCTTCGGCGGCGAGGGGCGCGCAGTTGTCGACGGCGTCCACGCGCAGCGCGGCGCCGGGCAGCGCCTCGCCGAGGAAGCGCTCGAAGCGCAGGTTGCCGCAGGCCACGTCCAGCACCGAGAGCGCCGCCGGCGTGCGGGTGCGCCCGCTGCGCGCGCCGCCCGCATCCGCCCCGCGCCCGCCGCCCCGCGCCGCCGGCGCTGACGGCTCGCAGGCGCGCCTGCCGCGCGTGCCGTCCGGGGCGCCCGCGCCCGTCGCGCCCCCGCTGCGCGCGCCGCCCGTCGCGCACCCGCCGTCCGGCGCGGCGGCCAGCGCCTCCAACGCCACGGCGAGGCAGCGGCGCCAGCCCTCCCACGGCACCTGGCGCGTGGCCGAGAACGACGCGGCCTGCGCGCGGTAGAAGCGCGTGTTCAGGTCGCAGAGCATGCGGGCGGTGACGTCATCCATGGCGTCATTGTACCGCGTCGGCCCGCGTGCTCGCCGCCGGCCCACGTCACGCGGCGCGCCCCCGCCCGCCCCCGCGCTGCGGGACGCGGGGACCCGCCGCCCCGTCTTCCGCGCCATCTGCCGTCTGCGCGCCCCACGCGCCCGTCCGCGCCCCCGCACGCCTACTCGGAAAGCCGCGGCGGCAGCGTCGGCGCCAGCCGGCGGCGCAGGCCCTCGAGGGTGGCGGCGGTGAGGCGGGCGAGCCCCACGTAGAGGGGGTGGCGCGCCTCGGCGGCCAGCTCGTCCAGGAAGCGCGGCGCCCAAGGGAGCAGGTGCAGGCCCAGGTAGTCGGGCAGCATCCCGGGGCGGTGGCGGGCGATCCACGCCATGAGCAGCAGCATCGCCCCGATGTGGTCCTCGGACTCGCCGTAGGCGCCGCGGGACCGCAGGCCGCGCTCACCCATCCACCGGCGCAGCGCCAGGGCGCCCCCGCCGTCCCCGTTCCCGGCGTAGGCCGAGCCCCAGGGCGGCACGGCCCGCGGGCCGGCACCCGTGAGCAGGCGGCGGTACTCGCGCGCCGCCCCGTCCAGGCCGGTGCCGTCGTCCCCGCCGACCCCGCCGGTCTCCGCCGCCATCAGGGCGAGCGCCTCGCGCGCCCGCGCGGGGTCGGCCAGGGGCCACGGGCGGGAGCCCTCGGCCCCGAACGCCTCCAGCGCCGCGAGCGTCGCCACGGCGCCGCCCGTGAGGGGGCTCTCGCTGAAGAGCACCCCCAGGGCCTCGCCGGCGAAGGAGACGGCGGAGCGCAGGTCGTCGGGCAGCGGGACGGCGGCCATGGCGGGTTCCTTTCGGGGCGGGAGGAGGGAGGGACGGAAAGGCGGAGGAAAGGAGGAAGAGGGAGGGGCAGGCGAAAGGAGACACCTGCCCCCGGCGGGAGGGGGCGCGCCGCAGGCCGTCTGCGCCTGCGTCCTCCATGCACGGGCGCAGAGCGCCCCGCGGCCCGTTCGTCCTCGGGCAGCGGGGCCCCTTCCGTCGGAGGGCGGCCGCCAGGCGACGCGCCGGGCGCCATTATGCCCGTCCTCGCGTCGCCCCGTGTCACATGATACGGGTGAATCTCGCCGAAAACCGCCTTGCGCGCCCTGCCCCCGGTGTTCCGCACGCCCGCGCCCCCGGCGCCCCGCGCGCTCGCGCCGCGCCTCCGGCGCCCCGCGCCCCGCGCGTCCTATCGCCGGTGGAAGTCGCAGTGGCGGCAGTGGGCCGGCGCGTCCTCGGACACCTCGCGGGTGAACAGCCCCGCCCACTGGCAGATGCCCTGGAGCAGCGGCACCGCCGACGCCCCCTTCTCGGTCAGCGAGTACTCCACGCGCGGCGGCACCTCGTCGTAGCTGCGCCGCGCCAGCGTGCCGCTGCCGATGAGGTCCTTCACCTCGCTCGACAGCACGGCGTCGGATATGTTGGCCAGCTGGTCGCGCAGCTCGCTGTAGCGCAGCGTCCCCTTGGCCGCCAGCACGCAGATGATGCGCGACTTCCATCTCCCGCCGAACACGTCCAGCCCGTATTCCAGCGGGCAGCGGATGTCCTTCTCCAGCTTGCGCTTGTGCGGCATCGCTCCTCCTCGTCTCGTCCTCTGCTGGCAGTATGGGGCCGCGCCCCGCCGAATGCCAGTTACTAGGGGGAAAATGAGTGACTCATGTTTTGCCCGCTATCTCGATTTCCCCGCGCAGCGCGCCTAGAGTGGGCGGCGTCAGCCAACGAGGCGCCGCGGCGCCGCGAGAGAAGGGAACCACCATGGAAGTCAAGGCCTACCTGGAGGCGATTATGACCATCGACCCGGAGAACCGCCCGGCGGCGGCCGAGGTGTACGCCGCCTACCGCCAGCCGTTCCTCGACGACATCGAGGGCGCGCTCACCAAGGAGCTGCTCGTCCGCGACGAGGACGTGCAGGTCATCCACGGCTTCGACAGCGTTGAGCACGCCGCCGCCTACCTCCAAAGCGAGCTGTTCACCCAGAAGGTGGCGCCGGCGCTCGCTCCCACCTGGGCCGCCGACCCCGACGTCCGCATCTACGCGGTGGCCTAGCGGCCGCGGTAGAATGGGCGGGATGCGGGGCCGCGCCGGCGTCGGCGCGGCCCCTTCCCCATGAGGCGCCGCCGCGCGCGGCGCGGGAGGAGGAAAGCCATGGCGAAGATGCCCCAGGACTGCATGGACCTCATCAACAACGCCTACGCGGCCGCCGTCGCCACCTGCTCGGCCGACGGCGTGCCCAACGTGGTGTGCTCGTCGATGAAGCAGGCCTACGACGACGAGACGGTGATGGTATCCGACCAGTACCTGCGCAAGACCCTGGCCAACCTGCGCGAGAACCCGCGCATGGCCGTGTCGGTGTGGGACGACGAGCACGGCTACCAGGTGAAGGGCACCGTCACCTACGAGGACGAGGGCGAGCGCTACGAGGCCATCGCCGCGCAGGTGCACGCCATCCTGAGCTCGATGGGCTACGACTTCTACTCGAAGGGCGTGTGCTGGCTGCACGTCGAGGAGGTCTACTCGCTCACGCCCGGCGACCAGGCCGGCGAGCGCATCGCCTAGCGCGGGGCCGCGGCGGCGCGCGGGCGATCGGGGGCGCGGGCGGCCGGCGCGCGGCGCGCGGAGCGGGTGTGCGGGCGGCCGCGGGAGGCGCGCGGGCGGCCGGCGCGCGGCGCGGGCGCGCGTGTGACGCGGCGGGCGCGCGGCCCCGGTGCCCCGCGGCCCGGCGGAGGGCGTCTTCCGGTACAATCCCGTGCCATGGAAGAGGTGATCGCCGACATACTGGCGCGGCTGCGGGCCGAGGCGGCGGGGGAGGCCCCGGCGCTCGACGGGCGCGGGCTGGCGCGGCTGCTCGACGAGCACAACCGGCGCGCGGGCGGCCCCGGGCGGCGCTACGTGAAGAAGGCGCTGCTGCCGTTCTACCTGCGGGTGCGCGACGAGGAGCCCGACCGCTGGCGCGCCTGGGACGTGGATGCGGCGCTCGAGGAGCGCCTGCTCGCGCTTCTGCGGATGAAGCCGCGGCGCACGGCGTCGGGCGTGGCCACCGTGACGGTCATCACCAAGCCGTGGCCCTGCGCCGGCAGGTGCCTCTACTGCCCCAACGACGTGCGCATGCCCAAGAGCTATCTGGCCGACGAGCCCGCCTGCCAGCGGGCCGAGCGCGCCTTCTTCGACCCCTACCTGCAGGTCCATGCGCGGCTGCGCACGCTGGCGCAGATGGGGCACCCCACGGACAAGGTGGAGCTCATCGTGCTGGGCGGCACGTGGTCGGACTACCCCGAGGGCTACCGCCTCTGGTTCGCGGCCGAGCTCTTCCGCGCGCTCGACGACGGCGTGGGGCCGGCCGCTGACGCGCGGGCCGCCGAGCGGCGCGCCCGCTACGAGGAGCTGGGGATCCCCGCCGAGCGCGACGCCTGCGCCGCAGCCGCGGCCGGCGCCCAGCGTGCCGTCGCCGAGGGGCGCCTGTCCTACAACCAGGCCGTCCGCGCGCTCTACGGGGCGGGCGCGGGCGCGCCGGGCGATGCGGACGGCGCGCCGGGTGGGGCGACGGCCGGCGCCTGCTCCGCGGTGGACGCGCCGCGAGCGGATGCGGGCGCGGGCGCGCCGTCCGCGGGCGAGCTCGCCGCGCGGTGGGCGCGCGCCGCCGCGTTCCAGGCGGCCACGTGGGATGACGTGGAGGCCGCCCAGCGCGCCAACGAGCAGGCCGCGTGCCGCTGCGTCGGCCTCGTCGTCGAGACGCGCCCCGAGCTGGTGGACGCGCCGGCGCTGGCCGACCTGCGCCGCCTCGGCTGCACGAAGGCGCAGGTGGGCGTCCAGTCGCTCGACCCGGCCGTCCTGGCCGCCAGCGGCCGCGGCGACGCCTCGACGGTCGATGCCGTCGCCCGCGCCTTCGCCCTGCTGCGCCTGTTCGGCTTCAAGGTGCACGCCCACTTCATGGCCAACCTGCCCGGCGCCACGCCCGCGGCCGACGCCGGCGACTACCGCCGCCTCGTCTCCGACCCGCGCTTCCTGCCCGACGAGGTCAAGCTCTACCCCTGCGTGCTCACGGCCGGCACGCCGCTCGCGGCCCTGCACGCGGCGGGGGAGTGGGCGCCCTACGACGAGGACGTGCTGGTGCGGCTCCTCGCCGCCGACCTGCGCGCCACGCCGCCGTGGACGCGCGTCTCGCGCATGATCCGCGACATCTCGTCGCACGACATCGTGGCCGGCAACCGCAAGACGAACCTGCGCCAGCTGGTCGAGCGCCGCATCGCCGAGGAGGCCGCGGGGCGGCCGGGCGATGCCGCCGCGGAAGGCGGGGGCGCCTCCGATCGCCCCGCCGGCGCGCAGGCGGGCGCGGGAGGCGGGGGCGTCTGCGGCCGACCCGCCGGCGCGCAGGCGGGCGCCGCGGCGGCGCGCGGGCGAGCCGCGGCGGACGCGCCCCTCGTACGCGAGATCCGCAGCCGCGAGATAGCCGGCGACGAGGTGGACGAGGCCGCCCTGCGCCTGGAAGTCATCGCGTACGCGACGGCCGCGAGCGACGAGCGCTTCCTCCAGTGGGTGACGCCGGAGGGCCGCATCGCCGGCTTCCTGCGGCTGTCGCTGCCCCGGCCCGAGGCGCTCGCGGCGCACCCGGGCGTGCCCGTCGGCCCGGGCGAGGCCATGATCCGCGAGCTGCACGTCTACGGGCGCACGTCGCCCATCGCGCGGGTGGCGGCGGGCGTGCAGCACCGCGGGCTCGGCCGGCGCCTCGTCGAGGAGGCCTGCGTCCTGGCCGCGGAGGCCGGCTGCCGCGCCGTCCTCGTCATCAGCGCCGTGGGCACGCGCGCCTACTACCGCGGCCTGGGCTTTCGCGACGCGGGCCTCTACCAGCGCCGCGACCTGGCCGCCGCGGGGGAGGGCGCGCCCGATCGCCCGGCCGCCGCGCAGCCGCAACCCACGGTGGACGGCTGCGCCGGGGACGCCGACATGCGGGCGGCGGGAGCGACAGGCGGTTGTGCCGGGCGCGGCGCCGTGCCGTCGGCGGGAGCGCCGGGCGGTCACGCGGTGGCCGCGCCTGGGGCGAGAGGCGCGCGATGAGGTGGCCGTGGTGTCGCGCGCACGACCGCGCGAGGGTGGTGCCGACGATGTTCGGCCCGGCCCGCGTCTACGAGACGGCCGGCCCCGACGGCGAGGCCATCCGCGTGCTGGAGGTGGGCGGCGCCTTCCAGTCGGCCGCCTACGCGGACGGCCGCCCCGAGGCCCCCTTCGCCTACCTGCGCGCCTTCGACGCGGCCTTCGCCGCCGGCGTGCCCGCGCGTCGCGCCCTCATGCTGGGCGGGGGCGCCTTCGCCGGCCCGCGCCACCTGCTGGCGCTCCACCCGGGGCTGGCGCTCGATGTGGCGGAGGTCGACCCCGCCGTCGTCGCGCTGGCCCGCGAGCGCTTCTTCCTGGCCGACGCCGAGCGCGTCCACCCCGGCCTGCGCGTCATCGTCGCCGACGCCCGGGACTGCCTGCGCGCGGCCGCCGCGGTCGATCCGGGCCCCGCCGCGATGCCGGTCGCGCCCGCCGACTCCGCCGGCGCCGCCGATCCGGGTTCCGCCGCGCCCGCCGATCCGGGCCCCGTCGCGATGCCGGCCGACGGCGCCGCCGACCCGGCCCCCGCCGTGCCCGCCGCCGGGCCCTATGACGTCATCATGGCCGACGTCTTTTGCGGGGCCGACCCCGACGAGGGGCTGCTCGCCCCGGACGCCCTCGCCCTCGTGCGCGCCGCCCTGGCGCCCGGCGGCGTCTACCTGGCCAACGTCGTCGTCCCCGACGCGCCCGAGGGCGCCGCCGCCCTCCTTGCCGCCGGTCGCGCGCTCGAGGCCGCCTTCGCCCACGTGGCGGTCATCCCCTGCGCCGACGAGGGCTTCGCCGCCCAGGACAACTACCTGCTGGCCGCCGCCGACGTCGCCGTCGACCTGCCCGGCGCCCTGCCCCTGCCGCCCGCCTAGCACGGAAAAACGGGAATTCTAGCCAAAAAGGCGCGTTTCCCGAGGCTGCGTCCGCGCCGCGAAAATCGTGACCTGGGGAAACGCGTCGGCAACCTTCTCGGGCAGGGCTTCCGGGGCCCTTTTTGGCCCGAATGGGGCCCTCGAGCCTCGGGAAACTCGCCTTTTTGGCTAGAAAACTCCATCGCCCGTGCATCCGGCCCCGCCGCGGGCTCCGTTGCGCGCCCTGGCGCCCTGTCCGACGCACTCCACCGCCCGCCCCCGCCGCCCGGCGCGCCCGGCCCCGCGGCCGTCCGCCGGCGATCGGGCGGCCCCGCGGCGCCTGCGCGCTAGAATGGCCCCATCGGAGGGCCCGCGCCCGCCGCGCGCCGGCCGCCCGCGGGCCGCCGCGCCGGCGGACGCCCGGCCCCGCCACCTCGGCCGACGGAAGGAACCCCATGTACATCACCTGCTTGGATTTGGAAGGCGTGCTGGTCCCGGAGATCTGGATCGCGTTCGCCGAGGCCTCGGGCATCCCCGAGCTCACGCGCACCACCCGCGACGAGCCCGACTACGACAAGCTGATGGACTACCGCCTCGGCATCCTGCGCGACCACGGCCTGGGCCTCAAGGAGATCCAGCAGACCATCGCCACCATCGACCCGATGCCCGGCGCCAAGGACTTCCTGGACGCCCTGCGCGCCGAGGGCCAGGTCATCATCATCTCCGACACGTTCACCCAGTTCGCGCAGCCCCTCATGGAGAAGCTCGGCTGGCCGACCATCTTCTGCAACGAGCTGGAGGTGGCCGACGACGGCGCCATCACCGGCTTCAGGATGCGCTGCCCGCAGACCAAGCTCACCACGGTGCGCGCGCTGCACGACTGCGGCTTCCAGACGGTGGCCGCCGGCGACTCCCACAACGACCTGGGCATGATCCGCGACTCGAAGGCCGGCTTCCTGTTCCGCAGCACCGACGAGATCAAGGCCGAGAACCCCGACATCCCCGCCTACGACGACTACGACGACCTGCTGGCCGCCATCCGCGCGGCCCTGCGCTAGCGGCCCCCGCGACCGGGCGACGGGCGGGCAACGGCACGGCAGCGCTTGGGCCGGCGGGCCCGGGTGCGCCGGCGGCGGCGATACCATGGGCGAGGGCCCCGCGTGGGGCCGCCTGCCAATCGACCAGGGAGGTAGCCGTGGATACCAACGTTGACCTGCACGATAACGCCGACCATCGCCGCGTCATCGAGAAGATGGAGAGATACGAGGATAAGATCATGCCCGTGCTCGACGAGCGCGCGGCGGGCGAGGGGCTGCCCGACGAGCTCGCGCGGGCGCGCGATGTGGTGGCCGCCGGCGACGCGACGCTCGGCGACTACGTGGCCCTCGCCGACGCGCTGCGCCTCTACGGCGACCTGTTCACCGAGCGCGACCGCAGCCACTTCGCGGCCTACCGCGAGCTGGTGCAGGAGCTCTTCGAGATGGACGAGGGCCTGGCCACGCCCAACGCCTACGACCCGCTGTAGGGCGTCTGCCGCGCCCGACGCCCGCGGCCCGCGCGCCCGACGACCGCGGCCCGTGCGCCCGCCGCGCCCGACGCCCGCGGCCCGTGCGCCCGACGCACGCGTTCGCGCCCCGGCCTGCGTCCGGCGGCGCCCGCCCCAACGTCCTCCGCGCCCGCGCGCCGCAGCGGTTCGCTGCGGCGGCGTGGCCGAAAACCTGTGCTGGACCTGCCGGCCGCGGCCTGACGCCGCGGCCGGCTTGCGTTAGACTGCGCAGGTGAGGAGAGAGGACACGCCATGCTGAGAGCGCAGAAGATCGCCCCCGCCGAGCAAGACGCCCTGGCCGGGCTCGGATCCCCCAAGCTGGACATCCTGGCCGCCTGGGCCAACAGGCAGCTGACCTGCTCGCACTGCCGCCGCTGCACCCTGCGCTGCGAGGTCCTGCGCGAGCCGGGCCTGGACGTGGGCGCCGTCGAGGAGGCCTACGCCGCGCTCATGGCGCTGCCGGCCGAGGAGCGCCCCGCCGCCGTCATCGCCCTCGTGCAGGAGCGCCCCGAGCTCTACCACGCCCTGCGCCGCTGCTGCTTCTGCGGCTACTGCACCGCGTCGTGCCGCCACCACGTGCTGGCCCCCGAGCGCATGCGCGCGTGGCGCGCGCTGTTCAGCGAGGCCGGCCTCCTGCCCCAGGAGAAGCTGGTGATGGTGGACGAGGAGTGGCACATCTTCAGCGCCTACCGGGCCATCTACGGCATCGGCTACCCCGAGTTCACGTCGCTGGCCCAGGCCGCCGAGCACGGCCCGGGGCTGGTCGACACGCTGTTCTTCCCCGGCTGCTCGCTGGTGAGCTACGCGCCTGAGGTGGTGCGCAGGGCGGGGGAGTGGCTGACGGCCGCCGGCGTGTCGTGGGCGCTGTCGGACGACTGCTGCGGCAGCCCGCTCATGAGCGCGGGGCTCTTCGACCGCGCGGCCGCCCTGCGCCAGCGCGTGCTCGACCAGATGCTGGCCGCGGGCATCACGCGCATGGTGACGGTGTGCCCCGGCTGCGGCGAGGAGTTCGCCGAGCTGCTGGAGGGCGTGGTGGACATCGTGCCGCTGCCCGAGCTCATGCTCGAGCGCGCCGCCGCCCTGGAGGCCGAGGGGCGCCCGGCCGGGTTCTCGCCGGCGCCGCTGGGGTCGTTCGCCGTGTTCGACTCGTGCCACGACCGGGCCGAGGGGCGCCACGGCCACGCCATCCGCGGCCTGCTCGAGCGCTACGTCCCCGGCGCCGAGCGGCGGGAGATCGACCACCGGATGAAGGGGACGCTGTGCTGCGGGGCCGGCGGCGCGGTGGCCGCCTACGACCCGGACGTGACCCAGCGCCGCGTCGAGCGCGTCATCGCCGAGGGCGCCAAGACCGGCGCCGGCACCCTCATCACCATGTGCCCCACCTGCACCTACACCATCGCCCAGGCGCTGCTGGGGATGCCCGAGCCGCCCATCGCCGGCCGCCACTACCTGGAGGTGCTGCTCGGCGAGGAGATCGACTGGCCTCGCGTCTTCGACGAGCTCGGCGCCATGTGGACCGGCGAGTACGGCCCCTGGCTCAATGCCACCTTCTTCTAGGGGAAGGCGGGGAAGGCGGGCGCTCCTACGCGGCCACCACGATGCGGTAGCTGGCGTTGTCGCCGACGCAGGTCTGGAGGATGACCGACTCGCCGTGGGAGGTCACGCGGCCCTGGATCTCCTCCCAGTAGGTGGTGTCCGGCACGGTGAACACATCCACCACGTGGTAGGTGCGCGCGTTGCCGCTGCCATCGCAGACGGTGACCGCGGCGCCCTGCCCCAGCCCCATCACGCAGTGGAACGGCCCGGGGTTGTGCCCGATGAAGTAGGCCCAGCTGCCGTCGGTGGTGCTGTCCGACCCCATCCACAGCCCCGCGCCCGAGGCCGGCGCCGTGGAGGCCCGGTAGGCGTCGGCGTAGCCCACGACGGTGCCCGCCACGTTGACGGTGCGCGCCGCCTGGCCCGCGCCGCCCGTCGCCGCCGTGCCGCCCGCGGTGGCCGGCCGCGCCTGCGCCGCCGCGGCGGCCGCGGCCTCGGCCTCGCGCTGGACGGCCTCGGCCCGCAGCCCGTTGTCGTCGAGCGCCGCCACGGGCGCCACGGCGTCCACGGCCTCCTCGCCTGCGGCGAGGCCCTCGGCCAGCGCCTCGTCGGCCACCTGGGCGGCCGGCGCCTCGATCAGCCCGGCCGGGTCGGACGCGCCGCCGCCCGTCACCGCCTCGACCAGCTCGGCCGCGAGGGCCGCCGCATCGCCGTCGCCGCTGCCGTCCGCCTCGTCGGCCCAGGCCGCGCAGGGCACGAGCAGCCCGAGGGCCACGCCGGCCGCCACGAGGAACGCGAACCACGGGTGACGCGTCTCCACGCGGGGCTCGGCGACGGCGTCCTCGGCCGTCACGTCGGCGGCGCGACGGGTCGGGCGCGCGGTGCGGGTCGCCGGACGCGCGGCGCGGCGGGTCGGGCGCGCGGCCCGGGCGGAGGTGCGGGGGGATAGGCGGGGACGGCGCGTCCTCGCGGGGGTGATCTTCTCGACACCGCTTCTCATGGCGTCCAACCTTTCCGCTGCGGCGGCGCCTCCCCGGCGCGCGCCTCATGCGGAACCCGGCCTCTCTCATCGGGTGACCCCATTCTAGGCGCGCCTCTCCGGTCGGCCTGCGCGCCCGCCCGACCGTGGCGCGCGCGTCATCCCCCTCTTGCGCGCCCGTCACCAACGTCAGCGCCCCGTCACGAACGCGCCGCCTGCCCCGCGCGCCGGCTGCATGCCCCACGCCCACCCCGCCGAGCGCTCCGCGTTCCCCGCGCGCATTCCCTGTCCCGCCCCGCCGCGCCCGCCCTTCGCAGGTCGTCCGCCGCCTGCCCCGCGCGCCGGCTGCGCCCGCGGCCGCGATGGGGCATAATGGTCGCGACGCGAGGAGGCTCGGCGGGCGAGGGGCCCGCGGGAGGGGAGGGCGCATGGCGCGAGGCGGATACGGATACGGGGCGGCGCCCGCGGGGCCCTCCCTCGGCGTGCGCGCCGTCACCATCGGCATCATCGTCGTGCTGCTGATCGCCATCGGCTTCCAGCTGGCCGGCCGCGCGGGCGGCTCGCCCGACGCCGGCGCCGGGGCCGGGCCGGGCGCGCTGGACGCCTCCGACCAGCCCCAGCCCGCGCCCGAGCCCACCCAGGTCACCGTCACCTTCGCCGGTGACTGCACCCTCGGCACCGACGAGGCCTTCGACTACGCCACCAGCCTCAACGCGCTGTACGAGGCCGTCGACGGCCCCGAGTACTTCCTCAAGAACGTCCAGCCCATCTTCTCCGCCGACGACCTCACCATCGTCAACATGGAGGGCACCCTCACCACGTCCAGCGCCCGCGCCGACAAGACCTTCGCCTTCAAGGGTCCGGCCGAGTTCGCCAAGATCCTCTCCTCGTCCAGCGTCGAGGCCGCCTCGCTCGCCAACAACCACTCGCGCGACTACGGCGAGCAGAGCTACCAGGACACCATCGCCGCGCTCGACGCCGAGGGCGTGCCGTCGTTCGGCTACGAGCGCATCGGCTACGTCGACGTCAAGGGCGTGAAGGTGGGCCTGGTGGGCGCCTACGAGCTGGCCGAGCACGAGGGGATGAGAGACGACATGGTGGCGCGCATCCAGGAGGCGCGCGACAACGGGGCTCAGCTCGTGCTCGTCTACATCCACTGGGGGATCGAGCGCGAGACGGTGCCCAACGACACGCAGATGATGCTCGGCCGCGCGGCCATCGACGCCGGCGCCGACCTGGTGGTGGGCTCGCATCCCCACGTCATCCAGGGCTGGGAGGTCTACGAGGGCCGCTACATCGTCTACTCGCTCGGCAACTTCTGCTTCGGCGGCAACTCCAACCCCGCCGACAAGGACTGCATGATCTTCCAGCAGACGTTCACCGTCACGGGCGACGAGGTGGCAAAAGACGACGACGTGGAGTTCATCGCGTGCTCGGTGTCGTCGTCGAGCTCGCGCAACAACTACCAGCCTACGCCGGCCGAGGGCGACGAGAAGGCGCGCATCGACGCGAAGATCCAGCGCTCGACCGACGCCATCGCCGAGAAGGCGGCCGCGCGCGGATAGGGGAGGGCGCACGCAGGCTGCGGAAGGCGGGCGGCGCGTTCGCGCGCGGGAGGCGGCGCGGAGGGCGCGCGAGCCCACGCCGGCGGCGGTCGGCGCGGCCGGGGGCGCCCTGGCGTGACGTAAACTTGTCCTTTTCCTTAAGTTGACCCACGGGCGGGGCGTTTTGCGCCATAATGGCGCTGATAACGAACCCACGCAAAACGAACACGAGGTTATCGCCCATGGGAAGCTATTCCGACGAACGCCGAGGTCGTGATTCCCGCAGCCGCGCGCCCCGCGGCGAGGGTCGCGGCCGCCCCGCCGCCCAGAGAACCCCGCAGCGCCGCCCGCGCCAGCGCATCGCCGAGCCCCTCTCATCCCAGGAGAGCTACGACAGCATGCGCCGCAGCCGCGCTTCCTACGAGCGCGCCCGGGCCAGCCGCGACGCCCTGGACGAGGCGCGCCGCGCCGCCGGCGACCGCGAGGTCATCGACGGGCGCGGCTCCATCGACTCGCGCACCTTCAACGAGAGCCACCAGATATCCTCGCTGTCCCACGACGACCGCGACCGCCCGCGCGCGGCCATCGACGCCTCCATGACCCAGACGCGCTGGCACTCCCGCGCCGGCCAGGGGTTCGACGCGGTGCCCGACGCCGGCGCCATGGGCACCATCCCCGGGCGCGTGCGCTCGAACATGGGCGCCCACCGGCCGACCTCGGGGGTCGGCTTCTCCGGCGGCGTCGTCAGCGGCCGCGGCGACTACGCCGGCACCGGCTCGGGCGGCGGCTTCCTCGCAGGCATCCCCCTGTTCTTCAAGGTGACCGTCCCGATCATCATCGTCCTGCTGGCGGTGCTCGTCTTCCTCCTGCTCACCTAGGGGGATTCCTCCTACCGGGAGTCCCCAGGTACCGCGCGGACGGCTCTCCCAGCGCGCACGTCGACGACGCGTAAGCGAGGTGGGGGGAGTGCGTGCGAACGAGGTGCCTCCCTAGCAGTTGCCCACCACCACGTGGCGCAGGTGGCGGCGCGCCACGGCGGCGAGGGCGCGCACGTCGGCCACGGACGTGGGGGCGGCGTCGGCCATGCGGTGGCAGGGGAAGAAGCGCGTCACGTGGTAGGGGATGTCCGGGTCGAGCGAGGCCAGCCACGCGGCCATGGCGTCCACCTGGGCGGCGTCGTCGTTCATCCCCGGGACGATGAGCGTGGTCACCTCCAGGTGGCAGCCGGGGTCGGCCGCCAGCGTGGCGATGGTTCGCTTGACGGCGGCCAGATCGCCGCCCACCTGGTCGTAGAATTCCCGTGTGAAGCCCTTGAGGTCGATGTTGGCGGCGTCGATGAGCCCCGCCAGCTCGGCGAGCGGGCCGGGGCTCACCATGCCGTTGGACACGAGCACGCTGGCGAGCCCCCGCTCATGGGCCAGCGCCGCGCAGTCGCGCACGAACTCGTAGCCCACGAGCGGCTCGTTGTAGGTGAAGGCCAGTCCGGTGTTGCCGCGGCTGCGCAGCTCGTCGGCCATCGCCACCAGCTCCTCGGGCGCGTAGGCGCGCCACTCGACGTCGTCGGGGCCCGCGCAGGCGATGGAGGCGTTCTGGCAGAACGGGCAGCGCAGGTTGCACCCGTAGGAGCCGACGGAGAGAATGCGCGTGCCGGGCCGGAACCGGGCGAGCGGCTTCTTCTCGATGGGGTCGAGGGCGAGCGCGGTCACGCGGCCGTAGTTCTCGTCGACGACGGCGCCGCCGCGGGCCACGCGCGCCCGGCAGGCTCCCCGCTGCCCCTCGGCGAGCGAGCAGGCCCGCGGGCACACGGGGCAGGTGACCTGCGCCCCGCCGCCGCCCGCCGCGGGCGTCCCGCCGGGCGCGGGCGCGGCCGCCGGGCCGTCGGGACCGCCGCATTCGGGCGCGGCCGCCCGCTCAGCCACGGCGCGCCTTCCCGCCGGCGGTGTGGCGCACCACCTCGAAGCGCTCCACCTCCGCATCCTCATCGGGCCGGATGCCCGCCTTCGCCTTGGCGATGGACAGCTGGTCGGCCACCGTGTCGACCCCCTCCAGGTCGGGGAGCAGCAGGCCGCGCCGCCCGCGGTGGCTCACGATGACGCCGTAGCGCGCCGGGTCGAGCTGCTCGAGCGAGAAGACGGGCTCCGGCTCGCCGAGCACGTCCACCGAGTACTCCAGGAAGTCCAGCTCGTCGGGCTCGACGGGCGGGAACCGCGGGTCGCGGGAGCAGGCTGACACGGCGTTGCGGATGACCTCGTCGGCCAGGCAGCGGCGCACCGGCTCGATGGTGCCGATGCAGCCGCGCAGCTGCCCGCGCTCGTGCAGGCTCACGAAGGCGCCGGCGCGCCTCTCGCCCAGCTCGGGCGGCAGGTCGGCGGGGCGGCGGATGATCTCGCCCGTGCGCGTGAACGCCTCGACCGCCTGGCGCGCGAGGGCCACGAGGGGGTCGGCGCCGTCCACCGGCGTGGGGCCGGCCGCTGCCCCCGCGGTCGCCTCCCCCGGCTCGTCCGCGTCCTCCACGGCGAAGGCGGCCACGCCGTAGCCGACGCCGAAGGGCCCCTCGTAGCTGAGCAGCTCGCCTGTGAAGGGCAGGCCCTCCAGCGCGCCGGCCATGATCTGGAACGACCTCAGGCCGCACTCGCCGGCTGCCTCGCACAGGGCCTCGTCCAGGGAGAACAGGCGCGTCAGGTCGCCGGCGGCAAGGATGGCGCGCAGCTCGGCGTCGAAGGCCGGCCCCTCGGGGCGAAAGCCGTAGGGCCCGTCCTCGGCCAGGTGGTGCGACCAGTCGCCGCTGGCCACCAGCACGACGCGGCGGCCCAGGTCGGCGGCGGTGGCGGCGATGGCGCGGCCCACCTGGCGGTGGTCGGCCGCCGGCAGGCCCGACAGCCCCAGGCGCACCACGCGCACGTCGTCCAGGTCGAGCTCGGCGGCCAGGAAGTGCAGCGGCACGAAGGACCCGTGGTCGAGCTCCCCGCGTCCCGCGCGGCCGTCGGCGACGGGGATGCCGCGCTCGGCCAGCCGCCGCGCCAGGTCGCGGGCGAAGGCGACGTCGCCCGTGGTGGCCAGCGCCTCGTGCGGCGCGCCGAAGCGATCCATCGAGCCGGCCTCCTCCGCGGCGTCCGAGACGAAGAACCCGTCGCGGAAGAGCGGCGCGTGGGGCGAGACGAGCACGACGGTGTCGGGCGTGAGCGCCGCGGCCCGGCGCGCCACCTCGCGGTAGGCGTCGATGGTGGACTGGATGCGCCGCTCCTCGCCCCGGCCCACGGCGGGCACGATGAGGGGCGGATGCGGCACGACGTACGCGGCGAGGATTCCCATGGCAGCCTCCGGTTCGCTCGGGATGACCCCCCGAGCGTACCAGAGACCGCCCCGTCCGAGGGCCGCGACGCCCTGCACGCCGCCATTTCGTCAAGAGCGGGGGAGGGAGGGCGCGCACGAAAGGGCGCGCGAACGCGGGGATGGGCGTGCGCACGCCGGGTGCGTGCGTGCCGTGGCGGCCGTCCGCGCGGTACCGAGTTGCCCCGAGTGGGCGCCCCCCGCGTCCGCGTCAGGCGCGCTCGAAGGACCAGAGGTTGCGGCACTGGCTGATGATGTGGTCGGCGTCCCAGGATTGGCGGCTGCGGGGCTCGCTGTTGGGGTCGTGGACGACGATGCCGCCGTTCTCGTCCACGGCGGTGAGCACGATGAAGTGGCCCTCGGTGGTGAAGTCGCCGGGCCCCACGCTGCAGATGACGGGCCGGCCGGCGGCCAGCTCGGCGCGCACGGCCGCGGCCGACGCGCTCACCTCGCGCGACCTGAGGCCCAGCTGGCGGGCGCCGTCGCTCATGAGGCGCCAGGCGGTCAGGCCGCCCTCGACGTAGCCGTTCTGCTCGCTGAAGGCCGCCATGGCGGCCGGGTCGCGGTCGGTCTTGCCGGTGAGGGCGACGTAGACCATGGCCAGGCTCGTGGGCCCGCAGCCGCTCGTGCCGACGGTGTCGCCGGCGTAGGGCGCGTCGGCCCAGGCGGGGTCGATCTGGTAGAGGTGGGGGACGGCGCCTTTGCCCCACTGGTCGCGGGGCGTGCTCGTCGGCGGCTCGGTCGCGTCGGCCGCCGCGCCGGTTCCCGCGGCCGCGGCCTGGCCGAGGAAGGTGCCCGCCCCGGCGCCGCGGGCCGCCGGCCCCTCGCCGGCCAGCGTCGCGAGCCCCATCGCGCCGGCCAGCAGCAGCCCGGCCAGGGCGAGCGCGCCCACCACGGGCACCATGCGCAGCCGCTCGACCAGCCCGCCGCCCGCGTCGCCCACCGTCCCGCCGGCCCGCGCCGCGCTGCGCCGGCGGCTGCCGTCCGCCGTCCGGCGGGGGCGGCTCCACTGGTCGCGGCTCAGGGCGTGGGGGACGGGCGTCTCGTCCATGGCGGGTTCCTCCTCGGTGGTCTCCTCGTTTCTCATCCCCACCTTACGAGGGTGCGCGCTTAACCTTCCCATAGCGAATGCTGAGGACTTCCTTAACCCATCTTATTTTTTCCTTAACCCGCCGCGCCGCCGCCCCGCGCGCCCGCCGCCGCGGCGCGCTTGGCCTACAATAGGATCCATGGAGAGAGCAGCGCGCATACTGGTGGTAGACGACGAGCGGGCCATCGCCGATCTGGTGGCCAGCCTCCTCACGGCCGAGGGCATGGAGGTGCGGGCCTGCTACGGCGCCGCCGAGGCCCTCCAGCTGCTCGGGCGCGAGCGCTTCGACCTGGGCATCTTCGACATCATGATGCCGGGGATGGACGGCTTCGAGCTGTGCACGCGCGTGCGCGCCGCCTCCGACATCCCCATCGTGTTCCTGTCGGCCAAGGACGAGGAGGCCGACCAGGTGGTGGGCTTCACCCTGGGCGCCGACGACTACGTCACCAAGCCCTTCAAGCCCCGCGAGCTGGTGGCCCGCGTGAAGGCGCGCCTGCGCCGGGCGCGGGCGGACGCGGCGGCGCCCTCCTCCGACGTGCTGCACGCCGGTGCCGTGGAGGTGGACCTGCGCGCCCACAAGGCGACGCTGCTGGGCGAGCCGCTCCAGCTCACGCCGAAGGAGTTCGCCATCCTGTCGATCCTGGCCGCGTCGGCCGGGTCTCCCGTGTCCGCGCGCGACCTGTTCGAGGGCGCCTGGGGCGAGCGCTACGACGATGCGGCGGCCAACACCGTGATGGTGCACATCCGCCACCTGCGCCAGAAGATGGCGGCCATCGACTCGTCGGCCCAGTTCATCGAGACGGCCTGGGGCGTCGGCTACAAGCTGCGCGACGGCCTGGGCGCCGGCGCGCCCGGGGGCCATGGCGCTTAGGAGCGAGCAGGCGCGCGTCCTGCGCCGCAGCCTGCTCGGGCGCCTCGGGCGCGACCTGGCCGCCTTCACCGCCGCCTTCGCCCTGGCCTGCGTGCTGCTGGAGGCGTTCGTCATGCCTCCCCTGGCCGACTTCGTGGCCGACAGCACCTCCCGGTGGCGTCTGCTCGACTCGTCTGCGCGCTTCGACGAGCTCATGGCGGACGAGGGGCTGAGCGGTTCGCTCTACCTGGACGACCTGACGCAGATGATGGTCGACGAGGGGTTGCCGGCCACCCCGGGCAGCGCGCCCAAGGCCCTGAGCTGGGCCGAGAAGGTGGGCCTGGACGTCTTCGAGCCCGACTACCTGGTCGACGACGGGACAGAGGACGGGACAGAGGACGGGGAGACCGCGGCCCAGGGCGCCGGCGCGAACGCCTCGGCGTCGGGGGCCGTCGCCGTCGATGGTGCGGCGGCCGACCCGATGCTCGACGCCTACCAGACGGCCCTCGACGCCCTCGTGGCGAGCGGCGCCGTCAAGCGAGCCGACGATGCGAGCGCCGCCCAGGTGGCGGCCATGGCCGTCCTTCTGCGCTCCGTCCAGGTCGGCGGCCTCGTGCTCTTCACGCCCGCCGCCATCAACGATGCGGACGTCGATGGCATCCTGCGCGCCGCGTCCTGGCGCGGACTGTCCCAGCAGGAGCTGGACGCGATCGTCGCGCGTGCGTTCCGCCAGTCGCAGGACGACGCCTACGAGGAGTGGAAGGGGCTCACGCCCGAGGACCAGGCCCTCCGGCTGGGCGTCGCGGCGGCCGACCCCGTGTGGCAGGCGTCGTTCAGCCCCGACGGCTACTGGCAGATCCGCGAGGTGGGCACCTACGCCTTCGTGAAGTCGCTCAAGCTGCCGCTGGCCGCCGCCGTGCTGGTCACCGGCTGGATCGTCATCGTGGTGATGGCGCTCAACCGGTCGCTGCGCTACTTCGACGACCTGTCCGAGGGCGTCGCGCGCCTGCTCGCCGACCGCGACGCGCCCATCGAGCTGCCGCCGGGGCTGTCCATCGCCCAGAACGAGCTGGCCGTCATCCGATCCCAGTCGCTGGCCGACGAGCGGGCCGCCAAGGCCGCCGAGCGCCGCAAGAACGAGCTGGTGGCCTACCTGGCCCACGACATCCGCACGCCGCTCACCTCGGTGCTCGGCTACCTCGACCTCCTGCGCGACGGCGCGGCCCTGCCGCCCGACACCCAGCGCAAGTACGCCGAGACGGCCTACGCGAAGGCGGAGCGGCTCGAGGGGCTCATCGGCGAGTTCTTCGAGATCACGCGCTACAACCTGCAGGCCATCCCCATCGAGCGCGAGAACGTGGACGTGCGGCTGTTCTGCCAGCAGGTGGCTGAGTCGTTCTTCCCCGAGACGGCGGCGCGCGGCATCGGGCTGCGGGTGGGCGCCCCGGCCGACGTGCGGTTCTTCGTCGATCCCGACAAGCTGGCCCGCGCGCTCGGCAACGTCATGCGCAACGCCGTGGCCTACGCCGAGGACGGCACGTCCATCGACCTGGCCGCCGCCTGCGACGGGCCGTGGGTGTCCATCGCCGTGCGCAACCGCGGCCGCGAGATATCCGAGGCCCACCTTGAGGCCATCTTCGAGAAGTTCTACCGCGAGGACGGCTCGCGCACGAGCGGCAGCGGCGGGGCGGGCCTGGGCCTGGCCATCGCCAAGGAGATCGTGGGGGCCCACGGCGGCGACATCACGGCCGCCAGCCGCGACGGCGTGACCGTGTTCACGCTGCGGGTGCCGCGCGAGGTGTCCTTCGCGCGCTCGCTGGCCGACGGCGCCCCGGGCGCGCCGGGCGCGGGCGCGGCGCCGGGGCGCGTCCGGTCGGGCGGCGAGGACGCGGGCGGCCGCCGGAAGCGGGCCGCCGCCGACGCGGGCGCCGTCGCGCCGACGTGGGAGGAGGCGCCCGCGCCGGCCCCGGGCGCGCGGGGCCGCGCGCGCCACGGCGCGGCGGGCGCGCACCGCGGGAATGATACCCCCGGCATGACGCCGCTCACCGCGAATCCGCCGGATCGCCCTAGGCGCGGGCGTGCCCGGAAGCGCTAAGATACGGGGGTCGGCGCCGCGATTAACCCTCCTGGCGTCCGATGGCGGCGCGGCCCTGCGGCCCCGCCGCGGCGAGGGCGCGGGAGGCAGGCAACGCCCCCGGGGCCGGTGGCCCCCTCGTCCGAGGCTGTCGGCGTCGGGCTTCCCAACCCTTGCGAGATGCATCGCGGCTTATCCCTAGTTTGCCGTATGCGATGCTTTCTTTCTTCAGGCGGCGGGCCCCCTCCCCAGGGACCCGCCGCCGCCCTTTCCGCGCCCCTCGGCCGACCCGTTGCCGCCCCCTCCGCCCGTTCCCAGGTTGTTTCGCGAAGACCCCCTTCCCTTCACACCCTTGTAACATGGCGTGCGCCATAATGGCCCCACCAACGCTTACGCCTGTCTCCAAGGAGGAACCATGTCTGCAATCCGCATCGGCATCCTGGGCTACGGAAACCTCGGCCGCGGGGTCGAGCTGGCCTGCCGCGACAACGCCGATACCGAGCTCGTGGCCGTCTTCACCCGCCGCGACCCGTCCACGGTCACCCCGCTCACCGACGGCGTGGCCGTCTACCCGGCCGACGATTTGGCCGCCCATCAGGGTGGCATCGACGTGCTGGTGCTCGGCGGCGGCTCGGCCACCGACCTGCCCGAGCAGACGCCGGCCTGCGCGCGCCTGTTCAACGTCGTCGACTCCTTCGACACCCACGCCAACATCCCCGCCCACTTCGCCGCCGTGGACGCCGCCGCGCGCGAGACGGGCCACGTCGCCGTCATCTCGGCCGGCTGGGATCCCGGCATGTTCTCGGTCGCGCGCCTCTACGCCAACGCCGTGCTGCCCAACGGCGCCGACTACACCTTCTGGGGCCGCGGCGTGTCCCAGGGCCACTCCGACGCCATCCGCCGCGTGCCCGGCGTCGTGGACGCGCGCCAGTACACGGTGCCCGTCCCCGCCGCGATGGAGGCCGTGCGCGCCGGCGAGAACCCCCAGCTCACCACCCGCCAGAAGCACACGCGCGAGTGCTTCGTCGTGGCCGAGGAGGGCGCCGACCTCGCCGCCATCGAGAAGGCCATCGTCGAGATGCCCAACTACTTCGCCGACTACGACACCACGGTCACCTTCATCAGCCAGGCCGAGCTCGACCGCGACCACGCCGGCATCCCGCACGGCGGCTCGGTCATCCGCACCGGCTCCACCGGCGCCGAGGGGCGGAACACCCACGTGATCGAGTACTCGCTCAAGCTCGACTCCAACCCCGAGTTCACCGGCAGCGTGCTGGTGGCCTGCGCCCGCGCCGCGTGGCGCATGGCCGGCGAGGGCATGGTGGGCGCCAAGACCGTCTTCGACATCCCGCCCGCGTACCTGAGCGCCACCGACGATGCCGAGCTGCGCGCGACCATGCTGTAGCCGCGTCGCCACGCCCAGCGCGACCCCGAGGGCCCCGAGGCGCCAGCCGCCCGGGGCCCTCGTGCGTCCGGGCGCCTGCCCGGGGCGCGGCGCGGACGCTTTTTCGCCCCCTGATGGCAATCGAGGGAGGTTTGGCATACTCTCGGCCCGCTCAGGGCCGCGCTTGCGTGGGACGCGGTTTCCGTGACCTGGGAAAACGCGTTGTCGCGTGTCGCCTGGCCTGCCGAGACGCGCATTGCCGTGGCAGAAACCTATGCCAAACCTCCTTCGATTGCCATGCCGTCCGCGAGAAGTGTCCGCCGGGGCGCGGCGGGGCGCGGTGTGGGGCGCCTGTGGTCGCGGCGTGCGCATCCTGTGGGCGCGCGGGGGCGGCGGGGGAGGCCGTCGCGGCGCGTGCTACCCTGGCGCGACCGTTATCCCCGGCTTGGAAGGAGCGCCCGTGGGCACCTTCGGCGGTTTCCTCATGGCGCTGGCCGACAGCGTCCCCGGCGTCTCGGGCGGCACCATCGCCTTCATCGTCGGCATCTACGACCAGCTGCTCTGGTCGCTCGACCGGCTCGTGTCCGGCACGGCCGCCGAGCGCCGCCGCGCCCTGGGCTTCCTCGCGCGGCTCGGCGCGGGCTGGGTGGTGGGCTTCGGGCTGGCCGTCGTGGTGCTCACCGGCCTCTTCGAGAGCGAGATCTACCTGGTGAGCTCGGTGTTCATGGGCTTCATCGTGTTCTCGGTGCCGCTGATCGTGCGCGACGAGCACGCCTATGTGCGCGGCCGCTACGGCAACCTGGTGTGGACGCTCGCGGGCATCGCCGTGGTGGTGGGCGTCACCCTGGCCAACGCCGCGGCCATCGGCGGCGACGCCTCCGAGGTGTCGGCCGTCGGCGCGCTGGCGGCGGGCGCGGGCGTCATCGACCCGGGCGCGCTCGCCCACGGCGCGGGGCTCGACGCGGCCTCCGCCGTCGCCGAGGGGGCGCTCGGCGCCGACGCGGGCGGGATCGACCTGGCCGCGCTCGACCTGGGCGGGGCGGCTTACCTGGTCTTCGCGGCCATGATCGCCGTGTCGGCCATGATCCTGCCGGGCGTGTCCGGGTCGACGTTCCTGCTCATCTTCGGGCTGTACCTGCCGGTGATGGACGCGATAAAGGCGCTGATCGGCGGCGATCTCGCGGTGCTGCCGGCCATCGCGCTGTTCGCCGTGGGCGCCGTCGTGGGCCTGCTCACCGTGGTGAAGCTGGTGAAGCGGGCGCTGGCCGACTTCCGCTCGCAGACGGTCTATTGCCTGCTCGGGTTCATGGTGGGCTCGCTCGTGGCCATCGCGCTCGGGCCGGTCACGCTGGACGTGCCCCAGCCGCCGCTCACCGCCGACACCTTCAGCGTGGCCGGCTTCCTGCTGGGCGGCGCCGTCATCGGCGCCCTCGAGCTGCTCAAGCACGCCGTCCAGCGCCGCCAGGTGGCCCGTGCCATAGCCACCCAAGCCCGCCACGCCCGCTAGGGCCGCGCCGCCGGGACGGCCGTGCCGCCGAGGCCGCCAGCGCCGGCACGTCCCGTTCCCGTCGCGCTCGCTAGGGACACGCCGGCGGGCCGCCGAGGCCGCCAGCCCGCTAGCTGGCCGGCGCGCTCGCCTTGCGGGCGCCAAGCGTGCCGCGTCGAGCTCGCTACGCGCCGCCGCGGCTGCCGCGGCTGTCCGCCCCGCGCCGCTCCTGTCGCGCTCGTCCGCCTGCGCCAACGTATGCCGTCCCCTCCGCGCCTGCCCTGCCTCGCTGCCAGAAAATGCGACTTATCACACGCGAAAGCGCTCCTTCGACGCGCAAGCTTCCGCATTTCCCCAGGTCAGGTTTCGCGGTGAGCGCCCATTCCCCTATCTGGCGGCGGAATCGGTGTGATAAGTCGCATTTTCTGGCAGCCAGATGTGATAAGTCGCCGTTTCGGGCAGATTCTGCCAAAGTCGGCGACTTATCACATCGCCGCGCACCCCGCACCGCAGCCGCCCAGGCCCGCCGCGCCGCCACGCCCGCCAGGCGCCGCCGGAGTGCCGCGTCCGTCTGCTGCGGCTGTCCGCCCCGCGCCTGCTCGCGCTGTCCCCGCCGCGCTCGTCCTCCCGCCACCCCGCCCGGGCGCCGCTTCCGCCCCTCGTCGCCCATGGGCATCCGGCCCTGAAAAAGACGCCCGATCTTAGCTGCCAGCTAATGAAATCGTCCCCGCGGAACGAATACCCTGCATTCCTGCAACCAACGCCGCCCGCGGGCGGCGCCAAGGAGAGAAGGGGATTCGCAATGACCAATCGTCATACCGACCAGCCTGTTTCGCCTGCTAGCGTCCCGGCGCAGCCAGCGCCCGCACCGACGCTGCCCAAATCCGGCATGGCCATCACCTCGCTGGTGCTGGCCATCATCGCCGCGGCCACGTCGTTCCTGCCGTTCATCAACAACCTGTCGTTCATCCTGGTCATCCTCGCCGTCATCTTCGGCATCGTGGGCCTGGTCGGCATCGGTCGCGGCAAGCGCTCGGGGCGAGGGCTCGCCATCGCCGGCATCGTGGTGGCCGTCGTGGCCGGCGCGGTGGTGCTCGGCACCCAGGCGATGTACTCCGCGGCCATCGACAAGGCCGCGGCGGAAGCTGACGCGGCGCTCGACCAGGCGCGGGCGGAGGCGGATGCGAGCCTCGACCGCATGACGGGCGATGCCACCGACAAGGTGCTCGCCGACGAGGTGGACGTGCAGATAGGGGCCTTCACCGCGGAGGAGGGCAAGTACGGAATGATCGACGCCGCCCTGCCCGTCAGGCTGACGAACAAGTCCGATGAGACGGCCACCTTCAACGTTCACATCGAGGCCATCGCGCCTGACGGCAGCCGCCTCGACGACGGCTATGCGCTGGCCAGTGACCTGCGCCCCGGCCAAAGCCAGGATTTCGAGCTGTTCACCCTCGTTACGTCGGACAAGCTTGAGGCCATGCGCGGCGCCACCTTCGAGATCGTGGAGGCGTCGGCCTACTAGGGCGGCCGGACGCGATGCGAGCCGCTACAATGGAAGCCGTCCGATGGCGCGAAGGAGGAAGAGACGGGTGGAGGAGCCGCTGACCGAGGACTTGCTGGCCGAGCTGCTGGCGGCGCCGAGCCCGGAGCGGTTCATCCGCGAGCATCGGGTGGGCGAGCGCGACCTGGCCGGCTACCTCCAGCAGCTGCTTGCCGAGAAGGGGCTCAAGCGTGCCGATGTGGTGCGTGCGGCCGGGCTCAACGAGACGTTCGGCTACCAGATATTCACCGGCGCCCGCGGCGCCTCGCGCGACAAGCTGCTGGCGCTCGCCTTCGCGCTGAACCTTAGCCTCACCGAGGCGAATCGCCTGCTCAAGGCCGGGGGCGCCAACGAGCTGTACTGCAAGAGCCGCCGCGACGCCATCATCATCTTCGCGCTCACCCACGGCTACTCGCTCCAGCGCGCCGACGAGGAGCTCTACCGCTTCCGGGAGGACACCATCGGCTGACGCCGGCTCGAGGCGTCCCGCTGCGCCGCCGGTGCCGCGTCCCGCTTACCTGGCTGCCCGCGGTTTGCTACCATCACCTTCATGGAAGACGACATCACCTCATACCTGGACGCCCTCAAGCGCGATGAGTGCTACCGCGTCGCGCGCGTGCTGAAGGAGGCTCCCCACGAGACGACGGAGGTCGTCTACTTCGCGGGCGCCAACGACGCCGAGCTGGGCCCCTTCGTGCGCAAGCGCATCAAGCGCGAGGCCTGCATGGGGGCCGCCTACGCCGAGCTGCTGGCGGCCCAGCGGGCCGGGGCGCGCTTCCGGCACCTGCCGCGCATCGAGGACTGCTACGAGCGCGACGACGAGCTGGTGGTCATCATGGAGTTCGTGCGGGGCGAGACGCTGCACGAGGTGGTCTATCGCCGCGATCCCTCGCTCGACCTGGCGCGCGAGGTGTTCCCGCAGCTGTGCGACGCCGTCGCCGAGCTGCACGAGGGCTTCGACCCGCCGATCATCCACCGCGACCTCAAGCCCGGCAACGTCATCTTGTCGAGGGGGTGCCTCACGCTCATCGACTTCGGCATCGCGCGGGCCTGGCGCGAGGGCGCCGAGGCCGACACCGCCAGCTTCGGGACGCGCGCCTACGCCCCGCCCGAGCAGTTCGGCTACGGCCAGACCGACGTGCGCAGCGACGTCTACGCCCTGGGGATGCTGCTGTACTACCTGCTCACCGAGGAGGTGCCCTCGCCGCGCCTGGTGGGGGAGGGCTTCGCCGCGCCGGCCGTTCCGGTGCCCCTGCGGGCGGTGCTGTCCCGCGCGACGGCCTTCGACCCCGCCGCCCGCTATCAGTCGGCGCGCGATCTGCGCGCGGCCTTCGAGGCGGCCTGCGCGCAAGTGGACGCGGCGGAAGGGCGCGCGAGCGGCGGCGAGGCCGAGGACGCGCGGGTCACGCCGACGGCGGTCGCTGCCCCGGCCGTGGCGATCGCGCACGCCGCGCCCGAGCTCGCGCCGCCGGAGGCCCCCGCCATGCCGGGGGTGCCTGCCGCGGTCGTGCCTGTGCCAGGCGGGCCCGTTTCGCCTGCGGCGGCGTCTGCGCCCCCGCCCGCCGCGTTTGAGACGCCTGGCCGGCGCGTGCTGGGCTTCGCCCGCATCGCCATCGCCGGCTTCCTATGGGTCAGGCTTCTGCTCTCCGGCATCTCGATAGGGGTTGACCCGAAGCCGGGCGACAGCCTGGGAGCCTACGCGCCGTCGGTGCGCTGGATCGGCGTCATCTCCATCCAGCTCATCTTCACGGCGCTGCTCTATCCGCTGGCGGGCAGGGGCCAGCTCGCGCGCATCCTGCGCCGGCCGATGCCGCGTGCCGGCCGCACGGCCCTCGTCTTGACGAGCGTCGGATTCGGGCTATATGCGCTCATGATGGCCCTCAACGCCGCTCTCGCGTAGCGCGTTTCGCCCCGCCGCGGGCGCTACTCGGCGGGCGCGGGCGCGGCGTCGCCGAAGTCGATGCCGTCGATCACCTCGCGCAGGAGGGCGGCCGACGCCTTCAGGCTCTGCTGCTCGGCGTAGTTGAGCGACGGGGGCAGCCGGCCCTCGATGCCGCCGCGCCCGACGATGCACGGGGTGGACAGCGCCACGTCCTCGATGCCGAACTCGCCGTGGAGCACGTTGGACACCGACAGCACCGACTTCTCGTCGCGCACGATGGCCTCGCAGATGCGCTTGACCGTCAGCGCGATGCCGTAGTAGGTGGCCTTCTTCCGGCGGATGATCTCGTAGGCCGCGTTGCGCACCAGGTCGGTCATCTCGCGGCGGAAGTCGTCGTAGGACCCGTCAGCGCGCATGTTGTAGAAGTCCTCGAGCGGGATGCCGGCCACGTGCGCGCTCGACCAGGCGATGATCTCGCTGTCGCCGTGCTCGCCGAGGATGCGGGCGTGCACGTTGCGCGGGTCGACCTCGAGCCGCTCGCCGATGATCTGCTTGAGGCGCGCGGTGTCGAGCACGGTGCCCGAGCCGATGACGCGGCTCTCGGGCATCCCCGACAGGCGGATGGCCGCGTAGGTGAGCACGTCGACGGGGTTGGACACCACCAGCAGGATGCCGCCGCAGTCCCGCGCGCGGATCTCGCCCATGATGCCGCGGAACACCTCGACGTTGCGGTGCACCAGATCGATGCGCGTCTCGCCCGGCTTCTGCCCGACGCCCGCCGTCACCACGATCACGCCGGCGTCGGCGATGTCGTCGTAGGTGCCGGCGTAGATGCTCATGGGGCTGGCGAAGGCCATGCCGTGGCTGATGTCGAGGGCCTCGCCCTCGGCGCGCTCGGCGTCCACGTCGATGAGCACCATCTCCGAGAACAGCCCCGACTCCAGCAGGGCGAAGGCCGAGGCGGCTCCCACGAAGCCGCATCCGATGACGGCCACCTTCCGATCGTTGACTCGTCCCATGGGCGTCCTTTCTCGGGGGATGTGCGTGCTTGAGGGGTATCATGATAGGCTCCGCGCGAGGGAAGGGAAGACCGTGAGGGAAAACCGCGACAATATCGTTGAAGACGAGGCGCTGGCCGCCGACGGCGCGGCCGCGGCCGCCGGCGCGAGGGGGCGGGACGCCTGGGCGTCGCGCACCGGGTTCATCCTGGCCTGCGTGGGCAGCGCCGTGGGCATGGCCAACATCTGGCTGTTCCCCTACCGCGTGGCCGACCTGGGCGGCGCGGCCTTCCTCATCCCGTACCTGCTGTTCGTGGCCCTGCTCGGGTTCACCGGCGTCATCGGCGAGATGGCCTTCGGGCGCGCCATGGGCGCCGGCCCGCTCGGCGCCTTCGGCAAGGCCATGGAGCTGCGCGGCATCGCCCACGGGCGCGTGATCGGCCGCGTCATCGGGCTGGTGCCCACCATCGGGCAGCTGGCCCTGGCCGTGGGCTACGCGGTGGTGCTCGGCTGGGCGTTCAACTACCTGGTGGCCTCGCTCGACGGGCAGCTCATCGCGACCGAGCAGGTGGGGGCGTTCTTCGGCGCCGTGGCGTCGGACATGGGCAACGTCGTGTTCCACCTGCTGGGCCTGGCGCTCACCTTCGCCATCATGATCCTGGGCATCTCGCGCGGCATCGAGCGCATCAACAAGGTGCTCATGCCGGCGTTCTTCGTGCTGTTCGTCATCGTGGGCGTCCGCGTGCTGATGATGCCGGGGGCGCTCGACGGCTACGAGTACCTGCTGGTGCCGCGCTGGGAGGCGCTCGCCAACCCGACCACCTGGGTCTACGCGCTCGGCCAGGCGTTCTTCAGCCTGTCTCTGGCCGGCGGCGGCACGCTCGTGTACGGCAGCTACCTCAAGCAGGACGTTGACGTGGTGCGCTCGGCCCGCGACGTGGCCATCTTCGACACGCTGGCGGCGCTGGTGGCGGCGTTCACCGTGGTGCCGGCGCTGTTCGCCTTCGGGCTGGACGTGTCGAGCGGCCCGCCGCTGCTGTTCATCACGCTGCCCGGCGTGTTCCAGGAGATGCCGCTCGGCAATCTCTTCATGATCGTGTTCTTCCTGGCGGTGGTGTTCGCCGCGGTGACGAGCCTGATGAACCTGTTCGAGTCGCCGGTCGAGGCGCTGCAGGACCAGTTCCGCCTGCCGCGCTGGGCGGCCGTGGCCGTGGTGGCCGTCATCGCCGTGGCCGTGGGGCTGCCGCTCGAGAGCGGGGACGCGGTGTCGCTGTGGATGGACGTGATCTCCATCTACGTCATCCCGGTGGGCGCGTTTCTGGCCGCGGTCATGTTCTTCTGGGTGTGCCCGCGCGGGTTCGCGCGGCGCCAGGCCGAGCTGGGGCACGGCCCCATCGGGCCGTGGTTCGACGTGCTGACGCGCTACGTGTTCGTGGGCGTGACGGCCGCCGTCATCGTGCTCGGCATCTTCTTCGGCGGCATCGGCTAGCGCGTCGGGCGCCGTGGCCAGCATTCGGCTTGATTGCGCACATTTTTTCAACTTTGTCGCTATCTTTCGGCATCGAGGGGGCCTTGGGAGGGCGTTCTGCCCTCCTTTTGGGGCCCGAGTGGCCCCAGAGGGGGCATACGCGTCAGATTCAGCGCTGATTTAGCGACAAAGTTGAAAAAATGTGCGCTGAGGCACCGATTGCCGGCCAGAGGTCAGGCGCGTACGCGGGTCTCCCAGAAGGCGACGGCGCTCGCGGCGGCCACGTTGAGCGAGTCGACGCCGTGGGCCATGGGGATGCGCGCCACCCAGTCGCAGGCCGCGATGGTGGCCGGCGCCAGGCCGTCGCCCTCGGTGCCGAGCACGAGCGCGAGCCGCTCGCAGGCAGCCAGGCGCGCGTCGTCGACGGGCAGCGCGTCGTCGGTGAGCGCGAGTGCGCAGGTGGCGAACCCGGCCGCGCGCAGGAGCTCCGGCCAGCCCTCGCCTACGCGCGCCCAGGGCACCTGGAACACCGTCCCCATGGATACGCGCGACGCCCGCCGGTAGAGCGGGTCGTGGCAGCGCGCGGTGAGCAGCAGCGCGTCGATGCCGAGCGCCGCGGCGCTGCGGAACAGCGCACCCAGGTTGGTGGCGTTGGTCACGTCCTCGAGCACGGCCACGCGGCGCGCGCCCGCGACGAGCGCGACCGGGTCGGCCGGCGCGGGGCGCAGGAAGGCGGCCAGGGGCCCGCGGGTCTCGCGGTAGCCGGTGACGACGCGGCGCTCGGCGGCCGTCAGGACGAAGGCGGGCGCCGCGGGGTCGGCGGCGGCCATGCGCGCGGCGAGCGGGGCGGCCGCGTCGCGCCAGCGCTCCTCGGTGATGAGGGCGAGGGGCGCCGCGCCCTCATCCAGGGCGCGCTCGATGACGTTGGCCGACTCGGCGACGAACAGGCCGTTTGCCAGGCGCTCGGGGTCGGCCGACGGGTCGAGCGCCCGGGCGAGCCCCACCAGCTGGCGCGGGTCGCGCAGCTCGGCGTCGGTCATCGACGAGAACGGCGCCAGGCGCGGGTCGTCGAGCGACGCGGGGCGGGTGAGGACGGGCGCGGGCGCGGCGGCTGCGTCGGCACCCGCGCCGCGAGCTTCGGCCGGCGTCCGGCGTTCCGCCGCCGCGGGCGCGTCGCGATGAGGAGCCGCCACCGCGCCTACTCCGGCTCGACGATGCCGTCGTAGAAGGCGTACAGGTCGGGCAGCGCGCGCTTGATGCTGACGGGGCGGAAGCTCCCACGTTCCACCATGCATGCGGTCACATGGCCGCTGACCAGGGGCTTGGCCGTGGCCGGGTTGTCGCCGGCGCGGAAGACGCGCTGCAGGTAGGTGGTCTTGGTCGGCCGCGACTCCACCACGCGCGTCGCCACGAAGGCGTCCTCGCCGTAGCGCAGCGGCTCGCCGTACTGGAGGTCGACGGAGTAGACGGGGCACATGTAGCCGGCCGCCTCGATGTCCGCGTAGGGGAACCCCGCCTTCTCGAGGAAGTCGGTGCGCGCGTCCTCGAAGTACAGCAGGTAGTTGGCGTGGTAGACGACGCCCATCATGTCCGTCTCGGCGTAGCGCGCCTTGATGGGGGTGAGCACCTCCATGCTAGGCCTCCTTCCCGGGCACCAGCTCGATGGCCCGCTTGCCCGTGAGCCGCTCCACGTCGATGACGACGATGGCCGTGCGGCCGATGAGCTTGTCGATCTCCTCGTCCACGCCGGCCTCGAGACCGGCGCAGTACCTGAGCGCGAAGGCGCGGCACAGCGCGCGCTTCTCGGCCTCGTCCTCGACGATGCGCGCGGTACCGAAGGCGATGGCCGACGTGAACACGTTGGTGTACTCCTCGGGCCGCACCTCGTTGGAGCCCACGACGGCGAAGGACACCCGCGCGTCGGCGCGCAGGGCGTCCAGCTTGTGGCCGGCCGGCGCGCTGTGGAAGACGATGCGGCCGTCGATCCAGGCGTAGCTGAGCGGCACGGCGTAGGGGAAGCCGTCGGTGCCGGCGGTGCCGAGCACGCCCCACTCGCCCTCCTCTATGATGCGGACGGCGTCCTCGGGCGGAAGCTCCTGCTTGCGGCGGCGCATGGCGGGTGACATGGCGGTCCTCTCGGTCGGGTGCGGCTGGGCGCGCGGGCCGTGCGGCGGCGCGGGCGCGGCGCGGGCGTGGCGCGCGAGCCGCGTGACGGCTGCGCGGGCGCGGCACGTGGCGTGCGGTGGAGCCCCCGGCGCTCGCGCGCCTGCGTGGCGCCTATTGTAGGACTTCGCCGCGGGAAGGGCCGCGATCTGTCGGCAAAACCGCGTTTCATATCCATTTCGGCGAGTTTCCCGAGGCAAAACGGCCCCTCAGGCGGTCCCTGCCGCCGATGCCACAATGGCGACCTGGGGAAACGCGGAATGACGCGGCGCCGTTGAGCGCAGAAGCGCCCGCAAGCCTCGGGAAACTCGCCGAAATGGATATGAAAGGGCGATCTGGCTGTCAGCGGGCGAGCAGGCGCTCGCTCGTGGCGGCCAGCGCGGGGGCGAGGGCGGCGGCCTCGACGCCGCGGGCCGCGGCCAGGGCGTCCAGGGCCTCCTCCAGGCGCGCGCGCCAGGCGGCGCCGTCGAGCGCCTCGCCGTCGCGGGCGGGCTCGTCGGTCTCCAGCAGCAGGCGGTCTACCGGCAGGTCGCGGGCGTAGGCGCGCCCCCGGCGCGTGGCCAGCATCCGCGGCCCCACCGAGAAGCAGCATCCCAGGTCGCGGGCGCGCGTGAGCTCGGCGGAGGTGCCCGAGAACCAGTGGAAGACGACGTCGTTGCCTGTGTGCGGCGCGAAGGCGCCCGCCTCCTCCAGCACGTCGAGCGCGACGCCGGCCGCGCGCACGGCGTGGACGGAGTAGAGGTTGGCGTCGAACCGCTCGCAGGCGGCCAGCATGCGGCGCAGCGCCGCCACCTGGGCGTCGCGCGTCGCGGCCCGGGTGCCGCCGAAGTCGAGGCCGACCTCGCCGATGAGGGGCGTCTGGCCGGCCAGCTCGCAGAACAGCGCGAGTTCGTCCTCGCCGGCCGCGCCGTCGGCGAGCTGCCAGGGGTGCAGGCCCAGCGCGGCGTGCAGGGCGGGGTAGGGGGCCAGCGCCTCGCGCAGGGCCGGGAACTCGCCCGGCGCCACGGTGCACGCCAGCGCGCCGATCCCTGCGGCTGCCCCCTCGCGGGCGAGCACGGCGACGTCGGGGGCGAACCCCAGGTGGCAGTGCATGTCGTAGAGGTCCGCCATGGCCCCTCGCCTCCGTTCCGCGTTTCGCGCGCCCAGCGCCCGGTGCCCGGGGCCGCGCCGGTTGCGCCCACCGCCCGCGTCCGCGCGCCTCCCGGCATCCGCCGCCCGGGGCGCCTGTCGCCTGCGCGCCCGGGACGCGCGCTCGTCGCACGCCTCGCGCTGGGAGCCCGCTACGCCCGGGTGCCGGCGCCCGCCGGCGCCCGCCGCGGCACCCCGCCTTCGCAAATGTGTTTCCTTTCCGGAAGTATACGCCCCCTCCGGCGGCCCGTGATACCATGCGACGGATGTTGACGCGGCGTGAGGCCGCGTTCGCGTCTCCGGAGCTGCCCCCGACCCGTGCGAGGTCCACCGTGGATATGATCATCGAGATTCTGAAAGCACTGCTCATCGGCATTGTGGAGGGCATCACCGAGTGGCTGCCCATCTCCTCGACCGGCCACATGATCCTGGTCGACGAGTTCGTGAGCCTGGCCGTCAGCCCCGACTTCCTCGAGCTGTTCCTGGTGGTCATCCAGATCGGCGCCATCTGCGCCGTGCTCGTGCTGTACTTCCACAAGCTCAACCCGTTCTCGCCGCGCAAGACCGCGGCCGAGAAGCGGGGCACGTGGCGGCTGTGGGGCATGGTGGTCGTCGGGTGCATCCCGGCGGCGGCCATCGGGCTGACGCTGGACGACTTCTTCAGCGAGCACTTCTACAACGCCTGGACGGTGGCCGTCGCGCTCATCGTCTACGGCGTCGTGTTCATCGTGATCGAGCGCCACAACCGGCGCCGCGAGGCCGCCTACCTGGCCGCCGCCGGCGAGCGCCGGCGCGCCGCGGGCAGCCGCGCCGCCCAGCAGCCGGTCTTCGAGCGCCCGCGCGGCAAGCACGCGCGCGTCCCGCGCGACTACTACGAGCGCCCCGTGGCCGAGCGCGCGGGCGACGGCGTGGTGGACGTCTACGTCGGCCCTGGCGACGACGGCGACGACGCCGAGCAGGCCCTGTTCAAGGTGCGCACCGTCGACGAGATCGACTGGAAGACGGCGCTTAAGATCGGCTGCTTCCAGATGCTGGCCATCATCCCCGGCACGTCGCGGTCCGGCTCCACCATCATCGGCGGCATGCTCTGCGGCTGCTCGCGCACGGCGGCGGCCGAGTTCACGTTCTTCCTGGCCATCCCCGTGATGTTCGGCTGGGGCCTGCTCAAGGCGCTCAAGTTCGTCATGGGCGGCCTCGTCATGACGACCACCGAGATCGCCGTGCTGGTGACGGGCATCGTGACCGCCTTCGTCGTGTCGATCCTGTCCATCAAGTTCCTCATGGGCTACATCAAGAAGAACGACTTCACCGCCTTCGGCGTCTACCGCATCATCGTGGGCGTCGTGGTGCTGGCCTACTTCGGCTGCAAGCTCGCCAGCATCCTGTAGGCGCGCGGCGCGGAAGGGGACTGGCGGCGGAAGGCCGCCGGGCTGCGTCGGCCCGTGGGCCTGTTTCTGCCAAAAATCGGGGTTGTGCGCGCCGCCCTGCGTCGATGCCAGGGGCAATGCGGCTGGTTCGCTACTGTGACCTAGCGTTTCTGCTGCATCGGCTGGGCGTCTCCCGCGAGGACGCCTCGGAAACTCCCCTGAAGGGTTCACAGGCGGCGTTTTTGGCGGAAACCAGGGCGGCTCCGCGCAAGCGCCTCGGGTGGCCGCCGTCATCGTCGTCGCCCCGGGGTCGCGCAAGCGCCTATAATGCTGCCGAATCGGTGAGAGGGCGATAAGGCGGGAGGGGAGAGGACCGGCGATGAGCGACCTGGTGGCGGCATACCTGTTCTGCGCGGGCGCGGGCTCCGGCGCCGCCTTCCTGACGGCGCTCTACGGCCTGGTCGCCGGCCGGCGCGCGGCCGGCCCCGGCAGCCCGCGCGTGCGCGCCGAGCTTACCCGCGTGGCCCTCGCCTCCTACGGCGCCGCGCTCGCGCTCCTCGTCTTCGGCATGCTCTGCCTCGTGTTCGATCTGGGGCGCCCCGACCTGGCGCTCAAGCTGTTTTTGCGCCCCCATCCCACGATGATGACCCTGGGCTCCTACGCCCTGGCCGCGCTGGCGGCGGCCCTGGTGGCGCTCATCGCGCTCGAGCTGCGCGCCCCGCGTCGCGCGGGGGCGCCCGGCCCGCGCCGGGCCCGCGTCGCCGCCCAGGTGGCGGCCGTCGTCGCGGCGGCGTGCGTCATGGTCTACGCGGGCCTGCTGCTCGGCGCGTCCGACGAGGCGCCCCTGCTCACGACCCCGTGGCTGCCCGTGCTGTTCGTGGCGTCCGCCCTGGCCTCGGGCCTGGCGGTGGCGATGCTCGCGCTGGCCCTCGCCGGCAGCCCGCGCCTGCCCGCCGTGCGCGCCCTCGCCGGCCGGCTGACCGTCCGCGCCGATGTCGCCCTCATCGCGGCGGAGGCCGTCGCGGCAGCGGCCTACCTGGCGTCAGCGGGCGCAGGCCCCATCGGCCTGGGCGCCGCCGCTCCGCTCCTCGCCGGCGACGAGGCCGGCCTGTTCGTCGGCGGCTTCGCGGTGATCGGGATGGCGGTGCCGCTCGCCCTCGACCTGGCGCAGCTGCGGGGCGCCCTGCCGGGCTGGGCCTATCCGCTCGCCGCGGCGGCCACGCTCATCGGCGCGGCCTGCCTGCGCGTGGCCGTCATCCACGCCGGCTCGCCCGTCCTGGAGGCGCCCCTCCTCGCCCTGGGTTTTGCCTAGGCGCGCCGAAGTGTCGCATGACATTGCGCCCGTCCGTGGGATAATGGGCGCATAGGAGGACTCACGAGGCGAGGGAGGGTCGCGGACGCGGTGACGGGCAAGGCGGTTCCAAGGTTCGAGGTGGACAAGGCGAGCAGCCTGCCTTTGTGGGTGCAGCTGCGCGACCGGTTCGTGTTCCTCATATCCTCGGGCTACTACGAGCCCGACGAGCAGCTGCCCTCGGTGCGCAAGTTCGCCGCCGAGAACCACGTGAGCCTCAACACGGTGAGCAAGGCGTTCATGGCCCTTGAGCGCGAGGGCTACATCGTCACCCGCCACGGCAGCGGGGCCTACGTGCGCGGGGGCGTGTCCGAGGCAGTGCTGTCGGACATCGACGTCATAACGGAGGACTACGTCAGAAGCTGCCTGGAGCGCGGCATGGACCTGGAGGACATCCCGCGCTTCGTGGGCCAGGCCATCGCCCGGCTCAGGGCGGCGGGGGAGGGAGATGACCGCGATGCTCGGCCATAGCGCGCGCGGCGGCCGCGACCGCCGCGACGAGGGGGAGCGCTACCCGCTCTACGAGGGCGCGTCCGGCAACGGCCGGACCGACGTCGAGTTCGGCGCCGCCGCCGACGCCTACCGATCCGGCCGCGACCGGCGCTCGTCGCGCCTGGGGGCGGTGGCGCTCCAGGCGGCCTTCGGCCTGGCGCTCTTCGCCGTCGTCCTGGCGGCGGCGTGGCAGGCGGCGGGCGGCGTGTCGCTTCTGGCGCTCGTCGCGGCCGCCGTCGTGGGCCTGCTCGGCCTGTCGTCCATCCACGTGGCCCTCGACTGGGAGCGCTTCGTGGTGCTGCGCGGCGGCCGCTTCCAGCGCCTGGCGGGGCCCGGCATCTTCTTCACCATCCCGCTTCTGGAGTACTGCACGCTGCGCGTCGACCAGCGCACCCAGGTCACGCCGTTCGGCGCCGAGGAGACGCTCACGGCCGACGTGGTGCCGCTCGACGTGGACGCGGTGCTGTTCTGGGTGATCTGGGATCCGGAGAAGGCGTGCACCGAGGTGGAGGACTGCTGCTTCGCGGTGGCGCTGACGGCCCAGACGGCCCTGCGCGACGCCATCGGGCGCGCGGACGCCAGCGAGGTCATCATGCGCCGCGACCAGCTCGACCAGGAGATCAAGGACGCCATCGAGGCGCGCGTGGGCGACTGGGGCATCACCGTGCTGGGGGTGGAGGTGCGCAACATCATCCTGCCCCGGGCGCTCCAGGACGTCATGTCCCAGGAGGCCCAGGCCGAGCGGCGCCGCAGCGCGCGGCTCACGCTCATGGAGTCCGAGAAGATGGTGGCCGAGCTGCTCTCCGAGGCCGCCGAGGTCTACCGCAACGACGAGATCGCCTACGACCTGCGCCGCATGCACCTCGTGCACGAGGGCATGCGCGACGAGAACAGCTCGCTCGTGGTGCCGTCGGCCTACACGGAGGGCTTCTCGGAGAAGCCGGCGGGGCTGGAGGAGAAGCCCCCGGCGCGCTAGGGGGCGCCCGCGCGCGGCGCGGCGGTGGCATCGCCCGCGTCCTCGCGCCGCGCCGCGTCGCGTCGCGCCCGGCGGCCGGGGTGCGGCAGCGCCCGTGGAGGGGGCCTTCCCGCGAAGTGTCCCAACTTTTTCAAAAAGTGTCGCAATACACCTTGACTGTATTGCGACACTTTTGCATACTGTGGCCCATGAGAACAGGCCAGTTCTGATCACCTAGCCATGAGAGGGGGCGGCGGGGTGGGCGAGGCGCCGCGGGCGCCCTCGCCGGCAGCCGGCTCGCTGCAGCGCCGGCCGACGCACCGCCGCGGCCCATCAGAATCACCTGGGAGGAGATATGGGAGAAACCACGGTTTCACGGGGAGCGCTCTCTCGACGCAGCTTCCTGAAGGGCGCCGGCGCCGCAGCCGGCGCGCTCGGCCTGGCCGGCGCGGCCGGCATGACCACCGCGCAGGACTGGCTCGCCCCCGCCAAGGCCCACGCCGAGGGCGAGGAGCGCGTGGCGTACCTGTGCCATCAGTTCCACTGCCTGAGCGCCTGCTGCCTCAAGTGCACGGTGCGAGACGGCCGCCTGGCCCTCATCGAGCCGAACGATGCCCTGCGCGAGGAGGACCAGCGCATCTGCCTGCGCGGCATCAACGAGATCCAGCACGTGTACGCCGCCGACCGCATCCAGACGCCGCTGCGGCGCGTCGGCGAGCGCGGCGAGGGCAAGTTCGAGGCCATCACCTGGGACGAGGCCATCAAGGCCGTCGCCGACGCCATCAAGGAGTCCCAGGCCAAGTACGGCGACAACTCGTTCTTCTTCCGCAAGTCGACGGAGGCGAGCTCGGCCCACGGCTCCGGCTACCTGGCGGCGCTCCTGCATGCCGAGACGGGCGGCAACTGGGGCCTCGACCGCGGCCAGGCGAACGGCCTGGACGCCGGCTGTGGCGTCGGCGCCTTCCGCGCCACTAACAACGCCCTGGCGGAGTGGCCCCTGGCCTCGACCATCATCTTCCTCGGGTTCAACCCCCTGGAGAGCAGCATCGCCTGGACCAAGGCGTTCTTCGACGCGAAGGACGCGGGCGCCAAGATCATCACCGTCGACACGCGCTTCAGCCCCACGGCCTCCAAGTCGCACCAGTGGGTGTCGGTGAAGCCCGGCACCGACGCGGCGCTCGTCATCGGCATGGTGCGCGCCATCATGGACGAGGGCTGGTATGACGAGGAGTTCATGAAGGCCCACACCGGCTATCCCTTCCTCATCGACCGGGCGACCGGCGAGGTCTACGGCGTCATGCGCGATGTCACCGACGAGAAGACGGGGAAGGTGTCCCGGAAGAAGGCTCCCTACGTCTGGGACGTCGCGACGGGCACCGCGCGCCTCTTCGACGAGGAGGGGGTCGACCCCGCCCTCGAGGGCACCTGGGAGGTCGACGGCCGCACGCTCGTCACCGAGTTCAGCGCGCTCAGGGAGGCCTACGAGCCCTATACCCTGGAATGGGCGGGCGAGGTCTCGAGCGTCGATCCCGCCGTCATCCGCGGCTTGGCCGATGATTACGCCAACCGCGGCCCCGCCTTCCTCTGCTTCGGCCTGGGCGGCCCGGACAAGTACACCAACGCCGACGTCCTGGGCCACGCGCTCGTCCTGGTGACGGCGCTCACGGGCAACACCGGCAAGAAGGGCTGCGGCACGGGATGGTACGGCGGAGGCGGCGCCTTCCACGCCACTTCGGCCCTGCAGTCGTGGAAGCTGCCCGAGGAGTTCAAGGCGAGCAAGTCGCAGATGCCCATGTACGACATGCCCTACAACGACAACAACGTCCACGTGGCCCTCACGTTCGGCGATGCCTTCACGCTCGAGGCGGCCGACGCCAACAGCATGCTCGAGTGGGTGAAGGGCCTCGACTTCTTCGCCATCTGCGACATCTACCACTCCTCGGCGGTGGATTATGCCGACATCGTGCTGCCGGCCTGCTCCAAGTTCGAGTGCGACGAGGAGGTCACCGACCTGCGCGACGCCAAGGGCTACCTGTCGTTGGGCCAGAAGTGCATCGACCCGCTGTTCGAGTCGAAGACCGACCTGGAGATCGAGCGACTCATCGCGGCGCAGTGGGGCTACGACCAGTACCTGCCGAAGAGCCACGAGGAATACGCGCGCCACCGCCTCTCCAAGGCCAAGGGCAACATCGAGGGATTCACCATCGAGAAGTTCCAGGCCAACCAGGGCGTGCTTCGCTACCTCGACTCCGACGAGCCGGTGCGCAGCACCCTCAAGTTCGCCACCGACACCGGCCGCATGGAGCCCTACTACGAGAAGCAGATCAAGTTCGGCCAGGCATTCCCCACCTATGAGACGCCCAACGAGGCCTACGAGGACAACGCCAAGCGTCAGCAGTACCCGCTCGTGTTCATGCAGGGCAAGAGCTGCTTCCGCATCCACGCCTACTACAGCGCGTCGGCGTGGTTCCAGGAGTACTTCGGCCCGCAGGTCAACATCAGCCCCGTCGACGCCGAGGCGCGCGGCATAGCCACCGGGGACGCGGTGCGCATTACCAACGACCGCGGCACGTTCGTCTGCACGGCCCTGGTGAACAACGCCATCCAGCCGGGCACCCTGTTCATGGCGGAGACCACGTACAACCACTACTACCCCGAGGGATTCCTGCAGAACGTCACCAACTCCCATCGCCAGGAGCGGTGCTATGAGATGACCTACGGCCCGCAGATTCCCTATAACGACACCCTCGTCGAGATCGAGAAAGCGTAGGTGAGAGGCGATGACTAAGCTCGGCCTCGCGATCAGCCTTGATCGCTGCATCGGCTGCCAGACGTGCGCCAATGCCTGCAAGATGCAGAACAGCGTGCCCATGGGCATGCAGTGGAACCGCGTGGTCACCGAGGGATGCGACATCATGGACGGCGCCCACGGCACCTACCCCGACCTGTCGCGCACCTACCTGCCCATCGCGTGCCAGCACTGCGAGAACCCGGCCTGCCTGAAGGTGTGCCCGACCGGCGCCACCTACAAGGACGAGATGGGCCGCGTGGAGATCAACTACGACAACTGCATCGGGTGCCGCATGTGCATGGCGGCGTGCCCCTACAACGCGCGCTCCTTCAACTGGGAGGACCCGGTGCACGACCCCGACTTCAACTACGGGGACAAGGACGTGCCCGTCCGCGTGAAGGGCGTGGCGGAGAAGTGCACGCTGTGCAAGGAGCGCACCGACCGCGGCGACGAGCCCATGTGCGTCAAGTGCTGCCCCACCAAGGCGCGCACCTTCGGCGACCTCGACGACCCGAAGAGCGCCATCTCCCAGCTCATCCGCGAGAAGCACGCCTACGTGCTGCTCGAGGACAAGGGCACTAAGCCCCAAGTCCACTACTTCGATTAGGAGCGTGCGATCATGCGACTGCTTACCAAGAACAAGCTCCTCACCGGCGTGCTGGCCGTGCTGTCGGTCGCCGGCGTGGGGGCGTGGATCTACCAGCTCATGGGCGGCCTGGCCGTCACCGGCATGTCCAACGCCAACTCCTGGGGCCTCTACATCGCCCTGTTCATGTTCTTCGTGGGGCTCTCGGCCGGCGGCCTCATCGTGGCCTCGTCGGCGAGCGTGTTCCACATCGAGAAGTACAAGCAGGTGGCGATGCCGGCCATCATCCTGTCCACGGTGTGCATCTGCTGCGCCGGCGCCTTCGTCCTCATCGACCTGGGCGGCATCCAGCGCATCTGGCACCTCTTCGCCAGCCCCAACCTGGCGAGCCCGCTCGTGTGGGACATCTGCGTCATCACGCTGTACCTGGTCATCAACGTGCTGTACCTGCGCTTCATGCACCGGGGCGCCGAGCACGCGGTGGCGGTGCTCTCCCGCTTCGCGCTGCCTACCGCCGTACTCGTGCACTCGGTGACCGCGTGGATCTTCGGCCTGCAGATCGCCAAGGAGGGCTGGTTCTCGGCCATCATGGCGCCCATCTTCGTGGCGAGCGCCATGGACTCGGGCCTGGCCCTGCTGCTCATCGTGCTGGTGGCGCTCAACGCGGCCGGCGTGTTCGAGACGCCCAAGCGGCTCATCGCGTCGCTCGCGGGGCTGCTGGCCACCTGCATCGCCATCGACGGCTTCCTCATCTTCTGCGAGGCGCTCACCATGGGCTACCCCGGCGCCGCGGGCGCCGAGACGCTGGCCGTCATGGTGTCCGGCCCCACGGCCCCCTTCTTCTGGGCCGAGGTCGTCGGCGGCCTGGCCGTGCCGTTCCTCATCCTCGTGTTCGCCAAGAATCGCGAGCGCACGGGGCTCGTGGTGGGCGCGAGCGTGCTGGTGGTGGCCGGCGTGCTGTGCAAGCGCCTGTGGCTTCTGCTGACCGCCTTCGTCATCCCCAACATCGTCGGCGCGCCGGGCGTGCTGAGCGGCGCCTGGATGATGGCGGGCTCCTACGCGCCCACCGCGGTGGAGGTGCTCATCGTGCTGGGGGTGCCGTCCCTGGGCGCGCTGGCCTTCATGGCCCTGGGCTCCAAGCTGCTGGCGCCGGCCGGCGCCGAGGAGCGGGCGTCCGCGCCCGCTGCGGCCGAGCTCGACCTGGAGGCGCAGACGGCCTAGGGCCGCGTCTCCGCGCGACGTCGCCGCGGCCGGATCCCTCCCCGGTCGCGGCGACGCTCCCTCCCTGCTTGCGACCTTGCGCGGGCCCGCTGCCGCCGCGGCCCGGGCCCGCGTTCCCGCACCTCCGAGAAAGGCACCGCCATGAGCGCTCTTCAGCCCGCCGACCACGGAACCCTCGCCGACGCCTACGCGTTTCTGGGCAACTCGCTGCTTAAGCCGCTGTCGCAGACGCCCGCCGTCGGGCTCGACCCCGCCTTCTGGGCGGCGTTCCCCGACTTCGGCTCGGATGCCGTGGCCGCGGCGGCCGATGCGCTGGCACGCTGGGCGGCCGAGGACGCCGGCCGCCCGGACGGCGATCGTGTCCGCGACGTCTCCGTCGAGTACACCCGCCTGTTCATCGGGCCGCCCAAGCCGGCCGCCCCTCCGTGGGAGACCATGGGCCGCGGCGAGGGCGTCACGGTGGGCTTCGGCGACCCCACCTTCGAGATGCGGCGGCTGCTGCGCGAGGCGGGGCTCGAGCTCTCCAACGAGAATCGCCAGTACGAGGATCACCTGGGCATCGAGCTGCTCTACCTGAGCGAGCTCTGCCGCCGCGCCGCCGAGGCCGCCGCCGACGGGCGCGCCGACGAGGCCGCGCGCCTGGACGTCCAGGCGGCCGCCTTCGCCGCCGAGCACCCGCTCGCCTGGATCGACGCGCTTCGCGCCCAGGTGGCCGAGGCGGCGCCCGGCGGCTACTACGCGCTCCTGCTCGCGCTGGCCCGGACGCTCCTGGCCCTGCAGGTCGGCTGATCGGCGGGCCGGGCGCGCGGCACCCGCGGATGCCCCGCCGCCCGCCGCCCGGCGCCGGCAGGCGCTCCGCGTCCGCCCGGCGCCTGCGGGCCGCGCGCTAGCCCTCGCCGCCGACCAGCTTCAGGCCGATGACGCAGCCGACGAGCCCGGCGATGAGCGCGATGCGCGCGAAGGTGGCCGGCTCGCTGCCCGTCGCCATGCCGTAGACGACCGTCAGCGCCGCGCCGATGCCCACCCACACCGCGTAGGCCGTGCCCATGGGCAGCGTCTTCGTGGCGAAGGCGAGCCCCGCCATCGACAGCGCCATGGCCGCCAGGAACACGACGGTCGGCCCCGGCTGCGTGAGCCCGTCGGACTTGCCGAGCGCGACGGCCCACACCGACTCCATCACCCCCGACGCGATGAGCACCGCCCAGTCCATCAGCAGCCCCCTTCGACGGCGCGCTGGCCAGCAAACGGGCCCGCGGCGCACATTTTTTCAACTTTGTCGCTGCCGGCGGGCACGTTGGCAGCGAATCGGAATACCGCCACCTGGGGTTTCGCCGATGCCGGCGTTCGGCGGACGCGATGGGCCCTGTATCTGATGGCGAAAAGCGGCTGAATCGAGCGACAAAGTTGAAAAAATGTGCGCGAAACCGCCGTTGCCTGGCCAGGCGCCCCGCCTTGCGGGCGCCGCGGGCCTGCGGCGCTAGGCATCGATGACCATCTCGCGGTTGTCGCGGGTGATGATCTCCCGCGCGAAGATGGTGGCGCCCAGGTGCCCCTCGACCAGGCTGGCCAGCTCGTCGACGGCGGCCTCCAGGTCGGCGGCGCGCGTCGGGTCGACCGACTCGATGATGAGGAACGCCTTGGCCGTCTCGTCGGTCAGCGCCGTGCGCTCGCCGTCGCGCCAGTTCCAGCAGCGGCAGATGGCGCCCGCGTCGTCGCGGTAGCACAGCTCGCCGGCGAGCGTGGGGGCGTCCTCGTCCTCGCCGAGCGGGCGGAAGGCGTCGCCGCCCTCGGTGACGCCCAGGCGGATGTCGCCGGCCATCGCGTCGATGTCTTCGCCGCCGACGGGCAGCGCATAGGCGAGCGACACGGCGTTGTAGGCGTCCACCGACGGCGTGATGGAGCCGACGGGATTGCCCTTCAGCACGCGCTTGAGCAGGTTCTCCACCGAGCAGCGCACCCCCTTCTTCGTCTTGAACCGCTGGTAGGCGTCGCGCCAGACGGCTACCGCCTCGTTCTGCGAGATGGTGTTGGACGTGAGGTGCGCATCGGCCGCGGCGTTGGCCTCGGCCAGGCGGCGGGCGAGGGCGCGGGCGTCCTCCTCGGGCACCGCGGCGGTCGGGCGCATCCCATGCGCGACGACGACGCCGATGCGCGCGTCGGGGAACAGCTCCCAGAACGACTCCTCGGTCACGAATCTCTTCATGGCTCCTCCTTCGGTCGGGCGCCGGCATGGCGACACGGCGCGGGCGTGCCGGCCGCCGTCCCCGCTGCGTTGGCGCGCCCTCGCGCGGTTCCGCCTTCGCGGCGCAACAAAAAAGCACCCACCTGATGAGCATCTTCAAAGGCCTAACGATGCGCATCAAATGAGTGCTTGGGGCCTACCCGGCGGCAGGCTATGTCTACGGCCGCGTACTATAGCATGCGCCGCGCCGCCGCGCAACGGCGTCGGGCGCAGCACGCGGGAGCGGCGGTGCGGTGCGTGCCGGGTGGGGCGGCGCGTGGGCGCCGCGCGCGGCGTTCGACCGGCGGGGCGTCCTGGCGGGCACGGCGGCATGTCGCGCCTGCGCCGACAGCCTGCGGTGCGGCACGTGCCGCGGCGCGGCGAGATATGTGCGCCGTGCGTCGGCAAGGCGGTATGCCGCATCCGCGCCGACGGTCTATGGCGCGGGGCGAGAAGTTCGCGGGCGCCGCGAACGGGGAGTGTGGGGGAGGGCGCGGCTGCGACAGGCGGCGCATGGTTGCGGCGGGCCCCGCACGGAGGTGGGGGCGGGATCGGCAGCCGCCTATCGCGCCGCGGATGCGCCGAAAGTGCGATTTGGTGCAGGGCTGGGCCGCCTTGGCCGGCTGGGCGCCTTCGACTTGGATGCGCGACCTGGCGAGGCGCCCGCGCATGCGACCATGCGCGCCCGGCCTGTCGTCTCCCGTGGGGCCTTCTATGCACCAAATCGTAATTCTCGCGTATTCGGGATGCGCCGGCTGGCGTCGCGCCGCCGCGCGACGGTGCTGTCGGACACCTTTGCCGACCACGATGGCAAGATAGCGAGGTTTGGCATACTGTGTCGGGTTTCGGCGTGAGGCCCTCCGTAGGGCCATTCGCGAAAGGCCTGGTGAACATTGTTCTCGGCGAGGGTTAGTCTTTGCGCCGGCGGCTGTTCGGGCGAAAAACCCGCGATTCGGCGCCCGTGACTATGCCAAACCTCGCTATCTTGCCATCAGGCGGGCTAAAAGTGTCCACGGTCATCGCGGCGGCGCCTCGCCGAGCGCCCGATCCAAACGCCCGCGCTCCTGCCTCCTGGCAGCTGCGACCCCTCTTCCCGATGCGCCCCCCGCGGGCGCCCGCGTCCCCGCCTCCTGCTGCGTCCCCCGCGAGCCCCTGCGTCTCCGCCTCCTGCTGCGTCCCCCGCGAGCCCCTGCGTCTCCGCCTCCTGCTGGTCTCCGCGCGCCCGCGGCTCTACCCCGCCGGCGCGCACCCCTGCCGCATCCCGGCGCTCTCACCGCGCTCCCCGCCTCGTCGGTGCGCGGCCCCGTCGCATCCCGGCGCTCTCGCCGGGCACGCCTCGCCGCGCACCGCGCCGCCGCACAACGGCGCGCATCGCGAGGCCGCCCTACCCGAACGCGCGAAATTGTCTTATGATAATCCGAGAAACGGTGGCGGCGCGAGCGAGAGGGGAGGGGAGCGTGTTCGGCGAGCTGGTGGTGGGCTACCTGTTCCTCGGCGGCGCGGGCGCCGGCGGGTGCCTCACGTGCGCCCTGCTGGGGCTGCTGGCCGATCGCGAGGCGCTCGCCCCGGCGCTGGCGGCGCGCTTCCGGACGGGCGCGGGCCGACGCTGGACGCGGCTGCTCGCCCCGGCGCTCACCCTGTCGGTCGGGTGCCTGGTGCTGGGCATCGTGTGCCTGGCGGCCGACCTGGGGCGGCCCGACCGGCTGCTCTTGCTGATGGTGTCGGCCACGCCCTCCTACATCTCGTTCGGCGCGTGGGCGCTCGTCGCCTGCACGCTGCTGGGCGTGGCGCTCGCCGCCGTGTGGCGCGGCGCCGTGGCCGCCCGCGCGGGCGCGCTGGCGGCCCTCGAGGCGCTCACGGCGGCAGCGGCCCTCGCCACGGCCGCCTACACGGGGCTCCTGCTGGCGTCGATGCCCTCGGTGCCGCTGTGGTGCACCCCCTGGCTGCCGGTGCTGTTCACGCTGTCGGCGGCCTCCTGCGGCATCGCGCTCGTGATGGCCGCGGCGTGGGTGTCGGGCGCGGCGACCGACTTCGGCGCGGTGCTCGCCCGGCTCGCGCTGGCCGACGCGGCGCTCATCGCGCTGGAGGCCGTCGCCGCCGCGGGGGCCCTGCTGTCGGCGTGGGCGTCATCGGGCGCGCCGGCCGCCGACCTGGCCGCCGGCCTGCTCGCGGGCGCGGGCGTGCTGCCCGATGCCGCCGGCGCCGCCGCCACGCCCACGGCCGCCGCGGCCCGCGCCTCGGTGCTCACCCTGACGGCCGGCCCCGACGCCTGGCTGTTCTGGGGCGGCTTCGGCCTCGCGGGGCTCGCGGCGCCCCTGGCCCTTGACCTGGTCCTCTACGGCGACGGCCGCCGCCTCGCCCGGCGGGCCGCCCGCGCCGCCGCGCCCCGTGCCCCCGCGGCCGTGCCCCGCACCCCGGCGTCGGCGCCCCCGCTTTCCCCATCCGCCCGCGCCCTGACGGCCATGGCCGCCGCGGCCTGCGTGCTCGTCGGCGGCCTGCTGCTGCGCGTCCTCGTCGTGGGCGCCGGCTTGCACCCGCTGATCGGCGCCGTCCTGTAAGATGCCAACCGCCTGAAGAGAGAGGTCGTGCCCATGTTCCCCTTCGAGATAGACGAGTCCAGCGACGTGCCCCTGTGGGTGCAGCTGCGCCAGCGCATCGCGTACCTCATCAACTCGGGGTACTTCAAGCCGGGCGAGAAGCTGCCCACCGTGCGCGGCCTGGCCTCGGAGATATCCATCAACTACAACACCGTCAACAAGGCCTACCTGAGCCTGGTGTCCGACGGCTACCTGGAATCCACGCGCGGCCGCGGCGTGTTCGTGCGCGATGTGGCGGCCGACCTGGGCGAGGACCAGGCGGGGCGCGTGCGCGGGGTGCTGGACGACTGCATCGTCGCCTGCCGCGAGATGGGCATGGGACTCGACGAGATCGACCAGGCCATGTCGCGGCGTATCAAGCGAATCAAGTACGACGAGGCCCAGGTCGCGGGCACGACGCCCGGCGGCCGCATCCTCGACTTCGACCGCACCCGCGACGACGCGGGCGCCCAGGGAGCGTGAGGCAGATGGCGTTCGGGAGAAGGCGGGCCGCCCAGGCCCAGGTGGCGATGGCGGACGGCGGTGCGACGCCCGCGGCCGCGCAGGCCCGCGGCGGGCGCGGCCGCCTGCGCGTGGCGCCCGACCCGGTGACCGAGGTCATCGGCGAGCGCGCCTCCAACGGCGGCGTGCTCCTGTTCTCGGTCGTGCTGTTCGCCCTGGCCTTCGCCGCGGTGCTGGCGGCGGGCACGGCCGCGACGGGCGGCGTCGGCCCGGCGACGGTGGCGCTCGCCGTGCTGCTGGCGGCGCTGGCCGTGTCGGCCTGCCACATCGCCCAGCAGTGGGAGCGCGTGGTGGTGCTGCGCCTCGGCAAGTTCAACCGCGTGTCGGGCCCGGGCCTGTTCTGGACATGGCCGGTCATCGAGTCGAACACCATGCGCGTCGACACCCGCACGCGCGTGACCAGCTTCGGCGCCGAGGAGACGCTCACCGCCGACCTCGTGCCCCTCGACGTGAACGCCGTGCTCTTCTGGCACGTGTGGGACGCGCGCGCCGCCTGCACCGAGGTGGGCGACTTCACGCGCGCCGTCGAGCTGGCGGCCCAGACGGCCCTGCGCGACGCCATCGGCCGCGCCGGCGCCGCCGAGGTGGCCATCCGCCGCGAGCAGCTCGACCGCGAGCTCAAGCGCGTGCTGGAGGAGAAGGTGGCCGCCTGGGGCGTGACCATCCTGTCGGTGGAGGTGCGCGACATCCTCGTGCCGCCCGAGCTGCAGGAGGTGATGTCGCTCGAGGCCCAGGCCGAGCAGCGCAAGAAGGCCCGCATCATCCTCATGGAGGCCGAGCAGGACATCGCCGAGCTCATGGAGGAGATGGGCGACTTCTACGCCGCCAACGACGCCGCCCTGCGCCTGCGCGCCATGCACCTGCTCTACGAGTCGGTCCGCGAGACCGGCGGCACCATCGTCGTCCCCAGCTCCTTCAGCGAGGGCTTCGGCGACGTGCTGCCCGACACCCTGAGGGAGACCCTGGGGAGGTAGGGCGCCCGCCGTGCGCGCCCGCGCGCCCGGCAACCCCGCGCCCCGCGGGAACGCTCCCGTAAATTGTCATATGACTATCTTGATTGTCCTATGACAGATCGCTATAGTGAAGCCAATGGAATTTGGCCAATTCTATCGAGGGGAGGGCCCGATCGGGGCGCTCCCGCAAAGGGGATATCCGGTAGATTTGGAGATCGGGGGAGTTCTGGGGATCCGAGGCGGGAGCCGCCTGCGGCGGCGCGCGCCATCCGAGTCTAAGCGAGGGGATATCCTGACGCACCTTTGACCGAGGAGGAGAGATGTCAGGAACCACCAGCTCGCACGGCGGGCTCACCCGCCGCGCCTTTCTCAAGACCGCCGGGGGGGGGCAGCTCTTAGCCTAGCCGGCGCAGCCGCGCTCTCCGTCGGAAGCGGCCTGGAGCTGGCCGCCGCCGACGCGCCCGCCGCCACGGCGGGCGAGGAATGCTACCTGAGCGCCTGCAAGGGCAACTGCGGGAGCCGCTGCCCCCAGCAGGTGGTCGTGCGCGAGGGCAAGGTGGTCCGCGTGGCCGCCGCCCGCATGGAGGAGCGCGACGACGCGAACTACCGGCGCATCTGCGTCAAGGGCTACGCCCAGCCCCAGCGCCTCTACGACCCCGACCGCGTGAAGTACCCGATGCGCCGCGTCGAGGGCACCGAGCGCGGCGCCGGCCAGTGGGAGCGCGTCAGCTGGGACGAGGCGCTCGACGAGGTCGCTGCCAAGATGCGGGCCGCGGTCGACGAGTACGGCTGGCCGTCGGTGGCCCTGTGGAACTCCTACGCCAGCTGCGGCGTCCTCAACGGCAGCGGCGCGGGGTCGGTGGCCTACGGCCGCTTCCTCTCCCGCACCGGCGCCACCATCTTGGGGCCGGGCGCCGACTGGGCGCAGATGTTCTTCGCCTACGCGCTCACCCTGTTCATGGGCAACGACATCGCCGACACGCCCAACGCCAACACCATCCTGGTCTGGGGCTCCAACCCCACCGACGCCTACCCGGCCGACTGGCAGTTCGTCTGCCGCGCCCGCGAGAAGGGCGCCAAGCTCATCACCATCGACCCGCAGTTCACGTCCGCGGCCATGCACTCCGACCGCTACTTCGCCATCCGCCCCGGCACCGACGGCGCCCTCATGCTGGCCATGGCCAACTACATCATCGACAACGACCTCGTGAACGAGGAGTTCATGAAGGCCCGCACGGTGTCGCCCCTGCTCGTCAAGGGCGACGGCACCTACCTGCGGGCGAGCGACCTGGGCATCACGCCCCAGGAGGGCCCGGTCAACCCGCTCACCGGGCAGCCCACGGTCATCGACCCGCTCCAGGTGTGGGACGCCGCCGCGGGCGCCTTCGCCGACGCCGCCACCGCGGCCGATCCGGCGCTCATGGGCGACTACGACGCGATGGGCCAGCCGGTGCAGACGGTCTACCAGCTCGTGCGCGGCAAGATCGGCGAGTTCACCGTCGACAAGGCCGCCGACATCTGCGACCTCTTGCCCGACGACATCGAGTGGCTGGCGCGCACCTACGCCACCGAGGGCCCCGTCTACATCCACACCAACCAGGGCCTCGGCCACCACGCCAACTCGCACCACAACTACAAGAACCTCATGTTCATCGCGGCCCTCACCGGCAACGCGGGCGTCCCCGGCGGCACGCCGCTCGGCCACGCCGCCCTGGGCTTCGGCTCCTTCCCCACCAACCCGCTGCCCTTCGTGGCGGGCACGGAGAAGAGCCTCGACATCTGCGGCATGTACCTGCCCGACATCATGGAGACGGGGAAGTGGGCCGGCAAGGACCTGCCCATCCGGGTGCTGTGGGTCAACAACGGCAATCCCCTGTGCAACGAGTCGGGGCGCCTCGAGCTCATCGAGGCGGTGAAGAAGGTCGACTTCGTGGTGACGGCCGACATCACCATGACCGACACCGCCTGCTACTCGGACCTCGTGCTGCCCATCCCGCACGTGTTCGAGTCCGAGGACTTCATGACCATGAGCTTCACGCCCTACCCGCCCTTCCAGCGCAAGATCGTCGACCCGCTCTACGAGTGCCGCACCGACCTGGAGATCCTCCGCGACCTGTCCCGCCGCCTGGGCATGGACGACCTCTACACGAAGACCGACGAGGAGTACCTCCGCGAGATCATGGACACCCCGGCCAACCTCGCCCACGACGCCGGCTACGACGCCTTCAAGGACAATAGGCTCGTGCGCAACTACACCATCAACGACGACGAGGTGTTCATCGACAAGTTCGCCCTCACGAAGACGCAGCGCCTCGAGTACTACCTGGAGCGCCCCTTCGTGCGCAACAACTTCGGCCAGGAGGTGGCGGAATACGAGCGCTACCCCTACTACACCCGCGCCAACGAGTCCTACTGGGAGAACCCCTTGCGCGAGAAGTACCCGCTCTTCGGCCTGGGGCAGCACGAGCGCTACCACGTCCACTCCCAGCTGGCCACCACGCCGGTCATGCGCGAGATCGAGCCCGAGCCGCTGCTGCGCATGAACGCCCGGGACGCCGCCGAGCGCGGCATCGCCCAGGGCGACTACGTCCGCGCGTTCAACGACCGCGGGTCAGTGGTGCTCAAGGCGAAGGTGACCGAGGGCATCAAGCAGGGCGTCGTCTCCATCCCGCACGGGTGGAACGCCTCGCAGTACGTGGAGGGCCACGCCCAGGACCTGACGAACCGCTACATGAACGACTTCTGCTCGAACAGCTGCTTCTACGACTTCCTCTGCGAAGTCGAGAAGTGGGAAGGGGGTGAGTAGCGATGACGCGCTACGGCATGGCGATCGACGTCAGGCGCTGCATGGGCTGCAATGCGTGCACGGTGGCGTGCAAGGTGGCCAACGACGTCCCTGAGGGCGTCTTCTGGACCCGCGTCCTGACGAGGGGAGGGGACGCCCCCGACGCGCCCGCGGGCGAGAACCCCGCCGTCTCCATGAGCTACTACACCCTGGGCTGCCAGCACTGCGAGAACCCGGCCTGCGTCAAGGTGTGCCCGGTCGGCGCCACCTATCGCGACGAGGCGACGGGGATCGTGCGCCAGGACTACGACAAGTGCATCGGCTGCCGCATGTGCATGTCGGCGTGCCCCTACACCGGCGTGCGCTCCTTCAACTGGGAGGAGCCCGGCTACGCGATGGACTTCGCCCTCGGCGACGCGGACATCGCCCCGCACCAGAAGCACGTGGTGGAGAAGTGTACGTTCTGCTACCAGCGCATCGCCCGCGGCGAGACGCCGGCGTGCATGGACCTGTGCCCGGCGCGCGCCCGCTTCTGGGGCGACCTGGACGACCCGGAATCCGAGGTGAGCCAGGCCATCAAGGGCCGCGAGTACCAGCACCTGCTCCCCGAGCAGGGCACCAGCCCGTCCGTCTACTACCTGGTGTAACCGTCCCGTCGCGCGCCGCGCGAGGCGGCGCGCCTTCTCCGAAGGAGGAGAACGCTATGACTGACAACGCTGCGGCCGTGGCCGCCAAGCCGCCTGCCGCCAAGGGCGGAAGCCGGGGACTGAACGTCGCCATCGGCGCGTGTGCCGTGCTGGCGGTGCTCGGCATCGTGCTGTGGGTGGTGCAGCTCTCGGGTGGCATGATCCAGACCGCCATGAGGAACCTGGACTCCTGGGGCCTCTACATCACCCTGTTCATGTTCTTCGTCGGGCTCTCCGCCGGCGGCCTCATCATCAGCTCCGTCCCCAAGGCCTTCGGGATCCGCGGCTTCGGCGGGATCTCGAAGGTGGCCGTCATGAGCTCCATCGCGGCGACCGTGGCCGCCATCGCCTTCGTCGTGGTCGACCTCGGCCAGCCGGTGCGCATGTGGGAGCTCTTCGCCTACTCCAACCTGGGCTCGCCGCTGATGTGGGACATCATCGTGCTCATGACCTACCTCATCCTGTCCTGCGTCTACCTCTGGGCCCAGGTGCGGAACGAGCGGGGCAAGGTCTCGCACACGGCGCTTCGCGTCATCAGCGTGGTGGCGCTCGTCTGCGCCGTGCTCGTGCACTCCGTCACCGCCTGGATCTTCGGGCTCCAGCAGTCCCACGAGATGTGGCACACGGCGTTGCTCGGCCCGTGGTTCGTGTCCTCGGCGCTCGTGTGCGGCACCGGGCTCGTGCTCGTCATCGCCATCGCGCTCTCCAAGGCGGGCTACCTGTCCGTCGAGCGCGCCAACCTGGTCAAGCTCGCTAAGCTCCTGGGCGCCTTCCTCATGGTCGACCTGTACTTCTTCGGCTGCGACCTCCTGACCGAGGCCTTCCCGGCCGCGGGCGGCGTGGCCATCGTCGAGATGCTCACGTCCGGCCCGCTCGCGCCCTTCTTCTGGGGCGAGATCGTCCTGTCGGTGGCCGCGGCCGTCATCTGCTTCGTGCCGAGCCTGCGCACCAACCCGCTGATGGCGCTCGCCGGCGTGGCCGCCATCCTGGCCATCCTCTGCAAGCGCGTGCAGCTCTTGGTGGGCGGCTTCCAGGTGCCCAACATCGAGTGGCCCGCCATCATGACGCCGTCGACCATCACCAACTGGCAGGGCAACCTCGAGCAGGCCTACGCGGGCCTCGTGTACTGGCCGACCCCGCTGGAGTTCGGCGTGGCCCTCGGCGTCATCGCGCTCGCCGTCGGCATCTTCCTGCTCGGCATCAAGATGCTGCCGCTCAAGCCGGCCCCCGGCGAGGACTAGCCCCTTCCGCCCCGGCCCGGGCGGCGTCGCACGTGTCCGACGCCGCCCCGGCCCCTCAGCCCGCCGGGCCGCGCCCCCTCCCGCGCGGCCCGGCGCCTCCTTTCTCTAGTAAAAATTGTCATATGACTATCTTGATTGTCATATGACAGCAAGGTATAGTGGCGCGTAGAGAATTTGGCCGATTCTTAACAGGGTGCGATCCTCGCACCGGCCGGGGCCGCGCGGGGCGCGGACGGGCCGGCGGGGCTCGCGCAAGGAGGGGGATATCCTGTGAGTTTTGGCTTGGGCCCGGTGGGGGAGGGCCCGTCGCGCGCCGAGGGGGACTTGGCGCCGCGCTGGGAAACCCGCCAGCTGCCCAAGGGGGATATCCCGACACGTCCCTCAAAGGAGGAGTAAATGTCGGGAACTGCTAGCCCGCTCGGCGGGCTCACGCGTCGGAGCTTCCTCAAGACGACCGCCGTCGCCGGAGCCGCCACCGTGGCGGTCGGCGCCGCGGCGCCGACGGTCGCGCTCGCGGAGGGCGCCGCGCCGGTGACTGCCGGCAGCGCCGAGGAGCAGGTCTACCGGGGCGTCTGCCGCCCCAACTGCTTCGGCTTCTGCCACCTGAACGTGCACGTGCACGACGGCAAGGTGATGAAGACCACCCGCGCGCCGTACAACGAGAGCTGCTACGACCGCATCTGCCAGCGCGGACTGTCCCACGTCCAGCGCATCTACGATCCCCAGCGCCTGCAGTACCCCATGCGCCGTGCCGAGGGCACCGAGCGCGGGGCCGGGCAGTGGGAGCGCGTCACCTGGGACGAGGCCCTCGACGAGATCGCGGGCAAGATCAAGGAGATCCAGGGCAAGTACGGCGAGTCGGCCGTCGCGTTCCTGACGGCCTCGGGCAACCAGGCCGCCGGCATCACGAGCGCCTACAGCCGCCTGATCGCCCTGCTCAACGCCAGCAACATCGGCCCGTGCCTGGACATGGGCAGCTACTACGGCATGGCCGCGGTGGCCGGCAACTACGTGAGCCCCCTCATGGGCATGATGATGTGGAACGGCAACGAGCCCACCGACGCGGTCAACGCCAAGACCATCGTCGTGTGGGGCGCCAACATCACCGACGCCCAGATCCAGAACTGGCACCTCATCAAGGAGGCGAAGCAGGCCGGCGTCAAGCTGGTGGTCATCGACCCCATCTTCACCCAGATCGCCAGTCAGGCCGACAAGTGGATCCCCATCCGCCCCGCCACCGACACGCTGCTCAAGCTGGCGCTCATGCGCCTGGTCATCGAGCGCGGCGCCCATGACGTGGCCTACCTCCAGCAGCACACCGTCGCGCCCTACCTGGTGCGCTCCGATACCGGCAAGTTCCTGCGCCGCTCCGACACCGGCGTGGCCCCCACGGCCACGGGCCAGGTGGACGCCACCACCGGCCAGGAGATCATGCTCGACCCGGTGATGGTGCTCGTCGACGGCGCCATCGTCCCCGAGACCGAGGCCGCCGCGCCCGCCATCGAGGGCACCTGCGACTTCGAGGGCGTCGAGTGCCGCACGGCCTTTGACCTGCTGGTCGACAACATCATGGAGCACACCGTCGAGGAGGTCTCCGAGCTCACCGAGATCCCCGTCGCCGACATCGAGGAGCTCGCCGACATCGTCATCGACGGCCCGGTCTACCACTACGAGGGCTACGGCCCGCAGGCCTACAACAACGGCGGCCAGACCACCGTGGCCGGCCTCACCCTGTGCGCGCTGCTCGGCAACCTCGGCAAGCCCGGCGCCTCCTACGGCGCGTTCTGGGGCATCGGCCTCATCACCAACATAGCCGCCGCCCAGTACACGGCCCCTAAGGGCCCGTCCACCGGCTTCAACATCGCCAGCGTCGACCTCAAGAACGTCGTGGAGCAGAAGAAGTTCCAGGGCAAGGACGCCGACATCAAGATGCTGTGGATGTACTCGGCCAACCCGCTCAACACCCACACCGACACCCACGCCTGGACCGACGTCATCATCCCCGCCATGGACTACGTGGTGACGGCCGACTCCGCGCTCACCGACACGGCCATGTACTCCGACATGGTGCTGCCCGTGGCCCAGTGGTTCGAGCTGGAGGAGGTGGCCAACGCCGGCCAGTGCTCGTCCTACAACTACAACGAGAAGGCCATCGAGCCGCTCTACGAGTCCAAGGCCGACCCGGACATCATCCGCGAGCTGGCCGGGAAGCTCGGCCTGGGCGAGTTCTTCACCCAGTCCACCTCCGAGGTGCTCGACAGCCTGTTCAGCGGCCCCATCGCCACGGCCGTGGGCGCCAGCATGGACAACCTGCGCGACAAGAAGCAGGTGCGCTTCATCCCCGGCGACGCCGAGAAGAAGCCCTACATCGCCTACGAGAACGGCGCGTTCGCCACGCCCACCGGCCGCTTCGAGTTCTACCGCGAGACGCCGGTGCCGCGCACGCCCACCACGAAGACCCCGACGGCCGAGCAGGTGGCGGCCGAGCGGCTGCCCCACTTCGAGCCGCCGCTGGAGGCCTGGCCGGAGAACCCGCTCTACGAGAAGTACCCGCTCGTGCTCATGAGCGAGCGCCCGCGCTACCGCGTGCACTCCCAGTGGTTCTCGACCCCGCTGCTGCGCGAGATCGACCCCGAGCCCATCGTGAAGATCAACCCGGCCGACGCCAAGGCCCGCGGCATCGCCGACCAGAGCTACATCGAGGCCTACAACGACCGCGGCACCGCCGTGGCCAAGGCCATCTACTCCGAGGCCATCCGCCCCGGCACGCTCGTGTACCCCAAGGGCTGGCAGCTCAGCCAGCACAAGGGCGGCGGCTGGTCCAACCTGAGCTCCACGGAGTTCGACGTGTGGATCGTCAACAACAACTTCATGGACGTGCTCTGCGAGATTCGCCCGTGGGACGGAAAGGATAGATAATGACGCACTACGGATTCGTCATCGACAGCAAGTCCTGCATCTCGTGCCACTCGTGCGCGGTGGCCTGCAAGGTCGAGAACAACCTGCCCGACTCCATCTGGTGGAACCGCATCCTCACCGACGGCGGTCCCAACATGGACACCCCGGCGGGCACCTACCCCAACCTCACCATCCGCAACATCCCCATGGGATGCCAGCACTGCGAGAACCCGGCCTGCGTGAAGGTGTGCCCCGTGGGCGCCACCTACCAGGATCCGGAGACCGGCGTCGTGCGCCAGGACTACGACAAGTGCATCGGCTGCCGCATGTGCATGAGCGCCTGCCCCTACACGGGTGTTCGCTCCTTCAACTGGGAGGAGCCCCAGTACGCCATCGGCCAGCCCATGGGCTCGCTCGACATCCCGCAGCATCAGAAGCAGGTGGTGGAGAAGTGCACGATGTGCTGGCACCGCCTGGCCCAGGGCGAGAAGCCGGCCTGCATCGAGCCGTGCCCGGCGCGCATCCGCTTCTGGGGCGACTTCGACGACCCCTCGAGCGAGGTGAGCCAGCTCATCCGCGAGCGCGAGTACATGCAGCTGCTCCCCGAGCAGGGCACCCGCCCCTCCGTGTACTACCTGGTGTAACCGTCCCGCCGCGCGCCGCGTGAGGCGGCGCGCCTCCTTCGAAGGAGAATGCTATGACTGATAACACTGCGGCCGTGGCCGCGAAGGCCCCCGCTGCCAAGGGCGGCGGCAAGGGCCTCACCATCGCCATCGGCGCGTGCGCCGTGCTGGCGGTGCTCGGCATCATCCTGTGGGTGGTGCAGCTCTCCGGCGGCATGGTTCAGACCGCCATGCGCAACCTGGACAGCTGGGGCCTCTACATCACGATGTTCATGTTCTTCGTCGGGCTCTCCGCCGGCGGCCTCATCATCTCGTCGGTGCCCAAGGCCTTCGGGATCAAGGGCTTCGGCGGCATCTCCAAGATCGCCGTCATGACGTCGATCGCCTGCACCGTGGGCGCCATCGCCTTCGTCGTGGTCGACCTCGGCCAGCCGGTGCGCCTGTGGGAGCTGTTCGCGTACTCCAACCTGGGCTCGCCCCTCATGTGGGACATCATCGTGCTGGGCACCTACCTGATCCTGTCCTGCGTCTACCTCTGGGCCATGCTCCAGCATGAGAGGGGCAAGGTGTCCGCCACGGCCCTGCGCGTGATCTCCGTCATCGCGCTCGTGGTGGCCGTGCTCGTCCACACCGTGACCGCCTGGATCTTCGGCCTGCAGCAGTCCCACGAGATGTGGCACACGGCGCTGCTCGGCCCGTGGTTCGTGTCCTCGGCGCTCGTGTGCGGCACCGGCCTAGTCATGGTGGTGGCCCTGGCGCTGCGCGCGACCGGCTACCTCAAGCTCGACCAGGCCTACCTGGTGAAGCTCGCCAAGCTCCTGGGCGCCTTCCTCTTGGTTGACCTGTACTTCTTCGGCTGCGACCTGCTCACCGAGGCCTTCCCGGCTGCGGGTGGCGTGGCCATCGTCGAGATGCTCACGTCCGGCCCGCTCGCGCCCTTCTTCTGGGGCGAGATCGTCCTGTCGGTGCTGGCCGCCGTCATCTGCTTCGTGCCGAGTCTGCGCACCAACCCGCTGATGGCGCTCGCCGGCGTGGCCGCCATCCTGGCCATCCTCTGCAAGCGCGTGCAGCTGCTCGTCGGCGGCTTCCAGGTGCCCAACATCGAGTGGCCCGCCATCATGACGCCGTCGACCATCACCAACTGGCAGGGCAACCTCGAGCAGGCCTACCAGGGCATGGTCTACTGGCCCGCGCCCATCGAGTTCGGCGTGACCCTCGGCGTGCTGGGGCTCGTGGCGCTCATCTTCCTGCTCGGCATCAAGATGCTGCCGCTCAAGCCGGCTCCCGGCGAGGACGAGTAGGCTCGTCCTCCCTCCCGCGCGGCGCGCCGGCAATCCCTCCGCCGGCGCGCCGCCGCTTCCCGTTCGTCCCCTGAGGAGGAGGTCTCAGCCCATGGTGAAGAAGCTCGCCATCACACTGGCCGTGATGCTCGCGCTCGGGGCGCTCGTGGTGGGTGCCGGCGCGCTCGCGCGGCCCGGCCAGGCGCCGCTGCCCGTGCCCATCGAGGAGTCGTCGCCCTGCCCGGCCACCGGCTGCGCCAGCGGCTCGTGCCACGGCTTCGACGACGTGCCCGAGCCCGACGGCGTCCACGAGATGACCTGCCCCGAGGCGGGCTGCGCCAGCGTCGAGTGCCACGCCTGGGACACGCTCACCTCCCGCTACCACCAGGCGAGCGACGCGAGCCTCAACCTGTGGATCCTCATGCCCGTGGCCGTCGTCATCGCGCTCGTGCTCGTCGTCCGGAAGGTGAGGTGACGCCATGTCCCGCAAGCTCGTCATCGACGCCGTCGCGCTCATCGCCTACGTCGTCGTGTCCCTGCCCTCGCTCACGGGCGTGGCGCCCCACGAGTGGCTGGGCCTGGCCGTGTTCCTCGTGCTGGCCGTTCACCTCGCCCAGCACCTGGGCCAGGTGGCCTCCTCGGCCCGCCGCGCCGGATCGCCCGGCCCGGCCCGGGCGGCCCGCGCCGGGAGGACGGTGCTCGCGTGCCTCCTGGCCGTGGCGCTCGCCGTCGTGATGGTGTCGGGGCTCATGGTGTCGGGGGCCGTGCTGCCGGCGCTCGGGCTCTACGCCGAGGGCTACTACTTCTGGAACCCGCTGCACGCCGTGTCGGCGAAGGTGCTGCTCGCCCTGCTGCTCGTCCACGTGTTCATCAACGCGCGGGCGGCCTGGGGCCTGTGGCGCCAGGGCCGCAAGACGCCCCGCGGCTAGCGCGTCCGCGCGGCGCGGCTGTGGCCCGCGCGCATCCCTCCCTCGCTGGCGAGGCCCCCGACCGGGGGCCTCGTCGCGTTTTCGCGCGGGGCATTCGCGTGCGTTCCCTTCCCCGCAGCCCCCCCTCCGCGTGCCCCCCTCTCTCCCTTCTCCGCACCCCCCCCCCTCCGCGTGCCCCCTCTCTCTCCCTTTTCCGCATCCCATCCTCCTGCGTGCAGGTTTTTCGCGCAAAATGGCCGAAAACGACGGTTTGACGACGCTCCGCGCGCCAAGCCGAGCCGCCGCCCCGCCAAAACCCCAGGTCGCGCTTCGCCAAGCTGACCGCCGAGCCTCGGATTCCCTCGGTTTCCCTCCGAATCCGGCTCCTATTTGTCGTCAAACCGTCGTTTCGGGCCATTTTGCGCGCCAATTCTGCGCAAAGGGGTATGCGTGGGGGAAACGCGTGGCTTGCGGCGCCGTGACGGCCCCGTGCCAACGGCCGCCCCGCCGCGTCGCGCGGCCCGCGCCGCCCGTATCCTGGCGGGAGGCGGGCCGGAGCCACCTGTGAGGCCGCCCGGGAGGGCCCGCCCGCGGCCCGGGCGCGTGAGAGGAAGGGAGGGGCCATGGAGTCGCTTCTCAACGTCATCCGCTCCAACATGCTCGTCCAGGCGGTCGTGTTCATCGTGCTGGGGCTGTTCGTCCTTCTGTGGCCGGGGGTCACCATCACCACCGTCATCTACCTGTTCGGGGCGTTCTTCGCCATCTCGGGCATCGCGTCGCTCGTCAGCTACCAGCGCGCGGCGTCCCCGGCGCACCACAGCCCGGCCGTGCTCACCAGCGGCGTGTTCATGCTGGTGCTGGCGCTCATCGTGTTTCTGTTCCCCGAGGCCATCGCCAGCATCTTCTCGCTGCTGCTGGGCATCGTGCTGGCGCTCTGCGGCGTCGTGAGCGCGGTGCGGTCCTGGGAGCTGCGGCCGCTCGGCGGCTACACCTGGGTGGTCGGCCTGGTGGTGAGCGTCGCCGTGGCGATCGGCGGCGTCGTCATCATCGCCAACCCCTTCGAGACCACGCTCATGTTCATCTACGTGCTGGGCGGCCTCATGGTGCTCAACGGCGCGGGCGATCTGCTCATCGAGCTGGCGGCCCGCCGCGAGCAGCGCGAGCTGCGCGCCCGCCGCTAGCCCGCGACGCGCCGTCCGCGTGCGGGGGGGGCGCCGACGCTTCGCGTCCCGTCCCGCCGGGCGCCGCGCCGGCAGGCCGCCCTGCGCGGCGCTCTGCGAGGCGCCCCCGTCCCGCGCGCCCGCCGCCAGCCCGCGACGCCCCGCGCGCCGCCGCCGTGTTTCCGCTCGGCTAAATCTTTCCTCGCTTTTCCCCGGGAGCCCGCGTGCGCGGGCTCCTTTGCTATCATGGCTGGCACACGAGGGCCCGCTCCCGCCCACGGCGCGCCGCGCGGCCAGGCTCGTTAAAGCACCAAGCAGGAAAGGAAAAGCGATGTCTGAAGAGAACAGCAATCTTGCCGAGATCCAGAAGCATCGTGAGCAGATCGACGCCATCGATCGCGAGCTCGTCGCGCTCCTCAACAAGCGCGCGGGCCATTCGCTGGTCATCCGCGGTCTGAAGCCCGGTGCGCACCTGGGCCTCTACGACGCGCGCCGCGAGGAGGAGATATTCGCCAAGGTGGACGGCTATAACGAGGGTCCCCTCTACAACGAGAACCTGCGCGAGATCTACGCCACCATCCTCAAGGTCATGAAGGAGACGCCGTCCGTATGAGCGAAGTGAAGATTGCCCCCATCCCCGATCTCGGCCAGCGCACGGACGAGATCACCATCTACGCCGGGCCCTGCTCGGTGGAGTCCCCCGAGCAGTTCGACGAGGTGGCCGCCTGCATCAAGGGCCTCGGCCTCTCCTGGATCCGCGGCGGCGCGTTCAAGCCGCGCACCAACCCGCACTCCTTCCAGGGCCTCGGCGAGGAGGCGCTGCGCATCATGCGCGACGCCGGCCAGAAGTACGGTCTGAAGACGCTCACCGAGGTCATGGACTCGGCCCACTGCCAGCTGGTGGCCGACTACGTGGACGGCCTGCAGGTGGGCGCCCGCAACTTCCAGAACTTCAGCCTACTGAAGAAGATCGGCCAGGTGACGGCCGACACGCACCAGATGGTGCTGTACAAGCGCGGCTTCGCCGGCACCATCGCCGAGTGGCTGGCTGCCACCGACTACATCACCGACTGCGGCAACGACAACGTGGTGCTATGCGAGCGCGGCATCCGCACCTTCGAGACGGCGACGCGCTTCACGCTCGACATCGCGGCGGTGCCCGTCATCCACAAGCAGTCGCTGTACCCGGTGTGCATCGACGTGTCGCACCCGGCCGGCCAGCGCGACCTGGTGCCGAGCCTGGCCTACGCGGCCGTGGCGGCCGGCGCCGACTCGCTCATGATCGAGGTGCATCCCAATCCGCCGGCGGCCCTGTCCGATGGCCCCCAGCAGCTCACCCCCGCCCAGTTCGAGCAGCTCGTCGGCGAGCTGCGCGACGTGGCGGCGGTGTTCGGCAAGAAGATCGTCTAGCGCCAACTGCGCGAGCCGCGCCCGCGCGCCCGCGTCTGGCGCCCGCCACGCAAGCCGCGCCCGCGCGCAGAGCCGCGCAAGCCGCGAGAAGCCCACCTGAGGCCCCGCCCGCACCTGCCGGCGGGGCCTCGGCTTACGCGGCCTGCTCGGCGGCGGGATCCTCGTTGGCGCCGAGGTCCTCGGGGACGGTCTGCTCCTCGAACTCGGTCTGGGCGTCGCGCTCGGCCTGGCCGGGGGTGAACCAGTCGCCGGCGGCGGCGAAGGCTGCGCACAGGAGCGCGACGGCCACGACGGCGATGACGCCCCAGATGAGCCCGGGGTGCCGCCGCGTCGAGCCCTTGGGGCCGTCCGCGTCCACCTCGAACTCCTGCATCGCGGGCAGCTCCGGGTCGGCGGCCGACGACTCCAGCACCACCGGCTGGTCGTTGGCCAGCACGTCGCGTCCGTGGGCGCGCGCCGACGCGCGCAGCGCCTCCTCGTCGACGCGGGGCACCGGCCGGGCGGCCTTTTTCCTCGTCATGGCGTCTCCTCTCGACGGATGGTTTGCCCTATTGTGCTCCGGCACGCCGCGCGGCGGGGCCCGGCGCGCCTCCTGTCACGCGGCCGCCGCCCGTCCGTCACCGCGGCGCGACCGGCGGCGCGGCGGCCGGTCGCCATCGATGCGTCGGGAGCGTATAATCGACAGCGTCTAATAGCGGATGAGGTCGCGTCCTCGCGGCCGGCGAGAGGGGGAGGGCCCGGTGGATCGCGTCATCGAGCTGGAGGGGGTCGACAACGTGCGCGACCTGGGCGGGCTGCCCGTCCGGGGCGGCCGCGAGGTCGAGCGCGGCCTGCTCTTCCGCGGCGCGTCGCTCGCGGGCCTCACCGCGGCCGACGAGGCCGTCCTCTTCGGCCGCCTGGGCGTGAGCTGCGTCATCGACCTGCGCTGCGGCTGGGAGCGCGACGCCGCGCCCGACCGCGGGCCGGCCGCCGTGCCCAACCTGCACATCCCCTTCTACGACAGGGAGAAGGTGGGCATCGAGTACACCGAGGGTGCCCAGGCCGGCCAGGTCGTCGGTCGCGACGTGCCCTGCGACCCCGACCGCTTCTACCGCTCGCTCGCCAACCCGCTCACCACGCGGCAGATGCGCGCCGTGGTGGCGGAGGCGCTCGAGCGCGCCGAGCGCGGGCTGCCCGTCTACTTCCACTGCAGCGGCGGCAAGGACCGCGCCGGCATCACGGCCCTGCTCGTCCTGGCCGTGCTGGGCGCCGAGCCGGATGCCGTGCTCGAGGACTACCTGCTCACCAACGTGGCGCGCGACCGGCGCGAGGCCGAGAACCTGGCCCGCTTCACGCGCCTGGCCGGCGGCGACGCGGCCCGCGGCCGCCAGCTCACCACCGCGCACCGCGCCCGCCCCGAGAACCTGCGCGCCTTCCACGAGGCCGTCGTCGCGCGCTTCGGCGGCATGGAGGCGTTCATCGCCGACGAGCTGGGCATCGGCCCCGCGCGGCGCGACGAGCTGCGCCGCCGTCTCACGCGCCCCGCCGCCGACGCCGCCTCGGTCCACGTCTCCGCCCGCGAGGCCGCCGTTCCCGACTGGGAGCCCGCCCTCGCCCTCTGATCGCCTGCTGCTCGCCCGCGCGTCCACGCCGCCGGCGCGCCCGTGCGGGATGCCGGCGCGCGTCGCCGGCGCACCCGCCATCTTCGTCGCGACCGCGCCGCCCGCGTCGCCTGCGCGGGATGCGGACGCGCGCCTGTGCTGCCGCCACGCCCGCCGCCCGTTCGCCCACCCCGCCCGCGCCGCGAACGTGCCAGAAAATGCGACTTATCACACGTCTTCGGGCTCGTTCGCCGGGCGATCAAGGGAGCTTCTCAGCATTTCCCCTGGTCAAGTTGAGCCGCGCGACGTGCTGTTGGCCATCGGCGGCCCAAACAGGTGTGATAAGTCGCATTTTTCGGCGGCGCGATGTGATAAGTCGCCTTTTCGGGCAGATAGCGCCAGAAGGCGGGACTTATCACACCGGCGCATCTCCGCCGCCGACCCCGGTCGTCGGCTCGCCAGCGCGAGGCGGGCGCGCGCCCGGCCTACAGGCCGAAGCAGTCGCGGGCGAGCATCTCCAGGAACTCGTCGGACAGGTAGGCCGGCACCTTGGCCACGGCGCGGTCGGTGCGGTGCAGCCGCGGGTCGGCGCCGAACTGGGCGAGCGCCCGGCAGCACCAGGCCACGGCGCGCAGCGCGGCCATCATGCGGAAGGCGCGATAGCGCGCGTCGAAGGCGCCCCGCGAGAAGCGGCCGTCCACGGCGCGCCAGTAGTCCTCGACGAAGGCCGCGGCGACGTCGGGGCCCATGAGGTAGTCGCTGTCCCAGAAGGTGGTGGTGGGCGCCGTGAAGAAGGCCACGTCCTGGGCCACGTCGCCGATGACCGGCCGCTCCCAGTCGACGAAGGAGCCCGGCGCGGCGCAGAGCCGCCCCCGCGCGCCCGCGCCGCCGGCAGGGTGCGCCACGCCGACGGCGAGGCTGACCCCGCCGCCGCCCCGCGTCGCCGGGGCTGCCGCAGCGCTCGCCGTCGGAACGTCGGCGCCTCTACCCACCCCCTCGTCATCGGCCCCCGCCCGCGCCGCCTCGGCGGCTGCGGCGGCGGGGATGAGGAAGTGCGACGGCAGCGGCTCGGTGTTGACGATGTGGGCGCAGTCGCCCGGCGCGGCGGGGGTGTCGGCGACGGCCGCCGCCGCGGCCGTGAGCGCGTTGACCCAGCGGGTGATGCGCGGGTCCTCGGCGGGGGAGGCCCGGTACAGGTCGAAGCGGGCCAGGCACTCCCCGAAGAGCTCGCGCAGCGGGTCGGTCGGCCGGTGGAGCGGGCAGTTGGGCCCCACGGGCACGGCGTGGACGTCGGCCATCAGCTGGGCCGCGCAGCGCAGGTCGCCCGGGCGCAGGCGGTCGAAGTCGAGCTCGTCGCCCTCGCAGAAGCCGATGACGAGCGCGCCGTGCCCCGGCGCGTCCGGCCCGTCGTCCAGGTAGAGCGGCGCCGGCACCCGCCCGCTCGGCGCGAGCGCGGTGAGCGCGTCGAACTCGTAGCGCACCTGGTTGTCGTGGAAGGGCTGGCGCGTCACGTTGACGCGCAGCACGAAGCGCCGCCCGTCGGCCGGGTCGGCGAACGCGTAGTTGAGGTTGTGCTCGCCCATGCCGAGCGGGCGCGGCTCGAGCACCGCGCCGGGCGCCGCGCCGACGGCCTGCCGCAGCGCCGCGTTGCCTGCCAGGTAGGCCCGCGCCTCGGCCAGCCCGCGCTCCATCGAGTCCATCCGCGCCCTCCATCCTGATTAGTGGTGTCTATCGAATAATAGCCTACCGCCATGCGAGAGAAGGAGGGGCCGACCTCGGAAAAAGGGCGCGATCCCGCAAATTCGCTCGGTTCTGCACCCCAGCTAGGCGGCGTGAAGTCCGTGCCGGGAGACGAGCGCCGGCGTTTGCCCAGGTCGCGCGTTGGCACATCGGAGGATCGGCGCGCAAGCCGGCCTGCTGAGGGTGCAGAACCGAGCGAATTTGCAGAGCCGGCCGCCGTTTCGAAGGCGCGCGATCCCGAGCGTGCCGGCGGCTGCGCGCCCGCCTGCGCCCTGTGGGATTCCCCGAGATTTCCCCCGCCCGCGCGAGGATGGCGCTAGAATGGAGGGCCGATTCTGATCGCGATGCGCGTGAGGGCGGCCGGGAGGGAGTTGAGGGAGCACCCCCGCAGCAAGCGGGGCTGTGGTATCCCACCACAGCCCCGCGCAGCGAGGAGGCGACCGAAGCCCCCTCCCGGCCGCCCTCACGCGCATCCCCCAACCCAGAAGGAACCCCATGCCCATCGACATCGACACCCTGAACGGCCCGCAGCGCGAGGCCGTCCTCACCACCGAGGGCCCGCTGCTGGTGCTCGCCGGCGCCGGCTCCGGCAAGACGCGCGTGCTCACCTACCGCATCGCGCACCTCATCGACGACCTCGGCGTGGCGCCCTGGGAGATCCTGGCCATCACGTTCACCAACAAGGCGGCCGCCGAGATGCGCGAGCGCCTGATGGGCCTGGTGGGCCCGCGCAGCCGCGGCATGTGGGTGTCCACCTTCCACTCCATGTGCGTGCGCATCCTGCGCGACGACGCCGAGCGCCTCGGCTTCACCCGCAGCTTCACCATCTACGACACCGACGACCAGAAGCGCCTCTACAAGGAGATCATGGCCGAGCTCGACATCGACCCCAAGCGCTTCCCCGTCAACGCGCTCATGGGCCGCATCTCCCAGGCGAAGAACGAGCTCATCGTGCCGGGCGACTTCGAGCGCCAGGCCGTCGACCCGGTGGGGAAGGTGGCCGCGCGGGTGTACGCGCGGCTCCAGGAGCGCCTCAAGGCCGCCAACGCCTTCGACTTCGACGACCTGCTCGTCTACGCCTTCCTGCTGCTGAAGAACCACCCCGACGTGCTCGAGGCCTACCAGCGGCGCTTCCGCTACATCATGGTCGACGAGTACCAGGACACCAACCACGCGCAGTACGAGATCACGCGCCTTCTGGCCGCGGGGCACCAGAACCTCATGGTGGTGGGCGACGACGACCAGTCCATCTACTCGTGGCGCGGCGCCGACATCCGCAACATCCTGGAGTTCGAGGCCGACTACCCCGCGGCGGCCACCGTCAAGCTCGAGCAGAACTACCGCAGCGTGGGCAACATCCTGGCCGCGGCCAACGCCGTCATCGCCAACAACCAGCACCGCAAGGCGAAGCGGCTGTTCACCGCGTCGGAGGACGGCGACAAGATCGAGGTGTACCTGGCCGCCGACGAGCGCGACGAGGGGCGCTGGATCGCCGGCGAGATCGAGCGGCGGCGCGCCGAGGGCCTGTCCTACGACGACATGGCCGTCTTCTACCGCACCAACGCCCAGTCCCGCATGCTCGAGGACATGCTGCTGCGCGCCGGCGTGCCCTACCGCATCGTGGGCGGCACGCGCTTCTTCGACCGCGCCGAGATCCGCGACGTCATGGCCTACCTCACGCTGGTGGTGAACCCGGCCGATGACATCGCCGCCAAGCGCGTCATCAACGTGCCGCGCCGCGGCATCGGCAAGACCACCATCGAGCGCATCGAGCAGTTCGCCCGCGAGCTGGGGCTGCCCTTCATGGACGCCGCCGAGCTGGCCGTGGTCGACCCCGACGTGCGCCCGGCCACCCAGCGGGCGGTGGGGGAGTTCACCGCGCTCATCAAGACGGCGCGCACCTACGAGGGCGAGCTGCGCCGCGTGATCGAGATGATCGTCGACCAGGCGGGGCTCATCGAGGCGCTCGAAGCCGAGAACACCGACGAGGCGCGCGGGCGCGTGGAGAACATCCGCGAGTTCATGGGCGTGGTCGAGGAGTTCTCGCAGACCCACGCCGACGACGACGCGCTCTACGAGGCGCCCACGGCCGACGGCGAGGCCGGCGAGGCCCCGGCGCGCGTGCTGCGCGGCGACTCCATGGCCGACTTCATCGAGTGGGTGCGCCTGCGCACCGACCTGGACACGGTGACCGACGACGGCCACGCCGTCACGCTCATGACGGTGCACTCCGCCAAGGGCCTCGAGTTCGACTGCGTGTTCGTCGGCGGCATGGAGGAGTCGCTGTTCCCGCACATGAACTCCATCGGCGATGCGGCCAGCATCGAGGAGGAGCGGCGGTTGGCCTACGTGGCCATCACCCGCGCCCGCAAGCGCCTCTACCTCACCTGCGCCCAGCAGCGCCAGATCTTCGGCCAGACCTCGTCGAACCCCACGTCCCGCTTCATCCAGGAGATCCCCGCCGAGCTGCGCCGCACCTCGGGTCTCGGGTCGGCCGGGTTCTCCGGCACCGGGTGGGAGAAGCGCGGGAGCCGCCGGGGCATCGCCGGGTCGGGCACCGAGGCGGGGGAGGGCCGCGTCTTCGGCCGCTCGAGCGCGTCGGGGTCGGCCGGGCGGGGCGACCGCGGCCGGGCCGGGCGCTCCGGCGCCGGGGCGGGCGCGCGCGACATCGGCAAGAAGGACGCCGCGAAGGTGACCTTCGCGGCCGGCGACGTGGTGGACCACAAGACCTTCGGCCGCGGCAAGGTGACCAAGGTGGACGGCGACACCCTCCACGTCAAGTTCGCCAAGACTGGCCAGACGAAGAAGCTGCTGAAGGACTACGCGCCCATCGTGAAGATCGGCGGCTAGGCGGGCGCGCCCGCTGACGCGCCCGCCGGGGCGCCCGCGCTAGCAGCAGGCGTTGCACCAGGCGCAGGCGCTCGGGGCGGCGGCGATGCCGCCGAGGGCGCTCTCGCGCAGCTCGAAGGGCAGGCCGCGGCCCACCTCGTCCATGACGGCCACGGCCTCGTCGAAGCTGATGAGATTCTGCACGCCGGACAGCGCTATCTGGGCGCTCACCAGCGCGATGGACGCCGCCGTGGCGTTGCGCTTCTGGCACGGCACCTCCACCAGTCCCCCCACCGGGTCGCAGACGAGCCCGAGCATCGACATCATCACGTTGGCGGCCGCGGCGAGCGCCTGGTCGGGCGTGCCGTCGGCCATGGCCACCGCCGCGGCCGCCGCCATGGCCGCCGCCGAGCCCACCTCGGCCTGGCAGCCGCCCTCGGCGCCCGACACGCTCGCGTTGCGCGCGATGACGTAGCCCACGGCCGCCGCCGTCATGAGCCCCTCCATGAGCGTCTCGTCCGACAGGCCGCGCAGGTCCTGCAGGGCGAGCAGCACCGCCGGCAGCACCCCGGCTGACCCGGCCGTGGGCGTCGCGACGATGCGGCCCATGGCGGCGTTGGTCTCGAGCACCGCCAGGGCGTAGACGGCCGCGCGCGCCGCCAGCGGGTCGAGCACCGGCGCGCCGTCCCCGCAGGCGAGCGCCATCTTGCGCGCCTCGCCGCCGATGAGGCCGCCGGTGGACGCCACGGGGCGCTCCACCGGGCCGGTCGCGGCCGCGCGCATGACCTCGAGCACGCGGCGCAGGTAGGGCCCCACCTCGGCGGTCACCCCCTGCATGGTGCGCAGGGCCTGCTCGCGGCGGTAGAACACCTCGGCGATGGTCAGCCCCTCGGCGGCGCACGTCTCCAGAAGCCCCGCCCCGTCGGCGTAGTTCCAGCGCTCGAAGGCCGCCTCGGCGTCCAGCGGCACGCACACCGGGTCGCCGTCGGAGTCGGCGAAGCTCGGCGCGATGACGCGCACGTCGTAGATGGCCGGGTGCTCCAGGATGACCTCGCGCGCCACCTCGTCCACGGCGTCATCGGTCTCCATGACCGTGTAGGCGTCGTCGTGCTTGGCCGTGCGGTAGAGGCTGGCCGTGGCGATGTTCACGCCGCAGCGCGCCAGGCACGAGGATATGTGGGCGAGCACCCCGCGCACGTCGCGCTGGTGCACCACCACGCTCGTGTGCTCGCCGGTGACGTTGACCTCCACGCCGTTGATGCGCGTGATGACGGCCGCCCCGCCGCCCACCGACACGCCGCGCAGGGTGAGGCGGGCGCCCTCGGCGTCGGTCACGGCGATGTCGACGGTGTTGGGGTGCTCGGGCTCGGCGTCGGTGTCGAAGGTCATCTCGACGGCCAGGCCGGCCTCCTCGGCCAGGGCGAAGGAGTCGCGGATGGCCAGGTCGTCGGCGGAAAGCCCCAGCATCCCGGCCACGAGGGCCCGGTCGGTGCCATGGCCGCGCCCCGTGTGGGCGAACGACCCGTACAGCGTGAAGGACGCCGCCGCGGGGGGCGCCGCGCAGAGCCGCCGCGCCATGGCCGCGATGGCCAGCGCGCCCGCCGTGTGCGAGCTCGAGGGCCCCACCATGACCGGCCCGATGATGTCGCGCAGCCCGTAGTTCCTCATGGTCGCTCCTCGCCTCGATCGCGACGCGGCCCCAAGGCCCGCCGCGGGCGCGCCCGAACCGCCCGGCCGCGCCGCCCGTCCCCCGAAACATGGGGGTTTGACGACGAAGCTACCACATCGCGGCCGCGCCCCGCGGGCCCCGGGGTATACTGCCCCGGAATTGTTGCCGACAAGGAGAGGAAGGCCATGGCGTCGCCCGTCATCGTCGTGGGGCACCGCAACCCCGACAACGACTCCATCTGCGCCGCAGTGGGGTACGCGTACCTGAAGAACGAGCTCGCCAAGCGGGACGGAACCGCCTCCAAGCTGGAGTACATCCCCGCCTGCCTGGGCCCCCTGCCGCCGGAGAGCCGGTGGATCCTCGACCAGAACGGCATCCCCGCGCCGCGCAAGCTGCCCCACGTCCACGCCCGCGTCTGCGACGTGATGACCCCCGACCCCGAGTCCATCAGCCACGATGCCAGCATGCTTGAGGCGGGCCGCCGCCTGCGCCAGCTCAACGTGCGCTCGCTCGTGGTCACCAACGACGACGGCACCTTCCGCGGCCTCATCTCCACCCGCGCCATCGCCGAGCGCTACATCTCGGCCACCGACGCGCTGGACGGCGAGAACGCCAACCCCATGGCCGTCGCCTCGTCGCTCATCGAGTCGCTCGGGCAGCGCGTGGACGACCTCACCTACACCAACGTGCTCGTGCTCGACCGCGAGGCCCTGCTGAAGGAGGCCGCCGACGACCTCATGGCCAGCGAGCTGCGCGAGGGCGTCGTGGTCGACGACGACGGGTTCGCCGTGGGTATCGTCACGCGCTCCGACATCGCCGCGCGGCCCAAGCGCAAGGTCATCCTGGTCGACCACAACGAGACGCGCCAGGCGGCCAACGGCATCGAGGAGGCCGACGTGGTGGAGATCCTCGACCACCACCGCATCGCCGACGTGATGACCGCCAACCCCATCAAGTTCCTCAACCTGCCCGTGGGTTCCACCGCCACCATCGTCACCATGGAGTTCCGCAAGTACGGGGTGGAGGTGCCCGCCGACATCGCGGCCGTGCTGCTGTCGGCCATCATGACCGACACCGTCATCCTGAAGTCGCCCACCGCCACCGACGTCGACCGCGAGCAGGTGGACTACCTCGCCGGGATACTGGGGGTCGACCCCACCGAGTTCGGCCTGAAGGTGTTCCGCACCCGCGGCGGCGAGGACAACATGCCGGTGGAGAAGCTGGTCGAGGCCGACTCCAAGGAGTTCCAGTTCGGCGACCACACGGTGCTCATCGCCCAGCACGAGACGGTGGACCTGCCGGCCGTCATGGCGCGCGAGGCCGAGATCCGCCAGCACATGGCCGAGCTCAAGGCCCTGCACGGCTACGAGTTCGTGCTGCTGATGGTGACCGACATCCTGGCCGAGGGCAGCCAGTTCATCGTCGAGGGCAACCGCCGCATCGTCAACCGCGTCTTCAACATCGAGTGCCCCGAGGAGGGCGGCGTCTGGATGCCCGGCATCCTCTCCCGCAAGAAGCAGGTGGCCGCCAGGATCCTCGGCTCCTAGGGTCGCCGGGCGCGTGCGCGTCGGGAGGGCCCGCCGCGCGTGGGCGGGATGGCCCTCGGCGGGCGAGCTCCTTCCCGCGGCATCCCGCATCTTTGAAGATAACGTATCGTTTGGGCAACGGGCGGCGATGCGGGCCTAGAATCGGGGCCGTGCGAAAACGCGCCCGACCCCGACCTACGCGAAGGAAGCGATCCCGTCCCCATGGCTGAGATACTGGAAGCCATCATGCTCGTCTGCTTCGGCCTGTCCTGGCCGATGAACGCCTACAAGAACTATCGCGCCCGCACGGCCGCCGGCACGAGCTGGCAGTTCATCGGGCTCATCACGCTGGGCTACTTCGCCGGCATCGCCGCCAAGTTCGCCTCCGGCAGCTTCACCTGGGTGCTCGCCGTCTACTTCATCAACGTCGCCTGCGTGGCCGTGAACTGGGCCGTCTACTTCCGCAACCGCCGTCTTGACGCCCAGCGCGCCGCCGGCGTGATCGTCGAGGAGCACGAGGCCCTCACCCGCACCCCCGCCGGCATCCGCCGCGACGAGGAGGTCGTCATCAAGCCCGCTCCCGTCCGCTAGGGGCCGGCCGGGCCCGCGCCGCCTTCCCGCGTGCCGCGCCGAGGGCTATCATCGGGCGTGGCGGCCCGGCCGCCAGCCGCCCGTCGCTCCCGACCGAAAGGCCCCCCCATGAACGCCGATCGCCTCCTGTCCTCCTTTCTCGACCTCGTCGCCGTCGAGAGCCCCTCGTTTCACGAGGCGCCGATGGCCGCCCTCTGCGCGCGCCTGCTGGCCGACCTGGGTTTTGCCGTGGAGGTCGACGGGTCGGCGGAGGCGACCGGGTCGGATACGGGCAACCTCATCGCGCGGCTGCCGGGCACCGCGCCGGGGCGGCTCGCCCTGGCGGCGCACCTGGACACGGTGATGCCCTGCGCCGGCATCGAGGTCGTGCGCGAGGAGGTGGCCGCCGCTGAGATGGGGCCTGCCTACGAGCCCGACGGGCCCGCGCTCGAGGTGCTGCGCTCGGCCGGCGCCACCATCCTGTCCGCCGACGACAAGGCCGGCATCGCCGCCATCCTGGAGGGCGTGCGCTCGGCGATGGAGGCCGGCGCCCCGCGCCCCGACCTCACCGTGCTCCTGACCACCTGCGAGGAGCAGAGCCTGCTCGGCGCGTCGGCCCTGGCCGAGGGCGCGCTCGCGTGGCCCGCCGGCCTGGCCTCGGGCTTCGACGGCGCCCCCGGTGGGCGCCCCGCCCCCGGCACGCCGCTGCCCTGCTACGTCCTGGACGCCGACGGGCGCCCCGGCACCATCATCACGGGCGCGCCCTGCCACTGGACGATGGCAGCCGAGTTCAGCGGCCGCGCGGCCCACGCCGGCGTCGAGCCGGAGGCCGGCGCGTCGGCCATCGCCATGGCCGCGGCCGCGGTATCGGCCATGGGGCTCGGCCGGCTGGACGAGCGCACCACGGCCAACGTGGGCGTCATCGCCGGCGGCACGGCCGTCAACGTCGTGCCCGCCTCCTGCCGTTTGGAGGGGGAGTGCCGCTCGCTCGACGCCGGGCGCGCCCTCGCCCAGCGCGACGCCATGACCGCCGCCTGCGAGCGGGCCGCCGCGGCGCTCGGCGGCGCCGTCGAGGTGACGTGGGCGCTCGACTACCCGGCCGTCCTGTTCGACGACGACGCGCCCGTGGTGGCCCGCGCCGCCGCGGCCGCCCGCGCGGCGGGCCTCGCCCCGCGCCTGGCGCGCACCGGCGGGGGCGCCGACGCCAACGTGCTCGGCGCCAAGGGGTGCCAGGCGGTGACGCTCGGCATCGGCATGGCGAACTTCCACTCGACCGACGAGCTCATCGCCGTGCGCGACCTCGAGGGCGCCGCCCGCCTCGTCGAGGCCCTCATCGCCGAGTACGCGGGATAGGCCGCCGCCCGGCGCGCGGCGTCCCGCCCGCGCGCAGCCGGCTTCCCAGTACGCGCGCCCGACGCGCCCCCCCCAGCGCGCACGCGCCCCGCCGCGCGGCGGGGCGCAAGTTTTTCGCGGTCGCCTCCCGATTTCCCCACCCTCGTTTCCCCGCCTTCTGCTGACCTGGGGAAACGTCATCGCCTCACTATGGATACGCCCGGCACCGTGGCGTTTGACAAGCTGCGGGAGGAGGCATAATATTCTCGTTCGCGCCTCTCGGAGGCGCTCTTTTTCGCGTGCGCAACAGCTGAGCGTACCTGAAAACGTAAGCTCGGAAGTGGGAAGAAGAAAGGAAGAGTCTTGCCTACAATCAACCAGCTGGTCCGCAAGGGCCGCAAGAAGACGGCTGACAAGAAGAAGACGCCGGCTCTCAAGGGCAACCCGCAGAAGCGTGGCGTGTGCACCCGCGTGTACACCACCACCCCCAAGAAGCCGAACTCCGCGCTTCGCAAGGTCTGCCGCGTGCGCCTGGTCAACGGCATGGAGGTCACGGCCTACATCCCCGGCATCGGCCACAACCTGCAGGAGCACTCGATGGTGCTCATCCGCGGCGGCCGCGTCAAGGACCTCCCCGGCGTCCGCTACAAGGTCATCCGCGCCGCGCTCGACTGCGCGCCGGTGGACAACCGCAAGCAGGCCCGCAGCCGCTACGGCGCCAAGCGCCCGAAATAACCGTTAAGTCGCGCGGGCCCGCGCAGGGGACACGCCGGAAGGGCCGGCGGCCCCGGGCCTAATGGGGAGTGAAAGACCCCGGAAGCGCGCAGGAGCAAGAAGGAGAACTACATGCCGCGTCGTGCAGCAGCCGTCCGCCGCGAAACGCAGCCGGACGCCAAGTACAACAACCGCCTCGTCACGCAGCTCATCAACAAGGTCCTGCTTGACGGCAAGAAGTCCATCGCCGAGGGCATCGTCTACGGCGCCTTCGACATCGTCGAGGAGAAGACCGGCCAGGACCCGCTGTCCGTCTTCAAGAAGGCCATGGACAACGTCCGCCCCACGCTCGAGTGCAAGCCCAAGCGCGTCGGCGGCGCCACCTACCAGGTGCCCATGGAGGTCAACTCCCGCCGCGCCACCACGCTGGCCATCCGCTGGATCGTGGACTTCTCCCGCAAGCGCAAGGAGCACACCATGAAGCAGCGCCTGGCCGCCGAGATCATGGACGCGTCCGAGAACACCGGCGCCGCCGTTAAGAAGCGCGAGGACATGTACAAGATGGCCGAGGCCAACCGCGCCTTCTCCCACTACCGCTTCTAGGAACAGGTGGAAGACGATATGGCAAAGATTGACCTGAAGGATACGCGCAACATCGGCATCATGGCCCACATCGACGCGGGCAAGACGACGACGACCGAGCGCATCCTCTACTACACGGGCAAGACCCACAAGATCGGCGAGGTGCACGACGGCGCTGCCACCATGGACTGGATGGTCCAGGAGCAGGAGCGCGGCGTGACCATCACCGCCGCTGCCACCACTTGCTTCTGGAAGTACCCCGGCGGCAAGGAGAACGGCAAGGAGTACCGCTTCCAGATCATCGACACGCCCGGCCACGTGGACTTCACGGCCGAGGTGGAGCGCTCGCTGCGCGTGCTCGACGGCACCGTGGCCGTGTTCGACGCCGTCGCCGGCGTCCAGCCGCAGTCCGAGACCGTGTGGCGCCAGGCCGAGCGCTACGGCGTGCCCCGCATCGCGTTCATCAACAAGTATGACCGCGTGGGTGCCGACTTCCTCCACGCCATCCAGACCATGCGCGACCGCCTCGGCGCCAACGCCGTCGCCGCGCAGCTGCCGATGGGCGCCGAGGACAACTTCTGGGGCGTCATCGACCTGGTGACCATGACCGCGTGGGACTTCAAGGCCGACGACAAGGGCATGACCTACCCCGAGCCCATGGATGCCATCCCGGCCGAGTTCGCCGAGGACGCCGAGCTGTACCACCAGGAGCTCCTGGAGGCCGCCGCCGACTGCGACGACAACCTCATGGAGAAGGTGCTCATGGAGGAGGAGGTGACGGTCGACGAGCTGAAGGCCGCCATCCGCAAGGGCGTCATCGACTGCAAGATCAACCCCGTGTTCGTGGGCTCCGCCTACAAGAACAAGGGCGTGCAGGAGCTGCTCGACGCCGTGGTCGACTACATGCCGTCGCCCGTCGACATCCCCGCCATCAAGGGCACCAACCCCGACACCGGCGAGGAGGAGGAGCGCCCGGCCGACCCGAAGGCCCCGTTCGCGGCGCTCGCCTTCAAGATCATGACCGACCCCTACGTCGGCAAGCTGACCTACCTGCGCGTCTACTCCGGCTCGCTCGACTCCGGCAGCTACGTGGTCAACGCCGTCAAGGGCAAGAAGGAGCGCATCGGCCGCCTCCTGCAGATGCACTCCAACCAGCGCGTCGACATCGACTCCTGCCAGGCGGGCGACATCGTCGCCGTCGTGGGCCTGAAGGACACCTCCACCGGCGACTCCCTGTGCGCCGAGGACGCCCCCATCATCCTGGAGTCCATGGAGTTCGCCGACCCGGTCATCGACATCGCCGTCGAGCCCAAGACCAAGGCCGAGCAGGACAAGATGGGCGTGGCGCTCGCCAAGCTCGCCGAGGAGGACCCGACCTTCCGCGTGTCCACCAACCACGAGACCGGCCAGACCATCATCGCCGGCATGGGCGAGCTGCACCTCGAGATCATCGTCGACCGCCTGCTGCGCGAGTTCAAGGTCGAGGCGAACGTGGGCAAGCCGCAGGTCGCCTACCGCGAGCGTCCGGGCCACGAGGTCATGAACGCCGAGGGCAAGTTCGTCCGCCAGACCGGCGGTCGCGGCCAGTACGGCCATGCGGTCATCAACATGTACCCGCAGGAGCCGGGCAAGGGCTACGAGTTCGAGAACAAGATCGTCGGCGGCGTCGTGCCGAAGGAGTACATCCCCTCCATCGACAAGGGCATCCAGGAGGCGCTGAACTCCGGCGTGCTGGCCGGCTACCCGGTCGAGGACGTGCGCGTCGAACTGATCGACGGCTCCTACCACGACGTCGACTCCTCCGAGGCGGCCTTCAAGGTGGCCGGCTCCATGGCCATCAAGGACGCGCTCAAGAAGTCCAACCCGGTCATCCTCGAGCCCGTCATGGCCGTCGAGGTGGAGACCCCCGAGGAGTACACCGGCTTCGTCATGGGCGACATCCCGAGCCGCCGCGGCCTCATCCAGGGCCAGGAGCAGCGCGGCAACGCCGTCGTCATCGAGGCGAAGGTCCCGCTGTCCCAGATGTTCGGCTACGCCACCGACCTGCGCTCCGGCACCCAGGGCCGCGCGGTGTACACCATGCAGTTCGACTCCTACGAGCCGGTGCCCAAGAGCGTCGCAGAGGAGATTATCAGCAAGGCCGGCGGCAACGCCTAGGTCGCCCCATCGAAGCTTTCATTGGAGGTAAGCTAAGTGGCTAATCAAAAGATTCGCATTCGCCTGAAGGGGTACGATCATGAGATCGTGGACCAGTCCACGAAGCTCATCGTCGATACCGCCCAGAAGACGGGTGCCAAGGTTTCCGGTCCCATCCCGCTGCCGACGGAGCGCAACCTGTACTGCGTCATCCGCTCGCCCCACGTGGACAAGGACTCCCGCGAGCAGTTCGAGATGCGCACCCACAAGCGCCTGATCGACATCCTCGAGCCCACCCCCAACACGGTGGACTCCCTGATGCGCCTCGACCTCCCCGCCGGCGTCGACATCGAGATCAAGCTGTAGGGGGTGTGAGAAGAGATGATTAACGCTATCTACGGCAAGAAGATCGGCATGACCCAGATCTTCGCCGAGGACGACACGGTCATCCCCGTGACCGTCATCCAGGCGGAGCCCAACACGGTCTGCCAGGTGAAGACCGTCGACACCGACGGCTACGAGGCCGTGCAGCTGGCCTTCGGCTACGTCAAGCCGCGCCGCGTGAACAAGCCCATGGCGGGCCACTTCGAGAAGCAGGGCATCGAGCCCAAGCGCTACCTGCGCGAGGTGCGCGTGGACAACGCCGGCGAGTACAAGGCCGGCGACACCCAGACCGTCGCCGCCTTCGCCGACGTGAAGAAGGTCGACGTGACCGGCACGTCCAAGGGCAAGGGCTTCGCGGGCGTCATGAAGCGCTACGGCTTCGCCGGCGGCCCGGGCGGCCACGGCGCCCACTTCCACCGCGCCCCCGGCTCGGTGGGCCAGTGCGCCACGCCCTCCCGCGTGTTCAAGGGCCTGCGCCTTCCCGGCCACATGGGCTGCGACACGGTGACCGTGCGCAACCTCGAGGTCGTCCGCATCGATGAGGACCAGAACCTGATCCTCGTGAAGGGCGCGGTGCCCGGCGGCAAGAACGCCATGGTCCGCGTGCGCATGGCTTAAGTCCGGTTACGTTACAAGGAGACCAACTACTATGGCATCCATTGAGATCAAAGACGTGAAGGGCGAGGGCGTCGGCACCGCCGAGCTCGCTCCCTCCGTGTTCGGCATCGAGCCGAACATCCACGTCATGCACCTCGTCGTCAAGGCGCAGCGCGCCTCCTGGCGCCAGGGCACGCATGACACCCGCACCCGCGGCGAGGTCCGCGGCGGCGGCAAGAAGCCGTGGCGCCAGAAGGGCACCGGCCGCGCCCGCCAGGGCACGATCCGCGCGCCCCAGTGGGTCGGCGGCGGCACCGTGTTCGGCCCGCATCCCCGCTCCTACGACCAGAAGGTCAACAAGAAGGAGGTCAAGCTGGCGATGCGCTCGGCGCTGTCCGCCAAGCTGGCCGACGGCGAGCTCGTCATCGTCAAGGAGTTCCCCTTCGAGCAGCCCCGCACCAAGGACGCCGTGGCGTTCCTGAAGGCGTTCGGCCTCGAGGACAAGCGCATCACGCTGGTGATCGGCAACGAGGACGTCGAGACGTTCCTGTCCTTCCGCAACCTGCAGAAGGTGAACATCGTCCCCGTCAGCGACATCAACACCTACGAGCTGATCGACAACAAGGCCCTCGTCATCACCGAGCAGGCCCTCAAGCATATCGAGGAGGTGCTTGCATAAATGAACAAGGATCCCCGCGAGGTCATCATCCGCCCCGTCATCACGGAGCACAGCTATGACGCCATGGAGAACAACGTGTACACCTTCGAGGTGGCCAAGGACTCCAACAAGGTCGAGATCGCCCAGGCCGTCGAGGCCATCTTCAACGTGAAGGTGGTCAAGGTGAACACCCTGAACGTGAAGCCGAAGCCCAAGCGCATGCGCTACCAGGCCGGCAAGACCCGCACCTGGAAGAAGGCCATGGTCACGCTGAAGGACGGCGACACCATCGAGATCTTCAGCGCGTAGCGATAGGTTCGCACGACGCGAGAAGGGGCGGCTCCCGCGAGGGGCCGCCCCTTTTTTCGTGTGCGGGTGAAGCGTGCGAGGCGCGCGGTGCGAGTGCGGGCGCGCGGGTGCTGCCGGGCGGGGGCGCCGGGCGCGAGGCGTGGGCGCCCGGCGGCTACGCCTGGGCCGTCTTCCGCGGCCGTCCCGCCCGCGGCGCCTCGGCCTTGCGCGCCTCGACGCTGCCGCGCGTCACCCAGATGCGTCCCTCGTCCCGGAAGGTCTCGAGCTGGCCGGCCTTGACCATCTGGGACACGCGGCCGCGCGTCAGCCCCAGCTCCCGCGCCGCCGCGGCGGCAGTCATGCGGGGGATGGTGTCCTTGCCGGCGTTGACGGCCACGATGAGGCGCTCGCCTCCGTGGCGCAGCTCGTTGTGGAAGGTGGGCTCGGGGAACGGCAGGTCGTGCAGGGCGCGATGCTCCATCTCGGATTGCAGCCAGTCGGCGGCCATCTCGGCGACCTCCCTCATGCTGGCCCCCTGCGTGCCGCCCTCCATGTCGAAGGGCGCGGCGATGAGCCAGCCGTCCTCGCCCTCGAACACCTCGAACTCGTATACGTGCAGCATAGCCGCCTCCTTCCGGGGCCGTGCGGCCTACTTGAGCCCTGCCTGTCTCTTCATGATCTCGAACAGCAGGTTGTCTATCTCCGCGTGCCGCCCGAGGGTCGTCCACCTCCCGTCGGGGTGGACAAGCTTGTCATGGTTGGTGCCGCGCATGACGACGAAGCCCTCGTTCTTGAAGAAGCGCACCACATCTCTTCGCTTTACCATGATGCTCCTCTCAGATAATTATAAACCTATGTTTAATAATAGGCAAGGCGCCTCCCTAGGGGCGGCAGCGCTTGCAGGGCTCGTAACCCTCGGATTCCAGGGCCTGGCGAGGGCCCTCGTAGCGGCGGCGGGCTCCCTTGGCGATGCGGGCGGCGGCCGGGCACGAGGCGCGGTGGAACACGCGGGAGGCCTCGTTCGCCACGCAGCGGCGCATCGTGGCGTCCTGCACCGCGGCGTCCTCGCGGCTGGCGCCGGTGGCGTAGTCGATGCGCACGCCGGGCTGGACGTTGTGGAGCAGCACGCTGAAGCGCACGCCCGCGCCGCCGTCTCCCGCCGACAGCGCCTCCAGGCGCACGGCGCGTGCCACGAGCTCGTCGGCCTGGAACACCGGCGTCGCGCGGTAGAGCACGCGGTTGCCCGGCGCGGCCTCGCAGTGGTCGGCCGCGAGGCCCTCGAACACGCGCATCGCGTGGTTGAGGTAGCCGGTGCCCGTGAAGAGGTTGCGCGGGTTGGCGTCCTCGGCCGTGAGGCGATGGCCGATCAGGTGGCAGCGCTGGAAGAGGCGGCCGCCCTCGACGAAGCCGTAGCGCGCGTCGTCCCAGCCGCTCGGCCGCACAGCGCCCAGGTCGCCGCGGGCGGTGCCGGGCGCGGGCATCGTCTCCCGCCCGACGAGCGCGATCGCCGGGCCGCAGCGTCCGAGCGCGTCGAGCTCGGCGTAGCGCTCGGATCCCGGCGGCAGGGCCAGCTCCTCAGGTGAGAACGCGGGGACGTTTCCGTCGATAAGCTCGAGGAGGCGTCCCTCGAAGACGGGCGGCTCGCCGGCGGCGCGGGACGGCGCGCCCTCGGCCGCCGCTCGCAGGTACTCGCCGCGCGAGAGCCCCAGGCGGCGCAGGTCGTCCTCGTCGGCAGGCGCGTCCCAGCCTGTGGGCGCGTCCCAGCCCGCAGGCGCGTCCCAGCCCGCGCGCGTGTCGTCCGCCGTGCTCGCGAGTCGCGCGATGGCCCCCAGAATGCCCGCCGCGATTCGCGTGATGCCAGCTAGCGTCCCCATGCCGTCTCCCTCCCCGTGAGCGGTCAGCTAGCTTCCGATGATGCCCCTCATCAGGGAAAACAACGTAAACGGCCGTTTACGTTCGGCAGGGAAACCACGGAATCTCCGGATAGGGCTGCTGGTGGATCCTAGGCCTGCGTCGTGCCCCGGGGGCGGCCAGCGGGCTGGGGATGGGCGAGCCGGGCCTTCACGCTCGCAAGGGTGACGTAGGTGTTGCGCCCCTCCTTCCAGCCGTCAAGCAGGCCCGATGACAGCATGGCGGTGATGCGGGGCCGGCTCACGCCCAGGATATCGGCGGCCTGGGAGGCGGTGACCCGCTCCACGTCGGCGAGGGATGCGTCGACGGACACGATGACGCGGACGCCCCCGTGCTCCGGCTCGTTTCCGAAGCGTGCGGCGGGGGGCTGCTGGCCGCGCATCAGGTAGTCGCGCACCGTCTCGCGCAGCAGGTCGGCGGCAGATTCGCAGGCGTCTTCCACGTCGTCTCCCTGGGTGGCGCCGGGAAGGTTGAACGGCGCGATGCACCAGCTTGCCTCGCCGCACCACAGCTCGAACTCATAGGTGTACTGCATGGCAGCCGTCCTTTCCCGCTATTTCAGCCCTGCGTCCCTCTTCAGCCTCTCGAACACCTCGTCCTCTATCTCACGATGGCGCTTGATGAGGATGGTGACCTGGCCGTTGGTGAACTTCTCGTGCTTCGTGCCGCCCTTCGACCAGAAGCCGCGTTCTTCGAAGAACCTCACCACGTCTCGACGCTTCGTCATGGGCTCTCCTTATCATAAACTCGATTAACGATAAATACAACAAATAGGAAATGAATTAATAAAAAGGAAACCGCTTCTTCCCATTGAAGACATGATGCTGCCCATCAGGGAAAACAACGTAAACGGTCGTTTACGTTCAACAGGGAAACCACGGAATCTCCGGATGGGGCCGCCTGCGCACGTCTTCTGGTGCCCCGCAGGTTGGGGCGTCGAGCGGGTGACGGGTGGGGGCGGGGCTCCCTTCGAAGGGCTGGTTCGGGTATAGTTAGAGTGTTTACCTGGATGCGTGGAAGCGGGGTGGAGCGTGGCGTTCGTGGAGTTTCGCGGGGTGCGGAAGGTGTACCAGATGGGCGAGGTGGAGGTGGCCGCCGTCGACGGCATGGACTTCTCCATCGAGCGCGGCGAGCTCGTGGTCATCGTGGGCCCGTCGGGCGCCGGCAAGACGACGCTGCTCAACATGCTCGGCGGCATGGACTCGCCCACGTCCGGGGCCATCGTGCTGGACGGCCGCGACATCTCCCACGCCTCGCCCAAGGAGCTCACGCTGTACCGCCGCCACGACATCGGCTTCGTCTTCCAGTTCTACAACCTCGTCCAGAACCTGACCGCGCTCGAGAACGTCGAGCTGGCGAGCCAGATCTGCACCCACCCGCTGCCCGCGGCCGACGTGCTGCGCCAGGTGGGGTTGGGGCACCGCCTCGACAACTTCCCCGGGCAGCTCTCGGGCGGCGAGCAGCAGCGCGTCGCCATCGCCCGCGCGCTCGCGAAGAACCCGAAGCTGCTGCTGTGCGACGAGCCCACCGGCGCGCTCGACTACGAGACGGGCAAGGCCATCCTGGGGCTTCTGCAGGACACCTGCCGCGACACGGGCAAGACCGTGGCCGTGGTCACCCACAACTCGGCGTTCACCGCCATCGCCGACCGCGTCATCCACATCCGCGAGGGGCGCGTGGCCGGCGTCGAGGTGAACGACCGGCCGCTGTCGGCCGAGGTGCTGGAATGGTAGCGCGCCGCGCCGCGCGGGGCGCCGCCGCGCGCCAGGCGGGGATGCGCGGGGCTGCGGAAGCCGGCCTGACGGCGCCCCGGACGGGCGCCGGCGCGCCCACGCGCCACATGGCGGCGGGGGAGTAGCCCGCGGTGGCCCGCGCCTTCACGAAAGACACCCTGCGCTCGGTGCGCCACTCGCTCGGGCGCTTCCTGGCCATCGCGGCCATCGTCGCCCTGGGCACGGGCTTCTACGCCGGCCTGCGCATGACCTGCCCCGACATGGACCTGGCGGCCGACCGCTACTACGACGGCACCGCCCTCATGGACGTGCGCGTCGTGTCCACGCTCGGCCTGACCGACGCCGATTTGGACGCCCTGCGCGCTGTGGACGGCGTGGAGGCGGTCATGGGCGCCTGGGAGACCGACGTCATGGCCACCATCGGCGGCGAGCAGTACGCCGTGCGCATGCACTCGCTGCCCGAGGCGGCGCGCGGGGGCGCGGTGCGCGACGGGGGCGCCACGGTGGCGTCCGACGACGGGTCGTACCTGAACCGGCTCGTGCTGGTGGAGGGCCGCTGGCCCGAGGCGCCGGGCGAGTGCCTGCTGTCCGTCGACCGCGTGATGAACGCGCCCACGGCCGTAGGCGACGCGGTCACCGTCACCGAGGGCACGGGGGACGACGTGGACGACGTGCTCGCCACGCGCGACTACGTGATCGTCGGCTACGCGCGCACGCCCTACTACGTGTCGTCGACGGCCATGGGCCCCACCACGCTGGGCTCGGGCACCGTGCAGCAGTTCATGTACGTCCCGCGCGACGCCTTCGCCGCGGACTACCCCGTCACCGAGGCCTTCCTCACGGTGGCGGGCGCGGCGGGGGAGGAGGCCGGCTCCGACGCCTACCAGGCCAAGGTGGACGCGGTGATGGCGCGGATCGAGGCCCTGGCGCCCGAGCGCGAGGAGGCGCGCCGCGCCGAGCTCGTGGCCGAGGCGACCGAGGAGCTGGCTGAGGCGCGCGCCGACTACGAGGCCGAGCGGGCCGATGCCGAGCGCGAGCTGGCCGACGCCCGGGCCCGCCTGGACGACGCGTCCGCCGAGCTGGCCGACGGCGAGCGGAAGCTGGCCCAGGGCCAGGCCGACTACGACGCCGGCGCGGCCGAGCTCGCGCGCCAGCGGCAGGCGGCCGAGGCGCGCCTGGCCGACGCCCGGACGGCGCTGGACGCGTCCGCCGCCGAGCTGGAGGGCAGCCGCGCATCGGTGGAGCAGGCCGAGGCCGACCTGCCGGCGCTCGAGGAGCGGTGGCAGGCGGGCGCCGACGAGCTGGCCGCGGCCGAGGCGCGGTGGCAGGCCGGCTACGACGAGGCCGCGGCCGGGCGCGACCGGGCCCAGGCGGCCATCGCCCAGGCCGAGGACGCCCTGGCGCGCATCGACGCGGCCCTCGCCGAGGCCCGCGAGCGCCAGCAGGCCATCCCCGGCCAGCTGGCGGCCCTGCGCGCGGCCCTCGCGGCGGCGCCCGACGAGGAGGCCGCGGCCCCGCTGCGCGCCCAGATCGCCGCGCTCGAGCAGGCCGAGGCCGCCCTGCCCGGCGCCATCGCCCAGCTGGAGGCCCAGCGCGCCCCGGTGGCTGCCGGGCTCGACCAGGCCCGGGCGGGCCTCGCCCAGGCCGAGGAGGCGCTGGCCCAGCTCGACCGGGCCCGCGCCGAGCAGATCGAGCCGGCCCGCGCCGAGCTGGAGTCCGGCCGCGCCCAGCTCGACCAGGCGCGCGCCGCCGTGGCGGCCTTCCGCGACGGCGAGGCCCGGCTGGCCTCCGGCCGGGCCGAGGCCCAGGCCGGCGAGCGCGAGGCCCGCGCCCAGCTGGACGCCGCCCAGGCGCGCCTGGACGCGGCGGCCGCCGAGCTGGCGAGCGGCCGCGCCGAGCTGGAGTCCGGCCGCGCCGACTACGAGCAGGGCCTGGTCGACTGGGAGGCCGCCCGCGCTGAGGCCGACGAGCAGTTCGCCGACGCCGAGCGGAAGCTGGCCGACGCCCAGGACGACATCGACGCCATCCCCGCGGCCGAGTGGCTCGTCATGGACCGCACGAAGAACTACGGCGTGGCCAGCTTCGCCGCCGACGCCGAGCGCATCGACTCCATCGCGTCGGTGTTCCCCTTCATCTTCTTCCTGGTGGCGGCCCTGGTGGCGCTCACCACCATGACGCGCATGGTGGAGGAGGAGCGCGTGCTCATCGGCACCTACAAGGCGCTCGGCTACTCCAAGGCGCGCATCACGTCGAAGTACCTGCTCTACGCCGGCGTGGCCTCGGCCTCCGGCGCGGTCGTGGGCATCCTCGTGCTGTCCCAGGTGCTGCCCGCCGTCATCATGGAGGCCTACTCCATCATCTACTTCGTGCCGCGTGGGCCGCTGCCGGTGGACCTGCCGCTGGCGCTCCTGGCCGCGGGGCTCGGCGTGGGCGTCACGCTCGTCGCCACCTGGGCCGCCGCCGCGGCCACCCTGCGCGAGACCCCGGCCGCCCTCATGCTGCCGCGGGCCCCCAAGGCGGGCAAGCGCATCCTGCTCGAGCGCGTCCGCCCGGTGTGGCGCCGGCTCAGCTTCTCGTGGAAGGTGACCTTCCGCAACCTCTTCCGCTATAAGAAGCGCCTGGTCATGACCGTGATCGGCATCGCGGGGTGCACAGGGCTGCTGCTCGTGGGCCTGGGGCTGCAGAACTCGATCAACGACATCATCGACAAGCAGTACGGCGAGCTCGTGCGCTACAACGTGGTGGTCACGGCCGACGACGACGCGCCGGCGGAGGCGATCGACGCGGTGGGCGCCCTCATGGGCGAGAGCGCGCTGGCCGAGGAGGAGGCGATGATGGCGTCGGGCCCGGGCGCCTCCGACGTGATGGCGACGCTGGTGGCACCTGTCGACCCGGCCGCGTTCCAGGGGCTGTGGGTGATGCGCGAGCGCGAGGGCCATGGCCCGCTTGAGCTGGGCGACGACGGGGTGATCCTGACCGAGAAGCTGGCGACGCGGCTGGGGGTGGGCCCGGGGGACGTGCTCACGCTGGCCGGCCAGGACGACCTGGGCAACGCCACGTCGGACACGCGCGAGCTCATGGTGACCGGCGTCATGGAGAACTACGTGTCCAACTACGTGTTCGTGGGGCCCGCCGCCTACGAGGCCGCCTTCGGGCGGGCGCCCGAGGGCCGGTCGACCTTTGGCACGGTGGGCGCCTCCGACGCCGAGCGCGCCGCCTTCGCCGACGCGGCGCGGGCCACGGGCGCGGCCAAGACCATCGCCTACAACGACGAGACCATCGACTCGTACCGCACCATGCTGCGGTCGGTGAACCTGGTGGTGGTCGTGCTGGTGGTGGCCGCGGCGGCGCTCGCCTTCATCGTGCTGTACAACCTCACCAACATCAACATCACCGAGCGCGCCCGCGAGATAGCCACCCTCAAGGTGCTCGGCTTCACGGCCGGCGAGGTCGACCGCTACATCTACCGCGAGATCGTGCTGCTGTCGATCATCGGGGCGCTCGCGGGGCTCGCGCTCGGCGTGGCGCTCGAGGGCTTCGTCGTGGTGACGGCCGAGGTGGACCAGGTGATGTTCGGCCGCGACATCCACGCCCCGAGCTTCCTCATCGCCTTCGCGCTGACCATGCTGTTCACCTTCCTGGTCATGTTGGTCATGCGCCGCAAGCTCTCCGCCGTGGACATGGTGGAGTCCCTCAAGAGCAACGAATAGGCGCTCCGCTGGTCGCGCGAGCCGCGCCCCGGGGGCGGAGGGCTGCGCTCGGAAGCTGCGCAGCCCTCGCTCCGCCCTCCGCCCCCGGGGCGCTCGGCGTGTCGGGGGTGCCCCCGCTCGTGCGGGGGAAGGACGCGCCTGGTGCTGCGCTCGGAAGCTGCGCAGCCCTCGCTCCGCCCTCCGCCGCCCCGGCGCTCCTGCCCCATGATTCTCCATTTTCCCAGTTCAAACGTGGGGTTTATGGCGGGGTTTAGGGATATACACCCTTTTCTTCCCTTTGGCTGATGCGTGCTCCAGGGTCGGGGGCGCACAATCGGGGCATTGGCCCGCGCGCCCAGGTGCCGCGGGCGAGAGAGGAGGGCCCCGGGCGCGGCGCGCCGCGGGCCGGGGCGAGAGGGAAGAGAGGTACCCATGACGACGGAGGAGAAGAAGGCGGCGCCCAAGCGCCCCAGGAAGGCGCCGGTGGTCATCGGCGTCGTGGCCGCCATCGTGGTGGTCGCGGGGGCCGGCCTGTGGGTCTGGCACGAGCAGCCCAGCTTCTGCGGGGCCATCTGCCACGTGCCCATGGATCCCTACCTGGAGACCTACGAGGCCGAGCCGGGCCAGCCCGGCGCGGACAAGTGGGGCAACGAGGTGGCGGATGCCGCGGCCATGACGGCGGCCTACCATCGCGTCGAGGCCGATTCCGCATGCCTCGACTGCCACACCCCCGTGCTGTCCCAGCAGATATCCGAGGGCGTGAACTGGGTGTCGGGCAACTACGAGGTGGTCTTGAACGACGCCTACGACGGCGTGCTGCTCGAGCGTGACGCGACCGAGCTCACCGCCGCGGCCGGCCTTAGCAAGGACGAGCTGTGCCTGAACGACGCCTGCCACGCGATGACCCGCGAGGAGCTGGCCGAGAAGACGGCCGATCGGGCCTTCAACCCGCACGTGCCCCAGCATGACAAGTACGACTGCACCACGTGCCACAAGGGCCACCGCGCCTCGGTGTACTACTGCACCAAGTGCCACGACGAGGCCGAGGCCGACCTGCCCGCCGGCTGGCTGACCATGGACGACGCCGAGGAGCTGGCGGCCACCGCCTAGCCCGCGCCGACGGCGTCCCCGCCCCGCGCCGCGCCCGGCGCCCGCGGGAAGCCGCCCGCTCGAACCACCCGAACCACCTGTGCCGCCGCGTCCGCCGCAGGCGGCCCTTCCGAAGGAGGAACCACCATGTCCAAGCCCGCTTCCAACCTGTCGCGCCGCGACCTGCTCAAGTTCGGCGGCCTGTCCGCCGTCGGCGCCCTCGGCATGTCAGCTCTGGCCGGCTGCTCGCCCAAGGTCGTCGCCCCCGAGGGCGGCGTGCCCAAGCCCGGCGCCGCGCTCGCCGGCACCGGCTCGGCCGACGGCGTGCCGTCGTTCCTGCTGACGCCCGACCCCGTCACCGACTTCGCCGAGACCCACGACTACGACGTCGTCGTGGTGGGCGCCGGCGAGTCGGGCCTGGCCGCCATCCACGCCGCCCTGGCCGCTGGCGCCACCGTGGGCGTGCTCCAGAGCCTGCCCATCGTCCAGACCGCCGGCAACATGGGCGCGTCGGTCGACCTCACCCAGACGAGCGAGGCCGGCATCAAGGCCGCCGTGTCCTACATCAGCTACAAGAGCGACTACCGTTCCAACGCCCAGCAGGTGGAGGCGTGGGCCCGCAACTCCCAGGAGGCGCTGGCCTGGTGGGAGGAGGCCGCGGCCGCCGGCGGCAGCGTGTCGAAGCCCTACGACTACGTGGTCAACTGCAACGGCCATGACGTCCACTTCCACGCCAACACCTACTTCCACGACGAGGGCCACCAGAAGGGCGCGCTCACCATCGGCGACGCCGTCCAGGCCGAGGGCGCCGAGATCTACTTCGAGACCCCTTGCGTGCAGCTGCTCAAGGAGGACGACCGGGTGGTCGGCGCCATCGGCAAGCGCAAGTCCGACGACAAGCACGTGCTGCTGAGGGCGTCCAAGGGCGTCATCATCGCGGCGGGCGACTACGTGGGCGACACCGAGATGCTCTACTTCTACACCCCTGACGCCCGCGGCCTGCACCAGGCCGTCGACTTCCGCAACGGCACGGGCCTCAAGGCCGCCATGTGGGTCGGCGCCCAGATGTGCCCGGCCTCCCACACCAAGATGGTCCACGGCGAGGGCCCGAAGGTGCGCTTCGAGATGCCGTACCTGTTCCTCGACCGCCACGGCAAGCGCTTCATGGACGAGGGCTGCTGCCGCATGGGCTACCTCAACGAGTTCACCAACAAGTACCTGGCCGAGGTCGACTTCAAGGAATCCACCGCCGCCAAGTTCTTCTCCATCGTGCCCTCCAACTGGCAGGAGCACTACGAGGCCTGGAAGGGATTCTCCGACATCTCCATCCACAACGCCTACCGCAACGTCGACCCGGAGGCGTGGATCAAGGGCGACACCTTGGAGGAGCTGGCCGCCAACATGATCGCCTACGCCGACGAGCAGAAGTGGGCCCACGACTACACCGTCGAGGCCATCGTGGAGTCCATCAACCGCTACAACGAGCTGGTGGCCGCCGGCCAGGGCGACGCCGACTTCGGCAAGCGCGACGAGTACATGGTGCCCATCGAGGCGCCCTGCTACGCGGTGCCGCGCGGCGCGAACAACATCGACGCGCTGGTGGACGGCCTGTGGTGCGACGGCAACTTCCAGTGCCTCGACGCCGACATGAGGCCCATCCCCGGCCTGTTCGCCGTCGGCAACGCCTCGGGCCCGTTCTTCGGCAACAGCAACTACCCGATGGACATCGAGGGCCTGTCGGTGGGCCGCGCCATCACCACCGGCTACGTCACCGGCCGCTACGTCGCCGGGCTGTAGCGCCTAAGCCCTCCCCTCGAAGGCCCCCGCTCCCTCCCGGGGGCCTTCGTCATGCCCAGACCCGCTTCCCCCGCTTCCCCCCGTCGCGAAGGCTATAATCACCCTATGGACTTGAAGCTTCCTGCAACCCCCGACCCGGCCCTGCGCTCGATCCCCTTCGCCTTCCTGGGCGTCGGGTTCGCGCGCGCCTGGGTGGCGCTCCTGTTCGCCAACCCGGTGGTGGCGGTCCCCTCGGTCGGGATGTCGTCGCACATGATGTTCGACGCCGCCTACGTGGCCGTGGCCCTGGTCGCCATGGCCCTGGGCCGGCGCCTCGTGCCGCTGGGCGGGCACCCGGCCCTGGGCGCGGGCGCCCTCGGCCTCATGCTGGCGTCCACGGCGCTCGCCCTGGGCGCGGCGGGGGAGGGGCTGGCGCCCGTCGGCGCCGCGGCCTCGGCGCTCGGGGGCGCCGGCTTTCTGCTGTTCTCGCTCCTGAACGTGGAGGCCTGCGCGACGCTGTCGACCCTGCGGGTGGTCCTGTGCTTCTCGGCCGCCTACGTGCTCGGCGGCTTTCTCGCCTTCCTGGGCAACGGCATGGCGCCCCTCCAGCTGGCGGTGCTGCTGGCGGTGCTGCCGGCCGTCGCCTGCGCCTGCGTGCGCGCCGCCTTCCGGTCGATCCCCGAGGCCGAGCGGCCCCACCGGGTGTTCCCGCGGTTCTCCTACCCCTGGAAGCTCTACGCGCTCATGGCGCTGTACTCCTTCGCCTACGGGCTGCGCCAGATGCAGATGACTGCCGGCGCCGGCCGCGGGTCGACCTACGTCACCGTGCTTGTGTCCGGCGCGGTGTTCCTGTCGGCGTGGTTCTTCGCCGACCGGGTGGCGCTCATCAAGGTGTCGCGCGCGCCGATGCTGTTCATGATCTGCGGCTTTCTGCTGGTGCCGGCCCAGAGCGTGCTGGGCAACGCCGTGTCGAGCTACCTCATCTCGGCCAGCTACACGCTCATGCACGTGTTCATGCTGGTGCTGCTGTGCTCCATGGCGCGCAAGAGCGGCGTGCCGGCGCCGGTGCTGGTGGCGCCGCTCTACGCCGCGCAGCTGCTCACCATGGCCGGCGTCGCCGTGGACGAGGGGCTCGGCGCCCTGGGGATGTCGGCCGTCGCGCAGTCGACCGCCTCGGCGGTGATCGTGGCGGTGCTGGTGGCGCTCATCACGCTGCTGCTGCTCTCCGAGCGGCGCTGGGACTCCCACTGGACGGTCGCCCTGGACGACGGCAGCCTCGAGGAGGCGTCGCGGCGCGAGGAGGCGCTGGCCGAGCGCTGCGCCGAGGTGTCGGCGGCAAGCGGCCTGAGCCCGCGCGAGGACGAGATCCTGCGGCTGCTGGCGCAGAAGCGCACCATGGCGGCCATCGCCCGCGACCTCTACATCGCCGAGGGCACCGTCAAGGCCCACGTCCGCCACATCTACGAGAAGACGGGCATCAACACCCGCAAGGAGCTCTACGAGCTCCTCGGCGTGGACTAGCGCGCCCCGCGCGCGCCGCGCGCGATCAGGGGGAGAGCCTCTTGGAGGGGGCGTTCGCGAGACACTTCGCCCGATTTGTACAGGAGGTGTGCACGGGGGCGCCCCATTGTCTCATGCTGTGGGCTAATTCCACTTCTACCTGGGGGTATACTCCGAAATCAGCCGAAAGGTACTAGAGTTTCCCGGCTATTTTAAGTGGTTTAGGGGGATGCCGCGGCCGCCCGCGGGGCGGTAAAGTGCATCCCGGAAGCTCAACCGAATGAGGAAAGGAACGCTCCCATGTGCTTTAGACCTGCCGCTGTCGAGATCGACAAGACCTGCCCCGCCTGCGGTGCCAAGAACGGCGCCGCTGAGACCAAGTGCAAGGAGTGCGGCGCCGACCTGCCTGCCGGCCCCGCGATGCCCGGCGCCCCTGGCGCGCCCGGCGCTCCCGCGGCCCCCGGCGCCCCCGGCGCCCCGAAGGCCCCCGGCGCCCCCGGCGCTCCGGCGGCCCCCAAGGCCCCCGGCCAGTAGGCCGCCCGCGACAACCTGGTCGCCTCTGCGGGACCCCGGCTTCGGCCGGGGTCCCTTTTTCGTCTTTCATCCTTCCCGCCTAATGGCCCACCTGGGGTTTCGCGACCCCATCCCAAGATAAGCCCTCGGGCCCCATGCCCGCGCGCAGCGGGTTTTATAGGCTGCGTCCCAGGGGTCCCGCCGCCGTGGCGGGCGCGTTCCCCCCAAGGGGGAAGCATCGAGGGAAAGGGAAGGATGTCCATGGAAATGACCCCACGCGAGAACATGATGGCCATTCTGGAGGGAAGGCAGCCGGAGTGGTACGGCGACTTCCAGAGCGCCGTCGAGATCATGATGGACCCGATCTGGAAGAGCGACTCGGTGGCCCGCGACGGCCTCGAGCACAAGGACTCCTGGGGGACCGTCTGCGTCTTCCCGCCGGACGCGCCGGGCAAGCACCCGCACGTGACGGCCGACAACGCCGTGGTGACCGACGTGACCAAGTGGCGCGAGCAGCTGGTCATCCCGTCGCTCGACGGCCTGGACTGGTCCGAGGCCGAGGCCCGCGCCGCCAGCGTCGACCGCAGCGAGCGCTTCGTCGAGTACTTCAACGCCCAGGGCCTGTTCGAGCGGTCCCACTTCCTCATGGGCATGGAGGAGGCCTTCTGCGCCTACCTCGAGGAGCCCGAGGCCATGTTCGAGATGCTGACGGCCATCGCCGACTACAAGAAGCGCTCCATCAAGGAGGCGGCGCGGCGCCTCAAGCCCGACGTCATCTTCTTCCAGGATGACTGGGGCTCCAAGCAGAACCTGTTCCTCCCGCCGGACGTGTGGCGCGAGATGATCAAGCCGCTGCAGACCGAGATCGCCCAGGTCATCCACGAGTGCGGCATGATCTACGTCCACCACGCCGACTGCATCTGCGAGCCCATCGTCGAGGACATGGCCGAGATCGGCATCGACATCTGGCAGGGCGTCATCCCGCAGAACGACATCGTCGCCATCCAGGAGAAGACCGGCGGCAAGCTGGCGATGATCGGCGGCATCGACGGGCCGGCCATCGACGCGCCCGACACGCCCGAGGCCGACATCGTCGCCGAGGTGCATCGCTGCATCGACACGTACTGCCCGGCCGGCCGGTTCTTCCCGGGCGCGCCCGCGCCGCTTCTGCGCGTGCGCAACGGCGAGATCCTCAACGCCGAGCTCGAGCGCTACGGCCGCCAGTGGGCCGCCGAGCACCCCGTCGCGTAACCACCTGAGAGAAAGGAACCCATCATGACCATCATCGACGACATCTCCTCGGCCGTGCTGCGCGGCAAGCGCAAGGAGGTCGCGCCGCTCGTGCAGCAGGCGCTCGACGAGGGGCTCGACCCCGAGGCGATCCTCAACGACGGCCTCGTCTCGGCCATGACCGAGATCGGCGAGCGCTTCAGCCGCAACGAGGCCTTCGTGCCCGAGATGCTCGTGGCCGCCCGCGCCATGAGCGCCGGCACCGAGGTCCTGAAGCCGCACCTGGCCGAGGCCGGCGCCGAGCCCGTGGGCCGGGCCGTCATCGGCACCGTCAAGGGCGACATGCACGACATCGGCAAGAACCTCGTGCGCATGATGATCGAGGGCAAGGGCTTCGAGGTCACCGACCTGGGCGTCGACGTGGCGCCGGAGCAGTTCGTGACGTTCATCCAGGAGAACGACGACGTCGACATCGTGTGCTGCTCGGCGCTGCTCACCACCACCATGCCCGAGATAGGCGCCACCATCCGCGCCATCGAGGAGGCGGGCCTGCGCGATCGCGTGAAGGTGATGGTGGGCGGGGCGCCCGTCACCCAGGCCTTCGCCGACGAGGTGGGCGCCGACGCCTGGACGCCCGACGCCGGCGCGGCGGCCGCCAAGGCCGTCGAGCTCGTGCGCGGCTAGCCGCCCCACCTGCGCCCTCGCCGCCCGGCGGGGGCGCTTCTTCTTCCGCCGCCGTCCCCTCGAGGGGGAGGGGACGCCATCGAGAGGGGAGTTTCCGTGAAGTACCGCAACCTGTTCGAGCCGGTGAGCATCGCCGGGGCGACGCTGCCCAATCGCTTCGCCCTGTGCGCCATGGGCCCCATGGGCCTGGGAGACGCGGAGGGCGGCTTCACCCAGCGCGGCATCGACTACTACGTCGAGCGCGCCAAGGGCGGAACCGGCCTCATCATCACCGGCGTGACCCACGCCGCCAACAACATCGAGACCCATGAGTATCCCTCCACGCCGTCGGCCACCATCAACCCGTCGCACTTCATCCGCACCGCGCGCGAGATGACCGAGCGCGTCCACGCCTACGGGTCGAGCATCTTCCTGCAGGTGTCGGCCGGCTTCGGGCGCGTCTACGCCGAGTTTCCCGAGGGCGAGGCGCCCGTGTCGGCCTCGGCCGTCCAGAACCGCTGGTTCGACGTGGACTGCCGCCCGCTCACCGTCGACGAGATCCGCGACATCACGCGCCAGTGCGGCCAGGCGGCGCGCATCGCCCGGGACGCCGGCTTCGACGGCGTGCAGATCCACGCCGTCCACGAGGGCTACCTGATGGACCAGTTCGCCATCAGCCTGTTCAACCAGCGCGACGACGAGTACGGCGGGAGCCTGGAGAATCGCCTGCGCTTCGCCCGCGAGGTGTGCGAGGAGATCAAGCGCCAGTGCGGCGACGACTTCCCCGTGACCCTGCGCTATTCCCCGAAGAGCTTCATCAAGGGCCTGCGCGACGGCGCGCTGCCGGGCGAGGAGTTCGCCGAGCAGGGCCGGGACGTGGACGAGGGCGTGGAGGCCGCGCGCCTGCTGGCATCTTACGGCTACGACGCGCTCGACGTGGACGTGGGCAGCTACGACGCCTGGCGGTGGAACCACCCGCCGATGTACCAGGAGAAGGGCCTCTACCGCCGCTACGCCAAGCTGGTCAAGGACGCGGTGGACGTGCCCGTCATCTGCGCCGGGCGCATGGATGACCCGGCCATGGCCTCAGCGGCGGTGGCCGATGGCATCTGCGACATCGTCGGCCTGGCGCGCCCGCTTCTGGCCGACCCCTTCTACGTGGAGAAGCTCCGCCGCGACGACGAGGCGGCCATCCGCCCCTGCCTGTCATGCCACGAGGGCTGCCTCGGCCGCATGATCCGCTACAAGAGCATCTCCTGCGCGGTTAACCCGGAATGCGCCCGCGAGCGCTACGCGGCGCTCACCCCGGCGCTCGCGCGCAAGCGGGTGCTCGTGGCCGGCGGCGGCCCGGCCGGCATGGAGGCGGCGCGCGTGGCGGCCCTGCGCGGACACGACGTGGTGCTCTGCGAGGCCAAGGGGCGCCTGGGCGGCAACCTGGTGCCCGGCGGCGCGCCGGCCTTCAAGGAGGACGACCACGCGCTCATCGCCTGGTACGAGGAGCAGCTGCGCCGCGCCGGCGTCGAGGTGCGCCTGAACGCGCCGGTGACGGCGGCGATGGCCGAGGAGGGCGGCTTCGACCACGTGATAGTGGCCACGGGCGCCGAGCCCAAGGGCTTCCCGCTCGACGGCGCGCCGCTGCTGGCCGCCGAGGCCGTGCTGCTGGGCGAGGCCGACCCGGGCCACGACGTGGTGATCATCGGCGGTGGCCTGGTCGGCTGTGAGCTGGCGCTCCACCTGGCCCAGACGGGCCACGCGGTGACCGTCGTGGAGGCCCGGGGCGAGGTGCTCGAGCTCAACGGGCCGCTGTGCCCCGCCAACTTCGAGATGCTGCGCAAGCTGCTGCCCTTCCACGGGGTGCGCGTGCTCACCGGCTCGCAGGCCGTGGGCTACGCCGACGGCTGCGTGACCGTGGAGACGCCCGAGGAGGAGCTGCGGGTGCCGGCCACGGGCGTGGTGGAGTGCGTGGGCTACCGCTCGCGCGACGGCCTGTACGAGGAGCTGCGCTTCGCCGCCCCCGCCGTCCACAAGATCGGAGACGCCCGCTCGGTCGCCAACATCATGAACGCCATCTGGGACGCCCACGAGCTGGCCGGATCGCTGTAGCCCCCCGCTCGCCCCTCGTCGCGCCCGCCGCCGCGCGAGCCGGCGGCGGGGCGTCCCCCTCCCGAAAGGAGCCGCCCGTGCTCACCAAGCGACAGAACCTCATCGAGTGCATCCGCGGGGGCAGCCCCGACCGCTACGTCAACCAGTTCGAGGCCCTGGCCCTCATCATGGCGAGCCCCCTGTCCGACCGGTCCCACCTGGCCGACGAGGGCTACCTCATCGACGCCTGGGGGTGCTACCAGCAGCAGGTCGACGGCCAGCCGGGGCTGTTCCCCATGCACGACGCCGCCCACCGCGTCATCACCGACATCTGCGACTGGCGCAGCCAGGTGAGGGTGCCCGGAGACTTGGACGACCCGGCCTTCTGGGAGCCCATCGCCGAGCGCGCCGCCGCCGTCGACCGCGCCGAGCAGTTCGTGACGAGCGCCGTGTTCCCCGGCGTCTTCGAGCGGGTGCACCACCTGTGCGAGATCACCGAGGCCCTGGTCGACTTCTACGAGGAGCCTGAGGAGATGCACGCGCTCATCGACCAGATCGTCGACTACGAGCTGCGCCTGGCCGACATGCACCTCAAGTACGTGAGGCCCGACGCCCTGTTCCACCACGACGACTGGGGAACCCAGATATCCACCTTCCTGGCGCCGGAGATGTTCGAGGAGTTCCTGCTCGAGCCGTACAAGCGCATCTACGGCTACTGGCGCGACCACGGCGTCGAGCTCATCGTGCATCACTCCGACAGCTTCGGCGAGACGCTCGTGCCCTATATGGCGGAGATGGGGGTCGACATCTGGCAGGGCACCCTGCGCACGACCAACGACATTCCCGCGCTCGTCGACCGCTACGCCGGCCGGGTCGCCTTCATGGGCGGCATCGAGTCGCAGGTCCTCGACAAGCCCGACTGGACGGCCGAGGAGGTGCGCGCCGAGGTCGACGCCGCCATCGCCGCTGTCGACCGCAAGACCGGCTTCATCCCGTGCCTCACCTCCGGCCTGAACGTGAGCGGGTACCCCGGGGTGTATGATGCGGTGAGCGCCGAGATCGACCGCTGCTCGGCCCGCGACTTCGCCTAGCAGCGCACCTGCCCGGCGCCGTCGCCCCTTCCCGGGGGGGGGCTGCCGGCGCCGGGCGCTTGAGGAGGAGACGACCCATGTGCTATCCCTGCACCCACTGCAACAAGTGCGGCGCCTACTCGGCCCGCGCCAAGTTCGTCTGCGCCGACTGCGGCGCCGACGTGCCGCCCGGCACCGCGGGCTGCCCCGCGTGCGGCGGCAAGAAGCTCAAGGCCGTCAAGCTCGAGCCCGCGCCGCCCACCCCCGTGGGCAACGAGGGGTAGGCCCACGCCTCCTGCCGCAAAATCGGACTTATCACACCGGGCGAGGGCCCGTACGTGTGATAAGTCCCCGTTTCTGCCAGATTCTGCCGCAAAAGCCGACTTATCACCTCTGACCGCCTGAGGCCGGTGTGATAAGTCGGCTTTTCTGACACGGGGATGTGATAAGTCGGCTTTTGCGGCAGGAGGCGCCCCGAAAAGAGAGGGGCCCCGCCCGGGGCCCCTCTCTTTTCCGCCGGCACGCGGCGCTAGCACGCGGCGTCAGGCGTCGGCGCCAGCGCGGCGCTAGAACATGATGGTGACGTCCTTGCGCGCCACGGCCTGGCCCTTGTCCAGGTAGGCCTTGCCGCCGCCCAGCTGCGTGCCCTGGGCGTCGTAGTTCATGGCGATGGCCATGAGGCCCAGCTCGTGGGCCGCGCCGTCGACCGCCTTGTCAGCGGCCAGCACGTAGGCGGTCGCCTTCTCGTCGGAGATGATCTGCGCCTCGAGGTCGAGCTTGGCCGCCTCCAGGTCGATGGTGGCGAACTCGGCCAGGAACGCCTCGAGCTTCTCCACCCCGCGCAGCGTGATGTTGAGCTCCATGTCGCCGACCCACGTGCCGTAGGACTCGGTCTTCCCGGCGACCTTCGCCGCGGTGTCGACGTGCTTGACGCCGGCGGCCCCGGCCTCGACGGCCAGCGCCTCGCGCTCGGCCACCATGGCCGAGCGGGCGTCGTCGGACAGCGGGGCGTAGAGCGCCCAGCGCGTCTTGCCGTCCATCTTCTTGGCCAGGTCCTCCACCTCGCCGTAGTACATGCACCACGCCTGGCAGGCCTGGACGCACGAGGGCATCTTGCCCAGGGCCGTGCGGGCCTCGCACAGGTCGCAGGCCTTGGTGATGGTGGGGTTGTAGACCCACTCGTAGGGCGTGTCGGCGGCGATGGGGGTCGTGTACTCGTAGGGGCCCACCTCGGTCAGCTTGATGCCGTACTCGCCGGCGGTAAGGCCGAGCTCGTTGCGGCAGGCGACCTCGCAGCTGTGGCAGCCCGTGCAGTACTCGTAGTTGATCAGGATTCCCTTCATCTGCTCCTCCTAGTTGATGACCGTGACGACGGGCTCTTCGACCACCTGGTAGGGCTTGCCGGGCTCGTAGGCGGCGAAGTCGCCCTTCTCGGCGATGACGTCATGGGGAAGCACGTCGCCCTCCTGCACCGGGTAGATCTTGCACAGCATGGACTTGATGGCGCTGCCGATGCCGCCCTGGCCCGTGCGGAAGGCCTCGGTCATATTGTTCAGGTTGGAGTCGTAGGTGCCGTAGAAGTTGGGCTCGGCGCCGTCCTGCTCGGGGAACCACCAGCCGTGCTCGGCGTGGATGCGGCCGGGCTGCACCTCGATGGTGGCCTTGACCTTCTGCTTGAAGCGGGCGCCGCGGCTGTTCTCGACCCAGATCCACTCGCCGTCCTTGACCCCGTACTTCTCGCAGTCGGCGGGGTTGACCATCACGAGCGGCCAGGGGTGGAACTCGCGCATGGTGGGCAGCTGGCGGTGCTCGCTATGGAAGAACTCGAAGGAGCGGCCGCCGCCGGACAGGATGATGGGGAACTCCTTGAAGGTGTTCGGCGTGGAGAGCGGGCTCTCGGGCGGCTCGATGTGGTAGGGCAGCGGGTCGACGCCCCAGTGGTCGAAGCCGAACGACCACAGCTCGACGCGGCCGGTCGGGGTGTTGAAGCCGGGCTGGCCGTCGGGGCGCAGCATGCCCTTGGCGTACTTGTCGTAGGTGGCGTCCCACTCCCAGTACGCGGTGCCGTTGCAGCTGGTCCCGTAGCAGCCGTTCTCGGGGCTCGAGGGCTCGTGCACCGTATCCCACCAGGTGCGCTGGTACTCGGTGCCGCCGGGGGTCAGCTGGTCGGTCAGGTACCAGTTGGCCCACTCCTCGTCGGTCTCCCACGGCCAGTGCTCGGGCATGATGCGCTTGCCCAGGTCCAGGCAGATCTGCTCGTCGGACTTGGCCTCGTAGAAGTCGGTCACCTTGACCATGGTGCGGACCGGCGTCCACCAGGTGCGGCAGGAGTTGCGCTCGCAGCTCATGGCCACGGGCAGCACGATGTCGGCCACGGCCTGGGCCGTCGGGGTCATGAACGGGTCGGCCACCACGATGAAGGGCACCTTCATGAGCGCCGCGCGGGTGCGGGCCGGGTCCATGGACGCGCAGGAGAGCGCGTTCGAGCTCTGGATCCAGAACATCTGGATGGGATAGGGCTCGCCGGTCTCGATGGCCGCCAGGATGGCGTCGGTGTCGGCGCAGGACACGATGTTGGACTCGTTGATGCCCGAGGTCTGCGGGATGAGCTTCTTGGCGTAGGTCTCCTTGGAGATGTACTCGTCGCCCAGGCCGTAGCGCTTCTCGATGAGGAACGCGCAGCGATACAGCGCGTTGCCGCCGGGGTTGTCGATGTTGCCGGTGATGGCCATGATGTCGGCCACCGACTCGGTCACGCCCAGCGCGGCGATCTGCTGCTCGAAGGCCAGGCCCCACTGGCAGGCGCACGACGACGCGGTGGCGATGAGGCGCGCGGCGCCGCGGATGCGGTCGGCCGGCACGTCGCAGATGGGCTCGGCCCACTCCGGCGTCTTGTCGGCCACGCGCTCGGCCAGAGCCTCGAAGCCGTAGGTCCACTTCTCCACGAACTCGTGGTCGTAGAGGTCCTCGCCGATGATGACGTTGAGCATGGCCATGGCCACCACGGCGTCGGTGCCGGGGCGGACGGGCAGCCAGAACGCGGCGCGGGCGCCCCACCAGGTCAGGCGCGGGTCGACGGAGATGACCTTGGAGCCCATCTGCACGCACTGCACGAGCCAGTGGCCCAGGAAGCCGTCGGCGTTGGACTTGATGGGCTCGTTGCCCCACACCAGGATGACGCCGGGCACCTGCCAGCGATCGGACGCGTAGCGGTCCCAGTGGGCCTGGGAGGCGTCGACGATGAACATGTCGCCCTGCTTGGCGGACGTGCCGATCATGCGGGGCAGGTAGCAGGCGAAGCCGGTGAAGCCGAAGGTGGAGACGTTGGGCGTCTGCATGCAGGCGGACGCGAAGTAGGGCACCTGCCAGCCGATGTTGCGGCCGGTGCCGTGCACGACCACGATGGTCTCGGAGCCGTGCTCCTCCTTGATCTTGAGCACCTTCTCGGTGATCTCGTCATAGGCCTCGTCCCAGCTGATGCGCTCCCACTTGTCCTCGCCGCGCTCGCCGGCCCGGCGCAGGGGGTACTTCAGGCGGTCGGGGTGGTTGACGGCCTCGGGCATGGTCAGGCAGCGCATGCACAGCTTGCCGTTGGCGACGGCGTTCAGCGGGTCGCCCTCCACCTTCACGAGCTTGTTGTCCTTGGTGTACAGAAGGACGCCGCAGCCCATGTGACAGCCCGGGGGCGACCAGTGCGTCGTGCGCGTGACGGTGAAGTCCCCCTCCTGCCACTGCCACTCGCCGTCGTGGTACGCCTCGCGGTTGAGCTCGTCCAACCACTCTTTGTAATCGGCCATAACTCTCCTCTCTCTTTACTTCGCTCACGCTCGCATCTGCGAGCATTCGCTCAAGGAGCAGTCTAGGAAGCGCGCCGGTGCGCGGCATTCAGCGCGCCATGCTATTTGCCGCGCGCCGCGCCCGGCGAGATGGGATGCGGCGTCCTATTTTGCGATGCTTAGCCCCGGGCCCTCCTCCGCCCCCTCCCGGGGGCCGCCCGCCCGCCGAATTCCCATGGGGAGTCGCATCTAATCTTTCCGTCGGGGCGTAATACCTCACGCCTTATACTGCCCTCCAGCCCCCCTTCCCCCCGCTTTCGGTCGGCGAAGGATTGGTAGTATGGCCGGAGTTGTTCTGATAGGGGGTGTAGGGCCGTGGTGAAAGAGGCTGACGTCGATATCTCGCAGGATGCCGAGGACACTCAGACTGCGGGGTGGATACTCGTGAATCCCCGCATACTCATCGGTCTGATCGGCGTGGTCGCCTGCTACGGCTGGCTTTTCCTCATGCTGGGCACGTCGGTCTTCTTCCCGCTGGCCGATCCCGAGGGGCTCATCTCCGGCGGGGCGCACCTCGCCTTCGTCGGCGGGGTGTGCGCGGCGCTGGCGGCGGTGTGGTGGCTCTCCGACGCGCTGGTGGCCCACCGCATGACCCACTTCGTCATCGCCGCCGCGTGCGCCGTCGCGGGCACCGCGGCGCTGTGGGTCCTGCGCGGGCAGCCCGGGCTTCTGTGGGCGCCCTCGCTCGTGGCCGGCTGCGGCTTCGGCTTTTTGAGCCCGCTCTACGGCGAATACGTCTGCCTGTTCTTCCACGGGTCGCTGCGCGTCTACGTCAACGGCATCTTCGCGGCCGCGGCGCTCGCCTGCGTGTGGCTGCTCTTCATCAGCGAGGCGCTGCTGTTCGCCTTCGCCGCGCTCTTCCCGCTGGTGGCGCTCGGGTGCTACCTCATCGTGATGCACCTGTTCGACCTGCGCGAGCGCTCGCGCGCCAGCCGCGCCCAGTCCGACCAGCGCCACCGCATCGTGTGGCGGTCGTACCTGGCCACGGCCACCTCGGGCATGGCGGCCGGCTACGCGGTGGGCTGCATCCTGTCCACCCAGACGGTCCACGACTGGCCCTACATAATCATAGAGGTGATGGTGAGCGCCACGTGCCTGCTTCTGCTCTACGACTCGCTCAAGACCCACCGCGTCACCGAGTCGGTGACCATGCGCTGGTTCCTGCCGGGGTCGGCCATCGTGGTGTTCCCGCTCGTGTTCGTGCCCGAGCCGCTCGTGGTCATCTTCGCGCTGCTGCTCCTGTGCGGGTCGTTCTTCCCGACCACCTGCTCGCTGTCGGCGGTGTGCAAGCACATCGTCATCTGCGACCTGTCGGCCGTGCGCGCCTTCTCCTTCGGACGCCTCATGAGCTTCCTCGGCATCGCGCTCGGCATGGTGCTGGCCTTCGCGGGGTTCACGGCGGGCTCCGTCGCGTTCTTCGGGCCGCTCGTGACGCCCGGGTCGGTCGTCGTGTTCATGCTGCTGGTCATCTTCTCGGCCTCGTTCGTCATGACCGAGGACAACTACCCGGACGAGAAGCGCTTCAAGCGCGTGGAATCCGACGGGGGGGGGCGCTCACCGTCACCCCGGGCACGCCCATCCGCAAGCTGGACTCGCCCGTGACCGACGGCGTGCCTGCGGCGTCCTCTGAGGGTGACGCGCACCGCCCGAGCACCTTCCACCTCAAGTGCGAGGCCGTGGCCGACCGCTACGGGCTCTCCAGCCGCCAGCGCGAGGTGCTCACCATGCTCGCGAAGGGCCGTAACGCCGAGTACATCACCGAGAAGCTGGTCATATCGTCGCACACGGCCAAGGCCCACATCTACAACATCTACCAGAAGACGGGCGTGCACTCCCGCCAGGAGCTCATGGATCTGGTGGAGACCGCCGACATCGACGAGCGCGATGCCTAGGCGCGCCCGGCGCGCGGCGTAACCCCCCAAACCTTACGTTGCCCATTTAGCCCCTGCCACCTCATGAAAGGCGGCGGGGGCTTCTCTATCGTTATGCCCGAGGCGGCCCCCGCGCCCCGCGCCGGGGGCGGCTGAGGAGAGAACTGAAGAGAGGAGTTGGGACATGCTATTCGATTACCAGGAGTTCCTCGATGGCATCGATCGCGAGGCCTATCACGAGGGCGAGTGGCAGTGGGAGGAGGACGGCTACACCGTAACGCGCACCTACACCTACTCGGCGCCCGGCTGCCATGATTCCTGCGGCGTGCTCATGTACACCAAGAACGGCAAGCTCGAGAAGATCGAGGGCGACCCGCTCGACCCGTGCGCCAACGGCCGTCTGTGCATGCGCTGCCTGAACCTGGTGGAGGGCGTGAACTACGCCGACCGCCCGAAGTGGCCCCTCAAGCGCGTGGGCGAGCGCGGCGAGAACAAGTGGGAGCGCATCTCCTGGGAGGAGGCGCTCGACACCATCGCCAACTGGATCCACGACAACCTAGACGCCAAGGGCCTCGGTCGCGAGTCCATCTTCGTCAACCACGGCACCGGCCGCAACATCTCGTCCTGGGTGCCGTTCCTCGGCGGCGCGTGCCTGGGCACCCCCGACATCGGCGCCATCGGCTTCTCCGGCTACTCCTGCTACCTGCCGCGCACCTGCGGCACGGCCGCGGGCATCGGCGACTTCCCGATCGTCGATGCGTCCGAGGGCCACGCCGACCGCTACAACAACCCCGACTGGGTGCGCCCCGACGTCGTGGTGGTGTGGGGCTGCGAGCCGCTCAAGTCCAACGCCGACGGCTATTTGGGCCACTGGCTCGTGGCCTGCATGCAGCAGGGCACGCGCTTCATCTCGGTCGACCCGCAGCTGACCTGGATCGGCGCCCATGCCGACTACTGGCTGCCCATCCGCCCCTCCACCGACCTGGCGCTCGCGCTCGCGTGGCTCAACGTCATCACCACCGAGGAGCTCCAGGACAAGGAGTTCATCGAGTACTGGTGCGCCTACTATGACGAGCTCAAGGAGCACGTGGCCCAGTTCACCCCCGAGTGGGCCGCCAAGGTCTGCGAGGTGCCGGCCGACCTCATCCGCGACGCGGCGCGCTTCTACGCCACCGCCGAGCGCGGCGCCATCCAGTGGGGCCTGGCCTTCGACACCCAGGTCGACTCCATCCAGCTGTGCCAGACCGTGTCCAACCTCATGAGCGTCTGCGGCAACATCGACAAGCCGGGCACCAACATCCTCGTGCGCAACGGCTTCGAGATCAACCCCGGCTACGCCACCGCCCAGCTCTACTGCGACCCGGACACCTTCGCCAAGAAGCTCACCGTCGACCTGGTGCACCCCGGCTGCACGCAGTTCATCGGCATGGCCGACTGCGACGCGGTGAACCGCGCCTTCGAGACCGGCGAGCCGTACCCCATCAAGATGTTCTGGTCCCAGGGCGCCAACGGCATCAGCTGCTCGGCCACCGCGGCCCCGCGCGTCCACAAGATGCTCGAGAAGGTGGAGTTCTGCGTCGTCGCCGACCCGTACATGACGCCGACCGCCGTCGCCTACGCCGACATCTTCCTGCCGCTCAAGACCACCGCCGAGCGCGACTCCATGCGCGTGTGGTGGACCCCGCTGCGCGCCATGAAGGCCGTCAGCGAGTGGTACGAGGCCAAGTCCGACGAGGAGCTCATCGTGGCGCTCGGCAACAAGCTGAACCCCGAGCTCTTCCAGAAGCGCTGGCCCACGCTCGACGCGCTGCTCCAGGACTACCTGGACGTCGGGTTCAACCTCTACGACCCCGAGACGGGCAAGTCCTACAAGTCGGCCGGCCGCTCCAAGGCGGGCATGATCGAGGTCCCCGACGTGCACACCGACTTCTGGAAGAAGCACCACGACGACGGCACCTGCTCGTTCAAGTCGCTCGTCGAGGACCGGTGCGGCTACGAGTACGACGACTTCTGCGCCACGTACTACAAGTACGAGAAGGGCCTGCTGCGCGCTGACGGCACCCCCGGCTTCGCCACGCCGTCGGGCCGCATCGAGCTCGTGCCCTTCGCCACCTTCGGCGCCTGGGGCATCCCGCCTCTGGCCGAGCACGTCGAGTCGCTCACGATGCGCCGCTGGATGGAGGACCCGGAGTACCGCGCCGAGTACCCGTTCATCTGCATCAACGGATCCCGCTCCTACGAGTTCTTCCATAGCGAGAACCGCCAGCAGGCCACCATGCGCGAGTTCCACCCCATGCCGCTCGTGAAGGTGAGCGCCCAGACCGCCGAGGAATACGACCTCCACGAGGGCGACTGGATCTGGATCGAGAACACCGAGGGCCGCTGCCGCCAGAAGGTGCACATCGACCCGACGCTCAACCCGAACTACATCCACGCCGAGCACGGCTGGTGGTTCCCCGAGGAGGAGCCGGCGTTCCCGCACCTGTACGGCACCTTCGACTGCAACATCAACAACCTGACCGCCTCCTACGAGACCGGCCAGGGCGGCATCGGCAATCCGCTCAAGAGCGTCGCGGCCAAGATCTACAAGTGCACCGAGGATGTGAACGAGCCCACCCCGGGCGAGGTCGTGACGAAGCTCGGCGGCTTCCGCGACGACTACGTGGCCACCGAGCCGTTCGCCTGGACCCATGACAACACCACGCGCGAGGGAGGACGATTCTAGATGAAGGGCATCCTGATCAACTACGAGTTCTGCACCGGCTGCCACTCCTGCGAGGTGGCCTGCAAGAAGCACCTCGACCTGCCTGCCGGCGAGTTCGGCATCAAGCTGTCCGAGACGGGCCCCTTCGAGTACGCCGGCAAGGCCGGCGCCGACCACTGGGAGTGGACCTACCTGCCCGTCATGACCAAGGCCTGCGACATGTGCGCCGACCGCACGGCCAAGGGCAAGCTCCCCATGTGCGTCCAGCACTGCCAGGCCTGGTGCATGTACTACGGCGAGGTCGAGGACCTGGCCAAGAAGATGGACGGCTCGTCCCGCTGCGCCCTCTTCACCCGATAGAGCACTCCTGACCTGACGGCGGAAGGCGCGGCGGCATAACCCGTCGCGCCTTCCTGCTTTCCGGGCCGGTTCGCCCGGCGCGCCCGTCGCGGCGCCCCCGGCCCGGCCCCGTCGCCGCCCTGCCCGGGCGGCGGCCCGCATCCGCGAGAGCACTACGAGAGAAGGGGATACCGCCATGCTGTTCAACTACCAAGAGTTCCTCGACGGCATCGACCGCGAGGCCTACCACGCCGGCGAGTGGCAGTGGGAGGAGGACGGCTACACCGTCACCCGCACCTACACCTACTCCGCCCCCGGCTGCCACACCTCCTGCGGCGTGCTGATGTACACCAAAAACGGGAAGCTCGAGAAGATCGAGGGCGACCCGCTCGATCCCTGCGCCAACGGCCGCCTGTGCATGCGCTGCCTCAACCTGGAGGAGGGCGTGAACTACGCCGACCGGCCCAAGTGGCCCCTCAAGCGCGTTGGCGCGCGCGGCGAGAACAAGTGGGAGCGCATCAGCTGGGAGGAGGCGCTCGACACCATCGCGGAGTGGATCCGCGTCAACATCGACGAGGCCGGGTTCGGCCGCGAGTCCATCTTCGTGAACCACGGCACCGGGCGCAACATCTCGTCCTGGGTGCCGTTCCTCGGCGGCGCGTGCCTCGGCACGCCCAACATCGGCGCCATCGGGTCGTCGGGCTACTCCTGCTACCTGCCGCGCACCTGCGGCACGGCGGCCTCCATCGGCGACTTCCCCATCGTGGACGCCTCCGAGGGCCATGCCGACCGCTACGCCAACCCCGAGTGGGTGCGCCCCGACGTGGTGGTCATCTGGGGCTGCGAGCCGCTCAAGTCCAACGCCGACGGCTACCTGGGCCACTGGCTGGTGGCCTGCATGCAGCAGGGGACCCAGTTCATCTCCATCGACCCGCAGCTCACCTGGTGGGGCGCGCACGCGGCCTACTGGCTGCCGCTGCGCCCGGCCACGGACATGGCCATCGCGCTTGCCTGGCTCCACGTCATCATGTACGAGGAGCTGGAGGACCGCGAGTTCGTCGATCTGTGGTGCGCCTACTATGACGAGCTCAAGGCCTACGTGGAGCCCTTCACGCCCGAGTGGGCCGGCAAGATCTGCGAGCTCGACCCCGAGCTCATCCGCGAGTCGGCGCGCTTCTACGCCACGGCCGAGCGCGCGGCCATCCAGTGGGGCCTGGCCTTCGACACGCAGAACGACTCCATCCAGCTGTGCCAGACCGTCTCCAACCTCATGTCCATCACGGGCAACATCGACAAGCCGGGCACCAACCTGCTCGTGCGCAACGGCTTCGAGATCAACCCGGGCTACGCCACCGCGCAGCTCTACTGCCCGCCGGAGACCTTCGCCAAGAAGCTCACGGTGGACGTAACGCACCCCGGTTACGTGCACTTCATCGGCATGGCCGACTGCGATGCGGTCAACCACGCCTTCGAGACGGGCGAGCCCTACCCCATGAAGATGTTCTGGTCCCAGGGGGCCAACGCCATCACCTGCACGGGCAACGCCGCGCCCCGCATCTACCAGATGCTTGAGAACGTGGAGTTCTGCGTGGTGGCCGACCCGTACCTGACGCCGACGGCCGTGGCCTTCGCGGACATCTTCCTGCCGCTCAAGACCACCGCCGAGCGCGACTCCATGCGCGTGTGGTGGACCCCGCTGCGCGCCATGAAGAGCGTCTCCGAGTGGTACGAGGCCAAGTCCGACGAGGAGCTCATCGTGGCGCTGGGCAACAAGATGAACCCGGAGCTGTTCCAGAAGCGCTGGCCCACGCTCGACGCCCTGCTCCAGGACTACCTGGACACCGGCTTCAACATCGTGGACCCGAGACGGGCAAGTCCTACAAGTCGGCCGGCCGCTCCAAGGCCGGCATGGTGGAGGTGCCTGACGCCCACACCGACTTCTGGAAGAAGCACCACGACGACGGCACGTGCAGCTTCAAGTCGCTCGTCGAGGACAAGTGCGGCTACGAGTACGACGACTTCTGCGCGACCTATCGCAAGTACGAGAAGGGCCTGCTGCGCCCGGACGGCACGCCCGGCTTCGCCACGCCGTCGGGCCGCATCGAGCTGGTGCCCTTCGCCACCTTCGGCGCCTGGGGCATCGACCCGTGGCCCAAGCACCACGAGTCCATCCACTCCGTGAAGTGGCTCGAGGACCCGGAGTTCCGCGCCGAGTACCCGTTCATCTGCGTGAACGGGTCGCGCTCCTACGAGTACTTCCACTCCGAGAACCGCCAGCAGGCCACCATGCGCGAGTTCCACCCCGACCCCATCGTCAAGGTGAGCGCCCAGACGGCCGAGGAGTACGACATCCACGAGGGCGACTGGATCTGGCTGGAGAACTCCGAGGGCCGCTGCCGCCAGAAGGCCCACATCGACCCGACGCTCAACCCGAACTACGTCTACGCCGAGCACGGCTGGTGGTACCCCGAGCAGGAGCCCGCGTTCCCCAACCTGTTCGGCATGTGGGACGTGAACATCAACAACCTCACCGCGTCCTACGAGACGGGCCCGGGCGGCATCGGCTGCCCCTTCAAGAGCATCGTCTGCAAGATCTACAAGTGCGCGCCCGACAACATGGCGCCCGCCCCCGGCGAGGTGGTCACCCAGCTCGGCGGCTTCCGCGATGACTACGTCGCCGGCGAGCCCTACGCCTATGGCCAGGAGGACAGCTGGCAGGAGCGCATGAAGCGGGGCGCCGAGGCTTAGAAGGCCGCGCCGCGGCAGGGGAGGCGCCGTCAGGGGTGCGGCGTCTCCCCAGGTCAGAACCTAGGCTAATCCCTGATTTCCTACGCTTACCCCCTCGGGCCGGCCAATTTTCCCAAGGATAGGAAGCGCCGCCCCATGCGGTTTGCGCCGAATCCGAACAGAATGCGGGCAACCCGCGCCGGAGCGCGGGTGCGAAAGGTTGGGGGAGAGCGAGGAGACCGAAGGGGGGAGCACGACGACTCGCTTCTCATGCTCGTTTCGCAACGAACGAAGGAAAGGTAAGAATATGGCTGAAGAAAAGAAGGGGTTCCATCGCGCCTGGCTGGTCTTCATCGGCGTCTGCATGATGATGGCCGGCGGCATGGGCCTGGTGCTCAACGTGATGGGCAACTATTTCGCGCCGATGGCCATGGCCTTCGGCCTGGTCAACCCGGCCACGGGTGGTCCCGACGTGACGCAGGTGACCCTGCTCATGACCGTGTATTCGTACGTCATGCTTGTCTGGCTGCCGTTCTGCGGCCGCCTGTTCGACAAGGTTGACGCACGGATTCTGTTCGGCGTCAGCGGCTGCCTCATCGTCATCGGCTGCCTGCTGTTCAACGTGTGGACCGAGGTGTGGCAGATCTACATCTCCGGCGCCCTGTTCGGCCTGGCCGGCCCCGCCATCTTCCTGGTGGGCCCCTCCGTGCTGATCAACAACTGGTTCGCCCCCAAGCAGGCGGGCAAGTTCCTGGGCATCGCGTCGGCCTTCACCGGCGTGGGCACCTTCGTGTGGTCGCCCGTGTTCGCCGGCCTCGTCAAGGCCGAGGGCTACAAGTTCGGCTTCACCATCGAGGCCCTCATCGCCGCCGTGCTCATCCTCATCCCGGCGTTCTTCTTCTTCCGCACCCGTCCGCAGGACGTGGGGCTGGAGCCCTGGGGCATCGAGAAGGAGACCTCCGAGGGCGAGCAGCCCAAGGCCGTGGGCGTCAACGGCAAGTTCGCCCTGGGCACCATCGCCTTCTGGGCCATCCTGGTGGGCGCCGGCCTGATCTCGCTGGGCGGCGGCTACAAGTCGCTCATGCCCACCGCCGTGCAGTCCGTGGGCGGCCCTGAGCTGGCCATGCTCGGCGCGACGATGATCTCCGCCGCCGCCGTCGGCAACATCCTCGGCAAGATCACCCTGGGCACCCTGGCCGACAAGATCGGCATCAAGAACGCCATGGTCGGCTTCGCCGCCGTGTCTGCCATCGGCTTCGCGCTCATGGTCTTCTTCCTGGGTGACAACATGGTCCCGATGATCATCGCCGGCTTCTGCATCGGCACGGGCGACGCCATGATGTCGGTCGGCCTGCCGCTGGTGACCCGCGCCTGCTACGGCGACCGCCGCTACGGCGAGATCTACTCCTACATGAACATGCCCATCGCCTTGCTGGGCGGCCTGGGCGCCACCTTCGTGGCCCTGGTCGCCAGCTTCACCGGCGGCTTCCAGGCCGCCTACGGCTGCGGCATCGTGTTCGAGGTCATCATCGCCGCGTGCATGGTCGTCGCCGTGGTGACCGCCAAGAAGTTCCGCGACAAGTGGACGGCCGAGGGCGAGCCTGAGAAGACTCGCGGCTAGGCATCCCGTCGACGTGCGGCGCCGCGAGGCGCCGCACGGCTTTCATCCCCCCGATTTCCCGTTCATCTACTTCATCTATGTAGGATGCGCCGGCGCGCATCGCGCGATAGACAGGTGACCCATCATGAGAATCTTCGGAAACCGCGTCCACTACGCATGGCTCATCCTCATCGGATGCTGCTTCATGCAGGCGGGAGGCCTGGGGGCCGTGCTCGACGCGGCCGGCGTGTTCTTCGTGCCGGTCTGCGACAGCCTCGGCTTCTCCCGCTCGGAGATATCCCTCTACCTGACGTTCTACTTCATCGCCACCGTGTTCGCGATGCCCGTCGTGGGGCGCTGGATCACGCGCTTCAACATCAACCGGCTGCTCTCGGTGTCGTTCCTGCTGGTGGTGGCTGCGGTGGCCGCCATGGGCTTCTACGACGAGCCGTGGCAGTGGTGGGCGTCGGGCATCGTGTTCGGCCTGGCCGGCAGCTTCATCTTCGTGATCCCCGCGCCCATCCTCATCGGCAACTGGTTCCACACCCACAAGGGCCTGGCCCTCGGCGTGGCCATGTCGTTCTCCGGCATCGGCGGGGCCATCCTCTCGCCGGTGTTCACCCTGTTCATCCAGGCGCTCGGCTGGCGCGAGGCCTACCTCGTGGCCGCCGTGGTGATGGGCGTGCTCGTGCTGCCGTGGACGCTGTTCGTCTTCAAGCTGCGCCCCGAGGACATCGGCATGCGCCCCTACGGCTGGACCGAGGAGGACGAGGCGGGCGAGTCCGCCGCCGACGACGAGTACCGGGGCGTCGCGGCGCGCCAGGCGCTCAAGACCGTGCCCTTCTGGTGCATGTTCCTGTTCGCCGGGCTCATCGCCTACTTCGCGGGCTTCAACTCGCATTTGCCCGGGTTCGCCCAGTCCGTGGGCTTCAGCCCGATGGTGGGCTCGTCGCTGCTCACGGCGGTCATGGTGGGCAACGTGGTCGAGAAGTACATCGTGGGCTTCCTCAACGACAAGATAGGCGTGCAGTTCACGGTGAACATCCAGCTGGCGTGCGTGGCGCTCGGGCTCCTCGGCTTCGTCTTCGCCGGCGACAACCTGGTGATGCTCTACGTGTCGGCGTTCCTCTTCGGCGCGCAGAACTCGCTCGTGTCGGTGTCGACCCCGCTGCTGGTCCGCCAGCTGTTCGGCGGCCGCGACTACCCCAAGATCTACGCCTACACCCGCATCGGCACTGGCGTCATAGGGTGTCTGGGCCCGGTCACCGTGGCCGGCATCTTCGACACCACCGGCAGCTTCGTCCCCGCCTTCGCCCTGGGCATCTGCATCGCCGTCCTGGCCTTTGTCACGGTGCGCGTGGCCTACCTGCTGCGCAAGCAGGTTGAGCGGGAGGAAGTCACTGTTTCCCCAGATCAAGTTATTGCCTAATCGAGAATAATACTTCATGGCTAAGGCATCCGGCGGGGTTTTCGGCGTAGGTTGGGCACTGGTGCCCGATGCGCCCGGAGGCCCCGCCCGCCTATAGTCGGGACGGCGGCGCGGGGGTTTGCGCCGCAGAGAGAAAGAGGAAGGAGCGGTATGGAATTCAAGAACGACCTTGGAAAGCCGTGGAAGTACGAGGAGGACGGCCTGACCGTCGTGCGTACCTCCATGTGGTCGCCGCCGGGCTGCCACCCCGTGGGGTGCGGCCTGAAGATCTACGTCAACGACGAGGGCGTCATCGACCACGTCGAGGGCGACGAGAACAACCCCATCACCAAGGGCCGCCTGTGCGCGCGGTGCCTGGCGCTCAAGGACTACGTCTACAACCCGAGCCGCGTCATCTACCCGATGAAGCGCGACCCCGAGTTCCGCGGCCAGCACGACAAGTGGGAGCGCATCACCTGGGATGAGGCCTTCGCCATCGTCAAGGAGAAGCGCGACTACTTCCGCGACACCTACGGCGCCGAGTCCATGGCCGTGTTCTCCGGCACCGGCCGCTCCGGCGGCATCCTGGTGTCCGACATGGCCCAGGCCGTGCTCGGCACCCCCAACGCCTGCTATACCCAGTCGGGCTACGCGTGCTATCAGCCGCGCTCGATGTCCTGCTCGCACGTGCTGGGCGCCTACTACCCCGAGATGGACTACGCCGGCGGCCTCGAGGGCACCTACGACAACCCGGCCTTCATCGTGCCCGGCGTCATGGTGATGTGGGGCAAGATGCCGCTCGCGTCCAACGGCGACGGCTTCTTCGGCCACGCGGTCATCGACCTGATGAAGCGCGGCGCCAAGCTCATCTCCGTCGACCCGCGCGTCAACTGGCTGTCCACCCGCGCCGTCGTGCACCTGCGCGTGCGCCCCGGCACCGACACCGCCATGGCCATGGCGTGGCTGTCCGTCATCATCAACGAGGACCTCTACGACCACGACTTCGTCGAGAAGTGGACCTACGGCTTCGACGAGTTCGCCGCCCGCATCAACGACCCCGAGCTGGGCATGACCCCCGAGAAGGCCGCCGAGATCTGCGACGTGCCGGTCGAGGACATCTACAAGGCGGCGCGCCTCTACGCCACCGCCAAGCCGGCCTCCATCGCCTGGGGCCTGGCCTTCGACCAGAACCAGAACGGCAACCAGGCCGCCCACTGCGTGCTGGCCCTCATGGCCATCACGGGCAACATCGACGTGCCCGGCGGCCAGATCGTGGCCGAGATCGACGCCGCCCCCGGCGTCGAGGACGCGCCGGCCGCGGGCGAGAAGCAGGAGTTCAACCTGGACAAGGCCGACGCCGGCGCCGACGACAACGCCGCCGAGGACGCCGCCCGCCCGACGCGCCGCATCGGCTGGGACAGCCTGCCCCAGGAGCTGCGCGACAAGACCGTCGGCTACAAGGAGTACCCGCTCTACGTCGACAACATCCGCAACGCCCAGGCCGACATGATGTTCGACGCGCTGACCAAGGGCGAGCCCTACCGCATCCGCATGGGCTGGATCCAGTCGACCACCCTGCTCGCGCCCACCTGCTGCGCGCAGCCCCACGGCTGGTACGAGGGCCTGAAGAACCTCGAGTTCTGCATGGCCACCGACCTGTTCATCACCCCGGCCATCGAGGCCGCCTGCGACCTGTTCCTGCCCCTGGCCTCCTGCGCCGAGAAGGACGACGTCGTGATGACCCACTACGGCGGGTCGCCCGTCTTCTACGGCGCGGTCAACAAGGCCGTCGACGTGGGCGAGGTCAAGGCCGACATGGACCTCATCATCGAGCTGGGCGCCTACCTCGAGCAGGACTGCCTCAAGAACGAGGACGGCACGCCCATGTTCAAGGACCTGGACGACTTCCTCACCCAGCGCCGCACCTCCGGCCCGATCAAGATGGACTTCGACTCCCTGCGCCACCGCGTCGGCTTCCAGCGCGGCGTGAACTACCGCAAGTACGAGTCCGGCAAGCTGCGCCCCGACCGCCATCCCGGCTTCCTCACGCCGACCGGCCGCGTCGAGCTGTGGTCGACCGCCTACGCCAACTACGGCGAGGATCCGCTGCCCTACTACCAGGAGCCGGCGTTCAGCCCGGCCGTCGACCCGGAGCTGGCCGAGAAGTACCCCTACATCCTGACCACCGGCGCCCGCAACTACGCGTCCTTCCACGCCGAGCACCGTCAGATCCCCGTGCTGCGCGAGCTGCATCCCGATCCGCTGATCGAGATCAACCCCGCCGACGCGGCCGAGATCGGCGTCGCCGACGGCCAGTGGGTCGAGATCGCCAACGACTTCGGCCGCGCCAAGTTCAAGGCCAAGGTGTCGCCCATCGTCAAGAAGGGCACCGTCCAGGCCGACCACGGCTGGTGGTTCCCCGAGATGCCGGCCGACGACGAGGCCCGCGACCAGGTCATCCCCGTGGGCGAGATCCTCGAGGACGGCCCGCTGGAGTTCGAGGTCAACGGCACCCACATCCAGAACGGCTACGTCAAGTCCGACCACGCCGACGAGAAGGGCCTCTACGGCCTGTGGCGCTCCAACGTCAACGACCTGGTGTCGAACCACTACAACTCCAAGCTCGGCTACGGCGGCCCCTACAAGTGCAACTGCTGCTCGATCACCCCGCTGCAGGAGAGCTACGACACGGACATGGGCCTGGTCGAGGAGAAGTTCAAGGTCGATTCCGCGAAGAAGGAGTGGTAAGCGATGGCTGAGTACGGACTTTTGGTTGACTACGAGTACTGCACCGGCTGCGAGTCCTGCGTCGTCGCCTGCAAGGAGACCCACGACTTCCCCGTAGGCAAGTGGGGCATCCGCGTCTTCGACGACGGCCCGTGGCAGAAGGACGACTCCGGCGAGGGCGGCGACTGCTTCAACTGGAACAAGATCCCGGTGCCGACCGACCTGTGCGATCTGTGCGCCGACCGCGTGGCCAAGGGCAAGGACCCGGCCTGCGTGCACCACTGCCTGGCCTTCTGCATGGAGTTCGGCCCCGTCGAGGAGCTGGCTGCCAAGATGCTCGAGAAGCCCAAGCAGGTGCTCTGGCGCCCCTGCGCGAGCGCGTAGGCCTGCCAGGCGCGTTCCCGCCGGCCCCGCGGCCGGCGGGGGAGGGGCCGCTGGCGCCGGGTCGTCCCCCGGCGTCGGCGGCCCCCTGAGGTGAGGGGCGGCCGCGTGGGCCCGGGCGAGGCCCCGGGCGCGTGGCCGCCGCGGACGAGAGGAGGGGGACGGCCCATGTGCTACTGCTGCACGCTGTGCAACGAGTGCGGGCGCGCCGACGAGATGAACGGCCAGCTGGGCCGCCGCAAGTGCCCCGGCTGCGGCGTCCTCGTCCTGGACGAGGACGTGCGCGCGTGCCCCGAGTGCGGCGCGACGCTGCCGCCGCCCTTCCCGCCGCTGCCCGGCAGCCCCCAGGGCTAGGCCGAGCCGCCGCGCGGCGGCCGCGCCGCCTGCGGCCCCGTGTCGCCCCGCGACCGCCTGCGGCCGGCCCCGCGCCGGCGAATCCGAGGCACTCGCGGCCGCACGCCGGTGCGTCGCGTCGTGCCAGAAAAGCCGACTTATCACACGCGAATCTCGCGGTTCGGGGTGATAAGTCGGCTTCTCTGGCGTTTTCTGCCAGAAAAGTGGACTTATCACACGTAAATGGGCGCTTATCGCGCCTCGGTGCCCTCGGTGGGTGTGATAAGTCGCGATTTCTGGCAGGCACGTGTGATAAGTCCGATTTTGCGGCAGGGGAGAGGGAGGCGCGGGCGTGCCCGGTGGGGCCGACGGGGCTGGCGCGACCGGCGGGTCGGCGAGCCGGTGAGGCGACGCTACGAATTACGCAGCAGGCGGCGCAGGGCCAGGGACACCCCGGCGGCGAGCGCGGCGGCAGCGGCGAGCGCGGCGAGCCCCGGCAGGTAGCCGGCGCCGGCCGTGAGCGGCACGCTCAGCGCGAGCGGGCCGGCCAGCGCCGCGGGGATGAGAGCCAGGTTGAGCACGGCCAGGTTCTCGGCGTAGTGCGTCTCGCCGAACGCCGTCGCCGTGAAGCTCGACCCGATGACCGAGATGCCCCCGGCGCCGAGCCCCGCCAGCACCATGCCGGCGAACGCCACCGGCACCGATCCCGCGACGATGGCTCCGGCGAGCAGCCCCACGCTCGCCGCCAGCACCGCCGAGGTGGCGAGGGTGCACGTGGCGGTGCCGAGCGCGTCGAAGACGACGCCCATGGCCAGGCGCCCGAGCCCGTTGCACAGGGCGAGCGCGCCCACCGCCGCGACGGCCGCCGCGGGAGCGGCCCCGGCGGCGACGGCCAGCTGGTTGGCCGATCCGATGACCGCCAGGCCGATGCAGCTCACGATCACCATCCAGGTCGCGTAGGCCCAGAACGCGGGGGTGCGCAGCATGGCGGCGGTGGTCGCGCCGGCGGGGGAGGGCGCGGCACCGGGCGCGCTCGCGGCAGCCGCCGCGCCGGGCGCCTCCGCCGCGTCCGCCGCGCCGGGCGCGGGGTCGGCCGCCTTCCCGCCGGGCGCGCCGGTTCCCTCCGCGCCGCCCCGCACCACGTCGCCGGCTGCGGGCGGACTCAGGAAGGCCGCGGCCGCCGCCACCACGGCGCTCGTGCCGACGCCGAGCAGGGCGAAGGCCGGCCTCCAGCCCACCGCGCCGAACAGCCAGGCGGCCGCCGAGCTCAGCACCATGGTCGACAGGCAGTAGCACAGAAGCATCATTCCCGAGGCGAGCCCCGCGCGGTCGGGGAACCACGCCATCACGGCGCCCATGGCCGCGGTGTAGCCGATGCCGACGCCGCCCCCGCCCAGGATCCCGTAGGTGAGGTAGAGCAGCCACGGCGCGTCGGCCCGGGCCAAAAGCGCCGTCGAGGCGAAGGCCGCCAAGGTCATCGCCGCCGCCAGCCAGATGACCGGCCGCGCGCCCATCCGGCGCACCAGGCGCCCGCCGACGATGCCGCCGCCGCAGAACGCCCACATGAGCAGCGTGAAGGTGAACGAGAGCGCCGAGGGCGCCCAGCCGAACTCCTCCACGAGCGGCGCCGAGAACACCGACCACCCGTAGATGAAGCCGATCATCGCCATCACCAGGCAGCCCGCCGCCAGCCGTCCCCATCGCGCTTTCATGGCGCCCTCCTCCCAGCCCGCGTCCCCAGGCCTCTCCCGCGCATTCCTTATAATACTAATCGGTATTATAAGGAATGCGCGCCCCGCTGTCATGGCCCGCCACGCCCTAACGGCCCCCGCCCATGGGCCGTCCCGCCCTACGTCCGTCTCGCCCTCGCGTCCTGCGCCCGCCGTCGCGTCCACGCGCCCCGCGTGCGCCGCGCCTCGCGCCCCGCCCGCTCCGGCGCGCCGTCGCCCCTCCCTCACAGCGGGCTTATATGATTTTCTGCCCGGGCTCGCCCTAAGTTGCCCATCGTCGCCGGGCGTTTGCCGAGGTTGCGGTAGAATACGCCCCGTGCATGCCGCGGGCCGCGCGCCCGCCCCTAACCGTAACTGCAAGTAAAAGGAGCAGCATCCATGAAAGTCAGCATGAAGAAGCTCGACGGCAACCAGGTGCGCCTGGAGTGCGTCGCCACCCCCGAGGAGGTCAACAACGCCCTCCACGCCGGCCAGCTCGGCTTCGCCCAGTCCATGGGCCTGCGCCCCGAGCAGGGCAAGACCATCGCCCAGGTGGCCGAGGAGAAGATGGGCATCAAGAACCTCGACTCCATCGTCGAGGCCGGCGCCATCCAGGGCCTCGTGCCGTTCGCGCTGGACAAGAAGAACATCATCCCGTCCTTCCCGCCGCAGCCCGAGCCCAAGTCGGCCCTCAAGCGCGACCGCGAGTTCGCCTTCGACGTGACGGTGGCCCTCAAGCCCGACTACGAGCTCAAGTCCTACGACCCGGTCGAGATTACGGTGCCCAAGTTCGCTGTGAACGAGGAGGCCGTCGACCAGCAGCTCAAGGACATGGCCGAGCGCTACACCGTCTACGTCGCCGCCGACGCCAAGCCGGTCGAGAAGGGCGACAGCTGCCTGATCGCCATGACCTGCACCAAGGACGGCGAGGAGGTGGCCGGCCTCACCACCGACGGCCGCACCTACACCGCCGGCGAGGGCTACATGCCCGACGGCTTCGACAGCCAGATCCTCGGCATGCAGCCGGGCGAGACCAAGACCTTCACCTTCGAGGGCCCCGGCCTCGACGAGGACTTCAACGAGATCACTGAGGTCATCGACTGCACCGTCACGGTGAAGGAGATCCAGAAGGCCACCGTGCCGGAGATCGACGACGAGTGGGTGTCCACCAACATGCCCATGTACAAGAGCGCGGCCGACCTGCGCGCCGACGTGCAGCGCAACGTCGAGCGCAGCGCCCGCGAGCAGTACGAGGCCTACAAGCGCAACCTGGCCGTGAGCGAGCTCGCCCGCCGCTTCGAGGGCAAGATCGCCGACGAGGTGTACGAGGCCATGCGCTCCAACCTCATGGAGAACATGCGCATGGAGCTGCAGCAGACCGGCCAGAGCTGGGAGGACTTCGTCGCCCAGAACGGCGGCGAGCAGCAGTTCGGCATGATGCTCATGCTTCAGACCCGCGAGATGCTCGTCCAGGGCTTCGCGCTCGACTCCGTGTTCCGCCACGAGAAGCTCAGCCTGACCGACGAGGACATCGAGGCCGCCTGCCGCGCCATGAACCCGCAGGCCAACCCCAGGCAGCTGCGCCAGCAGTTCGAGCAGTCCGGCCGCGGCTTCGCCCTGCGCGAGTCCGCTGAGCGCCTGAAGGCCAACAACTGGGTGCTCGAGCACGCCATCATCACCGAGGTCGACCCCAACGCCCCCGCGCCCGAGGCCGTCGCCGAGGCCGAGGCCGAGGTCGAATCCGCCGAGTAGCACCTCGGCAAACGAAGCGCGCCGCCCCGCGGGCGCCCGCGCGCGAAGCGTATAATCCCACGGAAGCCGGCACGTCCGGCTTCCGCTGTTTCCGAGGAAGGAGGCGCCTGTGACCCTGGACGCGAGGCGCGTGCTGCTCATCGCCAACCCGGCGGCCCAGAACGGCCGCGGCGCCGACGCGGCCGCCGAGGCCGAGGTGCTGCTGCGCGAGGCGCTGCGCGGCGCCGCGGTGGAGGTGCGGCCCACTGCCGGCCCGCGCCACGGCGTCGACTTGGCCGCCGGCGCGGCGGGCTTCGATGTGGTGGTGGCGCTCGGCGGCGACGGCATCATCCACGAGGTGGTCAACGGGCTCATGGCGCTGCCGGCCGACGCGCGCCCGGCCCTCGGCGTCATCCCCGTGGGATCGGGCAACGACTACGCGGGCACGCTGTCCATGAGCTGCGACGTCGCGCGGGCCGTGGGCCAGCTGGTGGCGGCGCGCCCCGTCGCGGTGGACGTGGGGCGGGTGAACGGCGAGTGGTTCGCCGAGACCGTCTCCTTCGGCCTGGACGCCGCCATCGCGCTCGACACGGTGGAGCGGCGCCGGCGCACGGGCCGCACGGGCACGGCGCTCTACCTGGCGGCCGGCCTCGACCAGCTGATGCACCACCTGGACTGCCGGCCCTACCGCGTCTCCTTCGACGACGGCCCGCTCCAGCCCGGCGAGATGTTCCTCTTCGCAGTGCAGAACGGCCCCACCTACGGCGGCGGCTTCTCCGTGGCGCCGGAGGCCTCGGTGGCCGACGGCCGCCTCGACGTGGTCATCGCCCACCCGCCGCTCTCGCGCGCCAAGGCCACCCTCATCTTCATGCTGGCCAAGGACGGCCGCCACACCCGCTTCCGCGAGCTGGAGTTCCGCCGCGTGCGCCGCGTGCGCGTCGAGTTCGACGAGGAGCCGCCCGCCCAGGTGGACGGTGAGCGCCTCCGCGGCACCGCCTTCGACATCACGGTGACGCCCCACGCGCTGCACGTGCTCGTGCCGCCCCAGGCGCGCGCCGAGGTGGTGGGCGACCTGTCGCCGCGGGGCTACGTCCACGTGCCCGAGGCCTCCGATGCGGAAGGGGACGCCTAGCATGGCCGCCCGCAAGGCCAACCCGCGCCCCACCGGCGCGCGAGGCGGGACGTCCACTCCCGCCCGCAAGGCCGCCTCGCGCCCCGCTGGCGCCCCCGCGCCCGCGCCGCGCCACAGCGAGGTTGACTTCCCGCCGCTTACGGCCGAGGCCGCCCGCGCCCGCGGCTGGGACCAGGTCGACTTCGTCTACGTGTCCGGCGACGCCTACGTCGACCACCCCTCCTTCGGCGCCGCGATCATCGTGCGCCTGCTCGAGTCCAAGGGCTTCAAGGTGGGCGTCATCGCCCAGCCCGACTGGACCGACGACGCCTCCGTCACGGTCTTCGGCGAGCCGCGCCTGGGCTTTCTCGTGTCGGCGGGCAACATGGACTCCATGGTCAACCACTACACCGTCGCCAAGCGCCGCCGCCACGACGACGCCTACACCCCCGGCGGCGTCGGCGGCCGGCGCCCCAACCACGCGGCCGTCGTCTACGGCAACCTCATCCGCCGCACCTACAAGCATGCGCCCATCATCCTGGGCGGCATCGAGGCGTCGCTGCGCCGCCTGGCCCACTACGACTACTGGTCGGACGCCCTCAAGCGCTCCATCCTGCTCGACTCCGGCGCCGACCTGGTGTCCTACGGGATGGGGGAGCGCTCCGTCGTGGCCATCGCCGAGGCGCTCGACGCGGGGCTGGCCGTGTCCGACCTCACGTTCATCCCCGGCACGGTCTTTCGCACCTCGTCGCTCGACCACGTCGTCGACTACGAGCTTCTGCCCTCGTGGGACGAGCTGTCCGCCGACCGCCGCGCCTTCGCCGCCAGCTTCGCTGCGCAGTACGCCAACTCCGACCCCCTCACCGGCCGCCGCCTGGTCGAGCCCTACCCCCACGGCGTCTACGTGGTGCAGAACCCGCCGTCCGAGCCGCTCACGACGGCCGAGATGGACGCCGTCTACCGGCTCCCCTTCACCCGCGCGTGGCACCCCTCCTACGACGAGGCCGGCGGCGTGCCGGCTCTTGCCGAGGTCAAGTTCTCGCTCGTCAGCAACCGCGGCTGCTACGGCGAGTGCGCCTTCTGCGCGCTCACCTTCCACCAGGGGCGCATCGTGCAGGCGCGCAGCCACGAGTCGCTGCTCGAGGAGGCCCGGGCGCTCACGGACGACCCGGACTTCAAGGGCTACATCCACGACGTGGGCGGCCCGACGGCCGACTTCCGCGGCCCGGCCTGCGCCGACCAGCTGCGCCGCGGCGCCTGCCCGGGCAAGCGCTGCCTGGCGCCCGAGCCGTGCCGCAGGCTCGAGGTGACCCACGCCGACTACGTGGCCCTGCTGCGCGAGCTGCGCGCGCTGCCCGGCGTCAAGCGGGTGTTCGTGCGCTCGGGCATCCGCTTCGACTACGTCATGGCCGACCCCGACCCCACGTTTCTGCGCGAGCTCGTGGCCCACCACGTGAGCGGCCAGCTCAAGGTGGCCCCCGAGCACGTCTCGCGCCGGGTCCTCGACGTGATGGGCAAGCCGCCCCACGCCGTCTACGAGGCCTTCGCTGCCGCCTTCGACGAGGAGAACCGCCGCGCGGGCAAGCGGCAGTTCCTCGTGCCCTACCTCATGTCGTCGCACCCCGGCTGCACGCTGGCCGACGCCGTGGAGCTGGCCGAGTTCTGCCGCGACATGGGCCACAACCCCGAGCAGGTGCAGGACTTCTACCCCACGCCCGGGTCCATGGCCACCGCCATGTACTACACCGGGCTCGACCCGCGCACCATGGAGCCCGTCTACGTGCCGCGCAGCCCCCACGAGAAGGCGCTCCAGCGCGCGCTCATCCAGTACCGCAACCCGGCCAACCACGACCTCGTCCGCGAGGCCCTGCGCCGCGCCCACCGCGAAGACCTCATCGGCTACGGCCCGAAGTGCCTGGTCAGGCCCGAGAAGGCCGACAAGGGGAAGAAGGAGGGCGCCGGGAAGGCGGGGAAGGGAGCCGGGAAGGCGAAGACGGCGGGGAGGAAGGCGGGGAAGGAGCCCGGGAGGCCGGGCGCCCCCGCGCCGCGCCGCGCCGACGATCGGGGCGGGCGCCCGTCGCGCGACGCCGGCCCGCGCGCGGCTAACCGCAAGGGCCGCGGCCCGGCCCCCAAGGCCAACGGCCACAAGGGCGGCATCCGCAAGCAGGGCAAGTAGGGGAGGGGCGCCGCCACGCCCGTCGCCCCGCGCTTACCTTTATATAGGGGGCGTCCCGCGCGTCCCCGCCCCCGGCGCGCCCCGGCCGTGGTACCATCGCCCCCGGCGCCCCGCGGGCGCCGTCGCAACGCACCCACGAGAGGGCGGAGGAGCCATGACCGACAGGGATACCAGCCAGCAGGCGTCGCAAGCCGGCGAGGACGCGGCCGTGGCGGGGGCCGCCCCCGGCGCGCCGGTCTTCGACGCGCGCAGCCTCGGGGCGCCCAAGATGGCGCTCTTCGGCCTCCAGCACATGTTCGCCATGTTCGGCGCCACCATCCTCGTGCCCACGCTGACGGGGCTGTCCGTCTCGGCGACGCTGCTGTTCGCCGGCATCGGCACGCTGCTGTTCCACCTCATCTCCAAGGGGCAGGTGCCGGCCTTCCTCGGCTCGTCGTTCGCCTTCATCGCCGGCTACGCGGCCATCGCCCCCAACGGCGAGCCCGAGCTGCTGCCCTACGCCTGCCTGGGCGTGGCCTGCGCGGGCCTGCTCTACCTGGTGCTCTCGGCGCTGTTCCGCGTGTTCGGGCCCCTGCGCGTCATGCGCTTCTTCCCGCCGGTGGTCACCGGGCCCATCGTCATCTCCATCGGGCTCATCCTGGCGTCGTCGGCCATCGCCAACTGCGAGACCAACTGGCTCGTGGCGCTCGTGGCCATCGCCATCATCGTCGTGGCCAACATCTGGGGCCGCGGCATGATCCGCATCATCCCCATCCTCCTGGGCGTCATCGGCGCCTATGTCGTGGCGGCGCTCCTGGGCGAGGTCGACTTCGCGCCCGTGGCCGAGGCCGCCTGGATCGGGCTGCCGGTGCTGTGGGACGACACGGTGTTCTCGCTCATCGGCCCCGGCTTCGACGCGGGCCTGGCCATCACGGCCATCATCACCATCATGCCGCTCGCCTTCGCCACCATGATCGAGCACATCGGCGACATGTCGGCCATCAGCTCCACCTGCGGGCGCAACTACATCGCCAGCCCCGGCCTGCACCGCACCCTGCTCGGCGACGGCCTGGCCACCATCCTGGCGTCGCTGTTCGGCGCGCCGGCCAACACCACCTACGGCGAGAACACCGGCGTGCTCGCGCTCACCCGCGTCTTCGACCCGCGCGTCGTGCGCCTGGCGGCCCTGTTCGCCATCGTGTTCTCGTTCTGCCCGAAGTTCGCGGCGGTCATCGCCGCCATGCCCGCCTGCGTCATCGGCGGCGTGTCGCTCGTGCTCTACGGCATGATCTCGGCGGTGGGCATCCGCAACCTCGTGGAGAACCGCGTCGACTTCACCCGCAGCCGCAACGTGCTCATCACCGCCATCGTGCTCGTGCTCTCGCTCGGCATCGCCTACAGCGCCACCGGGGCCATCACGCTGGTCATCGGCGGCGTGGCCGTCGGGTTCTCCGGCCTGGCCGTCGGCTCGGTCGCGGGCATCCTGCTCAACGTCGTGCTGCCCGACGACGGCGCCCCCACCGCCGAGGCGGTCGACGAGCTGGCCGCCCAGCCCGCCAGCCGCCCCCTGCGCCGCGCCGAGAACGACGCCGCGCCCAACGCCGCTGCATCCGTTGCCGCCGGCGCCCAGCCCGTGCCTGGCGCCCAGCCCGCGCCCCGCGCCCTCGAGGACGAGCTCGAGAACGACGTGGTCGGCTGATCCCCGTTTCATATCCACTTCAACGAGTTTTCCGAGCTTTGGCGCCCCGATTCCCCCGAATCGGGGCGCCGCCTGCTCCCGCCGCGAAACGCGACCAGGGCTTTTGCCGTCTGGGAGGGCCGCGTGCCCGCGAAGTGCCTCGGGAAACTCGACGAAATGGATACGAACCGCGAAAACCCGTGCACGCCGCGCCCCCCGCGCGCCCTCCCGCCGCGCGTCCATGTGCGCAAAATGTGTCGCCAGCTCACGGCGTAAATCCAGCCTTGAAACTCCCCGTCTGCGCGGATATAATGTCTCTTTGCGTCTGCTCGTGTATAGATACACCCGGACGCGTGGTTAGGCGGAGTCGAGGCCCCGAGCCTCCCTCGGAGCCCGTTCGGCAATCGCCTGGCCGCGGAATACAGAGGAGGCCCCTGGTGTGCGGAGAGGCGCGCGAGCAGGGACCTCGCAGCGAGGGCGACCTCCGGAGACGCCTGCCGTTACCAGGCACGACCCGGCGCGATGCCCCAAGGAAGGAAAGAAATGGGAGTAAAACAGTACAAGCCGACCAGCCCCGGCCGACGCTTCCAGACGGTCTCCGACTTCGCGGAGATCACCACGTCTAAGCCGGAGAAGTCGCTGCTGGCGCCGAAGCCGAAGAAGGCGGGCCGCAACAACAACGGCCGCATCACCACGCGCCACCAGGGCGGCGGCACGAAGCAGCGCTACCGCATCATCGACTTCAAGCGCAACAAGGACGGCGTGCCGGCCAAGGTCGCGACCATCGAGTACGACCCCAACCGCTCCGCCCGCATCGCCCTGCTCCACTACGTGGACGGTGAGAAGCGCTACATCATCCACCCGAAGGGCCTGAAGGTGGGCGACATGGTCATGAGCGGCCCCGACGCCGACATCAAGCCCGGCAACGCGCTGCCCCTGGCCAACATCCCCGTCGGCACCCTCGTGCACAACGTGGAGCTCCAGCCCGGCAAGGGCGCGGCCATCGCCCGCTCCGCCGGCACCTCCATCCAGCTGATGGGCAAGGAGGGCAACTACGCCATCCTCCGCATGCCCTCCTCCGAGATGCGCCGCGTGCTCATCACCTGCCGCGCCACCATCGGCGAGGTCGGCAACGCCGAGCACTCCAACATCAAGGTCGGCAAGGCCGGTCGCAACCGCTGGAAGGGCATCCGCCCCTCCGTCCGCGGCACCGTCATGAACCCGGTCGACCACCCGCACGGCGGCGGTGAGGGCAAGAACAAGTCCGCCGGCCGTCACCCGGTCACCCCGTGGGGCGTTCCCACCAAGGGCCATCGCACCCGCAACCCGAAGAAGGCCTCCAGCCGCCTCATCATCCGTCGTCGCAAGAAGTAGCGCGGAAGCATTAAGGAGCAATAGTGAGCAGAAGTCTGAAAAAGGGTCCTTTCGTAGAGCCGCGCCTTCTCGCCCGTATCGAGGCCATGAACGCGGCAGGCGAAAAGAACGTCATCAAGACGTGGTCGCGTGCCAGCACCATCTTCCCGGACATGGTGGGCCACACCATCGCCGTGCACGATGGCCGCAAGCACGTGCCGGTCTACGTTACCGAATCCATGGTCGGCCACAAGCTGGGCGAGTTCGCGCCCACGCGTACCTTCAAGGGTCATTCCGCCGACAAGGGCAAGCGATAGGATAGGGGTGAAGAATGGAAGTTAGAGCAGTAGCGCGCTACGTTCGCGTCTCCCCCCGCAAGGCACGCATCGTCGTCGACCAGGTGCGTGGCAAGTCCGTCGAGCAGGCCCGCGAGATTCTCGCATTCACCAACCGCGCCGTGGCCGAGACCGTCGAGAAGACGCTGAACTCCGCCGTGGCCAACGCCGAGCACAACAATCACCTGCGCGCCGACACGCTGGTGGTGAAGGCCGCCTATGTGGACGAGGGCCCCACGCTTAAGCGCATCCGCCCCCGCGCCAAGGGCTCCGCGTCTCGCATCCGCAAGCGCACCAGCCACATCACCATCGTCGTCGCTCCGCGAGAGGAGGCCTAAAGCATGGGCCAGAAAGTAAGCCCCACCGGGTTCCGCCTCGGCATCACCGAGGATTGGCGCAGCCGCTGGTACGCCGGCAAGGACTACGCCAAGACCCTTGAGAACGACCTTGCCATCCGCAAGTTCCTCGACAAGTACCTGGCCCGCGCCGCCGTCTCCAAGGTCGAGATCGAGCGCGCCGGCGACAAGATCAAGGTCATCATCACCACCGCCCGTCCCGGCGTGGTGATCGGCAAGAAGGGCGCCGAGATCGACGCCCTGCGCAAGAAGCTCGAGAAGGTCGCCAACGGCCCCGTGTCCGTCGAGGTCGTCGAGGTCAAGCGCCCCGAGCTCGACGCCGAGCTCATCGCCCAGTCCGTCGCCGAGCAGCTGGAGGGCCGCGTGGCCTTCCGCCGCGCCATGCGCAAGGCCGTCCAGTCGGCCCGCAAGTCCGGCGCCAAGGGCATCCGCATCCAGTGCTCCGGCCGCCTGGGCGGCGCGGAGATGAGCCGCCGCGAGTGGTACCGCGAGGGTCGCGTGCCGCTGCACACGCTGCGCGCCAAGATCGACTACGGCTTCGCCACCGCCGCCACCACCATGGGCTCCATCGGCGTCCAGGTGTGGGTGTACCACGGCGACATGCTGCCCGGCCAGAAGGCTCCCCAGCCGGCGCTCGAGGGCAGCTCCCGTCCGAGCCGCGGCCGCCGCAATGACCGTGACCGTAACGAGAGGGGGCAGAGGTAAATGCTCGTACCCAAGCGCGTCAAGCACCGCAAGGTGCAGCGTGGTTCCATGAAGGGCAAGGCCAAGGGCGGTACCCGTCTGAACCACGGTGAGTACGGTATCCAGGCCCTGGAGCCGCATTGGATCACCAACCGCCAGATCGAGGCCGCCCGTATCGCCATGACCCGCCACATGAAGCGTGGCGGCAAGGTGTGGATCACGATCTTCCCCGACAAGCCCATCACCTCCAAGCCCGCCGAGACCCGCATGGGCTCCGGCAAGGGCAACCCCGAGGGCTGGGTAGCTGTGGTCAAGCCGGGCCGCATCATGTTCGAGATCGCCGGCGTCGACGATGAGACCGCCCGCGAGGCCCTGCGCCTGGCTATCAACAAGCTGCCCATCAAGTGCAAGATTGTCACCCGCGAAACGGAAGGGCAGGAATAGATGAAAGCAGCAGAGATTCGTGAGCTTTCTGCCGAGGACCTGCAGGCGAAGCTGAAGGAGGCGCGCGCCGAGCTGTTCAACCTGCGCTTCCAGATGGCCACCAGCCAGCTCGACAACACCGCTCGCGTCAAGCAGGTCAAGAAGGACATCGCGCGCATCCAGACCGAGATGCGTGCTCGCGAGCTGAGCGCGTAGCTTAGGAAAGGGTGTTGAATATGACTGATGAGCGCAATCTGCGTAAGGTCCGTCAGGGCGTCGTCGTCAGCGATGCCAATGACAAGACCATCGTCGTGGCGATCAAGGAGCGCAAGCCCCATCCCGTCTACGGCAAGATGATCACCTCCACGAAGAAGTTCCACGCCCATGATGAGAACAACGAGGCCGGCGTCGGCGACACCGTTCAGATCATGGAGACCCGCCCGCTGTCCAAGATGAAGCGCTGGCGCCTGGTGAAGATCGTAGAGAAGGCCAAGTAGCTTACCGGCTCCGCCAAGCTACCTACTAGTGAGAAAGATAGGTTAGAGCAATGATTCAGATGCAAACCATGCTCGCGGTGGCCGATAACTCCGGCGCTCGCAAGGTGCAGTGCATCAAGGTCCTCGGCGGCTCGAAGCGCCGCTACGCGGGCCTCGGTGACGTGATCATCTGCAGCGTCAAGGAGGCTATGCCCAACGGTAACGTCAAGAAGGGCGAGGTCGTTCGCTGCGTGGTCGTGCGCGTGAAGAAGGAGGTCCGTCGCGCCGACGGCTCCTACATCCGCTTCGACCAGAACGCCTGCGTGCTGATCAACAACGACGGTGCGCCGCGCGGCACCCGCATCTTCGGGCCCGTCGCCCGCGAGCTGCGCGACAAGAAGTACATGAAGATCGTGTCCCTGGCACCTGAGACGCTGTAGAGGAGGTGTCCAGATTGACTAAGGCTCAGCAGAAGAAGCACAAGATGACCATCCGCCGCGGCGACACCGTCAAGGTGATCTCCGGCAAGGACAAGGGCAAGCAGGGCAAGGTCCTGCGCTGCGTCCCCGAAAAGCAGCGCGTGGTCGTGGAGAAGGTCAACTTCATGAAGAAGGCCATGCGCCCGACCCAGCAGAACCCCCAGGGCGGCATCTCCACCATCGAGGCCCCCATCCACGTGTCCAACGTGATGCTCGTGTGCCCCAGCTGCGGCGAGGCCACCCGCGTGGCCCGTCGCCGCGACGACGGCAAGCTCGTCCGCGTCTGCAAGAAGTGCGGCAAGGACATCCCCGCCGTCCAGGACTAGCGATTGCGGCGGGGCTTGACCGGGGCAGCCGTTTTCGGTAACGTTCCCCAGTCGGGCCCCGCGCCCCATGGCCCCGCGCGTAAGGATGCGCCGGGGACGCAGGGTCGGAAATCCTGCGTTTAATTCATCGAAGGAAGGTTGAGAGAGACTATGGCTCCTCGTCTGAAGGAAAAGTACAAGAGCGAGATCGTTCCCAAGCTCGAGTCCGAGCTGAACATCGCCAACATCAACCAGGTCCCGCGCCTCGAGAAGATCGTGGTGAACATGGGCGTCGGCGCCGCCGCCGGCGACTCCAAGCTGCTCGACGCCGCCATGGCTGACATGCGCGTCATCACGGGCCAGCAGCCCTGCATCACCCGCGCCAAGAAGTCCATCGCCGGCTTCCACGTGCGCGAGGGCCAGGCCATCGGCTGCAAGGTGACCCTGCGCGGCGACCGCATGTGGGAGTTCCTCGACCGCCTGCTGGCGACCGCCCTTCCCCGCGTGCGCGACTTCCGCGGCATCTCGCCGAAGAGCTTCGACGGCCGCGGCAACTACACGCTCGGCATCACCGAGCAGCTGATCTTCCCCGAGATCGACTACGACAAGATCGACCGTACCCGCGGCATGGACATCACCTTCGTCACCACCGCGGAAGACAACGACGGTGCCTTCGCGCTGCTCTCCGCGCTCGGGTTCCCGTTCAAGAGCAAGTAAAACAGGCCGGCCGCCCACGGGCGGCCCGCTTGCGTAACCTCAGGCAAAGGCCCGCTGGGGATGCGGGCTCAAGCATAAGAAAGAAGGAAATGCATGGCTAAGAAATCGATGATCGCCAAGGCCAAGCGCGAGCCGAAGTTCTCGACGCGCCAGCACAACCGCTGCACGCGTTGCGGGCGCCCCCGCGCTTACTACCGCAAGTTCGGCCTGTGCCGCATCTGCCTGCGGGAACTGGCCAACAAAGGCGAGCTGCCCGGCGTGACCAAGTCCTCCTGGTAAGACTGGAAAACGCTTAGGGTGTGCCGGCGTGACAGGCGGAGGCGCTATGGGCGCTGACGAACCGAACGCCCGGCTCATCACGGATCAAAGGAGAAACACAAAATGACAATGACCGATCCCATCGCAGATATGCTGACGCGCGTGCGCAACGGCCAGTCTGCCGGCAAGGAAACGGTGTCCATGCCCACGAGCAAGAAGCTCGTCGAGATCGCCCGCATCATGGAGAAGGAGGGCTACATCCGCTCCTACCAGGTGATCGACGGCGAGCCCCGCGGCACCCTTGAGATCACCCTCAAGTACGGCCCGAAGAAGGCCAAGACCATCCGCGGCATCAAGCGCATCTCCAAGCCCGGCCTGCGCATCTACGCCGGCAAGGACGACCTGCCCCGCGTGCTCGGCGGCCTCGGCACCGCCATCATCTCGACGTCCAACGGCGTGATGACCGACCGCGACGCCCGCAAGAAGGGCATCGGCGGCGAGGTCATCGCGTACCTCTGGTAGGAAAGGAAGGGAATCAGCATGTCTCGTATCGGCAAGATGCCCATCGCCGTTCCTGCTGGCGTCGACGTGACCATCGACGGCACCACCGTGACGGTGAAGGGCCCGAAGGGCGAGCTCACCCGCACCTTCCAGCCCATGATGACCATCACCCGCGACGGTGACGAGCTCATCGTCACCCGCCCCGACGACACCCGCGAGGCCAAGGCCTTCCATGGCCTGACCCGCACCCTGCTCCACAACATGGTGGAGGGCGTGTCCGCCGGCTTCTCCAAGAAGCTCCAGCTCGTGGGCGTCGGCTACCGCGCCGCGCTCAAGGGCAAGGACCTCGAGATGCAGCTCGGCTACTCCCACCCCGTGCTGGTGGAGGCCCCCGAGGGCATCACCTTCGAGGTGCCCAGCCAGACCGAGATCATCGTGACCGGCCCCTCCAAGGAGCAGGTCGGCCAGGTTGCCGCCAACATCCGCAAGTGGCGCAAGCCGGAGCCCTACAAGGGCAAGGGCATTCGCTACGAGGGCGAGCATGTCCGCCGCAAGGTCGGCAAGGCCGGCAAGGACTAAGCGCATTTCGGCATCTGATTGAAGGGATAATCATGGATAAGCTTCAGAAAAAGCAGGCCGGGCTGCGCCGTCGCCACCGCCGTGTGCGCGGCAAGATCTCCGGCACCCCCACGCGGCCCCGCCTCTGCGTCACCCGCAGCAACAACAACATCTACGCTCAGGTGATCGACGACGTGGCCCATCGCACCCTCTGCGCGGCCTCCACGCTCGGCCCTGACTTCAAGGCGGCCGACGTGAGCGGCGCCACCGTCGAGGGCGCTGCCGTCCTCGGCGGCATCATCGGCAAGAAGGCACTGGAAGCCGGCGTGACGGAAGTCGTGTTCGACCGTGGCGGCCACCTGTACCACGGACGCGTGAAGGCCCTGGCCGACGCCGCCCGTGAAGCGGGTCTGAAATTCTAGAAGGGGTTATAGCTTATGGCTCGTAACAACAGACAGCAGGAGAGCGCCGTCCCTGAGCTCCAGGAGCGCGTCGTCTACATCAACCGCGTGTCGAAGGTCGTCAAGGGCGGCCGCCGCTTCGCCCTGACCGCGCTCGTGGTCGTCGGCGACGGCAACGGCCGCGTCGGCGTGGGCATGGGCAAGTCCCAGGAGGTTCCCACCGCCATCAAGAAGGGCGTCGAGGACGCGAAGAAGAACATGTTCACGGTGGCCCTCACCCCCGAGAAGACCGTCCCGCACGAGATCCTCGGCGAGTACGGTGCCGGCCGCGTGCTCATCAAGCCGGCCGTCCCCGGCACCGGCGTCATGGCCGGCGGCCCGGTGCGCGCCATCATGGAGCTCGCCGGCGTCCAGGACGTCATCACCAAGTCGCTCGGCACCTCCAACGCCATGAACATCGTCAAGGCCGCGGCCGAGGGCCTGAAGAACCTCGAGACCCCGCAGGAGGTCGCCGCCCGCCGCGACCTGTCGGTGGCCGAGATCTTCGGCTGGAAGGAGTAGCTCCCATGGCAGACGTTAAGAAGACCCTGCGCGTCACTCAGGTGAAGAGCGCGGTGGGCCGTCCCGCCGACCAGGGCAAGACCCTCAAGGCGCTCGGCCTCGGCAAGATCGGCCGCACCGTGGACCAGGTGGACAACGAGTCCGTCCGCGGCATGCTCTTCAAGGTGAAGCACCTCATCACCGTCGAGGAGATCTAGGCTTCGCTGCCCGAAAGAGCACCTGCCTAGGATATAATTGACAACCGGCGTGCCCGTCTTGGCGGGCGCGCCGTTGCCATGATAAATGGAAGTTTGCCGGCGGCGAGCTGCCGGCGCCGGGCGGGGAGGACCGCCCGGAAGCGAAACGAAGGAGAATGTTTCATGGAACTCAAGGATCTCATCCCCGCTGAGGGCTCGACCAAGGCCCGCAAGCGCGTCGGCCGCGGCGGCGCGTCCGGCACCGGCAAGACGGCCGGTCGCGGCCTGAACGGCCAGAAGTCCCGCGCCGGCGGCGGCAAGGGCGCCGGCTTCGAGGGCGGCCAGACCCCGCTCGCCCGTCGTCTGCCGAAGCTGCCCGGCTTCCGCAACATCAACCGCGTGGAGTACCTGCCCGTCAACGTCAAGCGCCTCGAGGAGAAGTTCGAGGCCGGCGACGTGGTCGACGGCGAGTCCCTCAAGGCCAAGGGTATCATCAAGCACGCCGACGCCCTGGTGAAGGTGCTCGGCGACGGTGAGCTGACCAAGGCCCTCACGGTCAAGGTCGACAAGGTGTCCGCCTCCGCCAAGGCCAAGATCGAGGCGGCCGGAGGAAAGGTCGAGGAGCCTTGCTAAGCTCAATCCTTGACGCGCTGAAGGTTCCGGAGCTCCGCAAGAAGATCCTGTTCACGCTGGCCATCCTGGCGCTGTACCGCTTCGGCGCCTACGTGCCGGTGCCGGGCATCCCGTTCCACGAGTTCGCCACCGCCTTCTCCGACACCGGAGTGGCCATGACGATGCTCGACCTGTTCACGGGCGGCGCCCTCTCGAACTTCTCGGTGTTCTCCCTGGGCATCATGCCCTACATCACCGCGTCCATCATCATGCAGCTGATGCAGGGCGTCATCCCCGCCGTGGGCCGCTGGGCCCGCGAGGGCGACGCCGGCCGTCGCAAGATCACCCAGGTCACCCGCTACCTGACGCTGGGCCTGGGCCTCATCAACGCCATCGGCTACCTCCTGCTGTTCAAGTCCCCCGCCTACGGCGTGGTCTTCAGCACTGAGGTGCCCGAGCTGCTGACCGACGTCATCATCGTGTTCACGCTGGTCGCGGGCACCGCCTTCATCATGTGGATGGGCGAGCTCATCACCCAGCGCGGCATCGGCAACGGCATGTCGCTCATCATCTTCGTGAGCATCGTGTCCCGCGTGCCCTCCGCCATCTTCTCGTCCGTGAACCTCACGGCCGACCTGGGCATGGGCATCGCGCTCACCATCCTCATCGTGGCCGTGGTGCTGGTCTGCATCCCGCTGATCATCTTCGTCGAGCGCGCCCAGCGCCGCATCCCGGTGAACTACGCCAAGCGCGTGCAGGGTCGTAAGATGATGGGCGGCCAGTCCACCTACATCCCGCTGAAGGTGAACGCCGCGGGCGTCATCCCGATCATCTTCGCGAGCTGCATCATCTACTTCCCGGCCCAGCTGGCCGCCATCTTCAACGTCGACTGGCTCACGGGCTTCGCCGACGCGGTGTCCACCGGCTGGATCAACTGGATCCTCACCATCCTGCTCATCGTGTTCTTCGCCTACTTCTACACCTCCATGGTGTTCAACCCGGAGGAGACGGCGGACAACATCCGCAAGCAGGGCGGCTTCATCCCGGGCGTGCGCCCGGGCACGGCGACGGTGACCTACATCAAGAACGTGATCAACCGCGTGACGCTGCCGGGCGGCCTGTTCATCGCCTGCATCGCCGTGGTGCCGACGATCATCTTCTTCTTCACCGGCAACCAGCTCATCCAGGCGTTCGGCGGCACGTCCATTCTCATCATGATCGGCGTGGCCCTCGACACCATGAGCAAGATCGAGTCCCAGCTGAAGATGCACAACTACGACGGGTTCTTCAAGTAAGCGTCTCACGCAGGAGAGAGAGGGATCGGAAATGAACATCGTTCTTCTGGGCGCCCCGGGCGCCGGCAAGGGCACGCAGGCGGCCAAGCTCATCGAGGAGTACCACCTGCCGCACATCTCCACGGGCGACATGCTGCGCGCCGCCGTGGCCGCCGGCACCGACCTGGGCCTGAAGGCCAAGACCTACATGGACGCCGGCGACCTGGTGCCCGATGACGTCATCATCGGCCTGGTGACCGAGCGCCTGCAGGAGCCCGACACCGAGGCCGGCTTCATCCTGGACGGCTTCCCGCGCACCTCGGCCCAGGCCGTGGCGCTCGACGCCGAGCTCGGCAAGCTGGAGCGCCCGCTCGACGCGGCCCTGCTGATCGACGTCGACCCCGAGGTCATCGTCGGCCGCCTGTGCTCGCGCCGCATGTGCCGCGACTGCGGCCACATCGGCACCGTCGCCGACGAGAAGTGCCCCAAGTGCGGCGGCGAGATGTACCAGCGCGACGACGACAACGAGGCCACCGTGCGCAACCGCCTCGACGTGTACGAGAAGTCCACGAGCCCGCTGATCGACTACTACCGCGGCTGCGAGCTCCTGGTCACCATCGATGGCGACCGCGACCCCGACGTGGTGTACGCCGACGTCAAGGAGGCCCTGGCCTAGGGCCCGCCTGGCATAAGGATCTCGAGGGCGCCCCTGCCATCCGGCAGGGGCGCCCTTGCGTTGGGGGCGCGCCGGCGCCCGGCGGGGCGCCCGTCCGCTATAATCCCCCTTATGCCGACGCTCAGGAACAACATCGCCTACGCCTGCGGACGGGTGCGCGACGCGCACGGCCGCTCCCTCGCTCACGCCCTGCGCGTGGCGGCGGTGATCGTGGCGGTGGCGCTTCTGCTCGAGGTGTTCGTCTTCAACTTCAACTACTTCGCCTCGGCCGGCTACCACCCCATCAACCTGAAGAGCCGCATCACGCTGCCCTACGACAAGGATGACGACCTCTTCCGCCTGACCACGGTCGACCACGTCATGGAGTTCTCGGACCTCAACACCGAGGTCCACAACATCCGCATCGACTTCGACTCCGACCAGCCGGCCCAGAACCTGCAGATCAAGGTGCAGTTCACCGACGAGGCCCACCAGACCTACTTCGACTCCACCGAGTACACGGTGGGCGTGCCCGTGACCGACGTGTCCACCATGTCCACCCAGAGCGAGTACCTCAACCTCAACACGGCCGGCTACGTGGACAACCTGCGCATCGAGGTGGTGGGGGAGGATACCCGCTACCCCATCAAGCTGTGGACGGTGTCGCTCAACGCGCACCACCCCTTCGACTTCAACGTGACCCGCTTCGCCTGGACGGCGGGCATCCTGGCGCTCGTGTACCTGTTCCGGCCGCGCTCGGGCATCTACCGCATCAACATCGTCGAGAACCCGCGCCGGTCGAAGGCCGGCATCGTCGTGGCGGTGGCGGTGGAGCTGGCGCTCGTGAGCTCGTTTCTGTTCTACGGGTCGAACCTGGTGGGCGTCGCCACGTCGTCGTACAACTACGGGTCGTGGGACGGCAAGAGCATCGTCAACGTCTACGAGACCGGCGGCGAGAACGCCCAGCAGTACGCCGAGCTGGCGCGCGCCATGGCCAAGGGGCAGCTCTACCTCGACGAGGAGCCGCCCGACTGGCTCAAGGCCATGGACGACCCCTACGACAAGGGGGCGCGCGACGAGGCGCAGAAGGAGACCGGCGAGCCTTACCTCTTCGACGTCGCCTACCACGACGGCCACTACTACGTCTACTTCGGCGTGGTGCCGGTGCTGCTGTTCTACCTGCCGTTCTACCTGCTGACGGGGCTGAGCTTCCCCACGGCCATCGGCGTGCTCATCGCGGCGCTCGCCTTCGTGCTGGGGTGCTCGGCGCTGCTCGACCGCTTCGCGCGCTACCACTTCAAGTCCGTCTCGCTCGGTCTCTACCTGCTGCTGCAGGTGCCGCTCGTGTTCTGCAGCGGCATCCTGTATTTGGTGAAGTTCCCCACGTTCTACTCGCTGCCCATCATGTGCGGGCTCGCGTTCTCGGTGTGGGGCCTGTACTGCTGGATGCGGGGGCGGCTGTCGCGTCACGCCTGCGCGTGGTACCTCGGCGGGTCGCTGTGCATGGCGCTCGTGGCCGGGTGCCGCCCGCAGCTGCTCGTGCTGTCGCTGCTGGCGTTCCCCCTGTTCTGGCGCACCTACATCACCCAGCGGCGGCTGTTCAGTCCCGCCGGCGCCCGGGAGTTCGCCTGCCTGGTGGCGCCCTACCTCGTCGTGGCGGCGGGCATCATGGGCTACAACTACGCGCGCTTCGGGTCGCCCACCGACTTCGGCGCCAACTACAACCTGACGGTCAACGACATGACCAAGCGCGGCATGAACGTCGGGCGCCTGGCGCCGGCCTTCTTCGCCTACTTCCTGCAGCCGCCCTGCGTGACGGGCGTCTTCCCGTTCATCCAGCCCGAGCCCTTCGCCACCACCTACCTCGGGCAGACCATCCGCGAGGTCACCTTCGGCGGCATCCTGGCGTGCCTGCCGGTGCTGTGGGTGCTCGCGTTCTCGCGGCGCATCCTGGCCCTGCGCTACCGGCAGCGGGCCACGCGCACCATCTGGGGCGTCATCGTGGTGCTCCTGGCGTCGGGCGTCGTGGTGGCGCTGCTCGACGCGGAGATGGCCGGCATCCTCCAGCGCTACTTCGCCGACTTCAGCTTCATGTTCCTGGCCGCCACGGTGCTCCTGCTGTTCATCGCCAACGAGAACCTGGCGCCCGGCACCGTCGCACGCGATCTGCTCATGAAGGTGCTCATCGTGCTGGTGGCCCTCTCGGTGCTCTACAGCGGCCTGCTCTGCTTCGTCCCTGAGACCGGCTGGTACTCCGACATCTACCCCTGGGCCTTCCAGGACGTCATCGAGATGGTCCAGTTCTGGACCTAGCCCTGCGCACGGCTTTCGGCCCGATCTCCCGTCTGTTTCCATTTCAAGCTCCAGAGAATGAGAATAGGAATATAATCCTATAAGTATTTCATTTTTGTATGTAATGGGCTTACGATCCCAGAAAGAAGGCTTGCTATGGACCTCATACCGCGGCGTGAGTATCTCGACTTCCTCGAGGAGGCCCGGGGCACGCAGGTCATCAAGGTGATAAGCGGCGTGCGCCGATGCGGGAAGTCGACTCTTCTCGAGTTGTTCCAGGCACGCCTTCGGGACGAGGGAGTCGCTCCGGAGAGGATCGTGAGCATCAACTTCGAGGACATGGATTTCAAGGCGCTACGCGACCCGGAGGCGCTTCACGACTACGTGACGTCGCGCCTCGTCCCCGACGAGCTCACCTACGTGTTCCTCGATGAGGTGCAGAACGTCGCGGATTTCCCCCGCGTGGCCGACAGCCTCTACATCCGCGAGGGGGTCGACCTCTACCTGACCGGCTCGAACTCGAGCCTGCTGTCGGGCACTCTGGCGACGCTGCTCTCGGGCCGCTACGTCGAGGTGGCCATGCTGCCGCTGTCCCTCGCCGAGTTCGCGGAGGCGGCGGGCGGCGGGAGCTCGCCGGCGGAGCTCTACGGCCGTTACCTCTCAGTGGGGTCGTTTCCCTATGCCGTGGAATTGGAGGGCCGGCCGGGGGTTCACCGGAACTACCTTCAGGGCATCTACGACTCCGTCTTGGTGAAGGACATCATGGATCGCCGCGAGTTCCGCGACCCCCTGCTCCTGAGGAGCGTGACGGACTACGTGTACGACAACATCGGCAACGAGCTCACTTCGAACGGCATCGCCGGCGGCCTGACGGCGGCCGGGCGGAAGACGGACTACAAGACGGTGGAACGCTACCTGAGCGCGTTGGTGGAGAGCTACCTCGTCTACCGGGTTCCGCGTCTGAACGTCAAGGGCAAGCAGCTGCTGCGTGGAGGTGCGAAGTACTACGGCGTCGACCTGGCGCTGCGTCGCATTCTCCTCGGATCCGAGGTCGGGGACTACGGACGCGAGCTGGAGAACGTGGTCTTCCTGGAGTTGCTGCGACGCGGGCTGGAGGTGCGCGTGGGGAAGGTGGGTCCCTACGAGGTCGACTTCGTGGCCAGGGGCCGGACGGGTACCACCTACTATCAGGTGGCTGCCTCCGTGCTCGACGAGGCCACCCTCGAGCGGGAGTTGCGCCCGCTGAGGATGATCGACGACCATTTCCCGAAGGTGCTGCTCACCCTGGACGCGCTGCCGCCGGCTACCTATGACGGCATCGTCAGGATGAACGCCCTCGACTGGCTCTTGGGCCGCTGACGCCGTTCGTCGCGCGTCGCGCGGCCTGGGGCGGGGCCTGTCAACAGTTGCCCAAAGAAACGCCCGCGCAGGCGCCTTTGCACACGGGGGCGGGATAGGATGGGGTGTCTGCGGAAACGGCGGAAGGGGCCCTATGCTCATCGCGGGTGGAACGGTCGTGGTCGACGGCGCGCCGGTGCGCGCCGACATCCAGCTGGACGGCGCGCTCATCGAGGAGGTGGTGGCGCGCCCTGATGACGGCGGCGGCCTGCCGCCCGAGGCGGCGCCCCCGGCGCTCGTCGACGACGGCGACGAGCTGGCCTGCGAGCCGCCCATCTTCGATGACGACGTGCTCTCCGCGGCCGGCTGCGCCGTGGAGCCGGGCGCCGTGGAGCCCCTGAGCCCCGCTGAGGCGGCGCTGTGGCCCGCGGGAGAGTGGGACGGCCGTCTGGCGGCTGCCGCCCGCGACGCGGCCCTGAGGGGCGTCACGACGCTGCTCGTGCCCGACCCCGCCGAGGCCGACGGCCCCCTCGCGGCCCTGGCCGCCGCGGCGCTCGGACGCGTGCCCGCGCTGGACGAGGCGGCCTATGGCTGCTGCGTGCCGGCCGCCGTCGTGGCCGAGGGCGCGCCGGCCGACCTGCGGGTGGTCGACGCCTCGGGCGGGCTCTCCCACGTGGTGCTGCGCGGCGTCCTTCTCTTCTAGCCCGCGGGCCTGTGAACCGCTAAGATAGACAGCGCGAAATCTCCGACCGGGAAGGAAGACAACCCATGGATCTTGTGATCGTCGACACCTATGAGGACATGAGCCGCGTCGCGGCCGACCAGATCGAGGCCGTCATCGCCGATGACGCCGCCTGCGTGCTGGGCCTGGCCACCGGATCGACCCCCATCGGCCTGTATGCCGACCTCGTGGCCGACTGCGCGGCGGGCAAGGTGAGCTTCGCCGACGTGACCACCTTCAACCTGGACGAGTACCGCGGCCTGGCCCACGACCACGACCAGAGCTACCACTACTTCATGGCCGACAACCTGTTCGACCACGTGGACATCGACCCGGCCCGCACCCACGTGCCCGACGGCTTCGACCCCGACGCCGACGCGGCCTGCGCCGCCTACGAGGAGGCCATCGAGGCCGCCGGCGGCATCGACATCCAGCTGCTGGGCCTGGGCCACAACGGGCACATCGGCTTCAACGAGCCGGCCGCGAGCTTCCCGGTGGCCACCCACTGCGTCCAGCTGACCGAGTCCACCATCCAGGCCAACAGCCGCCTGTTCGACTCCATCGACGAGGTGCCGCGCGAGGCCTACACCATGGGCATCGGCACCATCATGAAGGCGCGCCGCATCCTCATGGTGGTCAGCGGCGAGGACAAGGCCGAGATCCTGGAGAAGTGCCTGTTCGGGCCCGTGGTGCCCGAGGTGCCCGCCTCGGCGCTGCAGCTGCATCCGGCCGTCACCGTGGTGTGCGACGCCGCCGCCGGCGCCCGCTGCCGCGCGCATCTGGCCTAAGGCTTACCCGGCGCCCTGCCCGGCCCGCGGCTTGCGCGGCCGGGCAGGGCGCCCCTCGATACCAAGGAGGATACGAGCATGGAACTGACGAAGATAGGCGCCGTCCGCGGCGGCGAGGTGTTCGACGGCGGCCGCTTCACGGCCCGCGACGTGTACCTGGGCGCCGGCTCCATCGTGGCCGACGAGGCCCAGGCTGACGGCGAGGCGATCGACGCGACGGGGTGCTACGCCATCCCCGGCCTGGTGGACATCCACTTCCACGGCAGCGCCGGCGCCGACATCAGCGACGGCGACCTCGACGGGCTGCACCGCATGGGCGCCTACGAGGCGTCGCGCGGCGTGACCGCCATCTGCCCCGCCACCATGACGCTGCCCGAGGACGTGCTGACGCGCGCCGCCCGCGCCGCCCGCGACTACGAGCCGGCGGCCGACGAGGCCGACCTGGTGGGCATCAACATGGAGGGCCCCTACATCTCGCCCGGCAAGGTGGGCGCCCAGAACCCCCAGCACGTGCGCAACCCCAGCGTGGACGAGTTCCGCCGCCTGCAGGAGGCCGCCGGCGGCCTGTTCAAGCTGGTGGACATCGCCCCGGAGGAGCCGGGCGCCGACGCCTTCATCGCGGCGCTCGCCCACGAGGTGCGCATCTCCATCGCCCACACCACGGCCGACTACGACACGGCCGCCCGCGCCTTCGCGACGGGCGCACGGCATCTCACGCACCTCTACAACGCCATGCCCGGCATGCAGCACCGCAACCCCGGCCCCATCCCCGCCGCCGCCGAGCGCGATGACGTGACGGCCGAGATCATCGCCGACGGTGTCCACATCCACCCGGCCATGGTGCGCCTGGCCTTCAACATGATGGGCGACGAGCGCATGGTGCTCGTGAGCGACACGCTGCGCGCCGCCGGCATGCCCGAGGGCGTCTACGACCTCGGCGGCCAGGACGTGACGGTGACCGGGTACGAGGCGCGCATCGACAACGGCGCGCTGGCCGGCTCGGTGAGCGACCTCATGCGCTGCCTCTACGTGGCCGTGCACGACATGGGCATCCCGCTGGCGAGCGCCGTCAAGGCCGCCACGGCCAACCCGGCCCGCGCCATCGGCCTGGAAGGCCGCTACGGCACGCTTGAGCCCGGCGCCGTGGGCAACGTCGTCCTGCTCGACCGGGACACCCTCGAGCTGCGCCAGGTCATCCTCCGAGGCCGCGCCCTGTAGGGGAGGGGCGCAAGGCTCGGCGTCAAACCCATCGCAAAAAAGGGAGGGCCCCCTTTCGGGGGCCCTCCCTTTTGCGCGTGCGGTGGCGGCGCGTGCGGCACGGCGTGCGCGTGGTGTGCGCAGGACGCCCTACCTCACCTCGGGCAGGCTGGCGGCGGCGACGGACTGGCCGACGCGGCGCATCTTCTCGTCCGGCAGAGTCACCGTGATCTGGGCGGCCAGCTCCGGGTACTCCTCGGCCAGGATGCGGTTGCACTCGCTGATGAGCAGGTCGCCGCCCTTGCCCGAGGCCACGCGGCCGAGCACGAGCAGCGTCTTGATCTCGTAGAACGCGCTGTAGAGCACGAGGGTGTGGGCCAGGTAACAGCCGATGGAGCGGTAGATGTCGAGCGCGCCCTCGTCGCCCTCGTTGGCCAGGCCCTGGACCACCTTGAGCTTCTCGGCGGGCGAGAGCTCCGGGTCGAGGATGATGTTGGCGGCCGGCGCCAGCTTGATGACGGCGTCCTGGCTGAAGTACTTGCAGCCCACGCCGAAGTCGGTCGACCACTCGTCCTGCATGGCCTCAGGCGACAGATCCACGGGCGCGAAGGCCAGCTCGTTGATCCAGCCGAGCACGTTGCCCTCGGCGTTGACGTAGCCCACGGCCTCCGACGTGCCCATGGCGATGCCGAGGATGGAGCCCTCGCCGGTGGACATGAAGCCCGCCAGCGCCGTCACGTCGCCGTCGTTGGCCACCACCAGCGGCACGTCGCCGATCTCGAGGCCGGCGCGGTCGTAGATGGACTTGACCTCCTCGCGGCGCTCGCGCGGCACCTTGATGAACAGCGAGGCCACCATGGGGGAGTTGCCCACGAAGGTGCCCGCCGAGGACACGCCGATGGCGTCCACGCGCGGCATCTTCGACGCGGCCGTCTTGAAGGCGGTCACGATCTCGTTGAAGTGGTACTCCGGGTCCTCGGTCACCTTGGGGAACCAGACGACCTCCTCGGAGTAGACGGCCTCACCGTCGATGACGGCCGACACCTTGCGGTCCGACCCGCCGGCGTCGAAGCCGATGCGGCAGCCCTCCATGTGGCCGCCGATCTTCTTCGCGGCCTCGTTGGCGGCGGGGAAGTGGGCCTCGTCCACGGCGATGACCTCGAGCGGCTTCTCGTAGACGTCGCCGACGAACTCGTAGTCGAAGTGGCGCTCGCCGGAGGGGGAGTACATCGCGGCCAGCTTGGCGGCGATGTCGTCGCAGCCGCGCAGGTACACGCGGAAGCCGCCGATGGACCACAGCTCGAACTTCATGAGGCGCTCGACGTAGCGCAGGTCGGCCTCGGCGAACTCGCCGCCGCGGATGAAGCTCTCGCGCACGGAGATGAGCCCGTCCTCACGCTCGACGGCCACGGCGATGGGCTGGGTGGCGCCCTTCAGGTACTCGCGCATCCACACGCCGAAGGGGATGAAGTCCTTGTCCAGGACGGGGACGTTCTTGATGTCGCAGTCGATGCCCAGGTAGTTCATGGTCTAGTCTCCTATGATCTCGGTGAGGATACGCTCGGTCATGCACAGCGCGCGGGGCACGTGGAAGGGCCCCTTGAAGGTCGACCCCTTCGTGGGCGGCATGGTGGGCCTGCCGTCGCGGCGCAGGTAGCCGTACCACTCGCCGTACTCGGGGTCGGCGAAGTGCTCCTTGCAGTAGTCCAGGGTGCGGAAGAACCAGTCGAGGTAGTACGCGTCGCCGGTGTCGCGGTAGGCCTTGGACGACGCGATCATGATCTCATTGTGGGGCCACCACAGCTTCATGTCGTGCTCGTAAGCCTCGGGCGGCAGGCCCTTGGCGTCGATGAAATACAGAAGCCCGCCGAACTCCTCGTCCCAGCCGGCCTCGATGGCCAGGCGGAAGATGGCCTCGGCGGTGGCGTGCAGCTCGGCGTCGCCGCGGTAGTTGGCCTCGTCCATCATGAACCAGCTGCACTCGATGTCGTGGCCCGGATTCACCACGCGCCCGGCGGTGTACCACAGCTCCGGCTCGCCGTCGAGGTTGACGCTCTCCAGCGTGCAGCCCAGCTCGGGGCGGTAGTGCTCGTTCACGATGCGGTCGGTGCACTCGCGGGCGTGGCGGTCGTACTCCTCGGCGTTGGCCGGGTCGACGCGGCGCATGATGCCGATGATGTTGAGGAAGATCATCGGGTCGCCCAGGGCGCGGCCCGCACGGGTCTCGGCGATGGTCTTGGGGCCCAGCCCCGTCGGGTCCTCGATGAGGCCGTTGTTCAGGTCGTAGACCAGCTGGTAGGCGCGGCGCGCCCGGGCCAGGTGCTCCTCCTCGCCGGTGACGCCGTAGTACTCGGCGTTGGCGATGCAGTAGAAGCCCTCCGAGAAGCAGTAGCGGCGCTGGCGCAGCGGCGCGCCCTCGGCGGTCACCGTGAAGTACAGGCGCCCGCCCGCCTCGTGGTTGATGCAGTGGTCCTCGAGGAAGTCGAGGCAGCTCTTGGCGGCCTCGAGCCACTCGGGGCGCGTGCCGTAGAGGTGGCACAGGTACGAGAACGTCCAGGCGCAGCGGCCCTGCATCCACACGCTCTTGTCGGTGGAGTAGACGGCGCCGGTGCGGTCGAGGCACGTGTAGACGCCGCCGTTGACGGGGTCCATGCCGTGCTCGAGCCAGAAGGCCGTGCAGGTGTCCAGCTGATCGCGGATCCAGGCGCGCGCCTCGATCAGCCTCGCGGTGTTGTCAGCGGTCAAAGTCCCTCCTTCGGTTCGCGGGTTGCCTATGGCCGGGCCGCTAGGCGCGGACGGGGGCGTCCGGGTCGAGCATGCCCTCCTTCTTGAGGATGGCGACGATGGCCTCCACGTCCTCGCCCTCGAGCGGCTGGACGGGCTCGCGCATCTGGTTGGTGTTGAAGACGCCCATCTGCCACAGGGCCGTCTTGAAGGCGCCCACGCCGGCGCCGAAGCCGACCGTGGCCTTCACGCGGCGGGTGACGAACATGAGGCGCGCCAGGTGGTCCTGGATCTCCTTGGCCTTCTCCCAGTCGCCGGCCTGGGCCGCCTTCCACTGGGCCACGTAGGCCGCCGGGTCGAGGTTGGCCAGGCCCGGCACGCTGCCGTCGGCGCCGCCCAGGTAGGCCCCGTCGACCACGACCTCGTGGCCGGTGAGCAGCTGCAGCGGGTGGCCGGCGTCCTCGTTCTCGAGCACGAGCCAGCGGAAGCTCACGTCGTCGCCGGAGGAGTCCTTGACGCCCTGGAGCACGCCGTCCTCGCCCAGGCGCACGAGCATGTCCGGGTCGAGCTTGGTGTGGACGCACACGGGCAGGTCATAGGCGAACAGCGGCAGGTCGGTGTACTCGCGGATGGCGCGGAAGTGGCGCTCGGTCTCCTTCGGGCCGCCCAGCGCGTAGAAGGGCGCGGTGGCCACCAGCGCGTCCACGCCGAACCCGGCGGCGCGCTTGGCCTGGTCGATGACGCGCATCGTCTCCATGTCGATGATGCCGGCGAGCACGGGCACCCGGCCGTTGACGATGGCCACGGCCTCCTGCAGCACGTGGTAGCGCTGGGCGTCGGTGAGGAACGCCACCTCGCCGCTGGAGCCGAGGAAGAACAGGCCGTCCACGCCCGCGTCGATCATGCGGTTGATGGAGCGATCGAAGGCCTCCAGGTCGAGGGACTTCTTCTCGGTCAGGGGGATGACGACGGGGGGGATGACGCCGCGGAACTGAGAGGTTTCCATGTAAGCGTTTCTTCTTTCTGCCTAAGGGATGGATTTAGTTCCTAACCCGCTGATTATCAGCGGGTTTACCCCCACGCGTCAAGGAACATCGCCTAAACGAACAGCTTCCGCACAACCCCGCCAGACGACCGCTTGCCGGCGCCGGAGGCGCCCCCTTGGAGCATCTTCCAAGCGGCCGCGGGAAAACATGGAGATAGTCACGTATGGGAGGGGCCGCCGCCCCTTCCTATAATGGGGGTGCTTCGCAAGGCAGGGGATACGTCCGCGGAGAACACGTCCACGCGCAGCAGGCCCGTCCGACCCGCAACTATCGGCCGGAGCCGCGCTGCCGACGCTGATTCTCTAGGGGGGACCGCCCAATGGAAGAGCAGCCTCCGTCCGCCGCATCGGCGGGCACGCCTCATCGTCACCGCCCGCATCGCGGCCGCCGTGCTGCCCTGCGCCCTCATCGCCCGCATCGCGGGCTCATCCATCGCAGCTCCAACTCGCGCCATCGCCGCCAGGGCCCGGCTCGGCCCGGTGCGCCCGCTGGCGCGCGGGCGCTCATCTGACGGTCCTCGGTAGGGAATCGGCCCGTTTCCAAGCAACCACTCCATCGAAAGGAAAGCGCATATGACGCAAGAGAGAAGCGCCGGTGCCTCCTGGGGGACGTTCCTCATCGTCCTCATCGCGGGCATCGCGTACTCGATATCCCTCATGGCCATCCCGACGGCGATGATCTACGTCGCCGACACGTTCGGCGGCGACATGGTCGGCGCCGGCTGGCTGATGTCCTGGAACTCCGTGGCCGGCACCATCCTGGCGCTCTTCACGGCCACCATCCAGTCGAAGATCGGCCCGAAGAACATGATCATCATCGCCCTGGCGTGCATCCTCGTCTCGGACGTCATGGTGGTCATGACCGCCGACATCACCATCGCCTTCGTCGGCCGCTTCATCTTCGGCTTCGCCAACGGCCTCATCGCCACGGCGGGCCCGACGTTCGTCACCATCCTGTTCAGCGACCCCACCAAGCGCGGCATGCCCAACGCCATCTGGACCATGTGGATCGCCCTCGGCGGCGTGCTGATCAACTTCCTCGCCCCGTTTCTGATGGTGCCGGGCGAGGGGGTGAACTTCCTGACGGGCGGCCCTAACCTCGACTGGCATCCGCTGTTCTGGTTCGGCATCGCCTTCGCAGCCGTGGCCCTCGTCCTGGTCATCGTGGGCGTGCGCGTCCCCAAGGCCGAGCTCATGGCGGCTGTGGCCGGCTCCGACAACGTGAAGATCTCCGACGCGTTCAAGAACGGCTACGTGTGGCTGTGCTTCGTCATGGTGCTCTGCTTCGCCTTCTCGTTCTCGTGCTACACCAGCGAGGTCGTCGCCTACCTGCAGGCGGCCGTGGGGATGGATCCCGCCGCGGCCCAGAGCTGGAACGGCATCCTCAACATCATCGGCATCGCCGCGGGCCTCATCATCGGCTTCATCCTCAACAAGGTGAGCGACCACACCAAGGTGCTCGTGGCCATCTTCGTGCTCACCGTCGCCGCGTGCCTGGCCGCCTTCGCGTTCAGCACGGTGACCCTGGCCATCTGCTCGATGTTCTTCTTCGGCCTGGCCGTGAACATGGTCATGCCGGCCATCTTCACCAACGTCCAGTGGGTGTCCAAGAGCCCAGCGGTCATCGCCGCGGCGTTCGGCATCTGCGCTATCGCCTCCAACGGCGGCGGCATCCCGGCGGCTCCCGTCATGGGCGCCATGATCGAGGCCGGCGTCGACTGGTTCATGCTCGGCGTGCCCCCGGCCGTCGTGTCGGCGGTGGGCCTGGTCTGCGCCATCGTCTTCAGCATCAAGCTGGGCCGGACGTCCCGCGAGGGCATCGCCGCCGCCCGCGAGGCCGACGGCGCGAAGTAGCCCGCGCCCTGGCCCCCGCGCCCGCCGCGCCGCCCGCGGCGGCGGTGGGCGCGGGGGCTCGCCTACTCTAACCGATCCTCGTAAAGGAGGGGATGAAGTTGCAGGAAGAGAAGCTGCTGCCCTGGCGTTGGGCTATCCTCGCCGGCATGACGGTGCTGCTCGTATCGCTTCAGTTCGCGTTCATCATTCCCGGAGGCGCCGCCCTGCTCGTCATGCAGGAGTACCAGTGCGAGCCCATGGCGTTCTCCATGATCATGTCCATCCCGTACTTCTCGGGCGTGCTGCTGTGCATCGCCGGCGGCGTGCTGGCCGACCGCATCGGCCTGGGGAAGGTGTTCCTCGTGGCCTTCGTCATAGCCGCCCTCGGCGCGCTCGGGCGCTGCTTCGCGGTCGACTACTGGACGCTGTTCGTCGCGAGCTTCTTCATGGGCACCGGCGTGGCCGCGCTCAACGCGAACTCCGCCAAGCTTCTGCGCATGTGGTTCCCGGGGACGGCCAACTCGTTCGCCATGGGCGTCTACACCGCCGGCATGTCCGGCGGCGCGGCGCTCGCCATCTACGTGGGGTCGCACCTGCCGGAGATCCACCAGGCGTGGTGGATCAGCTTCGCGCTCATCGTGGTGGGCCTGGTGGCGTGGTTCGCGGTCTACCGCAAGCACCCCGACGAGCACTGCGCCGTCGAGCCCGTCGGCCAGATGATGCGCGAGGTGCTCAAGGACCGCAGCGTCTGGGCCATCGGCATCGTGGCCTTCCTGGTGTTCGGCATGACCAACATCAACGGCTCGTACATGGTGCCGGCCGTCACCGCCCTCATGGGCGACCCGGCCGCCGCGCCCATCGCCAGCGACCTGTCCACCATCAACACGGTCATCACCTGCGTGGCCTCCATGGTCATGCCCGTCGTGTTCGCGAAGGCGTTCAAGAACATGCGCGCGCCCTTCGTCATCTGCCTGGTCGTCACCGGCATCACCTTCGCGGTGACGTTCTTCATCCCCTACGGGGTGTGGACGTGGGTCGCCTACCTGGTGATCCTGCCCGTCTTCATGGCGGCCGTCATGCCGTTCACCAAGATGCTCCCCACGCTGATCCCCGGCGTCAAGCCGGAGCACTACGGCGTGGTCGGCGGCATCCAGGCGACGTTCCAGAACATCGGCATGTTCCTCATCGCGTCGTACGTGGTGTCGCCCCTGGCCATCGCCTTCACCGGCGCCACCGACGGCATCGTCTACTACGAGGGCGTCTACGTGGGGGTCGGCGTCGTGTGCGCCGTGGCCGTCGCATCGCTGTTCCTGTTCCCCAACGTCCGCTCGAGCGTCGCCGGCAAGATCGCCGACGACCAGGCGGCCTCGGCCGGCGCCATCGCCGCCGACGACGCCGAGGGCATCCTGGAGGGCGGCCACCTCTAGGGAGGCGCACCCGGCAGGCGCCGCCCGACGCAGCAGGGGCCCCGGCAGCGCGCCGGGGCCCCTGCGCGCGTCCGGGCCCTAGCGCAGGTCCACGAGCGGCCTGCTGCCCTGGGCCGACAGGAAGTGCATGCGGTAGTCGAGCAGCAGCTTCTCGCGGATGTTCGAGTCGTCCAGGTCTATCTGGAACCGCTCCTGGATGCGCTCGACGCGGTAGAGCACGGTGTTGCGGTGGACGAACAGCGCCTGGGCGGTCTTGGTGGCGTTGCGCTCGTTCAGGAGGTACGTCCACAACAGCCGGAAGTCGTTGGTGCCCTTGGTCGCGTCCTCCTCCAGCAGGCTGGGCAGAAACGACACGTCGAAGATGAAGCGCATGAGCCCCTCGTCCTTCGGCTCGGGGTCCACCAGGTAGAAGGGGAAGGCCTCGTGGAAGAAGAACGCGCCGCTTTTGCGCCGCGGCGACTGCTCGACGTCGCGCTGCGCCATCACGGGCTTGCGCAGGTCGAGCGCGATGCGCGCCTCGTGGTAGGCGTAGCGCAGCGAGGCGATGTCGCCGAAGGGGTCGGACACGCCGAAGGCCACGTCGAAGCGCGCCAGGTCGTGGGACGACAGGATCTTCTCGGTGGCCAGGTGGGAGAGCTCCGGCCCCCGGGCGGCGTGCTGGAGGACGAGCAGGCTGCCGTTGTGGAGGAAGCAGCGGCAGCGCATGCGCTTCTCGGATATGAACGCCATGGCGATGTGGGACGCCTTGGCCGGCTCGGCCCCCTCGTCGATGTCGACGAGGATGAGCTTGAACCACGACTCGGGCGGGATGCGCAGCTCCTCGAGCTGCCCCTTGGCGACGATCCGGTCGAAGCGGCTCCCCTGGAGCAGCAGGTCGAAGAAGCGCAGCCGCGGGATGTTGACGCTTGTGAGGGAGGGGAGCACGCGCCCGCACAGGGCCTCGACGGCGTGGGCGAGGACGCGCAGGCAGTCCCGCGTCCCCGCGCCCGGCCCCTCGGCGGGGCAGGCCATGCTCAGCGTGCCGATGAGGGAGTGGTCGTGGTGGAGCGGGGCCACGAGGCGGTCCCTGTCGCCGGGATCCTGGCCCGCCACGGCCGCGACCTCGCCCTCGGCCAGGCGATGGCGCGGCGCGGGCTCCTGCCGGGCGGGGGCGAAGCCCGATGCCGCCACGGCCTGGTGGAAGCCGTCGGGCGGCTCCAGGTACGAGGACTGCCCCATGACGTAGCCGTTCTTGTCGACGACGAAGAGGTAGCCGCCGATGACGGAGCGCGACACGTCGAGCGCGGTGGTGACGGACGCCCCGTCCCGCACGAGCGCGTCGAGGGTCTGCTCCCAGGCGGCCATCCGCCCCATGAGCCCGCGGATCACGAGATAGACGTAGACGAGGGCCGCTCGGTGCGCAGCGCCACGCAGCGGGGGTCGTCGAGCCGGGCGTCGGCGTCGGGGGAGCAGACGACGGCGAAGGCGTCCGGCCGCGCCGCGCGCAGGACGAGGTAGCCCGCGGGCGTGCAGAGGTGGGCGACCTCCTCGGGCGCCACGTCCCAGGGGGCGCTCCCGGCCCCCTCGGGAATGTCGGCGCTCTCCGAGCAGGCGACCCAGCGCAGGGTCGCGGGCGCCTTCGCGGGATCGGGCGCCGAGGCGATGCCGAGCGGCTCGAGCGCGTCGAGGAGCATGCCGAGCGTGATGCTGCGCCCGGGTGGATGATCTGACAAATACGCTTCCTGATACGCTCTGTGATCGTCCATGGCGCTCCTCTCCCCGGCCGGGCGTCTTTCGCCTACGCCAAGCGTAGCCGCTTCCCTCGTGTCATCGGAACATTCCGGAACATTGTACGGCACTTTTTAGAGGATCCTCTAAAAACAGCGAAGGCGGGGCAGGGGATAATGACCTCGTGAGATGTCCGTGGGAGCAAGGGGGTGCCTATGGGGGAGCCGGCTGGGTCGGCCGTCGAGCCTCGCGCGGGCCTGGAGGCGCGGACGGTTCCCGTCCGGGAGGACGGCGCCCGCTCCTCGGCGCTTCTCCTGCTTGGCCTGGCCTCGGCCCTCTTCGCGGTCTGCGCCACCCTCGGCACCGCGCCGCTGCGGGTGGTGGGCGTGGCCGGCGTGAGCGACCGGTTCCTCGTCGACGTGCTGCTCATGGCCTTCGCGCTGCTGTGGCTCGTCGGCCTGCGGGCGCTCGCCCGCTACCTCTCGACGGCGGCGGGCATGCGGGCCCTGGCCGGCGTCGCCTTCGCCGGCACGGTGCTCTGCCCCCTGCTGCTCGAGACGGACGCGTGGCTCGTCGGCGTCCCGCTCGTGGCCGCCGGGGCGGTGGCCCTCGTCTTCCTCTGGTGGTCCCACGCCTGCACGCTGGGCCGTCCGCGCCTCGGGCTCATCCTGGCCGGCGCCGTCAGCCTGGCGGCGGCCCTGCTCGTGGCGGCCGGCCTCCTGCCCGCCGACTCCCCGCGCGTGGACTACCTGCGCGACCTGGCCGCGCTCGCCTCGTGCCTGCTGCTCCTGGCGGCGCGCAACGACCTGCGCGACCGGCTTCTGCGGGTGAGCATCGCCGAGTCCCGCGCCCGCCGGCGCGATAGGCGCCACAGCCGCCTGGGCGAGCTCAACTACCTCTCCGTCGGCATCATCCTGGGGGCGGACGGGGGCCTGTGGCTTCTGCTCGGCGACGCGGGGGCCCTGCCCGCGGACGTGTCGCCCGTGCTGGTGTTCGGGGCGGCCCTCCTCGTCGCCGGCGCCCTCGTGGCGGCGTCGGCCCTCGTGCCCGCCTTCGACGCCGAGCAGCTGTCGAAGGACTACCTCTCGGCCAGCCTTGCCGTGGGCTACCTGCTCGTGCCCCTGCTCGACGGCGCGGCGCTGCTCGTCGCGTGCGGCTACCTCGTCGCCCTGGCCCTCGTCCAGGTCCTCATCATCTTCCTCGCCGGGGCCGAGCTCGTGCGCTTCGAGGAGCTCTCGCCCCTCTACAGCTTCAGCGAGGCCGCCTACCTCGCCGGCGGCGTGTTCGTCGGCGCCCTGGCCATGCCCCTCATCGGGGCGCTGGCGCCCGCGCCGCCCCTGCCGGCGGCCTGCGGGGCGGTGCTCCTCTACGCCATCGTCATCCAGGTGCAGCTCAACAAGGTGAGCTTCCCGGAGGAGTGGGTGTCCGAGGAGCCGGCCGACGCGGGCGTCGGGGCCGCGGAGCCGGCGGTGGGGGAGGGGCCGTCCGCGGCCCCCGACCCGGGGTCGGCGGACGATGCCGACGCGCGGCTCATCCCGGCGGGATCCTACCTGCGTCGGCGCCTCGACGACATCGGGGCGCACTACGGGCTCTCGCCGCGCCAGTGCGAGATCCTCGACCTCCTGGCCCGCGGGCGCGACACCCAGTACGTCATGGACCGCTTCACCATATCGCGCGCGACGGCCAAGACCCACGTCTACAACATCTACCGCAAGCTCGACATCCACTCCCGCCAAGACCTCTACGACCTCATCGAGAAGGACGACTTCACCACCCTGTGAAACCCCAGGTCGCAAGACTCAACCCCCGGGTATGAGCCTGATTTGTCCTCCCAGGTCGCGGCCTCGTCAGACCCTATGCCCGATTCTCGGCGATCCTTTCGCGGCGTAGCCTTCGAGGTGTTCCGGCAGGCGCCGGGGGAAGCCGGCGGAGGCGAAGTTGCGCGCCATCCGCCCGGGGTCGTCCCCCGCCGCCCGCCCCATTCACGGTCGTCTCGCTTGCAAGGGGGTGCACGAGGGCGAGGCGACGCAGTCCAGCGGTCATCCACGGCGCCCAGGCGCCCCACCGGCGGGTTACCTGCCTTCTCCCGATCCGGTGGAACAGGGGGGATGACCGGCGAGCGTCCGGCCCCGCGCGGCGGGATGCCGGCCAGCCGACGGTTTGCGGCTGAGATTCGTAAGGAGAGAAGCGTATGAGTGAGGAAAAGCTGAGCGCCGAGGAAGTCGCCCAGGAGGAGGTCTTCAGCGACGGCAAGACCGCCAACATCGCCGGCGGTGAGCTGGCCTCCGACAGCGAGCAGGTCGGCGACTTCGTCCGCGAGAAGGGCATCGCCTACGGCATGCCGTACAACAACACCTACAACATGGACCTCTATCCCGACCAGGTGCGCTGGAAGGAGGGCGACCTCACGGCCACCCGCACCACCATGTGGTCGGGCCCGGGGTGCCATTCCGGCTGCCAGATCATCTTCTACACCGATGAGGACGGCAAGCTCGTCAAGACCGAGGGCGACCCCAACAGCCCGCTGTCGGCCGGCCGCCTGTGCATGCGCTGCCTGGAGCTTCCCCAGATGGTCAACTCCGAGCGCCGCCTCAAGTGGCCCGTCAAGCGCGTCGGCGAGCGCGGCGAGGGCAAGTGGCAGCGCATCAGCTGGGACGAGGCCTACGACATGATCATCGAGAACGTGCGCCGCATCCAGGAGGAGTACGGCCCGGAGTGCATCGTTTCCATGATCGGCACCGGCCGCAACGTGTCCCAGGCCATCGCCCACAACCAGTACGCCAACTTCGGCGGCGCCGACCTGACGCTGTGCTTCCTGTCCGGCGACTCGTGCATGCTGCCCCGCACGGCGCTGTGCTACGTCATCATGGGCAACCAGTGGGTGGCCGACTTCTCGCAGTTCCGCGCCCGCCGCTACGAGGACGACCCCGAGTACGTGCTGCCCGAGGTGGCCGTCATCTGGGGCACCAACCCGGTCGTGTGCAACTCCGACGCCTTCCTCGGCCACTGGATCGTCGAGGCCATGAAGCGCGGCACCAAGCTCATCACCATCGACCCGCAGCTCACCTGGATCGGCGCCCGCTCCGAGATGTGGCTGCGCCTGCGCCCCGGCACCGACGCGGCGCTGGCCCTCGGCATGATGAACGTCATCATCAACGAGGACCTCTACGACCATGAGTTCGTGGAGAACTGGACCTACGGCTTCGAGGCCCTGGCCGAGCGCGTGCAGGAGTACACGCCCGAGCGCGTGGCCGAGATCACCTGGGTGCCCGCCGACCAGATCGTCGCCGCGGCGCGCCTCTACGCCCAGGCCAAGCCGGCTACCGTGCAGTGGGGCCTGGCCGTCGACATGGCCAAGATCGGCGTCATCACCGCGCACGCCATCGCGTGTCTGGTGGGCATCACCGGCAACATCGACATCCCCGGCGGCAACGTGCTCGTCGACCAGGCGGCCAGCCTGGAGTTCGGCTACAACTCCGGCATCTGGGAGCTCGAGGGCACCGACATGGTGGCCAAGCGCCTCGGCGTCGACCGCTACCCGCTCAAGAAGTACGGCTTCACCGCGTCGTCCCAGGCCGACTCCATCCTCCAGGCCATCGAGACCGAGGAGCCGCACCCGGTGAAGATGCTCTGGATCGAGTCTGCCAACCCCATCGCCAACATGGGCCAGGACGCCCCGCGCCTCTACCGCGCCCTCAAGACCATCGACTTCTTCGTGGTGGAGGACCTGTTCATCACGCCGACGGCCGTGGCCTTCGCCGACCTGGTCATCCCCTGCGCCATGTCCAACGAGCGCGACTGCATCCGCGTGTGGTTCGACCCGCTGCGCACGCTTACCAAGGCCTCTGACAAGCCCTTCTACGAGGCCAAGTCCGACGAGCAGATCATGATCGAGCTGGGGCATCGCATCGCGCCCGAGAAGTGGCCCGACTTCGTGCAGACCGACCGCGAGTACATGGACTGGCGCCTCATGCGCGATGGCGTGCTCGACACCGACGGCACCCAGATGACCATGGACCGCGTCGAGGAGAAGTACCACGGCATGTGGTACCACAAGTTCCGCTACAAGAAGTACGAGATCGGCGGCCTGCGCCCCGACGGCGCCCCGGGCTTCATGACCCCCACCGGCCGCTACGAGCTGTACTGCACGCTGTTCGCGGCCTTCGGCGACGACCCGCTGCCCTACTACCAGGAGCCGCCGACGAGCCCCGTGGCCACGCCCGAGCTGGCCGAGAAGTACCCCTACATCATCACCACGGGCAAGCGCTCCTTCGAGTTCTTCCACTCCGAGTGGCGCCAGCCCGAGACCATCAGCCGCCAGCTGCATCCCGACCCGATGTTCGACATCCACCCCGACACCGCGGCCAAGCACGGCATCATCGACGGCGACTGGGTGTGGATCGAGAACCAGATGGGCAAGATGAAGCAGCGCGCCCGCCTGAACCCCTCGCTCGACCCGCGCGTCATCTCCACCGAGCACGGCTGGTGGTTCCCCGAGCAGGAGCCGGCCGAGCCGAGCCTGTTCGGCGTGTTCGACTCCAACCCGAACAACCTCATCCCGCAGTGCGAGAACGGCACCAACGGCTACGGCGCCCCCATCAAGTGCGCCATGGGCACCGTCTACAAGGTGACGCCCGAGAACGACACGCCCGAGGATCAGCCCAGCTACCAGGTGTGCACCACCGGCTACACCCACGGCAAGACCCATGCCTCCGACAAGCCGAGCTTCTACGACGGCTGGACGCCGGACTACGAGCCCGAGGGATTCTTCGACATCGAGGAGTACTGGAAGACCCACGAGCGCAAGTAGCCGCCCCGAAGACGCGAAACCCCGTTCCCGCCGCCGCGCCGGCGCCCGGACGCCCAGCCGGCGGCGGGGTCTCTCAAAGGAGGTCAGTTAAGAATGGAAAAGGGAAAGTACGGCCTGTTCATCGACTACGAGTTCTGCTCGGGCTGCAAGGCCTGCGTGACGGCCTGCAAGATGGAGCACGGCATGGAGCCCCAGGACTTCGGCATCGTGCTTCTGCAGGACGGCCCGCGCGAGTGCACCGACGGCGTGTGGGAGTACAACTACCTGCCCATGCCGACGCACCTGTGCGACCTGTGCGCCGACCGCGTGGCCGCGGGCAAGCTGCCCAGCTGCGTGCACCACTGCCAGGACGCCGTCATGGTGTACGGCACCGTGGAGGAGCTGGCGCGCAAGGCCGCCGAGGCCGGCAAGAGCGACGTGGCCATCTACGTGCGCTAGGCGCCTGACGAGGCGCGGGGCGCCCTCCCGCCGGCAGGGCGCCCCGCGAGCCGGCGGCGGGATCGGGCCAGGCCACCCGGCCCTTCGCCGGTCGGGCGCGGAAGGAGGAGAGCGGTGTCCAAGTGCGGCTACGCGTGCATGAACTGTGGCCAGTGCCGCGGCGTGCTGCCCAAGCCCATCCTCGTCCCGCGCTGCGTCGCCTGCGGGCACGAGAACCCCCGGGGGAGCCGGGCGTGCGAGGCCTGCGGCGCGTCGCTCGAGCTGCGCCCGGGCGTGACCAACACCATCGGCAAGGCCGTGAGGGGCTAGAAGGAGGACCCATGATCGGGAAGAACCAGTACGTGCGCGTGGCCTACACCGGCTACCTGGAGGACGGCACCGTCTTCGACAGCAGCGAGGCCGACGGCCCCATGGAGTTCCAGACCGACTGCGGCCAGGTCATCAAGGGCATCGACGACGCCGTGATGAGCATGGAGGTCGGCCAGCGGGCCACGGTGCGCATCCCGGCCGAGTTCGCCTACGGGGCCTACGACCCGCGCAACGTCCAGAAGCGCGACCTGCGCTACATCCCCGATGCCGACAAGCTGCCGGTGGGGGAGACGATCAGCTTCTTCGGCCCCGTCGGCCAGAAGGTGCCGGCCAAGGTGCTCAAGGTGGAGGACGGCTTCGCCTACCTGGACTTCAACCACCGGCTGGCGGGCAAGGACCTCGTCTTCGACCTGGAGGTGCTGGAGGTGCTGCCGGCCAAGACGCGGCGCACGCCCATCAGCTCCTACGGCCCCATGGGCCGCACCGCCTCCACGCGCCCGGTGCGCGAGCAGCCGGTGTTCAACAACTTCCTGGACAACCTGGGGCTCACGCCGGCCGACGTCATGCGCGCCGGCGAGCGCGACCTGCCGCCCGACGGCGACGCCTAGCTCCCGGCCATAAGGCCGCGCCGCCGCCGACCCGGCGCGCCGGCGCGGCGAGAACCACCTACACGAAGGAGAACCACCCATGTGCTTCAGACCCAGCGAGATCTCGCTCCCCATCAAGTGCCCCGAGTGCGGCGTCATGAACGACCCGGGCACCAAGGCGTGCGTCAAGTGCGGCGCCGAGCTCTCCGCCGCGGCCCTGCCCGGCATGCCCGGCGCCCTCGGCGCGCCCGCGGCCCCCGGTGCCCCCGCGGCGCCTGGCGCCCCGGCCGCCCCGGGCGCGCCCAAGGCCCCCGGCGCCCCGGTGCCTCCCGGCACGCACTAGGAGAGCGGCACCTGGCTAAGCAGGCGATTAGTGCACACTTTCTTCGACTTTGCTACCAAAGGGCCGCCGAAATCGGCGGCCCTTCCCCGTCAGGGGCCGTTTTGACCACGGTGGCGCACCGGGAATGGCCCCCGGCGTCCGAAAACGGTCGCAAAGTCGAAGAAAGTGTGCACAAAGTCGCGCGCTCGGCTTGCTCAAGGGCATAAAACGAAGGAGGGGCGCCCCGCGGGGCGCCCCTCCTTCGTGGGTATCGCGTATCGCCGGGCCTAGGCGGTCTTGCCGAGGTCGGGGTGGAGCAGCGACGGGGCGGCGCCCAGCAGCAGGCGCGTGTAGTCGTCCTTCGGGTTGTCGAAGATCTGCTCGGCGGTGCCCTCCTCGACCGCCAGGCCGCCGTTCATGACGACGATGCGGTCGGAGATGTAGCGCACGGTCTGGATGTCGTGGCTGATGAACACCATGGCCAGGCCCAGCTCCTTCTTGAGGTCCATCAGCAGGTTGAGGATCTGCGCGCGGACGGACACGTCGAGCGCGGAGGTGGGCTCGTCGGCGATGATGGCGTCGGGCTTGAGCGACAGGGCGCGGGCGATGGCCACGCGCTGGCGCTGGCCGCCGGACATCTGGCCCGGCAGGGCGTCGAGCACCGACTCGGGCAGGCCCACCATCTCGATGAGCTCGTGGACGCGCTTCTCGCGGTAGGCCGTGTCGCCCACCTTGTGGACGATCATCGGGTCTATGAGCTGGTCGTGGATGGTCATGCGCGCGTTGAGCGCCGTGGCCGGGTCCTGGAACACCACCGAGATGACGCGGCCGATGACGCGGCGGTCGGCGGCCGTGCGGTTGGTGACGTCCTTGCCCTTGAAGAACACGCGCCCGCTCGTCGGCTTCTGCAGGCCGCACATCACGTTGGCCGTGGTGGACTTGCCGCAGCCGGACTCGCCCACGATGCCGATGGTCTCGCCGGGCATGAGCTTCAGGGTCAGGCCCTTGACGGCCTGCACCTTGTTGGGGTGCAGGATGGACCCGGTGCGCGTCTTGAAGGTCACCTTCACGTCATCGAGGAAGATGATGGGGGTGTCCTTGTCGGTGGCGGGTATCTCGGCCGCCTCCGGGTCGAGCGCGGGGTCGAGGGCCGCGGCGTCGGCCAGGAACCGCTCGGCGGCGTCGGCCTCGTGGGCCTCGTTCAGCTTCTCGTTCTCACTCATAGCAGAGGACCTCCCGGGACATAGGGCTCGATGCCGAGGCGCTTGAGCTCGCTGTCAGGCAGCTCGGCGTAGTAGTGGTCGGTGTCGCCGTAGCGCTTGAGCATCGGGCGGATGGTGGACACCTTGTCCGGGTGGCTCGAGCGCGGGGTGAAGCGGTCGCCCTCGGGGAAGTCCTTGGGGCTGGGGACCGAGCCGGGCACCTGGTGCAGGCGGTCGCCGCCGGCCTCGATGGAGAGCACCGAGCCGAGCAGGCCGCGGGTGTACTCGTGGATGGGGGAGGTGAGGATGTCCTTCACCGGGCCCTGCTCCACCACCTGGCCGGCGTACATGACCGTGATGGAGTTGGCCACCTCGGCCACGAGCGCCAGGTCGTGGCTCACGAACACCATGGCGAAGCCGAGCTCGTGCTGCAGGCGGTTGAGCAGGTCGACGACCTGCTTCTGCACCGTCACGTCGAGGGCCGTGGTGGGCTCGTCGGCGATGATGACCTTCGGGTCGCGGGTGAGCGCCATGGCGATGAGCACGCGCTGGCGCTGGCCGCCGGAGAGCTCGTGGGGGTAGGAGTCGAGCGTGCGCTTCGGGTCGAGGCCCACGAGCTCGAGCAGCTCCTCGGCGGAGCGGGTGCCGCCGCGCTTGGTGAGCTGCTTCATCTGGGCTTTGATGAGCATCGACGGGTTGAGCGAGGACAGGGCGTCCTGGTAGATCATGGCGATCTCGCGGCCGCGCAGCTCGTTCATCTGCTTCTCGCTCAGGTCGAGGAGGTTGCGGCCGTCGTAGAGGATCTCGCCGGAGATCTGCGCCTTCTTGTCGAGCAGGCCCATGATGGCCAGCGACGTGATCGACTTGCCGCAGCCGGACTCGCCCACCAGGCCCATGGTCTGGTGCGGGCGCACCACGAAGGACACGTGGTCGACGACGTTCACGTCGCCGTGGCGCGGGAACTTGATGCACAGGTCGCGCACCTCGAGGATGGGCGGCACGTCGGTGCGCGCCTCGAAGCGGTCGGTGCGCAGGCCCTCCATCTCCTTGAGGCGGGCGAGGCGCTTCTCGAGCATCTCGGCCTGGGCGGCGTAGGCCAGCTTCGGGTCGGCGACCATGCGGTCGGCCTCGCGGCCGGAGGCCAGCTTGTCGTCGCCGGCGGCCACGGGCGCCTTGGGCGCGGCGGCCAGGGCGTCGGTCATGCCCTCGGACAGGATGTTGAGGCACAGCACCGTGATCATGATGGCCAGGCCGGGGAACAGCGCCTGCCACCAGCGGCCGGCCAGCACGCCGTCACGGGCATCCGACAGGATGTTGCCCCAGGTGGGCGTCGGCTCGGGGATGCCGGCGGAGATGAACGACAGGGACGCCTCGAAGACGATGGCGTCGGCCACCAGCACGATGGTGAACACCATGACCGGTGCGATGCAGTTGCGGATGACGTGCTTGGTGAGGATCCAGGGGGCCTGGGCGCCGGACACGATGACGGCGCGCACGTAGTCCTGGTTGTACTCGCTCATCACGTTGGCGCGCACGATGCGGGCGATCTGCGGGATGTAGAGGAAGCCGATCGCGAAGATGAGGGCGGGCAGGCGGTTCTCCGCCGTGCCGTTGGCGCTGAACACGATGACGAACGTGGCGGCCAGCGCGATGCCCGGGAACGACATGATGATGTCGAGGATGCGCATGATGAGGTTGGACAGCCACGGCCGCGCCACGGCGGCCAGAGCGCCGATGATCGAGCCGATGACCAGGGCGAACGCCGTGGCTCCCAGGCCGATGACCAGCGAGTAGCGGGCGCCGTACATCATGCGGGACAGAACGTCGCGGCCCTTGTCGTCGGTGCCGAAGAGGAACTCGGCGTCGGGCGCCTGGCGCGCGGTGAAGATCTCGTAGGGGTTGTGCGGGGCCAGCACGTTGGCGAACACGGCCACCAGCACGACGAGCAGCAGCACGACGAAGGAGATGCGCGCGCCGACGGACATGTTCTTCCAGCGGCGGAAGCGGACCTTCCCCTCCATCTTCTGGGTGGTCTTCTCACGTAGTTTCACCATGGGGCTACACCGTCCTAATGCGCGGATCGATCAGGATATACAGCATATCCACGATGATGTTGATGATGATGAAGGCCACCGCCACGCACAGCACGACGCCCTGGACGAGCATCACGTAGTTCGACTGGATACCCGACAGGATGGCCATGCCCATGCCCGGCAGGTTGAAGATGACCTCGATGATGACGGCGCCGCCGATCAGGTAGCCGATGCGCAGGCCGAGCACGGTCACCGGGGTGATGAGCGCGTTGCGCAGCACGTTGCGGGCCACCACGACGCCCTTGGGGATGCCGGCGCCCAGCGCGGTGCGCACGTAGTCCTTGTCGAGCTCCTCGACCATGGACGTGCGGACCACGCGGGTGAGCTGGCCGATGACGGGCACCGCCAGCGAGATGGCGGGCAGCGCCATGCGGGCGAGCCACCCCTGCGGGTCGACGAAGAAGTCCGGCAGCTTGCCGGAGGCCGGCAGCAGGTGCAGGTTCGACGAGAACAGCAGGATGAGCAGGACCGCCAGCCAGAACGACGGGGTGGCGATGCACGCGATCGAGAAGATGCGGATCACCTGGTCGGGCCACTTGTCGCGGTAGAGCGCCGAGATGACGCCCAGGATGACCGCGAACACGACCGCGATGATGAGGCCGAGGAAGGTCAGCTGCAGCGTGATGGGCAGCGCCTCGGCGACGCGCTGGGCGACCGACGCGCTGTTGGCGCCGTAGCTGCCCAGATCGCCGGTGACGAGCCCCGCCATGAAGCGGCCGTACTGCACGAACACCGGGTCGTCCAGCCCGTGCTCCTCGCGATAGGCTTGCGCCTGGGCTTCCGTGGCGTTCTCTCCCAAGACCGAGTAGGCCTGGTCGATCGGGGAAAGCGCCATGATGAAGAAGACGAGGATGGTGACTCCGATGATCATGACAGGCAGCCAGAGCAGGCGATTGCCTATCAATCGCAAGAGATTGTTCACCGCACCCCCCTTTCCCGCGTCGGGCCTTGCTGCGGCCCCCTGATACGTTGACTCCGTGCGATACGGGGCGCGTCACCCTCCCTTTTCCCTAGGGGCAGACGCGCGGCACAGACTGGCCTTATTGTAAACCGAATCCCTGCGGCGAAGGGGAGAAATACCCGGGTAAATGGGATAGTTCGCCGCGGCTTCCATCCCTTTTCAGACACGAAAAAAGGGGCGCCGGAAAACCGGCGCCCCCTCGGTCGCACGGGGTGCGCGACCGCTCGGGAAGGCGAGCCTAGGCGAGCGGGGTGGTGCCCAGGAAGACGAGGCCCGTGGTGGAGATGGGGGCGAAGTCCTCCAGCTTCTCGGCCGCGAAGCCCGTGGAGGTCTCGCGGTGGAACAGCGGGTAGATCGGGATGTTGTCGGCGATGATGTCGAAGCACTGGTTCCACAGGTCCTGCTGCTTGGCGGCGTCGGCCTCCTCGCGGGCCTGCTGCAGCAGCTCCTGGAGCTGGGTCCACTCCGGGGTGCCCTTCCAGCAGGAGCGGCCCTCGGTCCAGATGTTGTCACCGTACCACCAGGTCATGAGCAGGTCGGGGTCGTTGCCGAAGCAGGACGGGTCGCCCGGGGTCAGCATGACGTCGTAGGGGAGCACCGACTCGGAGGGAGCGAGCGCGGCCCAGTCGATCTTGGTCTCGTTGATGGTGGCGTTCACGCCGATGGCGCCGAGGTCCTCCTTGATCTGGGCGGCCAGCTGGCTCACCCAGTTGTTGTTCACCATGAGCTCGAAGGACAGGTCGGACACGTTGGCCTCGGCGAGCAGGCTCTTGGCCTTCTCGGGGTCGTGGGTGTAGACCGTCGAGGCGCGGTGGTAGTTGGCGTAGGACTCGGGCAGGAAGCTGGTGGCCGGGGCGGCATGGCCGTCCATCTGGTTGGCGATGAGCTTCTCGATGTCGAGCGCGTAGTAGATGGCCTGACGGACGCGGACGTCGTCGAAGGGGGCCTTCTTGGTGTTGAACATCAGGAAGGGCAGGGCGAAGCCGGGGACGTACTCGACGGTGGCGCCGGAGTTGGCGATCTGGTCGGCGTTGGCGTCCGGCACGGACTCGATGGCGAGCACCGAGCCGTCGGTGATGGCGGTGGTGCGGGCGGTGCCGTCGAGCAGCACGTTCCAGTCCATCTCGGAGCAGGTGGCCGGCATGGGGCCGTTGTACTGGTCGTTCGGCACGAACTTGATGGTGCCGCCGTCATCGCCGTTGATGGACTCGTACTTCCAGGGGCCCGAGCCGATCGGCATGGTCTTCAGCTGGTCCTCGGTGGAGGCGGCGGGGAAGATCTTGACGACGGCCAGGCGGCCCTTCAGCAGCGACTCGAAGGGGTACTTCAGGGTGAAGGTGACGGTCTTGTCGTCCTTGGCGGCGACGGCGTCGATGAAGGTCAGGAACGCGCCGTAGGTGGCGTCGGCCATGTTCTTCTCGAAGGAGTTCACCACGTCGGCGGCGGTGACGTCGGAGCCGTCGGAGAACTTGGCGCCGTCACGCAGGGCGACCTCGTACTCGGTGTCGGACACCTTGACCGGCTCGCCGGCGGCCAGCGCGGTGTAGGTCTTGTAGGTGTGCAGGTCGAGGTCGTAGAGGCCCTCGAACACGTGCCAGGTGGCGGCCAGCATCAGCGCGGAGCTGTTGCCGATGGGGTTGCAGTTAGTGGACGTGTAGGCGAGCGCCGCGGTGATGGAGTCGGCGACCTTCTTCTCGGCGGGAGCGTCCTTCTTGGGCTCCTCCTTCTTCTGGTCGCCGCCGCAGCCGCTCAGGGTGAGCGCCGCGATGGCACCGGTGGCCGCGGTTCCGGCGAGGAACCCGCGGCGGGTGAGGCTGTGCTTTTCCATGTTTCCCTCCAACAGGTGGTCTGGCGGGGCGCCTGCCCCGCATGCGCGCGAACAATCTAATAAGAGTAGTGCTTGTGCGCATGGGCCCCATTATGGGCGAAAACGCGCCAGAAATAAAGAACCCCGGAGCCGGTTCGACCCGAAAATGCCCAGTGATTCGCTTCCTGGGGCGCGTTGCGCCGCCGCTCGGCGCTGACCTGCCGCTTTCGTAACAATCCGGCAACAATGGCCGCCTAAGGGGATCGTGGAGTTATTGCGGAGGCGCCGGACGCCAGCTGGCGTCCGCCATCGGCGGCCCTCTTTGGGCCGCGGGGCCCCGCTGCTGGTATCATCAACGGCTATGTACCGCCCCTTACCTTCTAGGAGAGGAAGTATATGACGAGAGAACTCAAGTCGATGGACGGGAACAACGCCGCGGCGCACGTTTCCTACGCTTTCACGGAGGTGGCGGGCATCTACCCCATCACCCCCTCCAGCCCCATGGCCGACTTCGTCGACCAGTGGTCGGCGGCCGGCCGGAAGAACATCTTCGGCACCGAGGTTCAGGTCTGCGAGATGCAGTCCGAGGCGGGCGCCGCGGGCGCCGTGCACGGCTCGCTCGCCGCGGGCGCGCTGACCACCACCTACACGGCCTCCCAGGGCCTGCTGCTCATGATCCCCAACATGTACAAGATCGCCGCCGAGCAGCTGCCGAGCGTCTTCCACGTGAGCGCCCGCACCGTGTCGACCCACGCCCTCAACATCTTCGGCGACCATTCCGACGTGATGGCCTGCCGCCAGACCGGCTTCGCGATGCTGGCCGAGGGCAACGTCCAGGAGGTCATGGACCTGTCGGCCGTGGCGCACCTGGCCGCCATCAAGGGCCGCGTGCCGTTCATCAACTTCTTCGACGGCTTCCGCACCTCGCACGAGGTGCAGAAGATCGCCGTGTGGGACTACGACGACCTGGCCGAGATGTGCGACATGGACGCCGTGCGCGCCTTCCGCGAGCACTCGCTGAACCCGGAGCGCCCGGCCATGCGCGGCTCCCATGAGAACGGCGACATCTTCTTCCAGCACCGCGAGGCCTGCAACGGCACCTACGACGCGCTGCCCGCGGTGGTCGAGGAGTACATGGCCAAGGTGAACGAGAAGCTCGGCACCGACTACCAGCTGTTCAACTACTACGGCGCCCCCGACGCCGACCGCGTGATCGTGGCCATGGGCTCGTTCTGCGACGTGGTGGAGGAGGTCGTCGACTACCTCAACGCCCAGGGCGAGAAGGTGGGCCTGGTGAAGGTGCGCCTGTACCGCCCCTTCGTCACCGACAAGTTCGTAGCGGCGCTGCCCAAGACGGCCACTAAGATCGCCGTCATGGACCGCACCAAGGAGCCGGGCTCCATCGGCGAGCCGCTCTACCAGGACGTCATCACGGCGCTCGCCGAGGAGGGCGTCACCGGGCTCACCGTCACGGGCGGCCGCTACGGCCTGGGCTCGAAGGACACCCCGCCGTCCTCGGTGTTCGCCATCTACGAGGAGCTCAAGAAGGACGCGCCGCGCCGCGAGTTCACCATCGGCATCGTCGACGACGTAACGGGGCTGTCGCTGCCCGAGCTTCCCGCCCCCAACACCGCCGCCCCCGGCACCATCGAGTGCAAGTTCTGGGGCCTCGGCGGCGATGGCACCGTGGGCGCGAACAAGAACTCCATCAAGATCATCGGCGACCACACCGACAAGTACGTCCAGGCCTACTTCCAGTACGACTCGAAGAAGACCGGCGGCGTGACCATCAGCCACCTGCGCTTCGGCGATGAGCCCATCCGCAGCCCCTACTACGTGAACAAGGCCGACTTCGTGGCCTGCCACAACCCGTCCTACGTGACCAAGGGCTTCCGCATGGTGCAGGACGTCAAGCCCGGCGGCATCTTCCTGGTCAACTGCCAGTGGACGCCCGAGGAGCTCGACCAGCACCTCGACGCGGCCACCAAGCGCTACATCGCCGAGAACGGCATCCAGCTCTACGTCATCAACGCCATCGACCTGGCGGCCGAGATCGGCATGGGCAAGCGCACCAACACCATCCTGCAGTCGGCCTTCTTCGCGCTGGCCGGCGTCATGCCCCAGGACGAGGCCATCCAGTACATGAAGGACGCCGCCACCAAGTCCTACCTCAAGAAGGGCCAGGACGTGGTGGACATGAACCACCGCGCCATCGAGGCGGGCGCCTCGGCGGCCGTGCGCGTGGAGGTGCCGGCCGCGTGGGCCGACGCCACGGACGCGGTCATCGCGCCCGAGATCGCCGGCGAGCCCGGCCTCGTGCGCATGGTGTCCGACATCATGGAGCCGGTGGCCCGCATGGAGGGCGACTCGCTGCCCGTGTCGGTGTTCATGGACCACGCCGACGGCCAGTTCCCGCTGGGCGCGTCGGCCTTCGAGAAGCGCGGCGTCGCCGTGACGGTGCCCACCTGGACGCCGGACACCTGCATCCAGTGCAACCAGTGCGCCTTCGTGTGCCCGCACGCCTGCATCCGCCCCTTCGCCCTCGACGAGGCCGAGGCGGCCGCGGCGCCGGCGGCCATCAAGCTGGTCGACGCCAAGGGCAAGGCCGCGGCCGGGCTCAAGTACACGCTGGCCATCTCCCCGCTCGACTGCATGGGCTGCACGCTGTGCGCGGGCGTGTGCCCGACTGAGTCGCTGGCCATGGTGCCCGCCGAGGGCGAGGCCGGCCAGCAGGCCGTGTTCGACTACTGCGTCAGCAGCGTGACCGTCAAGGAGGAGCTCACCGGCACGTCGGTGAAGGCGAGCCAGTTCCGCGAGCCTCTGCTCGAGTTCTCCGGCTCGTGCGCCGGCTGCGCCGAGACCTCCTACGCGCGCCTGGTCACCCAGCTGTTCGGCGACCGCATGTACATCGCCAACGCCACGGGCTGCAGCTCCATTTGGGGCGGCCCGGCGGCCACCTCTCCCTACGCCGTCAACAAGGACGGCCACGGCCCGGCCTGGTCCAACTCGCTGTTCGAGGACAACGCCGAGCACGGCCTGGGCATGCTCCTGGGCTACGAGGCCGTCCAGGAGAAGGTGCTCGCCGACACCGAGGCGCTGCTCGCCGCCGACGCCGACGAGGCGCTGGCCGCGGCCGCCGCGGCCTGGAAGGACGCGCGCCTCGACGCCGAGGCGTCCAAGCAGGCCGCTGCCGCCTACATCGCCGAGCTGGAGCGCGTGAGCGCCGCCGGCGGCGAGGCGGGCGCGCTGGCCGACGCCGTGCTCGAGAACCGCGCCTACCTCACCAAGAAGTCGGTGTGGATCTTCGGCGGCGACGGCTGGGCCTACGACATCGGCTACGGCGGGCTCGACCACGTGCTCGCCTCCGGCAAGGACGTGAACGTGTTCGTCTTCGACACCGAGGTGTACTCCAACACCGGCGGCCAGGCCTCCAAGGCGTCCAACCTCGGCCAGGTGGCGCAGTTCGCCGCGTCGGGCAAGGACATCAAGAAGAAGAGCCTGGCGGAGCTGGCCATGGGCTACGGCTACGTCTACGTGGCCCAGGTGGCCATGGGCGCCAACCAGGCCCAGACCATGAAGGCCATCACCGAGGCCGAGGCCTACCCGGGCCCCTCGCTCATCATCGGCTACAGCCCGTGCGAGATGCACTCCATCAAGGGCGGCATGGGCCAGTGCCAAAGCGAGATGAAGCGCGCCGTGGAGTGCGGCTACTGGAACCTGCTGCGCTACAACCCGGCCGCGCCCGAGGGCAAGAAGTTCACGCTCGACTCCAAGGAGCCGGCGGGCGGCTACCGCGACTTCCTCATGAACGAGGCGCGCTACAGCCGCCTCACCCGCGAGTTCCCCGAGCGGGCCGAGGAGCTGTTCGAGGCCAACGAGCAGGCCGCCATGGCCCGCTACGACCACCTGGTCAAGCTGAAGGCCATGTACGCCGACGCGTAAGCCCCGGCAGACAGGCACGTGAGAGAGGGAGGCCCCGCGGGGCCTCCCTTTTTTGCGCGGGTGTTCCGGGGGCCTCCGCGGAGTACTCGTCTTTCCCCTCCTCGGAAGCGCGCCGATGGCGTGCGCGCCGTGACGGCCGCCGCGCGCACCTGGCAGCCATGCGCCCCGCGACGAGCCCCCCTTCGCGTCCTTATCGCCTGACGAAGAACTCCTCGTACCAGGTGACGAGGCAGTAGGCCGCCCAGATCTTGCGCATGTTCGACCGCCGCCCCTCCCGGTGCTCGTCCAGGAGCCGGGCGAGCGCGCCCACGTTGAAGAAGCGCGCCGCCTCGGGGCCGGCCAGCTTCTCGCGCACCATCGTGTGCCACGGCTCCTCGCGCAGCCACTGGGCGAGCGGGGTGACGAAGCCGATCTTGGGCATCTGGGCCGTCTTGGCCGGCAGGACGGCGGCGGCCGCCCGGCGCAGGGCCGGCTTGGTCTGGTCGCGGGTGACGCGCTCGCGCGTGGGCAGCCGCAGGGCCTCGGCCATCACCACGCGGTCGAGGAAGGGCACGCGCAGCTCGAGCGAGGCCGCCATCGACATCTTGTCCGCCTTCTGGAGGATGTCGCACGGCAGCCACGTGCGCAGGTCGACCTGCTGCATGGCCGTGGGCTCGTCGAGCCCGGACGCCGCGGCGAAGGCGTCGGCCGTCCACCACGCGGGCGGCGGGCAGTCCACGGGCCCGCGCAGGTAGCTCCCGCATTCCGCGAAGGAGAACACGTACTCGTTGCGGACGTAGCGCACGGGCAGCTCGTGGCGCCCGCGCATGAGAAAGCGACGCCCGTGGAAGGGTGGCAGCGCCTCGGCCGCGTCGCCGGCCAGCCGCCGCAGGGGCGCGGGCACGCGCATCCAGGGCGCGAAGGCGAGGCCCTCCTGGTACCAGCCGTAGCCGCCGAACAGCTCGTCGGCGCCCTCGCCGGACATGACCACCTTCACGTCGCGCGCGGCCAGCCGGCACAGGTGGTAGAGCGGCACGGCCGAGGGGTTGGGCAGCGGCTCGTCCATGTGGTACTGCACGGCCGGCACCGACGCGAAGAACTCCGCCGGGCCGAGCGTGGCCGCCGTGTTGCGCAGGCCGAGCGCGCCGGCCAGCTCCGAGGCGGCGGCGAGCTCGGAGTAGCGCTCCTCGCCGTAGCCGATGGAGAACGTGCGCGCGTCCATGAGGCGGGAGGCCTCGGCGGCCACCAGGCTCGAGTCCACGCCGGCCGACAGGAAGCAGCCCACCTCCACGTCGGCCGTCGCGTGGGCGGCCACCGAGTCGCGCACCGCCGCGCCGATGCGCGCGGCCGCCTCCGCGCCGCCGGCGCCGTCGTCGGGCGCGAAGGCGAAGTCGTGCCAGCGGCGCACCTCGACGGCGCCGTCGCGCCAGGTGAGCGCGCAGCCCGGCTCGAGCCGGCGCACGCCGGCGAAGAGGGTCTGGTCGCCGGGGACGTACTCGAAGCACAGGTAGGCCGGCAGCAGGCGCTCGTCCAGGCGCCTATCGAAGGCGGGGTGGGGCAGGAGCGCCTTCACCTCCGAGGCGAAGAGCAGCGTCTCGCCGGCGCGGTACCAGTAGAGCGGCTTGATGCCCAGCGCGTCGCGGGCCAGGAACAGCTCGCGGCGCGGCCGGTCGTAGACGGCCAGCGCGAACATGCCGCGCAGGCGGCCGAGCATCCCCGGCCCCCACTCCTCCCAGCCGTGGAGCAGCACCTCGGTGTCGCTCCGGGTGCGGAAGCGGTGCCCGGCGCGCTCGAGGACGGCGCGCAGCTCGCGGTGGTTGTAGACCTCGCCGTTGAGGCAGACGGCCAGCCGCCCGTCGGCCGTCTCCATGGGCTGGTCACCGCCGGCCAGGTCGATGATGGCGAGACGGCGGAACCCCAGGGCCACCGCGTCGTCGACGAGGTAACCCTCCGAGTCGGGGCCCCGGTGCGCGATGGCGTCGGCCATGGCGCGCACGACGGCGGCGCGGTCGTAGCCGCGCTCGGGCGAGGCGAAGCCTACGAAGCCGCACATGGCGCCTCCCTTCCGGCCATGCGGCGAGAGGCGGGGGCCCGGCGGGCGCGCTCGCGACGGGCGTCGGGCCGCGCGGCGGCCGCCGGGGCGGGAGCGGCCCCGGCCGGGGCGGCGACGGGAGGGAGGGCCGCCGCCCCGGCGCGCGTGCGGCAGCCCGCCGCCTCGATGACGCGGTCGGCCAGCACGGCCAGGGCGTCCACGACGGGCACGGGCAGCGCCGCGCCCGCGGCGGGCAGGTCGCATGACAGCTCGGTGCAGCCGAGCAGCACGCCGTCGCAGCCGCGGGCCGCCATCGTGCCGCACAGGTACGCGACGGCGCACGGGTCCAGGGCGCGCCCGGCCTTCGCCTCGTCGTAGATGAGGGCGGTGACGCGGGCCTGGAGCGCCTCGTCGGGGTAGGCGCACCCGATGCCGCGGGCCGCAAGCGCGCGCTCGTAGAGGCCGCAGGCCACGGTGCCCGCGGTGGCCAGCACGCCCACCTGGCGCAGGCCGGCCCCGCGGCAGGCGTCGGCGGCCGCGTCGACCATGGACACGAGCGGGACGCCCGCGGCGCGCCGGATGTCGTCGGCGAAGGCGTGGGCCGTGTTGCAGGGCATGGCCAGAAGCGCGCAGCCGGCGTCGGCGAGCAGGCGCGCGTCGGCGGCCAGGCGCGGCGCGGGCGAGACGTCCGACGCCCCCAGCAGGAAGGCGGTGCGGTCGGGAAGGGCCGCGTCGTTCAGCACGAGGGTGCGCACGTGGTCCTGATCGCGCCGGGCGTCGGCGCGGGCCACCAGCAGCGCGGAGAAGCGGGCCGTGGCCGCCGGCCCCGCGCCGCCGATCACCCCGACGAGCGCGCTCACGGCCGCACCGCCGCGGCGGCCGCGTCGCCCGGGGCGGGGGAGGGCCCCGCCGTGCGGGGGAGGCGCGGCGGCGCGGCGGCGTCGCACGGGGCGCCGGCCAGGGCCGCGGCGGCGAGCCCCCGGGTCCCCGGGGCTCGCAGCTGGGCGCGCTGCTCGCGGCGGGCGGCGCGGAAGGCCCGCCGCGCGCGCATCCGCTGGGCGAGCGGGCAGAGCCTGCGGGCGAGCCTGCGCTCGGCGGGGTTGTCGACGGGGTCGCACGCGCGCCCCTCCGCCCAGGCGCGGCGCACCTCGTCGCGCAGCTTGGGGTCGCGCACCCAGCCCAGCACCACGTCGCGCGGCGCCACGGAGAAGAGCGCCCCCGGCTCGGCCACGGTCACGCCCGTGGGCAGCGCGTCGGCGTCGCGCATCCCCTCCACGAGCCAGCGGGCCACGTTCTGGCCGGCGGCGGTGACGTAGTGGCTGCTGCGCCCGAGCCGCGCGTTCAGCTCGAGGAACCGGTGCGACCCGTCGCGCGGGTCCACCTTGACGTCGAAGTTGGCGAACCCCGTGTAGCCCACCGACTCTAGGAGGCGCCGCGCGTCGGCCATGACGGCCTCGTCGACGCGGCCGAGGATGGCCACGGGGTTGCCCACGGCCAGGGGGTGCTTGTCCTCCAGGAGTGTCTGGCCGAGGGCCATCATCCGCACCTTCCCCGTGCGGTCGCTGTAGGTGGTGAGGACGCGCATCTGCGTGTCGTCGCCGGGGATGAGCTCTTGCAGCAGCACCTTGCCGTCGTAGCCGCCGGCCCGCAGGGCGCCGAGCGCCTTATCGAGGGCCGCGCGGTCGTCGAGGAAGAACACCTTGCGCTTGCCGGGGAACTGGGCGTAGTGGTAGTCCGCCGAGGACGCCGCCTTCGCCACCAGGGGGAACGTGAGCGGCAGCCCGTCGAGGCCGGCCGGGTCGGCCGGGTCGTAGACGGCGGTGCGCGGGCAGGGGACGCCGGCCTCGGCGCACAGCGCCAGGAAGCGGTCCTTCCGCGTCAGGCGGTCGAGCAGCTCGAGCGGCACGTAGGGGATGGCGTAGGACGCCGCCAGCTCGTCGCGGTGCTCGGCGATGAGGCGCACGTACCAGTCGCCGCAGGCGAGCAGCATGAGCGGCGCGGGCGCGTGCTCCTCGGCGACGGCGGCGAGGGCGGCCAGGAAGACCGGCTCGCTCTCCAGCCGCTCGACGACGCGGTTCTCCAGGATGGAGGAGCCGCCGATCAGGTGGGTGCGCGACTGGCTCAGGACGAGCGGGCGCGTGCCGTAGGCCTCGTTGAAGGCGCGGGCCAGGCTGTAGGCGCCGATGTCGCCGCCCAGGATGACGGGAAGGACGCCCGCGGCGCCGGCATCGGCCGCGGCGCGGGGACGCGTGCGGTTGTCGTTCATGGGATCCTCCTCTGATCTGGGACGATCCTACCTTCGACGCCGCTTAACCTTCCCATAGCAAATGCTGATGAATCCCTTAACGCCCCTTAACTTTCATTAAGGCCCCGCCGGCGCGCGCCCCGCATCGGGGGTTTCTGGCCGGAATCGGCATGAATTCCGCATTCGGGGCGCCGGATTCCGCGGATGTGGCCGGAATCGCCGTGAATTCCGCAGCGGTTTCGCGCCAGGCTGTGGAATTCGCGGTGATTCCGGCCAGAAAACGGGGTTTCGCCCTCACTCCGCCTCGAGGCCCTCGAGGAGGTCGACGAGCTCCTGCTTCTTGTGGATGCCGAGCTTGGCGTAGATGCGCTTGGCGTGGGTGCGGACGGTGTTCTCGGACACGATGAGCGTCTCGGCGGTGCGCGCGACGGTGTGGCCGCGGGCGATGAGGCCGACCACCTCGGCCTCCCGCGCGCTCAGGCGGTAGCGCGCGCGGGCGAGCTCCACCTGGGCGGCCACGCGGTCGGGCGGCGCGGGGGCCTCGTCCAGGGCGGCGTCCGGCGGCGCGGGCACGGTGAGCGCGGCGGCCCCGGCGTCCACGAGCGCGGCTGTCGGCGGCGCAGGGGACGCGGGCGGTGCGGCCGCGGCGGGCGTGGCGGGCGCGGCCGCGGGCGGCCTGGCGTTCGAACCCGGCGCGGGCGACGCCTCGGGCGCCGATGCCTCGCCAGCCGGGGCGTCCTCCACGGCGCCGGCGCCTTCTGTGCACGAAGCCGCGCTCGTCGCCACGTTCGTGCGCGTTTCCGCGTCCCCGGACGCCGTCGCGCCCGCGCGCGTCGCGCTCTCTCCCGCACCCGCGCCCGCCGCGCCCGCGCGCGCCGGCGCCGGGCCGAGCGCCACCAGCTCGATGTCGCGCGGGTCCTCCGGCCGGCCGAGCGCCCGCGAGAAGCCGCCGGACCCGACGAAGTGCATGAGCCCGAGCGCCCAGGCGGCCACGAGCGCCACAGCCGTGAGCGGCGCCCCCGGCCCGGGAACCGCGGCTCCGGCCAGGGCGCCGCCCAAAAACCCCGCTCCGTTCAGCGAGAACACGATGGCCCCGAAGTAGCCGTAGGCGAAGGCCGGGTTGACCCCGCGGTCGCGCGAGGTCTGGGCGCACTGCATCGTCATGAGCAGCAGCCCGCCCGTGTACACGGCGTAGAGCGCCGCGGCCAGCCAGCGGCCGTAGCCCCCTCCGAGCAGCGGCAGCGCCAAAAACGACGTGATGAGGAAGGGGAACACCACCTTGTAGCCGCCCACGATGGACAGGCTGAGGGTGCCCCGGCCCCACAGCCCCGCGATGAGCAGCGTGATGATGAGCACGCCCGCCATCGACAGCCCGTTGACGAGCTCGCCGACCGGCGGGTCGCCCACGGAGAGGGCCCGCATCACTCCGGCGCAGAACCCCACCGCCCCCACGCACAGGGCGCTGCGCCAGTGGTCGTGCAGCACGCGGCGGTAGACCCGGGCGTTGTCGCGCGGGCGATCGGCGAACATGGGCTGGTCGCGGGGCACCTCGCGGGCGTTGAGGTAGATGGCCGCCGCGAACAGCGGCACGAGCACCGCCGGCACGAGCACCGCCAGCACGGCGCGCGGCAGCAGCGACAGCCCGTAGTAGGCCGCCACGCCCCAGGCCGTCCCCGACAGGAGGTCGCGGTTGGCCGCGTCGGCGTCGCGGCCGGCGAGCAGCCGCTGCCACAGGAGCGCGAACCCGGCCGACCCCATCCCCACCAGCGTCCCGCCCGCCACGGCCAGGGCGGGCGCGTGGGCGGGCCACCGCGCCGTCGCCGCCAGGGCGAGCCACCCCGCCACGTAGGGCAGCCCCGCCGAGCGCACCCAGAAGGCGCGCGGCGTGCCGGGCAGCCAGTAGGACCCGGCCGCGCTCAGGGCGAAGGAGGCGCACAACGCCAGCGTCTGGGCCAGGAAGAACCAGTACGTCACGGCCGGGACGGCCAGCGACGCGGGCAGGAAGGGGAACACCCCGCCCCACACGCTGGCGGCGTTGATGGCCACGAACAGTGCGTAGCCGGCCGCGATGCGGCTGGGGGCGAGGATGCGGAGGATGCCGAGGCGGGCCATGGGGGTCCTCTCGTCGGGCCGTCGGCGGCGCGGCGGCGTGGTCACGTCCCCGGAAGTATAGGCAAGCCCGGGGCTCCGCTTGGGGGCGCCCGTGGTTTCTCCATTTATTCTCAATTCAGGATAAATACTTCTGACCAGGCGTTTTCCAAAGTTCACATGGAGTATGTGACAGAAGGAGCCGCGGCTTGCCCTTAAGGTCTTGCCGTTCGAACGCCAAGACGAGACCGCAAGGGAGAAGGGGATACCATGCCTCAAGCCAACTTGAGCCGCCGCTCGTTCCTACGCACGTCCGGGGCCCTCGGCGCCCTGGCCGGGGCGGGGGGAGCCGTGGCCGCGACCGACGCGCTGTTCGGGTCGGGGGTGCCGTGCGCCCATGCCGCGCCTGACGAGAAGACCGTCTGGGGCCACTGCGCCATCAACTGCCCGGGCCGCTGCCCGCTCAGGTTCCACGTCGTCGACGACGAGGTCACCTGGGTGGAGTCCTACGCCACCCCGGATGCCGGGTTCGAAGACCCGCAGCCCCGCGCCTGCCTGCGCGGGCGCACCTACCGCCGCTGGATGAACGGCCCGGATCGCGTGAACTACCCCATGCGCCGGGTCGGCAGGCGCGGCGAGGGCCGCTTCGAGCGCGTGAGCTGGGACGAGGCCCTCGACGCCATCGCCTCGGAGCTGCGCCGCATCATCGACGCCTACGGCAACGAGTCGGTGTTCCTCACCTACGCGACCGGCGTGAGCTCCACCACCGCCCGCACCCTGCCGCGCCTCATGAACTGCCTCGGCGGCTACCTGGCCGGCTACGGCGACTACAGCGCCATGCAGATGCAGCGCATCCTGCCCGTCGTCCAGGGCATGACCGGCTTCTACGGCAGCACGCTCAACGCGGCCGAGGAGGCCGAGCTCATCCTCGCCTTCGGCACGAGCCCCGTCGAGACGCGCCAGGGCGGCGCCGTGTCGCACTACGACTGGGTGCGCCTGCGCGAGAAGGCGGGCGCCCGGATCATCTACATCGACCCGCGCCTGAGCGACTCGGCCATGGGCGGGGCGGGGGAGTGGCTGCCCATCAACCCGGGCACTGACGCGGCGCTCGTGTCCGCCATCGCCCACGAGCTGGTGGTGGGCGACCTCATCGACAAGGAGTTCCTCGACGCGTACTGCGTCGGCTTCGACGAGGACACCATGCCCCCGTCGGCCCGCGGCCAGAACCGCTCGTACCGCGACTACCTCATGGGCACGGGCTACGACAAGGTGGAGAAGACGCCGGAGTGGGCCGCCCCCATCACCGGCGTGCCGGCCGCGCGCATCCGCGAGCTCGCCCGCGAGGTGGGCACCGCCAAGCCGCTGTTCGTGGTGCAGGGCTGGGGTCCGCAGCGCCGCAGCAACGGCGAGATGAACTGCTGGTCCATCACCATGCTGCCCCTGCTGACGGGCCAGGTGGGGCTGCCGGGCACGAACCACGGCGGCCGCGAGGGCTCGTTCTCCATCGGGCTCAAGTCCATCCCGGCCGGGCAGAACCCGGTGAAGGCGTCCATCCCCGTGTTCCTGTACACCGACGCCATCGACCACGGCACCGAGATGACGGCGCTCAACGCCGGCGTCCAGGGCGCGCCGGCCCTCACCCAGAACATCAAGTGCATCCTCAACTACGCGGGCAACTGCCTGACCAACCAGCACGGCAACATCAACCGCGCCCACGACATCCTGGCCGATGAGTCCAAGTGCGAGCTCATCGTGGTGTGGGAGACGGCCATGACCGACTCGGCCAAGTACGCCGACTACCTGCTGCCCGACCTGTTCCGCTTCGAGCAGCGCTCGCTCATCGGCACCGGCGGCGACGTGGCCTACCTGGTCGCCGGCGAGGCCTGCACCACCCCCAAGTTCGAGCGCAAGAGCCTCTACGAGTGTCTCACCCTGCTCGCCCGGCGTCTGGGCGTGGAGGAGGCGTTCACCGAGGGCAAGACCGAATCGGAGTGGATCGAGCAGCTCTACGAGGAGACGCGCGCCAAGGACGCCGGGCTGCCGACCTACGCCGAGGCGCTCGCCCGCGGCGTCTACCTGCGCGAGAACCCGCGGGGCCGCACCATCGTCCACGAGGCCTTCCGCGCCGACCCCGCGGCCAACCCGCTCTCCACCCCCTCGGGCAAGATCGAGATCTACTCCGAGACGCTCGCCCAGATCGCGGCGGCGTGGGATCTGGGCCCCGAGGACGTGATCGCCCCGGTGCCCGTCTACACGCCCGGCTTCACCGAGACCGACGTGCCCACCGAGCGGCTGCCCCTGCGCTGCAGCGGCTTCCACTACCGGGGGCGCCTGCACTCCTCGTGGGGCGGCATCGAGCTGCTTAGGCAGGCCAACCCCCAGGAGCTGTGGATAAACCCCGCCGACGCCGAGCCCCGCGGCATCGCCGCCGGAGACCGCGTGCGCGTGGCCAACGACTTCGGCGCGACCGAGCTTATCGCCAAGGTGACGCCGCGCGTGGTGCCGGGCACCGTGTGCATGGCCCAGGGCGCCTGGCACGACGCCGACATGGGCGGGGACAGGGTGGACCGCGGCGGCTGCATCAACACCATCACCACCCACCGCCCCTCGCCGCTCGCGAAGGGCAACCCCCAGCACAGCAACATCTGCGAAGTGACGAAGGCCTAGGAGGGGAGGACCTATGAGACGCTACGCGTTCTACTTCGACGGCTCGCGCTGCACCGGGTGCAAGACCTGCGAGTTCGCCTGCAAGGACTACCATGACCTGGACGTGGGCACGGCCTTCCGCCGGGTCTACGAGGTGACGACGGGGGAGACCGTCCGCGCCGACGACGGCACCTTCGCCACCACCTGCGCCAGCTACCCGGTGTCGCTGGCCTGCAACCACTGCGACGACCCGGCCTGCGCGCGCGTGTGCCCCACCCGCGCCATGGGCAAGGATCCGGCGTCGGGCCTCGTCGTGGTGGACGAGGGGCGCTGCGTCGGCTGCGGCTACTGCGCCATGGCGTGCCCCTACGGCGCGCCCCGGGTCGACCGCGACCGCGGCTGCTCGGTGAAGTGCGACGGCTGCGCCGAGCGCGTCGCCGCTGGGAGCCGCCCCGTCTGCGTGGACGCCTGCCCGGCCCGCGCGCTGGACTTCGGGACCGCGGGCGCCCTGCGCGCCAGGGGCTCCCAGGCCTCCGTCGCGCCGCTGCCGCCGCCCGGCCTCACCCGCCCCAACCTGTACGTCAGGCCCGCGGCCGCCGCGAGGCCCTCGGGCGACGCCGAGGCGCGCGTCGCCAACCCCCTGGAGGTGATCTAACATGGAGACGGCCCTCGCCGAGATGCCGCTGGCCCTGTTCAGCACGCTGGCCCCGATGGGCGCCGGCGCCTTCGCCGCGTTGGCGGCCGTGTTCACGCTGGCCGACCCCGACGAGGCCCAGACCCGCCGGATCGACCGGGCGACCGCCCTGCCCCTCGCGCTCATGCTGGCGGGCTTCGGCGCCGCGACCCTGCACCTGGCCAGCCCCGGGCGCGCCCTGGGCGTGCTGGCCGGGGTGGGCTCGTCCCCGCTGTCCGACGAGGTGGCCGCCGGGGCCGCGTTCGCCCTGCTCGCGGCCGTCTGCTGGGTCTGGGCGCTCAGCGGGCGGATGAGCCAGGGCACGCGCCATGTCCTCGTCTGCGTCCTGGCCGTGGGCGGCCTGGTGTTCGCGGCCGCCATCGGCACGGCCTACCTGATGGACACCATTCCCTCCTGGAACACGCCGGCGGTGCCCGTGTCGCTGGTCGGCTTCGCGCTGGCCGGCGGGGCAGCCGTGGGCCTGCTCGCGGTCGGGATGGCCGGCTGCGGGCCGCTTCTGGCCGCCCGTGCCCCGCGCCTGGCCATGACGGCCCTCGCCGTGGGCGGCCTGGTGCTGGGGATGGCCGGCGCCGGCGCCCAGCTGACGGCTGCGGCGGGGATGACGAGCCCCCTGGCCGTCGGCGCCGACCTCGTGGGCGGCGTGGCCGGCGCCATCGTCATCGGCGCGGCGGGGCTGTCCTCCTCGGCAGCCTGCGTGGCCATCGCCTGCGCCACCGGCCGGCGGGCGGCCACCCTGGGCGCGCTGGCCGCGGCGCTCGCCTTCGCCGGCATCCTCGCCCTGCGCCTGGCCTTCTATGCCACCCAGCTCTCCGCCGGCCTGGCCTGGGCGTAGGGTTCCGCGGACGCTTTTCGGCAGCGCGCTGGCAATCCATCGAGGTTTGGCATACGAAGGGCGCCGCCTGGGTAGGGCTCTTGCCCCCAGGCGGCGCCCTTCGCGCGTGATTCCGGCTCGTTTGCCCCCGTTTGCGCCCGGTTGGCTATGCCGAACCTCGCTATCTTGCCAACCAGGTGGCGAAAAGTGTCCGCAAGCCGCCTATTCCGCGGCCAGCAGCGCCTCGAGCGCGGCCATCTTGGCGCAGCAGGCGAACACGTCGAGCGCCTCGTCCAGCTCCTCGAGCGGCGGCAGGGTGGGGGCGATGCGGATGTTGGCGTCCTCGGGGTCGCGCCCGTAGGGCCAGGTGGCCCCCGCGCCCGTCATGGTCACGCCGGCCTCGCGAGCCAGCGCCACCGTGCGCGCGGCCGTCCCGGGCATCCCGTCGAAGGACACGAAGTAGCCGCCGCGCGGATCGCTCCACGTGGCGACGGCCGCCTCGTCCAGGGCGGCGTGCAGCTTGGCCTGCACGAGCGCGAACTTCGGCCGCAGGATGGCGGCGTGGCCGCGCATGTGGGCGGCGATGCCCTCGGCGTCGCGCAGGAAGCGGGCGTGGCGCAGCTGGTTGATCTTGTCGTACCCGATCACCTGGGCGCCCATCTGCGCGCGTATCTCGTCGCAGATCTCGGGGCTGGCCGCCAGCGCGGCCACGCCGGCGCCGGGCAGCGTCACCTTCGACGTGGAGGCGAACTTGAGGTAGCGGTCGGGCACGCCGGCCTCCACGCAGGTGTCCGCGATGTCGAGCAGCCGGTCCTGGTCGGCCGCGTCGTCGAAGAGGTGGTGCACCGCGTAGGCGTTGTCCCAGAAGATGCGGAAGTCGTCGGCCGCGCACTCCATGGCGGCCAGCCGGCGCACCACCTCGTCGGAGTAGGTCACGCCGCCGGGGTTGGAGTACTTCGGCACGCACCAGATGCCCTTGACCGCCTCGTCCTCGGCCACCAGGCGCTCCACCAGGTCCATGTCCGGGCCGTCCGCGCCCATGGGCACGGGGATCATCTCGATGCCGAGGGCCTCGCAGACGGCGAAGTGGCGGTCGTAGCCGGGCACCGGGCACAGCCACCGCACGGCGGGCAGCGTGCACCAGGGCGCCCCGCCGCCGGTGCCGAAGTCGAGGCAGCGGGCCATCGCGTCGTACATGGCGGTCAGGCTCGAGCTGCCCAGGACGATGACGTTTTCGGGGTCGTCGTCGAGCATCGCAGCCATGAGCCGCTTGGCCTCGGGGATGCCGTCGATCACGCCGTAGTTGCGGCAGTCGGTGCCGTCCTCGCTGGTCAGGTCGGAGTCGGACCGCAGGACGTCGAGCAGCGGCAGCGACAGGTCGAGCTGGTCGGAGGCGGGCTTGCCCCGGGCCATGTTGAGGGCGAGCCCCCGCGCCTTGAAGGCGGCGTGCTCCTCGCGCAGGCGCGCGAGCTCGGCGCGCTGCTCCTCGGCGGTCAGATCGACGTAGCGGGCCATGGGGCGGCTCCTTTCACCGTAAAGCGGGGGCGTCTTCCCGCGCCCTTCCTGACACTCCAGTGCAATAAAGTATAATCCCGTCGTCATTGCACGTTTGTCACAAGCCCGCGTTTGTGCGTCGAGGCGGGCCGATAGGGGATCAAGATGATTGAAAGCGATGTCCAAGTCGTCATAGCCATGCTGCTGTACTTCGTGGTCGTGGTGGTGATCGGCTTCGTGTACGCCAAGCGCTCGAACTCGTCGAGCGAGGAGTACTTCCTGGGCGGCCGCGGGCTGGGCCCGTGGCTGACGGCGCTGTCGGCCGAGGCGTCCGACATGTCGGGGTGGCTGCTCATGGGGCTGCCCGGCGTGGCCTACTTCACCGGCGCGTCCGATGCCATGTGGACGGCCATCGGCCTGGCCATCGGCACGTACCTCAACTGGAAGTTCGTGGCCAAGCGCCTGCGCAAGTACTCCGAGAAGGCCGGCAACGCCATCACGGTGCCCGACTTCTTCTCCAACCGCTTCCACGACACCAGGCACATCCTCATGACCATCGCCGCGGTCATCATCCTTCTGTTCTTCACCATCTACACGGCCTCGTGCTTCGTCACCGTGGGCAAGCTGTTCGCGACGCTGTTCGGCTGGGACTACGGCGTGATGATGGTCATCGGCGCCATCATCGTGTTCCTCTACACCTTCATGGGCGGCTACCTGTCGGTGTGCACCACCGACCTCGTGCAGGGCACGCTCATGTTCCTGGCCCTGGCCACCGTGTTCATCGGCTCGGTCGCCGCGGCCGGCGGCGTGGACAACACCGTCGCGTTCCTCCAGAACATCCCCGGGTTCCTCTCGGGCACCGAGATCGCCACGCCGCTGCTCGACGAGGCGGGCAACCAGATCATCCGCGGAGACGAGCCCATGTTCGGGCCGGCCGGCACCTACGGCGTCATCACCATCGTGAGCGGGCTCGCCTGGGGCCTGGGCTACTTCGGCATGCCCCAGGTGCTCATCCGCTTCATGTCCATCCGCCACTCCGACGAGATCAAGAAGTCGCGGATGATCGCCATGATCTGGCTCGTGGTGTCGCTGTCCTCGGCCGTGTGCATCGGCCTCATCGGCCGCGCCGTCATCCCGACGGAGTTCCTCACCCAGTCGGCCGCCGAGAGCGTGTTCATCGTGCTGTCCAAGATGCTGCTGCCGTCCTTCTTCTGCGGCCTGGTGGTCTCGGGCATCTTCGCCGCGGCCATGAGCTCGTCCTCGAGCTACCTGCTCATCTCCGGCTCGGCGGTGGCCACCAACATCTTCAAGGGCCTCATCAAGCGCGACGCCACCGACAACCAGGTCATGATCGTGGCCCGCATCACGCTGACGGCCATCCTCCTGCTCGGCATCTTCCTGGCCATGGACCAGAACTCGTCGATCTTCGACATCGTGTCCTACGCCTGGGCCGGCTTCGGCGCGTCCTTCGGCCCGCTCATGCTGTGCTCGCTCTACTGGCGCCGCACCACGCTGCCGGGCGCCGTGGCCGGCATGCTCACCGGCGCGCTGACCGTGGTGGTGTGGAAGAACCTCATCGCGCCGCTCGGCGGCTGGTTCGCCGTCTACGAGCTGCTGCCCGGCTTCGTGCTGGCGCTCGCGGTGATCGTCGTGGTGTCGCTGGCCACCAAGGAGCCCTCCAAGGAGGTCACCGACGACTTCGACACCTACATGGAGCTCGACGTCTAGCCCGCCGTCCTCATCCGGCTGCCAGGGGCGCCCGCATCGTGCGGGCGCCCCTTTTCGTGTGGTGCCGCGGGGACGCGGGGCGGCGCGGGGGCGCGCTATAGTAGAATGCGCGGGAAGCGACAGCGAGCGAACGGAGGACACATGCTGAAGGCCATCGAGATCGCGCCGGACGTGTACTGGGTGGGCGGCGTCGACTGGAACGAGCGCAACTTCCACGGCTACACCACCGAGCGGGGCACCACCTACAACGCCTACCTCATCGTCGACGAGAAGATCGCCCTCATCGACACGTGCAAGGCGCCCTTCGCCGACGACCTCATCGCCCGCATCGCCGACATCGTCGATCCGGCCTCCATCGACTACGTCATCGCCAACCACGGCGAGCCGGACCACTCCGGCGCGCTGCCGGCCGTCATGGCCGCCGCCCCCAACGCCCAGCTCGTCTGCGGCGCGCCCCAGGGGCTCGGCGTTCTCAAGGCCCACTATGGCGACGGCTTCGACTTCCTGACGGTGAAGACGGGCGACACGCTCAGCCTGGGCCGGCGCACGCTCACCTTCGTCCAGACGCCCATGGTCCACTGGCCCGACAACATGGCCACCTACTCCGAGGCCGACCGCATCCTGTTCTCCAACGACGCCTTCGGCCAGCACCTCGCCACGTCCAAGCACTTCGACGACGAGGTGGGCCTGCCCGAGGTGATGGCCCAGGCCCAGAAGTACTACGCCAACATCGTGATGCCCTACGGCAGGCAGGTGGCGCGCGCCCTCGACGCGGTGGCGGGCCTCGACGTCGCGATGATCGCCCCGGCCCACGGCGTCATCTGGCGCAGCCACGTGGCCGACATCCTGGCGGCCTACCGCACCTGGTGCTCCGGCGAGCCGGAGGACCGCGCCGTGGTGGTCTACGACTCCATGTGGCACACCACCGAGCTCATGGCGCGCGAGGTGGCCGAGGCCTTCGTGGAATGCGGCGTGCCCGTGCGGCTGCTCGACCTCAAGGTCAACCACATCTCCGACATCATGAGCGCCGTGCTGCCGGCCCGCTACGTGGCCGTGGGCTCGCCGACGCTCAACATGACGATGATGCCCACGGTGGCCGGGTTCCTCTGCTACCTGCGCGGGCTCGCGCCCAAGGGCCGCGTCGGCATCGCCTTCGGGTCCTACGGCTGGGCGCCGGCCGGCCCCGACGAGGTGGCCGCCGCGCTCGAGGCCGCGGGCTTCGAGATGCCGCTGCCCACGCTGGCGCGCCAGTGGCGCGAGGACGCCGAGGGCCTGGCCGAGGTGCACGACGCCGTGGTCTCCCTCGTCCGCGCCAACGGCGACGAGGGCCCGATGGCCTAGCCCCGCCGGTCAGTCTCGCAAAAAGGAGAGGGGAGCCCGGCGGGCTCCCCTCTCCTTTTCATTGGACGGTTGCGCCTAGTAGCGCACGTAGATCATGCCGGCGTGGACGCCCGAGACCTTCACCACGTCGCCGGTGCGCGGGGCGTGGATCATCTGGCCGCCGCCGATGTAGATGCCGCAGTGGTGGTCGTTGGTGCAGACGTCGCCGGGCTGCGGGTTGGTGACGCGCGTCCAGCCCATGAACGTGTAGGTGGTGCCCAGGCGCGAGTAGCTGCCGGTGAGCGCGTAGCTGACCAGGCCGGAGCAGTCGAAGGAGTTGGGGCCGACGGCACCCCACGAGTAGGGCTTGCCCAGCTGGGAGTAGGCGCGGTCGACCACGACGTTGCCGGTGACCGTCTGGGGCTTGCTGTTGTTGACGTTGCTCCCGCCGTTGCTGCTCGGGCGACTGGCCGCGGCCGCGGCGGCCTCCGCCTCGCGGCGGGCGCGCTCCTCGGCCTCGCGGGCCGCGGCGGCCGCGGCGGCCTCGCGGGCGGCCTCCTCCTCGGCCAGGAGCTGGGCGGCCTCGGCGGTCAGGTTGTCGTAGGTGGTCTGCATCTGGTCGACCAGCGCCTCGGCCTCGGCCTTCACCTCGGCGGCCTCCTGGGCCTTCTCGGCGGCGACGCGCTCCTGCTCGGCGTAGGTGGCCTTCTGGGCCTCCACCTCGGCCTTGAGGTCCTTGGTCTGCTGGACCATGTCGGCGTCGTCCTGGTTCATGTCGTTGAGCAGGTCCCAGTTGGACGTGAAGGCCTGGAACGACGTGGCGCCCAGGAGCAGGTCGAGGAAGGTGGCCGAGCCGGTGCGGTACATGGAGCGGGCGCGCGAGCCGAGCTTGCCCTGCAGGTCGTCGATCTGGCCGCTGGCCTCGTCGATGCGCGCCTGGGCCTCGTCCATCTTGGCCTGGGCCTGCTGCTGCTCGTCGAGGGCGGTGAAGTAGTTGGCAGAGGCTATGTCGAGCTTCTCCTGCATGGCGTTGAGCTGGTTGAGCGCGTTTTCCGCCTCAGCCTGCTTCTCGGCGGCGGTGGGCTTGGCCAGCGCCGTGGCGGGGGAGAGGGCCAGCGCGGCGGTGCCCGCCAGCGCGGTGCCGATGAAGGCGCGTCTGCTCAGTGCGCTTGTATGCTCGCTCATCAGTCAGGTTCCTCCTAGATTGAGCACGTGGTGTGTTTGAGTGCAAACTGCGTCATATCTTACCACGGCTGCCGGATGGGCGCGGGAGGACGGATCATGCTCCATAACCCCAGCTGGGAACGGTGCGGTTATGGGGAGGAAGAGCAGGCGGGGCCCCGATCGGGGCCCCGCCGGGCGATGCGCTTCCCGCCGGGGGGGCGGGCGTCGGAAGGGATGCGCTAGTAGCGCACGTAGACCATGTCGCTCGTGACCGAGGCCACCTTCACCACGTCGCCGGTGCGCGGGGCGTGGATCATCTGGCCGCCGCCGATGTAGACGCCGGTGTGCTGGCGGCGGCTGTTGTGCACGACGCAGATGTCGCCGGGCTGGGGGTTGGTGACCCGCGGCCAGCCGATGATGTCGCCGGTGGAGCAGAAGCGGCTGTAGCGGCCGGTGAGCGCGTAGCCCACCAGGCCCGAGCAGTCGAAGGAGTCCGGCCCTACGGCGCCGTAGCTGTAGGGCTTGCCCAGCTGGGAGTAGGCGCGGTCGACCACGGTGTTGCCGGTGACCGTCTGCGGGCGCGAGTTGTTGTTGGACGAACCGCCCGACGACGACCCGGACGAGCTGCCGGAGCCGGTGCTGCCCGACGAGCCCGACGAGCTGCCGGAGCCGGTGCCGCTCGACGAGCCGCTGCCGGCGGTGCCCGCGGCGGGCGCGCCGCCCGTGCCCGTGGGATCGGCCGCCTGCTGGCGCGCTAGCTCGGCCTCGGCCTCGCGGCGCCGCTGCTCCTCGCGGGCGGCCTCCTCCTGGGCCAGGAGCTCGGCGGCCTCGGCGGAGAGGTTGTCGTAGACGGCCTGGGTCTGGGCCACCAGGCGCTCGGACTCGGCCACCACGGCCTCCATCTCGGCGGCCTTCTCGGCGGCGACGCGCTCCTGCTCGGCGTAGGTGGCCTTCTGGGCCTCCACCTCGGCCTTGAGGTCCTTGGTCTGCTGGACCATGTCGGCGTCGTCCTGGTTCATGTCGTTGAGCAGGTCCCAGTTGGACGTGAAGGCCTGGAACGACGTGGCGCCCAGGAGCAGGTCGAGGAAGGTGGCCGAGCCGGTGCGGTACATGGAGCGGGCGCGCGAGCCGAGCTTGCCCTGCAGGTCGTCGATCTGGCCGCTGGCCTCGTCGATGCGCGCCTGGGCCTCGTCCATCTTGGCCTGGGCCTGCTGCTGGGCGGACAGCGCCGCGGAGTAGTCGGCCTCGGCCTGGTAGAGGCGCTCGGACATGGCGTTGAGCTGGGTGAGGGCCGACTGCGCCTCGGCCTGCTTCTCGGCCGCCGTCGGCGCGGCGAGCGCCGTGGCGGGCGAGGCGGCCAGCAGCGTGAGGCCGGCTAGGGTGCCGCCGACGAAGGCGCGGCGGCTGATAAGGGGAAGATGCTCGCTCACTAGGGTGTCCTCCTTGATCGAGCAGCGGGGTTCGCTGGGTGCCGCGCCGCCGGGGCGCGGGCTGCCCTCCATGGTACCACGGCGGCTTCGCCGCGAGGGGAGGGCGCGCGCTTCTCGGCAACCCCTACATATTACGTGCCGCCGCGCCGTGATCCCTTACATATATATAAGTACCTCTCGCAGGCCCCGTGAAACCGCTCACTTCGGGAGGAATCATGGAGACACGCCCGGGGGCGTGTAAGCAGTTGACACGTTAATGGCGGTAGCGTATTATTCATTCGCTCGCTCGTTAGGCCTGGCCTTGCAAGCGGGTGGCAGCTTGAAAAGTACACATGAATTCAGCGCCGAAATGGGCGTGTGCCCGAGTGGTTAAAGGGGACGGGCTGTAAACCCGTTGGCTCTGCCTACCTAGGTTCGAATCCTAGCGCGCCCACCATTTCGCCTGTGTAGCTCAGTCGGTAGAGCACTTCGTTGGTAACGAAGAGGTCACCGGTTCAAGTCCGGTCGCAGGCTCCACTTGGCGGTGTAGCTCAGTTGGTCAGAGCACACGGTTCATACCCGTGGCGTCACTGGTTCAAATCCAGTCACCGCTACCATTGGAATTATCGCGTCCGCTCGTCGGGCGCGTTTATTTTGTTTGTTTTCGCAGTACGAAACCTTTCCCAAGGAGGATGAAACATGGCTAAGGAGAAGTTCGAGCGTTCCAAGCCGCATGTTAACATCGGCACCATCGGCCACGTTGACCATGGCAAGACGACGCTGACCGCCGCCATCTCCAAGACCCTGTCCGAGAACGACGGCTCCCACGGCACCGCCCACGCTGACTTCACCGCCTTCGACATGATCGACAAGGCCCCTGAGGAGCGCGAGCGCGGCATCACCATCTCGATCGCTCACATCGAGTACGAGACCGACACCCGCCACTACGCTCACGTTGACTGCCCCGGCCATGCCGACTACGTCAAGAACATGATCACCGGCGCGGCTCAGATGGACGGCGCGATCCTGGTCATCGCCGCCACCGACGGCCCCATGGCCCAGACCCGCGAGCACATCCTGCTCGCCCGTCAGGTCGGCGTGCCCTACATCGTCGTCTTCCTGAACAAGTGCGACATGGTCGACGACGAGGAGCTCATCGAGCTCGTCGAGATGGAGGTTCGCGAGCTGCTCGACAGCTACGAGTTCCCCGGCGACGACACCCCGATCATCCGCGGCTCCGCTCTGAAGGCCCTCGAGGGCGACAAGGAGTGGCAGGAGAAGGTCTGGGAGCTCATGGACGCGGTTGACTCCTACATCCCCACCCCGGAGCGCGACGTCGACAAGCCGTTCCTGATGGCTGTCGAGGACACCATGACCATCACCGGCCGCGGCACCGTCGCCACCGGCCGTGTGGAGCGCGGCGTCCTGCATGTCAACGACCCGCTGGAGATCGTCGGCATCAAGGAGACCCAGAACACGGTCTGCACCGGTATCGAGATGTTCCGCAAGCTGCTTGACGAGGCCCAGGCCGGCGACAACATCGGCTGCCTGCTCCGCGGCATCAAGCGCGAGGAGATCGTCCGCGGCCAGGTTCTCTGCAAGCCCGGCAGCGTGACCCCGCACACCGAGTTCGAGGGCCAGGTCTACATCCTCACCAAGGAGGAGGGCGGCCGTCACACCCCGTTCTTCGATGGCTATCGTCCGCAGTTCTACTTCCGCACCACCGACGTGACCGGCGTGGCGCACCTCCCCGAGGGCACCGAGATGGTCATGCCCGGCGACAACGTGACGATCAAGGGCGAGCTCATTCACCCGATCGCCATGGAGGACGGCCTCAAGTTCGCTATCCGCGAGGGTGGCCGCACCGTCGGCTCTGGCCGCGTCACCAAGATCATCAAGTAACTTCGCTTGCATGATTGAGGGGGAGCCCGTCTTCGGGCGGGCTCCCTTCCCACAGGTTCATGTGTATGTTGAAAAGCCTGCTCGAGAATAACGGTAAAAGGAGAATTCATGCGTACTCTGGTCACCCTGGCGTGCACTGACTGCAAGCGCCGCAACTACACGACCAAGAAGAACAAGCAGAACAATCCTGACCGCATCGAGTTCAAGAAGTACTGCAAGTGGTGTGGCCATCACACCCTGCACCGTGAGACTCGATAGAGGTTCAGGCGAAGAAACAGGCATAGGCCAGTAGCTCCAATTGGTAGAGCGGCGGTCTCCAAAACCGCATGTTGGGGGTTCGAGTCCCTCCTGGCCTGCCAGCTTGTTAACTGCGAGCAGCCCGAGCGAGGCTGCTTGTTTGGCGTTTAGACGTTTTACGATTTTCCGATAAGGAACTCCATGGCAAAGAAATCCAAGACACAACGAGCGAAGGCGTCTGCTGCCCGCCAGCAGCGCAAGGCCGAGCGCGACACCGAGGTGCTCGTCGAGGAGGTCGCCCCGGAGCCGGAGGAGAAGCCCAAGAAGGGCCTCTTCAAGAAGGCCGAGGACAAGCCTGCCGAGGCCCCGGAGCCCAAGAAGGCGGCCAAGAAGGCCGACGAGAAGCCCAAGAAGAAGCGCTTCCAGTTCCTTCGCGACGTGAAGGCCGAGATGAAGCGCGTCACGTGGCCCACCCGCACCGACGTCCTGCGCTGGACCGGCGTCGTGGTGGTCGCCCTGCTCTTCTTCGGCGTGTTCGTCGCCCTGCTCGACAATGTCATCATCACGCCGCTGCTGGTGCTGATCTCGGGAATCGGAGCCTAGGCCATGACTAAGAAGTGGTATGTCCTGCACACCTACTCGGGCTACGAGAACAAGGTGCGCAAGAACCTCGAGACCCGCATCGAGACGATGGGCCTCGAGAACAACGTCTTCGGCATCGAGATCCCCACCGAGATGGTGACGGAGATCAAGGACGGAGGCCGTCGCGTCGAGAGCGAGAAGAAGGTGTTCCCGGGCTACGTGCTCGTGCGCATGGAGCTCGACGACCGCAGCTGGGCCGCCGTCCGCAACACGCCGGGCGTCACCGGCTTCGTGGGCAGCCAGGGCAACCCCCAGGCGCTCACCCGCGACGAGTACAACAAGATCATGAAGCGCACCAGCCGCGAGGCACCCAAGAAGACGTCGACCAGCCTCGAGGTGGGCCAGTCCGTCAAGGTGGTCTCCGGCCCGCTGGCCGAGTTCGACGGCATCGTCTCCGAGGTGTCGCCCGAGGCCGGCAAGGTCAAGGTCATGGTCTCCATCTTCGGCCGCGAGACCCCCGTCGAGCTCTCGTTCGACCAGGTGGCCAAGATCTAACGTTGAACACATTAAGCGCGATGGGCGCCCGCGTGGACCGGGGCTTCTCGCCGATCGGGCTTTTGTGATAGAGAGAGTATCCGCTTACATCTGAAAGGTAGTCACAGATGGCTGAAAAGAAAGTCACCGGCTTCATCAAGCTGCAGATCCCTGCCGGCGCGGCCAACCCGGCGCCTCCCGTCGGCCCGGCCCTGGGCGCCCAGGGCGTCAACATCATGCAGTTCTGCCAGGCGTTCAACGCCCAGACGCAGGATCAGTCCGGCACCATCATCCCCGTCGAGATCACCGTCTACGAGGACAAGTCCTTCACCTTCGTGTGCAAGACCCCTCCGGCGGCCGTGCTCATCAAGGAGAAGCTGGGCATCCAGTCCGGCGCCGGCATCCCGCAGCTCCAGACCGTGGGCACCCTCACCGTCGACCAGCTGCGCGAGATCGCCGAGATCAAGATGCCCGACCTCAACGCCAACGACATCGACGCCGCCATGGAGATCGTGGCCGGCACCGCCCGCTCCATGGGCGTGCGCATCGAGGGCCGCGAGATGAAGAAGAAGTACGTGCCGTCCCGCAAGGTCGCGGCCATGCTTCAGGGCAAGTCGATCGACGAGTAGCCTCGCCGTCGACGTAGCTAGTCAGTGGAAGGGCTGGAAGCGCCCGCCATCACCACGAAAGGAACCGCAATGACCAAGAAGTCCAAGAAGTACCTCGCCGCCGAGGCGCAGATCCCCGAGGCGCCCGTCGCGCCGCTCGAGGCCATGAAGCTCCTGAAGGAGATCTCCACGGCCAACTTCGACGAGACCGTGACCGGCGACTTCCGCCTGGGTATCGACACCCGCCAGGCCGACCAGCAGCTGCGCGGCACCGTGAGCCTGCCCAACGGCTCCGGCAAGACCGTCCGCGTGGCCGTTTTCGCCGAGGGTGAGGCCGCCCGCGCCGCCGAGGAGGCCGGTGCCGACATCGTGGGCACCGACGAGCTCATGGCCCAGATCCAGGCCGGCGAGTTCAACTTCGACGCCGCCGTGGCCACCCCCGACCAGATGGGCAAGGTCGGCCGCCTGGGCAAGATCCTCGGCCCCCGTGGCCTCATGCCGAACCCCAAGCTCGGCACCGTGACCAACGACGTGGTCAAGGCCATCAACGAGCTGAAGGGCGGCCGCGTGGAGTACCGTGCCGACCGCTACGGCATCGCGCATGTCATCCTGGGCAAGGCCTCCTTCACCCCGGAGCAGCTGGCCGAGAACTACGGCGCCGTCTACGACGAGATCCTGCGCATGAAGCCGGCCGCGGCCAAGGGCAAGTACGTGAAGTCCATCACCGTCTCGGGCACCATGACCCCGGGCGTGGCCGTGGACTCCTCGATCACCCGCGCCTACACCGAGGCCGCCGAGTAGCGAATACCTCTCACATCACCTGGGAAGGCCCCGCATCATGCGGGGCCTTCCTGCGTTCGGGGGCGGATGCGCCCGCGGCGGCACCGGCGGCCGCCGGGCGCGCGGGCCGCGCGGTCGCCGCCGGCCCGGCACGCAGGGGGCGGCCGCCGCCGGCTCTCGGAGCGAACGGGGCGGGCGAGCGTGACGGCGGCCCCGGGGCGGGCGGGGCCCGGTGCTATACTATCCCGCGACGTGGAGGGGCGCTGCGGGCGCCCCTCCCAGCCTTCGGGAGGGGAGCGCCATGATAATCAAGAAGTCGCCGGCCGAGATCGAGGCCATGCGCGAGGCCGGCCGCGTGTCCGCCAAGGTCCTGCGCGAGGTGGGCGCGCTCATCAAGCCGGGCGTCACCACCGCCGAGCTCGACGAGTTCGCCGAGGCCCTCATCCGGCTGGAGGGCGGCATCCCCGCCTTCAAGGGCTACGGCGGGTTCCCCGGCTCCATCTGCGCGTCCGTGAACGACCAGATCGTCCATGGCATCCCCTCGCGTAAGGTGGTGCTCAGAGACGGCGACATCATCTCCATCGACACGGGGGCCATCGTGGACGGCTGGGTGGGCGACAACGCCTGGACCTACGCGGTGGGGAAGGTGTCGCCTGAGAAGCGGCGCCTGCTGGAGGTGACGGAGCAGAGCCTGTGGGCGGGCCTCGACGCGGCGCGCCCCGGCAACCGCCTGGGCGACATCGGGCACGCGGTGCAGTCGGTGGCCGAGGCGGCCGGCTTCGGCGTGGTGCGCGAGTACGTCGGCCACGGCATCGGGCGCGACATGCACGAGGATCCCAACGTCCCCAACTACGGCCGCAGGCACACCGGCGTGCGCCTGGAGCCGGGCATGGTGCTGGCCATCGAGCCCATGGTCAACGCCGGCACCCACAAGACGCGGCAGATGCCCGACGGCTGGCTCGTCTGCACGCGGGACGGGCGCCCCTCGGCGCACTTCGAGAAGACGGTCGCCATCACCGAGGACGGGCCGGTCATCCTCACCACCGAGGAGGGGCACCGCCGTCCCGTGTAGGGACGCGCCCGGGCGCCGAGGCGGGCGCACGCGTGCCACGGTTCGCCACGCGCCGGCCGCGGCGTATCGCCGAGTCCCCCTGGCCCGTCGCCCCGTCGGGGCGACGGCGCCTAGCGATGCAGGCGGCGGCCCACCTTGGCGGCGATGGCGGTGACGAAGGCGGCCTCGGGCAGGTTCAGGCGGATGGCGGGCCCGAAGGCGGCCGCCAGCGCCGCCACGCCGCCCGCGGCCAGGTAGGCCAGCGCCTGAGGCACCGACCCAGTGAGCGGCCCGAAGGCGGCCTGGAGGGCCCAGAGCACCGCCCCGCCCGCCACGGCGCCGGCCAGGCCGAGCCCCACGCTGCGCAGCGCGGCCGCCGCCAGCGCGCCGAGCCCCATGGGCCCGTAGTGGCGGCGCAGGTAGGCGAAGGCGATGAGGTCGCCCACCACGTAGGACACGACGGTGGATGCGGCGATGGCCTCGAGCGTGACGGGGTAGCCGTGCTGCACGCCCCAGGCCGCCCCCACGGTGACGGCCACCTGGGCCGCCACGGCTACGAAGTTGACGATCGAGAACACCCCCATGCGGCGGATGCTGCTGAACACCTTGTTGAGGTAGGCGTTCACGCCGTAGAACGGCAGCGCCACGGCCATGACGGCCAGGTAGCGGGCGATCTGGGCGATGCTGTCCTCGGTGAAGGCGCCGATGTGGTAGAGCGTCACGAGCGGCGTGGCGAACACGGCCAGGCAGAACGCCATGGGCACCATGAGGAAGGTGATCTGCCCCGTGCCGTCGATGATCCCGCGCACCACGCCGCGCTCGTCGCCGTCGGCCTGCATGTCCGAGAGCTCCGTGAACATGGCGGTGGTCACGGGCACGGCGAGGAACGAGTAGGGGAAGGTGAACCACAGGCGCGCGTAGGCGATGACCGACGGGCCGTTGTCGGCGAAGCAGTACGACGCCGCGTTCTGGGCCGACACCGTGGCGAACGAGCACACGGTGACGAAGAGGGCCGGCGCGCCCAGGGCGAGCGTCTCGCGCAGGGCCGGGTCGCGCAGGTCGAGGCGCGGGCGGATGCGGATGCCGTTTCTCCGCAGGGCCGGCACCTGGATGGCCATCTGCACGAACACCCCGAGCGGGTTGCCGATGGCGATGGCGTAGAAGGCCCCGACGGGGTCGTGCGGGGCGATGGCGGCGTAGGCGATGAATGACGCGATGACGATGACGTTGTTGAACACCGGCGCGATGGACGACCAGAAGTACTCGCGGTTGGCGTTGAGCAGGCCCGACACCACCGACGAGCAGCCGTAGAACACGATCTGGATGGCGAAGAACTGGAAGAAGAACACCGCGAGCGCCATCTCCTGCTGGTCGGAGTAGAACGTCTGGGTGAAGATGACCTGGGCGGGGAAGAGCATGCACAGCGCCGACACGACGCCGAGCAGCACGACGACGATGGTGAGCAGGTTCGAGGCGTAGGCGTTGCCCTGCTCGGCGCCGAGCTTCTTCTTCACGCTCAGGTACACCGGCAAAAACGCCGTGACGAGCATGCCGCCCATGACCAGCTCGTAGAGCATGTTGGGCAGGTTGTTGGCCACCTGGTAGGAGCTCGACACGAAGGTGGCGCCCAGGGCGAAGGCCATGGCCCAGGTGCGGGCGAAGCCGGTGACGCGAGATATGATGACGCAGATGCTGATGAGCGCGGCCGACGCCCCCACGTCGCGGGAGGCGGCCTCCTCGGCCTCGTCGGCGGCCCGGGCGGGCTCCGGCTCGCGGATGGGGGCCGGGGCGGGGGAGGGGCGCCGGGCGTGGCGCGCCTCGCGCTCGGCCAGAAAGTCGAGCAGCTCGACCTCGTCCAGGTCGAAGGCCTGCTGGCGCAGCGTGCCGTCGGGGTCGGTGCGGTCGAGCCCCGCGTGGCTGCCGATGATGGGGATGGCGCCGGTGAGGCCCGGCGCCGGCGCGGCGGCGCGCGGCGGCCGCTCGGGGCCGCGGTGGCGCCCGCGCGCCGCGGGACCCTCCACGCCGGGGCCCGCGGGGCCGGGGGAGGCATGGCGGGCCCGGCGGGCGTCGGCGGCGCGCTCGGCGTTGAGGCGGGGGTTGTTGCGCGGGCCCGCGGGCGCGTGCGGGGCGCGGGCGGTGTCATCGCCGCGGGTATGTCTGCCTCGCAGGGGCGTCTGTGGCATCGTGGGGGCCTTCGCGCGCATCGGATATAATGCCCCATCATAGCAAAAGCGGAAAGACGGCCCCCATGTTCATCCTCATCGTGCGTAATAACTCCAATCCCCAGGCCACGGACGCGTCGCTGCTGCTGGGCGCCTACCTGGGCAGCCAGGGCATCGGCTACGCGCTGGTGGACTCGCGCGAGCTGGGCAACGACGCGCTGCGCGCCGCGGTACGCGAGCGGCTGCCCCAGGCGGCCGACCTGGCGGTGGTGCTCGGCGGCGACGGCACCATCCTCCAGACGGCGCACCTCCTGGCCGGGGCGGAGGTTCCCGTCCTCGGCATCAACTTCGGGCGCCTGGGCTTCCTCGCCAACGGCAGCGACGGGGGTGTCGTGCCGCTCGTGGCCGCGGCGCTCGCCGGCGAGGCCACGGCCGAGCGCCGGGCCGCCCTGCGGGTGGACGTGGCGTGCGACGGCGAGCCCGACCCCTTCGGCGAGGGCGAGCTGCCCGACGAGCCCCTGGCCGCGGCCTGCGACGAGGCCTGCCGGGCCGAGGCGGCCCGCGCCAGCGAGGCCGACCCCCACGGCGGCTTCGGCGTGAGCCGCCTGGGACTGTGCGGCGCGCGTACCTTCTACGCCCTGAACGAGCTGGCGGTCACCCGCGGCGCCATGGGGCGCATCATCGAGTTCTCGCTGGGGATATCCGGGTCGACCGTGGCCCAGATGCGCGGCGACGGCGTGGTGGTGGCCTCGGCCACGGGCTCGACCGCCTACGCCCTGTCGGCCGGCGGCCCGCTCGTGGCGCCGGGCTTCCAGGGGCTCGTGGCCGTGCCGCTCGCGCCCCACACCCTGCACACCCGCGCCATCGTCACCGGCGAGAGCGACGTGGTGGAGGTGACCCTCGACGACAAGGACGCCTTCCGCGAGGCGACGCTGTTCGCCGACGGCGAGCTTTTGCTGTTCGAGCGGCCGGTGCGCCGCGTCTACGTGCGCCGATCGGCCCACCCCGTCACGCTGCTGCGCGTCGGCGGCGACGCGTTCTACGACCGCGCCTCGTCGGTGTTCTTCCGCTAGGCCCGCGCCCCGGCGCGCCGCGGCTCCGGGCGTCGGGAGCGCGACGTGGCGGGATTGTGCGCTTTGGCCGCGTAGGAGCCGCTTCTCCTTGCATTCGGGGGCCCGTCCTGCTATCTTAGGCGGGCTGCGTTCACGCGCGGCGAAAACTATCACGCATGCTCGCGCGACCCGAGCCGCCAGTGGCCACCGGAAAAGGCTGCGGTATCGGGGATGACCGCGGGCAGAGGACTAACGAATGGAGAAAGCAATGGCGAAAGTCAGCATCACCACGCTGCTCGACGCGGGCAGCCACTTCGGTCACCAGACCCGTCGCTGGAACCCGAAGATGAAGCCCTACATCTTCGGCAACCGCGGCGACATCTACATCATCGATCTCAAGCAGACGCTCATCGGCCTCGACCAGGCCTACAGCTTCGTGTCCGACCTGGCTCGCAAGGGCGGCACCATCCTGTTCGTGGGCACCAAGAAGCAGGCCCAGGAGGCCGTCGCCGACGCCGCCAACCGCTGCGGCATGCCCTACGTGAACAACCGCTGGCTGGGCGGCATGCTCACCAACTTCGTGACCATCCGCACCCGCGTGAACCGCATGGAGGAGCTCGAGGCCATGGAGGCTGACGGCCGCATGGCGCTGCTGCCGAAGAAGGAGCAGATCCTGCTGCGCAAGGAGCTCTCCAAGCTCCAGGCCAACCTCAACGGCATCCGCAACATGAAGCGCGTGCCTGACGCCGTGTTCATCATCGACACCAACCGCGAGGAGATCGCCATCCACGAGGCCCAGCGCCTGGCCGTGCCCGTGGTCGGCACCCTCGATACCAACTGCGACCCCGATGACGTCGACTACGGCATCCCGGCCAACGACGACGCCATCCGCTCGGTGCGCCTGCTGGCCGACTTCATCGCCGACGCCGTCATCGCCGGCTCCGGCGCCGAGGTGACCGTGGCCGAGATGGCCGACGGCGCCGTCGTCGCCGAGGTCGAGACCGCGCCGGTCGAGACCGCCGCCGACGTGGCCGCCGAGGCCGCGACCGAGGCTGCCGTCGAGGCCGTCGAGGAGGGCCCGAAGGACGTCGAGGCCTCCGAGACCTTCGCCGAGTAACCGCCCTGCCCGGGGCGCGCGAGCGCCCCTCACCTTCCGAACGCATCGCGAGAAAGGAGCCCACCGTGGCTAACATCACCGCTTCCATGGTCAAGGAGCTGCGCGAGATGACCGGCGCCGGCATGATGGAGTGCAAGAAGGCGCTCGCCGAGGTCGACGGCGACCTGGAGAAGGCCGTCGACGTCCTGCGCACCCGCGGCCTGGCCGCCGTCGCCAAGAAGGCCGGCCGCGCCACCAACGAGGGCACCGTCATGACCGTGCTGTCCGAGGACTGCACCTCCGGCGCCATGATCGAGCTCAACTGCGAGACCGACTTCGTGGCCATCAACGACAAGTTCAAGGCCTACGCCGAGAAGATCACCCGCGCGGCGCTCGACGCCAAGCCGGCCGACCTGGACGCCCTGCAGGCGGCCGAGGTGGACGGCGAGGCCGTGTCCGCCATCCTCACCGACTGCATCCACGTGATGGGCGAGAACACGAGCCTGGCCCGCTTCTCCGTGGTCGAGGCCGACGGCGTGTCCGCCTACATCCACGGCGGCGGCAAGATCGGCGTCCTGGTGACCTTCGCGCTGGAGGGCATCGCCGCCACCGCCGACGGGTTCCAGAAGTGCGGCCGCGACGTGGCCATGCAGGTGGCCGCCGTCAACCCCGTCTCCGCCACCCGCGACGACGTGCCGGCTGACGTGGTCGCCCACGAGAAGGAGATCTACAAGGCCCAGGCCGCCGAGTCCGGCAAGCCCGAGCACATCCAGGAGAAGATGGCCGAGGGCCGCATGGAGAAGTTCTACAAGGAGAACTGCCTCACCGAGCAGGCCTTCGTGAAGAACCCCGACGTCACCGTGGCCCAGTACGTCGAGCAGTGCGGCAAGGAGCTGGGCGGCACCATCGCCATCACCGGCTTCGTGCGCTTCGCCCTGGGCGAGGGCGAGTAGCCCCTCCCCGCACCGTCGCGCAACCAGGCCCCCGGCATCCGGGGGCCTTATCGTATGGAGGAGCAGGGCATGGCTGAAGAAATCATCATCGTCCGCGGCAACGGCGTCCTCACCGGGGACGTGACCGTCTCGGGGGCGAAGAACTCCGCGCTCAAGCTGATGGCCGCGTCGCTTCTGGGACGCGGGGCCTCGGTCATCCGCAACGTGCCGCTCATCTCGGACATCGAGATCATGGCCGAGGTGCTCGAGCGCCTCGGCGCCACGGTGCGCCGCGACGACCACGAGCTCATCATCGACACGGCGCCGGTGGACCGCTGCGAGACCCCCTACGAGCTCGTGTCGAAGATGCGCGCGAGCATCGCGGTCTTGGGCCCGCTCATCGGGCGGTTCGGCGAGGCCCACGTGGCCATGCCCGGCGGCTGCCAGATCGGCGCCCGCAAGATCGACATGCACCTGGTGGGGCTCGAGGCCCTCGGCGTCGAGTTCGACGTGGCCCACGGCGTGCTGGAGGCCCGCACCCCTCACGGCCTGCACGGCGCGGCGGTCACCCTCGAGTTCCCCAGCGTCGGCGCCACCGAGAACCTGCTCATGGCCGCCGTGGTGGCCGAGGGGCATACCGTCATCGAGAACGCCGCCCGCGAGCCCGAGATCGAGGACCTGGCCGCGATGCTCTGCGCCATGGGCGCCAAGGTGAGCGGCGCGGGCACCTCCATCATCGAGGTGGAGGGCGTGCCGCTCGAGTCGCTGCGCCCCTGCGAGCACACCACGGTGGGCGACCGCATCGAGGCGGGCACCTTCCTGGCCGGCGGCGCGCTCACCGGCGGCCCGGTGACCGTCCACGGCATCGACCCGGCCTTCCTGCGCATGGCCATCATGAAGCTGCGCGCCATGGGCTGCGTGGTCGACACGGGCGACGACTGGGTGCGCGTGAGCCGCGTGGATCCGCTCGCCCCCACCGACATCCAGACCCTGCCGCACCCGGGCTTCCCCACCGACCTCCAGGCCCAGTTCATGCTGCTGGCCTCGCGGGCCGACGGCATCTCGGTCATCACCGAGAACGTCTTCGAGAACCGCTTCATGTTCGCCGCCGAGCTCATGCGCATGGGCGCCGACATCCAGATGGAGGACCACCACGCCATCGTCCGCGGCGTCGACCGGCTCCAGGGCGCGCCGGTGTCATCCACCGACCTGCGCGCGGGGGGCGCCCTCGTCCTGGCCGGCATCGTGGCCGAGGGCGAGACCGAGGTGCACCACATCGAGCACATCGACCGCGGCTACGAGGACTACGCGGGCAAGCTGGCGTCGCTCGGCGCCGACGTGCGCCGCGTGGTCGTCGGCGCGTAGGCGGCCCGGCCGATGCTCCGGAGGAAGAAGAGGGGGTTCTCGCCCTCGCAGTCCAAGCGGATGTCGCGCTCGATGCACGCGTCGACCATCGGGACCCACGTGGCCCGCGACGGCCGCGCCCCGCGGGCCGGGCGGCCGGGCGGCCGCCACGCCAACGCCGAGAGCGTCGAGTTCTCTAACGCGCGCAAGCGCCAGCGGGCCGTGCGCGGCTACGTCGACCAGGTGACGCCCGCCACGAGCACCCGCGAGAGCGACGAGGCCTACGCGCGGCGCACGGGGCGGCGCGGCTACGTCCAGGAGATCCAGCACAAGAAGCGCGTGCGGCGCGTCACCTTCGCCGTGGCGGCCGTGGCGCTGGTGGCCGTGGTGGCCGTCGGCGTGGGCGTCTTCACGTACTTCGCGTCGTCGGACTCGCGGCTGTCGCTGGCCCACTCCAACGCCTCCGAGGCCCTCGTGGCCGCCGGCGAGGCCGAGCCGTCATATTTGCTGGCCGCCGCCGAGCTGGGCACCGCCACGGCGCGGGGTGGCGCCGACACCGAGTCCTACCTGCTCGTGCGCCTGGACCCGGCCAACCGCGTGCTCACCTTCCTCGCCATCCCCGGCATGACCGAGGTGCGCCTGTCGGACGGCGAGGCGCACCCGCTCTACGAGGCGACCGCCCTCGGCGGCGACGCCGAGCTGGTGCGCGCCGTGGCGGCCCTGGCCGGCGTGGACATCGCGCACTTCGGTCGCACCGACGCCGCGGGCATCACGCACCTGGTGGACATCGTGGACGGCGTGACGGTCGACGTGGCCGAGGAGGTCGACGACCCGCGGGCCTCCACCCGCCTCATCGAGGCGGGGGAGCGCACCCTCGACGCCCAGGAGTCGCTCGCGTTCCTCCGGGCGACCAACTACGCCACGGGCATCGAGCGCCAGGCGGCCAACCAGGTGGCGTTCTCGGTGAGCCTGGCCGACGAGGCGCTGTCCTCGGAGGGCATCGGGTTCGCCGCGCGGCTGGCCGACATGGCCGAGTGGGTGGAGACCGACTGGAGCTCGTCGCAGATCATGGCGCTCGGCGACGCCCTGCGCCCGCTTGGCACCGCCACCGTCTACTCGGGGCTCGTCCCGGGCCGCGTGGTCGACCGCGACGGGCAGGCCCGCTACGTGGTGAGCGACGCCGAGTGGGAGGCGATGATGGACGCCGTGCGCGCCGGCGGCTCGCCCCAGGAGCCCAACGCCGACGTGGCCGCGCTCGACCGCGCGTCGATCACCGTGGAGATCCGCAACGGCGGCGGCGTGACCGGCGCCGGCGCCAAGATGGGCGAGCTGCTCACGGCCGACGGCTATCAGGTGACCGACATCGGCAACGCCGACGACGGCGGCGTCTACACCGAGACGCTCGTCGTCTACAAGGACCCGGCCTACGAGGCCGCCGCCAAGGCCATCGTGGCCGACGTGGGGGCGGGCCGCGTGGTGAACGGCGGCGACTTCTACACGTTCGGCGATAACGTTCTGGTGATGGTGGGCCAGGATTGGGTGCCGGTGGTGTAGGGGGCCGGCCCGCTGTGCTATGATGCGCAGGAATTGACGAACCCCTTCGAAAGGAAGAACCATGGTAGAGAAGTCCGATGTGGCCGCCGTGCTCGAGCTCATCCGCCCCAGCCTGCAGGCCGACGGCGGCGACGTGCAGCTGGTCGACGTGACCGACGACGGCGTGGTGACCGTGGAGCTGCAGGGCGCCTGCAAGGGCTGCCCGATGTCGCAGATGACGCTCGCCAACGGCGTGGAGCGTATCCTCAAGGAGCGCGTGCCCGGCGTGACCAGCGTGGTGCCGGCCGACCTGTAGGCCGCGTCATACCGATCTGAGAGCGAGGGGTGGGCTTGCGGGCCCGCCCCTCGCGTCATGGAAGGAAGGGGAGGAATGGAGAAGTGCTGGGAGCGTCGCGGGTGCGACGAGGAGATGCAGGGCCGCTGCCCCCACAACCAGCCCGGCGAGCCGTGCCCGTCGGAGTGCAACTTCGCCGCCTGCGTCCGCAAGACCCACGTGGTCACCGACGACCTCGACCTCATCCTCAACCCCGACCGCGACTACGCGGCCGCGGTGAAGGAGGTCTGCCGCATCTGCGAGCACTTCCTCGTCCACGGCCCCGACCTGGCCGACCGCGAGGGTGAGGTGGAGCGCCCGGGCAACCCCAACCGCTTCCTGCTGTAGGCCCCGCGGGCCCGGCCGCGAGCCCCCGGCGCGGGGCCGCGGCCTTCTGCTACAATGGGCCGCAGACGGCGATCGAGCGGGAGGAGGTAGCGACGTGCATCAGGCGGTGACGTGCCCCGCGTGCGGCGAGGGCGGCCTGGACGTGGCTTCCTACGACTCCATGATGGTACTGCGCCCCGACGTGGCGCTCTTCTCGCTCACCTGCCCGCGCTGCGGCGCCAAGGTGTCGTCGCTCCAGCCCATCCCCGCCGCCCTGCGCGACGAGGTGCGCTTCGCCGCCATCGAGCTGGGCGCCGGCATGGGGCAGGGCTAGCATGCTCGACGCCCTCTACCACGCCATCGACCCCGTGGCCTTCTCGCTGGGGCCCCTCACCGTCCGCTGGTACGGCATCGCCTACGTGCTGGGCTTCGTCTGCGCGGCCCTCATCATCTGGCGGGTGGCGCGCCGCTGGCGCGTCGAGGTGGACGTCGACTCGCTGCTCACCATCATGATCTGCGTCATCATCGGCATCATCGTCGGCGGCCGGCTGGGCTACGTCCTGTTCTACGGCGACGGCTACTACCTGGCCCACCCGCTCGACATCCTCGCGTTCAACCAGGGGGGCATGAGCTTCCACGGCGGCCTTCTGGGCGCGCTTCTGTCGGGCATCCCCGCCGCGCGGCTCACGCGCATCCCGTTCCTCACCCTGGCCGACCTGGGCTGCATCGCGGCGCCGGTCGGGCTGTTCTTCGGGCGCTGCGCCAACTTCGTCAACGGCGAGCTGTGGGGCGCGCCCACCGACGCGCCCTGGGGCGTCGTCTTCGGCGGCGCGGCGGGGATGATGCCCCGGCATCCCTCGCAGCTCTATGAGGCGCTGCTCGAGGGCGTCGTCATCTTCTGCGTGCTCTACGCCCTGTCGCGCCGGGTGCCCCCGCGGCCCCGCGGCACCTTCCTCGGCGCCTTTCTGGTGATGTACGGCGCCTTCCGCTTCCTCATCGAGTTCGTGCGCGAGCCCGACGTGCAGCTGGGGTACCTCTGGGGCGGCTGGCTCACCATGGGCCAGGTGCTCTCGGCGCCGCTCATCCTGGCGGGCGTCGTCGTGCTCGCCTTCGCGTGGCGCCGCCGGCTGCCCCAGCGCGGCGTGGAGCCCGCCGCGGGCCCCGCGGGAGCCCCGCGCGCCCCGCGCGGTTGAGGTTACGGCGTGTAATCGGTCGCGCGGCGGGTTCCCGGGCGGGGGCGCGTCGCCGTACAATACTCGGCTGAGGGCCACGCCGCCCTTCCCGCCGCGCCCGACGCCGGCGGGTCGCGTCAACCCGGGGCTGCCCCGGACCTGCCGAGAAAGAGGTCTGCCATGGACATCAAGTTCTACAAGTGCGAGCACTGCGGCAACATCGCCGTCAAGGTCGTCGACCACAACGTGCCGCTGTTCTGCTGCGGCGAGAAGATGACCGAGCTGGTCGCCGACAGCACCGACGCCGCCACCGAGAAGCACGTGCCGGCCGTCACCCGCGAGGAGGGCCACATCCACGTCAACGTCGGCAGCGTCGACCACCCGATGCTCCCCGAGCACTGGATCCAGTTCATCTGCCTGGTCACCGACAAGGGCTACGAGGTACACCCCCTCACCCCGGAGAACCCGCCCGCGACCGACTTCTACGTGGCCGCCGGCGTCACGCCCCTCAAGGTCTACGAGTACTGCAACCTCCACGGCCTCTGGGTAGCCGAGCTGTAGGCGAGCCGTCGTCTCGGGCGCCCCTCTCCGGAGGGGCGCCTTTTCATGCAGGGGAGGCCCGTGGGCATGCGCGGGGCGAAGCGAGGGCTGCGCAGCTTCTGAGCGAAGCCCCGCACATGCCCACGGGCCGCCCGCCAGGTGAGGATTCCCCTTGCACCGCCCTTGCATTATGCGGGGGCGGTGCTATTATATGAAGGCTTGTGTCTCGCCTTGGTCGGAAACCAAGGCATCGATTCCTTGGTCGGAAACCAAGGAGACTAGGAGAAACCAATGAAGCAGGGAATTCATCCGGAGTACGTGGAGTGCGTCGTCAAGTGCAGCTGCGGCAACACCTTCACCACCCATTCCACCAAGCCCGAGCTGAAGATCGACATCTGCAACGCGTGCCACCCCTTCTACACCGGCACCCAGAAGCTCATCGACACCGGCGGCCGCGTCCAGCGCTTCGCCGACCGCTTCGGCTCCGCCAAGGACGTCGTCGCCGAGCGCGAGGCCGCCAAGAAGGCCGAGCGCGCCGCTAAGGCCGCCGAGCGCGAGGCCGCCAAGAAGGCCGAGCGCGAGGCCAAGGCCGCTGCCAAGGCCGAGCGTGCCGCCGCCTTCGCCGCCGAGGCCGCCAAGGCCGTCGCGGTCGAGGAGAGCGCCGTCGAGGCCGAGCGCGGCGCCGAGGAGACGGCCGCCGAGGCCGAGGCCGCCGCTGCCGCCACCGAGGGCGACGTGGCCACCGAGGCCGCTGCCGCCGAGGCCGCCGTGGACGGCGCCGCCGAGTAGCGCGACACCGCATAGGGCACGGGACGCCCGCCGGGCGCCCGCGAAGACGACCCGCCAGCCGGCGGGTCGTCCTGCGTCCGGGGGCGGGTGCCCGTCGCGCGCGTTCGTCGCCCACCCCTGCGCCGTCTGCCCCCGCCCTCACGCACCCTCCGCGGACGCGTCTGATCGAGCCGCGCCGTCTGCCCTCGCGCCCGCGCCGCCCCGCGCGGGCGCGCCTGTTTTCCCCTTCTGAAACCTGACGGTAACAGCAACGGCTATAATCGGGGCTTGTACCGAGGGAAGGGACTGCCATGGTGACGAACCCCGAGCAAGACTTCGTGCTGAAGACGATCAAGGGCCGCGACGTGCACTTCGTGCGCTTCTGGTTCACCGACGTGCTGGGCACCATGAAGTCCTTCGCCGTCATCCCCAGCGAGCTGGAGAACGCGTTCTCCGTCGGCATGGGCTTCGACGGCAGCTGCGTCGAGGGCTTCTCGTCGGGCCTCGAGTCCGACATGCTGGCCTTCCCCGACGCCGACACCTTCCAGGTGCTGCCCTGGCGCCCGGCCGCCAACGGCGTGGCGCGCATGTTCTGCTCGATCCGCACCCCCGACGGCGCGCCCTTCGAGGGCGACCCGCGCCACGTGCTCGACCGCGTGGTGCGCAAGGCCGCCGACATGGGCTACGTCTTCAACGTGGGCCCCGAGCTGGAGTTCTACTACTTCCGCACCCCCGATGCCACCGAGGTGCTCGACCGCGGCGGCTTCTTCGACCTGACCTCGCTCGACTCGGCGTCCGACCTGCGCCGCGACACCGTCCTCACGCTGGAGAAGATGGGCATTCCCGTGGAGTACTCGCACCACGAGGTGGGGCCCTCGCAGCACGAGATCGACCTGCGCTACGCCGACGCGCTCTCCATGGCCGACGCGGTGATGACCTACAAGCTGGTGGTCAAGGAGATCGCGCTCAAGCACGGCGTGTACGCGTCGTTCATGCCCAAGCCGATGGCCGACGCGCCCGGCTCGTCGATGCACGTCCACCAGAGCCTGTCCGACCTCGACGGCGCCAACGCTTTCTTCGACCCGGACGACCCGTCGGGCTGCAACCTGTCGGAGGTGGCCAAGCGCTATCTGGCCGGCATCCTGCGCTACGCCCCGGAGTTCTGCGCCGTCACCAACCAGCACGTCAACTCCTACAAGCGCCTCGTGCCCGGCAGCGGCGGCCCGGCGTGCCTCGGGTGGTCGCGCCGCAACCGGGGCACCGTGGTGCGCGTGCCCGGCTACCGGCCCGACAGCGAGGCCGGCTGCCGCATCGAGCTGCGCAGCCCCGACCCGGCCGCCAACCCCTACCTGGCCTTCGCCGCCATGCTGGCCGCGGGCCTCAAGGGCATCGAGGACGGGCTCGAGCTGCCCGCCCCCGTGGACGACGAGGACTTCTCGCGGATGACGGCCCAGCAGCTGCGCGAGCGCGGCGTGCCGCTTCTGCCCCAGACCCTCGGCGAGGCCGTGGAGCTCCTGGCCGGCAGCGAGCTCATGCGCGAGACGCTCGGCGAGCACATCCACGGCTACCTCGTGGCCGCCAAGCGCCGCGAGTGGGACGAGTACCAGCGCGCCGTGACCCCCTGGGAGCTCGAGCGCAACCTGGCGGTGCTCTAGCCATGCAGCGCAAGACGGTCATCTTCATCGCGGACAGCCTGGACAACGCGCACAAGTTCCAGCAGGTGCTCTCCGGCTTCGACGTGGACGTGGCGGCGGGCTCGTCAGTGCAGTTCAAGAAGCTGCTCGCCCAGCATCCCAGCCACGACCTGGTCATCTACGAGGCGCGTGGCGACGCGCTGGCCAACGTGGCGTCGGTGGAGTCGACGCTGGTGGAGGACGGGTCGGCGTCGATGCTCGTGATAGTGGGGGAGGACCAGCTCGGCGAGTTTCGGCTGCCGGTGCAGGTCAAGTCCGACTTCGTGGTGCACGGCGCCTCGGCCGACGAGTGCGCGGCGCGCATCCGCCAGCTTCTGTGGCCCGGCAACGAGGGCGGCGCCGGCGACTTCATCGCCGTGGACTCCATGACCATCAACCTGGCCACCTACCAGGTGAAGGTGGACGGCGAGCCCCTCGACCTCACCTACCTGGAGTACGCGCTTCTGGCCTTCCTGGTGACGCACCCGGGCCGCACCTACTCGCGCGACGCGCTGCTGCGGCGCGTGTGGGGTTTCGACTACTACGGCGGCAGCCGCACGGTGGACGTCCACGTCCGCCGCGTCCGCGCCAAGCTCGGCCCCGAGCTGGCCCAGCGCCTCGAGACCGTCCGCGGCGTCGGCTACCTCTGGAGCATGTAGCCCCTCCTCCGTCGCAAACGACGCCTCCGCCGACGGGGTTGCCATCATCCGCGCAGAAAGGCGCCCTCGGTTTCCGGGGGCGCCTTCTCCTTCTCGGAAGGTTTTCCCGCGGGGGTTGGGGCGCGCGGGGCGGGGCGGGGGCCCGGGGCGCTATACTGGACGCTCGACTGGCACGCGACCCGTAAGGATGCCCATGACGAAGAAGATCGCCGTCATCGACGGAAACTCGCTCATGCACCGCGCCTACCACGCGGTGCCGCCCACCATGAACGCGCCCGACGGCACCCCCACCAACGCCGTCTTCGGCTTCCTCGCCATGCTCCTCAAGTTCATCGACATGGCCAAGCCCGACGCGCTGGTGTGCGCCTTCGACGCCGGCAAGCCGGCCTTCCGCATGGAGGCCCTCGAGCAGTACAAGGCCCAGCGCCCGCCGATGGATGACGAGCTGCGCGTGCAGTTCCCCATCATGGAGGAGCTGCTCGGCGCCATGAACGTGCCGGTGGTGAAGGTGAAGGGCTGGGAAGGCGACGACATCCTGGGCACCATCGCCGCCCGCGACGAGGAGCTGGGCTTCGAGACCCTGCTCGTCACCGGCGACAAGGACGCCTACCAGCTGGCCAGCGGCGCCACGCGCATCGTCACCACCAAGAAGGGCGTCACCGACATCGCCATCTACGGCCCCGACCAGGTGGAGGAGCGCTACGGCGTCACGCCGGCGCAGTTCCCCGACTTCCTCGGGCTCATGGGCGACTCCTCCGACAACATCCCCGGCGTGCCGGGCATCGGCGCGAAGGGCGCCGCCAAGCTGCTCCAGCGCTTCGGCACCATGGAGGGCATCTACGAGCACCTCTCCGAGCTCAAGGGCAAGCAGCTCGAGAACCTGCGCGACAACGAGGACGCCGCCTTCCTCAGCCGCGACATCGCCACCATCGTGCGCGACCTGGACTTCGCCCTCGACCTGGAGGACGCGGCCTTCCCCTCGTTCTCGGCCGAGGCGGTGGAGGAGGCCTTCGGGCGCTACCAGCTGACGAGCCACCTTGCGCGGGTGCTCAAGCTGGTGGGCGCCGAGGCCACGCGCGCCGAGGCGCGGCTCGTGTGGGAGCCGGTGGTGGCCGGGGAGGCGGCCGGCCCCCTCGTCGCCGACGCCCTGCGCGCCGGCGAGACCGTGGGCGTGGCCCTCATGGAGCCTGAGCAGGTGTCGCTGTTCGACAACGCCGTGACCGGCGCCTTCGCCACCTCGCGCGGCACCGCCGTGCTCGCCGGCGACGAGGCGCTGGCCCTGTTCGCCCAGGTGGTGCGCGAGGGCTCCTTCGCCGTGCTCGACGCCAAGGAGGCCGTCCACCGCGTCTTCCCGGCCGACACGTCGCTGCCGGCGCTCGTCACCGCCGACGACCTGGCCGCCATGGACGCTTTCGACCTGGGGCTGGCCGGTTACGTGCTCAACTCGTCGGTATCGGCCTACACCCTCGAGGCGCTGATGGAGGCCCACGGCGGCGGGGCGCTGCCCGAGGCCGAGGGCGACGAGGCCCGCGCCGCCGTGGCCGCGGCCGCCGCGCGCCACCTGGTGGAGCCCCTGCGCGCCGCCATGGAGCGCGAGGGGTCGCTTAAGGCCTACCGCGACATCGACCTGCCGCTCGTGGGCGTGCTCGCGACCATGGAGCGCACGGGCGCGGCCATCGACGTGGAGCGCCTGGCCGAGATGGGCCGCGCCGCCCAGGCCGAGCTGGACGAGCTGTCCCAGCGCATCTTCGAGCTGGCCGGCGAGCCCTTCAACATCGACTCGCCCAAGCAGCTCGCGCGCATCCTGTTCGAGGTGCTGGGGCTCACGCCCCTCAAGAAGAACCAGCGCGGCTACTCCACCGACGCGAGCGTCCTGAAGGAGCTCGCCAAGGAAAGCGAGCTGCCGGCGCTCGTGCTGCGCTACCGCGAGCAGGCCAAGCTCAAGTCCACCTACCTCGACGCCCTGCCGCGCATGCGCGCCGGCGACGGGCGCGTGCACACCCGCTTCAACGAGACGGTCACCACCACCGGGCGCCTGTCGTCGTCCGACCCCAACCTCCAGAACATCCCCGTCCGCACCGAGCTGGGCCGCCGCATCCGCGCCTGCTTCGTGCCGCTCGAGCCCGGTGAGCTGTTCCTATCGGCCGACTACTCCCAGATCGAGCTCCGGCTGCTCGCGCACCTCTCCGGCGACGAGCACCTGGTGGCGGCGTTCAACTCCGGCGCCGACTTCCACGCCTCGACGGCGGCGCGCGTCTTCGGGCTGCCGGTGGAGGAGGTGACGCCCGAGCTGCGCAGCCGCGCCAAGGCCGTCAACTTCGGCATCGTCTACGGCCAGCAGGCCTACGGGCTGTCCCAGAGCCTGGACATCCCCTTCGGCGAGGCCAAGGAGATGATCGACCGCTACTTCGAGGCCTACCCCGGCGTGCGCTCCTACCTGGACGACACGGTGGCCCGAGCCGCCGAGGACGGCTTCGCCGAGACGATGTTCGGTCGCAAGCGCCATATCCCCGAGCTCAAGGCGCGCAACGCCCAGCAGCGCGGCTTCGGCGAGCGCACGGCCATGAACCACCCCATGCAGGGCAGCGCCGCGGACATCATCAAGATGGCGATGAACGAGGTCGACCGGCGCCTGCGCGAGGAGGGGCTGGCCGCCAAGCTGATGATCCAGGTGCACGACGAGCTGGACTTCTCGGTGCCCGAGGGCGAGGTGGAGCGCCTGGCCGCGCTCGTGCGCGAGGTGATGGAGAACGTGGTGTCGCTGGCGGTGCCGCTCGACGTCGACGTGTCGTGGGGGCCCACCTGGGCCGAAGCCCACTAAAAAAGCGGATCTTCCTGTTGACGGGCTAACTTTCAGCTGGTAAGATATCGCCTTGCGTTTAGTCACATTCAAGGAGATATATAACATGTACGCAATCGTAAAGACGGGCGGCAAGCAGTACAAGGTCGCCCCCGGTGACAAGCTGAACATCGAGAAGCTCGACGTCGAGCCCGGCGACAAGGTGGAGCTCGAGGCCATCTGCGTCGTCGACGGCGACAAGGTCGAGGCTGACCCGGCCAAGGCCGCGGCCACCAAGGTCGTCGCCACCGTCCTCGAGCAGTTCAAGGGCGAGAAGCAGCTGGTCTTCAAGTTCAAGAAGCGCAAGAACTACAAGAAGCTGCGCGGCCATCGCCAGCAGCTCACGCGCGTGAAGATCGAGTCCGTCGGCTCCGCTAAGGCCGAGTAGAAGGGCAAGGGAGGTTTAGACATGGCACACAAGAAGGGCTTGGGCTCTACCCGTAACGGCCGCGACTCCCGCGCTCAGCGCCTGGGCGTCAAGAAGTTCGGCGGCGAGTTCGTGAAGACGGGCAACGTCATCGTCCGTCAGCACGGCACCCACTTCCACCCCGGCGAGAACGTCGGCCGTGGCAGCGACGACACCCTGTTCGCCCTGTGCGACGGCACCCTGGAGTTCACCAAGGGCGTCAAGCGCAAGGTTCACGTCCGTCCGCAGGCATAAACGCATCCAGCCCGAACGACTGCGTATCATCTCTGTTATATAGGTGCCCTCTGCTCGCCAGGGGGCACTTTTCGTTACCACGGGCCGAAGGAGGTCCCATGTTCATCGACAAGGTGCGCATCCACGTGCGCGGCGGCAACGGCGGCGCCGGCTGCATGTCCTTCCGCCGGGAGGCCCACGTGCCCAAGGGCGGCCCGGACGGCGGCGACGGCGGCCACGGCGGCAACGTGGTCATCCAGGCCGACGCGAGCGTGTCCTCGCTCATCGAGTACCGCTTCAAGCACCACTTCAAGGCCGAGCGCGGCACCCACGGCAAGGGCAGCCGCATGCACGGCGCCCAGGGGGAGGACCTCGTGCTCAGGGTGCCGGTGGGCACCGTGGTGCGCGAGTACTTCGAGGACTCCAAGGAGACCGGCGAGCTCATCGCCGACCTCACCCACGACGGCGAGACGGTCACCGTGGCCCGCGGCGGCATGGGCGGCCGCGGCAACATCCACTTCGTCACCTCCACCCGCCGCGCGCCCGCCTTCGCCGAGCTCGGCGAGCCGGCCCAGGAGGGCTGGATCGAGCTGGAGATGAAGCTCATGGCCGACGCTGCGCTCGTGGGCATGCCCTCGGCGGGGAAGAGCTCGCTCATCGCCAAGATGAGCGCGGCGCGCCCCAAGGTGGCCGACTACCCGTTCACCACGCTGGTGCCCAACCTGGGCGTGGCCACGTCAGGCGACCTGTCCTTCGTGGTGGCCGACATCCCCGGCCTCATCGAGGGGGCGCACGAGGGGCGCGGCCTCGGGCACGAGTTCCTGCGCCACATCGAGCGCACGGCGCTCATCGTCCACATCGTCGATTTGACCGGCGACTACGAGGGGCGCGACCCGCTGGAGGACTACGACATCATCAACCGCGAGCTGGCGCTCTACGCGGCCGACCTGGCCGAGCGCCCGCGCATCGTGGTGGCCAACAAGATAGACGTGCCCGGCACCGAGGAGGTCTGCGAGCGGCTGGCCGAGCGCGTCCGGGCCGACTCGGTGGCGGCGGCCGGCGGCGACGAGTTCGCCCCGAGCCCCGTCGACCCCAAGCTCTACCGCATATCGGCGCTCACGGGCGCCGGCGTCGACTCGCTCAAGGCGGCCATCGCCACCAAGGTGCACGAGCTGCGCGAGGCCGCCCGCGACGCGGCGGCCGCCGAGGTGCAGTACGAGCACGTGTGGGAGCACCGCCGCGAGGCCCGCGAGGCGCGCTTCGACATCACGCGCGAGGGCGACGCCTTCCGCGTCACCGGCGGCCGGGTCGAGCGCATGGTCGTCCAGACCGACTGGGAGAACGAGGAGGCCGTCACGTTCCTGCAGCACCGCATGAAGCGCCTCGGCGTCGACGACGCCCTGCGGAAGGCCGGCGCCCTCGACGGCGACGAGATCCGCATCCTCGGCTACTCCTTCGAGTACGAGTCGCCCGAGGGGCACGTGGACGTCTACCAGGAGCTGGACCTGTGACGGGCGTCGAGGCCGGCGCCCCCCGGCGCCTGGTGGTGAAGATCGGGTCGTCCACCCTCACCACGGCCGACGGGCGGCCCGACTACGCCTACCTCGGCGTCCTGGCCGAGCAGGTGGCCGCGGTGCGCGCGGCCGGCTGGCAGCCGGTCATCGTGTCGAGCGGCGCCATCGCCTGCGGGCTCGAGGCGCTCGGGATCGAGGAGCGCCCGACGGACATGCCGAGCCTGCAGGCCGCGGCCTCGGTGGGCCAGGGCACGCTCTCGGCCGCCTACGCCGAGGCCTTCGGCGCGCGGGGGATGCTCACCTCCACGGTGCTGCTCACCCGGCGCGACACGGCCGACCGCACGGCCTACCTCCACGCGCGCGACACGCTCATGCGCCTGCTGGAGCTGGGCGTCGTGCCGGTGGTCAACGAGAACGACACCGTGTCGGTCGAGCAGATCCGCTTCGGCGACAACGACACCTTGGGCGCGCTGGTGGGCTGCCTCATCGACGCCGATCTGCTGGTGATCCTGTCGGACATCGACGGGCTCTACGACGACAACCCGCGCCGCAACCCCGACGCGCGCCTCATCGAGCGCGTCGAGCGCATCGACCGGTCCGTCATGGCCGTGGCCGGCGAGGCGGGCACGGCGGTGGGCTCGGGCGGCATGATCACCAAGATCAAGGCGGCCCGCGTGCTGATGGCGGCGGGCATCCCGATGGTCATCTGCCAGGGGCGCCGCCCCGGCGCCATCGTGGACGCGGCGGCCGGGCGCGCGGTGGGCACCCTGTTCACGGCGCCGGAGCGACCCCACGCCATCACGCCGCGGAAGCTGTGGATCGCCCTTGGCGACGCGGCGCGCGGCACCGTCACGGTGGACGCGGGCGCGCGCGACGCGCTCGTGCGCGGCGGCAAGTCGCTCCTGGCCGTGGGCGTGCGCGCCGTCGAGGGGAGCTTCGAGGCCGACGACATCGTGGACGTGGCCGACGGGGACGGGCACGTGTTCGCCCGCGGGCGCGCGGCGGCGTCGAGCGACCTCCTGGCGCTCGCGGCCGGGCGCACGCGCGAGGAGCTGGCGGCCAACGCCATCCTCGCCATCCTGGACGAGCGCCCGGTCATCCACCGCGACGAGCTGGTGCTGTTCGAGTAAGGCGGCGCGCCTGCGCGGGCGCGCCTGACGAGGAAGGCAGAGGACATGGACATCGAATCCGAGGTCCGGGCGCTCGCGGAGCGGGCGCGTCGGGCGAGCGTGGACCTGGCGCGGACGACGGGAGGGGAGCGCGACGCGGCGCTGGCTGCCATGGCCGCGGCCCTGCGCGCCCACGCCGGCGCCATCGTCGAGGCCAACGAGGCCGACATGGCGGCCGCCCGCGAGGCGGGCACGAGCGAGGCCCTGCTCGACCGGCTCATGCTGGACGCGGGCCGCGTGGACGACATGGCATCGGCCCTGGAGGACCTCCGGGCCCTGCCCGACCCGCTCGGGCGGGTGATCGAGGCGCGGACGCTGCCCAACGGCATCGAGCTCACGCGCGTGTCGGTGCCGCTCGGCGTGGTGGCCGTCGTCTACGAGGCACGCCCCAACGTCACTGCCGACGCCGCGGGCATCTGCCTGAAGGCGGGCAACGCCTGCGTGCTGCGCGGCGGCAGCCTGGCGGCCCGCTCCAACGAGGCCATCGCCGACGTGCTGCACGCCGCGGCCGTGGGCGCGGGGCTGCCCGAGGGCTGCATCTGCGCCATCACCACCACCGACCGCGCCGCCACCGATGCGCTCATGCAGCTCCACGGCCTGGTGGACGTGCTCATCCCCCGCGGGGGCGCCGGGCTCATCCGCCACTGCGTGGAGTGCTCGCGGGTGCCGGTCATCGAGACGGGCACGGGCAACTGCCACGTCTACGTCCACGCCTCGGCCGACCGCGCGAAGGCGCGCGACATCGTGCTCAACGCCAAGTGCCGCCGCTTCGGCGTGTGCAACGCCGCCGAGACGCTGCTGGTGGACGAGGAGGCGGCCGACGACTTTCTCCCCGAGGTGCTGGCGGCCCTGGGCGAGCGCGGCGTCACCATCCACGCCGACGAGCGCGCGCGGGCCGCGGCGGCCGACCTGGACGTCGACATCGTGCCGGCGACCGAGGACGACTGGGCCCGCGAGTACCTGGGCCCCGAGATCGCCGTGCGCTGCGTGGCGGGCGTGGACGAGGCCGTCGAGCACGTCAACCGCTACGGCACGCGCCACTCCGAGGCCATCGTCGCCACCGACGCCGACGCCGTCGAGGAGTTCCTCGGGCGGGTGGACGCGGCGGCCGTCTACGCCAACGCCTCGACCGCCTTCACCGACGGCGGCCAGTTCGGCCTGGGCGCCGAGATCGGCATCTCCACCCAGAAGCTGCACGCCCGCGGGCCCTTCGCCCTGGAGGCGCTGACCACCCACAAGTACGTCCTGCGCGGCGACGGCCAGGTGCGCGGCTAGTGCGCGCCGGGGACGAGGCGGCGGACCTCGTGGCGCTGCCGGGCGCCGCGTGCGCCGAGGCCGGCGGCGCCTGCCCGCTGGCCGGGTGGGCCGCCGCGGCCGAGGGGCCCGCGCCCGCGGTGAGCGCCCGCTTCGACGACCTGGGCGCCGACGGGGCGCCCGCGCGCCTGGGCATCATGGGCGGCACCTTCGACCCCATCCACATCGGGCACCTCGCCTGCGCCGAGCAGGCGCGCGAGGCCTTCGGGCTCGACGCGGTGGTGTTCATCCCGACGGGCATCCCCGCCTTCAAGCGCGACCGGGCCGTGACCGACGCGGCCGACCGCCTGGCCATGTGCCGGCTGGCGGTGCTGCCCAACCGGCACTTCGACGTGAGCTCGCTGGAGATCGACCGCCCCGGCGTCACCTACGCGGTGGACACGGTGCGGGCCCTGCGCGCCCACTACCCGGCCAACGTGGAGCTGTTCTTCATCACCGGCGCCGACTCGATCCTGTCCATCGCGCGCTGGCGGGAGAGCGCGGCCATCGCCTCGCTCACGCGCTTCATCGCCGTGACGCGGCCGGGCTACGCGGTGACCGACGCCTTCAAGGCCGAGCTGGCGAGCCTGGGCGACTACGACGTGAGCTACCTGGAGGTGACGGCGCTCGCCATATCGTCGAGCATGCTGCGCCAGCGCGTCCACGACGGGTTCTCGCTGCGTTACCTGACGACGCTGCCCGTCTGCGACTACATCTACCGCCGCGGCCTGTACCGCGGGCCCGGCGCCGCGCCCTTCGCCACCGCCTGCCCGCAGTAGGGCGCTGCGGGCGCGATCGCGCGGGCCCCGCGCGCCGCGAGCCCGCGGCCTGGCGGCTGCGACCCGGCCGCCCCGGCCCCGCGGTTCCCGCTCGAGAAAGGAGCAAGCCATGACCACCGATGACGCATCCGGCCTGACCGACGAGTTCCTCGCCGCGCGCGAGGAGGAGCTGGCCGGGCGGGTGAGCCCGCGGCGGCTCGAGCACATCCGCGGGGTGGCCGCCACGGCGGCGCGCCTGGCGCGGGCCTACGGCGTGGACGAGCGAAAGGCCTACGCGGCCGGCCTCCTGCACGACTGGGACAAGGGCTACGACGACGAGGGCATCCGCCAGCGCGCCCGCGACCTGGGGCTCGAGGAGCGGCTGGGCCCGTGGCTCGTCGAGCACATGCCCCAGGTGCTCCACGCCTACACCGCCGCCGAGGCGCTTGGGCGCGCGTTCCCGGAGATCCCCGCCGACGTGCTGCGGGCCATCGACCGGCACACCGTGGCCGCCGAGGACATGGGCCCGCTCGACATGGTGCTCTACGTAGCCGACGCCCTGGAGCCGGGGCGCCGCTTCGGCCGCATCGACGAGCTGCGCGCCGCCGAGGGGGAGGTGGGCCTGGAGGAGCTGTTCTTCCTCACCTATGAATACTGGGTGTATCTGCTGCTGGAGCGCCGGCGCCTGATGCATCCTGATACCATACGCATCTGGAACACGTACGTCGCCCGCCGGGCGTCGAGGAAGGGAAGTGACCGTGACCGAAGCTAAGAGGGAGCAGGCGACCCCGCGGGAGTGCGCCATCATCGCCGCCCAGGCGGCCGACGAGAAGAAGGCCACCGACATCATGGTGCAGGAGGTGCGCGAGCTCATCGGCGTCACCGACTACTTCGTCATCGTCACCGCGTCGAACAACCGCCAGGTGGACGCCATCATCGACGAGATCGAGGATCAGCTGCGCGAGCGCGGCGGGGTGAAGCCCCTGCACCGCGAGGGCTCGGCCGACGGGTCGTGGTCGCTTCTGGACTACGGCGCCGTGGTGGTGCACGTCTTCCAGCCCGAGACGCGCGAGTACTACCGCCTGGAGACGCTGTGGAACGACGCGCCGGTGCTCGACCTGGCCGCCGAGGCGGGCCTTGCCGACCTGCAGTACTCCGAGCGCATCGCCAAGCTGCTCGGCCGCCCGGCCGCGGCGGAGTAGCGCCGGCGACAGAGCGTGCTTTAGAAGGGGCGCCCCCGCGGGGGCGCCCCTTCTCGCGTCGGGGCTAGCGGAGGTCGCGGGCGGCGGGCAGGCCGAAGGCGCCCTCGGCGGCGAGGACGGCGTTGCGGATGGCCTGCTCCATGGCCTCGGTCGCCATGACGCCCACCACGTCGACGGGGGCCTCGACCTCGCCGGAGGCGAAGGCGAACACCGTGTCGCCGTCGTTCATGGTGTGCACGGGCTTGATGGCGCGCGCGTAGGCGTCGTGGGCGACGGAGGCCACCTTGGTGGCCTGGGCCTTCGTGAGGCGCGCGTTGGTGAGCACGCAGCCGATGGTGGTGTTGGCGACCGGCGCGCCGGCGGCGGCCGCCTGGGCCGCGGCGGCCTGGGCGAAGGCGGCGAGGGGGTCCATGACGGCGCCGTCGGCGCCGCGGGTGCCGGCCAGCCAGGTGCCGTCGGCCGCGCGCACGTGGCCGAGCGCGTTCACGGCGACGACGGCCGCCGTGACGACGTCGCCCGCCCGCAGGGCGCTCACGCCCAGGCCCGACTTCATGGCCGCCTCGGGCGCGCCGAGCTTGCCCACCGTGGCGCCCGTGCCGGCGCCCACGTTGCCCTGGGGCAGCGCCGCGCCGTCGTAGCCCGCGTCCAGCGCCGCCTCGGCCGCCGCGCGGCCCATGGCCTTGTCCGGGTGGGTCGGTGCGCCGACCAGCAGGTCGAACAGGCACGCGCCGGTGACGATGGGCACGCACGCCGGCCCCAGGGAAAAGCCGATGCCGCGCTCGGCCAGGGCGTCCATGACGCCGCAGGAGGCCTCCAGCCCGAAGGCCGAGCCGCCGGAGAGCACCACGGCGTGGACGGCCTCGATCATGTTCTCGGGCTTGAGCAGGTCGGTCTCGCGCGTGGCGGGGCCGCCCCCGCGCACGGCCACGCCGCAGGTCGCGCCCGCCGGCGCGATGACGGCGGTGCAGCCGGTGCCGGCCGCCTCGTCCTGGGCGTGTCCGATGCGGAAGGCTGGCAGGTCGGCCAGGGTGGCGGCAAAGAGCATGGGGCGTCCTCTCCCTCGGGTCTCGGTCGCGCCCATTCTACCATCGCGCGCCCGTGGGGCCACCCGCCCGCGCCATCCGTGCGGTCCCGCCCGGCCTCGCGGCGGCGCCGGGGGAGGGATCGCGCGCGGCTCCGGAGGGGCGGGGGCGGAGCACCTGGCGGCCCCCGGCTGCACCCCGGGTGCGGGCTTCGGGGGCAAGGCGGGCAACAACGCGGCGCCCACGTGGCGATACGCGCTATATGAGTGATTTGCCTCACCTTGGGGGCGCTCCTAGGATGGGATGGTCGCAAACCTGGGACGACCCGCGAGAGGAGGCGCCGTGTCCGCGTTCCTGAAGGCCGCGTTCTGCAACGGCCAGCGCCCGGAGGGGGTGCTGCCGGTGCGCCACGTGCCGCGCCCCGAGCTGGCCGCGCGGATGCTGCGGTCGCGCTCGGTGGCGCGCTTCATCGTGGCGCCCGACGGCTTCGGGAAGACCGCCGTGGCCGCGGAGTACGCCGAGACCGTCTTCGGCTTCAAGCGCATCTTCTGGGTGGACTGCCGCTCGCCCTGCTTCCTGCGCGACCTGGACGCCGGGGTCATCGCCGACGCGATGGCGTCCATCGGCCCCACATCGCACCTGGCCGTCTTCGACGACCTGCCGCCGCTCGACCCCGCCCGCGCGGAGCGCTTCGCCGCCCTGGCCGACGAGCTGCTCGCCGAGGAGGTGGAGGTGGTCGTCACCTGCCCGCCCTCCTCCGACGCCTTCGGCGCCCTCGAGCGCGACCGGCTGCTGCTGGGGCCGGCCGACCTGCTGCTGGCCGAGGAGGAGGCCGCGCTGCACCTGGCGGGGGAGGGGCCCGAGGCGCTGCCCGACGAGCTGCGCAACCCCGCCGAGCGCGTGGCGTGCCTGCGCTGGGCCGAGGGCGGCCAGCGGATGCTCGCCCGGGGCATCCGCCGCGAGGAGCTGCCCGCCGACCTGCTGCTGGCCCTGCTCGTGACGTGCGCGCTCGGGGCCGGCAGCGTGGACGACCTGACGGCCTTCCTGCCCGAGCGCCGCTGCGGGGAGCTGGCGCGCGCCCTGGAGGAGGGCTACCCCTTCTGCGGGGTGGACACGGCCGAGCGCCGCTACCGCGCCGCGGCGATTCCCCTTGCCGAGCTCGCCCAGGCGGTGTCCCCGTCGCTGCCGGCCCTGGCCGCGGCGGCGGGCCTCGACGACCGCGACGTCCTGGCCGCGCGCCTGGCCGACGCGCTCATCGCCCGGGGCGCCCACCGCCGGGCCGCCGAGGCCGTGGACGCCCTGGCGTCGCGGCAGGCCTGCGGGACGTGGCTGGCCGATAGGGGCTGGGCGGTCACCTGCGCCGGGCAGGCCCGGGCCGTCGACCGCCTGTACGGGCTCGTCTCCCACAAGTCCCAGCCCCGGCGCGCGGCCCTCAACGTGGCCGCCGGGTGGGCCGCGGCCGCCCTCGGCGACGAGGCCCGCGCCGCGGTCCTGGGGCGGCGCGCGCTGACGGCACCGGCGGCCGAGCCGGACGAGCGCCTGGGTGGCGCGGCGCTCGTCATGCGCCACGGCGAGCCGGACGACGTGACGCGCGCGGCGGCCCTGGCCTCGACGCTGCTGGCCCACGGCGAGGAGGGGCTCTCCGGCCGGGCCCCGGGCGTGCTCGCCCGCGTGGCGGCGGCCCTCGCCGCGCCGGGAGGCGAGCCGGGCGCCGGACCGGCCGCCCGGGCCGAGCGCGCCGCGGCCGCCTGGGGCCAGGCCGCCGCCCTGGCCCGCCCCGGCGACGGCGACGCGGCCTGCGCGCTGCTCCTGGCCGCGTCCTGGGTGCTCGCCGCTGGGCGCGAGGCCGGGGCCGGCCCCGCCGCCCTGGCCCCCGCGGCCGAGCACGCCGCGGCCCGGCTCGAGGCCGCCGCCGAGGCGGGGGAGCCCCTGGGGTGGGCCGCCCTGGCCGCCGGCAGCGCCCTGGAGCCTTTGGCCGCGGCCCAGGAGGGGCTGGCGCGCCTTCGGCCCTCGGCCGCGCTCGTGGCGGCCCTGCGCGAGGCCGCGGCCCGCGAGCGCGAGGAGCGCGCCGCCTACCGCCGCGCCCTGGCCGCGGCCGACCGCCGCTCGGCGGCCTGGCGCCGGGCCCACCCCGACCCCTTCCGCGAGGACCGCCGCGCGTCCCGCGGGACCGAGCCGGCGTCGCGGCCCGCGCCGCCCCTTCTGCGCGTCGACCTGTTCGGCGGCATGAGCGTGCGCCTGGGCGACGAGCCCGTCACCGACCGGCTGCGGCGCCACCGCAAGGCCAAGACGCTCCTGGCCGTCCTGGTGCTGCGCCGGGGCGGCGAGCTGCCGCTGGACCGGCTGGCCGAGGCGCTCTGGCCCGGCAGCGACGCCCGCACGGCCCGCAAGAACCTCACGAGCACCTGGTCGCGGCTCTCCCGGGCCCTCGCGGTGGACGGCAGCTGCCCGTACCTGTCCCGCGACGACTTCGGCTGCCGTCTGGACGCGCGCCTGGTGGACAGCGACGTCGCCCGCTTCGAGGCCCTCTGCCGCCGCCTCCTGTTCGGCCGCGCCCAGCTGGACGGGTGGGAGGACCTCTACTCCCAGGTGAGCGGCCCCTACGCTGAGGACCTGCTGCCCTGCGAGCACGACAGCGCGCTGGTGGACGCCCTGCGCCTGCGCTATCGCACCGAGCTCTCCGACGCGCTCGTGGCGGCCTCCGAGCGCCTGGCCGAGGCGGGGGAGGTGCGCGGCGCGCTGTGGTTCGCCCGCGAGGCCCTGCGCCGCGACCGCTCGCGCGAGGATGCCTACGTGGCCCTCATGCGGGCCCAGGTGGCCGCCGGCCAGCGCGCCGCGGCGCTCGAGACCTACTTCTCGTGCCGCGCCTACCTGGCCGAGGAGCTGGGCATCGATCCGTCTCCCGGCATCGTCGAGCTGTACCGCGGCATCATCGAGGAGGAGGTGGACGTGTAAATGGGGAGGAGGAGCCGCAGGTCAAGGGGCTCCTGTGCTAAAGTGCTTGTACTTATGCGATGGCGCGGGGCCGGCCCTGCGCCGAGACGCCAGCGAGAGAAAGAAGCGTCCATGGGATTCCTCTCCAAGCTGCTCACCCTCGGCGAGGGCAAGCAGCTCAAGCGCTACGAGGCCGCGGTGCAGAAGATCAACGCCCTCGAGCCGTCCATGCAGGCCCTCTCCGACGAGGAGCTCGCCGCCAAGACCGTCGAGTTCCGCGAGCGCCACGCCGCCGGCGAGAGCCTCGACGACCTTTTGCCCGAGGCCTTCGCCGCCGTGCGCGAGGCGTCGGTGCGCACCACGGGCCTGCGCCACTTCGACGTCCAGCTCATCGGCGGCATGGCCCTGCACGAGGGGCAGATCGCCGAGATGAAGACCGGCGAGGGCAAGACGCTCGTCTCCACGCTCGCCGGCTACCTCAACGCCATCCCCGGCGACAACGTCCACATCGTCACCGTCAACGACTACCTGGCGCGGCGCGACTGCGAGTGGATGGGCCAGATCTACCGCTTCCTGGGGATGCGCACGGGCCTCATCCAGAACGGCATGCGCCCGGCCGACAAGATCCCCGCCTACCAGGCCGACGTCACCTACGGCACCAACTCGGAGTTCGGCTTCGACTACCTGCGCGACAACATGGTCACCCGCGCCGGGGCGCGCGTGCAGCGCGGGCACTCCTTCGCCATCGTCGACGAGGTCGACTCCATCCTCATCGACGAGGCCCGCACCCCGCTCATCATCTCGGGCGCGGGCACCCAGGCGGCCGAGACGTACAACAAGTTCGCCCGCGTGATGCCCGGGCTCACCGAGGGCGTCGACTTCGAGAAGGACGAGGCGAAGAAGACCATCAACGCCACCGAGAGCGGCCTGGAGCGCATCGAGGCGATGCTCGGCATCGACGACATCTACGCCGACCCGTCCGGCCAGCTGGCCAACCACCTGCAGCAGGCGCTCAAGGCCCAGTTCCTGTTCCACCGCGACATCGACTACGTGGTGGTGGACGGCGAGGTGAAGATCGTCGACGAGTTCACCGGCCGCATCATGGAGGGCCGCCGCTGGTCGGAGGGCCTGCACCAGGCCGTGGAGGCCAAGGAGCACGTGCTCGTGCGCGAGGAGAACCAGACGCTGGCCACCATCACGCTGCAGAACTACTTCCGCCTCTACGACAAGCTGTCGGGCATGACCGGCACGGCCATGACCGAGGACGCCGAGTTCCGCCAGATCTACAACCTGCCCGTCATGGCCATCCCGCCCAACAAGCCGGTCATCCGCGTGGACGAGAACGACCTGGTCTACCGCACGGTCGACGCCAAGTTCAACGCCGTGGCCGACGACGTGGCCGCCCGCCACGCCGCGGGGCAGCCCTGCCTCATCGGCACGGTGTCCATCGAGAACTCCGAGCGCCTCTCGCGCCTGCTCGACAAGCGCGGCATACGCCACGAGACGCTCAACGCCAAGAACCACGAGCGCGAGGCGCACATCGTGGCCCAGGCCGGGCGCCTGGGGGCCGTCACCATCGCCACCAACATGGCCGGCCGCGGCACCGACATCCGCCTCGGCGGCGACCCCGACGTGCTGGCCGAGGACCTGCTGCGCGCCCGCGGGCTCGACCCCGACGCCCCCGAGCTCGACGAGGAGGGCAACCCCCACGCCGACCGGCCCACCGACGAGCAGCGCGAGCGCGCCCTGGCCGACGCCCGCGCCACCTGCGCCGCCGAGCAGGAGCAGGTGCTCGAGGCGGGCGGCCTGTGCGTCATCGGCACCGAGCGCCACGAGTCGCGCCGCATCGACAACCAGCTGCGCGGCCGCTCGGGCCGCCAGGGCGACCCGGGCACGACGCAGTTCTACCTGTCGCTCGAGGACGACCTCATGCGCCTGTTCGGCGGCAGTCGCATGGACTCCATCTCCAACATGATGAAGAAGACCGACATGCCCGACGACATGCCGATCCAGGCGTCGATGGTGTCCAAGTCCATCGAGAGCGCCCAGCGCCAGGTGGAGTCCATGCACTTCGCCGCCCGCAAGAACGTGCTCGAGTACGACGACGTGATGAACCTGCAGCGCAAGGCCATCTACGAGGAGCGCAACGCCATCCTCGACGGCAAGGACATGGCCGGCCGCACGCCGGAGATCATCGGCGACGCCGTCGACGAGGTGGTGGGCGAGAACTGCCCCGCCAACCTGCCGAGCGACGACTGGGACGCCAAGGCCGTCGACATGTGGGCGGCCAACATGACCGGCACGAGCGGCTTCTCGCTCTCGGCGCTCGACCACGGCGACGACCCGCAGGAGGTCGACGGGGCCCTGGCCTCCTACCTCGAGGCCATCTACGACGAGAAGGCCGCCACGCTCGGCCACGCCATGATGGAGAGCCTCGCCGCCCAGGTGATGCTGCGCATCATCGACACCAAGTGGATGCAGCACCTCCAGGAGATGGACTACCTCAAGACCGGCATCGGCCTGCGCGCCTTCGGCCAGCGCGACCCGCTGGTGGAGTACAAGAACGAGGCCTACGCCGCCTTCGAGCGCCTGACCGCGTCGATGTACGACGACTACCTGCGCACCCTGCTGCGCCTCCAGATAGCCGTCAAGGCCGACGCGCCCGCCCCGCTGCCCGAGCAGCACGACCCGCTCGAGCGCAAGATGAGCTACTCGAGCCCCGAGGAGGCGCTGTCCGGCTCGGGCACCGCCGCCGCCCGCCGCGCCGCGCACCCGGCCGCCGCCGCGGCCGCCGGGGCCCCGCCCAAGCCGGCGCCGGCCAAGCCCGCCACCTACGAGAAGGACAAGGACGACCCCTTCGCCAACGTGGGCCGCAACGACCCGTGCCCCTGCGGCAGCGGCCTCAAGTACAAGAAGTGCCACGGCAGGGAAAGCTAGCCGCGGCCCCGGAGAAGAACTGAGACGATGGAACTGAAGGAACTCGCCAAGGAACTGGAGGCCGCCGCGCCGCGCATCGCCGACGCCCGCGGCTTCCTGCACGTCGACGACAAGGCCGCCGAGCTCGCCCGCCTGGACGCCCAGATAGCCTCGCCCGGGTTCTGGGACGACGCCTCCCGCGCCCAGCAGGTGTCGAAGGAGGCGTCCAACCTGCGCGACGTGATCGCCGACTACGACGCGGCCGCGGCCCTGCTGGAGGACGCGCGCGCCGCCTTCGAGCTGGCGGGGGAGGACCCCGCCTTCGCCGACGAGTGCGCCGAGGCCCTCGGGCGGCTCGCGACCATGCTCGACGGGCTCGAGGTGGCCTCGTGGTTCTCGGGCCGCTTCGACGCGGGCGACGCCATCCTCACGGTGAACCCCGGCCAGGGCGGGCTGGAGGCCCAGGACTGGACGGACATGCTCTACCGCATGTACGGCCGCTACGCCGACGCCAAGGGCTGGCGCGTGACCGACCTGGACGTGGTGCCCGGCGAGGGCATCGGGCTCGACCGGGCTGTCATCCAGGTGGAGGGTCGCAACGCCTACGGCATGCTCAGGTCCGAGGCCGGCGTCCACCGCCTCGTGCGCATCTCGCCCACCGACGACAAGAAGCGCCGCCAGACCACCTTCGCCAGCGTCGAGGTGCTGCCGGTGATGCCCGACGACATCGAGGTGGATCTCAACCCGGCCGACGTGCGCGTGGACGTGTACCGCTCGAGCGGCCCGGGCGGCCAGTGCGTCAACACCACCGACTCCGCCGTGCGCCTGACGCACCTGCCCACGGGCATCGTCGTCACCTGCCAGAACGAGAAGTCCCAGCTCCAGAACAAGGAGGCCGCCTTCCGCGTGCTGCGCGCCCGCCTCTACGAGCTCGAGGAGCGCCGCCGCGCCGAGGAGATCGACGCCCTGCGCGGCGAGCGCATGGACAACTCCTTCGGCAGCCAGATCCGCAACTACGTGCTCTACCCCTACCAGATGGTCAAGGACCTGCGCAGCGGCGTGGAGACGGGCAACGTGGACGCCGTGCTCGGGGGCGACCTGGAGGACTTCGTCATCGGCTACCACAAGTGGCATGCCTCGCAGTGACGCCCCGCCCGGCGCGCCGCGCCGATCCCGCCCATCCCCGCGGGCGACCCCCGCGGTTTTCGCTAGAATGACGCCAGAGCTGTTTCGAGGGAAAGGAAGTGCCGTGGACGCACGCCCATTGGAAGCCGAGGCCCGGGCCATCCGCGCTGACATCGTGTCGATGATCGCGGAGGCCGGAAGCGGGCATCCGGGAGGGTCGCTCTCCTGCGCCGACATCCTCACCGCCCTGTACCTGGGCGGCGTGATGGACCATGACCCCGCCGACCCCAAGAAGGAGGGGCGCGACTGGTTCATCCTGGCCAAGGGCCACGCGGCGCCCGCCCTCTACGCCACCCTCGCCCATGCCGGCTACCTCCCCCGCGAGGAGCTCATGACCCTGCGCAAGCTGGGCAGCCGCCTGCAGGGGCACCCCGACTGCCGGCTCGTGCCGGGCGTGGAGGTGTCCACCGGCTCGCTCGGCCAGGGGCTCTCCATCGCCGCCGGCACCGCGGCCGGGCTCGCCCTCGACGGGCGCGCGGGTACCGTCTTCGCCCTGCTCGGCGACGGCGAGTGCGAGGAGGGCCAGGTGTGGGAGGCGGCCATGTTCGCCGCGCACCGGCGCCTGGGCAACCTGGTGGCCGTCGTCGACCACAACGGCCTGCAGATCGACGGGGCCATCTGCGACGTGTGCGACCCGGAGGACATCGGCGCCAAGTTCGCCGCCTTCGGCTGGGACGTGGCCGAGGTGGACGGGCACGACCTGCCCGCCGTCACCGCGGCGCTCACCGCCGCCAAGGCTGCCGCGGGCGAGCGCCCCCACGCCATCATCGCCCACACCGTCAAGGGCAAGGGCGTCTCGTTCATGGAGAACCAGGCCGGCTGGCACGGCAAGGCGCCCAACGCCGATGAGCTCAAGATCGCGCTTGCCGACCTGCAAGCGGCCGGCGAGTAGAGGAGGCACGACCATGGTAAAGCTCGCAACTCCCGAGCAGGCGGCCTGCAAGAAGGCCACCCGCGCCGCCTTCGGTGTGACTCTGGCCGAGCTGGCGGCCGAGGGCGTGCCCGTCGTGGCCGTCGACGCCGACCTCACCGGATCGACCACCACCAAGAAGCTGGCCGACGCCGGGTACGCCGACCGCCTGTTCAACTGCGGCATCGCCGAGCAGAACATGGTCGACGTGGCCGCGGGCCTCGCGCTCACCGGGCACGTGGCCTTCACCGGCTCGTTCGCCGTGTTCGGCACCGGGCGCGCCTACGACCAGATCCGCAACACGGTGTGCTACTCCGGCCTGGACGTGAAGATCGCCCCCACCCACGCCGGCATCTCGGTGGGCCCCGACGGCGGCTCGCACCAGATGCTCGAGGACGTGTCGCTCATGCGCGGGCTGCCCGGCATGCGCGTGCTCGTGCCCGCCGACTACGCGGCGGCCCGCGCGGCCATCCGCCTGGCGGCGGCCACGCCCGGCCCCGTCTACGTGCGCATGGGCCGCGCGTCGGTGCCCTGCGTCTACGATGACGACGTCGAGCTGGAGATGGGCCGCGCCTACGTGCTGCGCGAGGGGGCGGACGTCACCATCGTCGCCAACGGCGTGGAGATCCGCGAGGCGCTGGCGGCCGCCGACGCCCTGGCGGCCGAGGGCATAGCGGCCGAGGTCATCGACGCCTTCTGCGTGAAGCCCCTCGACGCCGACACCATCCTGGCGTCGGTCGCCAAGACCGGGCGCGTCGTCGTGGCCGAGGAGCACAGCGTCATCGGCGGCCTCGGCTCGGCCGTGGCCGAGCTTCTGGCCGAGCGCCACCCGGCGCCGGCGGCCTTCGTCGGCGTGCGCGACCGCTTCGGCAAGTCAGGCGAGTTCGAGGAGCTGCTGGCCTACTTCGGGCTGGATGCGGCGGCCGTTGTTGAAGCTGTGAAGAGGGTCTTGGCCGTTTAGGGCCTCTGCTAAACTTAGACGGTTCCAGTAATGAACGACAACTTGAACGGAGCAAAACTGTGACCAATGAGACGAGCCAAGGCAGGCCGCGCGCCCGCCACGCCGGCTCGGGGGCCCATTCCCGCCGAGCGCAGATGGCGTCGCAGCTGTCGCAATCGCTGCCCGTGCTCGAGGTTGACGAGACCTCCGCGCCCCTGGGCACGCCGGTCATCACCTTCGACCATGTGACCAAGGTCTACCCGGCCCAGCCCAACAAGCCCGCCCTGAACGACGTGTCGCTGCAGATCTTCGCCGGCGAGTTCCTGTTCCTCGTGGGCCACTCCGGGTCCGGCAAGTCCACCTTCATCCGCCTGCTCACCCGCGAGATCAAGCCCACCGAGGGCAAGATCTACGTGGCGGACGAGGACCTCACCACCATGCGCAACTGGCGCGTGCCCTACCTGCGCCGCAACATCGGCTGCGTGTTCCAGGACTTCAAGCTGCTGCCGAACAAGACGGTCTTCGAGAACGTCGCCTTCGCGCTGGAGGTCATCGGCAAGAGCCGCCACGTCATCAAGACCCAGGTGCCCGAGGTGCTGCGCCTGGTGGGCCTGTCGGAGAAGCTCAACAGCTACCCCGACCAGCTCTCCGGCGGCCAGCAGCAGCGCGTGTCCATCGCCCGCGCCATCGTGAACCGCCCGCCGCTGCTCATCTGCGACGAGCCCACGGGCAACCTCGACCCGCAGACGTCCCGCGGCATCATGGACCTGCTCGAGCGCATCAACCGCACCGGCACCACGGTGCTCATCGCCACCCACGACCGCGAGATGGTCGACAACATGCGCCGCCGCGTCATCGCGCTCGACCGCGGCCACCTGACGCGCGACCAGGACCGGGGGGTGTACGGCTTCGATGTCTAGCTTCTTCTACTTCCTCAAGGAGTCCATCCAGGGCTTCACCCGCAACCTGTCCACCACGCTGGGCTCCATCGTCACGATCTTCCTGTCGCTTCTGATCATCGGCGTGTTCCTGGTGGGCGGCACCGTCATCAACCACCTGGTGTCCTCCATCGAGAACGAGGTGTCCATCACCGCCTACGTCGCCGACGACGCCGACCAGGCCCAGATCGACGAGCTGATGGGCCAGATCCGCGGCATGGAGGGCGTGGCCTCGGTGGGCTTCACCACCAAGGACCAGGCGCTCGAGAACTTCCGCGCGTCGACGTCCAACCCCGACATCATCGACCAGCTCGACGGCCAGAACCCGCTGCCGGCGTCCATCGACATCGAGCTGTCCGACCCGCAGCTGGTGGAGTCGGTGGCCGACCAGGTGCTCGCCACCTCCCTCTACCCGCAGGTCACCGACAACCCCGACGACCCGGCCGAGGCCGTCAAGTACGGTCAGCAGTCGGTCGAGCGCCTGTTCGCGGTGACCAACTACGTGCGCTACATCGGCATCGCGCTCATCGCGCTGCTCATCTTCATCGCGCTTGTGTTCATCAACAACACCATCCGCCTGGCCATCCTGGCGCGCCGCAAGGAGATCGCCATCATGCGCCTGGTGGGCGCGTCCAACGGCTTCATCCGCGGGCCCTTCCTCATGGAGGGCGCGCTCCACGCGCTCATCGGCTCGCTTCTGGCCGTGGGCGTGCTCCAGGCCCTGCGCTCGGCGGCCATCCCGCGCGTGCAGGCGGCCCTGCCCTTCCTCTCGCTCGAGGTCGACGGGGGCACCTACGCGGTGATCTACCTGTCGCTGGTGGGCGCGGGCCTCGTCATCGGCCTCGTCGGATCGGCGTTCGCCATGCGCCGCTACCTGAAGGTCTAGGCACCCCGCGGGGCGCATCCCCATGGCGAGGGACGGAAAGCACAGGGGCCGCGAGCGCAAGGTCGCGGTCCTCACCAAGCAGGAGAGGGCGCGGGGCCGCCGGGCCATGCGCCTCTTCGCGTTCTTCCTGGCGGTGGTCGCGGCCTTCGCCGGGGGCTTCGTCGTGCGCAGCCAGGTGGCCTTCGTACAGTCGCTCGGCTTCACCGTGGCGCCCGAGGAGGCGACGGCCACCGGCTCGTCGAAGAACCTCAAGTCGACCTACGACTCCATATCGGCGCGCGTGGCCGAGGTGGAGGACCTGCTGGCCGACAACAGCCTGGACACCGTCGACTTGGAGAAGGCCACCTTCTCGATGCTCGACGACCTGCTCAAGGCCACGGGCGACCCCTACGCCGCCTACTTCAACCCCGACCGTTACAACAACTACATCAAGGAGACGACCGAGCGCACCTACGCCGGCATCGGCGTGCTGTTCTCGGAGTACGACGGCCGCGCCTACGTGGCCGACGTGTTCGAGGGGTCCGAGGCCGAGGCCAAGGGCGTGCGCCAGGGCGACTTCGTCGAGGCCATCGACGGCGACTCGGGCCGCGCCTGGTCGCTGACCGAGGTGGTGAACTCGCTGGCGCGCGACGAGGGCGCGAGCGTCATCATCACCTGGATGCGCCCCATCAGCCTGGACGCCCAGACCGGGTCGGAGTTCACCACCACGCTCGTCTGCCGTCGCTACGACGAGGTGAACGTGACGACCGAGCTGGTGAACGAGGTGGGCTACATCCGCCTGCGCCAGATCACGCAGAACTCGTCCGAGCTGGTCAGGTCCGCCGTGGCCGACCTGACCAACCAGGGCGCCACCGCCTTCGTGCTCGACATCCGCGACAACCCCGGCGGCTACCTCACCCAGGCCGTCGACATCGCGAGCCTGTTCATCAAGAGCGGCGTCATCGTCGAGATCCGCACGGTGGACGGCGTGTCGTCCAAGACCGCGGGCGGCGTCACCGTCACCGACGCGCCGCTGGTGGTGCTCGTGAACGGCTACACGTCGGCGGCGTCGGAGGTGCTGGCCGCCGCGCTTCAGGACAACCAGCGCGCCGAGGTGGTGGGGCAGACCACGCTCGGGAAGGGCTCGGTGCAGGTGGTGCGCGAGCTCACCTTCGGGGGCGCCGTGCGCTACACGGCCGCCTACTACCTGTCGCCCCTCGGGCATGAGATCAACGGCGTGGGCGTCGTGCCCAACATCATGGTCGGCTCGGCCGAGGACGCCGACACCCAGCGCCTGGTGGCCATCGACACCGCGCACTCCATGGTGACGCGGGGCTAGCGCCGCGCGGGCGCGCGGGCGCGCGACCGGGTGCCGTGCCCGCACGCGTCGGCGCCTGTCCTCGCCGACGTCGCGCCGCGGCGGATCGCCGCCCGCGCTGCCCGAGGGCTGCGCCCGGAAGCCGTGCAGCCGCGCCGCCCGCCGCCCGTGCCCGCCGGGGCCGGGCCGCCTCCTCCCGCCGACGAAAGGAGCCTGCCATGGGCCGTCATCGCAAGCACGTGCGTCGCTCGCCGCGGTCGAACCCGCGCGGGGTGCTCATCGCCCGGGCCGGGGGCTTCGGGTTCGTGTCCACCGCCGAGGGCGAGTTCTTCGTGCCCGCGAGCGCCATGGGCGGCGCCTTCGACGGCGATCTGGTGGAGCTCGCGCCCCTGCCCTCGCGTCGCGGCGGCGGGCGGCCGGGCGCGGCCGGGCGCGGGCGGCGCGAGGAGGAGAAGCCGGCGGCGCGCGTGGTGCGCGTGCTCGACCGGGCGCACGACACGGTGATCGGCCGCTACGAGGTGGCCGAGCCCTTCGGCGTGGTGGTGCCCGAGGACACGCGCATCCCCTACGACATCTTCACCATGCGCGCCGACCACCCCGAGGTGCCCGACGGCGCGCTCGTGCGCGTGCGGGTGACGCAGTTCCCCACGCGGCACACGGCGGCCACGGGCGTGGTGGAGGAGGTCATCGGCACGGCCGAGGCGGCGACGCTCGGCGTCGACGTCATCGTGGCGCGCCACAAGCTCGAGACGGAGTTCTCGGAGGCCGCGCTCGCCGAGGCCCGCGCGGCCGTGCTCGACGCCGAGGGCGCGCTTTCCGCCGGCTACCGCGACCTGCGCGACCGCGTCACCCTCACCATCGACCCCGCCGACGCCCGCGACTTCGACGACGCCATCTCGCTCGACTGGGTGGGGGAGGGGGCGCCCTCGGGGGCTCGCAGGGGGCTCTGGCGGCTGGGGGTGCACATCGCGGACGTGTCGCACTACGTGCCCTGGGGGTGCTCGCTCGACCTGGACGCGCGGCGGCGCGCCACCAGCGTGTACCTGGTCGACCGCGTCATCCCGATGCTGCCCGAGGAGCTGTCCAACGAGCTCTGCTCGCTCAAGCCCGGCGAGGAGAGCCGCTCGATGACGGTCGACCTCTACCTGGACGACGCCGGCGACCTGGTGCGCTACGAAGCGTACCCGGCGCTCATCCGGTCCGACGCGCGCCTCACCTACGACGAGGCCCAGGCGCTGATCGAGGCGGCGGACGTAGGCGAGGAGGCGATGGACGAGGGCGCGGACGGCGGCGAGGGGCGGCCGGAGGGCGGAGCGAGGGCTGCGCAGCTTCCGAGCGGAGCCCTCCGGCCGCCCCTCGCCGCGGCGGACGCCGACCCCATCGCGGCGCGCGTCGTGGCGGCGGCGCGGCTCGCGCGCCTGAGGCGCGGGATCCGGGCGCGGGCTGGGGCGCTCGACTTCGACACGGTGGAGGCCAAGGTCCAGCTCGACGCCGAGGGCGCGCCCCTCGCCATCCGCCTGCGCGAGAAGACCGACGCCACCGAGCTGGTGGAGCAGGCCATGGTGCTCGCCAACGAGGCCGTGGCGCGGCTGCTGGAGGAGCGCGGCTTCCCCTGCCTGTTCCGCGTCCACGAGCCGCCGGCCCCCGACGCGCTCGGCGGGCTCGTGCCCGTGCTCCAGGAGTTCCCGTGGTTCACCGAGGAGATGGCGGCGCGCCTGGTGACGGGCGACGCCCACGCCATCCAGGCGGTGCTCGCGGCCAGCGCCGGGCGGGCCGAGGGCGAGCTCGTGTCCATGCTGCTCCTGCGCTCCCAGCGCCGCGCGCTCTACCGGCCCGTCAACGACGGCCACTACGGGCTGGGGCTTGGGTCCTACGCGCACTTCACGAGCCCCATCCGCCGCTACCCCGACCTGGTGGTGCACCGGATGCTGCGCGCGGCGCTCACCAAGCGCCCGCAGCGGTTCGACCAGGAGGTGGCGGCGCTGCCGTGGATCGGCGAGCACTCCTCGGACATGGAGCGCGTGGCCGACGAGGCGGCGCGCGAGTCCCAGGAGCTCAAGATGGTGGAGTACCTGGCGAACCACGTGGGGGAGAGCTTCCCCGCCGTCGTGTCGGGCGTGGCGAGCTACGGCATCTACGCGCGGCTGGAGTGCACGGCCGAGGGCTTTCTGCCCATGCGCGCGCTCGGGCGGGAGTACTTCGCCTTCGACGCCGCGCGCCACGTGCTCACCGGCGAGGAGACGGGCCGCACCTTCCGCCTGGGCCAGCGGCTGCCCGTCACCCTCGTGCGCGCCGAGCCGGCCACCCGCAAGCTGGAGCTCAAGCCCGCCGAGGGCCGCGACCTGCGCGGGCTGCGCTAGGGAGGCGAAAAACGCGAGGCCCCCCGGCATGCGCCGGGGGGCCTCGCGCGTGGTGGGTGCGTGGGGGTGCTCCCTCCGCCCCCTCCCCGCCGGCATCGAGGCTGGACGCGCTAGGCCATCCCGATCCAGGTCTGGATGATGGGCAGCCACCCGAGCGCCAGGATGACGATGACGAGGGTGGGCACGCCGAAGCGCATCCACGGGCGGATCCACGCGGGGAACTTGAGGCCCGAGCCGCTGTTGGCCTCGGCCAGGAAGTTGTCCCAGCCCCAGCCGCGCTTGCCGGCGCAGAACGCCACGAACACGAGCGAGCCCAGGGGCAGGATGTTGTTGGACACGAGGAAGTCCTCGATGGACTGGATGTTACCCACGCCCGCCAGCTCGACGCCGGACAGCACGTTGAAGCCGAGCGCGCAGGGCAGCGACAGCAGCGGGATGGCGATGAGGTTGAAGATGACCGCCTTCCTGCGCGTCCAGCCCCACTGGTCCATGGCGAAGGACAGGATGCACTCGAACACCGCGATGACGGTGGAGAGTGCCGCGAAGCTCATGAAGATGAAGAACAGCGTGCCCCACACGTGCCCGAGCCACATCTGCTCGAAGACCGAGGGCAGCGTGATGAACACGAGCCCCGGGCCGGAGTCGGGCGCCACGCCGAAGGCGAAGCAGGCGGGGAAGATGATGAGGCCGGTGGCCAGGGCCACGCCGGTGTCCAGCGCGCCGATGGTGGCCGCCTCGCCCATGAGCGAGCGGTCCTTGCCGATGTAGCTGCCGAAGATGGCCATCGACCCCATGCCGATCGACAGCGTGAAGAACGCCTGGCCCATGGCCGCGTAGGCCGCGTCGCAGAACGTCCCCACGTCGGCGAAGATCTTGGAGAAGTCAGGCGCCAGGTAGAACAGCACGCCCTCGCCGGCGCCGGGCAGGGTGACCGCGCGGACGATGAGGACGCCGATGATGGCCAAGAGGCACACCATCATCACCTTCGTGATGCGCTCGACGCCCTTCTGCAGCCCCAGTGAGCACACGCCGATGGCGATGCCCACGGCCACGATCATCCAGACGACCAGCTCCTCGGGGTTGCCGAGCATCGCGTCGAAGGCGGCGGCGGTCTGGGCGGTATCGGCGCCGGTGAAGGTGCCGGCGGCCATCTTGGGCACGTAGGCGAGCATCCAGCCGGCCACCGTGGTGTAGAACATCATGAGCAGGTAGTTGCCGGCGATGCCCACCCACTTGAAGCGGTGCCAGCCCGACCCCTTCGGCTCGAGCACGTCGAAGGCGCGCGCGATGGACTTCTGCGAGCCGCGGCCGACGGCGAACTCCATGGCCATGATGGGCAGGCCCAGGATGACGAGGAACACCAGGTACATGAGGACGAAGGCCGCGCCGCCGTACTCGCCGCAGATGTAGGGGAAGCGCCAGACGTTGCCCAGGCCGATGGCGCAGCCCGCGCTGATGAGGATGAATCCCAGGCGGGATCCGAACTGCTCTCGCTGCATGGGTGGCTCCTTTCGGCGCCGGCGCCGGGGCGCGGGCGACAGGGTCTTGGCCGGGGGCGCGCGGCCCGCCGGACGAATGCGTCGGCCCATTCTAACCGATGGGCGCCACCGCGGCGCCGTCATCGTGGAACCGTATCGTTATCAGGCTTTTTCCTAAGGCGCTTCGGAAATGCGCTACCATATCAACAGCACTTACCCTTACCTTTGCACTCAGGAAGAGCCGCCGCCGGCCAGCGCTCGGGGCCGCGGCGCGCCCACCCTCGTCCGACGGAGAGGAGCGCTTCATGGCCGACGCCGCCAGGGAACGCCGTGAGGAGATCGACGATCTGCTCACCTCGGTGTTCAACTCGATTCTGCGCATCGAGGAGAAGTCGCTCGACAACCGTTTCACCGAGGGCCTGACCATCACCGAGATCCACACCATCGACGCCGTGGGCTACCGCGAGGCCAACCCCATGAACGTGGTCGCCTCGCGCCTGGGCGTGACGCTGGCCACCCTCACCATCTGCGTGAACCGCCTGGTGGAGAAGGGCTACCTCATCCGCGAGCGCGACACGGCCGACCGCCGGCGCGTGCTGGTGTCGCTGTCGCGCAAGGGCCGCCAGGTCTACCGGGCCCACCGCCTGTTCCACCGCCAGATGGTCGACGAGGCCCTGGGCACCCTCACCGACGAGGAGGAGCGCGTGCTGGCCGAGGCCCTCGTGAAGGTGCGCGCCTTCTTCGAGGAGCGCGCGTGATCCTGGCCGTGAGCGCGTGTCTGCTCGGCGAGCCGTGCCGCTACGACGGCACGGCGAGGCCCTGCGCGCGCGTCGCCGCGCTCGGCGCGCGCCACGAGCTGGTGCCAGTGTGCCCGGAGCGTGCCGGCGGGCTGCCCGTCCCGCGGCCCCCGGCCGAGATAGCCGGGCGCGACCCCCTGCGCGTGGTTGACGCCGAGGGACGTGATCTCACCGAGGCCTTCGCCCGCGGGGCGCGCCTGAGCGCCGGGGAGGCCCTGGCCGCCGGCTGCGCGGGGGCGGTGCTCAAGTCCCGCTCGCCCTCCTGCGGGCCGGGCGCGGTCTACGACGGCACGTTCTCCGGCGCGCTCGTCCCCGGCTGGGGCCTGGCGGCGGCGCTTCTGCGCGACGCGGGGCTGCCCGTGGTCGACGAGGACGCCGACTTCGCGCTTCTGGGGTGGTAGCGCCGCTTTTCGGCCCCGAGATGGCACTGATTGACGATTCGGTACGGTGCGCGGCGGAGGCCGCGACTCCTGGGTCGACGTTTGCCCAGGTCGGCTCGGGCCGCAGGGGGTTAGGGGCCGCGTAAGCGGAGCCTCGGCGCCCTCCAGACCGTACCGAATCGTCAATCAGTGCCATGTTCACGCGAAAACGTGGCGCCGGGGCGGCCCGCGGACGCCGTGCGGCCCCGGCGCGCGGCTCGTCGGGCGCGCGGCTCGCGTCGGGGCCGGCGGTGCATGGCATGTTGACGGGCCCCGGCATCGGGCGTCGCACGAGCTTTTGCGCGCGACTTGCGCAGGTGCGCTGGCGGGCCCTGGCGCCGGACGCCGCTCGCGCCGGGCGCCTAGTCGCCGGAGAGCAGGTCGATGAGGTCCTCCTGGGTGAGGCGGGCCAGCGACACGCCGTCCGCGGCGCCGATGACGGCGTCGGCCAGGTCGGCCTTGCGCTCCTGCAGGCGCAGGATGCGCTCCTCCACCGTGCCCTCGGCGATGACGCGGTAGACGCTCACGGCCTCGGTCTGCCCGATGCGGTGCGCGCGGTCGGACGCCTGGGCCTCAGCGGCGGCGTTCCACCACGGGTCGGCGTGGATGACCACCGACGCGCCCGTCAGGTTGAGCCCCGTGCCCCCGGCCCGCAGCGACACGAGGAAGACGGGGGTATCGTCGCCGTTGAACGCCTCCACCAGCTCGAGGCGCCGGCGCTTGGGCGTGGCCCCCGTGATGACGTAGTAGGGCACCCCGTCGCGGTCGAGCCGCTCGGCGATGCGCGCCAGGTACGTGGTGAACTGCGAGAACACGAGCGTCTTCTGCCCGCCGTCGCGCGCCTCGGCCACGAGGTCCATGATGGCGTCCATCTTGGCGGCGCGCCCGCGGAAGTTTTCGTAGACGAGGGCCGGGTCGCAGCAGAGCTGCCGCAGGCGGGTGAGCTCGGCGAGCACCTCCACCTTGCGCGCGTCGAAGCCGCGGCCGTCCTTGGGCTTGGGGGCGGCCAGGTCCTGGCGCAGCCGCTGCTCGTGGGCGGCGTAGAGCTTGGCCTGCTCTCCGCGGAGGGGCACCGCCACCACGCTCTCCAGCTTGGGCGGCAGGTCGGGCAGCACGTCGGCCTTGAGGCGGCGCAGGACGAAGGGGCCCACGAGGGCCGCCAGGCGCGCCGCGGCGTCGGCGGCTTCGTCGGCGTCGGGCTCCTCCTCGCGGCCGAGGATGGAGGCCTCGAATCGCTGGGAGAAGCTCGCGTAGGATCCGAGGAGCCCCGGCATGAGGAAGTCGAAGATGCTCCAGAGCTCCGAGAGGCGGTTCTCCACCGGCGTGCCCGTGAGCGCCAGGCGCAGCGGGGCGTGGAGGCGCTTGGCCGCCCGGGCGGTGAGGGTGGCCTGGTTCTTGACGTACTGGGCCTCGTCGAGCACCGCGCAGCCCAGCTCGCGCGCCTCCCAGGCCTCGGCGTCGCGGCGCAGCAGGTCGTAGGAGGTCACGAGCACGTCGGCCCCGTGGGCGCGCACCCGGTCGCGGTCGCGCTTGGGCCCGGCCACGGCCGCCGCCGAAAGCGAGGGCGCGAACCGGCGCAGCTCGGCCGTCCAGTGGTAGACGAGGGATGCCGGGCACACGATGAGGGTGCCCCCCGATGCGCGCAGGTCGTCGGCCCGCGCCAGCAGAAGCGCGATGAGCTGCACCGACTTGCCGAGCCCCATCTCGTCGGCCAGGATGCCGCCGAGCCCCAGGTCGGCCAGGGCCGAGAGCCACGCGAAGCCCTCGCGCTGGTAGGGGCGCAGCTCGGCGCGCAGGTCCCGCGGCGGCTCGTAGGCGCCCAGGTCCACGGCGCGCAGGCGCTCGACGTAGCGTTCGAAGCCCTCGTCGCGCCGGGCGTCGGGCAGGGCCTCGTCCAGGTAGAAGGCGCGCCACGCCGGCAGCTCCACGCGGCCCGAGGCCAGGTCGGCCGCGGAGAGGCCCAAATCGTCGGCGAGCCGCTCGAGCTCGGAGAGGTCGTAGCCCTCCAGGCTCAGGAACGCCCCGTCGCGCAGGCGGTGGTAGCGGCGGCGCCGGCGGTAGCTGTCGAGGAGGGCCGCCAGCTCCTCGGGCGGCATGTCGGCCGAGGAGACGTCCAGGTCGAGCAGGCTGCCGTGGAGCGAGAGCCCCACGTCCACCCGGGGCTTGCCATCGGCGATGAGCCGGTCGAAGGCGGGGGTGGTGAACACCTCGCCGAGGGACTGGAGCCGCGCCAGGCCGCCGAAGAGCAGCCGCTCCACGCCGTCGCCGTCGGCCAGGGGCAGCGTGGCGTCGGGGCGGAAGTAGGCGCCCAGCAGCTCGCAGGCACGCCGCTCGGCCGCCTCGTCGCGCAGGGGCGCCGGGCCGCCCGCGGCCGCGGGGCCGCCTGGCGCGGCGATGCCCGCGGTGACGGGCGCGCCGTGGGCCGCCTCCACCTGGGAGGCGAGCGCGCTCGGCGGCACGGCCAGGGGCAGGCGCGCCTCGCCGTAGACGGCGTGGGCCAGCACGGTCACCGCGCAGCCCTCGCGGTCGAGGCGGAACTCCAGGGCGCAGGGGACGGGCCGGTAGCGGTCTATCTGGGCCGGTGCGCTCACCGTGAGGCTCTCCTCGAGCCGTGGGAGCACCTCGGCGCAGAACAGCGGCAGGTCGGCCTCGGCCACGAAGAGCTCCTCGTCGCTGGACTGGTAGACCGCCCGCAGGAAGCCGGCGCAGCGGGCGAAGGCGGGCGAGCAGCGGTAGAGCAGGTCGTCGTGGACGGCGTACATCCGCTCCCCGGCCGCGGCGAAGACGAGCGGCTCGTCGCGCATGACCGTGTAGCCGCCCGGCTCCAGGGCGCACAGGCGCACGGTGAGCGGCGGATCCTCGTCGATGGCGCTCACCTGGTTCGTGCGCCGCAGCACCCCGTCGCCGCCCTCCAGGGTGAAGGTGCGGCCGCCCTCCAGGTCGATGAGGTCCACCACCTCTGCCTCGGACAGGTGCAGCTCGCGCAGGTCGCCGTCGGTCCGTCCCGGGCGGCGCGCCCCCAGGCGGGTGCGCTCGGCCACGGCCCGCTCGATGAACGCCGCGAGGGCGCGCCCGTGGGCGGTGAAGGCCTCCGGCGCGTGGGCGAAGGAGAGCTTCTGCCCATAGGTCACCGTCTCGCCCAGGCGCAGCGCGCTGGCGAACTCCGCGAGCGAGCGCAGGGCGTAGCCGCCGCGCGGGCCCGCCACGCGGAAGCGCGCCGTCCAGTTCTCGTAGGCGTAGCCCAAGACGAGCTCCACGTCCACGGCCTCGCGCAGGGCCTCGTGGGAGGCGCGGCGCACCCGGTCCAGGTAGGAGGCCAGGGCGGGGCTCGTCTGCGGCGCGGCGCCGGGCCGGTAGCCGATGAAGCCGTCGGGGCGCGCGACGAAGGCCAGGGCCAGGGCGGCGGCGTGCTTGCACATGCCGTCCGATCCGCGGAAGGCGGGGCAGGTGCAGGCGTAGTCGACGACCTGGCCGGCCGCCTCGTCGAGGGTCACCGAGGTGCGGTAGCGGTCGGACCAGCCGGCGCTCGAGGCCACGAAGGCCGAGAGCTTGGTCTCGCCGCCCGCGTAGCGGCACTGGCGCGTGAGGATGTCCTGGGCGCGCTCGGCTATGGAGCGGGCCCGCTGCAGCGTGCGCGCCGTGCAGTGGCGGGCTATCTCGTCCTCGGAGATCATGGCCTGTATCGGCTCCTCTCGGTCTGTCTCGGTCGTCCGGCCCCCCGCGCCGGGGGGCGGGCTTCGGGCGCCTCCTTGCTGCGGGGGGTGCTCCCCTCGCCCCGGTCCCCGGGCGCGGGGGGGGGCTGCCTGGTCTCGGTGCCGCGGGCGCTCGGCCCCGCCGCCTTCGGCTCGCTAGCCTGCCAGCGTCTCCCTCAGGTAGCGGCCGGTGATGCTGGCGGGATCGTCGGCTACCTGGGCGGGGGTGCCCGCGGCCACGATGCGCCCGCCGTCCGCCCCGCCGCCGGGCCCCAGGTCGATGACGTAGTCGGCGTTGGCGATCATGTCCAGGTCGTGCTCGACCACCACCACGGTGGCGCCGTGGTTGATGAGGCGGCCGAGCACGGCGATGAGGGTCTCCACGTCCAGGGGGTGCAGGCCGATGGTGGGCTCGTCGAACACGAAGAGCGCGTCGGCCTGGCTGCGGCGCATCTCGCTGGCCAGCTTGAGGCGCTGGGCCTCGCCGCCGGAGAGCGCCGGGGTGGCCTCGCCCAGGGTGAGGTAGCCGAGTCCCAGGTCGTGGAGGGTCTGGAGCTTCCCGCGGATCCGCGGGAGGCCGGCCAGCGCCGCCAGGGCCTGGTCCACCGTGAGGGCGAGCAGCTCCGGCAGCGCTAGGGTGCGCACGGGCGCCAGGTCGTCGCCGTGGACGCGCTCGCCGCGCGCGGCGCCCTCCGCGCCGGCCCGCCGCGCGTCCTGCTCGCCGTCGGCCGGCGCGCCTTCCTCCACCATCAGCTGGATGGCGTAGGCGTCCGCCCCGTAGCGGGTGCCGCGGCAGTCGGGGCAGGGGATGTCCACGTCGGGGAGGAACTGCACGTCGAGCGACACCTGGCCGGTGCCGTCGCAGGTGGGACAGCGCAGGCTCCCGGTGTTGTAGGAGAAGTCGCCCGCCTTGAGGCCGCGCGAGCGGGCCTCGGGCAGCCGGGCGAAGGCGCGGCGCAGGTCGTCGAGGACGCCGGAGTAGGTGCCCACCGTGGAGCGCACGTTCACGCCGATGGGGGAGGCGTCCACCAGGTTCACCCGCGCGATGCCCGGGGCGTCCACGGCCTCCACGTGGGGCGGCAGCGGCCGTCCGGCCAGGGAGGCCTCCAGGCCGGCCACGAGGCTCTCGAGCACGAGCGTGGTCTTCCCCGATCCCGACACCCCCGTGACGGCGGTGAGGCGTCCCTTGGGGATGAGCGCCTCGAGGGGGCGCACGGTGTGGACGGCGCCGGCGGAGAGGCGGATGGCGCCCTCGTCGAAGACGTGCCCGGGGGCCATGGGCGCGCGCACGCGCACCCGGGCCGCGCCGGAGAGGAACGGCCCTATGCGGCTGGCGGGGTCGGCTTCCACCTGGGCCACCGTCCCGCTCGCGATGACGCGGCCGCCGTCGGCGCCGGAGCCCGGGCCTATCTCGATGAGGTGGCCGGCGTGGCGCAGCACGGCCGCGTCGTGGTCGACCATCACCACGGAGTTGCCGTCGGCGACGAGGTCGTCCATGACGCCGAGCAGCCCCTCCACGTTGGCCGGGTGCAGGCCGATGGAGGGCTCGTCGAGCACGTAGAGCACGCCGGTGGTGCGGCTGCGCACCGCGCGGGAGAGGGCCGCGCGCTGGCGCTCGCCGTTGGAGAGGGTGGCGCTCGCCCGGTCGAGCGCGAGGTACCCGAGCCCCAGCTGGCCGAGGCGCTCGAGGGGCTCGGCCGTCTCGGCGATGATGGCCTCGGCCAGGGGGCGCATCTCGGCGGGCAGGCCCGGGGGCACGGTGGGCAGCCACGCCCGCAGCTCGTCCAAGGTGAGGGCCGCGGCCTGGGCGAGGGTGACCCCGCCTATCTCGCTGCCGCGCGCCCGCGCCGAGAGGCGGGTGCCGTGGCAGTCGGGGCAGGTGTCCTCGGTGAGGAACTTCGCCACGCGGGCCATGCCCCTCTCGTCCTTGACCTTGGAAAGCGCGTTCTCCACGGTGCTGACGGCGCTGTAGTAGGTGAAGTCGAGCTCGGTGGCGCGGTCGCGGCCCTTGGGCTGGTAGAGGATGTGGCGCTTCTCCATCGGGCCGTGCAGCACGATCTCCTTCTCGGCGTCGGTGAGGTCGCGGTAGGGGACGTCGGTGCGCACGCCCATCTCGCCGGCCACCTGGGCCATGAGCGACCACATGAGCTGGCGCCAGGGGGCCACGGCGCCCTCCTCCAGGGTGAGGGAGGGGTCGGGGATGAGGGTGGACTCGTCGACGCGGCGCACCACGCCGGTGCCGCCGCAGGCGGCGCACGCGCCCGCGCCGTTGAAGGCCAGCTCCTCGGCGGAGGGGGCGAAGAACTCGGTGCCGCAGGCGGCGCACGTGAGGGGGAGCCCGGCGGCGACGTCGAGCGTGGGCGGGTTCAGGTGGCCCGCTGGGCAGCGGTGGGACGCGAGGCGCGAGAACATGAGGCGCAGGTAGCTGAGGAGCTCGGTGGAGGTGCCGAAGGTGGAGTGCGTGCCGGGGACGCCGGGCCGCTGGCGCAGGGCGAGGGCGGCGGGCACGTGGCGCACCTCGTCGACGTCGGCGCGCGCGTCCTGGGCGATGCGGCGGCGCGTGTAGGTGGAGAGCGCCTCCAGGTAGCGGCGGCTCCCCTCGGCGTACAGGACGCCGAGGGCGAGCGAGCTCTTGCCCGAGCCGGACACGCCGGCGATGCCGACGATCCGGCCGAGGGGAACGTCGACGTCGACGTCGCGCAGGTTGTGGACGCGGGCGCCGCGCACCTCGATGGCGCTGGGGGCCGGGGGCGTGGGGGCCGCGGGCCTTGGCGGGATGGCGGGCGCGGCGCCGCCGGCCGCGGGCTTGGGGGAGAGCGCAGGGGCGGGCGCGGCGTCGGCCGACGGGGAGGCTGCGGAGGCGCCGCCGGCTGACGCGCGGGCGGTCGCGGCGGCGCCGGCCGGCGTCGGGACGGCGAATGCGGCTGCGTCGGCCGCGGACGGGACGGCGGGGGCGTTTGCGCTGGCTATGGGCGGGTGGGGCATGGGGTCTCCAATCGTGGGCACCCGCGGCCGGGGCGGCGTTGGGCGACAGACCATTCTACCGCGTCGCGGCGATCCGGTGGAGGGGCGCGACGGCTCTGCGGGGGTCTCGCTTCTCAGGCGGCGCCCTTTCCGCGGCTGTGACGGGAGGCCGATCCTGCGAGGGGCCCTTTTCCCGCGCTCGCGCAGGGCCCGCGGCGGCTGGGGCAGGGGCGAGGCTCGTGCGGGGCCGTCTCCTGCGGCCGCGCAGGGCTCGCGGCTAAATTGGCCAGAATAGACGGGCTGACGACATCGGGGGCTGCCTGGGGGGCCGTTTCGTCGGATGTCGCCCCGCCATGCGGCGGACGGCTACGCGCGACCTGGGGAAACGTTGCCCATGCGTTCTTGCCGGCCGATTCCTTCGTCGTCAAGCCGTCTATTCTGGTCAATTTGCGGCCGCGTTTTGTCGGAGGGCGCCGCGGGCGGGGGAAGCGCCGGGCTTTGGCTACAATAGCGGGAGCGAAAACCTGGGTGCGGAAGAGGCGATGGTGGCAGAGATCGGGGAAAACGGGACGATGACGATGCGGGGGGTTCCCGCGGCCGACGCGAGCGCGGGGCGCGCCTCGTTCTCGGCGGGTGAGGCGCCGGCGCCGTCGGGGGCCGGGCGCCCTGCGGCCGACGTAGGCGCGGCGCCCGCCGGCGCGGGCGGGCCGGAGCGCGCTGGCTCGGCCGGCGGCGGGCCGGCGACCGGCGCGGGCGGCGTGCTGGCGGCGGGCAACGCGGACGAGGCGCTGGAGGCGGCCGTGGCGCGGGCGCGGGCCGGCGCGGCGACGGGCCTGCGGGCCTGCGTGGTGACGGCCTCGGCCGAGCAGGCCGCGGCGGTGCGCCGGCGCCTGGCGGCGGCCGGCGGCGCGCTCGGCGTGGAGGCGCTGCCGTGGGGGCTGTGGCTCGCGGATCGCTGGGAGCTCTGGGGCGACGGCCGGCGCCTGGCGGGCGAGGGGGAGCGGCTCGTCCTGGCCGCCGCCGTCCTCGACGAGGCGCTCGGGTGCGAGGCGACGCCGGGGCGCGTGGCCCTGCTGGCCGACCTCGTGGCCGAGGACCTGCCGGCCCTGCTGGCCGACCTCGTGGCCGAGGACCTGCCGGCCCTGCTGGACGGGGAGCGTCGCGGCCCGGGCCTGGCTCCCGACGAGGAGCGCCTGCTCGCGGCCGCGGCGCGCTATGCCGACGAGCTGGCGGCCCGCGGCCTGGCGGAGCCGTCGGAGGCCTGCGCGCTGCTGGCGGAGGCCCTGGGCGGAGCGACCGCCGGGGCGCTCCGCGGCGGCGATGCGGAGGGATCGGGCTCCCCGTGCTCCGCGGCCCGCAGCGCTGCCGACGGGAAGCGGCCTGGCGACCTGGGTCCGGCGGCTGCCGTCGCGGCCGAGGGCGCGCGGGCTTCGGGCGCCGCGCGGGGGATCGCGGGTGACGACACGCGGGCTTCGGGCGCCGCGCGCGCTGCCGAGGCCGTCATCGTGCTGGGGATGGAGGCCGACGAGCTGTCCCGTCCCCAGGCCGCGCTCCTGGACGCGCTGGGCGCGACGCGCGTGGAGAACGGGCGCGCGACGGCGCGGCCCGCGCCGCGCGCGCCGGAGCTCGCGGCCCTGCTGGACGCGCTCTACCGGCCCGACCCGGCCCATCCCGTGGAGCCCGCCGGCGCCCTGCGCTGCGCGTTCCCCACGGGCGCCACGGTGGAGGGCCGCCTCATCGCCGACGAGGCCCTGGCCCTGGCGCGAGAGGCCGCTGCCGCGGCCGGGGACCTGGCGGGGCTGTCGTCGGGAGGCGCGGCCGCCGCGGGCGAGCCGTCGGGCGATCGGGTCGCGAGCGCGGGGGGCGCCGCCGGCGTCGGGGGAGAGTCGGCGGGCAGCCCGGCCGCGCGCATCGCGGCGCCGGGCGACGCGGCGGATTCCCGGGGCGTGGCGCGCGTCGCGGCGCCGGGCGCGCCGCTCGTGGCGGTGGCGGCCCTCGACCCCGAGGCGCTGTTCGCCGACTACGCCGACGAGTTGGCGGCCGGGGGCGCGGCCGTGGCCCTGGAGGCCTCGGTGCCGCTGGGCCGCACCGAGGCGGGGCGGTTCCTGCTGGCCCTGGGCGACGCCCTGGGCGCCGACGAGGGGCGCCTCGCCGCCGACGCCGCGGCGGACGCGGCCCTGGGGGCGGCGTCGGGCGTGTGGTGCGGGGCGGCGTTCGGGGCCGACCGCGCCTGGCGCCGCGACCGCCTGACCAGCCCGGAGGCCGTCTGCGCCGGCCTGGGCGCCCTCGATGCCGAGGCCCTGGCCCCCGCGGTGGACGCCCTGGCCGCCGGGCGCCTGTCCCAGGGCGTCGATGCCCTGGCCGCGGCGCTTCTGGCCCGCGCGCGGGGGGAGGGCGAGCGCGCCGCGGCTGCCGCGGCCCTGGCCCCCGTGCTGGCCGCCGCCCCCGCGGCCGAGGCGGAGGGGCTCTCGTTCAGCCGTCTCATGGCGCTCCTGTCCGGTCGCGCCGTGCCCCTGTCGCTGCGCGTCGAACCGGCGCCCGCGCCCGACGGCGCCGCGCTTGCGGGTGCTGATGACGCCCCCGCGCCCGACGAGGCGGGCGTCCCGCGCCGCGCCGATGTGCCCGATGGCCCTGCCGCGCCGGACGTCCTCGCGTCCGCGCCCGGCGCGCCTGCGGACGCGACGCTGCCGCGCCGCGTCCCCGCGCCCGCCGGCCGTCCCGCGCCCCCCGTCATCCTCCTCACCACTCTCGAGCGCGCCGCGCGCCTGGCGCCCGGCGCGGTCCACGGGCTTTTGGTCTGCGGCCTGAACTCGGCCGAGCGCCCCGTTCGGCCCGAGGAGGGGGCGCGTCGCACGCTGCTGGCCAAGCTGGGCGCCGCGCGCCCCGCCGACGCGCTGGCCGTCCAGCGTCGCCGGTTCCGCGACGCGGTGGAGGCGGCCCGGGCCGCGGTGGTGCTCGAGCGCGCGCTCAACGCCGTGGGCGCCGAGCCGCGCTACCCGGCCACGCTGTTCGAGGAGGCCGTCGACTGCTACCGCGCCGACCTGCGCTCCGACGCCGGCATGGATCGCGACCTGGCCATCCCCGAGACGCTCGTGCCCTTCGCCCGCACCTTGGCGGAGAGCCGCTTCGTCTACGGCGCCTGCGGGACGGACGAGCAGCCGGCGGGCCTGGTGGCGCCCCTTCCGCCCACCGGCGCCATCGGCGAGGCCCTCGCCCCCTTCATCACGCTGCCCCGCGGGCCGGCCAGCGTCACGCGGGAGGGGCTCGACCTGTCGCCCTCGGCCATCGAGAGCTACCTGGACTGCCCCTACCACTGGTTCCTCCAGCGCCGCCTGGCCCTTGAGGGGCCTGACGAGGGCTTCGGCTCCCTGGAGCGCGGCACCTTCGTCCACGAGATGCTCCAGAGCTTCTACCTGCGCCTGCGCGAGGAGGGCGAGCCGCGCGTGACCGAGGCCAACCGCGACCGGGCCGTCGCCCTGCTCGGCGCCGTGTTCGACGAGGCCTGCGCGTCCCAGGCGCTGCGCAAGCCGGGGCATCGCTACGTCCCCCTCGACCGGCATGAGCGCGACCTGCGCGCGGGGCTGCTCCCCAAGCTCGAGCGCTACGTGGCGGCCGAGGCGGCGTTTCTGCCCGGCTTCGTCCCGACGTACCTCGAGTGGGACTACGGCCGGGGCGGCGACGTGCCCTACGCGGGCCATTGGCTGACGGGCACGGTGGACCGCATCGACGTGGACGCCGAGGGGCGGGCGGTGGTCATCGACTACAAGACCTCCCTCGGCCCGGTCTACCACCTGCATGGGCGCGACGAGGAGCCTGGCGGCGCCTTCGCGCTGCCGCGGCGGACGCAGGCCCTCGTCTACGCCCGCGTGGCCGAGCGGCTCCTGGGCGTGCGCGTGGTGGCGGCGCTCTACGTCAACCCGCTGCGCCAGGCGGTAGCCGGCGCCTTCGACGGCCGCTCCCTCGACGCCGCGGCGGTGCTCGGCCTGGATCCGGAGCGCTCGCGGGTGCCCTACGGGCCGGTGGGGTCGTTCGCGGAGCTGCTGGACCGCGTCGAGGAGGAGGTGGCCCGGCGCCTGGCCTCCCTGGCCGCGGGCGACGTGCGCCCCGCCCCGTCGGACAAGGAGGCCTGCCGGTGGTGCTCGGCCGTGGCCTGCGAGAGGAGGCTCTAGATGAACCTGGACGCGATGAGCCTGACGCCCGCCCAGCGGGCCTCCATCGAGCGGGTGGACGGCCCGCTGCTGCTGTGCGCGGGCGCAGGCTCGGGCAAGACCTTCACGCTGCAGCAGCGCATCGCCTACGCGCTCTCACCCGAGAGCGGCCCGGCGGTGGACGGCATCGACCGGGTGCTCGCCATCACCTTCACCGACAAGGCCGCCGCCGAGATCAAGAGCCGCGTGCGCGCCGTGCTGCGCGCCGAGGGGATGCTCGACGCGGCCCTGCAGGTGGATGCCGCGTGGATATCGACTATCCACGGCATGGCCGGCCGCATCCTGCGCGCCCACGCCTTGGAGCTGGGGATGGACCCGGCCTTCCGCCAGCTGGAGGAGGGCGAGGCCGATGCGCTGCGCCGGCGGGCCTACGGGGCCGTGCTCGAGCGCGCCGAGGAGGCGGGGGCGGTGCCCTGGGCGGACCTGGCCCGCTCGTTCCCGCCGTCGGACGGCAAGCGCGCCGTGACCATGGAGTCGCTGGCGACGGCGGTGCTCAAGCGCGCCGAGTCGCTCACCGAGGGGCTGGGCGCCTTCTCGTGGGGGCCTGTGGGCGCCCGCACGCCGGGGGACGTGGCCCGCGAGCTGGCGGCGGCCTACGGCGAGGTGGCGGCGCTGCCGCTCACGGAGAAGGCCCTGGCCGCGGTGGAGCCGGCCTGCGAGGCCCTGGCCGCCTACCTGGCCGACCCCGGCGCCGACGACCCGGAGGGCTGGGCCGGCCTCATCGAGGTCCTCGGCGGCCTGGCCCGCCCGGGGGCCCGGGGCAAGCTGGCCGACGACATCAAGCGCCTGCACCAGGCGATCGACAAGGCGGCCCTGGAGGCGAGACTGGGCCTGGGCGGCTGCCTGGCGGCCCAGCTCATGGATCTGGCGCGCGCGGTGGATGCCGAGTACGCGGCCGCCAAGGCCGCCGCCGGCGCCATCGACATGGCCGACCTGCTGCGCCTGGCGCTGGCGGCCCTGCGCGACCACCCCTCCATCGCCGGGGAGCTGCGCGAGCGGTTCCAGCTGGTGATGGTCGACGAGTTCCAGGACACCAACCAGCTGCAGATCGACCTCATCGAGCGCCTGTGCCGCCCCGGCTGCGCCAACCTGTGCACCGTGGGCGACTCCCAGCAGTCCATCTACCGGTTCCAGGGGGCGGACGTGGGGGTCTACCTGGGGCACAAGCGGGCCATGGCGTCGCCCGAGGTGGGGGCCGCCTGCCTGTCGCTCGACCGCAACTTCCGCAGCCACGGCGACGTGCTCGCCTTCGTGCGGCGCGTCTGCGGCCAGCCCGGCTTCTTCGTCGAGGACTTCCTCGACCTGGAGGCCGGCCGCGACGAGGCGTCGCTCGTGGCCCGCGGGCGCCACTACCGGGGCGCCGGCCCGCGCATCGCCCTGCAGGTGGTGGGCTACACCCAGTCCTCCTCCAAGCACGTGGGGGCTAACAGCGACGGCGCCCGGGCCGCGGAGGCCGCCGGCATCGCGCGCTGGTTCGCCGGGCTGCGCGACGCGGGGCATCGCCCAGGCGACATGGTGCTGCTCATGGGCACGACGCGCCACGCCGCCGTCTACGCCGACGCCCTGCGGGCCGAGGGGCTCTCCTGCGTGATGACCGGCGGCTCGGGCTTCTACGGCACCGCCGAGGCCCAGCTGACGAGCTGCCTCCTGCGCGCGCTCGCCCAGCCGGAGGACACCGAGGCGCTCTTCGCCGTGCTCTCGGGCGACCTCTTCCGCCTGGGCGCGGACGACCTCATGGAGCTGGGCACCCTGTTCTCCGAGGAGCAGGAGAGCCCGGCGGCCCTGCCCCGGCGCTGCTCCATCGGCCGCAAGGCGTTCCCCCGCACGCCGGAGGGGGCGGGGGAGCGCCTCGCCTTCGCCTGCGCGGTGATGCAGCGGGCCTGGCGCGCCGTGGGGAGGCGGCGCCCCTCGCGGGTGCTGCGCCAGGTGCTGGTCGAGTCGGGGCTGCTCAACCGCCTGGCCGGCGAGGGGGCCGACGGCGAGGCCCGGGCGGCCAACCTGCTGAAGGCCGTCGCCATCGTGGAGGACCTGGAGGGCCGCCGCGGCCTGGACATGGCCCGGGCGGCGCGCGCCTTCGCCGAGCGCATGGGCGCCAAGGAGAAGATGGGCGCGCTCGTGGGCGATGCGGCGGGGTCGGTGCGCATCATGACGGCCCACAGCTCCAAGGGCCTGGAGTTCTCGCTGGTGGCGGTCACGGACTGCTACGACGGCGGCGAGCGGGCCGGCGATCTGCGGATGCTGGTGGCCGGCGGGCGCGTGGCCGCCTCGCTCGAGCCGGGCGAGGGCGCCGCGCCGCGCGCGAAGGGGAACCCGGCCCAGACCTACGCGGGCCTGTTCGAGGAGGAGCGCGACGGGCTGTTCCCCGGCGCGGGGGCGGCCTCCTGGGAGCCGGTGGCCGGCGCGCCCACCCCGGCGTTCTACCGCACGGCCCTGGTCGCGGCAGCCGAGGAGGAGGCGGTGCTCGAGCGCCGGAGGCTCTTCTACGTGGCGGCCACGCGGGCGAGCGAGGCGCTGCTCGTGTCGTGCCGCGCCCGCCTGACGAAGGACGGCGCCTCCCTCGAGCCCGTGCAGGAGGACCTGCGCGCGGCCCTCTTCGGCACCGAGCCGTTCCCGTCCGAGGACGGCGCGGTCGACTACGGCGGCAGCGAGCCGCTGGCCTACGCCTACGTGGACGCCGACGCGCTCATGGCAGCCGCGGAGGGGGCGCAGGACGAGAAGGACGCGGAAGGCGCGCAGGGCGCAGAGGGCGCAGAGGGCGCGAAGAGCGCGTGGGGCGCACGAGGCGCGGAGGGGGTGCCGGATGCGGAGGGCGCGCGCTGCGCGGATGAGGTGCGGGGCGCAGGGGACGCGCCGAATGCGGAGGACGCGCGCTGCGGGGATCGGGCGTCGGATGCGGAGGCCGCGACCATCGCGTACCCGGCCCTCGCGTCGGTCGCGCGGCAGCCGCGCCGCGTCAACGGACGGCCCGACGACGGTCTGACCTCCTACAGCGCCCTGGCCGAGGCCTCCGACGCCCTCCGCGTGGCCGCCGAGCTGGCGGGCGTCGGCGCCGCGGCGCATCCCGGGACGCCGACGCCCGCGGCCCTTGTCGATGCGGCCGCCGATGCCGACGCCGCGGCGGGTCCCCTCGCGTCGTCTGCGGACGCGCCCGGTGCCGATGGCCTTGCGGGCCCCTTGGCGGAGGGCGCCGGGGCCGGTGATTCCCCGGGCCCCTTGGCGGCCGACGTCCTCGCGAATCTCGCCGCGCCCCCCGCGGCCGGCTTCGAGGCGCCCGCGCGTCCCGCGGCCGACGCCAACAAGGCCACCGCGTTCGGCAGCGCCTTCCACCGGCTGGCCCAGCTGGATGCCCTGCGCGGGGCCGACGCGGCCCGCGCGGCCGTGGGCGCCCAGGCCCGTGCCCACGGCGTCGCCGACGAGGCGCGCCTGGTCGCCGCTCTTGAGCGCTGGCTCGGCAGCGCCCTGCGCGAGCGCGTCCGCGAGCGCGCCTGCCGGGCGGCCGAGCTGCCCTTCTCCGCGCCGCTCGGCGCCGTGACGCTCTGGGGCGAGGTGGACCTGCTGGCCGCCGACAGCCCCTTCTCCGCGCCGGCGGGTGAGGCGCTCGTCGTCGACTACAAGACGGGTGGCGCTCCCGACGAGGCGCCGGAGGCCCTGCGCGCCAAGCACGCGCTCCAGGCCGCCTGCTACGCCTACGCGGCGCTCGCGGCCGGCTACGCCGCGGTGGATCTCATCTTCGTCCGCGTGGAGCAGCCCGACCCCGCCGCCCCGGCCGAACCCCAGACGGTCTCCTACCGCTACGAGTCCGCCGACCTGCCCGCCCTCGAGGAGGCCCTGGCCCGCCTCGCCTGAGCGCCTGCGCGGGGGCGGTGGCCGGGAGAGGGGCCCCGCCCGCGGCTGCCGCCCCTTCGCGCCCCCCCGCCCGGCGGCCTCGCGGCCTCGTCCCGCGCTCGCCCCGCCCGGCGGCTTTGCGGCCTCGTCCTCCGCGCTCGTGGGGCCGCCCGTCTTGCGCCTGCGGGCGGGCTCGTCTCACGAGCATTCGGGCCCGGGCCCGAGCCCGCGTCCGCCCTCGCGCCCCGCCTCCGACGACCTCGTGCTTGCCAGCGCGCCTTCCGCCCCGTGCGACGCGCCCGCCCCCGCGCGTCTGGCGCTCATGCCCGCTTGCCGCATCCGGCTCCGCCCCTCGCCCTCCTCCTCGCCCTTCGCGCTCGCCCCGCCTGGCGATCCCCGCTCCCTCGCCCTGCGCTCGCCTCGCCTGACGGTCCCTGCTTTCTCGCCCCGCCCGGCGGCCTCGCGGCCTCGCTTCGCCCCTCCTCGCTCGGCGGCTTCGTCCCGCCCCGCCTGACGGCCGCGTCTTCGCTCCCCGCGCTGTGAGATCGTCGCTTTCCGACCACGTTTTTGGTCAGAGAACGCCGTTCTCACATTCAGGTGGTCAGAAAGTGCCGATTTCACCTCTAATCGAAGGCGCATGGACCGCCAACGGAGAATGCGCATGCTCTTGAACTGGGGAAATGCAGGCGAAGCACTCAAAGGGCCGTCGAAAGGCGACGTTTCGCAAGTGAGATCGGCATTTTCTGACCATCGGCTGCCCTCCTGCGAAGTCCGTGTTTCGCTTTGGAGCGCATCGGCTTTCGTCCATCGTCCGGCATCGTGGCTTGGCGCGCCTTTTCGCCCCCTCGCGCAGCGTTCGAGCACCCCAGGGACGGCTGGCGCGCGGGGCCTGCCCTTCGCAGCGACACCGCGTGCGCTTGGCGTTGCCGCGAAGGGCGCGGCCTTCGCCAGCGGGGCGAGCGTCGCCGTGAGGCGGTTGGCTGCGGGCGCCACGCGCTTGTCCGTCGTCGCGTCTGCCGCCGGCCTCGTCTCGGCCCGCCCCGCCCGCGGCTCGTCCGCCTGGTCTCCTCGCGCCAGGCGAGCCCCCGGCTCCGTGTGGATGCCGGCCTCGCGTGCCCCGGTTCCGGCGTTCGCGCCGGTCGTGCCCTGGCCTGCGCGGGGATCGAGCGTGCAGGCGCCCGACCTGCTTGCGCTTGGCCGGTCTTAGCCGACAGCCGGCCGGCAGCACGGCACGCCGATCCTCGCGCAGGCCAGGCTCATCCCGTCTGCGGCTGGGCCGACGACCTGGTCCCGCTTGCGTCCGGTGCCCTGCCGCGGCGCCTCTTCCGGTGGCGTGCCCCCCCCCTCGGCTGCCCGCCGCTCTGGCGTCACCCTCATGCGTCGCCGCTTCCGCCGCTCGGCCGGTCGTCGTCCGGCGCGCTCGCCACGGCGCCTAGTCGCCTCGCCTTCGCCTGCGCGTTGCTACTCCCAGGCCTCGTCTGCCAGGTCGTAGCCGCGGGGGAGCCGGCGGAGGGCGGCGTGGCGTTCGGGCCAGCGCGGGGAGCGGGGTCGAAGGCGCGCGCCGTCGAGCCGCGCCACCGTCTGGGCCACCGGATCGAGGGTTCGCGGGCCGTAGAGGTGCTCGCGGGTGATGGTCATGACGTGGTAGCCGTCGTGAGCCAGGGCAGCGCGGCGGGAGGCGTCGCGGGCATGCTGCTCGGGGTTGAGGTGGGTGAGGTCGGAGTCGTACTCGACGATGAGGCCGTGCTCTGGCCAGCAGAGGTCGACGACGGCGACGGGCTGCCCCGCGATGGCCCGCCCTTGGGGGCTGAGGGCGATGGGGTGGTTGGCGACCGGGTGCCTGAGGTGGTAGCCGCCCAGGTGGTAGGGGAGGCACAGCGCGAGCGCCAGATCCGCCTCCGCGGGCGACGCGACGCCCTCGACGAGGTGCGGCAGGAGGCGGCCCACGCGGTTTCCGCCCGGCACTCCGGGGCATGCGGCCAGGTAGGAGGCGAGCGACTCCCGGTTGGCCGGGGCATCTCGCCGCCGATGGCCATAGCGCTCGTCGGGGGCGACGGCGCCGGTGCCGAGCAGCAGGCAGAGGGCCCGTGCGAGCAGCAGATCGTCAACGCCTCCGGCCACCTGCGCGGCGGTGAGCGCGGGGCAGGGGACGTAGATGCCGTTGCCCGCCTGCAGGAACGATCCGTCCGGGTAAGCCCGTGAGGAGCGGTGGACGATGGCGTCGGCGCCGAGACGGCGTGAGTCGCGAGCGGTGAGGAGGTGGACGGGGGCCGTGAGAAAGGGGAGCGCTTGGCGTAGGTAGGCCATGGCGCGCGTGGTGGGGGCAGCGTCGGCGAGCACGCGCTCGTCGGAGAGGGGGCCGGGGCGCGGCGCGCGGACGGCGTGGATCCAGAATCGGTAGGCTGACGGTCCGTAGAGCACGAGTCTCATGGCGTTTACACCTCGCTCAGATCGGGCGAAGATTGTAGGCTCTCGCGCGGTTCTCGGGGGACCACAGGCGTGAAAGCCTACGAGGAGCCCACAACTCGCGGGATCGCGAGGGGCTGTGGGGGGCCGGTGGTGTGAGATCGCGCGTTTCCGCCCACGATGCTGGTCAGAAAGTGCCGATCTCACATTCGGCTGGGCAGAAAACGCCGATCTCACACCACGTTGACGGGGAGGAACGTCTAAGAGGAATGATGGCGTTGCGTTGACCTGGGGAAACGGAGGACGCGGAAGAGGCACTGCGCGAAAACGGGGCTGTGCGTATGTGAGATCGGCGTTTTCTGACCACCGCCTCCCGCCTTGCGCCCGCGCGCGGCGCCTGACCGTTCGCGCCCATGGCCCCGCCCCTCGCGCCCCTCGCGCCCCACGCCCGCTCGCCCCTCGTGTCCGCGGGTCCAACGCGCCCGCTCGCCCCTCGCGCCCGCCCCGTCTGTCTCGTGCCTGGCCCCTGCACCCGCTCGCCGCCCCGCTCCTCGCGCCCGCCCTCCCGTGTCCGCGTCCGTCGCGCGCCTTACGCTTCCGTAATGCGGGGCGCGTGGGCGGACGAGGGCGGCGACGGTATAATCTCCTGCAGGATTCTCAGGCGCCGACGGGCGCCCCGCGCGTGAGGAGGAACCCATGGACGTGCTGCTGGTCGAGGACGACCCGATGATCGTCTCGACGCTCTGCGGCCTGCTGGAGGGCGAGGGCTACCGCGTCCGCGCCGTCGGCCGCCAGGACGACGCGGTGGCCACGCTGGCCGAGACGGCCTTCGACCTGGCCCTCCTGGACGTGACGCTGGCCCAGGGCAACGGGTTCGCCGTGTGCGCGGCCGCGCGCGAGGCGCACCCCTCCATGCCGGTCATCTTCCTCACCGCCTCTGACGACGAGTTCTCCACCGTGGCGGGTCTCGACATGGGCGCCGTCGACTATGTCGCCAAGCCGTTTCGCGCCCGCGAGCTGCTCTCGCGCATCCGCGCGGCGCTCAGGCGCTCGGGCGGGGCCGACAGCGTGCTCGCTGCCGGTGACGTGCGGCTGGACGCGTCCTCGGCCACAGTGACGAAGGGCGGGCGCGAGGTGTTCCTCTCGGCGCTCGAGTACAAGCTGCTGCTCTACCTGCTCCAGAGCAAGGGACGCCTCGTCACGCGCGAGAACTTGCGCGACGCCATCTGGGACAGCGCCGGCGAGTACGTGTCCGACAACTCCATCAACGTCTACATCCGCCGCCTGCGCGAGAAGATCGAGGACGACCCGGCCGATCCGGCCATCGTCGTGACGGCGCGGGGCTTGGGCTACAAGGTGGGGGACTAGCATGGGGTCGGCGGCGACGCTGTTTCGCCAGAGCGCCCTCTTGGCCCTGGCCATGGCCCTGGTGGTCGTGGCGGCACAAGTCTCGGCCGGGTCGGGCGCGGCGACGTGGTGCGCGGTGTCGGGCGTTGTGGCCCTCGTCTTCTTCCTGGCGGTGTCATGGTCACGCCATCGTCAGATACACCGCCTCACGGCTGAGATCGACGAGGTGCTCCATGGCGGACGCAGCGTGGGATTCTCCTCCTGCCGCGAGGGTGACGTGGCCGTGCTCACCAACGAGCTGGGGAAGATGGTGGCGCGCCTTGCGCGGACGAGTGAGCTTCTGGCCTGCGAGAAGACGGCCTTGGCCGACGCGCTGGCCGATGTGTCCCACCAGATACGCACGCCGCTCACGGCGGTGGGGCTCATGCTGCCCGGCATTGAGGCGGCCGATGACCCGGTGCGGCGCAAGCGGGCCGTCTGCGAGCTGGAGGCGTTGCTCGACCGCATCGCGTGGCTCGTGACCACGCTGCTCAAGATAGCGAAGGTGGACGCCGGGGCCATGCCGCTCTCGGCGCGCCCCGTGTCGGCGGCCGCGGTGGCGCGGCGTGCCGTTGAGCCCCTGGCCACGGCGATGGACCTGCATGACGTGGCGCTCGTGCTGGATCTGGACGAGGACGCGACCTTCGACGGCGACGCGCGCTGGACCGCAGAGGCCGTGGAGAACATCGTGAAGAACTGCATGGAGCACACGCCGCCGGGTGGCGAGGTGCGCGTGCGGGTGAGCGCCGACGCGCTGGTGACGTCCATCGTGGTGAGCGACACGGGCCCCGGCATCGCGCCTGAGGACCTGCCGCACGTCTTCGAGCGCTTCTACCGCGGGCGCGCCTCCGACGTCGGCGAGGCGTTGGGGGCCGGCGGCCTGCGCACTTCCGGCGGGTTCGGCATCGGGCTCGCGCTGGCCCAGGCGCTCGTGTCGGCGCAGGGCGGCACCCTGCGGGCCTCCAACGCAGACGCGGGCGGGGCGCGGTTCGCCCTCAGCTTCCCCAAGCTGGTGGTGTAGGCGCGCCCGGCAGCCCGGCGCGCCTGGCAGGCGGAGACGCAGGTGCGGGCACGAAGGGGCGGCGGGGCCTTCGGCGGGAGGGCGGCAAGCCCAGAGCGCGCCCCTTCCCCATCTTCTTGGCCGATCGGATGAGAGGCGCCCCTGGCCCCGCGGCCCTGCGCTCGGCCCCTGGCCCCGCGGCCCTGCGCTCGGCCCGGGCGCGTCTCGGCCCTGAGCTGCGGCCCGGGCGCGTCTCGGCCCTGCGCCGCGGCGGATTACTATTCCGTAAGGCGCTGGTCACGGCCGGGAAAGGCCGCTCGGTCACACTCGTTTTCGGAATGTGGCTCGAATACGAGGAAAGGCGGATGCCATGGACATCCTGACCGTCAGCCATCTGACGAAGGTCTACGGGGAGGGCGCGGCGGCGACGCGCGCCCTCGACGACGTGACGTTCTCCGTCGAGGAGGGCGAGTTCGTCGCCATCGTGGGGTCGTCGGGCTCGGGCAAGTCGACGCTTCTGCACCTGATGGGCGGCGTGGATCGGCCCACGTCGGGCACGGTGCTGCTCAACGGCGCCGACGTGTACGCCCGATCAGACGAGGAGCTGGCGGTGTTCCGCCGGCGCGAAGTGGGGCTCGTCTACCAGTTCTATAACCTGGTGCCGGTGCTCAACGTGGTGGAGAACATGACGCTGCCGGTGGCCCTCGACGGGCGGCCGGTGAACGAGGGACGGCTCTACGGGCTGCTCGACAAGCTGGGGCTGCGCGGCCGCGAGGGACACCTGCCCAGCCAGCTCTCCGGCGGCCAGCAGCAGCGCGTCGCCATCGGGCGCGCGCTCATGAACGCGCCGGCGGTGGTGCTCGCCGACGAGCCGACGGGCAACCTCGACACGCGCAACAGCCGCGACATCATGGCGCTTCTGCGCGACTCCAACCGCGAGCTGGGGCAGACGCTCGTGGTCATCACCCATGATGAGGAGATAGCCCTCGCGGCTGATCGCATCATCGCCATCGAGGACGGGCGCGTCGTGCGGGACGAGAGGATCCGCCGATGAACGCCATGACTCGCTTCACGCTGCGCTCGCTGCGCGCCAACCGGGTGCGGACGCTCGTGACCGTGGCGGGCGTCGTCCTAGCGGCGGCGCTTTTGACCGCGGTGCTCACCACCTTCACCTCGCTCCAGTCGATGCTCTACCGCGCCGAGGCCAACCTGTCGGGCACCTGGATGGCCGAGGTGCGCTCTGATGATTGCGCCCGCCTTGACGAGTTGGCCGCGGCGGGCAGGGCGTCAGGCGAGCTTGGGGACGTCGCCCTGCTCCAGGATGCCGGCTTCGGCGAGCTCACGGAGAGCCAGCGAAGCGTCTACGGGAACTACCTCGTGCTCATCGGGTTTGCCGGTGACGTGGAGAGCCTCTGCGCCGTGCGGCCGAGCGAGGGTCGTCTGCCCGAGGCTGAGGGCGAGATCCTGCTGTTCGACACGTGGCGCACCAACGGCGGCCTTGAGGTGGGGGACACGCTGACCCTGCCCGTGGGTGAGCGCCGCGCGGTGCTCGCGCCGGGGCGCGAGGGATCCGTCTCGCAGTCCTCAGTCCTCTCGGGCGAGACGTACGCGGCCGATCCCTCCGAGGTGCGCACGGACATGATCGAGGACGGCACGCTTCTCGACTCGTCCATCGGCTACCTGAGGGCTGATCCGGAGGGCAGCCCGCTCAACGAGGAGCTGACCGACGTCGAGGAGCGCACCTACACGGTGGTCGGCTTCTACAACCGATCCATCTACGCGTCGTCCCATGGCGTCGGCATGGCGGGCTTCGTCGGGGGTGACCTGGCAGACGGGGGCGTGGCGAGCGCGTTTTCCACCCTGCCCGGCGCGGAGAGCGCCGAGGAGGTGCGCGAGCGCATGGAGGCGGCGTTCCCCGACGCGGATGTGACGCTGCATACGGGAATGCTGCGCTACATGGGCCTGCGCTCGGGGGGTGCCATCTGGGACACGTTCTTCGGCATCGTGGCCATCCTCGCGACGGTCATCACCGTCGCGTGCGTGTCGCTCATCTACAATGCCTTCGCCATCTCAGTGGCAGAGCGCATGCGGCAGTTCGGGCTTCTGGCCTCCATCGGCGCATCGCGGCGCCAGCTGCGCCGGGCGGTGCTGCTAGAGGCGGGGGCGGTGGCGTTGGCCGGCATTCCGCTGGGGCTTGCGGTGGGCCTCGTCGGCTGCGCGGTGACGTTCGCGGCCCTCGGCCCCTCCCTCGCCCAGGCGTTCGGTGCGGCCGAGGTGGGCTTCGAGCTTGCCGTGAGGCCGTGGGCCCTCGGGTTCGCCGCGGTGCTCACCCTGGTCACGGTGCTGGTATCGGTGGCGGTGCCTGCCGTCCGCGCGAGCCGCGTGAACGTGGTGGACGCGCTACGCGGCGGGCAGGTCGACCGCGCCTCCAGGCGTGGGGCGGCCCGCGCGGCGCGCGCCGTGGTGCCGAGCCGGCTGTGGGCGCGGCGCGGTCTGGCCGGGCGCGTCTTCGGGATGGGTGGCCTGCTGGCGCGCATCAACGGCAGGCGCGGGGCGGCGCGTGGGCGCGCGGCGTCGGTGTCGCTCGCGCTGGCCATCGTGCTGCTGATGACGGCGGGCTCGCTTTCCCTGTTCCTGGGAATGCTGACCGACGTGGCCAGCGGCAGCGAGGCGCCCGGGGACGTGGCGGTGTTCACATCGCTGCAGCCGTTCGACGGCGCGGAGGGCGCGGACGCCGCGGGTGGCGCCGATGCCGCGGGTAGCACCGATGCCGACGCCGCGGGTGGCGCCGATGCCGCGGGCGCGGACGGCGCGGGCGCGGACGCCGCGGGTGGCGCCGATGCCGCGCCGGTGACCGTCGAGGAGGCTGCCCGCGCGGCTGATGGGCGCTTTGCCGCGCAGGCCGCCGTGCTCTCATCGCTGTGGGACGCGCTTTGCGCTACACCTGAGGCCGAGCCCGTGAGCTGGCGCCTGAGCGGGTACGCGGCGGTCGTCCTGCCCGACGCCATGGCGGGTGAGGCGTACCGCAAGGCGGGCGGCGGCAACGGTGGCGTCATGGCCGACGGGCGCTACGCGGCCAATGCGCTTGTTTCCTACCTCGACGACGCGTCCTTCGATCGCTTCGTCGCCAGCTTGGGGCAGGATCCCTCTGCCTACCATGACGCCGCGCATCCGCGTGCCGTCGGCGTGTCGCGGGGCTACGGCAACGACGGCAGCACCTACCGGCTGCTTGAGACGCTCCGGGCCACGGGGACTCTGGAGGTGGCCCTCGCAGCAACCTGCCAGGGACAGCCCGCTGACGGAATCTCAGTCACCTTGGACGGCGACGCGTCGGAAAGCAGACGTGCCGTGATGGCGCTCGAGCCCTACTTCACGCGCCCGATCGGCGGCGACGCGGTCGAGGAGGTGGCGGTCGACCTCTCCCAGGCGCAGATGGCCTTCGAGCCGCTTGAGGTGGCGGCCCTCGTCGACGAAGCTCCGGCGGCGGTGGGAATGAGGGGTGAGCAGCTGCAGCTCATCGTGCCGATGTCGCTTGCCAGCAGCTGCTCGCTCGGCATCGACGTGCCCACCTTCCTCGGCGCCTTCGACGCGCCCGAGGGCGATTCGGGCGTGGTGGGCCAGGCGCTGGTGGATCGCGCGGGGGCCTTCATCCATGACGAGTCGGCCTACGAGGCCTCCTACCTGGGCATGAGCGACTACGCTGGCGATGCGGAGAGCAACCGCATGCTCGCCCTGGTCGTCAACGTGTTCTGCCTGCTGTTCACGGTGATCCTCGCGCTCATCGCGCTGGCCAACGTGTTCAACACGGTGACCAACGGGCTCATCCTGCGCCGCCGCGAGTTCGCTGTGATGCGCTCGACGGGGCTGTCGAACCGCCAGTTCCGCGCCATGATCATGGATGAGTGCGTGGCCTGGTGCCTGCGCGGCCTCGTACCGGGCATCGTGCTGTCGCTCGGCGTGTCCTACCTGCTGTTCCGCGCGGTATCGGGATCGGTCACGGGAATCGCCTTCGCGCTGCCGTGGGGCTACGTGGCCCTGGCCTTCGCCATGACTGCGGTCGCCATCGGCATCTCGGTGGCCTACGGCATGCATCGCTGCAAGGCCGACAACGTGGTCGAGGCCCTGCGGACGGACAGCGGCGCCTAGGGTTGCTTGCGCGCCACGCGAGGCTTGGGGGCCGGTCGTCCCATGCGGGATGCCGGCCCCCTTCTGCGCCTGGGCGCCCGCGTCGCCCACGCCTCGTTCGCCCTTCCCGCCCGCGCCCACGTCGCGTCACCCGCGCCCGTCCAGCTCCCGTCTCGCACCCGCCCCGCGCCCACGTCTCGCTCGTGTCATCGTGACCGCTGGATGTTTCACGTGAAACATCCAGCCCATCCCCTCCCACTCCCGTCCTCTTCCCCCTCTTTTCCGATTGACACTGTGCATAGGTGTGTATATGATGTGTATATAGGGTATATACACTATATACGATCCTCGTCAGATGGGACGCCGTCTGGCGGGGATCCGACCGAACGGGCGGCGCCTCGGCGCGGATTCGGACGGGAGCGGGCGAGGGCCCGCCTCCGCGCAGGTTCGTGGCGGGGCCGACCCGGAAAGAGGCACCTTGGACATCATCGTATCGAACGCCAGCGGCGAGCCCATCTACGCGCAGATCGCCTCCCAGATCAAGGGGGCCATCCTCGCAGGAGAGCTTGCGGAGGGCAGCCCGCTGCCTTCCATCCGCGCGCTGGCAAACGACCTGCGCATCAGCGTCATCACCACGAAGCGCGCCTACGCCGAGTTGGAGGAGGCGGGCTTCATCGACACCGTGCAGGGAAAGGGCTCGTTCGTCGCCGGCGGCAACGTCGAGCTGCTGCGCGAGGAGCGCCTGCGCCGTGTGGAGTCGCTCCTGGCCCAGGCCGTGGGCGAGGCCGCGTCGGCAGGCATTCCGCTCGAGGACCTGCATGCCATGCTCGACCTCATGGCCGAGGAAGGCTAGAGGCGAGGAGGCGCGGGGCCACGAAGACGACGGGCGCAGGCTTGGCTGTGACGCAGGTCGCGAAGGCGCTGCGGGCCGCGCGCGAAGACGCTGCGGGCCGCGCGGCAACGGAAAGGACATCCGCATGGACTATCTGATAAAAGTGGAAGGGCTGGAGAAGCGCTATGACGGGTTCATGCTCTCTGGCGTGGAGCTGGCCGTGGAGCCAGGTTCCGTCGTGGGCTTCGTGGGATCGAACGGAGCTGGCAAGACCACCACGCTCAAGGCCATCTTAGGGCTCGTCGAGCCTGACGCCGGCAGCATCGAGCTTCTGGGTGAGCCGGTCGCTGGCCCGGGCGCGCGCGAGCGGGCTCGGGCGCTCGACGCGGTGAAGGCGCGCATCGGCGTGGTCTTCGACACCTGCGTCTTCCCCGATACGTGCCGCGTGGCGGACGTGGGGCTCATCGGGCGGGCGGCTTATCCCACCTGGCGGCGTGAGCGCTACGAGGAGCTGTGCCGAGCGTTCGGCCTGGCCCCCGCGAAGACGGTGAAGGAGCTCTCGCGCGGCATGGGCATGAAGCTCACGCTGGCCTTCGCCCTGGCCCATGACCCCGAGCTGCTCGTGCTCGACGAGGCGACGGCCGGGCTCGACCCGCTCGCGCGCGACGAGGTGCTCGACATCCTGCGTGACTTCATGGCCGAGGGCGACCGCGGCATCCTCATGTCGACGCATATCACGTCCGACTTGGAGAAGATCGCCGACGAGGTGGTCTGCATCGACGAGGGCCGGCCGGTGTTCGCGCTGCCCAAGGACGCCATCTGCGACGAGGCCGGCGTGGCCCGCTGCCGTGCGTCCGAGCTGGACGCCGTGCTGGGGTCTGGCGTGCTGGAGCCGGGACAGGCGCGCGTGCTGCGCCATGACTACGGCGTTGACGTGCTCGTTCCCGATCGCTTCGCCTTCGCCCGGGCCCTTCCGCAGGTGCCGGTGGACAAGGCTTCCATCGAAGACTACATGACGCTCGTCCTGAAGGGAGAGGTGCGATGAAAACCCTGGTCATCTCCGATCTGGTCACCATGCGCAGCGCGCTTTTGCAGCTTGCGGGCATCTGCGCGATCGTGGGCGCGTTCATCTCGATCGCAACCCAGAGCTTCGTGGCGGCGTCCGCGGCGACCGCCATCATGATTCCCCTCATGTTCCTGTTCACGACGAGCGCCTACGACGAGACGCGCGACTGGGAGCTGTTCCGCCTGACGCTGCCGGTGACGCGACGCCAGGTGGTGCTCGGCCGCTATGCGAGCATCCTGCTGGTGGCGCTTCTGGCGGTCGTCCTCGCCAGCGTGCTGGGCGTGCTGCTGGCGCTGGCGGCGGGCGCGGTGGCAGCGCTTGCGCCCGTGCCGCTGCCGGAGGGGCTGGTGCCCCATGAGGGCTTCGTGGCGGAGATCGTGGCCGGCGCGGCGGTAAGCGCGGTGATCGCGCTGGTGGCCGGCGCGGTGACTCTGCCGTTAATCATGCGGTTCGGGATGACGAAGGGCGCGCGCCTGGTGCCGGTCGTCATCGTGCTTCTGATGTCGCTCGGGATACTCCTGGCGGGCGACGACGGCCCGCTCGCCGGCATGCTGACCGGCCTTGAGGCGTGGCTCTTCCAGGGGGCGAACCTGGCGCTGGTCTGCGTGGCCGGCGTGGTCGCGACGCTGGCAGTCTACGCCGTGAGCGCGCAGGTGGCCGTCGGGCTCTACGAGCGCCGCGAGCTGTAGCGCGGGCGAGGAGCGGGCCCGCAGAGGCGCGAGGGGCGTGGGCTCCTCGCCTGCGGGGGCGGCGGGGAATGGCGGCGTGGCCGCGAGGGGCGCGGGCGCGCAGTCGCGGGACGCGTTGCCCCTTACGCCAGTGCGAGGCGTGGAGGGCGCGATGAGCCGGGGTGCTCCGCATCGCGTCCCGAGTCGCGTTCGGTGTGAAAAGTCCCTGTTTTCGGTAGTTTCTGCCGAAAACAGGGACTTTTCATTTTGCGCTGCCAAAAACTAAGGCTTTTCACAGTGCGGCGGGGCGAGGCTGGGATTCGGAGGCGTAGGCGTTCGATGCTGACCTGGTGAAACGCTGTATTCGATACTGCCTCTGCGCTTCGAGGGAGACTCATGGCGTGTGAAAAGCCACGATTTCTGGCGGCGGGAGTGGCCGCGGCGGTTGCGCGCCCGCGGCGGGGGCCAACGCGGCGGGGAGGGGCCGTCGCGTTGGCCGGCCGGCTATGCCACGGGAATCGGCTTGAGCAGCTGGGCGTCCTGGACGGGGGTTATCCAACCTTCGGGAACCTCGGCCTCGGCGTGGCACTGCGAGCAGACCATGACCGAGGCGCGATGCGCCTTATGGCAGTCGCTGCAGGCGCGTTCCTCGTGCTGGGTCACGTGGGGGTTGAACTCCCGGTCGGCTGTGAGCTCAGCCAAGTCGTCGCGCGTCATCGCCGTGCCGTCGGCGTTCGCATGGCATGCCTCGTTCAGGCAGAACTCGTCTCCCTCAAGTTCGCGTGCCGCGCCGAGCTCAGCCAGGCTGCGCTCGTCGAGCGGATCGTAGTAGTCCCCGGCTACCCAGGCCATGCCCTCTGACACCTGCTCGCCCAGGGTTGGCACGTGACAGCCCATGCAGGTCGTGCCGTCGGCGGCCCGATGCGAGGCTGCCATCATGGAGGCGGCCTCGCTCACCTCGTTGCCCCACTTGTCCAGCGCCGCCTGGCCCGGCTCGGCCTCGTAGGTGGGAAGGTAGGGATCCATCGGCGCATGGCAGACGGCGTTGCAGAACGAGGGCTGCTCATGCCAAGCGTAGAACCCGGCTCCGGCTACGATGACCACCGCAGCCACCACGGCCGCCGCCACGGGCCAGCGCTTGCGCGCCCGCCGCGTCTCGGGCCTTGTCTCCGCAGGCTTCTTCTCCTCAGTCATGTCAGCCTCCTTAGGAGATCTCGCCGGCCAGGTAGCGGGCGACGTGGCGGCCTTGGGTGGTAGAGCGGCCGCAGGCCACGCCGACGAGGTACTCGGGGTAATTGCCGCTGAAGAAGCTGCCCGAGCAATCGCCCGCCGCGAAGAGGCCCTCGATGACCTCGCCGTCGCCGTCGAGGACCTGGCAGTGCTTGTTGATGGTGAGGCCGTCGATGGTGGTGAGCAGCGTGCCGCCGAACCAGCAGCCGTAGAACGGCGCCTGGCGGATGGCTGACAGGCGATAGGCCTCCTTGCCGAAGTCGTCATCGATCTGCGCGTCGAACTGGGCGTTGTAGCGTTCGATCTGCGCGAGGAACGACTCCTTGTCGGCACCCTCGAACCCGAGCTGGTCGGCCAGATCCTCGAGGGTGTCCGCCTTCTTCAGGATACCCTGCTCCGCTGATGCCGCGCAGAACTCCTCGACGGGCATGCCGACGGCCATCATCTGCTTGGCGAAGGCCGAGCAGCCGATGGTGTCGAAGCGCAGGATGTCGTCGGACGCGTTGGCGTCGAAGACCTGGCACCACACGCCTCCAGGTTGCTGGCCGGCGGCGTTGCAGAGGAAGTCGTAGGGCATCGACTCGTTGACGAAGCGCTTGCCATGGAGGTTGACCTTCATGAACGGCTGGCTGCCGATGTTTTCCTGGAAGATGGTGCCTGGCAGCATGCGAGCATCGCCCTCGCCGACATATCCGCAGGTCACGCCCGGTGCTACGGCGCCGCGGTCGAAGATCATCGTGGCAGACTCGCGATCCTTCGAGGCGCCTGCCCACAGGCCCGCCTTGATGCCCTCTCCCGTGTTGGCGGGCGCGAAGCTCGACGCCGTGCAGACAGCCAGGGTGGCGGGCGAGAGGGCTTCCATCATAGCGGGGTTTGCCGGGTATCCGCCGGTTGCGAGCAGGGTGTTCTTGGCGTTCACCTGCACAGTTCCCTCATCGGTGTCGAACAGGGCGCCGGTGACCTTGCCTCCTTCGTGGATGAGGCGCGTCATCGTCCAGTTGAAGCGCGCGGGGCGGCCGGCCTGCTCGATGTGGGCGGCGAACACGTCGTTGCGCGTGGGGGGCTCGTAGGGGGTGAGCCAGACGTGCTGCAGGGTGGGGAGGTAGTAGTCGGTGCCCCCGGTGGCGTGCTCGGGGGTGACGTCGACGACGCAGGGCTTGCCCGTGGCCTCCTGCATGAGCGCGTCGAACCAGGCGACGGTCTCGCCGCTCTCGTCGATCCAGACCTTGAGCACCTCCTGGTTGCATTTGCCCGACGCGTAGCGCGTCAGCTCGTTAAGAAGCTTGGGCTTGTCGATGGCGATCTGCATCGCCTGCTGGTAGGGGCTGTCGACGGCGCCGAAGTACTCGCGTGTCTCCTGGACGGTGCCCGTCTTCTCGCAGAGGATGAAGTCGAGTCCCAAGTCGGCGGCGGTGGCGGCCGCCGCGAGGCCCGCCGTGCCGGCGCCGACGATGAGCAGGTCGCATTCCTCGGTGCGCGCCACGCTGCCGAGGGCCGGCTCCTCGCCGAGCCAGTCGGCGGAGGCTGCCGCACCGGTTGAGCCGCCGCCTGGGGCGAGGCCTGCCTCGCGGCTTCTGGGCGCGCAGCCGGCGAGCCCAGCGGTTGCGCCTGCCGCCAAGACGGCGCCCAGCCCGATGAAGCTGCGGCGCGTGAGTCCGTTGTCGTGGGTTGTCATGATCCCTCCTTCTCTTAGGGGGCGCTTCTGACGCCCTCTCCTGACAGGAGGAACTCTAACGTGCGTCGGCGCTGACGGCTCCACCCTGGCAGCCCGAAATTACAATCGGGTCTGACCTGGTGAAATGAGGGAAGAAGGTGTCGGTTTCACCTTCTGCGGGTGACGAAGGGGGTGAGGGTCGGGAGTATACTGAAAGGCCTGGAGCGGTTCGAGACCTACGGCTGCCGCGGCAGGGAGGGCGCCGCGTGGGCTGATCTCGAGGTGATGCGACGCTGCCAGTGCGTCGTGCTCGCCGCTTCCCTTCCCGCTGCGTGCCTGCCTTGGGGGGGCGCAAGCGGGGCGCGCGATGACCTGAGAGTGAGAGGAGGGGCCATGCGAAGCGTCCAGGCATGCCTGGCGCTGACGCTGCTGCTGACGGCGTCGGCCATCATGAGCGCGTGCCTGTTCCCGGCCATGGCCGCCGTGAGTCCGCTTGCTCGCGACGTCTCTACGGTGGCAGGCGCCGCTTTCGCCCTTGTCGTGGCGGTGGCTGCCCAACGTCGCCCCGCCCTTCTGCGCGAGCGCGCCATCACGCTGGCCATGTTCGCGCTGCTCGTGCTGAGCATGGTGCTGCTGGGCGTGGGCGTGGGGCGCTGGAGCCCTGTCCTCGTGCTGGCGGGCAGTCCCTTCGGGGGGATGGCGCTCATCTGGTTCTCGGTGCTGGCGGGCGTGGCGCTCACGCGCATCGAGCGGTGGCGCTGCGCTATCGTCGTTCCGCTGGCCCTTGTGCTGAGCGGGCTTGCGCGCATAGCGCTCTTCGGCGTCGGGGAGGGTATCGGGCTGCCAGCTGCCATGGTGCTGTACGTGAGCTGCATAGGCGGCGCCTATCTGCTGATCATCCCCCTCATCGAGCAGCTTCTCGGAGCCATCGCCGCGGGTGAGCCCCCTCTGGTGCTCGACGTGACCAACCCGTCATCCTACCTTCCGGCTACGAGCGTCGTCTACGTTACCGCCTTCCTCTTCCAATTGGCGAACGGCTACGCGCTGGGCCAGCACGACCAGGCCCTGCCGCTTTCCGAGTCTCTCGTGGCCTTGGCGCCTGTGGGCGTCGTGCTCGTCTGGGCTGTGTCGCGGCGCGGACGCGGGCTCTCCTGCGACGGGCTTGAGCGCGGTGCGGCCCTCGTCGTCATAGCGGGGTTGCTGCTGACCCCGATTGCCCTGATGGCGGGGGTGGGTGACGGGTCATGGAGGTACGCTGCCGCGGCGTTGCTCCACAGCGGGTCTGACTGCTTCACGGTGCTTCTGTACTACCTCATCGCGTCGGTGGGAGCACGCAATCCCCTTGGCGCGCTCGTTACCTCGGCGACCATGCTTGCGGCCGATTGGCTTGGAATGGTGAGCGGCGTGCTGCTCATGGGGGCGTGCCGTGCTCTGGCCGTGGGCGATCCGCTGCTCATGATGGTGATGACGGCTTTCGTGGCCTTCGTCTTCATCGCCTGCCACCTGACGGTTCTGGCGCGCTTCAGCTTTGATGGCGCCATCGCCAGCGTGGTGCCGCTTGACGGTCGTGACCCGGAGGGCGAAGGCCCCGGGCTTCCCTGGGCCGGCGGCCTGCCGTGCGCATCGGGGGTTGGCGGCCTTGGGGCCGGACGGACGCAGGGGGCGCTTTCGACCAAGTGTGACGGGCAGACGTCGCAGGAGGCGGATCCCGTCTCCCTCGATGCCGGGGGAGGCTCCGTCGCGCTTGAGGGGGTCGAGGCCGGCGAGGAGCGCCTTGAGGCGGCCTGCGTCGCCGTGGCTGCCGCATACGGCCTGACGACGCGCGAGCTCGACGTGCTGCGCCTGCTCGCTCGCGGGCGCACGAGCCCTGTTATCCAGGAGCGCCTCGTCGTATCGCATAACGCGGTGAAGAGCCACGTCCGCCATATCTACGCCAAGATGGGCGTCCATTCCCAGCAGCAGCTCATTGATGTCGTGGAGGCGCGCAAGGAGACCGGCACCGCATCTTAGCGTCGGCAGGCGCCTCTGCCGGTGATGCCGCGTTTTCCGTCAAGGAAAGAGGGGGGAGTCTCTCGGTTTCGTCGGGGCGGTCGGGGCCCTCAGGTCTCCCTTCTCCGTCTGCCGCGCTGCCAGGCGGGCTTCGAGCCTCCTTGCCCGTGCCTGCGCCTGAGCGCCTCCGTCGCGTCGCGGTCATTCCCATCGGGCATGGCCGTCCATCCAGATCGCGATTTGCCCCATGTGATGCCCGCGTCCTACCATGGGGTCGCAAGGTCGGCGGCGAGAGGAGGCGATGCCATGTGCTATCCGTGCGTGAACTGCGGAAAGTGCGGGTCGTCTCTGCCTAAGGCAGAGGTGCGCTGCCCTCGCTGCAAGACGGTGCTCACCCCCGAGCGTCCGCGCTGCGAAACCTGCGGCTGGACCTTGCCGCTGCCGCCTGGCGCGGCGGCGAAGCCCTCCTCCTCGGCGGCGGCCCGTCCCTAGCGGGCCGCCCGGGCCCTCCGCATCCCGTTTTTCGCTCCCTCATCTCGACCCGTGCAGCGATTTGAGCGAGAAATGGCCATTCGCTTCGATATTCCGAGCCTTTCGGCTCCGTCAGCCCCCCCCCCCTCATAGCGTCCTAATGCTTATTTGACCAGGTCGCGTCAGCGCAAAGTGACGCCCCGGCGCGCCAGAGACGCGAATTACCTCGGAATTTCGAAGCGAATGGCCAAAAAAACGCGCCCGGGGTGCTCGCGCCGGTCGTCTCGCGCGTGCCATGCCCCTCGCGCCCCTCGCGCCCGCCTGCGCCCCTCGCGTCCCTCGCGTGCGCCGCGCCCCTCGCGCCCGCGCCGCGCCCTACAGCTCCACGGTGATGTCGCCCAGGTAGGAGGCGGTGGCGCTGCGCTCGATGTTGTCGGCCACCACGCGCTCGACCGTCTCGAGGAACCGGTCGATGGCCAGCTTCTGGTAGTCGCTGCGGAACAGCAGGTACGACGTGATGCGCGCCCGCTCGTCGTCGATGGGCAGGCTCACCATGTCGTAGTGCATCCCCAGAAGCTGCGAGCGGGCCATGGCCTCCGACACGAGGAACACGGCGTTTCTGTCCTGGGTGTTCATGAAGAACTCGTTGAGCGAGTCGTTGGAGTAGGTCTGCAGGTTGGGCCGCGCGCCCACCGACTTCTGGAACAGGTCGAGCACGGCGTAGCGCATGGGGTCGAAGCTGCGGGTGGCGGTCATGTTGATGGGCACGTGCAGCAGGTCCTCCAGCGTCACCGCGTCGCGGCGCGCCAGCGGGTGGTGGTCCCACAGCCACACGTGCAGCTGCTCCTGGATGACGGGGAAGAAGATGAGGTTCTTCTTCTCGCTCACCTGCTCGATCCACTCGATGCTGTTGCAGTCGACCGTGAGCGCGATGTCGATCTTGCCCTGCTCCAGCAGCTCGACCGACTTCTTGCCCTTCTCCTGGTAGTACTTCGTGAGCACGTAGGGGTTCTCGCGCTTGAAGCGCATGACCGACTTGAACAGGATCTCGCTCATGGCGTCCATGACGTAGGGCTCCTGCACCACCAGCTCGACGATGTCGTGGGAGGCTATCTCGCGCGCCCGGCGCAGGGCGTCCTTGTAGGCGTGGTGGATCTGGATGGCGTCCTCCAGGAAGGCCGTGCCCGCCGGCGTCAGCTCCAGGCGCTTGCCGCGCTTGAGCAGATCGACGCCCAGCTCCTGCTCGAGCTCGAGGATGTGCTTGCTCAGGTTGGGCTGGGAGGTGTGCAGGTTGGCGGCGGCGGTGGTGAAGTTCAGGTAGTGCGTCAGGACAATGTACTCGTACAGCGAATCGATCTTCATCCCGTACCCCCTTCAGAACCGTCAGCCGAATCCCATTCTAGCATCGGGAATACCTGGCTCCCGGACGCTCCGGATATCCGAATGGCACCTATGCCAACACGGAATGCGACCCCCGAAAACCCATGCCGAAACGACGATCAGTCTATGCCGTACCCACAGGGCCGCGTCACGCAATCCGACTTTTTTCCATGCCCCGCGCTTTTCCTATAGTGCCGAGGAGGAAAGGCCGGAGAAGGGCCGCGGGCACGGCGTCCCGCGCACGTCCCGGCCGATCGCCGGGGCCGGGCATCCCGGCGCGCGGGGAGCGCGCGGGAGGCGTCCGGCCGCACGAGCCAGAGGAGAGAGGAGCGTTTGGATGAGACAAGGAATGAACCCTGATCTCTATCGCGAGGAGTGGCAATGGCAGGAGGGCGACGTCACCGTCACCCGCAGCTGCCAGTGGTCGGGCCCCGGCTGCCACCAGGGATGCAACGTCCTGTTCTACACCAAGGACAACAAGCTGGTGAAGATCGAGGGCGACCCGCGCAGCCCCGTCAACGACGGCCGCCTGTGCATGCGCTGCCTGGCCATGGTCGAGGCCGTCAACCACCCCGACCGCATCCTGCACCCGCTGCGCCGCGTCGGCGAGCGCGGTGAGAACAAGTGGGAAGAGATCACCATGGACGAGGCCTACGCGATCATCGCGGAGAAGGCCCGCGAGGTGACCGAGGAGTACGGCCCCAAGTCCATCGTCACCGGCATCGGCACCGGCCGCAACGCCACCTGGCAGACGTCGTCTCTGGCCTTCGCCGGCTTCCGCACCCCCAACGACACCGCGGGCATGCTCTCCGGCGACTGCTGCTACACCCCGCGCCTGCAGGCCATGAACGCCATCTTCGGCTCCGACTTCATCGCCGACTGCGCCCAGCTGTCGGCCGAGCGCTTCGACGACCCGGAGTACCGTCGCCCCGACGTCATCCTGAACTGGGCCTGCAACCCGGTCGTGTCCAACGCCGACGGCTTCTTCGGCCACTGGATCATCGACTGCATGCAGCACGGCTCCAAGCTCTTCGTCGTCGACCCGCGCGTCACCTGGATGGCCGCCCACGCCGACATCTTCCTGCAGCTGCGCCCCGGCACCGACGCCGCGGTGGCGCTCGGCATCTGCAACATCATGATCCAGGAGAAGCTCTACGACCAGGACTTCTGCGACAAGTGGGTCTACGGCATGGAGGCGCTCGCCGAGCGCGCCGCGCTCTACACCCCCGAGGTCGTCGAGAAGATCTCCTGGGTCCCGGCCGCCAAGATCGTCGAGGCCGCCCGCTATCTGGGCCAGGCCGGCACCGTGGCCCTGCAGTGGGGCCTGCCGCTCGACGAGACCAAGTGGGCCGTCGGCGCGTCGCTGGCCGTGGCGGCCGTCGAGGTGCTGACCGGCTCCATCGACGTGCCCGGCGGCTTCGTGAACGTCAAGTACGGCCACGTGCAGTCTGACATCCGCGAGAACATCTGCAAGGGCATGGGCAAGCAGGTCCGCGAGGGGCGCCTGGGCGACGGCAAGTACGCGCTGCGCACCGTCGGCTTCGGCCCGCACTCCATGGGCGACGACATCCTGCTGGCCATGGAGACCGGCGAGCCCTATCCCATCAAGATGGGCTTCCTGTGCTCCACCAACACCTTCATCAACATGGCCGGCGAGTCCAAGCGCGTCTACGAGGCCTGGCAGAAGGTGCCCTTCGTCGTGGTGTGCGACCTGTTCATGACCCCGACGGCCGTCGGCTGCGCCGACATCGTGCTGCCCATCGCCATGGGCTGCGAGCGCTGGGGCATCCGCGCCTGGTTCACCCCGCTGCGCGCCATCAACAAGATCCTGCAGGCCGGCGACGCCCGCGGCGACGAGCAGATCATGCTCGAGCTCGGCCAGATCCTCAACCCCGACATGTTCTTCTGGGATGACGTGCTGGAGATGAACGAGTTCCTCATGAAGAACCTGTCCTCCATGCCCTTCGACATGACCTGGGACGAGCTGCAGGAGAAGACGCTCGTGTACCCCAAGTTCCAGTACCGCAAGTACGAGACGGGCGACATGCGCTTCGACCACCAGCCCGGCTTCAACACCACCACGGGCCGCATCGAGCTGTACTGCACCATGTACGACTCCGCCGGCATCGACCCGCTGCCGCACTTCAAGGAGCCCACGTGCAGCCCCATCTCGCACCCGGAGGAGGCCGAGGAGTTCCCGTTCGTGCTGACCACCGGCCGCCGCTCCTGGGAGTTCTTCCACTCCGAGCACCGTCAGCTCAAGTCGATGCGCGAGTTCCACCCCTGGCCGCTGTGCGAGATCAACGACCAGGACGCCGCCGAGCTCGGCATCAAGGACGGCGACTGGGTATACCTGGAGAACCAGTTCGGCAAGTGCAAGCAGAAGGCGATGGTCACCCCCGGCCAGCTCAAGGGCACGATCATGGCCGAGCACGGCTGGTGGTTCCCCGAGCGCTCCGGCAAGCTGGCCGACGGCCTGTTCGGCGCCTTCGACTCCAACATCAACTGCCTGACGGTCCAGAACGACATGGCCACGTCCGGCTACGGCTCGTCCTACAAGACCCAGATGTGCAAGGTCTACAAGGTGACCGACGGGACCGAGCCCAAGGGCGATATGCCCGAGAACGTGGGCCGCGACCAGTACGAGATCGTCAACCGATAGCGAGATAGGGAAAGGAGGCTGAAAGGCATGAACGGACTGCTCATCGACTACAACTTCTGCACCGGCTGCCACTCCTGCGAGATGGCGTGCAAGGTGGAGCACGGCTTCGCCCAGGGCGAGTGGGGCATCAAACTGACCCAGCAGGGTCCCGACCAGCTGGCGGACGGCTCGTGGGAGTACAACTACATCCCCACGCCCACCGACCGCTGCGACCTGTGCGCCGACCGCGTGAAGGAGGGCCGCCTGCCCACCTGCGTCCACCACTGCCAGGGCCTGTGCATGTACTACGGCCCGGTGGAGGACCTGGCCCGTCAGATGACCTCTTCGCACATGGTGCTGTTCACCCCGTGCGAGCAGTAGGAAAGGAGCCCTGGAGATGACCCTGGATCAAGTGACCGAGTCCTACGGCGATCTGGTCGCCGACTGGAACTGCATCGAGGCCTACATCGGCCCCGACGGCGCCCTGTACTACCGCTACGACGAGACGGAGCCCGTGACCGAGCCCGGCCAGATCACCTTCAACAAGGTGGCCGAGGTGGGCGCCGACCCGGTGCCGGTGTCCTCCGTCGAGTTCCACGAGGCGCAGAAGGGCACCAAGCTCAAGTAACGACGCTCTTGCAGCCGCGGGGCGGCCCGGACGAGCGGCCGCCCCGCGCAGGACCTAAGCCCGAGGAGGGGTTTTCAATGGAACGCGATGAGATCCTGCAGAAGTACGCCGACCTGCTGGCCGCCGAGTCGACCGTCGAGGCCTATGTGCTGGACGGCGCGCTGTACTACCGCTACGAGTGGCTCAACGAGGTCGAGATGATGCCCGAGATCGTCTACTACCGCCTCGACGGCACCGAGCCGGAAGGCGAGAAGGGCGAGATCGTCCCCCTGGGCAAGTACTACAAGGCCCAGAAGGGCGGCGACAAGGTCAAGTAAGTCCCGCCGGCCGCGCGCTGGCGACGTGCAGAAGAGCCGGCCCCGAAGGGCGGGGCCGGTCCTTAAGGAGGAAGAACGACATGTGCTTTAGACCCGCAGACTCCCAGGCAGCTACCAAGACGTGCCCCAAGTGCGGCGCGGAGAACGGCTTCTTCGAGACCGCGTGCAAGGAATGCGGCGCGACGCTCGCGGCCGCCGGCGCCCCGGGAGCCCCCGGCGCCCCCGGACGCCCGGGCGCGCCCGCGGCCCCCGGTGCCCCGAAGGCCCCCGGCGCCCCCGCGGCGCCTGGCGCCCCCAAGGCCCCGGGCCAGAACTAGGCTTCCCCCGAAGGCTGCATGAGAGAGGAGATGGCGATGGGTGCGATCGAGTTCGTCCGGCTGTCCGCCGAGCCCAAGGACGGCGGCCAGCGCATCGAGGTTGACGTGGTGGCCGCCGGCGCCGACGTGTCCGCCGCCATCTCCGAGTTCTACCGGCTCATGGCCCGCGTGAGGGGGATCGACGCCGCCGACGAGTCCGAGGTGCGCGAGCGCCTCGACGAGATGGTGGGCGCCGACGTGGCGGCCGAGGCCCTGCGGGACTTCGTGCTCAACCGCCTCACCACGGCGGCCGTGCGCCAGGTTGACGTGGACACGGTGCTCACGCCCGGGGTGCACGCCGAGGAGGATCCGGTCGCGGGGGAGGACTTCGCCTTCACCGTGAACCTGATACCCCGCCCGGTCGTGTCGCTTGCGAGCGCAGAGCCCGTCCACGTGAGCCTGGATGCGGTGACGGTCGAGGAGGCCGACATCGACGAGCAGCTGGCCTACACGGCCCGGCAGTTCGCCGCCCTCGTCCGCGCCGGCCACGACGACCTGCGCGAGGGCGACTTCGCCCTCATGGACGTGGACATGCTGCGCGACGGCAAGCCCGTCCGCGACCTGTCGGGCCTGCGCCGCGTCGTGGAGGTGCGCCGGGGACTCCTGCCCGACGCGCTCGTCGAGGGCGTCGTGGGGATGGGGCTCGGCGAGATCCGCAAGGTGACCTTCACGCTCACGGGCCTGGACGGCGCGGAGGACTACGAGGTCGACGTGATGCTGCACGAGGTGCAGGAGCGCCGCGAGCCCGTCATCGACGACGCCTGGGTGGCCGAGAACCTGCCGCAGTTCGGCGACGTGGCGGGGTTCCGCGCCTACGTCCGCGCCGACCTGGAGGGGCAGGCGGCCCGCGTCGAGCGCCAGGACCTGGTCTACAAGGTCCGCGCCGCCCTGGAGCGGCGCCTTCAGGGGACGATCCCCGATGAGATGTACCAGGACGCCAAGGACTCGCTCATGGCGTCCACCATGCGCAAGCTCGACGCCGAGGGGTCGAGTCTCGACAAGTACCTCGAGGAGCACGACATGGCCAAGGACGCGTTCAACATGAACGTGTTCATGCAGGCCTCGGAGCTCCTGCGCCAGAACCTGGCGCTCGACGCGCTGGCGCGGGCGCGCGGCCTGGAGGCCACGCCCGACGACATCGCGCGCGCCAAGCAGGCGCTGCCGCCCGCTGCGGCCGGCCTCACCGACGAGGCCCTGGCCGAGCGCGGCCTGCTCGCGCCCCTCGCCGAGCGCATCCGCAGGGAGAAGGCCCTCGCGTGGCTGCTGGAGACGGCGGTCGTGGAGGGGGCTTCCTAGATAGAGGAGGAAAAACCGAAGAGGGAGGGGTTCACGGCATGAACGAGACGACGATCCTGGCTGAGCAGGCGGCGAGGCTGACCTACGACGACCTGCCGCCGGAGGTGGTGCGCAAGGCGAAGCTGCTGCTCCTCGACCAGCTGGGCTGCCAGCTGGCCTTCGCGACGCTGCCGTGGGGCAAGGCCGCCTTGAGCTACACGACCGCCAAGCGCGGCGCCGGCCGCAGCACCATCGCCTACTACGGAACCCGCACCAACGCCGAGGACGCGGCCTTCTGCAACGGCGTGTTCGGCCATGGCTTCGAGATGGACGACGTGGAGATGCAGACCACGAGCCACCCGGCCGTCTGCGTCGTGCCCGCCATGCTCGCCGTGGGCGACGAGCAGGCCAGCACCGGGCGCGAGGTGCTCGCCGCCATGGTGTCGGGCTACGAGACCTTCCTGCGCTTCGCCCATGCCGCCGACGCCATGCGCCACCGCTTCTTCCACTGCACCGCCGTCGCCGGCGCCTTCGGGGCCGCCGCGGCCGCGGGCCAGCTCCTCGGCTTCGACGAGCTCACCATGCGCGACGCGCTCGCCATCGCCACCACCCAGGCCTCGGGCAACACCGAGTACAGCTGCTCGGGCGGCACGGTCAAGCGCACCCTGGGGGCGCTGGGCGCCTACGCCGGCGTCCGCTCGGCGCTCCTGGCCCAGGCCGGCATCACCGGGTCGTCTCAGGCCCTCGAGGGCAGGAAGAGCTTCGTCAAGGGCATCTGCGAGGGCGAGCCGGACTGGGAGTGGCTCACGCTGCCCTTCGCCGAGCGGTTCCTCACCCTGGACGTGGGCGTGAAGCCCTACTGCTGCTGCGCGGCCCAGCACACCGTCATCGACGCGGCCGAGCTCATTCGCGCCCGCGGCATAGACCCCGCCGCCATCGAGTCGGTCACCATCCTGCAGCTGCCGCGCGAGGTGGGCAACGTCGGGCAGATCGTGCACCCCGAAGACGTCATCCAGGCCCAGTTCTGCGGCCGCTTCGCCTGCGCGATGCGCCTGGTGAAGGGCGGCAACGGCTACTACGACTACACGATGGACAACATCGCCGACCCCGCCATCACCGCGCTCATCGACAAGATCGGCTACGCCGCGGACGACGGGCGCGCGGTGCTCGACGACGGCGACGGCCCGGCGCGCGTGACCGTGCGCATGGCCGACGGCGCCACCTACGAGGAGACGGTCGCCTTCGCCAAGGGCACCAAGCAGAACCCGCTCACCGAGGACGAGCTGGTGGCCAAGTTCCGCGACCTCACGTCGCGCGCCCTCACGCCCGAGCGCGCCGACCGCGTCATCGAGATGGTCATGAACCTGGAGGCCGAGGAGAGCATCACCCGGCTCACGAGCCTGCTCACCGCCTAGGCCATGGCGTCGGAGCGGCTCTGGACGGCAGGCTTCGTCAACCTGCTCGCCTTCGACATCATCTACCAGTTCGGCGCCTACATGACCAACACGGTCATCTCGGTGTACGCCGTCACGCTGGGGGCCACCTACGCGGTGGCCGGCCTCATGGCCGGGCTCAACCCCGGCGCCTCCATGGCGTCGCGGCCCTTCACCGGCCTTGTCGCCGACCTGGTGAGCAAGAAGGCGCTCATGGTGGCGTCGGCGGCGCTGTTCCTGATGGCGACGCTGGGCTGCGCGCTCCTGGAGTCGCTCGCGCTCATCGGCGCCTGCCGCGTGCTCCAGGGCGTCTCCTTCGCCCTGCGCTCGGTGTGCGTCATATCGCTGGTGGCGCGGGTCGTGCCCGCCTCGCGGCTGCACGGCGGCATGGGGTGGATGGGGCTCTCCTCGGTGCTCTCCACCGCGGTGGGGCCCATCATATCCCAGCAGGTCGGCGTGGCCGTGGGCTACCGGGGCAGCTTCCTCATCGCCTCGGGGATCCTCGTCGTCGCCCTCGGCCTGGCGCTCGCCTTCCGCCGGCCCCCGGCACCCGAGGGCGAGCCCGCCCGCCAGCGGCCCGCGGTGGGGTCGCTGCGCGAGGCGCTCCGGTGGCGCAACTTCATCTACCGGCCCAACCTCATCTTCACGGTCATGGCGGGGCTCTCCGGCGTGCCCCAGGGGGCGTCCCTCGCGCTGATCATCCTGGCGGCCGACCAGCGCGGCATCGGCGGGGCCACCCTGTTCTTCACCGCGTACGCGCTGGCGGCCTTCGTGGGGCGCCCGCTCATGGGGCGCGTGGCCGACACGCTGGGCGCGCGCCGCATCGTGCTGCCGCTGTTCGCCGTCGAGCTGGCGAGCGTGGCGGTGCTCGGCCTCATGGCCAACACCGCCATGATCATCGCCGGCGGGTTTCTGCTCGGCATCGGCCAGGGCTCGCTCTACCCGGTGCTCCAGGCCGAGGCGGTCGCCGGCGTGCCGCCCGAGGCCATGGGGCGCGCCGCCAACACCTTCTACATCGGCCCGGACATCAACATGTTCCTGTCGCCCGTCATCGGCAGCATCCTTCTGGGCTCGCTCGGCGTAGGGGCGCTCTACGCGTTCGGCGGCGCGGCCGTCGTCGTGGCGGCCGTCCTGTTCGTCGCGCGCACGCGGCGCGCCGCCTGACGCCGGCCGGGGCGCGGGCGCGGGGCCCTCGCGTCCCGCGCCCAGGTGCGGCCCCGGGGCGCATAGCACCTATTACCCCCGGGAATCGCCCCCATTCTTTTTTCGGGGAAAAGGGCCGATCAGGCCCGAAAAATGAATTTTTAGTATGCGGTGCGAATCCTTAAAAATCTCAATATCCATCGGCGCGGTCCCTTGGGGAGGGGGCCACATCAAGCGCCGGGGAGGCTGTTGGTCATGACGAGAGGGGGTGAGTTTATGATTGACTACACACGCATGGTCGCCGAGCATCTGGCAACCACCACCTACGAGGACCTGCCGCCCGAGGCCGTCGAGTTCGCCAAGAAGAGCATCCTCGACACCCTGGGCATCATGTTCCCGGCCACGACCCTCGCCCCGACGAGCGACGTGGTGCACGACCTGGTCATGGACGTCGACGAGGGCCACCGCTGCACGCTCATCGGCTACGGCGAGAAGGCCTCGCTCCTGGAGGCGGCGTTCATGAACGGATCGCTGACCCACGCGGTGGACTTCGACGACTCCGCCGGCATCGACCGGCCGCTCGTCCACCCGTCGGGCAGCTGCCTGCCGGCTGCCGTCACGTTGGCGGAGTTTCTGGGGACCACGTCGGGCAAGGACCTCATCCTGGCCATGGCGCTCGCCAACGACCTGGGCATCCGCCTGGCCGACTGCGTCAAGGGCAACATCCTGTGGGACTACGACTTCTTCCCGATCACCACCATCGGCGTGTTCGAGGCGACGGCGGCGGCCGCGGTGCTTTTGCACCTGGACGCCGACCAGATGACCGACGCGCTGGGCCTGGCGGTCAACCGGGTGTCCGGCATCCGCGACACCCTGTTCAACTGCGAGTTCCGGTCGATCCGCGATGCCTTCGGCAACCAGGAGGGCATCCGCTGCGCGATGCTGGCCAAGCGGGGCTTCGAGGGCTGCAAGACCGCCATCGAGGACCTGTTCCGCATCATCTACCACGGCAACGTCGACATGGAGCCGCTCACGCGCGACCTCGGCCGCGTCTACACCGGCTCGACGCTGGTCACCTACAAGATGTGGCCGTCCTGCCAGGGCACCCAGGCCTACGCCGAGGCGGTCCTGCAGGTGCTCGAGGCCAACCCGCGCATCACGGCCGACGACGTCGAGTCGATCTTGCTCAAGGGGCCCAAGGAGTCCCGCGACCTGTTCTACCCCAAGGAGGAGAAGGCCCGTCCCAAGACGAGCATCACCTCGAAGGTCTCCATCCCGTTCGTCGTCGCGACGATGCTGCGCAAGCGCAACCTCGTCCTCGCCGACTTCGAGGCGCAGAACCTGGACGATCCGGCCACCCTCGCCCTCACCGACCGCCTCGAGCTCGAGGTCGACGACACGCACAACGCCAACGCGGCGACGGCGATCGTCACCCTGCGCGACGGCACGGTGATCGAGAACCGGGCCGACTACGTCCGCGGGGCCGTGTGCGCCCCGCTCTCCCTCGACCAGCTCATCACCAAGTTCAAGGGCAACGCCGCCCTGGCGCGGCACCCCATCGCCGACATCGACGGTTTGGCGGACGCGCTCTTGCACCTGGAGGATGTGGCGGACATGGGGGAGATCATGTCCTATCTCAACTAGCTAAGGGGAAACAATGGCTGAAAACAAGATTTCCGCCCCCGAGTCTTCGGGCGGAGCTGTGGAGAAGCTGAAGAACAACGTGTCCCAGACCACCGGCTTGCTCTACGGCCTGGGCTTCATGATGTTCTCCGGCTTCAACCAGATGCTCACCTCGTACTGGAACTTCTTCCTGACCAACGCCGTGGGCCTCGATCCCGCCGTCATGGGCTCCATCACCTCCATCTCGTCCATGGCCGCGTGGGTGTTCGTGTTCATCGCCGCCATGGTGGTGGAGAAGGTGTGGTTCCGCTGGGGCCAGTACCGCTCCTACCTGCTGATCGCCCCGCCGCTGGCGTTCATCTTCATCCTGGGCGCCTGGACGGACTGGACGTGGCTGCCGGGCATCACCACCGGCTCCGGCGCGCAGATCGCCCTCATCGGCGGCTGCTACATCATCGGGCAGTTCTTCATCAACCTGTTCATGATCTCGGGCACCTCGATCATCAGCGCCGTGTCGCGCACCGAGGCTGACCGCTCGCTCATGTCCACCCGCAAGGCCCAGGGCAACATGGCCATCAAGGTCCTGTTCGCCGCCATCTCGCTGCCGATGATCATCTTCTTCGCCGGCGGCGACTTCGCCGCGGGCACCCGCCCCGACGTGCCGATCGGCTACACCATCACGGCCTTCATCTGGGGCGTCATCTTCGTCGCCGCCTTCGTCGGCCTGTTCATGCTGTTCAAGGGCAAGGACCCGACCGAGGAGTACTGCCAGGCCAAGGCCGCTGCCAAGAAGAAGGGCGAGAAGTTCAAGGAGGTCGAGACCGGCATCACCGACAAGGTGTCCATCGTCGAGTCCCTCAAGTTCTTCTTCACCAACGTCCCGGCGCTGGGCCTGTGGCTCGGCGAGGTGGCCCGCGCGGTGTGCACCATGGTGCTCAACGGCATGGCCATCTACTTCTGCACCGTCGTCTACAATGACAACACCCTGTACGCCGGCATGCTGACCGCCGCCAACATCTGCGGCCTCATCGCCACCTTCGCCGGCGAGGCGTGCGCCAAGACCATCGGCAACCGCTGGACCTACCTCCTGGGCACCGGCATCGCCGCCGCGGCCATGCTCGCGGGCTTCTTCGTGGCCTCCAGCTACTGGCCCTTCATCATCTGCGTGTGCGCCAGCTTCTTCGGCACCAACATGATGATGGCCGTCGAGTTCTCCTGCATGTCCAACGCCATCGCGTGGCAGGAGTGGAAGAAGGGCAAGACCTCCAAGGCCTTCATCATGGGCACGATCCAGTGGTGCCCCAACATCGGCAAGATCCTGCAGGGCGCGCTCGTGGGCTTCGGCCTGGCCGCCATCGGCTACAGCAAGGAGATCACCGTGGCCCCGCCTGAGATGGTCACCGGCATCGCCTTCCTCACCTTCATGGTCCCGGCCATCGTGCTCATCGTCTGCTTCGTCCTGTTCTTCTTCATGCACCGCCTGGACGCCAAGCAGATGGCTGTCATCAACGCCGACCTCGACAAGCGCCACAAGGAGGACGAGGCCAAGATCAACGCCTCGCTCAAGGCCGAGATCGAGCTTGACAAGGCCGCCCAGGACACCGAGGCCTAGCGCCCCGGCTCCCGGGAGAGCCTGACGAGGGCCCGGCGCCTCGGCGCGCCGGGCCGCTGCCGGGAGGGCGCGGCTCCTGTCCGCGCCGCCTCTCCCGGCCCCCGCCGCCGGGTCGGGGCGCCCCCGCCGCGGGGCCGCGCCCCGACCCGCCCGGCCGCCCGTTCGAGCCAGCTGCCAAGGGAGGCCCCCAGATGCTGAACACCCTGATCTTCGTCGCCTCGGTGCTCGTGCTGTTCGCCGGCTGCGCCGTGCTCATCGTCGACGTGCTCATCTCGCTGTCGACCGACCGCTGCCGCGTGCCGGTCCCGGCGGAGTACGTGGCCAAGCCCGCGGGCGACCCGACCGAGGTCAACCGGGCGAGCGGCCCGTTCGTGCTGGCGGTGCCCGAGTTCACCTACACCTTCGAGGGCCGGCGCTACCGGGGCAAGAGCGCCAACGTGTTCTTCCACCTCTACCTGCGGCCGGGCCGGCTCGCCGTGCCCTTCGTGGCCGGCAAGACCTACGAGGTGTTCGTCAACCCCGTCAAGCCCACCGTGTTCATCACCGCCGGCGAGCAGCGCGTCACCTTCCTGCGGCTGGTGGGCATCGCCATCGTGGTCGTCGGGCTGCTTCTGGTCTACAACGCCATGCACCTGCCCGCCCTGTCCTAGGGCGCGCGCCGCCACGCCGCCCTGCGCGTCGGGGGAGGGGGACCTGCCCGCCGGCGCCGTCTTGCAGCCGGGCCGGGCCTGCTGATGGCAGCTATTCCCATCAGGCATAGCTGCCATCAGCACCTTAGGCGTGACCTGGGGAAACGATACCTCCGGAACGTGCTGTATCGCTATTTCAGCTATTCCGGGGCCCCTTGTTATAGTCCTTGCGGCGACGGGGGAGGAAAGGGGTTCCTCCCAGCATCCGCCGCTCGCAGAGCTCCTTTTCACCAGCAGTCTCCCGGGCCCGAGGCGGCCCGCGAAGCGGTGTTCCAAAAGCGCGAGAGAGGGGGTGATTTTGCGTGAGCCCGCCTGGGGCGGCCCCGCATGGGGCGCGAGCCCGCGGCGGCATCGCGAAATCCACGTACAACGCGTAAAGAGAAGAGAAAGAGGAGGTTACTTCATGGCTACATTCATCAAGGAGGACGCTAAGCCGCGTGTGACGTTCCTGGACGACGGCACCGAGGTCTACCGCACGTCCCCGTGGTCCCCTCCGGGGTGCCATGGCGTGGGCTGCGGCATCCGCGCCTTCGTCAAGGACGGCAAGATCACCAAGGTCGAGGGCGACCCCGATGACGTCATCACCCAGGGCCGCCTGTGCGTGCGCTGCCTGCGCGTGCTCGACCTGCAGTACCATCCCGACCGCATCGTGCACCCGATGTACCGCGACCCCGCCGACCGCGGCAAGGCCGACGCCTGGAAGGTCGTCACCTGGGACTGGGCCTACGACAAGATCGAGGAGAAGATCGCCGAGGTCAAGGAGAAGTACGGCCCCAACGCGCTGACCGTCCTCACCGGCACCGGCCGCGAGGCTGGCCGCTACATGACCAACACCTCCGCCCGCATCTGCGTGACCACCAACCAGTGCTACACCCAGACCGGCTTCTCGTGCATGGCCCCGCGTGACACCGTGTGCTCCATGATCGGCGGCGCCGGCTACATCGAGTACGACTTCGCCAACGGCCTGCCGGGCCGCTACGACGACCCCGAGTGGGTGCAGCCCAAGTACCTGCTCAACTGGGGCCGCGACTCCCTGCGCTCCAACCCCGACGGCACCTGGGGCCACTCCATCATCGAGCTGCTCAAGCGCGGCACCAAGCTCATCAACGTGGACCCGCGCGTCAACTGGCTGTCCACCCGCGCGCTCTACCACATGCAGCTGCGCCCCAACACCGACACCGCGCTCGCCTTCGGCCTGCTCAACGTCATCATCAACGAGGACCTCTACGACCATGACTTCGTCGAGAAGTGGTGCTACGGCTTCGACGAGTTCAAGGAGCGCGTCAACGAGTACTCCGTCGAGTGGGCCGCCAAGGTCACCGAGGTGCCCGAGCAGATGATCCGCGACGTCGCCCACTGCCTGTCCGAGAAGCCCTGGGGCCTCAACATGGGCCTGGCCAACGACCAGAACCCCAACGGCGTGCAGTCCGTGCACTGCCTCTACGCCCTGGCCGCCATCACCGGCAACCTGGACATCCCCGGCGGCACCAACATCGGCTGGAACATCACGCTCGACTTCGGCGGCAACAAGTACGACGGCAACGGCGAGGACTCCTCGGCTAACCAGAAGAAGGAGGTCATCCCCCCGAACCCGGTGACCCAGGAGCAGCGCGACACCACCATCGGCCTGTCGCAGTACAAGATCTACCAGCTGCTGCTCGGCAAGGCCGTCCCGGACGTCATCATCGACACGCTCGAGACCGACGAGCCCTACCCGATCCGCTTCTGCTGGATCCTGCACACCAACCCGGTGTCCCCGACCAACACCGCCGCGCCGCAGCGCTGGCATGCCGCCCTCAAGCGCATGGACTTCGTGGTGGCCCAGGACATCTTCATGAACCCGACCATCGCCTCGTGCTGCGATCTGTTCCTGCCCCTGGCGACCTGGCTCGAGCATGACGGCTACATCACCCAGCTCATGGGCGAGCATCCCGGCCCGGTCAAGGGCATGGTGAAGGTCATCGAGCCCGTCGGCGAGGCCAAGAGCGAGTTCCAGATCATCCACGACCTGGCCCAGCGCCCCGCGTTCCACGACAACTTCTACATCGACGGCGAGTCCAAGGTGTCCTCCATCGAGAACTACATCACCCAGGACCTCACCAAGGTGGTCGGCTTCGGCCATGACTGGGAGTACCTCAAGGAGCACGTGCAGGTGTCCCGCAAGACCGAGTACCTCAAGTACGAGCGCGGCATGCTGCGCGCCGACGGCCAGCCCGGCTTCAACACCACCACCGGCAAGGTGGAGCTGATGAGCCTCATGTTCGCCGCCTGCGACGGCGACCCGCTGCCCTACTACGAGGAGCCCGTGTTCAGCCCCTACTGGGAGGACGTGACGGCGGACGACCCGCTGCACGACTCCGAGGCGAGCCGCTTCATGCGCTCCTACACCGCCGAGCACCCGGATTGGAAGAAGGACTTCCCGATCATCCTCACCACCGGCGCGCGCAACTGGGCCTCGTTCCACTCCGAGCATCGCCAGTCCAAGATGCTGCGCGAGATCAAGGAGTACCCGTACGTGCAGATGAACCCCGAGCTGGCCGAGCAGATCGGCGTCATCGACGGCGACTGGGTGCGCATCGAGAACCCGTGGGGCCACTGCTACGAGAAGGCGAAGGTCACCCCCATCGTCAAGCCCAACGTGGTCATGGCCGACCACGGCTGGTGGTACCCCGAGGAGGACATGAACGAGCCGAGCATCGGCGGCGTGTGGGCCTCCAACATCAACACGCTGGTTCCCAATGACGTCATCGGCCACTACGGCTTCGGCGCCCCGATGAAGGCCCTGTGCTGCCGCATCGTCAAGGCCGACAAGCCGCCTCTGAAGGAGGTCGCGCCGCAGAACCTCAAGAGCCAGCAGAACTACCCCGGTTCCATCAAGAACGATCCTTTCCTCAAGGATCTCGTGGTCGAGTAAGGAGGAGACGTCAATGACTCAGAAATACGGTCTGCTGATCGACAACTACTGGTGCACCGGCTGCCATAGCTGCGAGATCGCGTGCAAGAACGAGCACGACTACCCCATCGGCCAGTTCGGCATCAAGATGCTGGTCAACGGCCCCTGGGAGCTGATGGAGGAGGGGAAGTGGGAGCACACCTACTACCCCGTGATCACCACCTACTGCGACCTGTGCGCCGACCGCGTGGCCGCCGGCGAGCAGCCCACCTGCGTGCTGCACTGCCTGGCCAGCGCCATCGAGTACGGCCCGATCGACGAGCTCGCCGCCAAGATGGCCGAGCGTGACCGCCGCACCAGCCTGCTCATCCCGTAGGAAGACCGGCGAGGCCCGCGGGCGCCCCTGCCCGCGGGCCCTCCGCCCCCGCTAGCGAAAGAAGGACCCCATGTGCTTTAGACCTGCCGCCGCCTCCACGCCCAAGACGTGCCCCGAGTGCGGAATGATCAACCCCGCCGTCGCCGACAAGTGCGTCAAGTGCGGCGCCGAGCTGCCCGAGGACCGCGTGAAGTGCCCGCACTGCGGCGAGATGAACATCGCCGGGGCCACCGTGTGCTCCGAGTGCGGGTCCGACATCGCCGGCGCCGAGGGCAACGTGGCCGCCCCGGCCGCTCCCGGCGCCCCGGCCCCGGCCGTCCCCGGCGCCCCCAAGGCGCCTGGCGCCCCGGCCGCTCCCGCGGCCCCGCCGAAGGCCGAGTAGCGCAGACGACCTGATGTGAGCGGGCGCCCCAGCGGCGCCCGCGCGTTCGATGAGGGGCTTGACCATGAAGGCCGAGAGGCTCTGGAACATACGGTTCGTCCAGCTGGTGCTCATCGAGGCCCTCTTCCAGTTCGGGGCCTACATGACCAACCCCGTCGTTTCGGGCTACGCGGTGGCCCTGGGCGCCACCATCGCCGTGGGCGGCGTCCTGGCCGGGCTCTCGGCGTCGATGGCGCTCGTCGCCCGCCCGCTCACCGGCTGGCTCGCCGACCGCCTGGCCAAGAAGTCGTTTCTGCTCATCGCCGCGGCGCTGTTCTGCGCGAGCGCCTTCGGCTGCGCGCTGTCCTCCTCGGTGGCCGTCATCGGCCTGTTCCGCGTGATGGCGGGCATCGCCTTCGCGTTCCGCTCGGCCGCCGTCATCGCGCTCGTGTCGCTGTCGGTGCCCGCCGAGCGGCTCGGCCAGGCCGTGGGCTGGACGGGCATCGCCCAGACGGTGTCGTGCGCCTTGGGCCCCGCCGCCGGCGCGCTCGTCATCGGCGCGGCCGGCTACCCGGCGAGCTTCGCCGCCGCCGGCGTGCTGTTCGTCATCGGGTTCGCCGTGAGCCTGTCCTTCCGCGAGCCGGCCGGCGCCGCCCCGGCCCCGCGCCCCGCCAAGCCGGCCGCGCCCCGCGCCGCCGCGCCCGGCCGCCCCGCCTCAGGGCCCCGCGCGTGGCTCGAGCGCTTCATCTACCTGCCCAACGTGCCCGTCGCCGTTATGGCCGGGCTCTCCATCGTTCCCCACGGCGTAGCCGTTACCCTGCTCCTCACGGCAGGCGAGCTGCGCGGCATCGCGGGCGTGTCGGCGTACTACGCCGTCTACGCCATCGCCGCCCTCGTGTCCAAGCCCACGGCCGGCCGCCTGACCGACCGCTGGGGGACGCGCCGGGTGGTGGCGCCGGCCCTCGTCGTGGAGCTGGCCGCCACGGTGCTGCTGGCCGGCATGGCGTCGCTTCCGCTGGTGCTGCTGGCGGCGGCGTGCATGGGGGTCGGCCAGGGATCGGCCTACGCGGCCATCCAGGCCCAGGCGGTGCGCGACGTTCCCGCGCACGAGCTGGGCCGCGCGTCCAACACGTTCTACATCGGCACGGACATCGGCATGGGGTTCGGCCCCATGGCCGCGGGCGCCGTGCTCCAGTCCTGGGGGGTGGGTGCCATGTTCCTCGCCTGCGGCGGCCTCGTGCTGCTGGCGCTGGGCATCCTCGCTGCCCTCCGCCCGCCGAATCCGACAACCTAAGGGTTAAGCAGCAAGGGGGATATCAATGAACTGCTTAGCAAAGAGGGTGGGCTTCGCCCTCATCGCCGCGGCCGTGCTCGCCGCCTTCGCCTTCGCTCCCGTTCCCGCCGGCCTCGACCGCCCCGGCATGCTCGCCTTGGGGCTCACCCTGTTCAACATCACGCTGTGGATGGGCAACGTCGTGCCCAAGCCCATCGCCGGCCTGCTGGTGATGATCCTGCTGCCCGTCCTGGGGGTGACCGCCTCGCTCGGCGCCACCATCAAGGACTTCATCAGCTCGGTCTTCTTCTTCCTGCTGGCTGCCTTCGCCATCGCCGCCATGGTGCGCAACTCCGATCTGCCCCAGCGCCTCATGGGCCTGCTCCTGCGCTGGTTCAAGGGCTCGAGCCGCCTCATCGTGCTCGCCTACATGCTGGCGTCGGCCATCATCTCCACCGTCATGAGCGACCTGGCCGCCTGCGCGCTGTTCGCCGCGGTGGTGCTGGCCGTGTTCGAGAACCCCGACCTGGGGCTCCGGTTCGACAAGCGCTTCATGAAGTGCGTGATGATCGGCGTGCCCATCGGCTCGCTCGCTGGCGGCATCGCCACGCCCATCGGGTCGTCGTCGAACTTCACCATGCTCGAGCTGCTCTTCCAGACCAACGGCATGGAGGTGTCGTTCTTCCAGTGGATGGTGGTGGGCGTGCCCATCGCCGTCATCTCGGTGCTGGCGGGCTGGGCGGCGCTGTGCGTCACCTTCCGTCCCGCCCCGCTCACCTGCGAGGAGATGGACGCGCTGCGCTCCGCCTGCGGGCACCTGGGCCCGCTCACGGCCAAGGAGTGGAAGACCATCGCGCTGGTGACGGCCATGTTCGTGCTGTGGATCCTCACGAGCTACCTGCCCGGGCTCGACTCCACCATGGTGGCGATGATCGGCATGGTGGTCATGTTCGTGCCCGCCATGGACCTGCTCACCTGGGACGAGTACTCGCGCGAGGTGCCGTGGGACCTGGTCATCATGCTCGGCTGCCTCATGGCGCTCGCCTCGGCGCTGCTGTCCACGGGCGCCATCGACTGGGTGGCCAACTCGCTTCTGGGCGGCACGACCGACTGGCCCGCCTTCGGCATCCTGTTCATGATGGGCGCCGCCATCGCGCTTCTGCGCGCCTTCGTGCCCTCGGGGCCGCCCATCGTGGTGATGCTCACGCCGGCCATGGTGGCGCTGGCCGTCAACACCGGCATCGACCCCCTCTGCGTCATCATGACCATGTCCATCTGGGCGCAGATCACGTTCCTCATCCCCGCCATCGACGCGCTCTACCTCATCACCTACCAGCGGGGCCACTACACCATCTTCGACGTGCTCAAGTTCGGCGTGCCGCTGACCGTCGTGCTCCTGGTCGTGTTCACGGCCATCCTGCCGCCGCTCGTGTCGCTGGCCGAGGTGCTGTAGGGGAGAGGCGCCGTCGGGGGCCGGGCGCGCCGGGGGCGGGCGCGGCGCGTGGGCGCGCCGAGGGCGGGCGCGGCGCCGCCGGCGGCTGGGGCGTGCATCGCGCGTCCCGCGCCCGCGCCCCGGTGGCGCCCGCATCGCACGTCCCAGTGGCGCCCGAGTCGAGAGAGAAGGAGGGGCATCCATGCCCGACTGCTACATCTGCCTGCCCACCTGCGACAACTGCCGGCCGAAGATGGTCACGTGCCCGGCGTGCGGCAAGCCCACGCTCATCGACCTGGAGAGGTGCCCGCTGTGCCGCGAGCCCATCCCCGACGAGGCGCGCGCCGCTGCCTGGGACGCCTGGCGCGCCACCCACGCGCCGGGGGAGTAGGGTACGTGGGCGCGGGCCTCGTGCGGTTTCCGCGCGCAAAATGGCCGAAACGAACGGTTTGACGACGGAAAACCGCCCCGCGGGACCCTCAGGAGCCCCCTTTCGCGGAATCCGGTTTTCGCGACCTGGGGTTTTGCGGACGCCATGGCGTCCCATCCTCCGCATCGTGTCGTCAAACCGTGCGTTTGGGCCATTTTGCGCGCCCGTTCTGCGCGCGGGCTAGGGCTGGGCGCGCCACCAGGCTATGGCGAGCTGGGTGCGGTTTCGCAGGGCGAGCTTCTGGAGCATGACCGATATGTGGTTGCGCACGGTGCCCTCGGACAGGTAGAGGGCTGCGGCGATCTCGCGGTTGTCGAGACCCTCGGCCACGAGCGCCGCGATGTCGCGCTCGCGCTCGGTGAGCGCGGCCAACGCGCCTGCGCCCGCGGCGGCCGCGTCCGCACCCCGCGTCGCGTCGGCGCCGGCCGCGGGGGTGCCCTGCGGGGCCGTCACGCCGGCATGGCCGGCCGCGTGCCCGTCGCCCGCGCCCCGCGCCGCGCCGGACCCGCTCGCGCCGCGGCCCACCATAAGGTCGATCCGCTCGCACACCTCGGGGCCGAAGACCGCCTGGCCGGCCATGACGGCGCGCAGGGCGGACGCGATGGTGCCCACGTCCTGCTTCACCAGGTAGCCGCGGGCGCCCAGGCGCAGGGCGCGCACGATGTAGTCGTCGTCCGAGAACGTGGTGAGAAACACCACCCGCGCGCCGGGGTCGGCCGCGAGCACCTGCTCGGCCGCGGCCAGCCCGCCCATCCCCGGCATGCGGATGTCGAGCAGCAGCACGTCGGGGCGCAGCTCGCCGTAGAGCGCCACGGCCTCCTCGCCGCTCTCGCCGACGGCGGCCACGGCCACCTCTCCGCTCGCCTCCAGGATGGTGCGCAGCGACGAGCCCACGAGCGGGTCGTCGTCGGCGATCACCACGCGGACGGGCGCGTCCGCCGCATCGCCGCATGTGCCGGCGCCCGCCGCGTCCCGCGCGCCGCCGTCCGCCGCCCCGTCTCGCGCGCCGGAGCGCGACCCTGTGGGCGCCGGGAGCGCCGCGCCGTCGCCGCCCGGCTCGCCGGGCCGGTCGCCTCGGGTATCCTCGGCCACCATCATTCGTCCTCCCCCTCCCTCTCCCGTGGGATGATCGCGCGCACGGCGAAGCCGCCCGCGGCCGCGGGGCCGGCGCTGAGCGTGCCGCCGAGCGCCTCCACCCGCTCGCGCATGGACGCGAGCCCCATCCCCGCCGCCTCGCCCGCGCCGTCTGCGGGCCCCGAGGACCCGGGGCCGCCCGTGCCGTCGTCGGCCACGGTCAGCCGCCAGAAGCCCGGGTACTCCGCCAGCTCCACGGCCACCGCCCGCGCGCCGCCGTGGCGCGCCGCGTTCGACAGCGCCTCGCGCGCCACGGCCAGCACCGCGTAGGCCACGGGCCGGGGCAGCGGCCCGGCGTCGTAGACGAGCGTCGCGTCGCCGGCCTCCCAGTCGCCCACCGCGCGCTCGAGGGCGGTGCGGGCGTCGAAGGCCCCGTCGTGCAGGTCGTGGACGCTCGCGCGCACGGTGCCGAGCGCCTCGTCCAGGGTGGCCGACACCGCCGCGAGCCCCTCGGCGGCCGGCGTGGCGGCCTGGGTCACGCGCAGGGCCTCCACCTGGAGCAGCGAGCGGGTGAGCAGGTGCCCCACGTTGTCGTGGATCTCCCGGGCGATGCGCCCGCGCTCGTCGAGCACCGCGCAGCGCACCTCCAGGTCCTGGCGGTCCATGAGGTCGCGGTTGCGCCGGGCGAGCGCGATCGAGCGCTCCTGCACCTGGTCGCGCAGGGCGAGCGTCGCGCGGCGCCCCTCCACGAGCCGGCGGGTGCGCTCGGCGAGCACGCAGGCCGCCGCGCCGATCGCGAGGGCGGCCCCCGCGACGCCCGCGTCCCCGCGGCCGAGGGCGGCCAGGGCGGGGACGGCCCACAGCGCGCGCAGGGGGCCCAGGCGGAAGGCGCCGGCCAGGTAGGCCGCCAGGGGCGCGAACGGCACGAGCGGCGCCCAGGCGAGCGCGGCGGCCTCCCAGGCCCCCACGGCCGCCGCCCGCGCCCAGCGGGGCCAGGCCGCGCGCGCCCGGGCGGGGAGCGGTCCAGGCGTCTCGGAGGCAGGGGAGGGCGCATCTGCGGCGGCGTCCTCGCGTCCCGGCCGCCCGTGCGGCTCGGGCGCGTCGGCCCGCCCGGGGCGGCGGGCGCCCGCGGGCAGCGCCTCGCACAGGCATGCCAGGCACACGGACACGAGCGTCGCGGCCACCTCGGGCCCGCCCGCGGGCGCGCCGAGCCACGCGCCGCCCGCGACGGTCGCCAGGCACAGGATGAGGATGATCGTCTCGTCTGCCACGCGGTCCATGGGGCCATTATAGGCCGCCGCCCGCCGCCCCTCGCCCCGCGCCGTCCCCCGCGCGCCCGGTTCGTGACATTCGTCACGGGACCCGATGGACGAAAAGGCGCGATCTCGCATTCCCGTGGACGAAAAACGGCGATCTCGCGCCCCCGATGACGGCGAAAACGGCGACATCGCCGTTTTTCGTCCCCTTTCTGGACGAAAAGGCGCGATCTCACTTTTCGCGCCGGTGAGATCGCCGTTTTTCGTCCACGCGCCCGCCCCGCGCCTGCCCCGCCCTCGCCCAACTCATGACGCCCGTCACTTCCGCGCGCCGGCGCCTTCTGGGATGATCGCCTCGGAGGGAACCCCGGCGAAAGGACGGCCCCATGGACATCGTATCCGTCGAGAACCTGGTCAAGCGCTACGGCGACCTGGTCGCGCTCGACCACTTCGACCTGCGCATCCGCCCCGGCGAGGTCTTCGGGCTCCTGGGCCCCAACGGCTCGGGCAAGACCACGGCCATCAACTGCATCCTGCAGCTGCTCACCTACGACAAGGGCTCGATCAGCCTGTTCGGCGAGCCCATGGCCCCCACCCGCTACGACCTCAAGCGCCGCATCGGCGTGGTGCCGCAGAACGTGGCCGTGTTCGAGGAGCTCACGGTGCGCGACAACATCGACTACTTCTGCTCGCTCTACGTGGGCGAGCGGGCGCGCCGCCGCGAGCTGGTGGAGCGCGCCATCGCCTTCGTGGGCCTCGAGGACTACGCCCGGTTCCGTCCGCGCAAGCTCTCCGGCGGCCTGCTGCGGCGCCTCAACATCGCCTGCGGCATCGCGCACGAGCCCGACCTGGTGTTCTTCGACGAGCCCACCGTGGCCGTCGACCCGCAGAGCCGCAACGCCATCCTCGAGGGCATCAAGGCCATGAACGCCTCCGGCGCCACGGTGGTCTACACGAGCCACTACATGGAGGAGGTCGAGGAGATCTGCACCCGCATCATGATCATGGACCACGGGCGCGGCGTGGCGGTGGGCACCAACGCCGAGCTCAAGGCCATGGTGAGCGCCGGCGAGCGCATCGAGGTGGAGGTGGCCGGGCTGCCCGAGCTGCCCGAGCCCGTGCTCGCCGACCTGCGCGTGCTGCCCCACGTGCGCCGGGCCGCGGCCGAGGACGGCCGCCTCACGGTGATGTGCGGGCAGGGGACGCGCAACGTGGCCGACGTGCTGGCCGTGCTCGAGCGCCACCAGGTGCCGATGGGCCGCATCTACGCGGAGCCGCCGACCCTGAACGACGTGTTCCTCGAGATCACCGGCACGGACCTGCGGGACTAGGGGGGCGGCCATGCTCAGCGTGTTCACGGCGACCCTGAAGACCGTCGCGCGCGACCGCGGCGTGTTCGTCTGGGCGCTCGCCTTCCCCATCCTGCTGTCCACCATCTTCATGCTCATGTTCGCCAACATCGACGAGGCCCAGTCCTTCGACCCCGTGCCCACCGCCGTCGTCGCCGACGCGGACTGGGACGCCTCGCCGCTGGCGGGCGCGGTCGAGTCCCTGGCCGAGCCCGACGCGGAGGGCTCAGACGCGCTCCTCGCCGTGACCGCCTACCCCGACGAGGCCGCCGCGCGCCGCGCGCTGCTCGCCGGCGAGGTGGCCGGGGTGCTGTCGGTGGACGCCGCGGGCGTCCCGCGCCTGGCGGTGGCCCCGGCCGACGACGGCGTGGGCGTCGACCAGGTCAACCAGACGATCCTCCAGAACGTCGTGAGCGCCTACGGGCGCGACCGGGAGCTCCTGGCGGGCATCGTCGCCGCCGACCCCCGGGCGCTGGCCGACCCCGACCGCGTCGCCGCGGCGCTCGAGCCGCCGGAGGGCCTGCGGTCGGTGTCGCTCACGCGGGAGGCGCCCACCGAGACGGTGCGGTTCTACTACGCGCTCTTCGGCATGGCCGCCCTGTTCGGCGGCACGATCGGGCTGGTGGCCGTGTGCCGCGTCCAGCCCAACCTCTCGCCGCTCGGCGCCCGCTGCGCCGTGGGCGCGCTGTCGCGCGGGCGCGTGCTCGTCGCGTCGCTGGCGGCCTGCTGGGTGATCGCCTTCGCCTGCCTCATGGTCGCCTTCCTCTACGTGCGGTTCGTGGTGGGGGTGGGCTTCGGCGGGCGCGAGGGGCTGTGCGTGGCGGGGCTGGCCGCCGCGGCGCTTCTGGCCACGGCCCTCGGCACGCTCGTCGGGTCGCTGCCGAAGGTGGACTATGGTGCCAAGACCGGCCTGCTCACCGGCATCGTCTGCCTGCTCTCGCTGTTCGCCGGGCTCTACGGCGAGCCGTGCATGGAACTGGCCGACCTCGTCGCGCGCGAGGCGCCGGCGCTGGCCGCCCTCAACCCGGCGCGCGTCATCACCGACATGTTCTACAGCCTGTACTACTACGACTCCCTGGCGCCCTTCCTGGCCAAGCTGGGGACGCTCCTGGCCCTGGCGGCGGCGCTGTTCGCCGCGTCGCTCGCGTTCGTGAGGAGGCAGCGCTATGCGAGTATTTAGCTGTGCTTTGAGGGTGGTGGCCGCCCATCCGGCCTACCTGCTCGTCTACGTGGGGTTCCTGAGCGCGATGGGGCTGTTCATCACGGTCGGGCTGTCGCTGGGCGACGGCGGGGACTTCGAGCCGGCGCGCCCGGACGTGGCCGTCGTCGACCGCGACGGGGGAGCGCTCGGCGCGGGCCTGGCGGAGTTCCTGGCCGCGGGCGCCGAGGTCACGGAGGTGGACGATGAGCCCTTCGCGCTGCAGGACGCAGTGGCGACGGGGCAGGTGTCGTGCCTGATCATCGTGCCGGAGGGCTTCACCGACGACTTCCTGGCCGCCGTGCGGGCGGGCGATGAGCCCCCGGTGCTGGACGTGGCCTTCGGCCCCGCGTCGATGGAGGGCATGCTCGCCGGCGCCGAGGCCTCCCAGTACCTGGGGCTGGCCCGCGCCGCCGCGGTGCTCCTGCCCGGCGCCCCGGCTGGCGACGTGGCCGCGCGCGCCGTCGCCGTGGCCGGCGAGCAGGCCGTGCCCGAGGTGGTGGTGCCCGAGGGGTCGGCCGCATCCGGCAACGCGCTCGCCTTCTACCTGAAGTGGTGCGCCTATACCCTGACCGCCGCCATCGTGGTGTCGGTGGGGCTGCTCATGGGGGCGTTCAGCCGCACCGACGTGCGGCGGCGCAACCTGGTGTCGCCCGCCTCCGGGCTGGGGCTCGGCCTGCGCGAGGCGGCCGCGTGCCTGGTGGTGACCGTGGGCGTGGCGGCGGTGGTGGCCGGAGCGGGCTGGGCGGCCTTCGGCTCGACGGCCGCGGGGCTGCCGCCCGCGGCGCACGGGCTGATGCTGCTGGCGGTGGCCGTGCTGGCGCTCGTGCCGCTGTCCATCGGCTTTCTGCTGGGGCAGCTGGGCGTCGGCGAGACGGCGTCCAACGCGGTGGGCAACATCCTGGGGATGGTGCTGACCTTCCTGGGCGGGGCGTGGGTGCCGCTCTCGCTCATGCCCGAGGCCGTGGTGGCGCTCGCGCGGTTCACGCCCGTGTACTGGTACACCGACGCGCTCGACCGCTGCGCGCACCTCGTCGAGCCGACGACGGGGGCCGTGGGCGCCGTGCTGGGCGATTTGGGGCTGGTGGCGCTGTTCGCCGCGGCCGTCTTCGGCGCGGCGCTCGTGGCCGGACGGCTGCGGCTGCAGAGCGCCGAGGCCGGCGGCAACGCCGCGGCCGCCCCGGGGCGGGGGTAGGGGAGCGCGTCGGGCGCGGGCTGCGCGCGGCGGACGGCGGGCGGCGCCTCGGGCCGCTGGCCTCGCTGCCGGCTCGTGCCGCCGTCGCCTCGCGGCGGGTGGGGCGCCCTTCGCGAAAGAGGGCCCGGGCTCCTGGGGAGCCCGGGCCCTCGCGTGCCCGTCGGCGGATAGGCGCCTACCGCGCCGTCTCGGTCGGCTCCTCGGCGCCCTCGGCGGCCGTCGGGGTGGAGGCGGCGGCCTCATCCTGGGCCGTCACGCCCTCGTCGCCGATCTTGTCGGCCTTGATGGGCGCGTTCGAGTCGGCGCTGTCGGAATCCGGGTTCACGTGCGTGGCGTCCTCGGCGCCCTCGGCCGCGGTGTGCGCGGCGGCTGCGGCGATGTCCTGGGCCGTCTGGCCGGCCTGGTCGAGCGGCGTGGCGTGCAGCGTCAGCGCCGCCTGGCCCAGGGGCGCGAGCAGCCCGTCGGCCAGCTCCTCCTCGTCGATGATCGTGACGACGCTCACGTCGGCCGGCCCGGTCGACTGGGGGGCCTGCGACTCGGCGAGGGCCGGCTGCGCCTGCATGAGGACGGCCGCCCCGCCCATGAGGGCGCACAGGCCCGCGGCGCACAGGCCGGAGGTGATCTTCGTTGCTCTGATGTCCATGTCGGTTCCTTCCGCTGGCGTGTCGCGCACGGTGCGTCGGGCACGGCTTCCGATACGCTCCGAAAAGCCCCGCGCCGCCCAGGCGGGCTGCCGCGAACCCTTCGGCTCTCAACGGCGATCATAGGCGCCTTGCCGCGGGCCCTCCCGGCGCCCCGCCATCCGTCGGCGCCCTGTGGCGCCCCCGTTGAGCCTCGGAAAACAAACGCCCGTAGGGCGGCGTTCACGAGTTCGCGCGCCCGCGCGTCTGCGGCTGCGGCGCCCACGAGCTCGCGCGCCTGCGCCTCCGGTACCCGCGCGCGCCGCCCCGCGTCTCGCGGCTCGCGCCGGCCTGTATTTCCGCGCAGCCTGTTCCCGCGGGCGACGTGGGGTAGGGTCGCGGCTGCGTGCAGCGGATTTGGCGTTTCATATCCATTTTGGCGAGTTTTCCGAGGCAAGGCGGCTGTTTTCCGCCTCCTGGGAGGACGCCTAGGCGGTCATCGCAGACGAGCGCAGCGCTGAACAGGGCAAACGCGAACGGCGGCCGGCCGCCCGGGGCGAGGGAGCCCTCGCTCCCTCGGGTAACTCGCCAAAATGGATATGAAACGGCATTTGACGAGCCGCGTCACCATCCCCGCCGCGATCTTTCCGTTTTCGCCGCGGGGGCGGCCGATGTCGCCGCCCCCGCGCCTTGTTGTCGTCGCGGTGCGCCCGCCCCGCGACGCGGGAGCGCCTTCGCGGCGCTCCCCCGGCGACGTGGGCGTTTTCAGGTCGAAACGGCGTCTCCCGACGTGCTAGACTCCCGCCATGAGCCTCATCTTCTGCCATAGATCCGCGGTAGGCCTCTACCGCATGGACTGCCCGACGCAGCCGTTTCGCGGCGGGTTGGACAGGGCGTGGGCGCGGGGAGACGCCAGCGACCTGCCGGCCCGGGCGAGGGCCTGCTCCTCGCAGGCGCGCTACCTCGAGCGACCTTACCACCTCCTCGTCCCCTCATCTGTGAAGCGCCGCTCGACCGCCGAGGTCGTCTACCACTCGCTGGGCCGCTTCCCGTCCGGCGCCCTCCGGCAGCTGGCCCCGGGAGAGTTCGTCGTGTCGCCCGAGTGCTGCCTGATGCAGATGGCGCGCTCGATGGAAATGCTCGAGCTCGTCAAGCTGGGCTACGAGTTCTGCGGCCGCTACTCCTTCGACCGCCAGGGCGCGTGCCTGTTCGACGAGCGCGACCCCCTCACCGACCCCGTCCGGCTGGGGCGCTTCGCCGCCCGCATGGAGGGCGCCTACGGGATCCGCCACCTGACGCGCGCGTTGCCGCACATCATCGGGAACTCCTTCTCGCCGGCCGAGACGGCGACGGCCATGCTCCTCTCGCTGCCCCACCGCTACGGTGGCTTCGCGATCGAGAGGCCCCTCCTCAACCACCGGATCGACCCAGGCGCGCGCCATCAGGCGTCGGTGGGGAAGGCGTATTACCTCTGCGACCTCTTCTGGCCCGAGGCGCAGGTGGCGGTCGAGTACGACAGCGACCTGTGCCACACGGGGCCCGAGCGCATCGCGCGGGACGCGCTGCGGAGGATCGACCTCACGCGGCTGGGGGTGACGGTGCTGACCCTCACCAAGGGGCAGCTCTACGATCCGTGGGCGTTCGCCCGGTTCGCCGGCACGCTCGCGAGGAGTCTCGGGGGACAGCTGCGCGTGCGCTGCGGCGGGTTCGAGGAGCGGCACCGGCTGCTGCGGGCGACGGTGCTCTCGGGCTCGGGCGCGATCCGCCGCTAGGCGCCGCGCAGGGGGGTCACTTGCACGTTGATTGGCGTTTCATATCCATTTTGGCGAGTTTTCCGAGGCAAAACCGATGAGAAGGCGGCTGAGCCGAGGCTGGGATTTTCCCACCAGGGGTTTTGCGGGAAGTGCGGGCACAAGGCGGCGGAAAGGCGCCTTTCAGGCTCGGGAAACTCGACGAAATGGATATGAAACGGCTTTTCGCGTGCATCTGCCGCCGAGAGGCCCGGCCGCGGTGGCAGATGCGTCCCGCGCCGGCCTGCGTCGCGCCCCGCGCCGGCCCACGCCGCGTCTCGCGCCCCGCGCCCACGTCGGCCCGCGCCTCGCACCCCGCGGCCTCGCGCCTCCGCGCCCGCGTCGGCCGGCGGACTACTCCTGGATGATGACGCCGAGGTGGCGGGCGAGGCCGGCGGCCTGGTAGAGGTCCATCTTGGCGCCGCGCACCTCGCCCAGGGCGTCCGACAGCACGATGCCCTCGAGCGAGCAGCGCGTCAGGTCGACGCCGGAGAGCGGGGTGCGGAAGAGGCTCGTGCCGGCCAGGCGCACGTCGTCGAGGACGACGTGGCGCAGCGTGGCCTCGGACACGTCGGCGCCCGAGAAGTCGCAGGTGCGTGCCGAGAAGGCCCACAGCCGCGCCTGGTTGAGGCCGGCGAGCCCGCAGGAGCAGTCGGCCATCGCCACGGACTCGAGGCCGGCCTCCATGAGCGAGGCGCCGGTGAGCTTGCAGTCCTGAAACGTGCAGCGCGTGAGCGCGGCGCGGTCGAGCACGGCGTTGGACAGGTCGCAGCGCTCGAAGGCCACGTCGGAGAGGACGGCGCCCGTCAGGTCGCAGCCGGCCAGGCGGCATCCGGCCAGGCGCGCGCCGGCCACCTCCAGCTCGCGCAGGTTGCGCCCGGACAGGTCGAGCCCCACGGCCTCGACGTTCTCCCAGGGCTCGTCGCCAGGCTCCCAGGCAAGCGCGCGGCCCGCGTCGAGCGGCGCCGGATCGCGCAGGGCCGCCGGCGGCGCGGGCGCGAGGGGAGGCGTGGCGAAGGGGTCGCGCGGGGAGGGCAGCGGGCTCATGGCATGGCTCCGTTCTGGCGGGGTTCGCGGGAGGGGCGTGGCGCGGGCGGATGTGTCGGGCGCGCAGGGCGCAGGCGGGTGCGGGCCCGCGAGTGGGCGGCAGCGCGCAGGCGGGCCGCGGGCAGGCGGGTGCGTCGGGCGCGCGGCGCCGAGCCGGCGTGCAAGCCGCGGGTGCCGGCTGCGCCTCGCACCCGTCGGCAGGGCGCGCTAGGCCTTGGCGCCCCACTGGGCGTAGTAGTCGTCGAGCGCGGCGGCGAGCGCCTCGTCGATGACCACGCGCCCGCCCACCTCGCGGCCGGTCAGATAGGCGCGCACCTCGTCCATCGACACGATGGACGCCACGGGGAACCCGTAGCGCTCCTCGACCTCGCGCTGGGCCGTGGTGACGCCGCCCTTGCCGACCTCCTGGCGGTTGAGCGACACGATGAGCCCGCGCACGTCCACGTCGGCCGCGGCGCGCAGCAGGGGGTAGGTCTCGTCGATGGACTTGCCCGAGGTGGTCACGTCCTCCACCATGACGACGCGGTCGCCGTCGCGCAGGTCCGACCCCAGCAGGTTGCCGGCGTCGGCGCCGTGGTCCTTGGCCTCCTTGCGGTTGGAGCAGTAGCGGACCTCCTTGCCGTAGAGCTCGTGCAGCCCCATGGCGGTGACGACGGCCAGCGGGATGCCCTTGTAGGCTGGCCCGAACACCACGTCGAAGTCGAGCCCGAAGCTGTCGTTGATCGCCTGGGCGTAGTAGAGCCCCAGCTGGTGCAGCTGCTCGCCGGTGACGTAGGCGCCGGCGTTCATGAAGAAGGGGGACTTGCGGCCGCTCTTCAGCGTGAAGTCGCCGAACTTCAGCACGTCGCTCGCCACCATGAACTCGATGAACTCCTGCTTGTAGGCCTCCATGGGCGCCTCCTCCCGCGGGCCGCGCGCGCGGCCGAATGTCTACGTACGGCTGACATGATACCCGATGACCGCCGCCGCGCCCGCCCGCTCCGCTAAGATGGCCCCGACGGCCCCGCGGCCGCGCCCCGGGCGGGCGCGGAAGGGCGGGGAGGATGCGGAAGCCGCGGCACCCCCCCCGTCGGCGGTGGACGCGGAAGGCGGGCGCGCCCCGCCGCGGCACTCGGCGACGGGCGCGGCAGCGGGCACGCGACGGCCCCGGGCGCGGGGCGTGCGGACGGAAGGCGGGCGGAAGGGAGGCCCCATGGGCGACGCGAGGCGAGGCGGCCGCGACGAGAGCGCGGTCAAGCGAGCGTGGGACGGCCTTATCCTGCGCCACCCGGTCATCTCGGCCGTGGCGGCGCTCGCGCTCGTGCTGGCCGTCGGCGGCGGGGCCGCGAGCCTGGGCGCCCCCGACGGCGCCCCTGACGCTGCGCGCCCTCCCGCCGCGGCCGCCGACGGGCGGCAGGCGCCGGCCCTCGAGCAGGCGACGGTGGTGCGGGTGGTGGACGGCGACACGCTCGTCGTGTCCCTCGGCGGCCGCGAGGAGCGCGTGCGCATGGTGGGCATCGACTGCCCCGAGAGCGTCGCGCCCGAGGAGGAGCGCAACACCCCCGAGGGCGAGCGCGCCTCGGACTTCACCAAGAGCCTAGTCGGGCGCGGGGACGTGGTGTGGCTCGAGCGGGACGAGAGCGACGTCGACCAGTACGGGCGCCTGCTGCGCCACGTGTGGCTGGAGGTGCCCGACGACGTAGACGACACCGGCGAGATAGGGGAGAAGATGCTCGGCGGCATCCTCGTGCGGCAGGGCTACGCCCAGGCGCGCCGCTACGGCGACGACGTCGCCCACGCCGAGGCCCTGGAGGCCCTGGGCCGCGAGGCCTCCCGCGCCGGCCGCGGCGTCTCGTCCAGCTGGAGCTAGCCGCCCGCGCCGCCGCACGCGCCCGCGTGCCCGCCGACCCCGCGTCCGCAGGCCCGCCGATCCCGCGTCCGCGGCGCCCGGCGACCGCCCCGCCCGGCCCCGCGCCGCCCCTCCCGCGACCGCCCGGCAAAGCCGCCCGCGCCGCGTCCCGGCCCCGGCGCGGCCGTGGTAGAATCCCCGGTGAAGTGAACGCACCCGCGAGGACGGATCGACCCACCCCCATGCAGACCTACATCGCCCACTACCGCTCGCCCAACGCCGCGGACACGCGCGCCCGCGGCCTGTTCGAGTTCGAGAGCGACGCCCGCGCGAACACCAAGGCCAACCTCCACGACGCGCGCGTGCGCATGCTGGAGCTGTTCGGCAAGGACGCCGTGGGCTGGTCCATCGACAAGGTGGAGCGCAAGCCGGCGAAGGCGGAGAAGACCGACGGCCAGCTCGAGCTGGACTTCCGCGCCCCCAAGCCCGAGCGCAAGCGCAAGTACAAGAAGGAATACTGGTAGGCCGGCCCCGCGCCCTGCCCGGGCGCCCGCCCGCGCGGCCCGCCCCGAAAGGAGCCCTCATGAACGAAGAGCACCTGAGCTTCCTCCAGGACCTGCTCGAGACCCCGTCGCCCACCGGCAGCGAGGTGCCGGTGGCCACGCTGGTGCGCCAGCGCCTGGCGTCCGTGGCCGACGAGATATCCACCGACGTGATGGGCTCGGTCCACGCGCGCCTCGACGGCGCCGCGGACGGCCCGTCGCTCATGCTGGCCGCCCACATGGACGAGATCGGCCTCATGGTCACCTACGTGTCCGACGAGGGCTTCCTGTCGGTGGCGGCCCTCGGCGGCGTGGACGCGGCCATCCTGCCCGGCATGCGCGTGGACGTGCACGCCTCCGGCGCGGGCGCGCCTCTGCGCGGCGTGGTGGGCCGCAAGCCCATCCACCTCATCGAGGCCGACGAGCGCAAGGCCGTGACCGCGCTCGACAAGCTCGTCATCGACCTGGGGATGCCGGGCGAGGCGGTGCGCGAGGCCGTGCGTGTGGGCGACGTCATCACCTTCGGCGTCGGCTTCGAGACCTTCGGCGAGGGCATGGCCGTCTCGCGCGCCTTCGACGACAAGTGCGGCGTGTGGGTGGCCTGCCGCGTGATGGAGGAGCTCGCGGCCGCCGGCCGGGCGCCCGGCGCCTTCGTCGCGGCCGCCACCGTCCAGGAGGAGATTGGCACGCGCGGGGCCATGACCTCGGCCCACGCGGTGCGCCCCGACGTGGCCGTCGCCTTCGACGTGACCCACGCCACCGACTACCCCGGCATCGACAAGGCCAAGTACGGCAAGATCACCTGCGGCGAGGGCCCCGTCATCGCCCGCGGGCCCAACATCAACCCGGTCGTGTTCGAGCGGCTGGTGGCCGCCGCCGAGGCCGAGGGCATCCCGTACCAGCTCGAGGCCGAGCCCTCGGTCACCGGCACCGACGCGCGCGCCATCCAGGTGACGCGCGGCGGCATCCCCACCGGGCTCGTGTCGGTGCCGCTGCGCTACATGCACACGCCCACCGAGGTGGTGGCGCTGGCCGACCTGGAGGCCACGGTGCGCCTGCTCACGCGCTTCGCCCTCGACCTCGACGCCGACGCCTGCTTCGTCCCCGGCCTGGCCGACCCCGTCCGCCCCGGCATCCCCGCCACCCTGGCCGACGTGGAGGAGTAGGGGACGCGCCCCGCTTCCGGGGGGCCCGCATGCCAGATGAATTCGCTCTGGAGGAAACCCATGAAGAAGGAAGAGAAGACCATCGCCAAGAACCGCCGCGCCTTCCACGACTACGAGATCCTGGAGACGTGGGAGGCCGGCATCGAGCTCACGGGCACCGAGGTGAGGTCGCTGCGCGAGAACCACTGCCAGCTCACCGAGTGCTTCGTGCTGGCCCGGGGCGGCGAGCTGTGGCTCAACAACGTCCACATCCCGCCCTTCGCCCACGGCAACATCGCCAACCCCGACCCCGACCGCAAGCGCAAGCTGCTCATGCACAAGCGCCAGATCCGCTACCTGGAGGAGAAGGCGCGCGAGAAGGGCCTGGCCATCGTCCCGCTCAAGCTCTACTTCAAGGACAACGGTTTGGTTAAGGTTGAGGTGGCCCTCGCCCGCGGCAAGAAGCTCTATGATAAACGTGAGAGCATGAAGGAGCGCGACGCCCGCCGCGACGTCGAGCGCGCCATGAAGGAGCGCGCCCGCTGACGGAGCCCGGCGCGCGGCGCCGCGCCGACCACGATGAAAGGAGCCTGCCATGGGCCTGGACGAGGAGCTTGAGGTCATGGAGGAGTCGGGCGAGACCGACGCCGAGCAGATAGACGAGGAGACCGAGGTCCAGGACGTCGAGGACGACGTCGACGAGATCCTGGGGCCCGACGCCCAGGAGGATGACCTGGAGCACGCCTACGCCAGCTTCGAGACGGAGAACGAGGCCGACTACGACGGCTGGTCCGACGACGAGGTGGCCGAGGCCGAGGCCGACGAGGAGGACGCCGACGCCCTGAACGGCGAGGGCTACGAGGTCGAGGACGCCGACGACCTGGAGGCCGAGGTCATCGAGATGGAGATCGAGGACGGCGACGTCTACGCCTACATCGTCGACGAGGACGACAACGAGATCGGCTTCATCCTGCTCGACGAGGACGGCAACGAGCAGGAGTACTACTTCGTCGAGGACGACGACGAGGCCGACGAGGACGGCGAGGAGGGCGTGACCGTCATCCGCGCCTCGGACGAGGAGGAGTTCGACCTGGGCATCACCCGCGAGGGTGTCGCCGAGGCCACGGCCGACATGAACGCCATCTACAAGGACGGCGTCGCCGTCGCCGCCGAGCTCAAGGGCGCCCTCGACGACATCACCGAGGGCCTGGGCTTCCTCAAGAAGAAGTAGCCCGCCGCGCGCGGCGGAGACGCGAGGGGCCCCGCCCGCCGGCGGGGCCCCTCCCATGCGGGGACGCCTGCGCGCACCCGTGAGACGCACGAGGGCCCCGCCGGCAGGCGGGGCCCTCTCATGCCGCGGGCTAGGCGCTCGGCGGCGACGGCGGCTTGGGGGCGCCGGGCGCCGGCGGGGCCGCGGGCGCGGCGGGCGCGGCGGGCGCCGCGGGCTCGTCAGGACGCATGACGGCGCCGCACTCGGGGCAGGTGCCGTCGGGGTTGGGCTCGGCTACCACGTAGCAGCTCGGGCAGATGATCTCCCCGGCCTCGGCGGAGGGCGGTCTGAAGCACATGGCGCGGCCCCCTTCCTAGTCCCACTCGCAGTTCATCATGAGGATGTAGTTGCCGGCCGTGGCCGACCATCCCTCAAGGGTGAAGCCGTCCACGCCGATCTTCTCGGAGAGCTCGGCGCGGGAGTCGGGGTGCTTGGCTATCTCGTAGAACTGCTCGATGGACTCGATGCCCGCGTCCTTCAGCTTGGCGATGTCCTCGGGGCTCACGCCGTAGAGCTTGTCGATGTCGGAGGCCATGGCTCGTCCTTTCTCTCGGGTGTGCAGGTATGCACCCGGGCACCCGGGCGGCGCGCGCCCGGGTGCCCGAGGATCTCGGGGCCTAGTACTCGCCCTCGGCGCAGCGGTAGACCTTGGCGGCGACGCCGGTCTGCTGCCAGGCGCCGATCAGCTGGTCGAGCGAGTCGGGATCGTCGTCCAGGATGACGTTGACGCTCGACTCGAACACGCCGAACAGCGACGGGTACGCCTCTTCCTTCTCGGGGAACCACCAGTCATGCTGCACGCTGATGACGCGCGGGTCGACGCTGGAGGTCTTGCGGGCGCGCTGCTTGATGCGCCCGACGGCGGTCTCGATCCAGCACCAGTCGCCGTCGCGGATGTCCAGGTCGATGGCCGTGTCCGGGTGGATGTCGAAGATCGGGTCCGGATGCAGGTCGCGGTAGGGGCCGGGCTGCCGGTGCTCGGAGTGGTAGCACGGCATGAAGCGGGCGCCGGCGATCATGACCAGCGGGTACTCGCCCTCCCACTCGGGGTGCTTCTCGACGCTGAGCCCCGGGTACTCGAAGAAGGGCAGCGGGTCGAAGTTGCCGCCGATCTCCTCGGAGAGCTTCTCGATGACCGAGGAGTACAGCTCCACCTTGCCCGACGGGGTGAGGAACTTGTAGCCGGGCTCCTTGTACTTCTCGAACTTCTTCTGGCCCACCATGTACTTCACGTCGTTGTAGAACTTCTCGTGGGTGAGCCCCATGGGCGCCAGCTGGAAGTCGAGCATGTCCTCGGCCTTGGGGCCCCACCACTGCTCGGTCTGGCCGAGGCGGCTGGCCAGGCCGTAGAAGAACTCGTAGTCGTCGCGGAAGTCGATGTCCGCGCCGCCCTCGAAGCGGTCGAGCACGCGGGCCTGGGCGCCGAAGTACATCGGGCGGTGGTTCATGACGGTGTAGCAGTTGTCGGGGCGCTCGAGCCAGGTGGCGGCGGGCAGCACGTAGTCGGCCAGCGCGCCGGTGGGCGTCATGAAGTAGTCATGGACGACCAGGAGCTCCAGGTTCATGAGGGCCTCGACCACCAGCTTGGTGTTGGAGAACGCCACCACGGGGTTGTCGGCCTGCACGATGAGGGCCTTCACCGGGTAGGGGTCGCCGTCGCGCATGGCGCGGAACAGCAGCGGCGCGTTGGCGTAGGGGTAGAAGGACGGGTAGGCCTGGGAGATGATGTCCCAGCCCTTGTAGGTGAGGCCCGGGAACCGGTCGTTGCCGATCATCTTGTCGCGCTGCTCCTGGGGCAGGGCGTAGTGCTCGTAGAACGACGGTGGGAAGCGGCTCGGCGGGGCCAGGAGGTCGCCGCCCTTGCGGTCGATGTTGCCGGTGATGGCGCGCAGGATGGCCTTGGCGCGGATGGTGGAGGTGGCGTTGATGCCGTTGGCGTCGCCGCCCTTCTGGCCCCACGGCAGGCAGGCCGGCTTGATGGTCGCGTACATGCGCGCGGCCTGGACGATCTTCTCGGCGGGAACCCAGGTGATCTCGGCGACCTTGTCCACCGGGTACTCGGCGGCGCGCTCGGCCAGCTTGTCGAAGCCCACGCACCACTCGTCCACGAACTCATGGTCGTAGAGGTCCTCCTGGATGATGACGTTGATCATGCCCAGGGCCAGCGCCGCGTCGGTGCCGGGGCGCAGCTGCAGCCAGAGGTCGGCCTGCTGGGCCACCTCGGAGCAGCGGGGGTCGATGACCATGAGCTTGGCGCCGCGATCCTTGCGGTTGGTGGTGACCCAGTCCCACAGGAGCGGCTCGGAGGCGTCGGTGTTGCGCCCCCACAGGATGACGAGGTCGGCGTTGACCCAGTCCGACTTGTCGGAGCAGAAGCCGCCGTAGGTGCAGGGCTCGAGCCACATGTCGGAGCTGTAGCAGATGGTGCCGTTGCCGCCGGTGTTGGGGCTGCCGAAGAGGTTGGTGAACTTGTAGTGCAGCCAGCTCCAGGTGCGGGCCGTGCCCTCGGTGAAGGCGAGCGTCTCGGCGCCGTACTTGTCACGCAGCTCGGCCAGCTTGGCGGCTATCTCGTCGAAGGCCTGGTCCCAGGTGATCTCCTCCCACTGGCCGCCGCCGCGCTCGCCGGCGCGCTTGAGCGGCCTTCTCAGGCGGTTGGGGTTGTAGACGAAGCCCTCCAGGTAGCGGCCCTTCTCCAGGCGCGAGCAGACGAAGCCCTTGTTGTGGGGGCAGTCCGGGTCGCCCTTGATGTCGATGATGCGACCGTTCTTCTTCGTGACCAGCACGCCGCAGCGCACGTGGCAGAAGAAGCAGCCGGCTCGCAGGACCTCCACGCCCTCCTCGTCGGTCGCGACGGTCTCTACCGTGTTGTCAGCCATGGTTCTCTCCTTCTCCTCGTTGGGGATGATGCCCGGCCGGATGCGCCGGCGGGGCCTTGGAACCGCAGATGGTGGGCCGCTTGCCTCCTTCCCCCATGCCCGGGGCCTGGCTTGGTTCGCCATGCCCCCGTTCTACGCGCCGGCGGGGGTGGCTGGCAACGGGCACCGCGCGCGGCGTGGGGCGGCGCGATGGACAGACGGCGCCGGATGACCATTGCGGATGGGCAGGCCGTGTGGTTAGATGGCGGTGAGGTTCCACGGCACGGGCGTACACGTTCCGAGGGGGAGGACGACCCATGGAGAACCCGATGATGAAGCGGCGCATCGCCGACGCGTTCATCGCGCTGGCCGAGGAGAAGGACCCGGCCAAGGTGTCGGTGCGCGACGTGTCGAACGCGCTCGGCATCAACCGCAAGACGTTCTACTACCACTTCCCCAGCAAGGAGATGCTCGTCAACTGGATCTTCCGGCGCGACCTGGGCCACGCGCTGCGCGACGCGTTCCCCCAGTCGTGCCTGGTCTTCGAGCCGCGGGACTCGTCGCCCTGCGCCAACTACCCCTACTACGTGCACATCGTGGACGGGTCGGGGCGCCTGTCCCACGCGGAGTTCTTCATGCTGGTGTCCCGCTGCCTGAAGGCGCGGCCCGCGCTGTACCCGCCGCTGCTCAAGACCGCCGACCTGGGCAGTCTCCAGGCCTACCTGTTCGACCTGTACAAGCGCGCCTTCGAGCAGGACATCCTGTTCATCTTCCGCGGGGCGGAGCCCGGTCCTGAGGCGCTCGACTTCATGGCCGAGTTCTACGCGGCGGCCTTCATCGGGCAGATCGTGCGGCGCGTGCTGTCGTCGCGGGGCTGCCGGACGGTCGACGACGTGCGGCCCTTCGAGAACATCATCCACGGGTCGCTGTACCTGATGAGGAGGGAGCTGGACGAGTCATGTGCATCCCCTGCGTGATGTGCGGCGCCTGCATGGCCGACGCCGCCGGCGCCGCCCGCGATGGCCGCTGCCCGGCCTGCGGCGCCGAGGTGGCACCCGACGCCGTCAGCTGCCCGGAGTGCTACACCCTCCTCGCGCGCCCCGCGGCCGCCGAGGAGGCGGGGGAGGAGGGCTAGGCGCCGGATCGCACCGGGCGCAAGACGGCCCGCGCCATCCCCTCCCTCGACATCCGGGGAGTCGGGGGCTCCCCGGATGCAAAGCGGCCCCGCGCCTTCTGCGCGGGGCCGCCCTTCTCAACTGGTGGAGGCGCGGAGAATCGAACTCCGGTCCATACTAGACCCTTGACGAGGCCCTACAGGCTTAGTCGGCGATCAGGGTTCGGGGCGGATCGGCTCGCTGACGGGCGTCCGCGCCCCTAGCCGGTTCGATCTTTGCCTTGGCCATACCGGCTACGTGCCAAGGCGCATTCCCCTAAAATGACGCCTTCCGAGGATCGGGGAACCTCCAGGGTCGGCGATCGCGACAGCTGCTAGGCAGCCATGGCGGCCGGCATGTAGTAGCCGGACTTAGAAGAAGGTTTGCCAATTAACTTGACGTTACCCCTGTTTAACGTGGCGAGGAGACCACGACCTGCTCCTCATCTCAAGCCTACCATGTCGAAACCAGTCGCCCCCGAACATGCCGGCGGCCGGGGAGGGGGCTCGCGTCGCGTGCCGCGTCCGTCCCGCCGCGGGTAACCCGAAGGGATGACCCATTCTATCCCTGCGCGCGCCCCTGTCAAGCGAGGCGTGGATTGATCGTGATGAATGCCCCGCCCCAGCTGGCGCGCGCCCTCCGTATGCCAAAGTACGCGCGATAGGGCGAACGGTTTGGTTACAATGGTGGGATGCCGTCTGCAGACGGCGGCCACGCACGCTGAGAGCTACGAGAGAGACCATGGCGAAGAGCAAGGGAATGCACGGAAAGAAGAAGGCGGAGTCCGCGAAGGCGGCACCGGCCGCCGCGACCCAGAGGGCCAAGGCCAGCCGGCACGCCAAGCCGGCCCCGGGCGAGCCGATGACGGCCGCCAAGGCCGCCGCGCCCGCCAAGGGCGGCAAGGGCGCCGCGTCTGGCAAGGGCGCCGCGAAGGCCGCCAAGGCCGCTGCCCCCGCGAAGGGCGGCAAGGCCCCCGCGTCCAGCAAGGCCGCCGCGCCCCAGCCCCCGAAGGGCGGGCGCGAGGTGAGCATGAAGGACGCCGACCGGCGCCGGGGCGCCCTCAAGGTGGCCGGCATCACGCTCGGCGCCATCGTGGGCACCGTGGCCGCCGTGTACCTGATCGGCGTGGCCGTCTTCGCCAACCTGTTCTTCCCCAACACCGTCATCGCCGGCACCGACATCTCGCTCAAGACCTCCGACGACGTCCACGCCATCCTCGAGGAGAAGGTGGGCGGCTACTCGTTCACCGTCAAGGGCCAGGGCATCGACCTGGCGCTGACCTCGCAGTCCGCCGGCATGTCGCTGGACGGCAAGACCATCGCCCAGGAGATGCACTCCCGCGTCGACCCGTGGCGCTGGCCGGTCGAGGTGTTCCGCGACCACGACGAGACGGCGAGCCTGGTGGCGTCGTACCAGACCACCGAGCTGGCCGACGCGCTCGCGGCCGCCGCGGCCGCGGTGAACGAGACGGCCGAGCCGCCCGTGAGCGCCACCGTGGCCTTCGACGAGCGCAAGGGCGCCTTCGTCGTGGTGCCCGAGCGCTACGGCACCGCCATCGACCCCGACAAGCTCATCGAGGAGGTGTCGGCCCAGGCTGCCGTCCTCAAGCCGGCCATCGCCGTGTCGACTGACGTGCTGGCCCTGCCCGAGGTGCTCCAGGACGACCCGCGCGTGGCCGACGCGCTCGCCCAGGCCAACGCCCTCATCGCCGCCGACTTCGACCTCACCATGAACGGCATCGTGGGCGCCCAAGTGACCCCGGAGCTCATCGCCTCGTGGGTGACGGTGGGTCCCGACCTGTCCGTGGCGCTCGACGACGGGCTGCTGGTCGCGTGGGCCAAGGGCGTGGCCGCCACCAACTCCACCATCGGGTCGGAGCGCGCGTGGACGCGGGCGTCCGACGGCAAGGCGCTCACCGTGTCGGGCGGCGACTACGGCTGGCGCGTGGACGCCGACGCCCTGGTGGCGACGGTGCGCGACAACGTGGGCGCGGGCCAGACCGCCGCGGTGGAGATGCCGCTCAAGAGCAAGGCGGCCGCCTGGAACGGCGCCGGCGCGCCCGACTGGGGCGTGCGCTACGCCGAGGTGGACCTCAGCCAGCAGCACGCGTGGCTCTACGGCGACGACGGCGCGGTCATCTGGGAGAGCGACGTCGTCACCGGCAACCCCAACCAGAACAACGGCACGCCCCCGGGCGTCTACTACATCAAGTCCAACGCCGGCGCCTCCGAGCTCATCGGGCTCAAGCCCGACGGCACCGAGGACTACCGCACGCCCGTGGACTTCTGGATGCCCTTCAAGGGCAACTCCATCGGCTTCCACGATGCCGGCTGGCAGTCGTCCTTCGGCGGCAACCGCTACACCTACGCCGGCAGCCACGGCTGCGTGAACCTGCCGCCGGCCAAGGCCAAGGAGCTCCACGACCTGCTCCGCGTCGGCGACCCCGTCGTGGTGCACTACTAGCGAGCAGCGCCGAATACGAGAAGCGGCCCCCGTGCGGAAGGCACGGGGGCCGCGTTGCGTCGGGGCGGCACTACCGTGGCGCTCCGCCGGTGCGGGGCGAGCGCGTTCGCGGGGCGGGGGCGACGCCCTCGCGGCGCCCGGCGTTGCCGGGGGCGAGAGGGCGCTCTGCTAGAATCGGATGAGGTGCTCCGTCACGTCCGGGCAGCTTCGAGAAGGGAGCGGCCTATGGACGCACAGACAGTCATCGCGCTCTGCGACATTCTGCTCGTGCTCATCGGAATCATCGGGCTCGTCCTGATGCGAAGGGAGTGACGGACGGCGTTGGGAAAAGAGAAAGCCGGGCCACTTGTCTAGGGCGGACCCGGCTTAACTAACAACCGATGCTGCCCGGCCAGGCGGGGCACCGATTGGCCTCATCTTACCATATTCGCGCGCCTCCCGCCACGGGCGCCTAGGCCGTCAGGTCGGCGTAGGCGAGGGGGACGATGCGGGCCAGGTCGTCGGGGGCCATGGTGATCTGGCAGCCGATGCGGCCGCCCGAGAACGTGATGGCGTCGAAGAGCTGCGCCGTCTCGTCCACGCGCGTGACCAGGAGCTTCCTCTGGCCGATGGGCGAGCAGCCGCCGTGGACGTAGCCGGTGAGGGGCAGGAGCTCCTTGGACTTGACCATGGCCACGGCCTTCTCGCCGACCGACGCGGCCGCCTTCTTCAGGTCGAGCTCGGCGGCCACGGGGATCATGAACACGTAATGCTCGCCGGACTTGCCCACGGTGACGAGCGTCTTGAATACGCGGTCGGGGTCGAGCCCGAGCATCGCGGCCACCTCCACGCCCGAGGGCGCGCCCTCGCAGTCGAAGACGCGGAACTCGTGCGGTATGCCCGCGGCGTCCAGCTCGCGCAGGGCGTTGGTCTTGGCCTCCTTGGCGTGCTTGGCCATGGGAGCCTACGCCTCCAGCAGGTCGTCGCGCACGAAGTTGGTCATGGGCTTGGGCTCGAGCGCCGGCGGCTCGATGCCGGCGGCGCGCCCGGCGTCGAGGCACTTGGCGAGCCAGGCGAGGTTGCGGCCCAGGGTGCGCAGGGTGTGCATGCCCTCGGCGTCGGCGGCTGCCTCGCCCTCGGCGCGGCCGTGGGCGAGCGCCCAGTAGGTGGACGACGCCACCGGCATGCAGTTGATCTGGAAGTACTTGTTGATCTGGTCGACGGTGAGCGTGGTGCCCGCGCGGCGCGCCACGGCCACGCCCGCGGCCGGCTTGAAGCGCATGAGCGGGCCTCCGGCGTAGAACATGCGGTCGAGCAGGCTGATGAGGCTGCCGTTGGCGCCGGCGTAATACACCGGCGAGCCGATGACGAGCGCGTCGGCCTCGGCGGCCTTGGCGATGAGCTCGTTGCACGGGTCCTCGGTAAAGACGCAGCGGCCGTCGCCGTTGCGCGAGCAGATGCCGCAGGCGATGCAGCCGCGGATGGGCTTGTTGCCGATCCAGGCGATCTCGGTTTCCAGCCCCTCGGCCTCGAGCGCGGCGGCCACCTCCTCCAGCGCGCGGTTGGTGTTCCCCTTCCAGCGGGGGCTTCCGTTGATGAGCAGCGCCTTCATGGCGTCTCCCTCCTGGGCGCGGGCGCCCGTCGTCGTGTTCCGCCGCCGATTGTACTCCATGGAGCCGGCTTCAGGGAAAGGGCCCGGCGGCGCGGAGGCGGTGAGGGCGCGGCCGTGGGTTCCTCGTGCCGTCTGGCGCCGGCGCGGCGCGGCAGGGCGGCGGCGGGGGTATACTTCCGTCCCATGGACATCCTCGAAAGCCTCCCGGCCGCGGTGCGCGACGACCGGCCCGGCACCTACGACAACGCGCCCATCGGCATCTTCGACTCCGGCTACGGCGGCCTCACCGTCATGCGCGAGGTCATGGCCGCGCTGCCCGAGGAGGACATCATCTACGTGGGCGACTCGGCCCGCTGCCCCTACGGCCCGCGCGACCTGGCCGAGGTGCGCGGCTTCGTGCGCCAGATCTGCCGCGTGCTGGTGGACCGCGGCTGCAAGCTCATCGTCATCGCGTGCAACACCGCCACCGCCGCCGGGCTCGAGCAGGCCCAGCGCGAGTTCTCGGTGCCCGTCATCGGCGTGGTGGAGCCGGGCGCGCGCGCCGCGGCCATGACCACGCGCAACCGCCGGGTTGGCGTGGTGGCCACGCGCGCCACCATCGACTCGAACGCCTACGCCGACGCCATCCGCCACATCGACGCGGGCATCACCGTGTTCTCGACGGCGGCGCCGCGCTTCGTCGAGATCGCCGAGCTGGGCATCCGCATGGCCGAGGGGCCCTTCGAGAGCTACCTGTCCGAGGCGTCGAAGGTCTACATCCGCCCGGAGTTCGAGGCCATCGCGCGCGAGTACCTCGAGCCCCTGCGGCGCTGCGCCATCGACACGCTCGTGCTGGGCTGCACCCACTACCCGCTGCTCAAGGCGCTCATCGGGGGCGTCGTGGGGCGTGAGGTGACGCTCATATCCTCGGCGGAGGAGACGACGCGCGACGTGGCCGAGATCCTGCGCCGCCGCCACGGGCTGGCGCGGCCGGGCAACGTGGCCGCCTACGAGTTCTACACCACCGGCGCCGACGTGGCGGAGTTCGCCCAGTTCGGCAGCCGGGTGCTCAACATGGACATGACGCGGGCCGCGCAGCTTGCGCTGCCGCCCGTGGGATAGGAGGGCCGCCGCCGGCCGCTGCCGGGGGCGTCCGAGCCGGCGCCCGCCGGCGCCCGACAACCGAGAAGGAGGGGGATTCGCCCGATGAAGACCGTCGTCATCGCCACCAACAACGCCCACAAGGTGGCTGAGATCACCACCGCGCTCGACTTCGAGGGCTGGGAGTTCAAGACCCTGCGCGAGGCGGGGCTCGTCTCCGACCCGGAGGAGGACGCCGGCACCTTCGAGGGCAACGCTCGCATCAAGGCGCTGGCGGCCCGCGCCGCGGCCGAGGAGGCGCTCGGGCACCCCGTGGCGGCGCTCGCCGATGACTCGGGGCTCGAGGTGGACGCCCTCGGCGGGGCGCCGGGCGTGTACTCGTCGCGCTACGCCGGTGCCGACGGCGACGATGCGGCCAACAACGCCAAGCTCCTGCGCGAGCTGGCCGGGGTGGCTGACGCGGATCGCGCGGCGCGCTTCGTCTGCACGCTCGTGTTCGTGGACGAGGACGGATCCGAGGCCGTGGCCCGCGGCACCATCGAGGGGCGCATCGGCCACGAGGAGCGGGGGAGCGAGGGCTTCGGCTACGACCCGCTGTTCCTGCCCGACGCGTTCGACGACGGCCGCACGCTCGCCGAGGTGAGCCAGGACGACAAGAACGCCATCTCGCACCGCGGCAACGCCCTGCGCCAGCTGCGGGAGCTGCTGGGATAGCGTCTCGGCGCGCTGGCGGGCGGCCGGGCGGCTTCTGCTATAATCAAGCGCGCCTCATCGGGATGTGGCGCAGTCTGGTAGCGCGCCTGCTTTGGGAGCAGGATGCCGCAGGTTCGAATCCTGTCATCCCGACCAGCTATCTTCGAGGGGGCCGGCTGCGCGCCGGCCCCCTCTCTTGCGTCCGTAACGGCTCGGCGCCCGATGGGGCGCGGGCGGGCGCGGGGCGCGGCGACGAGGGTATCGTGGGCGGAGTCCACGAGGAAGGAGCCCGGCCATGGAAGGTGGAACGCCCCACGTGCTGTTTGTCTGCGGGTCGCTGCGCGCCCGATCGCTCAACCGTCAGGCGGGGGAGCGGGCGCGGGAGCTGCTGGCCGGCCGCGCCGAGACGCGCTGGCTCGACTACGCCGACGTGCCGTACATGAACCAGGACGCCGAGTTCCCGGCGCCCGATGCCGTGCGCCGCGTGCGCGATGAGGTGATGGCGGCCGACGCCGTGTGGGTGTTCTCGCCCGAGTACAACCACGGCATCCCCGGCGTGCTGAAGAACCTGATCGACTGGCTGTCGCGGCCGCTCGAGCCTGGCGGCGCCGAGACGGCCCTGCGCGGGAGGCCAGTGGCCGTCACCTGCGCGGCCGGCGGATCGCGCGGGCGCTACTGCGCGGCCGACCTGGCCGAGGTGCTCGCCACGGCCCGCGCCGAGCTCGTGGACACGGCCCGTGCCCTCGTCGCCCTCGACCGCCGGGCCTACACGACCGACGAGCTCGCCCTCACCCCCGCCGAGCAGGCCGCCCTCGCCGCCCAGGCCGACGTCCTCATGACCCGCCTGGGCTCAGCGTGACGCCTGTCCCGACGGGTGCCTCGAGCGGCGCGCGACCGGCTCGGGCGCGTACCGGCGCGGCTCGGCGCTCCACTCCGCCGCGGCGCGCTTTCCCATGGGGATAAGCCGGGTGATTTATGGATAAAATATTATCCATTTTTATGAAAAAGCGGATAATAAGCTAAAATATTAGCCATGATTTCCCTTGACCAAAAGACTGCTCCCGAGATAGCGCGCGAGGTGGCCGGGCGCGTTCGCGCGCGGCGCAGGGAGCGGGGGCTCACCCAGGAGGAGCTCAGCCGTCGGGCCGGCATGTCTCTGGCCTCCTACAAGCGCTTCGAGCAGAAGGGGCTCATCGCCTTCGACTCCCTCGTGCGGGTGGCCCTCGCGCTCGGCTGTGAGCGGGATCTGGGGGGACTGTTCGCGCAGCGCAGCTACCAGTCCATCGACGAGGTCATAGCCGACCGCCTCCGCGCCGAGGGCGGCCGGGCGCAGAGGGGACGGTGATCCGGATGGCGGCGGAGCCCCTCGACCTGGGCATGACGGCCCTCGACGTGACGATGGGCGGCCGGCCCGTGGGCAGGCTCGCGCTCACGGTCGACGACGACATCGCGTTCGAGTACGACGACTCCTGGCTCGCCGAGGGCTTCTCTCTGAGTCCCTTCAGCCTTCCCCTCGAGAAGCGCGTGTTTCGCGCGCGGCATCGTCCCTTCGACGGGTTGCACGGCATCTTCGACGACAGCCTCCCCGATGGGTGGGGGCGCCTCCTGGTCGACCGGCTCCTCCGGCGGCGCGCGCCCCAAGATACTCACGGCCATTGACGGCGAGGAGTGGATCGTGAAGTTCCCCTCCTCTCATGATGGGGAGGGCATCGGGGCCCATGAGCATCGCGTCGCCCAGGCGGCTCGCTCCTGCGGGATCATGATGCCCGAGACGCGCCTGCTGCCCTCGCGTCGGTGCCCCGGCTACTTCGCCGTGCGCCGCTTCGATCGCCCCGGCGGCGGGGAGAAGGTGCACATGGCCTCGGCGGGCGCGCTCCTGGAGACCTCGCATCGCATCCCCAACCTCGACTACGACCTGCTCCTCAAGCTGACGCTGCGGCTCACAGATGACATGGCCCAGGTGGAGGCCCTGTTCCGGATCATGGCCCTCAACGTGTGCATCGGCAACCGCGACGACCATGCGCGCAACTTCTCGTTCCTCTACGATGAGCGTGCCGGCCAATGGCTCCTCTCGCCGGCCTACGACCTGACGAGCAACCCCGGGATGAACGGCGAGCATGCCACCACGGTGAACGGGAGGGGGCGCGGCATCACGGCTGAGGACGTGGTGGCCGTGGGGGAGCGTGCCGGCATCTCCGGCCGACGGGCTCGCTCGATCGAGCGTGAGGTGCGCGACGTCGCCGGCGACGCCGGCCTGCTCGTGGAGGATGAGGCGGCCAGCTGAGGCGTCTGGCGTCGTGTGCCGCCGGGAAACGCGGCGCGGTGCCCGTCCCGGCGGGCGCTCCATCCCGCCTCGGCGCGCAACGGCGCGTTTCTTTACGGGAGGGGGCGGGCGTGGTTGAATGGGGTGGCCGGCGCATCCCGCGCCTTCCTACCGAGAGGAGCCTTCCCATGACCGCCATCGCCCAAGCCGCCCCGAGCGCTGCTGCCGCCGCCGTTCAGACCGACCCGGGTGCCGCCGCGCCCGCCCCCTCCGCCGATCAGGCCGCCCCCAAGCTACGGGAGCCCGCCTTCGGAATGCCCGTGGCCGAGCTTCTGCCCCGCCTGCGCGAGGAGCGCGGGATGACCCAGCAGCAGCTCGCCGACCGCCTCTATGTCACGCGCCAGGCCGTCTCGCGCTGGGAGCGCGGCGAGACGCGGCCGGGCATCGACATGCTCAAGCTCATCGCCGCCACCCTCGGCGTGCCCGTGACCATGCTCCTGGAGATGCCGCCCGAGGGCGCGTTCTGCCAGAGCTGCGGCATGTACCTCACCGACGATGAGGAGCGTGCCCGCAATACGGACGGCGCGCCGTCGGACGAGTGGTGCAAGTGGTGCGTGGACGAGTCCGGCGCCTATGCCGTGGACTGCACCCTGGACGAGATGGTCGAGTTCTGCGCGCCGATGATGGCCCAGGCCAACGACGTGTCGCCCGACGAGGCGATATCCCTCATGCGCACCGTGCTCCCCCAGCTCAAGCGCTGGCGCGAGGACTAGCGCCCCGCCAGCCTAGTCCCCCAGCTCGGCCTCGAGGGCGTGGCGGCGCTTGATGGCGGCGTTGAAGACGCCGGCGAGGACGATGATCCCCAGCACGAAGGCCATGACGAAGTAGACGGCGCCCATGGCCAGGTCGCCCGCCCACGTCACCTCGGCGATGCCGACTATCTGGATCTCCGCCAGGATGCGCATCCCGGCCGTGACGACGCCCAGGCTCGCGCCGCATATCAGCGCGAGCACCGCCACGTAGTCCCAGGGGATGGTGTCGACCGAGGCGATCCGGCTGTGCTCGTCGAAGGCGCCGGCGCGCACCTCGAGCCCGAGCGGCACGAAGCACGCCGCCAAGATGACGACGAGGAGCACGTTGTTGGAGGGAACCACCGACGCTCCGAGCGGGGTGAGGAGCGGGTTGCCGGTGGTCTCGGCCACCTGCTGCAGCATGATCCCGTAGTACAGGCACAGCGACGCCCCGATGAGCAGCATGCAGAAGCCCACCTTGACGTAGCGCCCCGACTCGGCGGCCAGCCGCTCGTCGACAGGCCCCAGGTACTCGCGCCAGCGCTCGATCATCCTCATGGCATCCTCCTAATCCCAGAACAGGTCGTCGAGGGTCACGCCCAGCGTGCGGCAGATGGCCGTGCAGAGCCGCAGGCTCGGGTTGTAGCGCCCGGCCTCGATCAGCCCGATGGTCTGCCGCGTCGCGTCCACCCGCGCCGCCAGCTCGGCTTGCGAGAGCCCCGCCGCCTCGCGCGCGTCCCGCATCCGCAGGTTCCTTCCGTCTCCCAACGCCTGTTCCCTTCATGCAATATATATCGGTCATTTGCAAAGTATATATTGCATTCGGGGGAAGTCAAGGAGAAAGTTGGGAAGGGATCTAGGGAGGGAGGGGAGGCCAGAGAGAAGGCAGGAAGGGATCTGAGGAGGAAGGGGAGGGCAGAGAGGGGAAGCTGCGAAGGTTGAGGGAGTGGGGGAGGGAAAGCCGGGGAGAGAAAGCCGGGAAGTCGGGGGGCGAGACGGTAGCGCGAGAACCCGGGTGCTACCGCAGCGGGCGCTCGAAGGCCAGGCGGGGCTCGCCGGCCTCGGCGCCCTCGGCGAGGGTGATGACGCCGCAGGGCGCGAACCCGGCCTTGGCCACGGCGCGGCGCATGGGCGCGTTGTCGGCGTGGGTGTCGATGCGCACCGACGCCAGGCCCTCAGCGGCGGCCCGGTCGCAGGCGAAGGCGAGCAGCGTGCCGGCCAGGCCGCCCCCGCGCCGGTCGGGGTCGACGGCCAGCCGGTGGACCGAGGCGTAGGGGCCCGCGGTCAGCCACGCCCCGTCGATGGAGGCGTAGGACGGGTCGGAGCCGGTGCAGTAGCACATCATCCCCGCCACGCGCCCCGCGTCCAGGGCCACCCAGGCCCGTTCGGCGACGACGTCCGCCTCCCATACCGCGCGGTTCGGATACCCGCTCTGCCACTGGTCGAGCCCCAGGGCGGCCATGGCGGCCTGGGCGCGCTCGGTGACGGCGACCAGGGCGTCCAGGTGCTCCGGGCGTGCGACGATGATATCCATGGGGCCTCCTCCTCGGCTGCGGCATCCGCCCATTATAGGCGACCGCGCGCCTCTGAGCCCGCCTTCGTCGGCCACGTCCCTCTCGCGTCCCGCAGGGGAGCCTATAATGGGCGGAAGCCCCGCGGCGCGCCGACCCGCGCCGCCCGACGACGCGAGGAGGGCCCATGGCCGCAGACGTCCTGTTCCTGGAGTACCCGAAGTGCTCGACGTGCCGGAAGGCGCGCGCGTGGCTCGACGGGCACGGCGTGGCCTACGAGGCGCGCCACATCGTGGAGGACGCCCCCACGGCCGACGAGCTGCGCCGCTGGCATCGGGCGAGCGGCCTGCCCCTGCGGCGGTTCTTCAACACGAGCGGCATGCTCTACCGCGAGATGGGGCTCGCCGCGAAGCTGCCGGACATGGGCGAGGACGCGCAGTACGACCTTCTGGCCACCGACGGCATGCTCGTCAAGCGCCCGCTCCTCATCACCCCCGACGCCGTCATCCCCGGCTTCAGGGAGCCCGCCTGGGCCGCCGCCCTCGGGCTGTCCGACTAGCGCCCCGCCGGGCCGACCGCCCCGAAGGGCTCGACGGGCCGGATCCCCTCGCTCTGCGCCCATCGCCTGCGGGCGCGGGGCGGCGTGCCTACGAGTAGTCCGGGCACTTCTCGGCGATGTAGCGGCGCAGCACGCGAATCGTGTGGCGCGCCTGCGGGGACAGCGTCGTCCTCGCAGGCAGGAGGAAGCCCACCTGCGCCACGGACTTGAGCGTGGCGAGCGGCGTGAAGTGCAGGCCCTGCACCTCGGGCAGCCCGTTCTTCCGCATGATGTAGTAGCTGAACGAGTCCGAGAAGGCGAGCACGTCGGAATCGGCCATCTGCACGTACTCGACGAGCATGCGCTGGCTCGAGGTGCCCATTCGCACGTTGCGCAGCGGATGCTCCGCAAAGAGCAGGTCGATGAGGCGCCCCGCCTCGGGGTTCGTGTCGATGGCGACGGGCAGGTCGCAGACCTCGCCGCGATGCAGGGCCGCCTTGCCCCGCAGGTGCGCGCCCTCCTTCCCGATGAACCCGTAGCGGGTCTGGATGATAGGCTCGAAGCTGACGTCGGGACTGTCGGCGACCTGCCCGACTGACGGCCCGAACAGGTCGGTGAAGGCGAGGTCGGTCCCGTCGGATGATCGGGCGCGCATGAGCAGCTTGGCGAAGGGCTCCTCCACGTAGAAGGTGTTCGTGGAGAGCAGGCGCACGTACTCCGGGTCGATGGAGGCGATCTGCGCCGCATAGTGGCTCACGAACACGTTGATGCGGTACCGCGAGAGGTCGTCGATGCTCTCCAGCTCGAGCAGGCGCTCGGTCATGCGCTGGTGCTCGGCCACGATGCCCCGCGCGGATTCGAGCACGATCCGGCCGGCGTCGGTGAGCGAGGTTCCCCGCAGGCTGCGCGTGACGAGCGGGCAGCCCAGCTCGGCTTCGAGCGAGGCGATGGCCTTGCTCATGCCCTGCTGCGAGATGCGCGCCTGGCGCGCCGCGGCGTAGAGCGATCCCGTACGCTCGAGCTCGATGAGATAGTGCAAGGTCTTGACGTTCACGGGTACCTCGTCTCAATACGCAACTTATGGTTGTAATGCTACCTCAAATCTCGTTAGTAGATGCATCAAACGCTTGTATATAGACTGGCAGGTGCCATGATGTCGATGCAAGCAGGAGAGAGGAGCAAGGCATGTCGGAAGAATCGTTCGTCTACACCGCCTGCCCTGGCTGGGGCGATCACGACTACTGCGCGCTCAAGACCATCGTGAAGGATGGCAAGATCGAGCGCATGGAGCGTATCGTCTACTCGGCTCCGGAGGAGCCCGACGGGCACATCTGCCAGAAGGGCTGCCTCGCAGGCCGCCAGCCCTATGACCCCAAGCGCCTGAGGAAGCCGCTCAAGCGCGTCGGCGAGCGCGGCGAGGGCAAGTGGGAGGAGATCAGCTGGGATCAAGCCCTCGACGAGATCGGCGAGAAGCTCTGCAGGATCCGCGACGAGTACGGCCCGGACAAGGTCGTCCTCTGGAACCTCGGCGCCGGCGTTCCCGCCCAGTACAGCTTCGAGAACCTGATGCCGTTCCGCTTCGCGAACACCTTCGGCGTCACCGTCCCGCTCGGCTCCATTGGCCTGGACAACGGTCCGTTCTACGCCGAGTTCTACAACGCCGGCAGCGAGTTCCCGCGCACGGTCATCGACCCGCGCATCATGGTCGGCACCGACCTCATCTACGTGTGGGGATGCAACCCCATCGAGAACCAGATGCGCTGCGCCCAGAACCTCGTGCGCGCCCGCGAGGCCGGCGCCCGCATCGTCGACCTCGGCCTCATCTTCGATGGCACCGCCGGCTTCGCCGACGAGTTCGTCGCGATGAAGCCTGCCTCCGATGGCTACCTTGCGATGGCGATGGTCAACTACATCCTCCAGAACGACCTGCAGGCGAGCGAGTACCTGCTCGCGCGTTCCATCGCCGCCTACCTCGTCGATGACGAGACGGGCCTGCTCGCGCGCAGCGAAGACGGGGGCTTCCTTGTGTGGGACGCCAACGCCGGCGCTCCTGCCGCCGTCGCGGCGAAGGCCGGAGCCTATCCGGAAGGCGCGGACATTCCGCTGCTCGGCACCTTCGAGGCGAGCGGGCGCAGCTACGCCACGGCGCTGCAGAAGCTCAAGGACGCGGCGGCCGCCTACACCTTCGAGCTCGCCGCCGAGAAGTGCGGCATCAGCGCCGAGGACGCCGAGCGCCTCGCGCGTGATTGGGTCGAGGCTGAGAACGCCTTCATCTTGTCGGGCTACGGCCTGCGCTACCGCAACTCCAACGAGACCTACCGCCAGTTCCTCCTGCTCGGCGCCCTCACGGGCCGCCTGGGCAGGCCCGGCAGCGGCGTGTTCGAGGCCCTGCAGCTCCAGAGCTGGCCGCTCGTCTTCAACGACCTGCCCATCAGCTGCCCCGACGGCGTGGCCGGCGTGAAGTCGAAGGCCGTGCGCATGGCCGAGTGGTTCGCGGCCGCCGAAGCCGACGACAGCCCCTACAAGGCGCTCATCGTGTGCTCGGGCAATCCCGTGCACCAGCAGCCCGACCGCCAGCGCTGGCTCGACGTGGTCAAGGACATGGAGCTCGTCGTCGATTACGACGTCTGGCTCACCGACACCGGCGAGATCGCCGACTACGTGCTGCCCGACCTCATGTCCTTCGAGCGCGAGGACCTCATCACGGGCGCGTGCTACAACCACCTCATCCTGCAGGAGCCGGCCATCGAGCCGCAGGTCGACGGCCACGAGCCCGTCTGGGTCTTCAGCGAGCTGGCCAAGCGCGTCGGCCTGGGCGACTACTTCACGATGGGCATCCCCGAGTACATCGACATCCGCCTGCAGACGCCCTACCCGCTCATCGCCGGCATCCAGCCGCCCGTCACCTACGAGCGCCTCAAGACCGAGAAGATGATTCGCGCCGCGGCGCCGCCCGAGCCCAAGTACACGCCGTACCTCAACCCCGCCGAGGTGCTCGACAACGAGACCGGCCGCATGGAGATCATCTACTCCGAGAAGCTCGCCGACCTCGGCATGGCCACGACCAAGGTGCTCGAGCCGAACAAGATCGGCAAGTCGACCGAGTACCCGTACCAGCTCTTCACCGGCCGCCAGCGCTTCTTCATGCAGTCGAGCTTCACCGACGACCCCATCACCGTGAAGCTGTCGGGCGAGACGCCGGCCACCCGGCTCAATCCCGCCCAGGCGGCGCGCCTTGACCTGGCCGAGGGCGACATGGTCGAGGTCTTCAACGAGCGCGGCCATGTCGTCACGCGCCTCGTGCTCGACGAGAGCGTGCCCGACGGCACCGTGCACGTGTGGTTCGGCTGGCGCCGCCGCCAGTTCGAGGAGGGCACCTACGCCGAGATCACGCACCAGTGCGCCGGGCAGGATTCGCAGGGGCCGCTCGAGGACAAGTGGTTCGCCGACTGGCTGGCCGCGGGCCATCATCCCAACCCCTACGTCGAGGCGATGAGCTCGCTCACGGGCTCGACCGACTGCTACTGGGATTCATGGTGCGACATCCGCAAGTTCGAGGGCGAGGTGACCCCCAACCCGCAGGGCGTCATCGTGAAGGAGGCTTAGGGCCATGGCTTACAAGATGTTGGTCGACATCGACCGCTGCATCGGCTGCTGGACGTGCGCGATGGGCTGCAAGGTCGGCAACCACCTGGAAGACGATGAGTATCGCGTCGAGGTGACGACCCATGGCTCGGGCGCTGGCATCGATCGCCCGGCGGGCGTCTACCCCGACTTGCGCATGTGGTGGCAGCCCGTCTACCTGCCGAGCTGCACCTTCTGCGCCGAGCGCATGAAGGAGGGCGAGCCGCAGTTCTGCGTCATGGATTGCCCGACGCAGGCGCTCGCCTTCGGCGACGCCGCCGACCCGGAGTCCGGCTACTCGCAGGCCCGGGCGCGCGTCGAGGCGCGCGGCGCCAGGATCTGGGCGCTTGACGACGCCGGATCGGGCACGCGCGCGGGCGTCGAGTACGCGTCAGCCCGCTAGCCGCAAGGAGGGGACGGGGCACCCCATGAGGCGGGGTGCCCCGCGACGGGGTGCCCCGCCTCATGGCGACAGCGTGCCATTAGGGGTGCCCCTTTGTCACTTGCCGGGGTAAGATGCCGCGGCGCGCTACTTGCGCAGCAGCTTCTGGCAGAGCACGGTGAAGGCACATACGCCCAGGGCGAAGATGCCCACGGTGAGCATGACCTCGGGCACGGTGGGCGCGTACACGCCCATCAGCGCCCACATGTCGGCCGCGCCGCCGGCCTGGGCCGCCGTGGTGCCCAGGGTGATGCCGTTCGCGCCCACGATGTTGGGCACCGCGAAGCCGGTGAACATGAGCCAGCAGCGCTTGCAGAACACGCCGGCCACCACAAGGGCGCTCGCCACGCCGACGACCTTCATGTTGCGGCGGTTCTTCGCGAACACGAGCAGGCAGAAGGGAACGGCCAGGCCGCAGATAACCTCGAACCAGAAGAACGGAGCCGTACCGCCGAACAGCAGCGTGTCGATCACGGCCATGCCGCCCTCGGTGCCGTTGTAGGCCGTGGTGAGGATCTCGCAGCCGATGAAGTAGGCGTCCACGGCGATGCAGGTGCACAGAAGTCCCGCCAGGCTCGTGATCAGCTCGTCGGCCGTCTGGAACACGCCGCGCGAACGCAGGCCGAACAGGGCCAGCACCAGCAGCGCCAGGCCCGAGTCCAACGCCGACGCCACGAAGATGGGCGCCAGAATGGCCGTATGCCACGCCTCGCGGGCCACTTCCAAGCCGAAGATCCACGCGGTCACGGAGTGCACCAGGATGGCCACCGGCAGAGCGAAGCGCGACACCACGGCCACCTTCGCCGGATCGGCCTTCTTCGAGCACATGAAGTACAGGTACAGCAGGTTGATGACCAGGTAGCAGGTAATCACGATCATGTCCCAGGCCAGAGGCGACATGAAGTTCAGCCCCGTGACCATGCGCCAGATGCGCTGGATGCCGCCGAGGTCCACGAGCACGCACACTCCCGCGCAGCAGATGCACGTAAGCGACAGGATGACGGCGGGCAGCGCCACGGCCTTGTACTTCTTAATGCCGAAGATGGAGGCCGACGAGGCCACGATGAGACCGCCGGCGGAAAGGCCCACGAAGAACATGAAGCAGGTGAGGTACAAGCCCCAGCTCGTGGAGTTGTTCATGCCGGTCACGCCGAGGCCGAACATCAGCTGGTACGCGTACACGCCGGCGCCCACGAGGGCCAGCACGCCCGACCCGACGACGAGCGGGTTTTTCATCAACGAAGTCATAGTCGCAATCCCTCCCTAGCGAACGTAGAACACCTGCGGGCGCGTGCCCTTCTCTTCCAGCAGAACCTCGGCGCGGCCGTCGCGACGCAGCTGCGACACGGCGGAATTGGGGTCGTCCAAGTCGCCGAACACGCGGGCGTCGGCCGGGCAGCAGCGCACGCACAGGGGCTCTTCGCCCTCGTCGGTGCGCTCCTTGCACAGCGTGCACTTCTCCATGACGCCGCGGCCGCGCTCGGGCACCCGCGCGTCGCCGTAGGCGGCGCCGGTGGCGCGCACCGGCTCGTTCCAGTTGAAGGTACGCGCGTTGTAGGGGCAGGCGGCCATGCACATGCGGCAGCCGATGCACTTGTCGTAGTCGATCTCCACGCGGCCCTTATCGTCCTTGTAGGTGGCGCCGGTGGGGCACACGCGCTCGCAGGCCGGGTTCTCGCAGTGCTGGCAGGCCAGCGGCAGGTAGGTGCGCGTCAGGTGCGGGTAGGTGCCCTCGGCGCCGTCGAACTGCTCGCAGCCCTCGGTGAGCACGCGGTTCCACAGCATGCCGTCGGGCACGTTGTTCTGCATCTTGCAGGCAAGGGCGCAGGTGTTGCAGCCGATGCAGCGGCGCAGGTTCACGCCAATGGCAAGTCTCGTCATGGCTATTCACCAGCCTTCTTGATCTCGATGAGCGTGTCGTTGAAGGGAATCATGGGGCCGAAGGGCAGGGCGTAGCCGCGCTCGTTCAGCGTGTCGTTGGACACGGCCTGCATGATGGTGCCGTCCAGGTACTGGCGGTAGGTGCTCTCCACCATGAAGGCGCTCTCGGGCCGCACGGCCTCGTTCAGGCGCAGCACCGTGCGGAAGGAACCGCGGTCGTTGAACACCTCCACGGCGTCGCCGTCGGCGAGGCCGCGGGCAGCGGCGTCCACGGGGTTCAGCTCGATGTGGGGCTCGGCCACCTCCTGGATCCACTTCGCGCCGGAGTAGGCGGAATGCACGCGGAAGCGGGAGCGGGCCTGGTTGAACTGCAGCGGGTACTGCTCGCGCAGCGGGTTCTCCGGGTAGGCCTCGCAGGGCGCCTCCCAGGCGGGGAAGGCCTGGCCGAACGGAAGCAGCGCCTCGTAGTAGGGCTCCTGGCGCCCCGAGGCGGTGCCGTAGGTGTAACCCACCTCCGGCGCGATGAGGTCCTCCGAGCCGATGAGCCTGAGCGCCCCGCCGGCCTCCTGCAGCCTCTCCAGGGTGAAGCCGGCCATCTGCGGGTCGTCGGTGTCCAGCAGGGCCCGGGCGTACTCCTCGCCATCGGCCGGGAACAGGTCTCCCAGGCCCATGGCCTCGGCGATGCCCTTCTCGATGTAGAAGTCCGACTTGCTCTCGAACAGCGGGTCGAGCACCTTCAGATTCGCCAGGATGTGGGCGTTGGCGCACTTGATGCCGCCCACGGCGTCGGCGCACTCGAACTTGCTGCACACGGGCAGCACCATATCCACGAAATCGGTCACCGAGCTGTGGTAGATGTCGGCCAGGCACACGAAGTCGAGCGAGTCGAGCCATTCCAGGGTCTTGTTCCAGTTCGCGGCCTTCTGGGTGGGAATGTCGCCGAAGAACATCGCGCCGTGGATGGTGTCGCCCTTCACGATGTCGTAGAAGCCCTGGGGGCTCGGCGCGGGCGCCATTCCCTCGGGGAGCTTCCAGGCGCCGAGGTGCGCCTCGTAGGGAGTGACGTGGTAGCCGTAGATGCCGCAGCCGGTGCCGCGCTTGCCGTAGTTGCCCGTGAGCGACGCGATGAGCGCGTAGCAGTGGCCGGCGACGTCGTTGTTGCCGAACTTGTCGATGCCGCCCACGCCGTTGTCGATGATGGAGGGGCCGGCCGCGTACTGCTCGGCCACGTCGGCCACCACCTCGGCGGGAATGTCGCAGGTCGCGGCGGTCCATTCCAGGGTGTAGGGCTCCATGTCCTTGCGCAGGCGCGTGAACTGGGTGATGTAGCGCTTGCCGTCCACGGTGAACTCGCCCTCCAGGGCCGGCGTGGCACCCTCGGCGGTGTGGGGCACGGCGGCGCCCGTGGCCTCGTCCCACAGGTAGAAGGTCTTCACCTCGGTGGGCTCACCGGTCTTAGGGTCGGTGCCCGCGGCCACGTCGGCCAGGCAGGCGCCCGTCTCCGGGTCGATGAGGAAGGGCAGCGCCGTGTGGGCGAGCACGTGCTCGCGGTCGAAGAGGCCCTCGTCCAGGATGTACTTCGTCATGCCGAGGAAGAACGCCGGGTCGGTGCCGGCCCGCAGGTTCACCCATTGGTCGGCCTTGCCCGCCGTGGGGCTGAAGCGCGGGTCCAGGCAGATGAACTTCGTGCCCGCCTCCTGGGCGTCCAGCATGCCGCGTGACCAGGTGAGACTCGTCTCCACCAGGTTGGTGTTGGCCAGGATGACCACCGCGGCCTCGGGCCACTCCCACATGGTGTTCTGGGCGAACATGCCGATCCACGGCGCGAAGGCCATGATCTGGCCGTTGCCCTGGCCCATGTCGTAGCCGTTCATGCCGCCGGCCTGGGCCCCCAGCACGCTGGCGAGCAGCGGTGGGAAGCGCTGGGAGGCCTCGGTGGAGAACTGGATCCACAGGGCCTCCTTGCCGTACTTGTCCTGGATGGCCTTGAAGTTCTCGGCGATGGTCTGGAAGGCCTCCTCCCAGGTGATGCGCTCGAACTGGCCGCTGCCGCGCTCGCCGGTGCGCCGCAAGGGGTACTGGATGCGGGCGTCGCCGTAGATGTTCTGCACTTCCGAGATGCCCTTCAGGCACACGTTCTGGAAGCGGTGGTCGTCGTTGGGGCGCGGCTGGATCATGGCCAGGCGATCGTCGCGCACGGTGCACTGCAGCATGCAGTTGCATAGGCAGTGCTCGTTGTGATAGGTGTAGCCGAGCGTCTCGCCGCCGCCCTCGTCGGCCCGGGCGCCCGCAGCCGTCAGGCCGGTCAGCCCCGCGCCTGCCAAGCCGGCCGCGCCCAGGGCGGCCGATGCCCTCAGGAAGCCGCGGCGGCTGATCGCGGCGCCCGTGATTCTCTGCTCCATGATGTCCTCCTGCTCTCTTCCTGCCGCCCCGACGTGCCGCGGGCGCCCCTCCGCTCCCCGGCGGACATGCGGGGCGCCCTCGCGGGCGGGGTGGCGCGCGCCTGACGGCTGCGGCGCCCCGCCCGCGTGGGCGGCTTCTGGGGTGAAGTCTAGGAAGCGCCGCGGGCGAAGTCGCTATCCAGTCGCGGCGATGCGTGGCTTATGCCACACTTTCCGGAATGTGAACGCGCCCGGCTCGGGCTTGGAGGCGGCTCGAGGCGCTAAGATGGGGAAGACGAGAAGGGGAGACGGCGAGGGGGGGTCGGATGGCGGATGGCAAGGGCGACCTGCGGGTGGCGCGCACGCGCGCCGCGCTGCGGTCGGCGTTCGAGGAGCTGATCGCCGAGACCACCCTCGACAAGATCACCGTGAAGGCCCTCACCGAGCGCGCCGGGGTCAACCGCCGCACGTTCTACCTGCACTACGACGCCCTCGAGTCGTTCTACGACGACATCATGAACGGCATCATGGACGAGTTCTTCGCCCATCACGAGAAGACGCCCGACGACCCGTGGGACATGGACGGCCACGCGCGGCGCTTCTTCCGCTTCCTCGCCGCCCAGCCGCCCATGATCGAGCAGCTCGTGTGCTCCCCCAACTTCTACGACTTCGGCGGGCGCATCTACGCCGCGCAGATGGACCGCTACCGCGCGAAGGCGGGGGAGGGGTTCTGGCGCTACGCCATGACACCCGAGCAGGAGGAGCTCGTCTGCGCCCTCATCCGCAACATCGCCCTGGACTTCTACCGCCAGTGGGTGCGGCGCGGCAAGCCGATGGCCGCCGAGGACGCCGCCCGCCTGATCGGATCGGTCACCCTCCACGGCACCGAGCACCTCCTCACCCCGCGCCCCTAGCCCGCAGCGCGCAAGCGCGGGCGGCGGGATGCCTCGCCCCAAGCGCTTCCGCGCGTCCCGTTCTCCTTCCGGGGCGTGCCGGCCTCGTTTCCTCCTCTTCCCCTGCGCAACGCCAATGGTTACCAACGGGTACCTACCGCACTTTATTGTGCCTACTTTCCCTCTGATACCGCAGATTCTATGCTGGGCGGCGTCAGGAGGCAAGCGCGCCGGGAAGGGCGCGCGAGAGAAAGGCATGTCATGAACAAGAGCGACTACGTGGAGAAGAAGCTGGCGAAGGGGAGCGTGCGCGTCTACGAGCGCGACGGCGTGCGGCTCCACGCCTACCAGACGAACGACCCCATCGACGACGAGGTGTTCGTCGTCGAGCGCGGCGGGCGCGGGCTCGTCATCGAGTACCCGCCCTTCTTCGAGAACATCGAGGAGCTCACGCGGTACCTGGCCGACGCGGGCGTCGAGGTCGAGGGCATCCTGGCCGCCTACCACATGGCCGGCGCCAGCTTCCTGCCCGGCACGCCGGTCTACGCGACGGCCTCGGCCGACGCCTACGGTCACGAGGGCGGCGGCAAGGCGCTCATCGACGGCTTCGCCGCCGCCTTCGGCGACGCGTTCGACAGCGCGGTCCCCGCAGTCACGAACGTGCTCGGGGCGGGCCCCGTTGAGATCGCCGGCATCACCGTGAACGTCCTGCCCAACGACGAGGCGTTCGACGTCGAGATCCCCGCGCTGGGCGCCGTGTACATGCACATGCTCGGGCACGACTGCCACTCCATCGTGGCGGGCGCCGCCCACGCCGACGCGATCATCGCGCAGCTTGAGGGCTACCTGGCCGACGGCGTCGACCTCGTGCTCACGAGCCACTACACGCCGGAGGACCTGAAGGACGTGCAGGCCAAGATCGACTACCTCGAGGACCTGAAGGCCATCGCGGCCCGAAGCGCCGACGCCGCCGCGTTCAAGGCCGCCGTCGAGGGGGCCTACCCCGCCTACGCGGGCCAGAACTACCTGGACATGACGACGGGCTTCTTCTTCCCGGAGGGCTAGCCGCATGAACCAGCCCAACGAGGGGCCGACGCTGGAAGGGGGGTTCCCGAGGAGGGGCATCGGGAATCCTCCCCACGTCGCCGAGGCTCCCAACGAGACCATAGGCACGCTCCTGGATCGGCGCACCATACGCCGCTTCCGGGACGAGCCCGTCGACCCCGGGTGCCTGGACGTCATCGTCGACGTGGGCCTGCGCGCGGCCAACGCCGGCGGGTGCCAGGCACCGATCCTCCTCGTCAGCCAGGACGTGGAGGCGAACCTCATGCTCGGCCGCATATCGAACGACCTGTACGACGAGGGCTACTACCCCGTCTCGAGCGCGCAGCCCTCGACGGCGTGCATGGCCGGGCGGCGAAACGCCTTCTACGACGCGCCCGTGGTCATCACGGTGTTCACGCCGCGGGGCTGGTCCTACGCGCCGCTCGACGCGGGCGTGTGCGTCGCGAACATGATGAACGCCGCGTGGTCGCTCGGGCTGGGGAGCTGCGTCGTCAGCCGCGCCGCGCGCACCTTCGCGACCGACGCGGGCCGGGGCCTCGCGGCGCGCGCGGGCATCCCGGACGACTACGAGGCGCAGGTCCACCTGGTGGTCGGCGTGCCCGAGAGCACCGACGCCGACCCCCGCGGGCTCTACCCGAACCGGGTGGCGTGGCTATGAGCACGGCGGGAAGGGCGGCGCGGCTGGCCGAGGAGCTCGCGGCGGCCGAGGCGGTCGTGGTCGGCGCCGGCGCGGGGCTCTCCACGGCGGCCGGCCTCGCCTACTCGGGCGAGCGCTTCGAGCGCTACTTCGGCGACTTCGCGCGGCGCCACGGCTTTTGCGACATGTACTCCGGCGGCTTCTTCCCCTACGAGACGCCGGGCGAGCGCTGGGCGTTCTGGAGCCGCTACGTCTGGATCAACCGCTACGCGCCCATCCCGGGGAGCGCCTACGACGACCTGCGCGACCTCGTCGCGGGCAAGGACGCCTTCGTCATCACCACGAACGTGGACAACGGGGGGACAACGGGGACGTAGGATGTTGTCCGCTCGCCGTTGTCCGCGCGCGCCGGGCGCCGGCGGCTAGCCCTCCTCGCGGCCCTCGGCCAGCTCGTTGCGCTCGAGGGCCGTCATGACCTGGGCCGTCACCAGGGATATGAGCGCCAGGCTGGCGCTGCCCACATCCCCGGCCGAGCAGTCGACGGCCACGACCCCCAGGACGCGCCCCTTCATGCCCAGGGGCAGGTACTTCTCCCTGCCCTCGCCGCCCGGCTCGCCGTAGCCGGTCGGGGAGCGCTGCTCGAAGCACTCGCGGGCCGCGGCGGGCTGGTCGGGCCCCGGCTCTCCCAGGGTGATGGCGACGTCGCGGCCGAGGGCCGGCGCCAGGAAGTCGCGCGCGACGCGGCAGGCCTCCTGCGGGGTGGCGCTCTCGTAGAGCCCGGTGGCGAGCCGGCCCAGCTGGCCGAGGGCCCGCGACAGCCGCTCGGCCTCCTGCAGCTGCCGGCTCATCCGGTGGGTGATGACGCCCATGATGAGTGCCACGGCCAGGAAGACGGCCAGCGCCACCACGTCGGTGCGGCTCAGCACCTTCAGCTCCATGACGGGCGCGGTGAACAGGAAGTCGTAGGACAGCAGGTAGGCCACGCCGAGGACGGCGCCGCACAGGCCCGAGTCGGTCTCGAGGCTGGCGATGAGCACCCCCAGGACGAAGACGGGGAAGACCGTGAGCGTGCTCACCCCCAGGAGGGAGAGCCCCCATACGGCGGCCAGGCCGGCGGCGTAGAGCAGGGCGAGGACGATCGCGTCGCGGACGAGGCGCCGCGCGGGGGCGGCGAGCCGCGGCTTTCGGGACGTGGCGCTAGCGGCCATGGCTGGCTCCTCTCCGGATGAGGGACACAAGGCCCTCGATTCCCAGGAACAGGGGGATGATCTCGAGACGGCCCAAGAGCATGCCGGCGGATCCTATCAGAAGCGGCGCCGGGGCGCTCTCGGCGCCGAGGAAGCCGGTGCCGACCCCGGTGCTGCCCAGGCACGACGCGAAGTCGAAGACGCCCTCCTGGAGGCTGGCGCCGCACAGGATGAGCAGGAACGCGCCCCCGCCGAGCACCAGCAGGTACAGCGCGACGAACGTCTGGGCCTCGGCCACGTCGTCGTCGGAGAGCGCCGAGCGCCGGCCGAAGCGGTTCACCTTGACGCTGGTCACGTGGCGCCGGTTCCCGTAGCGCCGGCGCAGGTCGTGGCCGAGGCCCAGGCTGGCGACGGCCACGCGGTAGAGCTTGATGCCGCCCGAGGTGGAGCGCGCCTCGGCGCCCACGAGCATGAGCAAAAGGATCACGAACAGCGGCGCCGGGCCCAGCGCGGCGAAGGAGGGGATGGTCTGGAACCCCGTGGACGTCAGCACCGACACGGCCTGGAAGGCGCCCTGGCGCAGCGCCGCGCCGACGTCTCCGCTGATCCCCTCCGCCAGGAAGAACCCCGCCAGCACCAGGGCGGCGAGCGCGGATATGCCGAAGAGCATCGGCGTCTCGATGTGGGTGGCAAACGCCTTGAGCCGGCCCCTCAGCAGCAGGAACAGCAGCAGGAAGTTCGTCCCGCCGGCCAGCATGAGCACGATGGTGATGACCTCTATGGCGGGGCTGTCCCAGTAGGCGATGCTGTCCCCGTGGGTGGCGAACCCGCCCGTGGGCACGGCGCACATGGATATGTTGAGGGCGTCGAAGGGGGTCATGCCGGCCAGCCAGTACGCCACCGCCCCGCCGATGATGAGCCCGTTGTAGATGAGCAGGATCATGCGGGCGGTCTTGGCGGCGCTCGGCAGCAGGTGGTCGGTGTGGCCCTCGGCGTTGTAGACCCCCAACCCGCCCGTCTGGGTGACCAGGCAGGTGAGGATCAGCACCAGGCCGACGCCGCCGAGGTAGCAGGTCAGGCTGCGGTGAAACAGGAAGATGGCGGGGCAGCTGTCGACGTCGACGACGCTCAGGCCGGTGGTGGTCAGCCCGCTCGTCGACTCGAACAGCGCCTGGGCGGGGGAGAGCATCCCGGCGGCCAGGTAGGGCAGCGCGTAGACGGCGATGGCGAAGAGCCAGACGAGCACCGTGCAGGCGGCGGCCTGCCTCCGCGAGAGGCGCGCGCCGGGGTCGGGGCGGGGCGAGGCGAAGTACACGAGGTAGCCCGCGACGGCGGCGCCGAGGCCCGGGAAGATGAAGCACGGCGCGAGGGACGCCTCGTCGGGGTAGGCGGGGATCACCGCCAGCGGGACGAGGCCCGCCATGCCGACGAACATGGCGGCGACGCCGAGGTAGCGGGCGAGGAGGGGGAGGCACCGCGGGCGGCCTCCCTCCGGCTTGCCGAGGACGAGGGCCGGCAGGGCCGTCGTGTTGCCGGGGCGCGCCATGGCGCTACGCCCGGTCTTTGCCGATGCGGTGCCAGGATCCGAGGATCGAGCGGATCGAGGGCTCACCGCCATCGTCGGCGTCGGCGGGCGCGCCCGCGTTGGGGCCGGCGCCCTCTGGGGCCTCCCAGGCGGCCGGATCCATGGCGGAGCGGATGGCCTGGGCCACGGTGGCCGTGGCGCTGATGGCCGCCGTGACGCCCAGCTGGCGGAAGATCCGCGTGTTCTCGGGGTTGGACACGATGCACAGCTGGAGCCGGATGCCCAGGAAGCGCTTGGCGATCTGGCAGATGGCCAGGTTGTCGGCGTCGAGGCCGGTGAGGGCCACGATGGCGTCGAAGCCGGCCACGCCCGCGTCCTCCAGGACGGAAAGCTTCATCCCGTCGCCCCAGATCACCGTTCCCTCGTGGCGGCTCGAGAGGTACTCGCAGAAGCGGCGATCGTCGTGGATGACCACCACGGTGTCGGCCGTCTCGGCCAGGGCGCCCATGAGGTAGTCGGTCCGGGCGCGCCCGCCCACGATGACCACCCTCATCGCCCCTCGCCTCCCCGCGCAAGCCCGGTGAGGCTGAAGAACTCCTCCTCGCAGACGCGGTGGGGGCAGATGGGGGAGATGCCCCGGTCCTCGAGGATCTGCACGAGGGCCTCGTCCTCCACGAGCGGCAGCACGTGGCGGACTCCGAACACCTCGCTGGCGAGCTCGGCGATGAGGAGGTTGGTGGCGTCGTCGCCGGTGGCGGCCACCAGGTGCGTGGCCTCGCGGACGCCGCACTCCTCCAGCGCCTGGGCGCTCCTCCCGTCCCCGGTGAACGTCTCGCCGTCGAAGTCGGGGCCCAGCTCGTCGAGGGCGTCCTCCTGCATGTCGACCGCTATGACGTCGCCGCCCCCGGCCGACAGGGCCAGGGCCACGCCGGCCCCGAACGTGCTGCATCCCACCACGATGATCCGCGCGCGCCTCGCCACGGCCCTCCACCTCCTCGTAGTCTTCTTCGGGAGGCAACGCTAAGGCTTCCGCGGGCGCCCCGGCGGCGGATCGGGCAATTGTTACTGAGGTCTTTTCGACGGGTTTCGCGCCTGTTTCCCCAGGCGGGCGGCGCGCGGCGCGATCGCGGCCGCGCGGGCGCGCGGGCCTGGCGGGGGCGTGGGCGCCGCGCGGGCCGGCGGCTGCCGGCCGCGCAGTCGGGGGAGGGGCGTCAGCGCCAGATCTTCTGGGCGCGGGGGTCGGCGGCCAGGCAGAGCTCGCGCAGGGCCTCCAGGTCGGGGCCGTAGTCCTTGTCCGGGTCCTCGCACTCGAGCGTCTCCAGGACGACGAAGTCGAACCCGTCCTCGCCGTAGCGCTCCCACAGCGCGCTCAGCTGGCGGTTGGGGTGGCCGCCCAGCTCGAGCTTCGCGCGGGCGCTGTTGAAGTCGGCGGGCACGTCCCGCGAGGCGCCGAGGAACGAGTCGCCCGTCTCGCGGCAGCGCAGCGCGATGACGCCCATCTCCGGGCGGCGGTTCCGGTACGCCTCGATCAGCTCTTTCCGTCGGCTCTTGTCCATGGCCCCTCCTCACTCGGCATCGTGCGTGACAGCTTAGCAGACTTCCGCCCCGGGGCGCGCGGCGCGGGGCTCTGCTAAACTGGGCGGACGTGGGAGGCGGCGCCGCCGGAGGAAGGCGGGCGCGAGCGATGAGGCGGCGCGCCAGCCCGGCCGGCACCGCCTCGTGGGAAGGAGTCCCTATGCCGCTTTTCGAGGCCTGTGACCTGAGCGTCGCCTACGTCGGCGGGGGAGACGGCGCGCCCGTGCGGCTCGCGGGCGTGTCCTTCGGCCTGGAGGCCGGGGCCGTCTACGACCTCACCGGCCCCTCGGGCGCGGGGAAGTCCATGCTCCTGCGGGCCTGCGCCCGGATGATGCCGCTCGCGGCCGGCCGGCTGCTGCTGGACGGCACGGAGGGCAACGCCCTCACGTGCCAGGAGTGGCGCCGGCGCGTCTGCCTGGTGCCGCAGCGGGCGTCGCTCGTCCCCGGCACCGTCCGCGACAACCTGCTGGTTCCCTGGGCGCTCAAGGTGAACCGGGGCCGTCCCGCGCCCTCCGACGCCCAGCTCGCGCAGCTGATGGACGCGGCGCTCCTCGACGTGCCCCTCGACCGGGACGCCGCGCGGCTCTCGGGCGGCCAGGCGGCCCGCGTGGCGCTCCTGCGCGCCTTCGCCACCCGGCCCCCGGTGCTGCTGCTCGACGAGGTAGACGCCGCGCTCGACGACGAGTCGGCGCGGGCGGTGGGCGCGCTCACGGCCTCCGTCGCGGCCGAGGGGGCGACGTGCCTGCGCATCCGCCATCGGCCGCCTGACGGCTTCGCGCGGGGCGTCTTCCGCCTGGAGGGCGGCCGGCTGCGCCCCGGGCTCGGCGCGGAAGGAGACGCGTGATGGACGGCGGCGTCATCGACATCGGCTACCCCCAGCTCTTCGCCGCCAGCGCCCTCATGCTGGTGGCCGGCTTCGTGTCGTGGAAGCTGGAGCTCGGCCAGGAGAAGAGCATCGCCGTGGCGGCCGTGCGCGCCTTCGTCCAGCTGCTGGCCATGGGGTTCCTGCTCGTCTACCTGTTCCGCTACCAGACCTGGTGGCTCGTGGCGCTGGTGCTGCTGGCCATGACGCTGTGCGCCGCGCAGATCGCGGTGAGCCGCGTGCGCAACCAGGTCGGCGGCCTGTGGCTGCCGGTCTTCGCGACGCTGCTCGCGTCGTCCATGACCATCGCGTTCATCGTGGTGGAGGGGGTCGTCCAGCCTGACCCGTGGTACAGCGCCCGGCAGCTGGTGCCCATCGCCGGCATGGCGCTGGGCAACACCATGTCGGCCACGGCCGTGGCCGTCGACCGGCTCTTCGCCGATCTGGACGCCCGCTCCGACGAGATGTTCGCGCTCGTCGCCCTGGGGGCCACGCCGCGCGAGGCGGCCTTCCCCTCCATCAAGGCGGCGGTGGGCGCGGGGATCCTACCCACGCTGGCCACCATGTGCGCCGCCGGCATCGTGCAGATACCGGGCATGATGAGCGGGCAGATCCTCGCCGGCGCCGACCCGGTGGTGGCGGCGAAGTACCAGATCGTGGTTCTGCTCATGATGTCGGCCGCCACCACGCTGGCCATCGTGATGATAAGCCTGCTCACCTTCCGCAAGCGCTTCTCGAGGGAGGGCTACTTCCTCGACCCCGGCCTGCGTTGATCCGCGCCGCCGGCAGGGGAGGGGGAAAGGGGCGCATCCTGGCCATGCTGGACGGGACAACGGACAACGGGACAACGGGGACGAACGGGACAACGGGGACGTAGGCTATTGTCCCGCCTTCGCCCGCGCCTTCGCGACGACGCTCTTCGACACGCCCGTCAGGCGCTCGACCTGCCTCACCGAGAGCCCCGCCGCCTTGAGCCGGCAGAGGGCCTCGTCGCGCCGTTCCCTAGGGAGGGCGGCCACCTCCTCGACGCGAGTCGGCGCGAGCAGCAGGCGCGCGGCTTCCAGCGCGCTGTCGTCGTCCAGCACCCGACGTCCGCGGTTCTCGTCTACGCAGGGCGCGGATGCGTCACTTGCCTCATGGAAGCGCTTGAATCCCGAGACGCCCCCGAGCATCTCGAGCACGAGAGAGGTGTCGGCCACGGCGGGCTCGCCTGCATACTCGCGGTAGCTGCTCCAGGGATAGGACGCCGCGGCGCCGATGCCGGCCTTCTCCGGATTCTGGTGGATGTAGCGGATTACGGTCAGGAGGTACTCGTCCGTATCCACCGGCTCGCTCTTGAACCTGCCCTGCATGAGGTGGCCGACCCTCCCGTGCCTCTTGTTGAAGCGGAGCGCGTAGGCCGAGTTGACGAGGCGCATGGACTCCGACAGGTCGGCGAGTCCCATCTTCAGCAGAAGATGTGTATGGTTGCCCATGAGGCACCAGGCGAGGACGGATCCGCCGTGGCCCTCGACCTCCCGTTGGAGCAGGTCGAGATAGCACTGGCGGTCGCCGTCGTCCTCGAAGATGAGCTGGCGGCCGACCCCGCGCGACACGACATGGTAGATTCCCGCCTCGCTCTCACGGCGCGATCTCGACGTCCTGACCATCGTCCCTCCCATCGCTCGATTGCCAAGGAGAGGCGAGCATACCATTGCGCCGCTAGTGAGGACAACATCCAGCGAGGACAACACCCTACGTCCCCGTTGTCCCGTTCGTCCCCGTTGTCCCGTTGTCCGTTCCGCACGCCATCACCTTGGAGCCATGCGTTCCCGAAGGCAGAACATCGGCGCAACGGAGAGAGGTGAAGCTCCCGGCCTTTGAGTCGGAGGGTTTTTCATTCCCCTTGCGATATACTCTCCCCGAAGGTAAAAACACGACCCCGTCGGGTAGTCGGGGTGCGGCCGCGCTCTTGCGACGAGCCGTCAGTAACCTGCCTCCTTGGTTGTCCCTCCTTCAGGTTCGTCACCGACATAAAGGAGGAACAGCGATGAGCCTGTGCAAACTCACCGTGCGCTTTAAGGAGCCGTTCTGGATCGGCCTCGTCGAGGTGGAGGACGGCGGCAGCTACAGCGTGGCGAGGCACGTCTTCGGCGCGGAGCCCACCACACCCGAGGTGTTCGACTTCATCCGCGACCATTGGAACGACCTGCGCTTCACGCACGAGGTCCAAATCGAGACCCGGGAGGCCAAGCGCATCAACCCCAAGAGGCTCCGCCGCATGATCGAGAAGGAGATGCGGTCGGACGCCTGGCGCGGAACCAAGGCGCAGCAGACCCTCGCAGAGCAACGCGAGGCGACTGCAGAGGCCGGCAAGACCTCGTCCCGGCAACGGAAGGAAGAGCACAAGCGCGAGCAGTTCGCCAAGCGGACGGAGAAGCGCAAGCAAAAGCATCGCGGCCGTTAGAAGACTTCCAGGGTCGCATAGTCTCGCCGTAGATTCTCAAGCCTCGTCCCCGCATGAACACCCCGCGAATCGCAGGTGCTTTAGGGGGCCGCGTCCTGACGGCCTTGGACGCCGGCGAAGATCGTGGGCGCGGGGCGGGGCGAATGGGGTATAATCTCCCTCGCCCTGCGGGCGTAGTTCATCGGTAGAACCGCAGCCTTCCAAGCTGCTGAGGCGGGTTCGACTCCCGTCGCCCGCTCCATAAGACGCAAGCGCGGCCCCCGTCATCCGACGGGGGCCGCCTCATGTCAGGGGCGCGCGGGGCGCCTCGGTCTCGTGGGGGAGGGGAGGGCCGTCGCCCTCCGCCCCTTCCTAGGCTGCGGGGATCTTGTCGCGCAGGTAGGCGATGATGTCGTCGGACTCGTAGAGCGCCCGGCCGTTCACGACCAGGCACGGGACCTGCTTCTTGCCGCCGATGCGCACGAGGTCTTCCTGGTTGCCCGGCTGCAGGGTGTCGCGCTTGTCCATGGTCAGGCCGTTGGCGTCCATGAACCGCAGCACCTTCACGCAGAACGGGCAGCTCTTCTTGTAGTACAGGGTGTGGTCTTGCAGGTAGTTCATAGGCTCTTCTCCTTTGCGATCACCGACCCAGTGTAAGGGGCCGCGCCCGGAAACGACGAGCCGCCTGCTCATCTTGTTGCGCAACGGTTGCCGATCCTTAAGGCCCCGTAAGAGAGAAGGCCGGGCGGGGAGTCCCGGCCCGGCCGCTGCGGCGGATGGCGCGCCCAGCAGGATTCGAACCTGCAACCTACGGATTAGAAGTCCGTTGCTCTATCCGTTGAGCCATGGGCGCGTGACGGCCATTATAGCGCAGCGCCCGCCCGCCCCCGGCGGGAAAGCCGCCCGGCGCCCCGGCGCCCCGGGCCCCGGCACGCGGGCGCGGGACAACATCCTACGTCCCCGTTGTCCGCGCCCGCGCGCGGCGGGCGCGCTACTCGGTCAGCAGGTAGAGCACGCGCAGGTACATCCGCAGGTCGGGGTCGTCCAGGCTGCCGCCCACGAGCCGCCGTATCTTCTCCAGGCGGTAGGTCACTGTGTTGCGGTGCATGTGCATGAGGTCGCACACCACGTTGACGCGCCCCTCGCTGTGCAGGTAGACGCGCAGGATCTCCAGGTCGTTGGTGCCGCGCTCCCGATCGGCGGCGCGCAGGGCGGAGAGCGGGTTGGGGGATGCCAGGAGCCGCGCCACGAACTTCTCGGACCGGGCGAAGGGGTCGGTGGCGAAGTAGGGGAAGTACCGGCGGAAGCGGAACACGTCCTCGGTGCCCGTCCCCGGCTCGTCGAAGGCCAGGTAGCGCCGCGACTTGCGCCGCCCGTACTTGAGCGCGATGCGCGCCTTCTCCAGCGCCAGCGCCGCCTCGTCGAGCCGCTCGAACTTCTCGGAGACGCCCACTTCCACCCGCATGCGGTGCGCCAGGCTGAACACCTCTTCCTCCATCGCGGCGATGCGCCCGCGCCGCTCGTCGGGCGCGCACAGGAGCACGGCCACGCGCTGGCCGTTGATGGCCACCTTGCACGACGGCTCGCTCTCGAGCACCTTCTTGGCGAAGTAGTTGGGCGACCCGGCGCGCCAGGTGTTGTCGGACACGCACAGCTCGAACAGCCCCGTGAGCGGCAGCCCGTGCAGCTTGGCGTGCTCGGCCAGCTGGGGCTCGTCGTAGACGTTGCCGGTCAGGAGCTCGCGCAGGAAGTAGGAGTAGCTCTGCTCGAGCGGGTTCTCCAGGCGCCAGTGGCGCTCCAGGCACGCCTCCACCTTCTTGGCCAGCAGGTTGAACAGGAACAGCTGCGAGGTGGATATCTCGGAGGGCGACACCATGACCAGGTGGGCGGCGTAGCTGCCGCGCTGGTGGATGACGCGGTCGAGGGTGGGGTAGGGGCACAGCGCCGTGGGCGCGTTGTGCACGGCCGTCCACTCCTGGTGCTCCCAGGTGCGCATGAGCCCGTGCTCGCGCGCCACCCGGATGGTGTCGGGGCTGTAGCAGCCGTTCTTGACCAGGTAGGCGGTGCGCTCGTCGATCGGCGCTATGTTGGGCGTGTGGGCGATGTAGGAGAACGTGGAGTCGGACAGCGCCACGAAGCACCCGAGCACCGGCTCGGAGGCCTTGAGCAGGTCCTGGTTGATGCAGCCCTCTTCCAGCATGGCGCTCATCTGGTCGTTCCACTGGACGACGCGCATGAGGTGGCGCTGGACCCGGTCGGCCAGCAGCTCGGGGGAAAGGGCGCTGCGGACGTAGACGTCGTCGTTGCCGGCGGCGAGCACCTCGGGCACCGGGTCGCGCGGGCCCAAGACCACCACGCGCCGGCCGGGGGTGCCGGCCTCGCGCAGCTCGGCGAGGGCGCGCGGGCCCATGAAGCGCAGGGTGTCGTCCTCGCCCTCCGCGACGGCGGGCGCCTCCTGGTCGAGGAAGGCGGACACCCACGAGAACAGGGCGCGGGGATGCTGGGGCTCCTTGACCACGGTGATGCCCTGGTCGAGGAAGTATCCCGTGAGCATATCGAGGGGGAACTGCATGGGCAACATCCTTTCGCCTTCGTTTACCAACCGTTGACGAATCTTTTCCTCCATGAGGGGGAGGAGGAATGATATGGCAATTATACACAAATGATCTTTTAAGTGTTGTTCACCATGCACATATCTAATGGCCGATGGGCCCTCTAGAATGGGCGGCACAAGGCCGAGGGGCCGCACCCGTGGCAAGCACCGGCGAACCGCCGCCCGCACCCTGCGACCTCCCGCCTCCGCCCGGTAACGCGGCGGTGTCGCGGGAGTTCCAAGTTGTCAAGGCAATGATCGCCGTGATTGTCCCGATCACCCTCCGGTGTCATCGTAGGACGTGCTGAGGCGCGGCCGCGGGACGCCGGGGCGCGGCGCCGAGGCGACAAGGAAACCCACAAGACACATGGATAGGAGGGCTCTTTATGGCTGGTGTGAACGTCCCTAGCGAGATCATGCCCCTAAAGAAAGTTCTGCTGCACCGACCGGGTGACGAGCTGCTCAACCTCACGCCGAACACCCTGGAGGAACTGCTCTTCGACGACATCCCGTTCCTGAAGGTCGCCCAGGAGGAGCACGACGCGTTCGCCAAGATCCTGCGTGACGAGGGCGTCGAGGTCGTCTACCTCGAGGACCTGATGGCCGAGGTGCTCGACCTGTACCCCGAGCTTCGCGAGAAGTTCCTCAAGCAGTGGATCTTCGAGGCGGGCATCCGCACCGATCGCTACCAGAAGATCATCTACGACTACCTGAACGACAACTATCCCACCAACAAGGAGCTCGTGCTCAAGACGATGGCGGGCATCAACCTGCAGGAGCTGCACACCGACAAGTCCAACTCCCTGGTCGACCTCGTCAGCGACGCCTCCAAGCTGGTGTGCGCCCCGATGCCGAACCTGTACTTCACCCGCGACCCGTTCGCGATGATCGGCAACGGCGTGTCCATCAACCGCATGTACTCCGAGACCCGCAACCGCGAGACCATCTACGGCGAGTACATCTTCAAGTACCATCCGGACCTCCAGGACGTGCCGGAGTACTACAGCCGCTACAACACCTTCCACATCGAGGGCGGCGACATCCTCAACATCAACGACAAGGTGCTCGCCATCGGCATCTCCCAGCGCACCGAGCCGGATGCCATCGACCAGATCGCGAAGAACATCTTCGAGTCCGATTCCCCCATCGAGACGATCCTGGCCTTCAACATCCCGAACTCCCGCGCCTTCATGCACCTCGACACGGTGTTCACCCAGATCGACTATGACAAGTTCACCATCCATCCCGGCATCATGGGCCCGCTGACGGTGTTCGAGATCAAGTCGGACGGCAAGGGCGGCATCAAGGTTCGCGAGCGCAACGAGACCCTCGAGGAGATCCTCACCGAGTACGTCGGGCGCCCCGTCACCCTGATCCCCTGCGGCGGCGGCGACCGCATCGCGGCCGAGCGCGAGCAGTGGAACGACGGTTCCAACACCCTGTGCATCCGCCCCGGTACCGTGGTCGTCTACGAGCGCAACGACGTCACCAACGCGGTGCTCGAGGAGGCCGGCATCAACGTCCTGCAGATGCCCTCCGCCGAGCTGTCCCGCGGCCGTGGCGGCCCGCGCTGCATGTCGATGCCCCTCTGGCGCGACGCTGAGTAGCACCCCATCCCCCGGGATCGTCGGCCGGCCTTCCGGCCGCCGGTCCCGGCTTTTGGTTTTGCGCCGGGCCCCGCGCCCGGCCCCCCGTACCCCTCCTATGAAAGGAAGCGCATTATGCCCGTCAACCTCTCCGGCCGCAGCTTCACCAAGATCCTCGACTTCACCCCCGACGAGATCCAGTACCTCGTCGACGTGGCCAAGACGTTCAAGAACCTGAAGCGCAACGGCGTGCCGCACCGCTACCTCGAGGGCAAGAACATCGTCCTGCTCTTCGAGAAGACCTCCACCCGTACCCGCTGCTCCTTCGAGGTTGCCGGCTACGACCTGGGCATGGGCGTCACCTACCTCGATCCCGGCAGCTCCCAGATGGGCAAGAAGGAGTCCATCGAGGACACCGGCCGCGTCCTCGGCCGCTTCTACGACGGCATTGAGTACCGCGGCTTCTCCCAGGACCTCGTCGAGGAGCTGGCGAAGGTGTCCGGCGTGCCGGTGTGGAACGGCCTCACCGACAAGTTCCACCCCACGCAGATGATCGCCGACCTGCTGACCATCGAGGAGAACTTCCCGATGGGCGTCAAGGGCCTGAAGTTCGTCTTCTTCGGCGACCTGCGCAACAACATGGGCAACTCCCTCATGGTGCTCGGCGCCAAGATGGGCATGCACTTCGTGGGTTGCGGCCCGAAGGAGCTCATGCCCGAGCCCGAGCTGATCGAGACCTGCAAGGAGATCGCCGCCCAGACCGGCGCCACCATCACCTTCACCGATGACGCCAAGGAGGCCGCGAAGGACGCCGACGTGCTCTACACCGACATCTGGGTGTCCATGGGCGAGCCGGCCGAGCTGTGGGCCGAGCGCATCAAGCTGCTCAAGCCCTTCCAGGTGAACAGCGAGCTCATGGGCCTCGCCCACAAGGACGCCATCTTCATGCACTGCCTGCCCTCCTTCCACGACACCCAGACCACCATCGGCGAGGACGTCCATGAGAAGTTCGGCCTGGAGGAGATGGAGGTCACCGACGAGGTGTTCGAGTCCGCCCAGTCCAAGGTCTTCGACGAGGCCGAGAACCGCATGCACACCATCAAGGCGATCATGTACGCGACCCTGCGCTAACCCCGCCTAAGACTCCCGCATCAGCCCGCGCGGGCCCCTCGGGGCCCGCAAAGGGGGAGGCCGAGCGCCTCCCCTGGGCCGCTGCGTCCCCTTTCCCGCCCCGAGACCCTAAGAGTGGTGATCAACCATGGCATATCAGAAAGGCGACGGCAAGAGCGTCGTCATCGCCCTCGGCGGCAACGCCCTGGGCAACACCCCCCAAGAGCAGCTGAAGCTGGTCGAGGGCACCGCCGTCCACATCGTCGACATGATCGCCGAGGGCATCAACGTCGTGGTCTCCCACGGCAACGGCCCCCAGGTCGGCATGATCAACAACGCGTTCGACTACGCCCACGACCACGACGGCAAGACCCCGGACATGCCGTTCCCCGAGTGCGGGGCCATGTCCCAGGGCTACATCGGCTACCAGCTGTCCCAGGCCATCCTGAACGAGCTGAAGCGCCGCTCCATCATGCGCTCCACGGCGTCGGTCATCACCCAGACCGTCGTCTACCCCGATGACCCGGCCTTCGCCGACCCGACCAAGCCCGTCGGCCCGTTCCTCACCGAGGAGGAGGCCCAGAAGCGGGCCGCCGAGACCGGCGCCACCTACAAGGAGGACGCCGGGCGCGGCTGGCGCATGGTGGTCGCGAGCCCCAAGCCCCAGCGCATCGTCGAGTTCGACGCCATCAAGGACCTCATGGACGACGGCTACGTCGTCATCGCGGCCGGTGGCGGCGGCGTGCCGGTGATCGAGCGCAACGACTCCTACGAGGGCGTGCCCGCGGTCATCGACAAGGACCGCTCGAGCGCCAAGCTGGCCGCCGACTTCAAGGCCGACATGCTGGTGATCCTCACCGCCGTCGAGAAGGTGGCCATCAACTTCAACACGCCCGACCAGAAGTCCATCGACACCATGACCATCGCCGAGGCCAACAAGTACATCGAGGAGGGCCAGTTCGCGCCCGGCTCGATGCTGCCGAAGGTCCAGGCCTGCATCGAGTACCTGGAGGCCTACCCTCAGGGCAAGGCGCTCATCACGTCGCTCGAGTGTGCGGCCGCCGGCCTCAAGGGCGAGACGGGCACCGTCATCACGGCCGACTAGGCCCCACCGGGCCCGGCGGCCGTGGGAGCCGCCCGAGCCCCCGATCGCACCACCTGGGCGCCCCGGCCCCCATGGCCGGGACGCCCGCCCTCCATCGACGACGGTCATCCTGCTCACATGACGTCGCCGATGCAGGGCGAGCCCACCGGATCTGTAACCGAAAAGCTTGAAAAGGAGGGGTAACCTATGACAGCTGATGAGAAGAAGAAGGATCGCAAGCGGCGCAGCATATCGTCGTTCTCCATCCTGCTCATCATCCTGGTGATCTTGGCGATCATCACCATGATCATGGCCGCCACCGGCACCGAAGGCGTGACCGGCGCGACGCTCGCCAACATCACCACCGCACCTGTGAAGGGTTTCACCGACGCACTACCCGTCTGCCTGTTCGTCCTGATCCTCGGCGGCTTCCTGGGGATCGTCACCGAGACGGGCGCCCTCGACGCCGGCATCGCCGCGCTCGTGAAGAAGCTGCATGGCAATGAGCTCGTCCTCATTCCCATCCTGATGTTCATCTTCTCCATCGGCGGCACCACCTACGGCATGTGCGAGGAGACCGTACCGTTCTACCTGCTCCTGGCCGCCACCATGGTGGCCGCGGGCTTCGACAGCCTGACCGGCGCGGCCGTCGTGCTGCTCGGCGCCGGCTGCGGCGTTCTGGGCTCCACGGTCAACCCGTTCGCCGTCGGCGTGGCCGTCGACTCGCTGTCGGGCACCGGCATCGAGATCAACCAGGGCATCATCATGGGCCTCGGCGTGATCCTGTGGCTGGTCACCCTGGCCATCTCCATCGTGTTCGTCATGAAGTACGCCAAGAAGGTCAAGGCCGACAAGGGCTCCACCATCCTGTCGCTGCAGGAGCAGCAGGACATGATGCAGGAGTGGGGCATGGACGAGTCCACCCAGGAGGAGATGACCGATGACACGGCCAAGCTCCCCGCGATGACCGGCCGCCAGAAGTGGTCGCTCGTCGTCTTCGCGCTGACCTTCGTCATCATGATCGTGTCCTTCATCCCGTGGGAGGACCTCAACGTCGACTTCTTCAACGCCGGCGCCACCTACGAGGAGGTCGTGACCCCCGTCACCGCCGAGGACATCACCGCCGTCTACGATGAGGCCACCGAGTCCGAGCTGGCCCTCGACGGCAACGTCGACGGCGTGGCCGTCGCCGAGGAGCAGGTCACCGACGGCTGGTCCGCCTTCCTCACCGGCCTGCCGCTCGGCCAGTGGTACTTCGACGAGGCCTCCACCTGGTTCCTGCTGATGGCGCTCGTCATCGGCCTCATCGGCGGCCTGTCCGAGGCCCGCTTCGTGAAGGCCTTCATCAACGGCGCCGCCGACATGATGTCGGTCGTGCTCATCATCGCACTCGCCCGCTCCATCACGGTGCTCATGGGCGAGACCGGCCTGGACCTGTGGATCCTCGACAACGCGGCCAACGCGCTGGCGGGCATGTCGGCCATCATCTTCGCGCCGCTGTCCTTCCTGCTCTACATCGTGCTGTCCTTCCTGATCCCCTCGTCGTCCGGCATGGCCACCGTGTCCATGCCCATCATGGGCGGCCTGGCGTCCCAGCTGAACTTCTCGGTTGAGACGATGATCATGATCTACTCCGCCGGCAACGGCCTGGTGAACCTGTTCACCCCGACCTCCGGCGCCATCATGGGCGGTTTGGCCCTGGCCAAGATCGAGTACACCACGTGGCTGAAGTTCGGCGCCAAGCTGTTCGTCGTGCTGGGCGTGGTCTGCATGATCATCCTGACCGCGGCCATGATGATCCTCTCCTGATAGGGGAGGGGGCGCGGCCCCTGAGCAAGGCCTGTGCCTGACCGAGGCGCACCCGGGGCTTCCCGGGTGCGCCTTTTTCATGCCCTACCTGCCGGTTCTGCCGTTTGGTGGTAGAATCGGGCCCATGTGTCCCGCCCCGCCTCGCCCGAGGTCGCGGGCCGTTCAGCCGACGAAGGAGAGACCGCATACCATGGAGATCCGCGAACAGCTTGAGAACATCATCGACGAGGCCATCGCCGCGGCCCGCGCCGACGGCACGCTCGTCATGGACGAGGCCCCCGCCGCCGCGCTGGAGCGCCCGCGCGACGAGGCCAACGGCGACTGGGCGTCCACCGTCGCCATGCGCTCGGCCAAGCTCGCCAAGAAGAGCCCCCGCGACGTGGCCCAGGCCATCGTCGACCACATCCCCACCAACGAAGTCATCGCGTCGGTGGAGATCGCTGGCCCCGGCTTCATCAACATCCGCCTGTCCGACGCCGTGCTCCAGGGCGTCGTGCGCGAGGTGCGCGCCGAGGCCGAGGACTTCGGCCGCGGCACCGTCCCCGAGGGCGAGCGCAAGATCAACCTGGAGTACGTCTCGGCCAACCCCACCGGCCCCTTCCACGTGGGCCACGGCCGCTGGGCGGCGCTGGGCGACGCCATGGCGCGCGTGATGGAGCACGCCGGCTACGACGTGTACGAGGAGTTCTACATCAACGACCACGGCACCCAGATGGACGTGTTCGGCAACTCCGTGGCCGTGCGCTATATGCAGCTGCTCGGCCATGACGTGGAGATGCCCGAGCAGTGCTACGGCGGCTCGTACGTGGCCGACATCGCCCAGGGCATCATCGACCGCGAGGGCCGCAAGTACGAGGACATGACCGACGAGGAGCGCATGAGCGCGTTCCGCGAGATCGCCTACCAGGAGATGCTCGACCTGCAGCACCGCGTCATGAGCCGCATGGGCACCACCTTCGACCGCTGGTTCAGCGAGCGCAGCCTCTACGTCGAGGACGAGACCGGTGAGAGCCCGGTGTCGCGCTCCCTCAAGGCCATGGAGGACAAGGGCTACGTCAAGGAGGAGGACGGCGCCATCTGGTTCCGCTCGTCGGCCCTCGGCGACGAGAAGGACCGCGTCATGATCAAGGCCAACGGCGAGATGACCTACTTCATGTCGGACGTGGCCTACCACTACGACAAGAAGATGCGCGGCTTCGACCACCTCATCAACATCTGGGGCGCCGACCACCACGGCTACGTGAAGCGCTGCGAGTGCATGCTCGAGGCGTGGGGCTGGCCGGGCGCGCTCGAGATCGTGCTCGGGCAGCTCGTGAACCTCTACCGCGACGGCGAGGCCGTGCGCATGTCCAAGCGCACCGGCGAGATGGTCACGCTCGAGGAGCTCATCGACGAGGTGGGCGTGGACGCCACGCGCTACCTGATGCTGTCGCGCTCCTCCGACCAGCCCATCGACTTCGACATCGAGGCCGCCAAGAAGAAGGACTCGTCCAACCCGGTGTACTACGTGCAGTACGCCCACGCGCGCATCTGCTCGATCCTGCGCAAGGCCGCCGACCCGGCCGATGCTGCGGCCGCCGAGGCGGGCGAGATCACCATGGGCGAGCTGGCCGCCCGCATCATCCCCGAGGACTGCGACCTCAGCCCGCTCACCCACGAGTCGGAGCTGGCGCTCATGCGCAAGATGGCCGACTTCGGTAACCTGGTGGCGCTGGCCGCCCGCGACCGCGCGCCGTTCCGCCTGACCCACTACGCCCAGGACCTGGCGGCGCTGTTCCACCAGTTCTACACCAACTGCCACGTGCTGGTGGACGACGCCGCGGTGCAGACCGCGCGCCTGGCGCTGGTGGACGCCACCCGCATCGTGCTGGCGCTGACGCTCAGCCTGCTCGGCGTGAGCGCGCCCGAGAAGATGTAGCCCGCGCGGCGACGCGCGAATGCGAGAGGGGGCGCCCCGGCGGGGCGCCCCCTCTTTTTGCGCGTGCTGGCGGGGCAGGTGAGCCCTCGCGGACGTGCCCCGCGGGAGGGGCGCTAGACGTTGTCCTCCAGGTCGAGCTGCATGAGGTTGACGTTCTCGCGCATGCGCTTGGCGCCCTCGCGGGAGAGGCACTCGTCCTCGTACTTGGCCTGGATCTGCTCGAGCTCGAGCCTCAGGGCCAGCCGGCGCACGTCCTCGGCGCGGTTCACCACCTTGAAGGCGGTGGTGATGGTGGGGCGCTGCTCCTGGAGCGTCAGGCGCGCGTTCTGGTACTCGAGCAGAAGCGCCGTGGCGTCCTCGGTGGGTACCGAGCTGTCCGACAGGGTGATCTCCAGAAGCGCGATGGCGTAGTTCACGCAGTCGAGCTGGAGCTGGCGCAGCTCATCGGCCCGGGCGGGGGTGGCGGCGCTCGGCAGCTCGCGGATGAAGGCGTGCAGGCCGCGGCGCAGGAGCGCGCGCAGGCGCAGGACGTAGCGCTGGAACGACGTGCGGTCGCTGCTGTGGCGCAGCAGCCGCTCGGTGCGGTCGAGGCGGCCGAGGTACTGGTAGCCCACCACGGGCGCCACGGCGTCCTCCTCGATGAGCTCGAGCGCCCGCTCGCGCTCCCAGGCCAGGGCCTGGAGGCGCAGCCCCACGTCGGACTCGCTCTCGATGTCGTTGTTCTCCTTGATCTGCTCGATGCGGTCGCTGTACGACCGGATGACGGCGCGGGTGGCGCCGCGGTTCTCCGGCGTCTGCCGCGCCGTGAGCTCCTCGATCACCGCGCGCAGGATGTCGATGTAGCAGGCGGTGTCGCGGTCATGCACCTCCTGCTCCGACTCCTTGCGGGCCGGCTTGGGCGAGAGCAGCGGCACGACGAAGGTGGCCAGCAGCAGCGTGCACACGATGACGCCGCAGGCCAGGAAGATGAGCAGGTCGCGCTGGGGGAACCGGATGGCCGGGTGGTCGACCGTGGCGTAGGACAGGTACATGGGGATGGTGAACATGATGGACAGCGTGATGGTGCCCTTCGCGCCGCACAGCGTCGTGACGAGCGCCATCTTGGCGTCGTGGGCGGTGAAGCGGCGCCGCTCGCCGCGGCGCGCGTGCACCCAGTCCATGGCGAGCACCCAGGCGAAGCGGATGGCCAGCAGCAGGAACGTGAGCCCCACCACGTAGGCGATGAGGGTGCCGTTGGAGATGGACACGTCGTCCCAGGTGCGGCGCATGGCGTTGGGCAGCTGCGTGCCCAGGAGCACGAACACCACCCCGTTGAGCGCGAAGGACAGCACCCGCCACACGCTCGACGACACGATGTTCATGCGCGACACCGACGGCCCCATCATCCGCGGCGAGATGACGTTCATGAGCCCCGCCACCACCACGGCGATGATGCCGCTCACGTGGAGCGCCTGGGAGATCAGGTACACGAGGAAGGGGATGAACACCTCGAACAGCACGTGGAAGGTGGTGTTCTCCACGCCGATGGCGCGCACGCGGCGCACGATGAAGTTGCCGATGAGGCCGAGCACCACGCCCGCCGCCAGGCCGCCGAAGAACTCGAGGAGGAACACCTCGGTGGCGTTGAGCAGCGAGAACGACCCGGTCACGCCCGCTGCGATGGCGAACTGGAACGACACGATGCCCGACGCGTCGTTCAGGAGCAGCTCGCCTTTGAGCACCGACTTCTGGCGCGCGGGGATGTTGACCTCCTTGGATAGCGACGTGACGGCCACCGCGTCGGTGGGGCCGAGCGCCGCGCCCAGGGCGAAGGCGGCGAACAGCGGGATGGAGGGGATGATGAGGTTGAGGGTGAAGCCGATGATGAGGGCGGTGGCCACCACCAGCCCGATGGCGAGCGAGAGAACCGGCTTGATGTGGGCCCACAGGGCCGCCTTGTCGGCGTTCTTCGCCTCGTCGTAGAGGAGGGGCGCGATGAACAGCACCAAGAACAGCTCGGGGTCGAGCGCGATGGTGATGTTGGTGGAGGCGATCAGCGCGATGACGAGCCCCAGGCCGATCTGGATGAGCGGCAGCGATACCTTGGGGACGATCTGGTCGATGACGGAGGAGACGAGGACGGCGGCGAGCAGCAGGAGGCACAGGGTGAGCGTCGCCACGGGCTGATTCCCCCTTTCGTTGCTTCCGTGCGGGCGATGATTACCCTTATTGTAAGGGAAGAGCCCGCGCCTCCGGGTCGGGGCGCGGGCTCTTCACGGTTTGAGCGGGGTTGAGGGCGCGGCCGGCTAGCGGGCGCGGACGGTGAAGGTGCGCCCCTCCTTCTCGACGGCGAAGCCGGGCTGGCCCTCGAGGTAGGCGCGCATCTGGGGGAAGCCCAGGTCGCGCACCTTGAAGTCCTTGAATCGGGCGCGCACGTCGTTGCTCAGCTGGGTGACGCCGATGCCCTTGGCGCCGGCCTTGCGGACGAGCTCGGCGATGTAGTCCTCGGGCGAGGACGCGGGCTGCGCCTTGCGCGGGCGGCCCACCGGGCGCTTGGGGGCGTCGTCCTTCTTCGCCGCGGCCGGCTTCTTCTCGGCTGCCTTCTTGGCCGGGGCCTTGCGGGCGCGCTTGGGCTTGGCGGGCGCCGGGGCGGCCTCGTCGGCCGCGGGCGCGGGCTGCGCCTCGGGCTCGGGCTCGGCGGCCGGGGCGGCCTCCTCGGCGGGCGCGGCGTCCTCGGGCACCGGCGCCTCGGCGGCGTCGCCTCCGCTGCGGCGCCGGCCCCCGCGCCGGCCGCGGCGGGTCGGCTTGCGCTTGGGCGCATCCTCGGGCGCGGCCTCCTCCTCGGCGACGGCCTCGGCCGCGGCCTCGTCGATCGCCTCGAGCGCCTCCTCGACGGCCTCCACGACGGTCTCCTCCTCGGCCGCGGCCTCCTCGTCGCGGGTGCGGGCGTTGACGCGGCGCCCCGAGCGGCCGCGGCGCGAGCGGCGGGCGGCGCCGTCCTGGGAGGCGGCGTCCTCGGCCGCGGGGGCCTCCTCGGCGGGCGCGGCCTCGGCGGCGGCCGGCTCCGGCGCGGGCGCGGCCTCGTCGTCGTGGTGGCCGTCGGCCAGCTCCACCGTCACCGAGCTGCGGTCCTTGGTGATGACCACGCGCGTGAACTCGTCGAGGAGCTTGGAGAGCAGGTTCGTCCCGTAGTTGCGCACGTCGAAGTCGGGGTAGCGCTTCTGCAGGCGGCTGCCCACCTCGCCGAGCCCCGTGGACTTGCCGTTGTTCTGGTTGTCGGTGATGATGTCGACGACGGCCTGCTCCACCTCGGCCTTGCTGATGGCCGGGGCGCCGTTGCCGTTGCCGCGGTCGCCCTTGCGGCTGTCGAGCAGAAGCTCGAGGGTGGTGAAGATGTCGCAGGCGCGGCGGAAGGGGGTGGGCGTCTTCTTCTCGCCCATGCCGATGACCGTGCGCCCGCTCTCGCGCAGGCGGCTGGCCAGGCGCGTGAAGTCGCTGTCGGACGACACGAGGCAGAACCCGTCCACGTTGTCGCCGTAGAGGATGTCCATGGCGTCGATGATCATGGCCGAGTCGGTGGCGTTCTTGCCGTAGGTGTAGCCGAACTGCTGGATGGGGGTGAGCGAGTTCTCCAGCAGGGCGTCCTTCCACTTGGCGTGCAGGGTGAGCGTCCAGTCGCCGTAGATGCGCTTGATGGTGACGGTGCCGTACTTCGACAGCTCGTTCAAGATGGGCTTGATGTACTTGGCCGATACGTTGTCGGCGTCGATGAGCAGCGCGAAGCGCTTGTCCGACGAAGACTTGGGTTCCATGGGTGAGCGGGCTCCTTCGGAGTAGGGGGGCGTTCGCCCGGCCGCGGCGGCGCGGGCGGCGAGGGGCGCGGGGCAGGGGAGGGGCCGGAAGGGCCGCCATCTGGGCGCGCTAGCCTCTGATAATACCCCTTGATCGGGGCTTTCACCCGGTCAATCGCCAATTCGGATGAGATTCTTATAATTTGGGGAACGCCCCTTGCGCGAGCGGGGGCGAGGGCCTATAATTTCGCCTTGCGCAAAATGGTGGGTGTGGCCTAGTTGGCTAAGGCGCCAGATTGTGGCTCTGGAGATCGTGGGTTCGAGTCCCATCATCCACCCCAGCGCGCTTTTGAAATTGAGGCTTGCGCCCTCAAGGGGGTTCGCCTACAATAGCAAGGCGCTTTGCGCAGACACGTGCTCCGTTAGCTTAGTTGGTAGAGCAGGGGACTCTTAATCCCAAGGTCGAAGGTTCGAGTCCTTCACGGAGCACCACGATTGACCAGGCCCGTCGCGCTCGCGGCGGGCCTTTTTCATGCCGCGCGGCCGCAGGGGCCGCGCCGACGACGAGGAGGGGCCATGGCCAGCGATACCTTTGAGGCGAGCAGGAAGATCAGCGACGAGATCAAGGCGGACCTTCCCGTCCACCCCGAGAAGTACGTCATGCTCACGGGCGACCGCCCCACCGGCCGCCTGCACCTCGGCCACTACTTCGGCACCATCCGTGAGCGCGTGCGCCTGCAGGACGCCGGCGTCACCTCGCGCATCATCATCGCCGACTACCAGGTCATCACCGACCGCGACACCACCGAGCACATCGCCGACAACGTGCGCAACATGGTCATCGACTACCTGGCCTGCGGCATCGACCCGGCGCGCACCATCATCTTCACCCATTCCGCCGTGCCGGCCCTGAACCAGCTCATGCTGCCGTTCCTCTCGCTCGTCACCGAGGCCGAGCTCCTGCGCAACCCCACGGTGAAGTCCGAGCAGGAGGCGTCGGGCCACGCGCTCACGGGGCTTCTGCTCACCTACCCGGTGCACCAGGCCTGCGACATCCTGTTCTGCAAGGGCAACGTCGTGCCGGTGGGCAAGGACCAGCTGCCCCACATCGAGCAGACCCGCCAGATCGCGCGCCGCTTCAACGAGCGCTACGGCCGCGTCTTCCCCGAGCCCCACGGCCTTCTGACCGAGGCGGTGGAGATCCCCGGCCTGGACGGCCGCAAGATGTCGAAGAGCTACGGCAACGCCATCGCGCTGTCGGCCACCGCCGAGGAGACGGCCAAGCTCATCAAGAAGTCCAAGACTGACTCCGAGCGCCTCATCACCTTCGACAAGGAGGCGCGCCCCGGCGTGTCGGCCCTGCTGACGACGGCGGCGCTGTGCACCGGGCGTGACGAGCAGGCCATCGCCGCCGAGATCGCCGACGCCGGCTCCGGCGCGCTCAAGACCTACGTGACCGAGGCCGTCAACGACTACCTGGCGCCCATCCGCGCCCGCCGCGCCGAGCTCGAGGCCGATCCGGGCTACATCGAGGAGATCCTGCGCGAGGGCAACCGCCGCGCCAACGAGATCGCCGACGCCACCCTGGACGAGGTGCGCGCCGCCATGGGCATGGTGTACTAGCCGCCCGGCCCGCGTCCGCACATATACATGCAAGAGGGGCGCCCCTGGGGGCGCCCCTCGTCTTCGCTGGTAGGCCCGGCCGGGCTCGAACCGACAACCAAGGGATTATGAGTCCCCTGCTCCACCATTGAGCTACAGGCCCGCGTCCGCCTCGCGGCGGCGCATCGGCTATTCTAGCCTAAAAGCGCGCCGGGCGCGACGGACGCGGGCCGGCGGCGGGGAGGCGGGCGGCCCGCCCCCTTCGTTTCTCCACAAACTTACCCCTTGCGCCGCCGGCGGGGGAAGGCTAGAATAATCGAACGTCATCGGGCAGCAGCCCTGAGGACGCATCCGGTCGCTTGGCTCAGCGGGAGAGCATCGCCTTCACACGGCGGGGGTCACAGGTTCAAATCCTGTAGCGACCACCATGAACAGCAGGCCCCTCCACGGAGGGGCCTTTCTTATGCCCCGCGCCCGCGGGGCGCCCACGCCCGCGGCCCCGCGCCGCCGCGCGGGCCCGACCAGGAAGAGGCTAGGGCGCCATGATCCTCCAAACCGAGCACCTCTCGAAGTCCTACGGCGGACGCCAGCTGTTCCACGACGTCACCTTCCGCCTGGAGGAGTACGACCGCCTGGCGCTCGTGGGGCCCAACGGCGCGGGCAAGACGACGCTCCTGAACATCATCTCGGGCGAGGACGACCCCGACGAGGGGCGCATCCTGTTCGCCAAGGGGGCCCGGGTGGGCTACCTCGAGCAGGAGGCCATCGAGATGGGCGGGCTGCCCGTGTTCGAGGAGGTGCTCTCCAGCCAGGTGGAGGTGCTCGAGGCCGAGCAGCGCCTGCACAAGCTGGAGTCCGAGCTGGGCAGCGACCCCACCGAGGCGCAGCTGGCGGCCGTGGGGCGGGCCCGGGACGCCTACGAGATGATGGGCGGCTACTCGCTGGAGGCCAAGGTGAGAAGCGTGCTGTTCGGCCTGGGCTTCGCCGAGGCGGACATGGCGCGCTCCACCGACGAGTTCTCCGGCGGCTGGCAGATGCGCATCGCGCTCGCGAAGCTGCTCATCCGCAACCCCGAGGTGCTGCTGCTCGACGAGCCCACCAACCACCTCGACCTGGAGTCGGTCAAGTGGCTCGAGGGCTTCCTGCGCGGCTACGAGGGCACCGTCATCGTGGTCAGCCACGACCGCGCCTTCATGGACGCCATGGTCGACCGCGTGGCCGAGATCGACAACGGCCAGGTCAACCTCTACAAGGGCAACTACTCCAAGTACCTCGTCGCGCGCGAGGAGCGCCTCGAGCGCCTCAAGGCCGAGCGCGCCAAGCAGCTCGAGGAGATCGCGCACCTCCAGGCCTTCGTCGACCGCTTCCGCTACAAGGCCACCAAGGCCAAGCAGGCCCAGGAGCGCGAGCGGCGCATCGAGAAGATCAAGGAGACGCTGCCGGTCATCCCCGAGGAGAGGAAGACCGTGCGCTTCAACTTCCAGCAGCCGCCGCGCACCGGCGACGAGGTGGTGCGCGCCCGCGGCCTGGTGAAGCGCTTCGGCGAGAAGACGGTCTACGACGGCCAGGACTTCACGATGTACCGCGGCGACAAGGTGGCGCTCGTGGGCCCCAACGGCGCGGGCAAGTCCACCCTGCTCAAGATGATCGCCGGGGTGATGGCGCCCGACGCCGGCACCATCGACTACGGCGTCAACGTGAGCCTGACCTACTACGCCCAGCACCAGCTCGAGGAGCTGCACGCCGGCAACACCGTGTTCGAGGAGCTCGACCACGTGGCGCCCGGCTGGTCCATATCGCAGGTGCGCACGCTCCTGGGCGCGTTCCTCTTCAGCGGGGACGCGGTGGACAAGCGCGTGGGCGTGCTCTCCGGCGGCGAGAAGAGCCGGCTCGCGCTCGCCAAGATGCTCGTGGCGCCCAAGCCGCTTTTGTGCCTCGACGAGCCGACCAACCACCTCGACATCGCGAGCGCCGACATCCTGGAGCAGGCCCTGCGCCACTTCGAGGGCACCATCCTGTTCATCACCCACGACCGCCACCTCATCCGCTCGGTGGCCAACCGCATCGTGGAGGTGAAGCCGGGCAAGATCACCTGCTACGACGGCGACTACGACTACTACCTGTACAAGTCCGGCCAGCTGGACGGGCCCGCGCCCGCCGAGCGGTCGCTCGTCGACGACGTGTTCGACGAGGGCGCGGCGGGTCGCCCCGCCAAGGGGGCCAAGACGACGGTGACCGTCAACCGGCGCCGCGACCGCGCGGCCGCGCCGGCCCCGGCCGCCGCCCCGCTCACGGCGCCCAAGGCGAGCGCGCCCAAGACCAAGGAGCAGAAGCGCCGCGAGGCCGAGGCCCGCAACCGCGCCTACGCCGCGCTCAAGAACCACCGCAAGCGCATCGCCGAGCTGGACGCGCAGATGGAGCGCGACAACGCGCGCATGGAAGAGCTCCTGTCCCTCATGGCCGACCCCGGCTTCTACGTGAACGAGGACGCTTCCTCCGACGCCATCGCCGAGCACGCTGACCTGAAGCGGCGCCTGGCCGCGGCCGAGGAGGAGTGGCTTTCCCTCACCGAGGAGCTCGAGGCCGAGATGGCCCGCCAGCAGGAGCGCGCCTAGCGTGGATTTTCGGGGCGCGGCAGGAGTCGCGCCCCCGTTGGGGTACACTGTCAAGCTATGTCCAGCAACATCGAACTCATATATATCACCTGCTCCATCCTGAGCTTCGTGCCGGCCCTCGTGCTGCACGAGGTGGCCCACGGCTTCGCGGCGTGGAAGCTCGGCGACCCCACGGCCAAGCGCTCGGGGCGCCTGTCGCTCAACCCCCTCAAGCACATCGACCCCTTCGGCACGGTGATCCTGCCCCTCATGCTCATGCTCATGAACATGCCCGTCTTCGGCTACGCCAAGCCCGTGCCCTACAACCCGCGCTACTTCAAGGACCCGCGCAGAGGCGACGTCATCGTGGGCCTGGCGGGCCCGGCCGCCAACCTGGCCATGGCCTGCGTCGCGGCGGCGGTGGCGTGGCTGCTGCTCGACCCGGCGCGCGGCGGCCTGCTCTCCAACGATCTGTTCTCCTACTTCTACCTGTGGTTCCTTCCGCAGTTCGCGCTCGTGAACCTGTTCCTCATGTTCTTCAACCTGCTGCCCATCCCGCCGCTCGACGGCTCGTCCATCTTCGCCCTGCTCATCCCGGCTCGGTACCTGCCGAAGTACTACCGCATCCAGCAGTATGCCTTCCCCGTGTTCATGGTCGCGGTGGTGCTCCTGCCCTACCTCATCCACGTGAACCCGTTCTCGTGGTACCTGGGGGCGACGGCCGGCAACCTGGGCAACCTGCTGTTCCCGTTCCGCATCTACTAGGGGGCGCCCGTGTCGTACAAGGTTCGCATCGAGAGCTTCGAGGGCCCCTTCGACCTTCTGCTGTACCTGGTCAGCCGCCAGAAGGTGGACATTGGCGCCATCTCCATCACCGAGATCGCCGACCAGTACCTCGAGGAGGTCTCCCACATGGACGACCTCGACCTGGACGTGGCGAGCGACTTTCTGCTGGTGGCCTCGACGCTTCTGGAGATCAAGGCCCAGAGCCTCATCCCGCGCCCGCGCGACGAGGTGGACGAGGAGCTGGCCGAGCTCGCGCCGTCGGAGGCCCGCGACATCCTGGTGGCGCGCCTTCTGGAGTACAAGAAGTTCAAGAACGCGTCGGCGGCGCTCCACGCGCGCTTCATCGCCGAGGGCCGCATGCACACGCGCCCCTTCGGCCCGGACGCGCCGTTTCTGGCGCTCATGCCCGACTTCCTGCGCGGCGTGACCGTCGACTCGCTGGCGCTCCTGGCCGCGGCGGCCATGGCGCGGCGCGAGGTGTTCCTGCTGGAGTCCGAGCACATCGCCGCCAAGCCCATCCCCGTGGAGGTGCACGTGCGCGCCATCCACCAGCGCATCGTGAACCGCGGCCACCTCATGTTCTCCGACCTGGTGAGCGAGTCCACGGCGCCGGCCGTGGTGGTGGTCACGTTCCTGGCCATCCTGGAGCTGTACAAGCGGTCCATGGTGCGCCTCGAGCAGCGCGACGCGTTCGGCGACATCGCCATCGACTACATCGAGGGCTCGGGAGAGCTCAACCTGGAGGGGGCCGACGGGCTCACCTCCGTGGGCGAGGAGGGATAAGCCATGTTCCAGGGACTGCAGGAGGCGCAGGTCAAGGGCGCCGTCGAGGCGATGCTCTTCGTCACTGACGAGCCGGTGGGCGTCATCGCGCTGGCGGACATGCTGGAGTGCGACCCGGCGCTGGTGGAGCGCGCCTGCCACGAGCTGCGCGACGACCTGGCCGCGCGCGAGGGCGGCATCCAGCTGCGCGAGGTGGCCGGCGGCTGGCGGCTGTTCACGCACCCGGCCTACCACGAGCTGATCGAGCGCTACGTGCTGTCGTGGGACACGCGCAAGCTGTCGGGCGCGGCCATGGAGACGCTCGCCATCATCGCCTACACCCAGCCCGTCACCCGCGCCGGCATCGCGTCGGTGCGCGGCGTGAGCTCGGACAGCGCGGTCAACTCGCTGGTGGAGAAGGGGCTCGTGCGCGAGGCCGGCACCGCCGACACCCCGGGCAACCCGACGCTGTACGCCACCACCCGCGCCTTCCTGGAGAAGTTCGGGCTGCGCTCGCCCGCCGACCTGCCCGACCTGGCCGAGTTCGCGCCCGACGAGGAGACGCGCCGCCTCATCACCGAGCGCCTGAGCGCCACCCGGTCCGAGGCCGGCGTCACCGATGAGCAGGCGCGCCTCATGGCCGCCGACCTGGCCGAGGGCGACGAGGAGGCCTTCCTGTTCGAGGAGGAGGCCCTGCTCGGCCCGGACGCCGCGGCGGCGACGCTGGGCGCCGTGGCCGCGGGGGGCGCCGTCGCGCTCGCCGAGGGGGCGGCCGTGGCGGCCTGGGCGCCGGCCGAGCCGGACGCGCCGGCGGGCGCGCGCTCGGCCGAGGCGATGTTCGCCGAGGCCATCGCCTCGACGCTCGGCGTGGTCGACAAGATCGACTTCGACGCCCTCACCTTCGAGACCGACGATGAGTAGCGCCCCATGGGCGAGGTGAGGCTCCAGAAGTTCCTGGCGCGGGCCGGGGTGGCGTCGCGGCGCCATGCCGAGGAGCTCATCGCGGCGGGGCGGGTGACGGTGAACGGCGACGTCGCCGACGAGCTGGGCGTGAAGGTGGACCCGGATGCCGACGCGGTGGCGGTGGACGGCGCGCCCGTCGCCCCGCCGCGGGAGGCCGTCACCCTCATGCTCCACAAGCCGGCCGGCTACGTGACCACCATGGACGACCCCCAGGGGCGGCCCACCGTGGCCGGGCTCGTGCCCGCCGGCGAGCTGCCGGGGCTCTACCCGGTGGGGCGGCTGGACGCCGACACGACCGGCCTTCTGCTGTTCACCACCGACGGCGAGCTGGGGCACGCCCTCATGCACCCGCGCCGCCACGTCCCCAAGACCTACGTCGCCCTGGTGGAGGGCACGCCCGACGAGGGCGACCTCGACCAGCTGCGCCGCGGCGTGCGCCTGTCCGACGGCCTGACGCTGCCCGCGCGGGCGCACGTGGCCCGCGGCGAGGAGGCCGCCTGGGCCGCAGCGGCGGTGGGGGACGGCGCCGGGGCGAGCGGGCGGGCGCGCCGCCACGGCGGCCGGCGCTCGCGGGAGGCGCTTGCGGGCGGGGGCTCCTACGTGGTGGTGGAGCTGCGCCAGGGCCGCAAGCGCCAGGTGCGCCGCATGCTCGAGGCGGTGGGCCATCCCGTGATCGCCCTGCACCGCCAGGCGCTCGGCCCGCTGGACCTGGGGGGCCTGCCGCGCGGGGAGTGGCGCGAGCTCACGTGCGAGGAGGTCCGCGCCCTGCGCGACGCCTCGGCCTAGCGCGGGAGGAGGGCGCAGCGCGCCCGCGCCGCCCGCGGGGCGCGAACCGTGTGCGCCGTCCTCCGCCGTCCGCCCTGCTCCCTCCTCGCGCGCGCCCGCAGGGCGCGAACCGCGCGCGTCGCTCTTCGCCGCCCACCCCAAAGGTAAGCCGAAGGTTACGTTTTTCGCCATCCCTTCGTCTCGGTAACGAAACGGTACTAAACTGGGCGGTGGGAAGATCACGCCGCGGGAGCTTCGGGGAGGAGGGGCCTTTGGCGCGCAGGAGGTACATCATCGCGTTCGCCGCGACCATCGCCGTGGTGGCCCTGGCCGTCTGCGTCTACCTGGCCCAGCTCTCCGCGACCGTGGCGAGCAACCTCATGACCACCGTCGACGAGATATCCTGCCATGACGTCGAGACCATCGAGGGGTCGCTCGACGACTGCTACGGCCGCCTCATCTCGGCCGCCGAGCGCATGGAGCTCTACGACGTGGAGGACGTCCTCGTGGCCCAGGAGCGCCTGAACCTGGAGGCCGCCTCGTCGGGGGTGTTCGACGCGCTGTACCTGCTCGACGCCGACGGCACGCTCTATAGCAGCTCGTACGTGCGCATCGCCGCGGCGGACCACGCCTACGACGAGATGCTCGCCGACGGCCGCGAGCACTTCGTCATGCTCTACGACGACGCGAACGGCCGGCTGGAGACGACCAAGGAGTCGCTCGTCTACGGGGTGCGCCTCACCGGCGTGGCCTTCGGCGGCCACGAGTTCGTCGCCATCCTCGGCCGCAGCGACGTGGGCGCCATCCGCAACCAGCTGCTCATCGAGAGCTTCGACGGCCAGGGCGTGTCGAGCGTGGTCAACTCCCAGGGCTACTACATCGTCGGCGCCTCGGCCGCCACCGACCTGGCCGGCCGCGACAACTTCTACGACATGCTGCTCGCCGGCAGCATCGAGGGCGGCGTGACCATCGACGACGTGCGCCGCAACATATCGGAGGGGAAGAGCTTCACCATCGACTGCACCAACGCCGAGGGGGAGCACCTGGTGCTGAGCTTCGCCCCGGTGGAGGGCACCACCTGGTCGTTCATCATGGCCGTGCCCTCCCATGTGTTCGAGGAGCGATTCGCCCCGTTCATCACCATGACCTCCTTCATGCTCGCGGCCGTGGTGGTGGCCCTCGGGGTGATGCTGCTGCTCATCTTCCGCTTCATGAAGCGCTCGGTGTCGGCGAAGGCCGAGGCGGCCGCCCGCGCCGAGTTCCTGTCGAACATGAGCCACGAGATCCGCACGCCGCTCAACGGCATCATCGGCCTGAACCACCTGATGGAGCGCCACCTGGACGACCGCGAGGCCATGGAGGCCCACGTGCGCAAGCTCGGCAGCGCCGCCCGCTACCTGCTGGCGCTCGTCAACGACATCCTGGACGTGTCGAAGCTCCAGGCGGGCAAGGTGGTCCTGTGCCACGAGCCCCTCGACATGGGCGCCCTCATCGAGAGCGCCTGCGAGATGCAGCGCGGGCCGATGGCCGCCAAGGGCGTCGAGTTCCGGCGCGAGGGGGGCGAGCTGCCCTGGCCGCGCCTGGTGGGGGACGAGGTGCGCCTGGAGCAGGTGCTCATGAACATCCTGTCCAACGCCGTGAAGTTCACGCCCGAGGGCGGCGCGGTCACGCTCGGGGCCGCGCAGGAGGCGGCGCCGGGAGGCCGCGTGACGACCGTCATCACGGTGGCCGACACGGGCTGCGGCATGACGCCCGAGTTCCAGCGGCAGATCTTCGACGCGTTCACCCAGGAGCGCAACCGCAACGCCGAGAGCCAGAAGGGCACCGGGCTGGGGATGTCCATCAGCCACATGCTCGTCACCCAGATGGGCGGGGAGCTCTCGGTGGAGAGCGTCCTGGGCGAGGGGTCATGCTTCACCGTGCGGGTGACGATGCCCCGGGCCGCCGCGGCCGGGGACGCGGGGGCGCAGGACGCGCCGGGCGCGCCCGCTGGCGGGGGCGGGGCGGCCGACGGCCTGCCCGCGTCTGCGGCCGGGGACGGCGCGCCCGCCGAGCCGCCTGCGCCCGCGGCGCCGGCCGCGGCGGTGCGCGTGCTCGTGGCCGAGGACAACGAGCTCAACGCCGACATCATCTCGAGTATCCTCGCGGAGGAGGGCTACGTCGTGGACGTGGCCGCCGACGGCCGCCAGGCGGTCGATGCCTTCGCCGCCTCGCCCGTCGGCTCCTACGCCGCCATCCTCATGGACGCCCAGATGCCCGTGCTCGACGGCTGCGGCGCGGCCCGCGAGATCCGCGCGCTCGACCGCCCCGACGCCGCGGCGGTGCGCATCTTCGCCTGCACCGCGTCCACCTTCGCCGAGGACCGCGCCCGCGCGCTCGCCAGCGGCATGGACGATTTCTTGGCCAAGCCGCTCGACGTGCGCGTGATGCTCGAGAAGCTCGCCGAGGTGGGAAGGAGCCGCCCATGAGCGCCCGCCCCCGCTTTTCCGCCCGCGCCGCCCGGCGCCTGGCCGCCCTCGCCGCCGCGGCGGCGCTCGCCTGCGCGCTTCTGCCCGCGGCCGGCTGCGGGCCGGCCGAGGAGCCGGTGCACCTGACCATCAAGGTGCCCCGCACGAGCCACAGCGTGTCCTTCGACCCGGACGTCACCCAGATCGACCAGGTGATCGCCGCCGCCGCCGAGGACTTCGCCGCCTCCTACGACGGGCCGCCGGTCGAGGTGGAGGTGGAGGTCTTCGAGCAGAACCGCTACGACGAGGCCGTCGTGGGCTGCTTCGACACGCCGCGGGCCGCCGACGTGCTCTACGGCGACTACTTCAACATATCCACCTACGTCCACAGCGGGCGCGTGGTGTCGCTCGACGACGTCATCGACCCGGCCGTGCGCGCCGACGTCTACGACTACCTGTGGTCCATGAGCGAGGTGGGCGGTCGCACCTACCTCATGCCGTACCTGGCGCGGCAGAACGTGCTGGCCTACAACAAGGAGCTCTTCCACGCCGCGGGGCTCGACGGCTACGTGCGCGACGGCGTCATCCAGTCGTGGACGCGCGAGGAGTGGGAGCAGGTGCTCGACGCCCTGGCGGCCAACCTGCCCGAGGGCACGTTCCCGATGATGATGTACGCCCACAGCTCCCAGGGCGACACCCACGTGATGACGCTCCTGCGCAGCGCCGGGTCGCCCTTCTTCGACGACGAGGGCCGCTTCGCCCTGTCCGAGCCCGCCGGCGTCGAGGCGCTGCGGTGGCTCCAGGACGGCGTGGCGCGGGGCTGGTACCCGCCCCATGCCGAGAACCTGGAGATCGAGGACTGCTCGAGCCTGTTCCGCAACGGCCAGCTGGCCATCTACATGGTGAACAACGTGTCGCTCGGGCGCTACGGCGACAGCATCGGGCTGGTCAACTTCCCCGGCCCGGGCCCGGAGGGCTGCGCGACCACGTTCGTGTCAGGCTTCGAGGTGTTCGACAACGGCGACGCGCGCACGGTGCAGGCGGCCAAGGACTTCATCGCCTACGTCTACGGCGACGCCGGGTGGCTCGACTACGCGGCGGGGACGCTGCCGGCCTCCCAGGCGGTGGCCGAGCGCTACGGCGACGACATCCCCGGTTTCGACCTGTTCCGCGCCAACGCCCGCAACGTGGTGGACTTCACCGGCACCAACCCCAACACCCGCGGCGTGCGCGAGGTGTTCTACCTGTGCATGGCCGACCTCCTGCGCGGGGAGGCGACCCCCGAGGAGGTGGCCGCGGCCATCGACGGGCAGTGCAACCGCGCCATCGACGAGGGCTGGGCCGCCAGCGAGCTGCACCCCTAGCGCCGCAGCGCGGGCCCCGCAGCCCGGAAACTTGCCGGATTCGCGCCATTCGCCCTGGCCGCGCCCGCCGATGGTGCTACGATAGGGCGTCGCACGCGGGGCGGGGAGGCCCGCCCGCGCGCCGCGAGCGGGAAGGCCCGCCCGCGAGCCCCCACCCGAGGACGGAAGAGAACCGTGACCGATCCCATCGCGGCCCCCGCGGCCGCCGACACCCCCGGCGCCGACGCCGCGCGCCGCCAGCCCTTCGACGCCATCGCCATCGTGGGCCTGGGCCTCATCGGCGCCTCGCTCGCCGCCGCCGTCACCGAGGCCTTCCCCGACGCCGAGGTCGTCGGCGTCGACGTGGACGCCCGCGCCCGCGCCCTCGCCGCCGAGCGCGGCTGGACGGCCCGGGCCCTGGCCCCGGACGACCCGGCGCTGGCCGACTTCGTGCGCGAGCGCTGCGACCTGGTGGTCATCGCCACGCCCGTGGCCTGCGTGGACGACTACTTCCGCGCGCTGGCCGACTGGGGCTTCGACGGCGTCGTCACCGACACCATCTCCACCAAGGCCCACGTGCTCGAGGCGGCCGCCGACCTTCTGCCCGAGCCGCGTAACTACGTGCCGGGCCACCCGATGACCGGGTCCGAGGTCAACGGCGTCGACGGCGCGCGCACCGACCTGTTCAAGGGGACGAACTGGATCCTCTGCCCCGACGCCGACACGGTGCCCGAGCACTTCCAGCGCCTCCACGAGCTCATCACCGGGATGGAGGCGCGCGTCGTGTCGCTGCGCCGCGAGGAGCACGACCGCGCCGTGGCCATCGTGAGCCACGTGCCGCACATGGTGGCGTCCTCCCTCGTCGAGCTGGCCAGCCGCCACGCCGACGACACCCAGTCGCTCATGCGCCTGGCCGCGGGCGGCTTCAAGGACACCACCCGCGTGGCCGCCGGCTCGCCGAAGCTGTGGTGCGGCATCGCCTTCGACAACGCGGCCGCCCTGCGCGACGGGCTCGTGGAGATGCAGGGCATCATCGGGTCGTTCGTCGACGCGCTCGAGGCCGGCGACCGCGGTGCGTTCACCGACCTCCTCGTCCAGGCCGCCGACGCCCGCCGGGCGTTGCCGGCCGCCTGGGTGCCCTCCACCGACAACCTGCTGGAGGTGCGCGTGCCCATGGTCAACCGCGCCGGCGTCGTGGCCGAGGTGACCACCATCGCCAGCTCCGTCGGCTGCAACATCCAGTCCATCGAGATCGACCACGTGTCCGAGGGCAACGCCGTGCTCTCCCTCATCCTCACCGACGAGGGGGACGTGGGCCAGCTCTCGCTCCAGCTCATCAAGGCCGGCTTCTCCGTGTCGTTCAGCCCCATCCTGGTGAAGGAGTACGCCCATGTCGACTAGCCCCGCCCCCGGCGCCCCGCGCGCCTTCGGCCCCGAGACCCTCATCGAGCCCCTGTGCGGCCCGCTCGCAGGCGAGGCGCGCGTGCCGGGGGACAAGTCCATCTCGCACCGCGCGGTCATCTTCGCCGCCATGGCCGAGGGCACGTCCCGCCTCACCGGCGTGCTCGACTCCCAGGACGTGCGCTCGTCCATCGGCGCCGTGCACGCCCTCGGGGCCGCGCCCGACCTGGCCGTCCAGCCCGACGGCAGCCTGGCCGGCACCGTCACCGGCTGGGGCGCGGCCGGCCCGCGCCAGCCCGCCGGCCCCATCGACTGCGGCAACTCCGGCACCACGGCGCGCCTGCTCATGGGCGTTGTGGCCCCGTGGCCCGTCACCGTCGAGCTCACCGGCGACGAGTCGCTCCAGCGCCGCCCCATGCGCCGCATCACCGCGCCGCTCATGAAGATGGGCGCGCGCTTCGAGCCCGCCGGGCGCGAGACGCTGCCCCTCACGGAGACGGGCAGCGCCGCCCTGCGCGCCATCGACTACGACGCGCCCATGGCGTCGGCCCAGCTCAAGACGGCGGTGCTCCTGGCCGGCGTCTTCGCCCACGGCACCACGACGCTGCGCGAGCCCGCGCCGTCGCGCAACCACACCGAGCTCATGCTGCCGGAGTTCGGCGTGCCCACCACGGCCGCCGCGCGCCTGGCGTCGGTGACCGGGCCGGCCGCCATGACGGCCGCCGACGTGACGGTGCCGGGCGACCCCTCCTCGGCCGCCTTCCCCGTGTGCGCCGCCCTCATGCGGCCGGGCAGTCGCCTCACGGTGGAGAACGTGAGCCTCGCGCCCGCGCGCACCGGCTTCGTGCGCACCCTCGAGCGCATGGGCGCCGACATCGCGGTGCGCCACGAGGGCCAGGAGGGCAAGGAGCCCCGCGGCGCCATCGACGTGGCCTACACGCCCGTCCTGCGCGGCTGCGAGGTGCCGGCCCAGCACATCGCCTCGCTCGTGGACGAGGTGCCGGTGCTCGCGCTGGTGGCGGCCCGCGCCCGCGGCGTCACCGTCTTCAAGGACGTGTCCGAGCTGCGCGTGAAGGAGACCGACCGCCTGGCCGCCATCATCGAGGGGCTCGCGCTGCTCGGCGTGGAGGCCTGGGAGGACGGCGACGACCTGTGCGTCGAGGGCGACCCGGCGCTCGAGGTGCCCGCGGGGCTCGTCTTCGACTCCCGCGGCGACCACCGCCTGGCCATGACCTGGGCGCTGGTGGGCCTCACCGGGCAGGTGCCCGTCACGGTGCGCGACTTCGGCTGCGTGGCCGTGAGCTACCCGAACTTCCTCGACGACATGGAAAGGCTGGCGAAGTAGATGATCATCGCGATCGACGGGCCCTCCGGGGCCGGCAAGTCCACCGTGGCCAAGGCGGTGGCGAAGAAGCTGGGGTTCTCGTGCCTGGACACCGGCGCGATGTACCGCGCCATCGCCTGGCAGGCCGTGGCCGACGGCGTGCCCTTCGACGACGACGCCGCGCTCGGGCAGGTGGCGCGCACCCACGAGATCGCCTTCGGGCACGTCGAGGGCGACCCGGTGCCCAAGCGCGTCTTCATCGGCGGGGTCGAGGTGACCGACGCCATCCGCACCGCCGAGATCGACCGCGCGGTGAGCCCCGTGTCGGCCGCGCCCTCGGTGCGTGAGGCGCTCGTCGAGCAGCAGCGCCGCATCGGGCGCGCCGGCGACTACGTGGTCGAGGGCCGCGACATCGGCACGGTGGTGTTCCCCGAGGCGCCGGTGAAGGTGTTCCTCACCGCGTCGGACGAGGAGCGGGCGCACCGCCGCGTGCGCCAGAACGTCGACCGCGGCATCGGCTCCATCGACTACGACGAGGTGCTGGCCGACCTGCGCCGCCGCGACGAGATCGACTCGAGCCGCGCCACGTCGCCCCTGCGCCCGGCCGACGACGCCGTGCGCCTGGACTCGACGGGGCGCTACATCGAGGATGTGATCGACGAGATCTGCGCGCTGGCCGACGAGGCGCGCGCCTAGGGCGGACGGCGCCGCGCCCGGCGCGCGGGTGCGCCGGGCACGGGCGAGGCGCTCTGGGCGTGCTGCGTCAGGCGGCGACGCGGGCGGGTGCGCCGAGTGCGCCGCGTTGGGCGTGCCGGGCGGCGCGTCGGGCGATGGAAGGGAGGCGGGAGGCCGTGAGCCTGTTCCTGTCATCAGAGCAGATGTGGGACATGCCCCTGGGGGGCACGTCCGACGCCAGGCAGATGCCCCACTGGCTGGGCAACGTCCTGTGGGCGTTCCTCGGCGCGGTGTTCAAGGTGTGCTTCCGCTACCGGGTGGACAACCGCCAGGCCCTGCGCGGGTTCGCGGGCGAGACGGGCGTCGTCGTCATCGGCAACCACACGTCGTTCCTGGACGTGGTGTTCATGTACCTGTCGGCCCGGCCCTCCCAGTGGATCCGCTTCATGGGCCGCGACACCCTCTTCGCCAACGCCCACGGCCTGGTGGGGCAGATCCTCACGCGCGTGGGCGCCTTCCCCGTCAAGCGCGACTCGGCCGACCGCACCGCCATCAAGCGCGCCGCCGCCATGCTCAAGCGCGACGAGGTGGTGGGCATCATGCCCGAGGGCACCCGCCGCGGCAAGAGCGACACCGAGCCCGAGCTGCACGCCGGCGCCGCGTTCATCGCCCGCATGGGCCACGCGCCCATCCTACCCATGACCGTGCGCAACGCCGAGAAGATCAAGGAGAAGGGGCGCTTCTTCCGCTTCCCCAAGGTGACGATCGAGTACGGCAGCCCGCTGCTCCTGGGCGACTTCGACTTCCTGCCGAAGGACGAGCGGCTCGAGGGCTGCACCTGGTACGCCATGCGCGAGGTCTTCGCGCTGTCGCTGCGCATCCCCGCCGCCGAGGTGCGCATGGACGAGCTGTTCCCCCACGCCCGCGACTACGCGGCCGTCTTCGCCGAGCACCCGGTGCCGACCCACACCACCGAGGAGATCGTGGCCGGCATCCGCGCCCAGCGCGCCGCCCGCGAGCAGGCCGCCGCCGACGCATAGCCCCAAGCCCGCGGGCGTCTCGCGGAGCACTGCGGGCGCGGAGCCTGAGGCGCGCGGGCGGCCCGTCGGCGGGGGGGGATTGGCGGCGACGAGGTGATTTCTGGCCGTTTTGGCCATGAATTCCGCAGCGAAGGAGCGCTTCGGCGGCGCAGGGCCTCTTCTTCGCGCGCACGACCTGGGAAAACTCCGCGATGGCGAGCAGGGGAGGGGGGTTGCCCGCTAGACATCGCGGAATTCATGGCCAAAACGGCCAGAAATCCCGTCTCCCGCCTTGTTCTGCGTAGGCGTCCCTTGCGTCCTCCGAAAGCACGCCGGACGCATGCGTATCGTGAGGGCCCTCGCGTGCAGCGGTAATGTCCGTCCGTGGATTCGGGGGAGCCCCCGCTTCGCCTATGTCGCCCCATTCCCGCGTAGCCGGCCGCCCCGTTCCCGTCTGCGTTCCTCCATTCCCGTAAGCGCGCCGGGTGCATGCGCATCGTGAGGGTCATCGCGTACAGCGGTAATGTCCGTCCGTGGATTCGTGGGATCCTCCGCACGCAGCGGTTGCGCCTGCGGATTCGGGCTCAGTCGGCTGTCGTGTGCCGCGTCGCCTCTGTCGCGCTTCTATGCCCCCATGCCCGCGCAACTCGCCGTTCCGTGCCTGCGCTGCGTCCCCTCCATTCTCGAGAGCGCGCCGGGTGTATGCGTGTCGTGGGAGCCCTCGCGCGCAGCGGGAGCGCCTGCGGATTCGGGAGAGCCCATGCGTCCGCCTCCGCGGGCGATGGAAGGGGTGATATCCCGTATTTTTTGGCAAGATCTGCCCGAAACCCCGCGATATCACATCGTCATGCTGGAAAATGCGACTTATCACACCGCCGCGTGGGCAGCTTGGAAGGCCGGGAAGGCGTGCCGGGGCGTTTCGCCTGGAAAGAGCCGCGGCTAACTTCCCAGCGCGCCGAATCGCGGTGCTTTTCGGTGTGATAAGTCGAGAAAAGCGGCAGCGGCGCCGAGGCGGCGTGCGCTGACAGGCGGGTCGACGGCGGCTCCAGGGAGGGATGCGCTGTCGAGCGGGGCGGCGGGCGCGCCGAGGCGGGGCCGCCGCCGAGGATGCCGGGCCGACCCGGCCAGTTGGGCGAAGGGAGCAGCCATGGAGGTCATACGCGCGGGCAAGGCGGGGGCGTGCTACGGGGTGCAGCGGGCCCTCGACATGGCCGACGAGGTGCTGGCCGCGGGCGGGCGCGCCTACACGCTCGGGCCGCTCATCCACAACCCGCAGGTGGTGGCCGACCTGGCCGCCCGCGGCGCCGAGGCCGTGGGGTCGGTGGGGGAGGTGGCCGCCCGCGAGGCGGCCCTGGCGCCTGGCGGCGCGCCCGCCCGCCGAGACGCCCGCGACGCCGACGCATCCGCCCCCGCCCTCGTCGGCGCGGCCCCGGCCGGCGCCGCGCCGAGCGCATCTGCGCCCGCCGTCCCGCACGGGGGCGGGATGGCCGCGGGCGTGCTCGAGGCGCTCTGGGCCGACGCCGCCCCTGCCGCTGCCCTCGCCGACGCGCCTGCTTCCGCGTCTGCCGCCCCTGCCGACGCCGCCCCCGCGACGCCCAACGCACCCGCCGGTGCGCCCGCGTCGGTGGTCATCCGCAGCCACGGGGTGACGCCGGACGTGCTCGACGCCGTGGAGGAGGCCGGCTTCACGTTGGTGGACGCCACGTGCCCGCACGTGTCCCGCGCCCAGCACGCCGCCGCCGAGCTCGCCCGCGCGGGCTGCCGCGTGGTGGTGCTGGGCGAGGCGCGTCATCCCGAGGTGGAGGGGCTGACCGCCTGGGCGCGCGAGGCCGGCGGCAAGGTGGACGTGGTGGCCGGTCCCGACGACATCCCCGAGGGGCTCTACGATCCCATCGGCGTGGTGGCCCAGACCACCCAGCGTCGCGAGAACCTCGACGCAGTGGTGGCCGCCTTGCGCGAGCGCGGGCTCGACCCGCTGGTGAAGAACACCATCTGCTCGGCCACGGGCCAGCGCCAGCAGGCGGCCGCCGAGCTGGCCGGCACGGTGGACGCCATGGTGGTCATCGGCGGGCGCAACTCGTCGAACACGACGCGCCTGGCCGAGATCTGCGCCCAGGGCTGCCCGCGCGCCTTCCACATCGAGTCCGCTGACGAGCTCGACCCCGCCTGGTTCTCCGGCTGCGCCCGCGTCGGCGTCACCGCCGGCGCCTCCACCCCCGAAGACCAGATAGCCGCCGTGGAGGCCCGTCTCCGCAGTCTGTAGGCGCCGCCGACTGGACGGCTGGGCGCTCGTGCCGGCCCCGCGCCTGCGCGCCTCCCGCCTGCGCGTCGACGGCGTGCGTGCCGCGGTGCCGCGGCCGCGCGGACGGCGCCTCGCCGGAGCCTGGCGATGCGGGCGATGGCCTATACTGGGCGGGTACCCGCGAGAAGGAGCCTCCCATGCCCGAGCGTCACCCCGCCGATCCCGCCTTCGCCATCGCGCCCGCGGACGCCGCTGCCCTCGGGCCGGCGGGCACGGACGCGCTCGTCGACGAGCTGATGGCGCTCTACGCCGCGGCGCAGGAGGCTGCGGCCGGCACCGACAACGACCCGCGGTGGGCTATGGGCGTCCACCCCTCCCGCGCCATGCTCGCCGACGCGATCGCCGGGGGCGGTCTCATCGCGGCCCGCGAGGGCGGGCGCGCGGAGCGCCTGGCCGGCGCGCTCATCCTGAACGGGGAGTGCGCGCCCGGCTACGAGGCGGTACCCTGGGGCGTCGACGCGATCGCCGGCGAGGTGGCCGTCGTCCACCTGCTGGCCGTGCGCCCCGACCTGCGCGGCCGCGGGCTGATGCGCGCGCTCATGGGGGCCGCGGCCCAGGCGGCGCGCGCCCGCGGCTGCCGCGTCATCCGCCTGGACACCCTCGTGGGCAACGTGGGCGCCCAGCGCGCCTACGAGCGCCTCGGCCTCGCCTGTCGCGGCGCCCACCGCCTGGCCTACGACGCCAACTACGACAACCCCGCCGAGCCCAACTTCGTCCTCTACGAGTGGGAGCTGTAGGGAGAACTCGGCAAACACGCGCCTCTCTGCAAATCGCGACGGTTCTGCACTCGCGGTGAGCCGTTGGAGGCGCCTTTGCGCCGTAAGGAATTTTGCTGACCTGGGGTTTTGTTCGCAACCATCCGGGCGTCGCGCTGGCAGACTTCGTGAAGACGGTGCAAAACCGCCGCGATTTGCAAAGAGGGCGTCCGATTGCGATGACGTCGGCGCGCCCGGGGCGTGCGAACCGGTATAATCGCGGCCATGGCGATCTATCCCACAGACGACATCGAGCGGCAGGCGGCGCGCGACGCGGCCCGGGCCGGCGCGCCCGGCGCCCCGGACGCCCCGGGCGACCCGACGGCCTGTCCGGCCCCCACCCCGGACGCGCTCGACCCCGCCGCCTCGGGCGCGCTCGACCCCGCCGCGCCCGCCGCCCCGCACGCCCCGGCGGCCTGCCCGGCCCCCGCGGCGCCCACGGCCGCCGACCGGGCCGCGGCGGCGCATCCCGGGCCCGCGGCGCTCATCGCGGCGGTCGAGGAGGGCTCCCCGGCGTGGGAGGTCGGCCTGGAGCCCGGCTGCTACCTCACCTCCGTGGACGGCGCGCCCCTGCGCGACATCGTCGACTGGCGCTGGCTCGCCTGCGACGAGACCGTGCGCGTGGGCTACATCGACCTCGACGGTGAGGAGGGCGAGGTCGAGCTCGAGCGCGCGTGCGGCCAGGACTGGGGCGTCACGTTCCAGGGCGTCGTCTTCGACCGCGTGCGCCTGTGCCGCAACGCCTGCGTGTTCTGCTTCATGCGGCAGCTGCCCGAGGGTAGCCGCGCCTCGCTCAGCCTGCGCGACGACGACTTCCGCCTGAGCTTTCTGGCCGGCACCTTCGTCACGCTCACCAACCTCACGGCCGACGACGAGGCGCGCATCGTCGAGCAGCGCATGAGCCCCCTGCGCGTGAGCCTCCATGCCTCCGACCCCGACCTGCGCCGGCGCATGATCGGACGGCACGCCCAGCACGGCCTGGACGCGCTCGAGCGGCTGCTCGCCGCCGGCATCGAGGCGCACTGCCAGATCGTGCTCATGCCGGGCGTCAACGACGGCGACGCCCTGCGCGAGACGCTCGCGTGGGCCTACGCGCGCCCCGGCATCGTGGACGTCGGCATCGTGCCGCTCGGCTACACGCGCCACCAGGAGCGCCTCGAGCGCAGCTTCGACGCGCCCGACGCCGCCGCGGCCGTGCTCGCCGACATCGAGCCCTTCCAGCGCCGGGCGCTGGCCGAGCGCGGCACGCCGTGGGTCTTCGCCGCCGACGAGTTCTACCGCAACGCCTACCTCGCCGACACCCCGGCCCACGTCCCGCCGGCCGCGGACTACGGCGACTTCAGCCTGTTCGAGGACGGCATCGGCATCATCCGCTCCTACGTCGACGACTTCGCCGCCGCCTGCGAGGGCGGTCTGGCCGCGCGCGCCGCGGCCGCCATCGACGCGGCCGGGCGCCCCGTGCGCCTGGTGGTGGGTGAGGCCATGCAGCCCTGGCTCGACGCGCTCTTGGCGGAAAGTCCGCTTGCGGGCCGCGTCGTGCCCCTCACGGTGCGCAACCGCTTCTACGGCGGCAACGTCACCGTGACCGGCCTGCTCGCCGGCCGCGACATCGCCGCCGCCATCCGCGCGGAGGGGGCGGGCGGCTCCCCGTCCCCCCTCTACGTCGTCCCGCGCGTCATCCTGAACGACGCCGGCGTCACCCTCGATGACATGACCGTGCCGTCTGTGGAGAAGGAGGCGGGCGCGCCGCTCGCCGTGGTATCCTGTAACCCCCAGGAATACCTGACCGAGATCATCGCCCTTCTGGCCGCGCCGGACGCCTGCTAGGCGGCCGCCCGCGCCGGAGGGGCGCCGTACGTGAGGACACGCCATGGCACTTCCCATCGTCGCCGTCGTGGGCCGCCCCAACGTGGGCAAGTCCACGCTCGTGAACCGCATCGCCCAGGTGGACGAGGCCATCGTCCACGAGATGCGCGGCGTCACCCGCGACCGCTCCTACCACACCGCCGACTGGAACGGCGTCGACTTCACCCTCATCGACACCGGCGGCATCGAGATGGGCGGCGACGACGCCTTCCAGGGATCCATCACCGCCCAGGCCTTCGAGGCCACGCGCGAGGCCGACGTCATCATCTTCCTCGTGGACGGCCGCACGGGCATCAACGCCGACGACGAGGAGGTGGCGCGCATCCTGCGCAAGTCGTCCAAGCCCATCTTCCTGGCCGTCAACAAGATGGACAACCCGGCGCGCGAGGACGGGCTGTGGGAGTTCTACCAGCTCGGGCTCGGCGACCCGTGGCCCGTGAGCGCCATGCACGGCCACGGCACGGGCGACATCCTCGACGAGGTGGTGGCCGAGCTGCGCAAGCTCGACCTGGAGCCCCACGAGGAGGTCCCGGCGATCAACGTGGCCATCATCGGCCGCCCCAACGCGGGGAAGAGCTCGCTCACCAACAAGCTCACCAACAACGAGCGCTCCATCGTGTCGGACGTGGCCGGCACCACCCGCGACGCCATCGACACGCTGGTCGAGCACGACGGCGAGCTCTACCGCATCGTCGACACGGCGGGCCTGCGCCGCAAGAGCCAGATCGACCAGGACGTGGAGTACTACGGCTTCGTCCGCGCCATGCGCGCCATCGACCGCGCCGACGTGGCGCTGCTCGTCATCGACGGCTCCATCGGGCTGACCAACGAGGACCAGCGCGTGGCGGGCTACGCCGCCGAGCGCGGCTGCGCCATGGTGATCGTGCTCAACAAGTGGGACCTGGTGGAGGGCCCCGAGGCTAAGGCCGACATCCGCGAGCGCATCGAGGACCGCATGACCTTCGTCGGCTACGCGCCGGTGGTGGCCGTCTGCGCGCTCACCGGCAAGAAGGTCGACCGCATCTGGACGCTCATCGACGAGGCCTACGCCAACTACGCCAAGACCATCCCCACCGCCCAGCTCAACAACTTCCTGTCGGGCATCCGCGAGAGCGGCCACACCATATCCAAGGGCAAGGCCATCCTGCGCATGAAGTATGTCACGCAGACGTCGACGTGCCCGCCGCAGTTCACCTTCTTCTGCAACCGCCCCGACATCGTGGACGACAACTACGAGCGCTACCTCGAGAACCGCCTGCGCCAGGCCTTCGACCTGACGGGCACCCCCATCCGCCTCAAGTTCAAGAAGAAGGACTAGCCGCGCCCGGCGGTCGGTAAGAAAGGGAAGGCCCGCGCTTCATGCTCTCTGCTCTCGGAATGCTCCTCATCCTGTTCGTCGTCACGTTCCTCTTGGGCTCGATCCCCTGGGGCGTGGTCATATCCCGCCTCGTGTTCCACAAGGACATCCGCGACGAGGGCTCGGGCAACATCGGCACCACCAACGCCATGCGCTCGCTCGGCAAGGCCGGCGGCGCGGCGGTGTTCGTGCTCGACTTCGGCAAGGGCGTCGCGTCGGGGGCGCTCGCCGTCGCGCTGGCGGGCGTGCTCGCGGCCGACTCGGCGGCCACGGGGCTGCCGCAGGTCACGCCGCTGCTCGCCTTCTGCGGCCTGGACAAGGCCGACGCCGTCATGGACGCCGCGCGCCTGGCCCGCCAGGTGGCGCTGGCCGTCGCCTTCGCCGGCTGCACGCTCGGGCACATCTTCAGCCCGTGGCTCGGCTGGCGCGGCGGCAAGGGCATCGCGGTGGCCGTGGGCGCGCTGTTCTTCGTGTTCGGGCCGGTGGGCGCGCTCCTGGAGATCGCCATCTTCGCCGTGCTGGTGCTCGCGACGCGCTATGTCTCGGTCGGCTCGGTGGCGGCGGCGGTGGCCTGCCCGCTGTTCGCGCTCTACTACTATTGGGGCGACTGGCCGTGCTGGGCCGTCATCACGGCGACGGCGCTCGTGGTGGTGTGGGCGCACCGCGGCAACATCGACAGGCTGCGCCACGGCACCGAGCGGCGCATCGGCGACAAGAAGAAGGAGCCCGCCGCGGGCTAGCGCGGCGCGGGCGCCGGGCGGGCCTGGGGCAGGTGCCCAGGCGCCCCGCCTTAGACGCGATCGGGAAGCGGGCGGAGGCGCGGTCGGCGCCGCGAAGCCGCAGGGAAGCGGGCGAGTAAGGAGGCACGCGTCATGAAGATAGCCGTCATCGGAGCCGGGTCGTGGGGCACGGCGCTCGCGCAGGTGCTGGCGACCAACGGGGCCAACGTGGGCCTGTGGGCGCGCAAGCCCGAGGTCGTGAAGGCGATCAACGCCGAGCACCGCAACACGCGCTACTTCCCCGACGAGGAGCTCTCGGCGGGCATCGTCGCCACCACCTCCTACCGCGACACGCTCCTGCGCGCCCGCGGCGTGCTGGTGGTGACGCCCTCGCACCTGCTGCGCGGCGTGGGCCGGGCGCTCGCCGACGTGGTCGACGCCGAGATGCCCGTCCTCATCTGCTCGAAGGGCGCCGAGGCCGACACCGGGCTGCTCCCCGTGGCCGTCATGGAGCAGGAGCTGGGCAACCGCGACCGCATCGCGGTGCTGTCGGGCCCCAACCACGCCGAGGAGGTCATCAAGGGGCAGCCCTCGGCGAGCGTGGTGGCCTGCTCGTCGCCCGAGACGGCCGTCTTCTTCCGCGACGCGCTGGCCAACGACACCTTCCGCGCCTACACCTCCGACGACACGGTGGGCGTGGAGCTGTGCGCGGCGTTCAAGAACGTCATCGCCATCGCCGTGGGCGTGAGCTACGGGCTGGGCTTCGGCGACAACACGGCGGCCATGCTCATCACGCGCGGCCTGGCCGAGATGAGCCGCATGGTGGTGGCCTGCGGCGGCGAGGCGCTCACCTGCATGGGGCTGGCCGGCGCCGGCGACATGGTGGTCACCTGCATGTCGCGCCACTCGCGCAACCGCCGCTTCGGCGAGGAGTACGTCGTGCGCGGCCGCACCCTGGCCGACTTCGAGGCCGACAACCACATGGTGGTCGAGGGCGCGCTGGCCTGCAAGACCCTCGACGTGCTCGCCCGCGAGCACGGGGTCGACCTGCCCATCACCGACACGGTGCGCGCCATCGTGTGGGAGGGCGCCGACCCGCGCGAGGCGGCGCTCCTTCTGGGCGACCGCCCGCTGACCACGGAGTTCTACGGGCTGTAGCGCCCCCGTGCCCGGGCCGCGCGGCCGCGTGTGGCGCCCCGTCGCGCTGCGCGTCCGCTCGCGCGGCGCCCCGCGTCATGCTGCGCGCCTCGCGCCGACCCCGCCTCGCCCGAGGCGCCCCGCGCGGCCGCTCGCGACCCCGCGCACCCCAGGTTTCGCGCCAGCAACGAAAGCCATACGCGACCGTGAAAAACGCCTCCGTGCCCGGCGCGGGGGCGTTTTGGCGCTCTATGCTGGCGTCAGCCAGAAGGGAGGGGCCCAGCGAGGGCCTGGCGGCGAGGGCCGCGCCTCCCGGACGACCTTGACAACCCAAGAGGCCGACTGTCTCGTCTCCTGCGTGAACCCTCCTCTCTCTCAATCCTGCAGTTGACCTCATGCATGCGCACGTTTCCCCCTTCTCCTCCGTGCGTATTGGAAGCCGCCCCGGACCCCCCATCCGGGGCGGCCCTTTTTTTTGCCCGCGTTCCGGGATTCCTGGCCGTTTTCGCCACGAATTCCGCATCGTCGCCCGCCAGATCCGCCCCGACGGGGCCTGATCCTGCGTAATTCGCGCCCAAAGCGGCCATCTGGCGCGGAGACCTGCGTAATTCATGGCAAAAGCGGCCAGGAATCTTGTCGGGGGGAAGGGAAAGGAAAGGGGGGAAGAGAGGGAGAGGAAGAAGGAGGGGAGGGGCAAGAAGAAAGAAGGGAGAAGTGGGAAGTGGGGAGCGGGGAGTGGGGATTCGAGGGGGCGAGGGAAGGAGAGGGGATCTGGATGGGGGCGCGGAAGAGGAGGGAGGGGAGGGAGGGGAGGGAGGGGGGTGGGAGAGGGGATGCGGGAGGGTTGGGGGAAGGAAGGGAAGGAAAGGGGAGGGGGGAATCCGGGGAGGTCGCGAGGGGGTGCCGCCCGCCTGGCGCTACTCGGCGGCCAGCGCGCGGCGCTCGAGCTTGAGGCAGGCCTCGCGCATGCGGGCGGCGCGGCCGGCGCCGGGGGTGCGCCCTCCCGCGCCCACCACGCGGTGGCACGGGACGAGCACGGCGGCGGGGTTCGCGCGCACGGCGGCGCCCACCAGGCGGTAGGACGCGGGCGAGCCGATGGCCGCGGCGATGTCGGCGGCGGTGCGCGTCTGACCGTAGGGGATCGCGCGCAGGGCGCGCCACACGCGCTGCTGGAAGTCGGTGCCGGCGGGCGCGACGGGCACCGAGAAGGCGCGGCGTTTGCCGGCCAGGTACTCCATGAGCTCGGTGGCGCAGCGGTTGGTGAGGTCGGTGGGACGGCACGGCCCGGGCAGCGCCGCCTCGCCCAGGACGACGGCGGTGACGGCGCGCCGCGTGGCCCCGATGGTGACGGGCCCGTAGGGGGTGCGGTAGAGGTAGTGGGTCTGCGCGGGGTCGGCCACGGCGCTCCTTCCTGTCCGGCGCGTGGCCCCATTATAGCCCCGGCGCCGCAGCGGGCCGCCCGGCGCGCCCGCCGGGCCCGGGGCGCGCGGCCGCGGGAGGCCACCCGCCCCGCGTCCCTCGTCCCCCGCCCCGCCCCCGCACCTCCTGTCCCGCCCGCGCCCCGCCCCGCCCCGCCCCCCCGCGCGCGCCTGCTTCGAGCGGCACGCGCCTGCCGCCCGCCGTCCCGCCCGCCTTCCGCGTTGCGCCCCGTCAACGGGGGCGCCGGGCGCGGCGGCGTTGCGCTAGAATGGGAACCCGCTGATGGAAGCGCAGACGCGGCCGCCCGCATCGCCCGCGCTGCCCGACCCGAGGGAGCCCCATGTTCCAACCTGTCAAGATCGCGCCGTCCATCCTGTCGGCCAACTTCATGAACCTGCGCGCCGACATCGCCGCCATCGAGGAGGCCGGCGCCGGCTACGTGCACGTCGACGTTATGGACGGCCACTTCGTGCCCAACCTCACCATGGGCGTGCCGCTGCTCAAGCAGCTGTCGCGCGCGACCGAGCTGCCCATGGACGTGCACCTCATGATCGCCAACCCGCTCGAGCAGATCCCCTGGTTCGTCGACGCGGGCGCCGACTCGATCACCGTGCACGCCGAGGCCCTCGGGGTCGACGAGCTCGTCCGCGCGGTGGCGCTCATCCGCGAGTCGGGCTGCGCGCCCGCGGTGTCCGTGAAGCCGGGCACGCCCGTCGAGGCGCTGCTGCCGGTGCTCGGCGAGGTGGACATGGTGCTCGTCATGAGCGTGGAGCCCGGGTTCTCGGGCCAGAGCTACATCGCCGGCAGCGAGGGAAAGGTGGCCCAGGTGGTCGCCGCGTCCCGGGCCCTCGGCGTGGCGCCGCTCATCCAGGTGGACGGCGGCATCGGGCCGGCCACGGCGCCGCTCGTGGCCGCCGCCGGCGCCGACGTGCTGGTCTGCGGCAACGCGGTGTTCGCCGCTGACGACCCGGGTGCCGCCCTGCGCGAGGTGGCCGCGGCCGCCGACGCCGCGCGGTTGGCCGCTCTCGCGGCGGCGGGGGCGTAGCGCCGTGGCCGCCGCCGCGCCCGTCGCCGACGGGTCCTACGCCTACCTGGACTACGCCGCCACCGCGCCGCTTTGCGAGGAGGCCGCCGCGGCCATGGCGCCCTACCAAGAGCCCGGCCGCGCGAACATCGCCTGCGGGGGCAACGCCAACTCGCTCCACGGCCCGGGCCGCGCCGCCTTCGCCGCCCTGGAGGAGGCCCGGCGCGCGCTGGCCGGCGCGCTCGGCGCCCGGCGCCCCTCCGAGGTCATCCTCACCTCCGGCGCCACCGAGGCCGACAACGCGGCCATCCTCGGCCTGGCCGAGGGCGCGCGCGAGGTCTACCGCCGCGCCGGGAAGGGCGACGTCACGCCCCACGTCATCGTTTCGGCCATCGAGCACGACGCGGTGCTCGCGCCCGCCAAGCGCCTGGAGGCCCTCGGCTTCGAGGTGACCCGCCTGCGCCCCGACGCCTCGGGCTTCGTCGAGGTGCGCGCGCTCGAGGAGGCGCTCACGCCGCATACCGTCCTCGTGTCGGTGCAGGCCGCCAACTCCGAGGTGGGCAGCATCCAGCCCATCGCCCAGCTCGCCGCCTGCGCCCACGAGGCGGGCGCGCTCTTCCACACCGACGCCGTCCAGGCGCTGGGGAAGGCGCCCGTCGACGTGGGAGCGCTCGACGTGGACGCGGCCTCGTTCTCAGCCCACAAGATCGGCGGCCCCAAGGGCGTGGGCGCCCTGTACCTGCGCGCCCGCACGCCGTTTGCGCCCTTCCTGCTGGGCGGCGGCCAGGAATCCGGCCTGCGCAGCGGCACGCAGAACGTGGCCGGCATCGCGGGCTTCGCGGCCGCGGCGGTGGCGGCCCAGTCCTCGATGGAGGACGAGGCGGCCCGCCTGCGCGTCCTGCGCGACCGGCTCTACGCCGGGCTCACGGCGTTGGGGCCCGTCGAGGCCACGGTGGACGTGGCGCCGGGGAGTCGCGACTTCCTGCCCAACGTCGTGCACGTGCTCGTCGACGGCTACGAGAGCCAGACGCTCATCCTGCGCCTGGACATGCTGGGCTTCGGCGTGTCGGGCGGCTCGGCCTGCTCGTCGCACTCGCTCGAGCCGAGCCACGTGCTGCGTGCCATGGGCGTGCCGGCCGACCGGGCCCAGGGCGCCCTGCGGGTGTCGATGGGCCGCTACACCACCGAGTCCGACGTCGAGGGGCTCCTGGCCGCCATGGCCCGGGCGCTCGACTGGTAGGAGGGCGGGTCCGCCGGCGGGGGCCGGGCGGGCCCGGGGAAGACGCGCCGCGCGCCCGAGGAGGCGTGGCGGCAGGAAGAGGACGCCGCGCGCCCTGGGCGGCGGCGGGAGGAGAGGACGCGTCGCGCGCTCCGGGGCGGCGGCGGGAAGGGACTGGAACGTTGGAGCTCGTCAACACGCACTGCCACTCGCGCTACTGCGGCCACGGGGCCGGCGAGGTGGCCGACTACGCCCGCGCGGCCGAGGCCGCCGGCATCGCCACGCTCGCCTTCACCGAGCACTTCCCGCTCTCGGCCGCCCTCGACCCCGACGGCTACCTGTCGGTGCCCGCCGCCGACATCCCCGCCTACCTGGCCGCCGTCGAGCAGGCGCGGGCCGACCATCCCGCCCTCGACATCATCTGCGGCTGCGAGCTGGACTACCTGGGCCCCGACGAGGACCGCGGCCTCACCGCGGACGACCTGGCCCCCTTCGAGCTCATCTTGGGCTCGGTGCACTTCGTGGACGCCTGGCCCTTCGACGACCCGGCCCAGCGCGGCGCCTGGGACGAGCCGGGGGCGCCCGACCGCATCTGGCGGCGCTACGTCGAGCTGTGGTGCCAGGCCGCGTCCGACCCTGCCCAGCCCTTCCACGTCATGAGCCACCCCGACCTGGCCAAGAAGTTCGGCTTCATGCCCTCCTTCGACCCCGCGCCCCTCTACGGGGCCATGGCCGAGGCCGCCGCCGCGGGCGGGCGCATGGTGGAGGTGAACACGTCGGGGAGCTACTACGCCTGCGCCGAGATGTTCCCGGCCCCGGCGCTCCTGGCCGCGTTCCGCCGCGCCGGCGCGCCCTGCACCGTGGGCACCGACGCCCACGACCCGGCCAACGTCGCCCGCGACATCGAGCGCGGCTACGCCCTCATGGCCGCCGCCGGTTACCGCTGCGTAACGGTTCCCACCAGGTCGGGCGACCGCCGCGAGGTGCCGCTGGCCTAGGGGGCCCGCGCGGCGTATCGTGGGAATCCTGTAGGGCCGCGCGCGGCGCCCCCGCCGGGCCGCCGCCGTGCGCTATGGTTTGCCCGAGAAGGCACGCGAACGATGGGAAGAGGCTGATCGACATGGCGTTTTTCACCCGCAGGGACAAGGATGCGACCGACGGCGCCGCCCGCGCGGCCGGTGATGCCGGGGCGCTGGCGGAGCGGCCGTCCGGCGCGCTGGCCAAGCAGGGCTTCGCGATGACCGTGGGCGGGCTGGAGTCGGCGCTGCTCAGGGAGTTCCCGGCCGCCGACGCCGAGAGCTGGGATCGCACCGGCGTGCTGGTGGGGGAGCGGGCACTGCCCGTGCGGAAGGTGGCCGTGGCCCTCGACCCGACGGTGGCCGCCATCCACGAGGCCGCGCGCGACGGCGCCAACGTGCTCGTCACGCACCACCCCGCCTTCCTCGCCGCTCCCGATGCCTTCGCGCCGGAGGCGTCGGATGCGCTCTGCCCCGGGGCGGGCGTGTGGGCCGCCATCCAGTCGCAGGTGGCGCTCATGGACTTCCACACCGCGCTCGACGTGAGCCCGCGGGCGGCCCGGGTGCTGCCCGGCATGCTGGGGCTCGCCCCCAAGGGCGCGTTCCTCGAGCCGCTGGCCGGCTCCAAGCGCAAGGGCTACGGCCAGGTGTGTGCCGTGCGCGCCGCCGGCGAGGAGCCCGAGACGCTCGGCCGCCTGGCCGCGCGCTGCACGTCGGTCTTCGGGCGCCAGCCCCGCGTGTGGGGCGACTTCGATGCGCCCGTGCGCACGGCGGCCACGGCCACCGGCTCGGCCGGCTCGCTCGGCCGCGCGGCGCTCGCCCAGGGCGTCGACTGCCTCATCTGCGGCGAGGTGAAGTACCACGAGGCGCTGGCGCTGGCCGGCGCGGGGCTGGCCGTCATCGAGCTGGGCCACGACGTGAGCGAGCTGCCGCTCGTGGCGGTCCTGGCCGAGGCGCTGCTCAAGGCGGGCGTGCCCGACGACCGCGTCATCGTCATCGACCAGGCTGACAACTGGGCCTACCCCGAGGCCATCCGCATCTAGCGCCGCGGCCCGCGCACGGCCGACGTTAAATGCCGGAAAAAACTCCCCATCGACCCCGCCCGAGGCGGGGTCGAGCATTATCATGGGGTCAGACACGCCGAGGAGCGCCGCTGACGAAAGGATGGGACCTTATGCAGGTTTCACGGGACGACCTGGCCGCCCTGCTCCAGATCCAGCAGATCGACCTGGAGATCATGCGCCAGACCAAGCAGCTCGAGGAACTACCCCAGCGCGAGGCCATCCTGGCGACGCGCCAGAAGCGCGAGTCGATCGAGGCCAAGCGCGCCCAGGTCGAGGGCCTGCAGAGGGAGGCGCGCAAGAAGATCACGCGCATCACCGACGAGGACGCGTCGCTCGCCAAGAAGGAGACGGGCGTCCAGGCGGCCATCGAGGCGGCCCACGGCGACTTCCGCAACGCCGAGGCGCGCACCAAGGAGCTGGCCGGCATCGCCAAGCGCCGCGCGACCCTGGCCGCCGACCACGACGCCGCCGCCGACGAGCTGGCCAAGATCGACGGGCTCGCGGCCCAGATCGCCCGCGCCCTCGACGAGCTGGACGCCCAGGAGCGCTCGCTCGTCGAGTCGTTCCAGCGCGAGGGCGGCTCGCTCAAGAACACCATCGCCCAGATGCAGGCCCAGCGCGCCGCGGCCGCCGCGTCCTGCTCGCCCGAGGTGCTCGACCTCTACGACCGGGCCGCGGCGCGGTCCGGCGGCGTGGCCGTGGGGCGCCTCGACGGCAACCGCTGCGGCACCTGCCGCGCCGTCATCGAGGGCGGCCGCCTCATCGACCTCAAGGCCCAGGCGCCGCTCGGCACCTGCCCGGCCTGCAAGCGCCTCCTCATCATCGCCTAGCGCCGCGCGTCCCGCCCGCCGCGCGAGCGCGAGACGGGCGAGGCGCGCGCCAAACGCAAAAAAGCCCGCGATGGCGGGCTTCATGCGGTGCGGCGTCCCGGAGGAGCCGCGGCGACAGGGGAGGCGCTAGGCGCGCTCGACCTTGCCGGCCTTCATGCAGGACGTGCAGACATTGGCCTTGCGCACGTGGCCGTTCGAGTCCTTGATGGTGATCTTCTGCACGTTGGGGCGGAAGACGCGATTGGACACGCGGTGCGAGTGGCTGATGCTACGACCGGCGACGGGGTGCTTACCGCAAACTTCACAAACCTTGGACATTTCTATCAACTCCATTGTTACTTGGTTAACCCACACGGGACACAAAAGCCCTCAAACTATAGCACACCGCGCAACGGCCATCAAGAAGAAAATGGGGAACCCGCCGCCTCGCCCCACGCCCCCGCGCCCGCCCGGCGCCCACCGTGCGTTTTGTGCATTATGCGCCGCCCGCCACCGGCCGGCCGTGGCCGCGGGGCCTTGCGCTATACTACCAGGTTGAGTTAAAGGCACCTCACGCGCCTCCCCCTCGCGGCCGCCCGCGGCGGCCGAGCCTGAAAGGAGCATCATGGACACTACTATCCCCGGTGAGCTCCACGTCGCCAACGACGTGCTGGCCGACATGGTCGGCAACGCGGCCATGGAGTGCTACGGCGTCGTCGGCATGACCGCTCCCAACGCCGCTGACGGCATCGCCAAGATCCTCCCCAACTCGCGCCTGCGCCGCGGCGTGGTGGTGGATGCCACCGAGGAGGGCATCCACGTCGAGCTCTACGTCGTCATCGAGTACGGCACCAACATCTCCACGGTGTCGCGCAACCTCATCGACCAGGTGAGCTTCGTGCTCTCCGAGTACGCGCGGGTCCCGCTGGCCGGCGTGGAGGTCCACGTCCAGGACGTCAAGGTGCGCCGCTAGCGCCCCTTCCCAGCCAGAAGGAGGGCCCGCCTTCCACGGCCCCGCATCCCCTAAGGAGAAACACCCGCCATGCCAACCGCCTACACCTCTAACGACATCCTGAACGCCATCGCGGCCGCCAGCAAGGCGCTCTCGTCCCGCAAGGAGGAGATCAACCGCCTCAATGTCTTCCCCGTGCCCGACGGCGACACCGGCACCAACATGTCGTTGACCATCGAGAGCGTCGTGGGGAACCTGGCGCGCCTGCCCATCGGGGCCGAGGGCGCCGAGATCCGCAAGGCCATCACCACCGGCGCGCTCATGGGCGCGCGCGGCAACTCCGGCGTCATCACCTCGCAGATCCTGCGCGGCCTGTGCGAGGGCACGGTCGGCTGGGAGGGCATGACCGCCGCGTCGCTGGCCACGGCCTTCGAGAAGGCCGTCGAGGTCGCCTTCCAGGCCGTGCGCAAGCCGGTCGAGGGCACCATCCTCACCGTCCTGCGCGACAGCGCCCAGGCGGCCGTCAACGCCGCGAAGCTGGGCCTGGCCACCGACGAGGCCCTCGAGGCCGTCGTCGCCGAGGCCTACGCGTCGGTCCAGCGCACGCCCGATTTGCTCCCCGTGCTCAAGGAGAACGGCGTGGTGGACGCCGGCGGCTTCGGCCTGGCCATCTTCTTCGACTCCTTCGCCTCGGCCCTCACGGGCAAGGAGGGCACCCTCGGCGACGAGCTGGCCTTCGCCCGCGGCGCCGCCCCCAAGGTGGAGATCGAGCAGATCAACGACTGGGAGGGCTCGGCCTTCCGCTACTGCAACGAGTTTCTGGTGGACTCCGACGCCCTCGACACCGACGAGGCGCTCGAGTTTCTGGCCACCATGGGCGACTGCGAGCTGTGCGTGGGCTCGGTGCCCAAGTTCAAGGTGCACGTCCACTCCAACACGCCGGACAAGGTGCTCGCCTACTTCCTGGAGCGCGGCCAGATATCCGAGGTGTTCATCCACAACATGCAGCTCCAGAGCGAGGAGCGCACCGAGAAGCTGGCCGCCGAGCAGCAGGCCGAGGCCAAGCCGCTCGGGTTCGTGGCCGTGGCCGCGGGCGAGGGCAACGCCGAGATCCTGCGCAGCCTGGGGGTCGACGTGGTCGTCTCCGGCGGGCAGACCATGAACCCCTCCACCAAGGATCTGCTGGACGCCGCCGAGCAGGTGAACGCCGACGCCATCGTCATCCTGCCGAACAACTCCAACATCATCATGGCTGCCCAGAGCGCCGCGGAGCTCTCCGAGCGCCCGTGCGCCGTGGTGCCCACCAAGAGCGTGCCCCAGGCCTTCGCGGCCCTGTTCGCCGTCGACCAGGACGCCTCGCTCGAGACCAACGTCGAGGAGATGACCGCCGCCTACGCCGACGTGCGCACCGGCGAGGTCACCACCGCCATCAAGGACTCCCACGACGCGGCGGGCAACCCCATCGCCGAGGGCGACGTCATCGGCATCTGCGACGGCTCCATCGACGCGGTGGGCGCGACGGTGCCCGGCGTGGTGATGGACCTGCTGGCCGCGATGGAGGCCGACGACGCCGACACCTGCACGCTTCTGGCCGGCGAGGACCTGGCCGAGGACGACTTCCAGGCGCTCGTCGCCGCCATCGAGGAGGCCTACGAGGACCTGGAGGTGGACGCCCACCGCGGCGGCCAGCCCCTCTACCCGGTCATCCTGTCGGTCGAGTAGCGCCCCGACCCGCCCGCGCTTGGCCGCCGCCACCCGAAAGAGAGCCGCTCACGAGGGCGCCCCCGCGGGGGCGCCCGACCGTCTGGCGGCCACCCTCGCCCTCGACGAGCCGGTGGGCCGCGTGCGCCTGGTGAGCCCGGCGCGCGCCAAAGCCCTCGAGAAGCTCGGCATCCGCACCGTGCGCGATTTGGTGACCCACTTCCCGCGGCGCTACGTCGACCTGTCGGCTGTGCGCACCGTGGCCGACGCGCGCATCGGCGAGTCGTGCACCGTGCGCGGCACCGTCCACGAGATCAAGCTCAAGCGCCCGCGGCCCAACCTCCCGCTCGTGGAGATGGCGCTCGTCGACGGCACGGGCACCCTCATGGTGACGTGCTTCCGCCAGCCGTGGCTGATGGACCAGGTGAGGGCGGGGGACGTGGTGGCCGTCGCGGGCAAGGTCGAGTTCGACTACGGCTTCAAGCGCATGACCAACCCCTACCTGGAGAAGGTGGAGGGCGGCCAGGCCGCGGCCATGATCATCCCCGTGCACCCGGCCACCGAGAAGCTCTCCCCCGCGTGGATGCGCCGGCTGGCCGAGAACGCGCTGGCGGCGGTGCGCGGGCTCTACGACCCGCTGCCGCTCTCCCTGCGCGAGAAGTACCGCCTGATGAGTCGCGGGTCGGCGCTGTCGTGCATCCACTTCCCGCAGACGATGGGCGAGGTGGCCGAGGCGCGCCGGCGGCTGGCCTACGAGGAGCTGCTGGTGCTCGAGCTGTTCCTCATGCAGGAGGGCGCGCGGCGCAGCGCCGGGCGCACGCCCGTGTCCCACGTCGCCGACGGGCCGTACCTGCGCCGCCTGGGCGAGGCGCTGCCGTTCTCGCTCACCGGCGAGCAGGATCAGGCGCGCCGCGACCTTCTGGCCGTGATGGCCGCGCCGCGCACGGCCAACCACATGATCCTGGGCGACGTGGGCACCGGCAAGACCGCCGTGGCCGCCTTCGGCCTGGCCGCGGCCGCCGACACGGGCGGGCAGGCCCTGCTCATGGCGCCGACCGAGGTGCTCGCCGTCCAGCACGGGCGCAGCCTGGGGCCGCTCCTGGACGCGGCGGGCGTCACCTACGACGTGCTGACCGGCTCGACCCCGGCGGCCGAGCGCGAGGCCATCCTCGCGCGCGTGGCCGGGGGCACCACCGACGTGCTCATCGGCACCCACGCGCTGCTCGAGGACGACGTGGCGCCGAGAAACCTGACGCTCGTGGTCATCGACGAGCAGCAGCGCTTCGGCGTCGACCAGCGGGCGCGCCTGCTGGCGAAGGGCGAGGCGCCCGACGCCGTCTACCTGACGGCCACGCCCATCCCGCGCACGCTGGCGCTCGCGCTGTTCGGCAGCCTGACGCTGTCCTACATCCGCGAGAAGCCGCACGCCGGCGCGGCGCGGGCCACCCGCGTGGTGACCAAGGAGCGGCGCGGCGTCGCCTACGACGCGGCGCGCGAGGCGCTCGGGCGCGGCGAGCAGGTCTACGTGGTGTGCCCGCTCATCGGCAAGGGCACCGAGGAGCGCGACGCCAAGGCGGCGGCCGCGCGCGACGAGGAGGACGGCGCGGCGCACCCGGTGGTGAGCATCGAGTCGGAGGCCGACCTGGCCGGCGACGACGTGGCCGCCGCCACGCGCGAGGCGGCCATGCTCCAGTCGTCCACCTTCGCCGACTACGAGGTGGCGCTCCTGCACGGGGGGATGACCGCGGCGGAGAAGAAGCAGGTCATGGATCGGTTCCGCGCCGGCGAGATCGGGGTCCTGGTGGCCACGACCGTCATCGAGGTGGGCGTGGACGTGCCCAACGCCACGGTCATGATCATCGAGGACGCCGACCGCTTCGGCCTCTCGCAGCTCCACCAGCTGCGGGGCCGCGTCGGCCGCGGCGAGAAGCCGGCCGAGGTGTTCCTGGTCTCGGCGTCCAAGCAGGACGCGGCGCTCCAGCGCCTGGGGGCCATGGAGCGCACCGACGACGGCTTCGAGCTGGCGTCGTTCGACCTGTCGCTGCGCCGCGAGGGCGACATCCTCGGCAACCGCCAGCACGGCGCCTCGGGGCTCAAGCTCGTGAACGTGGTGCGCGACGGGCGCATCATCGAGGCGGCCCACGCCGACGCGGCGGCGCTGCTGGAGGAGGATCCGGCCCTCGAGGCCCCCGAGCACCGGGCGCTGGCCCGCGAGGTGCGCATCCTCGCCTCCCACGCCGACGCCCCGTCCGGCGGGTAGGGAAGAGGAAGGAAGGCCATGCGCATCATCGCGGGCGAGCACAAGGGGCGCGTGCTGAAGGCGCCCAAGGGGGACGGCACCCGCCCCACGACCGACCGCGTGCGCGAGTCGCTCATGTCCATGCTGGCGAGCGCGCGGGGCGGCTTCGACGGCGCCGTGGTGCTCGACGCCTTCGCGGGGTCGGGCGCGCTGGCGCTCGAGGCGCTCTCGCGCGGGGCGGCCGCCGCGTGCCTGGTGGAGCGCGACGGCGCGGCCGTGAGGGTGGTCGAGGCCAACGCGCGGCTGCTCGGCTACGGGTCCGATCGCGCCCGCGTGCGCCGCGCCGACGTCCTCAAGGCGGCGGTGCCGCGGATGGGAAAGCCCTACGACTTGGTATTCCTCGACCCGCCCTACGCCACCGACCCAGCCGACGTGCTGGCGCTCGTCGCGCGCCTCGCCGCGGCGGGGCTGCTGGCGGGCGACGCCCTCGTGTCCTACGAGCACGACGCGGCGGCGAGTGCCGCGGTAGACGATCTGGCCGCGTCGGCCGGCCTCGCCGTTGCCACGCGCCGCGCCTGGGGCGATACTGTCATAGACCTGCTGCGCCCCGACGGCGCGCGCACCGAGGGCGCCGAGCCGCCCGCCACGCCCCACGAGGAGGAGACCCGATGAGACGCGCCCTGACCCCCGGCACCTTCGACCCCATCACCGCGGGGCACCTCGACGTCATCACCCGTGCCGCCCAGATCATGGACGAGGTGGTGGTGGCCGTGGCGGCCTCGGCCAAGAAGCGGCCGCTGTTCTCGCTCGAGGAGCGCGTGGCGCTCGCGCGCGAGGCCACGGCGCACCTGCCCAACGTCCGGGTGGAGCCCTTCGACTGCCTGCTCATCGACTTCGCGCGGCAGATGGACGCCCGCGTGGTGGTGAAGGGCCTGCGCGCCATCACCGACTTCGAGTACGAGTTCCAGCAGACGGCGCTCAACTACCAGCTCGATAGCCAGCTCGAGACCATCTTCATCATGTCGCCTCCGGAGTACATGTACCTGTCCTCCTCGGTGGTGCGCGAGATAGCCTCCTTCCACGGTGAGCTCGACCAGTTCGTCCCCGCCTGCGTGCGAGAGGCCCTGGAGGCGAAGTTCCCCCGCGCTGAGTAGCGCCCTCTTCCGCGATCTCCTCCCTCCCTCGTAGTCGCGTCGTCGCCACGCGCGCTGGGGGAGCCACCGCGGTGCTACCAAGAGCCCCGCAGGAGGTGAAGGCCCCTCATTCCCCGTCTCGTCAGCCGCTCGCCGACGAACCTTTCTCCGAGTTGTGGAGAGTTGTACCGATAATTGGTCAGTCATGAACGCCCCCTGGCGCGTCCAGGGCGCTGTGCTACTATATTCAACTGAACTACAACGCTCCCTTACCGCAGGTGAGGGGCGTTATCCGTCAAGGAGACGAGGACGAGAAGAGCCGTGAGCCAGCTGATGCTGACACATACCGACAAACCTCGCGGGGGGGGGCAGCCGCTTCAAGGTAGCCCTCGCAGCCGCCGCGTAGCCTCTTCCGCGCGCCTGGTTCCGGGCGCGTCCCGTTCCTCCGCCCGCCCCGCCTTGTCGCGGGCGGGCGATCCCCTCATCCAGCAACCTGCCGCCGCGCCCCTGGCGCGCTACGTCGTGCAGGCCGTCCCGTCCCGCGAGGACGCGGCGGCGCGCTTCGTCGCGTCCCTTGCCGGCGACGCCGTGCGGGCGTGCTTCCCGCTGCGCCGCCAGATGCCGCGCCAGAAGGCGGGGGAGTGGGGCTACGCCACCGACCTGCTGCTTCCCGGCTACCTGCTGCTCGACGCCGACGATCCCGAGGCCGTCGCGCGCCTCCTCGCCCGCTCGACCCAGGCCGCCGACGTGCTGGCCGCCGACGGACGCGTGGCCGCGCTCTCCGATGCTGAGGCGGAGCTCTTGGCCGTACTCGGCGGGGCCGACCACGTGGTGCGCACGTCACGCGGGCGCATCGAGGACGGGCGCTTGATGGTGGAGTCCGGCCCGCTCGCCGGGCGGGAGGGGCTCGTCTGCCACGTCGACCGCCACCGCCGCGCCGCCTGGCTCGACCCGTCGCGCGCCGACGAGGTGCTGCTGGGCCGCAGCCCGTCTTCCGCATCCCCCTCCGCTCTGCCGGCCGGCGCCCGCGGCCTCAAGGTGGGCCTGGAGGTGGTCTCCAAGAGCTGACCTGCCGTTCTTCCGCAGCCTCTTGCGGAGAGCCCGAGCGAGCGGCCGGCCGGCTCCTCCCTCGGTTTCTCCGCAGGAAACTGCACGCATATCCCGTCGTGTAAGGCGAGGCCGCGTTCGGCGTCTCGTATAAGCGCGGGAGGGAAATAGGCGAAGCCGCGACCAGGGCCCTTGGGCCTTGGATGGCGAAGCCGTGCCGCTTGGCCTCAGTGGGGAAGGTGGCGCGGACGCGGCCCTCAGGTCGCCTGTGGGCGGCCGGGGCGAAGCCATGCGCGGGGCCGGCCCGGTCGCCTGAGGGCGTCGGCCGGCTGCGCGCGTCGCGGCTGCGAAGGACGGCCCGAGGGGGCCGGCGGCGAAGCCATGTCCGCAGGCTCGCCGGGCGTGCCGCGCCCGGTCGGCCGCGAGGCGCAGCGATGGGGCGGCCGAGGGGCCGTCGGCGCCGCCGCGCCCCGTCGCGGGAGCGCTGCTCTCGCGCGCCGGGCCCGGAGGGGCCGGGAAGGGAGCAGCCATGTGGTACGTGGTCCACGTGAGCACCGGACGCGAGGCCGCGGCCTGCCGCCTCATCGAGGAGCGGGTCGATCCGAGCCTGTACGCGGAGTGCTTCGTGCCGCGGCGCAGCGTGGCCCATCGCGTGGGCGATACGTGGAGCACCGTGGAGGAGCCCCTTTTCCCGGGCTACCTGATCGTCGATACCGCGCAGCCCCGCAGGCTGCGCGCGGCGCTCGATCGGCTGCCGGACTTCGCGCGGCTCCTCGACGTGGACGGCGAGTTCCTGCCGCTCGACGACGAGGAGGTGGCCTGGATCGACGCCTTCACGCGCCGTGGCCACCGCGTGGTGGACATGTCGCACGCGGTCGTCGAGGGCGGCATCGTCCGCATCGTGGACGGCCCGCTCGTCGGCAAGGAGGCGCAGGTCAAGCGCATCAACCGCCGCAAGCGCCGCGCCGTGCTCGAGCTGCGCATCCTCGGCCGGGTGGCCGAGGTTCCCGTCGGCCTCGAGATCCTCCGCAAGCCCCGCTGATTTCCCAGAACGCAAGCACCGCCCAAAGAGAACAAACCGATAGAAGCATTGGCTGACAACGAGATAGACTACCAAGAAGACGCCGCCCCCGCGCGCCCCAGGCGGCGCATGCAGTCGAGCCCGTCGCAGTCGGGCGCGATGCTGCTCACCTTCGACGATTTGGCCGAGTACGTCGAGGAGGAGCGGGCCGAGGCGGCCGGCGGGGCCAACAACCCGCGCCTGCGCGCCCGGGTCGCCGGCGCCGCGCGCCCCGCGGGCGCCGCGACGGTGCCGCCCCGGGCGCGCCGCTACGCCGTGCGCGAGCTCGCCGGCTACGAGGCCCCCGAGGCCCCCGACCCCGCCGTCGCCGACGCCGCCGCG
>NZ_JAJMLW010000004.1 GCF_022669055.1 Adlercreutzia faecimuris
TCGCCTACCTCCACGGCCACGAGGTCGGGGGCACCAACCCCAGCCTGCTCGAGGGCATGGCCTCCACCGGCCTGTGCCTGCTGCTCGACGTGGGCTTCAACCGCGAGGTCGCCGGCGACGCCGCCCTGTACTGGACCAAGGAGGAGGGCTCCCTGGCGGGGCTGATCGCGGAAGCCGAGGCGCTAGATGTGGAGGAGATCCGGCGCCTGGGCACGGCTGCCAAGTCAACCATAGAAGAGCGGTTCTTGTGGAAGTGCATTGCTAGTAGATACGAAGACCTCTTTGAAGATGACTTCTAAAAAGAAATACGTGCAGATTAGCACTCATGCGGATGGGTGGGGAAAGACTATTCTATTCGACAAGCATGAGGAGCTTAGAAGCGACGGGGTGGAGTCTTATGTATTTTGGGCGAGAGGAGACCATGAGCAAGATAACTACATGAGGAAAATCGCGAGCTTATCTGAGTCATGCATTGATGCTGTTCTAACAAAGCTGGATGGAAAGGCAGGCTTTCATTCTAAAAGACAGACGAAGCGACTACTGCGCATGCTGGATGAGATTGACCCGGATGTAGTACACCTGCATGTTCTCATTGGCTATTATCTGGATGTTGAGCAGCTGTTCTCGTGGCTTGCGAGGAGTCGTTGCCAAGTGATCTGGACACTGCATGATTGTTGGGCGTTTACAGGCCACTGCATACATTTTTCTTCTGCCAACTGCAATCGATGGAAGACAGGATGCACGTCTGAATGTCCGCAGATCAACTCTTATCCGAAAACGCTGAACAGACATACCATCAGTTGGAATTACCAGAAAAAGAAAGAAGTTTTTACTCAGCTTCCAGTTGACCGAATGAAGTTAGTAACTCCATCTAAGTGGCTTCGAGATTTGGCCAGCGAGAGCTTTCTAGCCAAGTACTCGATCGACGTTGTTCCAAACACAATCGATAGAGAAGTATTTAAGCCGGTGACAACAGATTTTAAAAGTAACTATGGCATTGAAGGAAGATACGCCATCCTGGGCGTTTCTTCAGCGTGGTCGGAGAAGAAGGGGCTACAGGATTTCATTCGCCTTTCAGAGGAAGTAGATGAATCTCACGTAATTGTTCTTGTTGGGCTAACTTCAAACCAAATAAGGCGTCTTGGAAGGCGACAGAACTCAAAGTTACTTCTTCTTCCAAAAACAAAGTCTATCGAGGAACTTGTATCGATATATAGTGGGGTAGATGTTTTCTTTAACCCCACGAAAGAAGATACTTTTCCAACAGTAAATCTCGAGGCTGAGGCGTGCGGCCTTCCGGTTGTGACCTACGATGCCGGTGGTTGCCGAGAGACGATAAGACGTGATGATTCCGCATGCGTCGACAACTACGAAGAAGCTGTAAGACAGATAGCTAAGCATAAGGGGCAGGCGACGCTCCAATGAGCAGAGTACTGCCTTTGGGAGCCAGGTCGTTCAATACTATTGAGAGGCCCATAAGAGACATAGCGGGACTAGACGGATGGTTCGGGATCGACAAGGCTGCCCTCGCACTTATTCTGGCAAAGGAATTCCTACTCGATTATCTCGGAGCAGGGTTAATTGCAAATCTTGTTATCTGTGGATACATTTTTGTACGCCTTGTTCTTTCAAAGCAAGGGCTCCCTTATTTTGCATATGCACTAGTGGGTACAATGTGTCTACTGTTCGGAGTCGGTTCCATCCTTGCTGGGGATACAATTACCGCTGCCAAAAACCTGTTGAGAATAGCGCAAGTCTTTCTTTATGCAATGTTCTGCTTCTTTTTACTCCAAAATTATGGTAATAAATTTCAGTCTCTTTTTCGAAAAAGCGCCTTCTTCTTCAACAGTGTTTTAGTCATTAATATCTGCGTGATTGTGCTTCAGTTCTGGTTTCCGGGTAGTTTTGTCGCATATCCGGGGGACACCACACTCACTCTAGAGGATACGATGTCGGGTTTGTTCGGCTCAGCCTCAACTCATGCGATCGCGATATACACGACCTTTGTGATTATTTACGATTATGTGGTGTTTCGTCGCGATAAGCGCGGGGTTCAATACTGGCTATATCTCATTGCGATAGCCATAGTATCGCTATGGATAGCTACTCTTAACGACAACAAGGCGTTGTTTTTCTTCCTTCCCGTTGGACTTCTTTTGTGTCTGGTAATGTACTGTTGCGTCAGGCCTCGAGTGGCAAGAAGGATTCTACTTCCTTACGCCGTTGGGGCGATCGTCTTGATCGCGGTTCTTTATTCGGCTTTACCCTTTTTCCGAGAGTACCTGGAGCAAAACATCTTCAAATCAATCGAGATAGCCACACGTGCCTTTGACTTGAATGCTTACGTTAATGGAAGCGATGAGAGGTTTAAGCTGATCGTGTATGCCCTATCTCTTCCTGGTACATGGTTAATGGGGGATGGATTTGGATTGGTTAACTTGTATCAAGAAGGATATAGGGGATTCAATCACTTCGGGTTAAGCGATTTTGGATCAATCGCTATCTTGGGAGGCATCTGGTTCTATATAGTGGTGCTTTACGCCTTCTCTCGTCCGTTTGGGGATTTCAAAAAAGAAAATGCTCCGCTAGTTTTTTCCGTGGTAAGCCTCTTTGCTCTATTGGCTTTCTATACTCAAGTTTTCACGCAAGTTAGGATAGCTATTCCGGCTTTTATGCTGGCCATTACCTTCTGTTGCCTATGGCGGGATCTGACTGTCTCGACATCGGGTCAAGGCAATCTGACGGATGGGCGGTAATTATTTCTAACCTAAGCAAGACAATCAGATTTTGTCGGGAAAGCCCAGACCAAGAGATTTTCAGCGAAACTACTGACTTTTCCGATAAGAGCTTTTCTCCACTTGTAACGGTTGTCATTACCACCTACGGGGATTGCTCGACGTTACTGAGGGCAATTGAGAGCGTGTTGAAGCAGAGCTATAAGAGTATCGAGATAATTGTTGTAGACGACAACGGAGATAGAGGAATGTATCGAAAAGCGACCGAAAAGATTATGGGCCGCTACGAAAAAGACCGTCGGATTCGCTATATCTGTCATCCGAAAAACCTGAACGGTTCAGCGGCGCGAAATACTGGTATAGGTCATTCGAATGGAAAATATCTAACATTTCTCGACAACGATGATTTTATGCTGAGCGACAGAATCGCCAACGCCGTAAAGACGCTCGAGGAAGTTAAGGCAGATGCCTATTTCTGCGATGTTCTGCTAATGGCTCAAGGACGTTACGCTAAGGTTCATGGCTTTTGCGGATCCGAACTAGTTTGGAAGGATCTGCTCTTTAGCGCAAGTTGCATGGGAACGGGGAGTAATTTATTTTTGCGTCGATCAGCTATTGACGAAACAGGTTCGTTCGACACTTCCTTCAAGCGAAATCAAGACGTTGAGTACATGCTGAGGTTTCTTCTCAATCATAAGTCTATCTGGCGCCCCGATTTGGATTTGGTTAAGGGCGAGAGTGCAACGAGCAATGAGCAATCATATGAATCATACGCGCAGACAAAAGCTCATTTTGATGTGACTTTTGCAAGCCTTATTTCTTCGTTAGATGAAGAAGAGGAAAAGAAGCGCCTTGTGTGCAGGGAGACAGAGTTGCTTTCTGTTGCTATTCGTAGCTGTAATGAGAGAGCAGTTCAATGCGCCTTGAAGAGGCTGGCCGACCTAGGTCGGCCAGTGGGAATGGCGCAAAAGGCCATGATCGGCCTCAAATGTAAGCGCAGACACGCTCCGCTTATGATCGAGAAGCTCATGAGATTGTTGAGGCATTACAGTGTGAGACGCCGATTGAGCGCCTCTGACAGGATCTCTGTTTCAGAATTAGCGAGCTTGGCCGTTACTCCCGAGTGTTGATTTGCTTGCAAGTAGTATCCAGCAGACTCTCACCGAACTTGCCAAAGATCGATGGCGGAAGATCGTTCACCAGTTATATAGCGATTCAAAAGGAGCTTTCCATGACGACATCAAGTCTTAGCGGTAGCACGCTCATGATTACGGGCGGAACGGGGAGTTTTGGCAATACCGTGCTCAAGCATTTTCTTGACTCTGGTTTATCGGAAATCAGAATATTCTCACGCGATGAGAAGAAGCAGGACGACATGCGCCATTTGCTGCAGGCTCGTCACCCCGATCTCGTCGGTAAGGTGAGGTTCTTTATCGGAGATGTGAGGGACCCTCAATCTGTGAGGGATGCTATGCGCGGGGTAGATTATATCTTCCATGCGGCTGCTCTCAAGCAAGTGCCTTCTTGCGAGTTCTTTCCCATGGAAGCAGTCAAGACCAATGTTCTCGGCACTGACAATGTGCTGCATGCTGCTATCGATGAGGGCGTAAAGCGCGTAGTGTGCCTCTCTACTGACAAGGCGGCGTATCCGATCAATGCTATGGGCAAATCCAAGGCCATGATGGAGTCCATCATCTACGCAAATGCGCGCAATGGTGCCGGCCGTACTACGATCTGTTGCACGCGCTATGGGAACGTTATGTGCTCTCGAGGCAGTGTTATCCCCCTGTTCATTGACCAGATACGCCAGGGAGAACCCGTTACCATAACGGATCCGACCATGACGCGTTTTCTCATGAACCTTGACGAAGCTGTTGATCTTGTCGAATTCGCTTTTGAGCATGGCGAGCCGGGCGATTTATTTATCCAAAAGGCCCCTGCCTCGACCATAGGGGATCTCTCCGAAGCAGTTCAGGAATTGTTTGGACATACGGGTACGCGGGTCATAGGAACTCGTCATGGCGAGAAGCTCTTTGAGACATTGATGACGCGTGAGGAGATGCTGCGTGCTGAGGACATGGGTGCCTATTTTCGAGTTAGCGCGGATACTCGAGATCTGAATTACGACCGTTTCGCGGCAGGCAACGTTCGCACACAAGCCGATGACTCCTATACCTCCCATAACACCCAGAGGCTAAACGTTGTCGAGACAATAGAGAAGATTCAGACCGCAGAATATGTGAGGCTTGCCCTTGAGGGACGTGAGGACGAGGTAGCGCAATGAGGTTTCTCGTCCTAGGTGCAACGGGCATGGCTGGGCACGTGGCTTCGCTGTACCTTTCTGAGCGGGGACATGAAGTCTGGGGGTTTTCCCGTCGTCCCGCCTCCTTTCTCAAAAGATCGCTGACAGGCGATGCTCTCGACGTATCGTCGCTGGAAGATGCTCTTGCCCAGTCTCGCCCCGAGATCGTGCTTAACTGCATTGGCTTGCTGAACGCTTCCTGTGATGAAAGGCCCGATCTAGCGATCTATCTAAATGCCTACCTACCTCACTTGCTCGAGCGGATGACGGCGGAGAGTCGGACGAGAGTGTTCCATCTCTCGACGGATTGTGTGTTCGCTGGCAACACCGGCCCGTATGACGAGTTCTCTACTCCCGATGGTAGGACGCTTTACGACAAGAGCAAAGCGCTTGGTGAACTTAGAAATGAAAAAGATCTAACGCTTAGGCAGTCAATTGTCGGTCCAGACATTGACCCGCACGGAATTGGGCTACTCAACTGGTTCATGGCGCAGGAGGAGCGTGTGCGGGGTTGGACTGGCGCCATCTGGACGGGGCTTACGACTCTTGAACTTGCGAAAGCCATTGAGGCGTGCGCATTGGATGGGTCTTCTGGCCTTGTGAATATGGTGCCAGACGGGCACGGAATCCCTAAATCCGATCTGCTGAGATTACTTTCTACGTATTTTCGTGATAGCTCCGTGACAGTGGAAGACGACCCTTCGGTGTTGCTCGACAAGACGCTTGTGCGTACGGTGCTGCCTGCGGGGTACCGGCCCATTCCCTATGCCGACCAGATTCAAGAGTTAGCAAGCTGGGTAAATGCCCACGGGGATATCTATCCCGAGAGGTATCAGAGGAGCCATGCGTATGAATAGGCTTCCCTTGAGAGGCAAGTACGACCTGATCGTTGTAGGTGCTGGGCTGTTCGGGTCTACCGTAGCAAGGCTTGCCACTGATGCTGGTATGGATGTGCTTGTGATCGAAAAGCGAGAGCATGTAGGGGGTAATTGCTGGTCTTTCAAACGTTTCGGCATCGATGTTCATGCCTATGGCCCACATGCCTTGCATACTAATGACAAGTCTGTTTGGGAATGGTTCTGCTCTTTCGCGGATTTTACTCCATGTGTCATGTCTCCGATTGCCAACTATAAAGGAAGCCTCTACAGTCTTCCGTTCAGCATGCGTACGTTCTATGAACTCTGGGGTGTTGTGACTCCAGAGGAGGCGGCACGCAAGCTAGAAGAGCAACGGGTGCTGTGCGGTAACCCTTCGAACCTAGAGGAACATGTTCTCTCCATGGTAGGGAGCGACGTCTACGAGAAGCTAGTAAAGGGCTATACGGAGAAGCAATACGGCAGATCTTGTAAAGAGTTGCCATCGTCGATAATAGCCAGGATGCCGCTGCTCATGACCTTCGACGTTGACTATAACCACAAGAAGTATCAGGGGATCCCCACAGAGGGGTGGGATGCTTTCTTCAGATGCCTGCTTAAGGACATTGAGGTTTTGACGAAAGTGGATTTTCTCGAAGTGAGAAGCGAGCTTGAAACACTTACAGGCCAGACAGTGTTTACTGGCCCGATTGACGAGTACTATGATTATCGTTTTGGCCCACTTGAATATCGGGGTAGGCGATTCGAGCACGAGGAACTCGCGATGTCCAACTATCAGGGTTGCGCATTGATGAACTTCACTGACGCGGAGACGCCCTGGCTGAGGACGATAGAGCACAAGCATTTCGTTAGATCCAACTCTCCCGCCACGGTGGTCACGCGCGAATATGCTACTTCATGGCGCCCTGGAGATGAGCCTTATTACACGGTAAATGATGAGGAAAACCAAGAGAGATATGGGCGTTATCGGGATCTTGCGTCCAGAGATGAGCGGGTTCTGTTCGGAGGCCGGCTGGGAGAGTACCGCTACTACGCGATGGATGACGTGGTTTTATCGGCGCGTCGATGCTTCAGCTTGATTGAGCGGAGGATAAATGTGTGAAACAAACGAAGAGGGCGAGATTGTATGCGAGGAGCCACTCCTATCTGTATCTATTGCTGCGTGTAACTCCGAGGCCTATCTTGAGCGATGCCTTGACTCTTGCCTCGGTTTCGAGGGGCTCTTGGATGTAATTATTGTTGACGATGGAAGCATTGACAGCACTGCAGAGATTGCAGACGCTTACGTTGAAACCCATCCCAAAATTTTTCGCGTTATACACAAGGAAAATGGCCACTACGGCTCTACGGTTAACGCCAGTCTTCCCATGGCGCGCGGGAAGTTCTACCGATTGCTCGATAGTGATGACTGGTTTAACCGAGAATCGCTATGTGAGTGGCTCAAAGTTCTTTCCGAGTCCGAGGCGGACGCCGTTTGTACCGCCAGTTTGAGAATAATGGAAAAGAGCGGATGCAGGATAACGATGGATCCCTGGCCAAACGTGGAGTCAGGTGAACATGATTTAGAAAATCTTGATGTGAATGAGGTTCCAGGGCCTGGAATCTCAAATCTGGCCTACCGGACAGACTTTCTCAGGAAGATGAAACTCAGTCTTCTAGAACACTGCAACTACGTTGACGAAGAGCTGCGTGCCGTTCCTTGGTGTCGAGTACGTACCGTAAGAGTTGATCATCTTCCCGTTTACTGTGTTGTAAAAGAACGGGATGGGCAGAATACTAGTCTTGTGGGAATAAGGAAAAGTGCTTTTGATAAAGGAAAGATGCTTTTTCATATAATAGATCAAGGCGATTTTGGCGAGCTTGGGGCACGAACGCATGCTCAAACTATGGCCTTAAGGGTTGTTGCTGATGACGTAGCCGGTGGCTGCTATAGCAACATGCTCCTCTTGGATACCACCCGGGAAACGAGGAAGAAGATCATCGACTTCGACCGAAGGCTTAAAGAGGAGTTGCCTGAGATATATGCTTTGAGCGGAAGAACTAGTCGAACTCTTCGCGCTTTAAGAGCGAGCAGCTTTCTTCTCTATTCTCCTCTTGCTCATAGGTGGCAACGAAAATGGAGAGCGTAGCCTGAACGTGAAGAACAAGCTGCGCGGATCGGGTCGCGTTTCAATGAGAAGAGCTGCGGCGATTCAATTTGCTTCGAAGTATGTAAGCCTGGGTGCACAGCTTGTCATCACCGCTGTTCTTGCCCGGCTCATATCTCCTGAAGAGTTTGGCTTACTTGCAATCATCACCGTGTTCACGGCATTCTTCTCCCTCTTCTCTGATATGGGAATCGGGGTCGCGATAGTGCAATTTCGCGATTTGGGGGAGCGAGACTTTGGCGCCCTCTTTGTCTTTTCGGCTCTGATAGCCTTTGCTTTGGCGGGATTGTTTTGCGCCCTGAGTCCAGCTGTGGCTGCTTTTTATGGAGAGCCATCCTTGATGCCGCTTTGCTGCGCGGCGTCCCTCTCCCTTGTGTTTTCGACACTGAACATGGTTCCGAATGGACTGATGCTTCGCGAGAGACGCTTCGGCTCCATCGGATTGAGGTTGGTGGTCGCTACTGCTGTCTCTGGCGTTGCGGCAATTGCTTCGGCGTTCTTCGGAGCCGGTGTTTATTCGCTTATCGTTCAGGTTGTCACTTCTTCTGCAATTGTGTTTATATGGAATTACACTATGAGGCCCATCGGGCGATTAAGCATTCACTTTGTTGCCCCATTGAGAAGGATCATTTCTTATTCGGGCTATCAATTTGGATTTAGCGCGATCAACTATTTTGCGAGGAATCTCGATACACTTCTTATCGGAAAGGCACTCGGCGTAGTTGCGGTTGGCAACTACGATAAAGCCTATAAGCTGACAGGCTACCCGCTCTCGTCGTTTTCGAGCGTTGTCGCTTCGGTGGTGCAGCCCTATATGGCCGAACATCAAGACAACAAGGATGTTGTCTTCGCCTATTGGATGAAGATAGAAAAAGGACTCTCCTTGGCAGGAGCATGCATCATGGCGGTCTTTGTGTCTGCCGCCGCCGAAATAGTAGGCCTGTTTTATGGTAGTCAATGGGGCGCTGCGATTCCACCGTTCGCTATTCTTTCATTCTCCGTGTACTTCCAGGTCGTGTGGAACCCTTCCGGGGCATTCTTCCAGAGTCTTGGACGGACAGACCTAATGTTCAAGGCGGGAGTCGTGAACACGCTCCTCACTATATCCGGCTTGCTGGTGGGCCTTGCAGGTGGAAGCATCGTGTCCGTTTCTGTGGGAATCGCGGTAGCATATTGTCTGCATTCGATTTCGCTCTGCTGGTTTCTATTATGGAAATGCTTCGGGGTCAAGCCTGCGAAGCTGCTTTCCTTTCTGCCCGAATTCGCGACAGCTCTTGTGGCGATTGTAGCGTGCGAGTTTGCCTCTCCGTATTTCCCTGCTGGGATGTTCCCCTCGTTCTGCTGCAAGGTTCTTCTGGCGGGAGCGGTGCTGCTCCTTGGTTTTGGGCTTACAGGTCAGCTCTCTCATCTGCGTGCGCTTTTGTGCAGGTAGGTCTCGTTGCTTAGCGGAGGAATAGACATGAGAATCGCAGTTGCTGGTACTGGGTATGTGGGGCTGTCGCTGGCCGTCTTGCTGGCGCAGCGCAACGAGGTCGTGGCGGTGGACGTGGTGCCGTCGAAGGTCGAGGCGCTCTCGCGGTGGGAGAGTCCCATCGCCGACGCGGAGATAGAGTCGTGGCTCGCCGAGGCCGCGGCGGGGGAGCGCGAGCTCTCGCTCGCGGCCACGCTCGACGGGGCGGCGGCCTACCGGGACGCCGAGCTCGTGGTCATCGCCACGCCCACCAACTACGACCCCGACCGCAACTTCTTCGACACCCGCTACGTCGAGCAGGTGGTCGAGCTGGTGCTGGGGGTGAACCCCTCCGCCGTCATGGTCGTCAAGTCGACGGTGCCCGTGGGCTACGCCGAGGAGCTCTGCGCGCGCTACCCCGAGGGCCGCTTCCTGTTCAGCCCGGAGTTCCTGCGCGAGGGCCGCGCGCTCCACGACAACCTGCACCCCTCCCGCGTGATCGTTGGCGTGCCGCGCTCCTCGGCCTTCGCCGGCGAGCTGGAGGGGGCCGCCCGCGCCTTCGCGGGGCTGCTCGTGGAGGGCGCCGACGCCGCCGAGCGCGAGCGGGAGAACGCCGACGGCACCCGCGGCATCCCCGTGCTGGTCATGGGGTCGACCGAGGCCGAGGCGGTGAAGCTCTTCGCCAACACCTACCTGGCGCTGCGCGTGTCGTTCTTCAACGAGCTGGACACCTACGCGGCCACCCGCGGGCTCGATGCGGCCGAGGTCATCCGCGGGGTGTGCCTGGAGCCGCGCATCGGCTCGCACTACAACAACCCCTCGTTCGGCTACGGCGGCTACTGCCTGCCCAAGGACACCAAGCAGCTGCTGGCCAACTTCGACCGGGTGCCGCAGAGCCTCATCCGCGCCATCGTCGAGGCCAACCGCGTGCGCAAGGACTTCGTGGCCGACGAGGTGGTCGACCGGGTGATGTCGCTCGTGTACGCCGGCGTCGAGGCGCCGGTGGTGGGCGTCCACCGGCTCACCATGAAGACCGGGTCGGACAACTTCCGGGCGAGCTCGGTGCAGGGGATCATGCGGCGGGTGCGCGCCCGCGGCGTGCCGGTGGTGGTCTACGAGCCGACGCTCGACGCCCCCGACTTCTACGGCGCCGAGGTGATCCGCGACCTGGCCGAGTTCAAGTCCCGCTGCGACCTCATCATCGCCAACCGCTGGGATGACGAGCTCGCCGACGTGGGCGACAAGGTCTACACGCGCGACCTGTTTCGGCGGGATTAGGAAATGATCAGCCCTGCTTGTCTAGGAACCGTCCATTGAAGCATGTGTTAAAAACTAGTGCGCAGCTTGGCGATATGTTTGTGAGTGCGATTCGGCTTAGAAAGCCGATGAAGCTCAGTTCTGAAATGAGGCTTACGAGAAGTTGGTCTGCGTAGGATGCGCTAACGATCTCGATGCCGGCAAAATCTATGTAGCATTTCCCGGAACACTCTTTAAGGGCGTTGCAGACTATATTGGCGAAGGCCTTTGCCTCGTATCGGCTGGCACATCCACGCGATTCCTCTCTGATTAATAGAGACGCATTCTGCAGTTGATCGTCCAACCGGTTTTCAAGCCACAGGTTGACCGGCGAATAACTGTCAAGCGCCTTTTCTAGTTGTATGGGATGATCAGTTCGTAGTTGGAAATCTACCAGGGTAGTACCCTCCTTGGGCGTTCGCACGGTCGATAACTTAGGCTCGGGAGTATCATCGACGGCCTTATGGCGAAGGGAATACTTCGTTCCGTTGGAGGTAAGCTCGAATGAGCCAGCAGATGCGGAGATGATGTTTCTCATCATCCATGGCTTATTGCCTGCTCCCTTGCCATCCGTGACGCCCTTTTGGAGTGCGTAATGAAGAGCTTTTTCGGCGTTGACGAACTTATGACCGCCTTGAGCCAAAGAGCTCTCAATGCCTTGGCCGGAGTCGAATACGGCAACAGCAACATGGTGCTCTTTTATATGGTATTGCACCATGACGAATCCAAGCATTTTCTCAGATTCCGACGCGGAGAAAGCATGCTGAAGGATATTGTCGGTCACTTCGTTGAGGGCAAGTTCAAGCCCTAGGATGACTCCGGATTCCATGGGTGCCGCTCGTCTTAGAGAATCGGCTATTCCTTTCATGATTTCGTAATGATCTTCAATTGAGAACTTCCAGATGCGATCAAGAAGCGAACTCGGAGAGGTCTCATTGTCGAGAGTGTGAGGGCTGATGATCCCGATTTGCTCGAAATGCGATTTTTTGTAAGCGGCAGAACTTATGAAATCGCAGCCTAGCTCGGCTCGACAATAATCAATAATTCCGGCAATGGGTACGCAAATGTTAGGGTAGTGTCCTCCGGAGGATGATCGTATTCTCAGCTTGAAAAGCGAGTGGCCTTGCTTCAATCCTTCCTGAATCTTTTTAAACAGGAACAGAGGTGCGCCCTTTTTTCGCGATATCCAAATTGATACTGACATGAGTTTGTCTGTCCGGTGAAAAAGTTGTAACCATAGGCAGACTCCTCAAACCCGTCTCGCTCAGTCTGCATTAGAATATAGCACGTGAAATCCCCCGGGCCTCTGCCATTGGCATGCAAACTTCGGGGGATATTTATTTGGCGGGGATCTGATGCTTTCGCTAAGAGCGTGGCCTTTTGCCAGGGGTTATCGCGCTGTTTGGTGGGCAGGAGCCGCCTCGTTGCGTCGGTCTTCAATGATCCCTGACCACCTAAAACCCCACCTCTTCGTAGATGAGTCCGCGCTTCTTCATGAGGGCAAGCCACTCTGTGGGTGAGAGGACGGGAATGGGGGAGCGCTCGAATCCCTTGGCGTCTCGGGTGATGAGGTAATCGGCGCGAACCTTGTCCGCCGCCATTGCTATTAGGCAGTCCTCGTAGTCCTCCCACTTCAGTCGCGCTGCGCGGCGCAGGTCATCGGCGGTGAGGGATACGGGCTCAATGAGGTTGAAGGCGCTCAGGAGCGCTTCTTGCAGCCGCTCGGCCGAGACATAGCGACTGAGGACATAGAAGGCATCGGTTGCCGACTGGGCGGGCACCCAGAGCTTGGCGTCTCCGAAGAAGCCGGCGGCGACGATGCGCTGGGCGCTATCGAAGAAGGGCTGCTTCCGGCCAAGATAATCGATGAGGACGTTGGTATCAAGCAAGAGATTCATAGCGCGTGTGCTTCCCGCCTCGAATGAGCTTCCGGTAGTCTCCACTGAGCTCTGAGCTTTCCCAGGGGATGTCGAGGGTGCTCTTTCCGAGGAATTGGGCGAAGGACTCTGTCGGACGGTCTTCGGGCTGCTCGGCCTGCGGGAGGTGTTTGGTAGCAAGCAGGTAGTCAAAGGCGCTGTTGACGAGATCCGATGTGGTGGCGCCAACGGCCGCGAGTACTCCTTGGGCGGCTTCCCGCTTTGCGGTAGGGACACGAGCGCTGATGAGAGAGCTGGCCATAAGAGGCTCCTTTCTATGGTGTAATACATATTACACCATAGAAAGGAGCCTGGTAATGTCGTAATAAACTCGCTTTATTACGACATCATGCGAACAGTAAATCGGTTATTGCGACATGAAAAGGCCCCCGCGCTGCCTTTGGGCGGCGCGGGGGCCTTTGGTTGCGTCGGGCGCTTTTCCCTATCGATACGCCGTGAGCGTGGGCATGTTGTAGAAGGCCAGCTCCCTTTCGGGGTTGGGGGCGGTGGTTACCGTGTAGGTGAGGGAGATGCTCTTCGACGGCAGCAGGCTCGGGCGGAACCAGAGGTAGGCCTGCAGGTCGTCTTGGATGGCGGAGGAGAGCTGGGAGCCGTCGCTGGCCGTCAGGTTGGTGATGGTGCCGCCGGCGGGCGCGTAGAGATAGATCTGCGGGATCATGTCGCCCGACTGGTACCCTTCGAGCTTGCCCATGATATAGGGGCCGCCGTCGTAAACCTCCTGCTGCTTCACCGTGTTCGTGAACGTGGTCTTCACCTCGTAGGACACGGTTCCGTCGGCGTTGGTCGTCGTGCTGAGGATCTCGTTGTTCAGGTCGAGGTACCAGCCCAGCTTCGATCCGATCCACAGGTTGAAGAACACGCCCACCTCGGGCGCCAGCGGGTCGGTGTTGAGCGAGCCCGACCAGCCGGCCTGCTGGATGGTGGTCTGATCGACCTCGTTGGTGAGCCACATCATGGTCTCGCGGCTCTCCATACAGTCCATCATGAGCGTCGCGAACTTCATGAGCGTCTCGGAGTTCATGTTGCCGAGCAGCTGCTTGAACGACAGGTCGGCCGCTTGGGCGAACAGCGCATCGCAGATCTGGTTCCCGTTTTCTGTCGGCGTGCCGCTCAAATACTTCCAATACAGATCATGCTGCAGCACCTTCGTCGCATTCTGCCCGTTGAGCTCGGTGCCATCACTCAGCTTGATCGGCCCGGTGATCGCCAGGATCTTCTGCACCACGCACGGCGTGATGCCGATGACGCCGTCCACGGAATTGCCCGTGCGCGCCGTGTACGATGCGGCCCAGATGTTGGCCACGGTGGGGAAGTCGGGGTCGAAGCCGGCGTCGCGCGGCACGGCCATCCAGTTCCCGAACAGCGCCTGCTCGGCCTCGGTCAGCTGGATGGACGACGGCGTGGCGTCGGTGAGCATGTCGTAGACGGTCGCGAAGTCGTTGAGCGAGATGGCGCCGTTGTTGATCTTGAGCGTGCCCATCGATCCGGGGAAGCCGCCGCTCGAGCGGATCTCGGCGGAGTTCTGCGCGGCGATGAGGTAGGTGCGCTCGCCGTCGACGCCCAGCAGCGTGCCCACCAGAGGGGCGAAGGCGTTGGCCTGCTGGAACGTGTCGTTGATGCCGACGATCTTCTCGCGCGCCGGGCCCATGACGGCCTCGAGCTGCTCGATGTTCATGGGCGTCATGTTGGAGAGCGAGTCGGTGCAGCGCTGCATGACGGGCGCCGCCTGCTGCAGCGAGTCGAGCAGCAGCCCCAGCGCCGCCACATCGATGGCGCCCTCCTGCGTGATGAGGGCCGACGGCGGGTTGGCCTGCAGCGCGTCGGTCAGGGGCACGAGCGCGTTGGCTGACGCATCCTTCAGCGTGGCCACCACGGTGCGCACGTTCTGGATGTCGGGCCCCACCACGGGCAGCGCTGACGCGAGCCCCCACAGCGGGCCGTCCATCTCGGACTGCATGGCGCTGGCGGTGTCGTCGATCTTGTGCGCAGCCGCCGCGGCGCCGGCGTAGTCGCCGCCCACGATCTGGTCCTTGATGCCCGAGACGCTGGTCATCACGGTGCTGGCCTGGGCTTTCAGCGTCTTGGCGGAGTTGAGCATGGTGTAGCCGGACACGCCGACGGCCACCGCCAGCAGCACGATGACGCCGAGTACGACGAAGGGCCACTTCCGGCGGCGCTTCTTGGCCGGCGGGGCCATCATCTCCTGGTAGTTGCCGAAGGCCGCGTAGCCGCCCTGGGCATTGCGCTGGCCAGCAGGAACCATGCCGGGGCGCTGCCCACGGGGGACGTTCACGGCCTGGCGGCGGCCGCCGCGCACCGAGGGGCGGGCGGCGGGCTGGCCTTGCGGCTGTCCGCTGGGATGCGCCGTCGCGCGCTGTCCGGCCGGCCGGCCGCCACGGGGCTGCTGCGCGCCCGCGCCGCCGTGCGTCGCGTTCAGACGCGGGTTGTTGCTGGGATGGCCGGTGGGGCGGGCGTCCTGCTGCGGTCGGCCGGCTCGCGGCGCGGCCTGCCGCGGATCCTGGGCGGCGCGGCCTCCCTGGGCGGCCTGCGCCCGGCGCGGACGCTGGGCCTCGCGACCCCCGGCACGCTGCGGCGTCCGACCGTCGCGGGGGCCGGCGCCCTCCTGCTGCGCCCGCGCGCGCGGGTTGTTGCTGCCCGCCTGCGGCCGGCGCCTCTCGGGCCCGGAGCCCCCCTCAAACCTATCCGTCATGATGCTCCTCTTCGTCCTGGATAAATGCCCGTGCGATCAGGCACGCGAATTGCACTGAACAGATAGCCAGAATGATACCAGCCCGGGCTGCCAACCGTCCGATGGTTGACCCAATCACAGACTATTCGGACACCATCAGGCGCGAAAAGGCGAGGTCAGGAGTGGAATGAGGGGTAAGTAGGCGAATGAGGCACCCTCGCGCCTGTGCCCTATTCCACCGTCAGGACGGGGAGGCTGGTCTTGCGCATGACGGACTTGGCGGTGCTGCCGAGGAAGTCGAGGATGCCGCGCTTGCTGTGGCGGCCCATGACGATGAGGTCGCAGCCGTGCTGATGCGCGTAGTCGGCGATGGGCTCGGCGGCGGTGGGGAAGACCTGCGCCTCGCTCGCGATGCGGCTCGGATCGATGCCCTCCAGCGTGGCGACCGCGTTGCGCAGCTGCTCGCGGGCATGCCTCTGGTCGGCCTTGTCCATCTCCTGGTCGAGCTCGAAGGTCGAGGGGTCGGGCATCATCGCGCCGCCGTCGTAGAAGGTGCCGGGGTCGACGTCGGCGGGGAAGACGATGGTCAGCAAGGTCAGCCGGACGCCCTCGTCCGCCAGGGCGAACTGGTGGGCGACCTCGAGCGCCGCCTTCGCGTGGTCGGATCCGTCGTACGCAACCAGGATGTTCGAGAAGATCATGATGGCCTCCCAAGGCTCGTCTGCCGTTGGGCCCATGGTACGGCGCCGCCTCGCGCGCTCGGGCCGCCGCCGCGAACCGACGCCGTTCCGCCGCCGCAAGGCAACCCGCACGTTGACGGGGAAGGTGAGGGAGGGCGCGAAGGCGCCCGCGCCGACGGCCGCGCGTCCCGCCGGCGCGGGTGGCTCGCGGTCCTTATCCCGCGCTGGCCACGTCGTTGGTGGTGAGGCCGGCCTTGGCGGCGAGGGCCTTGTAGTCCTTGGGGGCGGCGGAGTTGGTGGCGGCGCCGAGCGTGGTGCTGGAGGCCTGGGGCTCGGGGATGACGGCGCTCGTGTCGGTGGGGTCGAGGCCCGCGTCGACGCGCTTCATCATGTCGCGCCACTCGTCGAACATGGTGCCGACGTAGCTCACCCCGCCCTGGCTGAGCGAGTAGCTGGGGCACGCCGCCTGGTACATGACCAGGCCGTTCCCCTGGAACTTGGTGGCCAGGCCCACCAGGTCGCCGACGGAGTAGTCGGTGGTCACGCAGCCGGCCAGCTCGCCGATGAGGCCGGGAAGCTGGGTCGGCGGCGCGTCGAGCACCTGCTGGATGATGGCCATGATGATGAGCCGCTGGGCCTGGGCGCGGCCGAAGTCGCCGCCGGACACGTTGTAGCGCTCGCGCGCGAAGGCCAGAGCCTGCTCGCCGTTGAGCCGCTGCTCGCCAGCGCTGAAGCTCATGCCGCCGTTGCCGGCCTTGAAGCTTTCGGGCACCGTGACGGTGATGCCGCCGAGCAGGTCGACCACGTCCTTCAGCTCGTCGAAGTGCACCTCGACGTAGTGGCTGATGGGGACGCCGGCGAACTCGGAGATGCACTCCACGGCGCCGGGCGCGCCGCCGAAGGCGAAGGCGGCGTTGATCTTCTGCGTACCGTGGCCCTCGATGGTCACCATGGTGTCGCGGGGGATGGAGATGAGGTCGACCACCTTGTTCTTCTGGTCGACGCGGGCCAGCATGGTCACGTCGCTGCGGCTGGTGGTCTCGCCCTTGCGCGCGTCGCTGCCGAGGATGGCCACGTAGTAGGCGTCGTCGCCGCGCGTGGGGGCGAGCTTGTCGAGCAGCGCCTTCCGCTCGGCCTCGGTGTTGAAGCCGAGCGCGCGGTCGAGGGCGCCCACCCAGAAGGCGAGCGCGCCGCCACCGACCAGCGCGAGCGCCAGGATGACGCCGAGCGCCACCTTCAGCTTCCTGTGGCCCCCGCCGCGCCGCTTGGCGGCGGTGCCGGGCGGCACCACGGCGCCGGCCTGGGCCTGCTGGGCCTGCACGCCGCGGCTGCCGCGGCCCTTCGCAGGCGGCATGGCGATGGTGCGGCCTGGCTGCTGGCCGCCCGCCGCCCCGGCGTTCATGCGCACGGTCTGCGCCGACGTGCGCGTCCCGCCCGCGCCGGCCCGCGCCCGCGGGTTGCCGGGCACGCCCGCGCTGCGGCCCGCGTCCACGTCGCCCGCGTAGCCGCCGAAGGCGTCCTCGTCCGCCGGCTGGTAGTGGATGCCCTGGCCCGTGCGGATGCCCTGGCCGCCGGCCGCGCGGTGCTGCGGGTTGTGCCGCTGGCCGGACTGGGCGTTATGTCTGGGATTGTTGCTCGCCATAGCGTTCGGCGCCGGGCGCCTTGCCTCCTCGGTGGCCGTGCGCGTCTCGGTCGCGCGCTCCAGGATTCGGCGACGCCCGCCGGCGCGCCGGGCCCCGCATCCCCCGACGCGGAGGGCCTTTCTCGCCTTCATCCTACCATGGCCGCCTGGCCCCCACGCCATTTCCACGACGAACCCAGCTCGCCTGCATCGACGCGGGGCGAGCACCGGCATCGCATCAGCATCGATTCGGCCTCGGCGAGGGGAGGGGTTGTGCCAGAGCGGCGCGATCGGCTAGTATCTTTTTCAGGGGAAAGCTGTTGATCTGGGGATACGGCTGAATCAAGGGGAAGGGGATCCGTGGGTTTCCTGGTTGGGCCGCAGGGCGGGGACGACGCGCGCTCGTCGCGGTTTGTAAAGGCGCGTTTGCGTTTCGCGGTCGCGTTCGCCGCGGCGGCCCTGGCGGTGTTGGGCGCGTTGGGCGGCTGCGCGGTTGGCGGTGGGTTGGCGGATCCCAGCGATGCCGCTCGGGAGGCGCGCCCGTCAGTCGAGCGTGCCGTCGAGGTCGCGGGGGAGACGCCCGCGGAGGTCGGCGCCCCCGCGGACGCGCCGGATGACGGGGCGTCGGATGCGTCGGGCGCCGAGGCGCCCCTCGCCGGCACGGGCGATGCCGCCGACGCCGCTGTGGCCCCCGAGCTCGTGGTGCGCTTCCTCGACGTCGGCCAGGGCGACGCCGCGCTCATCAGCTGCGACGGCCAGTGGCTGCTCATCGACGGCGGCCCGCCGAAGGCGTCGTCGACGCTCTACGCCATCCTCCAGCGCCTCGGCGTGACGCGGCTCGACTGCATCGTCTCCACGCACCCCGACGCCGACCACGCCGGCGGCCTGTCCGGCGCCCTGGAGGTCGCGACCTGCGGCACGTTCTACGCCTCGACCGCCACATCCGACACGCGCACGTGGCGCGGCGTTTGCGATCGGCTCGAGCGCCAGGGCGTCCCCCTCTCCATCCCCGCCCCGGGCGACAGCTTCGATCTGGGCGCGGCGCGCGTGACCTTCCTCGGCCCCGTGCGCGCGGCGCCTGACGACAACAACAACTCGCTCGTGCTGCGCATCGACCATGGTGGCGACTCGTTCCTCTTCACCGGCGACGCCGAGCGTGAGGAGGAATCCGACCTGCTGGTCGCGGGCGCGAACTTGTGCGCCGATGTCCTGAAGGTGGGACACCACGGGTCGGCGGGGGCGTCGTCCCCGGCGTTCGTGGCAGCGGTCGACCCGCAAGTCGCGGTCATATCCGTCGGCCGCAACTCCTACGGCCACCCCACCGACGAGGTGCTCGACCGCCTGGAGGTCCAGGGCGCACGCGTCCTCCGCACCGACCAAGGCGGCGATATCGTGGCAACAACCAGGGGAAACGGCATAGCGTTTGAGCAGGTGGGGATGATCGGCGAGTAGGGAGAGCGGCCCGCGTCTGCTCGGCGGGCCCCGCTGGTGGCCGAGCGCCGCGGCGGGTGCCCGCGCCCGCTCGGCGGGCCTCGCTGGTGGCCGAGCGCCGCGGCCAGGGGCGCGCTTCTCGGGCGGTGCGGGCTTAGCGGGCCGAGGCGCCCTGGGCGTCGGCCTCGGCGGGCTCCGCGCAGGGGCTGGCGACTCGCGCCGCCTGCGCGTCCGCGCCGCGCCGCCGCGTGCCGTCCTTGGGGATGAGCGGCGCGATGAACACGCGGGGCGCGGGCGGGATCAGCCGATCCAGGACGGGCGTCAGCGTGCGACCCCACATCCCCACGGCGCGCCCGACCAGCAGCGCGGCGATGATCGTCCCCTCGCGCACCTGGTACAGGCCGCCGAGCGTCAGCAGCGAGAGCGCGGCCGCCGAGGTCATCAGCGTCACATCGACGGCGATCTTGCAGGTGGGGAAGGGCCGCCCGGACACGTAGGCGATGACCTGGATGATGGCGTCTGCCGGCGACATCACCAGGTCGGGCGCCATCTGAAGGCTGATGCCCAGCCCCAGGGTGAGGATGGACAGCGCCAGGAACGCGAGCTGCATCGGGTAGCCCGTCGGCGGTACGAACGAGAGCGCCCACAGCCACACGTCCACCGCCACGGAAAGCAGGAGGAACAGCGGCAGCTGCAACAGCTGGATGGGCTTGAACTCCTGGCGCAGGAGCGCCATCTCCAGGAACAGGAACGCCAGGTTGATGACGAACGTCCACGCACCCATGGTCATCCAGCCGGCGTCCAGCCGCGCGCAGAGCTCGGTGAGCACGGCCGGCATCGACGAGATGGCTGCCGTGCCCGTGCACGAGTGCTTCGACAGCGCGATGCCCAGCGCCACCAGCACGGCGCCCAGCACCGTCACCGCTACGCGCAGGCAGAAGTTAGCACGCGCGCCCGCGAAGAGCGCGCTCCAGTTGGTCTTGATGTGTCCCATAGCCAGAAGTGTAGCACCTCGTCTCCGCACGCCCGCCGCCCGCCGTCGGCGAACGGCGCCCAGCGCGCCGACGCCTCGCTCGTGCCCGGCGCCCGGGAGCGGCTTCTCGTGGACAAAAAACGCCGATCTCGCAGCTCTTCCGCGGGCGACCCCAAGCGCGGGTTCCGCTCCTCTCGCGATATGGCCAGGTCGGGAAGTCGCGGCCTTCCTCGCCGTCCTCCCCACCGCTCGCTTTCCCTCTCGGATTCATGCGAGATCGCCGATTTTTGTCCACCCAAATGCGAGATCGCGTGTTTTTGTCCACGCGCAGGGACAAAAACACGCGATCTCGCAGACCGTCCCGCCGCGCATCGACGCCGCCCGAGGGCTACGCCGCGCTCATCGCCCAGCTCGCCGTCCGCTGCGCGCCCGGCTTCCGCGACGAGCGCACCACCACGCCGCGCTCGCTGCTCGCCCCGGCCTCCGGCGCCTACGAGTTCAGCACCGACTCGACGCTGCGGCTGAAGTAGCCCTCGGGGATGTTGGCGGCTACGAACTCGGCGAAGGCCCGGGCCTCGTCGGAGCGGGGCGCCTCGGAGGGCCAGGTCAGCGACACGGGGTACCACATGGTGTCCGTCGCCACCTTGAAGCGCACGATGCCGGGCTCGTTGCGGTAGCGGTTGGCGATGCACTCGGGCAGCGTGGCCCATCCCAGGCCCGCCTTCACGCCCTCGACCATGGCCTCGTGGGTATCGAAGCAGCCCACCATGTTGTGGTCGCGCAGCGATATGCCGTAGCGCTCGCGGAAGTGGCGGTTGCCCACCATGTGTCGTCCGGAGTGCCACTCGTACACGATCATGGGCCACTTGAGCAGGGTCTCCACGGGCACGGGGTAGATGATCTGGTTGTAGGGCGCCTTGTCCGGGGCCAGGAACACGAGCTTCTTGTAGCCCAGCACCTCGTTGACGATGCCCGGCTCGGTGGGCTGGTTCTCCAGGATGGCGAAGTCCAGCTCGCCGTCCTTCAGCTTCTGAACCAGGTCGGGCTCGTAGCCGGCGTCCAGGTGGACGCGCGCCTCGGGAGCCTGCTTGACGTACTCGGCCACCAGGCGCGGCAGCAGCGTCACGCCGTCGGCGAAGCTCATGCCGATGGTGAGGCTGGCGGGGAAGTGCTCGTCGATGGCGGCGATCTGCGACGCCAGCACCCGTTCCATGCCCGCTACGTTCTGGGCGAACTTCACCACCACCTTGCCAGCTTGCGTGAGCGATATGCCCGCCGACGAGCGGTTGACGAGCGAGGTGCCGAACTTCTTCTCGATGCTGTTGATCTTCTGCGAGAGCCCCGGGCGCGACATGTACAGCTGGTCGGCCGCCTGCGAGAGGCTCTTCGCCTTCGCCAGGACCAGCAGGACCTCAACGTCGTCAAACAGCATCGTTCCCCCTTGCTTTTGGGAACTACGGGCGTGGTCGGGGTCGGGCGGGCGCCATCCGGCTTTGCGCTGTGCGAAAGAGGGTGGCCCACCCCGGCTCCGCGCCGCCGGCGCAGCATCCGCGATTAAGCACACATGAGCAGATTAAACACTGGCCGCTTGGAGTTAGTCCAGGGTGTCCGGCGGAATCGGTGAAGTTCTTTTTTCCCGAACCTGCAACAAACGCTTACATGTCCGAATTCCTTTGCAACCCCTGCAAGGAAGTCGAACGGGCAATCGGTGACTGACGTAGTAGCAATTACCTCCACCTTCCTATGATCGAGGCACAGGCGATAGGGGGTTGCGTCGTCGAGGGGGCCCACAAGAACCGTCGATCAACTCCCAAGCCTTGAGTGTCACGAAGAGGAAAGACGAGGAGGAATCGATGGACAAACAGGGAATCATCGAGGCCAGCCGGGAGCGTCGCGAAGGTGAGCGCATCTTCTACACGTCCTGCCCGGCGAACGGATGCTGGGACTCCGCATGCATTCTGAGGTGCCATCTGAAGGAGGGCAAGCTCATTGCCGTCGAGCCCGACGACTCCGTTAACAAGAACGACAGTCGCGAGGACTGCGGCTGGGAGAACATCTGGAAGGGCAACGTTCAGATGCGCCCCTGCGCCATGGGCCATTCCTGGAAGAAGGAGCTCTACGCCGAGACGCGCCTGCTCCATCCGATGAAGCGCGTCGGCAAGAAGGGCCCTGGCAACGGCTACTTCGTGCAGATCAGCTGGGAAGAGGCCCTCGACACCATCGCTGAGAAGATGATCGAGATCAAGGGCAAGTACGGCCCTTACGGCATCTTCCACTCCCAGTACCCCAGCTTCGAGAAGAACGGCTTCCCCCTGGCTCCCTGGTGGGAGGCGGGCTTCGGCGCGTGGGGCGAGCACTCCTGCTCGGGCCATGCGGCTGGCGAGATGTTCCACCTGGGCGTCGACATGCCCAAGTGCGCTCGCGGCGTCGCGGATAACCTGCCGGGCTTCGAGGCCTCGGACATCTTCAACTCCAAGCTCTTCATCATGTGGGGCATGGATCCGGTGGTCGCCTGGTTCGGACCGACGTCCTACTACATGCAGCTGGCCCATGAGTACGGCTGCAAGACCATCGTCATCGACCCGCGCTACACCCAGTCCGCCGAGATCCTCGCCGATCAGTGGATTCCCATTCGCCCCGGCACCGATCTGGCCATGATGCTGGCCGTGGCCCAGGTGCTCTATGAAGAGGATCTCATCGACCACGAGTTCGTCGACGAGTGGGTCGAGAAGGATGGCTTCGAGGAGTGGCGCGCCTACGTCATGGGCGAGGGCGAGGACGGCATCAAGAAGACCCCCGAGTGGGCTGCCCCCATCACCGCCGTGCCGGCTGAGACCATCCGCGAGTTCGCGCGTCTCTACGGCACCGAGAAGCCGGTGCATCTGCAGTACTTCTACTCCTGCGCCAAGCGCCACCTGGGCGACTACAGCGCGGCTGCCGCCATGCTGCTCCAGGCCATGACCGGCAACGTCGCCTGCGCTGGCGGCTGCGAGTCGGGCGCCTGCCTGCCCACCCCCGGCCGCGTGCCCGCGCCTCGCGCCGACTTCGGCCGCAATCCGGGCGACTACACGGTGCCGGTGCTGTTCAACAACAACTGCCTGACCGAGATCCTGGCGTCGCAGAAGGACTACTGGGAGGGCCGCATGAGCGAGGACGAGTTCCGTCATCGCATCGGCTCGCCGACCAACGACAGCCCGCTGCCCAACATCCAGATGATCATCTTCGAGAACAACTACGCCAACAACCACTCGAACGTGAACCGTCGCTTCCAGGGCATGGCCGACACGGAGTTCAACTGGGGCTTCCAGTGGCACGTGAACCAGCCCACCGCCGAGCTCTGCGACATCATCCTGCCGGCGCCGGTGTGGCAGCTCGAGGGCATGGACGAGTACATGTACGGCCATCAGCGCTTCGTGAGCGGCCCGAACGGCATGCGCAACTACTTCACCTTCTGCGCCCGTGGCTGCGACTTCCCCGGCGAGGTTCGCTCCAAGGAGTGGGTGTGGACTGAGATCGCCAAGCGTCTGGGCGATGAGGTCGTCGAGGGCTACAACCCCCGCATGAAGGACGTTCCGGTGGAGAAGTGGGTTGACGCCCAGGAGGCCATCTACAAGGAGGCCTTCGAGAAATGGGCCGACAACGAGACCGTCATGGCCTACCTCGGCTACGAGAAGCGCCCCACCTGGGAGGAGTTCAACGCGAATCCGGTCGTCCGCACCGAGATCGACGTGCCGTACTACCCCTTCAAGAACGTCATGGAGCGTGGCGACAGCCCGTTCCTCACGCCGTCGGGCAAGGTTGAGTTCGTGTCCAACTTCGTGAAGAACAACGACATGACCGAGACCCGCTGGCGCGGCCAGTACGAGGCCATGCCGGTGTGGAGCCCCAGCTACGTCGAGGGCGACATCTCCACGGCCTCCAACGACGGCTTCTACAACCCGAAGGTCAAGGACTATCCGCTGTCGCTGGTCACCCCGGTGTCCATCTACCGACAGCACTCCTCCAACGACAACAACCCGTTCATGCGCGAGGACGTCTACCGCCACGGCGTGTGGATCTCCGGCGTGGACGCCCAGGCTCGCGGCATCAAGGACGGCGACGTCTGCCGCGTCTACAGCGATCGCGGCGAGGCCATCCTCACGGCCTACGTGACCAACCGCTGCATGCCCGGCACCGCGGCCATCCACCATGGCGGCTGGTACCAGACCAACGGCGAGACGAGCGAGATGAACGCCTTTGGCCAGGATATGCGCGGTACGCCGAACATCTTCCTCGATGACGGCCACCTGCCCCACATCCTGGGCGCGCTGATCATCGCCGGCCTCATCAACGTTGAGAAGGTGGCCGACGGCGACGCCGAGGGCTACGGCTCCGAGGCCGAGCGCGGCGGCATGCGCGGCGCATCGGTCGCCATTGGCACCCGCGATGCCCTGGCCAAGAAGGACGGCGCCCGCGACGCGGCCGCCACGGCCTAGTGGCGAAGACTTCGAGAGGAGGAAACAGACAATGACCCAGTACGGATTCTTTTTCGACATGAACCGCTGCTACGCCTGCCAGGCCTGCAGCATTGCCTGCAAGGACTGGAACGGCCTTGAGCCCGGCGCCGAGAAGTGGATGACCGTCTACGAGTGGGAGCAGGGCACGTTCCCGAACATCCGCCTGCATGCGCTGGCGTTCCCCTGCGCGCACTGCGAGGATCCCTCGTGCGTGAAGGTGTGCGAGTCGGGCGCCCTCTACAAGGAGGACGAGTTCGGCGCGGTCCTGGTGGATCAGGACAAGTGCACCGGCTGCCGCAAGTGCTACGACGCGTGCCCCTATGGCGCGCCGAAGTTCGCCACCGACGAGCCGACGGCCAAGATGAGCAAGTGCACCATGTGCGTCGACCGCCTGGCCGAGGGCCAGCAGCCCCTGTGCACCCTGTCCTGCCCGCTGCGCGCCTTCGACTTCGGCCCGCTCGACGAGCTCATCGAGAAGTACGGCGACGTGCGCTACTGCGAGGGCATGCCCTCCCCGGACGCCACCAAGCCGGCCTATCTCGTCTGGAACCCGCGCGAGAAGAAGCAGCTCATCCCGTATCCCGTGGACGAGGCCATCGCGCTCAACCAGCAGCGTGGCGACCTGGGCACCATGTTCGAGAGCGAGGAGGACCTCACCACCTTCGACGAGGGCACCATCCGCCGCGACAAGCTGCAGATGAAGTTCGACAGCAACATCGAGCTCATGCGCGCCACCCGTAACGATATGGCGTAAGTCGTCTGACGACGGCCAGGGAGGTGGGGCCGAGGGGCGAAGCGAAGGCTGCGCAGCTTCTGAGCGTAGCCCCTCGGCCCCACCTCCCGTCCCGCGCTAGGCGAGGGGCCTGGCGCGGGCACGAGTTCCACCATCTACGTCCACTTGCTGGCTTGGAGGACCCGGAAGTGGGCTTAGGGGAAATCAGCATCAACCTGAAAGGGGAAAAGAAATGGAGTGGATAGGAGTCATCGGCATCGTCGCCGGTCTCGTCTTCTTCGTCGTCGCGGCCATGAAGGGCTGGAACGTGCTCATCACGTCCCTCGTGACCGCCATCGTCATCGCTTTGACCAACGGCATGGACATCATGAACTCCATGGTGGGTGCCGAGAAGTCCTACGTCACCGGCCTGGCCGGGTTCATCCGCGGCAACCTGCTGATCTTCATGGGCGGCGCCATCATGGGCGAGTTCATGGACAAGTCGGGCGCCGCCAAGGCCATCGCCCAGTTCGTCATGAACAAGGTCGGCACCAAGAGCCCGTACCTGGTGCTCCTGGGCATCGCCGCCGTGGGTGCCGTGCTCACCTACGCGGGCATCTCGATGTTCGTCGCCATGTTCGCCCTCATCCCGCTGGCGCGCCCGATGTTCCGCGAGTGCAACATCCCGTGGCACCTGTTCTGCGCCGCGTGGTCGCTGGCCGCCTGCTCGTTCACCATGGCCATGATCCCCGGCGTGCCGGCCGTGGCCTGGATCAACGCCGCCAACGGCTGCGGTGTGTCCCTGACCGCCGCCCCCATCATGGGCATCGTGGGCTCCATCATCGCCATCGTGGTGAGCTGCATCTACATCAAGTTCGCCCTCAAGCGCGCTGAGGCCAAGGGCGAGACCTTCGTGGCCGACGCCGACGACGTGGCCGTCGAGGAGCAGAAGGACCTGCCGAGCCTGTTCCTGTCGCTGCTGCCGCTGATCGTGCTGATCGGCGTCATCATCGGCCTTTCCGCCACCGGCATGAAGAACGTCGTCTACATCGGCATGCTGGCCGGCATCATCGCCTCCATCGTGTGCTTCTTCAAGTACGTGCCCTCGATGCGTGACACGCTCGGCAAGGGCGCCGTCGCCGGCGTGGGCCCGGCCGTGTTCACCTCCGCCGCCGTCGGCGTGGGCACCGTGGCCGCCGCCTCCGTGGGCTTCACCGTCATCTACGAGGCCATCTTCAACATGCCGGGCGGCACCTACGTGTCCGCCGCCACCATGGCCGCTGCCCTCGGCGGCATCATGGGATCCGGCTCGGGTGCTGTGGGCATCATCGCCCAGAACTTCCTGGAGCCCTACCTGGCCACCGGCGTCGACCCGGCCGCCCTGGCGAAGATCATCGCCACCTCGGCCACCATCGGCGGCGCGCTGCCCAACTCGGGCGCCATGTTCGGCATGCTGGCCGCCATGGGCCTGAACCACAAGAACTCCTACAAGCACATCGCCGCCATCTCCATCGGCGCCGGCCTGTGCGCCCTGGTGGTCATGATCATCATGGCCAACGTGGGCATCTACTAGGAGATTCTCCGATCTTTCCGGCTGGCGCGGCTGCGGCGCGCGGCATCCTCCAGGCCCCGCCGCGGCCGGCCGGCCCCTTGTCCCCCTTACCCTCCTGAGGAGAACACCATGTGCTTTAGACCTGCTGACACCGGCGCCTCCGCCGGTCCCGCCAAGTGCCCCGAGTGCGGCAAGACCATCCAGGCCATGGGCGGCATCGAGCTGAAGAGCTGCCCGTTCTGCAAGTGCGACTTCACGCCGTACCTGAACGGGTCCAAGCCGCTGCCCAACGGCGCGCCGGCCGCTCCGGCCGCGCCGGGCGCCCCCGGAGCCCCCAAGGCTCCCGGCGCCCCGGGTGCTCCCGCGGCCCCGGCCGCGCCTGCCGCGCCCAAGGCCCCCGGCGCCTAAGCCGCGTCAGCCTTGGGAGCTGGGCCTCCGCCGAGGGGCCCAGCTCCCTTCCCGAAGGTGCCCGCCGCACCCCACCTTGCGGGCGCCTTCGGGAAGGGAAGGGCATTCGCCGGCCGCCGAGGCGGTCGCCTGCCTCCCTTGCCGGAGGCGGCGGCCCGCGGCCGCCCGGCCCGCGCACGGCGCCGGCGAGCGGAGTCAGAGAGGGGAATCCGCCGATGGATACCAAGACGAGCGAGGCGAAGGGCAAGCCCACTGCCGACGTGGCCGAGAAGACTCGGGGCCGTGCCCCGGCGGCCGGAGGGGACGCGGCCAAGCCCCGGAAGAGGGGCTCGGCCACCGAGCAGGTGTCGCTGTTCGAGCGCGTGCCGGCCGACAAGCGGCTCGCGTGGCCCGACATCGGGGCCATCCTGGGCGGCGTGGTGTCGAGCCTGTCCAAGGTCATGGGCGGCGGCATCGTCGCCTTCTACGCCGGCTGCCAGATGGGCGGCGTGACGGTGGCCATCACCTTCGTGCTGTCGTTCTTCCTGACGCTTCTGGTGGGCAAGATCTGCTACCGCGAGGGACTGCCCAACAACGTGGTGTCCCGCTTCTACGTGTTCGGCCGGCGCGGGTCGGCGGCCGGATCCCTCATCTGGATCTTCTGCCTGGTGGGCGTGCTGGCCGTGGGCACGGTGCAGCTGGGCAACGCGATACTGTTCGCCTTCGGGTGGGAGGGCGAGGCCGTCCGCTGGGCGCTGTTCATCGGCATCTCGTGCGTGTGGGTGGCCATGGCGCTGTTCGGCACCAAGGTGATCGCCCGCATGAACGCCGTGTTCGTGGTGGCCCTGTTCTGCGTCATGGGCTACGTCATCTACCTCATCGCCGCCGACGGGCAGCTGGTCGACGCGGCCACCCACGGCATCCTCATCCCCGGCGTCGAGCCGCTCGAGGGCTTCGCCTACTCCGTGAACTACGCCATCATGACGAGCGGCCTCATGGCGCTGTTCGCCGCCGACTTCACCCGCTTCGCCCGCAAGGAGCGCGACATCGCGCCCATCGCCGCCACGGGCAGCGTCTTCGCCATCATCACCTACCTGTGCGGCGCGCTCATCGTCTACTACGGCTTCGACAAGTCGGTCGAGTACTTCTCCGCCCAGGGCATGGGCGCCACCCTGGCCGCCAACGCCGCGGTCACCAACCCGGGCGTGTCGTTGGTGCTGGCCGCGGGCGGCGTGGGCCTGGCGGTCATCTGCCTGTCGCAGATGAAGGTGGAGACGTCCAATTCCATCGGCGGCGCCAACGCCGTGTCGAACCTGGTCAACTGCCTCACGGGGCGCAAGCTGCCCTGGTGGGCGGCGGTCGTGGCCGCCAACGCCATCGGGCTCGCGTTCATCCTGGGCAACATCCTCGACCAGGTGAACGCCTTCATGAGCTACGGGTCGATCCTGACGAGCTCGTGGTGCGTGCTGCTCATCACCGACTACTACCTGGTGCGCGGCAAGATGGGCATCGGCGTGCAGGGCATCGACCTGGACGCGCCCGAGCACGAGGTCAACTGGCGCGGCGTGGGCACCATCGCCGTGGTCGGCCTGATCGGCAGCGTGCTCTACGCCACCGGCGCCGTGGCCGTTCCCTTCCTGGTGGTGGCCCCGCTCACCGTGGCCGCCTACGTGGCCGTGAGCTGGCTTCTGCGCGACAAGGTGCGCGCCGGCGAAATCGGCTAGCCGCGCCGAGCGCGGGTGTGCGCGTGTGCGGACGTGCCCCGCGAGAGCGCCTGCACCCCGCACTTCGTGGGGCGTGCGTCTCGTGAGAGCGTCCCTGCGAGCGCACCCGCATTGCCCCCACACCCCCGCGGGTGCACCTCCTCCCTTGGGCGCCGGGATGTTTCACGTGAAACATCCCGGCGCTTTCTTCTGTGAAAAACGTGTCTTCACACCATTTTTTATTACGAAAAAGTGGCGTGAAGATACGTTTTTTCTTATTATGATCGTATTCACCACAAGGAGGGAGGAAAGGGTGCGCAGGAAGATAGACGCGATCCTCGACCGCTGGGCCCAAGAGGGCGATGCTCGCCCGCTTCTGGTGCGCGGTGCGCGGCGCGTGGGGAAGACCTACGCGATCAGGCGCCTCGGCGAGGAGGCCTTCGGCGGCGACTTCGCTTACTGCGACTTCCAGGCCAATCTCGAGCGCCTGGAGGCCGTCTTCGCGGGGTCGACGGACGTGGCGCGCATCGTGGCCGACCTTGAGCTGCTCCTTCGACGCGACATCGTGCCCGGCCGCACCCTCATCGCCTTCGACGAGGTGCAGCTGTGCGAGAAGGCTCTCAACGCCCTGCGCTTCTTCGCCGGCAGCGGCTATCGCGTGATCGCCACGGGCTCGCAGCTGGGCCTCACCCTGCGTCATCGCGAGCTGCCGTTCCCCAGCGACGTGACCCACGTCTACCTGCGTCCGCTCGACTTCGAGGAGTTCCTCTGGGCCCGCGGCGAGGAGCGCATGGCCGCTGCCATACGTCGGGCCTTCGACGAGCGTGCCCCCTTCGCCTTCCACGAGGAGGCCCTCGACCTCTACCGGCGCTACCTGGTGGTGGGCGGCATGCCGGCGCCGGCGCGCGCCTTCTGCGAGGGAGGCGGCCTCGAGGAGGTGCGGGCGCTCCAGGCGGAGATCGCCCAGACCTACGTCGCCGACATGGCGCTCTACGCGCCGGCGGAGGAGACGGCGCGTATCCGGGCGGTGTGGGCGAGCCTGCCCGCGCAGCTCACCCGCGAGAGCACGGCCAAGTTCAAGTACGCCGACGTGGCGTCCGGCGGGAGGGAGCGCCAGCTGCGCGGGCCCCTCGCCTGGCTCGAGGCGGCGGAGCTGGTGCTGCTCAACCCGCAGACCAATGATGCGCAGCCGCCGCTCACGGCCCGCGGGGGAGGCTCCTTCTTCAAGGCGTACCTGCTGGATGCGGGCATCCTGTTCTACCGGCTCAACCTTGACGGGGGCATCTTCCTGGATGCCTCCCTGCGAGTCTCGCTCTCGCCGTGGTTCCGTGGGGCGCTGGCGGAGAACTACGTGATGGAGTCCCTGGTGGCCAACGGGGTTCCGACGTTCTACTGGACACCGGGAACCAGCTCGTCGGGAGAGGTCGAGTTCGTGGTGCAGACGCGCCGCGGCGCCATCGTGCCCATCGAGGTGAAGTCAGGGCCGAACGTGCGCTCGCGCAGCCTCAACGCCTATCGGGCCAAGTGCGGGGCGGAGGTGGCCGTGCGCCTGTCCGAGCGCAACTTCGGCCTGGAGGGCGGCATCCTCAGCATCCCCCTCTACGCCGCCTTCTGCTTGGACGAGGCTGCGCTGGCGGCGCTGTAGGCGCGCATGAGAAGGCCCCGGCGCGGGTTCGCGCCGGGGCCTTCTGGGTGATGGGGGAGGGGAGGGTGCTACTTCTGGGTGGCTTCCTTGGCGTCTTGGGCCTTGGCCTCCACGGCGCCCTTGGCCTCGTGGGCCTTGGCGACGACGGCGTCCTTGGCGTCGCCGGCCTTGTCAGCCGCGGCGTCCTTCGCCTCGGCTGCCTTGTCGGCGGCCTTGTGGGCGGCGTCGCTGGCGGCCTGCTTGGCGTTCTCGGCCACCTCGCCGGCCTTGTCAGCCGCGGCGTCCTTCGCCTCGGCTGCCTTGTCGGCGGCCTTGTGGGCGGCGTCGCTGGCCGCGTCGGCCAGGTCGCCCGCCTTCTCGACGGCGGCGTCCTTGATGTCGCCGGCCTTGTCGACGGCCGCGTCCTTCAGGTCCCCCGCCTTGTCGGCCAGGTTGCCCGCGGCGTCCTGGATGGCCTCCTTGGCGTCCTCGGCCATGTCCTTGAGCTTATCGGTGAATCCCATGGTCGTTCTCCTTTCGAGCTACTGCGTCTCTGACAGCCCGTCCGGTGAGTTAGCGGATCGGAGGGCTGCCGAGGCATTTGCGTTAGGTTACGGGGAGCCCGGCGGCGCGCCGCTGTCGCCGAGCTCCTGAAACGCTCTCATAGCCTAGCTGTGAACTAGGCGTTGTCATCGGCGGCGGGCGTAACGGTTCCGCGCAGGATGGGAAGCGGCGCGGGCGCGGGACGCGGGCGCTGTGAGAGAATAGCCCGAGGAAACCGGTCGTGGAAGGAGCGCTGCCATGACAGATAGCCAGGTCAGCTATGGGGAAGCCGTGGAACGCGGGATGGATGCGACGGGCGCGGCGCCCGCGGCCGTGGAGCTCGCGGCGGACGCCGTGGGCGTGGCGGGCGCGGAGCCTGGGGTCGCGGACGCCGCCGGAGTGGCGGGCACGACGGGCGACGGCGCGGCGAGCTCGCAGGGCGCCGCAGTCGCCGGCGCGGCGGGCAAGCCGCGGAAGTCGGCCGCCGAGTACGCCGAGACCTTCGGCAAGGTGGTGGACGTGGCTGACAAGGCCCTGCGCTTCATGCCGCTTCCCAAGGGGGCCAAGCGCGTCGTAAACAGCGCGATGCCCCTGGTCAAGCAGGTCGCCCAGATAGCGCCCGCCGCCGCGCCCGTGGTGGAGCCCTATGCGCGCAAGGCCGTGGCCCAGGCGAAGGTGGCGGCTCCCAAGGCCGCCGCCGCGGCCAAGGCCGGCGCCCGCGCAGCCGCCGCCACCGCCGGCAAGGCGGGCCACGCAGCGGCTACCGGGCTGTCCCATGCCGGCCACGCCGCCGCGACCGCCGGGCACGCCGTGGCCTCGGGAGCGTCGGCAGCCGGCCACGCCGCAGCGGCGGGAGCGTCGGCGGCCGGCCATGCGGCCGCGACCGCCGGGCACGTCGTGGCGGGCGGCGCCTCCCGGGCGGGCCATGCGGCCGCCGCGGGCGCGCGTGCGGCCGCGGGCGGCGTGCGCGCCGTCGCCGACCGGGTGCGCCCTAAGGAGCGCTAGCTCGCCTTCCCCGCCTTCATCCCGGCCTTGCGATAGCCGTAGTGCCCGCTCAGGGCGATCATGAACACGGCGGTCACCAGCACCGATGCCAGCTCGGCCACCGTCACCGACAGCCAGATGCCGTCGACGCCCAGCCACAGCGGCAGCAGGATGACGGCGCCCACCTCGAAGACGAGCGTGCGCAGAAACGATATGAGCGCCGACACCAGCCCGTTGCCTAGCGACGTGAAGAACGCCGACCCGTAGATGGAGAAGCCCATCAGCAGGAAGCACAGCGCGTACACCCGGTAGGCGTGCACGGTGAGCGCCAGCAGCGCCGCGTCGTAGCCGACGAAGATGCGCGACAGCGGCTCGGCCAACAGCTGCCCGGCGGTGAACATCGCCACGCTCCCGGCGGCGATGAGCCCGAGGCTCCGCAGCAGCAGGCTGCGCATCTCGCGGTGGTTCCGCGCGCCGTACTGGAAGCTCATCAGCGGCGACGACCCCATGGCGTAGCCCATGAAGATGGCGCCGAACACCATCCCCGTGTACATGATGACGCCGTAGGCCGCCACGCCGTCCTCGCCGACGTAGGCTAGCAGCTGGAGGTTGTACAGCATCCCCACCAGGCTCATGGCCACGTTGGCCACCATCTCCGACGACCCGTTGACGCACGCCTTGCCGATGACGCGCCACTGAGGTCGCACGGGGCGCAGCCGCAGGAAGCTCGCGTTCTTGCGCAGGAAGTAGATGAGCGGCAGGCCGCCGCCGACCAGCTCGCCGATGTTGGTGGCCAGCGCGGCGCCGACGAGCCCCCAGCCGAGCGCGCCGACGAACAGCGCGTCGAGCACCATGTTCGTCACGCCGGCCGCCACGATGATGCCGAAGCCGAGCTGCGGCTTGCCGGCCGTGACGAAGAAGCTCTGGAAGGCGTACTGCAGCATGAAGAAGGGCAGCGTCAGGAGGATGAGCCGCCCGTAGAGCGTGGCATCGGCCAGCAGCTGGCCGCTGGCGCCCAGGAGCGCGGCCACCGGTTCCGTCGCCGCGAAGCCCGCCGCGGCCAGCACGATGCCGAGCCCCAGGGCGAACCACACGAGCATCGAGAAGTACCGGTTGGCGCGGTCGTCGTCGCCCTCGCCGCGGGTCTTGGCCACGATGGCGCTGCCGCCGGTGCCGATCATCATGCCCGAGGCCGACAGGATCATGATGAAGGGGAAGATGAGGTTGACCGCCGTGAAGGCCGTCTTGCCGGCGAAGTTGGACACGAACAGGCCGTCCACGATGGAGTAGAGTGACGCGAAGATGGTCATGGCGATGGAGGGCGCCACGAACTTGAGCAGCTTGCCTGTGGTGAAGTGCTGGGACATGTCGACGGTCATGGAGGCTCCTCGGAGCGGGGGGGGCGGGCGCGTAGGGCGCGGGGTTGCGGGGCGTGCGGCGGCGCGCACGCGGGCGCGTGTGGCGGCGGGTGCGCTCGACTGGGGCGGGCTTCTCTCTCGGGGGCCCAGTGTCGCCCAACGCTGAGGGCGGATGTCAGGGTCGGCCCAGTCTCCAGAAGTTTTTCAGATAAGATGTTGACGAGTATTGGATAGTGTCATATAGTGTCCGTAGTCTAAAACACAGCGAAAGCGGACTGGAGCCTCCCCGATGGCACCGGTCCGCTTTCGTGTTCGGGGCGGTTGCGGGGGCGTCGCGGGTGCTGGCGCGGCCGCGCGTTCCCCGCCTCGTCCCACCTTGCTGTCGCGGTTCACGGCGGCTCGACGGCGCGGGCGGCGCCGGGCGTGCGGTCGCGGGGGCGTGCTATGCTGCTCGGCAGCAACCGACCCCGAGGGAAAGGCCCGCCATGCCCCATCAGCCCGACAACCCGAAGCGCGACGCGTCCCGCCTCATGGCGTCCATGGGGGAGCCGGCCGTCGGGCGGCGCGAGGCCCCGCAGCCGGAGGATCCCGGCGCGTCGCGGCGGCGCGTCGTCGTGGGGGTGGCCCTGGGGGCGGTCGTCGTGGCGGCGGTCCTCGCGCTCATGCTGTTCCTGGCGCCGAGCGCCGCGGCGGCATGCTAGGGGAGCGTCCGACGGCCGGCGCTGCCGCGGCGGGCGCCGCCGTGTCGGCGGCCGACCTGGTGGTGACGGCACGCCACGGCTTCACCGCGCTTGACGACGAGGTGCGCCCGCTGGCCGTGGGCATCGCGGGCGACCGCATCGCGTGGACGGGCGACCCCGCCGAGGTGGGCGACGCCGCCCATCCCGTGGCCGCCGCCGCGCGCCGCGCCGACTACGGCGACGCCTTCCTCATGCCGGGCTTCCACGACGCCCACCTGCACTTCTTCCACTCCGCGCTCTACGCGTCGCCCCTGGCCGACCAGTTCCTCGGCGCGAGCGAGCAGGACTGCGTCGACCGCCTGGCCCCGCTGGCCGCGCGGCGCCCCGCCGGGTCGTGGCTGCTGGCCCAGGGCTGGCGCGAGTACCGCTGGAACCCGCCGGTCATGCCCACGCGCGCCTCGCTCGACGCCGCCTACCCCGACCGGCCCGTGGCGCTGTACTCCGGCGACGCCCACACCTTGTGGCTCAACGGGCGCGCGCTCGAGCGGCTCGGCATCACCGAGGCCTCGGAGGCGCCGGCCGGTGGCAGCTACGACCGCGACGCGGAGGGCCGGCTGACCGGCATCGTGCGCGAGGCGGCGGCCATGGAGCTCATGCCGCGCATCGTCGGCGAGTTCACAGCCGACGAGCTGCTGGACGCTTACCGCGCCTTCCAGGCCACGCTCAACGCCCAGGGCGTGACGGCGGTCTGCGACATGGCGCTCATGGCGGGGCCGGGGCTCGACTTCGTGCGCGACGATCTGTTCGCCGCCCTGGAGGAGGCCGGCGAGCTCACCCTGCGCGTGTCGCTGTTTCCCACACTGCTGGCCGACGGCAGTCGCCTGGCCGGCCTCCAGGAGCGCCTGGACGGCCCGCTCGTGCGCGCCCAGGGCTACAAGCAGTTCTTCGACGGCGTGTCCAGCCAGCACACGGCCTGGCTGCACGATCCCTACGCCAACGCGCGCTTCCCCGGCGACTGCGGGCGCCCGACGGTGGATCCCCAGGTCATGGGCGAGCTCGTGCAGAAGGCGGCCGCCGAGGGGCAGGGCGTGCGCATCCACGCCATCGGCGACGAGGCGATCCACCGGGCGCTCGACCTGTACGAGGCCGCGGGCATCGGGCGGTCGCGAGCCGGCGCTTCGGATGCGGGCGTCGCGGGCGCCGCGGACGCCCCGGGTGCCGCCCCGCGCCCCGCGCCCGTCTTCACCCTGGAGCATCTGGAGAACTTCCAGCCCGCCGATATCGCGCGCCTGGCGCGCCTGGGCGTGGCGGCCTCGGTGCAGCCGCGCCACATGACGCTCGACCCCGGCGGCCCCGAGCGCGACCTGGGGCCCGCGCGCGTGCCGTACATGTGGCCCCTCCGCCAGCTGCTCGACGCCGGGGCCGTGCTCGCCTTCGGCACCGATTCGCCGGTCACGCCCACCGACCCGCTCGCTGCCGTCTACACGGCCGTCACCCGCAAGGACGCCGACACGCGCGCGCCGGAGGGCGGCTGGTTGCCGGCTGAGGCGCTCACCGTGCCCGAGGCCCTGCGCGCCTACACCGCCGGCAGCGCCCGCGCCGCCGGCCGCGGCGCCGACCTGGGCGCGCTCGCCCCCGGCATGCTGGCCGACCTGGTCGTGCTTGACCGCGACCTCACCGCCGTTGACTCCGAGGCCATCCCCGATGCCCGCGTCCTGGCCACCTACGTCGGCGGTCGCCGGGTCTACGCCGCCGACGAGTAACCGCGCGCCGGGCCTGCCCCGCGCCGCCGACGAGCGGCGACGTGCCGCGCCCGGCCCACCCCGCGCCGCCGACGAGCGAGGCGCGGCGTGCCAGGTTGCCGGCGGCTTGCCCCCGGCGATTGGAGCCCGCCGCCCCGAATCACCGGCGGCTTGCACCGATTTGGGCGTTTCATATCCATTTCGTCGAGTTTCCCGAGGCAAGCGACGGCGCCTCGGAGGGCCGCGCCGGCGTTTCCCCAGGTCAGTTTTTTCGCGTTCCCCAATCGGCGCCCGATTCCCGCGAAAAACGCCCTCCGAGCCTCGGGAAACTCGCGAAAATGGATATGAAATCCCGTCTGACCGAAAAGAGGGCGGCGTGGGAGGGCTCCTTCGCGCGGGAGCGGTATGCTTAGCGGGTCACTGACAACGCGCGCCGGCCGGGGGCCCGCGCGCCGACGCTAAGGGGTCGCCATGTACAAAGTCCACTGCCTCAACAACATCTCGCCGGAGGGCCTGGCCCTCCTGACCGACCAGTACGAGATCGTCGACGACATCGAGCAGGCCGATGCCGTGCTCGTGCGCAGCGCCAACATGCACGAGATGGCCATCCCCGCCAACCTGAAGGTGGTCGCCCGCGCCGGCGCCGGCGTCAACAACATCCCGCTCGAGGCCATGGCTGAGGCCGGCATCCCCGTGCTCAACACCCCCGGCGCCAACGCCAATGCCGTGAAGGAGCTCGTCCTGGCCGGCATGCTGCTGGCCAGCCGCGACATCGTCGGCGGCATCGCCTGGTGCCGCGACAACGCCGACGACGAGAACATCGGCAAGTCGGCCGAGAAGGCGAAGAAGCAGTTCGCCGGCCGCGAGATCACCGGCAAGACCCTCGGCGTCATCGGCTTGGGCGCCATCGGCAAGCTCGTCGTGGCCGCCGCCGAGGCCCTGGGCATGAAGGTCATCGGCTACGACCCGTTCCTTGACGCCGAGCGCGCCGCCGCCATCTCGCCGACCATGACCTTCACCGCCGACCTGGCCGACCTCTACGGCGCCAGCGACTTCGTCACTATCCACGTGCCGGCCACGGCCGACACCAAGGGCATGGTGGACGCGGACGCCATCGCCCAGATGAAGGACGGCGTCGTCTTCCTCAACTTCTCGCGCGACTCCCTCGTCGACGACGCGGCCATGGCCGCCGGCCTGGCCGACGGCAAGGTGGGCTGCTACGTCACCGACTTCGCCAACCCCGCCGTCATGGCCATGGAAAACGCCATCGTCATCCCGCACCTGGGCGCTTCTACCGCCGAGGCCGAGGACAACTGCGCCATCATGGCCGTCAACCAGATCATGGACTACCTGGAGAACGGCAACAAGGTGCACTGCGTCAACATGTAGGCGCGCCCGGCACGTCCGCGGGGGCATCCCCCGCGCGAGCCCCGCGTTTCGAGTTTGTTGCAAACGGCCGCCGTGCCCTCGGGCGTGGCGGCCGTCCCGTATCATGGCGTCCAATGCGAAAGCGGCCGTTCGGCGCTCTGGCGCCCGACGGCCCGTCATCGGCCCTGGCGCCCCGCGCGCCCGCGGCCGAAGAAGGAGGAACCATGGGCATTCTCGACGGGAAGGTCGCCATCATCACCGGCGCGACGCGCGGCATCGGCTTCGCCATCGCGCACGAGTTCCTGGAGAACGGCGCGAAGGTCGCCATCTGCGGCTCGCGGCCCGAGACGGTGGAGCGCGCGCTGTCCGAGCTCCAGGTCATCGACGAGGGCTACCCGGTCATGGGCATCACTCCCGACCTGTCCGACCCCGACTCCATCGCGGCGGAGTTCCAGAAGGTGGTCGACGCCTTCGGCCGCCTGGACATCCTGGGCAACAACGCCGGCGTCAGCTCGCGCACGCCCATCCTCGACTACACGGCCGACGAGTTCCGCAAGGTCATGGAGATCAACGTCGACGCCGTGTTCCTGTGCAGCCAGGCGGCGACCCGCATCTTCCGCGAGCAGGGCGAGGGCGGCTGCATCATCAACACCTCGTCGATGGTGGGCCGCTACGGCCAGCCCTCTGGCTCGGCGTACCCCACGTCGAAGTTCGCGGTGAACGGGCTGACGCTGTCGCTCGCGCGTGAGCTGGCCAAGGACCACATCCGCGTGAACGCCGTGGCGCCGGGCGTCATCCACACCGACATGGTGGACGCGCTGCCCGACTCGATCATCCAGCCGCTCATCGCCAGCATCCCGCTCGGCCGCATGGGCGAGCCGTCCGACATCGCCAACGCCTACCTCTTCCTGGCGAGCGACATGGCCAGCTACATCTCCGGCGCCGTCCTGCCGGTTGACGGGCTGTCGCGCCCGTAGCGAATCACACGCGCCGCTGATGCGAAGGGGCCCCTCCTCGGAGGGGCCCCTTTTGCGCGGGGAGGGAGGGACCCTTCGCTTGCGAGGGGCGGCCGCTAGCGGAGGTTGCGGCGGGCGGCCTCCACCACCAGGCGGACGCGGTTCTCGCGGTTGAGGGCCGATGCCTCGGGGTCGTAGTCGAGCACGGTGATCTGCATATCGGGGTAGCGCCGCCCCAGGTCGTGCAGCGCGCCGCGGCTCCTCACGTGGCCCTTGAGGCAGCCGAAGGACTGAAGATAGATGACGTGGCGCACGCCGGCGGCGGCGAAGGCGTCCAGCTGGGGGAGGAAGCGCACGTCGTCGGAGAACAGCAGGGCGGGGTCGGGGAGCACCGGCTCGGCGTCGAGAGCGCCGAGCATCTCGACCAGCCTGTCGTTCATGAAGGGGTCGAAGATGAGCAGCGGGTTGCCCACCAGCCCGATGCGCGGTCGGCTGGCGTCGTCGCCGGCGGGCGTGGGCGCGGGCACGTCGTCGGGCGCGGCGCCATCGGGCGCGCGCCAGGCGCGTTCCCAGGTGAAGGCGGGCGTGCGGCCCGTGGCGCGCTCGACCATGCGGGGCACGGCGTCCACCAGGCAGCGCTCGCAGACCGCCGGCAGTGTGATGGCGTCCAGGTCGGGGTCGGCCTCCAGCAGGCGGATGGCGCGCGCCGCCAGCGCGGTGGCCGTGAAGCACACGTCCTTGGCCGTGCAGCGTCGCGCCACCTCCAGGTCGCCCTCGTCCAGCCCGCGTGCGAGCAGGAGCGCCTCGTGGTCGCCGGTCGCCGCAGCGTCACCGGCACACGCCGCGGCCGCCTCGCCAGCATCGGGCGCGCCCGGCGCGTCGCCCGCGGCACACGCCGCGCCCTCCGCATCGCCGACGCCCGTCGGCGCCTCGCCCGCAGCGCCCGCGTCGCCCGTCACCGCGCCGCCGCTCGCCGCGCCCCGGCGCTTGCGCACGGCGATGGTCTCGGCGAGGGTGCGCAGGCGGATACGGAGGTGGGCGGTGTCCACCATCTCGTCCACCTTGAGCGCCGTGAAGGGCGCGCCGGCCGCCGTGACGAGGTCGCGCACCTCCTCCAGGCTCACGGCGTCGAAGCCGCAGCCGAACGACTGGAGGCACACCAGGTCGACCTGGGGGTGGGCCAGCGCGAAGCGCGCGCTCCTCACCAGGCGCTTTGCCGGCTTCCACGGCTGGGCGCCGGGGGCGTGGCCGTCCACCGCGCGCAGGCGCGCGCCCAGGCCGAGGGGGTTGAGCACGGCGAGCCCCATCTTCTGCAGCATGACGTCCACGTCGTGGGCCAGCGCGGCGTCGTTGTGGTAGGGGCGCCCCGCCACCAGCACGGCGTGGCGCCGCGGGTCGGCTTCCACCCAGGCGAGCGCCGCCTCGCCGGCGCGCTCCATCGTGTGCTCGAAGTCGGCCTGGGCGGCCAGCGCCGCGTCGAGCGCCGCCTCCAGCTCGCCCTCGGCCAGCGGCGCCCCGGCGGCGGTCGCCAGGGGGTCGAGGCAGGCGGCGAGCGCGGCGCGATCCTCGGGGCTGGCGGCGATGGCGCGCGGCTTGCTGCGGCTGAGCGTCGGCGCGATCAGCGGCGGGCGGCCCCCGCGGGCGCCCATCCCGGCGCCGTCGGCCAGCGCATCGGCGTACTCGCAGGTCACGGGGCAGTGGTAGCTCCGGTCGTAGCGTGCCATGAGCACGGCGTCGCAGTCCTTGCCCAGAAGCGAGAACAGGCGGCTGTGCGACAGCTTGGCGGGGAAGCACACGCTCTCGGAGGGCACCGTCTCACAGGCGGCTCGCGATCCGCCCTGGTCGGAGCCGTGATCGGGCACGCGCACGCTGAACCCGAGGGCGCGGATGAGCCCATGCCAGAAGGGCAGCGCCTCGTAGGATTCCAGGGTGTCCATGATCCCGATGGTCATCCGGGCGCGCGGGCCCAGGCCCTCCTCGTCGCCGAGGCGCCCGACGAGCGCCTGCTCGAGCGCCATCAGGTTGGGGGCGCTCTCGCGCCCGCCATCGGCCGGCCCCGCGTCGCCCGCGCCCTCCGCCGCGGCGCGCCGCCGCAGCTCGTCGGCGCCGCGGTCGCACTTGTTGCCGCTCACGAAGGCGCGGTCCTCGCCGAACTCCACCACGTCGAGCGAGCAGGCGTTGGCGCAGCCGGTGCAGGTGAGCGCCCGGTGCGCCGGCTTGAGCGCCGCCAGCTCGTCGCGCCCGATGAGCGTGCTCCGCCTCCTCGCCCGCGCGCCGTCGTCCGCGCCCTCGCCGGAGGCGGGGCCCGCACCTGCCCGGCCGTCGCCCTCCGCCTCCCAGCGGTCGCGCGCCACGAGCGCCGCGCCGATGGCGCCCATCAGGTGCGCCCGGTCGCAGCGCACGGCCTCGACGCCGCAGATCAGCTCGAAGGCGCGCAGCACGGCGTCGGACTTGAACGCGCCGCCCTGCACCACCACGCGGTCGCCCAGCGACGCAGCGCGCTCGCTGCCGATGATGCGGAACAGCGCGTTCTGCACCACCGAGTAGGCCACGCCGGCGGCGATGTCGTCGAGCGAGGCGCCCACCTTCTGGGCGTGCTTCACCCGCGACGACATGAACACGGTGCAGCGCATTCCCAGGTCGACGGGATGGTCGGCCCGCAGCGCGGCGGCCGCGAACTCCGAGGGGGTCGACCGCAGGCTGTGGGCGGTGCCCTCGATGAACGCGCCGCAGCCGCTCGAGCAGGCCTCGTTGAGCACGGCGTCAGCCACCGCGCCCTGCTCGACCCACAGCGCCTTCATGTCCTGGCCGCCGATGTCGAGCACGAACGACACGTCGGGCACGAGCTCCTGGGCGCCGCGCAGGTGCGCCGCCGTCTCCACCACCCCCGAGTCGATGCCGAGTGCCGCGCGCAGCAGGTCCTCGCCGTAGCCGGTGGCGGTGGCGTGTGCGATCCACGGCGCCTCCTCGCCCCGCGGGGCTGACCGCGGCAGCGATGCGAGCGCGCCCAGGACCATCTGGCGCACGGTGTCCAGCACGTCGCCGCGCGTGGGCTCGTAGGCGTTGTAGACCAGGCGCCCGTCGGCATCCACCAGGGCGACCTTCGCCGTCGTCGACCCGGCGTCGACGCCCAGGAACAGCGGCCCACGCGCGTCGAAGGAGCGGAGGGAGGGGAAGACGGCCCGGGCGTGCCGCTCGCGGAAGGCGGCCAGCTCCTCCGGGTCGGCGAACAGGGCGGGCAGGCGTCCCAGCTCCTCCTCGGCGTCGATGAGCTCGCCGGCGCCCGCGCGCTCGCACAGCTCGTCGAGCGACGCGGTGACGGCCTCCTCCTCGGACAGCAGCGCGGCGCCCAGGGCGGTGAACAGGTGCGCGTCGCGGGGCAGGATGCCCGTCGCGGGGGTGAGCCCGAGCGCGCGGCGGAAGCGGTGCGCCAGGTCGGGCACGTACTCGAAGGGCCCGCCCAGAAACACGAGCGTCCCGCGCAGGGGCCGTCCGCAGGCCAGCCCGCCCAGGGTCTGGCGCACCACGGCGTCCAGCGCGCTCGCGGCGATGTCGGCCTTCGCGGCGCCGGCGTTGAGTAGCGGCCGCACGTCGGTCTGGGCGAACACGGCGCAGCGCGACGCGATGGGGTAGAGCCGCGACGCGCCCATGGACAGCCGGCTCATGGCGCCGGTGCGCACGCCCAGCATGAAGGCAATGGTGTCGATGAAGCCGCCCGTGCCGCCGGCGCAGGTGGCGTTCATGCGCTGCTCCAGGCCGCCGGTCAGGTAGATGACCTTCGCGTCCTCGCCGCCCAGCTCCACCACGGCGTCGGCGTCGGGGTAGGCGCCGCGCACGGCCCGGGTGGTGGCCACGACCTCCTGGACGAAGGGGACGCCGAGCACCTCGGCGGCGCTGATGCCGGCCGACCCGGTGATGGCGACGGTGCCCTCCAGGTTGCCGTGGCGCCAGGACAGGTCGTGCAGCACCGTCTGGAGCGTCTTGCGGATGTTGGACTGATGGCGCTGGTAGGCGGAGTGGAGGATGGTGCCGTCCTCCTCGGCGATGACGACCTTGATGGTCTTCGACCCCGCATCGATGCCGATGCGCAGGGTCGGCCGGGACGCGCCGAGGGGCGCCCCGCAGTCGGTCTCGTGCATGATGTGCCTGCTCTTCCCTCGATGTTCTCGGGTCGATTATGACACAGAAGGCGCCTGCCAGCCCGTCGGCGCGCCCCGTGCGCAAAGCGCCCACACGCGCCCGAGCGCCGCGCCCGCGCCCGCCGCTTGGCGCCCGCCGCGACTGCGCCGGCCGCCCCGGTCGCCCGCGTCCGGCCGCGCCCGCTGCCCGCGCCCCGCGCGCCCTAGCGCCGCCGAGCCTCGAGGGGCGCCGGCACCTCGCGCTCCTCCACCATGGTCAGCAGCTCCTGCTGGGTGTGGATGTCCAGCTTGCGGTAGATGTGGTTGATGTGCGTCTTGGCGGTGCTCTTCGATATGCACAGCTTGTCCTGGATGAACGCCGCGTTGTGGCCCTTGGCCAGCAGGAACATCACCTCGGTCTCGCGCCGCGACAGCAGGTAGCGGTCGGCTATCTCCTCGCAGCGGCCGTGGAAGCGGCCCTTCGCGGCCCGCTCCTCGGCCTCGGCCCCGGCCGTCTCGTCGGCGTCGGGGGCGCCTTGCCCGCCGGTCTCCGCGGCCTCGGCTCGTGCGGCCGCCTGCTCCTCCTGGCGGTTCACCGCGGCCTTGAGCGACGTCCAGCCCGGGCTCTCGCCGCGCCGCGGGTCGATGATGGCCTGGATCTCACGCTGGCGGGGCAGCAGCGAGTAGCCGACCAGCAGCAGGAGCATCAGCAGCAGCGCCTCGGTGGGGGATCCGGGGGTCGCGCCGATCCCGGCCAGGATGCCCTCGGTGATGGTGGCGCCGGCGAAGGCGCCGATGGCCAGCAGGCCGCGGCCCAGCCCGAACACGAAGATGGGCGACAGCCGCAGCTCCTGGGACATGTCCGAGAAGAAGATCCACATCAGCGACTCGAGGCAGATGTAGCCCACCAGCACCATGAAGCACGCCGGCAGCTCGGCGGGGCCCGACAGCAGCGGCAGGCAGAACAGGGCCGCCGCGGCGAAGGGCACCAGGCAGCGGAACAGCATGTCCCAGTGCGAGTCGCCCTTGGTCACCGCCGCCACCACCAAGACGACGGCCGCGCCCACGCAGGCCCCCGCGCCGATGGCCAGCTGGCCCGTGAGGTCGCCGGTCTGGAGGAACCCGGTCACCACGCAGACGCGCAGCGCCCCCAGCGACACCCCGAAGATGAGCGAGGGCAGCCCGAAGCGCGCCACGAAGGAGGCGCGGCGGATGGGCAGCGGGTGGAAGATGGGGATCTCCTGGCGCCGGTAGTAGGGGATGGGCGTCAGCTTCCACAGCAGCAGCGACGCCAGCACCGGCAGCAGCGCGGCCATGAGGGCCGACACCGGCACGATGACCCAGTTGACGAGGCACAGGTAGAGGGCGATGCCCAGCACCACGGCCACGACGGTGTTCAGGATGATGGTGGTGAACTCGTAGCGGGCGAAGGCCGTGCCCCACATGGCCACCATGAGGCTGCCCCCCGCGCCCATGCACGCGCCCGACGCCACGGCCGCCGCGGCTGCCGTCGGGGAACCGGATCCCGCGGCGAACAGGCCCAGCGTTCCCGCCGAGGCCAGGATCGACGCCAGGGCCAGCGCCTTCTTCCCCACGTAGAACCGCAGAAACAGCTGGTTGGTGAAGGCGAGCAGCAGCAGGGCCAGGGCGAAGCTCACGCAGAACGCGTCAAAGACGAGCGTCGCCACCCCGCCGTCGTCGCCCACGCCGGGGAACACCGCCACGCCTCCGAACACCGCGGCGTACAGCCATCCCTGGAACATCCCGAACCCGACGCAGAGCGTGTTCAGGTCGCCCGAGGCGTCGGACTCGTTCCTTCCATGGGCGACGCTGATGGTGATGTGCGGGAAGTTGGAGGGCATAGGAGCTCCTTCGTCGTCTTGTCAGCGATCGATGAGAGGGGACGGGACGACGTCCTCCGAGGGCTTGGCGAGCCGGCCGGCCGCTGCCCAACGCGCCCCATAATACTACGCTCCCGGGTCGCCCGTAAGGAGCAAAATGGGAGCCCCTAGCATCCCCCCGCCGCCCCGCCCGAGAGGCGGGGAATCCGTTTCCATGGCGTTGACCAGGTGCGACCATTTCGAGGACGAGGAAAATCAACCCAGGGGGTTGAGCGGCGCCGCGCGAAAAACGACCCCCTGGAATGAACCTCGTCCCCGCCGCGCTCCGTACACTCCGGCTTGTCGGAGGCGCTGGGGACGCAACGGCTCCTCCGGCAAGTCAGCCATCTTCTATAAAAGGAGGAACCCCGATGTGCTTTAGACCTGCTGACGCCTCTGCGGGCTCGGGCGTGAACCAGTGCCCCGAGTGCGGCAAGACCATCCAGGCCATGGGCGGCATCACGCTCAAGTCCTGCCCGTTCTGCAAGTGCGACTTCACCCCCTACCTCGACGGCACCAAGCCGCTGCCCAACGCGGCCCCCGGCGCGCCCGCGGCTCCCGCGGCCCCCGGCGCCCCGAAGGCCCCCGGCGCCCCGAAGCCGCCGGCGGCCCCCGGCCAGTAGGCCGACCCTTGGCAACAGGCGCTCGGGCCCCTCACTAGGGATGGGAGGCCCAGCCGCCCCGGAGAACCACCTCCCCGGCGGCCGCGCTTGCTGATAGCGTGCCGCCAAGCACGCGAAGTTTCTACGGTATGGAAAACGTGGAGAAAGAAGGAAAGTATGGCATACGGTAAACAGTGGCAAACCGTAATGGAGGACGGCACCGTCGTCACTCGCTCCAACACCTGGTCGCCTCCGGGATCCCACCCCGTGGGGTACGGCGTCAAGGTCGTGACCAAGGACGGCGAGCTGATCCGCATCGAGGGCGATGACGACAACCCGATCACCACCGGTCGCGTGAACGCCATGAACCTCGCCCTGCGCGAGTACACCTACGCCCCCGAGCGCATCATCTACCCGATGAAGCGCGCCTACGAGGACCGTGGCAAGGACAAGTGGGTCCGCACCACCTGGGACGAGGCCATGGACACCATCTGCGAGAAGGTGCGCTACTTCCAGGAGACCTACGGCCCCGAGTCCATCGTCTGCTTCGGCGGCACCGGCCGCGAGGCGTGCATCTTCTACTACGCCCTGACGTTCTCGGTGCTGCAGTCCCCCAACTGCTGCTACACGCAGTCCGGCTGGTCCTGCTACGGCCCCCGCTGCTCCATCTCCGACTACGTGCTGGGCGCGGGCTACCCCGAGCTCGACTACGCCGGCCACCTGCCGGGCAGCTACGACGACCCCCGCTACACCCTGTCCAAGTGGGTCGTGGTCTGGGGCAAGGAGCCCCTGCCCTCCAACGGCGACGGCTTCTTCGGCCACTGCCTCGTCGACATGATGAAGCGCGGCACCAAGATCATCTCCATCGACCCCCGCATCACCTGGGTCGGCGCCCATAACGGCAACATCAACCTGCAGGTCCGCCCGCAGACCGACACCGCCCTGGCCCTCGGCATCATGAACCTGATGTTCGAGACCGGCGAGTACGACCACGAGTTCGCCGAGAACTGGATCTACGGCCTCGACGAGATCAAGGCCCGCGCCGCCGAGTACCCGGTGGAGAAGGTCTCCGAGATCACCACCGTCCCGGTCGAGGACATCAAGCGCGTCGCGCACATCATCGGCACCGAGCGCCCGATCGGCTGGGCCTGGGGCCTGGCCTTCGACCAGAACAAGAACGGCGTGCAGCTGTCCCAGGCGTTCATCGTGCTGGCGGCCCTGGCCGGCTCGATCGACCGTCCCGGCGGCCTGACCCTCGGCCCGCCGTCCGCCCTGCTGGGCAAGTGGCGCATGGAGCAGCGCGGCGCCATGGACGACGAGGTGTGGTCCAAGCGCATCGGCGCCGCGGCGTGGCCGGGCCTGTCCACCGGCATGGCCACCACCCAGCCCGACGAGACCCTCAACACCATGGAGACCGACGAGCCCTACGCCCTGAAGATGGGCTGGTTCAACAGCTCCAACTTCCTGACCCCCACCTGCTCGGCCCAGCCCAAGCGCTGGCACAAGGCCCTGCAGAAGCTGGAGTTCGTCGTGGTGCAGGACATCACCATGACCCCGACCGCCATGGCCGTCGGCGACTACTTCCTGCCCATGGCCACCTGGGCCGAGCATGACGGCATCGTGCTCACCCACTACGGCCGCAACACCGTGTTCATGGGCCCCATGAACAAGGCCCTCACCGTCGGCGAGTGCAAGTCCGACGTGGAGATCTGCCTCATGTTCGGCCAGCGCCTGAACCCCAGCTGGTGGCCGTGGTACAAGCCGGCCGACGGCAAGTCCCTCGACCTCGAGGCCCTGCAGACCGCCGTGGAGGACTTCTACAGCGACCAGCTCAAGGAGCTCGGCTTCGACTGGAAGGGCTTCCAGGAGCTCGGCCTGTACCAGCCCGGCGCCCACGGCTTCGAGTACGAGAAGTACGAGAAGGGCCTGCTGCGCTTCGACGGCCAGCCCGGCTTCAACACCATCACCGGCCAGATCGAGGCCTACTCGATCCTCTACGAATCCTGGGGCGAGGATCCGCTGCCCTACTACGAGGAGCCGAACTACAGCCCGATCAGCAAGCCCGACTTCGCCGGCCAGTACCCGCTCATCACCACGTCCGGCTCGCGCCGCTACAGCTCCTTCCACTCCGAGCATCGCCAGGTGCCCTCGCTGCGCCAGATCGATCCGTGGCCGTGGGTGCAGATCAACCCCGAGACCGCCAAGGAGTACGGCATCACCGACGGCGACTGGGTCGAGGTCTACAACATGTTCGGCGAGGCTCGTTTCAAGGCGGAGATCACCCCGGTCATGAAGCCCGGCATCCTGAACTGCGCCCATGGCTGGTGGTTCCCCGAGCAGGACGGCGAGGAGCCCAACCTGTTCGGCGTCTGGAAGTCGAACTTCAACAGCCTCGTGCCGCACTTCAACGTTGGCAAGCTCGGCTTCGGCGCGCCGTATAAGGGCGTCATGTGCAACGTCCGTCGTGTCCGCAGCCTCGACCAGGACTAACTCGAAAGGTAGTGACACACATGGCAGATCAGAAATACGCTTTGCTCGTTGACTACACCTACTTCTCCGGCAACCATGCCGCCGAGATCGCCTGCAAGGAGGAGCTCGGCCTGCCGATCGACCAGTTCGGCATCAAGGAGGTCGAGGTCGGCCCGTTCAAGAAGGGCGAGGGCAACGACGGCGACGCCTGGGAGTGGTTCTACATCCCCTGCCCGACGTCCATCTTCTCCGACCACTGGGGCACGGGCGGCGACAAGGCCGGCCAGCGTCCCCTGGCGGTCCAGGTCGAGGAGTCCGCGTCCATGTACTACGGCACCCTTGAGGAGATGCAGGCCAAGATGGCGGAGTTCGACCGCCCGATGGTCCTGTTCCAGCTGTAGTCCCGCGATCCCCGCGAGGTAGTGTGCCGCGGTCATCGGCTCGATGGCCGGTGACCGCGGCTTGTGCTTTGAGACTGACAAGGAGGGCACTATGACCCGCGACGAATTCCTGGCCCTCGACGCCCCCGAGGCGGCCGAGGTCCTGAACAAGCTGGTGGCCGAGGGCAAGTCCAAGGACGAGGCCCTGGCCGAGGAGGGCATCACCCAGGCTGACCTCATGAAGGCGCAGATCTTCTGGGTGAAGGACAAGTTCATCGCCCGCGCCTGGGGCGGCTACACCTCCACCAAGCGCACCGGCAACGAAGCCGGCGACGACGAGAAGGGCGTCGGCGGCAGCGATCCTTCCAAGGGCTTCGCCGGCATCTAGCATCTGCCGGCGAGGGATCGAAGGCCCGTCTCGTCCCCCTGAGGCGGGCCTTCCCCTTGCATCTCCGGCGCGGGCCGCTCCTCTGCCCAGCGGCCCGCGCCGGCGATGCATGCGCCTGTCAAATCACGGAGCGATCACGAAGTCGGGAAAGTCATCGAACGCGAGGAGGCATCAGTCATGGCGACGGAAGAGGAGATCAGGGCCGAGATCGAGAGGCTCGGGCGCCTGACCGAGGAGCAGGAGGACATCCTGTACAACATCTCGCTCAAGCAGGACGAGCTGGGCCGCCAGCCCACCAACCTGCTGCTGGAGCAGATCGAGGGCAGCGACGTCTACGGGCCCCTGATCGAACGGGAGTACCTTACCTACGAGGTGTTCAACCACGGCGGGCGGCACGAGATAGCGAGCCTGTACGTCACGCTGAAGGGGATGCGCTACTGCATTCTGTTCAGCGACGAGCTGTCGCCGCGCCGCAAGCTGAACCCCGCCGGCGCGCCCTGGTAGGCGCTGCGCGCGAGCGCGCGGGCGCTTGCTGCGCGGGCGGCCGGGCGCTACGATGCCCCCTGACCGATGGATGGGCCGCGGGCCCGGGGAGGGGAGGCGCGATGGACGCGGACGAGCTGCGGGACTTCTACGAGGGGCGCCAGTTCGAGTACGGGTTCGCCAGCATGTGCAAGATGGTGCTGCCGGACGACGAGCTGGCGGGCAGGCGCATCCTGGACGTGTGCTGCCGGCGCGGCCGCGGGGCCTACCGGCTGGGCGAGCTGGCCGGCGACGAGGGCTCGGTGCTCGGCGTCGACTGGAGCCCCGCCTACGTCGAGGAGGCCCGCGCCGGTGCCGAGCGCGCCTGGCGCAAGGGCGGCCTCTCCCGCAGCAACCTCGCGTTCGCCGTGGCCTACCCGGAAGACCTGGCGGCCGCCGGCGTCGAGGACGGGTCGATGGACGTGGCCTACGTGAACAGCGTGGTCACGCTGCTGGCCGACCCGGCGGCGGCCCTGGCCGAGATCGGCCGGGCGCTGCGCCCCGGCGGCCTGCTGATCCTGGAGACCGTGCTCGCCGACCGCCCGCGGGACGAGGCGGTGGTGGAGGCGGCCCGCGCGCTGGGCAACAGCGTCCAGGCCGCCCGCACCGAGGCCGAGACCCTCGCATGGCTCGCGTCCGCCGGCTTCTCGGCGCCCGAGGTGGTGGCCGAGGAGCCCGTCGAGGCGAGCCGGGGCTACCGGGAGGGCGCCACGGCGCCCACAGCCCCTGGCGACGAGGACGTGCGCTTCCGCGCCGTCGCCCTCAACGCCCATAAGAAGTAGGCGCCCTTCCGCGGGGAGGGCGCGAGGCCCGGCGCGCGGGGAGCGCGCCTTCCCCCAAAGGAGCACCGCATGGAGCTTGGATCGACCGTCACCCTCACCTACACCGGGAAGCTCGAGGACGGCAGCGTCTTCGGGTTCGCCACCGCCGATGCGCCCATGGTCTTCCAGACCGGGATGGACATGACCATCGACGGGTTCGAGCAGGCCGTCCTCGAGATGGCCGGTGAGCCAGGCGAGCGGAAGACGTTCACCGTCGGCCAGTACGACGCCTACGGCGAGTACCTGGACGACTACGTCACCACCATCCCCGCCGAGCAGATCCCCGCGCGCGACGTGGCCGTGGGCAAGCGCATCTGGCTGGCCAGCGGCGAGGACGGCGCGCCCATGCCGGCCACCGTCACGGCCGTCGGTGCCGGCGAGGTCACGTTCGACCTGAACCACCCGCTCGCCGGCCACGACCTGACCTTCGAGGTGGAGCTGCTGTCCGTCGAGGAGCCGCCGGCCGACTTCGTCTCCGCCGCCGAGAAGGCCCGCCACCTCAAGGAGCAGTCCAAGCTCCTCGGCGCCGACCAGGCCAGCGACTACCGCTAGTGCGCGCGTCGCGCGGGGTGTGCGTGCGGGTGTGTGGCGCGTGGCGCGTGGCAAGAGTGCGGGTGCGGGCGTGCGGTGCAAGAGTGCGGGTGCGGGCGTGCGGTGCAAGAGTGCGGGTGCGCGTGTGCGGCGTGGCAAAAGCGCGGCATGTGGGGTGCGTAGCGCGGGCGTGTTGTGCCGCGAGCGGCGCGAGCGCGCGATGCAAGCGTGTGGTGCGCGGGTGTGGTGAGGGTGTTGCCGCCGGGCTGCGCGTGATTGCTCCTGGGGGTGATCTGTGGGAGAATACCGGGACGCGGACGTCCGCCAGGCGGGCGTGGCGCGCGATGAGGTCGCGTGGCGCAGCGGGAGCGCAGGTGCCTTACAAGCACAAGGTCGGGGGTTCAAATCCCTCCGCGACCACCACGATACGAAAGGCCGGGGCCCACGCCCCGGCCTTTTTCGTTGCGCCCCCAACCCCCAACCCCCAACCCCCCAACCCCCAACCCCCCAACCTCCGACCCCCGACCCCCGACCCCCGACCCCCGACCCCCGACCCCCGACCCCTCCTGACTTCCCGGCGCCGTTTTGCGTCTTCTTCCTCCTGCTCTCGAAAATGTTTCACGTGAAACACTTGTTCTATTGTCGTGTGACATTGCGACAATAGCGCCCTTGCGCCCAGCATCCCGTGACGTGTCGGGTGCACCGCCATGACGCTCGCGCGCCGCCGGGGGAGCGCCATCGCGACGCCCGCGCGCCGCCGGGGTGGTACCGCTGTGACGCTCACGCGCTGCCGGGGCGGCCTTGCCGTGACGCCCGCGCGCCGCCGGGGCGGCTCCGCCGTGCGTCATCGAGCCGTCGGGGCGTCGCTCTCGCGGGGCTCGCGCATCGCGGGGGCGGCGCTGATGGCGGTCGCCGCGCCGCGGGGGACGATGGTCCGCGGCCCTCCGAGCACGCGTCGCGGCGGCATTCGCCATGCGGGGACGATGGCGGCGTGACGCGGGGCAGCCGCATCTGCGCCGCCGTGTGAGCGCTCCCCAGTTATTGGGGGTGCCCACAATGGCCTCCGATCGAGAGGACGGAGGTTCTATGAAGCGAAGTCGATCCCTCGCCGTGGGCGTTCTGTGCGCCCTGGGCTGCGCGGTGTGCGTGGGCGCGTTCCTCATGCAGGTGAGCGACCAGGCCGACGCCGCGCGAGCCGAGGCGCTCGCACGTTATGGCGGCGACCAGCTCGAGGTGTGCGTCGCGCGGCGGGACATCGCGGCGGGCGAGATCATCGACGAGGGCGCGGTCGACACGGGCCTGTGGGTGGCGGGGCTGCTGCCGGAGGGCGCCGTCACCGCGCGAGGGGAAATCATGGGCAAGCAGGCGTCGGCGCCCATCCTCAAGGGCGAGGCGATCACCACGCGGCGCATCGGCGCGCCCGCGGCCCAGTCGCTCGACATTCCTGAGGGGCTCGCGGCCGTGAGCGTTCCCGCGCGGGAGGTGCAGGCGGTGGGCGGCGCGCTCCAGCCGGGGATGCGGGCGGACGTGTACGCCACGGGCGCGAGCGCCACCGAGCTGCTCGTGCCGCGCGCGTTGATCGTGGCCACGAGCAGCGACGCGTCCGGGCCGCTCGCACCCGGCGCCGTCGCGTGGGTGACGCTGGCGGTGAGCCCGTCGGCCGTGCAGGAGCTGGTGGCGGCCGCCCAGAATCTCGAGCTCTACTTCGTCCTTCCCACGGGCGGAGGGGAAAGCGGCCGCACCGAGGCCTAGGAGAGAGCCGGCGCTGCCGGCGGAAAGGATGGCCATGGGCAACATACTATTCTGCGCTGACCGGGCGTCGCTGGCGAGTCCCGCGTCCCTGGGGTTGGCGGACGACCTGCTGCGGGAACGCGACTGGCTGGAGGGGCGCTCGGATGCCGTCGAGGCCCGGGCGCGGCTGGCCCAGCAGCCGCCCATCGAGGAGGCCTGGGTGGCGTCGAGCGACCAGATGGGAGCTGTGAACCTGGCGGCCGCCCTGCGGCGGGACGACGCGCGCATCCCCCTCTACCTGGTGGCGGAGGGCCTGAGCGGGTCGGAGGTCAGCCGCGCTCAGGCGGCCGGCGTCACGGGGCTGCTCACGCCGGATGGTCTGGCGCGTCGCGTCGCCCACGAGGATCGCCGCCGGCTGGCCTCGGCGGCGCGCGCGGCGGCCGTGCGGGCGGCCGAGGCGTCGGCGCGTCCGCTCGGAGCCGGGGATGACGCGCGGCTGCCGATAGTGTGCGCCCCGCGCCCGCCGCGAGACGACGGCGCGTGCGCCTGGGAATGCGACGGCGGCCCAGATGCGGAGGATCCGCTGCCGCCGCCGGCGCCCGCTGTGGAAGCGGGGCGGGCGGCTGCCGCGCCTGGCGCGCCCGGGGCGCCGTCGGGGGAGCGCGCCCCGGCGCTCTCGCTGTCGGCTGCCGACACGGCGCCGCTGCCGCCTGTGGCGTTGGCGCCCGCGTCGCCCGCCGCGTCAGCGTCCGCGCCTCGTGTGCCCGTGTCCACCGCGTCGGATCCCGCTGCCCCGGCGGCATCCCCGGCCCCCGCTCCACCGCCCGCGCCTGCCGCTCCCGCGGCACCGCCGCCGGCATCCGCTCCCGCCGCCGCCCGCCCTCCCGCGTACGTGCTGTCGGTGGTGAGCGGCAGCGGCGGCGCGGGCAAGAGCACCGTGGCCGTGCTGGCCGCCTGCCTGGCGGCGCGTCGCGGGCTGCGCACGCTGCTCGTCGACGCCGACCTCCAGTTCGGCGACGCCGCCGACCTGCTGGGATCCTCCGGCGCCCCCACGGTGGACGAAGTTCTGGCCGATCCGGGCCTGCTCGATGCTCCGGCCGACGCCGGCGTGCCGGCCCTCGTGGCCGCACCGCACCGCCTCGAGTTGGCAGAGGCCCTGGCGGCCCAGCTCCCGCGCCTGCTGGAGGAGGCGTCGGCCCGCTTCGACGCGGTGGTGGTCAACACGGGCGCCAGCTGGTCGGAGGGCCACGCCCTCGTCATCGAGCGCAGCGCCCGCACGCTCTTCCTCGTCGACCAGCGCGCTTCGTCGGTGCGGGCCTGCCGCCACGCGCTCGAGCTGTGCGCGCGGTGCGGCATCGCCACGGGCTCGTTCCTGTTCCTGCTCAACCGCTGCGCCAAGGGCGTGCCGTTCACCTCACTCGACGTGTCCTGCGCGCTGCAGGGCGCCCCGGTGAGGGAGCTGCGCGACGGCGGCCCGGCGGTGGAGGAGCTGCTCGGATCGGGGCTGGCCCAGACCCTGGCCTCCGAGCGCAACGAGCTGCGCGAGTCGCTGGGGGCCGTTCTCGACGACCTGCTCCCCGGGGGCTCGTCGGGTCGGGGCGCCGGCAGGGGCCGGAAGAGGGGGCGCGGGGCGTCCGAGGCGACTTCTGAGGCGCCCCCTGACGCCGGCCGCCCGCGTGGCCGGGACGCCGGGGGTCGCAAGGCGGGCCGGTGGGGCCGGCGCCGCGGCCGCCCCGCGGTGCTCGTGGAGGCGGGGGCCGCGCGATGACGCTGCTCGAGCGCGCCCGCGCGGCCGAGGCGGCGCCCGTCCCCGGCCGCCCTGCCCGGACGGCGACGGTGGAGGACCTGCGCCGCAGCGTGCGCGAGCGCCTGGCCATGGAGAAGGTGGCCGCGATGATGGGGGACAACCCCGAGCGCGCCCGCAACGAGCTGCGCGCCGCGTGCCGCCAGGCGTTCGCCGAGGGCGGGTGGGACGCCGTGACCCCGGTGGAGCGCGAGCGGCTGGTGGCCGACCTGGTGGACGTGGTGTTCGGCATGGGCCCCATCGACGGGCTGCTGGAGGACGAGACCGTCACCGAGGTGATGGTCAACGGCACCAAGAGCATCTACTACGAGCGGGACGGCCGGCTCCACCGCAGCCCGGCGCGCTTCGCCAGCGACGAGCAGGTGCGCGTGCTCATCGACCGGATCATCGGCCCGCTGGGCCGGCGCATCGACGAGGCGTCGCCGACAGTGAGCGCCCGGCTGCCCCAGGGGCACCGCGTCCACGCCATCATCCCGCCGCTCTCGCCGGACGGCCCGCTGCTGACCATCCGCCTCTTCTCGCGGCGCGTGATGACGCTCGAGGAGATGGTGGCCCGCGGATCGTTCGGCGACGACTTCCGGCAGCTGCTCGTATGGGCGGTCGTCGCGCGGAAGAACGTGGCGGTTTCGGGCGGCACGGGCAGCGGCAAGACGACGCTGCTCAACGCGCTGTCGTGCCACATCCCCGCGGGGGAGCGCGTCATCACCATCGAGGACTCGGCGGAGCTCAAGTTCGACGAGCACCCGCACGTGGTGCGGCTGGAGGCGCGGCCGAGCAACGCCGAGGGGCTCGGGGAGGTGACCATCCGCGAGCTCGTCATCAACGCGCTGCGCATGAGGCCCGACCGCATCATCGTCGGGGAGTGTCGCGGCGGCGAGGCGCTCGACATGCTCCAGGCCATGAACACGGGCCACGAGGGATCGCTCACGACGCTGCACGCCAACGCCCCGCAGGAGGTGGTCGACCGGCTGGTCACCATGGTGCGCTATGCGGTCGACCTGCCGCTCGACGCCGTGGAGGCGCAAATCGGCGGCGCGTTCGACCTGATCGTCCAGACGGCGCGCGCCCGCGACGGGTCGCGCTTCGTGTCGGCGGCGGCCGAGGTGGTCTTCGACGCGCAGCGGCGCGCATGCGTGCTCACGCCGCTCTACGAGCGCGGCCCGGGCGAGGAGCGGGGAAGGTGGCTCGCCGAGCCCGGATGGCTCGACGCGGCCGTGAGGTGGGGAATCATCGACGAGGAGGAGGTGGTCGCATGGAGGCGGCGACTCTCACGGCAGGCGGCGCGCTAGCGGGCGCGGCGGCGGCCGGGCTGGTGCTGGGCCAGTGGGGGTTCGAGGGGATCGTGCGGGCGCGCCGCGCCCAGGCCGTCGTGGGAGGCGATGGCCCGGGGGCCGCGCCGTGGCTCTTGCGCCACGGCGCGCGGCCGCTGCTGCCGGCGGCGCGGCTGCTGCTGCGGGCATGCGGCGCGCACCAGATGGCCCGGGACGCCTGCGCCCTGCTGGCTGAGCGCGGCGCCGTGTCGTCGCCCGAGGCGGTCGCGAGCCTGCTCCTGCTCGCCTGCGCGGCCCTCGGCGCTACGGCGTGGCTCGCGTCGGGCACGCCGGTGTGCGCTGCGGCCGTGGCGGCCTGCGTCACCGTGGCCGCGGCGGGCGCCTTGCGAGCCGCCCAGGATCGGCGGCAGGAGGCCCTGCGGGCGGGGGTGCCCGACGCGCTCCGCTCGATGGGGGTGTGCTTCCGCGCCGGCCTCTCGCTGCCGCAGACCCTGCGGCAGACGGCCGACGAGGTAGGCGGCCCGCTCGGCGCCCTGTTCGCCCGCGCCGCCGCGCGGCTGGGGACGGGCTGCACGCCGGGGGAGGCCCTCGCCGTCTTCCGCGGCCAGGAGGGGCTGGCGGAGCTGGCCTTCGTGGCGGTGTCGCTCGACGTGCAGCACCAGAGCGGCGGCAGCCTGGCGTCGGTGCTCGACGCCGCGCGGGAGTCGGTGGAGGGCGAGCTGGAGCTGCGGCGCTCCCTGCGGGTGCAGACGGCCCAGGCGAAGCTCTCGGCGCGCATCGTGACGCTGATGCCCTTCCTGCTGGTGGCGTTGTTCTCCCTGGTGAGCGAGGGGTTCCTCGAGCCGTTCTTCGGCAGCCCCGTGGGGGTGGCGCTGCTCGGCGCGGCCCTTGCCATGCAGGCGGCGGGCGTCCTCGCCGTGCGCCACATGCTCGACGTGGGCGTGGGGCGATGACGGCGGCCGGGGCGCCGGCCGCCTGGGCCGCGGCGGCGTGCGCGTTCGCGGCTCTGCTGGGGCTGTGGGGCTGGGATGCGGCGCGGCGCTGGCAGCGGAGGCGCTGCCACCGGCGGGCCCTGGGCGGCGCGGAGGCGACGGCCGCCGCGGGATCGACGGCCGCATCGGGCGGCTCGGCGGACGACCGGGTCGTGGCCTACCTGACGGCGTTGACCCGCCGGCTCGAGGGGGCGGCGCCCCACCGCTGGGCGCCCCCGCCGCTGGGCCGGCCGGCCTGGTTCGGGGATCACCTGGCGCGCGCCGGGCTGGGGGACGCCGTGTCGGTCGCGGCCTGCGGCGAGGCGCGGGTGCGCCTGGCGGCGGCCGGCGCGGCCCTGGGCGGCGCGCTCGGGATGGCGGCCTCGCCCGAGGCGGCCCTGCTGCTGGCGGGCGCCGGCGGCGCGCTCGGATGGCGCGCCCCGCGCTGGGCCGTGGCGCGCCGCAGCCGGCGCCGGGCCGAGGAGATGGAGCGCCACCTCTCCGAGATGCTGGACGTGGTGGCCCTGGGGCTGCGCAGCGGCCTGTCCTTCGACCGGAGCCTGGCGCTGTACGGCGAGCACTTCGACACGCTGCTGGCGGCGTCGCTGACCGGCGCGCGGCGGCAGTGGGAGTGCGGCCTGGCCACGCGCGAGGAGGCGCTGCGGCGCGTGGCGGCGTCCTACGACTCGCCGCCGTTCACGCGCGTGGTGGAAAACGTCGTGCGGTCGCTGCGCTTCGGCGCGTCGATGGCCGACAGCCTGGAGGACGCGGCGCGCGAGGCGCGGGCGGCCTACCGGGCGCGCCTGCAGGAGCAGGTGGCGAAGGCGCCGGTGAAGATGATGGTGCCCACGGCGACGCTCATCCTGCCGGCGATGCTGATGCTGGTGCTGGGCCCGGTGATGCTGGAGCTCATCGGGGGTTTCTCATGAGAGAGGAGAGAAGTCATGGTCAAGGACACGCTGGAGAAGGGGTGGGCACGCGCGAGGGCGGCCTGGGATCGCGCGGGGCTCACGGCGGCCGCGCTGCCGGGGCGCGTGCGGGCGAAGCTGGCCTGCGAGGCGGGCCAGGGGACGACGGAGTACGCCATCCTCGTCGGCATCCTGGTGGTCATCGCCATCCTGGCCATCACGCTGTTCCGCCCCAAGCTCCAGGAGCTGTGGGACGCCATCGCGACGGGCATCAACGGCTTGTAGGGCTCGCGGCCGACGAGGCGGGCCAGGCCACGGTGGAATACGCCGTGGTGGCCGGGGCGCTCGTGGCCATCGTGCTCGCCTGCGCGCTGCTCGCCCGTGCGTTGGGGGACGGGATGTTCGTCGACCACGCCCTGGCGGCGGCCTCGCATCACGTGCGGGCGGCCGCGGGCTGGGCGGCGGACGTGTTCTGCTACTGAGGAAGGAGGGGAGGAAGAATGGCAGGAAGGAGATCGTTCGCGGAAGCTGGGCGACCTGCGGATCCCGCGGTGCCGAGGCGGGCCGCGGGGCGGCTCGCGGAGCCTGTGGCGCCGGATCGCGCCCGTTCGCGCGGCGCGGACGTCCGACACGGCACGCGGTGTCAAGCGACGCGCCCCCGCGTCTTCGCGCGCCTCTGCGACGAGCGGGGCCAGGCGACGGTGGAGGCGGCCTTCGCACTCCCGGTGCTGCTCCTGCTGGCGCTCCTCCTCATCCAGCCGGGCATCGTCCTCTACGACCGCATGGTGATGGAGGCCGCCGCGGCCGAGGGGTGTCGCCTGCTCGCCACGCGGTCGGATGCCATGGGCGACGCGGAGCGGCTCTGCGAGGAGTACGTCCTGCGCCGCCTGGGGTCGGTGCCGTCCGTCGACTGCTTCCACGTCCACGGCGGCGGCTGCACCTGGCGGGTCGAGCTGGAGGGCGACGAGAAGTCGGAGAGGGTGCGCGTCTCGATAGCGACCGAGGTCAGGCCGCTGCCGCTTCTGGACGGCGCGGCGGTGATGGCGGGAATGGCGAACGAGCGCGGCAACATCGTGGTGTCGGTGGAGCGGTCGATGGCCGTGCAGCCGGCGTGGACGTCGGGGGCGGAGGCCGGGCGCGACCCGGCCCGCTGGATAGGGGCGTGGGTCGATGGGAACGTATGAGGCGGCCGCGGACGCTGTCGGGCGGTGCATGCGCGACGAGGACGGCCTGACGACGGCCGGCATGGCCGTGGCGCTGCTGCTTGTGCTGGCGCTCGTGTTCAGCAGCGCCCAGGTGTACCGGGTGAACGCGGCCGCGGCGGACATCCAGGAGGTGGCAGACGCCGCCGCGCTCGCGGCCGAGAACCCCGTGGCGGAGTTCATGGTGGCCGTGCGGCTGTGCGACGCGGTGGTGCTGTCCCTGTCGCTCCTAGGGACGGTAGCCTACGGCGCGGGGGTGGTGGCCCTGTGCGTGCCGCCGGCCGCGACCGTGGGGGCGCGTCTGGTCGAGCTGGGGTCGAAGGTGCTCGACGCGCGCGACGCCTTCGCCGAGCGCGCGGCCCGCGGGCTCAACCGCCTGCAGGCGGCGCTGCCGTTTCTGGCGGCTGCCAACGCCGCGGCCGTGGGCGCCGCTAACGACGGCGGCGCGTCGGGCGGCGGCTACCTGGCGGCGGCGATGCTGGTGCCGACGCGGGGGACGGACATCGCGGTGGGGCCGGATGCCGACGCCGCGGCCCTCCGCGAGGCCGTGGAGGCCGACGCCGAGGCGGTGAGGCAGGCGGCGGCCCTGGCCGAGGAGGCCGCGCGCCGGGCGCAGGAGGCCAAGGAGCGCGCCTTCGAGCGCGACTGCGGGGCCGATCCGGCCTACTGCCTCTATGAGCGCGCGGGCCACTTGGCCGGCCTCGGCGCGGGGGACAACCCCCTCTACCGCAGCGTCGACGCGTGGTCGTTCGCGGTGCCGCTCGAGCGGGCGCGGGCCTACTACGCCGCGCGCCTGGCCCAGGAGCGCCCGGCGGACGGCTCGGCGCAGGAGGGCGCGCGCTCGGCGCTGCGCCGGCTGTTCTACGAGTTCGCCGCCGACGAGCTCGCGGGCGGCTACGTGCGCGAGTCCGACGGCTCCTTCGAGGCGCTCTTCCCGCGCCTGCCGCGCAACACTGACGAGCTGCGCGCGACGACGCTCTACCGCCTGCGCGCCTTCCCCGTCACGGGCGAGGGCGACGCCCGCATGATGCACGCATGGGAGGGCTGCCCGGGTGCCGTCGGGGCAACGGGCCGAGGGTCGGTCGCCGACCTGGAGGAGGGCGGGTTCGCGCCGTGCGCCTCCTGCGCCTTCGAGCCCGCGAGCCTGGGGAACGTGGCGTCGGCCTCGACGGCCATCGAGAACGGCTTCGAGTACCACTACGCGGCCATCGCCCAGGCGGCGGACGACTACCAGGCCGCCCGCGAGGAGCTCGCGCCCGTGGCGGCCCAGGCGAAGGGGGTGGCCGGCGATCTCATCGGGCGCTGCGCCGAGGCGGCCCGCGCGGCGGGAGGCTTCCGCATCGAGGCTGCGCCGCCGGGATGCCGGGGCGCCGTGGCGCTGGTGGTGAACGTGCGGGCCGTCGCTGCCGACGGGGGCTTCGAGTCGCTGTTCGTCCTGGGCGGCATGACGCTGGGCGCCCGGGCCGCCGTATCGGGTGCCACGCTGCTGGAGGATCCGTCGCCCGAGGGCCAGACGGTCATCACGGCGCTCCTCGACGGCTTCGGGCGCGACGGCGGCGCGGCCGTGGGAGCGGGACGCATCGTGCTCGACTGCTGGTCGGGGCTGCTGCGGGCCTACGGCGAGGGGCAGGAGGCGCTTGCGGAGGCGGTGGAGTCCGCCACCTCGGAGGTGCCCCTGGTCAGCGCGAGCGGCCTGGGGACGTGGGCGGCCGGGGCCCTGCGCGACGCGTTCGCGGCGGCGGGGCTGCAGCCGGCGCGCCTGGGCGCCCTACGGCCCGTGCTGGTCAACAGCGCGCACGTGGCCGCGGCGGGGGACGACCGCTTCTCGGCGACGTTCCGGTCGGTGCGCGAGCAGGCGCTGCGGTTCTCGTCGTCCACGGCCGACCTGTTCACGTCGGTGGCGCTCGAGCTGGAGTCGGAGGCGCTCGACGCGGTGTCGGCCGCCGAGCGCGGCGTGGAGGTGGCGCGGATCGAGCTCCCCGTCGGCGACCTGTCGATCCCTGTGACGGTGGCGCTGCCCCCGTCGCTGGGCGACGACGCGCGCGATCTGGTGGGACGCGCCTTCGACGCGGCGGCCTCGCTCTACGGCGAGGTGACGGAGGTGACGCGGCCATGGCGGTGAGGGGGCCTGCGGGCGCCGCGCGCGGGCGTGGGTGCCTGCGCGGGAGCAGGCGGCTTGCGGGCGCGCTCCGCGACGAGGGCGGCCAGATGACCATCGAGCTGCTGGTGGTGCTGCCCGTGATCCTGATCGTGGCGGTCATCGCGGTGAACGCGCTCACGTTCTTCGGGGACTGCGCGGCCTTCGACCGCGTGGCGCGCAACGCGGTGAGGATCTGCGCGGCCTCACCGGGCTACGGCCAGGACGTGGGGCAGAGCGCCGCACAGGTCGAGACGATGGTGGGGGAGGCCCTGGCCCGCGACAACCTGGAGGTGTCGGCGGAGGCCTCCGGCGGCGCGCTCGGCCAGGTCACCTTCACGGTGCGGCTGTCCTACGCGCCGACGCTGTTCGGGCTGGGGCTGCGCGACGAGGTGCTGGGCGTGGCGCTCCCGCGCCTGGAGCACCGGGTGGCGCTGACGGTGGATCCCTACAAGCCGGGGATGCTGTTCTGAGGAGGGACGATGGACGAGGAGAGGCAGCGGCGCCGGGCGCTTGGCGCGTCGGCCCTGGTGGCGGGGATGCTCGCGATGGCGGCGGTGGCCGGCGCGCTCGGCCGGGAGCCTCCGCCGCAGCCCCCTGCGGCTACGGGGCGCGCGGCGTCCCTGGCGCGGGCGGCGCTGGGAGGGGAGGAGGCCTGGGCCGACGCGGTGCCTGGCTACCGGGAGGGGTCGGCCGCGCCGGACTGGTTCGCCGAGGAGCTGTTCGCGCCGGAGGGCGCCCTCGCCTCCTACGCCGACGAGGACGGTCGGGTGGTGGGGTTCTCGTTTCCCGGCTCCGCCGCCGACTGCGCCGCGATGGTGGCGGAGGCGATGGGGGAGCGGGGCTGGCTTGGCGTGCCCAGCGGCGTCGAGGGCTGCGTGACGTTCGTGAGAGGGGAGGGGTCGTGCCGATGGGCGATGGTGTCGTGCGTCGACGTTCCGGGAGGAACGAGCGTGGTGGTGCAGGTGCAGAGGGCATCCTGGGGCCGGTCTTCCTGGCCGTGAGCCTGCCGGCGCGGCTGAGGGGCCTTCTCCTGCGCGCCCCGCGCGACGGGGTGACGGTGCTGGCGCCCTGCCGCGACGTCCACACCCTCGGGATGACCCGCGCCATCGACGTGGCCTTCGCGGACGACCGGGGGCGGGTGATCCGCGCCTTCCGGGACGTGGGCCCCGCTCGCCGGCTGCGCTGCCCGGGTGCGGCGGTGGCGCTCGAGCGATTCGCGGCCGACGGCCCGTGGCTTCGGCCGGGAGACCAGATGGAGATTGCCGTCGCCAGCGCGGCGGCGCGAGAGGAGGAACGATGAAGATGTGTCCGGTATGCCGGACGACGCTCTTCGAGGATATGGAGGTCTGCTACGGATGCCTCTACCGCTTCGGGAGCGAGCCGGCCCTGGAGAAGGCGGCGCGGCAGCTGGAGGAGGGTCCCGCCAAGGCGGACGGCGGGGCGGGAGGCGCCGGCGACCTGCGGCGCTGGGCGGTGCGGCTGGAGGTGCGCAGCTGGTCGAACCCCGATCAGGTGTGGACGGCCGAGCTGATACCTCCCTACGAGGACGGCGGCGCGGCGGCGCTGCCGGTGCGGGCGCGTCCCGGTGGGAGCGGCCCCGGCTCGGCTCCGGCTGCCGCGGCGGCCGTGCCGGAGGCCGCGGCAGCCGTCTAGGCGCCCAGCTCGGCGAAGAGGCGCTGGGCTTCGGCCTGGAGGCGCGCGTCGATGGCGATGTAGGCGTCGAGGAGGCGTCCGCCCCTCTCGGTGAGCTCGCTACCGTGGGCGCCGTCGCGGTTCAGCAGCTGGATGTCGAGAGCCGCCTCGGTGTCCTTGATGATGCGCCAGGCCTTGCTGTAGGCCATGCCCATGTTCTTGGCGGCGGCGTTGAGCGATCCGTATTCCCGCACGCCGAGGCAGAGGTCGGCAACGCCGCGGCCGAACGCGGAGGTGCTCTCGGAGTGGGGGTTCCTCACCGAGAGGCGGACGTTCGTCTCCAGCTTGTCGAGTTGATCCATGGTGTGTGTCCCTTCGGTCGGGATGCCCGGGTGCCCTCCGGTCGCCTGGGCACCGCTCCAGGTTAGCACAGCTGGGCGCGGTTCCCGGGGAATTGGGCCACGGCATCCTCTGGAACCGTGGCCCTCAGGTGGCGTTCCTAGCGAGTCAGAAAGCCCGCGGCCGCCTCCTTGATGGATTCCACGTCGCCGTCGATCACCGCGGAGAAGCGCACGGGCATCGTGTCCAGCGAGGCCAGGCCGGCGGGGATGGCGCGGCCGCCCGTCTCGCGGGCGATGAGCTCGTTGAGCTGGCAGCCGGTGAGCTTTGCCACGTCGTCGGGCAGCGGGGCGCCGGCGTCTAGGCCGTGGAGGGCGCGGTACACGTTGTCGCCGAACTTGGCCCAGTGGGCCGTGCTGGCGATGAGGACGGGGTTCTCGCCGCGGAGGTTCTGGGCCACGCGGTAGGCTACGGCCGTGTGCGGGTCGAGCAGGTAGTCGTGCTCGTCGAGGGCCTCGCGGATGACGGCCAGGCACTCGTCGTTGTCCACCGAGTCGGCCGCGAAGTCGGCGCGCACCTTGGCGAAGGTGTCAGCGTCCACGCGGAAGCGGCGCTCCTCGGAGAGGTCGCGCATCCACCCGGCGATGGCCTGGGCGTCGCGGCCCGTCAGCTCGAAGAGCTGACGCTCGAGGTTAGACGAGACGAGGATGTCCATCGACGGGGAGGGGGTGGTGACGAACGGGCGGTCGGAGATGTCGTAGGTGCCCGTGTTGATGAAGTCGGCCAGGACGCGGTTCTCGTTGCTGGCGCACATGAGGGTGCCGATGGGCACGCCCATGGCCTTGGCGTACCAGGCGGCCAGGATGTTGCCGAAGTTGCCGGTGGGCACGCAGACGTCCAGCTCGGCGCCGGCCTCCAGCTTGCCCTGGGCCACCAGCTCGGCGTAGCTCGATACGTAGTAGACGATCTGGGGCATGAGGCGCCCCCAGTTGATGGAGTTGGCGCTCGAGAGGGCCACGGCGTGCTCGTCGAGGAGCCTGCGCGCGAACGCGTCGTCGGAGAACGCCCGCTTCACGCCCGTCTGGCAGTCGTCGAAGTTGCCGCGGACACCCCACACCTGCACGTTCGACCCGGTGGTGGTGACCATCTGCTTGCGCTGGATGTCGCTCACGCCGCCGTCGGGGAAGAGCACGCCGATGCGCACGCCGTCCGCGTCCTTGAAGCCCTCGAGGGCGGCCTTGCCGGTGTCGCCCGAGGTGGCGACGAGGATGAGGAACTCATGGTCGAGCGCGCCGGCCTCGCGCAGGGCGCTCGCGCTGGCGGAGAAGAACTGGGGCAGGCACTGGAGCGCCATGTCCTTGAAGGCGCTCGTGGGGCCGTGCCACAGCTCGAGGACGTGGGTCTTGTCGTCCAGCGACGTGATGGGGCAGATGGCCTCGTCGTCGAAGTTATCGCCGTAGGAGCGCTCCATGAGGCGGTCGATCTCCTCATCGGGCAGATCGATGCCGAAGGCTCGGTAGACGGCGGCGGCGCGCTGGGCGTAGGGGAGCGCGGCGAGCCCCGTGATCTGGTCGAGGGAGAGCTGGGGGATGCGCTCGGGCACGTAGAGGCCGCCTCCCTGGGCCAGGCCGTTGACGACGGCCTCGGTGAAGGGGACGGGTGCCTCGCAGCAGCCGCGCGTGTCGATGTAGAGGTTCTGGCCGGCGGGGGCCTCGCTGGATGCGACGTTTGTCATGTGGGGTTCTTCCTTCCCGGGGGCGGACGCGCACAAGTATACTATGCTGCCATCCGGGCCGGCTTGCCGCGGGCCCAGGTTCTGAGCAACGCGCGATCGCCCCGCCCGGGCGGCGCGCCTCCGCACGGCGATCCTGACGGGAGGCCTCTATGGCGCAGCGGTCGTTCTCCATCTTCGGCGACTCCATCTCCACCTTCGAGAGAGTCACCAACCCGGCGAACCGCATCTACTATAAGGAAGACCTGCGCGCCGCGACCGGCGTGGAGGAGGTCGGCGACACGTGGTGGGCGCAGGTGATAGCGCGCCTCGGCGGCCGCCTGCTGGCCAACGCGTCGTTCTCCGGCTCGATGGCGGAGGGCGCGGGATTCCCCGCCGGGTGCTCGTCCGAGCGCATCGCCCAGGTGGCGGGGCCGGACGGCGAGGCGCCCGACGACATACTGGTGTTCATCGGCATCAACGACTACGGCTGGGCCGGCGCGCGGGCCCAGGCGGCGGCCCGCAGCGAGGCGATGCCGCGCTGCCCCGAGGCGCTGGCGGTGCCCGAGGGCGCGCCGGGCCCCGCGACCGCCGCGTCGCTGTCCGGGTTCGCCCGCGCCTACGGCGAGATGCTCGCCGGGCTGCGCGCCGCCTACCCCGCCGCGCGCGTCTGGTGCCTGACGCTGCTCCCCGGCCGCGAGGTCGGCGCCGCAGGGCCCTCCTTCGCCTACCAGCTGCGGGGCATCGACCTCGACGACTACAACGACGCGATCCGCGCGGCAGCGCGCGCCCACGGCTGCGAGGTGGCCGACATCCGCGCCGCGGGCTTCGATTACGAGGCCCTCGACGGCACGCATCCCACCAGGCGCGGCATGGCGCAGTTGGCCGAGCTGACCCTCGCCGCGATGAGCGCTCCCGTCCCCAGCGTTTCGCCAGCGGATGGGGGAGCGAGCGCGCCTGGTGCCGTAGGTAGCCGCGCGAGCGCGCCGGACGTCGCAGGCAAGACCGCCAACGCGCCGGATGCCGCAGGCGAAGGCGCGGGTGCGCCGGGCGCCGCAGGCGAGGGTGCGGGCGTGCCGGGTATCGCGGGCGAGGGTGCGGGCGCGCCTGATGTCCCGGCGCCGGTGACGGTCGATGAGTTCGGCGTGCGGGATGCGGGGCTGAATGTTTCACGTGAAACATTCGTGGCGCTTCCGGCCGACCTGTTCCCCGCTGAGATGCGCTCGCGTCGCCGCTGCATGCGTTCCACCTGCTTCGACTGCGAGTTCGCCCGCAGCACGGGCGTCAAGTGGTCCTGCGTCTGCGAGCTGCCCTAAAGCCCTCCTGCCCTCGCCCACGCGCCTCGCGTCTGCCGCACGCTCGCGCCGGGGCGACCGCCCGTCCCTCCCGGCGCCCGGCGTGTGTCTCGCGCCGGCGTATGCTTGTCGTCTGCCCCGCCCGCGCGGCGCGTGCCCTGCCCCGCCTGGCGCGTGCTCGCGCGCTCCGCGCCCGCCCGTGCCGCGCTCTGCGACGCCGCGTGCTCGTCGCCTGCGTGCCGCGCGTTCGATGCATCCTCCTCCCTCTGCCCTTGTGAATTCTCTGTGATCTCCTCATCTAAAAAAGTTATCCAAGGCTTTCATTCTGAGAGAGTTTCCCTTATCATACTTTTTGTTATAGAAAGCTAACACTGATGGGAGTTGCGATGGAAGGCGTGATGAGGATGGCGGGCGCGGGCTTCGGTCTCGCATCGCTCAAGGCGAGGCGCGCGGCCGGCGCCAAGTCCAACCCTGGGGCCCTGCCCGACACGGGTGCCATATCTGGCCATGACGCTGCGGCCGGTCTTGGCGCAACCGCCACCGCGGAGGCCCGCGGGCCGCAGATGCCGCTGACGTTCCTGCGCAGCGGGGACGCGGCGTGCGTCGCGAAGGTGCGCGGACGCGGCGAGGTGCATCACCACCTGGAGAACCTGGGCTTCGTCGAGGGCGCGCCCGTGCGCGTCGTGAGCGAGCAGGGCGGCAACCTCATCGTCGAGGTCAAGGGCGCCCAGGTGGCGCTCGACCGCACGGTGGCGTCCAAGATCATCACCGCCGCGGCCTAGCACCGCTTCGCGCGCCGTCCGTGCGGGCGGATTCCGCCCCGGCTCTCCGTCTCGTCTCGTTTTCCGCGTACGAATGTTTCACGTGAAACATTTTCGGGCGGGTTCGCCTCGCGAAGGCGCGCAGGTTGATCGCGGCGGTGGGGGTCTCATCGGTAGTTGGCTAAGCATTGGGAAGGGAAGGTAGCATGAGCGAGATTGAGGGAGCGCGCACGCTGCGCGACGTGCCCGTGGGGCAGTCGGCGGTCGTCCGGCGCCTGGTCGGTGAGGGCGCGGTGAAGCGCCGCATCATGGACATGGGCATCACGAAGGGCACCGACGTCTACGTACGCAAGGTGGCGCCGCTGGGCGACCCGATCGAGGTGACCGTCCGCGGCTTCGAGCTGTCGCTGCGCAAGGACGAGGCTGCCCAGGTGCTCGTGGCCTAGGGATGTCGCGCGCCTGTACCCCCACGGCTCGTACCCGGCGCGCTGCCTGGCGTCGCGCTCGCGCCTTACGGCACGCCGCGCGTTTGACGGTTCGCAGCCGGCGCGCTGGCTGGCGCATAATCCCTGCTCAACGTATGGTTCTTGCACCTTAGCGTCGGGTATCTTCCGCGTCTTGGGACGCGGTTTTTTCGGAGTAGCAGTTAGTAATGGTTAACACTTCCACGGCGCACCGCCTGAGAAGGACTGAGAGGAAAGGCGGATCATGGGAATCAGCATCGCGCTTGCCGGCAACCCGAACTGTGGCAAGACGACCATGTTCAACGAGCTCACGGGGGCCAGCCAGTACGTCGGCAACTGGCCCGGCGTGACCGTCGAGAAGAAGGAGGGCCGCTACACGCGGGACCGGGACGTGACCATCACGGACCTGCCCGGCGTGTACTCGCTGTCTCCCTACACGCCGGAGGAGATCGTCACGCGTGACTACCTGCTGAGCGGGCAGCCCGACGTGGTGGTCAACCTGGTGGACGCCACCAACCTGGAACGCAACCTGTACCTGACCACGCAGATCCTGGACCTGGGCCTGCCGGTGGTCGTCGCGCTCAACATGATGGATCTGGTGCGCAAGAACGGCGACAAGATCGACGTCGAGGGGCTCTCGCGCCGCCTGGGCTGCCCCGTCGTCGAGACCACCGCCCTCAAGGGCCAGGGCGTGGAGGCGCTCATCGCGAAGGCGATCGAGGCCGCCTCCGCGCCGACCCCGTGCGCGTCGTCCGCCGCGCCCTCGTCCGCCCCGGCCGCCTCCGCGCCGACCCCCGCCGCGTCTCCCACCTGCGCCTCCGCCGCGCCCGCGTCGCCCGCGCTGCGCTTCCCGGGCGCCGTCGAGGACGCGCTCGCCGCTATCGCCGCCATCGTGGGCGACCGCGTCGCGCCGGCCCGGGCGCGCTGGTTCGCCGTCAAGCTGCTCGAGGACGAGCAGCTCACCGTCGACGCGCTCGACCTGTCCGCCGACGACCTCGCCTGCATCGCCGCCATCCGCGAGGCGCTCGAGGACGCCGAGGACGACGACGCCGAGTCCATCGTCACCAACGCGCGCTACGACGCCATCGGCGAGGTGTGCGCCGCCTGCGTCGAGCGCTCGCCCAAGGCGCTGACCACCACGCAGCGGATCGACCGCGTGGTCACCAACCGCGTGCTCGGCCTGCCCCTCTTCATCGCCGTCATGTTCTGCGTGTACTACCTGGCCGTCAGCGTGGCGGGCGGCCTGTTCACCGACTGGGCCAACGACGGCCTGTTCGGCGACGGCTGGCTCTACACCGGCACCGAGCAGTACGAGGCGACCGTCGCCGACTTCGACGCCGCGCTCGAGACCGCCGAGGGCGTGGCCGCCTTCGAGGCGGGCGCGCTCGTCGAGCCCGACCCGGCCGACTTCGGGCTGTACCACGTGGGCATCCCCGTCGTGGTGGGCGGCTGGCTCGATGCCGTCGGCTGCGCCCCGTGGCTCCAGAGCCTCCTCCTCGACGGCATCCTGGCCGGCGTCGGCGCGGTGCTCGGCTTCGTCCCGCAGCTCATCGTCCTGTTCCTGCTCCTGTCCTTCCTCGAGGGCTGCGGCTACATGGCGCGCGTCGCGTTCATCATGGACCGGGTGTTTCGCCGCTTCGGCCTGTCGGGCAAGTCGTTCATCCCCATGCTCATCGCGTCCGGCTGCGGCGTGCCGGCGGTCATGGCCACCAAGACCATCGAGAACGAGAAGGACCGCCGCATGACCATCATGACCACCACGATGATCCCCTGCGGCGCCAAGCTGCCCATCATCGCGCTCGTGTTCGGCGCGCTGGCCGGCGGCGACTACGCGGCCACGTGGTGGGTGGCGCCCCTGTTCTACTTCCTGGGCCTGGCCGCCATCATCATCTCGTGCGTCATGCTGCGCAAGTTCCGCGCCTTCGCGGGCGAGGCGGCGCCGTTCATCATGGAGCTGCCCCAGTACCACATCCCCACCCTCAAGAACGTGGCGATGGCCACGTGGGAGCGCGTGCGCAGCTACATCGTGAAGGCCGGCACCATCATCTTCCTCAGCTCGATGGTCATCTGGTTCCTCATGAACTTCGGCGTGTACGAGGGACGGTTCGGCCTGCTCGACACCAGCACGGACGGCTATCTGGGCCACAGCCTGATGGCCGGTCTGGGCGGCGGGCTGGCGTGGCTGTTCGCGCCGCTGGGCTTCGGCAGCTGGGAGGCGACGGTCACGTCCCTCACCGGCCTGGTGGCCAAGGAGAACGTCGTGGCCACGGTGGGGATCCTCACGAGCCTCGGCGAGGCCGGCGAGGGCGACCCGGGCATGTGGGCCGGCTTCGCGGCCCTGATGGGCGGCAGCTCCGCGGCGATCATGGCCTTCTGCGCCTTCAACCTGCTGTGCGCGCCGTGCTTCGCCGCCATCGGCACCATCCGCCGCCAGATGGCGTCGGCCAAGTGGACGTGGGCGACCATCGGCTACCTGACGGGCTTCGCCTGGTGCGTCGGCCTCATGATCTACCAGCTGGGCGGCCTGGCCCTGGGCGAGGTGGCCCCCAGCGGATGGACGGCGCTGGCGGTCGCGGTGCTGGCGGGGATGCTGTTCCTCGTCTTCCGCCCGGCCCCGGGCGACCGGGCGCGGAAGGCGTCCGCGGCGGCTGCGGCGCAGGGAGCCTAGGATGGCGGAGCTCACCCTCACCCCGGCCACCGTGCTGCTGCTGGCGGCCGTCGCCGCTTGGGCCGTGTGGGCCGTGCGGCGCCTGACGCGCCGGGGGCTCTGCGACTGCCACGACCACGGCGGCGGCCGCGCGGGATGCGCGGGATGCGCGGGCTGCCCCGCGGCGTCGGGCCGCAGCGGCGCGGCGGCGCCGGCGAGCTGCCCGGCGGCCTGCCGGGTCGCGCTGGATTCCGCCGCCCTGACCGGCGGCAACGCCGGCGAGCAGCCCCGGTAACCCTTCCCTGGTGCGGGCTTCAGCTGTGTTACTATAGCCCGTACCAAAGGAAGGGAGGGGTGCGGTGGAGAAGATGTCCATGTCCCACGAGGACTACCTCGAAGCCATGGTCATGTTGGGGGCCTCGCCGGAGAAACCCATCCGATCCGTCGACGTCGCCACCAAGATGGGCGTGTCGAAGGCGTCGGTCAACAAGGCCATGTCGGTGCTGAAGGAGAAGGGGTTCGCGGAGCAGCCGTACTACGGCGACATCACGCTGACGGAGCGGGGCTACGAGTATGGCTCGTCGGTGCTGGATCGCCACAACCTGCTGTTCCAGTTCCTGCACAAGGCCCTCGGCATCCCCGAGGAGCGGGCCGACCACGAGGCGTGCCTCATGGAGCACGCCATCAGCGACGAGTCCTTCGAGAGGTGGTCCGCCTACATCAAGGGGCTCGACTTGTAGCGCCGCCAGCAGGCCGCGAGGACGCTCAGGCGCCCGGCTCCGCACACGCGGGGCCGGGCGCCTTCTGCGTTGGAGGGGGAGGGAAACCTGCCATCGCCCGCCAAAAATCGGCTCGAAAGCTGTCCGCGCGGGCCGCCCCGCGCCTCGAGCGCCGCGCGGTGGGCGGCGGGCGGCCGCGGGGCTGGGGGTGCCGTCGGGCTTGTCTGTTTCGTGACGGCGTTGAGGGGGCGCGGGGGCGTGTGGTATCCTGCTGGCTAGCTTCTCGCATACCCGAAGAACCAACGCACCCCATGCTTGAAGGAGCTCATCGGCAGTGAATCGCCAGACGCATATCGTTTCCTTTGACGACGCGAAGCGCTCGCGTCGTTCTTTTGCGTCCGATAGCGGTTCTGATCTGGTGAAACGTGGGGAATCGGGCCGCGGCGCGCGCACCCGGCAGGGCGCTGGGCGCCGCTCGAGCGACGCGCCGGGCGCCGCAGGCCGCGAGGCCGCCAGCTCGCGCGCGGGCGCGCGCGGCGGGGCGCGACCCAGCCGCGAGACGCCGCGGGCCGCGGCAGGCGCCGGCGCGGCGTCAGGCCGCAGCGTGGCACGGGCGGCACGCGGCGCGTCTGCCGGCGACACCGCCGCCGGCTCCCTCCGTGCCGGCCGCGAGACCTTCCGCTACGACGGCCTGCGCGACGAGGTGCGCGTGCTGGATGGCGGCGCGCCCGCCCGCGGCACCCGCCCGCGCGGCGCGGCGCCGGCATCCGGTGGCGCCGGCCGCAGCGCGGCCCCCTCGCTGATCGCCGGGGGGCGTCGGCAGCGCGGCGCGTCCGCCGGCGCGCGCTCGACCCGCCACGACGCCGGCGAGGCGGCAGCCGAGGACTACCTGGAGCGCACCCGCGCCCGCCGCGGGGCGCGCGACGAGGGCGTCGAGGACGAGCCGCCCGCCAAACGCGGCCTGGCCGGCCGCCTGTCGAAGGCCCGCCGCAACGCGTCCAAGGCCAAGGCCGACCGCGAGTTCACGCGCCGCTACGGCGACGACAAGCCCTCGGCCGCCGAGGCGGGGCCCCGCGCCGCCGTCTACGAGACCCAGATGGGCCGCCAGCACAAGCGCGCCGCGCGCATGCAGGGCGACGGCCCGTCGCGCTCGTCGGCGTCCGGCCCGCGCCCCTCGGACAAGCGCGAGGGGGCGTCGTCCCGCAGCCGCTGGGCCACGCTGGGGGCGGTGGCCGCCTGCCTCGTCCTCACCTGCGTCTTTCTGTACCCGCCCGCCCAGCAGTACTACCAGGAGCTGCGCGAGCGCGACCGCCTGCAGGCCGAGTATGCGGCCATCCAGCAGCGCAACGACGCCATCCAGCGCGAGGTGGACTACCTCTCCGGCGACGCCGGGGTGGAGGACAAGGCGCGCAGCGAGTTCGGCTGGGTGAAGGCGGGCGAGCGCTCGGTGAGCGTCTCGGGCATCGACGTGCAGAAGGAGTCCAACTTCACGGCGAACATCGTGCCCGGCGAGGTGCCCGCGCCCGACACCTGGTACTCGTTCCTCGACCCGCTGTTCGGCGTGGAGTAGCGCCACCGGCCGCGCTTGCGCGGGCTGACGCGGCTGTATGCCGCGCCCGACCGCCGGACAGCCGCGCCGCCGGCAGCCGAGCGCGCCATCGCCCGTCGCCCCGGGGCGCGCGGGCCGCATCGAACCGACATCCCCGACCGAAGGGAGCACGCCATGGGTTACCGACCGGGTCGCTACGCGGCCATCGACATCGGGACGGTCACGTGCCGCATGCTGGTGGCGGACGTGGACGCCTCCGGCGCCATCGCGGAGCTGGACAAGGAGTACGCCATCACCAACCTCGGCGAGGGGGTGGACGCCTCGGGCGTGCTTGCGCCGGCCGCCATGGCCCGGGTGCTCGCGGCGGTCGACCGCTACGTGGCGGTGCGTGATGCCCTGGCCGAGCCCGGCCGCCCGGTGACGACCATCGCCATGGCCACCTCGGCCGCCCGCGACGCGGCCAACGCCGCCGAGTTCGCGGCGCTTCTGGCCGAGTGCGGCGTCACGCTCGCGGTCATCCCCGGCGAGCGCGAGGCGGCGCTGTCGTTCCTCGGCGCGAGCAGCGACTTTCCCGACGAGACGGTGGCCGTGGTGGACATCGGCGGCGGCTCGACCGAGGTGGTGGCCGGCCGCGCGGGCGCCGTGCCCGCGATGGCCCACTCTTTTAATGTAGGGTGCCGGCGCGTGACGGAGCGCTTCTTCCGCGCCGACCCGCCGAGCGCTGATGAGCTGGCGGCGGCCCGCGCCTGGGTGCGCGACGAGATGGGGCCGTTCTTCGCGCGGCTGCGCGCCGATGTGCCCGTCGACCGCCTGATCGCCGTGGCGGGCACGGCCACCACGGTGGTGTCGGTGCGCGAGGCGATGGCCTCCTACGACTCGGCTCGCGTGCACCGCGCGTTCGTGTCGGCCGACGACCTGCGCGCCGTGGCCGCGCGCCTGGAGGCGCTGCCCCTGGCCGAGCGCGAGCGCGTGGTGGGCCTCGACCCCGGTCGCGCGCCGGTGATCGTGGCGGGTATGGTCATCCTGGAGGAGGTACTGGCCCAGAGCGGCCGGCCCGGCTTCACGGTGAGCGAGTCCGACATCCTCCACGGCATGGTGCTGGAGGCCGCCCGGGCGTAGCGCCGCCCGCCTCCGTCGCGCCACGGCACCCGCCCGTGGGGTTCCGCCGCCGTGGCGCGAGCGTAAGGTTTTTCCCGGGGCCGCTGTGCTAACATGGTGCGCTGTGCTGCGGGGGCGTGGCGGAACTGGCATACGCAGCGGACTTAAAATCCGCCGCCGCAAGGCTTAAGGGTTCGAACCCCTTCGCCCCTACCAGGCTTCTTCCCGCGGCACCATGACCGTCCGACCCTAGGCAGAGAGCGCTATGGAAAACATCAACGAGATCATCGCCGGCGTCGAGAACCCGCCCACCACCTTCGAGGAGTACCTCACCTGCTACGCCGACAAGGTGGGCGCGCTCGTCAACGAGTACATCCCGCGCGGCACCCACCCCGACATGGATCGCTACCTCTACGCGCCCCTGTTCGACTACAGCCAGAACGGCGGCAAGCGCCATCGCCCTCTCATCTGCTTCGCGGCCTGCCAGGCCGTCGGCGGCGACATGGCGCGGGCCACCTCGGCGGCCGCGGCCATCGAGCACTTCCACACCGCCGCGCTCATCCACGACGACATCGCCGACGAGGCCGAGCTGCGCCGCGGCGAGCCGTGCCTGCACCTCACCGAGGGGCTGGGCCTGGCCATCAACATGGGCGACCTGGCGCTTTCCCTGGTCAACGGCACGGTGATGAACGACGCCAACCTCGACGACGCCACCAAGGTGCGCGTGGTGACCGAGCTCATCAACATGACGCGCCGCACCATCGAGGGCCAGGCCCTCGACATCGGCTGGGCGCGCGACGGCCGCTACGACATCACCCCCGAGGACTACCTGGTCATGGCCACGCACAAGACCGCCCACTACTCGGGCGCCGTGCCCCTGGCCATCGGTGCCATCATCGGCGGCGGCACCGACGCCCAGGTGGAGGCCCTGCGCAACTACGGGCTCGACACCGGGCTCGCCTTCCAGATCCAGGACGACCTGCTCAACCTGGTGGGCAGCGAGGAGTCCACGAAGAAGGACTTCCGCAACGACCTGACCGAGGGCAAGCGCACGCTGGTGGTGGTGCACGCGCTGCAGAACTCGCCCGACCGCGACCGCCTCATCGAGATCCTCTCCTCGAAGGAGAAGGATCCGGCCGTGCTGGCCGAGGCCGTGGCCATCATGGAGGCCAGCGGCTCGGTCGACTACGCGCGCGCCTACGCCGAGAACCTGACCAGCATCGCGAAGAACCGCCTCATCGACATGGTGGAGCCGTCGCCCTCGCGCGATTTGCTCGTGTCCATGGCCGACTGGTTCGTGAACAGGCTGAAGTAGCATGGATACCATCGAGAAGGGCCACGCCGGCCCCGCCGTCGAGGACGTGCAGCACCGCCTGATGCTCATCGGCCACCTGGCCGAGGATCAGGTCACCGGCACCTATGATGACGCCACGGCCCAGGCCGTGCGCGACTTCTGCCGCAACGTGGGGCTGCCCGAGTCCGACGAGGTGACGCAGAAGGTGTGGGCGGCCCTGGTGGACGCCTCCTATTCCCTGGGCGACCGCACGCTGTACCTGCGTATGCCCTACTTCCACGGCCATGACGTGCTGGAGCTCCAGCAGGCGCTCGGCGCGCTCGGGTTCGCCATCGGGCACGAGGACGCCATCTTCGGCGCCTACACCGAGACGGCCCTGCGCAAGTTCCAGCTGAACCTGGGCCTGCCCTCCGACGGCATCGCCGGCGCCTACACCTACGCGGCCCTGCGCAACCTGCACCACTCCTGGGAGGGGAAGGGCGCCGCCCACGCGCCGCTTCACCTGGGCTTCGCCCGCGCGGCCGACGTGCTGGAGGCCAACGCGCTGTGCCTGTTCGGCACCGACCCCTTCACGCGGTCGGTGGCCTCGCGCATGTCGAACCTGGCGCTGGCGACCAACCCGCTCTCTAAGATAGTGAGCGCCGACTCGCTTTCGGTGGCACCCGACGACAGGATGCTGCTCGTGCACGTGGTGGTGCAGGGCGCGCCGGTGGAGGAGGCGGTGCCCGCCGTCGACTGCACCGACGACGAGGGCCTGTCCCTGCGCCTGAAGAGCGCCATCGCCGCCGCCCGCGCCGCGCGCACGCCGCGCATCACGCTGACGCTCCCCAGCCAGATGTGGGAGGACGCCGGCGCCGATCGCTCGGCGCAGCACTTCGCCATCACGCTGCTCGACGCGCTCTGCACCGCCCTGTCGGAGTAGCGGGCACGCTCGGGCTGCTCGCCCCGCCCCGCGCGCTCGTCCGTCGCGCGCCCCGCGCCCCGCGCCCCCGCCTTCCGCGCCTTTGTTTCACCCTGGTTAACCGCCCGCCGGCAGTGTCCGGCCGCCGTCGGCCCGGTGGTACAATGCTGGGGTTTCGCAGGCTCGTGACGGAAGGGGAGGGCGAATGGCGCGTCCCATGACCATGGCAGAGAAGATCCTCGCGGCGCACGCGGGGCTCGATGAGGTGGAGCCCGGGCAGCTCATCGAGTGCGACCTCGACCTGGTGCTGGCCAACGACGTGACGGCGCCTCTGGCCATCAAGACCGTCCGCGAGGTGTCGGGCCGCGTGTTCGACCCCGAGCGCGTCATCCTGGTTCCCGACCACTACGTGCCCAACAAGGACATCAAGAGCGCCGAGCAGGCCAAGATCGTGCGCGACTTCGCGCGCGAGCAAGGCGTCACCCACTACTACGAGGTGGGCTGCATGGGCGTCGAGCACGCGCTTCTGCCCGAGCAGGGCGTCGTGGGCGCGGGCGACCTCATCATCGGCGCCGACAGCCACACCTGCACCTACGGCGCGCTGGGCGCCTTCGCCACCGGCGTGGGCTCCACCGACGCCGGCGTGGGCATGGCCACGGGCAAGGCGTGGTTCAAGGTGCCCGAGACGGTGAAGGTGGTGGTCGACGGCACGCTGGCGCCGGGCGTCACCGGCAAGGACGTGATCCTGCACCTCATCGGGCTCATCGGCGTGGACGGCGCGCTCTACCAGGCGCTGGAGTTCACCGGCAGCGCCATCGAGGCGCTCCCCATGGACGAGCGCCTGTCCATCTCGAACATGGCCATCGAAGCGGGCGGCAAGGCCGGGCTCATCCCCGTGGACGACGTGACGCGCGCCTATATGGACGGCCGCGTCGAGCGCCCCTACACCGCCTATCAGTCCGACCCGGACGCCGCCTTCGCGCGCGTCGTCGAGATAGACGCCGCCGACATCGTGCCGACGGTCGCCTTCCCGCACCTGCCCTCCAACACCCGCCCGGCCGCCGAGGCGCGCCACGTGCGCATCGACCAGGCGGTCATCGGCAGCTGCACCAACGGCCGGCTCGACGACATGCGCCAGGCCGCGGCGGTGCTGCGCGGGCGCACGGTGCACCCGGATGTGCGCTGCATCGTCATCCCCGCCACCCAGCAGGTCTACCGCCAGTGCATCGAGGAGGGCCTGATGGACGTGTTCCTCGACGCCAACTGCGCCGTGTCGACGCCCACCTGCGGCCCGTGCCTGGGCGGCTACATGGGCATCCTGGCGGCGGGGGAGCGCGCCATCGCCACCACCAACCGCAACTTCGTCGGCCGCATGGGCGATCCGACGAGCGAGGTGTACCTGTCCTCGCCGGCCGTGGCCGCCGCCAGCGCCGTGCTGGGGCACATCGGCCTGCCGGAAGACCTGGAGCCCGTCGCCGCGGCGGCGGACGCGGAATAAGGGGGAAGCCATGGAGTTCAAGGGCACCGTCCACCGCTACGGGCGCGACGTCGACACCGACGTCATCATCCCCGCCCGCTACCTCAACACCTCCGACCCGGCCGAGCTGGCCAGGCACTGCCTGGAGGACCTGGACGCCGGCTTCGTCGGCCGCGTTCGGCCGGGCGACATCATCGTGGCGGAGGAGAACTTCGGCTGCGGCAGCTCGCGCGAGCACGCGCCCATCGCCATCAAGGCGACGGGCGTGGACGTGGTGATCGCCAAGTCCTTCGCGCGCATCTTCTACCGCAACGCCATCAACACGGGGCTCGCCATCATGGAGTGCCCCGAGGCCGTCGACGCCATCGCCGACGGCGACGTGGTGCGCGTCGACGCCGACGCCGGCACCATCACCGACGAGACGACGGGCCAGGCCTTCACCGCCCAGCCGTTCCCCCCGTTCATCCGCGAGATCATCGAGGCCGGCGGCCTGGTTCCCCGCTGGAAGGCCCGCCTGGCGGACTAGCCCCGCCCGCCGCCGCTCGGCGCGCGAGGATTCCCTAGAGAAAGAAGGCATGCCATGAAGACGTACCGCATCTGCCTGCTGCCGGGTGACGGCATCGGGCCCGAGATCATCGCCGAGGGCGTGAAGGTGCTCGACGCCGTGGGCGAGAAGTACGGCGTGGGCTTCACCTACGACGAGGCGCTCATCGGCGGCGTGGCCATCGACGAGATGGGCGAGGCGCTGCCCGCCGCCACGCTCGCGGCCGCCAAGGCCTCCGACGCGGTGCTGCTGGCGGCCGTCGGCGGCCCCAAGTGGGACACCACCGACCCCGCGCGCCCGCGTCCCGAGCAGGGGCTGCTGGGCATCCGCAAGGAGCTCGGCCTGTATGCGAACCTGCGCCCCGTGACCATCTTCGAGGCGCTGGCCGGCGCGTCCACGCTCAAGCCCGAGGTCGTCGACGGGGTCGACCTGGTCATCGTCCGCGAGCTCACCGGCGGCCTGTACTTCGGCGAGCGCGAGCGCTTCTACGACGAGGAGGGCGCGGGCCCGGACGGCGGCAACGGCCAGCGCGCCTACGACACGCTCGAGTACCGCGAGTACGAGATCCGTCGCATCGCGCGCCACGCCTTCGAGATGGCCCGCAAGCGCCGCTCCAAGGTGTGCTCCATCGACAAGGCCAACGTGCTGGAGACGAGCCGCCTGTGGCGCGAGATCGTCCACGAGGTGGCGGCCGACTACCCGGACGTCGAGCTCTCCGACATGCTGGTGGACAACGCCGCCATGCAGCTCATCAAGGCGCCGGCCCAGTTCGACGTCGTGGTGACCGAGAACATGTTCGGCGACATCCTGTCGGACGAGGCGTCGATGCTCTCCGGCTCGCTCGGCATGCTGGCCAGCGCGAGCCTCGGCGACGGCGTGGCGCTCTACGAGCCGAGCCACGGCAGCGCCCCCGACATCGCCGGGCAGGGCATCGCCAACCCGCTCGCGCAGATCCTCTCGGTGGAGATGATGCTGCGCTACAGCTTCGGGATGCGGGAGGCGGCCGACGACGTGCTGGCCGCGGTGACCGCCGTGCTGGACGCGGGCTTCCGCACCGGCGACATCGCCGACGCGTCCACGCCGGAGGACCGCGTGGTGGGCACCGAGATGATGGGCTCGCTCGTGGCCGAGCAGATCCAGCCGACGGAGAAGTTCGCCGAGCTGTGGGGCCGCCACCCCGACGACTGGAAGGACTACCGCGCCAACTAGCGCGCGTCACGCGGGCGCGTGCCCGCCCATCGCCTCGCCAGGGCCCCGCGCAACGCCGCGGGGCCCTTTTGCGTGTGCGGACAACGCGCGCGGACAACGGGGACGCGGACAACGGGGACGTAGGATGTTGGACAACGGGGACGTAGGATGTTGTCCCGCCGCGCCGCCGTCCGCCCGCTCTTTTATTCCGGGGACAACGGGGACGTAGGATGTTGTCCCGCCGTGCTGCCGTCCGCCCGCTCTTTTATTCCGGGAATAGTTGACGCGGCGGGCGATAACGGCTTGAATGGTGGGGAACCAAGAGAGGGCCCGCGGGATGCGGGCGCACACGAGAAGGAGAGAATCCTATGACTGCCATCAAGCTTGCCGTCCCCACCATGGGCACCGCCGGTCTGGACGCCGAGCGCAGCGGCCACTTCGGCCACTGCGACTGCTTCACCATCGTCGACATCTCCGACGGCGAGATCACCCAGGTGTCCGCCCTGGACAACCCGCCCCACGAGGAGGGCGGCTGCCTGCGTCCCGTCAGCCTGCTGCACGATGCCGGCGTCGACGCCATCGTGGCGGCCGGCATGGGCATGCGCCCGATGATGGGCTTCGCCGACGCGGGCATCACCGTGTACTTCGACAACCAGACCCCCAACGTGGGCGACGTGGCCAAGATGGTCGCCGCCGGCCAGGTGCCCACCATGGGCCCCGAGAACGCCTGCCATCACTAGACGCGGGCAATCCGAGAGCAGAGAGGGGCCGCCTTCGGGCGGTCCCTCTTGTATTTTGCGTAATACTATGCTTCTCATAAGATAATTATAATGATAGAATTCTATCATTATAATTATCTTTAAGGAGAGCATCATGACGCAGATAATCCCGTCGACCGATCTCCGCAACCGGTTCGCCGAGGTGGAGCAGCTGGCCAAGGACACGCGCGAGCCCATCTACCTCACCAAGAACGGGCGGGGGAGCTTGGTGCTCATGGACATCGACGCCTTCGACGCCTACGTGGAGGAGCGGGCCTACCGGTGCTACCTGGACGCGGCGCTCGAGGAGGCGGCCCGCAACAAGGCAGCGGGCCAGTCGCGCTACCAGACCATGGAGCTGGCCTTCGAGGAGCTGCTCTCCGAGCCGCCGGCCGCTCTCTCGCGCCGGTCCAGGCCCCTCGATGAGACCGCGTGAGGTTCTGCTGCTGGACGACGCGATAGCCGACTTGCGGGATATCCGGCAGCATATCTACGAGGTGTCCCGGTCGCGGACGGTGGCGGACAAGTACCTGAAGCGGCTGCGCTACGGACTGCGCCACCTCGACTACACGGCCGAGGCCTGCCCGCGCTACCGCAGGGAGGACGGCGGGGAGACGCCCTACCGCTTCACGCCCCTCGGCCACTACATCGCGTTCTTCATCGTGGAGGACGACGTGGTGAAGGTCGACCGCATCCTGCATTCCCGGCGTGACTTCGGGCGTGCTCTGGGCGGGAGCGGGTTGGGGTACAATTGAGGTGAGAAACGGGTGGCGCCCTGGGGCGCCTGGCTATTTGGAGCGCTATCGTGACGACTGGAGGCGGGGCCGCGGAGCCCCGCGTTTTCACCATAGGCGGCCTGGCGGGGATGATCGGATCCTCGCGGCGCGTGCTGGAGGGGGCGCTGGCCCCCTTCCCCGGTGCGGCAGGGGATCCGGAGGGGCTGTTCGCCGAGCCGCTGGCCGAGGGTGGGGTGCTGCCGGGGCCCGGCAACGTGGTGGTGCGCCTGCCGGAGGTGCCCGTGTGTCCGCTGGGGCGGCCCATCGAGCCGGGAGCCGCCGTCGGCTGGGTGTGCGGCGCGCTGCCGGCGCCGTTCAGGGACGACCGCTACATCGTGGAGTTCACCGGGCGCAACGAGGTGCGCGTCCTGGCCTACCTCGACCGCTTCGGCCGGGTGTTCACCGCTGACGAGCCGAGCGAGGTGCCGCCCGCCCGCGTGCCCGACCTGGCCTTCGTGCGGGATGAGGAGGCGTCAGCGGGCGGGGATGAGGCCGGCTGGGTGGTCGTCAGCGCGGGCGGCGAGGAGCGCCGGGTGGCGCGCTACCGCGTGCGGAACGGCCGCTACGACCTCTTCGACAGCTGGTACGGCTTCGGCGCGGCGGGCGAGGGGCTGGCGTATCCCGACGCGCTGGCCCGCGCCTACCTGGCCTGCGTCCACCGGCCGTCGATCACGGGCACCCCCGTCCCCTCGAGCGGCCTGGGCTGCATCTTCGAGCTGCTGGGATCGTCCAACCCCGTGCGGGCGCTGCGGGCCGTGTGCCTGCTGGTCGAGCGCGCCCGCCGCGACCCGGCCCTGCGCCCGCCCGCGCTGGCGTCGCTTCTGGTGGCGTGGCTGGATGAGGCGGGCTTCACCGACCGGGTCAGCCGCGGTTGGCTCATCGGCGCCGACGCGGAGGGTCCGCTGCGACTCATCCGCACGCGCCGCTACGCCGACACGTTCTACCTGGCCGTGAGCGACGAGGACGCGGGGGTGCCCGAGCAGACGGTGTGGGCGGTGGAGTCGGCGCTCAACCGGTTCCTGCTGCTGGCCGACGCCCTGGGCGAGCGCGCCGCCGTGGCCGACGAGGCCGAGTGCGCCCGCTGGGACGAGGGGCTGCGTCGCGCCCTCGTGGATCAGGCGGCCGACGCAGCGTGCCCCGCGGACGCGGAGGCGCCCGAGCCGGCGGGGGAGTGGGCGGCCCGCGTGGCCGTCGCCGAGGCGATGGAGCACCTGCGGGTGCCCGTGCGCTTCCAGGCGGCGTTCGACCTGGACGTGGCCGAGCCCGGCGCGGCCGCCTTCCTGCTGACGGCGCCCGGCGCCGCGCTCATGCCGGCGCGCCGCTATGATGCGGAATCCGGGTGCTGGGCCGAGCAGCCGCCGGCGGCGCGTGAGGCCGAGGCCCGCGCCTACGCGGCGCGCCTGGGCATCGCGCTGGCGGCATCGGCCTTCGCGGCCAGCCGTGCTATCGACGAGGTGATGGTGACGGCGGTGCCGCTGCTGGGCGACGCGGACACGGCCGCGGCCGCCGCGGGCGACGCGGGCGAGGGAGCCGCGGACGGGGAGGGGAGGCTCTCCTGGTCGGAGGCCGCTGCGCTCGCCCTGGCGGCGGACGACGCGCTGGCGGCCGCGGCGGACGCGCCCGGGCCGGCGGCAGATGGCCCCTTCTTCTACCAGGTCGTCTTCGACCGCGCCCGTTTCACGGGCGGCGCCTACCGCGATGCCGCCGCGAGCGACCCGCTGGGCTTCCTCGCGTCCTTCGGCGCCGTGACAGACGCGGGGCTCGCCGCCGCGAGCCCGGCCGCGGCTGTTTCCGACGCTGCCGCGTCTGGTGTCGCCGCGGACGCGGGCGTTCCGGTCGCCGCCGTCCCGGACGCGGGCGTTTCGGGCGTCCCGGTCGCAGGCGTCCCCGCCGCCCCGGCCCCGGCCCTGCGCGACCCCTTCGCCCTGCTGCTCGATCGCCCCTCCCGCGCGGTGCGCGAGGCCGCGCCTGAGAGTGCCGATGCGCCGCTCACGGCCGACCAGCAGCGGGCCCTGGGCGCGCGCTCGGCCCGCGACCTGCGCGTCACCTACGACGGCGTGCTGCGGAGCACGGCCGACGAGCTGGTCGGCGCCGTGGCGGGGGCGGCCTCGGTGCAGGAGGCCATCCACCGGGTGATGGCGGCCCAGGACGCGACGGGCGACCCGCTGGTCTACCAGGGCTGCACGCGGCTGATGACGGCGCTCACTCAGGGCAGCGTTGCCCTGCACGACCGCACGGGCCTGCGCGCCGCCCTCGTCGGCGACGACCCCCTGGCCGAGGCCGTCGCCCGCGCTCGGGGCGCCCTGCCCGCCGACCCCCGCAAGGCGGCGGACATCCTGGCCGAGGCGCTGGCCGAGGCGGAGTCGGGCGCGCGCTTCGCCGACACGGCCGAGGCGGTCCACCGCTTCTTCGACGGCTACGCGTCGCGCCTGGCCTACAACCTGGCCGGCCCCGACGACGGCCGCGAGGTGGAGCTCGTGCCGCCCTCGCTCGTGCTGTGCTACCTGGACGCCATCAACCTGCTCGACGAGTCCTTCGCGCAGTCGGAGGCGGCGGTGGCCTATGGGCGCCGCTGCATCGAGCTGGCGCCCACCTTCTCGCTGGCGTACCGCCGCTGCGCGCGGGCCTACATGCTGGTGGGCGACCTGGAGAGCGCCGCCGACCTGCTCGTGCGCTGCCTGGCCTTCACCACCTCCTCCGACGAGATCGCCATGGCCTACTATCAGCTGGCCTACGTGGAGTGGAAGGCGGGCCGCGCGCGGGAGGGGCTGGCGTGCTACTGCAAGTCGATCATGGCGTCGCCGGTGTACGCGCCCCAGGCGTCGGTCGAGCTGCACGAGCTCATGCGCGAGGAGGGGCTCGACCTGCCGCCGCGCGACCAGGTGGACGACGTGCTGGACGCCGCCGGCATCCCCGTGGCGCCGGTGGGCGACCGCCTGGTGGAGCTGGAGGCTGCCTTGCGCGCGGCCGTCGACGCCAACCTGTTCGCCGTGGGCCGCTCGCTTCTGGCCGCCTACCTGCAGCATCGTCCCGACGACGCGCTGGCCGGCGTCCTGCGCTCGCTCGGCGGCCATGCGGCCAGCTAGCCCCCGCGGCCCGGCCCCCGCCTTCGCCTTGCGCTACAATAACTCGCGGTCAATCGCCGGCTGAGCGCCGCAACCGCCTACAGGAAAGAAGGAACCATGGCCATCCAAGCACCCGAGGGAACCCGCGACCTGCTGCCCGACGAGGCGCTGTTCTGGACGCGCTTCAAGGACACGGCCGCCGAGGTGTTCGGCCGCTACGGCTACGTGCTGGTGGAGACGCCCGTCATCGAGCAGACCGAGCTGTTCGTGCGCGGCATCGGCGAGGCCACCGACGTGGTGTCCAAGGAGATGTTCACCGCCGTGTCGGGCGAGAACCTCAAGCGGCTGCTGGATGGCGGAGCCATCAAGGCCAAGAGCCGCCTGTCGCTGCGCCCCGAGGGCACGGCCGGCGTCGTGCGCGCCGTGGTGCAGCACGACCTGGTGCCCCAGGGGGCCGCGCCCGCCAAGCTCATGTACGCGGGCCCGATGTTCCGCGCCGAGCGCCCGCAGAAGGGCCGCCAGCGCCAGTTCAACCAGGTGGGCGTGGAATGCCTGGGCGCCGAGGCGCCCTCCATCGACGCCGAGGCCATCATCATGCTCATGCGCTTCTTCGAGAAGGTGGGCATCCCCGCGTCCTCGATGGAGCTGCTGGTCAACTCCATGGGCTGCGAGAAGTGCCGCCCCGCCTATCGCGACCTGGTGCGCGCCTACATGGACGAGCACGCCGACGAGCTCTGCGAGACGTGCATGACGCGCGCCGCGGTGAACCCCCTGCGCGCCTTCGACTGCAAGAACGAGCAGTGCGCCGCCGTCATGGCGGGCGCCCCGAAGATCACCGACCATCTGTGCGACGACTGCCGCGAGCACTACGCGGCCGTGCGCGAGTTGCTCGACGGCGCCGGCGTTCCCTACGTCGAGGAGCCCAAACTGGTGCGCGGGCTCGACTACTACACGCGCACCGTCTTCGAGGTGCAGGTGGTCGACGGCCTGGGCAGCCAGAACGCCATCGGCGGCGGCGGGCGCTACGACAAGCTGGCCGAGGAGGTGGGCGGCCGGCCCACGCCGGGCCTCGGCTTCGCTCTGGGCTACGAGCGCTGCCTGATGGCGCTCGAGGCCGCCGGCGTCGAGCTGCCGCGCGCCCAGCGCTGCGACCTGTTCGTGGCCTGCGTGGACGACAGCGTGCGCGCCTCGGCGTTCGGGCTCGTGCAGGCCTGCCGCGACGCGGGCATCGTCTGCGAGATGGACCACCAGGGCCGCAGCCTCAAGAGCCAGTTCAAGCTGGCCGACAAGCTGGGCGCCGCCCGCGTGGCCGTCCTGGGCCCCGACGAGCTGGCCGAGGGCGCCTGCACCCTGCGCGACATGGCCGCCCACGAGGAGGCCCGCGTCAAGCTGGCCGACGTCCCCGAGGAGATGCACCGGGTGTTCCTGTAGCCGCCCCGGCCGCGCCGCCCCGTGCCTGTCCCAGCCGCGCCGCGCGTCCCACGTCCCGCGTCCCGCCGCGCTCCGGCTGCCGCGTCTCCCGGCGTCCGCCGCCCGTCGCGCCCCATCGGCGGGAGGGGGGCCGCCCGGTGGACAAAAAACGGCGATCTCGCAGGTCTTCGCGAGGTGACGGCGCGGCGTCGGGAAATACGCCGTGCGTAACCCCAGGTCATGATTATCCTCTTTTGCGATAATCGCGAGCGGCGCCTTCTCGGTCCTCGTTTTTCCTGCGAGATCGCCGTTTTTTGTCCACCCAAATGCGAGATCGCGGATTTTTGTCCATCGGGCATGGCGTATGGTGGGGGCAGGCAAGGTGACGGCCCCGTGCGAGAGGGAGGCGGCAATGGATGGCAGGGAGGAAGCCCGACGCTTGGGAGCGGACGCGGGCGACGAGGCGGGCGCGCTGCCCCCGGAGGCGGCGACGCTGCGGCGGTGGATCGGCGAGTGCCGGCCGGGCGGCATGGTGTTCTTCGGCGGCGCGGGCGTGTCGACCGAGAGCGGCATCCCCGACTTCCGCAGCGCGGGCGGCCTGTATTCCCAGCGCTACCCCCATCCGCCGGAGAAGATGGTCTCGCGCAGCTTCTTCGACGCGCACCCGCGCGAGTTCTACGAGTTCTACTTCGACCGCATGATCGCGCCGGACGCCCGGCCCAACCAGGCGCACCGCAAGCTCGCCGAGCTCGAGCGCGCGGGCACGTGCGCGGCGGTCATCACGCAGAATATCGACGGGCTCCACCAGGCGGCCGGCAGCCGGCGCGTGCTGGAGCTCCATGGCAGCGTGCACCGCAATCGCTGCACGGGCTGCGGCGCCGCCTTCGACCTGGCCCTGATGCAGGCGCTCCACGAGGAGGCCCCCGACGGCGTGCCGCGCTGCCCGCGATGCGGCGCCGTGGTGAAGCCGGACGTGGTGCTCTACGAGGAGCCGCTCGACGGGCGCATCCTGGAGGAGGCGGTGCGCGCCATCGCCGCGGCCGATCTGCTGGTGGTGGCGGGCACGTCGCTGGTGGTGTACCCGGCCGCGGGGCTGCTGCAGTACTTCAGCGGCGACCACCTGGCCATCGTGAACCTGGCGCCCACCGACGCCGACCGCCACGCCGACCTCTGCGTCCCCGCCAAGGTGGGCGAGGTGCTCGCCTTCTAGGCGGCGTCCCGCGCGCCTGGGCTCGTGCGCGCCTAGGCCGGCCGCATCCCGCGCCTCCGAGGTCGCGCCTCGTGCCCCGTGCGCCTGCGCTCGCCCCGCCCTTTGCGCCCTGCGCGCCTGGGCCGGCGCCATCCCGCGCGCCTGCCCATCGCTAGCTGCGTGGAGGTTTGCCCCATTCGGGCGCGCGTCCTGCCGCTCGCGCGCGGGCGCGGTACAATAACGCAGTTTGCGCGATCAGGCCGCTTGGGCTGTCGCGCCCCCAGGGGCGGCGGCTCGCGCGGCAGGCAGGATACCCGGTTCCAAGGAGAGACGCCGTCATGAACGACCTGAAGAACGAATACTGCATGCACACCGCCACCTGCGGGGAGCTGCGAAAGGACAACGTCGGCAGCGAGGTGGTGCTGACCGGCTGGGCGTGGCACAACCGCGACCACGGCGGCCTCATCTTCGTCGACCTGCGCGACCGCGACGGCTACACCCAGGTGGTCGTCGACCCCGACTGCGTGAGCGCGGACGACTTCGCCAAGGCCGAGCACCTGGGCCGCGAGTACGTGCTCAAGGTCACGGGCAAGGTGCGCGAGCGCGGCGCCGACGCCGTCAACCCCAACATGGCCACGGGCGACATCGAGGTGCTGGCCAGCGCCGTCGAGGTGCTCAACGAGTCCGTCACGCCGCCGTTCGCCATCGAGGACGGCATCGAGACCGACGAGACCACCCGCATGAAGTGGCGCTACCTCGACATCCGCCGCCCGGAGATGCTGGCGGCCCTCACCCTGCGCCACCGCGTGGCCCAGGCCATGCGCCAGGCCCTCAACGAGCGCGGCTTCCTGGAGATCGAGACCCCCATCCTCGCCAACTCCACGCCCGAGGGCGCGCGTGACTACATCGTGCCGAGCCGCCCGAACCCGGGCAAGTTCTACGCCCTGCCGCAGAGTCCGCAGCAGTTCAAGCAGATGCTCATGATGGCCGGCGTCGAGCGCTACTACCAGATCGCCCGCTGCTTCCGCGACGAGGACCTGCGCGCCGACCGCCAGCCCGAGTTCACGCAGGTGGACATCGAGATGTCGTTTGTCGAGGGCGACGACGTCATGAACATGATGGAGGGCGTCATGGCCGAGACCCTCGACGCCATCGGCGTGCCCCACGCCTTCCCGCTGCAGCGTATGCCCTACGCCGAGGCCATGGATAAGTACGGCTGCGACCGCCCCGACGTGCGCTTCGGGATGCTGCTGCACGACATCACCGACATCGTGAAGGAGTCGGGCTTCAAGGTGTTCGCCAGCGTCGCCCAGTCCGGCGGCGTCGTGAAGGCCATCAACGCCAAGGGCGCCGGCGACTGGAGCCGCGGCGACGTGGAGAAGCTGGCCTCCATCGCCGAGGCCAACGGCGCCAAGGGCATGGCCTGGGTGGCGTTCACCACCGACGGCCAGGAGAAGAGCCCCATCAAGAAGTTCTTCAGCGATGAGGAGTGGGCCGCCCTCAAGGCCGAGATGGACGTGGAGCCCGGCGACCTGCTGCTGTTCGCGGCCGACAAGCCCGAGGTGGCCAACGCGGTGCTCTCCGCCCTGCGCCTGCACATGGCCGAGGCGCTCGACGTCCCGCGCGAGGGCCACGCGCTTCTGTGGGTGGTCGACTTCCCCATGTTCAAGTACGACGAGGAAGAGAAGAAGTACTCCGCCGAGCACCATCCCTTCACCCACATCCTGGAGGAGGACCTCGACAAGATCGAGGACGCCCCGCTGGAGTGCGGCTCGTACAGCTATGACCTGGTCATGGACGGCTTCGAGGTGGGCGGCGGCACCATCCGCATCCACCAGGCGGATGAGCAGCGCCGCGTGCTGCGCCGCCTGGGCCTCACCGACGAGGAGATCGACGAGAAGTTCGGCCACCTCATCCACGCGCTCGAGCTGGGCGCCCCGCCGCACGGCGGCATCGCCCTGGGCCTCGACCGCCTGGTGATGCTCCTGGCCGGCAAGGACTCCATCCGCGACGTCATCGCCTTCCCCAAGACCTCGAGCGCGAGCGACCCCATGACCGGCGCCCCCAACGCCGTCACCGGCCGCCAGCTCAAGGAGGTCAACCTGCGCCTGCTGTAGGCGCCCGCGACAGCAGCCGAGAGGGCCCCGCCGGCATCGCGCCCGCGGGGCCCTCGTGCGTCCGGGGAAGGCGACGGCCGCTGGGCGGCCGCCGCGACGCCCGCCCGATGGCGCGGGCGCCCTGTATTTCCTCCCAGTCGTGGGTTTTTGGTTCGCGCGGGGCGGCGCGGTCGCGCGGGGCGGCGGGTTCCCCTATACTTGGGCGTTACAAGTTCGAGTGCCTCGAATGGGTATGGGCGGCGCCATGTTCCGAACCTGGTCAGGTCCGGGAGGAAGCAGCCATAAGGGACCGCTGACGAGCGCCCATGCCTATTCGGGGCACTTTTCTGTATGAAAGGCGCCTCATGGGAATCATCGAGTTCTTCGTCAACCTGCTCAAGGATCCGCGCGGGTTCATCGCCGCGTGGATCATCGCGCTGGGGCCGGTGTGGGTGTACACGCCGCTGTTCCTCATCGTGTTCATCGAGACGGGCCTCGTGTTCTTCCCCTTCCTGCCGGGCGACTCGCTGCTGTTCGCAGCGGGCGTGTTCTCGGCCGACGGCGGCGGCCTCAACCTGGGGGCGACGCTCGTCGTGTTCTACGCGGCGGCCATCCTGGGCAACACGTCCAACTACTGGATCGCGCGGTTCTTCGGCGCGCGCATCATCGATTCGGGCAAGGTGAAGGCGCTCACCCCCGAGCGCATGGCCAAGCTCGACCACTTCTTCGACCGCTACGGCGGCCTGACCATCATCATCACGCGCTTCATGCCGTTCTTCCGCACGTTCGCCCCCTTCATCGCGGGCACCGGGCACATGCACTTCGGGAAGTTCACCCTGTTCAACTGCATCGGCGGCATCGCGTGGGTGAGCCTGTTCGTGCTGGTGGGCTACTTCTTCGGCGGCGTGCCGTTCGTGCAGGATCACTTCGAGGTGATCGTGCTCGGCATCGTGGCCGTGTCGGTGGCGCCGGCCGTCATCGGCGCGGTGAAGGCGGCGATGAGCGCCCGCCGCGCGAAGGCGGGCGACCCGGTGGCCCAGGCCGAGGAGCGCGTGAGCGACGCGGAATACGAGCGCGAGCTGGTGCGCGAGAAGGTGCGCCGCGCCGAGGCCGAGGCCAAGGAGCAGGCCCGCGAGGCCGTCGCCGCCGAGCGGCGGGCCGCGGAGGACGCCGAGCGCGAGGCGCGCGCCGCCGCCGATGACGCACGCGAGGCCGCGGAGGCCGTCGAGCCGGTCGCGCCCGAGGCGTCGGGCGACCAGGATGCGGAAGTCGTGCCGGATGCTCGCCCGGCGCGACGCGAGAACGAGGAGGCGTAGGCCATGGCCGAGGCGCTGTATCGCAAGTACCGCCCGCAGATCTTCGAGGACGTCGTCGGGCAGGAGCACATAGAGCGCACCATCAAGAACGCCATCGAGCAGGACAAGGTGAGCCACGCCTACCTGTTCACCGGCCCGCGCGGCACCGGCAAGACCACCACTGCGCGCCTGCTGGCCAAGGCGCTGCTCTGCGAGCGGGGCCCGACGGCCGAGCCCGACGGCACCTGCGTCGACTGCGAGATGATCGCCGCCGGCGAGCACCCGGACGTCTACGAGCTCGACGCCGCGTCGCGCACGGGCGTCGAGAACGTGCGCGAGGAGATCATCGGCCGCGTGCAGTTCGCCCCCACCCGCGGGCGCTACAAGATCTACATCATCGACGAGGTTCACATGCTGTCGACGGCCGCGTTCAACGCGCTGCTGAAGACGCTTGAGGAGCCGCCGAGCCACGTGGTGTTCATCCTGGCCACCACCGATCCGCAGAAGGTGCCCGAGACCATCCACTCGCGCTGCCAGCGGTTCGACTTCCGCCGCATCTCGAGCGAGGCCATCGTGTCGCGCCTGGGCGCCATCTGCGTGGCCGAGGACGTGGAGTTCGAGGGCGAGGCGCTCGACCTCATCGCGCACCGGGCCGAGGGCGGGATGCGCAACGCGCTCACGTCGCTCGAGCAGCTGATCGCGTTCGGCGAGGGCAAGGTCACGATGGAGGTGGCCGAGCGCATGCTGGGCTCGCTCGACGTGAGCGAGCTGGCCGAGATCGTGCGCTTCGTGGGCACGCGCGACGTGGCCAGCTGCTTCCGCTGGACGGCCGAGTACGTGGAGACGGGCGCCGACCTGGCGCAGTTCACCCGCGACTTCGCCGAGCACATCCGCAACATGTACGTGATGAGCCTAACCGGCGCCGACGTGGCGCTGGACGTGAGCGAGTCGGTGCGCCGCGAGCTGGCCGAGGAGCTGCCGCTGTTCGGGCCCGACCGCCTGGCGCGCCTGCTGGCGGTGCTCGGCGACCTGTCGGCCGAGCTGAAGACGTCGACCAACCCGCGGCTGTCCTTCGAGATCGCGCTGACGCGGATGGTGCGGCCGGATTCCGACCTGACGCTGGCGTCGCTCGCCGAGCGCGTGGAGGCGCTCGAGTCGGGCTACTCGGCGGTGGCCCACGTGATGAGCGCGCCGGCGGGCGCGGGCGCGGCGGGCGCGATGGGCGCTCCGGCGGGTGCGGGTGCTTCACGTGAAGCAATCGGCGCTGCTGCTGGTGCGGCTGCGGTGGCTGGTGGGGCGTCTGATGCGGCTAGCGCGCGTTCCGGTGGCGCTGAGATGCCTGCGGGACGCTTGGGAGATGGTGCCACGGTTCCGGGCGTGCCTGACGCTGCCGCTGGGGTGCCCGGGGATGTTTCACGTGAAACATCGGCTGGCGAAGGCACCGGCAGGGGCGCCGCGGGGAACCCCGGCGCTGCCGCCGGCCAGCCTGCGGATGCTGGTGCAGCGAGCGTGGCCGCGGGTGCGGACGGCGCGGCGCGTGCTGCCGGCGCGGCTGGCGCGGGCATGGCTGGCGTCCCGAACGCGGGCGCTGCGGGCGCGGGCGTGGCGGGGCCGGCGGCTCCCGCTTCCGCGGCTGCGGCGGGCGGAACCGCTGCGGCGGGCGGGGCGCTTCCCGATGCGCTCCTGCAGAGCCTGCGCAACCCGGCGTCGCTCCAGCGCATGTGGCAGGCGGTGCTCTCGGCCCTGACCAAGGCCAAGACCGCCTACGGCGTGCTCTTCCTCAACACGAAGGCCGTGTTCGACGAGGCCTCGGGCACCCTGGCCGTCGAGTTCCTCCCCGAGAACGACTTCGCCTTCAAGACGGCCCAGGGCGCCGGCGTCCAGGAGGAGCTGGGGCGCGCCATCGCCCAGGCCTGCGGCGTCACGCTGCCGTTCATGATCGTGAAGGGGGGCGCTCGCGGCGCGACCGCCGGCGCGACCCCGATGGCCGCGGCCGTCGCTGCCGCGACGGCGTCGATGGCCCCTCAGGCTGCCGCCGGTGCCCCGGCGAGCGCTCCCGGCGCAGGCGCGCAAGGCTCCGTCGGCGCCCCGTCGGGCGGCACGGGCGCGCAAGGCGCCCCCGCGTCGCAGCAGGCCGGCGGGGGAGCCCCCGGTGCCGCCCAGGCGGCCGTCGCGCAGCAGGCCGGCGCTGGCGCCCCGTCGGGCGGCGCAGGGGCCGGTGCCGCTGGCGCCCCGAGCGGCGCGGGTGCGTTCGTTCCGCCGGATCCGGCGCGCGGGCATCACGGCATCGACGCCATGACCGGCGCCTCGGAGCGCCCCGGCGCCGCCGAGCGCGGCTACGGCGCGGCCTACGATGAAGTCCCCGTCGACCTCTACGACGAGGTTCCCTACGACGATGACGGCTACGGCGCCTACGACGCGCCGCCTGCCTCACCGACTCCGGCGGCTGCCCCCGCAAACGCCGGTGCCCCCGCGAACGCCGGTGCCCCCGCGTCGGCGGCTGCCCCCGCGTCGACGCTCGCGGCTTCCGGCGCCGACGTCCCCCCCTGGGAGGCGGCGCCTGCCGCATCGGGCGCTTTCGCATCGGGCGCACCCGCGACGGCGCAGCAGAATGTTTCACGTGAAACATTCGTACCCCCCACGCAGGGGAGCGCCACGCCGGGAACCTCGGCGGCTTCCGCGACCGGCGGCGCCCCGGCCCCCGCGCCGGGAGAGGAGCCCTCGCCCGAGGACCTCAACGCCATGCTGGCCTTCGGGTTCGGCGAGGGCGTCAGCTTCACCGAGGAGTAGCCGCGCCGGCGACCGACCGTCCCCGGCGCCCGGCGTTCGCGGGGACGCGCTCGACGCGCTATAGTGTCACCGGCTGCTTTGGCGGCCGTTCCGCAGCAACCCCGCCGGCGCGCAGCGGCGCCCGGCGCTAACGACGAGCACCAAGAGATGACGAAGGAGCATTCCCCATGGATATGAAGAAGATGATGAAGCAGGCCCAGAAGATGCAGCTGGAGGCCGCGCGCGCCCAGGAGGAGATCACCAAGATGGAGTTCGAGGCCACGGCCGGCGGCGGCATGGTCAAGGTGGTGGCCATGGGCGACATGAGCATCAAGTCCGTGACCATCGACCCCGAGGCGGTCGACCCGGAGGACGTGGAGATGCTCGAGGACATGGTGATGGCCGCCGTGAACGAGGCCCTGCGCAGCGCCACCGAGGCCACCAACCAGCGCATGAACGCCGTCATGGGCGGCATGAAGATCCCGGGGCTGATGTAGCGTACCCGCTCGGCTCGCCCACCGCAGGGCGTCCGAAATGTTTCACGTGAAACATTTGTGCTAGAATCCGATATCGATGAGCCTGGGGCTGCCTGCGATCGGCGCACGCGGCCCCTTCTGCGTCCGAGGAGTCCCCATGCAATCCGCCCCCGCCATCCAGAAGCTGCTCGACGAGCTGGAGCGCCTGCCCGGCGTGGGGCCGAAGTCCGCCCAGCGCATGGCCTACTGGATCCTCAACTCCGACCGCGCCACGGCGCTGCGGCTGGCCGAGGCCATCGCCGAGGTGAAGGACACCGTGCGCTTCTGCTCGCGCTGCTTCAACTACGCCGAGGGCGACCTTTGCGAGATATGCGCCAGCACCAAGCGCGACCAGGGGATACTCTGCGTGGTGAGCGAGCCGCGCGACATCCCGCCCATCGAGCGCACCGCCGTGTTCTCCGGCGTCTACCACGTGCTGGGCGGCGCGCTGTCGCCCATGGAGGGCGTCGGCCCGGACGACCTGCGCATCGCCGAGCTGCTGGCGCGGCTGGCGTCCGAGCCCGTGACCGAGGTCGTCCTGGCCACCAACCCCAACATCGAGGGCGAGACCACGGCTGCCTACCTGGCGCGCCTCATCAAGCCACTCGGCATAACGGTGACGCGCCCCGCCAGCGGCCTGCCCGTCGGCGGCGACCTGGAGTTCGCCGACGAGGTAACCCTCGGCCGAGCCCTGGAAACCCGCCGCCCCCTGTAGGCGGCGGCCGGCGATTGCGCCCGGCGCCTTCCCGTCCCCCAAATGCAAAACGACCCGCACAGGCTCATGCGGGTCGTTCGTGCTTCAGTCAGCGCGCTGATCTGTCCCCTCCAAAAACAGAACGGCGCCCTGACGAAGCCTAATGGGCGAAGCGAATTGACGCTCCTCGCTAAGTTCAACACAAAAGTATATCAGGCCGTTCACAGAACACCAACAACTATTTTCGGCGAGCGAACGGCGCGCGCTGCCGGTGAGAACGACGTTTCGCCTGGGCGCTCTCAGGCGGAATGTCCCGCATATCTGCCTGCTCTCGCATTCCCGTCTTGCGGCGCGGGGCAACGCCGGCCCCCTCTCCTCCCTCTGCTATACTGGGCCGCGAACAAGGAGGGGATCATGGTCAACGTACCCAGCCCGGCCGTCGCCGTCGTCGGGCGCCACAACTCTGGCAAGACCACGCTCATCGAGCAGCTCATCGCGTGCCTGGTCGGCCGCGGCCACGACGTGGGCAGCGTGAAGCACCACAGCCACGCCGGCTTCGAGATCGACTACCCCGGCAAGGACTCCTACCGCCACCGCGCGGCGGGCGCCTCCGAGACGGTCATCGCGTGCCCGGGCCAGATGGCGCGCATCAAGTCCGTCGAGGGCGAGCTGGAATGCAGCGAGATCGTGCGCTCGATGCCCGGCCACGATATCGTCGTGGTGGAGGGCTACCGCAAGAGCGGCCTGCCCACCATCGAGATCATGCGCTCGGGGAACCCCGCCGACGTGAACGTGGCCGAGGCCATGCTCAAGGCGGCCCGCGCCGGCGAGCCTTTGGGCACCGACTTCGTCCAGCGCTACCGCGAGGAGGAGCGCCGCGCGAGGGAGGCCGCCGCCAGCGCCGACGCGCCTGCGCCCGACGCGCCCGCTGACGCCTCGCCCGCTGACGCCCCCGCCGACCCCCACGCCCACACCGCCGAGGACGACCTGGCCCACAAGATGCCCGACGCCAACACCGTCGCCGTCGTCACCGACATCCCCGAGGCGCGCCAGGCCGCCGTGCTGTTCAACGTCCCCGCCTTCGACCTGGATGACGTGGAGGGCCTGGCCGGCTTCCTCGAGGAGCACTATGTCCGCCCGCGCATCAGCATCGTCATCCAAGCCGGCGGCGAGAGCCGGCGCATGGGCCAGTCGAAGGCCACGGTGCCCTTCGCCGGGCGCCCGCTCATCTGCCGCCTCATCGAGCGCCTGTCGCCGGTGGCCGACGAGCTCATCATCACCACCAACGAGCACGACCGCCTGGGCTTCCTCGCCGAGGCGTACCCCGACCTGGACATCAAGCTGGTGGGCGACGCCTTCGACTTCCGCGGCGCGCTGCCGGGCCTCTACACGGCGCTCACCGCCGCGCGCAACCCGTACGTGGCCGTGGTCGCCTGCGACATGGTGTTCGCCAGCGCCGCGCTGGTGGTGGCCGAGTCGCTCGTCATGGTCGACACCGGCGCCGACGTGGTGGTGCCCGTCAACAAGCACGGCTTCGAGCCCTTCCACGCGCTCTACCGCCGGTCGGGCTGCCTGCCGGCCGTGCGCCGCGCGCTCGACCGGGGCGACCGCCGCGCCCAGTCGCTGCTGGAGGATCCCGAGGTGCACGTCGAGGAGTTCTCGCAGAAGCGCGTGCTGGAGGCCGAGCCCCACGGCGGCTGCTTCATCAACGCCAACACCCCCGACGAGCTCAAGCGCATCGAGGATTCCTACCTGGAGGAATAGGCCGGCCTGGCGCCTGCCCGCCGCTTTGCGGGGCCGCCCGCCCCGCGCTGGCGCCCGCCCCGCGCCCGCCCGCCGAACCCCGTCCGAGAGAAGAGGAACCATGCCCACGATCAACGACGTCATGGAGATGGCCGAGGCGCTCGAGAGCGCGTCGGTGGTGGCCGCGCCCGACCGCTGCGTGGCGGTGCGTAACCGCAACTCGACGTGCCGCAAGTGCGTCGACGTGTGCATCGCCGATGCCATCGAGGTGGGCAACAACGAGCTGAAGGTGTCCAACGGCGCCTGCGTGGCCTGCGGATCCTGCGTGGCCGTGTGCCCCACGGGCGCCCTCATCGCGCTCGACCCCATGGCCGAGGACCTGGCGGTGGACATCGCCGGGGCCGTGCGGGCGGCGGGGGAGGGCCGTGCCGTGTTCGCCTGCGCGCGCATGGCCGCCCGCAACGTGGGCGATCCAGACAAGTACGCCGCCGTGCCGTGCCTCGGCCGCATGGTGGAGGAGGACATCCTCGACTTGGCCGCCCACGGCGCGAGCGAGGTCATCCTGGTGGACGGCACGTGCAAGACGTGCAAGTACCGCGCCACGGGCCCCGCCATCGACGCCACCGTGGCCACGGCCCGCGCGCTCCTGGACGCCCAGGGCTGCGCCATGCCCATCACGCGCACCTCCGAGTTCCCGCCCGACATCCTCGGCGACACGATGAAGGCGCGCGGGGCTGCCCGCCGCGGCTTCTTCACCAGCGCCACCTCCATGGCCAAGGACGTGGCCATGACCGCAGCCGAGAAGGCCATCGCCGACGCGCTCAACCAGCGGCAGCAGAACAAGATGGCCACCCTGCGCGAGCGCCTGGGCGTGGGCAAGACCGGCCGCCTGCCGCAGTTCGAGCCCGAGCGCAACTACCGCCTGCTCGACGCCATGGACGCCCTGGGCCAGCCGGTGGAGCCCGTCATCGACACGCGCCGCTTCGGGTCAGTCTCCATCGACCCCGAGGAGTGCACCGGCTGCGGCATGTGCGTGATGTTCTGCCCGACCGGCGCCCTGCGCTACGCCGAGCAGGAGGAGGAGAAGCCGGCCGCCTCGCCCAAGCCGGTGCTGGCCAGCCTCGCCAAGGAAGAGGAGGAAGACACCGGGTTCCGCGCCGTCGAGTTCTCCGCCGCCGACTGCACCCAGTGCCGCCTGTGCGCCGACGCGTGCCTGCAGGGCTGCATCGCCGTGTCGTCGGCCGTCGAGACCGCCGAGCTGTTCGACTTCGAGCCGCGCCCGCTCGAGATCCGCCGCCCCGGCAAGCGCCCCCGCCTCTTCGACCGCCGCCGGTAGCGAAAAGTCGGTTTCATATCCATTTTGGCGAGTTTTCCGAGGCTCAAAGGCCCGATTGGGGGCTTTTTCACCGCCTGCGAGCGGAGTCATTTTCAGCGACCTGGGCAAACGCTTCCGATCCTCGCGGCGGGGCTTGCCTTTGCCTCGGGAAACTCAACGAAATGGATATGAAACCGCCAAACCCCTGCCATTGCCCCTCTCCGCGCCGCCCGGCCGCCGCTCGCCCCCTTCCCGTCCGTCGCCGCGGGGCTGTGCTATACTGACGGCACTTTATTACGGTAGAGTGATGGGGCGGCCAACCGAGGGAGCGGCCGTCACCAGGGAAAACCGATTGGGAGGAAACGACTATGAAGAAGATGAAGGCGCTCATCGTCGCCGCGGCGGCCCTGAGCCTGTCCGCGCTGCTGCTCGCCGGCTGCGGCGGCGCCCCCGCCAACGACAAGAAGGCCGAGGACAAGGCCCCGGCCAAGGAGGAGAAGACCACGCTCGTCGTGGGCCTCGACAACGCCTACCCGCCCTACGGCTTCATCGGCGACGACGGCAACCTGACCGGCTTCGACATCGACCTGGCCACCGAGGTGGCCGAGCGCAACGGCTGGGACCTCGAGCTCGAGGCCATCGACTGGGACGCCAAGGACGCGCTGCTCAACCAGGGCACCATCAACTGCATCTGGAACGGCTTCACCATGGAGGGCCGCGAGGGCAAGTACGCCTTCTCCAAGCCCTACATGCACAATGAGCAGGTGGTCGTCGTGAAGGCCGACTCCGGCATCGACTCGCTGGAGGGCCTGGCCGGCAAGAACGTCATGACCCAGGTCGACTCCGCCGCCCTCGACGTGCTCGAGGACGAGGAGGGCCAGAAGGCCCTGGCCGACACCTTCGCCGGCGGCGCGGCCCAGACCATCGGCGACTACAACAACGCCTTCATGCAGCTCGAGTCCGGCACGGTTGACGCCGTGGCCTGCGACCTGTCCATCGCCGACTACCAGATGGCGGCCAAGCCCGACATGTTCGTGAAGCTCGAGCCCCTGTCCACCGAGAACTACGCCGTGGGCTTCGCCAAGGACGGCGACCAGGCCATGGTCGACGCGGTGAACAAGACCCTGAAGGAGATGTACGACGACGGCACCATCGCCGAGCTCTGCGAGAAGTGGGGCGAGTACGGCATCACCATCGACAACTGGGTGCTGGTCGACTAGCAACGCCACCCCCTTTGGCGCTCTAGTGCGCTAAACTGGGAAACAGAAGCGAACCTGGCGAATGCCGCGGGGCTGCCCGCGGCATTCGCTGTCGTCTTGGCGGGTTTGCCGGGGCGCCGCCCGGAGGAGGGCGGGCCCTGCGACGGGCGGCGTCGGGACGGAGAAGAGGAGGCACGGTGGAATTCTCGGTGATGATGGGCATCCTGGGCGACGGCTTCATGCTCACGGCGCAGATCTTCGTCGTGACGCTGGTCGGCTCGCTGCCGCTGGGCGTCGTGGTGGCCCTCGCGCGCATGAGCCGCTTCAAGCCGCTGGCCTGGGTGGCGCAGCTCTACATATCCATCCTGCGCGGCACGCCGCTCATGCTGCAGCTCATGGCCATCATGTTCGGCCCGTACTACCTGCTCGGCCTGAACATGGGATCGGACTGGAAGTTCGGCGCCTGCGCCATCGGCTTCATCCTCAACTACGCGGCCTACTTCGCCGAGATCTACCGCTCGGGCATCCAGTCCATCCCGCGCGGCCAGTACGAGGCGGCCGCCGTGCTGGGCTACTCCCGCGCGCAGACCTTCATGAAGATCATCCTGCCGCAGGTCATCAAGCGCATCCTGCCCGCCATGGGCAACGAGGTCATCACCCTGGTGAAGGACACGTCGCTCGCCTTCGTGCTGGGCATCGCCGAGATGTTCTCGGCCGCCAAGGCGCTTTCTGCCCGCGAGGTGTCGATGCTGCCCTACGCCATCGCCGCCCTCATCTACTGGGTGTTCTGCCTGCTCATCGAGTTCATCCTCAACCGCGTCGAGAAGAAGCTCGACTACTATCACGACTAGCGCGCCCGCGGGGCGCCTCTGCTGGGAGGCCTCATGACTAACGAAAACCTGCCCGTCGTCACGCTGGAGCATGCGAAGAAGGCGTTCGGCTCGGTCGAGGTGCTCAAGGACATCTCGCTCACGGTGAACCGGGGCGACGTGCTGGCCATCATCGGGCCGTCGGGCGGCGGCAAGTCGACGCTTCTGCGCTGCCTCACGCTGCTCGAGACGCTCGACGCGGGCGACCTGTCCTACGGCGACCTGGCCGTCACGCGCACGGACGGGGCGGGCCGCGCCGTCTACGGCGGCAAGGAGGTGCTCGCCGAGGCCAAGACGCGCTTCGGCCTGGTGTTCCAGAACTTCAACCTGTTCCCGCACTACACGGTGCTCAAGAACATCGCCGACGCCCCCATCTGCGTGCAGAAGCGCCCGAAGGACGAGGTCGAGGCCCAGGCGCGCGCCCTGCTGGCGAAGATGGGCCTAGCCGGCAAGGAGAACATGGTGCCCTGCGAGCTGTCCGGCGGCCAGCAGCAGCGCGTGGCCATCGCCCGGGCGCTCGCGCTCAACCCCGACGTGCTGTTCTTCGACGAGCCGACGAGCGCGCTCGACCCCGAGCTCACGCGCGACGTGCTCCAGGTCATCCGCGACCTGGCCGCCGAGCGCATGACCATGGTCATCGTCACTCACGAGATGGGCTTCGCCCGCGACGTGGCCGACCATCTCATCTTCATGGACGACGGCCGCGTGGTGGAGTCGGGTCGCGCGGCGGACGTCATCAACAATCCCGCCCACGAGCGCACCCGTGCCTTCCTCGCCAACTACGAGCAGGCCTAAGGAGGCCCCGTCATGGATGTGAAGAACCTCTTCGACCAGGGCGTCTCCAAGGCGCGTGGCGCCGTGTCGTCCGTCGCGGTGGAGCAGCGCGGGTTCGTGCGGGCCCTCGCGCGGATGTGCGACGACGGCTGGCGCGCCGGCTGGCACGAGCGCAACGGCGGCAACGCCTCCTACCGGCTGACGGCCGAGGAAGCCCAGGCCTGCCGCCCCTACTTCCACGAGGAGCCGCGCCCCTGGGAGCCGCTTGACGCCGCGGTGCCGGCTCTGGCGGGGGAGTGCCTGCTGGTGACGGCCGCGGGGTCGTACTTCCGCAACGTCAAGGATGACCCGTCGCGGGCGCTCGGCATCATCGAGCTCGACTTGAGCGGCGCGTTCTGGCGCCCCGTCTGGGGCTTCGAGGGCGGCGGCCGGCCCACGAGCGAGCTGGCGGCCCACGTCATCCTCCACGGCGTGCGCAAGGAGGCCACCGCCGCCGCGAGCCGCGTGGTCTACCACTGTCACCCCGTCGAGGTCATCGCGCTCACCTTCGCCCTGCCGCCGGACGCCCGCGCGCTGACGCGCGCCCTGTGGAAGACGATGACCGAGTGCATCATGGTGTTCCCCGAGGGCGTGGGCGCGGTGCCCACGGCGGTGCCCGGGTCGCGGAGCCTGGCCGACCTGACGGCCGCGGCGGCGCGCGACCACGCGGCCGTCGTCTGGGCGCACCACGGGCTGCTCGCCACGGGGGCAACCTGCGACGACGCCTTCGGCCTGGCCAGCGTGCTGGTGAAGGCGGCCGCCATCTACCGCGACGCGCGCGTGCTCTCCGGCGGCGCCGAGCCCGCCTACCCGCTGACCGACGCCGACCTGGTCCTGCTGGCCGGGGGCCTGGGCGTCACGCCCAACCCGGCGTACCTGTCGGCGGATGCGCCTGAGCCCGTTGCGCCCGCGTCGGCGGACGAGCCCGCCGCGTCTGAGCCCGCCGTGCCCGAGCCGGCGTCCGCCGAGCCCACGTCCTCGACATCCCAACCGGAAGGGGAGTGACCCCATGACCGTCACCTTCCACTTCGCGCGTCACGGCGAGACGCTGTTCAACGTCATGGGGAAGGTGCAGGGCTGGTGCGACACGCCGCTCACGGGCAACGGCCTGTACGCGGCCTACCGCCTGGGCCAGGGGCTCGTGGGAACCGACTTCATCTGGGCCTATTCCAGCGACAGCGGCCGTGCGCGCGAGACGCTGGCCGTGGCGCTGGAGGCGCGCGCCAACGAGCGGCGCTTGAGGGGCATCGACGAGGGCGACCGATCCATCCCCGTGTCGGCGGACCTGCGCCTGCGCGAGTGGTGCTATGGCTGGCTCGAGGGCGAGCTGGGCGAGGAGATGCGCCGCGCGCTGGTGGACTGCTTCGGCCGCGACCTCGAGCGCGCCGAGCAGAACGAGCGCCTGCCCGAGATCGCCGACTTCTTCGCGCGGGCCGACCCCACGGGCCGCGCCGAGGACTTCGCCGCCATCGAGGGGCGCCTGCGCTCCTTCATCGCCGAGGCGGCCGCCCACGCCGAGGAGGCCGGCGGCGGCGACGTGCTGGTGGTCACCCACGCCTTCATCATCCGCACGCTGGTCTACCTCTTCGACCGCGCCCGCATCAACGACCCGCTCAAGATAGAGAACGCCAGCCTCACCGAGCTCATCTGGCAGGACGGCGAGATCTGCCTGGGGAAGATCGGCGACACCGCGCACCTGGCGTAGCGCGCCGCACGGCACGTGGTCGGCCTGCGCCTTGCGTCCCGAGCTGCGCGGCGCGCAGTTGTCCCGCGGCGTGCGCGATTCCGCCCGTCTCGCCCGCCGCGGCTACTTCCGCGGCTTCCTCACCATGGCGCGCTCGGTGATGGCGAAGTCCGGGCTCTCGAAGACGTGGCAGACCTCGAACCCCACGTGCTCGTAGAGCTCCTGCAGGCTGTCGGAGTACGTCTCCAGGTAGCAGGGGATCCCGTGCTCGTCCGCGTAGTCGAAGAACGGCGTGATGAGCCGGCGGAAGCGGCCGGTGCCCCGCTGCTCGGGGTCGACGGCCAGCATGACGAAGTGGATGAAGTCGCCTTCCTTCCGCTCGCGCTCCTCCCAGTCGAAGACGGAGATGGGGGCCATGCGCTCCAGCTGCGCGGCGAAGGCGACGGCCTCCTCGTCGGAGAGCACCTCGTCGGTGAGCAGGCGGTCGGCCTTCTCCTCCAGGTGCGCCCAGGTGAGGCCCTCCAGGTCGCTCTTGAGGTAGGCGATGGCCAGGGCGGTGCCGTCCTCCAGGCAGTAGGCGGCCTGGTAGGGGGCGCCCACGACGATGTCGTTCATGATGATGGCGCGCGACAGGAAGCGCTCGCGGTCGGCGCCCTGCGATCCGGCGGGCAGCGCCTTCAGCAGCTCGAGCGTCCACAGCTCCTCGAGGAAGGCGTCGCCTCCCATACGCGCCAGCTTGACGGCCAGCTCCTTATCGGCGGGGTCGACGGTGACGAGTCCGGGCAGCTTCATGGCGGTTCCTCTCGGGTTGGGGCGGGCGGGGCGCCCGTCGGGTTCTGCGACGATTGTAGCCCGCGCCGCGGGGCGTTGGGGCAGGCGTTTCCGAGAGGACACCGGGCGGCGGCGGGTACCCGGCCCGTCAGCTTACGGGAGTACGTCAGTTGGTGTATCTCCGTGACGCGGGGATGACGTTTGCCCGGCGCCGATTCCGGCGTTTTCGCGCGGATGCTAAGGTGGGCGCGTCGCTGCGAGACCCACTCGGAAGCGGCCGCCACCCCTCCAACTCGGCGGCCCTTCGCCAGACGCGTGCGGTATCGCCACCGCCTTCGGAAACAACAGTCAGACCGATCAAGGAGCTAACCATGACTGAGAACAACACCACGCCTCCGGTGCCTGGCGCCGGGCAGCCGGGAGACGTCCCCGGCGCCCAGCCAACCCAGCCGATGCCGGGCGCCCAGCCCGTGCAGCCCGCCCAGCCCGCGCAGACGGTTCCCATGCCGGGCGTGCACGCCGCCCAGACCGCGCCGGTCCACGAGGCCCAGCACGCGATCCCGGCTGGCGGCGTCCCCTATGCCAGCGCCGGCCACGCGGCCGTGCCCCCCGTGCCCGAGGCCAAGAAGAACTCGGGCGCCAAGACCTTCCTCATCGCCTTCGCGGGCGCGCTCGTGGCCTGCGTCGTCGCCTTCGGCGTGATGGGCGCCGTGAACGCGGCCACCAGCGCGGGCAACGGCGGCGCCGTCGAGCCGGGTGCCACCGTGAGCAACCCGCAGGGCACCAACATCACCGTCAACGGCGAGGACGCCACGCTGCCCGAGGTCGTCTCGGCCAAGTGCCTGCCCTCCGTGGCGGCCATCGACGTGTACGCGCGCCAGACCAGCGGCTACGGCAACCTGTACGGCTACGGCTGGGGCGGCGGCCAGCAGGGCGGCGAGCTCGCCGCCACGTCGCTCGGCAGCGGCGTCGTGCTGACCGAGGACGGCTACATCATCACCAACAACCACGTGGTCGAGGGCGGCGAGGCCTTCGAGGTCACCGTCGAGGGCGTCACCTACGAGGCCGACCTTGTCGGCGCCGACCCCAGCTCGGACGTGGCCGTGCTCAAGTGCCAGGACGCCAGCGGCCTCACCCCGATGGAGCTCGGCGACTCGGATGACCTGGTCATCGGCGAGTGGGTCATGACGCTCGGCAGCCCCTTCGGCCTGGAGCAGTCCGTGGCCACCGGCATCGTGTCGGCCACCAGCCGCTCCCAGATCATGGACGCCTCCGCCGACCCGACCGGCATGAGCAGCGGCCAGAGCACCATCTACCCCAACATGATCCAGACCGACGCGGCCATCAACCCCGGTAACTCCGGCGGCGCCATGGTGGACGCCGAGGGCAAGCTCATCGGCATCAACACGCTGATCACCTCCTATTCCGGCAACTACTCCGGCGTCGGCTTCGCCATCCCCGTGAACTACGCGGTGAGCTTGGCGAACCAGATCATCGACGGCCAGACGCCCACCCATGCGCAGCTCGGCGTGTCGCTGATCAACGTCACCCCGCAGATGGCCCAGCGCTACGGCCTGACCGTCGACGAGGGCGCCTACGTCGCGGCCGTCACGCCCGATTCCGGCGCCGCGGCGGCCGGCCTGCAGGAGGGCGACATCGTGACCGCCTTCGACGGCAGCGCCGTGGAGAGCGCGAGCGACCTCATGCTCGACGTGCGCGGCAAGCAGCCGGGCGACACGGTGACGCTCACCATCGACCGCGGCGGCAAGAGCCAGGACGTCCAGGTCACCCTGGGCGACGACTCCTCCAGCCAGCAGCGGCAGCAGGCGCCCAGCCGCCAGCAGCGCTACGGCTACGGCCAGCTGGAGGACGCCGCCTAGCGTGCGTCTGAGGCAACCCGGCGCGGAAGGCGCCCAGAGCCAGCGGGCCCCTCGGTGAGGGGCTCGCTTTTTTATGGGCGGGTTGCTAGCGTGGGGGAAGCTCGTAGCGTCGATTCCTCGTTTCGCCGTGGGCGACGATAACTCCCTCAGCAGCTAGCCGATTCAGGTGGCTGCTGGCCGTTCGTCTGGTAACGCCTGCGACCTCCGCAACGCGGGCGACGGTGACGGGCCCCTCTTGGACGAGCTTCATGACGATTGCGGGGACTCCCTTCGCTGACTCAGCCTTTCGCGAGGGCTCCCGTGCCGTCTCGTCCTTTGCCCGCTTGGGGACGTGCGCGCGAAAGACATCCCCCTCTTCAAGAATGGGGTCTGCGCCTAGGTAGTGCTTGGAGTACTTGAAGAGGTTGCGCGTGCCGCTGCCGAGTTCATCGGCATAGGCAATTTGGCTGAAAAAGCGTGCGATTAGGGGATTCTTCGGAATAGGGTTGAAGCTCAAGGGGCTGATCGTCCCTGAGAACATCGCGCGGCTGGCGTTTTCGGTATGGATGCCGTTTTCGTCGATGATGAGTTTTGCGGGGAAGGGATTCGTATACTCGCGGTGGATGAGCAGGTTCGAGATGAGCTCGCGGCAGATGACGTCGCGCAGGCTTATGCGCGAGTCGCCTTCAAGGAAGAAGGGATTGGGGAGATTCTTGGCGCAGAACTCCATGAGTTGTCGCTGAGCGTCGATGAGGTTTGTCGTCACGACAATCCGATCGTCGTAGCGGTCTGCGTCATGTATGCGCACGATGGCATCTGTCTTGTAGGCGGGAAGTATCTGGGCTATCACCTCGTCTTTGCCCAGCAGAAGCGCGGCGGCTAGGTTGAGTCCCTCTTCGCCGGTAGAGAAGTCTCTTCCGATAAGGCCGGCATATCTCAGGATCTGGTCGTCGTCCAATGACGACCAGGGGTGTCCGGGCGTCCTCGTGGAGGCGAGCTTTCGGGCATGGGCGAGAACGTCAAGGCGAAGGTCGTCCATGCGCAGATAGGGATAGATTCTCTGCTCGGTGAACGTGCCGCTCTTTCTCAGATGAAGCGCGGTGGTCTGTGAGCCGGGAGGAATTTTGATGTCAGCATCGGCGACGCGGTCAAAAACCGTGCCCTTGAAGCTATGCACGTCGGGGCTCAGGGGAACCCATATCCTGATGATGGTACCATCGTCGATGACATGCCTTTCGGTTTCCACGCTTACAGGGGGACTGAATAGCTTTGGGTTGCGTGCCACGCTTGCGATGTTTCTCTGTATGGCAAGCTCCTGGCCTGCTTGGACGCCGGTTACTGTTCCGTCGTCTGCTATGCCAAGAAGGATGGTGCCTCCCGATCTGTTCGCAAAGGCGCAGATGGTCTCAAATACATCCTCGCCTGGGCTAGTTCCGCAGCGCTTGAACTCCATCGAGGGCCCTTCGCCGTGGGCTATCATTCGCAGAAGCTCTTGCTCGGCCATGGCCCTCATCTCCCTCGATGCGTTGAGGATGGTTTCAGGTGAGTATAGGGCATTTCCCGAATCATTTCCCGAATCATTTCCCGAATCATTTCCCGAATCGCCTTGCGCTAAGGAGCGTTCGCCGCTTGCCATCGAAACCAGCACGGGATTGTGTGGAGTTGTACGGATAATCCGTCAGTGGTGAACGTCTTTGGTTGCGTTCCAAGGGCTGTGATACTATATTCGACTGAACTGCCGCATGCATCTGAGCAGGCGGGATGTGATTCGACGAAGAAACGAGGGTGGGCCGCGCGTGAGCCAGTCGACGCTGACATATACCGCAGAGACTCGCGGGGGGGGGGCAGCCGCTTCAAGGTAACCCCGGCAGCCTCCGCGTAGACCCTGCCGCGGCGCGTTCGGCCGATGCCCGCGTCGCGAGGGCGCGCGCCCGTCGGTGCGCCCGACCCGTTTCATCTGTTTTTCCCGATCGAAAGCCGAATATCGCCGCTGACGCGCCCCTGGCGCGCTACGTCGTGCAGGTCGTCCCGTCCCGCGAGGACGCGGCGGCGCGGCGCGTGGCGGCCCTGGGCGGCCCTGCCGTGCGGGCGTGCTTCCCGCTGCGTCGTCAGATGCTGCGCAGGAAGGCCGGCGCGTGGAGCTACGCGCTGGAGCCCCTGTTCCCCGGTTACCTGTTCCTGTCCTCCGACGATCCGGAGTCGGTCGATCGCGCCCTGCGTCGCTCGACCCAGCCCGACGTGGTGCTGAGCGCCGGCCGCTGCGTGGCCGCGCTCTCCGACGCGGAGGCGGCCCTCGTGCGGGCCCTCGCCGATGGCGAGGGGATCGTGCGTTCCTCCCGCGGGCGCATCGTCGACGGCCAGCTGGTGGTGGATTCCGGCCCGCTCGTCGGGTTGGAGGATCTGGTGCGTCGCGTCGACCGCCATCATCGCGCGGCCTGGATCGACCCGTCCCGCGCCGCCGAGGTGCTGCTGGGGGAGGATCCGACGCGCTTCGGCACGCCGCTGACGCTGCCGGCCGGCGCCCACGGTCTCAAGGTGGGGCTGGAGGTGATCTCCAAGAGCTGACGAGCCGTCTCCGCCTTCGCAGCTTGTTGCGGAGAGCCCGAGCGAGCGGCGCGCCGGATTCCCGAAGATCGCGCCAGGCAATCGCCCTTTGAGTTCGCTCGACCTCTCCGCAGGAAACTGCACTGATATCCCGTTGCGTAAAGCGAGGCCGCGTTCGGCAGTCGTACAAGCGCGGGAGGGGAAGAGCGATTGCCGCGGAGGGCCGGAGGGCCCCGATGGCGGAGCCGAAGGAGGCGCCCTGGGCGACCGCCTGCGGCGAAGCCGTGCCGCGGTGGCTGAGCGCGGGCCCGCGGGCCCGATGGCGAGGCTGTGGCAGAAGGGAGGCGCCATGTGGTACGTGGTGCAGGTGGCGACCGGTCGCGAGCAAGCGGCCTGCGGCCTCATCGGCGAGCGCGTGGACAGCGCCCTTCTGAAGGAGTGCTTCGTGCCGCGTCGCACGGTGGCCTACAAGGAGGCCGACGGGTGGAAGACGGTGGAGGAGCCCCTGTTCCCGGGCTACGTCATCGTGGACACCGGCCAGCCCAAGCGCCTGCACGGGCACCTGCTGGCGCTGCCCGACTTCGCGCGCCTGCTCGACGTGGACGGCGAGTTCCTGCCGCTCGACGACGAGGAGGTGGCCTGGATTGACGCCTTCACGCATCGCGGCCACCGCGTGGTGGACATGTCGCGAGCGGTGGTGGAAGGCGGCATCGTCCGCATTGTGAGCGGGCCGCTGGTGGGCAAGGAGGCCCAGGTCAAGCGCATCAACCGCCGCAAGCGAACCGCCGTGCTCGAACTGCGCATCCTCGGCCGCGACGTCGAGGTGCCCATGGGCCTGGAGGTAGTTCGCCGCCAACGCTGATCCCCCTAAAGCACGACCGCCCCACCGGGGCACCCGAAGAACAAGAACCATAGAAGCCTTGCTCGACAACGAGATAGACTACCGCGAAGACGATGCCAGGTCGGAAACCGGCTCTGCGCGCCCGCCTGTTTGCACGCCCGAGTTGGGGAAGGCTGGATTTAACGCGGATGAGGGATGCCCCGCTGTGCCGGTCATCGTGGACGGGCGCTTCGTCGCGCCGCCGCCCGACCCCACGGTGGCCGCGCCCCGCAAGGGAGGCCGGGCCTACCTGGCCGCCAAGCGCGCCTTCGACGTGGCCTTCTCCGCCGCCGTGTGCGTCGTCCTCGCCGCGCCCGTGGCGCTGGCCTGCGCGGCCATCGCCCTCGACTCGCCGGGCAGCCCCATCTTCCGCCAGGAGCGCGTCGGCCAGGGCGGGCGGCCCATCCGCATCCTCAAGCTGCGCACCATGGTCGCCGACGCCCACGAGGCGCCCGAGCGCTACATGACCCCCGAGCAGCTCGAGGAGTGGAGGCGCGAGCAGAAGCTCGACGACGACCCGCGCGTGACGCGGGTGGGGCGCCTGCTGCGCCGCACCTCCCTCGACGAGCTGCCCCAGTTCCTCAACGTCCTGGCCGGCGACCTGTCGGTCATAGGCCCGCGCCCGGTGACGGAGGATGAGACCCGGGAGTTCGGCGACGCGCGCGACGAGTTCCTCTCCTGCAAGCCGGGCATCACCGGCTGGTGGCAGGTGACCGCGCGCAACGACGCCACCTGGGCCGACGGCGAGCGCCAGCTCCTCGAGCTGTTCTACGTGCGCCACGCGAGCCCGGGCCTGGACGCCCGCGTCTTCGCGCGAACCTTCAAGGCCATGCTGAGGGGGCAGTAGGAGATGGGCGAGATTATTGCTTCTGAAGCCAACCCGTTGGTCAGTGTGGTTGTACCGACCTTCAAGCGACCAGATAGATTGCCGGACGCACTGGACTCCATTCTCTCCCAAAGTTATAAGAATCTCGAGATCATCGTAGTTAACGATAATGTCTTATGCTCCGATTATGACGTGGGTACAGAAAGCATTATCTCCGTCTATCGCAAAATGGATAGTCGCGTTAGAGCTGTTCACACTTCTGGCCAGGTTGGGGGCGGGCGTGCGCGAAATATAGCGTGCAAGGAGGCTCTTGGGGAATACCTGGCCTTTTTGGATGATGATGATGTTTTCCTGCCTGACAAGATCGAGACTCAGCTTGCTTTTATGCAAAGTGGCGGATATGAGATGAGTTGGCAGGATATAGCTTGGTACAGCGAGCGTGGTCGCCTTGTTGAGTCTCGTCGGCTAGACCACTGCCAAGACTTCTCAAAAGAGGGATTGCTTCGCGCTCATCTGCTTATTCCTATATCCCCGACAGCAATATATATGCTCAAACGATCCCTCTTTGAGAGGACGGATGGTTTCGGGGAGGTTGCTACAGGGCAAGATTGGTGGCTGATGCTGCGGTGTATTGAGGCGGGTGCAAGGATAGGGTACATGCCTGGAGTCCATGTCCACCAGCGACTTCATGATGGGGAGCGGTTGTCGTTGGGGGAAAACAAGATTGTTGGCGAGGAAGCCCGTCATGATGCTGTGCGTACTTATTATCCGCAGTTGCCAGAAAAGGATGTGAGGTATATAGAGTTTCGGCACAATGCTGTACTTGCTTTTTCGTCAATACGGAGCGGTGCTTTGGCCAAGGGCGCATTATTTGCCTTTAAGGCGCTTGCCTGCTCACCCGTCGCCTTTTTTAGCGAGGGGCTTAAATTCATTCGGTCGGGCAAGAAAGATCGTTTCTAAGTATCGTATGACTTCATCTGGCCTCATTAAAAATATTTACCGTGTAGCGCTTAACGGTCTTGCTTCGGTGACGGGAGTTGAGTTCGCAAAAAAGTTTGACGCACGTATTCGCTTTGGTCGAAAGTTGGATCTGCGGGCGCCTGCCACGCTTGCAGATTTGGTCAACTGGTTGGAGCTCAATACAGATCAGACTTTAGCTGCTCAATGCTCTGATAAGTATGTCGTAAGAGAATATGTTACTTCGAAGAGGCTTGAGGGCATACTCATTCCACTTTGCGGAGGGTCCTGGACGGACGTGAGGCAGATAGACCTAGAATCTCTTCCTCGTTCACTTGTCCTTAAAGCCGCACATGGATGTGAAATGAACTATCTCTGTCGAGACAAAACTGACATCAAACACTCGGATCTAGAGAGGAAGGCGAAACGCTGGCTCAAAACAGAGTGCGTTTCGCCTGTTGATGTGTTTGTCGGCGTTTCGCGGTTCCTCCTCACTGTTTCAGAATCTATATGGCGTCTAAATTGGATGGGACGGGTTGATGGTCGCTGATTCGCTGGTGTCGATTATCATGCCTACCTGCAATTCTGCCAAGCATTTAGAAGCAGCCATTAACTCAGTCTTATCTCAGACTTACAGAAATTAGGAGCTATGCATCACAGATGATTGTTCCAGCGACAATACGGTGGCCATTCTGGAAGAATACTCAAAAAAAGATGGATGGATTAAACATCGACTCCTTTCAAAGAATTCCGGTGTCGCAGTTGCTCGCAACAGCTCATCGGACATGGCCTCAGGTCGGTATATCACATACCTCGATTCTGATGATGTCTGGGATCCGACAAAGGTAGAACTGCAGGTAATGTTTATGGTGGAAAACAGTAGCGCATTCTCTTGCGCTTCGTGCAGGGTCATTGATGGGAGTGGAATGGATCTTGACAAGACAGTTAAGATGCTCGAGAGAACCGATTACAGGGGATTCCTGTTAAATAATCTTTTGCAGACAGTCGGAATCATGGTGGATACAGAAAAGACGGGCAGGTCTTGCCTTGTCATGCCTAATTTAAGAAGACGACAAGATGCGGCGACTTGGCTTCAGGTTTTAGAAAATGATCATATTTGCTATAGAATGAGTGATGTCCTTTGCTCGTATCGTCGAGTTTCCGGATCTCTGTCAAGCGAAAAGTGCAAAGCTGCCAAGGGAGTTTGGTTTCTTTATCGCAAGGTAGAGAGGCTTCCTTTTCTGTTTAGCTGCAAATGCTTTGTTAGGTATGCCGTTTTGGTAGTTTAGAAGAGAACCTATTCGAACTGAGATGGTGAAATAAGCCACATGCGCATCAAACATTTACTGAGGACGGATTTTCCGAATTTGTATTCGAAGCTTAAGAGGGTGTACCAAAAAAGGGAGATAGAGAAACATCGTGAAATGAGTGTCTCAGCGATTGTCTCCGAATTAGGGAAGATGTACAGAAAGAGAATTGGGCTACCGTTAGATTTGTCTGACCCGAAAAGGTATACAGAGAAGATTCAATGGGTAAAGTTGTACGGTTGCTCGGATCAGAGCACCCTTCTAAGCGATAAATATGCTGTGCGTGATTGGGTTGAACGCAAGATAGGTTCTGAGTATTTGATCCCGCTGCTTGGGGTTTGGGAAAGCGTTGACGAAATCAACATTGATGAGTTGCCGCAGGCATTTGTTCTTAAAACTAACAATGCATCAGGTACGAATATACTCGTTCGTGACAAGAGAGAGATGGACTGGCGTAAAACAAAAAGGGTGCTGAATGACTGGCTTTTCATGGATTACGCTTATTACAGTTTCGAATTGCAATACAAGGATATTGCCCCAAGGATTATAGCCGAGGAACTGATGAAACCCGCAGAGGGTGAATCTGATCTAAGAGACTATAAGTTTCTCTGTTTTGATGGAGAGCCTGCGTATATTTGGGTGGATGTTAACAGGAACACCAATCATGCGAGGGCTGTATATAACTTGCGCTGGGAACTTCAATCATGGAACCAGTGCGATTATCCGGAAAAGGTTGATGTTGAAAAGCCTCAGAGCTTTGACGAGATGATCGAATTGGCGAAGATTTTGTCGAGTGGTTTTCCTCACGTTAGAGTTGATCTATACGAAATAAATGGCCGCCCATATTTTGGGGAGATGACTTTCACCAATGGGAGTGGATTCGAGCGCATCGACCCCATTGAATACGACGAGCTGCTCGGTAGCATGTGGACGATTGACTCGGCAGAAGATCCTTATGAGCTAGTAAAAAGAGAAGGTCGTCCGCAATATATCGAGGGAGCGCAGACGACGGCTGAAGGTCATCCGCAGATTTCTCGCTATCCTCGACAGGAGGCAAAGGTGACATCTGCAAAGCCGAGTGGGTATTTGGGACGATGATGAGTGCTTGTTGTCGGCGTTGGACGCTGATTTGTCTGGCGATGCCCAACAAAAGGACGAGAAGATGTTAAAACTTCAGCTGCTTATATCAACTATGGAGAATAGTCCCTCCAGCCTCTTCGCTCGTATGAACGTTCGCAACGAAGCGCTTGTTGTGAACCAATGCGATAAGTATGGCGCGACAAAGGGCGAAATTGCCGGAATAGGGTATATCTGGCTCGATTGTGGTGAACGAGGGGTTGGGCTGAGCCGAAATACGGCCTTGAATCGCGCACAGGGAGACATCGTTCTTTTTTGTGATGATGACTGTTGTTATGTAGATAATCTAGAGGAAGTTATTTTGGGCGCCTTCGAGAAAAATCCTGATGCTGACCTCCTTTTGTTTAATTTGCGACAAACCGGCAATGGCGAGAGAGCGAAGCTCGATATTGCCGAGAACAAGAGAGTGACTGGCTTGAGTTATATGAGATACGGCATTGCTCGGTGCGCTGCACGGAGGTCGGCTCTTGAGAAGAAAACGATCTCATTTTCAACGCTTTTTGGGGGAGGGTCACGCTACTCTTGCGGTGAAGACGTGGTTTTTTTCCATGATTGCCTAAAATCAGGATTGCGCATTTATACATGCACTGACTGCATCGGCACTGTGGACTTTTCGAAGTCTAGCTGGTTTAAAGGATATACAGAGAAGTATTACTATGATCGAGGGGCGCTGCATGCGGCTGTTGGCGGTATGCTTCACCCTGCGATCTCATTGAGGCACGCTCTGAAAACAAGAGATGTTCAGAAAGAAATTCGCTTATCTGGGGCGATGTCGGCCATGCTTCGAGGGGCAAAAGAATTTCTGAAATCTAACTAGCATTCCGGTTTTCGTGGAAAAGAAAGAAAAGCGTGTCAAACAGTATTCTGCTATATCCTGAATCGACGCTCGTGTATGTTGTCGTCGTTGCAGCCTGCTGTCTTGTAGCTTATTTGGGCGAGGGCCACGAAAGTCGCAGCTATCCAGCTATCATTATTTTGATTCTGGCCGTATTTGTGGGGCTCAGGTCAATAGACGTCGGAATTGACACGGGACATTTTTACAATCATTTTAATTCGCCGCTTGTGTTTGGCGTTGAGCCTGGTTTTCTATGGCTGATGAGATTCGTCTCGTCTTTGGGCGCCACGTATAGCTACGTTCTGATTATTGCGGCAGCAATCACTTACTCCTGCTTTGTTATGCGGTTATGGGAGCTCCGTGACAAGCTCAGCTTCCCATTGGGGGTGTTCGTGCTCTGCTCACTATACTTGCCATATACCATGAATACGTTTCGCCAGTTTATCGTTCTGGCAGTACTCTTCTGGGCCTCCCGTTACTTTTTTCGCCGAGAATATGCGAAATACTGCGTAATTGTTTTTGCCTGCATGCTGATTCATAAGACCTCAATTATCGCATTGGCACTACTAGCCTTGATTCCCTTTCAGCTTAAGGAGCTTAAAGGTAACGCCCGAACTCTGGCCCTTCTCTTTTCCCTCTCAATGCCGTTACTTATTGTGGTTGCAGGGTTCTTTTTGCTCAATTCAGGGGCTCTTTCCTCTTATTTGAAATACTTGATCGAGGAGGAGACGGGCCGAACCGGCTTAATGGCCCTGATCAAACTACTGTTCATTTTTCTTGCGTTTTCGTTGTCACGGGGCGGAGGCTATCGGAGAAGTTTGCTTCCTGATACGATTTCAAGGTTCATTGCCGCGATTGCCATATTTGGAATATGCTTAGAGCCGCTAAACGTGATATCTCCGTATCTTGATCGAGCGGCTCTCTATTTCTCGGTTTATCAGATAGCATTCTTTGCTATTCTCTACAAAAACGCCCCGGGAAGATCTCGTGAATTCATTTTTGCGGGGATATTTGTTATTTGCGCCTATGCGCTATATGCGTCTCTCGCATCAAATGGTCACGGAATCATGCCATATTCAATGGCGTCTCCTCTCATTCTATTCGGAAGCGAAGCGTAGCAGCACGATGGACACTAAGCTTCTGTCGGTAATTATTCCAGTGCATGACTCAGCACGATATGCGAACTCGCTCGCAGAGATGGTGATGTCTCAGACGTATAGCCGATGTGAGATTATTGTCGTAGACGACGGAAGTTCGGATGGAACTGCCTCTGCTTTTCGAAATGCATTCCATTCATGTGATTCTGTTTCTGTAATCGAACAGGATAATCAAGGATCCGCTATTGCCAGAAATAGAGGGCTGGCTTGCGCAACAGGCGATTATGTGATGTTTCTGGACGGCGATGACGTGTATCATAGAGAATTGTTCGAGTCTGTTGTTTCCGTTATGTCTTCATCGGGCGCGGACATGTGCATTTTCGAGGCTGCGGCAATTGACTGCCGGAACGGAGTGCGCAGCCCATATATTTCTTATGACGCTTTCCCGCAAGGTCTTTATTCCCGCAGCAAATTCGGTGCAGAGCTATTCGATGTGGTCAGAACCGTTCCTTGGAACAAATGCTTCCGACGAAGCTTTCTGGCAGACAACAATATCCTTTTTCAGAGCCTCCCGGTTAACAACGATGTGTGTTTTTCCGTATCAGCTGCCATATATGCAGAAAAGATCTACGTTCTTCGCAAATGCTTAATCGATTACCGCATGTATCTCGGCGAAAGCCTTCAGGACAAGAGGGGGAAGCATCCAGAGTGCGCCATAAAGGCCCTAGAGGAGGTATGGGCTCGCTGCAGCCAGATGATCGAGACTGATGATGAGGCGTTTCAGGCTTTTAACTCGCTAGCGCTTAACGCATTCTTCTACTCATTCTACGCATCGATCAATGATGAGGATATGTCGCGTCTGGTATGGGTAATGTTCAAAGAAAGCTTTTCTTACCAGGCGCTTGATGACTATCCCAAGAAAAAATTTAAGAGACGATCTGATTTGGTGAAGTATTTTGCAGTAAAAAATGCAGACTGCTCGAGTCTGCGGTATGCCTGCTTGTCTCATGGCGATCACAGGGATTCAGGATCGTTTCAAAAAGTGCTTCTCGCAATCAAATTGGTCTTTGCGGGCTTATTGGGTTTCTCTTGGAAGCGGGGAAAATAAATGGTTATTTTTGGTTCTTCGAACATCATTAAGTCAATCGAATTTAGGCATCGTTTGCGAAAGAAGCAGGAGATTATTAATAGACATAAAAAAATGAGTACATCGGAAATTGTCGATGATTTGCAGAGAAGATACCTTGAGATGACTGGCAGGCACCTCAACCTCGATGAGCCAGAGACGTTTACTGAGAAAATACAGTGGACCAAGCTGTTTGACCTGGACGAAGAGAAGACTACGCTATCGGATAAATATGCAGTTCGATCGTGGGTGGAGGGAAGGATAGGGGAAGAGTATCTCATTCCTCTGTATGGGTGTTGGGATCATGCCAATGAGATAGATTTCGATGCACTACCCTCGTCCTTCGTACTCAAGACAAACAATGCTTGCGGAACAAACATCATTGTACGCGACAAAGGAGAAATTGATGCTCAGTTGGCGAGGAGCCAGCTTGATGCTTGGCTGGAGATGGATTTTGGATGGGAGACCTTCGAGGCTCAGTACATGAGTATTCCGCCGAAAATTATTGCCGAGAAATTGTTGATCGGGGAGCGTGGATCCGACCCTACTGACTATAAGTTCCTTTGCTTTAATGGAAAGCCCGAGTACATATGGGTAACTGATGACCGAAGCACAAATCATACGGAGCTCACTCTGAATACCGACTGGACTAAAGCTGACTGGAGAGATGCTTCAACGAAAGAGCCGGAGACGCTTCCCGAAAAACCGAAAGAATTGGAGTTGATGCTGGAAATAGCTAGAAAGCTGTCGACAGGTTTTTCGCATGTTCGAGTAGATCTCTATTGTGTGAGCGGCCGGGTGTATTTCGGAGAGATGACTTTTACGAGTGGTAGCGGTTTTTTTAGAGTTGAGCCATCTGTGTATGATGAACGCATCGGAGCTCTGTGGAGGATTGACGATGCGAAAACTGGGATGTTTGACAATAGGCTGACGATCGGGAATGCCAGATGAGTAAGGCTATGCACAAAGGCGAGATGAGCGGTAGATACTTGCTTTCCGTTGTTGTTCCCACAAGGAATCGTCAGAAATATGCGCTAGGTCTAATTGAGCAGATAGCGAATTTCCCAAATTCAAACGATGCCATCCAAATCGTCGTTACGGATAATAGCGATAATGACAGCTTGAGGGATGAAGTGGAGAAGGTAGCCGGCAAGAGGAATGTAAAATACCTGTATATAGCCGAGCGCATCCCTGGTGTTGACAACTATGCAAAAGCAATAGAATTGAGCGAAGGGGAGTATGTTTGCTGCGTCGGCGACGACGATGCAATTCTCCCCGACTTATTGATGATAGCTGAATGGGCGTTAGGGAATGGGGTTGATGCGGTAAAGTTTGGCGCTCAGGCCTCATATGTATGGCCTAGCGCAGCAAATGGGTATATGTCTAGCCGCTTAAGTTTGAATCGGTTCTCTACATCGGTATCTGTAGTAAATGTCGAAGATGAGCTAATCAGCTTTCTGCGATCAGGCTGCCTTGACTTGCCCAGTGCGAAAATACCCAAAGCTTATCACGGACTTGTCCGTCGACGTTTATTCGATGAGATATTTAAGCGTACCGGGCGATATTGCGGGGGTTTGTCGCCGGATATCTACTTAAGCGTCTCGCTCGCGCTCTTGCTTGATAATCTCATCTGCATTGACGTTCCCTTGACTATTTTTGGCGCATGCAGGCAAAGTACAACAGGAGATTCGCTTAATAAGACAAATGTTGGCAGGTTGGAGGATGCCCCTCATTTTGTAGGACAAGAATACGAGTGGGATGAATTAGTTCCCAGATACTATTGTGGGGCCAATATTTGGGCGGACTCTGCGATGCATGCTTTAGTCGATATGGGAAGGGCTGATCTTAAAAAGCATTTTTCAGTGGAGCACATTGCGGCGTATGGTCTAGCTGAGAACCCAAGATACAGCGATGCCATAAAAGCATGCTTGTCTTCTTGCCAATGCGATGGCAGGAAAGTACGCAAGCTCGTGCTGTCAATGAGAAAACGGCGCAGAATTCGCTTTATAAAAGACGTGTTGAAGAACAATTCCTCGATAGCAAAGCCGTTTTATCGGGTGCGATCCGCTATTCGAGAGCGAAAGGGCGATGATCGATACGTTGCCTCGGGCGTCTGCTCCGCCGCCGAAGCTGCGAATATTGTCCATGAGCGCATCATGGATTGTATCCCTCGTATAATTAGCGCATTGGATCTGAGGGTCTCTGATAATGGGGAAAGATAGTAGATCAATCGTCTCCAATGTAGGGTGGTCGGTTGTCGAGCGCCTCTGCTCTCAGGTTGTTCTTTTTGTTGTGTCGGTAATTCTGGCGCGACTAATCGTTCCCGAAGTCTATGGAATTGCAACCGTAGTGACCGTCATCGTTAATATTCTTGCGGTTGTTCTTCCATCTGGCTTCTCTAGCGCCTTAATTTATTCAAAGATGGATGATGTTCGCTGTTACTCAACGGCATTTTGGGCGACGCTTATTCTGACATTGGTTCTATATTCTGTATTATTTATCTCAGCTCCCCTTCTCGCGGATTACTATTCGGCTGAGGAGATAACGGTCTATGTGCGCATAACAGCCATCCAGCTGATATTGCAGGGGATCCAATCCATTCCTTTTGCATATATCTCAAAAAAAATGCTTTTCAGGGAAAACTACAAAGCAACTCTTGTGGGCGTAATTGCCTCGGCGCTTGTTTCGATTTCGCTCGCTGTTTTTGGTTTGGGCGTCTGGGCTCTATTGCTGAGCGTCTCCATTCAGACGGCTGTTTCTACGATAGTTTTGTGTCGTGCGATCAACTTCCGCGTTGAGCTCAGGATGGATCTGGGCATTGCGAAAGAGATGTTTCTGTACTGCTGGAAGCTTATGGGCGTCGATTTCCTTAACTCGCTGTACTCAAGCCTTAACAGCTTGATTATTGGAAAGCTATTTCAGAAAACGGAGGTCGCCTTCTATACGCGTGCCTACAATTTGCCGCAAATGTTGCTGGGGAGCGTTACGACTGCAGTATCTAAGGTTTTGTTCCCCGTATTTTCCGAGAGAAATGAAAGCGTTGATTGCGTGCGACTGATGCTCAGAAAGTCAGTTCGACTGATGAACTACACGGTATACCCCTTGCTAGGCGCGTTGGGGGCAATGGGCTATGAGATTGTCGTCGTGCTTTATACCGAGCAGTGGGTTGGGGTGGTTCCATATCTTTACGTCATGTGTTTTGTCTGGGCTTTTCAGCCGGTTCAGACTTGCGCGATTCAGGCCTTCAAGGCTTTAGGGAAGACGGGGATATTTCTAAAACTAGAAATTTTAAAAAAGTTGGCTGGATTGATCATAATAGCGGGCTTTGTCTATTTTATGGGCGACCCGATGGCCCTTGCTTTCTCGTTGCTGGCAAGCCAGGTGATTTCCTCGTTGATTAATATGCCACTTCTAAAGAAACATTTAGGCTATTCGTATGGGGATCAGGTAAAAGACATGATCGAGTCTCTCCCAGTTAGCCTTCTGATGATCTGTGGCATTCGGGGCGCGGCGATGCTGGTTGGGAATTTGGCTATGAGAATTCCCCTGCAGATACTAATCGGAGCCGGGATCTATTCGTTGCTCTCATGGCTTATAAAAAGTGAGAACTTTTTCTATCTGAAGGATGTCGCATTGGAGATCGTTGGGCGCAAGATTAGATAGAAGCCCTCATTTGTCTTTCCGATTAACGGCTGGGCGTAAGTCGCGAAATGCCGAAAGCAGACGAATGGCTTCACTTCGAAATGGTCTGGCGGCCCTTTTAAAGCGATTGGTGTTTGTCGGATGTTTGTGCTGAGATCTGGCATGGCGGATTTTTTTGAGGCCTCTCTATTCTCTGACAGAGATGACGGGACCCGTGCAAGGCCTCCGGATTTGGGTGTGGATCTGTTTGCTGTATCCAGGCTAGTTGTGAACTTTGAAAACGAAAGAGGAAGGAGCTGAGATGAAGGACTCCAGTCATTTTGCAGGGAAAACGCTCATGATTACCGGGGGAACCGGCAGTTTTGGAAATACGGTGCTTAGGCACTTTCTTGAATCCGATGTAGGGGAGATACGAATTTTTTCTCGTGATGAAAAGAAGCAGGATGATATGCGACATCGTCTGCAGTTGATGCATCCGGAATGCGCAGAAAAAGTGCGGTATTTCATCGGAGATGTTAGGGACCAGAGAAGCGTAAGAGATTCGATGCATGGTGTTGACTATGTGTTTCACGCAGCGGCGCTCAAACAGGTGCCTAGTTGCGAGTTCTTTCCAATGGAGGCTGTTCGCACCAATGTAATTGGGACAGACAATGTTCTGCATGCAGCCATTGATGAGGGCGTTGAGCGCGTGGTGTGCCTTTCCACGGATAAGGCGGCTTATCCGATAAATGCTATGGGAAAGAGCAAGGCGATGATGGAGAGCATTATCTACGCCAATGCCAGAAATGGCGCTGGGCGCACCACGATTTGCTGTACTCGATATGGCAACGTAATGTGCAGCAGAGGATCTATCATTCCTCTGTTCATCGAGCAAATTCGCAAAGGAATGCCTCTTACGATCACAGACCCAGCGATGACAAGATTTCTTATGAACCTAGATGAAGCGGTTGATCTGGTGGAATTCGCATTCCTAAATGCTGAGCCTGGCGATCTGTTCATTCAAAAATCGCCGGCTTCGACTATTAGGGTGCTTGCCGAGGCAGTGCAGAAGATATTCGGTCAGACGGATGTGAAAATCATAGGCCCCCGCCATGGCGAAAAGCTCTTTGAAACGCTGATGACTTGCGAGGAGCGGTTGCGCTCGGAAGACATGGGAAGGTATTTCCGTGTGAGGAGCGATACCCGCGACCTCAATTACGATCGACGTATAGAAACTGGTGAGGTTCGCACTATGGCTGACGAATCGTACACGAGTCACAACACGGATCGCCTCGATGTCGATAGAACCGTGGAGAAGATAATGACCTCGTCCTATGTCAGGCTTGCGCTTGAGGGGAAGCTTGCTGAGGACGAGTTTTCCCAGGCGTAGCGATCTCCTTTTGAAAGGAAGGTGCGGAGGATGATCCCCCTCGTTAAAACATTTATTCCCGAGAGAAAAGAGCTCATGCCGGCACTTGAGCGAGAGTTATATAGTGGCTACATTGCGACTGGTGATACGGTTTCCTTATTCGAGCAGAACTTCGGCACTCTTATTGAAAATGAGAATTTCATAGCGCTTAATTCGGGGTCGGCGGCTCTTCACATAGCATTATGCTTGGCGGGAATAGAGCCTGGAGACGAGGTTATTAGTACTCCGATGACCGCTGAGCCCACCAATACGGTTATTGCGCAGACGGGTGCCAAGATCGTCTGGGCGGATGTCGATCCTAAGACGGGGCTCATCTCGCCTAACTCCATTAGGAGCAAGATAACGGAACGGACGAAGGCAATCGTTGTCGTTCATTATGCGGGAATGGTCTGCGATATGCGGGCCATAAATGCTATTTCTCAGGCATCTAATATACCCGTAATCGAGGACGATGCACATGCCTTGCTGGCTCAGTTTGAGGGAAAGCCTATTGGATCTAACTCGGCTTTTACATGCTTTTCGTTTCAGGCCATCAAGCAAATGACGACGGTTGATGGAGGGGGGATAGCTGTCAAGGATCCCTCTCTTGTTTCTGAGGCGAAACGGCTACGTTGGTTTGGTCTTGATAAAGGGGTAAGCCGACTTGGCAATGACATAAAGCGCATCGGCTACAAATACGCAATGAATAATGTGACGGCTGCGATGGGTCTTGTTCAGATAGATCATGTGGAAGGCAATGTAGGATCGTGCATTCTTAACGGAAGGTACTACGACGAGCGGCTTTTGGGCATTTCGGGGGTGACCACGGTTCCGTATTACGCCGATACGAAGCCCTCGTATTGGCTTTATACGATGAAGGTTGATCGTCGTGATGACTTTATTCGGGCAATGCGGGCACGTGGAATTGAGTCGTCTCCTCTCCATCATAGGAGCGACACCCATAGCGTCTTTTCCAATTCAAGATGCGACCTACCCGGTTTGGATGAGTGGTATTCGAATTATGTTCACATTCCTTGCGGGTGGTGGGTTGGTGATGAAGAGCGAGAGAAGATCGTTGAGGCGGTAAGGGCTGGATGGTGACGATACCGTTGCTAAAGCCCCATATGCCCGAGTTGGGCCAAGACTTTCTTGACGTTGTGAAGTCGGGCAACTTAAGTGGCGGCAGCAAAATGCGTCGCTTTGAGGACTCACTTTCCAGGTGGGTTGGAAGCGAAAGAGTGGTAGCGGTCAATTCATTTAATTCTGCGATATATGTAGCGTTGGCGACAATTGGCGTAGGAGCTGGCGATAAAGTTATTGCTTCGCCTATGGGGTGCCTTGCCTCGTTGCTCCCTGTGCGCGCAGCTGGAGTAAGTGTGGTTTGGGCAGACGTAGATCCGCTCACGGGCACTCTTGATCCTGCGAGTGTGGAGAGGTGCATGGGGCCAGAAACAAAGGCTGTGATTCATAATCATTTTTGCGGATATCCAGGACGTATAGACGAGATAAATGAAGTCGCTCATTCCTATGGCGTGAAGGTGATAGATGACGGCATCGAAGCCTTTGGGGCACAGTACAGGGATCGTTCCATCGGGGCGTCTGGAGCGGACGCGACGGTCTTTTCCTTTGGGCCCGTAAGAATTCCAAACACAGTTGATGGCGGTGCGGTTGTTGTTGACGACGAAGAGTTATTTGAGCGGGCGAGGCTTCTTCGCGATTGCGGGGTTGATCGCTCGAGGTTTAGGGACAGCATGGGTGAGATAGACGGGTCGTGCGATGTTCTGCTGCCGGGCATTTCGGCAAAGATGAGTGAGCTTAATGCTTTTATTGGACTATCGCAGATGGAGTATGTGGAAGAACTCCTGAACAAACAGAAGGAAAACGCTGATGCCTGGAAGAGCGTGCTTGTTTCTGAGAATGTTCAACCAGTTGGATCTGCAGATGCCGCCCCGAGCTGGTGGGTATTCGGGGTTTTGGCCGAGCAGAAAAAGGCGTTCATTGAGGAGAGTCGATCGCGGGGCTTTTGGGCCTCAGGGGTGCACGCCGATCTAAGCCAATACTCTATTTTTGGGGGCAGGGAGTGTAGCCTTCCTGGAGTCGATGAGTTCGCCTCTCGTTTTGTGGCATTGCCTTGTGGCTGGTGGGTCGAGCGAGATGAAATCCACGGCTTTTCTTGTAGCTAGGTGAGCAATTGCGGAAATGCTGAATCGGAGGCTTTATGGTTAGGTTAAAGGGCGTCGTTTTAGAGATGCTTCAGCACCAAGATGCAGATGACCGTCTTCTTCGGAAGATTATCGATCTGAAGAACGAGTCTTGGCCATATGGAGAGGAGTCCCAGCGAGAGTGGCTCAAGAAAAATATGGGCGTACATGATTGGCACTGTCTTTTGTGGGCAGGCGATGACTTGACGGGGTACTGCACCTTGTCAGAGGTAGTTCTGGATATCAATGGATGCACGAGCGACATCCTTGGGTTAGGCTGCGTTTGCGTAGCCAGCAAGAAAAAAGGCCATGGGTGGGGGGCAACATTGTCGACGCTCGTTTCCCAGCTTATAAGAGATTCTGGGCATGCCGGAATGCTTATATGCCGTGATGATCTAGTTGGGTTTTATCAGAATAATGGGAATTGGCTACTTTGGGATAAATCGCAAGGAGAAGATGTTTTCTTTGGGGGAAATCCTATTGGGGCAAACGTGATGACGTTGTCGTTGTCGCCCGAATCGGCAAGGGTTTCGATCGACAGAGTGTTTTGAGATCAAATTTAAGGTTGTTTCGCAGAACTTTGACAATCAAATAGGAGGGCGGTATTCATGAAAATCGCAGTAGCGGGTACTGGGTATGTTGGGCTTTCGCTGGCTGTGCTCCTGGCGCAGCGTAACGAGGTCGTGGCGGTGGATGTGGTGCCTTCCAAGGTGGAGGCGCTCTCTCGGTGGGAGAGCCCTATCGTCGATACGGAGATAGAGGCCTGGCTTGCCCAGGCCGCTGCGGGGGAGCGGCCGCTCTCGCTCGCGGCCACGCTTGACGGCGCGGCGGCCTATCGGGATGCCGAGATGGTGGTGATTGCCACGCCGACCAACTACGACCCCGACCGCAACTTCTTCGACACGCGCTACGTCGAGCAGGTGGTCGAGCTGGTGCTCGAGGCCAACCCGACGGCCGTCATGGTCATCAAGTCGACGGTGCCAGTGGGCTACGCCGAGGAGCTCTCGGCGCGCTATCCCCAGGGGCGCTTCCTGTTCAGCCCCGAGTTCCTGCGCGAGGGGCGCGCCCTCTACGACAACCTGCATCCTTCCCGCGTCATCGTGGGCGTGCCGCGCTCCTCGGCGTTCGCCGGTGAGCTTGAGGAGTCCGCGCGTGACTTCGCGGAGCTTCTCGTCGAAGGCGCCGATGCCGTCGAGCGCGACCGCGAGAACGCCGACGGCACTCGCGGGATCCCCGTCCTCATCATGGGCTCCACCGAGGCCGAGGCCGTGAAGCTCTTCGCCAACACCTATCTGGCGCTGCGGGTGTCGTTCTTCAACGAGCTGGATACCTACGCGGCCACGCGCGGGCTCGACGCCGCGGAGGTCATCCGCGGCGTGTGCCTGGAGCCGCGCATCGGGTCGCACTACAACAACCCCTCCTTCGGCTATGGCGGCTATTGTCTGCCCAAGGACACCAAGCAGCTGCTGGCCAACTTCGACCGCGTGCCCCAGAGCCTCATCCGCGCCATCGTCGAGGCCAACCGCACGCGCAAGGACTTCGTGGCCGACCAGGTGGTCGACCGCGTGATGGCGCTCGTGTACTCCGGCGTCGAGGCGCCGGTGGTGGGCGTCCATCGCCTCACCATGAAGAGCGGCTCGGACAACTTCCGCGCGAGCTCCATCCAGGGCATCATGCGCCGGGTGCGCGCCCGCGGGGTGCCGGTGGTGGTCTACGAGCCCACGCTCGACGCCCCCGACTTCTTCGGCGCCGAGGTCATCCGCGACCTGGGCGAGTTCAAGTCGCGCAGCGACCTCATCATCGCCAACCGCTGGGACGACGAGCTGGCCGACGTAGCCGACAGGGTCTACACCCGCGACCTCTTCCGGCGGGATTAGCGCGCAGGGCGCTGCCGCGCTCTTCTCGTAGCAGCTGCCATCCGCTCGTAGAAGTCTGCCGGAATTCGGCGGTGCCCGAAGCCCTTGACTTCTATGCCAGAGGGCGTCCGGCGGTACATGATTCTGCAAGTTGCCTTGACGCCTTGTCCCACACGGTGCTGATAGTGGTAGGATTCCCAGCCTTCGAATTCGTATTTCAGCGAGCTGGCGTCAACCTCCCTGGCTGCTAGGCGCTCGAGGGCGCGGCGTGTGCTTGCGCATGCGGCCAGGTAATCGTTGTCGTGGGGGAATGCGAAAGCCAGAAGAAAAGCATCCTCGACGAGATTGGCGGGATCCATGAGAATGCCGTCGATTTCCGAAAGCGACTCGATTGCCTGGCGGATGAGTCGCTTGCTAATCGCCATCGATGATCTTGCCCAAGGCGGCTGCGTGCTGGTCGAAGTAGTCCAAGGCGCTGGCCTTGAGGTCGGCGCCACCCTTCAGGTCGTTCCGCCCTTCTCGTACTTTGAACATCGTGGCGATCTGCGCTTCCTCGGCTTGCGATTCCAGCTCGGCTATCCGATCGCTGAGGGCTAGCGCATAATCGGGCGCGAGCATGTAGCCGACCACGCTGTTGCGATCGACGACCTCGAAGCACCCTGCCTCGGGGAGCCTTTCGCGCCAAGACTTGGAGCGGGCGAACTCCGAGACGCCCACTCGCTCGGTGGCATTGATCATCTCGCGGAACTTGGCCACCTTTTCTTCGGTAGGGGCGGGTGACATGTCTCGCCTCCTCTGGCCGGCCTGCTAATGGCCGTATTGTATCATGATGCAATCTAATTCACGTTATTATGTGAATTAGATTGCATATTAGTTGGCAAGCAATGCATGGCGATGTTCGTTGAAGCTTGGGCGCCGAAGTCGGGGGCCAGGCTTCGGCGCACCTTCCCGGCGCTTACAGCGCCACCTCGACCACGTGCTCGCCGTCGCCGGCGGCGAGGGCCTCCTCCATCGTCACGCCCTTGATGGCGGGATCTTCGTAGGTCGAGTAGTAGTACGTCTTCGTGGCGGCCGAGAAGCCCCCGGTGTAGAGGGTGACCTCGTAGGCGCCGTCGGCCATCGCGGCGGCTCCCTCTATCATGCCGCAGGCGGCGAGCGTGTGGAACAGGCGGCTCACGTTGGCTGACTCGCCCGACTGCACGGGGTAGTGCGCGTTGAAGTACGCGGCTCGCACGAAGCGCGCGGGGGACGAGTACTCGCCCGGCAGCCCCGGCATCCCCAGGCCCGATCCGAAGGGGGAGAGCGTCTGCTCGCGCCACTTCGCGTCTGCGGGCATGACGGGGGTGTCGGCCAGGTAGTTGCGCACGTTTTCGCGGTGGTAGTCGAAGCCGGGCTGGTTGGCCATGACGTCCAGGTCGTCATGGAAGATCTCCATCCCGCGCTTCGTGTACTCGACGACGATGCTGCGCGTGTCGTCGGCGATGATCCAATGGAGCATCGAAACGCCCAGGCCGTCGATGGGCGCGCCCACGACGGCAACGTCACGCAGGGCGGCCTCGGCCTCGTCGACGGTGGAGAAGCTTGCCGCCACCCATCGGGGCATCTCGTAGGAGGCGATGCTGGTCTTGCCTTCCACGGGCGCGTCCTCGTAGGCAGCGTACCCGGGGAAGTTCAGCCCTGCTATGGCCAGGCCGGCCTCGTTGGCGCAGTCGAAGAACAGGGGCAGCCCCTCCTTGCTCACGATTCCCATGCCGATGAGGGCGTGCGGGCTCGCGGGGCCGTCGACGAAGGCGAAGGGGCGGTCGAACGTCGCGGGCGTTGCCAGCACGCGCTCGCCGAACGGCGTGCACCAGTCGAGGTTGCGGCCGAAGAACATGCGGCCCTTATCATCGGTGAATCTGACGCTTGTGCACATGGGAAGAGCTCCTTTCCGGTGGATTCGCGCTCTATGGCGATGCCGAATAGATGGCGTTTGTATGCTGTGTCAATATATATTCTACATAGCTACTAAAAAAACATGCAAAAACGAACGTATGACGGTATTAAACGCGAAATCGTAGGATTAACAGGTGGGCATAATGCTAAGGTACCTCTTTCGAGGATGGTTTTCGCCAGACCGAAGGAGGATGTTGACCTTATGCGCGCGCATACAGAATATGTCGCGGAAGACCGTGCCTGCCGTCGTGCCGAGCTGCTGTTGAAAAGTCGTAAGCAAAGACGCGGGGCGGGCGCATCGGGGGGAATCGACGTCCTGGTCGCGTGCCCCCCCCCCGACGCTCGGCGCGAGCGTCGGGGGGCGGGTACCTGGTCAGCTGCTGAAAAGCCGGGCCTAGCCCGACGGCGTACCGGGAAAAGCCATGCTTGTCGATTCTGTTAAAACCCGCATAGCGTCCCGCGAGCTCAGATGCGCAGTGGTGGGCATGGGGTATGTGGGCCTCCCCTTGGCGGTGCAGATCGCCCGCGCTGGGTTCGTCACGGTCGGCATTGACGTCGATCAGGGGAAGGCCGAGCAGCTTGCCGCGGGCAAGAGCCACATCGAGGATGTGTCAGGAGACGATCTTCTGCAGCTTGCCCGGCAGGGGCTCCTGCGCTTCGCCGGTGACTTCTCTCCCGTCGCCGATTGCGACTTCGTCGCGCTGTGCGTTCCCACTCCGCTCGACGGGCTCCGCAAGCCCGACCTGTCCTGTGTTGCGAGCGCGGCGCGCTCCGTCGCCCCCTTCTTGAGGGAGGGCGCGATGGTGTCGCTGGAGTCGACGGTGTACCCGGGCGCGACCGAGGAGCTGGTGGCTCCCCTTATCGAGAGGGGCTCCGGCCTTGCGTGCGGAACCCAGTTCCTGCTGGGCTGCAGCCCCGAGCGCATCGATCCGGGAAATGCCGCCTTCGGCGTGGCCAACACGCCAAAGGTGGTCGGCGCCATCGGACAGGAGGCCCTCGACTGCATCTCGGCGGTATACGATGCCGTGCTGGACGGCGGCGTGGTGCGGGTTTCCGGCCCCGCCGTCGCCGAGACGGAGAAGCTGCTGGAGAACGTGTACCGGAGCGTGAACATCGGGCTTGTGAACGAGATGGCCATGCTCTGCGAGCGCCTGGGCATCGATGTGTGGGAGGTCATCGAGGCGGCCAAGACCAAGCCCTACGGCTTCGCCCCCTTCTATCCCGGCCCCGGGGTAGGCGGCCATTGCATCGCGGTCGATCCCGCGTATCTCGCTTGGAGGGCGCGCGAGTGCGGCTTCTCGGCCTCGCTGATCGAGGAGTCCTGCCGCGTCAACGACCGGATGCCGTCGTATTGCGCCGACCGCGCGGTGCGGCTGCTGCAGGGTCGGGGCGTGCCGCCGGCGGGGGCGCAGGTGCTCGTTCTGGGCGTTGCCTACAAGCCGGATATCGGAGATTGCCGGGAAAGCCCCGCGCTGCGCGTCATCGAATGCCTGGAGGGGCGCGGCGTCTCGGTCTCCTACTTCGATTCGCACGTTGCGTCCTGCGTTTGCGGCGGCGTGGAGAAACGCTCGCTTCCGGCGCTTTCGGCGGATGCGCTGGAGGACGCCGACCTGGTCATGGTGACCTGCGGCCATGGCGGAATCGACTACGACTTCGTGCGAGCTCACGCGAAGGCGGTCTTCGACACGCAGAACGCCTTACGCGATGTCGCCTGCCGCGATAACGTGATCGCGCTCTAGCGCCCGCGTGGACGAGAGGGGAAAACGAGTGAAGTATGCGCTCATCGGATGCGGCCGCATCGCGGCAAGCCATCTGCGAGCCGCCTTGAAAAACGGCCTCGACGTGGTTGCCCTGTGCGACGTGCGGGAGGGGCAGATCGAGCGGCTGGCCGGCGCCGTGGGATGCGAGGCCCTTTCCGCGGCTGAGCGCTATGCGGACTACCGAACCATGCTGCGCGACCATCCCGAGCTGGACGTGGTGGCCATTGCCACCGAAAGCGGCAAGCACGCCCGCATCGCGCTCGACTGCATCGATGCGGGAAAGAACCTCATCATCGAGAAGCCCGTCGCCCTCTCCATGGCCGATGCCGACGAGATCGTGCGGCGCGCCGCCTCGCGCGGGGCGACCGTCGCGGTCTGCCATCAGAACCGCTTCAATGCCGCTGTGCGGCGTCTGCGCGAGGCGGTTGAGGGCGGGAGCCTCGGCACGCTGTCCCACGGCAGCGTCAGCGTGCGGTGGAGCCGGTCTGAGGACTACTATCGCCAAGCGCCCTGGCGGGGCACCTGGGAGCAAGACGGCGGCACGCTGATGAACCAGTGCATTCACGGCATCGACCTGCTTCGCTGGATGATGGGCGACGATGTCGTGGAGGTGTACGGCGTTACCAGGAACCGCCTTCACGGCTTTATCGAAGGCGAGGACGTCGGCGCTGCGGTGCTCGCGTTCTCCAGCGGGGCCGTGGGCGTCATCGAGGGAACGTGCAATGTGTACCCGTGCAACTTGGAGGAGACGCTCGGCCTTTTCGGCGAGAAGGGCACCGTCAAGCTGGGCGGCTTGGCGGTGAACCGCATCGAGACGTGGCGGGTGGAGGGGTGCGCGCTTGACGATGCGGCCGCGCTGGACGAAGACGTGCGCAACGAGTACGGCAGCGGGCACTGCCTGCTCTACGCCGACGTGATCGACGCCATCGAGAGCGGCCGCCGTCCCTTGGTCGATGCCGTGGCCGGGCGCAACGCCCTCGAGGTGGTGCTGGCGATCTACAAGAGCCAGAAAACGGGCCGGCCGGTCAAGCTTCCCCTCCTGGATTTCTCGAGCACCGATATGGGGGAGGGGCCGCGTGGCTAGCTTCTTCGCGCATGAGACCGCCTGCGTTGACGAGGGGGCGTCCGTCGGCGAGGGCACTGCGATCTGGCATTTCTGCCACATTCAGAGCGGCGCGCGCATTGGGCGCGACTGCGTCTTGGGCCAAAACGTCAACGTGGGCCCTGGCGCCGTCGTCGGCAATGCCGTAAGGATCCAGAACAACGTGTCGGTTTACGAGGGAGTGGAGCTGGCCGACTACGTGTTCTGCGGGCCCTCGTGCGTCTTTACCAACGACATGGCGCCACGGTCGAAGTACCCGAAGGACCCGACGCGGCGGGGCGTGGGCCGCGTGCGCACGTTCGTGGGCGAGGGGGCCTCCCTCGGCGCCAACGCCACGATCGTCTGCGGGCACGTGATAGGGGAGTGGGCGCTTGTGGGAGCCGGTTCCGTGGTGACTCGCGATGTGCCCGCGCACGCGCTTGTGGTGGGCGTTCCCGCCCGGCAGGTGGGATGGGTCTGCGAATGCGGGGAAACCCTGGGCGAGTCGCTGCGATGCGATGCGTGCGGGCGCGCTTACGCCGCTTCCGATGCTGGCCTGCGGGAGGTCGCGCCATGATGCCGTTTCGCGACGTGCGCGCCCAGTACGAGGCTTTGAGGGCCCCGCTCGACAGGGCGGTGGCGGCCGTGATGGGCGAGGGACGCTACATCGGGGGGCCTCGAGTGCGCGATTTGGAAGAGCGCCTCGCCGACTACGTCGGCGCGCGCCATTGCGTCACGTGCGCCAACGGCACCGATGCGCTCTCGCTGGCCCTCATGGCGTGGGGGATCGGGCCGGGTGATGCGGTGCTCGTTCCCGACTTCACGTTCTTCGCGACGGCGGAGGCCGTGGCGAGGGTGGGGGCGGTCCCGGTGTTCGTCGACGTGGATTCCCTCACCTGCAACATATCCCCTGCCTCCTTGGAGAAGGCGGCGAGCGCTGCCGAGGCGCAGGTGGACGCGCGGCTCGCGGCTGTGGTGGCGGTGGACTTGTTCGGGCTTCCGGCCGATTACCCCGCTTTGCGCGCGGTGTGCGAGCGGCGCGGGCTGTTGCTGCTCGAGGACGGCGCGCAAGGGTTTGGCGGCGCCGTCGGCTCGCGGCAGGTGGGGTCGCTCGGCGATATCTCCACGACGAGCTTCTTTCCCAGCAAGCCCCTGAGCTGCATGGGCGATGGCGGGGCGGTATTTACCGACAACGACGATTGGGCCGCCCTGATTCGCAGCCTGGCAGCCCATGGGGCCGGCGCGTCGAAGTACGAGAACGCTCGGATCGGCATGAACAGTCGCCTCGACGCCCTTCAGGCTGCGGTGCTCTTGGTCAAGATGGATGCGTTCGAGCGCGAGCTCGATGCCGCTCGGGAGGCGGCCGGCCGGTATGGGAGGGCGCTCGGGGAGGTCGGCTTGGGTCTGCCCGTCGTTCCCGATGGGTTCGAAAGCGCCTGGGCGCAGTATACCGTCCGGCTTCCGGAACGCGTCGATCGGGAAGCGTTCCGCTCCTGCTTGGCCGACCTGGGCGTTCCCACGCAGGCGTATTACCCGCAGCCCCTGCACAGTCAGGCGGCTTGGGACGAGAAGGTCGTCTGCTTCGGCTCGCCCGAGACGGAGCGCCTGTGCCGCACGGTCGTCAGCTTGCCCATGGGGCCTTACCTGTCGGATGCCGACCAGCGATGCGTGATCGACGCCGTGGGGAATGCGCTGCAGGCGATCGAGGGGGCCAGCCCCCGTCGTCGAAGCTGCGCGAGAGTTGAGGATGGGGGTCTGCTGTGAAGATCGCGCTGGTCATAAGCTGCAAGATGCGGTTCGGGGGCGCTGAGAGGAGGCTCGTCAGGGTTCTCAACGAGGCGGGGAAGAGGCACGAGGTGTTCTTTCTCGTGAGAGGCTGCTCGCGCGCCTTCTTGGACGAGTCGCTGAGCCTTGCCAATTGCGACGTGTCGCATATCTCGAGGATAATCGCCGTAGAGGACGGCTCCCGGATACGCGGCAGCCTCAAGGCATTGAGAAGGCTGAGAGGGCTGGACGTCGACGTCGTCCACGTGTACGGCGCGAGCAGGTTCAATGCCGCGCTCACGGCCTGGGCGCATGCCGTGGGGAAGAGGGTTCTGTTCTCGATGGTGGATTGCGTGACCTTCTACGACAGCATGGGATTTATCGAGGAGAAAACGTCGGCGTCTCTCCTGAGCGGGAGGCTGCTCGATTTTATCTTGCGTCGCGTTGACGTTCTGGACGTTCTCTGCCCGGAGCAGCTGAGCTTCTATTCGCAGAAGGTGCGGAGGGGCTGCTTGGTCGGAAGCACCCCGGGGACCTTCACCGACCTGGAGGCATACCGCCCGCAGCCCAAGGAGAGGCTCTTCGTCTTCATTGCCGCCCGGCTGAACAAGCAGAAGAACCCGCAGCTCATGGTCGATGCCGTGAAGATGTGCCAAGACGCCTTGAGGGCCAGCGGCTACAAGGTGCTCATATGCGGCTGCGGCTGGGAGGAGGAGCGCATCCGCGGGCAGATCGAGGATCTCCGCCTTGATGACATCGTGACGATGCCGGGTTATGTGAGCCCTCGCGAGGTCCTGCCGAAGGCCGAGGTGCTTTGCGCGCTTCAGAAGGGTACCAACTATCCGTCGCAGACGATCGCGGAGGCCGTCGCCTCGGGGTGCTTCGTGATCGCGACTGATGTCGGCGAGACCCGGCGGATGCTCGATCCGTCCTTTTCCAGCCTGGTCGATCCGTTTGCGGCTGAGCTGTCAAGGGCGATGGAGTCCTATATTCTCTTGGCGGAGGATCAGAAGCACCGCTGCTTTGCCGATGCGCGCGGGTATGCCGAGCGGCATTTCTCGATCGCCCCTTCGCGAGAGTACTTTCTGGGCCTCTACGAAAGCTGCCAGCCGGGCGCGCGCTAGGGTTGCGCCGTGAGGCGGGCGACGGCGGCGACCTGCGGCTTCGCACGCTCGTGTGGTTGCCGTCGCCGATCCGGGCATGGCGCTCGCCGTGCCCGGCGGGGGCGCTGCCGGGCGCTGGGCGCGAGGGAGGCCCTACGCTTTCCGCAGTTTCTGGGGCGTGGTTCAGCGGTCGGCCGGTTTCCGTTAGAATGTTCGGTTAGGGTTTACGCTTCTTGACGAAGGGATGGATTCATGGCCGACGGATACAAGTACGACCGGGTGCTGCTGAAGCTCTCGGGCGAGGCGCTGGCGGGCGACCTGGGCTACGGCATCGACCCGAAGGTGGTCGACGACCTGGCCGAGCAGATCGCCGAGATCGTGCGCGACGGCGTGCAGCTGGCGGTGGTCGTGGGCGGCGGCAACATCTTCCGCGGCCTGGCCGGATCGGCCGAGGGCATGGATCGTGCCCAGGCCGACTACATCGGCATGCTGGCCACGGTCATGAACTCCCTGGCGCTTCAGGACTCCTTCGAGCGCCACGGCGTCATATCGCGCGTGCAGAGCGCCATCAACATGCAGGAGGTGTCGGAGCCCTACATCCGCCGCCGCGCCATCCGCCACCTGGAGAAGGGCCGCGTGGTCATCCTGGCGGCCGGCACCGGCAACCCCTACTTCACCACCGACACCACCGCCGCGCTGCGCGCCTGCGAGCTGGACGTGGACTGCCTGATGAAGGCCACCAAGGTGGACGGCGTCTACGACTCCGACCCCAAGACCAACCCCGACGCCCAGCGCTTCGACCGCATCACCTACCTGGAGGTGCTCAACCGCGGCCTCAACGTCATGGACGCCACGGCCACGTCGCTGTGCATGGACAACGCCGTGCCCATGATCGTCTTCGACCTGACCAAGCCCGGTAACATTTCGCGGGCGCTCAAGGGCGAGGCCGTGGGAACCACGGTAGAATAGGGCAACGCGCCCGGTGGCGCCCCGGCCCCGTGCCGTGAGCCGCCGCACGAGAGATGAAAGCGCCGGCCGGGAGGGGCCGACACGAGACGCGCCGGAGGCGCCCAGGGAAAGGAACCACGATGGTTGACGAGATTCTGATGCAGGCCGAGGAGCGCATGGAGAAGGCCCTGTCCTCGTTGCGCGACAACTTCTCCTCCGTGCGCACCGGCCGCGCCAACGCCATGGTGCTCGATCGCATCAAGGTCGACTACTACGGCGTCCCCACCCCCATCAACCAGATGGCCGGCGTGAAGACGCCCGAGGCGCACCTGCTGGTCATCGAGCCCTGGGACAAGAGCATGCTGCGCGCCATCGAGCACGCCATCCAGGAGAGCGACCTGGGCGTGACCCCCAACAACGACGGCTCGGTCATTCGCCTGCCGTTCCCGGCGCTCACCGAGGAGCGTCGCCGCGAGCTGGTGAAGCAGTGCAAGACCTTTGCCGAGGAGTGCCGCGTGGCCGTGCGCAACGCCCGCCGCGACGCCAACGCCGCGGTGGAGAAGGCCATCAAGAACGACAACCTGCCCGAGGACGAGGCCAAGCGCGCCGAGGCCGAGATCCAGAAGATCACCGACAAGTACATCGCCGACGTCGACGCCTCCTTCAAGAAGAAGGAGGCCGAGGTCATGGAGATCTAGTTGCTTCGTCCGTCCTTTCGGACGGACGAACTAGTGGTGCGAACGACCTGTGAGGTCATCATGAACAAACCGCTCGATTACATATTCCCCGCGCCCCCGTCCGATGTGGATTTGGGGGCGCTCGACGTTGACCGCATCCCCGAGCACATCGCCGTCATCATGGACGGCAACGGGCGCTGGGCGAAGAAGCGCGCGCTCAACCGGCTGCGCGGCCACAAGGCCGGCATCGAGGCGGTGCGCGAGACCATCCGCTGCGCGTCTGACCTGGGGGTGCGCTACCTCACCATCTACTCGTTCTCGACCGAGAACTGGAAGCGGCCCGAGGACGAGGTCGTCGGGCTGATGGATCTGTTCGCCAAGACCATGCTGGCCGAGGTGGACGGGCTGCACGAGGAGCACGTGCGCGTGATGACCATCGGCGATCTGAGCGTGCTGCCCGCCGAGACCCGCGAGGCGTTCGACGAGGCGTGGGAGAAGACGCGCGACAACGACGGCATGACGCTGGTGGTGGCCGTGAACTACGGCTCGCGCCAGGAGATCCTGCGCGCGTGCGAGCATTGCATGCGCGAGGCGGTCCTGGTGGCCGAGGAGACCGGCGAGGTGATCGTCCCCACCGAGGAGCTGTTCGAGCGCGGGCTGTACACCTGCGGCATCCCCGACCCCGACCTGCTCATCCGCACGAGCGGCGAGATGCGCCTGTCCAACTTCCTGCTGTGGCAGATCGCCTATTCCGAGTTCGTGGTCACCGACGTGCTGTGGCCCGACTTCGACCGCTACGAGCTTCTGCGCTGCCTGCTGGAATACCAGGGGCGCGACCGTCGGTTCGGGGCGGTGAAGTAGGTGCCGTCCGACGAGGAGAGACGGGAGGCAGCCTCGGCGACGCCGGCGCCGGGGCGCGACGCGGCCGTGCCCGGGGAGCCCGGCGCGCCCGATGCCGCCGATCCCGCGCGTCCGCCTGCGTGGCGCCGGCCCACCACCGTCGAGCAGCTGGAGAGCCAGCGCCAGAGCAAGGCGGAGCGCGCGGCCAAGCGCCAGAAGATGAAGCAGGCGGCGCTCGACAAGACGCCGAAAAAGCTCAAGAACCCCTCCGACATCCAGGTGCGGTTCCGCACGGGGCTCGTGTACACGGTGGTCACGGTCGTCTGCGTGCTGGCGGGCAACATCCCCATGCTGCTTATGCTGATGGCAGTCGCTGGCATCTGCGCGGGCGAGTTCTTCTACATGCTGCGCTCGGACGCGAAGCTGCCCAACGAGATGCTCGGCATCGTGGCGGCCGTGCTCTACCCGCCGAGCGTCTACTTCTACGGGCTCACCGGCGCCTTCCTGGTGAACCTGGCGCTTCTGCTGGCGCTGCTCGTCTGGTACGTGTTCTGGACGCGCGCCCGCATCCCTGACGTGGGCGTCAGCTTCTTCGGCGCGGCGTACACGGGGCTTCTGCTGTGCGGCCTGGTGGTCATCCGCCAGTCGCTCGGCAACCCGTGGGGCGGGGTGCTGGTGCTGCTGATCTTCCTGAGCGTGTGGGCCAACGACTCCTTCGCGTACCTGGTGGGATGCCGGTTCGGCAAGCACAAGCTGGCGCCGCGGACGAGCCCGAACAAGAGCTGGGAGGGTTTCCTGGCCGGCCTGGTGGGATCGATGGCGTTCTGGTGCGTGATGACGCTGGTGCCCGGCGTGACCATGGGCATTCCCATGGCGCTGCTGTTCGGCCTGATCTGCGGGCTGATGTCGGTACTGGGAGATTTGGCTGAGAGCCGCATCAAGCGCAACTCGGGCTTCAAGGATTCCGGCACCATCATGCCGGGGCATGGCGGGCTGCTCGACCGCTGCGACTCGCTGTTCCTGGCCGCCGTGACGTCGGCCATCTTGCTCGTGGCAGGGGGGTGCATTCCGTATGTCATCATGTGACGAGGGCGTGCAGACGTCGGTGCGCGGTGCGCGGGACGCGAGCGGCGCGGGCGTGAGCGCGGCGGCGCGGGGCGCGCGGCGGCGAGTCGTGGTGCTGGGGTCGACGGGATCCATCGGCACGCAGACGCTGGACGTGATCGCGCAGCACGCCGACAGGCTGGAGGCCGTGGGCCTGGCCGTGTTCGGCAGCGTGGACGCGCTCGGCCGCCAGGCTCGCGAGTTCGGCGTGCGCCACCTGGCCGTGGGCGACGAGCGGCTGGCGGGCGACGCGCGCTGCGACGATCTGGCGGCGTGGTGCGCCGCCGCGCCGGAGGGCACCTTCGGCACGGGGGGCGCGGCCGTGGTCGACCTGGTGCGGCTGCCCGAGGTCGACGTGGTGGTGAACGCCCTGGTGGGCGAGGCCGGCATGCGCGCCAGCTACGAGGCGCTCGCGGCCGGCAAGGTGCTGGCGCTGGCGAACAAGGAGTCGCTGGTGGTGGCCGGCGACCTCATCATGCCGCTGGCCGCCGAGCTGGACGCGCGGCGCCGCGCCGAGGGGCTGGCCCCGGCATTCGGCCCCGCCGGTGCGCTCATGCCCATCGACTCGGAGCACGGCGCCATCTACCAGTGCCTGCTGGGCGAGGACCCGCGCGAGGTGACGAGGCTCTGGGTCACCGCGTCGGGCGGCCCCTTCCGCGGGCGCACGCGCGACGAGCTGTCCGCCATCACGCCGGCCCAGGCCCTCGCGCACCCCACGTGGAACATGGGGGCGAAGATATCCATCGACTCCTCCACGCTGATGAACAAGGGGCTCGAGGTGATCGAGGCGCACCACCTGTTCGCCATGCCCTACGACCAGATCGAGGTGGTGGTGCAGCCCCAGAGCGCCATCCACTCCATGGTGGAGTTCGCCGACGGCAGCGTGAAGGCGCATCTCGGCACCACCGACATGCGCATCCCCATCCAGTTCGCGCTGTCCTACCCCGAGCGGTGGGGCGCGCCGGTGCGCCCGATGGATTTCCGCACGCTGGGAACCCTGGAGTTCGCGGCGCCGGATGTCGACACGTTCCGCTGCCTGGCGCTCGCGCGCCACGCCGGTGCGGTGGGGGGCACGCTGCCCTGCGCCATGAACGCCGCCAACGAGGTGGCCGTGGCCGCGTTCCTGGCGGAAGAGTGCCCCTACCTGGGCATCGCCGCCTGCGTCGAGGCGGTCATGGACGCCCACGAGCGCGAGGGCGTCCAGCGCGTCGAGGGCCTCGACCAGCTGGAGGCCGTGGATGCGTGGTCTCGCGAGGCTGCCCGCGCCTGGGTGCGCGCGCACGGCGCCTAGCGACGCGCGAGGGGGGGGCCGGCGACGGGCGTTGCCGCCCCCCTGCTTCTAGCGGCGGCGCATCTTCGCGGCGGCGGGGACGGCCAGGGCGCAGGCGCCTGCGGCGGCGAAGGCGAGCAGCGCGACGGCCAGGCTGTCACCGGTCTTCGCCAGGGGACTCGCCGGCGGCGGGGGCGGCGCAGGCTCGTCGTCCGGCTCCTCCGGCGGGGACGGGGGCTCCTCGCGGTCGGTCACCGCGACGGTCTGCTCGGCGCAGTCCAGGTCGCATTCCTCGGCCACCAGGTCGTCGCCGTCGAAGAGGAAGGCGACGGCCACGAGGCTGCGCCCCGCCAGCTCGGTCGCGTCCAGGTCGTAGGCGACCTGCGTCTCCAGGTCGGGCCCGTCGGCCACCACGCGGGCCGTGCCGTGGGCCACGCAGCAGCCCATGGCCGCGTTGTAGGCCCGCATCCCCCGCAGGGGCTGCGCGTCCGGGTCGGCGAAGTCGTCGCCGACGAGGATCGGCAGCGCGTCGGCTCGGTCGAGCAGCATCCCCGCGATGACGTACTCGCGTCCGGGCACCACGTCGCGGGCGATGACGCGGTCGACCACGCGCACTCCCTCTTCGGGCGCGACAGACTTGTCGCCGTCCGCGTCGTCGCGGGCCCGCGTCATGATCGTGCTCGGCACGACGCGCACCGTCTGGCCCTCGTCGGCGATGTCGGCGTGGGACGCTAGCGGCACGCCCTCGCGGCACAGCTCCTCGAAGGCCACGACCTCGCGCCCGGCCAGGGCGGACGCGTCGAAGGCGAAGGTCAGCTCCACCGTGCCGTCGGGCGCCTCGGGCGTGAAGGCGACCTCGGCGGCCACCGGCGCCCCCGCGGCGCCGACGAGCGGCCCCTCGTCGGATCCGTCCTCACCGCGCAGGTGCAGCGTCCCGCGGATCACGTACTCGCGGTCGGGAATGAGCCCCTCGTAGGCCACGGTGTCGGTCAGGTGCGCCTCGCGCTCGGCCACGACGCGCTTGTCGCCGTCGAGCGCGTCGGCGGCCTGCGTGGTGAGCGCGGGCCGCTCGACCGTCACCGTCTGGCTCTCGTCGGCGATGTCGGCATCGGTGGCCACGGCCGCGTCGCCGCGGTAGAGCGTCTCGAAGGCGACGAGCTCGGTGCCGGCCGGCAGGGCGCTGCCGTCGAAGGCGAACGTGACGGTGGCGCTCCCGTGGCCGGCATCGGGGACAAAGGAGGTCTCGGCCGTCACGGGCGCGCCGCCCTGGGCGATGGGCTCGCCGGTGGCGCGGTTCATGAGCACGCCGCGGACGGCGTATTCCGCGCCGGGGACGAGGTTGGCGAAGGCGATGGTGTCGCTCACGGACGCGGCCGGGTCGGCTACGAGGGACTTGCGCCCATCGGCGGTGGCGGTGGCGACGCTGCTCACCGAGGGCTCGACGAGGCGCACGGTCTGCCCGAAGTCGTCAAGCTCCTCGTGGCTGGCGACGAGGCGCCCGTCCTGGTCGTAGAGGAGCTCAAAGGCCACGAAGCTGGTCGTGTCGGTGTCGAGGGCGTTGAAGCGGTAGGTCAGGTCGACGAACCCGCGCCGCGCAGCGGGGGAGAACGCACGCTCGGCGGTGAGGGGCCCGCTCGAGGTGGCGGCCGGTTCGCCGGTCTCGGAGTCCATGAGGGTGCCGACCACCCGATAGGCGGCGCCGGGCGTGAGGTTGGCGTACTCCACGCGGTCGACGATGGTCGCGTCGGCGTCCGCGATGAGCAGCTTGTCGCCGTCGAGGCCGTCGGATGCCGTGGTGGCCAGGTAGGGGGTGCCGTCGTCGGGCTCGCCATCGTCGATGGTGCCCAGGCGCACGGTGTAGGAGTCGCGGCTGACGACGATGCCGGGGATGGTCACCAGGACGAGCCCCTCGTTGGCCTTGCAGGGTAGCTCCTCGAGGGTGTAGGTGTCGTAGGGGAGCGCACCGCGGGCGTCGTCGGGGGCGGTGCCGGCCCCGAACCAGACGCCGGCGCCCGCGTCAGACGCCCCGGCGCCGGCGGCGTCGTTGGCGTTGGTGCGCTGGGTGTGCGGGCTCCACGAGGCATGGGTGCTCGCGTAGCCGTTCGCGTCGGTCACCAGGATGTGGGCCTCGCCGGTCGTTTGGCTGACCAGGCGGAACGGCACGCCGGCCAGGCGCTCCATGGTGCCCTCGCGTACCTTGACGAACTCGAGGTCGCCGCGCTTGACGTTGTTCGCGAAGGCCGCACCGCCCGCGAAGGGGTCGACGACGACGCCGGGCGCGGCGATGGAGAACGAGCGCGGCGCGCCGTCGGTGAGGAAGTAGCCGTCGCCGGGCATGACCTCGCGGATGGAGTAGTCGCCGAAGGGCAGCAGGTCGGCGCCGGTCTGGGCCGCGCCGTCCTGCGTGGTGAGGCGCTTGACCACCTGGCCGGGCCCGTAGCTGACGCCGTCCACGACCACGGCGCGGTCGCTCGCGTTGCTGATCTCGAAGGTGGCGTCCAGCGTGGCGCCGCCCAAGGGCTCGCCGAGGCCGGACTCGCGGTCGCGCTTCTCGACGCGCACGCCGCCGCGGATGACCTGCTCGGCGACGGTGGGCGCGCGGTAGGCCGTCACCTCCTGCGTCCCGCCGTCCCCGGTGACCTGCCGCACGTGGACGGTGGGGTCGGGCAGGTAGCCGGCCGGCGCTCTCGTCTCGCTGATGAGGAGGGTGCCGAGCGGCAGGACGGGCGCGCCGCCTCCGTCGCGGAAGAAGTCGTCGCCGCCCACCCGGTGGGCGTCATCGGGGACGATGCGGCCGTCGGCGTCGGTGCGCAGCACCCATGTGCGCAGGGGCGCGCCGGACGCCTCGGCCTCTGCCGCGGTGGCGTGGTGCCCCGCGTAGAAGCGGAAGGAGAACTCCGCGCCGGCGAGGGATCCGGATCCCTGGGCGACGGGCGTGCTGGAGTCGGCGTCGGCCTTGGCGAGCCAGAGCGCGGCAGGGTCGTACTGAGGCTGGTCGTAGACGCGCCCGCCGCCGACCGATGCCGTCTGGCCGGGCGCCACCTCCACCTCGTAGACGGTGGGGTCGAGGACGAAGCCGGGCGGGCTCGCGACCTCCTGCACGTAGTAGGTGCCGGGCGTCAGCTCGCCGGAGGAGGCGTGGCCCGCGGCGTCGGTGACGAGCGTGGCCACGGCGTTCCCGCCGGCGTCGGTCACCGCGTAGAAGGCCCCTTCCAGCTGGTAGCAGCCGTTGTTCGCGGATATCCCCTCGGCCGCGCTCGCCTTGTCCAGGGCGAGCCAGCCCACGTTGTCGAACGTGAGGATGATCTGGTTGCCCGCGCCGGTGGCCAGCGCGTAGGCGTTGAAGGTGTCTGGCACGCGCCAGCCGTTGGCGTAGATCTTGCCGGCGGTGGTGTTGTCGAAGTCCGGCACGGTCTCGGTGGAGGTGAGCTGGCCGGTGAGGTTGTCGCGCGCCCAGCGCTTGAAGTCGGCGTTGCACCCGTAGGTGGCCTTGTTGAAGTCGTAGGAGTAGCGGTCGCTCACCATGATGTGGAGGCAGACCACGTAGCGGTCGTAGGTCATGGGCGTGCCGTCGTACCAGGCAGAGGGCCAGATGCCGGGGTCGAAGCCGTAGCTGCCGGGGCCGAAGTAGAGCAGCGCGCGCAGGTGCTGGCGCTCGGCGTCGTACCACTCGGCGTTGCCGACGTAGCCGATCATGAGGTCCTGCTTCTCGTAGGCCCCCGCGGCGGGGGTCTGCTTCGCCGGCTGCGCGCAGATGGCGGGCGCGCCGTTGACGGTCATGCGGCCGGTCGAGTAGCCGGCGTAGGGGATCTGGCCGTTCACCTCCAGGTACGCCTGGTCGGAGGCGAAGGCGCGCCGGTCGGGCGGCGAGCACAGGGCGAGGGGGATGAGGCCCGCGACCAGCAGGGCGGCCGTCAGCATCTTGACGGCGCGGGTCACGGCCCGCTTGAGCGGGATGGGGGCGGATGGCACGGTGGGCTCCTTTCTCCGGGTGTCGGCAGTTGCTGCGTCCCGGGCATCCTAGGCGCCCCCAATGACGGGACGGCACCGCAGCGGCGCTTCGGCTGCCACCGCCCCGCAGCGCGCCGCCGGCGTCCCCCGCCCCCGCGGCGAGGGAGCGCAACGCCGCCCCACGCCACGCGACGAGGGGGCGCGACGCTGCCCCGCGTTGAGCGGCGAGGAGGGCGCGTCGCCGCCCCGCACCACGCGCGCGTCCCGGGAGCGCCGCCCCCGCCGCGTGCGTGCGCCTCACGCGCGGCGCCCCCACTCCTCGGAAGCGCGCCAGCCCCCTCCTTTCCCTCATGGGTTTTCTGTTGGAAAGCGGGAGGTAGCGGGCGGGTTTCCTATAATGGCCGTCAAGAGAACCGGGGCGAGGCAACGCCCCGACCCGCCGCGCGCCTGCGGCCCCCTGCGTATCCCCCGCGCGGCTTCCGCGCTTCTGAGAGGAATCGAATGGATCTCCTGTTCACCATCTTATGCGCCGTCATCGTCATCGGCTTCCTCGTGTTCATCCACGAGGGCGGCCACTACCTGGCGGCCCGCGCCTTCGGCGTGCGCGTCACCGAGTTCATGCTGGGCCTGCCCGGCCCCAGCGTCGGCTTCACCCGGGGAGGCACGCGCTTCGGCGTGACCGCGGTGCCGCTGGGCGGCTACGCCCGCGTGTGCGGCATGGAGCCCGGCGAGATGCAGCCGCACCTGAAGGAGGCGCTCGCCGCGCTGTACCGGCGCGGCACGGCCGAGATGGAGGACATCGCGGCCGACTGCAGCATCACCGACGACGAGGCCTACGAGGCCCTGGAGGAGCTGGTCGAGTGGGGAAGCTGCAGCGGCCCCACGAAGAAGGACCCCTACAACACCTACCGCGCGCCCGCCGTGGAGCCCACGCGCCGGCAGCGCCGCGCCGCCGAGGCCGCCGGCGAGCCCGCGCCCGCGTCCTACGCGCTGGGCGAGGCGCGCCCGGTCGACGACGCGCAGGTGCTCTTCGACTCCGAGTACCGCCAGCAGTACCGCAGCCTGCCGTTCTGGAAGCGCTCGGTCATCCTGGTGGCGGGCGTGGCGGTGAACCTGCTGTTCGCCGTGCTGGTGTTCGTGGTGCTGTTCTCGGTCATCGGGTTCGACGTGCAGAACACCGAGACGGGCGAGATCTTCCATTACAACGCGACGCCCTGGCAGTCCATCACGGTGGGCTTCAGCTACATCGGCATGGTGATCCAGGCGGTCGCGGGGCTGTTCAACCCGGCCACCGCCGCCCAGACGGTGTCGGATTCCACGTCCATCGTGGGCATCGCCGTGCTGTCGAAGCAGGCGGTGGAGGCGGGCGCGTTCATGGCGCTGCAGTTCATGGCGATGATCTCGGTGTCGCTGGGCATCATGAACCTCATCCCCATCCCGCCGCTGGACGGTGGCCGCTTCGTGGTCGAGGTGTTCCAGAAGGCCACGCGGAAGGTGGTGTCGCCCAAGGCCATGGGGTACATGTCCATGGCGGGGATGGCGTTGTTCCTGGGGTTCTTCGCGATCATGCTCAACCAGGACATCCAGAACCTCATCGCGGGCACTGGCGTCTTCGGCCCGCCGAGCTCGTAGGGGCGGCGTAGCTTATATATGGGTAGGCGCTGAGGCGCCCTGTCGGCGGGAAGGAGCGGGTATGGTGCGAGAGGAGCGGCCCTGCCAGGGCACGCGGCAGGTGATGGTGGGCGACGTGCCGATGGGCGGCGGCGCGCCGGTGGTGGTGCAGTCGATGCTCAACGCGCCGGCCAAGGACGTGGGGGCCAACCTCGCGCAGATCGCCGCGCTGGCCGAGGCCGGCTGCGAGGTGGTGCGCATGGCCATCCCGCACCGCGACTGCCTGGACGCCTTCGCGGCCGTGTGCGCCGCGTCCCCGCTGCCGGTGGTGGCCGACATCCACTTCGACGCGCAGATCGCCATCGAGGCCGCGCGCCGCGGCGCCGCCAAGCTGCGCATCAACCCCGGCAACATCGGCGGCCTGGAGGCCACCGACGCCGTCATCGAGGCTGCGCGCGAGGCCGGCATCCCCATCCGCATCGGCGTGAACGCCGGCTCGCTCGACTCCGCCCTGGCGGCTCGCGACGACCTCACGCTGCCGCAGAAGCTCGCGGCCAGCGCGGCCGACTACGTGCGCCACTTCGAGGAGCGCGGTTTCCACGACATCGTGGTGTCGGCCAAGGCCCACGACGTGCAGGCCACCATCGACACCTACCGCCTGCTGGCCGCCGATATCCCCACGGTGCCGCTGCACATCGGCGTGACCGAGGCGGGCACCGCCTTCCAGGGCATCATCAAGTCGGCCTGCGGCCTGGGCGTCCTGTTGGAGCAGGGCATCGGCGACACCCTGCGCATCTCGCTCACCGACGACCCCGTGACCGAGGTGCGCGCCTGCTGGACGCTGCTGGGCGCGCTCAACCTGCGTCGCCGTACCCCCGAGCTCATCAGCTGCCCCACCTGCGGGCGCTGCCAGGTGAACCTCATCGGCCTGGCCCAGGAGGTCGAGCAGCGCCTGGCGTCGGTGGCCTCGCCGGTGAAGGTGGCCGTCATGGGATGCGTGGTGAACGGCCCGGGAGAGGCCGCCGATGCCGATATCGGGGTGGCTTGCGGGGCGGGAACCGGCGTGGTTTTCTCCCATGGTAAAATCGTTCGGAAAGTAAGCGAGTCAGAGATCGTGGACGCACTCATGGAGGAGATTGAGCAACTATGACGAACACCGTGCTGCGCATGAGCCAGCTGTACGCCCCCACGCTGAAGGAGGATCCGGCCGACGCCGAGATCGCCAGCCACCGCCTGCTTTTGCGCGCGGGCATGATCCGCAAGACGGCCTCGGGCGTGTACACGTTCCTGCCGCTGGGCTACCGCGTGCTCTCGAAGATCGAGGGCATCGTGCGCGAGGAGATGGACGCCACCGGCGCCCAGGAGATCATGATGCCGGCGCTCCAGCCCGCCGAGCTGTGGCATGAGAGCGGCCGCTGGGACGACTACGGCCCCGAGCTGATGCGCCTGGTCGACCGCCACGACCACGGCTTCTGCCTCGGGCCCACCCACGAGGAGCTCATCACCGCGCTCGTGCGCAACGAGCTGCGCTCCTACAAGCAGCTGCCCTGCTCGCTCTACCAGATTCAGGTGAAGTTCCGCGACGAGATCCGCCCGCGCTTCGGCCTTCTGCGCAGCCGCGAGTTCATCATGAAGGACGCCTACAGCTTCCACGCCGACCAGGCGTCGCTGCAGAAGACCTACGACGACATGAGCGTCGCCTACGGCAACATCTGCGAGCGCTGCGGCCTGGAGTACCGCCCCGTCGAGGCCGACTCCGGCCAGATCGGCGGCAAGGTGACCACCGAGTTCATGGCGCTCGCCGAGGCCGGCGAGGCCGAGCTGGTCTACTGCACCTGCGGCTACGCGGCCAACACCGAGGCCGGCGCGTGCCTGGCGCGCCCCACCTGCTATGAGGTGCCCGCGCTGGAGAAGATCAGCACGCCCGGCGTGCACACCATCGAGGAGCTGGCCCAGTTCCTGGACATCCCCGAGTCGTCCACGGTCAAGGCGCTTTCCGGCAGGGGCGACGACGGCGTGCTCACCGTCATGTTCGTTCCCGGCGACCACGAGCTCAACGAGATCAAGGCCGGCCGCGCGGTGCCCGGCTTCGCCCTGCTCACCGACGAGGAGATGGAGGCCGCCGGCCTGCACAAGGGCTCGATGGGCCCGGTGGGCCTGCCCGAGGGCACGCGCGTCGTGGCCGACGCGAGCCTGCAGGCGGTGCCCCAGTGGGTGGTCGGCGCCAACGAGGACGGCTTCCACTACGTGGGCGCGCGCCTGGGCGAGGACTTCAAGGTCGACACGTGGGACGACCTGTGCATCGTGAAGCCAGGCGACAGCTGCCCTGACTGCGGGCTGCCCCTGGAGGGCGCGCGCGGCATCGAGGTGTCGCAGGTGTTCCAGCTGGGCGACAAGTACTCGGTGGCCATGGGCGCCACCTTCGCGGACGAGAACGGCGAGGAGAAGCCCTTCATCATGGGCTGCTACGGCGTGGGCGTGAGCCGCACGCTGGCCGCCGTGGTGGAGCAGCACAACGACGAGCACGGCATCATGTGGCCGCTGTCCGTGGCGCCGGCGCACGTGTGCGTCATCCCGCTGACGGTCGGCGACGAGCTGGTGCAGCCGGCCGCCGAGCGCGTGGCCCGCGAGCTGGCGGCCCTGGGGCTCGAGGTGGTCATCGACGACCGCGACGAGCGTGCCGGCGTGAAGTTCGCCGACGCCGACCTCATCGGCTGGCCGCTGCAGATCGTCGTGGGCAAGCGCGGCCTGGCCGAGGGCAACGTCGAGGTGAAGCTGCGCCGCACCGGCGAGAAGAAGAGCGTGCCTCTGGCCACGCTGGCCGAGATGATGACCTTCGCGCGCCGCAATGCGAAGAAGTCGAAGGCCGGCGTCGGCACCTTCGACATGCTGTTCGCGTAGATGGAACAGGCGCCCCTGGGCGTGCTGTTCGACTTGGACGGCACGCTGATCGACACGCACGACATCATACTGGCGTCGTTTCGCCACACCACGCGCACGGTGCTCGGTCGCGAGATACCCGACGAGGTGCTGATGCAGAAGGTGGGCCAGCCGCTCGTCACCCAGATGTGGGACTTCACGGACGACCAGGAGGTGCACGACCGGCTGGTGGACGAGTACCGCGCGCACAACGACGTGATCCACGACGAGCGCGTGGCCCTGTTCCCCGGCGTGGCCGAGGCCCTGGCGGGCCTGGCGGCGATGGGCTGCCCGATGGGGGTGGTGACCTCCAAGCGCAGCGGGCTCGCTCGGCGCGCGCTGGAGCTGACGGGCGTCGCCGGGCGCTTCGCCTTCGTGCTGGGGCCGGACGAGTGCCCAGCGCACAAGCCCGACCCCGCGCCGGTGGCCCAGGGCTGCGCCGAGCTGGGCCTGACGCCGGCGCGCTGCCTGTACGTGGGCGACAGCCCCTTCGACATCCAAGCCGGCAACGGCGCCGGCTGCGCCACGGCGGCGGCCCTGTGGGGCATGTTCCCGCCCGAGGTGCTGGCCGCCGAGGGGCCGACCTTCACGCTGGAGTCGATGGCCGAGCTGCCGGCGCTGGCGCGGCGCCTGGCCGCGGGGCGCTAGGGCGGGGGGGCGCCGAGCCGCCGGAAACGCGATGCCCCTGGCTCAACGAAGCCGTAACATCGTCGCCGCGGGGCCCTGGCCCGGCGCGTTTGGGCGCATCATGGGCCTAGAGCGAACGGGGCGCCGGCCTGCGGGCGGGCGCGACAGACGAGTACGGAGGCCCATCATGTCGAGCATCACCGACGGTTTCAAGGACGTGTTCATGGCGGGCATCGGGGCGATGGCCCTGGGCGCCGAGAAGTCGAAGGAGCTGGTCGACCAGCTCATCGAGAAGGGCGAGCTGACCGTCGACCAGGGCCAGGCCATCAGCGCCGACCTGATCGATCGTGCTACCCAGACGGCTGGTAAGACGGCCGTGAGCGTGCGCGACGACCTGATCGCCGCGCATCTGGCGACGCTGAGCAAGGACGAGCGCGACGCCTTCGCCGCCAAGGTGGCCGAGATGGCCGCCGCCGCGAACGAGAAGGACGCCGCGATGAACGCCCAGGCCGACGAGGTGGAGGCCGTCATCTCCGACGAGGTGGTCGCCGACGCCGATGCGAAGGCGGGCGTCCCGCCCATTGAGTAGCGGCCCGCCAGCGGCCGCCGACGACCGCGCGACAACCGGAAACCCCGAGGGGCGGCGGCTTCGGCCGCCGCCCCTCTTGCGTGAACGGCCTGGTCAGAGGGCTGCTACCAATAGTTGCCCCAAATTCCAACTGGAAGTGGTCGCCGGGCGGCGCTGCCACGGGTAGGGTGGTCTTCCGCTAAGATGGGACGCATCGAGGAGAAAGGGCCATCATGAACGTGGAGATCGCGGAGCGCCTGGCGGCGCGCCGGAAGCAGGCCGGGCTGTCGCAGGAGGCGTTGGCCGAGAAGCTGGGGGTGTCGCGCCAGGCCGTGTCGAAGTGGGAGCGGTCGGAGTCGTCGCCCGACACGGACAACCTGATCGCGCTCGCGCGGCTCTACGGCGTGTCGCTCGACGAGCTGCTCTACGTGGACGACGCCATCGCCGACGACGTGGCCTTCGAGGCGGAGGATCGCGCGGGCGGCCGGGCGGCCGCGGGTGCGAGGACGAGTGCGTCGGGCGGCTCGGACGCTCCGGGCGACCCGGACGCGCCCGCCGACCCGGCCGCCGACGCGGCGCCCGGCGACGCGAGCGGCAAGGGCAAGGTGCGCATCACCCCCGCCGGCATCCACGTCGAGGACGGCCCCGACTACGTCCACGTGTCGTGGCGCGAGGGCGTGCACGTGGTGGACGGCGCCAAGGGCGAGGAGGTTCGCGTCGGCTGGGACGGCGTCCACGTCCGCGGCCACGACGCTGCCGGCCACGTCTTCGACCACGAGGGCCCGGGCGACCCCTTCGACTGGCACACGGCCAGCACCTTCCGCCAGGCGTGGCTGCGCTTCCCCTTCTGGCTGGTGGCCATCCTGGCCTACCTGCTGCTCGGCATCTTCCAGGACGCCTGGGGCCCGGCCCTGTTCCTGTTCTTCACCGTCCCCGTCTACTACGTGCTCGGCGTCGCCATCGACGAGCGGCGCATCGCCCCGGCTGTCTGCGCGCTCTACCCGCTGGGCGTGACGGCGTGGTTCCTCTGGATGGCCTTCATCAACAACGCCTGGCATCCGGCCTGGGCCATCTTCCTCACCATCCCCATTGTGGAGTGCCTGACGGTGTACTGCTCGAAGGCGTGGCAGCGTCGCAAGCGGGCGCGGGCCGTGCACGACGGCGTCATTGACGTGGAGGGCGAGGCGGGGGAGTAGGCCGCCCGCCCGCCGGGCGCATCCCGCATCTGCGGTCGTGCCCCCGCCCGCCTTGTGCCTCGGTTGGGCTTTCGGGGGAGATGGCGCGCGGGCACGGGGGCCGTGCTACACTAGCCGGCGACTGATTGGCCGGCACTTCGCCCGGCACCCCGACCGAAAGCGAGCCCCATGGCCGACTACATCGAAGGCAAGCGCCCCGTGGTGGAGGCGCTGCGCACGCAGATGCCGATCAAGTGCGTCCTCGTGGCGGACAACGTGCAGCGCGACAGCCTCGTCAACGACATCCTGCGCAAGGCCAAGCAGCGCGACATCCCCGTGAAGACCATCTCGCGCAAGCGGCTCGACGAGATATCGGAGCGCGGCAGCCACCAGGGCGTCATGGCCGAGGCCCTGCCCTTCGACTACGTGAACGGCACCGCCATCCTCAAGGCCGCCGAGGCCAGCGCCGAGGCCCACGACGGGCGGGCGCTCGTGGTGGTGCTCGACCACATCACCGACGCCGGCAACCTGGGCGCCATCGCGCGCTCGGCCGAGAGCGTGGGGGCCGCCGGCATCGTCATCCCCAACAAGCGCGCCGCGCGCGTGACCGCCGCCACCTACAAGAGCTCGGCGGGCGCCATCGCGCACATCCCCGTGGCCCAGGTGGCCAACATCGCGAGCACCCTCGACCGCCTGAAGGAGGCGGGCTTCTGGGTGGCCGCCGCCACCGAGCACGCCGCCGACTACATCTGGGACGCCAACCTCAAGGGCAAGATCGCGCTCGTCCTGGGCAACGAGGGCGAGGGCGTGTCGCGCCTGGTGCTGGAGCACTGCGACTTCGGCGTGAAGCTGCCCCAGGTGGGGGCCGTCTCGTCGCTCAACGTGGCCCAGGCGTCCACCGCCTGCATGTACGAGTGGCTGCGCCAGAACCGCACGGCCGCCGAGGGCCTGCGGGGCTAGCCCGTCATGGCGCGGCCGCGGAAGAAGCTGCTCATCGTCGACGGGTACAACGTGCTGCGGTCGGGCAGCCGCTACCGGCCCATCGACGACCCCGATTACACCGACGACGCCTTCAACAAGGCGCGCGAGACCCTCATCAACGACGTGGTGAACTACGCCGGGCGCGACACGCGTGCCATCATCGTGTTCGACGGCGGCCAGAACGCGTTCTCGGAGGGCGGGGTCGAGAAGGTGGGCGGCGTGCAGATCATGTTCTCGCCGGCCGGGCAGTCGGCCGACAAGGTGATCGAGAAGCTGGCCCACGACGCGCGCGAGCGCATGATCGAGACCATGGTGGTCACCTCCGACGCCACCATCCAGGACACCGTCTTCGGCGGCGGCGTCGACCGCATGAGCGCCGACGGGTTCTCCCACGAGGTGGGGGAGTACTACCTGAGCGCGCGCCTGGACGAGACGCCCGCCGTGGCCGAGAAGCGCACCCTCGCCGACCGCATATCCCCCGAGGCTCGAGCCAAGCTCAAGGCCCTCCGCGACGGGCGGTAGGCGGCGTCCTTGCCCCTCTTTTGCAGAAAACCGCAGGTGGGGATGGGGGGCAACCGATGGTTGCCGGGGAATGATGAGTGAAATGACCACCTTAGGTGCTGGTGCAACCGCGGGCGCACCCCTAGGCTGAAAGGCGAATCATGACAGGACAGAAGCCACGAAGGGAACATGCCATGAACGTCGAGATCGCCCAGCGCCTGGCCGAGTTGCGTCGTGCGCGGGGCTTCAGCCAAGAGGGCCTGGCAGCCGAGCTGGGGTTGTCGCGCCAGGCCGTGTCGAAGTGGGAGCGGGCCGAGTCGGCGCCCGACATGGGCAACCTGATGGCCCTGGCCGACCTGTACGGGGTGACCATCGACGAGCTCCTGCGCGTGGACGCGGACATCGCCGACGACGTGCGCTTCGAGTGCCAGGATCGCCGCGACTCGACGGAGGCGCGCGCCGAGCAGGCGGCCGAGGCCGCCCAGGACGCCGCGGCGCGTGCCGAGAGCGCGGCGGCCTCGGCCGAGGCGGGGTCGGCGGCGGCGCGCGAGGCAGCCGCCCGGGTGGACGCCGCGCCCGTGAGCCCGGCGGGCGCCTACGAGTGGCGCGCGCCCGAGGCGCCCGTGCCCGCGCCCGCAAGTGCGGGGGTCGTGCCGCCCGCCGGCGCGACGCAGACCGGCGCCGCCGGGTTCGCGCCCGAGGCGGGCGCCGGGTTCGCGGGGCAGCCCGCGCCCGGGGCCGCGGTGCCCCCGCCCTGGGGGACGGTGCCGCCCGCCGCGCCGCCGCAGGCGCCCGGGCCGGTGCCCGGCGCCGTGCCACCCGTGGCGCCGCTGCCGAAGAGCCCCCTGCGGTCGTTCCCGTACCCGCTTCTGTGCGTGGTGCTGTTCCTGCTCGGCGGGTTCACCGTGGGCTTCGGCTACACGTGGCCCATCTTCCTCACCATCCCGTTCTGGTACTGGGTGGTGAGCACCGTGGAGGCCGACCCCGAGTACCAGGCCCACCGCGAGGAGCGCTACCGCGCCGCGCAGCGGACGGCCGTCCAGCCGCCGGCGGGGACGGTCCCGCCGCAGGATCGCTAGGAGGGCGTCATGAGGCTTCTGCCGAGCACCTGGGTCAAGGTGGCCCTCATCATCGTGCTGTGCCTGGCCGTGGTGGGCGGCCTGGCGGGCGGCTGCGCCGCGCTGGGCAACGCCTGGAAGGCCGCGTGGGCGCCCCTGCAGGGTCGCGCGTCCGGGGCGGCCCCCGCCGATGCGGCGCTCGCCCCCGGCGGCGGCGCCTTCGCGGCGGCGGACGTGGACAGCCTGGACGTGTCGTGGGCGGCCGGCCACGTCACCATCGAGGTGGTGGGAGACGGCGAGGACGTGGAGCTGGTGGAGACCTACGTCGGCGCCGGCCGCCAGCCCGCCACCGTCGCCTACCTCGACGGCCGCACGCTGGTGGTGGACTACGGCATGACGGACAGCCTGTGGGGCTGCGCCAGCGCCGGGAAGAAGGACTTGGCGATCCGGGTGCCGGCGTCGCTGGCCGAGCGGCTCGACCTGGTGGCGCTGGCCGCCGCGTCGGGCGAGTACGAGATCGGCGGCATCCGCTGCGACCGGCTGCTGCTGGAGCTGGCGTCGGGGCGCGTCGCGGCCCACGACGTGGCGGCGCGCGAGCTGGACGCCGAGGTGGCGAGCGGCACCATGGAGCTGGGCGTGGCCGTGAGCGAGCGCGCCGGGTTCGACATCGCGTCGGGCAGCGTGGAGGCGCGGATGGGCGAGGGCGCGCCCGCGCGGGTGAACGCGTCGCTCGCCAGCGGGAGCCTGCGGCTGCTCGTGCCCGCGGACACGGGGTTCACCGCCGCGGTGGACAAGCTCTCCGGCAGCTTCGAGACCTCCTTCCCGTGCACGACCGAGGGCGACACGCATATATATGGTGACGGCGCGATGCGCGTGGACGCGAACCTCACGAGCGGAAAGATCGTGATAGCCGAGGCCTAGGAAGGAGCCCAGCGTAGGGGTCATTTCCCCTTGAAAGCACAAAGAATTTCCATAGCTGGTTAAAATTTTCCTTGACTTCCCACTGTACGCGTCATATCTTAGCAAATTGCAGCTTTTTTGCAGATTTGCGATGCGCGTGAAGGAGGAACAGCCTCGTGGCTCAAGGAAAAAACACCGCTCCCACCAGCCTTTATAGGGATCGCAGAAGCTTCGCGAAGATTCCGGACGTGATGGACGTCCCCAATCTTATCGCCATCCAGACGGAAAGCTTCGACTGGTTCAAGGAAGAGGGCCTGGCGCAGGCTTTCGCCGACATCTGTCCTATCGAGAACAACACGAAGGACATGGCCGTCGAGTTCGGCCGTCATGAGTTCGGCGAGCCCAAGTACACGGTGGATGAGTGCAAGGAGAAGGACGTCAGCTACCAGGCGCCCCTCTTCGTGGAGATCCGCTTCATCAACCGCGAGACGGGCGAGATCAAGGAGCAGGACGTGTTCATGGGCGACTTCCCGCTCATGACCCCGCGTGGCACCTTCATCATCAACGGCACCGAGCGCGTCGTCGTGTCCCAGCTGGTCCGCTCGCCCGGCGTCTACTTCGCCGCCGAGCGCGACAAGACCTCCGACAAGACCATCTACTCCGCCAAGGTCATCCCCTCCCGCGGCGCCTGGCTCGAGTTCGAGACCGACAAGCGCGACCTGCTGTCCGTCCGCATCGACCGCAAGCGCAAGCAGCCGGCCACGCTGCTGGTGCGCGCCCTCGGCCTGGCCGAGACCCGCGAGGAGATCATCGAGCTGCTCGGCGACTCCGAGATGGTCCTGCGCACGCTCGATCGCGACCCCGCCACCACCAAGGAGGAGTCGCTCATCGAGCTGTACAAGCGCTTCCGCCCCGGCGAGCCGCCGACGATCGACAGCGCCCGCACGCTGCTCGAGGGCCTGTTCTTCAACCCGCAGCGCTACGACCTGGCCAAGGTCGGCCGCTACAAGATCGACAAGAAGCTGGGCTTCGACCCCGAGGAGAACGACTCCTCCACGCTCACCGATGACGACATCGTGGCCACCATGCGCTACATCATCGCCCTGCACGAGGGCGAGGAGGGCTACGCCACCGATGACATCGACCACTTCGGCAACCGCCGCATCCGCTCGGTCGGCGAGCTGATCCAGAACCAGTTCCGCATCGGCCTGTCGCGCATGGAGCGCGTCATGCGCGAGCGCATGTCCATGCAGGAGCCCGACGAGATCACGCCGCAGTCCCTCGTGAACATCCGCCCCATCGTGGCGGCCACCAAGGAGTTCTTCGGCAGCTCCCAGCTCTCGCAGTTCATGGACCAGACCAACCCCGCCGCCGGCATCACCAACAAGCGCCGCCTGTCGGCCCTCGGCCCGGGCGGCCTGTCCCGCGAGCGCGCCGGCTTCGAGGTGCGCGACGTCCACACCTCGCACTACGGGCGCATGTGCCCCATCGAGACGCCTGAAGGCCCCAACATCGGCCTCATCGGCTCGCTGGCCACCTACGGTCGCATCAACGCCTACGGCTTCATCGAGACGCCGTACCGCCGCGTCGTGGACGGGAAGGTGACCGACGAGGTCGACTACCTCACCGCCGACGAGGAGGAGAACTACATCATCGCCCAGGCCAACGACCTGTTCGACCCCGAGACCCGCGAGTTCGGCTCCTACGATGCCGACGGCAAGTGGGTCAAGGCCGCCAAGGTCCTGTGCCGCACGAAGAACGCCGCCGGCGAGTTCGGCGAGCCCGACGAGGTGGAGCCCGAGCGCGTCAACTACATGGACGTGTCCCCGCGCCAGATGACCTCGGTCGCCACGTCGCTCATCCCGTTCCTCGAGCACGACGACGCCAACCGCGCCCTCATGGGCTCGAACATGCAGCGCCAGGCCGTGCCGCTGCTGCGCCCGACGGCGCCGCTCGTGGGCACCGGCATCGAGCACCGCATCGCCGTGGACTCCGGCGAGATCCTCGTGGCCCAGCGCCCCGGCGTCGTGGACTACGTGGACGGCCAGACCATCATCATCTTGAACGACGAGGGCGAGTACGACGAGTACCTCATCCCCAAGTTCCAGCGCTCCAACCAGTCTGGCTGCCTCAACCACCGCCCGCTCGTCCGCAAGGGCGACGAGGTACAGGCCGGCGACGTGCTGGCCGACGGCCCGTCCTGCGACGGCGGCGAGCTGGCGCTCGGCCAGAACCTCATGGTGGCCTACATGCCGTGGGAGGGCTACAACTACGAGGACGCCATCATCGTGTCGGAGCGCGTGGTGTCGGAGGACCTGCTGACCTCCATCCACATCTCCGAGTACGAGGTGGACGCCCGCGACACGAAGCTGGGCCCCGAGGAGATCACCCGCGAGATCCCCAACATCTCCGACGACATGATCTCCGACCTGGACGCCGACGGCATCATCCGCGTGGGCGCCGAGGTGTTCCCGGGTGATGTGCTGGTGGGCAAGGTCACCCCGAAGGGCGAGACGGAGCTCACCGCCGAGGAGCGCCTGCTGCGCGCCATCTTCGGCGAGAAGGCCCGCGAGGTGCGCGACACCTCGCTCAAGGTGCCCCACGGCTCCGGCGGCCGCATCATCGGCATCCACCGCTTCTCGCGCGAGAACGGCGACGAGCTGTCCCCCGGCGTGAACGAGCTGGTGCGCATCTACGTGGCGCAGAAGCGCAAGGTGCAGCAGGGCGACAAGCTGTCCGGCCGCCACGGCAACAAGGGCGTCATCTCCCGCGTGCTGCCGGTGGAGGACATGCCCTACCTGGCCGACGGCACGCCCATCGACGTCATCCTGAACCCCCTGGGCGTCCCCTCGCGAATGAACGTGGGCCAGCTGCTCGAGAACCACCTCGGCTGGGCCGCCAAGTGGGGCTGGTCTGACGCCGAGGAGACCGACGAGGTCGTGGAGGGCCCGATGTTCGTGGCCACCCCCGTCTTCGACGGCGCCACCGAGAAGGAGATCTCGGACGCCATCGAGCATGCCAACCGCAACCTCATCAACATCAACCACGCCAAGTACGGCGACATGGCCCGCGACGAGCTGGTGCCCCAGCTGTCCCGCACGGGCAAGACCTGGCTCTACGACGGCCGCACGGGCGAGAAGTTCCGCGAGCCCATTACCGTCGGCCAGACCTACATCCTGAAGCTCGGCCACATGGTGGACGACAAGATCCACGCGCGCTCGACCGGCCCCTACAGCCTCATCACCCAGCAGCCGCTGGGCGGCAAGGCGCAGTTCGGCGGCCAGCGCTTCGGCGAGATGGAGGTGTGGGCGCTCTACGCCTACGGCGCCTCCAACGTGCTGCAGGAGATCCTGACCGTCAAGTCCGACGACACGGCCGGCCGCGTCAAGTCCTACGAGGCCATCGTCAAGGGCGAGAACATCCCGGCGCCGGAGGTGCCCGAGTCCTTCAAGGTGCTCGTCAAGGAGATGAAGTCGCTCTGCCTCAACATCGAGCTGGAGGGCCACGAGGTTCCCTCCGAGGACGCCGACGACGAGCTCGACGTGGACCAGGCGCTCTACGAGGCCCTGGCCGCGGACGCGCGCAAGACCGAGGACGAGACGGCCTCTGCCATCGATGACATTGCTGCTGAACTGGGAGAACTGATGAGCGACGTCTCAACCGATACTGATATCAACGAACTCATCGGCGAGGGAGAGGAGGCCTAGGATGCCCACGGAATACGACGTGAACAACTTTGACGCCCTGCGCATCTCCCTGGCGAGCGCCGAAGACGTGCGCAGCTGGTCGCGCGGCGAGGTCAAGAAGCCCGAGACCATCAACTACCGCACGCTGAAGCCCGAGAAGGACGGCCTGTACTGCGAGAAGATCTTCGGTCCCACCAAGGACTGGGAGTGCGCCTGCGGCAAGTACAAGCGTGTGCGCTTCAAGGGCATCGTCTGCGAGCGCTGCGGCGTCGAGGTGACCCGCTCCAAGGTGCGCCGCGAGCGCATGGGCCACATCGAGCTGGCCGCGCCCGTGAGCCACATCTGGTACTTCAAGGGCAGCCCCTCCCGCCTGGGCTACCTGCTCGACATTCCGCCGAAGGAGCTTGAGAAGGTTCTGTACTTCGCCAGCTCCATCATCACGAGCGTGGACAAGGAGGCCCGCGAGGAGGACGCCGACGACCTGCGCGACGAGCTGGCTGCCGACCTCGATGAGCTGGACGCCGAGCGCGACCGCCTCATCGAGGCGACCCGCCGCCTGTCCACCGACTATGTCCCCGAGGACGACGACTTCGTGGACGACGTGGAGGAGGACGAGCGTCTGACCCCCGAGGAGGTCGACGAGGAGATCGCTGACATCTACGAGGAGTTCAACGAGCGCAAGGCCCTGCGCCAGGACGCCTTCGACGCCTTCATGAAGATCGAGCCGAAGCAGCTGGTGCCCGACGAGGCCCTCTACCGCGAGATGCGCGCCAACTACCGCGACTACTTCACGGGCGGCATGGGCGCCGAGTCGGTGCGCGACCTGCTGGACGCCATGGACCTGGAGGCCGTGGGCGAGGAGCTGCGCGAGATCATCGCCACGGGCAAGGGGCAGAAGCGCGCCAAGGCCATCAAGCGCCTGAAGGTGGTCGACGCGTTCCTCAAGTCCGACAACAAGCCCTCCGACATGATCCTGGACGTCATCCCGGTCATCCCGCCCGACCTGCGCCCGATGGTGCAGCTCGACGGCGGCCGCTTCGCGACGTCGGACCTGAACGACCTGTACCGCCGCGTCATCAACCGCAACAACCGCCTCAAGCGCCTGCTCGACCTGGGCGCGCCTGAGATCATCGTCAACAACGAGAAGCGCATGCTGCAGGAGGCCGTCGACTCCCTGTTCGACAACGGCCGCCGCGGCCGTCCCGTCACGGGCCCGGGCAACCGCCCGCTCAAGTCCATCAGCGACATGCTGAAGGGCAAGCAGGGTCGCTTCCGCCAGAACCTGCTCGGCAAGCGCGTCGACTACTCCGGCCGCTCGGTCATCGTCGTCGGCCCGTCGCTCAAGCTGCACCAGTGCGGCCTGCCGCAGCAGATGGCGCTCGAGCTGTTCCGCCCCTTCGTCATGAAGCGCCTGGTGGAGCTCGAGTACGCCGCCAACATCAAGGCCGCCAAGCGCGCCGTCGACCGTGGCGCCAGCTACGTGTGGGACGTGCTCGAGGAGGTCATCGTCGAGCATCCCGTGCTGCTGAACCGCGCCCCCACCCTGCACCGCCTGGGCATCCAGGCCTTCGAGCCGGTGCTGGTCGAGGGCAAGGCCATCAAGCTGCACCCGCTGGTCTGCACCGCCTTCAACGCCGACTTCGACGGCGACCAGATGGCCGTGCACGTGCCGCTGGGCGCCGAGGCCCAGGCCGAGGCCCGCGTGCTCATGCTGTCGTCCAACAACATCAAGTCGCCGGCCCACGGCCGCCCGCTGACTGTGCCCACCCAGGACATGATCATCGGCCTGTACTACCTGACGGCCGCCCGCGACGGGTTCCCGGGCGAGGGCCGCGTGTTCATCGACATCGACGACGCCATGAACGCCTACGATGCCCGCGCCGACCTGGACCTCCAGGCCAAGATCTGGGTGCGCCTGCGCCGCGACGCGCGCATCGCCACCGCCTTCGGCGAGTTCGAGGATCACAAGGCCGGCGAGCGCATCGAGACCACGGTGGGCCGCATCATCTTCAACGACGTGCTACCCGACGACTACCCCTTCCTCAACTACGAGATGAACAAGAAGGAGATCAGCCGCCTGGTCGAGGACGTGTGCAACCGCTACGCGCTGTCCGAGGTGCCGCCCATCCTGGACGGCCTGAAGGACGCGGGCTTCCACTACGCCACGCGCGCCGGCGTCACGGTGTCGGTCTACGACGCCACGGTGCCGCCGAACAAGGCCGAGATCCTGGCCGCGGCCGACGCGAAGGTCGCTGCCATCGACGAGGACTACGAGTTCGGCCTCATGTCCGACGACGAGCGCCACAAGCAGGTCGTCGACATCTGGAACGAGGCGAACGAGGAAGTCGGCGAGGCCATGGCCGCCAACTTCGACAAGTTCAACCCCATCTACATGATGGCGTTCTCGGGCGCCCGCGGTAACATCAAGCAGATCCGCCAGCTGGCCGGCATGCGCGGCCTGATGTCCGACCCGAAGGGCGAGATCATCGACCGCCCGATCAAGGCGAACTTCCGCGAGGGCCTGTCGGTGCTCGAGTACTTCATCTCGACCCACGGCGCCCGCAAGGGCCTGGCCGACACGGCGCTGCGTACCGCCGACTCGGGCTACCTGACCCGCCGCCTGGTGGACGTGGCCCAGGACGTCATCATCCGCGAGATCGACTGCGGCACCACCGAGGGCGTCCCGTACCCCATCGTCAACGAGAAGGGCGACCTGGACGAGAACCTGATCGGCCGCTGCCTGCTCGAGGACGTGCGCGGCACCGACGGCGAGCTGGTGCAGGCCGCCGACGAGTACATCACCTCCATGGACCAGCTGCGTGCCATGAGCCAGGCCGGCGTGGAGGAGGTGGTCATCCGCACCATCATGACCTGCCATGCCGAGCACGGCGTCTGCCAGAAGTGCTACGGCTGGGACCTGGCCACGGCCCGTCCCGTCAACATCGGCACGGCCGTCGGCATCATCGCGGCCCAGTCGATCGGCGAGCCCGGCACCCAGCTGACGATGCGTACGTTCCACACCGGCGGCGTCGCCGGCGAGGACATCACCCACGGCCTGCCCCGCGTCCAGGAGCTCTTCGAGGCCCGCAAGCCCAAGGGCCAGGCGGTGCTGGCGGAGATCTCCGGCACCATGCAGGTCTCGGGCGACAAGACCTCCAAGACCATCACCATCCACGACCAGGAGGGCAACTTCCGCGAGTACGTCGTGTCGGCGCGCGCCCAGCTGCTCCCGGGCGTGAGCGACGGCTGCGAGGTGCGCGTGGGCCAGCAGCTGACCAAGGGCTCCGTGAACCCGCACGACCTGCTGCGCCTGACCGACCCGAACACCACCCTGCGCTACATCGTGAGCCAGGTGCAGGGCGTGTACGTGTCCCAGGGCGTGGACATCAACGACAAGCACATCGAGGTCATCGCGCGCCAGATGCTGCGCAAGGTGGCCGTGCTCGACGCCGGCGAGTCCGACTTCCTGCCGGGCCGCCAGGTGAACCGCTTCGAGTTCGAGAAGGTGGCCAACGAGCTCATCGCCGAGGGCAAGGAGCCCCCGGTAGGCCAGCCGCTGCTGCTGGGCATCACCAAGGCCTCGCTGGCGACCGACTCGTGGCTGTCCGCCGCCTCCTTCCAGGAGACGACCAAGGTGCTCACCGATGCCGCCATCGAGGGCAAGACCGACCACCTGGCCGGCCTGAAGGAGAACGTCATCATCGGCAAGCCCATCCCCGCGGGCACGGGCCTCAAGCGCTACCGCGACGTGAAGCTCACCTACAAGGGCCGCCCGATCGACGGCGTGGCGGGCGACGCCCTGCCCGACTTCGCCCCCGACGCCCTGCGCGAGATCGAGGAGCTGCTGCCGCAGCCCCAGGACTGGTCGCTGGACGGCGACGGCTACTTCAACGCCGGCGGCAACTTCGGCAGCTTCTACGGCTCGCTGTCGTTCGGCCACCGCGGGCACAACCTGTCCGACGAGGACGCGCGCCTGTACATCTACGACGACCTGGGCGTGTCGCAGCGCTGGGCCAACAAGTTCTCCGAGGCCGGCATCGAGACGGTGGCCGACCTGGTGGGCCACACCGAGGAGGACCTGCTGCGCATCGAGGGCATCGGCGTGAAGGCCATCGAGGAGCTGAAGGAGGGCCTGGAGGCCCGCGACCTGATGCACGTCATCGAGGACGACCTGGCCGCCACGAGCGACGACATGAGCCAGCTGCTCGACATGGTGTTCTCGCCCGACGACACCATCCTCATCGGCGGCGACGAGCCCCCGACGTTCAACACCGACGACGAGGAGATGCTGGGCGAGGCCCTGCCGCCGCGCTCCTACCAGCGCAACCTCGAGGAGCTGGACGCCCTGCTGGGCTCCGTGGGCTCCTTCGGCTTCGGCATCACCAGCGAGGAGACCGAGGCCGCGGCAGACGACGAGGACGACGAGTAGTCGGCCGAGGGACTATGAGAGGGGCGGGCCGCGGCTCGCCCCTCTTCGTTGGGGCGCCGGGGGCGCCCGGCCCGTTCGACGTGCCGGATCCGCCGGATCCGCCGAGAAAGGCAGGGGAGATGTCCTGCAAGACGTACGTTCCCGAGGGGGAGGCCGCGCCTGCGTCGCAGGTGGGCGCCACCTTGGAGGCCCTGGCGGCCACCATCGCCGCCCGGCGCGAGGCGGGGGAGGAGAGCTATACCCACCGCCTGCTGACCGCGGACGTGGACGCGGTGCTGAAGAAGGTCATGGAGGAGGCGGGCGAGGTGGCGCTCGCGGCCAAGGACGCCGACACCGCGCTCTACTTCGCCGGGGAGTCCGCCGACGTGGCCCCCGACACCTCGGCCGCCGCGCGGCTGGCCGAGGCGGCCAGCCAGTCGGTCGACCACCTGCGCTACGAGGCCGCCGACGTGGCCTACCACCTGCTGGTGGTGCTGGAGCGCTTCGGCATCGGCCTGGACGAGTTCGCGGCCGAGCTGAACAACCGCATGACCGAGGACGAGCGCCCCGCCGGCGCCGTCCGCCTGTACGATGATTACGTGAGAAGGGGGAAGTGACATGCCCAGACTGTTCGGAACCGACGGCGTCCGCGGCGTCGCCAACACGGAGCTGACCTGCGAGCTCGCCTACCGCCTGGGCCAGGCCGCGGCGGTCTTCCTGGGAGAGTCCGTCGTGGTGGGCAAGGACACCCGCCTGTCCGGCGACATGCTGGAGTCGGCCCTGGTAGCCGGCATTACCAGCGCCGGCGGCACGGCGCTTCTGGCCGGCGTCATCCCCACGCCGGGCGTGGCCCTGCTCACGCGCGCCCTGGGCGCCAGCGGCGGCGTGGTCATCTCGGCCTCGCACAACCCGCCGGAGTACAACGGCATCAAGCTGTTCGACGCCGCCGGCTTCAAGCTGCCCGACGAGGTGGAGGACCACATCGAGGGCTTCGTCCGCGGCGGCGGCCTGGAGGGCCTGGTGGAGCGCTCGAAGGTGACGGGCGAGAACGTCGTCATGCCGTCGGGCGCCGCGCTCGGCGTGGCCATCCCGCTCGACGAGGCCTGCGAGATCTACATCAACCACGCGGTGAACAGCATCCGCGACCAGGGGATCGACTTCTCCGGCATGACCATCGCGCTTGACGCGGGCCACGGGGCGAGCGCGCTCACGAGCGCCGAGGCCCTGCGCCGCCTGGGCGCCGAGGTCATCGCCATCAACGAGGACTTCGACGGCACCGACATCAACGTGGAGTGCGGGTCGACCCACCTGGCGCCGCTCGCCGCCCTCATGGAGGAGAGCGGGGCCGACGTGGGCATCGCGCACGACGGCGACGCCGACCGCGTGATGATGATGGCGCCGGGCGGCATCGAGATCGACGGCGACGTGATCGAGGCCGTGTGCGCGCTCGACATGAAGGAGCGCGGCGTGCTGCCGGGCAACACCGCGGTGTCCACGGTCATGTGCAACCTGGGCTTCGTCCACGCCATGCGCGACGCCGGCATCGACGTGGTGCAGACCAAGGTGGGCGACCGCTACGTGCTCGAGGAGATGCGCGACAAGGGCTACGCCATCGGCGGCGAGCAGTCGGGCCACATGATCCTGCTCGAGCACAACTCGACGGGCGACGGCCTCATGACCGCCTGCCAGTTCCTGGCCGCCGTGAAGCGCACCGGCAAGCCGGTGGCCGAGGCCGCGGCCGTCATGACGCGCTTCCCGCAGGTGCTCATCAACGTGCGCGTGCGCGACAAGCACACCGCCGCCGAGAACCCGGCCATCAAGGCCGCCGTGGCCGCCGCCGAGGAGGCCCTGGGCGACAACGGCCGCGTGCTCCTGCGCCCGAGCGGCACCGAGCCGGTCATCCGCGTGATGGTGGAGGCCCTCGATGCCGAGCAGGCCGAGGCCGAGGCCCAGAAGCTGGCCGAGGTAGTGGAGCGCGAAGGCTAGCGAAGCCGGGGCGTGCGTGGCGTGCGAGGGGGTGCCCCGCGTGCCGAGCCCGAGGGGGCGCCAAGTGGCGCCCCCTCGTTGTTTTTCGCGAGAGCGCGCCGCGCGGGGCGCTGCGATGCCTCCGTTCTCCTCGCGTGGACAAAAAACGGCGATCTCGCAGGTTTTTGGCGGCTCAGGGGAGGAGTGGCGCGTTGCCGCTTTGCATTTCCCCAGGTCAGAAGCTTGGGCCTTGAAAAGCCCTGCGCACGGGCCCGCGAGATCGCCGTTTTTTGTCCACGTGGATGCGAGATCGCCGAATTTCGTCCATCTTCCTGGACAAAAACCCGCGATTTCGCATCCAGCCCCGCCGGGGGGCGCCTGCCGGAAGGCCCAGCCTCCTCCGCGGGCCGCCGGGGGACGCCTGCTGGAAGGCCCAGTCCCCTCCACGCGCCAACGCTCCCCAGAGAGTTTTCGAGGCAGCGGCCCTCCTCCATCTCCGCGTCCGCCTGTTCGCCGCTTCCCGCTCTCCCGCAGGCCTCCTTCCCGTTCCCCGTGGTTGGCGCTCTCCTGCCGGCCCCCTTCCCGTTCCCCCGTGGTTGGGAATGAGGGGTATTCCCTGATGGATGGCTATAATCGGAGGAGAGAGACGGAGAGAGGGGAGCAGGGCATGGGTGATCTGGCGAAGCTGGCGGCGCTGGGGCGCGCGGGCGCGGCGTGCGGGATGGATGCGGGCGGGCTACTCGTGCCGCTCGGCGCAGGCGGCCCGATCGCGCCGCTTGGCGCGGGGCGAGGCGGTGGCGCGAGCGCCGCGGCCGTCGACCCGACGGCGCCTGTGCGCGAGGTGCGCCACGCGTGGTGCCAGATGTGCGGGCCGGCCAAGACCAACTGCTCGACGCTCTGCACGCTCGAGAACGGCCGCTGGACCCGCGTCGAGGGCAACCCGAACGCGCTCAACAACGGGCGCCACGGCACGTGCTCGCTCTGCGCCAAGGGCAACGCGGCGCCGCAGATCCTCTACGACCCGCACCGCATCCTCTACCCGATGCGCCGTGTCGGCGCGAAGGGCGAGGGCCGCTTCGTCCGCTGCACCTGGGACGAGGCGCTCGCCGCCATCGCCGCCCGCCTGGGCTCCCTGTGCGACCAGTACGGGCCTGCCTGCTACGGCGTGCTCTCGCCCCAGGCCTATCCGGTGCTGCGCACCGTCGGGCGGCGCTTCCTCAACGTGATCGGCAGCCCCAACTACCTGCACAGCGGCATCTGCGCTCTGCAGCGGCGCGCCAGCAAGACGGTGACCATCGGCGGCGCCGTGTGCCCGCCGGCGCAGCTCGACAAGACGCGGCTCCTGGTGGTGTGGGGCGCCAACCCCGAGAACTCGGCCGTCAACCAGGGCGCGGTGCGCGACCGCCTCGACGCGCTGGCCGGCGGCACGACGGTGGTGGACATCCGCCCGCTCATGGATCCGCTCGCGTCGAAGGCCGATATCTGGCTGCCCGTGCGTCCCGGCACCGACGGCGCGCTCGCGCTCGCGTTCCTCCACGTCATCATCGGCGAGGGGCTCTACGACCGCGCCTTCGTGGAGGAGTGGTGCCTGGGCTTCGATAAGCTGGCCGACCACGTGCGCACCTTCCCGCCCGAGTGGGCGGCCCCCATCACGGGCATCGCCGCCGACGACATCCGCCGCGTGGCGCGGATGATGGGCACGATGGCGCCGATGGGCATCCTCTACGGCAACGGCATTGGCGACCAGGCGGTCGACGGCCACTGGGCCTGCGCGTCCATCTGCCTCATCGAGGCCATCACCGGCAACCTCGACGTGCCGGGCGGGGGCGGCGCGCCGGTGCCGCCGGGCAAGCCGCTCGTGCGCGTGGCGCCCATCGACGCGCTGACCGAGCGGCTGCCCTTCTCGGACGAGGACCGCGCGAACGGCTGGTGCGCCGGCGTGTCGGCGCTGGTGGCGCCCGAGACGCCGCGCTGGTACCAGTCGCCCGCCACCTGGGAGTCGGGGCCGAACTCCGCCTACTTCCGCGCGCTCATGGGCGTGGCGAACGACGAGCCGGGGCACCTGCGCGCCGTGCTCGGCCAGGCGTCCAACCCCTTCGGCGCCACGCGCCAGCCCGCGCGCGTGGCCGAGGCGCTGCGCAAGCTCGACCTGTACGTGGTGCACGACACGCGGTGGAACCCGTCGTGCGACTTCGCCGACTTCGTGCTGCCGGCCTGCACCCACTACGAGTGCTCGCAGCAGATCGGCACGAAGAACGGGCCCGAGGGCACCTTCGTCGCCGTGACCCAGGCGCTGGCCGCGCCGATGGGGGAGTCACGGTCGGATTGGGACCTGTACCTGGGGCTGGCCGGCGCGCTGGGGCTGGGCGCCGACTTCTGGGAGGGCGACATGGACGCGTGCCTGCGCGAGCAGCTGGCAGGGTCGGGCCTCACGCTGGAGGAGCTGCGCGCGGCGCCGGCCGGCGTGTTCGTCGAGCGTCCCGCCGACGCCCGCCCGCCCGAGCCCGCGCGCTGCGACTACGCGCGGCTGTTCGCGAGCCTGCCCGAGGGCAAGGTGCAGTGCGCCAACGCGTGGATCGGCGGGCGCGTCGACAACCGCGACGAGGAGCCGCTCGGATGCCTGCCGGTCTACGTCGGCCCGCCCGAGGGCCTGGCCGAGACGCCCGATTTGGCGCGGGACTACCCGCTCGTGCTGTCCGACGTGCACGCCTACCGCCTGTGCAACCACAGCTACTACACCGACACGCCGGCGCTCCACGCGCTGCAGCCGACGCCGTGGGTGAAGATCAACCCGGCCACGGCGGCGCGCTACGGCATCGCCGACGGCGACTGGGTGCGCGTCGAGTCGCCCCACGGATGCGTGCGGCTGGTGGCCGAGTACTTCGAGGGCGTGGCGCCCGACGTGCTCATGACGCGCCGCGGCTGGTGGCGCGCGACCACGCCGGACGACGCGGCCGAGCGCGCCCGCTTCGCGTGGCAGAGCGACTCGTCAGTGCTCTACGACACCGACGAGCGCCGCTTCGACCGCTTCCACTCGGCCATGGCCAAGCAGACCCTCGTGCGCATAGCCCGCTGGGAGGAAGGGGACGACGATGAGTAGGGAAGGGAAGGTGCGCGTGGAAGGCGGGATGATGGCCGGTGCGGTGGCGCGGGCCGCGGGCGCGGCCGCTGAGGCGGCGGCCGGCGCGGCGCGCGGGGTCGCGGGCGTTGCGGGCGCCGACGCGGGCGCGGGCGCTGTGGGCGCGGATGCCGCGGGTGCGGACACGTCGGGCGCGCCGAATGCGGGTGCCGCGGGTGCAGATGCCGCGAGCGCGGGCGCCACGAGTGCGAGGCGGTTCCGCATCACGTTCGACGGCGCGCGCTGCGTGAAGTGCTGGGCGTGCGAGGTGACGTGCCGGCAGTGGAGCGGGATCCCCGCCGACCGTCCGTCGCGCCGGCGCGTGCGCGAGGTGACGAGCGGGACGTTCCCGCAGGTGAGGCGCACGTTCGTATCCGAGGGCTGCCGTCACTGCGCGGACGCGCCCTGCGTGGCGGCCTGCGCGGCTGGCGCGCTCGCGCAGCGGGCCGACGGGCGGGTGACGCTGGACGCGGCGCGCTGCGTCGGCTGCCGCGCCTGCGCTCGGGCCTGCGCCTTCGACGTGCCGCGCTTCGCAGGCGGCGTGATGGACAAGTGCGACGGCTGCTGGTCTGCCGGCGTGCCCGACGGCGCGACGCCCCACTGTGTGGCGACGTGCCCCACCGGCGCGCTGGGCTTCGAGTCCGTTCCCGCGGGCGCCCCGGAAGCCGCGGTGGGGGACGGCGTCGCCCGCACGGCCGCGCCCGCATCCGAGGGGGAGGGCGCCGAAGCTGCTGAGGGCGCCCCCGCGCAGCCCGGCGCTCGCGCGTGCTCGCCTTCGGCTGCCTGCACGAGTGCCGCGGAGGGCGCGGCTGCCGAGCGCGGCGGCGTGCCGGCTGCCAACGCCCCGTCCGCGCAGCCCGGCGCCGCCGCGCCTGCGCCCGTCGACCCCGCGCAGCTCGCGGATGCGTGCTCGCTGCTGGCGGCGCTCGTGATGCGCGAGGCGCCGGCAGGGCTCCTGGCGGCGTTGCGCGACGACCCCGACGCAGCGCCGGCGACCCTCGTCCCCTATGCGCGCTCGCTCGCGGGCGCCGACCTCGGCCAGGAGGCCGAGGCCCTGGCCGTCGACTTCGCCACCGTGCTCCTGGGGATGTCGCCGCACCCGGTGTTCCCCTACGAGTCGACCTACGCCGATGCCGACCGGCTGCTCATGCGCCCCGTGCGCGACGAGGTGGTCGCCGCCTACGCGGCCGCCGGCTTCGCCGCCGACCCGGCGCTGCGCCTGCCGGAGGACCACCTCGCCTTCGAGCTCGCCTTCGTCGCGCACCTCGCGCGCCGCGAGGCTGCCGCCCGCGCGGCCGGCGATGCGCCGGCGGCCCGGCAGGCCGGCGCCCAGCGCGCCGCCTTCGCCCGCGATCACCTCGCCTGGGCCCCGCGCTTCGCTGCCGACTGGCAGCGCGCGAGCGCGTCGCCCTTCTACCGCGCCGTCGCCCGGCTCCTCGCCGAAACGGCCCATCTGGCCGCCGCCCCGGCGAACGGGTAGTCCCGACGCGGCGCTTCCTGTCGCAAAACCGCGGTTTTTGTGCAGGCTTATGACCAGGTAAAACAACACGTTTCACCTGGTCATAGGCTGTTTTTCACCATGCACAGAAATGGCGGCTTTGCGGCTATTCCTCAGCCTCATCGGCGTCTTCGCGGGCGCGGCGGCGCAGGGCGGCGGCGAGGAGGGCGGCGCCGGCCGCGAGCCAGGCCGCGAAGACGGCCCCGACCGCCGGCCAGCCCTCGGCGGGCGCCTCGTCGGTGACGAGCCAGATCATCACGGCGGTCGCGGCCTCGAGCGGCAGGGCGGCGGCCAGCGGCGCCACGGCGCGGTCGAGCTCGGCCACCTGCGACGGCAGCGCGAGGACGACCAGCACGAGGCTCCAGATGCCCGTCTGGGCGTAGGCGCGCAGGGTGACGCCGAGCGCGGTGACCACCAGCAGGAACGGCAGGCTCGTCGCCGTGACGGCCAGGGTCGCGGGCGCCCAGCAGCCGAGGGGCGCGCCGATGGCGATGAGACACGCCAGGACGGTCAGCGCCGTAAAGGCGAGCGCGGCCGCCACCTTGGACGCCACCATGGCCCCGAGGGAGATGCCGGCGCGGAAGAGCGTCGGGCAGGCCCCGTGCTCGCGTTCCTCCACCAGCAGGAACAGGACGACCGAGCCGCCGCCCATCAGCGCGGGCACGACGGTGGCGGAGGCGAGCAGGAAGCGCCGCAGTCGCTCATCGGCCAGGAGGGAGCCGTCGGCCCACTGCGCTATGAGCCAGCACAGCGCGACGCCGAGCCCGGCCACCACCACGAAGGCCGGTGTGCGCAGGGCGCAGCCGATGTCGCGCAGGATCAGGGCGCCCAGGGCGCGCAGCGGCTCGACCTCCCTCATCCCCGTCCTCTCATCCGTGGGCCCAAGTCCCCACATTATAATAGGGCGCGGTCGGAAGCGCGCCGGCCGCCGCGGGGACGGCCCCGTGCGGATCGGGCGCGGGATACGGGACGCCGGCCGGAAGGGGCGCGTTTCATGGAGGCACGGCAAGATCAGGCGGCGGCTGCGGAAGGCGCCGCGGCGGGAGGTGGCAGCGCGCCGGCGCGCGGGCAGGCCGGCTCCACGGCCCTGCCGACGGAGTACGCCTCGGCGGCCGACCTGGTGCGCGGCGAGCTGGGCGCCGGGCGCAGCGTGCACCTGGAATGCTCGCGCGCCGCCATGCGCGCCGCGCGCGAGGCCGTGCAGGAGGTCGCCGGCGCGCGCCGCGCCGCCTTCTACCTGGAGGACGACGGCGGCTTCGACCGCGACACCGTCCGCTCGTACCTGCGCTTCTTCGCGCGCCTGGCCGGCGACGGCGCCGCGGCGGCCGAGGCGATCGACCACTTCGGCCTGCGCGGGCGCGCGGGCGCCCTCGTGTCCAAGCTCACGGCCGAGGAGCGGGTGCTGCTCAGCTTCGCGCGGATGAGCCTGTTCGACCCCGAGGTGTGCTTCTGCGAGCGCCCGCTCTTGGAGCTGGGCCCCGACGCGCGCCAGGTGGTCCTCGGCTGGATCGGCGCCCGCAGCGAGGCGGGCACCCTCTTCGTCACCTGCGGCCAGCCGCTGCGCGAGGCCCTGCTCATGCCCGGCCGCGCCTTCTGGGAGGAAGAGGGCCGCTTCCTGGCCGCCGAGGTGGACGACGCCGACGACGACGCGGAGCCCGCCTTCGAGGGCGACGAGGTGCGCGTCTGCAAGATCGCCGCCAAGGCCGGCGACGTGACGCTGCTGCTCGACCCGCGTGAGATCGACTTCATCGAGAGCGCCAACCGCGTCAACTACGCGAGCGTCCGCGGCGAGCTGTACCCCACGGCCCTCACCATGGACGAGCTGGAGGGCGAGCTCGAGCGCTTCGGGTTCTTCCGCTGCCACCGCTCCTACATCGTCAACGTCCAGAAGGTGGCGAAGGTGGAGCGCTACACCCGCAACACCTACAACCTGGTGCTGTCCGACGCGCGCCATTCCTCGCTGCCGCTGTCGAAGGGCCGCGCCGAGGAGATGCGCGACCGCTTCCGCTGGAAGTAGGGCCCCGGAGGACGGGAGGGGCGGGAGGGGTTCGCGCGCAGTTTCACAGCGACTGGAACAGCCCAGTGGTCTGTTCCACCAAGCGAGGACTGTTTGAGCACGAACTCCTCCCGCCCCTCCCGCCCTCCGGGCGCTCGTCGCGTCCGGTCGCCGCCATGCTCCACTCGTGCGCCGCCCTGCTCCTCTCGTGCGGGCGGCGCTCCTCTCGTGCCGATGTCGTTGCAGGTCACGGGTTTGCCGGGGATCATGGGCGTCGTCAAGTCAGCCGGCGCCGCCCCCAAGGCGCCCCGCACGAGAGAGAAGCATCACCATGGTAACCACCCACGCCCTGAGCATCCTCATCCTGCTCCTCACGGTCGCCTTCCTCATCCTGCTCGCGTCCCATGTGCACCACGACCTCATGCTGCGGCAGCTCCGCGCGCGGCTCGACGAGCTCGAGCCCGCTCCCGCGCCCGCCGAGTAGGGGAGGCGCGCCATGACCGGAGCCATCCTCTCCATGGACGCGGTGAGCCTGTCGTTCAAGGACAAGCGCGTCCTGGACAACCTCACCTTCTCCATCCCGCGCGGGCAGACCTTCGGGTTCCTCGGACCGTCGGGCGCGGGCAAGACCACCACCATCAAGCTGCTCACCCGCCAGCTCGCGAAGGACGCCGGGCGCATCAGCCTGCTCGGGCGCCCCATCGAGCGTGCCAGCGCGGCCGACTACGAGCGCATCGGCATCCTGTCGGACACGAGCGCGCTGTACGACCGCATGTCCATCGCCGACAACCTGCGGTTCTACGCCCGCCTGCGCGGCGTGAGCCACGGCCGCGTGCCCTACCTGCTCGAGCGCATGGGGCTGACCGACTCGGCCAAGACGCTCATCAAGAACTGCTCGAAGGGCATGCGCCAGCGGGCGGCCCTGGCGGCGTCGCTCGTGCACCAGCCCGAGCTGCTGTTCCTCGACGAGCCCACGAGCGGCCTGGACCCGGCGGCCCGCGCCGAGGTGCACAAGATGCTCGGCGAGCTGCGCGACCGCGGCACCACGGTGTTCCTCACCACCCACGACATGGCCGAGGCCGAGGCGGTGTGCGACCGGGTGGCCATCCTGAACGACGGCGCCATCGTGGCCTGCGATGACCCCGAGGAGCTGAAGTTGCGCTATGCTCGCAACCGCGTCGTCATCCGCACGCGCACGCGCGGCACCTTTGAGGTGGCCAAGGACGCGGCCGGCGCCGACCTCATCGACGATCTGATGCGCGCCGGCGAGCTGGTGTCCATCCATTCTGACGAGCCCAACCTGGAGGAAGTGTTCCTCGAGGTGACCGGAAGGGAGTTCTAACATGGCGGCCTCGCTGCGCAAGCTGGGCGCGCTCCTGGACAAGGACGCGCGTGACCTGCTCAAGAACCCGACGATGGTGGTGGCCGTCATCCTGCCGGCGGCCATGATCCTGCTGTACCACTTCGTCTACCGCGAGCCGCTCGCCGTCGCCGACGGCGACCCGGCGGTGCGCGTGCTCATCGACGGCCTCTTCCTGGCCAGCGCGCTGTGCCTGAGCGTGGGGATGGTGGTGTCCATGACGCTGATCTACGGCATCGCCGAGGAGAAGGAGAAGCATACCCTGCGCACCCTCATGTTGGCCAACGTGAGCGCCGGCCAGGTGGCGCTGGCGAAGGGCATCGTGTGCCTGGCGACGACGCTGGTGGTGGGCGCGCTGTGTTTCGCGCTGACGGGCGTCGGCTGGGGGATGTTCCCCGCCTTCATCGCGCTGACGGCCCTGGGGGCTGTGCCGGTCATCCTGCTGGGGCTGGTGCTGGGGCTCGCCTCGCGCGACCAGATGACGGCCGGCCTGTACGGCACGCCCATCCTGCTGCTGTGCCTGGTGCCGATGTTCGCGCCCATCGCCCCGGAGGCCGAGGCCGTGGCGGCCTACACGCCGCTCGGCGGGGTGTGCGAGCTGCTGCGCCTTCTGCTGGAGGGCAGCCTGACGCCGGAGGCGGCCGCCCTGCCGCTGGCCGTGACGGCCGCCTGGATAGCCGTGGGCGCCGTGGCGTTCAAGCTCCTCTACCGCAGGCTCGCGCAGGACAACTAGCGCGGCCGGCGCGCCGCTCGCCTGGGGCGCCGGCGGGGCGTTCCTTGTGCGGGCGAGTGGTTCGCGGTATCATGATCGGACTGTTATCCGCGATTCCCGGCGCCCCGGCGCCTTCCGAGACAAGGGGTATCCCCATGGATCTGTTCGGCTTCACCGTTCCCATGTCGGCGATCTGGATCATCGTCGCCATCATCGTGCTCGTCATCGTGGCGTTCATCGCCAAGGGCTTCATCGACGAGATGAAGAAGTAGCATCGCCGACGCGGGCCCGCGGCGCCTGGCGCGCCCTGCCGCCCGATGGTGAAAATTGCGTAAACCACGCACTTCACGCCCCCGTCATCGGGGGCGTTCCCTATTATGGTGGGGTGTTAGCAAGGCAGGCGGCGGCGCGGGGGAGCGCGGCCGCGAGGCGGGCCCGGCGAGAGGGGGCCCGCGGAGGGAAAGGACGGTGCCGTGGCAAGAGGTCACCGCAACGACGCAGCGCTCGACGATGTGTCCCGCGAGGCCACCAAGGCTCGCGCCCGGCAGAGGCGCCGCGGCCCCTGGCGCGTGGTGTTCTGGCTGGCGCTGGTGGTGCTCGTCGGGTCGCTCAGCGTGCTCGGCTACCTCATCTACACCTACTGGAACGGGCAGCGGGCCTACGACGACATCGTCGAGGTGGCCTTCGAGGAGCCGGCCGACCCGCGGGCGGCCACCCTGGCCGACTTCCAGGTGGACTGGGACGCCCTGCGCGCCATCAACCCCGAGGTCGTGGCCTGGGTCTACATCCCCGGCACGCCCATCAACTACCCCGTGGCCCACAAGCCCGGCGACGACCAGTACTACCTCAAGCACAACTTCGCCAACTCCACCACCGGCGAGTTCGGCGCGGAATACGGCTGCGTGATGCTGTCGGGCGAGAACAACGGCGACTTCACCGACGAGGTCAACATCATCTACGGGCACAACATGCGCAACGGCTCGATGTTCGCCTTCTTCAACCAGATGAAGGACAACGAGGTGTTCAACGAGCACCGCACCGTGTACCTGCTGACGCCCGAGGGCAACTACCTGCTCAAGTCGTTCGCGCTCGACCACGTGCCCGGCTCGAGCACCGACATCGTCATCCCCAACTTCGAGACCCCCGAGGAGCTGACGGCCTACGTCCAGGACCGCATCGCGCAGTCCATCGTGACGCCCCTCCCGCCGGCGCCGGCCGCGGCCGACATCACCAAGGTCTTCGCCTTCAGCACCTGCGACGGGGCCAACAACAAGAACCGCTACATCACCTTCTGCTACGTCGACGAGTTCCTGCCGCTGTCGGTGGCCCAGGCGGCGCCCGGGTTCGCCCCCGAGGTGAGCGGCGACGACGTGGCCGCCGCCAACGACGCCTCGGCGGAGCGCGTGTCGTGAGCGACGTCTGGGAGGGCATGGGCGCGCCCGAGTGCCTGGAGGAGGAATGCGGCGTCTTCGGCGTCTTCGCCCCCGGCGAGGACGTGGCCCGCATGACCTGCTTCGGCCTGCAGGCGCTGCAGCACCGCGGGCAGGAAAGCGCCGGCATCGCCGTGGGCGACGGCGAGACCGTCGTGGTGGCCAAGGACCTGGGCCTGGTCACGCAGGTCTTCGACGAGGCCGCCCTGGCGGCGCTGCCCGGCGAGGTGGCCGTCGGCCACGTGCGCTACTCCACGAGCGGCGGATCGGCGTCCTGGGAGGCCGCGCAGCCGCACATCTCGGCCATCGACGACGTGCTCATCGCGCTGGCCCACAACGGGACGCTGGTCAACACCAACGCCATCCGCGCCCAGCTGGTGGGGGAGGGCGTGCCGTTCCGGTCGGCCACCGACAGCGAGGTGGCCGCCAAGGCCATCGGCTACGCGACGCGCCAGACCCACCACCTGCGCGAGGGCATCCGCTACGCCATGGAGACGCTCGAGGGCGCCTACGCCATGGTGCTGGCCAGCCCCGACTCGCTCTACGCCTTCCGCGACCCCCACGGCATCCGCCCGCTGTGCCTGGGCGAGCTGCCCGACGGCCGCGGCTGGGTGGTGTCGTCGGAGACGTGCGGGCTCGACATCGTCGGCGCCCGCTACGCGCGCGACGTGGCCCCCGGCGAGGTGGTGCGCATCAACGCCGACGGCATCACCTCCGAGCAGGCGGTGCCCGCGCGCGAGCCGGCGGCCTGCATCTTCGAGTACGTCTACTTCGCGCGGCCCGATTCCATCATCGACGGCCAGAGCGTCTACCAGGCGCGCCGGTCGATGGGCCGCATCCTCGCCCGCGAGGCGCCTGTCGAGGCCGACCTGGTGCTCGGCGTGCCCGACTCGGGTGTGCCGGCGGCGCTCGGCTACGCGACCGAGAGCGGCATCGCCTTCACCGACGGCATCGTGAAGAACCGCTATGTGGGTCGCACCTTCATCCAGCCCACCCAGGAGATGCGCCAGCTGGGCATCCGGCTCAAGCTCAACCCGCTGCCCGAGGTGATCGCCGGCCGGCGGCTGGTGGTGATCGACGACTCCATCGTGCGCGGCAACACGTCGCGCAAGCTCGTGTCAATGCTGCGCGACGCGGGCGCGGCCGAGGTGCACCTGCGCATCGTGAGCCCCGAGGTGACGTGGCCGTGCTTCTACGGCATCGACACCGACACGCGCGACCAGCTCATCGCGGCGAACATGACGCTTGACGAGATGAACGCGTGGATCGGCTCGGACTCGCTGGCGTTCATCAGCCTGGAGGGCCTGCGCGAGGCCGTGGCCGACGTGCGCCACCCGGGCTTCTGCGAGGCGTGCTTCACCGGCGACTACCCCGTGGCCATCCCGGCCGCGGTGGCCAAGAGGAGCTTCCTCACGCGCAGGGAGCAGGAGGCGGGCGCCGCCGAGGCGCGCCGCGGGTAACGACGAGGCGAGGCCGCCGCGCGCGGCCCGGGGAAGAACTGACAGGGAAGGGAAGATACGATGGCTGACGAGCAGGTAACCTACGCCCAGGCCGGCGTGGACATCGAGGAGGGCGCCCGCGCGGTGGACGCCATCAAGGGCGTGGTGCACAGCACCTACCGCCCCGAGGTCGTGGGCGACATCGGCGGCTTCGGCGGGCTGTTCTCGCTGGCCGCGGCCAAGGAGATGGACGACCCGCTGCTGGTGAGCGGCACCGACGGCGTGGGCACCAAGCTCAAGCTGGCCCAGCTGGTGGGCAAGCACGACACCGTGGGCATCGACCTGGTGGCCATGTGCGCCAACGACATCCTGGCCACGGGCGCCGAGCCGCTGTTCTTCCTGGACTACGTGGCCGTGGGCAAGCTGGACGCCGAGGCCATGGCGAAGATCGTCGGCGGCATCGGCGAGGGCTGCCGCCAGGCCGGCTGCGCGCTCATCGGCGGCGAGATGGCCGAGCACCCCGGCGTGATGGACCCGGACGACTACGACCTGTCCGGCTTCTGCGTGGGCCTGGTCGACCGTCCGAAGATGCTCGACCCCCAGGCGGTGCGCGAGGGCGACGTGCTGGTGGGCCTGGCCTCGAGCGGGCTGCACTCCAACGGCTACTCGCTGGCGCGCAAGGTGTGTGTCGAGGGGCTCACGGCCGAGGAGGCCCAGGCGCCCGTCGAGGCGCTCGGCGGCCAGTCGGTGGCTGACGCGCTGCTCACGCCGACTCGCATCTACGTGAAGCCGGTGCGCGCCGTGATGGAGGGCTGCCCGGGCGCCGTGCGGGCGCTCGCCCACATCACCGGCGGCGGCATCACCGAGAACCTCAACCGCGCGCTGCCCGCCGGCTGCGACGCGGTGGTGGAGCTGGGCACCTGGCCCGTGCCGCCCGTGGTGCGCTACGTCTGCGACGCCGCGCACCTCGCCGAGGACGAGGCGCTCAAGACCTTCAACATGGGCCTGGGCCTGGTGCTCATCGTCGACCCGGAGCGCGTCGACGAGGTGTGCGCCGCGCTGGCCGCCGCCGGCGAGGCGCCCCGGCGCGTGGGCCGCGTGACCGCCGGCACCGGCGTGGTGCGCTACGAGAACGAGGGGAGCCTCTATGGCGCCTAGCTTGAGGATCGGCGTGCTGCTGTCGGGCAGCGGCACCAACCTGCAGGCCATCATCGACGCGGTGGCCGACGGGCTGCCGGTGGAGGTGGCGCACGTCGTGTCGTCGCGGCCCGATGCCTACGGCATCGAGCGCGCGCGGGCGGCGGGCATCCCCGTGACGGTGCTCAACCGCGAGGTGTACGCCGACGCGCAGGCCGCCGACGCGCTCATCGCGCGCACCCTGCGCGACGCCGGCGCCGAGTACGTCGTCATGGCCGGCTACATGCGCAAGCTCACGCCGGTGATGCTCGACGCCTTCCCCGACCGCGTGCTCAACCTGCACCCGGCGCTGCTGCCCTCGTTCAAGGGGGCCCACGCCATCGCGGACGCCTTCGATGCCGGCGTGAAGGTGACGGGCGTCACCGTGCACCTGGCCAACGAGGACTACGACAAGGGGCCCATCGTGGCCCAGGAGCCGGTGCGGGTCCAGGAGGGCTGGTCGCTCGACGACCTGGAGGCCGCCATCCACGAGGTGGAGCACCGCCTGTACCCGGCCGTCCTGCGCGTTATCGCCGAGGGGCGCCTCGAGCTCGGCGCCGATCGCAAGGTGCGCATCGCGGAATAGCGCGAGGTGTGGGGCGGCGCGCCCATCCCGCGCTCACCGAGGGGCCGCCTTCGCCGAGGCGGCCCCTCTCCTTTTGTTGCCGCCTTGTTTATTCTCGATAGACTATAATTGATGATGGAGAATTCCCCAGAGGCGCCGCGGCGCCGGAAGGAGGCGGGCCATGGAGCGGGCCACCCTGGAGCGCATCATCGACGACCTGGAGGCCGGGCGCACGCCGGCGCTGGCGACGGGGGACTTCCCCGCCTTCTCGGCCGAGGCCGCGGCGGGCAACCCGCACGTGGGCCCCGAGGCGCTCGACGCCATCGCGGCCAGCCTGACGGCGGCCGACATCCCCACCTTCCAGCGGGCGCTGCGGGCGCTGGACGAGGGCGACCTGGCGTGGCTCGGGTTCAAGGTGGTGTTCGACCCCGCGGCAGCCGTGGGCAACGTCGACAACGAGGTGACCAAGAAGTACGGCGAGCAGGGCTCGGCCGACGGCGAGCCACTCGTGTTCTTCTGCAATGACGCCAAGGAGATCGTCGCCGCGCGCGAGCCGTCGCCCCGCGACGTGTTCCAGATGAAGGACGTCACCCGCGGGCCGTCCATGCACAACGAGCAGTTCGATGGGCTCACCTGGGTGAGCGTGCCCCTGTTCGACCAGGTGCGCGTCGTGCTGCTGGGCGCGTCGGATGCCGCGGCCGAGGTGGCGGCGCTCGCCGACCACGTGGGCTTCGTCGTGACGGCCGTCGACTACGACCCCGCCTACCTCAACGAGGACCGCTTCCCCGCGGCCGAGCGCGTCCTGCTCCACGGCGGCAACTTCGACGAGCTGGCCAACTTGCCCGGGCATCCCGGCGACTACGTGTGCGTGCTCACGCGCGGGCACATGTTCGACCCCGAGGCCTGCGTGTGGGCCGTCCAGAACGGCGCGCACTACATCGGGATGATGGGTTGCGCGGGTAAGAACTCCACGGTGCATGACCTGGTCATCGACGCGGGGCTCACCGAGGCGGACTGGGATCGCATCAAGCGCCCCATCGGCTTGAAGTTCGGCGCCAAGACCCCCGCCGAGCTGGCCATCGCCATCGTCGCCGAGCTGGTGGACGTCCGCTACCGCGCCCGCTACGGCGAGGAGGCCCGCGCCCGCCATGAGGCCAGCCTGGGCCGCTAAGCCGCCTGTCACGCCAGGGCCCCAGCCGGACGGCCGGGGCCCTGCTACGCGGCGCGGTGCCAGCGGCACGTCGTGGGCTCGACGGCGCCGCTCGTGACGGCGCTGTCGAGCGATTGCGAGCGCGGCGCTAGCGCACCTTGATGAAGGCCATGGCCACCAGGGCCACGAGCGCCAGAGGCACGCACAGCACCAGCGACGCCATGAGCCAGCCCATGTCCATCATCATGGCGCCGAACAGGGGCGACCCGATGGTGGGCGCCAGGTTCTGCGAGATCTGCATGACCGACATGCCCATGGCCACGGCCAGCGCCCCGCCGCCGCGCTTATCCATGATCTCGGGCGTCATAGGGCGGGTGCCCGACGCCACCAGGCCGCCCATGCAGCCGAAGACGATCACCGACACCCACACGAGCGCGATGCTGCCCATGAAGGCGATGGCCAGCGTGGCCGCGCACAGGCCGAACGCCACCATCACGAAGGGCTTGCGGTGCCCCAGCCGGTCGTAGAGGATGCCCATGATGGGCATGATGACGATGGTGAGGATGGGCATGATGGACGTGATCTGGCCCGCCGCCGCGTTGGTGAGGCCCATGCCGTTCTGCAGGTACATGGGGTAGTAGCTCATGAACACGCCGTTGCAGATGAAGTTGAAGCAGAAGAACGCGATGCAGAGTAGCCAGATCTCCTTGTTCTTGAGGTAGCCCAGGCCGCGCATGAAGAAGCCCTTCTGCGCCTCGACGCTCTGCTCGGCCGTCTCGGCGGCCGACTGGGCCGGGGCGCGGAACAGGGCCAGTACCAGCACGAACACCACGACGGCGCAGATGACGCACATCCACCAGGCGCCGCGCCAGCCGAAGGCGTCGGCCACGGGCGGCACGATGAGCATCGACACGGTGGAGCCCAGCGGCATCCAGGTGCACCAGATGGCCAGCGGCAGCGCGCGGCTGCCCTCGGGGAACCACATGGACAGGGCCGTGGGCGCCGCCACGCCGATGAAGGCGATGCCGCAGCCCTTGATGGCGCGGCTGAGGAACAGCAGCGCGACGGAGTCGGTCATGGCGCCGATGAGCGAGCCTACGCCGATGCAGGCCACCGACACCAGGATGGCCGTCTTCTCGCCCATCTTGCCGCACATCCTTCGACCCCCTACCGCCGCGCCGCCGGCCCCGGGCGCTCCCGCTGCCCCCGGCGCGCCCAAGCCCCCGGTCGCGCAGCCGGCGGCTGCGCGGGGCGTTCTGCGGCGCTCGCGGACACTTTTCACGTCTCCGATGGCAAGATAGCGAGGTTTGGCATACTGCGGAGACGCCGCAGGCGGCGTTTTAGCATCAAGCATCGCCTGCGACTCGCTAAAACCCCAGGTCGCCACAAGGCGAGGTCTGCGAAGGCCTCGCCTTTTCGTCTTGAGAGTATGCCAAACCTCGCTATCTTGCCATGCGAGCGCGCTCGGCTGTCCGCGCCCCAGGCCTTCGGCCGGGGCGCCTTTGCTTCTGCCGGCGGGCGGGGGCGGCGGCTGGTATGCTTAGCGGGTAGGGATTCCCGGAAGGAAAGGATGTAAGACCATATGAGCGATCCTCAAGTTAAGCGCGTGCTGATGTCGGTGACCGACAAGACCGGCATCGTCGACTTCGCGCGCGCCCTCGTCGACGAGTTCGGCGCGGAGGTCATCTCCACCGGCGGCACCGCGCGCGCCATCGCCGAGGCGGGCGTGCCCGTCACCCCCATCGACGACGTGACCCAGTTCCCCGAGATGATGGACGGCCGCGTGAAGACGCTGCACCCCAAGGTGCACGGCGGCCTGCTCGCCAAGCGCGACAACCCCGACCACATGGCCCAGGCGGCCGAGCACGGCATCGAGATGATCGACATGGTGGTCGTGAACCTCTACGCCTTCGAGAAGACGGTCGAGTCGGGCGCCGACTTCGGCACCTGCATCGAGAACATCGACATCGGCGGGCCCTCCATGCTGCGCTCCGCCGCCAAGAACTTCGAGTCGGTGGCCGTGGTGACCGAGCCGGCCAGCTACGACGCCATCCTCGACGAGATGCGCGCCAACGGCGGCGCCACCACGCGCGACACCCGCGCGAAGCTCGCGCTCAAGGTGTTCCAGACCACCGCGGCCTACGACGGCGCCATCGCCGCCTGGATGGGCACCCAGCTCGACGGCGCGGCGCAGTTCCCCGACGAGCTTTCCGTGCGCCTGACCAAGCGCCAGGACCTGCGCTATGGCGAGAACCCGCACCAGAGCGCCGCCTTCTACGCGCGCGACGACTACCAGGGCGCCGAGCACTCGCTCGCCCACGCCACCCAGCACCAGGGCAAGGAGCTGTCCTACAACAACTACCTCGACCTCGATGCGGCGTGGAGCGCCGTGCGCGAGTACGAGGGGCCGGCCTGCGTCATCGTCAAGCACCTCACGCCCTGCGGCGTGTGCGAGGACGCCGACGTCACCACCGCCTACAAGCGCGCCCACGAGTGCGACCCGGTGAGCGCCTACGGCGGCGTCATGGCGTTCAACCGCCCCGTCACCTCCGACACCGTGGTGGCCATCTTCGACAACAAGCAGTTCGTCGAGGCCATCATCGCGCCGGAGTTCTCCGGCGACGCGCTGGAGATGTACAAGGCGAAGAAGAACGCGCGCCTGCTGTCCACGGGCGGCGTCAACCCGGCCGGCGGCGAGGTGGAGTTCCGCTCCGTCGAGGGCGGCCTTCTGTGCCAGGACTCCGACGCGGTGGCCGAGGACGTGGCCTCCTTCACGTGCCCGACGGCTCGCAAGCCCACCGACGAGGAGATGGCCGAGCTCGTCTTCGCGTGGAAGGCGTGCAAGTCGGTGAAGTCCAACGCCATCCTCATCGCCAAGGACCACGCGTCGGTGGGCGCCGGCGGCGGCCAGCCCAACCGCGTGAACTCCGCGCGCATCGCCGTGGAGCAGGCCGGCGAGAAGGCCCGCGGCGCCGTGGCGGCGTCGGATGCGTTCTTCCCGTTCCGCGACGGCTTCGACGTGCTGGCCCAGGCCGGCGTGACCGCCATCATCCAGCCCGGCGGCTCCATCCGCGATGACGAGGTGGTCGCCGCGGCCGACGAGCAGGGCGTGGCCATGGTGTTCACCGGCCATCGCCACTTCCGCCACTAGACGCGCAGCGCGCAGCCCGCGACCGAAGCGCCCCGCCCCAGCCGGCGGGGCGCTTCGCGTTGGGGGAGGGCGATCGCGCGCAGCAACAAGCGGGCAACGGCGGCCGGAAAAGGCAGTGGTGGTTTCGCGAATAAGTTAGGCGCGGGGTATACTTATGCGCGTCGGCCGCCCGCGGGGCGGGTGTCTAGCCTGAAAAGAGTTGCGCCCATGATCATCCTCGACGCGCCCTACGCCTCTGGCCCCCTCGTGCAGTGGCTCGCGCAGTCGCAGCACCCGGTGCTCGCCAACGACTTCTCCCGGGCGCTCTCTGCCGACGCCGACGCGCCCCTCAACCTGGTGGGCGACGCCGAGGCCGTCCGCCGCCTCGACGCCGGCGAGCGCGTCTACACCAACTCCGAGAACGCGCTGGCCTGGATCCTCGAGCACTGCTCCAACGCTACGCTCACCGGCGCCATCCGCCTGTTCAAGGACAAGGCGGCCCTGCGCGAGAAGCTGGCGCCCCTCAACCCGGGGCTGTTCTTCGCCACCCTCGACCGCCGCGAGCTCGAGGCCGTCAACGTGGACGACCTGCCGCTGCCGGTGGTGCTCAAGCCGGCGGTGGGCTTCTGCTCGATGGGTGTCTACGTCATCGAGGAGCGCGACGACTGGGCGGATGCCGTGGCCGACATCGCCCGGCACGAGGACGAGTGGCATGCGCGCTACCCCGACAGCGTCGTCGGCGCCGATGCCTACCTCGTCGAGGGCTACCTCGAGGGCACCGAGTACGCGCTCGACGCCTACTTCGACGAGGACGGCCGCGCCCACGTGCTCAACGTCCTGCGCCACGACTTCGCCGGGCCGGAGGACACCTCCGACCGGATGTACCTCACCGACGCGGCCATCGTCGCCGAGATGGCGCCGCGCCTCACCGCGTGGCTCGACCAGGTGAACGACCTGGTGGGCGCCCGGTCCATCCCCGTCCACGTGGAGCTGCGCGTCGACGGCGACGCCATCGCCCCCATCGAGTTCAACCCCCTGCGCTTCGCGGGGCTCGGCGGCACCGACGTGGCCTACTACGGCGTGGGCCTGCGCACCTACCAAGCGTTCCTGGAGGACGAGCCCGTCGACCTGGCCGCGCTCTACGGCGCCCGCCCCCACGACGTGTTCTCCATGTCGCTGCTCAACCCGGCGCCCGACGCCGATCTGACGCGTCCCTTCGACTACGACGCCCTGGCCGCGCGCTTCACCGACGTGCTGGCGCTCGTGCCCTTCGACGCGGACGCGGTGGGCTCCTACGGGTTCCTCTTCCTGCGCACCGACGACGCCACGGCGGCCGAGCGCGACTGGCTGCTCCACGCCGACCTGGAGGCCTTCGCCGGCGAGGGGGAGGCCCGATGAGCGCCGCCTCGCCCAAGAAGGTCCCCACCCCCGCCGAGCAGAGCGTCAAGGCCAGCTCGCGCGGCAGCCTGAGCAAGATCCTCGCTGGCGGCGTGCTCGTCATCGTGCTGGCCGTCATCTTCCTGCGCGGCGACCAGCTGGTCGAGCTGGCCGACACGGTGCGCAAGGGCGCGCCCGTCTTCCTGGTGCTGGCTGTCGTGTCGCAGCTGGCCAAGTACTTCTCGCAGGGCTGGGCCTACATCTACTGCTTCCACGCCGTGAGCGAGGACTTCAGGTTCCGCGAGTCCATCAAGCTCGTCTTCGGCACCTTCTTCATGAACACCGTGGCCCCCTCGCTCAACCTGGCGGGCATGACGCTGGTGGTGGACGACGCCGCCAAGCGCGGCATTCCCGCGGGGCGTGCCACCAGCGCGGCGCTGCTCATGCAGGTCACCATCGACACGGGCTTCGTGGTCATCATGCTCATCGGGTTCGGCCTGCTCAGCCTGACCGTGGGCCTGCAGCCGGGCTGGCTTCTGGTGGGGCTTCTGGCCGTGCTGCTGGTGAGCGTGCTGGTGACGGTGATGATCGTGGGCGGCAAGCGTCCCGAGCTGGTCATCCGCGTGCTGACGCCCATCGAGCGTTTGGTCGACCGCATCCTGCGCAAGTTCAAGAAGGGCCCCATCGACGGCTGGGCCGACCGCACCGTGCGGTCGTTCTCCGAGGCGTCGGGGCTCATCGTGCAGAACCCCAAGAAGACGGCCGCCGCCTTCGGGTTCTCCATCCTGGCCAGCACCTTCGAGCTGGGCTGCTTCGCCCTGACCGGCGTGGCCTTCGGCGTGCAGGCCATCGAGCCCCTCGTCTGCGGCTACGTGGTGGCCACCCTGTTCGCCATGATCTCGTTCACGCCCCAGGGCGTCGGCGTGGTGGAGGCGGCGGTGCTGGTGGCGTTCACCCTGTTCGGCATCAGCCAGGCCACGGGTATCGCGGTCATCATGGTGTACCGCGGCATCGTCTTCTGGCTGCCGTTCCTCGTCGGCGCCATCCTCATCCAGCGCACCAAGGCGTTCAAGGCCAAGGGCGTGGCCTACAAGAAGCCCTCGCCCGCCCAGGAGCGCGCCGCCCAGGCGGATGCGCTCGAGAGCGCGGAGGCGAGCGGCGCTGCGGACGGGAAGCCCGCGAAGCCTTCGCCGGCGGCCGGGCCGCGTGCGGACGATGCCGTGGGCGCCGATGCGGAGGGTGCCCCTCCTGCGGATGACGCGGCGGCCGCGCCGCCGCCCGAGGGGGAGGTCGCGCGATAGCCTGTCAAGCCGAAGGGCCCGCCGTCGACGGCGGGCCCTTTTCGTGCGCAGCCGGATGCCCCTAGGCCTCCCAGGCGAGGAACGCCCAGGTGGTGACGCGGGGGTCGCGCAGGTGCCAGGCGCCCTCGGGCACGCCCTTCTTGTCGGGCAGCCCGGCGCGCTCGTTGGGGACGAGCTGGTCGTCGAGCCACGCGTCCATGCGCGCGATGGCGGCCTCGAGTCGGGCCGGCGCGACGGGGCCGGCGGCGTGGCGCACCATGGCGGCGTAGTCGTCGCGGGCCGCCTCCGGCGTGGCGTAGGTGACGTCGCGCTCGCTGGCGATGTAGGCCACCTCGGGGCGCAGCCCGTGGTAGACGAGGATGTTGAAGGCGAACTGGAAGTCCTCGCCCGCCTGGCGGGGCAGGCCCGCGGCCCGCAGCGCCCGGCCGTCCACCCGTGGCGAGTCGTCGGCGGTGAGCGTCACGCAGACGCGCCGGCGCGCCACGGCGGTGAGCTTGAGCAGCGAGTCCTCCAGGTCGCTCGTGGCGATGGAGCGCGACGCCACGCACACGTCGCGGCTGCCCGGCGCCACGCCGTGGGCGGCCCAGTCGTCCTCCCAGCTCATCTGCACGGCCTCGATGCCGGCGATGCCCTGCTCGGCGGCGAGGCCTTCCATGACGTCGAGCATGCCGGCCGAGAAGTCGGCCGCGAGCACCGGGTGCCCGGCGGAGGCCAGGGGCAGCGCGAGCGCGCCCGTGCCGCAGCCCATGTCGAGGACGGACTCGCCGGGGCGCACGGCCGCCAGCTCCAGGAAGCGCGTCACGTAGGGGCTCGGGGCGTCCTTGGTCGCGAAGGTCTTGGAGCGCTCGTCCCAGAACGCCGCGTCGTCGGGCGCGCGCCGGGTGCGCTGGCGCTCCTTCCAGGCGTCGTTCCAGGAGGAGGAGAAGGCGTCGGCGGTCATGGGGCCTCCTTCGGGCGAGGGCGTCGTCCCGCCGCCCGGCGCGCGGCCTTCCGCGATCCGGCGGCGGGGGAGGGGTATATTCTCGGTTCAGTATAACCCGAATTGCGCCAGAGGAGCGGATGCGGCCAGGTTCGCGTGACGGGTGGTTCCGGCTACGGCCCGGTTCGCGTGCCAGGCTGCCCTGGTCGCGGCCCGGCGGGGCGGTGGATACGCGACATCTCGCCTTTTTGTCCAGAATCTTGGACAAAAAGGCGAGATGTCGCATGGGCGTGGACAAAAAACGGCGATCTCGCAGCCTTGCGCGTCCCTTTGGAAGAAGGAGCGCGCGCATGCTTCGGGAATCTCCTGGTGAGAATTATTCTTCAGTTGAATAATCGAGGCGTCCGCCGCCAAACGGCGCGATTTCGCTGCGAGATCGCCGTTTTTTGTCCACGGCGCGCGCCACCGGGCTGCTCGCGTGCCGCCGGCAAGTTCGTCGTTGCCAATTCGGGCGGGTGTGGTATCATAGCGTCCGCTGTCGATGCGACGGCGTTTTTCGGGATGTGGCTCAGCTTGGTAGAGCGCTGCGTTCGGGACGCAGAGGCCGCAGGTTCAAATCCTGTCATCCCGACCACTAACTCAAGGAGCCGCCCCCGGGCGGCTCCTCTCATTTCCCCACGTCTTTCGAGCCTGTTGCGGTTTGCTGACGGGTGGGGCGATGGCCCGGCTGCGGGGGAGCGCGGCGCTAGAGTGGGGGAGAGCGGCGCCGCGATTCGGGCGCCGCGCGACCGCATTCGAGGAAAGGCGCCTGCCATGACCATGGACATCCCCCTGAGCCGCCAGGACGAGCAGCTCGACCGCGCGCATGCCGAAGAGAAGCGCGAGCATCGCGACGACATCCAGCGTGATGAGCGCTACGCCCACGCCGATGAGGGCTATCACCAGATGAAGGAGGCCAAGGAGGTGCGCGATGCGCGCCTCGGCCACGAGGAGAAGGCCGAGCGCCGCCAGGCCGATGTGCGCGACGCCGCGCTCACCGAGGAGGCCAACGCCGTCCTCGACCCCCAGAACCAGTAGCGCGGGCTGGGGCGCAACGCGGTGCGCAGGAGTCGGTGCATCGGCCAGGCGCGCCGCGGCGCCCGCTTTCTCGCCCTGCGCCTGCCCCTGCGCCCCGCCCCTCCGCCTCGTCGCGGCGTCCGTCTTGCCGTGCGGTATGATGGGCGTCGGATGACGAGGGGGGAGGGCCCATGGATGATCTGCTGACCTTTGAGACGCGGGCCGCGTTCCGCGAGTGGCTTGCGGAGAACGGCACGTCGAGCGGGGGCGTGTGGCTGCGGTTCGGGAAGGCGGGCGGGCCGGCTACCCTGAAGGCCGCCGAGGCGCTGGAAGAGGCGCTCTGCTTCGGTTGGATCGACGGCCAGATGCGCAAGATCGACGAGGACTCCTACCGGAAGTACTTCGCCCCGCGCCGCCCGGGCAGCAAGTGGTCGGACAAGAACAAGGCCCTCGTCGCCGACCTGGAGGCGCGCGGCCTCATGACCGACGCCGGGCGCGCCAAGGTGGACGAGGCCCACCGCAACGGCCAGTGGGATGCCCCGCGGCCCGCCGCCATCACCGACGACCAGGTGGAGGCCGTGGCCGCCCTGCTGGAGGGCCACGAGCCCGCCTGCGCCAACTTCCGCGCCATGGCGCCCTCGGCGCGCAAGACCTACGCCCGCGCCTACTTCGACGCCAAGACCGACGCCGGCCGGGCGCGGCGGCTGGCGTGGATGACCGAGCGCCTCGACCAGAACCTCAAGCCGATGTAGACGCGACCCCTCGTCGGTGAGGGGCCGCGCCTTGCGGGACGCCCTCCGGCGGGCGGCCGGCGGGAAGACGCCGCGTAAGCGGGCGCCGCGCAACCCGGCGGCCCGGCGGCAGGAGATCATCGACGCGGCGGCGGACCTCATATCCCGCGAGGGGACGGCGCGCGTGACCAACCGCCGGGTGGCGGAGCGCGCCGGGGTGCCGCTCGGATCCACCACCCAGTACTTCAAGAGCATCGACGAGCTGCGCCGGGCGGGGCTCGCCGAGCTCTCGCGGCGGATCGAGCGCGAGTACGACGAGGTGTTCGAGGTCGTGGCGGAGGGCTCCCGCGATGCCCGCGGGAGCGAGGCCTTGGCCGATGCCATCAGCGAGTACCTCTCGGATCCCGTGCGCGTGGGCGCCGACGCGGCGCTGTGTGCGGCCGCCGTCGAGGATCCGGAGGTGCGGGACATCACGCGCGCGGGCTTCGACGCGTTCCTCGGGCGGTGCGCGCCCCTCATGGACGTCGAGCGCGCGAAGATCCTCTTCGCCTTCACCGAGGGCGCCGTCCTGAACTCCTGCTACATGGGTGTCCCCTACGACCGCCAGACCATTCGCCTGGCGGTTGCCCTCATCCTCGGCGACGCCCGCTAGCCGCTAGCCGCCGGTCGCGTCCGGCGTCCTCGCCTTCCGGTCGCGCCTGAGCCCCTCGGCGCTCCGTCTGCCGCCCGTGGGCCGCCCCCCCGACGCCCGCGAGCCACATGTGCCGCCCGGCGCCCCGCGGGTTGGCGGCTTGGCTTATTTGTTTCCCCATGAGAATATAGCCAAGGAGAAAGGTTTCGTAGAGGGCCTCTGATCTGGTAAAACGCAGGGACATCACCCATAGTTGGCGAGGAGATCCATCTTCTGGAAACCTGAAATCACTCTAACTTTCGCCCATTACGGACGTTTCGACGCCCATCCCCTTCTCGGTAGAGTCGTTCGCGTAGGAACGACCACGAGGGGGACTCATGGGGAACTCAAATCTGGACGCCGTGCTCGCCGAGGCAGACGATCGCGTGGCTTGCGCGCTCGCCGCCGCAACCGAGGATCCGGCGCCCGCCTCGCTGGAGGAGGCCGTCGAGAAGGTGACCGCCTGCGTCACCGCCAACCACGCCAACACCCTGCCGCTTCTTGCCTGCCTGCGCGCGGTGCCCGAGCCCGTGCCCTACCGCGCGGCCGCCGACGCCGTCGACGCGCTGCCGGTGATGGCGCTCACCACCCAGAACGCCTACGTGCTGTTCGACCTGCTCGTGCGGGCGGGCGGCGTGGCTGCCATCCCCGTCGAGGAGCCGGCCCCCGCGGCCGCGTCCGAGACCGGTGTGCCGGCAGTCGCCGTTCCCGCTGCCGAGGCCCCGGTCGCCTCCGCTGCGGCCACCAAGGCCACCAAGTCCGCCAAGGCCCCGGCCGCTGCCGTCCTCGTCCCCGCAGATGCCCCCGCATCTGCGGACGCTGCCAATCCCCCGGCCTTCCCGGCCGCTGCCAGCACCGCCCCCGTCACGGACTCCCTCCCCGACCAGCCGGTTGACCACCTGCTCGTCGTTACCGAGGCGGGGCGCGCGGTGCTCGGCGCCTTCGAGCCTACTCGTCGCTTCGCGGCCCTCATCGAGCAGGAGCCGGCGGGCTACGCCGATGCCTATGCGCGCGTGCTCGACCTGTGCGCGCGTTCCGCAGGCGCCTCGCGCGCCGATATCGAGGAGGTCCTGGCCGGGCACCCGGCCCTCTTCTCCCCGAAGCAGATCTACCCCAACTACTTCATCTCGAAGCTCGAGACCGTCGACGGTATCTCTTGGGACGGCTGCTGGCACGTTACCGAGTCGGGGTTGCGCATGCGCGCCCTGGTCGGCTAGCGCCCGCCTCCGCCCAATGGAATACGAAGCAGGAAGAGAGTCAAGAGGAGGGAGCTCAATGAGCCATTCCAGCATGACACGCCGGGGATTCCTAAAGTCCACGGCAGCCATGGGGGCCGTGGCCGCGCTCGGAATCAGCGCAGCCGGCAGCCTCGTCGAGGCGGATCCCGCCCATGCGGCGACCGCAGGGGAGGAGAAGGTCTACAAGACCTCGTGCCGCGCCTGCATCGCCAATTGCGCGGTGCTCGCCCATGTGCGTGACGGCCGCGTCATCAAGATCGAGGGCAACCCGGAAAGCCCCATGTCCCAAGGCGGCGTGTGCGCCAAGGGCCTGGCCGGCATCCAGGCGCTCTACCACCCCAACCGCAACAAGTACCCCATGCGCCGCGTGGGCGAGCGCGGCGGCAACCAGTGGGAGCGCATCAGCTGGGAGGACGCCATCACCGAGGTGGCCACCAAGATCAACGAGATGTCCGACAAGTACGGCTCGGAGTCCATCTCGGTGTCCACGGGCGGCGGCGGAAACCCGCACTTCTCCAACATCAAGCGCTTTGGCGAGGCCATCAACACCCCCAACGTGTGGGAGCCCGGCTGCGCCCAGTGCTACCTGCCCCGCATGGGCGCGGCGCTTCTGGCCTACGGCCGCGGCAAGCCCAACAACCTGTCCTTCTCCGATTCCAACGGCTGGGACTACTACTACACCGACAGCCCGGTGACCTCGCTCGTGCTGTGGGGCACCGACCCCTCCAACTCCTCGGTGGCCACGGGCGGTCGCGCCCTGGCCGAGCTGCGCGCCCGGCCGCAGGGTCTCAAGACGGTCGTCATCGACCCGCGCTACACCCTCGATGCCGCCAAGGCCGACGTGTGGCTGCCCATCCGCCCCGGCACCGACGTGGCCCTGCTGCTCACCTGGACCAAGTGGATTCTCGACAACGAGAAGTACGACGAGGAGTTCTGCCGCTCTTGGACGAACATGCCCTACCTCATCAACCCCGAGACGCGCCTTACCCTCAAGGCGACCGAGGCGGGCCTGGAGGGCACCGACGCCGACTACGTAATCTGGGATCCGGCCGCGAACGCGCCGGTAGTCGTCCAGTACCCGATGAACGAGGGTGTGGCCGCCCCGCTGTTCGGCACCTACGAGGTCAATGGCATGCAGTGCCCCACCGGCGGCGAGCTGCTCAAGCAGTCCGTCGAGGAGTGGACGCTCGAGAAGGGCGCGGAGGTCTGCTGGCTCGACGCCGACCAGATCGAGCGTGCGCTTGAGATCTACACCGACCCCGAGGGTCAGTCCGGCATCATGCAGGGCGTCGCCATCGACCAGTACGCCCAGTCGCAGCAGAGCGCCCTGGGCGCCCTCAACCTCGAGTTTCTCATGGGCAACGTGGAGAAGCCGGGCACCATGCTGCAGAGCTTCGCGCCCGCTCCCTGCAAGGACCAGCTGGGCAACACCCCGCGCCTGCTCTCTAAGGACAAGGTCATGAAGCGTGCCGGCTACCTGGAGCACAAGGGCCTCATCTGCTGGGACATGGCGTTCATCCCCGGCATCTTCGACATGATGCGCGACGGCGACCCCTATCAGATCCACATGTGGATCGAGCGCTCGGGCAACAAGCACGTGGTGCTGGGCAACTCGTCGTGCCTCGATGAGATCACGCCGAACGTCGACTACATCGTGCACGCCTTCATGTACCCGACCGCCTTCTCGGTCCTGTGCGCCGACCTCATCCTGCCCACCACCGAGTGGCTTGAGACCAACCTGCCCATCCCGCAGCTCAACACCATCGTCATGCGCCAGGCGGTCACCCATCTGTTCGAGACGGTGGAGGAGGGCATCATCTGGACGAACATCGTCCAGAAGTGCGCCGAGCTGGGCAACGAGCACGCTGCCAAGGCCTTCGACGCCGACGCCTGCATGACCACCCCGTTCTACAAGAACGAGTACGAGAAGCAGCTCCAGCATCTCAACAAGCTGGACATGACCTGGGAAGAGGCCTGCGAGCAGGGCGTCATCAAGTGGGCCGAGGAGGACGAGTACCGCACCTACGGCGTCTACCTCAAGCCCGATCCCGCCACCGGCCTGCCCAAGGGCTTCGGCACCCCGTCCAAGAAGCTCGAGGTGTACTGCGAGTCCAACATCATCCTGGGCCGCACCGGCGCCCCCTGGGCCCAGTGCGCGGAGGAGAAGCCGCTCGTGCTGCCCCCGGCGTCCGAGGACTACGAGCCCCTGGCCTACTACATGGAGCCCGCCGAGTCGCCCCTGACCGACACTGAGTACCCGCTGGTGCTGACGGAGGGCCGCCTGCCCATGTACCACCACGGCACGCTGCGCAACATCCCCTACCTGCGCGAGATCTACCCCGTGCCCGAGATGTGGATCCACCCCGAGGACGCCGAGAAGTACGGCATCACCGACGGCGAGTGGGTCAACATCGAGAGCCGCCGCGGCAAGACCCACGGCAAGGCGCGTGTGACCACGGGCATCGCCAAGGGCGTCGTCTACCAGGAGCGCTTCTGGGCTCCCGAGCTGCTGGACTCCGACGACCCGGCCCAGGCCTACAAGGTGATGAACGTCAACGTGCTCACCAAGAACGACGCTCCCTACAACCCGGAGTACGGCACCTACACACTGCGCGGCTTCCAGGTGAAGGTGAGCCCCAGCGACGATGAGATTCTCAAGAGCGTGTGGATCGAGCCCGAGCAGTTCAACGCTTGGATGCCCGCTCCCAGCGATCCGACCGAGGATGTGTATGACTATGGCGCGTAACTGCATTGTGGTGAACCTCGACCGCTGCACCGGATGCTTCGGCTGCGAGGTCGCCTGCAAGATGGAAAACGACGTGGCCCTGGGCCAGCGCTGGTCGAAGGTGTTCACCGTGGGCCCGGTGGGGGAGTACCCCGACATGACCCGCTACGCCCTGCCGACCATGTGCCAGCAGTGCGAGGATGCCCCGTGCGTGTCGGTGTGCCCCACCGGTGCGAGCTATCGCGACAAGGACAACGTGGTGCTGGTGAACAAAGAGCAGTGCATCGGCTGCAAGTACTGCATGATGGCGTGCCCCTACGGCGTGCGCTCGTGGAACGCCGACGAGGGCTGCGTCGAGAAGTGCACCCTCTGCGGCCAGCTCACCTCCCAGGGCAAGCAGCCCGCCTGCGTGAAGAGCTGCGCGGCCGGCGCCCGCTTCTACGGCGATTTGGACGACCCCGAGTCGGCTGTGTCCAAGGAGCTGGCGAAGTACGACGAGAAGGACATCCACGTCCTGCGCGATGCGGGGAACAAGCCCGCCACCCGCTACATCATGACCGATATGATCGGCACGTGGTACGACCGCGTCGAGCCGCGCGGCGGCCACCAGACGGCGGCCTACCCGGTCGAGGATTAGAAGAGAGGAGACCGACGTGGAGATCCAATGGTCCCTTGTCCTTTTCACCTGCCTGTCGGGCGCGGGCGCGTGGCTGCTTGCCTGCGCCGGCCTTGACGCCTTCCGCGGGCTGACGCGGAAGGCGACGGCGCCGGCTGTCGTGGCCGCCCTCGTGCTCATCGTGGTCGGCGGCCTGGCCTCGGCCACGCACCTGACCCACGTCGACCGCATCATGGCGGTCCTGGCGCACCCGGCCCCCGGCATCTTCCTGGAGGCGCTGCTGCTGGGCATCGACGTGATCGTCGGCGTGGTGTTCCTGGCGCTGGTCAAGCGCGAGGGCTCCGAGGCGGCCCGCAAGGCCCTCGGCGCCATCGCGGTGGTCATGGCCGCGGTGTTCAGCTTCTCGTGCGGGTCGTCCTACATGATGGCGTCCCAGCTGGCATGGAACACCGTCGCCCTGCCCCTGGGCTACCTGGGCACCGCCGCCGCCACCGGCACGGCGCTGTGGTACCTGCTGTGCGCCGCGCTCAAGGAGGACGGCCCGGCCCTGGCCTTCGCCGCCCAGGAGACCCTGGTCGGCGGCGTGGCCGCGCTGGTGCTGGCCCTGGCCTTCGGCTTCGCCTCGGGTGCGGCCATGGGCGCTGACGCCCTCACCTTCTGGGTGGGCGTGGTGCTGTGCGGCGGCGTGGTGCCCGCGGGCTGCGGCCTCATGGGCATGAAGAAGTCCGAGAGCGCGCTTCAGCTGGCCGTGGTGGCCGTGGTGGGCTCCCTCATCGGGTCGGTCGCCTTCCGCGTGCTCATGTGGCTGGCGAGCGTGACCCTCATGAACCTGTTCGGCGCAACCATCTAGCAACCTGGCGGATGACGGGGAGGAGCACCCTCATGCAAGACGCACCTATCGACGCGGCCCTGGCCGACGACCTGCGCGAGGCGAGCGCCTCCCGCGCCGGGTTTGCCCGGTTCCTGGCCAGCCTCTACCTCTACGAGCCCACGCCCGAGCAGGTGGAGGCCCTGGCCGGTCTCGAGTTCGAGGACGACGGATCGGACCTGGCCCGCGGCTACGCGGCCATCCGCGAGTACCTGCGCCATCGCGATCGCGCGACGGCGCAGGCCCTGGCCGTCGACTACGCCCATGTCTTCCTGGGCGCGGGCACGTACGACAAGATCATGGCGCCGCCCTACGAGTCGGTGTTCACGAGCGAGGAGCGCATCCTCATGCAGGATGCCCGCGACGGCGCGCTGGCCTACTATCGCGCCGAGGGGCTCGAGCTGCCGGCCGACAATACGACGCCGGAGGATCACCTGGGCTTCGAGCTCCAGTTCGTCGCCCTGCTGGCCGACCGCCTGGGCGAGGCGCTCTCGGCCGGCGATGTGGCCCGCGCCGCCGAGCTGGCCGACCTTCAGCGCGGCTTCTACGACTACCACCAGGCCAACTGGCTGCCGGCGCTGTGCGATGCGGTGGAGGAGCACGCCCAGACCGACTTCTACCGGGGAGTGGCCCTGCTCACGCGCGGCTACCTGGCATCGGAGCGCGCCTTCCTCGACGAGCAGGCCGCAGCGCTGGGCCTTGGGGGGCCTGCGCCCGAGGTGTTGCCCCCCTGGCGCGAGGCCGCCCGCGAGGCCGGGGCCTAGCCGTGAGTGCCGGACTCACCCGCCGGTCGTTCATCGGCCTGGCCGCGGCCACGGCCGTCGGCGCGTGCGTCGGCGGTGCGGGGCTGGCCTTCGCCGGCCCGGCAGACGTGCTGCGTCCACCGGGCGGCCAGGACGAGGCCGCGCTCATCGGCGCGTGCCTCAAGTGCGACCGCTGCCGCAGCGTCTGCCCCACCGGCGTGGTGAGCGTGGCGCAGGTGGAGGACGGGCTGCTGCGCGCACGGACGCCCGTCCTGAACTTCCATCGCGGTTGGTGCGACTTCTGCGGCAAGTGCCAGCAGGCATGCCCGACCGGCGCGCTGGGGCCCTTCGACCCGTCGCGCGACAAGCTGGGCGTGGCTGTGGTGCAGCCCGACCGCTGCCTGTCCTACCTTCAGACCTGCACGGACTGCCGGGATTCCTGCGGCTTCGGCGCGCTCTCCTTCAACGAGGGGGGCCACCCGGTGGTCGATGCGGCAGCCTGCAACGGCTGCGGCCGCTGCGAGCTGGAGTGCACCGCCCTGGTGTACGGCGCCTTCGCCGGGGGGACGCGTCGCGGCATCATGGTGGAACCCGTCGCCGCAGTCGAGACAGAGGGGAGCACCCTATGAAGATGAGGATGGCGACGGCCCGCACGTTGGCGGCCTGCGGGGTCCTGGGCCTGGTGGGCGTGGGCCTGGCCCTGCATACGGGCACGGGCACGCCCTCTGCCTGGGGGCTGCCGGACATCGCGGCCATCTGCCCGCTGGGCGCGGTGGAGGCGGCCATCGCCTCCAAGACGGTGGTGCCGCCGCTTCTGATAGGGCTGGCGATCGTGGTGGCGCTGGTGGCCGTCTTCGGCCGCGCGTTCTGTGCCTGGGGGTGTCCCGTGCCGCTGCTCAGGCGCGTCTTCGGACGGCGGAGCCGGGGATCGGCGAGCGCCACGGGCCATGCGCGCCCTGCCGCCGGCAAGCCTGCCGAGGATGCGGCATCCGGGCCAGCGGCCTCCGCCGACTCGCGACCGGCGCTTCCCGCGCGCGTCCTGGACGTCGCTCCGAGCGAGCGGGGCAGCGCCGCCGACCCGCGCAACTGGGTGCTTGGCGCTACGGTGCTCACCACGGCGGCTTTCGGATTTCCCGTGTTCTGCCTGGTGTGCCCCGTGGGCCTCACGGTGGCCACCTTCATCGGGCTGTGGCGGCTGCTCCAGTTCAGCGAGACGACGCTCTCCCTGGTGGTGTTCCCGCTCATCCTGGTGGTCGAGCTGGTTCTGCTGCGGAAGTGGTGCCACCGCTTCTGCCCGCTGGGCGCGCTGCTGGCGCTCATGGCGCGGCTCAACCGCACGCTGCGCCCCACCGTGGATGCCTCGGCCTGCGTGGCTTGCGACGGATCCGATGGCTGCGGCCGATGCGCCGAGGCGTGCCCCGAGGGCATCGACTTGCACCACCCCGCCGCCTCGGCTCCGATGGGCGAGTGCACAAAGTGCGGCGAGTGCGGCCAGGCGTGCCCGGTACATGCCATATCGTTCCCCTTTCTTCCCCGACGTTCCGCGCGAGGGGATGGCGAAGGGGAGGAGATCTTGGCGGAGGCAGGGGAAAGATAGCCTCACCTGGAGGGGACGAGGGGACATGAACCAAGTACAATGGGGGGCGACCGAGGCGACGACCGAGCAAGTGAGGACCGCTGCCATGCCCCAGATAGCCAATCGGATCTACCGTGCCGCCACCGGCGTGCCGAAGGACGAGGGGGAACGGCCTGCCGACGATGTGACGGCCGGCGGTATGTTCTCGCCCACGCGCCTGGGCATGGACATTGGCCGTCAGTGGCCTTCCCTCAAGCTGGTGGGGTTCGGCATCTACTACGCCTGGATCTGGATATCGTATAACTCAAGCGTCCTCATGGTAGGCGATGCGCCTGAGGCCCAGGTGGCCGACACGGTGTTTGCCACCTACCTCGCGTCGACCCTCGCTCTGGCGGCCATGCTGCTGGGGCTTTCCTGCGCTGTGAGGAGCGTGCGACGCCTGGTGGAGAGCAAGGGCGTCATGCTGGTCTTCGCGCTCCTGGCCTCGCTGGGCACGGTGGGGGTCTGGGTTTCCTCGGTTCATGGCGTCCAGGACAACCTCGCCCTAAGCGCGGCGGGTGCCCTGACGGGCGTGGGGACGTCGTTCATCGTGCTGCGGTTCGGCCTGGTGTACGCCAAGGTGCCGCCGCGCGAGGTGGTCATGTACAGCACCGCCTCGTTCGTGTTCGCCTGCATGATCTACTTCTTGGCGGTGGGGCTTCCCGAGCCCTTGGGCCTGGCCTTCACCGCGTGCCTGCCCGTAGCGGCCGCCCTCACCACCATGACCGACGCCGAGCTGGTGGAGGGCGATGATCCGCGCCCCGCCGTCTTGCCGCGTCCCAAGTCGGGCGTCGGGCGGTTCTTCGGGAGGCTTGTGGCGGCGGTTGTCATCTTCTCGTTGGTGGTGGGGGTGGCCCGCGGCTTCTCCATTCTGAACGACCCGGCGTCCACCTTGGACGACCAGGGCGTGCTCATCGTCTTCGGCAGCGCGGTTTTCGCTGGCGCGGTGTTTCTGATCGTCGGACTCCTGGGGCGCTCCTTCGACATCAGCTGCCTGTACTACCCGGCCATCATCCTGCTGGCGGCGGGCATCCTGGTCACTCCGCTCCTCGACCACGGCAGCGCCTTCAACAACTACTTCGTAGGCATCGCCTACAACTGCTTCGTGCTGGTCATCTGGTGTCTTCTGGCCTACGTGGCCTACCGCTCGACCTTGCCTGCGCTGCGGGTGTTCGGCCTGGGCCGCGGCGCTTCGGCGCTGGGCACCACGGTGGGGTGGTTCCTCGGCTCGCGCCTGCTCGAGCTGCCGGCCGAGAGCTCCTTTTCCCTCAACGTGGTGTCGGTGTCCATGGTGTTCGCCCTGCTGGTGGTTTCGATGCTCGTGCTGAACGATCGCGTTATCGGCGAGGCGCTGCGGACGCCCGATGAGCACGGCCCCGTGCGCGCAGATGCCGCGGCGGGTGCGCGGGATGACGCGCGCTGTGCGGGAGGAGACGCGTCCGAGGGCGAGCGGGCCGCTGACGCCGGCTGTGATCGGGAGGCTCCCTGCGAGGCTGCCGCGCCCGCTGACTGGGCTTCGGACGGCGCGCCCGAGCAGGAGGTTCCCGGGTCGGCCCCCGGGTCGGCGGAGATCGCCTGGCAGCTGCATGCCGCTCGCTGCGATGCGCTGGCGGCGCGCTATGCGCTCTCGCCGCGCGAGCGTGACGTCCTCTACCTGCTGGCACGGGGGCGCTCCATCGACTACATCGCCCAGGACCTCTCCATCTCCTTCAACACGGCCAAGTCCCATATCCGCCATATCTACGTGAAGGCCGACATCCATTCCCGTCAGGAGCTCCTCGATCTGATGGACGCCGAGCCCGTCCGCTAGCCGCGCTCGCCGCCCGGCGCGGCCGGCAGGCTTCGGCCGGATTGTCGGGCGGCCGCGTGCGCGCCGGTGTTGTTTTCGTCGGAGGCGTTCCATTTGCAGGCGGTTGTGGTACCCTTCCCCCAGCAAAAAAGGGGCGAGGGCTCGCCCCGGCACCGAGGCGGGCGCAAGCCCTTGGAGGAACCTATGAAATTTCTGGGAATGGGCGTTCCCGAGCTGCTTATCATCCTCGCGGTGATCCTGCTCATCTTCGGCCCGAAGAACCTTCCCAAGCTCGGCAGCGCGCTGGGCAAGACGGTGAAGAACCTGCGCGACGGCATCGGCTCCGGCGAGAAGGAGATCGAGGAGGCCGCCGACGCGGACGACGTCGTCGAGGAAGTGGTCGAGGAGGCCCCCAAGAAGACCGTCAAGAAGAAGGTCGTCGTCAAGAAGGCCGACGACTAGGCCCGCCCCGGCGCGGCGCCCTGGCGGCCGCCCGCCCGACACCCGGCTTCACGAGCGCACCGTCTACCAGGCGGTGCGCTCATCTTGTGTCAAAGCGCGAAACCGTTACCTTCGCGCTCATCGTATCCCAGCGCGCCGGGGGAGGCGCGCTCAACCCGAAGGACGGAAACCATGGCTGACAGCAACTACATCCTCACCCAGGAAGGCAAGGAGAAGCTCGAGGAGGAGCTGCACTACCTGGAGAACGAGAAGCGCGCCGAGATCGGCGAGCGCATCAAGGTGGCGCGCGAGTTCGGCGACATCTCCGAGAACTCCGAGTACGACGACGCCAAGAACGAGCAGGGCATGATGGAGGCGCGCATCGCCGAGATCAGCCGCATCCTGTCCGAGGCCACCGTCGTGAACACGCCGAAGCGCTCCAACAAGGTGAACATCGGCTCCACGGTCACCGTGAACATGGGCGGCCGCGAGCGCGTCTTCGCCATCGTCGGCGGCGCCGAGAGCGACGTGGCGTCCGGCAAGATCTCCAACGAGTCCCCCGTCGGCGCGGCGCTGCTCGGCCACAAGAAGGGCGACACCATCGAGGCCACCGGCCCCACCGGCAAGGACATCACCATGGAGATCCTCAAGATCGAGCACTAGGCCGGGGCGCGAGCGCGCCCGCCAGAGGGAACGGAAAGCAGTCATGAGCGAAGAAATCACCGAAGCCATCGTCGAGGACGACCCCATCGAGGTGCGCCGCGCCAAGCGCGCGGCCCTCATCGCCGCGGGGCAGGATCCCTACGGCCACGCCTTCGACCGCAGCCACACCGTGGCCCAGCTGAACGAGGGCTGGGTGCACCTGGAGGACGGTGCGTCCACGGACGACGAGGTCACCATCGCGGGCCGCGTCATGGCCAAGCGCGTCCAGGGCAAGATCGCCTTCCTCGAGCTGCGCGAGGCCGGCGTGGACATCCAGCTGTTCTGCCGCGTCAACGCTCTGGGCGAGGATGCCTTCGCGGCGCTGTGCGACCTGGACGTGGGCGACTGGATCGGCGTCCACGGCACCATGATGCGCACGAAGCGCGGCCAGCTGTCGGTAGGGGTGGACTCCTTCGAGCTGCTGAGCAAGTCGCTGCGCCCTCTGCCCGAGAAGTTCCACGGCCTGACGGACAAGGAGACGCGCTACCGCCAGCGCTACGTCGACCTGACGATGAACCCCGAGGTGCGCGCCGTCTTCGAGAAGCGCTTCAAGATCGTGTCGGCCATCCGCCGCTACATGGAGGACCAGGGCTTCTACGAGGTGGAGACGCCGTTCCTGCACGCCATCATCGGCGGGGCGAACGCCAAGCCCTTCATCACGCACTTCAACGCGCTCGACCGTGACTACTACCTGCGCATCGCCACCGAGCTGCCGCTCAAGCGCCTGCTGGTGGGCGGGTTCGACAAGGTGTTCGAGATCGGCCGCCAGTTCCGCAACGAGGGCATGGACCCGTACCACAACCCCGAGTTCACCACCATGGAGGCCTACGCCGCCTTCAGCGATCTGGACGGCATGATGGACCTCACCGAGGGCTACATCAAGGCCGCCGCGCTGGCCGCCTGCGGCACGCTCAAGATCACCTACCAGGGCACCGAGATCGACCTGGACGGCACGTGGCGCCGCGCGTCGATGATCGAGCTGGCCAGCGAGGGCGCCGGCGAGGACGTGTCGTTCGACCGCACCCGCGAGGACCTGGTGGCCATCCTCGAGAAGCACGGCGGTCACGCGGAGGACGCGTGGGGCAAGGGCAAGCTCATCGCCGAGATCTTCGAGGCCGTGGCCGAGGCCAAGCTCGTCCAGCCCACCTTCGTCATCGACCACCCGCTGGAGGTGTCGCCGCTGGCGAAGAAGCACCCCGACAACCCCGAGCTCACCCAACGCTTCGAGCTGTTCATCCTGGGGCATGAGTACGCCAACGCCTTCACCGAGCTCAACGACCCGGTCGACCAGGCCGAGCGCTTCCGCGCCCAGGTGGAGGCCAAGGACCTGGGCGACGACGAGGCCATGGGCTACGACGCCGACTACATCCGCGCGCTCGAGTACGGCATGCCGCCGGCCGGCGGCGTGGGCGTGGGCATCGACCGCCTGGTCATGCTCCTGGCCGATGCGCCGTCTATCCGCGACGTGCTGCTGTTCCCCCACATGAAGGACGAGGCGCCTGCGGGCGGCCGCGGGGCCGCGCCAGCTGCCGAGGTCGCGCCGGCCGATGCCGTGCCGGCCGAGCCCGTCGACTTCTCGAACGTGGTCATCGAGCCCCTGTTCGCCGACGAGGTGGACTTCGACACCTTCAGCAAGTCCGACTTCCGCGCCGTGAAGGTGCTCGCCTGCGAGGCGGTGCCCAAGTCCAAGAAGCTGCTCCAGTTCACGCTGGACGACGGCACGGGGGAGGAGCGCACTATCCTGTCGGGCATCCACGCCTACTACGAGCCCGAGGAGCTGGTGGGCAAGACGCTCATCGCCATCACCAATCTGCCGCCGCGCAAGATGATGGGCGTGGAGTCGCAGGGCATGCTCCTCTCGGCCATCCACGAGGAGCCCGGCGAGGACGGCGAGCCCGAGGAGCGCCTGAACCTGCTGATGGTAGACCCCCGCATCCCCGCCGGCGCCAAGCTCTACTAGCCGCCGCCCGGCAAACGCCGCCAGCCTCAGGGGCTGCCCGGCATTCGCGATCAACCCCAAAGGCCCCCGCTTGGCATCTGCCAAGCGGGGGCCTTCTTGCGCGCGGGTCGGCATCTGCCGGGCGGGGGCCTCTTGCATATGGGACGTCTTGTCATCTCACGGTTGGGGATGACAACGAGGGCGGCCCTGTCGTCGGGGGCGGCCCTGGGCGAGAATCGGGCCGAGGGGGCGATGGCCATGGACGTGCGTACCCTGGAGCTCTTCCTGGCGGTATCCGAGAAGCAGAGCATAGCGAAGGCCGCGCAGTGCAGCTACCTGTCGCGGCAGGCGCTGACCGAAGCCATGAACCGGCTCGAGGAGGAGCTGGGCGTGCGCCTGTTCGCGCGGAGCCACGCGGGCGTGGCCCTGACGCCGGAGGGGCGCTACCTGGCCGAGCGGCTCTTCGTCCTGAAGCCGCTGTGGCTGAGCCTGCTGGAGGGCCTCAAGGGAAGCGACCCCGAGCCCAAGACCGTCCGCATCGGGCTGCCGCTGTTCCTGTTCAGCACGCAGACGCTCGGCGGCATCGTGGGCCTGTCATCGGAGTTTCCCCAGTTCGCCATCAGCATCGTGGACTGCTCGTCGGAGACGGCGCTGAGCCGCCTCGGCGATAACGACCTGGACGTGGCGGTCACGTGGGTCGGCTCGCGCAGTCGGCGCTTCGCGGCCGAGCCCGTCGGCGGCGCCGAGCCGCGCGCCTTCGCCTGCGTGTCCGCGGCCTCGCCGCTCGCCCGGAAGCGCGGGCTCACCTCGGCGGACTTCGCCGGGCAGAACCTCCTGGCCTTGGAGGCCGACACGCTGGCGGGCGCCCGCGAGGCCGAGTACTGCCGCAGCGCAGGGGCGCGCCTGACCATCGTGCCGCGCAGCCACTCCTTCATCGCGGGGATGGTCGCCGAGGGCGCCGGCGTGTTCCTGCTGCCGAGCACCTCGGCGAGCCAGTTCGCCTCGAGCGCCGTGGCCGCCGTGCCCGTCGTCGACTTCCCCAAGGTGCTGCACCAGTCGGTCGTCCGGCTGGCGGGCGCCTCGCCGGAGGTGAGCGCCCTCGCCCGGAGGCTCTGCGAGACGCTCACCCGCCAGGCCGCGCCCTACGCCTGATCGCCCGGCGCACCCGGGGCGGCTGGCGCACCCGGGGCGGCTGGCGCACCCGGCGCCGACAGCCCCACCGGCAGCTCCGCGCCGCACGCGGGGCACGTCTTGTCGAGGAGCGCCACCTTCTCGCCGCACGCGGGGCAGGTCTTGTCCAAGTCCACCGAAGCTGGTCTGAAGCACATGATCGTCGTCCTTTCTCGGGTAGCGCCGCCCTCCCGCCCGATCATGCCGGGCGGGAGGGCGGCCGGCCGGGGCGCTCGCGCGGCCCCGGCCGGAGGGGTCTTACGCGGTAGGGGTGTAGAGCACCATGAACTGCTTGTCCATGCGCGCCGCCAGCTCCTCCACCGGGCCGTATTCGATGACCTGGGCCTGGCAGTGGTGCACGCAGGTGGGCCAGCGGCCCTCCGCCACGCGGTCGGCGCACAGGTCGCACAGCGCCGTCGGCGCGGGCAGGTAGTGCCAGTCCCACTTGCGGGGGCCGATCTGCTGCGGGCCGATCTCCTTCAGCTGGATGCCCCACAGCCCCGTCTCGAAGCCGTGCTCGACCTTGCAGGCGGTCTCGCAGGTGTGGCACCCCGTGCAGAACTCGTAGTCGATCAGCAGGCCGTATCTCGTGTTCTCCATCTTCTGTCCCTTCTCGCTCGGCGTCTGATTAGTAGCCCGGATCGTAGGTGGGGTGGTAGTCGGTGCACTTGGATATGCGGCACATCTGCGTGTCGTAGGGTGCGCAGTAGCCAAGCGGGCCGTAGTCCTCCATGGGAACGAGCTGGTTGATGTTGGAATCGAAGACGCCGAAGGGGTTGTCGCCCGAGATGTCGTCCCGGCGCTCGGGGTACCACCAGCCGTGCTCGGCCATGATGGTGTCCGGGTGCATGGACGGGTTGATGACGCACTTCTCGCGGACGGAGCCGCGCGGGTTCTCGATGAGTACCCAGTCGCCTTCCTGGATGCCGTACTTGTCGGCGGTCTCCTGGGTCATCTCCACGCGCGGCCAGGGGTGGAACTCGCGCATCGACTTGAGGTGCCGGTGCTCGCTGTGGAAGAACTCCCAGGACCGGCGCCCGGTGGTCAGGTAGAGTGGGTACTCCTCGAAGGCCTCGGGGTCGGCCGTCTTGTTCGGCTCGGGCACGTAGTGGGGCAGCGGGTCGCCACCGGCGGCCTCGGCCGTTAGGCTGTAGAACTCGAAGCGGCCGGTGGGGGTGGAGAACCCGGGCTGGCCATCGGAGCGCAGCAGGCCCTTCTCGTACTTCCGGTACTCGAACGGCTCCCAGATGTACATCTTCTCGCGCAGGTCGTCGAAGGTGAAGTCCGGCGGGTAGTAGGGCTTGCCCGCCTGGTCGCGGATGTTGTGGAGCACGTCCTCCCAGAACTCGGTCGCGTTGGCCCACGGCGTGCCCTCGGGGTTGAGCCGGTGCCCGATGTCGAGCACGATGTCCTCGTCGGTGTGGGCGTTGGTGGTGACCACCGGGCTGATGGCGCGGGTGGGGTTGAACATGCTGCGGCAGCCGGTGCGCTCGATGCTCATGGCGATGGGCAGGAACAGGTCGGCGCAGGCGGCGGCCGTGGGCGTCATGTAGTAGTCGGTGACGACGAAGAAGTCCACGGTGCGCACGGCGGCGAGCAGGCGCTGCGGGTCGGCGCCCATGTTGGCCAGGAAGTTGGACGACTGCTCGAAGAGGAACTTGATGGGGTAGGGCTCGCCGGTCTCCAGGGCCTTGAGCAGGCTGTCGGGGTGCGCCTGGGGCTCGAGGCCCATCTGCTCGACGACGAACTCGTCCTGGCCGAGGCGCTCGGTCATGTCGAACTCCTCGCCGGCGGTGTTCTTCATGCCCGAGAACATGCGGCGGGCGTCGCCGGAGATGAAGCCGGTGTTCACGACGATGTTGCCGCCGGGCACGTCGATGTTGCCCGTGAGGGCCCACAGGGCCGCGCAGCCCATGGCGGCGCCGAACCCGTTCTTGAACTGGTCGAACTTCAGGCCCCACTGGACGGAGGCGGGCTTGGCGGTGGCGTAGCGCCGCGCCGAGGCGACGATGAGGTCGGCGGGGATGCCCGTGATCTCGGCGACGCGCTCGGGCGGGTACTCGGCGGCGCGGGCGGCCAGCTGGTCGAAGCCGTAGGTCCACTTCTCGACGAAGTCGTGGTCGTAGAGGTCTTCGGCGATGATGACGTTGATCCACCCGAGGGCGAGAGCCCCGTCGGTGCCGGGCTTGATCTGCAGGTAGTATTCCGCCTGGGCGCCCATCCACGTCAGGCGCGGGTCGATGACGATGAGCTTGGTGCCCATGCGCATGAGGTCGACGATCCAGTGGCCGAAGAACCCGTCGGCGTTGGACACGATGGGGTTGCAGCACCAGATGACGCACACCTCGGGGTTGACGTAGTCGGGATGGTCGTAGCCCTCCTCCACGCACTGGGCGCAGTCGGCTACCATCACGTCGCCGCCCATCCAGAAGCACACGTTCATGCGGGGGACGTAGCAGGAGTTGCCGCTCAGGAACCCGAAGGTGTAGTTCGGCGACCCCATGACGGTGGTCGCCAGAGCGGCGAACTGCCAGGTGGTGTTGCGCCCCGTGCCGCCGAGGATGCAGAACGACTTCTTGCCGTACTTGCCGAGGATCTCCTCGGCCTTCTCGACGTAGAGGTCGTAGGCCTCATCCCACGTGATGACCTCCCACGCGTCGTCGTCGCCGCGCTTCGCGGGGTCGCGCTTCATGGGGTTATAGATGCGGAACGGGTGGTTGACCATCTCCTCCATCGCCAGGCAGCGCATGCACAGGCGGCCGTTGGAGAGCGCGCCCTTGGGGTCGCCCTCTATCTTGACCAGCTTGTTGTCCTTGACGTAGTGGAGCACGCCGCAGCCGTTATGGCAGCCGGGCGCCGTGTACTGGCAGTTGCGGTAGACCGTGTACTCGCCCTCCTGCCAGATCCACTCGTCGCGGTAGAGCTCCTCGTTGATAGGTCGCGGGCATCGTGGCATTGCCTCTCCTTTCGCCGGCTCTCCTCCATCGTGCGGGGCGCCCTCGCCGGGGCCCCTCCTGACGACCAGTGTACGAACGGCCGCCGCGCCGCGAAATCAGGTTCTTCCTGCCACCGCGTCAGGCAAAAACTGACACCGGCGAAAAAGTCGCCCCTGACCGGCGGATGCTAGAATTGCGCCATGGACATCAAGCAACTGCGATACTTCGTGACCGCCAGCGAGTGCCTGAACTACGCCCATGCCGCCGCCATCCACTACACGACGCGGCATTCCATCACCCATGCCATCAAGAGCCTCGAGGAGGAGTTCCGCCGCAAGCTGTTCGTCATCGAGGGGAACCGGCCGCGGCTCACCCCCGAAGGCGAGCTGTTCGCCAAGAAGGCCAAGCGCGTGGTGAGCGAGTTCGACCAGATGATCCGCGACTTCTCGGTTGCCGCGGACGACTACCGCAACCAGACGCGGGTCAGCATCGACTCGTGCCTCCTGCCGCGCGGGGCGAAGGCCCGCGGCCCCCTTGACGACGACATCGCCTCCCGGGCGTTCATCGAGGAGTCCGACCCCGAGGGCTGCCTGCGCGGCCTCTACGACATGCGATTCGACCTGGCGTTCGCCCGGTGCGACCGCCTGAGCTTCGAGGGGCTGGGGACGGCGTGCTTCGGGCGTCGCCCGCTTGGCGTGCTGGTGGCCTCCGCGCACCCGCTCGGCGGGCGCGACCGCCTCTCCCTGGCCGACCTGGGGTCGTGCAGCCTGGTGGTCTCGCGGGGGCACTGCTACCGCCACGCGTCCCTCCTCTCCGCGTGCCGCAGCCGGGGGATCGGCCCGCGGGTGCTCTCCTGCGTGGACGACCCGTCGCTCACGCTGAGCCTGGTGAGCCGGCGCCGCGCGGCGGCCCTCGTGGCGATGGAGGGCGAGGACGCGGCCTCCTACGGCCCCTACCGCGTGATCCCCCTCGGCGAGAGCGGGGAGTACTGCCTCTACGACTGCCTCGTCTACCGCGACGACCAGGCCCAGGCGCGCAGCATCCGCAGCTTCATCAGGGGATACGTGATGGATGGGCGGCTCGACGCCATCGGGCTGGCCGTCGTTGACCCGCTGATAGCCGAGCTCCGGGGCCGCGCCCGGTAGGGCCGCCCCGCGCCTCGCTCCCGTCGTCTCCGCGTCTCGCCCTGCGTCTGCGCCCCGCGCCATCCCCGCGCCTCGCGCGCACCGCCCCGCGTTCCGCCCGCGCGGCGCCCTTGGACAACTCCCATGCACGTTTGACAACTCCCACGTCCTCCCTCTGACCCCCGTCGGGCCCGCGGCCGCAGGGTATATTGCCGCCATCAGCCACCCGAGCGAAAGGAGGGGCACCGGGTTTTGAGGGGATTGACGGCCCGTTAAGCGAAAGGGATCACCATGGGAAACTCTGAGGAAAAGGTACCGATCGTCGAGGGCGCCGGGGAGAGGGCGCTTGAGCAGGACGGCGCGGCGGCCGCGCCGGAGGCGAGCCAGGGGAAGGGCGTGGGCTACAGCGTCATGTCCGTCCGCTACGGCCTGGGCATCATGTTCTCCACCATGATGACGGCCATGATCAGCACGTTCTGGGCGGTGTATTTGACCGGCACGGCCGGGCTGGACACCGTGCTCATGGCGAGCGTGCTCTCCATAACCGCGCTGGTGGACACCATATCGCTGCCCTTCCTGGGCGCGATCATGCAGAAGCTGCGCCTCTTCGGCGGCAAGTACGGCATGTTCCGCCCGTGGTTGGTCATGGGCGCCATCCTGTGCGGCCTGTTCTTCTGGATGCGCTTCACCGACCTGGGGCTCACGGGCATGGGCCAGGCCATCTGGTTCGGCGTGACGTGCTTCGGCTACAACCTCTGCTTCAACCTGGCCTACACGGCCTACAACGGCGTGCTGCCCCTGCTGGCGCCCGACCCGGACAACCGCATCGCCTACTCCGCGACGCGCAACCTGCTGAACTCGGCCGGCCAGTTCGTCTTCTCGCTCGTGGCGGTGAGCGCCGTGGCCCTGTTCGGCCAGGGCAACGACGTGATGGGCTACTCGCTGTTCGCCGTGTCCATCGCCGCGCTCTACATCATCGCCTACGCGCAGCTGGCCGCCGCCTGCAAGAAGTCCGACGTCATCAACGAGGGCGAGGAGGAGACGAAGGCGGGCGCCGAGAAGAAGACCGACCAGTACAACGCGTCGCTGTGGCAGATGATCCGCTACACCCTGTGCAAGCCGTTCATCCTGTTCATCTGCGCGGGCATGTGCCGCACGTCCATGTACATGATCGTGGGCGGCCTGTCGGCCTTCTACTACACCTACGTGGCCGGCGACGCTGCCATGCTGACGGTGTACCTGTCCAGCTCGACGGGCCTCATGATCCTCGGCTCGTTCATCGCGCCGTTCGTCGCCAAGTACACCAAGGGCTCGCGTAACCTCTACGCCCTGGGCGTGGGCATCTTCACCACCTGCCTCCTGGGCGCGTTCTTCCTGGGCTCCAACCCGGTGGTCCTGACGGCGCTCATGTGCATCGGCTACGTCGGCTGGGCCTTCGCGCACTCCTGCGAGATCGCCTACTACAGCTCCGTCGTCGACTACTCGTCTCTGCGCGCGGGCCGCGACCTCAAGCCCTTCATGATGATGCTCTTCTCGCTCATCCCCAAGCTGGCCATCACCATCGGCTCCACGGTGCTCGGCTTCGGCCTGGTGGCCATCGGCTTCGACGCCACGGCGGTCACGCCCGAGGCGGCCAGCGGGCTGCGCTTCCTGTTCAGCGGGCTGCCGGCGGCCTTCGGCATCGCGTGCGTCGTGCTGACCCTGCTCAACCCCATGAACAAGAAGCTGTCCGACCAGGTGGCCCGCGACCTTGCGGCCGTCGAGGCGGCCGAGTAGCGGAAGGTCGGCGGGATGTGCGGCTACGCCTGCATGCAGTGCGGGGCCTGCAAGGGGGCGCGGGCGGGCATCGTGCCCAAGGTGCCCTGCACGGCCTGCGGCGCGCTGAACGACCCCGGGCGGGAGCTCTGCGAGAGCTGCGGCGCGCCCCTCGAGGACATCACGCCGGGCATTGCGTTGAGATACCATGAGAGGAGAGAAGATGGACTTCGATAACGACATCGGCAAGCCGTGGCGCTGGACGGAGGAGGACGGCACCGTGGTGACGCGCGGCGCGGCCTGGTCGGCGCCGGGATGCCACCCCACGGGCTGCGGCATCAAGACCTACGTCAAGGACGGGAGGCTCGTCCGCATCGAGGGTGACGAGAACCACCCCGTCACCAAGGGGCGCCTGTGCGTCCGCTGCCTCACCCTGAAGGACTTCACCTACCATCCCGACCGCATCATCTACCCGATGAAGCGCGCGCGGGAAGACCGCGGGCTCGACAAGTGGGAGCGCTGCTCGTGGGAGGAGGCCTACGGCATCATCGCCGAGAACGTCGGGCGCATCAAGGAGAAGTACGGCGCCGAGACGCTGCTCGCCATGACGGGCACCGGCCGCATGACCCAGATGGCCGGCGTGGGCGCCCACCGCGCGCTCGGCACCCCGAACGGCTGCTACGCCCAGTCCGGCTTCGCCTGCTACGGGCCGCGCGTGTCCATCACCCAGTACCTGCTGGGCGCGCCCTACCCCGAGATCGACTTCGCCGGCGGCCTGCCGGGCGGCTACGACGACCCCCAGTACCAGGTGCCCGAGATGATCGTGCAGTGGGGCAAGGAGCCCCTCGTGTCCAACGGCGACGGCCTGTTCGGCCACGCCGTCCTCGACCTGGTCAAGCGCGGCGCCAAGCTCATGTGCGTCGACCCGCGCCTCACCTGGACGTGCGCCCTGGCCGACTACCACCTGCAGCTGCGCCCCGGCACCGACGCGGCGCTGGGCATGGCGATGCTCGACACCATCATCGCCGAAGACCTCTACGACCACGACTTCGTCGACAAGTGGTGCTACGGCTTCGAGCAGCTGGCCGAGCGCGTCGCCACCATGCCGGCCGAGCGCGCCGCGGACATCTGCGGCATCCCGGCCGAGGAGATCAAGGAGGCCGCCCGCGCCTACGCCAACGCCAAGCCGGCGTCCATCGCGTGGGGCCTGGCCATCGACCAGACGGTCAACGGCGCCCAGGCGGGCCAGTGCATCCTGAGCCTCATCGCCATCACGGGCAACTTCGACGTGCCCGGCGGCAACATCCTCCAGGACATCTTCGACGGCTCCGGCGACAAGGTGGTCGCGGGGCTCGGCTGGAAGCTGCTCCCCGACGAGCTGAAGGAGAAGGTCATCGGATTGGAGGAGTACCCGGCCTACGTGAACATGATGCTGCGCGCCCACGCCGACCGCGCCCTCGACGCCCTGGAGACCGACATCCCCTACAAGATCCACGGCATCTGGTTCGGGTCGACCAACCTCTTGGCCCCCACCTGCTCGGCGCAGCCGAAGCGCTGGTACAACGCGGCCAAGGACCTGGACTTCAACTGGGTCAACGACATCTTCATGACCCCGACCGCCATGGCGCTGTGCGACGTGTTCCTGCCCATCTCGTCGTGCATCGAGCAGGACTCCATCGTGCCGACCCACTACGGCGGCACGCCCAACTACTACAGCGCGCTCAACAAGTGCATCGAGGTGGGGGAGTGCAAGGGCGAGTTCTACAACTACCACGACATGGGGCTCATCGTGAACCCCTCGGCCTGGACGGGCGACAACGCCTGCACCCCCATGGAGTTCATTGATGACTACTTCGTCGGCGGCACCGGCATGAACCATGCCAAGCTGCGCGAGGAGGTCACGCACCAGCGCGTCGTGGGCTACCGCAAGTACGAGACCGGACATCTGCGCCCCGACGGCATGCCGGGCTTCAACACGATGACAGGTCGCCTGGAGCTCTACTCCTACGCGTTCCAGTCCTTCGGCGAGGACCCGCTGCCCTACTACGTCGAGCCGCCGTTCAGCCCCGTGTCCACGCCGGAGGTGGCCGAGCGCTACCCGTTCATCCTGACCACCGGCGCGCGCGAGTACGCCTACTTCCACTCCGAGGGACGCCAGATCCCCTACCTGCGCGAGCTGGTGCCCGAGCCCCTCTTCGAGGTCAACGAGGCCGACGCCCGGGCCAAGGGCATCAAGGACGGCGACTGGGTGCGCGTCGAGAACCAGTTCGGGTTCTGCCTGCTGGTGGCCAAGGTGACCAACGCCGTCAAGCCGGGCCTGGTCCACGCCCAGCACGGCTGGTGGTTCCCCGAGGAGGACGGCGAGGCCCCGCACCTCTTCGGCGTGTGGAAGTCGAACATCAACAGCCTGGTGCCCCACTCCCGCAACGGCAAGCTCGGGTTCGGCGCCCCCTACAAGTGCCTGCTCTGCGACTTCCGCAAGGCGGTGCCGGAGGACTTCGAGAACGTGGACGTGGAGGGCGTCGACCAGCCCGGCATGCCCAAGCACAAGTATGATGACAACTTCTACCGTCTGGACAAGGACGAGAGCTACCAGGGCGCATCGCCCGCAGCCGGGGAGGGGGAGTAACCATGGGACGCTACGGCCTGCTCATTGACTACGAGTACTGCTCGGGATGCCAGTCCTGCGAGGTGGCCTGCAAGGAGGAGCACGGCTACCCGGTGGGCAAGTGGGGCATCCGGGTGTTCAACGACGGCCCCTGGCTCGTCGACGAGCCCCACGACTGGAACTGGCACAAGATCCCGGTGCCCACCAAGCTCTGCGACCTGTGCGCCGACCGGGTGGCCGCGGGGCGCGAGCCCACCTGCGTGCACCACTGCCTGGCCCAGGTGATGAAGTTCGGCCCGGTGGCGGAGCTCGCCCTGGAACTCGAGAAGAAGCCCAACCAGGTGCTGTGGTGCCCTCGGTAGGGTAGGCAGCGGGCTCCGATGACGGGGCGCGGCGGCGCGGCGCGGGGCGCACGCGGCGTCGCGCCCCTCCCGGGGCACCCCGGGCCGCCGGGCCGTTGGAGGCTCTGATGGGATACCGCCCGACCGCTTCCGAGCGGAAGGGGGATAAGGGGGAGGAACATGACGAAACGCATCGTCGGCATCGCCATAGCCATGGCGTTCCTGCTCTTCTTCGCGCTCACCCCGCCGCCGGAGGGCCTGGCCGTGCCGGCCTGGCACGTGTTCGGCGTGCTGTTCTCGTCGGTCATCATGTGGCTGTTCGACATCTTCCCCAAGATGATCGTCACGCTCTACGTGTGCGCGGCCTGCGTGGTGGTGGGCTGCTACGATTCCATGTCCGAGGCGCTCAAGTCGTTCATGACGAGCGCGAGCATCATGGTGCTGGGCTCGTTCTTCCTGGCGGGCATGCTCTCGCAGACGAACATCCCGCTGCGGCTCGTGGGGTTCCTCACGCGGTTCACCAAGGACAGTGGCAAGGCGTTTCTGCTGGTCATCCTTGCCACCTGCACCCTCATCTCGTCGTTTTGCGACGACATGACGGCGGCGACCATCGTCTACACGTTCGTCGTGTCGCTGTTCGGCATCGAGCGGCGCGTGGTGGTGGAGGAGAACCGGGCCCTGCGCGCGGCGATGATGATCGGCATCCCGCTGGCGGCCTACGCCGGCGGCTGCATAACGCCGGTGGGGGCGCCGAGCAACGTGGTGGCCATCGAGCTTCTGCGGGCCACGGCGGGCGTGGACATCACGTTTCTGCAGTGGTTCCTCATCATGATCCCCATCTCGTGGTTCATCGTGATCGTGCTGTGGGCGTTCCTCTGCCTGACGCTGCGCCCCGAGCCCCTGGATCCGGCCACCTACCGCAAGATCCGCGAGGCGACGAGCCTGGGGCCGTGGACGGCGGCGGAGAAGAAGTCCCTGGCGGTGTTCCTGGGCATGGTGGCGCTGTGGTTCGCCGGCTCGGCCGTGCCGATTCTCAGCAGCCCCATGGTCGTCATCATCGGCGCCATCGTCATGTACCTGCCCGGGGTCGACCTCATGGTGCCCGAGCGGTTCCAGAAGATCGCCTCGTGGGACCTGTTCTTCTTGCTGCCGGGCGTCATGGTCATGGCGACGGTCATCGAGCGGTCCAGCCTCATCCAGTGGCTCATCGACAACGCCTTCACGGCGCTCTCGGGGCTGCCGATGCCGGTCACGCTGTTCCTCGCGTGCCTCGTGCTGTTCCTCATCCGCGTGTTCATCCCCGCGGGGCCGCCGGTGACCATCCTCGCCATCCCGGCGCTCATCGGCATCGGCGCGGTGGCGGGCATCCACCCCGTCACCATGACGTGCATCGGCGTGGTGTGGGGCACCATCTGCTTCATGCTGCCCATCGACATCCTGCGGGCCTACACCTACGACGCGGGGCAGTTCACCGTCAGGCAGATGTGGCGGGCCGAGGTCCCCACCGTCCTGATAAGCCTCGCGTTCACCACGTTCTACATGCCCCTGGCGGTGGGGCTGGCCTTCCCCGGGTAGGGGCGGGCCCCTGACAGGCCGCGCGCCCGGCCTAGGGTCGGCGCCGGCGCCATGACGAAGGAAGGGATGGTCGCGATGCGCGAGCTCGGATCATGGGTGGACATACGCTACCGGGGAACGTATCCTGACGGAACCGTGTTCGAGGATCGGCTCTCCGGGGAGCCCCTGCGCGTGGTGTTCGGCGCCAGCTGCGTCCCCCGGGGGCTGGAATCGGCGCTGCGCGAGATGGCGCTCGGAGAGGAGCGCCGGGTCGAGGTGACGGCTGCCGAGGGGTTCGGCTCCCACGAGGAGGCGGCGGTGTTCCGCATCCCGGTGAGCATGATCCCCGACTACCGGTCGCTGCCGGTGGGCGAGTACATCCAGTGGTACGGCGATACGGCCAAGAACCGGGAGCCGACGGCGGCGAAGGTGGTCAAGGTGGACGACTTCGAGGTGGTGCTCGACCTCAACCACCCCCTGGCGGGGCGCGACGTCGTCTACGAGGTGACCGTGGTGGACGAGGGCGAGGCGGGGCGCACCCCGGTGGACGCGATGCTCGACGAGCTCCGCCAGCAGGTCGCCGCGCAGGTAGTGCGTGAGGGCGCGGCCTCGAACTGACGCCTTGGGACGCGAGGGCAAGGGAGGTGACCCATGGAGATCAGCCAGCTGCGCTTCTTCCTGGCCTCGTGCGACGGCGCCAGCTTCGCGAAGGCCGCCGAGGCGACGGGCGCGACGCGGCAGGCCGTCAGCAACGCGGTGAGGGCCCTGGAATCGGAGATGGGCATCCAGCTTTTCGAGCGCAAGCACAACCAGATGCGGCTCACGGAGGAGGGGGAGCGCCTCGCGCGCCGGGCGCAGCGGGTCATCAGCCTGGTCGACGACCTCTACAACGAGGAGACCGACGGCCGCGATGAGCTGGTGCTGGGCCTGGACTCCTTCACGGTGGGCTCGATGACCGACCCCTTCGACTCGCTGACGGAGTACGCCTCGGCCGAGGGCGGCTGCTTCGTCCGCATCACCCAGGACCTCTTCGAGGCTATGGGCGAGATGCTGCTCGACGGCCGCCGCGACCTGCTCATCCTGCGATCCCAGCGCGACTCCTTCGACGGCTGCGTCTCGGTGCCCCTGCGCACGGCGAAGCTGGGGCTCATCGTGAGCGGGGACGACCCGCTGGCGCGGCGGGACGTGCTCGGCACCGACGACGTGAGCGGCCGCGCGCTCATCGTCCCGAACGGGGCGGAGCAGCGCTACAAGGTGCTCTTCGACGCGCTGGCCGTGTCGGCGGGGCGCCGGCCCAAGGTGAGCTACGTCGACAACTCCGCCGTGGCCCTGCAGGCCATCAAGAAGACGGGCGGCGTCGGCATCACCGACTTCGACGGCCCCGCGCGCAAGATGGAGGTGGGCGGCTGCCTCAAGATCCCCTTCGCCGGCGCCTCCGAGAACGTCTACGACTGCGCGATCTACCCCGAGGACAGCCCGAAGAAGGACCAGATCGGCCACTTCGTCCGCTGGCTCCAAGCCGGCGAGCGCTTCCTCAAGTGGCACCCCTCCGTCCCGATATCCTAGGCCTCGCGCGTTCTTGCCGCCCTTCGGGCGAAATACACGCAGGCCGTATTTCGCCCGAAGGATCTGCTCGCATTCCCTGATGCGAGGGGCCCGCCTGGCGGACGCCGGGCAGGCCCCTCGGGCGCGGGTGCTACGCGGCTACCTCGATCGGGTCGCCGGGGGCTACCCGGCCGCCGCGCAGGACGCGGCAGAAGACGCCCTCGCGGGGCATGATGCAGTCGCCCATCTGGTGGTAGATGGCGCAGCGCGCGTGGCACTCCTTGCCGATCTGGGTGAGTTCGAGCAGGGTGTCGCCGCAGGTCAGCTGCGTGCCGATGGGGAGGCTCTTGAGGTCGATGCCCTCCACCACCAGGTTCTCGCCGAAGGCCCCGTTGCCCACCTCGGCGCCGCGGGCCCGGAAGGCCTCCACCGGCTCGAGCGGCAGCAGGCTCACCTGGCGATGCCACTTCCCGCCGTGGGCGTCTCCCTCGACGCCCCAATCGGCCTGAAGCGTGACGCTCGGCTGCTCGGTCTTCTGGGTTCCCTTGGCGGTGCTCGTGCATACGGCTCTGACGACGCCCATGATGCGCCCCTCTCCGGTCGGCGATGGCCCGCGCGCCACCCCCGGGCCACCCGGTGCAAGGGCTGTGGGATCCCGCTCCCGCTGCACGACGGGGAAGACGGGCCGTTCTCGGCGCAGGAATAGCCTACCAGAATCCTAGATTATCCTCAAGAGGGAATAAATGAAGAGGGGGGAAGGAGGGAAAGAGAGAGGGAAGAAGGGGAGAAAAGGGGCGCCTCGCCTGGGTCCCTACTTATATATGTACGCAAATTGTGTGGGGCTCGCATCGCCAGCTGATGCCTTAGCACTTGGTTGACAGGAGTGCTAGGATGATTCCGAACAACTGAGAGAGCGCAAGGCTCCGCGAGAAACGAGGCGAGCATGTCATTCGAGAAGTTCACCGACAAGGCCCGCAAGGTGCTGGTCCTGGCTCAGGACGAGGCCCGCGGGCTGCACCAGCCCTACGTAGGCACCGAGCACATCCTGCTCGGGCTCATCCAAGAGAAGGACGGCCTGGCCGCCCAGGCGCTCGCGCGCCTGAACGTCGGCTACGAGGGCGTCGTCCAGACCATCCGCCAGGTGGTGTCCATCGACGAGGAGGCCGACGTCTCCGGTCACCTCCAGTTCACGCCGCGCGTCAAGCGCGTGCTGGAGAACTCCCTGCGCGAGGCCATGCAGATGGGCCAGTCCTACATATCCACCGAGCACCTGCTGCTCGGCATCGTGCGCGAGGGCGAGGGCACCGCGCTGGAGGTGCTCGGCCGCATGGGCGTCACCGGCGACGACGTGCGCGCCGCCCTGAACGACCTGGTGGGCCAGAGCGCCGTCTACGCCGGCCGCGGCGGGTTCGACCCCATGGGCGGCGGATCCGACTCCATGCTCAAGGAGTTCGGCACCGACCTCACCAAGAAGGCCCGCGACGGCCAGCTCGACCCGGTCATCGGTCGCGCCGCCGAGATCGAGCGCGTCATGCAGATCCTGTCGCGCCGCCAGAAGAACAACCCGCTCATCCTGGGCGAGCCCGGCGTGGGCAAGACGGCCATCGCCGAGGGCCTGGCCCAGCTCATCGTCGCCAACCAGGTGCCCGACCTGCTGCGCAACAAGCGCCTCATCACGCTGGACGTGTCGGCGCTCGTGGCCGGCTCGAAGTACCGCGGCGAGTTCGAGGAGCGCCTGAAGAAGGTGATCAAGGAGGTCATGGACTCCGGCGACGTGCTGCTGTTCATCGACGAGATCCACACCATCATCGGCGCCGGCTCGGCCGAGGGCTCCATCGATGCGGCCGCCATCCTGAAGCCGCCCCTGTCCCGCGGCGAGATCCAGATCATCGGCGCCACCACGCTCGAGGAGTACCGCAAGCACCTCGAGAAGGACTCCGCGCTCGAGCGCCGCTTCCAGCCCCTCACGGTCAACGAGCCCAACGAGGAGCAGGCCATCCGCATCATGGAGGGGCTGCGCGACCGCTACGAGGCGCATCACCAGGTGCGCTTCACCGAGGAGGCCATCCAGGCCGCCGTCACGCTGTCCGAGCGCTACATCCAGGATCGCTACCTGCCCGACAAGGCCATCGACGTGCTCGACGAGGCCGGCGCCCGCATGCGCATCCGCAACATGACGCTGCCCAAGGAGCTGCGCGACCTCGACGACGAGCTGCGCCGCATCCAGGCCGAGAAGAACGCCGCCATCGCCGACCAGAACTTCGAGCGCGCCGCCCAGCTGCGCGACGAGGAGGCGTCCCTCAAGGACAAGCGCGAGCAGGCCGAGAAGCAGTGGACCGAGGACGCGTCCAAGACCATCCAGCAGGTCACGCTGGAGGATATCGCCGACGTGGTGTCCATGACCACCGGCGTGCCCGTGTCCAACCTCACCGAGGCCGAGACCGAGAAGCTCCTGCGCATGGAGGGCGTGCTCCACGAGCGCGTCATCGGCCAGGACGAGGCCGTCACCGCGCTCTCCAAGGCCATCCGCCGCTCGCGGTCCGGCCTGAAGGACCCGAAGCGCCCCGCCGGCTCGTTCATCTTCCTGGGCCCCTCGGGCGTGGGCAAGACCGAGCTCTCCAAGGCGCTCGCCGAGTTCCTGTTCAACTCCGAGGACGCGCTTTTGTCCTTCGACATGTCCGAGTACATGGAGAAGCACACCGTGTCGCGCCTGATCGGCAGCCCGCCGGGCTACGTCGGCTTCGACGAGGGCGGCCAGCTGACCAAGGCCGTGCGCCAGCGCCCCTACTCGGTGGTGCTGTTCGACGAGATCGAGAAGGCGCACCCCGACGTGTTCAACATCCTGCTCCAGATCCTGGAGGAGGGACGCCTGACCGACGCCCAGGGCCGCACGGTGGACTTCCGCAACACGGTCATCATCATGACGTCGAACGTCGGCGCGCGCGACATCGCCCAGACCACCCCGCTCGGCTTCTCGGCCGGCGAGGGCGGTGGGCTCTCCGACAAGGAGATCAAGTCGCGCGTCATGTCGGAGATGAAGAAGCTGTTCCGCCCCGAGTTCCTCAACCGCATCGACGAGATCATCGTGTTCAAGTCGCTCACGGCCGATCAGATCGCCCAGATCGTCGAGCTCATGGTGGCCGACCTGCGCGACCGCATGATCGCCCAGAACATGACCATCAACCTGGACGAGGAGGCCGTCAGGCTCATCGCGAAGGAGGGCACCGACACCACCTTCGGCGCCCGCCCGCTGCGCCGCGCCATCCAGCGTCTGCTGGAGGACCCGCTCTCCGAGCAGATCCTCGAGGGCCGGTGGACGAGCGGCAGCGTGGTCGACGTCACGGTGGCCGACGGCGAGCTCGTGTTCAACGAGGGGACGGGGTCGATCCCCGCGCCCCGCAAGCGCGACTCCATCGCGCGCGACGCCGAGCTGCTGCTGACCAACTTCGACCTGGGCCACGCCGGCATGAGCCCGGCCCCGGCCGGCTCGCTCACCGGCGGCGCCGCCGACTAGCCGCCGCGCCCGCATCCCGCCCGAACGCCAAGGGCCCCGGGGACACGTCCCCGGGGCCCTTCTTGCGCGCCTGGGCCGCGCTGGGCCTAGCGGGCGATGCGGTCGAGCACCTCGATCTTGCGTTTCACCTGGTCGACGATGATGCCGATGCGCCGCTCGGGAATGTTGGGGTTCTTCCCCAGGATGCTGGCCACGGCCTCGGGGAACCCGTCGAGGGCCGCCGCGTCGAACCAGCCGAAGTAGCCGTCGAACAGGGCCACCTGGTCGGCCGGCTTCATGCCCATGCGCTTGAACGGCTTGGCCAGGTACAGGAAGTCGGCGGGCACCTCCAGAAGCTCGGCGTCCGACCACAGGCACGACCCCGTGTCGAACACCGGCGCCAGGCCCGTGACCTCGAGCGTCTCCGCGTTGCGGATGACGCCGAAGTTGCGGTAGTGCCTGTCGCGGTTGGCCAGCACGAAGTCGCAGGCGAACATCTTGGCCAGCTGGGTCATCACCTGATCGGCGTCCAGGCCGAAGTCGACGCAGCGGCGCACGTAGAACTGGAGGTCGGACAGGTTGTTGGGCTGCTTCACGTTGCGGACGACGTCCCAGCCGGCCACGAGCTCCTCGTCATCGCCCAGGAGGTTGCCGCAGGCGGAGTACACGCGGCGGCCGTCCTCGAACAGCCAGTAGGGGGTGAACTCGCCCGGCTCCATGAGGCGCCGGTGCAGCTCGGTGGCGATCACCTCGTTGTAGGGCTCCTGGTTGACGAAGCCGATGCCCGACTTCAGCAGCACACGCTGCCCGTCGATGATCTTCCACTTCTTGAGCAGGTCGCCGCCGAGCGTGCTGTTGGGCGACGAGAGGCTCACCCGCGCGTAGTCGGGCGCGTCGGGCGATGACCCCTGGGAGTCCTGCCCCAGGGTGAGGAACCCCAGGTCATCGGTGAAGTCGTTGTCGAAGAAGTTGACGGCGTCCCAGGTCTTGGGGTCGTCCTCGTCGTTGAGCCAGTAGCGGTCGGAGAGCGACAGCCCGAAGCTCCGCTCGGCCAGCACGAGCGTGCTGTCGAGCCGCAGGTTCTCGAGCAGGCGTTTGACGTGGGCGCGCGAGGCGGGGATGGCGCGATGATGCCACCAGTAGTTGAGGTCATAGGGGCCGATGTCGCCATGGCGGTCAGCCATACCGATGGGCGCGGCCTCCAGGTGCTCCCGCCGCGTGACGCGCACGGCCTTGTGCTCGTCCAGATCGTACTCGAAGGCCAGCACAGGCGTGTTCTTGTTCATGAGCACGTAGTGGACCAGGGCCATCGCGCATCACCACCTTCCGAGAATCGCCTGCGCTCATCCTGCATTATACTGTAGGGCACCTATTCGTCCGTCAGGGGGTATGCCCATGTCACAGACCATCGATCCCATCTTCGAGCCGGCGGCGCTGCGGGCGCCGGAGCTGCTGCTGGACGGCCTCGACTTCGACGCGCTCACCCAGGTGAACTGCGGGCTCCAGGGCAAGGTGGACAAGAATCCCCAGACGGCGGCCATCATCCTGGCCGGCGGCACGGGTGAGCGCTTCGGCAAGGAGGGTGGCAAGCAGCTGGTGGAGATAGCCGGCAAGCCCATCCTCACCTGGTCGGCCGAGGCCTTCGACGCGGTGGGCGACGTGGGGCTCATCGTCATCGTGTGCCCCGAGGACCGCATGCGCGAGTACCTGTCGCGGGCCATCGACCCGTTCCCCTTCGTCACCCCGGTGGTCATGGCGCCCGCGGGCTCCATCCGCCAGGAGTCGGCCTTCTCGGGCCTCGAGTACGTCGGCGACGAGTACGAGTACGTGGTGCTGCACGACGGTGCCCGCCCGCTCATCTCGCCCGATCTCATCCTGCACACCATCAACACGGTGAAGGGCAACTTCGACTGCGACGGCGCCGTGGTGGCACATCCGGCCATCGACACCCTCAAGGTGGTCGAGAACGGCGTCATCATGGGCACGCCCGACCGCAGCGTGTTCTGGAACGCGCAGACGCCGCAGGTGTTCCGCACGGGCATCTACCGCCGCGCCCACGCGAGCGCGCTGTCCGATGGGTTCGTCGGCACCGACGACTCGTCGCTCATCGAGCGGCTCGGCGGCCGCGTGCTGGTGGTCGAGGGCAAGCGCGACAACATCAAGCTCACGGTGCCCGAGGACTACGTGCTTCTGGCCAGCGCCGTGCGCACCATGTTCCTGAAGGACGCGGAGGGGATGCGCCATGGCGAGTAGCGCGCCGGCGGGTGCGGGTGCGGTGCGCGACGCGTCGGGCGCGCCGGGTGCGGCGGACGCGGGTGCGGACGCGCCGGGCGCGGCGGCCGTCCCCGCGGCCCTGCGCGGGCTGCGCACGGGCCTCGGCTACGACGTGCACGCCCTGGCCGAGGGGCGCCGCCTCATCCTGGGCGGTGTGGACATCCCGCACGACCGCGGCCTCGACGGCCACTCCGACGCCGACGTGCTGGCCCATGCCATCGCCGACGCCCTGCTCGGCGCCGTGCGCGGCGGCGACATCGGCAAGCTGTTCCCCGACACCGACCCCGCCTACAAAGACGCCGACTCGCTCAAGCTGCTGGCCGCCGTAGCCGCCTTCGTGCGCGAGCGCGGCTTCACCATCCTCGACGTCGACAGCGTCGTCGCCGCCCAGGCGCCCAAGCTCTCGCCTCACCGCGACCAGATGCGCGCCAACCTGGCCGCCGCCCTGGGCATCCCGGTGGAAAACGTCGGCGTGAAGGCCACCACCACCGAGTGGCTCGGCTTCGAGGGCCGCGAGGAGGGCATCAGCGCCACCGCCACCTGCCTGGTCTGCCGCCTGTAACCCGCCGGCGCCGTCATCTCCTGCCGGCAAGCCCCCTCGTCTCCTGCCCGACGCTATAATGGCCGACTGGGAAGGCGCCGCCTGAGGGGCGGCGGAGCACGGCTCGGCAGGGGAGGAGGCCGCGTGGAGGAGCGAGGCAACCGAGGCAGATCGGCTGGCGAGGGCAGGCTGCTGTCCCTGGGGCTCGAGGGGCTGGAGGCCCTGCGCGTCCGCCGTGGCGAGATGGCGGGCCAGGTGATGGCACGCCTTGCCGACAGCGAGGAGTTCGCGGCCATGGTGGAGCGCGGCGTGATGCCGTTCCGCCGGCTCATGACCTACTACGACTGCGCCATGATGGAGGTCGAGACCAAGTTCCGCGTGCTCGACGCCGAGTTCGGCCTGCAGCATGACCGCAACCCCATCGAGTCGATCAAGACGCGCCTGAAGAGCCCGGACAGCCTGGCGAAGAAGCTCTCCCGCAAGGGGTTCCCCATGACGGTCGAGTCCATCGAGGAAAACATCTTCGACGTGGCCGGCGTGCGCGTGGTGTGCACGTTCCCCGAGGACCTGTTCTCCCTGGCCGACGCCCTGCTCGCCCAAGACGACGTGACGCTCATCGAGCGGCGCGACTACGTGGCCAGCCCCAAGCCCAGCGGGTACCGCAGCCTCCACCTCATCATCGAGACGCCCATCTTCCTGGAGCACGAGAAGCGCCTGGTGAAGGTGGAGGTGCAGCTGCGCACCATCTCCATGAACTTCTGGGCGTCGCTCGAGCACCAGCTGCGCTACAAGAAGGACCTGGCCGAGGCCGATGCGGCCGCCGTGGCCGAGGAGCTGGTCGACCTGGCCGAGGTGGCCGCGAACCTGGACGCCCGCATGCAGGCCCTGCGCAACTACCTCGACGCCAGCGCCGACTAGCCGCGCGCGGGACAACGGGGACGTAGGATGTCGTCCGCGCCGAGCGTCGCTGAACGTCGTCAACGGGGGCGGGACAACATCCTACGTCCTCGTTGTCCTTTGCGCTCCTTTCCAAAAAACTTTTCCCTTCGTCGCACATTCGGGCGGCCCAGCGCGTATTACGGGTGAAGGGCCTTTCAATCCGGGAAGACGAGGGAGCATCTGTGGACAGCCGTGAGTTTCGCGCCGCCGTCGACGCCTATGGCGACATGGTGTACCGCATCGCGCTCAACCAGACGCGCAGCGCCGCCGATGCCGACGACATCACGCAGACGGTGTTCATGAGGCTCTACGCCAAGCCGCCGGCCGACGCCGACGGCGAGCACCTCAGGCACTGGCTCATCCGCGTGACGGTCAACGAGTGCAAGAGCCTGTGGCGCACGCTGTGGCGCCGGCGGGTGAGCCTGCAGGACATCACCGACGAGCACCTGCCGCCCGCCTTCGACGAGCCCGACCACGAGCGCCTCTACGACGCCCTGGCCGCGCTGCCGGAGAAGTGCCGCATCGTCGTGCACCTCTTCTACTTCGAGGGCTACGGCACGCGCGAGATCGCCGGCATCCTGGGCGTGCGGGAGCCCACGGTGCGCACCCGCCTTTCCCGGGCGAGGAAGATACTGAGACAGCAGCTGAGGGAGGCGTGGGAAGATGAGCAACCAGACCGGATACCAGGCAACGAGGTACCGAGCCATGATGGAAGAGGTTCATGCCCCTGCTGACCTGCTGGGAAAGGTTAAGGGCATTCCCATGGAGAAGAGGATGAAGGCGCCGGCCGCGGCGCTCAAGGTGGCGACGGCGGCGATGGTGGCCGTGGTGGGCGTGTTCGCCGTGACCAACGGCGTGTGCTACGCCGCCACGGGAGAGACGTGGATCGAGAAGGCGGTCGTGATGGTGAACGGCAGCCCGGTCGAGCTGGACGTGAAGATGACGCAGAACGGCGACGTGACCATCGGCGAGGTCACCTACGAGGTGGCCGACGACGACTCGGGCGCCGCGCTCGACATGACCGTGGTGAGCGAGGGCGGCGATCCTGCCGAGCCGGGCATCGGCACCTTCGAGATCACCGACTACACGGCCCCCGACGCCCCCGCTGGCAAGGCGGTGGCGACGGCGCCCGTGCTCGAGCGCGACGACGGCCGCGTGTACGTGGCCCCGGAGGGCGCCGAGCCCGTCGAGGTGACCGATCAGCTGGCCGCGGAGGGTGCCGCCATCGGCGAGTACGAGGCCGACGGCGTGACCTACGTCTACAAGGTGGCCGGCGAGAAGGGCGCCTACCACGCCACCGTCGAGCGTGCCTGATTCCCTCCTGGCGCGCCCAAGCCCCCGGCCCACCCAGCCGGGGGCTTTTCTTATGGTGCGGCTTCTGCTATGCTATGCATTACGTAATGCAATATAAAAGAGGAGGAGCGGTGACGACTACGGGGACGCTCAACGTTCGGCTGCCTGAGGATCTGAAGCGCCACGGGGGAGAGGTGCTGGCGCGGGGCGGCGTGTCGGTGTCCCAGGCCGTGCGCTGCCTCTTCGAGCATCTGGAGCAGACCCAGGAGATTCCCTCCTGGATGGAGGCCGAGCCGCGGGAGGGCGCCGTGGCGGCCCGGCGCCAGCTGCTCCGCTCGCTCGTCGGGATGGCTGATCTGCCCGAGGGCTACGATGCCCGCCAGGACTACCGTGCGCACCTGCTGGCGAGGCAGGCGTTCGGGGGCGAGCGATGAGGATCCTCGTCGACGTGAACGTGATCGTCGACATCCTTGGGAATACGGACGACTTCGCCGACTCCTTCTGCGCCCTCGACGCCATCCTGCTGCGGGAGTTCGAGCCGTGCCTGCTCGCATCCATGACGCCGACCATCCACTACGTGCTGGCGGCGAGGAAGTACGCCACGCGCGCCCAGGCGACCCAGGCGCTCGAGGCGCTGTCGTCGCTCGTGTCGGTGCTGGACGTGACGGGCGCCGACTTCCGCGCCGCCCTCAAGAGCCCCCTCGTCGACTTCGAGGACGCCCTCATCGCCGAGGCGGCCCGGCGCCACGGCGTCGACCTCATCCTGACGCGCAACCTGCGCGACTTCCGGAAGTCGCCGGTGGCGGCGATGTCCCCACGCCAGTTCCTCGAGGCCTATCGCCCCGCAGGATACGAGTACGGCGAGGTCGAGCTCGACGGGGAGGGCGCCGACCAGCCCTAGCCCGTCGTGTCGGCGGGGGTGGGGATGCGCTACAATCGCATGCATTCGCGAATACGTTAGGAGCATCCCATGACCATCAGGCTCTACGATACCAAGCTGCGCCGCAAGGTGGACTTCACGCCCCTCGTGGAGGGCAAGGTGTCTATGTACGTGTGCGGCCCCACCGTGTACAACCGCATCCACATCGGCAACGCGCGCACGTTCATCTCCTTCGACATGATCCGCCGCTACCTCCAGTGGCGCGGCTTCGACGTTACCTTCGTGCAGAACGTCACCGACGTGGACGACAAGATCATCAAGCGCGCCAACGAGGAGGGCCGCACCGCCGCGGAGGTGGCCGCCGAGTACACCGAGGCGTTCATCGGCGACATGCACGCGGCCGGCGTCCAAGACCCCGACGTGCGCCCCAAGGCCACCGAGGAGATCCCCGCCATGATCGAGCTCGTGCAGAGGCTCATCGACGGCGGCCACGCCTACGAGGTGGACGGCGACGTGTACTTCGCGGTGCGCTCGTACCCCGCCTACGGCGGCCTGTCCGGCCGCAACATCGACGAGATGGAGGGCGGTCACCGCGAGCTGCGCGCCGACGGCCAGGGGCTGGAGGACCGCAAGCGCGACCCGCTCGACTTCGCCCTGTGGAAGGCCGCCAAGCCGGGCGAGCCGTCATGGGAGAGCCCCTGGGGGTCCGGGCGTCCCGGCTGGCACATCGAGTGCTCGGCCATGTCGCACAAGTACCTGGGGCTGCCCTTCGACATCCACGGCGGCGGCTCTGACCTGGCCTTTCCCCATCACGAGAACGAGCGCGCCCAGTCGGAGGCGGCCTGGGGCTGCACCTTCGCCAACCACTGGATGCACTCGGGCATGCTCCAGATCAACGCCGAGAAGATGTCGAAGTCGCTCGGCAACTTCATGCTGCTCTACGAGGTGCTCGAGACGACGCGCCCCGCGGCCCTGCGCATGCTGATGCTGCAGACGCACTACCGCAGCCCGCTCGACTTCTCGGAGGACCGCCTGGCCGAGGCCGACGCCGCGCTCACGCGCATCGAGAACGCGGTGCGCAACCTCGACTGGCTGGCGTCGAACGCCGTGGACGGCGCGCCGGACGTGGTGGACGCCGCGGCGCTGGGCGCCCAGGTGGCGGCCGCGCGCGAGGCCTTCGCCCAGGCCATGGACGACGACTTCAACGCGCCGGCGGCCCTTGGCGCCATCTTCACGCTGGTGGGCGAGGTCAACGCCGCGGTGGCGGACAAGTCGCTGTCGGTGGCCGACGCCGAGGTCGTGACGACCGCGCGTGATGGCATCGTCGAGCTTCTGGCTGTGCTGGGCATCCAGCTGGAGGACGACCAGGACGAGGGCGCGGCCTATCCGCCCGAGGTGATCGCCCTGGCCGCCGACCTCGCCGGCTACGGCGGCGCCGACGCCATGGAGGCGGTCGAGGCGCTGCTCGAGGCCCGTGCGCTCGCCCGCAAGGAGAAGAACTGGGCTGTGGCCGACGGCGTCCGCGACGGTCTGGCCGCCCTCGGCTTCACCATCGAGGACACCCCCCAGGGCGCCCGCGTCTCCTACGGCGCGTAGCGCCTGCACCGCCGACAGGCGCCGCGGCCCCGTCGATCCGACGGGGCCGCTTCTCGTTATGACCCCCTTCCGAAATCGGGTCAACGGCGTATCGTCTTCCGCGAGGGCGCGAGGGCGCGAGGGCGCGAGGGCGCGAGGGCGCGAGGGCGCGAGGGCGCGCCCGTCGGACGGAAGGGAGGGCCGCCATGAACCCGGTCATCGAGCTGCGCGGCGTCACCAAGGACTACGGCGCCGGCCGCGGCGTGTTCGGCCTGTCGCTGGCCGTGGGGCGCGGCGAGGTGGTGGGGTTCCTCGGCGCCAACGGCGCGGGCAAGTCCGTCACCATGCGGCTGCTCATGGGCTTCATCCGCGCGGACGAGGGCCGCGCGTCCATCGGCGGCGCCGACTGCTTCGCCGACCGCGCGGCCATCCAGCGCCGGGTGGGCTACCTGCCCGGCGAGCTGGCGTGCCCCGCCGACATGACGGGCGTCGCCTTCCTCGACTTCATGGCGGCGATGCGCGGCGCGTCCGACGCGCGCCGCCGGGCCGAGCTGACCGCCTTCTTCGAGCTGGACCCGCGCGCCCGCATCCGGTCGATGTCGAAGGGCACCAAGCAGAAGCTCGGCATCGTGGCCGCCTTCATGGGGGCGCCTGACGTGCTGCTGCTCGACGAGCCTACGAGCGGCCTCGACCTGCTCATGCAGCGCCGCTTCGTCGAGCTCGTGCGCGCCGAGCGCGACCGCGGCGCCACGGTGCTGCTGTCGTCCCACGTCCTGGGCGAGGTGGAGGGCACGTGCGACAGGGCCGTGTTCATCCGCGCGGGGCGCCTGTCGTCGGAGGCGCGCGCGGCCGACCTCACGCTCGACGCCACCCTCGAGCGCCTCTACGGCGCCGACGCCCTCGACCGCCACTGGGCCGCGCCCGGCGCCGCGGTGCCCGGCGTCGCGCCTGCGCCGCCGGCGCCTGTCCCTGCCGCCTCGTCGAAGGGAGGCTCCCGATGATCTCCGCCCTCCTCGCGCGCAGCCTGCGCGCCTCGGCTGCCGTGCTGATCGCGCTTGCCGCCGTCATCGCCCTGTACGCCGTCGAGGTCGTCTACCTCTACGACCCGGCCGTCAGCGAGAGCCTGGCGCTCATGCAGCAGGCGCTCCCCGAGCTCTTCGAGGCGTTCGGCATGGCCAACCCCGCATCCACGCTGCTCGACTTCCTCATCAACTACCTCTACGGCTTCCTGCTCACGGCGGCGCTCGTGTTGCTGGCCGCCTACCTGGCCCAGCGCCTGGTGGCCGGCCCGGCCAAGGACGGGTCGCTCGCGTGGCTGCTGGCCGCGCCGCGCCGCCGCGCGGCGATTGCCGGCACCCTCGCCCTGGCGGCGGCGCTGGCCGTGGCGCTGCTGGTGGCCGTCACGGCGGCGGTCGAGGCGGCGGCCTGCGAGGCGCTGTTCCCCGGCGAGCTCGACCATGCAAGCCTCGCGCGCGCCAACGCGGGGCTGCTCGCCCTGGGGCTGTTCGCGGCGGCGCTCTGCCTGGCGTCGGCCTGCGCCTTCCAGCGCCCGGGCCTCGGCCTGGGGGTGGGCGCCGGCGCCTGCGCGCTGTTCTTCGTCATGGGGCTGTCGGGCACGGTGGGGGAGGGCCTGGCCTGGGTGGCCGACCTGTCGCCCTTCGCGCTCTTCGACCCCTACGGTCTGGCGGCCGGCCAGGGCGATGCCGTCGCGGGGGCCGTCGCGCTCGCCGTGGCGGCCGCGGCCCTGTTCGCCGCGGCCATCGCCTGCTTCTGCCGCCGCGACTTCAGCCTGTAGGGCTGGCGGGAGCGGACGCCTTGGAAAAACGGGCGTCGCATGCAAATCGGAGCGGTTTTGTACTCCCGCGATGCCGGTTTCGCCGCCTTCTCTGCTATGGTGCGCGCAAAACCCCAGGAACTGCGTCCGCAGATCGCTGTCGCAGCGGGGTTTTCGCGCCGGGCGGAGTGCAAAACCGTTCGAATTCGCAGACTCCTGGCGAAAACGCGAGGCCTAGCGGTAGGCCCAGCCGCGCAGGATCTCGCACCACTGGCGGTAGGCGGCCATGAACGCGTCCAAGTCGAGGCGCTCGCGGGCCATGAGGCGCTGGTGCAGGTAGCCGTCCCCCATCATGATGAGCATGTCGAGCACCTCGCGCGGATCCACGTCGTCGCGGAAGCGGCTGAAGTCGACGTTCTTGAAGAACCGTCCGAACATCTCGTCCACCTGCCGGCTCGTCCACGCGGCCATGGTCTCGCGGATGTCGCGGTGGTCGGCGTAGAACGCGCGCACCGAGAACTCGAGGGCCCACGGCCAGCGCGTCAGCGACGCCACCTTCTGCTCGCCGGCGTACAGCATGAGGTCGAAGAAGTCGTCGATGGCGTAGAAGTCGTCGTCGACCACCCATTCGACCACGCGCTCCATCAGGTAGTCCAGGGTGCGCAGGTACAGCGAGCGCTTGTTGCGGAAGTAGAAGAACAGCAGGCCCTTGGACATGCCGGCGCGTCGGGCGATGTCCTCGGTGGAGGCGCCCTGGTAGTCGTTGCGCCCGAAGCCCTCGACGGCCGCGCGCATGACGGTATCCTGCCGCTCGGGCGGCAGCGCGTCGAAGTCCCCCTGCCGCTGTCCGTCTGACGCCATGGCCCCTCCTCGGTCGCATCTCGCGTTGACCGGCCGGTCAACGCCCGGCGCCCATCGTACCCCATTGACCGGATTCCGGAAGGGGGAGGGGAGGCAGCTCCGCGTTCGCGGGCGGCGGGCGCGGATGCAGGACGGGCGCTCCCGGGCGGCGGGCGCGGATGCGGGGCGGGAGCCTTATAATGGTGCGTCATGGCCGAGGCGTCTCGCATACCGATGGAGCTGCTGGCCCCCGCCGGGGGGATGGATCAGCTGCGCGCGGCGGTGCGCTTCGGCGCCGACGCCGTCTACCTGGCGACCGACCGCTTCGGCATGCGCGCCCGCGCCGCCAACTTCGCCCTGGCCGAGCTGCCCGAGGCCGTCCGCGTCGCCCATGACGCCGGCGTGCGCGTTCACGTGGCCTGCAACGTCCTCATGGGGCCCGACGACATCGACGCGCTGCCCGCCTACCTGCGCGCCGTCCAGGACGCCGACGCCGACGCCCTCATCATCGGCGACTTGGGCGCGGCCGCCCTGGCGCGCGAGCACGCGCCCTTGGTCGAGCTGCACGTGAGCACTCAGGCCTCGGTGGCTAACGCGGCGGCGGCGCGCGTCTGGCACGCCCTGGGCGCCAAGCGCGTGGTGTGCGCCCGGGAGATGTCGCTGGCCGACATCGCGCGCCTGCGCCAGGACACCCCGCCCGACCTGGAGATAGAGGCCTTCGCCCACGGGGCCATGTGCATGGCCGTGTCGGGCCGCTGTCTCATCAGCAGCTACCTCACCGGCCGCTCGGGCAACCGGGGCCACTGCACCCAGCCCTGCCGCTGGAGCTACGCGCTGGGCACCGCGCCCGATGCAGGGGAGCGCCCCGCGGGGTTCCTGCTGGAGGAGGAGAAGCGCCCTGGCGAGTTCATCCCCATCGAGGAGGACGGCCGCGGCACCTTCATCATGAACGCGAAGGACCTCAATATGCTGGCGCACCTGCGTGAGCTGGCTGACGCGGGCGTGGACTCCATCAAGGTAGAGGGGCGCAACAAGAAGGCCTTCTACGTGGCCACGGTGACGGCCGCCTACCGCCGCGTGCTCGACGGCGAGCCGCCCGAGGCCGTCGCCGACGAGCTCCTGGCCGTGAGCCACCGCCCCTACGGCACCGGCTTCTACTTCGGCGAGGCCGAGCAGGCGCCGGACTATGACGGCTACGAGCAGGAGACGCGGCACGTCGCCGACGTGCTGGCCTGCGAGGAGCTGGCTGCGGGGGAGGGCGCGGAAGCCGTGCGCCCCGCATCGGCCGCGGAGGGCGCGGAAGCTGGGGGCGCGGGCATCGCCGCAGCGGACGCCCCGGTCGAGGACGCCGGCGCCGCGGCGGGTGCGCCGGACGCGGACGCCGCGGAGCGCCGCTGGCGCCTGACCGTGCGCTGCCGCACCCGCTTCGCCGAGCGCGACGCGTTGGAGGCCCTCGTCCCGCGCGCCCCCGCCCGCGCCCTCGAGGTGCGCGACCTCACGTGGCTGCCCGAGCCCGACGCCGACGACTCCGCGCCCCCGCCCGTGCCGGTGGCCGTTGCCAACCGCTCCTGCGCGCGCTATACCCTGACGACTACCTGTCCGGTGCCGCCCGGGTCGTTCCTGCGCGTCCGCGCCTTCCGCCGCTCGGCCCGCCACGGCTGACCCGCGCGCTGCCGCCCCGCACCCGGCCGCCGCGCCCAACCGCCCGACCGCTGCGCCCAACCGCCCGGCGCCCCGCGCTCCGCGCCCAGCCACCCGGCGCCCCGCACCTGCCCGCGCTCACCTTCCCCGCCTCTGACCAGGCCCTCCGCCCACTTCGCACCCGTGATGATATTGTTGCGCGTTCTGGACGGCCCCCGCCGCCCTTCTTGGTATCATGGGAGCATCATATTTCCTAGGGAAAGGGAACCGTCATGGGAGTCAAATCCGCGGAGGTACTGGAGATATCCTACGATGAGCTGCCGACCTACCTGCACGCCCACCACTCGGTGTACATGGACGTCGACGGCGCCACCTATTACCTGACCGACGTGAATGACCGCTACTGGCGCGTGCAGGACACCGCCGAGTTCAACGAGAAGGGCCACTACGTCGACTGCAGCGACCTGGTTCCCACCCTGAGCGAGTTCCTGGAGCTTCCCTTCCTCCATGGCAAGGCTGTGAAGGACCTCTTCGAGGAGGCCACCTTCTACGCCTCCGAGAAGCCGGAGTAGCCCCTTCCCACAACTGAATAGCGAACCTACGGGGGCGGCTCGTGACGAGCCGCCCCTTCTTCATGCCTTGTGCTATGATGCCTGCTGTTAAACGGCGCGCCGCGGGCCCTCGAGACGGGCCGCGGCCTCACGGGAAAGAAGGAACCATGGCAGAAGAAGAGTGCAGCCACGAGTGCTCCAGCTGCGGCGTCTCGGGGTGCGGCGACCGCACCGCCGACGCGGGCCCGAGCACGCTCGAGACGAACAAGCGCACCACCATCAAGAACGTCATCGGCGTCGTGTCCGGCAAGGGCGGCGTGGGCAAGTCCCTGGTGACGAGCTTGCTGGCCTCCGAGATGCGCAAGCGCGGCCACAAGGTGGCCATCCTGGACGCCGACGTGACCGGCCCGTCCATCCCCAAGTCCTTCGGCATCACCGGCCACCTCACGGCCGACGAGGACGGCATCAACCCCTCCTGCTCCGAGAGCGGTATCGAGGTCATGTCCGTGAACCTCATGCTCCCGCAGGACGACCTGCCGGTCGCCTGGCGCGGCCCGGTGGTGTCCGGTGCCATCAAGCAGTTCTGGCAGGAGGTCAACTGGGGCGAGATCGACTACATGTTCGTCGACATGCCTCCGGGAACCTCCGACGTGTTCCTGACCGTCTTCCAGTCGCTGCCGGTCGACGGCATCGTCACCGTGTCGGCCCCGCAGGAGCTCGTGGCCATGATCGTGGGCAAGGCCGTCAACCTGGCCCGCTCCCTCGAGGTGCCGGTCATCGGCCTGGTGGAGAACATGGCGTACTTCAAGTGCGATGACTGCGGCAAGGAGCACCACATCTTCGGCGAGCCCCAGGGCGCGGCCGTGGCCGAGAAGTACGAGATCCCCGCGGTGGCCACGCTGCCGATGGATCCGAACTTCGCGCGCCTGGTCGACGCCGGCCAGGTGGAGGCCTACGACGTGGAGGGTGCCCTCGACGGCATCATCGACCAGATCGAGGCCGCCGCGAAGGCCGAGGCCTAGGGGAGGGGACGCCCTGCGGAGGGAGCCCGCGGCTCCGCGTGAGCGGGCCGGGTGAGCGCCCGGCGACCGCGCGCAAACTTTTCCGAAAAAGTCCTTGCGCCCGCCGCTCCTTCTGTTAATATAGTCCTCGCACTTTTTCGGGGCATTAGCTCAGCTGGGAGAGCGCATGGCTGGCAGCCATGAGGTCAGGGGTTCGATCCCCCTATGCTCCACCATAGGAACATTAGCCGAACACCATGGCTCGGCTATTACGTGGCATGGCGCACGCTCGTCATAGTCGCAAGATACAAGAAGACCCCCTGATGCAGGGGGTCTTCCTCTTTCTGGTGTCTGGTGCAGCCTAGACCTTGAGCAAGTAGTCATCCGCAGCGGGTCCGCCTGTAGGCTTGCCGACCGCCACGTACCGCTTCTTGCCGGACGATGCGCCGGTGTAGCGTCCCCACACCCACCCATCGGCGATTTTGTACCAGTCATCCAGCACCACGGTCTGGCCCTTGGAGTAGCTGGCCACAACGTTGCCGCTGAGGCTCGGGGCATCGCGCACGTTCAGAGAGTTGACCTGGCAGCGGTACTTGCCGCCGAATCCCGTTCCGGTCTTCTCAGCCGAGGTTGATGCAGATGGGGCGGCAGGCTGAGCCGCAGGCTTCTGCGCGGGCTGAGAGGGCTTCGGATTGGTGGCCAAGATGCCGATGCCTGCGGCCTTCAAGATGGCATCAGCGATCTCGGTGGTTCGGGAATCGAAGATCGCGCGGTCCTCGGCGTTGGAGATAAAGCCGACCTCCGCGAGGCGGTAGTTGATTCCGCGATTGGCTGCGCGCTTCGGGTTGGCCAAGTCGGTGCGCTTCACGATGGTCTGCGAGCGCCCCGGCAGGATGGCGGCCAGCTTCGAGGCCAGCGCCTTGTCGAAGTCATCGGCATCGAACCCGCCATAGATGATGACGTGCGCGCCTCGCGCGCTCTCCGCCGCCGAATCGCGGTGAAGTTCCAGCAGCATGGCACCGCTCGGAAGGGTCAGGCTGTTGATGCCGCCGTCAGCGTACCAGTTGCGGGAGGTGTCCAGCACCTCCACGTCGGAGCCGCCGCGCTCCTTAATGATTCTCGCGAGGTAGCGGACGCGCTCCTCCTCGGTCTGCCCGCCGGCGCATGCGCCTGGGTCGCCAGCGCCGTGGCCGCAGATGATGTACAGCTTTGCCATATCGGCCTCCTATTCGTTCCAGTAGATCGACGGCAGCCCCCAGTCCACGTAGTACATGCCGTCGAACCAGTAGCTTCCGACCCCTGATTCGCGCGCCCACTCCTTCTCCTGTGGGGTGAGGAGGTCGCGGTCTCGCACTTGGTTGGCCAGCGCCATCACGTCGGGGGTCGGAGGCTTCGGATGCCATTGCGACGTGAGAACCAAGGCGGCGCCGATGCCCACGGTGAGCATGAGCGCCGCGATCGAGTAGAACAGGGCGCGCTTAACCCTCTGATCCCGTGGCATGGTCTTCCTCCACTTCCACGGTGAGGTCGGGCGCTGCCGGGTCGTGCGGTTTGATCGATTTGATGACCGGCAGGGCGGCAATATGCGGGTTGAGCGTGCACAGGTTCTCGCACACGCTTACGATCTCTGTGGCCACGATGAAGATGCACGCGCCCGAAACGGCGGGGAGTTCGGGGATGGTCACGCCAAGCCCGACGGCATCTGCCTCGAAGTTCATCCATACGGCGGCCACCTCGTAGATGAACGCCAGGGCGATCAGCCCGAAGAAGCCGGCCTTGTGCCAAAGCCCCTCGCGCATCTTGCCCGATTCAACGGTCTGGTTCTTTGCAGCCCCCGCGAAGCCTGTGACAATATCGAGAATCATCATCACAGAGGCCACGACGATAGGATGCCATTGGATGGCTAGCTCTTCCATGCTATTCCTCTTTCTGTTCGGGGGTTGCCGGTGCCTCGTCCGCAGGCTCCTCGGTGACGGTCACCACAGGCTCATCGTCCTCGGCCGTCATGGCTTCCAGTTCGTTGATGCGCTTGCGGCAGTCCTTCCGCAGCTTGATGGTGTGGACGATCTCCTGGCCGGCGTTGGCCAAGGCGCTGAGCAGTTCAGCAATGCCCTCCGCCGCGAAGATGTCCTCGATAGCCCGCAGAATCTGGTAGTCGGTCTGGTCGAGGATGTTCTTGTTGGCGTTGATCTCGCCCTCGATTTCCTGGCGCTTCACGTGGGTCCTCCTTTCTGTTCTTCGGATGGACCCACTTTATTGAGGGTGTCGCTTTACGCCGCCAGGGGCAGTTCTCTCACTTCGATTTCAGTGAGACCCCCCCCGGAAAGTGTTTACCGGGTGGAACAATTCGCGGTAGAGCGCGTCCATACTCTCCACGGTCTTCTGCGCGTCTATGTGCTTCATGCTGCCGCGCCACGATTGATAGGCGGCGTAGGCCTGCTCCTCCGTCATTGCCCCGCGCCCTACCAGCTTGGCCATGGCCTTCAACTTCCGGCGCATCTTCGTGATGGAGGAGCGGCATGGCTTCACGACCACCTTGCCGGTCTCGGAGTAGAAGAACCGCTTCTTGAGGAAGGTGAAGCCACGGGACAGCTTCACGATGCGCGTCTTCTTGGTGTTCAGCCTCATGCCCCTGGCGGCGCACAGCGCCTCGATGCAGCCCAGCACCGTCTGCAGGTGCTCCTTGCTCGTGTGGATGGCGTAGAGGTCATCCATGTAGCGGCCATAGGCCTCAACGCCGCAGCACTCGGTGACGAAGTGGTCGATCGGGTTGAGATAGGCCACCGCATGTATCTGGTTCGGCTCGTCTCCGAGGCCGAGGCCAACCTCCCCCTGCCGGTCTACGAAATGGGTGCCCAGCGCCTTGAGGCGCGGGTCATCGAACTGCTCAAGTATCTCCTTGGCATGCTCGTGGTCGATGCTCGCGAAGTATTTGGAGATGTCCACGAGCAGGATGTAGCCGTCGGTTCCGTGCTTTCGGAAGTGCCTGGCCATGTGGTGCTTCACGTGTTGGATGGCGTAGAGGGTGCCGCGCCCCTTCACGTTGGCGTAGTTGTTCGCGATGAGGGTGGGCACCACGGCGGGCACCAGTGCGTTTTGGCAATATGATTTCTTGATCACCCGCTCGTATATCTTCACGGCGGAGATTTCGCGGCGCACGCCCTGCTCGTATATAACGAAGTCGTTGGTCGGCCGGCAGAAGTCCACGCCGTTGAGGATGTCGGCGCGCGCCTTGGTAATGTTCCGCAGGATGTGCACGAGGTAGGTCTGTATGCTCGCCTTCCACTTTACGTTGCGGCCGCACTGCTTGGCGGCGATGTAGAGGGCGTTGGGGTCGGCTATGCGCTCAAGGGTGCAGTTCCTCACGCGCTCGGCTCGCTTCGCCGCGCGTTTCTCCTCGCGCCTCTTGCGCCTTGCCGCACGTCTTTCCTCGGAGTTCATGAGTGCGCCCCGCACGGCTCCCAATGGAGCGTTCTGCCAGCCGCTTGAAGGGTCGGCATGAAACGGCGCGGAACGTCCAACGCACCGCCATGCAAGCAGCGTCCGCCGCCCTCCGCGAGGCGCTTATTGACGGGGGTGACCCCGAAGGTTGCGCATCCCTTCCTCTTTGGCACAGCGTTCGCAAAGCTACTAGGACGGGCCGTAAGTGAATCAGGGCGCCACACCGATCGTGCCATACGAGCACGCAATGGTGGTGGCAGTGCCGTAGGCGGAGGCGTAGCACGCGGTGGTCGAGTGGAGGCCCGACACGCAGCGCAGCCACACGCTAGACGAACTTGCGACGCGCAACCTGCGGCCATTATAGCCGCACCCCGCTCTGCATGGCCACGAGGTCCCGTAGGCGCTGCGCTTCCGCCTCGGCAGCGGCCAACTTGCCCTCAGCGTCTTCCTTTCCGATCAGCTTCACGCCGTTCTTCGCGCCTTGCAGAAGGTCGATCTCCTCGTCAAGGAGTTCCAGCAGGCGGTTGAGCTCGTTGATGTTCACGCCTGCGCCTTTGCGCGGCTTCTGCTCGCCGTCTTCCGTTTCCGCAGGCTTCGCCGGCCCTTGGCGCACCTCGATCAGGCAAGCGATGATGTCATAGAGCGCGTTGGCGTCTCCCATGGCAAGGGCGAGGTGCTTCTTGCGCTCGATCACGCCCCAGGACGTATTGGGGTAGAACCGAGGCGGCCTCTGTAAAGTATAAGGTACGGCTGATTCTCAGCCTATGAGGAAGCAGGGCGCCACACCGATCGGGCCATTCGAGCACGCAATGCTGGTGGCATTGCCGGAGGCGTTGGCGGAGCACGCGAGGGTCGAGTGGAGGCCCGCCACGCAGCGCAGCCACACGTGAGACCTTGCTCCGTCGGGGGTGCGGAAGATGCGGTCACTTGGCGTCTCGAAGATGGGCAGCTTCGAGACCATGGCGCTGCCGTATCGGCTGCCCCAGTAGAAGCAGCCGTACATTTCGCCCTCGTCGGGAAGCCACAGGCGCCCGATGTTCTTCCACGACCACGTGGTGGAATCGGTCAGCTTCGAGGATGCGCTGTAGCGGTGCTCCATGAGGGCGATGCGCTCCTTCATCACGGCGCGCACCTCGGCGGGGAACTTGGGGAGCAGCGTGTTGGTGAGGTAGCGGTACACGTTGCTGGCGAGGTAGGGGTTAGGCTCCGCAGCCGTTCCGTTGTTGTCGTTGGTGGTGTTCCACTGGACGCTCTCAGGGAAGGCGAGGTTCGGAACCATGAGGAGGCTTGGGCCTTGCTCAGGGTCGCCGCAGTCGCGGTCGTAGTCGAACGCTCCAATTCTGTAGTTGTAGGTGTTGGATTCGACCTGCAGGGGCACGTAGTCGCGATGGCGGAGGCCTGCGTATGCCTTCTTTCCCACGCTGCCGCTGAGGTCAACGCGGTCGGCAAGGTACTCCCATGCGTTCGCGTAGCCGTTGGCGATCTCGTCCTCGAACAGCACCTCGATATTGCGGCCCTCGAACGTGTTGTTCGCCTGCTGGGTGTTCAGCAGGATGGGGCCGCCACGGAAGTCCTCGTCCACTTCCTCAAGCGCCAGAATCTTGCGCTCCTGCTCGTCAATGAGCGCCCGCGCCTGAGAGTCCACGATCTCTCGCTTCTCGCGAACGCCCTCGGCGTTGATGAATGACAAGCTGTTTACCTGTGCCATGTTACTACTCTCCAATCATTAGGGTGAAGGTTTCCTCGTCCATGCTGGCCGCCTTGAAGATGGCGGTCTCATCGTCTTCGTAGCCGGCCACGTCGAAGGACGCATACAGCACGTCCATGACCGCCCAGATGTCACCGCTCTCGCGGGTGAGGCGGTTGGTCAGCTGCCCGATGGCCTCCATCACGGAGTCCATATCGAAGCCTGCGGAGTGAATCGCGTCGATGATGGCCTGCGCCTCGCGCGCGAGCACCAGCGCCTGCGCGATGGTCTCGTCAATGTCCCGGCATGCGCTGAGCACCTTCCAGAGAACGTCCTCGGTGACTTCGGGCAGAAGCGTGTCGTACACGTCGCCGCTCTCGTTGATTAGGAAGGGGCGCTCCATCTTCTGGGTGACGATGCGCTGCTCGTCTCCGAGGTAGCCGATGATGGTGACAAAGAGCCGCCCTTGTGTGAGCAGCACGTTGGCCGGAATCTCGCACTGGCCGGATGTGACCTCGATGGGGTTGCTGCGCTCGCCGTCGGCGGCGTTGACGAAGATGGCCACGATGTCGGTCATGTAGTCCCATTCGTCATCCCATGCGACGCGCAGCACGTCGCCGCGCACGCAGTTCTGCACCCATCGGTCGTTGCGCGGGTAGGTTATCTTTCGGTCCACGATGCGCACGTCGTGGGTTCTTGCGTTTCTAGACATGCCCTTCCTTCCTATAGTCCGAGCATCTTCTCAAGCTGTGCCACCTTGGATGCTAGGGCTGCTGTCGCTTGGGATGACTGCTTCGCTGTGGAATTGCCGAAGTCCACGCTTGAGGCGTGCGGCTCGTTGATGTCGATGGTCTGCTTGATAATCTCAAGAGGCTCATCCAAGCCCACCAGGTGGTTGCGGCACGGGTACCAGTCCAGCAGGCTCAGCTCGTCGGGCGCCTTGTCGATGAGCGAGAGGTCGTAGACGCTCACGGCTGCGGAGTGGGGGAATCGGTTGTTCTCGGCGAGCCACGAGCGCGCGGCGCTCAGCAGGTTGGCTGGCTGGGTCACGTCATCCCAGGTCTGCGTTCCTTCGAGGATGCCGTACTTCGCAAGCGCATCGGCATCGTCGATGTATTGGCGCCCTCCGTTGACACTGGCCACCGTGATGCGGTCCTCGCTGTCTTCCAGCTTCGCCCCCAGCGGGTAGAGGCGCGTGATGACTTGGGTGGGGTCCTCGTCCATGGAGACGCTGGCCATGTTGCGCGCCACTTCCACGGGTGTCTCGCGGTCGCGCCCCAGCTTCTTGCTGTAGTCCAGATAGAGCAGGCCGTCTGCCTCGTTGCGGCGCACACGCATCTCCCCGCCGAACACGTCCACCAGCTTGCCGAACAGGGTCTCGCGCGTGGTATCGCGCTGCAGCCCCTTGTACACGCCGCCGGTGGTCTCGTAGGTCACGAGGTCAACGTTGCCGCGATAGACCCGCTTGTGCGGTTCCACGCGCTCGTTGTGGCGCGCGAGCACGTAGTCGATGAACTCTTGCAGGCCGGTGCGCCCGTTGCCTCCCGACCACTGGCGCTCCGCCAGGTACGGCTGGGCCGAATCGCATAGGTACGCCTCCACGCCCTCGCAGAGCACCGCCTTGGATATGAGGCCGTTGCCGTCCATGGAGCCTGGCGCCTTCACGACGCGCCCATCGAAGTCCAGGCGGCCGGTCTTGCCGTTGCGCACCTGGATGGTGGTGGTCATGCTATCAAGGAGCGCATAGCCCGGATTGTCCGGGTAGATCGTGAAGGCCATGCTGTCGATGGCGTTGCGCTCCTTCGAGATTTGAGCGCCGGCGATGCGCTCGTAGCGGTCGTGGATGTTGACCGATTCGCTGCCGTTGGTGATGGTGACCGTGTAGAGCATTACATGCGCTCCTCGAACCAGCGGATGAGCGCGGGGCCTCCGTCCACCTCGATCTCCACCATGCCCGCCTCAAGGCAGAGGCTCGTCACCTGCTCCTTGCGGACCGTGGCGCTCTCGCCTCCCACGGTAATCGTCGCCCAGTCGCGCAGCGGCTTGGCAGTCAGGCGCACGGCCCTGCCCTCGTTGATGACGTAGTTGGTGCCGACCTCAAGCGTGGCGGTGCTCTCATCGTCGGCAACCATGAAGGGGTACAGGTCGAAGGTGGCGGTCACCGTCGCGCGCACTCCGCTCTTGGCGTGCTCCCATTTGGTGGATGTGCAGCTGCCGTGGTTGTGAAACTCCTCGAACATGCTGTCGCGGATGTCCGTGTTGCAGATGCCGGAGAGCCATTCGATAAACTCGCGCACGCCCTCCATCAGCTCGCTGATGCCCTTGAAGTCCTTGGCGAAGGTGTACTCGATGGACTTCTCGCCGTAGAACGGCTCGCCGTATACGCCGGTGTAGTCGAGCGAGCCGTTCGCGTAGGGCACGGTCACCTTGGTGGTGCGCAGCTGCGGCGGTGTCTCAACTCTGTCGATGAGCCGCCACCCGAAGTCATCCAGGGAGTGATAGCCCGCTACGCTGATGCCGTGGTTCATATCGCCAGTCCTCTCCTCGCGTTGTTGTATCTGCTGCCGTTGATCTGGTCGAGGTACGGCGCAAGCGCCTCGCCCAGGGTCTTGCCGTCGATCTTGAGCACCGTCTGGCCGAAGCCTGCCGCCATGAGGGCGGCGACGATGGCGGAGGCGAACTCCTCAGGAGACGGGAACGCCATGTTCTCGGAGACCGCCTGCGCAAACGGGAGCATATGCTTGCCGTCGCGCGGAACCACGAACTCGGTGCCCGCCTCGCCCACGCCGATGATGCTGGCGCCGTTGAACATGCCGCCCGTCGCATACCACTCGATCGAGAGCGAGGGAATGGAACCCTTGAGGAGGTCCCCGATCTGCCAGCCCGCCGGCGAGATGGCGAAGTGCGGAAGGTTGATGTGCGGCAGCTGGATGTGGAAGTTCGAGAAGAACCCCTTGATGGTGTCGATGATGCCACCCACTGTGTTCTTCGCCGTCTCGATGGGGTTGGTGATGGCTTCCCTCACGCTGTTGAAGATGCCCAGCACGGTGCCGACTAGGCTGTTGAAGGTGCTGGTGATGTTGTTCCAGATTCCATTGACCACCCCGCCGATGTTTGAGCTGATGGCGTTCCAAATGCTGCTGGCCACGCTGAACACGCTGTTCCAGATGGAGGCCCATACGTTGTAGATGCCCGTGAGCACGCTGCTGATGATCGAGGTGAGCGCGTTGAACACGTTGGCCCCAGCTTGCAGGATGCCGTTCACGATGCTCTCGAATATCTGCTTGATGCCGCTCCATACCGCACCCCAGTCGCCGCTGATGATGCCGGTGACCACTTGGATGATGCCCTGGATTACGCCCATGACCGTGTTCACGGTGTTGCTGATGTTGTCCCAGATGGCCGTGAACACCGAGGAGATAAGCCCCCACGCGCCATCCCACGCAGCTTGGATGACGGGCATGACCGCGCCGATGATTGTCTGGATGACCTGCATGCCGGCCTGCACGATGGGGGCAATCTGCTCCCAGGCGCTCGTCACGTTTGCCACGATGGCATCCCAGAGGCCGGCGAACAGCGTCTGGAACTCTTGGAACTTGCTCACCAGCGGGGTGATGACGTTGGCCATCACCCAGTCGGCCAGGGGCTGGACCGCGGCCTTCACGGCATCCCACACGCCGATCCAGAAGTTGCGGAACTCCTCGGAGGTGTTCCAGAGGTACAGGAACGCCGCCACGAGCGCGCCGATGAGCGTGATGACGATGCCGATGGGGTTCAGCTTCATGGTGCCGTTGAGCAGCTTGGTGGCATTGTCCACCAGAGCGGTGGCCGCTGCCCGCGCCTTCTCTGCCACGGTCACCGCGAGCGAGTAACCCTCGTACGCAAGGAGCGCGCCGCCTGCCGCAGCGAGCACGGGCACCATGCTCTGCACGGTGCTGGCCAGCTGCGAGAGCGGCGAGGCCGTCTCGCCGACCACGTTGCCGAACTCATCGAACTCCTGGGTGCCCGTGGTGAGCCACGCCATGAAGCCCTCGATGCCCGGCACCACCGTCCCGGTGATGAACTGCACGGCGCTGCGCAAGGGTTCCTGTAGCCCGTCGTAGATTTTGAGGCTCAGTTCCTCAAATGCCGAGTTCATAGCTGCCAGGTCTCCGCCAAGGTTGTCCGTCATCGTGGCGGCGGTCTCCTCAGCTGCGCCAGCGCATCCGTAGAGTTCGTCCCTGAATCCGACCATTTCGTCGGCTCCGGCATTGAGGAGGAGGTTAAGGCCCTTGATACTATCAGCCGTGAAGGTGCTCTGGAGGGCTGCTGCCTTCTCAGCGTCGCCCATGCCGTTGGTGGCCTCCTGCACGTCTGCAAGAATGTCCGTGAAGTCGCGGTAGTTGCCCTCCGCGTCCATGACCGCCACCGACTGCTCGCCGATGGCGATGGCGCCGTCCTCCATCTTCGCGGTCATATCGCGGAGCACGGCGTTGAGGGCGGTGCCCGCTTCCGAACCCTTCAAGCCCTGGTTGGCCATCATGCTGATGGCGGCCGAGGTGGTCTCCACGTCCATGCCGGCCGCGTTCGCGTTTGCCGCACAGTTTTTGAAGGCCATGCCGAGGCCTTCGACTGTCGTGTTGGCATTGGCTTGCGCGTAGGCGAGAACATCGACCATGCGCGCGGTCTCGCTCGCCTCCATGTTGAAGGCGCTGAGGTAGTCGGTTACGAGGTCGGAGGCCGCCGCCAGTTCCATCTCGCCGGCCTGGGCCAGGGTGAGCACGGATCCGACGCCCGCGAGCATCTGCTCGGTGTCCCATCCTGCGAGCGCCATATAACCGAGTGCATCAGCCGCCTGCGATGCGCTGAACGTGGTGGACGCACCGAGTTCGCGAGCCTTCGCCTCAAGCGTGGCCAGATCGTCGCCGGTCGCGCCGGAGAGCGCGCTCACCTTGCTCATGGAGGTCTCGAAGGTCTGGCCGATCTCCACGACCTCGGAGCAGAAGTCCTTGACCGCGCCGGCAGTCACGGCGATGCCCGCAGTTGCGAGGTTGGCGAGGATTCCCTTGAGTACCGTGAAGCCGTCCCCCGACTTCTTGGCGGCGCTCTCGCCGTCCTTCACGCCCTGCCAGTTGAGGGAGCCGTCCGCCTTCTTGATGTCCTCAAGGCTGACGGTGATCTTCTTTGCGCCCGAAACGACGCCCTTCTCGTTCAGCTTTGCGTCGATAGTTACGGTGTTGGCCATGGATTACGCCCCTCTCTGGGCGGCGCGCTTGGCCGCTGCGAACATGTCGGCGGTCGTGTCGTTTGCGCTCAGTTCGGGATCGCGCCCCGATTGGAGGGCGAAATGCTTGCGGCGCGCCTCGAAGGCATCGCACAGGTCTCCGTTGTGCTTGTTGCGCTTCGGGGGTTTGGCCGTGCGGTAGTAGACCGCCTGCGCGAACGGCGTCTCGGCATCGGCTTCCAGCAGCATGCCTAGAAGCGAGCACATGTCGGCGTATGAGAGGGTGCCGGCCACGTCATCCCAATCGAGGCCGAAGCATTGGAGCAGCGAGGCGCGGATTCTCCCCGCGTCCTCTGTGAAGTCGAAGACCGCATCCTCATGCTCCGAGGCGTGGCGGCCGTCGCTCGATATGTCAAGCCCGAAGGCCTCCCACACGATGTCGATGAGGAGATCCCCAAGGCGCTCGCCTGCGATGGCCAGAGCGTCTTCGGGCTTGGGGAACAGCATGCGAATGAGGAGCGGCGCCTTCTGCTCGGGCGCAAGCTCCTCATCTTGGAACAGCTCTATGACCAGGATGCCGTTGCGTGCTGAATCGCATACGTCAACCCGATGGCCGCCCCATTCGTAGGAACTGACGAGGCGGCCGTTTTCGGCCTTAGTCTTCCGGGTCAGGCTCGGACTGCGCATCATCTACCTCCGCCAGGTAATGCGCAGCCTTCTCGTTGAGGGTGTCTTCCTTACGCTCCTGAACCGTCTGGAAGATAGCGTGGAACACTTTGCCCATGACGATGTTGCAGTCCACCTTGCTGATGGGGTAGCCAGCGCCGCAGGCTTCCACGATCGCGTCGTAGCCTTCCTCGCCGATGCCGGCCTTGACCGCCACCTCAAGAACGTCGGCCGTCTGCTTGTTCAGCTTGCGAAGCTGCGAGACGTTCTTGGACTGCTCGGCCTGGTCCCGCAGCTTTTGGAGCGCGGTCATCTTGCTGTGCGCCTTGTTGCATGCTTCTCCGATGTCGAGCAGGCCGTCCACCGTCACGTTGATGCGGGTCTCCACCACCGCGTTGCCGATCTCGATGGTTAGCGGTTCATAGGGTGCCTTGACTTTGAGTTCCATGGTTTACCTCTTTTCCTTTCGCGCAGTAAAAGGAAAGGCCGGGGAGGCTGCGCTTCCTCCCCGGCCTCATGACCGATATTCCCAAGTGTGTCGCTTGGCTAAGCCTCGGAGACCACCACGTCCACGGTCGCGCGGATGGAGGGCTTGGCGGCGCACTTCACGGAGAGACGCGTCTTGCCCGCCGCGATACCCTCAACGATGCCGTCGGCGGTCACCTTGGCGATGTCGGGGTTCTCGATGGCATACAGGCACCAGTCCGAGGAAGTGGCAGGCTCGACGGTCGGAGTGACCTGCTTGGTCTTTCCCACGGAAACCGTCACGTCCTCCACCGCGATGGTGGCGGGAAGATGGTGCCCCTTGGCCGGCTGGATGAGGGTGGGGGTGTCGTTGCGTGCCATGCCGAAGCTGATGGCCTGCTTGTCGGAGGCTGCGCCGTTCGGGCCGCTCATGTTGATGTCCTTGAGCGTGACCTCCTCCTCGATGATCTCGCCGGTGGGGGACACGCAGCGGTACTGGGTTTCGCGCTCGTCCCCGAAGCACTCCTCAAGGCTGGCCAAGTAGTCCTGCAGAGGGTCGCCGATGCGGCGCTTGCCGGTGACGCTCGTGGTCTTGGTCACGCCCGTCACGGTGGTGACGGTGTTGCCGCCGGTGGAGTAGTCCTCGGTCTCGTCGGTCTTCTCGGAGCGGTCGGGGCTGATGTCCTCGATGCCCGGCCCCATGTAGGCCCAGGTCGGCTCATCCTCCTCCGGGGTGATGTTCAGGAGGTTCGCGTACTGGTAGTTCAGCGCGAACCCGATGTCCACGGTCTTCGCCATTAGAAAAAGTCCTTTCTCGTGTCGATGTAGGCATCGAAAGCCCACACGAACCGCCCGGATTCGTCCCAAGGGAGCGGCTGGGGGTCGGTGGTCTCGAAGCTCTCAAGTTCGTAGCTGCCGTTCTCGGAATCGAGCGGGGAGGTGGCCAAGATGCTCTCGGCGAGCTGAGCCGTGGCCATGGCCTCGTACTCGCTCACCCTCATCACGATCACGGTCACGCGCAGCGGCGAGGTGGTGGTGCCGTCGTAGTAGACGATCTTGCGGTCGGGCACGCCGAAGGCGATGGTCACCGATTCGGGGAAGCGTCTGCCGTCTGGCATGGTGGTGAATACGTCGGTGATGCCGCCCTCGTTGAGGCGGCGGCGCATCACGTCCAGAAGGTCAAGGGCTGCCATCAGTCACCTCCATAGAGGGATTCGGCGTACTTGATGAGCGCGGGCATATCGTTGCGCGCGCACGCCTCGTCCCAATGGTCGCAGGTTCCCGACGTGGTGTGCCTCATGGGGATGCTGTACTGCCTTGCGGCATACGGGGTGCTCCAGATCAGCAAACCCTCGGCGTACTTGGAGTTCAGCGGCTCGGAAGCCCTGAGCGTGTTCTCGTCGCGGGGCACGTACTTGCGCATGACGAAGGCCACGCGCATGGCGTACTCCTCCTGGCGCTTCTTCGCCTCGGCCGGGTCCGCCAGCTTCTCGATGCCCTTGATGTTGAGGATGACCGTCATTTGAGCAGCACCTCCCAATGGTGCAGGTCGCCGAGGTTCGGGACGGCTTGGCACTCATGCACCGTGGCATCGGAGACCTCCCCGTCAATGCTCACCAGAGACCCCGCAGGGATGGCGAAGGCGCCAGTGCTCACCTTGGGGTCTATGTAGAGCGTGCCCTTCAAGGGCGCCTGCAGTTGGTAATCCGTGCGCCTGATCGAGGCGGTAGGCTCGAAGCAGACGCGCTCGATGGTCACAGGCTCCTCGAACTCGCCGCCGTAGGGCGTTCCTGTCTTCGGAACCTTGACCTTCGCAGTGGAGCGCAGCAGCCTGCGCGGCAGGGGCATCATTGCAGCCCCTGGTAGAGGAGGGTGGAGCCGACGAGCTCACGGCGCACGGCGCGCCTCATGTCAACGTCGTAGAGCGATGACGAGCCGGATGCCTGCCCCATGGTCGCGGAGAACTTGCCGAGCGTGACCGATGCCACGCCCTCGCCGATGCCGCCGGATGCCCCGTAGGCCTCGTCCACGTCCACGGCGGCGCACACCGCGCGGGTGTATGCCTCCACGTCATCATCGTCCTGCGGCTCGTTGTAGCCGATCACGTCGCGCACCGCAGATACCGCCGCCCGAAGGGATGCCGCGAAGGCATCCGCTTCGAGCGTTCCGCCCTGAGCCTTGTATTGCTCGTATGTGACGGATGGCAGCGGCATCTACTCGCCCGCCTCCTCTCCGGCCTTGGCGTTGTCAGCCTTGGCCTCTGCCGGCTTCTCAGCGGCAGCCTCGTCCTTGGCAGCGTCTTCGGCCTTCTCGGCCTTCTCCGCGCCCTTGTTCTCGGCCTTGGCGTTGTCAGCCTTGGTCGTGGTCTTGGTGGTCTTCGCCTTGGAGGTCTTGGCCTCCTTCTTCTGGACGGCCTTGCCGTCGATGAGCAGACCCACGGTCTTCATGTTGCTCCTCCTTCTTACTGGTGGCTCAGGTAGATGCCTGCGCGCTTGTTTTCGTAGCCGTCAACCACGCCGTACTTGCGGTACTTCACGATGTCCGCATCCGCATCGGGGTTCTGGTCCGCGCTGATGACGGTGGGGCCGGCGATGTGGCGGTCGAACTTGATGAGCGCGGGCTTGTGCACGATCAGGAAGTTGATCGGCTTGGAGAGTTCCGAGGGCTTCCAGCCGCCCGCGATCTCGTCGCCGTCGCGCCCGCTGAGCAGGTCGATGGCGGTGTTGAAGCGGCCACGGGGCACCTTGATGATGCCGGCGAAGCCGTCAAGCGCCTCGCGGGACTTGGTGGTGTCCAGGGCCTTCACGGACTTGAGCAGCGTGGAGGTGGTGAACAGGTAACGCTGCTCGTCGGGCACCTCATTCTCGTCCATTTCCGTGGTGGCCGTGAGGATGGCCTCAAGGAACTGGGCGCCGCCCTCGATGGAGTCCGTGTTGTTGGTGATGCCGGTGAGCGCGGCGATCTTGGCGAAGGTGAAGGCATCGCCCTCAGGTGCCACATGCTCGCGCATCAGGATGTTCGCGGCCTGCCCGAAGGCGAGGTCGAAGGATTCCTGGTTGTCCATGGCATCGACCATGATCTTGGTGCCACGGTCGTAGTCGGCCTCCACGGTCTTCCACACGAGGGATACGCCGCTGTTGGAGGTGTAGCCGCTGGCGCGGTCGTAGTCTCCGAGGCCGCCGACCTCCATCTGCGGATAGCAGAACTCGTGGACGTTCTGGGTGGGGCGCACCTGGGAGGGGGCGCTGTCCAGCACGGAGGTGCAGGCCGCCTGGCGGTACACCTCGTCCAAGATGGTCTGGATGCCCTGGGGCAGGGTGATCTGGTTGGGCATTGGTTTACTCCTTTTCGTTGGTCAGCCCGAAGGTCTCGCGCATCTTCTTCGTGCGCTCGTCTTCGGGGTCGGGGGTTCCCTTGGGCTTGCCCCCTGTGGACTTGCTGTTATCGGTGGACGTGAACAGGTAGGGCGCGGCCTCTTTCAGCTTCTCGATGTCGCCATCGAACTCGCCGAGGCGTGCGCTCGCCGCCACCACGTCATGGCATCCGGCCGCCTTGAGCGCGCTCTCGGTCTTCGCAGTTTCCTGCTCGGCCTTCCACTGCTCGAACTCGTCCTTGAGGGCCTTGTACCCTTCGGCCTCGGCCTTCGCAGCGTCGCGCTCTGCCTCCACCTTCGCGATGTCGCGCTGGTACTTGTGGGCGTTCACGGTGCTGCCGGCAGGTGCAGCAGGCTGCGGTGTCGGCTCGGCTGCTGGTGCAGGCTCTGCGGCAGGTGCAGCAGGCTGCGGGGCGGGTGCCGGTTCCGCCGCAGGGGTCGGTGCCGGCGTAGGCTCGGGCGTGGGCGTGGGTGTCGGTTCTGTTCCTGTCATTGCTTCCAACCTTTCCTTCCGGGGTTTGGTTTCCGCGCTTCTCTGCGCGCTTCGGTACCTGATTGCCGCTCAGGCGGGCGATTGAGACCGTTGCCGCCGTCTCTCGCGCAGTTGGAAGTTTCCCCAAGGTGTCGCCTGGGCATGAAAAAGCCCCGCGCTCGGCGGGGCTTCACGGTTTCGCTAGACTATCGCGTCATCCGGCAGGCCGGGGTCGAACGGCTGCCCTGTGTCGAGGCACTGGCGTATTGCCGCGATAACCTCCTCGTCCGGGGCGCTCATCATCATCATGCGGGGGAAGATGTCCCCGAACTTTGCCTTGTACTCGTCCATGAGTTCGTAGATCAGGTCATCCATCAGATAGCCCCTTTCTCAATCGCTTCGATTATATCCTCGAATATCTCCGCCGACTTCGGCAGGTACTGCTTGAGCACCGCAAGGCTCTCAGGGTTGCCGATGTGCGCGCTGTAGAACTCCGCGAACGCCTCGCGTGCGAGCGCGCCGCCGCCTTTGTCCCAGTACGATGTGCGATGCCCCCAGCCGCCGTCCACCTTGTTGCCGGTCGCGCCGCCGAAGATGTCAGAGAGGTCGGCCTTCTGGGCATCTGTCATGCCCCTGATCTCCTTGCCCACGGCCTCATAGGCGCGCTGCTTCTTGACGGCCTCCTTGTACTGCGGGTCTTTCTTGACGGTGGCCACGATGCTCTTCTTGCTGGCCTTGATGGCCTTGACCTCCTCTGGCGTGTAGCCGTAGTCCTCCGGCTTGAAGCCTGGGGATGTCACGCGCTGGTACGCGCGGGCATCGTGCCGCAGCGCGGAGAACGTTGCCTCGGACAGCATACCTGCGTCGCGCATCCCCCTCAGGTCCATGGCGTCGATGAAGGCGGCGGCTTCCGCCTTGATGCGCGCGTGCACCGCATCGACGTAGGCGGTCGCCTCCTCCTTGAGCATCTTGCCGAAGGCGTTTCCCTTGTACTTCGTGGAGGCGTACATATCGCCATAGGGAACGCCTGCGGCACGCTTGGCCGCATAGCCCTGCGCCCCCGTGCTGATGTAGTCGATATGGTGGCCGAACTCGTGGAACCACGTGTTCATGGACGGCCTGCGCGCGTCGGCGTAGGTGTTGGCCACGTTGATGCGCACGCCCACGTCGCTGGGCGAGAAGTGGGCGGTGCTGCGGTAGGCGTGGTCGATGAGGCTCAGCTGGTCCTCGTATCGCAGGTACAGCCGCGCCGCCGGCGTGGTGCCCTTGCCGACTAGCTTGGCCACCTTGTCCACGTGCTTGTCTTCCAGCTTCGCGTATATGGGGGCGGACCTGTCCACGGCGGTCTTGGCCGCGTGCTGCGCGCCCTTGATCTTGGCGGGGTTTCGCAGCGCGCTCACGATGCTCTTGAAGATGCCCTGCTGGTCTGAGGCTGAAAGCGATGCGAAGTCTGCGGCGGTGCCCCCACGGCTGGCCATTTCCTTGGCTATGGCGGCGCGTGCCGCGCTCTTGGTGATTCCGTTGGCCTTGAGCGTCGCGGATGCGCCCGAGCCTCCCAGGAACTCGTCAACCTTGCGCCCGCTGGCCTTGATGGCGGTGCCCTTCGGCATGTCGCCAGCCCATTCTCTGTTCGGCCTCCTGGTGAGCACGGTGGTGCCGGGCTTCGCCTTGGCGTTGGCGTCGCTGATGAGGTCGCGCATGGCGCTCTGCCGATCTTTCAGCGTGCTCTGGGCCTTGAGCAGGTTGGTGCGGCTCTCAAGGCTGCCCGTCTTATCGTAGACCTGCTGCGCGCCCCTCAGTTCTCGCTTGGCCTCGCGGATGCGCCGCTCAAGGTACCGCTGCTGCTGTTCCAGTTCGTACACCTCCGAGCCTTCCAGCCCGCTGGGGTGCTGCGGGTTCTGCTCGTATGCCCTCGGCGCTCCGTGTCGGTACGGCCCGAAGCTGTGGCGGCAGTTCGCGCCCAGGAGGCCGTCCACGCTTCCGTAGCGCGTGGCCTCGTAGAAGTCGGCGTACTTGTGGCCGTCTATCTCCACCTCGCCGTGCAGGCTGTAGACCTGCCCCTGCCATGCGGCATGGCTCGGCCTGCTGTCCTCGTGGCTCGATACCTCCACAAGCGTGACCTCGCCGCGCTCCATCCGCTCCAAGGTCATGCGCGCGCCGTCCTGCGCGATCTGTGTGCGGATGTGACGGCGCACGGCCACGTCCACCTTGTTGGCCACGGTGACGATGCCGGTGCTGGCGTTCTGGTATGTGATGATCGGGATGCCCTCGCGTTCCAGCTTCCTCACGGCGGAGTGCAGTGCCCGCTCCGTGGTCATGGTGCCGGTGTTCACGCGCGTGATGGCCTCCACTGAGGCCGAGAGGAAGGCCTGCTTGGCGCCCTCCACCATCTGGATGTTGTCGCGTGCCAAGATTCTGGCCACGCCGTCAACGGTCGCGGTGACCTGCTGAGGCCATAGCGGCGTGCCCTTGCCCATCCGCCTGATGTCATCGGCATCGGATGCCTCTATCAGGCGCTCGGCGGTCTCGCGCACCCCGGCCGCGATGACCTCGCGCTCGTCGTTGATGTAGTCGCGAAGCTGCTGGGTGTGGGACTGGGCGAGGAGGTTGAGCTCCGTCATGGTCATCTGGTCAAGTTCCTCCACGTTGATGAGGGCGATGACCAGGTGGTCGAGCATCTTGGCCTCTATGTCGTTGTAGACGGCGGCAACCGCGTCGCCAGCCGTCTCGATTTGCTCAGGGGACAGCATTAGAAGCCCGGATCTATCGCTGCGGCCTGGTCTGGCACGGCGGCCGCTGCATCCTCCTCGTTGAATCCGCAGTAGTTCACGAGGTACTTGCGCTTGAGGGCGGGGATGCCCAGCATGCTGATCTCGGTGAGCGCCATGTTCTTGTCCGTCTGCGTGTCGGTGATGACGCTGTCATCGAAGTCGATGGAGACCGCTGCCTGCGTGTCCACCGCTGTGCCGCAGATGCCCTTGCAAACGCCCGCCACGCCGCGCACCAGCGTGGTGATGGAGCCGCTGAGGGCGTTCTGGTGCTTCCTGAGCGTTCTGGCCAGCATGCTGGAATCGCTCACCACCTCGGTGGCCGTTTTCAGGCCGTCCTTGTGGTCCCATGCCCAGTAGTTGTCCCCAAGCCCGCAGGTGAGGGAGAGCATCTTGAGGCCGGCGTTGATGGCCGCCTCGTTGTCGGCCACGCGCATCTCGGGATGCACCACCTTCATCGGGTCGGTGCCCTCCTCGCCGGGAGGCGTGCGGAACACGGTGTCATCGGCCTCGCCGAATGCGGCGTACTCGGTGACCTTGTTGCCGTTCGCGTCCTTCTTGGTCTTCTTCTCGATCATGGTGTCGGTCACGAACATCTTGGGGCGGCCGACCCGCATGTGCACCAGCAGGCTGGTGAGCGCCTCGTCGGTGGCTTTGATGGCGCTGATGCCCTTCTCGAAGATGCTGGCGCCCATTGCGCAATAGCTGAAATGGGGATTCGGGACGGCGGGCTTCACGAGTGCGAAGGTCTGCTCGGTGCTCTTGGTGTCGAGGTCTGCGATAACGCTCTCAGGGAACACCATGCGGTGGCTCTTGATGTCGAACAGCTGCGTGAGGATGTGGTAGGTGCCGTCCAGCAGCACGTGGGCTTGGCATTGGTCATAGTCGCGGCCGTCCAGCTCCACCCGTGTCACGAACGCGCACTGCGTGCAGCTGTCAGCCGACCACGTGAGGGGGAGGCACTGGTGCGCCTCGTAGTCCTCGATCTCCACGCGCGCATCGGGGTGGAGCATGCCATCGTCCGAAACGTCATAGACCCCGCAGGCCCATCCCCCCGTGCCGAGGGCGAAGGAGCGGGTAACGAAGTCGGCCTGGTTCACGCCGAAGCCGCCGAAGTGGGCAGCGATGACTTTCTGCATCCCCTCATCCTCGGCGGTGATGCCCAGCTTCTCGTTCATCAGCAGGTCGCTCCACGCTTCCGCCGCCAGTGCCGCAGGGTGCAGCGTCTCGCGGTCAACGCGGAAGCGGCGCATGTTCCTGCTCACGCTGTAGTGGTACCAGTTGTTGTCGGCCGTGTACCAGCCCCAGTACTTCCCGATGATGCCGCTCATGCGGGTGTCGGGATGATAGCCCATCATCTTGAGCCATTCGATTGCGAAGGCGAAAGTGCCGCGCTCCTCTGCCATGCTATAACCCCTGCCTAATCCATACGGATGCCGCGTAGCCTGCGGCATCAAGCGTGTCATCGTCTACCTTTGGCAGTGTCTCCGTAATGTCGCCCGACGGGGTTATGACGTACTCAAGGGCGGGAATCTGCTCAGCCGCGAGCGGGCAGGTGTTCGGGTCGATGACGATCTTGGCCAACCGGTTGAACCACCGCACGCGCTCGCTTGGGGAGTTCACGCCCTGCTTGTAGGCCTTGCGCGCGTGAAGCCCCTGCTGCTGGTAGTACAGGATCATGCCCTTCGCCGCGCTATCGCACCAGAGGTCATCATCCTCCTCGTCCCATCCCTCAAGCCTCTCGGCCAGAAGCGGCGCGGTCTTCGTGTCGTGCGCCTCGCTGCCTGTGGCGCTGTCCTCATCGAGGAACCACAGCACGTGCTCGTCCACGTCATAGGCCACGCGCTCGTGAACCCACGGGTGGACGCTGCCGGCATCTACCCCGTGGGCTATGTTGTCCAGCGCCTCGCGCTCCTCGTCTGTGATGGGTCGCACCTCGATGATCTCAGGGTCGATGACGTTGGCGCCTGTGCCTGTGGCCACGCCGTCGTACTCGTGGCGGTACGCCTTTGGGTTGCGCGCCTTGAGTGCTTCGGCTACGGCGATGAACGCCTCGCCCAGCCACGCCCTCGGCGCATCCGTCCAGTGCGAGCGATGCACGGTGCGGCCTTCCTGGGGCTGCTTGCTCTCGCGGTTGACCCAGGCGTTGGCCGATACGGGCGGGTTGTAGCTGAGGAACGTCCACGTGGGCAGGTCGCCGCCGCCGCGCAGCACCGTCTGCTTCACGTTGCGGACGTAGCGGTAGCCGGGGAACTGGCTGGCCTCCTCGAACCACACGTATGCGATATAGCCCTCCTCGGGCGCCAAGCCCTTGAGAGGGGAATCCTCGGGGTTCACGTTGTCCGCTCCGAAGAAGTAGATCACGTTGCCCGTCGGCCTGTGCACGGCCTGCAGGGGCGACTTTCCCCATGTGAACTCGTCGGCCACGCCCATCCTCCGGGCTGCCTTCTTGATCTCCGCATAGACGGAGGTGCGCAGCTTGTTCGTCCGGTTGCGCATGCACAGCGCATTGCGCCCCTGCACGGTGGTCACGCCGTTCACGATCTCGGTGGCGATGTGGCTGGTCTTGAGCGAGCCGCGCCCGCCTTCCTCCCATATCTCCTCGAACTCGTGGGCGATGATGGAGCGGTGCAGGTCGATGAAGGCGCGCCCGATGAGCAGCCCGAAGTCGTACACCCTCAGGATTCCGTCACCCTTGCCCGTATCGTCGGGCAGCACGTCCAGCAGCTTGGAGCCTGTGGCCATCATTGCATCGGTGGCCGCCTTGTCGATGAAGCCCTCTCGCGCCCTCTCCACGGCTATCTTGGATGCATGGGCGTTCAGGGCCGCCATTCGGTCGATGACGGCCGCACGCGACGCGACAGCCTGCTCTGCGGCCGCATCCTGCAACTCCTTGACCCTTGCGGAAACCTTGGGCAGCTTCTCAAGGCGGCAAGCCTGCGAGTCCACCGCCGAGTCCTTCCACTTGACAGACTTCGGGTAGGCCTCGCGGTACGCTTGGCGCTGAGACAGCCCACGGGCGCGGGCCTGGCAGTATTTCTCCTGGGGGGCGGTGAGCACTAGAAGCGTTCCCTGTGCTGTGTGACGCGCTTGCACCAAGGGCACCACATGGTCTTGATGTGGTTGCGCTTGCGCAGGTGGCCGCGCCTGCGGCGCACCGGCATCATGCCCCCGCACTTGCAGCACTTCATCTGGCTGAGCGGCATGGCGGTCCTCCTATCTTGGCGGTGATTCTCTTGGATGTGTCGCAAAACGTAAGGGAGCCTCCCTAGGGAAGGCGGCTCCGGTAGAGGAGGGTCGCGGCGCGACCGGGGAAGAAGGAAAGATTCAAGAAGCCCGATCGGCCGCATTGGCATGTTCCGCCATGTGTCGCCGGTACTCCTCCCGCCTGCGCTTGCGGGTCTGGGCGTGGTGCTCCTTGTCCGCGCGCAGGTGGCAGGGTGCGCACAGGGCGACGAGGTTGGACCTCTCGCAGTTCTCAGGCGTGTGGTCGATGTGGTGCACGGTGAGCGTCCTGCGGTGCGTGTCCAGCGGCTCTCCCGGCCTGCGGCACTGCTTCCCGCACTCCTCGCACTTCCACCCCGCCTCCTCCTTCACCTGGGCTGCTATCTGCTTCCAGTCCTTCGGGTAGCGGTGGCGCTCCATGGGCATCGCGTCCACCCCCCCCCTAGCAGCACGGTGCCAGCAGCGGCTGGGGTGCGGGCGCGTCCGCCATCGTGGCTGCGGGCGCTGCGGGGCTGAGCCATTCCCTCCACGGGCGGCAGGGCATGCCCAGAGCCTCGGCGATGTCGTGCTCGATCTTCGCGCCACGGCTCCGTTCCCATCCGTCCAGCATGGCGATGCCGTCGTACAGCGGGATGGTGCTCTGGCCGTCGTTCGCGAGCATCTGGCGGATGCTGATGCGCATGGCGCGGCCCCATTCGGTTCCCTGCTCGATGTAGTGGTGCGGGCAGTCGCACTCGTAGCCGTCCTTGCGCAGGATGGCGCGGACCGCCCTGAAGGTCTCCCTGTTGTCGTTCGGCTTTCCCGTGACAGGTCCGATGAGGTAGAGGCGGGGGATGTCTCCGTAGACCACCACCCTCTCGCATCCTCCGCATTCCCTCACGGTGTTGGGGTTGGTGCCGGCCGGCACCTCCCACCCGCATTTGGAGCAGACGATGCGCGTCATGTCCGTGTTGAGCTCAAGCATGCACACGCGGTCGCTGGTTCGGCCCATTTCATCGCCTCCAATTCCCTCGCTAGCGCATCCGCCGATTCCTCGGTGAGGTTCATGCCCGCCCCGTCATCGAAGACCACGAAGTTGGAATCGGGGTGCATTCTCACGACTGCGCCCAGATCAATAAGCCACTCAGTTGGGCATTTGCCAGCTTGTTCGACTTTGACGAACTTCCTATTGCTCACGCTTCCTCCTAGAAAATCGAGTCCACCGCTTCGATGCGGCGGCCTATGTGGTTGATTACGGGCACGGCCATGGAGTTGCCGCATGCCTTGTAGCGGGGCGCGTCGGGGGTGCCCGTCTCAACGACCGTGGGCGGATTCTTGATGAATGCGACGTACCCTTCGGGGTCATCGAACTCGTCCGGGCACTTTCCCCAGTCGATTCGCTCACGCGTCTCTCCTCCGTAGATGTCGGTCCATCCGTCGGGGAATCCTTGAAGGCGCTCGCACTCCACGGGCATGAGGCGGCGCACTATGTAGCCGTTTGCTGCTACGATGGGCGCGGATCCGCCGCATTTCAGGGTGTTGGCCACGTTGACTCCGATGCCAGCGTGGGCGTTGTCATCCGCCATGCGTACGGCAGGCTCTCCCGAATGGGCTGCTCTCATCGTCGGGGTCACTTCCTCAGCTGCCGATACCCCTATGCTTGAGTTCCAAGCGAAGGCAACAGCATGGCGGTCGGCGGTCGTGAGGGTGAACATCGCCCCATCGTCCTCGATGCCCAAGTGGTGGCCGCCGTTCTTCTCCTCGCGGCCGATGATGTTGCCGCTTATGGCATAGGCAACACTCGGCACCTGGTTCGTTCCCGATTCGGCAGCCCTCAGGGTGGGGGCAACCTCGTCCTGCGCGGCAACGGATCCCGCCGTGGCCGACTGCCCCGCGCTAAATCCGATGCACACCGCAGGGGTGTGCCCCTGGGCGCTCATGGTGTGGCAGGGGTCTCCCCACTGGGGGTTGCTGCCGTTCCTGGGGTCGGTCACCTGGGTGGTGTCGATCGGCAGCACATTGGACTGGAACAGCACCTGGTCTTGGCTAGTGGCCAGCGTCGCGCTCAGATCGTCCTGAATCAGAGGCCCAGAACCCCCCCCTGGGCAAGGCGATCCGGTATGGCGCAGCTTGAGCGTATAGCTTCCTGCAGGGCGGTCTTGAGCACCGGCGGCAAGGAGCGCCCGCGCCTCTCGGCTCGACGGATTATCCCCTCGCATGCAGTCGGGCTCAAAAAGTACTCCTGCGGCGCATCCGGGCACAGGATGTCCGACAAGAAACACACGGCGCCTTCTCTGGGGTACTCCGAAGAACTGAGCGTCCAGCACTCGCCACGCGAGAGCATACCCGCAGTCTTCCAACTCCCCGAGGAGGGTGCCAAAGGCTCGCCCTTTGTCCTGTGACAGAACTCCGGGGACGTTCTCCCAGATGACCCAGCGGGGCTTAGCTTCTCTAACACAGCGGACGAACTCAAGCATGAGCTGACCTCGCTCGTCCATAAGTCCAAGTCTTCGCCCTGCCATGCTGAACGCTTGGCACGGGCTTCCTCCGATGACAACATCGACGCTCCCTTCGTATTCGGTCCAATCAACTCCGGCCACGTCTCCCAAGTTGGGCACGTCCGGGAATCGCTTTGCTAGCAGGTCGCAGCAGAACGGCTCGATCTCCGAGAAGGCCACGGGGTTCCAACCGAGGGAAGCCCAGGCCACGGAGGCGGCCTCTATGCCGCTGAAAAGGCTGATGTAGTTCATTCCTCCTCCATTTGCAGGTCTCGCATGAGGTCATAGGCTTGGTCGGCCGCCTCCCAGACCTCCCAATCGGGATCGAAGCTGGCCGCAGCGTCGAAGGCATCGCAGTCATTCCCGACGGTAACGACGCTATCGGGTTCAACGAACTCGCCGATCTCGTCGCAGAAGCCATGGGCGCCGCAGGGGCACTCGTGGAAGTGGTTGCAGTCTCCGCAGTGGGCGCGGAACGTGGGCGGTTCGGGCGGGTCGACCCAGTCTTGGTCTCTCATTCCGAAGCTCATAGCGGCCTCCATCCGTCCATCCTGATGGCGGTGAGGTAGTCGCATGCCTCGTCCAGGCGGATGTACTCCCAATGGCCTGCGCAGGCTATCGCGCCATCATCGACCCAGCGGAAGTAGAGCCGGCGATGGTGGGCGAGGCCGTGGCAGTATTCGCGGCCGTCCGCGTCTTGCAGGTTGTTGCCGAAGCCGCAGAGCGTGATGGTCGGCTTCTCGATCTCGCGCCCCTCCACGAACATCTTGCCGGCGCTTCGGAACACCACATGGTGCTGCTCAAGCGGCCACGTGCGGCCGCACACCGCGCACCGCGCCATCCTCACGGACGGCTTGCCCATCATCGGCTGGTACATGGCCGGCAGAGTAGTGACCTTAGCCATTTAAGCCACCCCCCCCCGCAGATTTCGCGCGGGCGACGCGCTCATTGGCCAGGGCGCAGTATTCCGGGCTGAGTTCGTACCCGATGAAGTGCCGCCCCGTCTCGATGGCCGCCACCGCCGTGGTTCCCGACCCCATGAAGGGATCCAGCACTATCGCGCCCTCGTCGGCGATCTCCATGAGCGCCTTGATGAGGTTCAGCGGCTTCTGGGTGGAGTGGATGCGCCCTTCGCCTGAGGGGGCTGCGAACTTGTACGCGCCGGGCAGGTACTTGGCACCGGCCACGGGCGTGCGGTCTATCGCCCCCTTGGTCGCCCAGACCGCGTACTCGCACTCGTTGCGGAAGCTGTTGGGCTGAGGCCGCGCGGCGGTCTTGCGCCACGGGATGATGCCACGAAAGACGAAGCCCGCAGCCTGAATCGCGTCGGTGACGTTGGCCAGCTGCCTCCAATCCGAGAAGACGATGGCGCTGGCACCGTCGGCCATCGCCCTGTAACACTCGCCCATCCAGAGCACCGACCACAGCACGAAGCTGCGCTCGTCACGGCTGTCCCCGTAGAACTCCGGCTTCTTGGCCGCATCGTTGGTCTGGTACTTCTCGGACGTTGCGCCCGACCGGTCGCCCCGGAACATGCCGCCGCTCGAATAGGGCGGGTCGGTGAGCAGCATCCCCACCATGCCGTCGGGGATGTCGGAGAGCGCCGGCAGCATGTCGCGGCACTCGATGATGTCAATCTTGGCCATTGAGCCTCCTATCCGGCCCCTCAAGGGGGACCTGCTTGCATGAGGAGGCGAGGCGGGACGCTATGGCCACGCCGACCGCCCCCTCGGTGATGTTCTTGGCTATCTCGCTGAGGCGGTAGTTGGACGTGACGATGGTGGGCAGCATGGCCTTGTCGCGCTTGTCGATGATGGCGAACAGGCGCTCGCAGGCGTAGGCCGTGTTTGAGGCCTCCTTGCCCAGATCGTCCAGGATGAGCACGTCGCAGCCGGCCGCCCGCTCGAAGAGGGCGCGGTCCTCGTCCTTGCGGCTCCGCATCGCGTCCATGAGGTCGTAGGTGGCCACGGCCATGACCCTGCGCCCCGTCTCGATGAGTTGCAGCGCCGCAGCCATGGCCAGCGTGGTCTTGTACGTTCCGTTCGGGCCGAAGATGTAGAAGCCCTGCCCCTCGGAGGCCAGGGCGGCCATCTTCGCGGCGTAAGGGTGCGCGGCATCGCGGTAGCGGAGGGGTATGCCCGCCCTCTCGATGGCGCGCTCTTTCGCCTCGGCCTGCTCCTTGGCGGCCTTGTGCCGCTCGGCCTCGGCGATTGCCTCCCGCTCGGCCACAGCCCCTGGGCAGCCGCAGTCCTCGTGCCCCCAGAAGGCGGGGATGCCGTTGAACTCGACGGGCGTTCCGTCTTCGCGGACCACCTTGCGGGGAGGCCTCATCGCGCCGCAGTGCTCGCAGCGGATGGGCTTCTCGGCCTCGAAGGCCCTGAGCCTAGAACTGGTCGTAAGCGGCATACGCCTCGGCCTCCTTCTCCTCGCCCTTGGCCTCGTGCATGTACTGCTCGAAGTGATCGGGGCTGAACAGCGTGTTGGGCGTGAGCCGCTTGCTGAACTTCGTGCCCTGCCACTCGTCGCGCTTATAGGCGATCATCGAGCGCACCTGCTCGACGGTGTAGCCGCCTGCGCAGCGTTCCAGCATGTGCCGGCACTTCTCCGGCATCGTGGTGTACGTGGTCCCGAGGAACTCGTTGAGAGCGCCGAGGCATTGGAGCCAGAACGGCGCATCTTGCAGGCTGCTCAGCATCGGGGGGATATAGGGGGGTATCTCTACCTCTATCTCAACCTCATCCTCAGCATCCGAGTTGTTCGATGCTTGTGCATATGCCTGCGCATCTGCCTGTGCATATGCTTGAGCATCCTGCTTGGCACTTGCTTCGGCATCCTGCTTGGCAGGTGCCTGCGCTTGCTTCTTGCCCCATCTGGCCTGCGCCATCTTGCGTCCGCGCTCACTAGCCTCGTCACCCATGTCGATGCGCTGCTTGAGGGCGATGAAGGTGGGCAGCCACGGAGGGCTGCCCTTTGGCTCCTCTTTGGTGAAGCGGTAGTTCGCAAGGGCGTACAGGAACGGGGCGCGCTGCTTCTCAGGCATTGCTTGGCATGCCGCCCAGAAGTCATCGTGTATAACCATTCCCATGCCGCGCCTCCTTAGAACGGGATGTCTTCGGGGGCGTAGTCGGGAGCGGCGTATTCCTCGCGCTCAGCCTCGCTGCCGCCCTGCTGCGCCGCGAGTTCCTGATGGTTGCGGATGTTCACGGCAAGGAAGTCGCTGAGCTTCACGATGTCCTCGGCTGTGTACATGTTGATCGCTTTGGGGCTTCCGTCGGGGTTGAGGATGCTGGCGGCCATCCAGCTGGTGATGCCCTCCTCTTTGGTGCCGAGTTCGATGGCCTGCCGCTTCTGATCTGCAACCTGCTGCCAGAGCGCCTTGCGCGGGTCTTCCTGAGGCTGGGGGGCGGGCTGTTCCTCGACCACGTCTTCAACGATGTACTCCACGGCCTCCTCTTCCTGAGGCTGTGGGGCGGCCTGTTCCTGCTGCCGCGCCTGGTCCATTTCCTCAGCGCCGTAGAGGCCGCCGAGGTCTTCGGGGAACGCCTCGCGCAGGGCATGGCAGAGCGCCACCTTGCGAATCATGGTCGCGGGCATCTTGCTCCAGCCGTTCTTGCCGTAGCGGTCGGGCGCGGCGTACTCGGAGAGGGCAACCTCCTCGAAGATGGGGCAGGCGTACCCGTCCAGGTATACCTTCGCCCAGCCGCCTATCAGTTCCTCGCCTTCCAGCAGCATGGAACCCTCGCGGCGCTCGATGATCTTCCTTATGCCGCCGTTTTCCTTGACCCTGCGTATGAAGGTGATGCCGGCCTCGTGGCCTCTGTACTTCTTGTTGCGCGTCGCGCGCTTGACGAACGCATCCTTGCCGGCGATGACCGACGCGGGCTGGTTGCCGTACTTGACGATGTAGGCATCGCGGGTGAACGGGTTGAGGCGCTGGGACTGACAGAGCCGCAGGAACATCTTGACCTCCTGGGAGGTGACGTTCTCCATGTCGTTGCCGTTGGCTGCCATGAGGTCGCGTACGTCCTGCTCGGTAACGCGGATGTCCTGGCCGTTGTCGGCCTTGTACTCCACGATCTCGCTACTCATCGGTGACCACCCCCGCGAACTTGATGGAGGCGCCCGTGATGCCCATTCCCTTCAACGTCGCGGCAACTTGCTGCGCGAACGCCTCGGTGCCCTGGAACTCCATGGCCAGAGACCAGCGGCAGACCGGCGGAGCGGCCGCTGTGGGCTGATCTGGGACGGGTTCAGGCTCCGGTGCGGGTTCGGGTGCCGTGCGCTCGGCCTTGACGGCCTCGGCGGCTTCCTGCGCCGCCTTGAACTCGGCCATCTGGCGGTCGCGCTCGTTCAGCTGGTCTTCCAACTCAAGCGCGCCGATGAGGTCCAGGGTGTCAGCGTAGTGCTTGACCACCTCGTCCTTGTGAGCGAGTTCCTTGGTCTGCAGCGTGTTGTAGCCCTTGAGCGCCTTCTCGACCTTCTCGTAGAGTTCATTGACGGCCTTGGCCTCGTTGGTGGAGCGGTTCAGCCACTTGTCCTCCAAGATGGCGGCGAAGGGGATAACGTCTGCGATGGGGCCGGCGCATCCCGCGTACTCCTCGGCCAGCGTTTCCCGACGCTGCGCCTTGAAGTTGGCATCGGCCTCATCAACCTGCTCCTTGATGTTTGCGCGTGCGTTGTCGATCTTTGCGGTGATGGCCTTGACCCTCGCCTCGAACTCCTTGAGCGGAGCCTCGTATATCTTCTTGACGCGCTTGCGCTCCGCCTCGATGGGCGCTTTCAGCTTGTTGAGGTCGGCCATGCAGGTGCGCCCCATCTTGATGGTCTCGTAGTCGTTGGGGTCAAGCTGCGCGCCGATGTACGGCTCGATCTGCTGGTCTACGTAGGCATCCAGCGCGGCGAGGTTGTCGGAGAACACGGCGGGGGTGTAGGTCACCTCCAGCGCGTCGGTCGGCTCGATCACCTCGGCCGTCACCTCGATGGTTCCTTCTTCTGTCATTTGGTTGCCTCCATGCAATCGGTTGCTTTCTGGTAGATGGCCTGCTCGTCCTCATCAGGCTCGTAGCCGTCGGCCTCCATCGCGTCCATAAGGGCGATGTATCGCTCGCACGCCTTTGGGCGCGGCTTGCCGGTGCCGTCGAGGATTCCGCAGCCCGGCGCGTCGTTCATGCTCTCGAACAGCAGGACGATCTCCGAGTGCCCGACGTTGAGGCGCTTGGTGCCGGTCGCTTCGAGGAACGTCTTGACCAGCGGGGCGTGGCGGTTATCGCTCTCGGCCACGAGGCGGGAGAGGTTCGGCAGGAGGCTCTGGGCGGCCAGCTGCTCGGCGAGCCAGGCGCGGCGGTTGCCCGTGCCCTCGGCGTAGAGTTCGGCCATGGCCTCGGCCTCCGCGCGGGCGCTGTCTTCCTCCACCTGCTCAGGCGCGGGCGGCTCCTCCTCAGGGGCAGGGGCCAAGATCATGAAGAATCCGGGGATGCTGTGGCGCATGGCCACGCAGCCATCGGGGAGGTCTTCGGGGAGCTGCGCGATCTTGTTGAGGTTGCACACCATGGCCATGCCCTGCGCGTCATCCACGACGGCGATGCCGCGCGCCGCCAGTTCCGCCGCGAGGTCCGTGGCCGCGCTCTCCTTCTTGCGGCGAGCCTCGAAACGCTTGGCCACCGTCTGGTACTCGCGCTCCGAGCAGTTGGTGAGCGCCTTCACGGCCTCAGGGTCATCGGCGAACTCGCCGATCGCGATGAGGCGCATGAGACTCATATCGTCGGCGGCATCCTCCACGACCTTGGCCGCGCGGCGCACCTTGGCGGCCTTCTCGACGGTGAGGCCCGACACCTCCGCCACGTACTCATCGGTGCCGAACATGGCCAGCTGGCGGACGAAGCGGCTCTCCTCGACGGCCTCGTACTTCTTCTTGGTGTTCGTGCGCACCACGGTCTCGATGACGTCCTGCAGGGTGCTCTCATCCTCAACGATGGCGGGGAAGGTCTTGGTGCCCAGTTCCTTCATGGCCATGATGCGGCTGTTGCCGGCCTTGATGCGGTAGATGCCGCCGTCGCGCACGAGGGTGACCATTTCGTCGGGGATGCCCTTGGAGCGCATCGAGCGGGCGAGTTCCTGGACGTAGGCCTGGTTCTCTTTCAGCGTGTAGTCGCGGCGCGCCAGATCGTAGCCGAACTCATCGACCAGCGGGTGCACGTCCTCGATGCTGACGGTTTCGATTACGGCGCTCATTAGCGGTCACCCCGCACGATGAAGGCATCCACTACCTCCACGCCGTTGGCCTTGAGGAGTTCGATGACTTCGCGGGCTGCGCTCATCACCTCGGCGGGAGGCTCTGCCTCCAAGGCGAGGAGGCCGTTGTCCAGGTACTTGGGGAACTCGGCTCCGTGCATGTCGCTGCCTTCGGGGCAGGTGAGGTACGAGAGGACGCACGCGGCACCCTCGATGAACTCAGGCTCAAGGTCGTAGTCCTCAAGCGTCCCCACGATCTCGTCGGCGAACTCGCGGGGGATGAAGCGCCCCGCACGGTTGCGCTTCATCTTCTCAAGTTTCATTTTGTTGCTCCTAACTGGCAAAATGCCAAAAGTGTCATTGATTTACTTTTTTGCTGATGCGCTCTTTGCGCTTCTGCGCCGCCTTGATCTCGCGGCGAAGGTTCCCTGCTAGGCACTCCTCGCAGGCAAGGGCATGGGCCTCATCGGCCTTCGCCCTCTCGTAGTAGGAAAGCCCCTCAGTGTTGGGCGCCTTCGGCATCGGGTCGCGGCGCGATTCGGTCTCCGCCTCTGTCTTCTCGTAGGTGTCCCGCTCGTCAAGGGGGAGGCGCGGCAGCAGTTCCGCGATTCCTGCATGGATGTTGGCCAGCTGCTCGCGCCTGCGGCACGGCTCGCAGATGCCGTCGCAGCCTAGGTGGCCTGAGAGGCATCCGCACGAGGGGCACGGCTCAAGCTTTGGGCGGTAGTGCCTGAGGCTCACGGGAATGCCTTGCATCCTCAGCGCCTTGGCCTTCTGCTTGACCGATTCGTTCGACCTTCTGAGGTGCTGGCATATCTCCCGCCTGGGGATGCGGCCGGCGTTCTCGATCAGGTATCGCTCATCGGCGACCTTCCAGTCGTTGCGCCTTCCGCCCTTACGCACCCGGCACCTCGCAATAGGTCACCTCGATCTCAAGCCAGTCGAAGTCCCCGACGCGCGGGGCCTTGAGCGGGATGCTCGTCACGATCTGGCTGTCATCCTTGTAGGCGATGCCGTTGAGGGCATCCTCCACCAGCTTCACGATGTTGGAGGCGTCGGGCTTCATGGTGTCCTGCTCGCCCCTGCGGCGCTTCGGCCATGAGACCGGCACGTGGCGGTGGCTCACCACCGTCATCACCACGGGGCCGTCGAAGCCTGAGCGGATGAGGCCGCGAGCCGCCTTGTAGCGGTCGGCGATGCAGTCCATTGCCTTCTGGTGCTTCCGGGCGTTGTGGATGCGGGGTCGGCCGCCTCTGGTGTCCACGCGGGGGCGCATCCACGCAACCACCTCAGGGAGGTCGGCGCAGTCGCACTTGATGCGAGTGCACACCGTCTCGATCTCCTCAAGGCCGAGGTAGGCTAGGATGGGCTTGCGGGCTTGCGCCAGGTAGGGGTTCATGCCGCCTCCCCTCGGTACAGGCCCACCGCGTCCTGCCAGCACTTGACCGGGAAGAACGTGTTGCGGGCGACGTTGTCGTGCCAGACGTTCTCGAAGTCGATGCCGTGGCGGTCGATTTCCGCAGAGTTCGGGAAGATGACCGTGGCCAGTTCCGGCCTGAACATGAGCAGGTAGCGGCTGAGCACCGACCAGAGGTTGTTGTCGAAGCGGAACTCCATGCACTCGGTGATGGCCATACCCTGCTGCTGGGCGAGGATGAACAGGTCGCCGCGCCGGATGCGGGGCAGCCCGTCGGCCTTGGCCTGCTCGCAGAGGTTCACGAGCCTGAGCCACTTGCGGGGGTAGTCATCGGCTATCCAGCAGCAGGCCTCCTCGACGCGCATGAGGGGGGTGCGCTGCACCCCGTCGTACAGCTGCTTGCAGACCTCAGCCATGGCGCACCTCCGTGAAGAAGTGCTCGGCGGCCCCGTAGCCGACCTGGTAGGCGCATCCGTAGCCCCAGAGAACCGAGGCGACGCAGAACGCCGTGACAATCACGAGGAGAACGTCCGCGATGCGGTAAGATTTGCGGTGAGCCGCTTTCCTGCGAGTTGGCGGCATCCGGAAGGGGCGGCAGGCATCAAGTCCGTGGCGGGGTTGTTCCTTCGCTCCTTCCATTCCCTGAATCGGCGCTCGTTTTCGGGGTTCTCGTAGAACCTGCCCATGTGCTGCATCAGTACGCTGCACATGGACCGCTGCGCCGGTGTCATCACGCCGCCTCATCTTGGATGTCCTCGTACTCGTAGGCGGCAGGCGGCAGCTGGTAGGAGCCGTCCTCATCCTCGTCATCGTCGGCGAAGGCCTCCTCCTGGCCGTCGATCACCTCGCCGCTGCCCGTGTCCACGAACATGACGGTCTTGCCGCTCTTGATGTTGCAGCCTGTGAAGCAGGCGCGCACTTTGACGATGTTCTCCATGGTTAGCCCTCCTCGGCCATGACGATGACGGATCCGAACTCGGCCTTGAGGTAGTAGCCGTTGTCGGTGATGGCATCCAGCACGTAGCTGGGCGCGTTCGTGATGCTCAGGCGGTTCTCGCCCGTGAGGCTTCCGATGGTGAGGCTCACCATGTCCCCCTCTTGGCGGCTCTCGCAGATGAGGCCGACCACTTCCTTGATGGCGTTGTCGTTCATGTTGGTCCTCCTCTACAGGCCCTTGATTTCCTCGATCAGCTTGGTGCCGAGGTTCGCGGCGTTCTCCTTGGCCTCTGCCTCCAAGATGGCGGCGTAGGCGGTGCCGAGTTCGGCCACGGCATACATGCCTTCGGGGTTGTTCGCGGCCTTCTCGATCGTGTTGGCCACCGCTTCCTTGACGCGGTAGGTGAGGGACTTGATCTCTTCCATGTCTTTCCTTTCTTGATTGCTAGCTTGCTGCTTTCTGCTCGCGCAGATCGTCCAACGATTTGCCGAACACTTCGGCGATGGCGCAGGCCTGCGGGAAGCTGATGCCCCGCTGCCCGTAAATCCACGCCTTGAGGGTGCCGACGGGCACGCCGATGCGCTCGGCAAGTTCGTCATACGTGACGCCCGAATCGACGCACCAGGCTCGCACGCGGCGGCCGTTGAACGTGAACTGGTCGGCCATATGGTTCCTCCTTCCTGTTGCTCGCAGTGACCTGGGGGATGCAATGCCGTGGCGGGGATTGCATCTGCCAACTCAATGGGGAGGGGTGCCCCGCCTTGTTAACGTCGTGACGGGTAACCTGACGGATGAGTTTTTGGGGTCTGCTCAAGACCCGCTGCCTAGCGGCTGAGGATGACGCGCGCGAGGTCTTCGTGGATGCGCTCATCGGAGACGCCGAACAGGTGGGCGATGAGTTCCTGCTGGGCGCATGCGCACTGCGCGGCGGGTATGACCTCCATCTGCTGGTGCTTCTCGCACAGCGTGCGGTCATCCTTGAAGGACTTGTTGGCCTCGACGGCGCTGAGGAAACGCTCCTCGGCATCTGCGGCGAACTTGATGGCCTCGCGGTATAGCTGCTCGTTCTTCATGGCTGCCCCCACGATGCTGAGGCGGTAGTCGTGCACCTCGTAGGTGACGCGGCAGACGGTGAAGCGGCAGTAGTCCCAAGGGTCGGCCGCGCAGTCCTCAGGCACCACGTTGCCGCGCTTGAATCCGAACTCGGTGGCCACGTCGCGGACCCACTGGGCGGCGGCCTCGTCCATGGTTCCCACGAACACGGCCTCAAGAGCCGCGACGATCTGGAGGGCGGCTTCCAGCCCCTCGCCCGTAGCGAGGTCATGCCCACGGTCGAATGCGTAGACCTCCTGGCCGAACTGATCGCGGACGCACAGCTTGGAGACGTTGCCGCCGTCTTGGAAGCGCGGGGTGGGGATTCCGAACTGGCTGGGGGCCTTGAAGACCTTGGCCTCGTAGGTGTAGCCCTCGTGCTCGCCGTGCACCCAATTGGAGCGGCCAGCGTCGAACTTCTTGCGGTTGATTTCCATGGTTGTTCCTTCCTTCTTTATGTACACGCTGTGTGTCTGCTCCTCTAAAATCAGATACTCAACGCATCGACTGAAAAGAAGAATAGACACTCAGAGTATCTATGTCAACCCTAGAGTGTCTAAAAGTTGAAAAAAGGAGGCGGAGCGTGTACTATTCGGGTTGTCTGAAATATCCCGAAAGGCGCAAAAATGGAACTTAAACTGATGCAGTTGCGCAAGGCTGCGGGATACAAAAGCCGCGATGCTTTTGCCGCAGTTATCGGCGTTAAGCCACTGACCTACAAGACCTGGGAAACGGGTGAGCGCAATATGAACTTCGCGCAGGCGTGCATGGTGGCTGATGCGCTCGGCTGCTCGCTTGACGAGTTGGCAGGGCGCCCACAGTACGCCGGCAGCTATTCCGATCGTCGGCAGGCCGTCCTGAACGATGACTACGCCCACCTCTCCGATGCGGGCAAGGATGCGGCAGCCGGAGCGGTTCGGGGAATCCGCGCTTCCGAGGGCGTGCGCCGGACTGAGGAAAAAAATGCGGGCGAAGGGGATGCGCCTGATACTGAATCCCAGGTATCGGTAGCGTAGGGAACCCCATGGAGTACAGCCTCTGCAAAAAGCCAAGGCCTGGGCGCCGCGCCGCATCCTACGCGCGCTTCTCCTCCCACAACCAGAGAAGCGAGAGCATCGAGATACAGCACGACAACAACCTGGCGTACTGCGCCATCGAAGACCTCGACGTGGTGGCCATCTACTCGGACGAGGCGAGGTCCGGGCGCAACACCAACCGCGCGGACTTCCAGCGCATGGTCGCCGATGCCAAGGCGGGGCTGTTCGATTACGTGGTCATATATAAGGTAGCCCGAATCATGCGCAACCGCGACGAGATGGCGCTGCTGCGCATCACGCTCAGGAAGCACGGGGTCGAGGTGCTGTATTCAGGCGAGAGCATAGGCACCGGCTCGGATGCCATCCTGCAGCTTGGCTTGAAGGAGGTGCTGGCCGAGTGGGAGAGCGCCCAGCTGGCCGAGCGCATAGTTGACGGTATCCAGAAGAACGCCGAGAGGTGCATGGCCAACGGCCAGCAGCTGTACGGCTGGGATATTGTGGAGGGCTATTATGAGATAAACGAGGCCGAGGCGGGGGTGCTGAGGCGCGCGAAGGGCATGCTTTTCAACGGCAAGACCGTGGCGGAGATTGTGAGAGCGTTGGAAGGCCATACCACCAAGCGCGGAAAGCCCATCACCCACAACGCCCTGACCAAGATGCTCAAGCGGAAGCAGAACGCCGGGGTGTTCAGCTACGCGGGGCACGAGAAGGAGGGCGGCATGCCCGCCCTGTGGTCCATGGAGGAGCAGCGTATGATCTGGAAGATGCTGGGGGACGAGACGCGGCCGCGCAGGAAGGCCGGCAACGCCGACTTCCTTCTCACGGGCAAGCTGTGGTGCGGCAAGTGCGACACGCCCATGACGGGCACCAGCGGCACCGGCAAGTCGGGCAAGGTGTACTACTACTATCAGGACAAGAAGGGCTGCGGGCGCAAGGTGCGCAAGGAGGCCATCGAGGAGAACGTGGCCGAGGCCGTGCGCGCCGCCCTGTCGGTGGAGGCCAACCGCGAGAAGATCGCCGACCTCATGTGCGAGTTCGAGAACGAGCGCGACGATACGCCGCAGAGCGCCATCATCGAGGGCGAACTCAAGGAGATAACGCTGGCATACGACCGCATATGGAAGGCCATCGAGCAGGGCATCGCGCCGCCGGGCGGCAAGGAGCGCGTGGACGAGCTCAAGGCGCGCGAGGAACTGCTGCAGGAGGAACTGGCCACAGCCAAGGCCATCGAGGCGGTGAAGCTGGACCGCGACCGCGTGCTGTTCATGTTGGAGAGCATGGCCGAGATAGATGACCCCAAGGCGCTCATCGACGTGTTCGTGTCGAAGGTGGTGCTCACCGGCGACGATGATTTGCATATATTCCACTACTTCGATGATAATGGCGGGGCACTTTCGCCAGGTGACGATGGAGGGGGCGGTGTTCTCCCAAATGTGAACATGCTCCACCAAATGCCGAAGAGGCGGTTGACGGAAGTCAGCCGCCTCTTTTTTCGTGCGCGAGAGGCACAGTCGGGAAGGCAAGTATTAGACTTAGTCCTATAGAGAAGACGCCGGGGCGCTGCCCGGACGGGCCCGTGGCCGGGCCGGACGGGCGGTGGATCGCCCGACGGGAGGGCGCCGGGCCGCCCCAGCGTGCGGGAGACACGCGGAAAGGAACCGCCATGCTGTTCAAGAACATCGCCATCCTCGACGAGGACCTCGCTTACCAGCCGGATCGCTGGGTGGGCGTGCGCGACGGCCGCATCGCCTACATCGGGGACGAGGCGCCTGCCGATGCCGACGCCTACGGCGAGGCCTACGACGGCGCCGGCAAGCTGCTCATGCCGGCCCTCTACAACGACCACGCCCACGCTCCCATGGTGCTTCTGCGCGGCTACGCCGAGAACCTGCCGCTCCAGGCGTGGCTCGAGCAGAAGTGCTGGCCCTTCGAGGCGAAGATCACGCCCGAGGACAACTACTGGGCGATGACGCTGGCCTGTGCCGAGCTGGCGCGCTACGGCGGCGTCAGCTTCTCGGACATGTACTACGCCACGCGCGAGCGCGCCCAGGCCGTCACCGAGGCGGGAATGAAGGCCAACCTGAGCGAGGGCCTGCTGGCCTTCGAGCCCAAGCCCTTCGCCGAGTACCCGCAGTGCGCCCTCAACGAGGAGCTCGTGCGCGAGCTGCACGGGTCGGCCGACGGGCGCATCCGCATCGACTACAACATCCACGCCGAGTACACCTCCAACCCACAGGTGTGCGCCGAGGTGGCCGCCATCGCCCGCGAGAAGGGGCTGCGCGTACACTTGCACGCGTCCGAGACCCGAAGCGAGGTGGAGGAGTGCCGCGGCCGCCACGACGGCCTGAGCCCCATCGCCTACTTCGACTCCCTCGGCGTGCTCGACGGCGCGGTGACCGCCGCCCACTGCGTGTGGGTGGACGACGCCGACATCGCCCTCCTGCGTGAGCGGGACGTGACCGTGGCTCACTGCCCGGCCTCCAACATGAAGCTGGGCAGCGGCTTCGCGCCCGTCGCCAAGATGCTCGACGCGGGCGTGCGGGTGGCGCTCGGCACCGACGGCATGGCGTCGAACAACAACCACAACCTGTTCCAGGACATGTACCTCATGGGGCTCATCGCCAAGGGCTCCACGCTCGACCCGGCCGTGGTCGACCCGCGTCAGGTGATCGAGGCGGCCACGCGCGCCGGCGCGCTGTCCCAGGGGCGTGAGGACTGCGGCCTGATCAGGGAGGGGATGCGCGCCGACGTGTGCGTGCTCGACGTGACGGGCCCGCAGTGGTGCCCCATGACGGCGCCCGCCTACAACGTGCTCTACGCCGGGGACGGCTCCGACGTGGTGCTGACGATGTGCGACGGCGAGGTGGTCTACCGCGACGGCGCCTGGCCGACCATCGACGTCGAGCGCGCCAAGGCCGAGGTGGCCGCGCGCACGCGCCGCATCATCTCCGAGCTGTAGGCGCCGCGCGGGCGCGGGCCGGGCGCACGGGCTGCGCGGCGGGAGTCGGCGCGCCCGGGGTCGCCGGGCGCGCCGACCTGGCGCGACCCGTCCCGCGGTCTTATGCGTCGGCCCGCTCCGCCAGGCGCCGGCGCACGTAGGCCTCGAAGGCGCGGCGGTTGCCCACCCGCGCCTTCGCGTAGAGGTGCCGCGCGTGGTACTTCACCGTGCGCTCGGCCAGGTAGACGCGGCCCGCTATCTGACGGTAGGTGAGCCCGCGCATGACGAGGCGCCCGATGCAGCGCTCGTCAGCCGACAGGCCCAGCTCGTCGAGGACGGCGCCCTCGGCCGACCGCAGCTGGCCGAGCATCGTGGCCGGGTCGTCCGGCTGGGCGGCCGCGGCTCCCGCGCCACGCGCCATGTTGCCGCCCGCGACCCTCGCGCTGCCCGCTGCGGCGGCGCCTGCGGCTCCCGTGCCGCCCGCCGTGCCCGCGCTCTGCGCCGCAGCTCCCGTGTCGCCTGCCGTTCCTGCGCCGGTCGCCGTGCCCGCGCCCTGCGCCGCAGCCTTCACGCCGCTCGCCGTGCCCGCGCCGCTCGCCGTGCCATCTCCTTCGTCGCCGCCCGGGCCCGTGAGGGCCCGGTGGATCAGCCACGCGCTGGCCAGCACGCCCACGGCCGCGCCCGCCAGGGCCAGCGCCGCGGGAAGCGACGTCCCGCGGTGGGCCGTTCCCGCAGGACGCGGGGGCCTCATCGGCAGCTCGAAGTCGGACATGGTCATCACCCCTTCGAATAGGCGCCCGACGGGCCCAAGGCGGCCCGCCGCCCATCCGAGAAACCCCCCTTGTAAACGCCAGTTTACGTTTTCGCAGATAGACACGGGCATGATAGCCGTCTTTCGCCCACGCGCAAGGGCTTTCGGGCAAATGCGCCCTCCGCACTGCGCTGCCCCATCTGCGCCGCCTTCCCCATCCGCATCGGCGGATTTCCCCGCGAGCGGATCGAAAAACCGGGCGAGGAGCCCTCGGCCGCGCGCGAAACCTGGCTCGTGAGACCGTCGCGTGGGGGAAGATACGCTAAACTGAAGGGGTCGCCCGGTGTTGCGTGCGGGCGGTGAGTGAGAGTTCGTAATGAAGGCCCGAGCGGCCGCGCCCTCCCTCGGAGCACGTGCGGCGGCGAAACCCGAAAGTTGGTGGTCACCATGGCAGCTCCTGCTACCGAACACGTGAGAAACATCGTCCTCGTGGGCCAAGACGGCGCCGGGAAGACGTCGCTCGCCGAGGCGATGCTCTACGTTTCCGGCAAGACCCCCCGCATGGGCACGACCCACGACGGGAAGTCCTACCTCGACTACGACCCCGAGGAGATCAAGCGCAAGTTCACCATCGGCACCTCCATCGCCCCCATCCCCTACAAGGACTACAAGATCAACGTGCTCGACACGTCAGGCCACCCCGACTTCATCGGTGACACCCTGGCCACGATGCAGGCCGCCGAGATGGCGCTGTTCGTGGTCGACGCCGTCGCCGGCCCGCAGGTCATGACCACCAAGCTGTGGCGCGAGGCCGAGGACATGCGTCTGTCGCGAGCCGTCTACATCAACCACATCGACCGCGAGAACGCCAACTTCGACACCGCCATGGCCACCCTGCACGCGCGCTTCGGCTCGCGCCTGGGCGCCGTCACCATTCCCATGGGCGTGGAATCCGACTTCAAGGGCGTCATCGACGTCATCCGCATGAAGGCCCGCTTCCACGACGGCGAGGGCCTCGAGGAGGTCGTCACCGACATCCCCGCCGAGTACGCCGACGTGGCCCAGGCGGCCCGCGACAAGCTCTGCGACCTGGTGGCCGAGGCCGACGACGAGCTCATGATGAAGTACCTCGACGGCGAGGAGCAGCTCACCCAGGCCGAGCTCGAGTCCCTGCTCGACCAGGCCATCGCCAAGGAGCTCTTCATTCCCGTCTTCGTGGGCTCCACCATCATCATGCAGGGCGTCCAGGGCCTCATGGAGGACATCTGCACCTACTTCCCGCACCCGCGCAGCCACGGCCGCTTCCAGATGGCCGACGGCGAGACCATCCGCGTGGACGAGTCCAAGCGCCCCGCCGCCTTCGTCTTCAAGACGCTGTCCGATCCGTTCGTCGGCCGCCTCAGCTTCCTGAAGGTCATCGCCGGCGTGCTCGAGCCGGGCATGGAGCTCATCAACTACCGTACCGGCAAGAAGGAGCGCCTGGGGCACCTCTACGTCATGATGGGCAAGGAGCCCATGGACGTGAAGAGCGCCAAGGCCGGCGACATCATCGTGGTGCCCAAGCTGGTCGAGACCCGCTCGGGCGATACCCTGTCCCAGACCGGCGAGATATCCGTCATGCCGCTGCCCACGCCTACCCCGCAGTACCCGGTGGCCGTCGAGGCCGTCAACAAGAAGGACGAGGACAAGCTGGGAACGTTCCTCGCCCGCGCGGCTGAGTCCGACCCGACGGTGGTCATCTCCCGCAATGAGGACACGCACCAGACCATCCTCACCGCCATGGGCGACACCCAGGTCGACATGCTGATGGCGCGCCTGAAGGAGCAGACCGGCGTCGATGCGAAGCTGGTGCCCGTGCGCGTGCCCTACCGTGAGACGATCCGCAAGACCGCCGAGGCCCAGGGCCGCCACAAGAAGCAGACCGGCGGCGCCGGCCAGTTCGGCGACTGCTGGCTGCGCCTGTCGCCGAACCCGGGCGCGGGTTACGAGTTCATCGACGAGATCAAGGGCGGCGCCATCCCCAACGGCCTCATCCCCGCCGTCGACAAGGGCGTCCAGGACGCCATGCGCGAGGGCTTCCTGGCCGGCTACCCCATGGTCGACATCAAGTGCGCCGTGTACGACGGCTCCTACCATTCCGTCGACTCCAACGAGATGGCTTTCAAGACGGCGGCCCGCATCGGCTTCCGCGCCGCGTGCGAGAAGGCCGACCCGGTCATCCTGGAGCCCATGGCCACCATGGACATCGTGGTGGGCGAGGAATATGCCGGCACCATCATGGGCGACATCTCCACGCGCCGCGGCCGCATCGTCGGCACCGACTCCAACGACGCCGGCGAGACGGTCATCATGGTGCGCGTGCCCTACGCCGAGGTGGTCGGCTACACCAAGGACCTTCGCTCGCTCACCCGCGGCAGCGGCTCCTACACCATCATGGTGGAGGGTTACGAGGAGGCGCCCCACGACGTGACCAAGAAGCTGATCGAGGAGTACCAGGCCGCCCGCGCCGCCGGCAACTAGCGGCGGGTTTGCTCGCCCCCGGGGTGAGCGCCTGGCATAACGGCTGATGAGGGGGCCGGAACCGCAGAGGTTCCGGCCCCCTTCGCGTCTCGGGGGGCGGGGGGCTAGTACTCGGCCCGGGGCATTTTCGACCGCCTGCGGGGACGCGAATCGACCCGTGGGGTTGATGCCCGCGGGCGGCGTTCCCCTATGCTGTGAGCCGCCTCGGGCCGCGTGGGTGGGGACGAACGCACATGCGGCCCGGGGTATCCCGCCGCGCGCCGGCGGGCCGTGTCGCCGAGCCTTCTGGGGGAGACTGCCATGAGACCCTACAAGACCGTCATCTACAGCTTCTTCCTGGGCGGGTGCTTCGCGCTCATCGCCCAGGCCATCGCGTCTGTCTGGTCGGCGCTGCTGCCGGGCACGCCGCTGGAGTTCTTCACCGGGGGCGCCACGCTCGTGTCCATGGGCGTCATCGGCTGCGTGCTGGGCGGCCTGGCCGTCTACCAGCGCCTCGAGGAGTGGGCCACCTTCGGCGCGCTGCTCCCGTTCTCCGGCTTCGCCATGGCCGTGGGGATGAAGATGCTCGGCCCCTGGACGCGCGAGGGCGCCACGCTGGGCGCATCGGTGTGGAAGGGCCTGTGGCTCGTCATCTGGTTCAACGCGGTGGGTGCCGCCAGCTGCATCCTGCTCGGCCTCGCTTGCGGGTCGCTGGGCGTCGAGCCCGCGGTTGCCGCCAAGAACACCTCGGCGCTCGTGTTCCCCGGCGCCTTCCTCATGGGCGGCATCCTGTGCGCCTTCTTCCAGCTGTGCTACCTGGCCGTGCGGGCCCTCACCCCCAAGGCCGCGCCGGTGTGGATCCTCCTGTTCGCCTGGATGTGCGGGGCGATCGCCGCGCCGCTGGGGCTGTCCGGTACGCTGGCCAACGTCTTCGGCCAGGGCTTCTCGGTCATGATCCCCGTGGGCGGCTACAACATGTACAACGTGGGCGTATCCTTTGCCTTGGGCGAGATGGGCGAGGGCCTGCTGCATCTGGGATCGTTCCTGCTGGCCGTGTTCTTCCTGTTCTTCACCGGCCTCATGACGTTCGTCATCTACAACGCCAAGTTCGGCCGCACGCCGCTGCACGAGGTGCACCTGGCCGCGGCGCGTCGCAGCCTGGCCGAGCTCGAGGGCGCGGCGCCCGCGCCCGCCTGCGAAGGGGCCGTCGGCGTCGACTTCGACGAGAGCGAGCTCCAGCGGGCCTAGGCGCCGCTGTGCTCGCCTTAGGCAGGCGCCCCGGCCCGACCCGGGGTGCCGCCGGGGCGACGTCTGCCCGATGCGGTGATGCCGCGCCCGCCTGCCGGGGCGGCCGGCGAGAGGAGGGGCCATGGGCCGAGGGGCCAAGGAGTTGAGGCGCCGCGAGGCGGAGGCCGGGCGAGCCCGTGCGAAGGCCCGCAGTGGGATGGCGCGGCTCGTCGCGGCCGTGGCGGGCTTCGCGGCCATCGCGCTCGTGCGCCAGGCGCTGCTGTTCCAGGGCGTCGAGGCTGCCAGCTCGCCGGTGGCGAGCATCATGGTGTTCGCGACGGCCCTCGTCCTCGCCGGCGTCGCCGGCTACGGCGCCCGAGACTACGCCCGAGCCCGCCAAACCCTCCGCAACCTTCGGGGGAAGTAAGAGACAAGCCGAATCCCCGTCTCTGCTCCCGAGTGAGCTCTTCCTTCCTCGAAAGTCCCCCTCAAAAAAGCTCTCTCTTTCTCGGAAACGCGCCAAGTGCATGCGCCTGGCGTTGAGCTCTCGCGCGCATCCGCAGAACCAGGCGCTTGGCAGAAATGCCCTTCCCCACTTCGCTCTTCTGGCAAATCAAACGAACAAAAGTTCCCGTATTTCTAAGAACAAACGTTCTCTTTAGTGCTATACTATTCCCAATCAATCACAGAGCCAGTGCAAGCGCCGCCCATCCGGGCGCGCCCATAGCGACGGCGTTCTTCCCGCCCCGTCCCCACCACGCTTGCAAGATCCTCTCTCATCCAGGGAACCTTCCGAAGGGAGGATCTGCCATGGCGTGCCCACGTCCCGCTGCCCCTTTGCCTGAATTCCGCCTCGTCGGCGAGGAGGGAGCCCTCGTCACGGTAGGCGAGGCCCTCTGCGCCTGCGACCCCCATGACCTCTGCGTCACTCTGCTGCGCTGCCAGGCGGGCTGGGCCGTCGACCCGGATGCGGTGGGTGCGCGCCGGCTGAGGCCCCTGGTATCCCGCGTGCGCACGGCCCTGCGCGCCATGGGCGCCCTCAGGCCTCATGGCGAGGCGCCGCCCGGCCACGAAGCGCTCATTCCCTGGGAGTCGTTCGAGTACGCGGGGCGTCCCGGCAGGGTGGAGAGGTCCCTCGGCGCCGCCCTGGTGCCGCTCGGGCGCGCCGACGACGCCCGCCAGGCGCTGGCCGCGTGCGGGGGCGCTGTCTGGGGGCCCGTCCCGCCCGTGGCCGATCGCCTCCTGGGCGAGGCTCCTCCCGGCGCCCCCTGGACGCCCGACGCCCTCGACGCGAGCCTCGTCTCCTGGGAAGGGCAGCCCTGGCCCCGGGCCCTCGGCTGCGCGCTCTGGGTTCCGCACGGCCAGCTGCGCTCCGAGGCACTCCAAGTGGCTGCGGCGCTCTTCTGGGCCCTCACCCGCCGGGGGTTCTCGGCGCGTGGCCGCCCCGTCGTCTCCTCGTCGGTCGCGCCTGCGCCCCGCACTGCCCGTCGCCAGCCCGACCCCTCGCCGGCGGACGCCGCCCTCGTCCGCCGGCTCAACTACAACGCCTGGATGGCCGCCCTGCGCGCCCAGGCGGAATCCGCCCGACTGATGGAGGTATCCCGATGATGTCACGCGACTTCGCCTTTCCCCTGACCGACCCCCTCGTCCCCATCTCGCCCTTCTGCCCCTGTGATGACCTCATCGACCAGGCCATTCTCGCCGGCATCCTGGTCGACCTGCTCGACGACGAGGCGTCTCTCGTCCTGATTGCGGAAGTGATGGCATCGCTGGAGGACGCAAGCGAAACAGGATAGAAACACGGGCCACACGCCGCCGAAACAAAGGCAGCCTATCGTGACCTTGGCAGAATGCAGGCCCAGCGCTCCCGCCACGTCGCCGCGGCCCGCCTTCGCGGACGGCAGCCGCGACGGCGATGCGCCGTCGGGTCGTAGCGCGTAACGGACCGCGGGCGCGGCCCTCCGGCGCCGGCGGGGCGCTGGGCCCGCATTCGCCAAGCACCGGATACAGACGAGGAGAAGACCCATGCCTATCAGGGAAAGCCTTCGGGAGGGCGCCGTGCGCATACCCTCCGGCTGCGCCATCGCGGGCATCATGGATCGCAGCGGCGCGCGTCACGACGGCAGCGACATCCTGAAGTCCATCGCCCTCATGCACGACCGCGGCAACGGCCTGGGCGGCGGCTTCGCGGCCTACGGCATCTACCCGGAGTACCGCGACCTCTACGCCTTCCACATCATGTACGAGAGCCGCGAGGCCCGCGCCGAGACCGAGGCCTACCTCGACACGTTCTTCATGAGCGAGAAGCAGGAGCGCATCCCCACCGAGCCCGTGGCCGCCATCAAGAACCCGCCGGACATCTGGCGCTACTTCGTCGCCCCGCATCCCATGCGGCTCAACATGAGCGGCCTGGACGAGGCGGAGTACACGATGCAGCACGTCTTCCACATCAACGGGAAGGTGAACGGGGCCTTCGTGGCCTCGTCGGGCAAGAACATGGGTGCCTTCAAGGGCGTCGGCTACCCGGAGGACATCGGCGAGTTCTACCGCATCCGCGACTACGACGCCTGGGCGTGGACGGCCCACGGGCGCTTTCCCACCAACACCCCCGGCTGGTGGGGCGGCGCGCACCCCTTCACGCTGCTGAACTGGTCGGTCGTCCACAACGGCGAGATATCGAGCTACGACGCCAACCGCCGCTACGTCGAGCAGTTCGGCTACGGCTGCGAGCTCCAAACCGACACCGAGGTCATCACCTACCTGTTCGACCTCCTGGCGCGGCGCCACGGGTTCTCGCAGGAGATGGCCGCCCACATCATGACCGCCAGCTCGTGGGATGACATCGACCGCATGGATCCCGACCGGGCGGCCTTCGAGACGGCCCTGCGCGTGGCGTACTCCAGCGCGCTTGTCAACGGGCCCTTCTCGGTCATCCTGGGGTCGGACGAGGGCCTGCTCGCCCTCAACGACCGTCTCAAGCTGCGCGCCCTCATGGTGGGGGAGAAGGGCCCCATGACCTACCTCGCCAGCGAGCAGGCCGCCATCGAGGTCATCTGCCCCGACGTGGAGAACGTCCGCCCCGTCGAGGGCGGCGTCCCCTTTGTCGTGCAGCTCGACGAGGTGGCCGAGCGCAAGCGCCGCGAGTCCGCCGAGAACCGCCCCGCGCGGGAGAAGCCCTATCAGCACGAGGTGGGCGTCATGCCGCCCAAGAGGAAGGAGGCGTAAGGGATGCTCGACTATCTGCTTCCTCGCTACAAGGTGCTGCGCGATAGGGACGAATGCGTCCAGTGCGGCGTGTGCGAGCGATCCTGCGCGAACGGCGTCCACAAGGTGGACGAGGATCTCGGCCGTGTGACCGCCGACCATGCCAAGTGCGTCAACTGCCAGCGGTGCGTGGTCATGTGCCCCACCACCGCCATCGCCATCACCCGCTGGCCCCAGGTGGACGCCGGCTCGGGCAACTGGACGCTCGAGGCCATGCAGGACATCGCCAAGCAGGCCCAGACGGGCGCCGTGCTGCTGGCCTCCATGGGCAACCCCAAGGACTACCCCATCTACTGGGATCACCTGCTGCTCAACGCCAGCCAGGTGACCAACCCCTCCATCGACCCGCTGCGCGAGCCCATGGAGACCCGCGTCTTCCTCGGCAGCCGGCCGGGCATGCTCAAGGTTAACGAGCGCGAGCACGTGGTGATGACGCCCATGCCGCCCCAGATCCGGCTCGACGTGCCCCTCATGTTCTCGGCCATGAGCTTCGGGTCGGTGTCGCTCAACGCCCAGAAGTCGCTGGCCATGGCCGCCAAGGAGCTGGGAACCTACTTCAACACCGGCGAGGGCGGCCTCCACCGCGACCTCGAGGCCTATGCCGACCACGCCATCGTGCAGGTGGCCTCGGGCCGCTTCGGGGTCGATCCCCACTACCTGAACGCCGGCGCCGCCATCGAGATCAAGATCGGCCAGGGGGCCAAGCCGGGCATCGGCGGTCACCTGCCGGGCGAGAAGATCAACGAGGAGGTGTCCCGCACCCGCATGATCCCCCAGGGCACCGACGCCATCTCGCCGGCGCCCCACCACGACATCTACTCCATCGAGGACCTGCGCCAGCTCATCTTCTCGCTGAAGGAGGCCACCCTCTACCGCAAGCCCGTGGCCGTCAAGATAGCCGCCGTGCACAACGTGGCGGCCATCGCCAGCGGCATGGCGCGCGCCGGGGCCGACATCATCGTGGTGGACGGGTTCCGCGGCGGCACGGGTGCTGCGCCCAAGCGCATCCGCGACAACGTCGGCATCCCCATCGAGCTGGCCCTGGCCGCCGTCGACCAGCGCCTGCGCGACGAGGGCATCCGCTCGACGGTGAGCCTGGTGGCGGCCGGATCCGTCCGCAGCTCGGCCGACGTCGTGCGCGCCATCGCCCTGGGCGCGGACGCCGCCTACATCGCGTCAGCCGCCCTCATCGCCTTGGGCTGCCATCAGTGCCAGGACTGCTCGAGCGGCCGCTGCAACTGGGGCATCGCCACCCAGAACCCTGACCTCACCAAGCGGCTCAACCCCGAGGTCGCCGCCGAGCGCGTGGTCAACCTGGTGCGCGGGTGGAACCACGAGATCAAGGAGATGATGGGCGGCATGGGCATCAACGCCATCGACAGCCTGCGCGGCAACCGGCTCATGCTGCGCGGCATCGGCCTGAACGACAAGGAGCTGGAGATCCTCGGCGTGAAGTACGCGGGAGAGTGAGCATCATGAAGAGAATCTACGCCATAGAGGCCTGGTGCATCGACTGCAAGCGCTGCGAGGTGGCCTGCAAGACCTTCCACTCACGTAGCCGCGACACTGTGAAGGCCTTCACGGTGGAATACCCCCAGCCGCAGAACCGCGTGCGCGTGGAGGGCACGCGGCAGCTCTCGGTGGCGGTCAACTGCCGCCACTGCGCCCAGCCCAAGTGCGTCGAGGGATGCATATCCGGCGCCATGACCAAGAACCCCCGCACCGGGGTGGTCACCTCCGATCCGCGCAAGTGCGTGGGCTGCCGCACCTGCGTGTCGCTGTGCCCCTTCGGCGCCGTCCGCATCGAGGACGTGGCCGAGAAGGGCATCGCCTACAAGTGCGACCTGTGCGGCGAGGTGCCGGGCGAGGCGGGCGAGCCCTCCTGCGTGGCGGCCTGCCCCAACCGGGCGCTCATCTACGTGGAAAGCGAGGGATGCTAGCATGGCTGACCGTGCCTTCGACCACCTCATCATCGGAAACTCCGCTGCCGGCGTCACCGCCGCCGAGCAGATACGCGCCCTCGACGAGGCGGCGTCGGTCGCCATCGTGAGCCGCGAGCCGCATCCCGCCTACGGACGCCCCCTCATCTCGTACCTCATCGAGGGCAAGACGACCCTCGACGCCATCGGCCTCAAGGCCCCCGGCTTCTACGAGGAGCAGCGCATCGACGCCCTCCTCGGCCCGGATTACGAGGTGGTCGAGCTGCGGCCAGAGGCCCACGAGGCGGTTCTGGCCGACGGCTCCGTCCTCTCCTACGGGTCATGCCTGCTGGCCACGGGCAGCATTCCCTTCGTCCCGCCCATCGAGGGACTCGACGGCAAGGACAACGTCTACGGGTTCATGACCCTGGACGACGCCCTGGCCCTGTGGGACGAGGCGAGGGCGGCCGCGGAGCGGGCCCATGCCGAGGGCCGGCTGGCGCGCGCCATCGTCATCGGGGCGGGGCTCATCGGCCTCAAGGCGGCAGAGGCGCTGTCCCACCAGGTGGACGAGGTGCTCGTGCTGGAGCTAGCCCCGCGCATCCTGCCCGCCGTGCTCGACGCCGAGGGGGCGGCCGTCCTCCAGGGCATCCTGGCCGACCACGGCATCCTCTGCCGGCCGGGCGTGTCGGTCGAGCGCATCCTGGGCGACGGCGCCCGCGCCGAGGGCGCCGTGCTCACCGACGGGGCCTCCGTCGACTGCGACCTGGTGGTGACGGCCGTGGGCGTGCGCCCCAACACGGGGCTGGCCGCGGCTGCGGGCGCGGCCCAGGGGCGCGGCCTCGTCTGCGACGATCGGTTGCGCACGAGTCTGCCGGACGTCTACGCCGCCGGCGATGTGGTGCAGGTGACTGATGTGCTGGACGGCTCCGAGCGGCCGCTGGCCCTGTGGCCCAACGCCATGCGCCAGGGGCGCATCGCCGGCCGTCAGATGGCAGGCGCGCCGGACGCCGAGCCCTTCGAGGGGAGCTTCGCCGTCAACGCCGTCGACTTCTTCGACGCGTCGCTGCTCACCGCGGGCATCATCAACCCCGCCGAGGACTCGGGCTGCGTCGTGGAGGTGGCGGCGGAAGGCGACCGCTACGCGAAGTTCGTGCGGCGCGACGGCTGCCTGGTCGGCTACATCCTGCTGAACCGGCCGGCCAACGCCGGCATCTACACGGCGCTCATCGAGCAGCGCGTCCCCCTGGACACGCTCGACCCGGCCATCTTCGATGGGGCGCCGGCCAACCTGGACTTCCCGGCGGACGTCCGCTGGGAGCGCCTGCACAAGTGCTATCCCGCGGATCGCGACAGCCGCGGCTGGAAGGAGCGTGACTGACATGGCCGAGCCGTGCCTTTCGAGGGCCTGCGTAACGCTGGGCACCTCGCACTTCAAGGAGGCGAACGAGCGCGTGCGCGCCGCCCTGGCCGAGGCCGACGTGGTCGAGCTGCGCGACGTCTGCGCCCAGCGGTACCTGGGCTGCGCGATGCCGGTTGGCAAGCGGCTGGAGATCCACGGGGTACCGGGCAACGACATGGCCAGCTACCTCGACGGCGGCGCCATCGAGGTCTTCGGGAACGCCCAAGACCAGATCGGCAACACCATGAACGGCGGCTCCATCGTCATCCACGGGCGCTGCGGTGACGCGGCGGGCTACGCCATGCGCGGCGGCCGCATCTTTGTGCGCGACGGCTGCGGCTGGCGCGTGGGCATCCACATGAAGCAGTACGAGGGCCGGCGCCCGGCCATCGTGGTGGGCGGCGATGCCGGCAGCTTCCTGGGGGAGTACCTGGCCGGCGGCGTCATCGTGCTGATGGGGCGCCCCGGGCAGTACCTGGCCACGGGTATGCACGGCGGCGTCATCTACCTGCGCGAGCCCCTCGCGGCCGATGAGGTGCCCGAGGGCCTGGTGCTCGAGCCTGTCGACGCGGATGACCGTGCGCTGCTCGCCGACCTGCTGGGGGAGTACAACGCCCACTTCGCGTCTGACCTGGGCGCGCCCGTCGAGGCGACCGGCGAGGGCTATTACCGCCTGCGCCCCGCCTCCAGCCGCCCCTACGCCAGCCTCTACGCCAGCTAGCGGCCCGTGCGCGGCGGAGCGTCCCCGCCCCCGCTGCGTGTCGTGCGGCGGACGCCGATGCCCTGCTGCGCGGGATCGCCCGGCACCCGGCACTCGGCGCCCATCGGGCGCCGCGCCTCCGCCCATGCCCCGCGCGAGGGGGTGGCCGGCGCGACGTGATTGGCGTAGTATGGCGCGAAGGCCGGAGCAGGGGAGGAGGCGGCCATGATCACGCTGCAGGATGTCATCGACCTCGGCATCTTCGAGGACATCTGGCCGGCCGCGCCCTGCGAGGGCTATCGCGACCGCGTGGTCACCGGCGCTGGCATCCTCGATTGCGAGCCCTTCCTGGGCGGCTACGACTCCTTCGTCCCCGGTGAGCTCATCTTCACGTCGCTCGGCTTCGCCCGGCGCGACCCGGCGCTGGCCGACGAGGCCGTCCGAGCCATGATCGAGCAGGACGTGGCCGCTCTCGTCATCAAGCCGGTGGCCCTCGACGCCATCAGCGCCGACGCCGCCGCCCTCAGCGCGGCCCGCGGCGTCCCGGTGCTCTTCTACGAGGGCCACTACGTCGAGCGCCTGATGGCCGCCGTCCTCGCCCTGGTGGCCGAGGACCAGGCGCAGTCCCAGCGCGACGCGCGCATCGACGCGCTGCTGGCCCCGCGGGACGAGGCCGCCGTCCGCGCGGCCCTCTTCGAGGTGGCTCATGCCACGGGGTCGACGGTGCAGTGCGTGGCCGCACGGCCCGTCGTCGCCGACGGCTGCACGCTGCCGGCGCTCCAGGGGGAGCTGGGCGCGGCCCTCTACGCCTTCCAGCGCGACTGGCCGGTCGTCGTCCAGGCCAGCGTCGTGCGCTACCACGACCGCCTGCTGGCCTTCGCGTCCTACGACCGGCCGCCCCGCGGCGCCGTCGCCCGGTCCGAGGTCGACCTGATCACGCGCCTGGGAGCCGTGGGCCGCCTGAGCCTCGGCGTCAGCCAGGAGGTCCCCCTCGGCCAGGGCGACCTGGCCATCCGCCAGGCGTGCGCCGCCCTCGACGCGGCGTGCGAGGGCCGGCGCCCATCGGTTCGCTGGGCCGACCTGGGCATCGACGCCTTCCGCGTGGCGGCTGCGGGCGACCGGCTCTTCTCGGGCACCGCCCGGCTCTACCGCGACCTGCTCGAGGGCTACGACGGGGCCCACGGCGCCGAGCTGTCGGACACCGCCCGAGCCTACGCGGCGGCCTTCGGCGAGGTGCGCGCCACGGCTGAGGCGCTCTACCAGCATCCCAACACCGTGCGCTACCGCCTGCGGCGCATCCGGGAGGTCCTCGGGCTGCCCGACCTCGCCGACCGGGAGCTCGCGGCCCTCCTCATGCTGGCCTATTCGCTTACTGATTAAGTCATAGTTATTTGTCCGATCGTACAAACCGGGCGGCCGTCGTTTCGTCGGGCCCTCCAACGGAGCGCCCGATCGCGGGCGGTACCCTCTTCCTCGTCGAGCACGTCCCGAGGAAAGGAGCCCCCGATGCTCAACGAGAAGGCCCTCAAGGTACTGTCCACCCTGTCCGAGCCGGACGCCGCCTACTGCCACAAGCTGGCGCGCCGCTTCGCCAACCTCGGCATCGCGCCGGATAATGCCAGCAGCGCCGTCTGCGCGCTCGTCGAGGCCGACGCCATCCCCGAGGCCGGCGTCGTCAAGGTGGCATCCCTCGCGAAGCCTGCGGCGCCTGCCGCCGAGCGCCCCGTCACCGACCAGGCCGTCTATGCCTAGCGCCCGACGATCCCGGCGCGCGGGCGCCCGACGGCGTCCCGCCCGCCGGCCCATCACGTGAAGCGGCCCGGCTCTCCTCGAGGGAGAACCGGGCCGCTCGCATGCTCGGGCCGGGTGTGCGGGAGGGGGAGCGCTAGTCGGCGACCTCCACCAGCTCCAGCTCGAAGTTGAGGGCCTTGCCGGCCAGCGGGTGGTTGAAGTCGAAGGTGGCCACGCCGTCCTCGATCGCCTTCACCTGGACGGGCACCGGGCGCCCGTCGGGGCCGTGCATGTAGATGACGCCGCCCACCGGCAGGTCCTCGGCGTTGGGGATGTTCTCCAGCGGCACCTCCTGGATGAGGTCCTCGCGCACCTCGCCGTAGGCGTCGGCCGGCTCGATGTGGATGGTCTTCTTGTCGCCGACGGCCATGTCCTTCACGCCCTCGTCGAAGCCGGGGATCACGTCGCCGGCCATGCATACGAACTCGATGGGCTCGCCGTGGTCGTAGGAGGAGTCGAACTTCTCGCCGTCGTCCAGGGTGCCCGTGTAGTGGATCTTAACCTTCTTGCCCTCGTTGCTCATCGAAAGGCTCCTTTCGTCGGTCATGCCATAGCCTGCCAGTCTAGAGGATGGCGTCGCACGCGCCTGCCGCGCGGGGGAATCTGCCCCAAGTTGTCACCAAGCGGCAGCGCCCGGCAGCGCCGCCCGCGAGGGGGTCTCCCGCGGAGGACCTGCGGGGCGCCCACCCAGCTGGATGCCGCGAGCGCGCTCGCCTGGCCGGATGCGCCGCGAGCACACGGCCCGCCCGCCCGGCGCCTATTCCCCGCGCTGCTCCTCGGCCACGTCGGCCAGGGTCGTGCGCGCGGCCACCAGGCTCGCCAGCGGCTCGAGGTAGGGCCGCTCCTCGTCGGAGAGCCCCGCGGCCGCCAGGCTCATCACCTCGTCGGCCAGCTCCGAGACCGGGTGGTGGTACAGGTAGCCGTCGTAGCCGTCGGCCATGAGCGACGCCTTCCCCGCCGCGATATCGTCGGCGGTCACGCCGGCGAAGAGCCGGTCGAGCGCGTCCAGGTTGCCGGCGTCGTAGAACAGGCCCTTGATGAGGGCCGCGTAGGCGATCACGCAGGGGATGGGCATGGCGTCGGCCGGCCGGATCTCCACGTAGGTCTTCAGCCGCACGTCGGTGAAGAACATCGACAGCGCGTGCTCCACCTGCTCGCGGGTCATGGGCTCGTCGGCGTAGATCTCGCCGAAGGTGCGGTCGGTGTAGCACCACTGCTCCGCGTCGCAGGCCACCAGGATGGCCGGCGTGTCCAGCACGTAGGCCGCGTAGTCGCGCAGGGTGAAGCCCGGTTCCATGATGCCGGGCACCACGCCGCAGCGGTCGGGGTCGCACTTCTCCCATATCTCGGTGCGCATCAGCCGGTGGGGCCGCGGCGCGTCCTCGAAGACAGGCGAGTTGTCGCAGATGAGCGACAGCAGCGGCACCAGGGCGAAGGCCAGGCGCATCTTGCGCAGGCAGTCCTCGGCCGACGAGTAGTCGATGGACACCTGGGTGGACGCGCTGCCGCGCATCATGCAGATGCCGAACATGCTGATGGCGCCCAGGTACATGTTCATCAGCTTGTAGCGGCGCTTGGGGATGAGCTCCAGGTCGACGGCGCGGGCGGTGGGGTGGTAGCCCACGGTCAGCACCTGGGTGTCCACGGGGTCGAGGCGCGCGGCGAGGGCGTCCTCGAAGGCGGAGAAGCAAGCCTCGGCGTCGGCCAGGCGCGAGAAGGGGCCGGCCGAGAGCTCCACCTGGGCGGCGGGCTCGATGGTCACGGCCTCGCCGGGACGGGCCACGCCCAGAAGGTCGCCCTCCGGGTCGCGCGAGGCCTCCGGGTAGTCCTCCAGAAGCTCGCCGAGCAGCCACTGCACGCCGTCCGGGCCGCGGTAGGGGACGGGCGTCCCGTCGGCACGCACCAGCGTGTGCTCCAGCTCGATGCCCAGCCGCTCCGACGACGCCTTGGCGCCGCTCTCGAAGTAGGCCACTATGGCGTCGATATTGGCCTCGCGGGCCGGTTGGTCGTTCTTGCTCATCGCTCACTCCAAACTCGCGCGTTCTCGCGCAAAAGGCTGACCGGTTTGATTACAATGCCGCTAATCGGCGCCCATGGTAACACTGGCAGGCCCGCGGGGCGCCCTGGTAGCGAAATCGAGGGTAGATCGTGGAATTCCGCAACGCAGCCATCATCACGGCAGGGGCCCCGGGCCCGGCCGTCCGACGACGCGCCTAGCGCGGCGAAGCCGCGCCGCGCGCCCCCTCCACCTCCGCAACCCCTCGGCGCCGTCCGGCAGCGACGCCGTCCCCTCTCCCTCGTGGCGAGGGCTCCCATCGAAAGGAAGAGCGACCCATGACCCTCAGAGCAGGCGTGGTGGGCGCGGCCGGATTCGCGGGCATCGAGCTCGTGCGGCTGCTCCTGGCCCACCCGGAACTCACCCTGACCGCCGTCACCTCCGACGCGCTGGCCGGCCGTCCGCTGGCCGATGCCTACCCGGCCTTCCGCGGCGCCACCGACCTGGCGTTTTCCGCCCATGACCAGGCCGACCTGGAATCCTGCGACGTCGTGTTCCTGGCCGTGCCCCACACGGCCGCCCTCGCCCAGGCCCCCGGCCTGCTCGAGCGGGGCGTGACCGTCGTCGACCTGTCCGCCGACTTTCGCCTGAAGGACCCGGCTGTCTACGAGGCCTGGTACCAGGTGCCCCACACGGCTCCCGGCCTGCTGGCCCAGGCGGCCTTCGGGCTGCCCGAGCTCACCGGCGGCGAGCTGGCCCGCGCCGCGGCGGCCCGCGCCCGCGGCGAGGCGGTGCTCGTGGGCTGCGCCGGGTGCTACCCCACGGCCACGTCGCTCGCCGCCGCCCCCGCCATCCGCGCGGGGCTCGTCGATCCCGCCGGCACCGTGGTCGCCGACGCCGTGTCGGGCGTCACGGGCGCCGGCAAGAAGGCCACCGAGCGCACCCACTTCTGCTTCGCCGACGAGAACCTGGAGGCCTACGGCGTGGGCACGCACCGCCACACGCCCGAGATCGAGCAGATCCTCGGCATCCCCGGGCGCCTCGTGTTCACGCCGCACCTGGCCCCGCTCAACCGCGGGCTGCTGTCCACGGTGAACCTGCCGCTCGACCCGGCCGCCCCGCGTCCGAGCGCCGACGAGCTCGTGGCGCTCTACCGCGACTTCTACGCCGATGCGCCGCTCGTCGAGGTGCTCGACCCGGGAACCTGGCCGCGCACCGCCTCGGTGGCCGGCACGTGCCGCGCGCACATCGGCGTGACGGCGCACCCGACGGCGCCCATGATCGTGGCCGTCGGCGCCATCGACAACCTGGGCAAGGGCGCCGCGGGCCAGGCGGTCCAGTGCGCCAACATCGTGTTCGGCCTGCCCGAGGACGCGGGCCTCACGGCCGTGGCCCAGCCGGTGTAGGGGAGGGGATGACCATGGATAACGAGAAGGCTGCCGCCGGCGTCGCTAGCACCGCCGGCGCCCCGGGCACCCCGGGCGAGCCCGTCCGGCCGCTGCCCCCGGCCGCGCCCGCGCCCGACGCGCTGGCCGCCGTCCCCGGCGGCGGCGTGGCCGCGGCGCTGGGCTTTCGCGCCGCGGGCGTCCACGCCGGCTTCCGCGACGACCCCGAGCGGCTGGACCTGGCCCTCGTCGTCGCCGACGAGCCCTGCGCCGCCGCGGCCGTGTTCACACGCAACGTCTTCTGCGCCGCCCCCGTGCAGGTCAACCGCGAGAAGCTGGACGAGGGCGGGCCAGGCGCGCCGAGCTACGGCACCGCGCGCGCCGTCGTCGTGAACTCCGGCGTGGCCAACGCGGCCACCGGCGAGCGCGGCCGCGAGGCCGCCCGGGCCATGGCGTCCATCACGGCCGACGCCGTGGGCTGCCCCGCCTCCGAGGTGCTCGTGGCCTCCACCGGCGTCATCGGCGTGCACCTGCCGCTCGAGCCCTTCCGCACGGGCGTGCCGGAGGCCGTCGCGACGGCCTCGCGCGCGGGCGGCGCGGCGGCGGCCCGCGCCATCATGACCACCGACACCCGCCCCAAGGAATGCGCCGTCACCTTCGACGGCGACGACGTGGGCTACCCCGGCGCGCGCTTCACCGTGGGTGCCATGGCCAAGGGCTCGGGGATGATCATGCCGGACATGGCCACCATGATCGCCGTCGTCACCACCGACGCGCCCGTGCTGGCCGCCGACCTGGCGCCGGCCCTGCGCGCCGCTGCCGACGCCAGCTTCAACCGCGTCACCGTCGACTCCGACACCTCCACCAACGACTCCTGCTTCCTGCTGGCCAGCGGCGCCGCCGCCCCCGGCGCGCCCCCGATGGCGCCCGGCACCCCGGCCTTCGCCCGCCTGGCCCAGGCGCTCGACCAGGTGTGCGTCACGCTCGCGCGCGCCATGGCGGCCGACGGCGAGGGCGCCACGCGTCTCATCACCGTCACCGTGCGCGGCGCGGCCGATCCGGCCGACGCCCAGGCCGCCGCGCGCACGGTCGCCAACTCGCCTCTGGTGAAGACGGCCGTCTACGGCCACGACGCCAACTGGGGCCGCGTCGCCGCGGCGCTCGGCCGGTCCGGCGCGGCCTTCCGCCAGGAGGACGTGGCCATCGACATCCTGGGGCTGCCGGTCTGCCGCGGCGGGCTCACCGTCCCCTTCGACGAGGACGAGGCGCTGCGCCGCTTCGAGTCCCCCGAGGTGGCCATCACGGCCGACCTGGGCGCCGGCAGCGCCGAGGCCACGGTCTGGACCTGCGACTTCTCACACGACTACGTTTCGATCAACGGAGACTACCGCTCATGAAGTACGACACCGAGACGCGCCCCAACGGCGTTTCCAGCATCACCGGCGACGTCCTCACCGAGGCGATGCCCTGGATCAAGAAGATCACCGGCGAGACCATCGTCATCAAGTACGGCGGCTCGGCCATGGAGAACCCGGCCCTGCGCGCCGAGGTGATGGCCGACATCATCCTGCTCAAGATCATCGGCGTGAACCCGGTCATCGTCCACGGCGGCGGCAAGGCCATCACGGCGGCCATGGACCGCTTCGGCCTGCCGGTCGAGTTCGTCGACGGGCAGCGCGTCACCACCCCCGAGGCCATGGACCTCGTGCGCATGGTGCTCACCGGTCAGGTCAACCAGGAGCTCGTCGAGGCCATGAACGAGCACGGGAACATGGCCGTGGGCATCAGCGGCACCGACGCGGGCGTCATCGTGGCCGAGCAGGCCGACCCGCGCCTCGGCCGCGTCGGGTCCATCACGCGCATCAACCACCTGCTCATCGAGGACCTGGTGGCCGCCGACTACATCCCCGTCATCGCCACCGTCGCCATCGGCGAGGACGGCGGCTGCTACAACGTGAACGCCGACGTGGCGGCTGGCCACATCGCCGCGGCCATCGGCGCCCACAAGGTGTTCTTCCTCACCGACGTCGACGGCCTCTACGAGGACTACCCGAACCGCGACACGCTCATCTCGGCCATGACGCTGGAGGAAGCACGCACGATGGTGGAGGAGGGCGCCATCTCCACCGGCATGATCCCCAAGCTGCGGTCCTGCGTCTACGCCATGGACGCCGGCGTGAAGAAGGGCCACATCATCAACGGCACGACGCCCCACGCGCTTCTGCTGGAGATCCTCACCGACAAGGGCATCGGAACCATGGTCACCGGCGACGGCGACCCCGAGGCCGCCGCTCCCCTCGGCAACTTCGCCGCCAAGCTCATCGAGAACCGCGATATGTAGGAAAGGAACCCGCCATGTCCCTCCAAGAGCAGCAGTCCCTCGAATCCGCCTATGTCATGGGCACCTTCGCCCGCAAGCCCGTCGAGTTCGTCGGCGGTCGCGGCATGACCCTCGTGGACGATGCGGGCCGCGAGTACCTCGACTTCCTCTCCGGCATCGGCTGCGACTGCCTCGGCCACTGCCCGCCGGTGCTGGTGGACGCGATAGGCGCCCAGGCCTCGCAGCTCATCCACGTGAGCAACTACTTCTACATCCCGCAGCGCGGCGAGGTGGCCGCGCACTTGTCCGACCTGCTCAACCGCTACGCGCCGGAAGGCGAGCAGGGCCCGTGGAAGACGTTCTTCACCAACTCGGGCGCGGAATCCAACGAATGCGCCCTCAAGCTGGCGCGCCTCCACGGCCGCCGGCGCGCCCAGGAGGCCGGCGGCCCCGACGCGCCGGTGCCCTACCACGTGGTGACGGTGGACGCCAGCTTCCACGGTCGCACCATGATGACGCTGGCCGCCACGGCCCAGCCCAAGTTCCACGTGGACTTCGCGCCCATGCCCGACGGCTTCTACGACGTGCCGCGCAACGACGTGGCCGCCCTGGAGGCGGTGTTCGCGGAGCACGGGGCCGCCATCTGCGCCGTCATGCTGGAATGCGTGCAGGGCGAGAGCGGCGTGCACCCGATGACGCCCGAGTTCCTGGCCGCGGCGCGCCGCCTCACGCGCGAGCACGGCGCGCTTCTCATCTGCGACGAGGTGCAGTGCGGCATCTTCCGCACGGGACGCCCCTTCGGTTTCCAGCACTACGGTGTCGTGCCGGACGTGGTGGCCATGGCCAAGGGGATAGCGGGCGGCTTCCCGGCCGGCGCCTGCGCGGCGCGCGCCGAGGTGGCCGACCTGTTCGCGCCGGGCGACCACGGCACCACCTTCGGCGGCAGCTGCCTGGCCGTGGCGGCCGCGCACGCCGTGCTCGGCGAGCTCGACGCCGGCGGCTACGAGCAGCGCGCGGCCGAGGCCGGCGCCTACCTGCGCGAGCGCCTGGCCGCCCTGCCGCGCGTCCACGACGTGCGCGGCCTGGGCCTCATGGTCGGTTGCGACCTGGCCGAGGACGCCCCGTCGGCTCCCGAGGTGGTGGCCGCCGCGCTTGAGGCCGGCTTCGTCCTCAACGCCACCGGCCCGCGCACCCTGCGCTTCCTGCCGCCTCTCATCTGCGAGAAGTCCCACATCGACGCCCTCGTCGACACCCTGGCCGCCCTCATCTAGCCCGCGCGCGGCGTGCAGTCCCGCCCCGCCTCGCCTCACGTTCACGCGCGGCGTACCCCGCCGGGCGCGGGTTGCGCAGCCCGCCCGGCCTGGCGCCGCGCACCCGCGCCCGCGCGGCCCTCGCGCTGCCCCAAAACGCGACTTATCACACCAGATTTCGTGATAAGTCGCCATCTTTGGCAGGATCCGTCCCCAAATCGCGACTTATCACGCGAATCGGTGTGATAAGTCGCGTTTTGGGGCGCAACCACCCTGATGAAGAAGCAGCGAAGCCCCTCGCGCGCCCAAAATTTCCGTTTCGTAAATTTCTCGCGCCATTTCGCGGAAGAAGGGGTATTATCCCCTGCAAGCAATTAGCTGCTTCGCGGTCATCGTTCGACCGCGCAGGAGGAACCGACCAGGAAGGAACCACGGCGTGCAGACCATCGGTCTCATAGCTTCGACCAGCGCCCCCGCGGGTGTTGCCGCCGTGCGTCCTGCCATCCTCTCCACGGTCACCCGACGCCGACGCGTCGAGGTGACGACCCGTCTGCGACGACGCTAGTCGTCCGCATTCCTCCAAGGGCCGCTCTTCTCCCTTCCCCAAACTCGCCTTCGCGCGAAGGCGAGCCCCCGTGGGCGCCGCCCGGCGCCTGCCCTCGATGAAGAGCCGTGGCACGCAGCAGCCTCCCGCACGAACCCCTGGGGCGCCCGCAAGGGCTAAAGCCCCCGCGTCAGAGCCGCCTTCCGCGTTCCGCAGACCCGGGCACCACACCGTCAGGCAGAACAAGCGAAAGGCAGATCATCATGACGCAGCAGAACACCCCCGCCAAGGACAAGGTCATCCTCGCCTACTCGGGCGGCCTGGACACCTCCGTGTGCATCAAGTGGCTCCAGGAGAAGTACAACCTCGACGTCATCGCCGTCGCCGGCGACCTGGGCCAGGATCACGCCGGGCTCGAGGCCATCAAGGCCAAGGCCCTCGCCTCCGGCGCCGTCGAGTGCCTGGTGGTGGATATGCGCGAGGCCTTCGCCGACGAGTACCTCACCTGCGCCATGGCTGCCAACGCCCTGTACGAGAACAAGTACCCCCTGGTCAGCGCCTTGTCGCGGCCGCTCATCGTCAAGCACCTGGTGGACGCGGCCCACACCTTCGGCGCCAAGTACATCGCGCACGGCTGCACCGGCAAGGGCAACGACCAGGTGCGCTTCGAGTCGTCCATCCTCATGCTCGACCCCGACCTCGAGATCATCGCGCCCGTGCGCGACTGGGACCTCAAGTCCCGCGAGGAGGAGATGGCCTGGGCCGAGGCCCATGGCATCGACGTGCCCACCACCATGGCGTCGCCCTACTCCATCGACGACAACCTGTGGGGCCGGGCCATCGAGTGCGGCGTGCTGGAGGACCCGTGGGCCGAGCCGCCGGCCGACATCTACACCATGACCGTCGACCCGACCGAGGCGCCCGACGCCCCCACCTACGTCGACGTCGCCTTCGAGCACGGCATCCCCTGCGCCCTCAACGGCCAGCCCATGAGCTTCCTCGACATCATCTACGCCATGAACGACCTGGCTGGCTCCAACGGCTACGGCCGCCTCGACATGATCGAGAACCGGCTCGTCGGCGTGAAGAGCCGCGAGTGCTACGAGGTGCCCGGCGCGCTGGCCCTCATCGAGGCCCACAAGGCGCTCGAGGACCTGTGCCTGGAGCGCAGCGTGCTCCACTACAAGCTCGGCATCGAGCAGACGTGGGCCGAGCAGGTCTACAACGGCCTGTGGTTCTCGCCGCTCAAGGAGGCCCTCGACGCCTTCCTCGCCGACACCCAGCAGTGCGTCACCGGCACCGTCAAGCTGAAGCTCTACAAGGGCAGCTGCACGGTGGTCGGCCGCACGTCCGACTACTCGCTCTACACCTACGAGCTGGCCACCTACTCGGCCGAGGACGAGTTCGACCAGAAGGCCGCCAAGGGCTTCATCGACCTGCACGCGCTCACCTGCAAGGTGTGGGCGAAGAATCGCCTGTCCATGGGCGCGAAGATGCACCAGTTCAAGGCCGTCGGATCCACCGCCGACGAGTTCACGGCCGAAAACTCGGCGGTCGTGGAAGAGGCCGAGGCCGTCATCGCCAACGCCCCCGTCATAGCGTAGGAAGGAACCCTCCATGGCCCTCTGGTCCGGAAGATTCGAGGAAGGCGCCGACGCCTTCACCCAGCGCTTCGGCGCGTCGCTGCCGGTTGACAAGGCGCTCTACGCCCAGGACATCGCCGGATCGCGGGCGCACGCCGCCATGCTGGCGGCCCAGGGGGTCATCGCGGCCGAGGACGCCGCCGCCATCGACGCGGGCCTGGCCGACGTGCTCGGCCAGATCGAGGCGGGCGAGTTCGCCTTCGACGTGAACGACGAGGACATCCACATGGCCGTCGAGGGCGCGCTCACCGCCGCCATCGGCGAGCCGGGCGCGCGCCTGCACACGGGCCGCAGCCGCAACGACCAGGTGGCCACCGACACGCGCCTCTACGCCAAGAAGCGCGCGACCGACCTCATGGCCGCCAACGTGGCCCTGCGCCAGGCGCTCATCGCCCAGGCCGAGGCCCACTTCGACGTCATCCTGCCGGGCTACACCCACCTCCAGCACGCCCAGCCGGTGCTGCTGTCGCATCACCTGCTCGCCTACACGTGGATGCTCGCGCGCGACTTCAGGCGCCTCGAGGCCGCCCGGGACGCGGCCGACGCCTGCCCGCTCGGCGCCGCGGCGCTGGCCGGCACCACCTACCCGCTCGACCGCGCCATGACGGCCGACGCGCTCGGCTTCGGCTCGGTCATCCCCAACTCGCTCGACGCCGTGTCCGACCGCGACTTCCTGCTCGACCTCCTCTACGCCTGCTCGGTGTCGGCCCTGCACCTCACGCGCCTGTGCGAGGAGATCATCCTGTGGTCGACGGCCGAGTTCGGATTCGTCACCCTGTCGGACGCCTACTCCACCGGCTCGTCCATCATGCCGCAGAAGAAGAACCCCGACTTCGCCGAGCTCATCCGCGGCAAGTCCGGCCGCGTCATCGGCGACATGGTGGCCCTCATGATGACGGTCAAGTCGCTGCCGCTCGCCTACAACAAGGACCTCCAGGAGGACAAGGAAGGCGCCATCGATGCGGCGAACACCCTCGAGGACTGTTATATATGCGCGGCGGGGATGATCGCCACCCTGCAGGTGAACCCCGACGCCATGATGGCCCAGGCGCGCAAGGGCTACCTGGCCGCCACCGACGTGGCCGACTACCTGGCCAAGAAGGGCCTGCCCTTCCGCCGGGCCCACGAGGTGGTGGGGCACCTGGTGCTTCTGTGCGAGAAGCGCGGCTGCGATTTGGAGGATCTGACGCTGGACGACTTCAAGGCCGAATGCGACCTGTTCGAGGCCGACATCGCCGGCGCCCTCAACCTCGAGGCTATCGTGGCGGCGCGCACTACCTACGGCGGCACCGGCCACGAGGCCGTCCGCGCCCAGCTGGCCGAGGCGAAGGCGCGCCTGGCCGCCGACGAGGCGCTTCTGGCGTAGCGCGCCTCCTGTGGAATTCTGCCCACAACTGTGGAAAAACCCCTGCTCCAACGGGCCGATGGTACAATGGGCGGCAGTTTTCCGACGGAGGTGATTCATGGGCTCCCGAGCCATCAAGGGCCGCAAGGGCACGAGAACCAGTAACAAGAAGACCGGCGTGCTGATGGCGCTCGCCATCCTGGTGGCCGTGGTGGTCGCCGGCACGGCTGGCGTCATCGGGCTGTGCTCGGCGTGGATCGAGGATCTGCCCGACTACGCCAACGCCGACGCCTACAACACCGCCAAGCCCACCACCGTCTACGCGTCCGACGGCACCACCGTGCTCGCCGAGTTCCAGCTGGAGAACCGCCAGCCCGTCACCATCGACCAGGTGAGCGAGCTCATCCTCAAGGGCACCGTCGCCACCGAGGACGAGCGCTTCTACACCCACAACGGCGTCGACATCCTCGGCATCGGCCGCGCGCTCGTCAACAACCTGGCCGGCGGCCAGCTCGAGGGCGCCTCCACCATCACCCAGCAGTTCGTCCGCAACACCATCCTGGCGGACGAGATGAATGACATCTCCCTCAAGCGCAAGGTGCGCGAGGCCTACATCTCCCTCAAGCTGGAGGAGCAGTTCACCAAGGACGAGATCCTGCTGATGTACCTCAACACCATCAACTACGGCGCCGGCGCCTACGGCATCCAGGCGGCGTCGCAGCGCTACTTCTCGAAGGACGCGACCGACCTCACCCTGAACGAGGCGGCCACGCTCATCGGCATCCCGCAGTCGCCCACCTACAACGACCCCACGCTCAACATGGAGAACTCCGTCAAGCGCCGCAACACGGTGCTCGACCGCATGGTGTCCAACAACGTCATCACCCAGGAGGAGGCCGACGCGGTCAAGGCCGAGCCCATCACCCTCAACGAGAACAAGCCCTCGGAGTCGGGCATCCTGGCCTACCCGTTCTTCACCAGCTACGTGCGCAACCAGCTGACCGACCCCAACGGCAAGTACGCCTACTCCACCGCCGAGGTGTTCAAGGGCGGCCTGACCGTCTACACCACCCTCGACGTGACGCTCCAGGGCTACGCCGAGGAGGCCTGCGAGAAGAAGCGCAAGCAGGCCGGCGGCGATCCCTTCGAGGTGGCGCTCGTCGCCATCGACCCGGACAACGGCTACATCAAGGCCATGGTCAGCCAGGGCGAGTACGGCGCGGGCGAGGGCCAGACCATGATCAACATGGCCACGGGCGAGGGCGGCGTCGGCCGCCAGCCCGGGTCGTCCTTCAAGACGTTCACCCTGGCCGCCGCCATCGAGGCGGGCATCGATCCCGAGACGCTGATCGACGCGGGCCGCCAGGAGAAGTTCCCCAGCTGGGACGTGCACAACATCGGCTATGCCGACTACGGCACCCGTTCCATCGCGAGCGCCTTCGCCGTGTCGTCCAACACCGCCTTCGCGCGCCTGTGCCTGTCGCTCGGCCCCGACAAGGTGGCCGACATGGCCCACAAGCTGGGCATCACCTCGCCGCTCGACGAGGTGGGCGCCCTCACTCTGGGCGCCTCGGAGGTCACGCCGCTCGAGATGGCCGACGCCTACGCGACGCTCGCCAACGGCGGCACCCACTACGACCCCGAGTGCATCGAGCGCGTGGTCGACCGCAACGGCAAGGTCATCGTCGACAACTCCCACCCCCAGGGCGAGCGCGTCATCGACCAGGAGGTGGCCGTCGCCACCGTCGAGGTCATGAAGGGCGTCGTCACCTCGGGCACCGGCCGCGCCGCGGCCCTGTGGAGCCTCGGCCAGGAGGCCGCCGGCAAGACCGGTACGGCCGACAACTACAAAGACAGCTGGTTCTGCGGCATCACCCCGCAGCTCTCCGTGGCCATCTGGCTGGGCGATCGCTCGCCCATCTCCAAGGCCAAGTCCATCCCCGGCGGCGTCACGGCGGCCAGCACCTTCGCCGACTTCCTCAACCTGGCTCTCAAGGGCCAGCAGACCGAGAAGTTCCCCACGGCCGACAAGAAGCCCAGCTACATCAAGGACTTCAAGGACGACGAGTACCATATCGGCGGCCACTACGGCAAGGGCGACGAGGACGCCGAGGAGCAGGGCGAGGCCGCGCAGACCGGCGAGGCGCCCGATGCGCCCACGACGACCAACCCGACCACCCCGCCGACCACCGACCCGGGCAACCAGGGCGGCAACGCCGGGGGGAACACCGGGGGCAACACGGGCGGAAACACCGGCGGCAATACCGGCGGCAACACGGGTGGCAATACCGGTGGTAACCAGGGCGGCAACCAAGGAGGCAACACCGGCGGGAACACCGGAGGGAACACGGGCGGAAACACCGGGGGCAACACCGGCGGTAATACCGGCGGCAACACGGGTGGCAACACCGGCGGTAACCAGGGCGGCAATACCGGCGGGAACACCGGCGGCACCCAGCCGACCATCTCGGGCAACCGCAGCGCCGGCTCCCAGCCCGCCTAGGCGCGACGAACGCGTAACAGTCACCATCCCGGGTCGGCTTCTCGCCGGCCCGGCGGCATAATAAAGGCAGGGCCCCACGGCGGGCCCCGGAACAGGAGCGACGGCACATGAACACCTTCAAGATGACGCGCATCATCTCGTTTTCCCTGGCGGCCCTCTGCGTGGGCGCGCTGCTGGCGTTGGCGGGCTGCGCCGCCCCCAACAACCCGGCCACCGAGGCCCAGACGGCCAACCGCCAGTACATGGCCCAGGTCAACCAGACCATGGATGACCTGTCCCAGAAGCTCGAGGGCTTCGAGGACGCCGTGTCCCGCGGCGACGTGGTGACCATGCGCACCCAGGCCGACAACGCCTTCAAGGTGCTCGACTCCCTGGTCGCCATCGAGGCGCCCGAGCCCCTCAAGGAAGTCCAGCAGGACTACGTTGACGGCTGCGCCTCGCTCAAGGAGGCGCTCAGCGGCTACGTCGACCTCTACACCGAGGTCGCCAGCGCCACCGACGAGCACCCCTTCGACTACGCCACCTACGACCAGCGCATCAAGGACATCCAGGGCACCTACGACCAGGGCATCGACCAGCTCAAGGCCGCCGACGCCCGCGCCGCCGAGCTCTAGGCCCCGCTCCGCGCCCCAGGGCCCGGCGTCGTCCGGGCCCTTGTCATGCCCGCGCGCGTCCCCCTGCGGCCCTGCGCGCCTGCCTGGGCCCGTCCCGGCGCCCCCCTCGTCTCCTCCCGAACCGAAAGGATCCCCATGGCCCGTCCCTCCGTCGAGCTGCTGGCCCCGGCCGGCACCCCCGAGGCGCTCCATGCGGCCGTGGCCGCCGGCGCCGATGCCGTCTACCTGGGCCTCGAGGCGTTCAACGCTCGCCGCAACGCCGGCAACTTCACCATCGACTCCCTCGGCGAGGCCTGCGCCTACGCGCACCTGCGCGGCGCCAAGGTCTACGTGGCCATGAACACCGTCATCCTGCCGGGCGAGGTGGCCGACGCGCTGGAGTGCGCCCGCCAGGCCTACCGGGCCGGCGCGGACGCCTTCATCGTGCAGGACATCGGCCTGGCCTCCGAGCTCTCGCGCACGCTGCCCGAGGCCCGGCTCCACATCTCCACCCAGATGAACACCATCAACGCCGCTGGCATCCACGCCGCCGCGCGCCTGGGCGCCCGCCGCGTCACCCTCGGCCGCGAGCTGTCGCTGGGGGAGGTGGAGGCCCTCGCGTCCGATGCCGCCGCCCTCGGCATGGAGGTCGAGGTCTTCGCCCACGGCGCGCTGTGCATCTGCTACTCGGGCCAGTGCCTCATGTCGTCGCTCATCGGCGGCCGCTCGGCCAACCGGGGGCTCTGCGCCCAGGCGTGCCGCCTGCCCTTCGAGCTGCGCAGCGCCTCGCTGCGCAAGCCGCTCGACGCGCCGGGCGAGCACCTGCTCTCGCCCCAGGATCTCTGCGCGGTCGACCTCATCGGCGATCTGGTCGACGCGGGCGTCGCCTCCCTCAAGATCGAGGGCCGCATGAAGTCGCCGGAGTACGTCGCCGCCGTCACGGCCGTCTACCGTGCCGTCCTCGACCGCGTCCTCGACGCGCGCGAGACGGGCCAGGCCGGCCCGATCCCGGCCACCGACGACGAGCGCGCCCGCCTGGCCGAGGCGTTCTCGCGCGGCTTCACCACCGGCTACCTCGAGGGCGAGCGCGGCAACGCCATGATGAGCTACCAGCGCCCCAACAACCGCGGCGTGCCCGTCGGGCGCGTGGCCGAGGTGCGGGACGGGGCGGCCCTCCTCAAGCCGACCGTGCCCCTGGCCGCCGGCGACGTGGTGGAGTTCTGGACGCGGAAGGGCCACGGCGCCGTTACGCTGGCCTCTGCCGAGGCCGACCGCCAGGGCCGGGTGCGCATCCCCCTCGACGGGAGGGTGCGCGGCGTCAAGGCGGGCGACCGTGTCTTCCGCGTGCGGTCCGCCGAGGCCGCCTACGCCGACGACGCGCTCGCGCCTCGCGTGGCCGTGCGCGGGACGGTGGCCCTGCGCATCGGCGAGCCGCTGCGTGTGAGCTTCGCCCCGGCTGCCCCCGCCGACCTGCCGGCCGACGCCGCCCTCGGCACCCGCGCGGCCGCCCGCCGCCTGGCCGACCGCGCGCCTAGCGCCCCGGCCCCCCTCGGCACGGCCGAGGGCCCCGTCGTGGAGCCGGCCCGCACCAAGGCCGTCACTGCCGATGACGTGCGCGCCCACGTCGACCGCCTGGGCTCGACCCCCTACGTCCTCACCGACCTGGCCGTCGACCTGGACGAGGGCGTCGGCATCGGCTTCTCGCAGCTGCATCACGTGCGCGCCGCGGCCCTCGACGCCCTGGGCGCGGCCCTCCTCGCCGGCACCCGCGATCGCGTGCTGCCCCGCGTCACCCCGCGCGACCCGCTGCCCGAGGCCCGCGTGGCCGGCTGCACCGTGGCCGCCTGGGCCACCAACCCCGCCTGCGCCCGCGCCGCCAAGCGCGCCGGCGCCGAGGTCATCTTCGTCCCCGCCCTCAACTACCGGCGCGGCGAGGCCGTCATCGCCGGCCAGCTCTCCGCCACCGCCGAGCAGGCGGGCTACCCCAAGCAGTGCGCTGTCGCCCTGCCCGTGGCCGACCACGACGCCGAGGGCTGCTCCCGCGAGGCGCGCGTCGGCTACGACGTGTGGCGCTACGTGGAGGAGGGCCGCCCCGTGCTGGCCGACAGCCTGGCTGCCCTCGAGCGCGCCGCCGACGCGGGCGCCATCGTCGAGGTGGGGCCGCACCTGCCCGTGGCCAACGGGCTGTCCCTCGACGTGTGCGCTGCCTTCGGCGCCCGGCGCGTGTGGCTCTCGCCCGAGCTCACCCTGCGCCAGATCGAGGAGCTCGGCCGCGACAAGCCGGTGGAGCTCGGCCTCACGGTTATCGGCTCCCAGGAGCTCATGGTCACGGAGCACTGCCTGCTCATGAGCCAGGGCCCCTGCAACCAGGACTGCGCCGCCTGCCCGCGCCGCCGCACGCCGCACCACCTCAAGGATCGCAAGGGCTTCGAGTTCCCCGTGGTGACCGACGCGCTCGGCCGCAGCCACCTCTACAACAGCGTGCGCCTCGACGTGGCCCAGGCCCTGCCCGAGCTCCTCGCCGCCGGCGTGTCGTCGTTCATGGTGGACACCACGCTCATGAACGTCGAGGAGTCCGCCCAGGCCGTCGGCCGCGTGGTGCGTGCCCTCAAGGTGGCCCAGCGCGACGGCAACTCCGTGGCGAAGATGCCCGACACCACCTCCGGCCACCTCTTCCGCGGCGTGTCCTAGCCCCGGTGCCGCCCGCTGCGCTAGAATGGCTCCCCAGACGTCAACCGACCCCGCCCCAAGGAGATGAGTCCGATAACCCCCGAAGAACAGCTCCACATCATCCGATCCGGCGCCGCCCAGATCGTGCCCGAGTCGGCCCTGCTCGATAAGCTCAAGCGCGGCGAGCCGCTCAACATCAAGCTGGGCGTCGACCCCACGGCCCCCGACATCCACCTGGGCCACGCCGTGCCCCTGCGCAAGCTGCGCCAGTTCCAGGACCTCGGCCACCAGGTCACGCTCATCATCGGCGACGGCACCGCGCTCATCGGCGACCCGTCCGGGCGCAACTCCACCCGCCCGCAGCTCTCGCGCGAGCAGATCGACGCCAACGCCCAGACCTACGTCGACCAGGCCTTCAAGGTGCTCGACCCCGCCAAGACCACCCTGCGCTACAACTCCGAGTGGATCCTCTCCCTCGACATGGAGGCGCTGCTGAAGCTGCTCAGCAACTTCACCGTGGCCCGCATCCTCGAGCGCGACGACTTCCGCAACCGCTACGCCAACAGCCAGCCCATCAGCCTGCACGAGTTCCTCTACCCGGTCATGCAGGCCTACGACTCGGTGGTCATCAAGGCCGACGTGGAGCTCGGCGGCACCGACCAGCTCTTCAACCTGCTGGCCGGCCGCGAGCTCATGGAGAAGATGGGCATGGAGCCCCAGGTGTGCCTGACGTTGCCCCTGCTCGAGGGCACCGACGGCGTGAAGAAGATGTCGAAGAGCTACGGCAACTACATCGGGCTCACCGACGAGCCGGCCGACATGTTCGGGAAGGTCATGTCCATCCCCGACGAGCTCATGGTGAAGTACCACCGCCTGGCCTCCACCGTGCCGGTCGACGAGATCGACGCCATCGAGGCGGGGCTCGCCGACGATACGCTGCACCCGAACAAGGTGAAGCGCGCCCTGGCCCGCAACATCGTGGCCTCCTACTACGACGAGGCCGCGGCCCAGGCGGCTGAGGAGCAGTTCGACCTCGTCTTCAAGAAGCACGAGGCCCCGGCCGACATCCCCGAGTTCGCCGCCGACCTCACCCCCAACGACGAGGGCCTGGTCTACGTGGCGAAGCTGCTGCACGAGGCCGGCCTGGCCCCCAGCGTCGGCGAGGCGCGCCGCCTCATCGACGGCGGCGGCGTCAAGGTCAACGGCGAGCCCCTGCCCGCCAAGGCCTACAACGTCGATCCGGCCCTCCTGGCCGGCGCCACCATCCAAGTAGGCAAGCGAAAGTTCGCCAAGCTCATCTAGCCAAAGGGGCGCCAAGAGGCGCCCCCTTTCGTTTCACTCCCCGCCAAGAAAAAATCCGCCTTTTCTCTGATATCCTTGCAAGGATCTCCGCTTCTCATTCGTATTACCAGTGAGGAACGAGAGAGACCCCCGAGGAGGAACCATGAGAAAATCCCTGATCGCCCTCGCCGCCGCCGTGGCGCTCGCCGTGCTGGCCGTCCCCGCCGTCGCCTTCGCTGCCTGGGCGCCCGCGTCCGCCGCCGCGTCCGCCGTGTCCTCGGCCGTCCCCGCGCGCGCGGCCCTAGCCGCCTGCCCCGGCTTCGCCGATAAGGACGCCGACGGCATCTGCGACAACTACGGCCACGGCTGCCCGGACGCCTGCCCCGGCTACGTCGACGCCGACGGCGACGGCACCTGCGACAACTACGGTGCGCGCACCCCGCGCCAGGGCTCCGGCGCCTACGTCCCGGGCTGCCCCGGCTATGCCGATGCCGACAGCGACGGCGCCTGCGACAACTACGGCTCCGGTAACACGGCCTGCCCCGGCTATGCTGACGCCGACGGCGACGGCGTGTGCGACAACCGCGGCTCGGGCGCCGGCGCGGCCCCCGGCAACGGCGCTGGCTACGGCCGCGGCGCCCACCACGGCGGCCACGGCCACGGCTGCCGCCGCTAGCCCGACGGCCCGGCCCCTCGCGCGGTGCGTCCCGGCGACGACATAGAGCAGGCCATGGAGCGCCACGGCGACACCGTCTGGCGCGTCTGCCTCCTGTCGCTACGCCATGAGGCCGATGCCCAGGATGCCTTCCAGGACACGTTCATGCGCTATGCGCTGGCCGACGCCACGGCCTTCGAGGGCGACGAGCATCGCAAGGCCTGGCTCATCCGCGTGGCGACGAACGCCTGCCGCGACATGCTGCGCCGGGCCTCCCGTCGCACCAACGTGGGCCTCGACGAGGGCCTCGACCAGCTCGTCGCGGCGAGCGATCCGGAAGAGCAGCCCGGCTCCGCCGTCCACGAGGTCATCGACGCCATGCGCGCCCTCGACGACCCGCCGCGCACCCCGCTCTACCTCGCCCTCTACGAGGGTTACACCGCCCCCGAGATAGCCGCCCTGGTGGACGCGCCCGTCAACACCGTCTACTCCTGGATATCGCGGGGCCGCAAGCAGCTGAAGGAGGTGCTGGCATGACCGACCTCAACGACCGCGTGCGTCGCGCCCTCGACGCGCAGCATGCCCCCGAGGCCCTCCGGGCCCGCACCCTGAAGGCCATCGAGGAGGCCCGTGCCCAGCAGCAGGCCGGCGCCCCCGTCCCGTCCGAGGCGGTGCGTGCCGCCGCCCGCCGCCGCCCGCGCCGGCGCGCCCTCGCCGCGGTGGCGGCCTGCCTCATCCTGGCCCTGGCGGGCTTCGGCCTCGTGACGGCCTATCGCCACCCTGTCGCCTATATCGGCATCGACGTGAACCCCTCCATCGAGCTGGCCGTCAACTGCTTCGACATCGTCGTGGCCGCCGAGCCCCTCAACGACGACGGCCGCGCCCTCCTCGAGGACGTGTCCCTCGTCGGCCGCCCGTGCCCTGACGCCCTCGACGCGCTCGCGGCCAGCGCTCCCTTCGCCGCCTACGCCGACGTCGGTTCGCTCGTGGCGGTGAGCGTCGCGTCGACGGACGCCGCCCTGGCCGATCGCCTGACCGCCGACGCCGATGCCGCCCTGGCCGCGCTTCCCTGCGACCACTCCTGTGCGGCCGTCGACGTGGAGGTGCGCGACCAGGCGTCCGCGGCCGGCATGGGCATGGCCCGCTACCAGGCGGCCCAGGAGCTCGTCGCGTTGGATCCGTCTCTCACCCTCGACGAGTGCGCGGCCATGACCATGCGCGAGCTGCACGACCGCATCGACGCCTGTGCGGGTCACGACGACTCGGCGGAGGACGCGTCCTCGCCCGATGCGGGCCGCGGCGGCCATGGCGCCGGGGGTGGGGGAGGAGCCGGCCACGGCGCCGGCGGCACAGGTCGCGGCCAGCAGGGCGCGGGCCACGGTTCCGGTCATCACGATGGCGCCTGAGGGTCACCGCACTCTTATATAGGTATAGATGCAGGGGGTCGCGCCACGCGGCCCCCTGCATATGGTGGCCGCTTCCGTCGCCCGCCGAACCGCCTGCCTTTCAGGCAGGGGAGAGCGCCGTGTCGATGCCGTTTCGAGGGATGTGCAGGAACTGTGGAGCGTGAAATACCCCCTTGCGCGTTCGGCTCAGAGCAGTAATATATGCAAGCTGTCTTTTTCGGGAGAGGGAGGCAGCCGGCAGGGCCAAGGCGAGCAATCGCCGAACGCGAAACCGAGTTGTCAAGATTGTGTGAACGTCTTGACACGAAGGAGCAAGCCGAGTAAAGTATCTCCTTGCGCCGCACGCGAGAGCGGCGAGCGCGGAACCTTGAGAACCGGATACTGTGGATGAATTTCGAGATGGATCGAATAGTGTCAGACGGACA
>NZ_JAJMLW010000005.1 GCF_022669055.1 Adlercreutzia faecimuris
TTGACACGAAGGAGCAAGCCGAGTAAAGTATCTCCTTGCGCCGCACGCGAGAGCGGCGAGCGCGGAACCTTGAGAACCGGATACTGTGGATGAATTTCGAGATGGATCGAATAGTGTCAGACGGACATTTTGACCTCGTCGATTCGGCCTGAAGCCCCTCGGGGCGGAGGGCGGATGAGACAACTTTTCAGCTTGTATCAAGCGAACCGGACGCGGCCTGCGGGCCGCGCTTTGAACGGAGAGTTTGATCCTGGCTCAGGATGAACGCTGGCGGCGTGCCTAACACATGCAAGTCGAACGATGAAGACGCCTTCGGGCGTGTATGAAGTGGCGAACGGGTGAGTAACACGTGACCAACCTGCCCCGCGCTCCGGGACAACCGCTGGAAACGGCGGCTAATACCGGATACTCCGCGGGCCCCGCATGGGGCCGGCGGGAAAGCCGAGACGGCGCGGGATGGGGTCGCGGCCCATTAGGTAGTAGGCGGGGTAACGGCCCACCTAGCCCGCGATGGGTAGCCGGCCTGAGAGGGCGATCGGCCACATTGGGACTGAGATACGGCCCAGACTCCTACGGGAGGCAGCAGTGGGGAATTTTGCGCAATGGGGGGAACCCTGACGCAGCAACGCCGCGTGCGGGATGACGGCCCTCGGGTTGTAAACCGCTTTCAGCAGGGAAGATATTGACGGTACCTGCAGAAGAAGCTCCGGCTAACTACGTGCCAGCAGCCGCGGTAATACGTAGGGAGCGAGCGTTATCCGGATTCATTGGGCGTAAAGCGCGCGTAGGCGGCCGCCTAAGCGGGACCTCTAACCCCGGGGCTCAACCCCGGGCCGGGTTCCGAACTGGGCGGCTCGAGTGCGGTAGAGGAGAGCGGAATTCCCGGTGTAGCGGTGGAATGCGCAGATATCGGGAAGAACACCGATGGCGAAGGCAGCTCTCTGGGCCGGCACTGACGCTGAGGCGCGAAAGCTGGGGGAGCGAACAGGATTAGATACCCTGGTAGTCCCAGCCGTAAACGATGGGCGCTAGGTGTGGGGGGGCCATCCCTCCGTGCCGCAGCCAACGCATTAAGCGCCCCGCCTGGGGAGTACGGCCGCAAGGCTAAAACTCAAAGGAATTGACGGGGGCCCGCACAAGCAGCGGAGCATGTGGCTTAATTCGAAGCAACGCGAAGAACCTTACCAGGGCTTGACATGCAGGTGAAGCCGGGGAAACCCGGTGGCCGAGAGGAGCCTGCGCAGGTGGTGCATGGCTGTCGTCAGCTCGTGTCGTGAGATGTTGGGTTAAGTCCCGCAACGAGCGCAACCCCTGTCCCATGTTGCCAGCATTGAGTTGGGGACTCATGGGAGACTGCCGGCGTCAAGCCGGAGGAAGGTGGGGACGACGTCAAGTCATCATGCCCCTTATGCCCTGGGCTGCACACGTGCTACAATGGCCGGTACAGAGGGCCGCCACCCCGCGAGGGGGAGCGAATCCCGCAAAGCCGGCCCCAGTTCGGATCGCAGGCTGCAACCCGCCTGCGTGAAGTCGGAGTTGCTAGTAATCGCGGATCAGCATGCCGCGGTGAATACGTTCCCGGGCCTTGTACACACCGCCCGTCACACCACCCGAGTCGTCTGCACCCGAAGCCGCCGGCCGAACCCCTCTGGGGGCGGAGGCGTCGAAGGTGTGGAGGGTAAGGGGGGTGAAGTCGTAACAAGGTAGCCGTACCGGAAGGTGCGGCTGGATCACCTCCTTTCTAGGGAGACTCGTAGGAGTCCGAGGCGGGTCGAGCATGGAGCTCCCCGCTCCCGGAAGACCATCAAACCTATCTCACGAGGGGTCGCGTCCCCTGACCGTCCGCAGCATCCGGCCCTCGGGGCTCCGCCCCGCGCACCTTGACAGTTGCATAGCGCGTGACGACAAGTCACGGAAACCATGATACGAAACCACAATCCCAATGCGTTTGCATTGAAGTAGAGGTGGTTCGCGTCATGGACAGACAATACGATCGCAAACGTATGTTTGAACACAAGTTCAAAGTATCTGGAGAAGCAACTACCTTGCTTCTCCGTGCGAACCTTGGACGGTAGATGAAGATACCAAGGGCGCACGGCGGATGCCTTGGCACAGGAAGTCGATGAAGGACGCGGCAAGCTGCGATAAGCCACGGGGAGCGGCACACACGCTTTGATCCGTGGGTCTCCGAATGGGGGAACCCAGCTGGGGTCATGCCCAGCTGCCCCGCGCTGAATCAAATAGGCGCGGGGGGACAACCCGGGGAACTGAAACATCTAAGTACCCGGAGGAAGAGAAATCAACCGAGATCGCGCGAGTAGCGGCGAGCGAAAGCGCGCGAGCCCAAACCCGGGCGCGTGTAAGCGGCAGGCGTTGCCGCCCGGGGGTCGTGGGAGCCCCGCCCCGAGGACTGCCTCCTCGGGCGCGGTCACAAAGGGCGTCGGTAGCGGAACGGCATGGAAGGGCCGGCCGCAGCGGGTAAGAGCCCCGTACGCGAAACCGACGCCCCCGCGTGGGGATTTCCCGAGTAGGGCCGGACACGTGAAACCCGGTCCGAAGCAGGGGGGACCACCCTCCAAGGCTAAACACTCTCCTGTGACCGATAGCGCACCAGTACCGTGAGGGAAAGGTGAAAAGCACCCCGAGAGGGGAGTGAAACAGTACCTGAAACCGTGCGCCTACAAGCAGTCGGAGCAGCCTTGCGCTGTGACGGCGTGCCTTTTGTAGAATGAGCCAGCGAGTTGCGGTATGCGGCGAGGTTAAGTTTTGAAACGAGCCGCAGCGAAAGCGAGCCTTTAAGATGGCGATTCAGTCGCATGCTGCAGACGCGAAGCCGGGTGAGCTATCCATGGGCAGGCTGAAGCGGGGGTAAGACCCCGTGGAGGGCCGAACCCACTTCGGTTGAAAACGGAGGGGATGACCTGTGGATAGGGGTGAAAGGCCAATCAAACCCGGAGATATCTCGTTCTCCCCGAAATAGCTTTAGGGCTAGCCTCGGCCGTTCACCCATGGTGGTAGAGCCACCGGATCCCTGAGGGGGCTTCACCGCCTACCGACGGGAACCGAACTCCGAATGCCATGGGTTCACAGGCCGGGAGTCAGAGCATGTGGGCTAAGCTGTGTGCTCGAGAGGGAAACAGCCCAGACCGCCCGCTAAGGCCCCCAAGTCATCGCTGAGTGGCAAAGGATGTGCGTCTGCCCAGACAACCAGGATGTTGGCTTAGAAGCAGCCATGCATTTAAAGAGTGCGTAACAGCTCACTGGTCGAGTGGACATGCGCCGACAATTCACGGGGCTAAGCGATGCGCCGAAGCGGCGGAATGAAACTTTTCATTGGTAGGGGAGCTCTCCCAGGCCGGGGAAGCTCGCGGGCGACCGCGGGTGGAGGGCTGGGAGGTGAGAATGCTGGCATGAGTAACGAGAGCTGGGCGAGAAACCCAGCCGCCGTAAGCCTAAGGGTTCCTGGGCAAGGCTAATCCTCCCAGGGTCAGTCGGGAGCTAAGGCGAGGCCGGAAGGCGTAGCCGATGCGCAACGGGTCGACATTCCCGTACCGCTGATGGGCCGTTATCTACCGAGGGGGCGACGGAGAAGGGTAGCCGGGCGGGGTTCTGGACGTCCCCGTGAAAGCACGTAGGGCGGTCCGCGTGGAAATCAGCGGGCCACTTGAGCCTGAGATGCGAGACGAAGCCGCATGGCGAAGCCGGCGAGCCCATGCTTCCGAGAAAAACCTCTAGGGAGGACCATCGGCGCCCGTACCAAAACCGACACAGGTGGGCGGGTAGAACATACCGAGGCGATCGGGAGAACCATGGTTAAGGAACTCGGCATACTGGCTCCGTAACTTCGGGAGAAGGAGCGCCGCTGCTGGTGAGGCCCCACGCGGGCGGAGCTGGCGGCGGCCGCAGCGAAACGGCCCAAGCGACTGTTTATCAAAAACACAGGACTCTGCCAAGTCGTAAGACGAAGTATAGGGTCTGACGCCTGCCCGGTGCCGGAAGGTTACGCGGATGAGTTAGCGGCAACGCGAAGCCCTGAAGCCAAGCCCCGGTAAACGGCGGCCGTAACTATAACGGTCCTAAGGTAGCGAAATTCCTTGTCGGGTAAGTTCCGACCTGCACGAATGGCGTAACGATTTGGGCGCTGTCTCAACCATGGACCCGGTGAAATTGTACTGTTCGTGAAGATGCGAACTACCCGCGGAAGGACGGAAAGACCCCGTGAACCTTTACTGCAGCTTGGCATTGGCAGTTGGTACGACGTGTAGAGGATAGGCGGGAGCCTGAGAAGCGGGGGCGCAAGCCCCCGTGGAGGCGACCTTGGAATACCGCCCTCGTCGTGCCGGCTGCCTAACGCGCGGCCGTGATCCGGCGCGCGGACCGTGCCAGGCGGGTAGTTTGACTGGGGCGGTCGCCTCCCAAACTGTAACGGAGGCGCGCGTAAGGTCCGCTCAGGACGGTCGGCAACCGTCCGCAGAGCGCAAGAGTACAAGCGGGCTTGACTGCGAGGCCCACAAGCCGAGCAGAGACGAAAGTCGGTTCTAGTGATCCGGCGGCTCAGAGTGGAATGGCCGTCGCTCAACGGATAAAAGGTACTCCGGGGATAACAGGCTGATCTTGCCCAAGAGTCCACATCGACGGCAAGGTTTGGCACCTCGATGTCGGCTCATCGCATCCTGGGGCTGAAGTCGGTCCCAAGGGTATGGCTGTTCGCCATTTAAAGCGGTACGCGAGCTGGGTTCAGAACGTCGTGAGACAGTTCGGTCCCTATCCTCCGCGGGCGCAAGGGAGTTGAGGAGATCTGCCCCTAGTACGAGAGGACCGGGGTGGACGGACCTCTGGTGACGCGGTTGTCGACCAACGGCACCGCCGCCTAGCTACGTCCGGCACGGATAACCGCTGAAGGCATCTAAGTGGGAAGCCGCCTCCGAGATGAGCTCCCTTTCCGGTAAGGGCCCTCGTAGACCACGAGGTCGATAGGGCGCAGCTGCAAGCAGGGCGACCTGCTCAGGCGAGCGCTACTAATAGCCCGAGCTCTTCATCTCAACATGTTACAAACGTTTCCGATCGTCGCCGCCACGCGCATGCAGCCGTCAGGGCCCGCGGGACGGGCCCCCTCGTGGGAGCACCTCCCATGAGCGGAACCATGGAGGGGGGGATCACCCGGTCCCATTCCGAACCCGGAAGTTAAGCCCCCCATCGCCGAGAGTACTGCGGGGTAGCCCGTGGGAGGGTAGGGCGTTCCGCTCATGGGGGGTGCT
>NZ_JAJMLW010000006.1 GCF_022669055.1 Adlercreutzia faecimuris
AGGGCGGCGTCGCCGGCGACCTCGCGGTTGAAGCCCACGTCGAGCAGCAGGCACAGGCCGGTGGAGGCCATGCCCTCGAGCAGGCTGGGGTTGGTGCCCCCGACCTCGTGGCCGTGGAGGTAGGCGAAGGCGCCCTCGCGCACCTTCTTCAGCAGCTCCTGGTCGTAGACGGTGCCGACGAACTTGATCCTGGGGTCGGACCTGAAGCCCGTCCTGCGCTCGAGCTCCTCGAGGAAGCCTCCGTCCACGCCGGTCACGAGCGCGAAGTCGCGCCCCGTGCCCGACGCCATGAACTCGCGGATCATGGTCTCGTAGTTGTTCTCCGGCACGAAGCGGCCGACCACGAGGTAGTAGCCGCCCGGCTCCAGCCCGCGCTCGGACAGCCAGCCCCTCCACGCCGGGTCGTCGTCGGCCAGCGCCGAGGGCCGCGCGTCGGCGCCGTAGGCGACGTAGGCCGTCCTCGGCGAGTAGCGCGCGTACTCCCCGCGGATGTAGGACTCGATGGTCAGGCTGTCGCACACGAGCAGGTCGGCGTGCTTGGCCATGAGGCGCTCGGAGAGCTTCCAGTAGGCGCGCACCGGCGCGCTCCACTTGGCCCGCAGCCACTCGTGGCCGTCCGGGTTCACCATGAGCGTCCCGCCGAGCGCGCGGATGCGCCGCGCGTAGCGCCCGACGAAGGGGCCGATGCGGCAGGCCAGCACGTAGAAGACGGGCGCCTCGAGGCCCCCCTCCTCCGCGTAGCGGACGGCCTGCCCGAGGGCGTCCAGGTCGTAGGTGACGGCGCGGGCGGCCCCGAGCGGGCGCCAGGGGACGCGGAAGCAGCGGGCCCCGTTGTGCTCGAACTCGGGCTCGGCGGGGGCGCCGTCGACGGCGCAGGCGACGTGGTACCGGATGTCCGGGGACGACCGGTGCTCGGTGAGCCTCTCCACGAAGGTCTCGAAGCCGCCGTAGGCGGCCGGGATCCCCTTGCACCCTATGATGAAGACGTCCCTCACGTCACCTCCCCTGCGCGCTGAGCACGACGCCCACCGTCTGGATGATCAGCTTGAGGTCGGCCCATATCCCGCACTGCTCGATGTAGAGCAGGTCCAGGTCGACCCACTCGTCGAAGGTGAGGTCGTCCCGGTTCATGCGGGTCTGCCAGTAGCAGGTGAGCCCCTGGCGAACCAGCAGGCGCTGGCGCTGGCGCGGGGTGTAGGCGGCCACCTCGGAGGGCAGGGCCGGGCGGGGCCCCACCACCGACAGGTCGCCCCTGAGCACGTTCGCGAACTGGGGCAGCTCGTCGAGCGAGAGCTTCCTTATCACGCGGCCCACCCGCGTCACGCGCGGGTCCTCGCGCATCTTGAAGACGGGGCCCGTCTTCTCGTTCATCGAGCGCAGGGACTCGAGGCGCTCCTCGGCGTCGGGGCGCATCGAGCGGAACTTGTACATGGTGAACTCGCGGCCGCCGCGGCCCACGCGCGTCTGGCGGAAGATGACCGGGCCCGACGGGTCGTCGAGCTTCACGGCCACGGCGATGATCAGGTAGAGCCACGAGAAGGCGACGAGCACGAGCGCGCTGAACGCCACGTCGAAGGCGCGCTTGGCCGCCCGGTAGGCCCGCCTGCCGCACGCGAGCCGCGCGGCGGCGTCGGCGACGGCGGGGTCGGGGGCCTCGGGGGCCTCGTAGCCGGCGAGCTCGCGCACGGCGTAGCGGCGCGCCCGGGGCGGCACCGTCGCGGCGCCCGCGGGGCGCGCGGCGCCGGCG